>NZ_JAIFZQ010000020.1:0-590255 GCF_019710585.1 Arthrobacter sp. MAHUQ-56 | reverse complement strand
GGTGTCGTTTTGAACCGTCAAAACGACACCTGGCGCTACCTGCTTCACGGGGAGCGGGACCCTACGGAATCGGCACGGGGGTGACGCCGAGCGGCTCCAGGTGCTCCGCGCCGCCGTCGGGCGCTGACAGCACCCAGATGCCCTTCTCGTGGACCGCCACGGAGTGCTCCCACTGGCAGGAGCGCTTGCCGTCGGTGGTCACCACGGTCCAGTCGTCCTCGAGGACGGCAGTGTCGATGCCGCCGCGGACCAGCATCGGCTCGATGGCAAGGCAGAGGCCGGGCTTGATCCTGGGGCCGCGGTGGTTGGTGCGGTAGTTGAGCACGTCCGGTGCCATGTGCATTTCGGAGCCGATGCCATGGCCCACGTAGTCCTCCAGGATGCCCAGCGGCTTGCCCGGCACGGAAGAGACATAGTCGTCGATGGCGGCGCCGATGTCACCCACATGCGTGCCCTTGGCCAGGGCGGCGATGCCCCGCCACATGGCTGCGTGTGTGACGTCCGAGAGTCTCTGGTCCTCGGGGTCGGCAGTGCCCACGATGACGGTGCGCGCGGAGTCGGAGTGCCAGCCGTTGACGATTGCGCCGCCGTCGATGGAAATGATGTCGCCGTCCTGCAGCACGCGGCTGCCGGGGATGCCGTGGACCACTTCATCATTGACCGAAGTGCAGATGGTGGCCGGGAAGCCGTGGTAGCCGAGGAAGTTGGACTTGGCCCCCGCCTCGTTCAGGACGGCGGCGAAGACGTCATCCAGGTGCTTGGTGGTGACCCCCGGCACCGCGGCTGCCACGGCGGCGTCCAGCGCGCGGCTGAGGACCAGCCCGGCCTCGTGCATGGTGCGCATCTGGGCATTGTTCTTGTATTCGATCCGGGGCTGGCCGAAGGCCATGGTGTTTGTCCTTTCACATGGCTGAGGCTCCTCCCGGTTGCCGGGAGGAGCCTCGCTCGATGGGGGCGCCTGGGTCAGGCTGCCTGTGCCGCCTTGATGGCCTGCATCACGCGGTTGGTCACCTCGTCGATGGGACCAATCCCGTCGACCTGGGTGAGGATGCCGCGCTCGGCGTACTTTGCCACGACGGCTTCGGTCTGCTCGTGGTAGAGGTCCAGGCGGTGGCGGATGACGGCTTCGTTGTCGTCGCTCCGGCCCGTCTCCTTCGCACGGCCCAAAAGCCGGTGCACCAGTTCCTCGTCGTCAGCGGTCAGCTGCAGGACGACGTCGAGCTTCTCGTCGCCGTTGGCGAGGATCTCGTCGAGGTAGTCCACCTGCGCGGTAGTGCGCGGGTAGCCGTCCAGCAGGAAGCCGTTGTCGACGTCGGGCTCGTTCAGGCGGTCGCGGACCATCTTGTTGGTCACGCTGTCCGGAACGAAGTCACCGTTGTCCATGTACTTCTTGGCCTCGATGCCGAGCGGGGTTTCGCCCTTCACGTTGGCCCGGAAGATGTCGCCGGTGGAGATGGCCACAACGCCGAGGCGTTCTGAGATCCGCTCCGCCTGCGTTCCTTTTCCGGAACCGGGAGGTCCAATAATCAGCATTCTCGTCATCGCAAAAGCCCTTCGTAGTGACGTTGTTGTAGCTGCGCATCAATTTGTTTGACGGTTTCCAGGCCAACGCCCACCATGATCAGGATCGAGGTGCCACCGAACGGGAAGTTCTGGTTCGCGTTGATCAGCACGAGCGCCACCAGCGGAATCAGCGCCACGAAGCCCAGGTACAGGGCACCGGGAAGAGTGATCCGGGAAAGCACGTACTGCAGGTAGTCCGCGGTCGGCCGGCCGGCGCGGATACCTGGTATGAAGCCGCCATACTTCTTCATGTTGTCGGAGACCTCTTCAGGGTTGAAGGTAATCGCGACGTAGAAGTAGGTGAAAAACACGATCAGGACGAAGTAAACGGCCATGTAGATCGGGTGGTCGCCGCGGGTCAGGTTGTTGTTGATCCATTCAACCCAGGGCTGGAGCTGCTCGCCGTTCTTCGGCTGGTTGAACTGCGCAATCAGGCCGGGAATGTAGAGCATTGAGGAAGCGAAGATCACCGGAATGACGCCGGCCATGTTCACCTTGATGGGAATGTAGGTGCTGGTGCCGCCCACGGTCCGCCTGCCGATCATGCGCTTGGCGTACTGGACGGGGATGCGGCGCTGCGACTGTTCAACGAAGACCACCAGCGCCACGGTCAGCAGGCCCACCACCAGGACGAGGAAGAACGTGCCGGGACCCTGCGAGGTCCAGATCGCGCCAAGCGATGTGGGGAACTGCGCCGCGATGGACGTGAAGATGAGCAACGACATGCCGTTGCCCACGCCCTTCTCGGTGACGAGCTCGCCCATCCACATGATCAGGCCGGTGCCGGCCGTGAGCGTGATGATGATCAGGATCGTGGTGATGACGCTGGAGTCGGGGATCACCGGCAGCTGGCAGCCGGGAAGCAGCTGGCCGGAGCGGGCCAGGGACACCAGGGTGGTTGCGTTGAGCAGGCCCAGCGCGATGGTGAGGTAGCGCGTGTACTGGGTCAGCTTGGACTGCCCCGACGCGCCCTCCTCGTACAGCTGCTGGAACCGCGGAATGACCACCCGCAGGAGCTGGACGATGATGCTGGCCGTGATGTAGGGCATGATGCCCAGGGCGAAGATGGACACCTGGAGCAAGGCCCCGCCGCTGAACAGGTTAACGAGCTGGTAGAGCCCGCCGGCAGTCTGACCGTTCTGCAAGCATTGCTGGACATTCTGGTAGTCCACACCTGGCGAGGGAATGAAAGCGCCCAAGCGGAAGATGGTGATGATTCCCAGCGTGAACAACAACTTGCGTCGCAGATCAGGCGTGCGAAAGGCCCGGCCAAATGCGCTAAGCAAGCGTCCTCCTGTGGTGTCAATAAAGAGTGGGGTGAGGGAATTCGATAGATCCCGACAACCGAGTCTAACGGTTGTATGCGCCATGCGAACAATCCGCAGGCTCGATCGTGCGCCCGGTGGCGGGAAAAATACGCCCGGCGGAAGTGAAAAACTCCCGGTATCCGGGGCCGAAGCCCGCGGATACCGGGAGTTTTTACAGCTGGCGCCGTCCTTAGAGGGCGGTGGTGCTTCCGCCTGCTGCAGCAATCTTTTCTGCGGCGCTGGCCGAGAATGCGTGGGCGGTGACGTCAACCTTGACGGTGATGTCGCCGGTGCCCAGCACCTTGACGGGCTGGTTCTTGCGAACGGCACCCTTTTCGACCAGGTTCTCCACGGTGACAGCGCCACCTTCCGGGAACAGCTCGTTGAGCTTGTCCAGGTTTACCACCTGGAATTCGACCCGGAACGGGTTCTTGAAGCCGCGAAGCTTCGGCAGGCGCATGTGCAGCGGCAGCTGGCCGCCGGCAAAGCCAGCCTTCACCTGGTAGCGGGCTGCCGTACCCTTGGTACCGCGACCGGCGGTCTTACCCTTGGATGCCTCACCACGACCAACACGGGTCTTGGCGGTCTTGGCACCCGGGGCGGGACGCAGGTGGTGAACCTTCAGGGCGTTCTGCTTCTCAGCAGCCTGTGCCTTATCAGCAGTGTTCTCTGCCATTTACTTCGCCTCCTCTACCTTTACCAGGTGCGGAACCGTGTTGAGCATTCCGACGGTCACGGCGTCGGCGGTGCGG
This sequence comes from Arthrobacter sp. MAHUQ-56, assembly GCF_019710585.1. Lineage (GTDB taxonomy): Bacteria > Actinomycetota > Actinomycetes > Actinomycetales > Micrococcaceae > Arthrobacter. The sequence continues at coordinate 586,633 of NZ_JAIFZQ010000020.1, read as the reverse complement.
ACAACGGTGTGTCCGATCCGCTTCAGGCCGAGGGACCGCAGGGTGTCGCGCTGGTTCTGCTTGCCGCCAATGGCGGACTTGATCTGAGTGATCTCCAACTGAGCGTCGGAGGGGACCAGGTTCTTAGCCATGACTAGACACCTGCCTTCGGGGCGAGGAGGGCCTTCACCAGTGCCTGGGGAGCAACCTCGTCCAGCGGCAGGCCGCGGCGTGCTGCCACGGATGCCGGCTCTTCGAGGCGCTTGAGGGCGTCAACAGTCGCGTGAACGATGTTGATGGCGTTGGAGGAACCGAGCGACTTGGAGAGGATGTCGTGGATGCCCACGCACTCCAGTACTGCACGGACCGGACCACCGGCGATAACACCGGTACCGGCGGAAGCCGGACGCAGCATGACGACGCCGGCGGCGGCTTCACCCTGTACGCGGTGCGGGATGGTGTTGCCAACGCGGGGAACGCGGAAGAAGGACTTCTTGGCCTCTTCAACGCCCTTGGCGATAGCAGCGGGAACTTCCTTAGCCTTGCCGTAGCCGACGCCGACCATGCCGTTACCGTCACCAACGACGACCAGTGCGGTGAAGCTGAAGCGACGACCACCCTTGACGACCTTGGAAACGCGGTTGATGGTGACAACGCGCTCTACGAACTGGTTCTTTTCGGCTTCACGGCCACCGTCGCGGCCGCCACGGCCACCGCGGTCGCCGCGGCCCTGGCCGCGGTCGCCACGCTCGCCGCGACGGGCGCCACCACGGCGGTCCTCGGCAGCGGGGGCAGTGGTCTCAGCAGCTGCGGCCTCGGGAGCCTTCTGATCTGCAGACACAGTGTCCTTTTCCTTGTTTGCTTCGGTCACAGTGACAGCCCACCTTCGCGTGCACCGTCGGCGACGGCTGCGATGCGGCCGTGGTACTTGTTACCACCACGGTCGAAAACGACAGCCTCTACGCCGGCAGCCTTGGCACGTTCGGCGACGAGCTCGCCAACGCGCTTGGCCTTGGCAGTCTTGTCACCGTCGAATGCACGGAGGTCAGCTTCCAGAGTGGACGCGCTTGCTACGGTCTGCCCAATGCTGTCGTCGACAACCTGGACAAATACGTGGCGTGCGGAGCGGTTGACCACCAGGCGGGGGCGGGCAGCCGTACCGGCAATGCGCTTGCGGATACGAAGCTGGCGGCGGCTGCGGGCAGCAGCCTTGCTCTTGTTCGTACGCTTCTTGTTAATGGCGATGGCCATGGTTACTTACCAGCCTTTCCGACCTTGCGGCGGATAACCTCGCCGGCGTAACGGATGCCCTTGCCCTTGTACGGGTCAGGCTTCCGCAGCTTGCGAATGTTGGCAGCAACTTCGCCGACCTGCTGCTTGTTGATGCCTGAGACAGAGAGCTTGGTCGGTCCCTCTACTGCAAAGGTGATGCCGGCCGGAGCCGCAACGCTGACCGGGTGGCTGTAGCCGAGAGCGAACTCAAGGTCAGAACCCTTGGCCTGAACGCGGTAACCGGTACCAACGATTTCAAGCTTCTTCTCGTAGCCTGCGGTGACGCCCTGGATCATGTTGGCGATCAGGGTGCGGGTCAGGCCGTGGAGCGAACGGGAGGCGCGCTCGTCGTTCGGGCGGCTGACGGTCAGGGTGTTTTCCTCAAGGGCAACCTCGATCGGGCTGGCCACAGTGTGGCTCAGCTCGCCCTTGGAACCCTTGACGCTGACGACAGAGCCGTCAACCTTGACCTCAACGCCGGCAGGAACGGTGATGGGGAGACGTCCAATACGTGACATTATTCTCTTCCTTTCCCGTTACCAGACGTACGCGAGGACTTCGCCGCCCACGCCCTTCTTGCCGGCCTGCTTGTCAGTCAGGAGGCCGGAAGAGGTGGACAGGATTGCGATACCCAGGCCACCGAGCACGTGCGGCAGGTTGGTGGACTTCGCGTAAACGCGGAGACCCGGCTTGGAGATACGGCGAACACCGGCGATGGAACGCTCGCGGTTCGGACCGAACTTCAGCTCGAGGGTCAGCTTCTTGCCAACCTCAGCGTCCTCTTCCTTCCAGCCGGCGATGAAACCTTCGGCCTTGAGGATGTCGGCAACGCGTGCCTTGAGCTTGCTGTAAGGCATAGTCACGGAGTCGTGGTATGCCGAGTTTGCGTTACGCAGGCGCGTAAGCATGTCTGCGACAGGATCTGTCATTGTCATGGTGGGCTCTTGCCCTTCCTCGTAACGGTTTCCGCCGTTCGCCCACGCGGAGCGGAGCGGCCGGACCTTTTACGTAGTAATTAAGCTTCGGTCTTGAACGGGAAACCCAGCGCCTTGAGCAGCGCGCGGCCTTCGTCGTCAGTCTTGGCGGTGGTCACAACCGTGATGTCCATACCGCGGACGCGGTCGATCTTGTCCTGGTCGATTTCGTGGAACATAACCTGCTCGGTCAGACCGAAGGTGTAGTTGCCATTGCCATCGAACTGCTTGCCGCTCAGGCCGCGGAAGTCGCGGATACGGGGCAGTGCCAGGGTGACCAGGCGGTCGACGAATTCCCACATGCGGTCGCCACGCAGGGTTGCGTGTGCACCGATGGGCATGCCTTCGCGCAGCTTGAACTGTGCGATCGACTTGCGGGCCTTGGTAACCTGCGGCTTCTGGCCGGTGATCTGGGTGAGGTCGCGGACAGCGCCGTCGATCAGCTTGGAGTCCTTGGCGGCATCTCCAACACCCATGTTCACAACAACCTTCACCAGGCGGGGTACCTGGTTCACGTTCTCGTACTTGAATTCATCCTGCAGCGCAGCCTTGATGGACTCGGCGTACTTGGTCTTCAGACGAGGAACGATCTTCGTTGCCGGAGTCTCGAGAGTCTCAGTCATTAGATGTCCTTCCCGGTGCTCTTGGACACGCGGATACGGACGGTCTTCTTGACGCCGTCCTTCTCTACGGTGTCGAGGCGGAAGCCCACGCGGGTCGGCTTCTTGGTCGACGGGTCAACCAGGGCCACGTTGGAAACGTGGATCGGGGCCTCTACGACCTCGATGCCGCCGGTCTTGGTGCCGCGCTGCGACTGTCCAACCCGGGTGTGCTTGGTGACGCGGTTGATGCCCTCAACCAGCACGCGGTTGGTGTCGGTGAAGACCCGCAGGACCTTGCCCTGCTTGCCGCGGTCGCCGCCGCGCTCAGCCTTGGCGCCAGTGATGACCTGAACCAGGTCACCCTTCTTGATCTTTGCAGCCATGGACTAGAGCACCTCCGGAGCCAGAGAAACGATCTTCATGAACTTCTTGTCACGCAGTTCACGACCAACCGGTCCGAAGATACGGGTACCGCGGGGGTCACCGTCGTTCTTCAGGATCACGGCTGCGTTCTCGTCAAACTTGATGTAGGAACCATCCGCACGGCGGCGTTCCTTCTTGGTACGGACGATGACAGCCTTGACGACATCGCCCTTCTTTACGTTGCCGCCCGGGATTGCATCCTTGACGGTGGCGACAATGACGTCACCGATGCCTGCGTAGCGACGGCCGGATCCACCGAGAACGCGAATGGTAAGGATTTCCTTAGCACCCGTGTTGTCGGCGACCTTCAGTCGCGACTCCTGCTGAATCACTATTTACTCCTTGCGTCGCGCCGGTTCTCAGGCCGTGGTCTTGCTACGGAATGAGCCTTGCGGAACGGTTGATCGGGGTGTCTCTTGACCTGCCTGGATTTTGCCAGACCAGGCCTAAACGCCCGTGCCAGAAGCAGTTGCCTCCATCCGGTCCGGGAAGGATCCCGGGCGCAAGGAAGCACTATGCTGTGGCACGCTTGTTTACGAGGTTGATGACGGCGCACAGAAGGCGCCATACAAACTCAATATCCTAGCACGTTTCGCGCCGATCCCCATATCACCACTCCTGCCCGGGCTGCAAGACGGACGACGGCGTCACGCAGGGCAGCCTTTCGGCCCACCCATGGTGCCACTCCCCCGCGACGCCACGTCCCGCCGTCGTCCGCCCACGTGAAAAGGTGCCTGGCGTGACGCTTGCTTAAACGAGGAAGCCCCCGCTCCCGTATGGGAGCAGGGGCCTCAGCTAAGCAGCAGGTGCTACTTGGCCTTCTCGAGGATTTCCACGAGCCGCCAGTTCTTGGTAGCGGACAGCGGACGGGTCTCGGCGATGACAACGAGGTCGCCGATGCCGGCGGTGTTCTCTTCGTCGTGCGCCTTGACCTTGGAGGTGCGGCGGATGACCTTGCCGTACAGTGCGTGCTTCACGCGGTCTTCAACCTCGACGACGATGGTCTTTTCCATCTTGTCGGAGACCACGTAGCCGCGACGGGTCTTGCGGTAACCGCGCTGCCCAGCCTTGGCTTCGGTAGCAGATTCGGTCACGTTCTGGTCCTTTTCACTCACTTGGCGTCCTCCTCGGTCTCAGCCTTTTCAGCCTTGTCGGCCTTCTTGGTTGAAGCCTTCTTGGACTTCTTCTCTTCCTTGGCTTCCACAACCGGTGCGGCAACCTCGGCACGAATGCCCAGCTCGCGTTCGCGGAGAACGGTGTAGATGCGTGCGATGTCCTTCTTTACCGCGCGCAGGCGACCGTGGTTCTCCAGCTGTCCGGTGGCGGACTGGAAACGCAGGTTGAACAGCTCTTCCTTGGCCTTGCGGAGTTCTTCAACGAGACGCTCGTTGTCGAAACCGTCCAGCTGTGCGGGAGCCAGATCCTTGGATCCTACTGCCATTTCTATTCACCACCCTCGCGACGCACAATGCGTGCCTTCAACGGCAGCTTGTGGATTGCCAGGCGCAGGGCCTCGCGAGCTACCTCTTCATTGACACCGGAGAGTTCGAAGAGAACCCGTCCCGGCTTGACGTTGGCGACCCACCATTCCGGTGAACCCTTACCGGAACCCATGCGGGTTTCGGCAGGCTTCTTGGTCAGGGGACGGTCCGGGTAGATGTTGATCCAGACCTTACCGCCACGCTTGATGTGGCGGGTCATCGCGATACGAGCGGACTCGATCTGACGGTTGGTGACGTATGCCGGGCTCAGGGCCTGGATGCCGTACTCACCGAAGGAGACCTGGGTGCCGCCCGTAGCAGCGCCGGAACGACCCGGGTGGTGCTGCTTACGGTGCTTGACTCGACGTGGGATAAGCATTTAAGCCTGTCCTCCTTCTGCAGCAGCAGGTGCTGCTTCAACTGCCGGTGCTTCGGCAGCAGGAGCTGCCTCGGCGGCCGGGCGGTCGTTGCGACGGCGGCGGTCACCACGGTCAGCGCCACCCGGGCGGCCCGGACGGTCACCACGGTTACCGCGGGACGGTGCGGAAGCAGCCTGTGCAGCCAGTTCCTTGGCGGTGACGTCACCCTTGTAGATCCAGACCTTCACGCCGATGCGGCCGAAGGTGGTCTTGGCTTCGTAGAAGCCGTAGTCGATGTTCGCGCGGAGGGTGTGCAGGGGCACACGGCCTTCGCGGTAGAACTCCGAGCGGGACATTTCAGCGCCACCCAGGCGGCCCGAGCAGGCGATACGGATGCCCTTGGCACCTGCACGCTGTGCGGACTGCATGGCCTTCTTCATCGCACGGCGGAATGCCACGCGGGAAGTCAGCTGCTCTGCAACGCCCTGGGCCACAAGCTGGGCTTCCATCTCGGGGTTCTTGACCTCGAGGATGTTCAGCTGGACCTGCTTGCCGGTGAGCTTTTCGAGCTCGCCGCGGATGCGGTCTGCTTCTGCTCCACGGCGGCCGATGACGATGCCGGGACGGGCCGTGTGGATGTCCACGCGGACGCGGTCACGGGTGCGCTCGATCTCAACCTTGGCGATACCGGCGCGCTCCATGCCCGTGGACATGAGCTGGCGGATGCGGATGTCTTCGCGGACGAAGTCCTTGTACCGCTGGCCGGCCTTGGTGCTGTCAGCGAACCAGTGCGATACGTGATCGGTGGTGATGCCGAGTCGGAACCCGTGCGGGTTTACTTTCTGTCCCACTTAGCGAGCCTCCTCTTTCTCCGGGGTAGCGACTACCACGGTGATGTGGCTGGTGCGCTTCTTGATCTGAAATGCACGACCCTGGGCACGCGGCTGGAACCGCTTCATGGTCGGGCCTTCATCAACAAACGCTTCGCTGATGATGAGGTCACCTTCGTCAAACGCCACGCCGTCGCGGTCCGCGAGGACCCGGGCGTTGGAGATTGCCGACTGAACTACCTTGAATACCGGCTCCGAAGCTGCCTGGGGGGCAAACTTCAGAATTGCCAGAGCCTCATTCGCTTGCAAGCCACGAACAAGGTTGACGACGCGCCGGGCCTTCATAGGCGTTACGCGGATGTGGCGCGCAATTGCCTTGGCTTCCATTGCTTTCCTTCTCTCGTCTTTGACGTAAACGCAGGCGCCTAGCGGCGCTTGCCCTTACGGTCGTCCTTGACATGGCCGCGGAATGTCCGCGTGGGAGCGAATTCGCCGAGCTTGTGCCCGACCATCGACTCAGTGACAAACACCGGGATGTGCTTGCGTCCGTCGTGTACGGCGATCGTGTGTCCGAGCATGTCGGGGATGATCATCGAACGGCGGGACCAGGTCTTGATGACGTTCTTGGTGCCCTTTTCGTTTTCCCTGGCTACCTTCACAAAGAGGTGCTGGTCAACGAAAGGACCTTTTTTCAGGCTGCGTGGCATGTGTCCAGGCTCCTATCGCTTGTTCTTGCCAGTACGACGGCGACGAACAATAAGCTTGTCGCTCTCTTTGTTGGGGCGGCGGGTGCGGCCTTCACGCTTACCGTTCGGGTTGACGGGGTTACGACCACCGGAGGTCTTACCCTCACCACCACCGTGCGGGTGGTCAACCGGGTTCATGGCGACACCACGGACGGTCGGGCGGACGCCCTTCCACCGCATACGGCCGGCCTTGCCCCAGTTGATGTTCGACTGCTCGGCGTTGCCGACCTCGCCGATGGTTGCGCGGCAGCGCACGTCAACGTTGCGGATTTCGCCGGAGGGCAGACGCAGCTGGGCGAAGCGGCCTTCCTTGGCAACAAGCTGGATGGATGCGCCGGCGGAGCGGCCCATCTTGGCGCCGCCGCCCGGACGCAGTTCAACTGCGTGGACAACGGTACCCACCGGGATGTTGAGCAGGGGCAGGTTGTTACCGGGCTTGATGTCAGCACCGGCACCTGCCTCCACAACGTCACCCTGGGAGAGCTTGTTGGGGGCGATGATGTAACGCTTGGTGCCATCAACGTAGTGCAGGAGGGCGATGCGAGCCGTGCGGTTCGGATCGTACTCGATTTCGGCAACGCGGGCGTTGACGCCGTCCTTGTCGTGGCGACGGAAGTCGATCAGACGGTACTGGCGCTTGTGGCCACCACCCTTGTGGCGGGTGGTGATCTTACCGGTGTTGTTACGGCCGCCCTTCTTGGGCAGCGGACGTACCAACGACTTTTCCGGCGTCGACCGCGTGATTTCGATAAAGTCCGCTACGCTCGAGCCACGACGGCCCGGGGTAGTCGGCTTGTATTTACGGATTCCCATAATTTATTTCCTCGTTAAAGTGGTCTCCGCTACGAGAGCGGACCGCCGAAGATGTCGATGGTGCCTTCTTTGAGGGTGACAATCGCACGCTTGGTGTTCTTGCGGGTACCCCATCCGAATTTGGTGCGCTTGCGCTTACCGGCACGGTTGATGGTGTTGATCGATTCGACCTTGACGGAGAAAATCTTCTCCACGGCCAGCTTGATCTCGGTCTTGGTCGAACGGGGGTCCACCAGGAAGGTGTACTTGCCCTCGTCGATCAGGCCGTAGCTCTTTTCCGACACGACGGGTGCAAGCACGACGTCGCGGGGATCCTTGATGGTGGCTGCACTCACTTGGCATCCTCCTCGTTCTTAGCTGCCTTAGCGGCAACGAATGCGTCGTAAGCAGCCTTGGTGAAGACAACGTCATCAGAGACGAGAACGTCGTAGGTGTTCAGCTGGTCTGCGTACAGAACGTGAACGCCGGCGAGGTTGCGCACGGACAGTGCAGCCACGTCGTTGTCGCGCTCGATGACGACCAGCAGGTTCTTGCGCTCGGAAACACCCTTGAGCGTTGCCAGAGCGGTCTTGGCGGACGGCTTGTCGCCTGCCACCAGCTCGGAGACAACGTGGATGCGGCCGTTGCGGGCCCGGTCAGACAGTGCGCCGCGCAGAGCAGCAGCAATCATCTTCTTGGGGGTGCGCTGGCTGTAGTCACGCGGGGTGGGACCGTGGACAATGCCACCGCCGGTCATGTGCGGAGCACGGATGGAACCCTGACGGGCGCGGCCGGTGCCCTTCTGCTTGAACGGCTTGCGTCCTGCACCGGAAACTTCAGCGCGGGTCTTGGTCTTGTGGGTACCCTGGCGAGCAGCAGCGAGCTGGGCAACGACAACCTGGTGCAGCAGCGGCACGTTGGTCTGGACGTCGAAGATCTCTGCAGGCAGGTCAACCTGGACAGTGTTAGCCATTGGACTAGGCTCCCTTCACGGCGGTGCGTACGAGGACGACCTGGCCGCGGGCGCCGGGGACGGCACCCTTGATAAGGAGCAGCGACTTCTCGACGTCAACCGCGTGGACCGTGAGGTTCAGCGTGGTGTGACGAACGGCGCCCATGCGGCCGGCCATTTTCATGCCCTTGAAGACGCGGCTCGGGGTGGATGCGCCACCGATTGAACCGGGCTTACGGTGGTTCTTGTGGGCACCGTGGGAAGCTCCAACGCCGTGGAAGCCGTGACGCTTCATAACACCGGCGAAGCCCTTACCCTTGGTGGTGCCGATGACGTCGATCTTCTGGCCGGCTTCGAAGACCTCTACGGAGAGCTCCTGGCCCAGCTCGTACTCAGCAGCGTCTGCGGTACGGAGTTCGACGACGTGACGGCGAGGCGTGACGCCTGCCTTTTCAAAGTGACCAGCCAGCGGCTTGGTGACCTTGCGGGGATCGATCTGGCCGTAGCCGATCTGAACGGCGACGTAGCCATCGGCCTCAGCGTTGCGCAGCTGGGTGATGACGTTCGAGTCTGCCTGGACCACAGTGACGGGGATGAGCTTGTTGTTCTCGTCCCAGACCTGGGTCATGCCGAGCTTCGTGCCCAGCAGGCCCTTTACGTTACGGGTTGCGGTCATAGTTTCTCAGCACCTCCCTACAGCTTGATTTCGATGTTCACGTCGGCCGGCAGGTCGAGACGCATGAGCGAGTCAACAGCCTTCGGCGTGGGATCGATGATGTCGATAAGACGCTTGTGCGTGCGCATTTCAAAGTGCTCGCGGCTGTCCTTGTACTTGTGCGGAGAGCGGATGACGCAGTACACGTTCTTCTCCGTGGGCAGCGGCACGGGGCCCACTACCGTTGCGCCTGCGCGCGTGACCGTCTCAACGATCTTCCGTGCTGAAACGTCAATGACCTCGTGGTCGTATGACTTCAGCCGGATGCGGATTTTTTGTCCCGCCATGTCGCCTGACTCTCTTTCAGTCTGTGCTTCCCCTGGTTAGGGCTGCCCTGTTCACTTACTCGTTGTATGGCTGCCGAAGCATTTGAGGTCGTAACCACCATCCGCCGCACAAACTGAATCCGGATAAATCCGGGTTCCTCACCTTGCCGGCGCAACCGACCCCCGCGGTCGGGCGTGTCGCGCTCAACACGCATACAAATCCGCAAGTCCATTGGGGTGGGTTATGTTTGGTCTTCAACTTGGACCCTGCACCCGGCATTATCCGGATCGGGACGCGAAGAAGCGCTTGAACAACTCATCTAGTATGCCGGAAATCCGCGGCAGATGCGAATCGGTGCTGGCAGGGGCCCTGCGGCCGGCCATTGCCGTGGCCGCGAACGCGCTGGATGATAGGGGCATGACCCTGGAAGGCACCGAATCCGTGACGGAACTGGCCGGGCGCGTGCCGGCGTCGTTCACCCTGGGCGTCGCGGCAGCGGCGTTCCAGATAGAAGGCGCAGTCACAGACGGCGGCCGGGGGCCGTCCGGCTGGGATGCTTTTGCCGAGAAGCCAGGAGCGATTATTGGCGGGCACTCCCCCGCCGTCGCGTGCGACCACTACAACCGGCTGCCGGAGGACGTGGCCCTGCTCAAGGAGCTGGGCGTCGACTCGTACCGGTTCTCGCTGTCCTGGCCGCGCATCCAGCCTGACGGCCAGGGCAGCCTCAACAGCGAGGGCCTTGATTTCTACGACCGCCTGATCGACCAGCTGCTCGAGGCCGGCATCTCCCCCATGGCCACCCTTTACCACTGGGACACGCCGCTGCCGCTGGAGCACCGGGGCGGCTGGCTGCACCGGGACACCGCCGAACGGTTCGGCGAGTATGCCCGGGCGGCAGGTGAGCGGTTTGGTGACCGGGTGGCGCAGTGGGTGACCCTGAATGAGCCGGTCTCCGTCACCCTGAACGGCTACGCCCTGGGCGTGCATGCCCCCGGCCGGAAACTGATGTTCGACGCCCTTCCCTCGATCCACCACCAACTCCTTGCCCACGGACTCGGGGTGCAGGCACTGCGCGCCGCCGGAGTGGCAGGCGGCATCGGTGTGACCAACCTGCATGCCCCCGTCCGCCCCGCCAGCCGCAAACCCGGCGACAGGCTGGTGGCACACCTCTACGACCTGCTGATGAACAGGATCTATGCCGACCCGGTCCTGCTGGGACGCTACCCGTCGCTGCCGCTGTACGCACGGCCGTGGCTCCGCTCCATGGGCCGGATTTCAGATGCGGACCTTCGAACTATCCACCAGCCGTTGGATTTCTACGGGCTGAACTACTACTTCCCGGTCAAGGTGGCACTGGGCCCGGGCATAACCCCGATTCCGGCAAACACCCACCAGGAATTGGCCCGGCTGCCCTTCCATGAGGTGGGGTACCCGGACCACGGCAGCACGGGGTTCGGCTGGCCGGTAGCGCCGGAGTACCTCGGGACGCTCCTTGCCGAGATGCGCGACCGCTACGGCGACGCCCTTCCGCCGGTGTACATCACCGAAGGCGGGGCCAGCTTCCCCGAGCCGGACCGCGTCTCCGGAACGCTGGAGGACGACGACCGCGTGGGTTACCTGGCATCGCACCTTCGTGCCGCACTGGATTCCACCGCGCCTGGCGGCGCCGCAGAAGGCGTGGACCTGCGGGGCTACTACGTGTGGACCCTGATGGACAACTTCGAATGGGCGGCCGGCTATTCGCAGCGCTTTGGCCTGGTGCACGTCGACTTCGAGACCCTGGAACGGACACCGAAGCGGTCCTTCTACTGGTACCAGGCGCTCTCCCGGGCCAGGGGCGCCGGGGCCGCCTCCGGCAGCGCTGCGGCCGGATAGCGCGGCCGAATAGGGCGTAGCCGCCTGGTCAGGCTTGCCCGAGCACGGTGAGGAAGATCAGGACGCAGTTCAGGCCTACGATCAGCGTGGCGCTGGTCCATCCCGCGATGCGCAGGGGCCGGGAGTCCGTGTGGATTCCCATGATTTTGCGGTCGCCCGTCAGCCGGATCAGCGGCACCAGGGCGAAGGGGATACCGAAGCTGAGGAGGACCTGGCTCAGGACCAGGGCGAGGGTTGGTTCAATGCCCGCTCCCAGCACCAGCAGCGCCGGAATCAGGGTGACGAGCCGGCGGGTCAGCAAGGGGACGCGCAGCTTCAACAGTCCGCCCATGATGGTGGCACCGGCGTAGCATCCCACGGACGTGGAGGCCAGCCCGGATGCCAGCAGGCCAATGGCAAACACGACGCCGATGACGGGGCCCAGTGCCGACGTGACGGCTGCGTGCGCCCCGGCGATGGTGTCGGTGCCTTCGACGCCGCGGAGGCTGGAGGCGGCGAGCAGCAGCATGGCGATATTCACGACGCCGGCGAGCAGCAGGGCGCCGGCGACGTCAAAGCGGGTGGCACGGATCAGCCGCGTCCTGACTGCCGGGTCCTCCGAGAAGCCGTGGCGGTCCCGGGCCAGGGCTGAGTGCAGGTAGATGGCGTGGGGCATGACCGTGGCACCCAGCATGCTGGCAGCCAGCAGGACGGTGTCCGTTCCCTCGAACCGGGGCACGAGGCCGGCCAGGGCACTGCTTCCATCGGGCGGACTGACGAACAGGCCACTGACGAACCCGACGGCGATTACGCCGAGCAGGGTCAAAATGGCGAGTTCGAACGATTTCTGGCTGCGATGGGACTGCAGGGTAAGCAGCAGCATCGATGCCACGCCAATGATGACGCCACCCGTCAGCAGGGGGAGGCCAAAGAGCAGGTTGAGGGCAACGGCTCCGCCGATGACCTCAGCCATGTCCGTTGCGCCGGCAACGATCTCTGCCTGCGCCCAATAGGCACGGCGGCCGCGGGTGCCCAGCCGTTTGCCCAGGATCTCCGGCAGGCTCATCCCGGTGGCGAGCCCCAGCTTCGCGGACTGGTATTGCACCAGTACGGCCATGGCATTTGCCGCGACCAGGACCCAGACGAGCAGGTAACCGAAGCTGGCCCCTGCCGTGAGGTTGGCGGCAACGTTGCCTGGATCGACGTAGGCGATGGCCGCGACAAAGGCGGGTCCGAGCAGCAGGAGCCGGGACCAGACCCTGGATGAGGCGGGGCGCGCCTGCATTGTTGAAACAGCCATCAGTGGTCCTCGTCGTCGGGGGCGGTGATATGACGAGGATACCGTTAATTTAGGCGCACCGAAAACTCTGTTGCAGGCTTACCGGCAGATGTGTGTCCAGGCAGTAGGCTACATGTTTTTGTTGGCCCTGTTGATCCGCTTGGCACGGTCAATTTCGTGGCGGAAATACCTCTTGGTCCAGAACACGCCTGCCACTACGGCAACCGCGATAATCAGGAAAATCAGCCATCCCATGATGAGCTCCTCTCAGTGCTGCAACAGTATCAGGGGCGGGTTCCGGCGCGGCCTTGGCCGCCCTCCCCACCCGGGTTGTCCGTGCTGCGGTTCAGCCGCCAGACGGCGAAGGCAATGAGCCCGACGGCGATAAGTGCCAGCAGCGCGAAGGTGTACTGGCGCATGGCCCACAGAATGCAGGCGGCCACGCCGGCGGCACCCCACCGGACGAAGATCCGGTCCCCGAGCGCCAGTCCAGCGGCGAGCAGTATGGCAAGGCATGCCAGGACCCACAGCTGCTGGCCGCCGCTGCCCCCGAAGAGGACCCCCAGTCCGGACACTGTGAGCAGGCCTGCGGACGCAGCAGCGAGAGACCTGCCGATTGCCGCATAACCGCCCAGGTAGCGGAGGCCGGAAAGGACAGCGCCCAGCACGACGTACCACTGCGCCACCCAGAAACCGTCCGGGAGCCGTGCCCCGAACCGGGCAACCCCGCCGCCTGCCCCATCGAGCTGGAAAATCGCCGCGCGCTGGATGAACGCGACAAGAACAGCAACCCCCACTTCCGCCACCGCACGGCGGGCCCTTGGCGGTGCTTCCCTGGAGGCAACCGCAACGACGAGGACAAAAGCGGCAGCTGCCGTCCAGGCCGTCGCATCCCATGGCAGTCCGGCCAGCGCGGCGGCAGCATAGCCGAGGAGGGCCGCCCCTGCCAGCGCCCGGGCCCGGACGTTTGCGGCTCCTTGGCCGCCCGCAACACGTCCCGCGAAAGAAATGAGCCGGACGCAGTACATCACCGCTGCCGCCGCACCGGGTCCTGCCAGCCACGGGAGGTATGTCCCCCAGGCACCCTGGTGGTCCCCGAAAGCAACCGATGCGGCCATGAAGGCACCCGCAAGGAATGCTCCTGCCGCAGGTGCGTACAGGACGGCCCACCCTTCCACATGGGAAGCGGTAAAGCACACCGCCGCCAGCGCCAGGACCGCAACACCGGGAACCCAGTCCGCGGCAAGTTGTCCAAGCAGCAGTGCGGCAGCCACGAACGATCCCGCGGAAACGAGCCACAGCCAGTGTTCCGCGCCGGCTCCGGTTCCGATCCGCTGGTGCAGCATGCCGGCTGCTGTTGCCGCAAGGCCAAGCAGAATCAGCATCAGGGACGTCCCCGTATACGAGAGGACAGGTTCGTCGCCAAAGGGCGGCAGAGGGCTGAGGGAGAGCACGGCGCCCAGCACTGCGTAGTGCCCCAGGTAGAGCGCACCGAGTGCTGCAAACAGACGGCGGGCGGCGACGACCGAAGCCAGCAGCAGTGCGAATTCCAGGTAGAGCACCCAGCGCCCGCCGCCGCTGTGCGGGTCCGCCGCGTGCTGAACGGCATAGGCAACTGGCAGCAGCGCCTGGCCCGCAAGCGTGATCCAGACAGCAGCCTGCTGGAACGGAACCTCTGCCAGCCGGAACCGCATCACCCAACGGATGGCGTGCTGCGCCGCCAGAACCAGGGACAAGGTGACCGAGACCGCGGTGGGCGAGGCGGTGAGGTCGTAGCTGAACACCCCCGCCAGGCATGCGGTCAGGGCCCGCGCAGCCACGAAGTACCAGCCCTTGGCAGCCCGCCCGGCTGAACCCACGACCATGATCCCGGCGAACACGGCGTAGACGCCCAGCACGATTTCCAGCAGCGGCGCGTCGTTGGCGGAAAGGACGGCCAGGACCAGGAACGTCACAGGTGCATACCACACGGCGCCCGCCCCGCGCCTTAGCACGTAGCCGGCCCACGCCGCGGAGACGGCGGCCACTCCCACGATGAGCGGGTGCTGCCAGTTCCCGGCGGACAAGAGGCTTCCTGTCAGGGGACCTGCCGCTGCACAGGATGCCAACTGCAGGAGAAGGACCACCCCGGCGTCGATCCGGACACCCCGGGGAGCCTGTCCGTGGATGAAAGCGCGCAGCGGAAAGACCAACTGTGCTCCCAGCGCGGTGGCCAGCACCACGGCCGGGTCAAGCACTTCACCGGCAATGATGGGCCTCCCGGAACCCTCGGCAAGCTGTTCAAAGGCCGTGAGGACCAGTAGGGTGCCGGCACCCCGGGACATCCACCAGTAGCTCCAGCGGTGCTGGACGGCCGGCAGCCTGAGGGCACAGGCAGCAAGGTATGCCAGCAACATCAGCAACGCGAAGTTGCCGCTCTCCAGGCCGAGAACCTCGAAGGCGAAGGCAATGAGCAGGACAGCAACAACGGGCGGCAGGAGTTCGCCCACGGTGGGGCGCCAGGCATCGTCCCGGCCCACGCGCGGCAGCAGCGCAAGCCCTGCCGTCAGCACTGCCGCCAGATGAATGAAGGTTGCTGCCAAGGTCAGCGAAGCGCCTGTCCCGGTGTCTGCAGCAGAAAGGCTGTAAAGGCTGGCTACCCCGAGGACCATGTACCCCGCCAGGGTCGCCTGCGGCGCGAGGGTGCGCCGCCCGTACCGCTCCAGCGCAGCCGAAAGCAGCTGCTGGGCTAGGGCAGCCAGCACAAGGCTGAACCATACGGCACGGTCCTGGCCAGGGCCGTCGGTCACCGCGGCAACCACCGCCGGTGCCGCCAGGGTGGCAGCCGCCCGGGCGCCGAACACCATCAAATGCCGGAGGGCTCCTTCAGCCAGGCGGCCACGTACCAGCCAGAACAGGCCGGCGGCCGCCAGCAGCCCGGCCAGAGTGCCTTCTCCGAGCTGGTGGCTGAAGATTCCGGCCAGCACCAATGCCGCGGCGGGAGCTGCCTCGGCGCTTCCGCCCAGCTTGGCAGCGATGACGGCGCCCGTTACCAGGGCAAGGAGGAACACCATCCGGAAAGGCAGCTCCCCCGCCTGCACGTCGAAGGAAAACATGGCCCCGACCAACTCGTTCATTGCGTAGGCAGCGGTAAACAGAAGCTGTGCAACGAATGTTGACAACGCATCAAGCCGCCACCATCGCCGCGCAGGCCGGGCATCGCCGTCGGACGGGTGCGTGGGTGGCGGGCCCGCCGGAGGCGCCGGCGCGCCGGGCTCAGGACCCACTTGGGCGGAGGGCACGGCACTCCGGAACCAAACATCGAGGCGGCCCGCGCCGAACGCAAGCGCGCACGACTGAAGGGCCAGCAAGCCGGCCACCGTCAGCAAAGCGTCACTCCCCTGCCCGGTCATGGCCCAGATGGTGGTGGCCGCCGCAACAGTAAGCGCGGCCCGCGCACCGTAAAAGTAGCGGAGCCGGGACCGGCCGGAGGAAACGGCCGCCAATAGGGCGAAGTAAACCCCGCATAATCCAAGGATGAGCGCGTACTCGGCCTTGGCCAGGAGCACCGGGCAGAACGTTGCCACCATGGCAACCGCCGGAACCAGGTAGGGGTGAAGCGTGGCAAGTGGCCGCACATAAACCGGCGGCAGCCAACCGGGACGCACCATGGAAAGAACCGTGACGGACACGGCCACGGCAATCATGACGACGAAATACCAGACGAGCGCCGCGCCCAGCACAGACACTCCCGACCATGCCGACGACACCACGAACGTCAATGAGAGGTAGACCAGGATCCGGCTTTCCAGGCGCAGCGCGGCAGCTGCATACGCGGCCGTTCCAACCAGCGACGTGGCCAGCCAGGCCCCGGGCCCGTTGTGCCACGCGAAGTTGTACAGCGCCAGCCCTGCGACGGGAACAAGGGCAAGCCCTGTGCCCGCGAAAGCCACGGCGGCGGGCCGAAGCCGCTCCACCCGGGCGTGGAGGCCAAGGCCCAGCCCGTAGAACAACCCGGCTACGACCGTGACCCCGGCGAACCGCAGCAAGGGCGGGAGCCCCGTTCCGATGAACAGCGCAGCCGCCGCAACCAGGAGAAGGCTGGCCACGTAAAGGGTCACGTTGATGTTTTGGCGGTCCCTGCGTTCGCGGCGCGCCTGCTGCTCCGCCGGTGACAGTGCCGGCCGGACCGGAGGCTTGGGCGGGCGGGCGGCAACGGGTCGGTCCGCCGGCCGCGTGGTGGCGGGGGTCGCCGCGTGAATAGCGGCCGGATCCCGGGGCTGCGGCTGCGAACGCTGCGGAACCGCACGTGGTGGTGCCGCAGCCGGTGGCCAGGATGGAACCGGCAGGGTTGCGGCATGGGGTGGAGGCGCCACCGGACGCTGTTCCGTCGGACCCGGTGCGGCCTGGAGATCGGCCATCCTCGCCATGGCGTCCATCCAGCCCTGCAGGTGCCCGGCACGGTACCCCGCCTCGTACGCTTCGTCAGTCACGCCTGACCCCCTCCAAGATAAGCAGCACCATCCGCAATATGTCCAACGACTTTAGTAAAGATAGCAAAAGAAAACCCCGCTGCATGCAGCAGCGGGGTTTTCTGTGGATTACCTGCGGCCGGAGCCCGGCAGATCCGTGATCAGCAAGTACTACTTGATGATCTTGGTAACGCGTCCCGAACCAACGGTGCGGCCGCCTTCGCGGATTGCGAAGCCGAGGCCCTCTTCCATAGCGATGGGCTGGATGAGCGCAACGGTCATCTCAGTGTTGTCGCCAGGCATAACCATTTCCGTGCCCTCGGGCAGGGTGATGACGCCGGTTACGTCCGTGGTACGGAAGTAGAACTGCGGGCGGTAGTTGGAGTAGAACGGGTTGTGACGTCCGCCTTCGTCCTTGGAGAGGATGTAGACGTTGGCCTCGAAGTCGGTGTGCGGGGTGATGGAACCCGGCTTGACGACAACCTGGCCACGCTCGACATCGTCGCGCTTCAGACCACGGAGCAGCAGGCCACAGTTCTCGCCGGCCCATGCTTCGTCGAGCTGCTTGTGGAACATCTCGATACCGGTAACCGTGGTCTTCTGGACCGGGCGGATACCGACGATCTCGACCTCAGAGTTGATGGCGAGGGTTCCACGCTCGGCGCGGCCCGTCACAACGGTGCCACGGCCGGTGATGGTGAAGACGTCCTCGATCGGCATCAGGAACGGCTTGTCGCGGTCACGTACGGGGTCCGGAACGGACTCGTCGACCGCAGCCATCAGGTCCTCAACGGACTTGACCCACTCGGGGTCGCCTTCCAGGGCCTTCAGGCCGGAAACGCGAACGACCGGAGCGTTGTCGCCATCGAAGCCCTGCGAGCTCAGGAGCTCACGAACTTCCATTTCGACGAGGTCGAGGAGTTCTTCGTCCTCAACCATGTCAGCCTTGTTCAGCGCGACCAGCAGGTAGGGAACACCAACCTGGCGGGCGAGCAGAACGTGCTCGCGGGTCTGAGCCATCGGGCCGTCGGTAGCGGCAACCACGAGGATTGCGCCGTCCATCTGGGCAGCACCGGTGATCATGTTCTTGATGTAGTCAGCGTGGCCGGGGGCGTCAACGTGTGCGTAGTGACGCTTCTCGGTCTGGTACTCCACGTGGGAGATGTTGATGGTAATACCGCGCTGACGCTCTTCGGGTGCAGAGTCGATCGACGCGAAGTCACGCTTCTCGTTGAGATCCGGGTACTTGTCGTACAGCACCTTGGAAATGGCGGCCGTCAGCGTCGTCTTACCGTGGTCAACGTGACCAATGGTGCCGATGTTGACGTGCGGCTTAGTCCGCTCGAACTTTGCCTTTGCCACAGGTTCCTCCTAGAACGTTTTCAAATAACTTGCCCTCCAGCCGCGCTTGTCGCGGTAGAACTCAGGCAAGTCTACTTGGGGGCTTTGGATTGGTGAAATTGCAGATTCAGGAACTAATACTAATCCGCTGAGCCTGTTCGTGCAGGGGCCGGAACCGGCTTGCCGGATGACTCCGACCGGCCCGGCCGCCTGCACCGGGTGCGTTGGCCCGTGGAGGCCTGCACACCCGAGGTGTTCGCTTTGAAAGTCCGGAAAGGACTACTCGCCGCGGGACTTCTGGATGATCTCGTCGGCAACTGCCTTCGGGACCTCGGCGTAGCTGTTGAAGGTCATGGAGTACACCGCGCGGCCCTGGGTCTTGGAGCGCAGGTCGCCGATGTAGCCGAACATGCCGGACAGCGGCACGTGGGCACGGACAACCTTGACGCCGGCTGCATCTTCCATGGACTGCATCTGGCCACGGCGGGAGTTGAGGTCGCCGATAACGTCACCCATGTATTCCTCAGGGGTACGCACCTCGACATCCATCAGCGGTTCAAGCAGAACAGGGTTCGCCTTGCGCGCAGCTTCCTTGAAAGCCATGCGGCCGGCGATCTTGAACGCCATTTCCGAGGAGTCAACATCGTGGTAGGCGCCGTCAAGCAGCGTTGCCTTGATGCCGACAACAGGGTAGCCAGCCAGGACGCCGTCGTTCAGTGCGTCCTGGATACCAGCGTCAACAGACGGGATGTATTCGCGCGGAACGCGGCCACCGGTGACCTTGTTCTCGAACTCGTACAGCTCGCCCTCGGCGGTGTCCAGCGGCTCGATGGCAATCTGGACCTTTGCGAACTGGCCCGAACCACCGGTCTGCTTCTTGTGCGTGTAGTCGTGCTTCTCGACTGCGCGCTTGATGGTTTCGCGGTAAGCAACCTGCGGCTTGCCAACGTTGGCCTCAACCTTGAATTCGCGGCGCATGCGGTCCACCAGGATGTCCAGGTGGAGCTCGCCCATGCCGGCGATGATGGTCTGGCCGGTGTCTTCGTTGAGGGACACCTGGAAAGTGGGGTCCTCAGCGGAGAGCTTCTGGATGGCGGTGGAGAGCTTCTCCTGGTCACCCTTGGTGTTCGGCTCGATGGCCACGGAGATCACGGGCTCGGGGAAGCTCATGGACTCCAGGACGATCTGGTTGTTGGCATCGCACAGGGTGTCACCGGTGGTGGTGTCCTTCAGGCCGATGGCTGCGTAGATGTGGCCAGCGGTGGCTGCCTCGACCGGCATTTCCTTGTTGGCGTGCATCTGGAACAGCTTGCCGATGCGCTCCTTCTTGCCCTTGGTGGAGTTGACCACCTGGGCGCCGGATTCCACGTGACCGGAGTACACGCGGATGAAGGTGAGCTGGCCGAAGAAGGGGTGCGCCGCAATCTTGAACGCCAGAGCGGAGAACGGCTCGTCGGCTGAAGGCTTGCGGGTCAGTTCCTTCTCTTCGTCCTTCGGATCGTGACCGATCATCGGAGGAACGTCGAGCGGGTTCGGCAGGTAATCAACAACTGCGTCAAGCATCGGCTGGACGCCGCGGTTCTTGAAGGCGGAGCCACAGAACACGGGGTACAGCTCGGAGTTGATGGTCATCTTGCGGATGCCGGCCTTGAGCTCGTCGATGGTGAGCTCTTCACCTTCGAGGTACTTCTCCATGAGTTCCTCGGAGGCCTCGGCAACCGTCTCAACGAGGTTGGCGCGGTATTCTTCGGCCTTCTCCTTGAGGTCCGCGGGGATCTCCTGGATTTCGTACTTGGCACCCATGGTCACGTCGCCCTTGGCGTCGCCCGGCCAAACCAGGGCGCGCATGTAGAGCAGGTCGACGACGCCGACGAAGTCGTTCTCGGCACCGATCGGCAGCTGCATGACCAGCGGCTTGGCACCGAGGCGGCTGATGATGGTGTCTACGGTGAAGTAGAAGTCAGCACCGAGCTTGTCCATCTTGTTGACGAAGCAGATACGCGGAACGTTGTACTTGTCAGCCTGGCGCCACACAGTCTCGGACTGCGGCTCAACACCTTCCTTGCCGTCGAACACGGCAACTGCACCGTCGAGGACGCGCAGGGAGCGCTCAACCTCAACCGTGAAGTCCACGTGGCCGGGGGTGTCGATGATGTTGATCTGGTTGTTTTCCCAGAAGCAGGTCACGGCGGCAGACGTGATGGTGATGCCGCGTTCCTTTTCCTGTTCCATCCAGTCGGTGGTCGAAGCGCCGTCGTGCGTTTCGCCGATCTTGTGGTTCACACCCGTGTAGAACAGGATGCGCTCGGTTGTGGTGGTCTTGCCGGCATCAATATGGGCCATGATGCCGATGTTGCGGACCTTACTAAGGTCGGTAAGCACGTCCTGTGCCACGGGGTCTCCTTTTGGGATGGACTACGCGTTCGCCGCCGGCTCGGTTGAGCCGGCGGCGTCCGGGGAGTATTACCAGCGGTAGTGTGCGAAGGCCTTGTTGGACTCGGCCATCTTGTGGGTGTCTTCGCGACGCTTCACAGCGGCACCGAGACCGTTGGACGCATCCAGGATTTCGTTCTGGAGACGCTCGGTCATCGTCTTTTCGCGGCGGGCCTTGGAGTAGCCAACCAGCCACCGCAGGGCGAGGGCGGTGGAGCGGCCCGGCTTGACCTCAACCGGAACCTGGTAGGTGGCGCCACCGACGCGGCGGCTGCGGACCTCAAGCGAAGGCTTGACGTTGTCCATGGCCTTCTTCAGGGCTGCAACGGGGTCGCCGCCGGACTTGGCGCGTGCGCCTTCGAGTGCACCGTAGACGATGCGCTCGGCCGTGGACTTCTTGCCGTCAACGAGCACCTTGTTGATGAGCTGGGTTACCAGCGGGGAACCGTAAACCGGATCCGAAACGAGCGGCCGCTTGGGGGCCGGACCCTTGCGAGGCATATTACTTCTTCTCCATCTTTGCGCCGTAGCGGCTGCGGGCCTGCTTACGGTTCTTCACACCCTGGGTATCAAGGGCGCCACGGACGATCTTGTAGCGGACACCCGGGAGGTCCTTCACACGACCACCGCGAACGAGCACAATGGAGTGCTCCTGCAGGTTGTGGCCAACACCGGGGATGTAGGCGGTAACTTCCACGCCGCCGTTGAGGCGCACACGTGCCACCTTACGCAGAGCCGAGTTCGGCTTCTTCGGGGTGGTGGTGTAGACGCGGGTGCAGACACCGCGGCGCATGGGGCTGCCCTTAAGCGCGGGAGCCTTGGTCTTTGAGACCTTAGGCGTGCGGCCCTTGCGGACCAGCTGGTTAATCGTAGGCACTCTCGTGTTCTCCGTTTTATCCGGAGTGGCTGTTTCCGGCCACTCTCCTGTTGCGTTGCCCCGCCGCCCGGGCCTTGAAGAAGCTCTCCAGGGCGGCGAAGGCGAAGCCTTTAATAGTCGGATCGCACACCGGGGCGGGACGTAATTTCCCGCAGTTCCCTAGGCATGCAAAAATGTGGCATACGTTGCACAAGAACCCTGCAAACCGGAAACGTCGCTCTGGTCCAGCCTTTCAGCTGATACCGGCGCACTCATCCACTGCCACAATAACAATTGGTAACCAGTCTAGCATGGACAGGCTCCATGCCTTAATCGGCGGGTTAAACGAAGGGATGGACCCCCACCTTGCGGTGCGGGACCATCCCTCGTCAGGCGTCAACCGTCAGTGGTTACCGGAAGTCGTTGCCCAGGTCGTAGTCATCCAGCGGGATGGCGTGGAACTCAGGTGCTCCGTCGCCGCCCAGGGTGTCGTACGAGAAGTCACTGAACGCGCTGGGGCCGGTGAACAGGTTGGCCTTTGCTTCTTCAGTGGGCTCCACGGTGACCTCGGTGTAGCGCGGCAGGCCCGTGCCGGCCGGGATCAGCTTACCGATGATGACGTTTTCCTTCAGGCCCAGCAGCGGATCGCTCTTGCCTTCCATGGCCGCCTGCGTCAGGACGCGGGTGGTCTCCTGGAAGGATGCTGCGGACAGCCAGGACTCGGTGGCCAGCGACGCCTTGGTGATGCCCATGAGTTCAGGACGTCCGGAAGCCGGAGTCTTGCCCTCGGACACAACGCGGCGGTTGGCATCCTCGAAGCGGCTGCGCTCGGCGAGCTCGCCGGGCAGCAGGTCCGATTCGCCGGACTCGATGACCGTGACGCGGCGCAGCATCTGGCGGACGATAACCTCGACGTGCTTGTCGTGGATACCGATGCCCTGGCTGCGGTACACGCCCTGGACCTCGTCCACCAGGAACTTCTGTGCCGCACGCGGACCCATGATGCGCAGGACCTGCTTGGGATCGACCGGGCCGTTGATGAGCTTCTGGCCGACGGTGACGTGGTCGCCGTCTTCGATCAGCAGGCGGGAACGGCGCAGGACCGGGTAAGCGATCTCTTCCGATCCGTCATCCGGGGTGATGACCAGGCGCATCTGGCGCTCGGACTCTTCGATGGTGATGCGGCCGGCTGCTTCAGCAATCGGGGCAACACCCTTCGGAGTACGGGCTTCGAAGAGCTCCTGGATACGGGGCAGACCCTGGGTGATGTCGTCGCCGCCGCCGGCGGAGACAGCACCACCGGTGTGGAACGTACGCATGGTCAGCTGGGTACCGGGCTCACCGATGGACTGTGCGGCGATGATGCCCACGGCCTCGCCGATGTCCACGGTCTTGCCGGTGGCCAGCGAACGGCCGTAGCACAGGGCGCAGGTGCCGACGCTGGACTCACAGGTGAGTACGGAGCGGACCTTGACCTCGGTGATGCCTGCCTTGAAGAGCTCGTCGATAACGACGTCGCCGCAGTCGGTGCCGGCTGCCGCGAGGACGTTGCCTTCGGAGTCCACGACGTCGACAGCCAGCGTACGTGCGTACGCGCTGTTCTCGACGTTCTCGTCCAGGACAAGCTCACCGTTGGAGTCGGCGACGGCGATCGGCGTGACCAGGCCGCGTTCGGTGCCGCAGTCCTCTTCACGGACGATGACGTCCTGCGAGACGTCCACCAGGCGACGGGTCAGGTAACCCGAGTTGGCGGTACGCAGGGCGGTGTCGGCCAGCCCCTTACGGGCACCGTGCGTGGCGATGAAGTATTCCAGCACCGACAGGCCCTCGCGGTAGGAGGACTTGATGGGGCGCGGGATGATCTCACCCTTCGGGTTGGCCACCAGGCCACGGATACCCGCGATCTGGCGGACCTGCATCCAGTTACCACGTGCACCGGAGGACACCATGCGGTTGATCGTGTTCATCGGGGACAGGCTCTCGCGCATCACCGAGGCGATGTCGTTGGTGGCCTTGTTCCAGATCTCGATCAGTTCCTGGCGGCGCTCGTCGTCGTCGATCAGGCCCTTGTCGTACTGGCCCTGGATCTTGGCGGCGCGCTCTTCGTACCCGGCAAGGATTTCCGGCTTGGCGGCCGGAACTTCGATGTCGGAGATGGCGACGGTGACGCCCGAACGGGTGGCCCAGTAGAAACCGGCATCCTTCAGGTTGTCCAGCGTGGCAGCGGTGACAACCTTCGGGTAGCGCTCGGCGAGGTCGTTGACGATGCGGGACAGTTCGCCCTTGTCGGCTACGGCCTCAACCCACGGGTAGTCCTCGGGCAGGGTCTCGTTGAAGAGGACCTGGCCCAGGGAGGTCTGGACGAGCGCGGGCTGGCCCGGCTCCCAGCCTTCGGGTGCTTCCCAGCCGGCGTACGGAACGAAGCCTTCGAGGCGGATCTTGACCTGCGAGTTCAGGTGCAGCTCGCGGGCATCGAACGCCATGATGGCTTCCGAGACCGAACCGAAGATGCGGCCTTCACCGGCTGAACCCTTGCGCTTGGTGGTCAGGTGGTAAAGGCCGATGATCATATCCTGCGACGGCAGGGTGACCGGGCGTCCGTCAGAGGGCTTCAGGATGTTGTTCGAGGACAGCATCAGGATGCGGGCCTCAGCCTGGGCCTCGGGGCTCAGCGGCAGGTGGACTGCCATCTGGTCGCCGTCGAAGTCGGCGTTGAACGCGCCACAAACCAGCGGGTGCAGCTGGATTGCCTTGCCTTCAACAAGCTGCGGCTCGAACGCCTGGATGCCCAGGCGGTGCAGGGTGGGTGCACGGTTGAGCAGCACCGGGTGTTCGGTGATGATCTCTTCGAGCACGTCCCACACCTGCGGGCGGTAGCGCTCCACCATCCGCTTGGCCGACTTGATGTTCTGGGCGTGGTTGAGGTCAACCAGGCGCTTCATCACGAACGGCTTGAAGAGCTCCAGGGCCATCTGCTTGGGCAGGCCGCACTGGTGCAGCTTCAGCTGCGGGCCGACGACGATGACCGAACGGCCGGAGTAGTCGACGCGCTTGCCGAGGAGGTTCTGGCGGAAACGGCCCTGCTTGCCCTTGAGCATGTCGCTCAGGGACTTCAGCGGACGGTTGCCCGGACCGGTGACGGGGCGGCCGCGGCGGCCGTTGTCGAAGAGGCTGTCAACAGCTTCCTGCAGCATGCGCTTCTCGTTGTTGACGATGATCTCCGGAGCACCCAGGTCAAGCAGGCGCTTGAGGCGGTTGTTGCGGTTGATCACGCGGCGGTACAGGTCGTTGAGGTCGGAGGTCGCGAAGCGGCCACCGTCCAGCTGGACCATGGGGCGCAGTTCCGGCGGGATCACCGGGACGGCGTCGAGGACCATGCCAAGCGGGCTGTTGTTGGTGGTCAGGAACGCGTTGACCACCTTCAGGCGCTTGAGGGCACGGGTCTTGCGCTGGCCCTTGCCGTTGGCGATGACGTCGCGCAGGGCCTCGGACTCGGCCTGCATGTCGAAGTTCTCAAGGCGCTTCTTGATGGCCTCGGCACCCATGGAGCCTTCGAAGTACATGCCGTAGCGGTCGCGCAGTTCGCGGTACAGGCCTTCGTCGCCTTCGAGGTCGGCGACCTTCAGGTTCTTGAAGCGGTCCCAGACCTGCTCGAGGCGCTCGATGTCGGCGTCGGCACGCTTGCGCACGTTGGCCATCTGGCGGTCGGCGGAGTCGCGGGCCTTCTTCTTGTCGGCAGCCTTGGCGCCTTCGCCCTCGAGGCGGGCGATTTCGCCTTCGAGGTCGCGGGCGATCGCGGCGATGTCGGCGTCGCGGTTGTCGATCAGCTGCTTCTTCTCGATGTCGTGCTCAACCTGCAGGTTGGGCAGTTCCTCGTGGCGGGCAGCCTCGTCGACGCTGGTGATCATGTAGGCGGCGAAGTAGATGACCTTTTCGAGGTCCTTCGGTGCCAGGTCAAGGAGGTAGCCCAGGCGGGACGGAACACCCTTGAAGTACCAGATGTGCGTGACGGGAGCGGCGAGCTCGATGTGGCCCATGCGCTCACGGCGGACCTTGGCGCGGGTGACTTCGACGCCACAGCGCTCACAGATGATGCCCTTGAAGCGCACGCGCTTGTACTTGCCGCAGTAGCATTCCCAGTCCCGGGACGGGCCGAAGATCTTCTCGCAGAAGAGGCCGTCCTTCTCGGGCTTGAGCGTGCGGTAGTTGATGGTTTCCGGCTTCTTAACCTCGCCGTACGACCAGCCGCGGATGTCTTCCGCGGTGGCGAGGCCGATCTGCATGAGGCCGAAGGAGGATTCGCTGGACATATGGTCCCTGTTCTCTCTTGTTCTCTAAATTCTGAAGTCTTGGGTGCGGGATGAGGAAGGAGGACGACGGCGGGCGCGGCCCGCCGTCGTCGGACTCCTTAGACCTCTTCTACGGAGCTGGGCTCTGCACGAGACAGATCGATGCCCAGTTCCTCCGCAGCCGTGAAGACTGCGTCATCAGAGTCACGCATTTCAATTGTGGTTCCGTCCGTGGAAAGCACTTCCACGTTCAGGCACAGCGACTGCATTTCCTTGATCAAGACCTTGAAGGATTCGGGAACGCCCGGCTCGGGGATGTTCTCGCCCTTGACGATGGCTTCGTAGACCTTCACGCGACCGTGGATGTCGTCAGACTTGATCGTGAGGAGTTCCTGGAGCGTGTAGGCGGCGCCGTAGGCTTCGAGCGCCCACACTTCCATTTCACCGAAGCGCTGACCACCGAACTGCGCCTTACCACCCAGCGGCTGCTGCGTGATCATGGAGTAGGGACCGGTGGAGCGTGCGTGGATCTTGTCGTCCACCAGGTGGTGGAGCTTCAGGATGTACATGTAGCCGACCGAGATCGGATCCGGGAACGGCTCGCCGGAGCGGCCGTCAAACAGGCGGGTCTTGCCGGAGGAGTTGATCAGGCGGTCACCGTCGCGGGTCACGTTGGTGGAGTCCAGCAGGCCCGTGATTTCCTCTTCGCGGGCACCGTCGAACACCGGCGTGGCAACAGTGGTGGGACCACTCTCGCGCGGCAGGTTCGGCAGCTGCTTGACCCACTCGGGCTCGCCCTCGATCTTCCAACCGGTCTTGGCAACCCAGCCGAGGTGCGTTTCGAGCACCTGGCCCACGTTCATACGGCCCGGAACACCCAGCGGGTTCAGGACGATGTCGACGGGGGTGCCGTCGGCAAGGAAGGGCATGTCCTCGACGGGCAGGATCTTGGAGATAACACCCTTGTTGCCGTGGCGGCCGGCGAGCTTGTCGCCGTCGGTGATCTTGCGCTTGGCGGCCACGTAGACGCGGACCAGCTGGTTGACGCCCGGGGGCAGCTCGTCGTCGTTGTCGCGGTCGAAGACGCGCACGCCGATGACCGTGCCGGACTCGCCGTGGGGAACCTTCAGGGACGTGTCACGCACTTCGCGGGACTTCTCGCCGAAGATGGCGCGCAGCAGGCGCTCTTCCGGGGTCAGTTCGGTTTCACCCTTCGGGGTGACCTTTCCGACCAGGATGTCCCCTGCTTCAACCTCGGCACCGATGTGGATGATGCCGCGCTCGTCCAGTCCTGCGAGGACTTCCTCGGACACGTTGGGGATGTCACGGGTGATTTCCTCGGCACCAAGCTTGGTGTCGCGGGCATCGATCTCGTGCTCCTCGATGTGGATGGAGGAAAGGACGTCCTCGGCAACGATGCGCTGCGAGAGGATGATGGCGTCCTCGAAGTTGTGGCCTTCCCATGACATGAATGCCACGAGCAGGTTCTTGCCCAGTGCGAGTTCACCCTGGTCCGTTGCCGGGCCGTCGGCGATGATGCCGCCGACTTCCAGGCGCTGGCCCTCGTTGACGAGCACACGGTGGTTGTAGCAGTTGCCTTGGTTGGAGCGGGCGAACTTGTTGATGCGGTAGTTGGTCTCGGTGCCGTCGTCGTTGAGCATGATGACGAGTTCGGCGGAAACCTCGGTGACCACACCGGCCTTCTTGGCGATGACAACGTCACCGGCGTCGACGGCGGCGGCGCGCTCCATGCCGGTGCCCACGAACGGAGCCTCGGAACGGACCAGCGGCACAGCCTGGCGCTGCATGTTGGCACCCATGAGTGCGCGGTTGGCGTCGTCGTGCTCGAGGAACGGGATCAGGGCGGTTGCCACGGACACCATCTGGCGCGGGGAAACGTCCATGAACTCGACGTCCTCGGCCGGAACCAGGACAGGCTCGCCTCCACCACCACGGGCACGGACCAGGACGGTGTCCTCGGCGAACTTGTTGTTCTCGTCCAGCGGCGCGTTGGCCTGGGCGATCAGCACCTCGGCCTCGTCGTCGGCCGTCAGGTACTGGACGTCGTCGGAAACAACGCCGTCCTTGACCAGGCGGTACGGGGTCTCGATGAAGCCGAACGGGTTGATGCGTCCGTAGGATGCCAGCGAACCGATCAGACCAATGTTGGGGCCTTCAGGGGTTTCGATGGGGCACATACGTCCGTAGTGGGACGGGTGCACGTCACGGACTTCCATGCCGGCGCGGTCACGGGACAGACCGCCGGGGCCCAGGGCCGACAGGCGGCGCTTGTGGGTCAGGCCCGAGAGCGGGTTGTTCTGGTCCATGAACTGCGACAGCTGGGACGTTCCGAAGAACTCCTTGATGGCTGCAACCACGGGGCGGATGTTGATCAGGGTCTGCGGCGTGATGGCCTCGACGTCCTGGGTGGTCATCCGCTCGCGGACAACGCGCTCCATGCGGGACAGGCCGGTGCGGACCTGGTTCTCGATGAGCTCGCCGACGGCGCGGATACGGCGGTTGCCGAAGTGGTCGATGTCGTCGATTTCGACGCGCAGGTCCACTTCCTGGCCATCGCGGGTGCCCTTGATGGTCTTCTCGCCGGCGTGCAGCGCGACGAGGAACTTGATCATGGCAACAATGTCTTCAACGTGCAGGACAGAGGCTTCCTTGTCGCCAAGGGAGCGGTCGATGCCCAGCTTGCGGTTGATCTTGTAGCGGCCAACCTTGGCCAGATCGTAGCGCTTGGAGTTGAAGTACAGGTTGTCCAGCAGGGACTGGGCAGCCTCGACGGTGGGCGGCTCGCCCGGACGCAGCTTCCGGTAGATGTCCAGCAACGCGTCTTCGCGGGTCTCGGTGGCGTCCTTCTCCAGGGTTGCCCGCATGGAGTCGTACTGGCCGAACTCTTCGAGGATCTGGCCTTCGGTCCAACCCAGGGCCTTCAGCAGGACGGTGACCGACTGCTTGCGCTTGCGGTCAAGGCGCACGCCGACCTGGTCGCGCTTGTCGATCTCGAGCTCGAACCAGGCGCCGCGGGACGGGATGATCTTGGCGGTGAAGATGTCCTTGTCGCTGGTCTTGTCAGCGGCACGCTCGAAGTAGGCGCCCGGGGAACGGACCAGCTGGGAGACGACGACACGCTCGGTGCCGTTGACCACGAAGGTGCCCTTCTCAGTCATCAGCGGGAAGTCGCCCATGAACACGGTCTGCTGCTTGATTTCGCCCGTGTTGTTGTTCATGAACTCGGCCTTGACGTACAGCGGAGCCGAGTACGTTGCGTCCCGGTCCTTGCACTCGGCCATGGTGTACTTGGGGTCGGCGAACTCCGGATCGGAGAAGCTCAGGGACATGGTGCCCTGGAAATCCTCGATCGGGGAGATCTCTTCGAAGATGTCCGACAGGCCGGACGTGGTGGCGACGCTGAGATCGTTTTCTTCGACAGCCTTTGCCACGCGTGCCTGCCAGCGCTCATTGCCGACCAGCCAGTCAAAGCTGTCTGTCTGCAGGGCAAGCAGATTCGGAACGTCAAGAGGTTCGTGAATCTTTGCGAATGAGAGCCGGCGAGTGGCACCATCAGTGCTGTCGGCGGTGTTAGCGGTTTCGTTATTAGAGGTGCTCGAGGCGACCAAGAGGGATCCTTCCACAGACCTTCAGGCGTTTTCAGATCTCCCCCGCTGTGCACCCTGCGAAGTGACTCCGCAGCGCTACCATCCGGTTCCGCTATATGACCCGGGGCCCGAACTGGCTATGCTGTGACGTTGTTACGGCACGTTAATAGCCAGCTGCCAGGCAAAGCCCACCGCTATATGAAGGCTGAAGGTAAACAGGGAAGACGCAAATATCTACGATACGGCAAAACAACCTATGTGTCTACCCCACATCGGCCCGGATTGCAAGCACTGGTTTTTCCGGACTGCTTCCGGAGTGGCCGCTACAGCCGCAGGGTAACGCCCTCCGACGTGCATGCTGCGGAGTTCGCGAAGACAGCGTCCCTGACGGCATCCTGGGATTCCTGTGCCGGCCTGCCGCCGGACGCGGCGGTCGAGGAGTGGTCGATGGCAAGAAGGCTGAGGGAGGCAAACAGGCCCTGGAGGTCGCCGGTTACGGTGTCCTTGGCATCCTGGGCCTTGAGGTAAACGTCCTCATAGCCTTTGGCATCCGTAGGCGAAACGGCGGCATAGTCCGCCACCAGCTTGTTGAACAGCTCGCAGGCTTCCCTGGTTCCGGTTGCCTTCGCGGTGGCACCCGACGTGACAGGGCTGCTGCTTTCGGCAACCGCGGACGGGGCCGCCGCCCGGGAGGAATCCGCCGGGGCCGGGGCGGACACGGAACAACCCGCCAATGCGGCGCTGGCGGCAACAGCCGCCGCGGCAATGCCCCTCTTCATATCTTTGCTCCGTCCGTCAAGACTGCGGACTTGGCGTCCCCCTGCAAATACTTCCGCCGTCCACCCTACGCAAACGGCCGCCGTCGTGCACACCGCCGACGATGGGGACCTCTCCCCCGGGTCGCTGCAGGCCGGAATGCCGCCGCCCGCCCGGGCGTTTGAATAGATGGGTGACCAGGGTCACGATAGCCTTGGTGGCTTACACCGGAACCGGAGCGAAAGAGATAACCATGGGCAACTCTCCTGACAGCACCGACGTTGTCATCCTCGGGGCAGCGCGTACCCCGCAGGGCCGCATCAACGGGCAACTGGCGAGCCTGACGGCGGTGGACCTCGGGGCCCACGCGATCAAGGCTGCGCTGGCAGCAAGCGGCGTCGACGCCGCCGACGTCGAAACCGTGATCATGGGCCAGGTCCTGCAGGCCGGCGCCGGCCAGAACCCGGCGCGGCAGAGCTCCATCGGGGCCGGCATTGGCTGGAACGTGCCCGCGGTGACGGTGAACAAGGTGTGCCTCTCGGGGCTGACCGCAGTGATCGACGCGGCACGGATGATCCGCGCCGGCGAAGTATCGGTGGCGGTCGCCGGCGGCCAGGAATCGATGAGCCGGGCGCCACACCTGCTGCCCGGATCACGCCAGGGCTGGACCTACGGCTCCATCCAGGCGCTCGACGCTGCCGCCCATGACGGGTTGACCGATGCCTTTGATGGGCAGTCGATGGGGCTCTCCACCGAGACGCGGAACCTGACGCTGGGCATCGACCGGACTTCGCAGGACAACGTCGCGGCGCAGTCGCACCAGCGGGCTGCCCTGGCGGCGAAGAACGGAACGTTCGACGGCGAGATCGCACCGATCAGCGTCAAGCAGCGGAAGGGCGACGCCGTGGTGGTGGACACCGACGAAGGCGTCCGCCCCAACACCTCGGTGGAGTCCCTGGCCGGCCTGCGGGCGGCATTCGTCACCGACGGCACCATCACGGCCGGCAATTCCTCTCCCCTGTCCGACGGCGCCGCCGCCCTGGTACTCGCCTCCCGTGGATACGCGGAGGAGCACGGGCTGGACTACCTGGCAGTGGTCGGCAAGCCGGGCCAGGTGGCGGGTCCGGACAACTCCCTGCATTCCCAGCCCTCGAACGCCATCATGGACGCGCTGGCAAAGGCCGGCTGGGCCACGGGCGACCTCGACTTCATTGAGATCAATGAGGCGTTCGGCTCGGTGGCGGTCCAGTCCCTCAAGGACCTGGACTACCCGCTGGAGAAGTGCAACATCCATGGCGGCGCCATCGCCCTGGGCCACCCCATCGGTGCCTCCGGTGCCCGGCTCGCGGCCCATGCCGCCCATGAACTGAAGCGCCGCGGAACGGGCAAGGCTGCGGTGTCCCTTTGCGGCGGCGGCGGGCAGGGCGAAGCGCTCCTGCTGTACCGCGACTGATGGCGGGCGTATCCGGAAACAGGACGGACGGCGTCGGGCGGGAACGCTTCCTGGCCGACGCCGCCGCGCGCGGCCTGCGGGTAGACGTGGTGGAACGTCCGGCTGCGAAGAGCCTTGAGGAGGCCGCCGGCATCCTGGGCATCAGCCCCGCGGACATCGTCAAATCCCTCGTGGTCAAGCACAAGGACGGGACGTTCCTGTTCGCCCTGGTGCCCGGGGACCGGCAGATCTCCTGGCCCAAGCTGCGGGCCCTCCTGGGAGTTAACAGGCTCTCCCTGCCGCCGGCCGATGTCGCACTTGAGGCGACCGGTTACGAGCGGGGCACCATTACCCCGCTGGGGAGCACCACCGCGTGGCCGGTTTACGCTGACGCCACCATCACCGGACGCCGGATCTCCATGGGCGCCGGCGCCCACGGCTACAGTGCGTTTGTCGACGCCGACGCCCTGACCGAGGCGCTGGACGCCGTCGTCGCGGATATTTCGGACCCCGCCTGAAACGCAGGAAACCCCGCCCACCGGAGTGGACGGGGTTTCCTGGGGAAAAGGCGTTGTTACTTGAGGGTAACGGTGGCGCCTGCAGCCTCGAGCTGCTCCTTGGCCTTCTCGGCAGCTTCCTTGTTGGCGCCTTCGAGGACAGCCTTGGGGGCACCGTCAACCAGGTCCTTGGCTTCCTTGAGGCCGAGGGAGGTGATGGCGCGAACTTCCTTGATGACTGCGATCTTCTTGTCGCCGGCAGCTTCGAGGATGACGTCGAAGTCGGTCTTCTCTTCAACCTCTTCAGCAGCTCCGCCACCGGCGGGGCCGGCAACTGCAACAGCAGCGGCGGTAACTTCGAAGGTCTCTTCGAAGAGCTTGACGAACTCGGAGAGCTCGATGATGGTCAGTTCCTTGAAAGCTTCAATGAGCTCTTCGTTGCTGAGCTTCGCCATGGTAGGCGTCCTTCCTGTTGTTGGTGTCCGAACGGCGTGGAGCCGGACCGGCACCGGAGTCTGGTGGGGTAAAGAGAATTAGTTCTCTTCGGCAGCGGGAGCTTCGGCGGCAGCGTCAGCTTCAGCGGCAGGGGCTTCTTCAGCGGCGGGCGCTTCGGCAGCTGCCGGTGCACCGTTCTCTTCTTCAAGCTTGAGGCGCAGTGCGTCGATGATGCGTGCAGCTGCGGCGGCAGGTGCCTTGAGGACGCCTGCAACCTTGGCGAGCTGCAGCTCGCGGGACTCGAGGGCAGCCAGTGCGGCAACCTCGCTGGCGTCCAGTGCCTTGCCCTCGAAGTAACCGGTCTTGATGACCAGCTGCTTGTTGGCCTTGGCAAAATCCGTCAGGCTCTTGGCAGCGGCAACTGCGTCACCCTTGATGAACGCGATTGCAGTGGGGCCGGCAAGCTGGCCGTCGAATGCTTCGACGCCGGCTTCCTTGGCTGCAATGGCGGTCAGGGTGTTCTTGACGACCGCGAACTTGGTGTCCTGGCCGAGAGAAACACGCAGCTGCTTGAGCTGTGCAACGGTGAGCCCGCGGTATTCGGTCAGGACAGCGGCGTTCGATTCCTTGAAATCGTTAGTGATCTCAGCTACTGCTGAAACCTTGGTAGGCGTTGCCATAACCCTCCTTCCGGGGATAGTGCCGGTATTCGACGGTCCCCGCTCCAGAGAGCTAAAACTAAAAACGCCCCGCGCAGATGCACGGGGCTTGGCTCAACACGGCTTGACCGTGGAGCTTTGCTTCGTTCACCTGCGCCGGCCGCCCTGCGTTGAGGGTCCTTCGTCCGGAAAGCCACTGGAGTCCCCCGCGCACAACTGCAGAGTTGAGCCATGTTCAGGAGAGTGGATTTCCAACAACCGACGGTCTTTGGTACGTCCAGCTTACGCGAGGGCGCACCATCCGCCAAATCGGGCTCAACTGGTGCTGGTGTGCAGCTTTGGAAGCTCCTTCTGCCAGATGCCCGTCACCCCGGCCGTCTGGAAGCCGAGCTGCTTGTTCACCGTCAGGAGGTACCGGTTTTCGGGCGCGTTCCAGGTGTAGATGATCCTGGCGTCCGGGAACTGCTCGGAGAGCCGCTCCATGTTGGCCACCTTGATCAACAGTCCCAGCTTATTGCCGCGGTGTTCCTGCAGGACCAGGGTGTCGTCCTGGAACACCACATCGGTGCGGTGCGCCAACACGGTGATGGTGGTCAGCCCCACCAGGGATCCGCTGGCGAGGTGCTCGACGGCGGTGACCACTGTCCGCCTGCCCTGCGCAATGGCGACGTCCTCCGCTTCACGCAGGATGCCGCCGTCGAACACCATGTCCTGCTCCACCGGCACATCCATGGACGGGTCCACGCCCGCGCCGGCCTGGTTCTCCAGCGTGGCCACCGCTTCCAGCCAGCGGTCCGGGCAGCGGTCCGTCCAGTGGTGCAGGCGGTACCTGCCGTGGTTGGCTTCCTCGGCCTCGGCCTGGAGGTCGGCCACGAGCTTGCTGTCCAGCGGCAGGGCGCAGGCGCTGAACTGCTCGATGTGCTGCAGTGTGTAGCCCATCTTCCGGGCGAACTCGACCTCGCGGCTTTCCAGCGGCACGAAGCCCTGCCCGGATCCGGGAACGAGCAGGGCCTGTTCGAATTCGTGCAGTGACGCCCCGGGATGGTTGGTGTCCACCAGGATCATGGTGCGCCCCTCGCCCCTCGCCAGGTGTTCGGCGGCCTCGAGCAGCCTCCGCCCGACGCCCTGGCGCTGGAACTCGGGCAGGATGTCCAGGGTGAACTCGGCGAGGTCCAGGTGGTCGGTCAAGGGAAGCGCGATGTCCACGGTGCCCACGATGGCGCCGTCGACCTTCGCCACGAGGATGAGCTGTCGCTCATAGGGATCCTCGAACTCAAGGAGCTTCTCCAGGGGGCCGTAGGCGAGGTCGTCGCTCCCCCACGTCTGCATCCGTACCTTGCGGCCCACTTCGACGGCGGCCAGGAAGTCCGCTGCGTCAGGCGAGTCCAGTGAGTCGGGGATCCAGAGTTGCTCGATCTTCACGTCTATTGCCATTCGGGCATCATCCCAGCCGTTTCTGCCACTCACCTTCATAGCCTGCGGGCTTGAATCCAAGGGCGGTATTTATCGCCAGCATATGCTGGTTTTCGCTGGCATTCCATGTCAATATCGAGCGCGCCAGCGGCCATCTTGCCTGTGCCGTTCGGAGGTTCCAGAGCTTGACCAGCAACCCCAGCCGGTGTCCCCGATGCGGCCCGGTCACCAGGGTGTCCTGCTGCAGCACTGCCCCGGGAACCTCCGGCCGCCAATGAAGGACGGTGTAGGCCACCAGTTCGCCGGTGGCCCGGTGCCTGGCCGCCGCCACGAGGGTCTGCACCCCGCTGCGGGCGAGCATGTCCTCACCGCGGCGGACCCTGTCCACGTCCCAGGCTTCGCCTTCCCAGTCCATCCCGGCAGTGGGCGCGTCGAGGCTCATCCGCGCGTTCAACCGGGCATAGTTGTCCACCAGGTCCGCCGGGCAGGCGTCGGCCCACCCCACCAGTGCGTAGTCCCGGGCGTGGAGGGCCGCTGCACTGGCCAGCTCGGCCAGCCGGTCCGGGGACACAGGCAGGGCCAGGCGGCTGGACGTCTCCACCTGTTCCAGCTCATAGCCGGCGGCAACGGCGAAGGCGGTGGAAGGTTCATCCGAGGGCAGGCTTCCCGCCCCGGACTTGGCCGGCAGCAACGCCCGGCCCCCGTCCATGGACGCGGCCGGGAGTTCGAAGTAGCCGTCCAGGGACGTGCGGTTGTTCCTGCGCGCCACGGCCTCCGCGTGGCGCAGCAACTCCCGGCCCACGCCGCGCCTGCGGAAAGGCGGCGCCACCAGGACGCCGATCCCGGCGGTGGCCAGGTTCTCCCGCAGCGGCAGCGTCACCGAACACATCCCCGCCGCTTCCCCGCGAATCCGGCCTACGAAGAGGTGCCGTGCCTCGTAGTCCGTGCCGCGCCAGTGCTCCACTTCCTCGGCAAGGGTGTAGCCACGCTCCAGGTTGCCCCAGGTGTCCAGCTCGTGGGCCTGCCGCATCGCCAGGCAGTCACGGAAGTCCCGGAACGACCCGCTTTCAGTCGCGGATGAAGGGACGACGACGGCGGAGATCACCAGGGCGTTCGGCTTCGTCATGGCCCCAGCCTAGCCAGCCGTGGGCTGCTGTCGGGGAGCGCGGGCAGGGAGATTGTCCGGGTTAACGCGGGAAGGGACCGCCGGCAGCAAGCCGGCGGTCCCTTCCTGTGCGCCCCGAAGGCGCGGAATGCTGTGAGGACTAGGCCTCGATGAGCACCTTGGTGACGTTGGGGTCGACAGAGATGCCGGGACCGAACGTGGTGGCAACGGTGGCCTTCTGGATGTAGCGGCCCTTGGCGGCGGAGGGCTTCAGGCGAAGAACCTCTTCCAGTGCTGCTGCGTAGTTCTCAGCAAGCTTGACGGCGTCGAAGGACACCTTGCCGATGATGAAGTGCAGGTTGGAGTGCTTGTCGACGCGGAAGTCGATCTTTCCACCCTTGATGTCGTTGACGGCCTTGGTGACATCGGGGGTCACGGTGCCCGTCTTCGGGTTCGGCATCAGGTTACGCGGACCCAGGACCTTACCGAGGCGGCCAACCTTACCCATGAGGTCAGGGGTGGCAACGGCGGCGTCGAAGTCGGTCCAGCCGGCGGCGATCTTTTCGATCAGGTCGTCGGAACCAACGAAGTCGGCGCCGGCTGCGATTGCGGCCTCAGCCTTGTCACCCGTGGCGAAAACCAGGACGCGGGCGGTCTTACCGGTGCCGTGCGGCAGGTTGACGGTGCCGCGGACCATCTGGTCGGCCTTGCGGGGGTCGACGCCGAGGCGGAACGCGACCTCAACGGTGGCGTCGAACTTGGACGGGTTGGTGTTCTTGGCCAGCGTCACTGCCTCGAACGGTGCGTAGTGCTTCTCCGCGTCGATCTTGGCGGCTGCTGCCTCATATGCTTTGCTGCGCTTTGCCATGCTGCTTATTTCTCCTTGTGCAGTTGTGGTCTGCGGACCGCGCTGGGCCCTGCCACCGTCGGTGATCCGGTTTCGTTATCCGGCCCGGATGCCCGACATTTCAATTTTTGTGGTGCCGGTGTATCCGGCGGTGCCACCCGTCGTCGTCAAATGCCCGACGCTGGACAGCGGTAGGGGTATTAGCCCTCGACGGTGATGCCCATGGAGCGGGCGGTGCCGGCGATGATCTTCGCTGCGCCTTCGAGGCTGGTGGCGTTGAGGTCTTCCATCTTGGTGGAGGCGATCTCGTTGACCTGGGCCTGGGTCAGCTTGGCAACCTTGACGGTGTGCGGGGTGGCTGAACCCTTGGCAACGCCTGCAGCCTTCTTGATGAGCTCTGCAGCCGGCGGGGTCTTGGTGATGAACGTGAAGGAACGGTCCTCGTAAACCGTGATTTCCACGGGGATGACGTTTCCGCGCTGGGCTTCCGTCGCAGCGTTGTACGCCTTGCAGAATTCCATGATGTTGACACCGTGCTGGCCAAGCGCAGGACCGATCGGCGGGGCCGGGTTGGCGGCACCTGCCTGGATCTGCAGCTTGATGAGGCCGGTGACCTTCTTCTTGGGAGCCAATGTAGGGTCCTTCTCTCAATAACGTCCTGGGGCACAGGAGCGTGCCTCAGGTTTTTGGCCGCCATGGCAAGGCGGCCGGCCGTTCCGGTGCCGCTAAGCGGGCAGCACCGGGACGAATTCTAGGATTCTCAGATCTTGCTGACCTGGTTGAACGCGAGGGTGACGGGCGTTTCGCGCTCGAAGATGGAGACCAGCACCACGAGGGTCTGGGACTCGGGCTTGATCTCGGAGATCGTGGCGGGAAGGGTCTCGAAGGGGCCTTCCTTGACGATGACGGACTCGCCGACCTCGAAGTCCACGGACACGGGGGCCTGGTTCTGCTTGTTGACCGGCTTGCCCTTCTCGGCCTGCTCTTCCTCGAAGACAGGGGCGAGCATGGAGAAGACCTCGTCCAGGCGCAGCGGCACGGGGTTGTGGGCGTTGCCCACGAAGCCGGTGACACCGGGGGTGTGGCGGACGGCGCCCCAGGAGGCGTCGGTCAGGTCCATACGGACCAGGACGTAGCCGGGGATGCGGACGCGGTTGATCACCTTGCGCTGGGCGTTCTTGATCTCCACGACTTCTTCCATGGGCACCTGGATTTCGAAGATGTAATCTTCCATGTCCAGGGTCTGGATGCGGGTTTCAAGGTTGGCCTTCACGCGGTTTTCGTAACCGGCGTAGGAGTGGATGACGTACCAGTCACCTTCCTGGCGGCGCAGCTTGGCCTTGAATTCCTCAGCCGGATCTGCAGCCGCAGTGGCCGCGGCTGCTGCGAGGGCATCGGCGGGCTCTTCGTCGCCGCCGGCTTCTGCGGCGGCGGAGGCGGCGTCGTCGGATTCGGGCGCGGAGGACTCAACCTCGGACTCTTCACCGGCTTCTGCCGTGACGTCCTGGGACTCTTCCAGCCCAGTCTCGGTTACCTCGAGCTCCTGCTCAGACACTTGGTCTCCTGCTTCCTCATTGCCTAACATGCCTATTTAAATGGCTCAATTCCGCACACCGCGCCCCGTTCCGGATTCCCGGGCGGAACACGCGGCCTGCGGACCGCGCAGCCTTAGCTGTCCGTGGAGCCGGTACCGCCGAAGATCCAGCTGACAGCGGTTCCGAAACCTATGTCCAGCAGGCTGACGATGACCATCATGATGGCCACGAACACCAGCACCACGAGCGTGTAATTGACCAGTTCCTTGCGGGTGGGGGCAACGACCTTCTTCAGTTCGCCGATGATCTGGCGGACAAAGAGTGCAATGCGGGCGAAGAAGCTTGCCTTGGCTTCCTTCTTAGCTGGGCGGCCCTTGGAGCTGCTGGCAGCTGTTTCGGTCACCTGATCCTCGCTCATCCTTGCAATGGTGGATTACCCGGCCCTGATCAGAACCATGGTTGCTGCGCGTGCCTCCGGGCTTTCGCCCGGGGCACCTTGCGCAGGGCAGACAGGACTCGAACCTGCAACCTGCGGTTTTGGAGACCGCTGCGCTACCAATTGCGCCACTACCCTATGGAGTGAAACCCACGTTGGACGGCCTGCCACCAGTTTGCGCTGGGGCGCACGCCATCATCCGTGTTTCAACACCGGTGAACCAGTCTACGCAAGAACTTCGCGTTCGTCGAACCAGCCCGTTCCGGACCTCCTGCGGCGCGGCCTGAGCTGTACTGCCCGGGCAGTCACAAATCAAAACCGTCACCCCGGAGGGTCCGGTGAACAGCATAGAGTAGAACTCGTCGAATCCCACATTCCAGCCTTCGGGCTGCAAAGCGAAGAACGGACCTGCCATGTCTGCCGCCCGCGTTTCCCAGCGCATTTCCGCAATTGCCGAATCCGCAACCCTTGCCGTTGATGCCAAGGCGAAGGCGCTGAAGGCTGCTGGCCGGCCGGTGATTGGATTCGGGGCGGGCGAACCGGACTTCCCCACCCCGGACTACATTGTCCAGGCGGCCATCGAAGCGGCATCGCAGCCCAAGTACCACCGCTACTCCCCTGCCGGCGGCCTGCCGGAACTGAAGAAGGCCATCGCCGAGAAGACGCTCCGGGACTCCGGTTACGCCGTCGACCCTTCCCAGGTGCTGGTGACAAACGGCGGCAAGCAGGCCGTCTACAACACCTTCGCCACCTTGGTGGACCCGGGCGACGAGGTCATCGTCCCCACCCCGTTCTGGACCACCTACCCGGAGGCGATCCGGCTGGCCGGCGGCGTTCCGGTGGAGGTTTTCGCCGGCCCCGAACAGGACTACCTGGTGACCGTTGAGCAGCTGGAGGCCGCCGTCACGGACAAGACCAAGATCCTGCTGTTCGTCTCACCCTCCAACCCCACCGGCGCGGTGTACTCGCCGGAGCAGGTGGCAGAGATCGGCAAGTGGGCTGCCGCCAAGGGCCTGTGGGTCGTCACCGACGAAATCTACGAGCACCTGACCTACGACGGCGTGCCCTTCACGTCCATCGCCACCGCCGCCCCGGAGCTCGGGGACAAGGTGGTCATCCTCAACGGCGTTGCCAAGACCTACGCCATGACCGGCTGGCGCGTGGGCTGGATGATCGGCCCCGCCGACGTCATCAAGGCGGCCACCAACCTGCAGTCGCACGCCACCTCCAACGTCTCCAACATCATGCAGATCGCCGCACTGGCCGCGGTCTCCGGCCCGCTGACTGCGGTCGACGAGATGAAGGTGGCCTTCGACCGCCGCCGCAAGGCCATCGTCGCCGGCCTGAACGCCATTGAAGGCGTGGAATGCCCGACGCCGAAGGGCGCCTTCTACGTGTACGCGGACGTCCGGGGGCTGCTGGGCAAGGAGTTCCCGACGGCGACCGGCACCGCCACGCCGCAGACCTCGGCTGAGCTGGCGGCCCTGATCCTGGATGAGGTTGAGGTGGCAGTGGTTCCCGGCGAGGCATTCGGTCCGTCCGGCTTCGTGCGCCTCTCCTACGCGCTGGGCGACGACGACCTGGCCACCGGCGTCCAGCGCCTGCAGGAGTTCCTGGGCAAGGCCCAGTAACTCCCCCCGCACCCGATGCTCTATCACTTTTGGTTCCTAGAGAGGCATTTTAGGAACCAGAAGTGATAGAGCATCTTTGGTTTTAGAGGAGGCGGCGCTCGGCGGCCCACTTGGTGAGTTCGTGCCGGCTGGAGAGCTGGAGCTTGCGCAGCACCGCGGACACGTGGGTTTCCACGGTCTTGATGCTGATGAAGAGTTCCTTGGCCACTTCCTTGTAGCTGTAGCCCCGCGCGATCAGCCGCATGACCTCAAGTTCGCGGGCGGAGAGCCTGTCCAGTTCGTCGTCGGCGATGTCCGCCGGGGCGGTGCCGAAGGCGTCCAGGACGAACCCGGCGAGCCGGGGCGAAAACACAGCGTCCCCGCCCGCCACCCGGAACACGGCATCGGTGATCTCGGCCCCGGAGATCGTCTTGGTGACGTAGCCGCGGGCACCGGCACGGATTACGGCCACCACGTCCTCGGCCGCATCCGAGACGCTCAGGGCCAGGAAGCGGGTGGTGGGCAGGAGTGCGGCGGAACCGGCGATGACTTCCCGTCCGCCGCCGCCGAGGCCGCCGGGCAGGTGCACGTCCAGGAGCACGACGTCCGGCCGCTGCTGGGCGATCACGGCGATGGCCTGCTCCACGGTCGCGGCTTCCCCCACCACCTGGATGCCGGCGTCGAGGTCGGCTTTGAGCCCGGACCGGAAGATTGCGTGGTCGTCCACG
Source organism: Arthrobacter sp. MAHUQ-56 (assembly GCF_019710585.1). GTDB lineage: Bacteria > Actinomycetota > Actinomycetes > Actinomycetales > Micrococcaceae > Arthrobacter. The sequence goes on along the minus strand of NZ_JAIFZQ010000020.1, from coordinate 545,677 downwards.
ATCACCACCCGTACCGGGTTGGCCGGCCGGCTGGTTCCTGTCCCCTGCGTCGTGCTCATGATTTCCCTTCCGCGCCCTGGGCCGCTGCCGCGGGCAGCCGCAGGCGCACCTCCGTGCCGTCGCCCGTGCTGAGGATCTCAGCGGAGCCGCCGTGCCTGTTCATCCTGCCAATAATCGATTCGCGGACGCCAAGCCTGTCCGCCGGGACGTCCGCAAGCTCAAAGCCCGGGCCGCGGTCCTTGATGAAGACCTCGGCCTGCCCGTCTGACGCCTCAAGGTAGACCGAAACGGTTCCGCCGCCGTGCCGGGACGCGTTGAGCATGGCCTCCCGGCAGGCCTGGACGAGGGCCTCGCGTGCCTCCGTCATGGCGGCGTCCCCCACGCTGACCACCTCGACGGCGTTGCCGAGCAGGTCCTCCACCTCGGCGGCCACCGCCTTGATCCGGTCCGAAAGCTGGCCGGTTTCGCGTCCGTGGTCCTGGAAGAGCCAGCCGCGGAGTTCGCGTTCCTGCGCGCGGGCCAGCCGGACGACGTCGTGTTCGTTGCCGGCCCGGCGCTGGATCAAGGCGAGGGTCTGCAGCACGGAATCGTGGAGGTGGGCGGCGATCTCGGCCCGTTCGGTCTCCCGGATCCGGCCGGCGCGTTCAGCTTCCAGGTCCCGCCAGAATTTCAGTGCCCACGGCAGCAGCACCAGGACCACCCCGCCGAGGACGGCCACCGAAGCCAGCAACGCGAGCCAGGTCTGCTCCCAGGAGCCCGAACCGGACACCATCACCAGGACCCCGGCCACCACCAGCGCCAGGCCTGCTGCCAGGCGGCCCCACCCGCCGGCCTGGTCAGCCTTGGTCTTGTCCACCAGCCCGGCCCGCCGCGTCTCGTCCAGCTGCATCCAGGCGATCGAAGCTCCGCCCAGGACGGCGGCGGCTGGTATCAGTGTGCCCAGGGAGACGTCCACGCCAAGCATCTGCGCAATCATGATGCCGGCGACGAGGAGCAGCCCGCAGCCGAGCAGGATTTCCTTGCCGTACCGGACGCCCCCGGCCCGGAACCACGGGACCGTCCCCGCCTGCCCCGGCCCGGGCGTCACGGTCCCCGCGGCACCCGGCCCCATGCCGGCGTCGTGCGCTGTCCCGGGTCCGGCCACCTGGCTCACCGCCGGGGCAATGGGCGACGCCGGGCGGCGGGCACTGCGCCGCGCGGCCTCATCCGCGGTGGGCACCATGATCCACAGCCAGGCGTAGAACAGCAGGCCTGCGCCGCCGGCGAGCGCGGCCAGGACCATGCCCAGGCGGACATTCCTGACCGGCCAGCCCAGGTGCAGCGCCAGGCCGGAGCATACGCCGGCGATGACGCGGTCGCTGCTCCGCGCCAGGGGCGGGCGCACCGGGAGGGTTGTCATGGATCAATCCAAGCACGGATCAGGGTGCCCCGGACCGCATACGGGTGCCAATCCGGGGCAGCTCAGGGACCGTTCAGGGTTTCCCCCAGTAGAGCGAAGACGAGGGGGCGGGAAGGATCGAAGTATGAACTCGCAGACCCCCTCCCCCAACGACGACGGAACGCCCACCGGCCCCCTGCCCGGCCCGGACAACCAGCAGCCCACGGAGCCGCTGCCGTCTTCTGCCGCACCTTCGCCGGACCCTTCCACGGGTCCCTCCGAAAGCCGTCCCGCCGGCCCTGAGTACCCAAGCCCCGAACAGCCCGGCCCCGGCCAGCAAAGCGCCGAACAGCAAAGCGCCGGGCAGCCCGGCCAGGGCTACCCGTACCGGCCCGTTCCTCCTGCCACAGCCGCCCCGACCGACTTCTACAGCTGGATCCGCGGGCACGGCATCTACCGCGGCAATGACCGCTGGATTGGCGGCGTGTCCAGCGGCATCGCCCACCGGCTGGGCGTGGACCCGATCATCATCCGGGGCGTTTTCGTAGTGCTCACCGTCCTGGCCGGCATCGGCGTGCTGCTCTACGGCCTGGCGTGGGCCTTCCTCCCTGAACCGGACGGCAGGATCCATGTCCAGGAGGCCGGGGCCGGCCGCTGGTCCAGCGGCATGACCGGCTCCCTGATCGCCACGGTACTGGGACTCACCGGCCTCGGCGGCGGATTCTGGGGCTGGAACCGGAACGGCTTGGGCGGACTCCTGTGGACCGTCTTCTGGGTGGCCGGCGCCATCTTCCTGGTGTACTACCTCTCGCAGCGCAACAAGGGCCCGGCCCACGCGGCCGCGGGCCACGGCACGGCGACGACCGCCGGCGGAGTGTTCCCGGCTGAAAGCGCACGTACCGAACGTCCGGGAACCGAACGCGCAGGAACGGAGCCCACCACAGCCTCCTTCGCGAGCACGGACTCAAAGCCGGCAGGAACCTTCCCAGGTGCCCCTTCCTACGGAAGCAGCTATCCGGGCGGCGCGGGCACGGCACCACTTGGCGGCAGCGGGTACGGCGCGGGTTCCTCCGCGGTGGGTCCGGGTGCCGGCGCCGCGTTCGGCAGCCCCGGCGGCCCGGGCGGGACAACCCCCGGCGGGCCCGGCGGCCCGGGCGCCGGAGCCCCGTTCGGCAGCAGCCCGGCACCGTGGGTCCCGCCCCAGCCCCACAAGCCGCGCCCGGCCGGCCCCGGCGCGCCCGCCGTCGCCATCGCTGCCGGCACAGCGCTGCTGGTAGGCGGCGGACTCAAGGCCCTGGACGCAGCCAACATCGTCGACCTCGGGAGGTCCGGCAACGCCATCGTGTGGGCCAGCGCGGCAGCCGTCCTGGGTTTGGGCATCCTGATCTCCGGACTGCGCGGCAGGACCTCCGGTGTCCTGAGCCTCTTCGCCGTGATCGCCCTGGTCTCCGGCGGTGTGTCCAACGTGGTGGATGACGGCCGGATGCGGTTCACCGAGGTGGACTGGAGCCCCGCAAGCGTCGAGGAGGCCCGAAACGGCATCGACATCACCGCAGGGCGCGGAACTGTCGACCTCACGGGCGTCTCCCCCGGCACCCCGCTGACCTCCGACGTCGTGGTTCCCTTGGACATCACTGCCAGCAACGTGACGGTGGTGATCCCGGAGAACGTCCCCGTGGACATCAAAGCGGACATGACCATGGGGAACCTAAATGAAGCAAGCGGCCAGCGCGGCGGCACCACCACCCGCGAAAGCAGCTACAACACCGGCCAGCCAGGCAGCCACCTGGTGGTGCAGATCGACGGAACCTTCAGCAACGTCACCATCCAGGAAGGTAACTGACATGGACAACAGCAACATTCCGACGGCGGGCCAGGACCCGGCAGCACCGGCACCGGCCCGCGTGGGAACCATCGTGTGGGGGCTCATTGTGCTGGCTCTGGCGGCACTGATCATCGTGGCGCAGCTGGGCGTTATCTCGCTCAACGGCACCTACGTGCTGATCGGCCTCATGATCGGTGCGGGTGTGGCGCTGGTGGCCGGCGGACTGCTCTCAGCCCGCAAACGTGACAATGAACCAACTACAGGGAAGTCTTGAACCATGGATAAGTTCTTCAGTATCGTCAGGGGCTTTGGCCTGAAGCGCGGCCCGGAGCGGTGGCTTGGCGGAGTCTGCGGCGGCATCGCCGCCAAGCTCAACGTCGACGTCGCGTTTGTCCGCATCGCCTTCCTTCTCTTCGCCCTGCTTCCCGGACCGGCCTTCGTTTTCTACATCCTGGCCTGGGTGGTCCTTCCGGACCAGCGCAACGAAATCCCGCTGCAGACCTTCCTGGACCGCCGGTCCCTCAACAGCTGAAAAGCCTGCCCTCCAGGACACCAGGCCCTGCTCCGTTGACCAGTTCACACGGGGCGGGGCCTTTTCCTGTCCCGCGCCTTGTTGTCCCCCCGCCGAACACCTGACGGGTCGTGATGCGCGGCACCGCAATGTAACCGGTTTGTGTCGTACCCCACACCCCGCACTACACTTCTAGGTGAGCTCAGCGTGGCGCTCTGCCTGTAAACCTTCTCTCCAGGATTTGAGCAAACATGAAAATTGGAATCCTCACCAGCGGTGGCGACTGCCCCGGACTGAACGCCGTCATCCGCGGCGCAGTACTCAAGGGCATTGCCATCCACGGCCACGAATTCGTCGGATTCCTCGACGGCTGGCGCGGCGTGGTGGAGGGCGACATCATCGACATCCCCCGCACCATGGTCCGCGGTATCGCCAAGCAGGGCGGCACCATCCTGGGCACCTCCCGCACCAACCCGTTCGAAAACGGCGGCGGACCCGAGGCCATCAAAGCGCACATGGACCGGCTGGGCATCGATGCGATCATCGCCATCGGCGGTGAGGGAACCCTCGCCGCCGCCAAGCGCCTCACCGACGCCGGGCTGAAGATCGTCGGCGTTCCCAAGACCGTGGACAACGACCTCGACGCCACCGACTACACCTTTGGCTTCGACACCGCCGTGCAGATCGCCACCGAAGCAATCGACCGGCTCCGGACCACCGGCGAATCGCACCACCGCTGCATGATCGCCGAAGTCATGGGCCGGCACGTGGGGTGGATCGCGCTGCACGCCGGCATGGCCGCCGGCGCCCACGCCATCCTGATCCCCGAGCAGAAGGTCAGCATCGAGCAGATCACCGAATGGGTGAAGGAAGCCCACCACCGCGGCCGTGCGCCCCTGGTGGTCGTCGCCGAAGGCTTCGTACCCGAGCACATGGAAAGCCCGCACTCCGAGCGCGGCCTGGACACCTTCGGCCGTCCGCGCTTGGGCGGCATCGCCGACCAGCTGGCGCCGGAACTGGAGGCCCGCACGGGCATCGAAACCCGGGCCACGATCCTCGGCCACATCCAGCGCGGCGGCGTCCCGTCAGCGTTCGACCGCGTCCTGGCCACCCGCCTGGGCATGGCCGCCATCGATTCCGTGGTGGAAGGCTACTGGGGCACCATGGTGGCGCTGAAGGGGACGGACATCGAACACGTGGCCTTCCAGGAGGCCCTGGGCCAGCTGAAGACCGTTCCGCAAAAGCGGTATGACGAAGCCGCGGTGCTGTTCGGCTAAGGAGGCCGCCCGCCCTAGGCTGGGACCATGACACTCGATCCCGGTTCCGCTGCCATCATCCAGCTGGCATGGGCGCGCCGGCTGGGCTTCGACGACGACGTGTTCGGTCCGGCACTGGTCTCCGGCGAGCGGATTGTCCGCGCTGACGAAACGGCCCGGACGGTGGAGTTCGTCCGGCTCTTCGGGACGTCGGCACTCGTGGCCCCGCAGGAGGTCATCGACGCCGCCGCGGACATTCCCGATGAACAGATGGCCCAGCACGTCACGCTGCTGACCCTGACCAGGTCCCGCGGCGGCCACGGGCTCGGAGCCGCCGCACTGTTCTTCGCCGACGACCTCCCGCTGCAGCAGCCCTCCGAAGAGCTGACCGTTTCGCACGGCAACCCGGAGGCGATCGAGCTGGAGGGCCGCTGCCCGCCCGACGACGTCAACGAAGTGGGCTTGTCGGACCTGGAAAACCGGTACACGATCGTCCATGAGGTGGATGGCCGGCGGGTTCCCCTGGCCTGCGGGGCGTACGGGGAGTGGGAGGGCCTGCTGGCCAACATGGGCGTCCTGGTGGATCCGGAGTGGCGGCGGCGCGGCCTGGGCTCCCTGGCAGCCTCGATTGCCGCCCATGAAGCCCTGGCGGCGGGCCTCACGCTGCAGTGGCGCGCCGACGTCAGCAACACCGGCTGCCTCGCACTGGCCCGGAAGCTGGGCCTGTCAGCCGGCGGAATCCAGACCAGCGTCCACCTTCGCTGACGCCGCGCCCTGGCCGGGGGCAGGCCAGCCCTGGATGGGCTGCGGTTTGGCGAAGAACAGGGCCACCGCCGCTCCCACCAGGATCACCCCGGCGGGCAGCAGGATGGACTGTCCCATCGCCGTCGAGAACCCGCCCTGGAGGACCTCCGGAAGGGTGCCGCCCATCGCCATCCCCTCGCCCGCGGATCCGCCCGGCCCGCCGGCGGGCAGCTCGGCCGCAAGGCGGGACTGGATCAGCACCGCAATCGCTGCGCTGCCCAGTACCGCACCGATCTGGCGGGTGGTGTTGTAGACACCCGAGCCTGCACCCGCCTGGCGCGGCGGCAGGTTCCTGGTGGCCGTGGTGCTCAGCGGGGCCCAGATGCCGGCGTTGGCGAAGCCGAGGACGGCGCTGGGCAGCAGGAACAGCAGGATGGGGGTGTCCGGGCGCATGAGCGCCGAGTTCCAGAGCAGGGCCACGGCCATGAGCACCAGTCCGGTGGCGGTGATGTACTTCGGGTTGACCCGGTCCACGAGCTTGCCCACCACCGGTGCCAGCCCGCCGGAGATCAGGGCCATGGGCACCATCATCAGCGCGGACTGGGTGGGGGTGAGGCCGCGGACCAGCTGGTAGTAGAAGATCAGCGGCAGGCTGAAGGCGGTTACCGTGAAGCCCACCGTGGTGATGCCGATGTTGGCCAGCGAGAAGTTCCGGTCCCGGAACAGCCCCAGGGGCAGGAGCGGCTCACCCTTGTTGTACCGCTGCCACACCACGAAGACCGCCAGGACTGCGATGCCGGCGATGATCAGGCCCCACACGGTAATGGGCCCCGTGATGGTGCCCCAGTTGTAGGTCTCGCCCTCCTGGATGCCGAACACCAGCAGGAACAGCCCGGCGGCGCTCAGCAGGACGCCAGGGATGTCGAAGCGGTGCGGATGGGTAGCCAGGGCCGGCACGTTGCGCAGCGCCAGGATGAAGCCCACGACGCCGATGGGCACGTTGATGAAGAAGATCCATTCCCAGCCCAGGCCGTCAACCAGGACGCCGCCCAGGATGGGCCCCACAAGGGTGGCCATGCCGGCGGTGGCTCCCCAGACCGCCATGGCGGGCCCGCGGCGGTCGGGCGGGAAGATCCGGGTGATCACGGCCATGGTCTGGGGGGTCATGATGGCGGCGCCCAGCCCCTGCAGCACGCGTGCCGCGATCAGGACCGCCACGTTGCCGGACAGACCGCACCAGAGGGAAGCCAGCGTGAAGACCACCAGCCCGGCGAGGTACAGGCGTTTGGGCCCGAACCTGTCGCCCAGCCGCCCGGTGATGAGCAGCGGGACGGCATAGGCCAGCAAATAGGCGCTGGTCACCCAGATCACGGAGTTGATGTCGGCGTCCAGGCCCTCCATGATGCGGGGGTTTGCCACGGAAACGATGGTGGTGTCGATCAGGATCATGAAGAACCCGATCACCAGGGACCGCAGGGCAGGCCAGGGCTTTGCTACGTTTTCCACTTGGTCATCCTTCAGTGGTTTGGGAGGTGCGCGGCTGGGCCCGGGAAGGGCTGGCAGCTAGCCCAGCAGGTCCAGGATCTCCGCGCGGGCGAACATCTGCGCGGCGGCACGGGCCGAGGGCGCACCGGCATCAGGATCGGCGCCGGCGGCCAGCAGGACCCGGGCCACGTCCGCGTATCCCTTGAATGCCGCCCCGGCGAGCGGGGTCTGGCCCCGGTCGTTGGCGGTGTTTGCGTCGGCGCCGTGCCGCAGGAGCAGTTCAACGGTGCCGGCATGGCCGTGGTAGGCGGCCAGCATCAGCAGTGAGTCGCCGGCGGCATTGGTCAGGGTGGCGGGAGCCCCGGCGCCGAGGTAGGCACCCAGCATCCCGTCGTTTCCTTCGCGGGCCGCCTCGAAGAGCGTGTGGGCCAGGGCGACGGCGTCGTCGTCGTGCTGTCCCCCAGCGCCCGCTCCGGCGGTACCGGTTTCTTCTGTCATCAGCGTGGCCCTTTCAGGAATCCGGTTTGCCGCCCCACAACCTGGCCGGCGTCCGGGGCAACGATGAGTTCCTGGGCGGCGGTGTACGGTTCGTCCCCGTCCAGGACCGTCAGTATTTCATCCGGGGCCACTGAGCGCTTTATGACCGCCAACGCAACGGGTCCCATCTCGTAATGCTGGGCCACCGACGTCACGGATCCCACCTTCCGCTCCCCCGCCATCACAGGGCTGCCCGGCTGCGGCAGCGTGTGCTGGGAACCGTCCAGCTGGAGGAAGACCAGGCGCCGCGGCGGGTGGCCCAGGTTGTGCACCCGGGCGATGGTTTCCTGGCCCTTGTAGCAGCCCTTGGCCAGGTGCACGGCGGTCCGGAGCAGGTCCAGTTCATGGGGAATGGTCTTGTCATCGGTTTCGGCCCCGATCCGGGGACGCCAGGCGGCAATGCGCAGGGCCTCGGCTGCGAGTACACCCGCCAGCGCGCGTCCGGCGACGGCGTCCTCCAGCTTGTCCGCGGGGAGCAGGTATTCGAACCACGGCCGTTCCAGTCCCGGATGGGACTCCTCGGGGACCGTGGCATAGGAGTATCCGCCGGCGCCCACGTGCGGCCACGGGTCCTGCCAGGCAAGGTAGCCAGACCAGTCAGGAACGGCCCGGGTGCTGCCCACCACTGCCCAGTCGGCGGAGACGTCGGCGATGTCCACCCGCAGCATGAACTTCATCCGGTTCAGGTACTCCGCCAGCGGTGCAGCCTCGGCGGCCTCGACGATCAGCCAGGTGGTCCCGCCGTCGTCAACGACACGGGCGTCAAAGTCGATGCGCCCCTGCACGCTCAGCAGCAGCAATTCGCTGGACTCGCCCGGCTTCAGCGCGGCGACCTGCTGCGAAGACAGGGTGTTCAGCCAGCTGAGCCGGTCGGGCCCGGTGACGGTGACCACGCCCCGGTGGGAGAGATCGACGACGGCGGTTCCGGCGGCGAGTGCGCGCTGCTCGCGCAGCGGCTCACCGTAGTGGGCGGCGACGCCGGCGTCCGGGCCTGCGGCCTCGACGGCGCCGGGACGCGACAAGAGAGGGCTGGGGGTAGTCATATGAAGTAGAAGTCTACGGGGGTCAGCGGTATTCCGGGTTTTCGAAATCGAAACGGGTTCCGGCCGACCACTCCCGGGGCAGGTTTCCGTAGGCGGGGTAGCCGCCGGCGTCCTTGAGGATCCTGGCCAGGTGCAGCAGGTTCCAGGTCATGAAGGTGGTGTTCCGGTTGGTGAAGTCGCTTTCCGGGCCCCCGGACCCTTCATCCAGGTAGCTGGGGCCGGGGCCCACGGGCCCGATCCACCCGGCGTCGGCCTGCGGCGGGATGCTGAAGCCGATGTGTTGCAGGCTGTAGAGGATGTTCATGGAGCAGTGCTTGATGCCGTCCTCGTTGCCGGTGATCAGGCAGCCGCCGACCTTGGGGTAGAACGCCCATTGTCCTTTGCCGTTCACTTCACCGGAATGGGCATAGAGGCGTTCGATGAGCTTCTTCGTCTGGGAGGAGTTGTCCCCGAGCCAGATGGGACCCGCCACCACCACGATGTCGGCTTCCTGCACCGCAGGATAAAGGTCCGGCCACTCGTCCGTGGCCCAGCCGTACTGCGTCATGTCCGGGTACACGCCGCTGGCAATGTCGTGGTCGACAGTGCGGATCACCCGGGTGGTGACGCCCTGTTTTTCCATGATGCGGCGGCTGATCCTGATCAGGCCGTCCGTGTTGGATGTCTGGGGCGACTTCTTCAAGGTGCCGTTGAAGAACACGGCCTTGAGGTCGCTGTAGTTCCTGGCTGTCCCTGCATCTTCCACGGTGCCGCTCCCTTGGGGTCAGGAAACCTTCTTCAGGAAGGCGGAGGCGTGGGCCTCCAGTCCCTTCCCGGTTTCTCCTCCTGTTGCGACGTCCCAGCGCCACAAAAGGTTCCCGTCCACCAGCCCGAATATCCGGGTGGCGGCGCTGTAGTCCTTGGAATGGCTGCCGCGCATGACCATGTCGGTGGTCAGCTGGATCTGCGGGCCTTTGATCTGGCCGTAGTACAGCTCGCTGATCCCACCCGGGTGCGCTATGGATACGGAGATGTCGAAGCCCCCATCCTTGTTGCGGAGGGCTTCCACCTCGTCAGCACTTTTCAAGACCGGGACGATGTCTGCGGGCACCAGGCCGGGGCCGCCGTCGGCATCCAGCTGTTTGCGCTCCAAAGCCCAGAAGCCCGTCTCCACGGTGAGCGGCCGCAGGCGCGTGCCTTCGTCGTCGGTCAGCCAGCTCTCGGCGCGGTACTGCAGGTAAGGCAGCCCGTTGTGGGTGAAGGAGACATGCTGCTCGAAGTGCTCCGAGTCCTCGTCGCCGCTGCCGAGCCGGCCGCGACCCTCCCACTCACCAATGAGCCAGGAAAGGGGCACGAGTTCGGGTGTCAGGTCTGTAGGAATCTCAATGGGCATTGGTATTACCTCGAGATACTGCCGGGTGCTCCGGAAGCGGGTTGTCTACTTCTGGCCCTTGAAGAGGCGGTAGACCACGAAACCGGCGAACCAGGCCATGGACAGGCTCGCAATACCGAGCAGGACGAGGAAGAAGATTTCAAAAGCAAGTACGGACATGATGCCATCCTAACCGTTAGTAGATGAGTAGTTTGTCTATGAAGTAGGCAAGGGACCCCACCGCCGAGACGGGCGCGAGGCCCATGCTCAACGCAGCAAGGATATTCAGGGGCGCGCCGCGAAGGGTGGCGAGCCTGCGGAAGCTGGCCAGGACCGCGCCGACGACGACGCCGAAGATGGCGGCCGGCAGCACGGCAATGTCCGACAGCACCAGCCCTGCGAGCGGCCCCGCCAGTCCGGCAAGGACAATGCCCAGCGGCGCAACAATGCTGTCCGGCCACCGGATGAGCCCGGCGAGCAGGGCCACGGCCGCACTGATGGCCGCCACCAGAAGCATCTCGCGGACACCGTTGAACCGGGCGCTGGCAATCCAGCCGGCTCCGAGGCAGGACAGCAGTACGCCCACGCAGCATCCGAGCGTGGATTCCAGGCGCTGGGCCTGGCCCGTTCCGCGGATCAACTGCACCACGAACACGGCCATCATTCCCAGGGCCACGAAAGCCGGAGTCCAGTCGAGGTAGCCCGGGGCCGGGGCGGCGGCCGCGGCGACGGCGGCGCCGGCACCGGGCAGGGCGATGACCGCGGCCAGGGTCTTCTTCGCCGGAATCCTCAGGAAGTGCGGCCAGCCGAGGCCCACTGCGGCGGCGATCAAAACGCCCACCACGGTGAGGACCTGCGGTGAGGCGTAGACGGCGGCGATGATGGCGATGAGTCCGGCGATCCCGACGACGCCGATCACCCAGGAGCCGAGCGAACGCACTGGGGCCTGCAGATCCGCCGTCATGCGGGGCCCGGCCTGTGCTTCGTCTGTGCACTCACTGCGCTGATTTCCCATCCTGGCGTCGGCCCGAAGGGCGGTCGGCCCCCTCATGGCAGGGCTGGTCCGCCCTGGTCCAATCCTGCCCTATATGAACCGCATATGTCGCAAAACGGGCTCCTCCCGGGCGTGGATCTGTGGTCCGGAACGCACTGCCGGGTATACTCAAGGTTCAGCTAAGCTCCCTGCTGAGGTGGCTGGCCGGCGGCGTGCTGACGGTCCAGGAACCTCCCGCAAGAAGCCAGTACCGGCCGGTGAGAATCCGGTTCAGTCGCCCAATGATGCGCGGACGGCCCTTGGAGGAACAATGTCGCACATCCTGTTACTGACCAACAGCACCGGTTCTTCGGTGGACATCCTGCCTGCCTTGGAACTGCTGAACCACCGGGTCCATATCCTCCCCGCCGAACCCACCGCCCTCCTGGAGACCGACCCCTGCGACATCGTCCTGCTGGACGCCCGCAAGGACCTGGTTGGGGCGCGCTCCCTCACGCAGCTCCTGAAAGCCACCGGCCTCAGCGCTCCCCTGGTGCTGATCCTGACCGAAGGCGGCATGGCGGCAGTTTCCTCGGCCTGGGCGGTGGATGACATCGTCCTCGATTCCGCCGGTCCCGCCGAGGTGGAGGCCCGCATCCGGCTCTCGGTCGCCCGGGCGGTGCCCGAACAGGAGGACGCTCCCAGCGAGATCCGCGCCGCCGGCGTCATTATCGACGAGGCAAGCTACACCGCCCGCGTCAACGGGGCACCCCTGAACCTGACCTTCAAGGAGTTTGAACTCCTTAAATACCTGGCCCAGCACCCGGGCAGGGTATTCACCCGCCAGCAGCTGCTCACCGAGGTGTGGGGCTACGACTATTACGGCGGCACCCGCACCGTGGACGTCCACGTCCGGCGCCTGCGCGCCAAGCTTGGCGCTGACCACGAAAACCTGATCAGCACGGTCAGGAACGTGGGTTACCGCCTCACCCTGGTCCGGCAGCAGGAAGATGAGCTTACCGAGGCCTGAGCCCGGATCCGCCGCCGGCGTATAGCCTTGCCTCATGACTCCAGCGCACCCGCAGAAGTGGCCCGTCCAGGTTGTCCGAGGCGGAGTTGACCCGCAGCTCCTGAAGGACTGCCGCGACCTGCTCGCCGCAGCCGAGGAATCAGACGGCAACCCCTCCATCTCCGAGCAGACGCTCGTGACCATGCGTGCCGGAAACTCCGCCGGGCACACGCTGCTGACCCTGGCCCTGTACGCCCCGGACGAGGACTCGGATCCGGCCACCGGCGAAGACCTGGCCGGGTTCGCCGTCGTGGTGGAAGAGCCGGACGGCAGTGGCATCCTGGAGATCGCCGTCCACCCGGCCTACCGCAACCAGGGCGTCGCGGACCGCCTGGTGGGTGCGCTCAAGGAAGCCCGCGGCTTTGACGGGCTGAAGGCCTGGTCCCACGGCAACCATGAAGCGGCTGCCGAGCTTGCCGCGCGGTACGGCTACGCTCCCGTGCGCGAGCTGTGGAAGATGCGGATGACCACGGCGGACACGGACCTGCCCGACGCCGGCCTCCCGGACGGGGTCTCCATCCGCACCTTCGTGCCGGGCCAGGACGAGGAGGCCTGGCTGGCAGCCAACAAGGCCGCGTTCGCCCACCACCCGGAGCAGGGAAACCTGACCCGGGCTGACCTTGAGGCACGGATGGCGGAGGACTGGTTCGACCCCGCCGGCTTCTTCCTGGCCGAGGACCGGGACGGCCGGCTGCTGGGCTACCACTGGACCAAAGTCCACCCCCGGCACGGTGAGCACCCCGCAATCGGCGAGGTCTATGTTGTGGGCGTGGCGCCGGAGGCCCAGGGCATGGGGCTGGGCAGGGCGCTGACCATCGCCGGCATCAGGCACCTCCGCGATTCCGGCCTGTCGGCAGTCATGCTCTACGTCGATGCGGACAACTCTGCCGCCGTTTCGCTCTACCGCCGGCTTGGTTTCAGCCGCTGGGACATGGATGTCATGTACGGCCCGGCGGCTGCGGGCTGAGAGCCCGGCCCGCAGGAACACTTTGTGGGCCAAAGACGGGGGCCGGGGGCCTGTGAATGCTTGTAAGGTTGAAATCGAACCGTGCGGGGCGGATGCGCCGGCAGCACACCGGCAGGTAAAGGAGAAGCCATGAACCCGGAACCGTCCGGAACAGCCACGCCACAGGATGTTGCAGTGCCGGTGCGCGCCCGATTCGGTTCTTCCGAGGTACCGGCGTCACGGGCCACCCAGGACCGCATCGACATCCCGGAGTTCGCCCCGAACCTGCAGCCCGAAGGCGACATCCGCCCGGACCGGTTCCTGGACCGGGAACTGAGCTGGCTGGCCTTCAACGCACGGGTGCTGGAACTGGCCGAGGACCCCACCCTGCACCTGCTGGAGCGGGTCAACTTCCTGTCGATCTTCGCGTCCAACCTGGATGAGTTCTTCATGGTCCGGGTGGCAGGCTTGAAACGCCGCATCGCCACGGGACTTGCAGTGCCGTCCCCCGCGGGCCTGAGCCCGGTGGAGGTGCTGGAGAGGATCAGCGAGGCTGCCCACCGGCTGCAGGAGCGGCACGCGCAGGTCTATGCCGACCAGATCCGGCCCGCCCTGGCCTACGAGCACATCCACCTCATGCAGTGGGAAGAACTCGACGACGCCGCCCAGCAGCAGCTCAGCGTGATGTTCGCCGAAAAAGTGTTCCCCATCCTCACCCCGCTGGCCGTCGACCCGGCCCACCCTTTCCCGTATATCTCCGGGTTGTCGCTGAACCTCGCCGTCGTGGTCCGGAACCCGGTCAGCGACAAGGAGCTCTTCGCCCGCGTCAAGGTGCCGGACCAGCTGCCCCGGCTGATTTCCATCGACGGTCCCCGCGCCGGCGCCGTGCCGGGCCGGGTGGCCCGGTTCATCTCCCTCGAGGATGTCATCGCCGTCCATCTGGACAAGCTGTTCCCGGGCATGGAGGTGCTGGAGCACCACAGCTTCCGCGTCACCCGCAACGAGGATGTCGAGGTGGAAGAGGACGACGCAGAGAACCTCCTGCAGGCCTTGGAAAAGGAACTGCTGCGCCGCCGCTTCGGGCCTCCGGTCAGGCTTGAGGTCACCACGGACATCAACCCGAACATCCGGTCGCTGCTGATCCGCGAACTGGGCGTTGAGGAATCCGAGGTGTACTCGGTGCCTGCTCCCCTGGACCTGCGCGGCCTGTCCGTGATCGCCGGGATCGACCGCGCGGACCTGCACTACCCCAAGCACATGCCGCACACCTCGCGGTACCTGAACGAGTCCGAAACCTCCAAGGCAGCGAATGTCTTCGCCGCCATGCGCCGCCGGGACATCCTGCTGCACCACCCGTACGACTCGTTCTCAACCTCGGTGCAGGCTTTCCTGGAGCAGGCCGCCGCGGACCCGAAAGTGCAGGCCATTAAGCAGACCCTGTACCGGACTTCCGGCGACTCCCCCATCGTCGACGCCCTGATCGACGCCGCCGAGGCCGGCAAGCAGGTTTTGGCCCTCGTGGAAATCAAGGCCAGGTTCGACGAACAGGCCAACATTTCCTGGGCGCGGAAGCTGGAACAGGCCGGGGTGCACGTGGTGTACGGCATCGTGGGCCTGAAGACGCACTGCAAGCTCTCGCTGGTGGTGCGCCAGGAGGTGGACGGGCTGCGCCGGTACTGCCACATCGGCACCGGCAACTACCACCCCCGCACCGCGCGCTACTACGAGGACCTGGGCCTGCTCACCGCCAACGACCAGGTGGGCGAGGACCTGTCCAAGCTGTTCAACCAGCTCTCCGGCTATGCCCCCAAATCCACGTTCAAGCGGCTGCTGGTGGCGCCACGGTCCGTGCGGTCCGGGCTGATCGACCGGATCGAAACGGAGATCCGCAATGCCCGCGCCGGTGTGCCGGGACGCGTGCAGATCAAGGTGAACTCCATGGTGGACGAAGCCATCATCGACTCCCTGTACCGCGCCTCCCAGGCAGGGGTGAAGGTCGACGTTGTGGTGCGCGGAATCTGCTCGCTGCGCCCCGGCGTTCCGGGCCTGAGCGACAACATCACCGTGCGCTCCATCCTGGGCAGGTTCCTGGAGCACTCGCGCGTGTTCGCCTTCGCCAACGGCGGGGACCCCGTGGTGTATATCGGATCCGCAGACATGATGCACCGCAACCTGGACCGCAGGGTGGAAGCCCTGGTCCAGCTGGCCAGCCCCGACGACATCGCGTACGTCCTTGACCTCATGCAACGCTACATGGCGCCGGAGACGTCGAGCTGGCACTTGGACAACGAAGGGAACTGGATACGGCACCACCTGTCTGAGGACGGGAAGCCGCTTGAAGATGTCCAGTCCTGGCTCCTGGCCTCCCGGCCCCGCCAGCGCAGCCTGAGCCGGCGATAAGGACCCCCGCATTGTCGAGCGACGCACTCGTAGCTGACCAGACAGACCATCCCGGGGAACCCATAGCGGTCGTCGCTGCCGGCGCCCTGCCGTGGCGGGTCACCAAGGACCGGCTCGAAGTCCTCCTGATCCACCGGCCCCGGTATGACGACTGGTCCTGGCCGAAGGGGAAGATCGACGACGGCGAGACCGTCCCTGAGTGCGCCGTACGTGAGGTGCGCGAAGAGATAGGCCTCGAAGCCCCGCTGGGTATCCCCCTGCCGCCGATCCATTACCACGTGGCGTCGGGCCTGAAGGTGGTGCACTACTGGGCGGTGAAGGCGAACGGCGCCCGCTTGGTTCCGGACGGCAAGGAGGTGGACAGCGTCATGTGGTGCAGCCCCGAAAGGGCCGCTTCGCTGCTGTCCAACCCGTCCGACGTCGTACCCCTTGAATACCTGCGCGAAGCCCATGTCCGCCGCGAGCTGGACACCTGGCCGCTGATCGTCCTCCGGCACGCCAAAGCCAAGCCCCGGTCGTCCTGGAGCAAGGCCGAAGGGGAGCGTCCGCTCGCCGCCACCGGAACACGGCAGGCGCAGGCGGTGGGCCGGATGCTGCAGGTGTGGAAGCCTTCGCGGGTGGTCACCAGCCCGTGGCTGCGCTGCGTGGCAACGGTGGCGCCCTACGCCAAGGCGTCAGGGGCGAAGGTGAAGCTGGTGGAGGCGCTGACCGAGCACCGGCACCACCGCAGTCCGAAGAAGACGGCGGGCGTGGTGGAGGCGCTGTTCGACAAGCAGCGGACGGTGGTGGTCTGCACGCACCGGCCCGCGCTTCCCACCGTGCTCCGGCAGGTGGCCGAGCACATGCCGGCCAGGCTGGCCAGCCTGCTTCCCGCGAAGGAGCCCTACCTGGCGCCAGGGGAAGCAGTGGTGTGCCACGTGGCCAACGGAGGCAAGCACAAGATCGTGGCCGTGGAGCAATTCAAGCCGTTTGACGACTAGGTGCTTCGCAGTTCGCCAGTG
Source organism: Arthrobacter sp. MAHUQ-56 (assembly GCF_019710585.1). Classification (GTDB taxonomy): domain Bacteria; phylum Actinomycetota; class Actinomycetes; order Actinomycetales; family Micrococcaceae; genus Arthrobacter. The sequence continues at coordinate 529,158 of NZ_JAIFZQ010000020.1, read as the reverse complement.
CAGGCCAAGTAGACTTGGGGCGTGAGCATCCCAACGCCCTATGAAGACCTCCTGCGCGATGTCCTGGCCAACGGCACCCATAAACCGGACCGCACGGGCACCGGAACCACCAGTGTTTTCGGCCGCCAGATCCGCTTCGACCTCTCCGGGAGCTTCCCGCTGATCACCACCAAGCGGGTCCACTTCAAATCCGTGGCAGTGGAACTCCTGTGGTTCCTGCGCGGCGAAACCAACATCAAGTGGATGACGGACCAGGGCGTCACCATCTGGAACGAATGGGCAGACGAGGACGGCGACCTGGGCCCGGTCTACGGCGTGCAGTGGCGCAGCTGGCCCACCCCGGACGGCGGCCACATCGACCAGATCGCCGAGCTGGTGGAGAACCTGAAGTCCAACCCGGACTCGCGCCGCCACATCGTCTCTGCCTGGAATGTGTCCGAACTCAACGACATGGCGTTGCCACCGTGCCACGCGTTCTTCCAGTTCTACGTGGCCAACGGCAAGCTCTCCTGCCAGCTCTACCAGCGCTCGGCGGACATGTTCCTGGGCGTGCCGTTCAACATCGCCTCCTATGCGCTGCTCACCTGCATGCTTGCCCAGCAGGTGGGGCTCGAACCGGGTGAATTCGTCTGGACCGGCGGTGACGTGCACATCTACGAAAACCACATGGACCAGGTCCTCAAGCAGCTGGAGCGCGAGCCCTACGAATATCCGCAGCTGAGGATCAACCGCAAGCCGGCGTCGATCTTCGACTACACCGTTGAGGACTTCGAAGTGGTGGGCTACCAGCACCACCCCACGATCAAGGCTCCGATCGCCGTATGAGCACCGAAAATTCCACGGATCCACAGTCCTTCACGGAGGAGCTCGCCGCTTCAGTGACCGGCGTCGGCCTGGTGTGGGCCCAGACCTCCGACGGCGTCATCGGCAAGGACGGGGACATGCCCTGGCACCTGCCGGAGGACCTGAAGCACTTCACCCGGCTCACCACGGGGCACCCGGTCATCATGGGCCGGAAGACCTGGCTGTCCTTCCCGGACAAGTACCGCCCCCTGCCCGGGCGCACGAACATCGTGATCACCCGGCAGAAGGACTGGGCCGGTACGCCTGAGGCGGAGGGCGCCGTCGTGGTTCCTTCCCTGGACGATGCCCTCCTTGAGTCGCAGTTTGTCGACGGCGGCGAGACGGTATGGATCCTGGGCGGCGGCGAGGTCTTCCGCCAGTCAACCGAGCTCGCCAACGTCGCGGTGGTCACCACCATCGACGTGAAGGCCGACGGCGACACGTTCGCCCCGGAGCTCGGCACCAGTTGGGAGGCGTCCGCCTCCGTCCCGCCGGACGGCTGGCTGACCGCCGCCAACGGCACGCGCTACCGATTCACCAAATGGTCACGGACCGAGGGCTAGGAACATGCTGAAGAAACCGGAAACCCTGTTCGTCCTGGGCTACATGCTGCTGCCGCTGCTGGCGCTGCTGTCCGCGATCGTGGGGCTGACCATGATCCTGGGCGGCAACAAGATCGCCGGGGCCATCGTGCTGGTGGTGGTGACGCAGGTCTTCGCGTTCGGTGCTTTCTTCGCCCTGCGCGCACGCAAGGCAGCGGTGCTGGAGCAGTCGGACCGGCGCTGATCCTCCCGGCTGCATGGGGAGGCCACCCCATCGCGGCCGGCCGGGTCCTGCCTTAGGCTGGGCCTGCAGCCGTCAGGAGCTGTTCGAATATTGGGGGAAGCCTGGTGACAGGAAACGTTTGGGGCGCCGACGTGGCACAGCTGCGGACGCTCGCGCAGCAGTTCAGCAAGACAGCGGACCTGCTGCAGCAACAATCGACGCAGCTGAGCAGCCAGATCAACAACAGCCCGGCCTGGAAAGGGCGCGATGCCGAGCACTTCCGGTCCGACTGGAACGGCAACCACCGGACGCTCCTCCAGCAGACCGCATCCCGGCTGAAGCAGGAATCGAAGCTGCTGCTCAAGAACGCCGACGAGCAGGAGAAGGCCAGCACGGACGGCCCGGCAGCCGATGGAGGACCGGGCACCGGGACCCCCGCCAGCAACAATGGCCCGCGCACGCCGGTTCCGGGACAGGGCAGCAACGACCCGTGGGGTCCGGACTGGCTCACGGATCCCGACTCCCTCTTCCGCGACGGCTGGGACATCTACGGCCTCACGAAGGCTTTCCCTAACATACGTGCGGGCCTGTTCGACATTGGTGCCATGCTCCACAAGTCCCGGATCGGTGATTTCCTGGACCCCGCCGCGTGGAAAGCCTTCGAAAACTCCAACGAGTTCAGCAGGTTTTTCAACCTGTCCAACAATTTATTTGAAGGCAAATTCCATGAAGTTCTAAATCTGGCAAACACCACCCAGGCGTTCAAGTACCTGGATGGCTTCAGCAAGGGCCTGGGCGCTGTGGGCGTGGGCCTGGACGCCTTGGATGCCTTCAACAATTTCAAAGAGGGCGATGTCGACGCCGGCAAGTATTCGTTGTTCAAGGTAGCGGTGGGGGCCGGCTCGTTCGCTCCACCACCGGTAGGTACGGCCTGCATGGTTGCCAGTGGCGCACTCGCCTTGTACGACAACGTCCCCGTTATCCACGAGGCGGTGGACACAGCCAAAGATAAGATCGTGGAAGGGGCAGAGGCCGTTGGCGGTGCCATCAGCGACGGCGTCGACGCAGTCGGCGACTTTTTCGGCTTCTAAGAACTGAGGAGAACAGTCAGTGACTGAAACAAGCACAGCCAGGGGCGCAGCCGCCGGACAAGGTTTCCCGGACGCCATCGGTTTTGGCTTCGCCGAGCTGGCACTTCTTCTGAGCCTGCGTCGAGGCCCTGAAGCAGAGGCATCTGCGAAGGCATTGCGGCTGGTGGAAGAACTGGACAACGCCTCCATGCTCGCTGCCGGCGCCTCCTCCCTGATAGCCCGTGGCGCAGCGACAGCGGAACCCGGTGGTGAACTTTCTGTCGTTGGACCGGTAGCAGCAGTAACGAGCGCTCTGACCGAGGCAGTCAAGCATGTCCAGATTAATCTCCTGACCGTTGACTCCGTGGACAATGTGCTGTCCGTAGAGTCGCCCAAATACCAGATACTCCTGCAGCCCCGTGCGTACCTCAGCTGGTTTGCGATGGCCCAGCGTCCCGACGCCACGCCCGCAGAATCGAACTTTTACATAATCCGCAAGCACCTTGAAGACCATCCGTCGGGAGGTGCCACCGTCCGGCTCCTGCAAGACGATACGAAGACGCAGCTTCTCGTCAAACGCAGCGGGCCGGGGTGGGCGGTTGGGTACGGCGCCATCGACTCTCCCTCCGCACCCATCCAGGAAATTACAGGCCTCACAGACGACCAGGTCTTGGATCACATCCGTTCAATCCGACAGGACTAAGGTGCAGAACCGCATTCCGGGCAGCAACACGGGCAATGGCTCCAACTCAGACGACCAAGTCCGCGCCGAACACGAAAAGGCGCTGGAGCGCGGCGAAAAGAGAGTCCTGTTTCGCACTGTGAACGGTGACCTGTACAGCTATGCGAAGGACGAACTCGGGGTGGTGAACGCCAGCTCACATCCTCAGGTTAGGTCTGCCTTCGGTTTCCTGGTGCTGGGGGCTGTCTTTGCTGCCGTTGCCGTCGTCTCCATCGTGCTGGTAGCAGGACCCATGACCAGGGGTCAAGACCCGATGTGGGACTCCCTTTTCCTGACCGTGCTGGGAGTCGCGGGCGTCCTTTACGCCGTTCGAATGGCGAAGGTGGCTTCAAGGGCAAAACGCCTGCGGGCGGAACGGGGCGTTCCCGAGCCCACAGGCCGCCAGTTGGACTGGTAGCAGCGAGCGGTTGTTCCGAGGTGCGTGCCGCCGTCGTACCTTGCCAAGCCGCCCACGGCGTGACGTAACCGACTGCGCCCTGCCGGTTCCGAAGTCTAAACTGTACGAATGACTACAGCAGCTACCCCTTCCGTCGGCCTGGTCGGATGGCGCGGCATGGTCGGTTCCGTCCTCATGCAGCGCATGCAGGACGAGGGCGACTTCGCCAACATCAACCCGGTGTTCTTCTCCACTTCCAACGCGGGAGGTGCCGCGCCTTCCTTCGCCGAAGGCGCAGGCAAGCTCGAAAACGCGTTCGACGTCGACACGCTGGCCAAGCTGCCCATTATTGTCACCGCCCAGGGCGGCGACTACACCAAGCAGGTCCACGGCGAGCTGCGCAGCCGCGGCTGGGACGGCCTCTGGATCGACGCCGCCTCCACCCTGCGCATGAACGACGACTCGATCATCGTGCTGGACCCCATCAACCGCGACGTCATTGATAAGGGCCTGGTCAACGGCACCAAGGACTTCATCGGCGGCAACTGCACCGTCTCCTGCATGCTGATGGGCCTTGGCGGCCTGTTCAAGAACGGACTGGTGGAGTGGGGAACCTCCATGACCTACCAGGCTGCCTCCGGCGGCGGGGCCCGGCACATGCGAGAGCTGCTCAGCCAGTTCGGCACGCTCAACGCCGAGGTCAGCACGGAACTGGACGACCCGGCGTCGGCCATCCTGGACATCGACCGCAAGGTCCTGGCCCACCAGCGCACAGACATCGACGCCACCCAGTTCGGCGTCCCCCTGGCCGGCTCGCTGATCCCCTGGATCGACGCGGACCTGGGCAACGGGCAGTCCAAGGAAGAGTGGAAGGCCGGAGTCGAAACCAACAAGATCCTGGGCACCACGGACGAAAACCGCGTGATCATGGACGGTCTCTGCGTCCGCATCGGTGCCATGCGCTCCCACTCCCAGGCCCTGACCCTGAAGCTCCGCGAGGACCTGTCCGTCGCCGAGATCGAGAAGCTGCTGGACGAGGACAACCAGTGGGCCAAGGTGGTTCCCAACACCAAGGAAGCCTCCATGGCCGAGCTGACCCCCGTCGCGGCTTCCGGCACCCTGGACATCCCCGTGGGCCGCATCCGCAAGATGGAGATGGGCCCGCAGTACATCAGCGCGTTCACCGTCGGCGACCAGCTCCTCTGGGGCGCCGCCGAGCCGCTGCGCCGCATGCTCAACATCGCCACGGGCAACCTGTAACGCCTACAGCTGCTTCACGAGCGGCCCTGCCCCGCACGAACGGTGCTGCCCAGCACCGGTTATCCGGGGCAGGGCCGCTTATGCAAGCGGGCAAGCTGGTCAGGCGGCCAGGAACGCCAGGTAGCGCCGGGCAGCCTTGGTGAGGGCTGCCTGCGCTGCAGGGCCCAGCGTCGCGGTCCCGTCAAAGAGTTCAGGTACGACGGCGGTGCCCGGCCCCGAGCCCTGCAGCGCCCAGGTGCCCACCACCTTCCCCGCCGCGACGACCGTCTTCTTGAACACACCGTTACCGCCGGGAACGATCAGGTCGGAGTGCTCCGGCGCCAGGACGGCCGACCGGTCCGTGTAGCCGAGGACGAACTCATCGAACCCGGGCAGCAGATGCACGGACCGGGCGCCGGGAAGTCCGGAGTCCAGGAGGGCCGCCACATCCGGTGAGAGCCAGTAGCCGGCACCCTCGATCTCCAGTTCCACCAGCTCGCCCCGGACGCTTTCAAAAGCAGCCCGCACCTCGGTCAGCGGCAGCTGGGTCCACCAGGCGAAGTCGCGGAGCGTTGCCGGGCCGTGGCTGCGGAAATAGCGGAGCGCGAACTCCGCGATCCCCTCCTCGCGGCCGAGGCTGCGGGACTCTGGGATCCATTGCTCGAAGGCGGCGATCAGCTGCTGGTTTCCCGACAGCGGACCCAGCACCAGCCAACCATGCCGGCACAGCGAGCCGAGCAGATGGATCCCCCTTTGGCCTTGGGTCGGCTGGCCGGCGGCGTCGAAGACCCGGAACAGTTCGGCGCGGCTGACCGGACCTTCAGCCGAGATGTGCTCCAGCGCGATGTCCCGGGCTTTTTCGATATCCGCCCACGTGATCTCCAGCTGCCGGTGCCGGCCTGCAATGCTTTTGGTGAGCCGCTCGGCCGTGAGTTCCAGCATCCAGCCCAGGTCCTCCGGTGCCACCAAATGCAGCGTTCCGCGCATGGGCCAGGACCTGGCCACAGTCCCGGCATCTATGGCGGCCCGCACGTCGGCGAGTCCTGCTGCGGGCACGCGGACGCCCACGGCCCACAGCGCCGCCTGCAGGTCCTGCGCCTGCATCGCGGTCATCCAGCGGACCAGGTCAGGTGCCGTCGCCGCGGCCTCGCCCACGAGCCGCTGGGATGCCAGGCGGAGCCGTCCCACAATCCTGCGGTCGCGCAGGGAAGCGTGTGCAGCCATGGCCCCATCCTAGGCCTGGTTACGGCCGGGAATGCCTACAGTTCCAGGCCAATCAACAGCGGCTCCGGGTGCAGCGAAATGCCGAAGCAGCGTTCGACGCCGGCACGCACCTCCCGGGCGACGGCCACCATGTCCGCGGCGCTGGCTGCGCCGCGGTTGGTGATGGCGAGCGTGTGCTTGGTGGACAAGGAGGCCCGGCCACCCGACACGCCGTCGGGCTCCAGGCCGAAGCCCTTGCCGAATCCTGCCTGGTCAATCAGCCAGGCGGCGGAGAGCTTCACCAAGCCATCGCTTCCGGCCGGGTAGCGGGGTGCCGTTTCCGGCAGCCCGTCCGCCACCTCGGCGGGCACGATGGGGTTGGTGAAGAACGAACCCGTGGAGTACGTGTCCCGGTCCGCAGCGTCCCACACCATGCCCTTGGAAGCACGGAGCCGCAGGACCTCGCGGCGGACGTCGTTGGAGTACGCCCGCTTGCCCGGCTCCACGCCAAGCGACCGGGCGAGCTCGGCGTAGCGGATAGGCGCGCTCATCCGGCCCAGCGGCAGCTGGAATTCCACCGTCAACACGATGTACCGCGGAGAGCCGTTCACCGTGGTTTGTTTGAGGATGGAGTCGCGGTAGCCGAACTTCAGCTCAGAGTTGGTGAAGGTCTTCACGGCGTTCTGTTCGCGGTCCCAGGTGCGGACGGCTGCGATGGTCTGGGAGACCTCGGCGCCGTAGGCACCAACGTTCTGTACCGGCGTCGCCCCGGTGGAGCCCGGGATGCCGGACAGGGCCTCGATCCCGGACCAGGCGTGGCGGACGGCGTGCTCCACCAGTTTGTCCCAGTTGTGGCCGGCCTGCACCACCACGGCCACTCCGCCGCAGGAGTCCTCCGCGTTGACGGTGAACCCCTCGGAGGCGATCTTCACGACGGTTCCGGCGAACCCGTCGTCGGACACCAGGAGATTGGAGCCTCCGCTGATGATGAGGACCTGCTCCCCCGCCGCATCCGCCGACCTGACGGCGTCGATGATTTCAGCCTCGGTCCGGGCCTCGACGAACTTGCCGGCGGGGCCACCGACGGCGGACGTGGTCAGGGAGGAAAGCAGGGTTGGAGTCACCCGTCCACAATACTAGGGAAACCTAGGCAGCCTTCCGGGCCACCGGCGACAGGACGAAGCTCACCGCAAGCATCACCATGACCGCCAGCAGCGAATGCAGGATGCCCACGTGTTCGGCCAGCAGGCCCAGCAGCGGTGGTCCGCAGAGGAACGCGGCGTAGCCGATGGTGGACACCACCGAGACCCGGGCGGCGGCCATGGCCGGGTCATCGGCCGCGGCGGACATGCCCACCGGGAAGCCGAGGGAGGCGCCCAGCCCCCATGCGGCAAGTCCCACGTAGGCCAGCCAGGGCGCGGTGGCGAAGACGAACACGCCCAGGCCCACGACAGCCAGGGCGGCGCACCATCGCATGACCGGCACGCGGCCAAAGCGGTCCAGCACGACTGTTCCCGCGAAGCGTCCGATGGTCATGAATGTCACGAACAGTCCGTAGCCGGCGGCGCCGGCAGCATCGGTCTGGCCGTGCCCGTCCGCCAGGGCAAGGGCCACCCAGTCCCCCGCCGCGCCCTCGGCCAGTGCGAGGCCCAGCACCAGGACGCCCAGCAGCAGGGTCCGCCGGTCCCGCCACGCCTGCGCTATCTTGCGTTTGTTGTCCAGCGGTGCGCCACCGGGTGCGGTTCCGGCGGCAATGACGGGGATGGGACCGGTGACCGGGTCCTCGAAGTTGTCCGGGACGTAGGCGCGCTCCCCCGCCGCGGGGGTGATGTCGGCACGGAACCGGGCCGCCGCCGTCGCCACCGACACCGCGACCACCGCACCTGCCGCAGCGAGGTGCCAGAACACCGGCAGGGACACTGCCGCGGCACCTGCGCCCAGTCCGGCGCCCGCAACGGTCCCCAGGCTGAACGCGCCGTGCAGCCGCGGCATGATGTGCCGGCCCACGGCCCGTTCCACCGCGGCACCTTCAACATTCGACGCGGTGTTCCAGCTGCCGGTACCCAGTCCGATGACTGCCAGCCCCACGGCTGTGGCCACCGGGCTGGATAGCACGGTTGTGCCAAAACCGGTGGCCAGCAGGCCGGCGCCCACCATGATGCTTCCGGTCCGGATGGTCCGCTTGGATCCCAGCCGCAGCACCACCAGCCCTGATGCTGAGACGGAGGCGAAGGATCCCAGCGTCATGCAGAGCAGGAGGATCCCGATGTTGCCGGGAGTGAGGTCCAGCGCGTCCCGGATGGCCGGAAGCCGGGAAACCCAGGAGGCGAAGGCGAGGCCGCTGGCTGCATAGGCCACCACCACCGCGTTGCGCCACTGCCTCACCTGCAGGGAGGTGGCCGCGGTTCCCGCGCCTGCGCTCAAGGGCGGGCGCTCAAGACAGCTTGACGAGCGCCTGGGCCTTCATCAGGACCTTCTGCCCGGCCGAGACGACGGTGAGGTCCACACGCGCGGTGCCGGCATCGGCGTCGAGCTTGCCGATGGTGCCGCTGACCTCGATGGTGGCGCCGGGCTCCTGCGTGCCCGTGGTGTCGGCGACCAGGACGGGCTTGGTGAAGCGGGTCTGGAAATCGACGACGGCGCCCGGGTCACCCGCCCAGTCGCTGACCAGCTGGACGGCGGAGCCCATGGTGAACATGCCGTGGGCGATGACGCCGGGCAGTTCCACGCTCGTGGCGAAGGCCTCGTTCCAGTGGATGGGGTTGAAGTCGCCGGACGCGCCGGCGTACTTGACCAGGTCGGTGCGGGTGACCTCGATGGTGCGGCTGCCGATCTCCTGGCCGGCGCTGAGTTCGTTGAAGGTGGGGCTCATGGTTACTGTCCCTCTCCGCGGACCAGGATGGATGACGTGGTGGTGGTGACGTGTTCGCGGGCGTCGCCGTCGCCGAGGGCGAAGATCTCTGAGCGGGTGGTGATCATGGCGCCGCCGCCCATGGCCCGGACGCCGTCGACGTGCAGTTCCGCGATGAGGCGGTCCCCGGCGACGATGGGCCGGTGGTGCGTGAAGCGCTGGTCGGCGTGGACCACGCGGGAGAAATCGATGCCGGCTGCCGGATCCTCGATCAGCTGGGCGTCGGCGCGCTGGGCGATGATGATGGCGAACGTGGGCGGGGCCACGAGGTCGCGGTGGCCCAGGGCCTTGGCTGCGTCGAGGTCGAAATGTGCAGGGTGGGTGGCTTTGACGGCGCGGGCAAACTCGCGGATCTTCTCGCGTCCGACGTCGTACACCTCTGCGGCAGGGTAGCTTCGCCCCTGCAGGTCCGGATTGATAGTCATGGCCTCCAGCCTATCGCCCGGTCAGTGGCGGCCGGAAAAGCCCGCCGTTACCGTTCCGGCGGCGGCTAGCGGCGGAGATTCTTGCGGATCGCCTGGCCACGGACCACGATGCCGGCCACATGCAGGACGAGGCCCAGACCGATCAGCGGCAGGGAGGCCATGGCCAGCCCTTGGTTGCCGCTGGTGTTGCCCACCAGGTTGAGGATGATGCCTACGGCGATCAGTCCCATCGCGCTGAAGACCAGGACTTTGTAGCGGGTTGGCGCGGTGGCCCAGAATTCGTTCAGCACCCAGCCAGTTTACCGGGCCGTCAGAACAGGGACTCCTGGATCGCCGGCACCGCCGAGGCATAGTCACCCAGGACTATGGTCCGGGCGGCCAGTTGGGACAGGTTGACCACGAACTCGGCACCGGTGCCGTCCAGCCGGGCCAGTGCGTTCGGCCCGCTCAGCGCGGCGATGTCGAAGCCGTGCCGGCCTGTGTCCAGCGGGTGCGGGTAGGCGTGGCGGAAAGCGTCACTCCCGTAGAGGGCGTCGGCCCGGGCCGGCCGGACCCATTGCTCCTCCACCGCCTCGAAGCCGTCGACGGCGGTGCGCGCCAGCAGCGCCCGCACCCGGGCGGCGGCGCGGGTATTGATGGCGTCCAGCTGCCTGGGCGGGAGCGGCTGCAGCAGGGCGTCCGCCTTGGCTGCGGACCGGATCTGCTGCGTCAACCCGGCTTCCGAGCTCACCAGGTCCTCGAGGATACGCACCACCCGGCCGTCCTCCGCCCGCGCCACGTACCTCGCGGCAGCGGCGCCCTGCTCCGCGAGCCGGTTCCACTTCCGAGGGCCGGACGCCGTCCCCACCTTGGTGGCACCGCCGGCGAAGGTGGCCACATAGAGCCAGTGTTCCTGCATCAGGTAGTCCCGCAGCCCCGGAGTGACCCGGCCGCCGCGGTGGAAGTCGTGCATCAGCCGGGATTCGTCCAGCATGAAGCAGCGTTCGCACTGCTTTCCCTTCGATGCCGGGGCCCCAGCCGTACACAGGATGTGTTCCCGCCGCGATGGGGAATGAACCACCACGTGCCCCAGGCAGGACCTGCCCGGCTGGACCACCTCAAAGCCCAGGCGCGCGCCGGCGTGGAGGCCGAGCTGCCGGAACTCGCCGTCCGGCGACTGGAGGCGCAAAACCGGGGCACCGCCGTCGTCAGCTGCCATGGCAGCGCCCGCTGCCATGGAAGCCGGCCCATCCCAAAAGACCCCGTGGACCAGATAGCGGGTATCGGTCAACGGGGCCTCCTGAAGATATGTGGGCGGCACTACAGTGCGGGCTGCACCCCGAAGGCGACCGCGAGCTTCATGATCTTCTCGGCGCGGCCCAGGCGGGGCAGGTCGGAGCCGTCACGGATGACGCGGCCGTTGGCTTCGAAGTCCGCCATGAAGTCGGTGGCCCAGGCGACGTCGGACGGCGTGGGGCTGATGACCTCGTTGATGACGGGGGTCTGGTCGATGGCCAGGCACAGCTTGCCGGTCATGCCCATCATCACGGTAATGCCGGTCTGCTCGCGCAGGATGGGGTGGTTGGTGCCCACGGTGGGTCCGTCGATGGGGCCCGGCAGGTTGCCCACGCGGCTGGCCACGACGAGCTTGGCGCGCGGGTAGGCCATGGCCTCGGGGGTGGCGGCCATGCCGGTGTCGCGGCGGAAGTCGCCGGAGCCGAAGGCCAGGCGGAAGGCGCCCTGGGCCTTGGCGATGTTGTTGGCTTCCTCGATGCCGACGGCGGATTCCACCAACGGAATGACGGGGGTCTTGCCGTCCATGCGGTGGAAGCTCTCGGTGACCTGGTCCGCGGATTCGGTCTTGGCGAGCATGACGCCGAGCAGGCCGGGGGTGCCCCGCAGGCCGGCAAGGTCATCGGCCCAGAACGGGCTGGTGGCGTCGTTGATGCGGACCCAGGCCTTGCCGCCGGCCGTGAGCCAGTCGATCACGTTGTTCCGGGCCTGGTCCTTCTGGGAAGGGTCCACGGCATCTTCAATATCCAGGATGATCGAGTCGGCGCGGGACACGGCCGACTGGTCGAACAGTTCCGGCTTCATGGCGTTCACGAGGAGCCAGGAGCGGGCGATCTCTGCAGGGATATTGCGTTCCGGCCTTACGGTCTCGGTGGCGATGGTAGACGTCATGTATCTACCGTATCCGGCCCGCAAGCGGCGCGGTGAAGAAAACGGCCAGCTTGTGAGGATCAATACGAACTAAACGGGATATGACCGGTCCCGTGGCGAATGCAGGTAGCAGCAAGTGCCGTTCCGCGCTCCAAAACGGCACTTGCTGCTACGTGGTTGGGTGGGGTCAGGGGATGTTGCTGCCCCGCGCCGTCACCCAGAGTTTGTACCAGTCGGGCCGCGACATGGCCTCCGCCACGCGGGCGGCGTCGGCGCAGGCCCGGATCCGGTCCGGTTTGACCGTTCCGATCACCGGGGCGATGCCTGCCGGGTGCTTCATCAGCCAGCCCAGCAGCACAGCTTCGCCGGTGGTGCCGTACCCCGCCGCCAGCTGCGCCACGAGTTCCGTGGTGGCTGCCTCCGGGGAAGCCGGGGTCTCCGGTTCCACGCCGGTATAAGCCCCGCGGGCCAGCGAACCATAGGCCTGCAGCGTGATGTTGTTGCGCGTGCAGAACTCCACGGTGCCGTGCGGGAAGCTGTAGTCCAGGTGGCCGGGATGGTTGACCAGGACCTGGCTCTCCAGCCAGGCGCGCTTGAGCAGGCTCATTTCAAGCTGGTTTGCCACCACCGGCGTCTCCAGCCGGTCCTGCAGCGCCTCAATCTGCGGCCCGGACATGTTGGAGACACCCAGCTGCCGGACCTTGCCTTCCGCCATCAGCTGCCCGACGGCGGATGCCACCTCGGCAGGATCGGACAGGGGGTCGGGGCGGTGCAGCAGGAGAATGTCGACGTAGTCCGTCCGGAGCCTTTTGAGGCTGCCGTTGACACGCTCAAGGATGGCTTCGCGGCTGAGGTCGTAGTGCGTTTGCAGGCCGCGCTCATTGAGCCTGATGCCGCACTTGGTTTGCAGCCTGATGCGTTCCCGGAGCCCCGGCGTGGCCGCGAGGACCTCACCAAAGACCGCCTCCGACTTGCCGTTCCGGTAGATGTCCGCATGGTCGAACAAGGTGATGCCGGCGTCCAGGGCGGCCTGGACGGCTGCCGCGGCCTCGTCCACATGATGGCTGCCATGTGGCTCGTCGGACCAGCTGCCGCCCAGGCCCATGCACCCGTAGATCAGCTCCCGCATCAGCGGGCCGCGCCTTCGCCGCGGCCGCGCATCAGCGCAGCCATGCGGTGGTGTTGGCGGGCAGCTTGCCGTCCTCGAGCGGGCCGCTGCTGACCAGCACCTTGCCGGCCGGAAGGTCCACGGCGGTGTTCCCGAAGTTGGTCACGGACTGCCAGCCGTTGGGGCGCCTGAAGTGCAGCACGTCAGGATTGCCGTTTTCCACCCATTCGAGGTCCTCGCTTGTCTGCAGTTCCCGGCGCAGCTTGAGGGCCGTCCGGTAGAGCTCCAGGGTGGAGCCTTCCGTTCCGTCCTGCGCCTCGACGGCGTACTTGCTGAACCAGTCCGGCTGCGGCAGGTGGGAACCGCCGTCGCCGAAGCCGAAGGAGGTTCCCTCCACCTTCCACGGCAGCGGCACGCGGCAACCGTCGCGGCCGATCTCCACTCCCTTGTTGCGGAAGAAGGACGGGTCCTGCCGCTCGGAGTCCGGAATCTCGGCAACCTCCTGCAGGCCCAGCTCCTCACCCTGGTAGAGGTAGGCGGAGCCCGGCACAGCGAGCATCAGCAAGGTGGCAGCGCGGGCACGGCGCTCGCCGAGTTCAACATCCAGCTGGTCCTTCGGGCCGCCTGCGAGCAGCCAGTCCTTGCCGTCCTGGCCCTTGGTGCCGGCCTTTTCCTTGGCCACCTGCGGCAGGCCGTAGCGGGTGGCATGGCGGACGACGTCGTGGTTGGAGAAGACCCAGGTGGAGGAAGCGCCGGTGGCGGCGGCCTCCGCGAGGTTGCGGGTGATGATTTCCCGGTACTCCGCCGCGTCGAAATCGGCCTGCAGCAGGTCGAAGTTGAAGGCCTGGCCAAGGCCCTGGGGGCTCGCGTAGCGGGCGCGGCGGGTGGCGTGCACCCAGGCTTCGGCGACGGCGGTGCGCGGAGGGTTGTATTCGTTGAACACTTCGCGCCATTCGGCGTAGATCTCATGGACTTCGTCCCGGTCCCAGAACGGGTGCGTGCCGTCGTCGAACCCGTCCACGCCGGTGTTGGCCGCGCTCAGTTCCAGCTTGGAGAGCAGCGGCTCGGTGAGGTCCTTGGTGAGGGCGTGGGCCACGTCCACGCGGAAGCCGTCAACGCCGCGGTCGGACCAGAAGCGCAGGGTCTTGAGGAAGTCCTCGCGGATTTCCCGGTTGGACCAGTTCAGGTCCGGCTGCTCCTTGGCGAAGATGTGCATGTACCACTGGCCCGGGGTGCCGTCCGGCTCAGTGATGCGCTCCCAGGCGGGCCCGCCGAACACGGAGTCCCAGTCCGACGGCGGGAACTCGCCGTTGGGGCCCTTGCCGTCGCGGAAGATGTAGCGGTCGCGGGCAGGTGAGCCCTTCGGCGAGGCCAGGGCCTCCTGGAACCACTTGTGCCGGTTCGAGGAGTGGTTGGGGACGATGTCGGCAATCAGCTTGATGCCGGCCCCGTGCAGGGCCTTGGCCATCTCGTCGAAGTCCTCCAAAGTGCCCAGCTTGGGGTCCACGTCGCGGTAGTCGTCAACGTCGTAGCCGCCGTCAGCCAGGGCCGAAGGGTAGAAGGGGCTCAGCCAGACGGCGTCGATACCCAGCGTTTTCAGGTACGGGACCTTCGCCGTGATGCCCTTGAGGTCGCCGATGCCGTCGCCGTTGGAGTCGGCGAAGCTGCGCGGGTAGATCTGGTACACGGACGCCTGGCGCCACCAGTTCGGGTCAGCCAGACGGTCAGAGTCGGACAGGGTTGCCAAGGTGGCAGTGGTGGACAAGGCTCGATCCTTTTCTTCAGCAAGGGGGATATTTATTTTGAATCTAAATTTACTTCCGGATCCATTATTCGCGCCCTGCAGGGGAAGGTCAACAGCATCCCGGCACCGGTCCCCGGACCAACTGTCCGGGACCGGCTACGGCCGCGGTTCCAAGGCTGCTGCCACGGGCAGCGTGCCGTCCCGGAATTCAATGGTCCGGCCAGCGGTTTGCGGCAGGTCCAGAACTGCCGCCGCCACGATCGCCGTGTTGGCCCGTGAGGTTTCCCGGGAGCCCCCGGGCGCCGGATCGACGTCGATCAGCCCGGTCCCGGGCTTGTCCGTCAGCGCTCCGGGGCCCAGGATGGTCCACGCCAGTCCGCTGCCGCGCAGGTATTCGTCCGCGGCCGCCTTGGCCTCCGCATAGGCGTAGAAGCTGTTGTCTTCCGGCACGCCGTGGTTTTTGCCGGCACCCAGGTAGGAGACCATGACATACCGGTCCACCCCGGCCTGGGCTGCGGCATCCATCGACCGGATGGCGGCGTCCCGGTCCACGGCGTAGGTGCGGCCCGGGTTGCCGCCGCCGGCGCCGGCGGACCAGACCACGGCGTCGTGGCCTTCCAGCGCCTCGGCGATGTCCGCCGTCGTTGCATTCTCCACGTCCAGGACCACCGGCGTGGCACCGGCACCCGCAACGTCGGCGGAATGGTCCGGATTCCGGATGAACGAGGTGACGCTGTGGCCCTCGTCGGCAAGCATGGCGGACAGGAGGAGGGCCACTTTGCCGTGGCCGCCGATGATGGCGATGCGTGTCATGCACCCATTCTGCCTGCCCCGGGGATAATTCCAAGGGCCCAGGCGGCCCTGAACAGGGCCTTTGTGCCCTAGCCCGGCTTTCCGGCCCCACCCTAGCTTGAAGGAATGGCTGCCGGACCCAGAGCGGGGTTGGATGGACCCGCCTCAGAGACGATGTTGAAGCTGGGCCGTTTCTTCACGAAATGGGACCAGACAGGGGACGGCAGGGCGGTGTTTCGGGAAGGCGGCCGCAAGGGCGACATCTTCTACCGGGACCGTTGGAGCCACGACAAAGTGGTCCGCTCCACCCACGGCGTGAACTGCACGGGGTCCTGTTCCTGGAAGGTGTATGTCAAGGACGGCATCATCACCTGGGAGTCGCAGCAGACCGATTACCCGTCCGTGGGCCCGGACAGCCCGGAATACGAACCCAGGGGCTGCCCGCGCGGGGCGGCCTTTTCCTGGTACACCTACTCCCCCACCCGCGTCCGCTTCCCGTACGCCCGCGGGGTCCTGGTGGAGATGTACCGCGAAGCGAGGGCCCGGCTCGGTGATCCGGTGCTTGCCTTCGCCGAAATAGCGGCGGACCCGGAAAAGCGGCGCCGCTACCAGCAGGCCCGCGGCAAGGGCGGACTGGTGCGCGTGTCGTGGCAGGAAGCGATCGAGATTGCGGCCGCAGCGCACGTGAACACCATCAAGACCTACGGCCCGGACCGCTGTGCGGGCTTCTCCCCCATCCCGGCGATGTCCATGGTGTCCCACGCGGTGGGAACCCGGTTCATCCAGCTCATCGGCGGGGTGATGACCTCCTTCTACGACTGGTATGCGGATCTGCCGGTAGCCAGCCCGCAGGTGTTCGGGGACCAGACCGACGTTCCGGAATCCGGGGACTGGTGGGACGCGCGGTACCTGATGATGTGGGGCTCCAACGTCCCCGTTACCCGCACCCCGGATGCCCACTGGATGGCGGAGGTCCGCTACCGGGGCACCAAGGTGGTCACGGTCAGCCCGGACTATGCGGACAACACGAAGTTCGCGGACGAGTGGCTGCCTGCCCAGGCCGGGACAGACGCCGCGCTGGCCATGGCGATGGGGCACGTGATGCTCAAGGAGTTCTTCGTGGACCGGCAGGTGCCCTTCTTCACCGACTATGTGAAGCAGTACACGGACCTTCCGTTCCTGGTCCGGCTGGCAAGGAACGACGACGGCGCGCTGACGCCGTCGAAATTCCTCACCGCCCTTGACGTCCCCGGGGAGTCCACGGCCGAGGACGCGGCGTTCCGCACCGTCCTGTTCGACACAAAGGCCGGCCGCCCGGCGGTGCCCAACGGGTCCATGGGGTTCCGGTACTCAGGCAGCGGCGAGGGCAAATGGAACCTCGACCTCGAAGGACTCGAACCTGCCCTGTCCCTTCGGGAAGTCTCCGCGGAGAGCGCCGAGATCCTCCTCCCCTGCTTCGAGGACCCCGGCGGCGACGGCAGCATCCTGCGGCGGGGCGTGCCGGTCATCGAGGTCAACGGCGGGCTGGTGACCACCGTGTTCGACCTCATGCTGGCCCAGTACGGGGTGGGCCGCGAGGGGCTGCCCGGCGACTGGGCCGCGGGGTACGGGGACGCCGCCACCCCCTACACACCCGCGTGGCAGGAGGAAATCACCAGCGTCCCCGCGCAGGCGTGCATCCGGGTGGCCCGCGAATTCGCCCGCAACGCAGAGCAGTCCAAGGGCCGGTCCATGATCATCATGGGCGCCGGCATCTGCCAGTGGTTCCACGGCGACACCACCTACCGGGCGGTCCTGGCCCTGGTCATGCTCACCGGCTGCATGGGCCGCAACGGCGGGGGCTGGGCGCATTACGTGGGACAGGAGAAGACCCGGCCCGTGACCGGCTGGGTATCCCTGGCCAACGCCCTGGACTGGTCCCGGCCGCCGCGCACCATGATCGGCACCGGCTACTGGTACATGCACACGGACCAGTGGCGGCAGGACGGCTACTCCGCGGATGCGCTGAAGTCGCCGTTGTCCACCGGCAACCTGGACGGCATGCACACGGCGGACGCGCTTGCCCAGTCCGCCCGGCTGGGCTGGATGCCCTTCTACCCGCAGTTCGACCGGAACCCGCTGGACGTCGCGGACGAGGCGGAGGCCGCCGTCGCCGCCGGCGCAGCTGCCAACGCCCCCGCCTACATCGCCGAAGCACTGAAGAACCGCACCCTCAACCCGGCCATCGAGGACGTGGACGCCCCGGCCAACTGGCCGCGGACCCTCGTGCTGTGGCGCTCCAACTTGTTCGGCTCCTCCGCCAAGGGCAACGAGTACTTCCTCCGCAACCTGCTGGGGACGCACAACAACGTCATGGGCCCGGACAGTGCCGCCGAACTCAAACCACGGGACGTTGCCTGGCACGACCAGGCACCGGAAGGAAAGCTGGACCTTTTGGTGTCCGCCGACTTCCGCATGACCTCCACCACACTGCTGTCGGACGTCGTGTTCCCGGCGGCCACCTGGTACGAAAAGAACGATCTGTCCTCCACGGACATGCACCCGTTCGTCCACGCCTTCAGCCCGGCCATCGACCCGCCCTGGGAAACCAAGACCGACTTCGACACCTTCCACCTGCTGGCCCGCGAGTTCTCCCGCCAGGCAAGGACCCACCTCGGCGTGCGGCGGGACCTTGTCAGCGTGCCGCTGCAGCATGACACCCCCGGTCAGCTCGCCCAGCCCGGCGGCGTGGTACGGGACTGGCGGAACCCGGACATCCCGGCCGTGCCCGGGCAGAACATGCCCGTCTTCTCTGTGGTGGAGCGGGACTATACGGCCATCGCGGACAAGCTTGCCGCCGTCGGGCCCCTGGCTGACAGGCTGGGCTTCACCGTCAAGAACGTCACCTACAAACTGGCCGGACCGCTGGAACGGCTCAGCCGGTCCAACGGCGTGATGCTCGGCGGCGCCGCGGACGGCCGCCCCGCAATGGACACCGACGCGAAGATGGCCGAGGCGATCCTGGCCTTCTCCGGGACCACCAACGGCGCCTTGTCGGTGCAGGGGTTCAAGGACCTCGAGGTGCGCACCGGGAGGAAGCTGGCGGACCTCTCGGAAGGCTCCGAGGAGAAATCCATCACCTTCGCCCAGACGCAGGCCGGCCCGGTGCCGGTGATCACGTCGCCGGAATGGTCCGGTTCCGAGACGGGCGGGCGCCGGTACGCACCGTTCACCATCAACATCGAACGGCTCAAGCCCTTCCACACCCTGACCGGGCGGATGCACTTCTTCCTGGACCACGACTGGATGACGGACATCGGCGAGGCCCTGCCCATCTACCGGCCGCCGCTGGACATGCACCGGCTCTTCGGCGAACCGCGGCTGGGCTCTGACGGGTCCATGGAAGTGACGGTCAGGTATCTGACCCCGCATTCCAAATGGTCCATCCACTCCGAGTACCAGGACAACCTGCTGATGCTGTCGCTCTCCCGGGGCGGCCCCACCGTGTGGATGAGCCCGGCGGACGCGGACGCGATCAAGGTCCGGGACAACGACTGGGTGGAGTGCGTGAACGTCAACGGGGTCCTGGTGGCGCGCGCCATCGTCAGCCACCGGATGCCGGCCGGCGTGGTGTACGTCCACCACGCCCAGGAGCGCACCATCGACGTCCCCAAGTCCGAGGCCACCGGCAGGCGCGGCGGCATCCACAACTCCGTGACCCGGCTGCTGGTCAAACCCTCGCACCTGATCGGCGGCTACGCCCAGCTGGCCTACGCCTTCAACTACCTTGGCCCCACCGGAAACCAGCGCGACATGGTGGCCACCGTCCGCCGCCGGTCCCAGGAGGTGCAGTACTGATGCGGGTGATGGCCCAGATGGGCATGGTGATGAACCTGGACAAGTGCATCGGCTGCCACACGTGCTCCGTGACCTGCAAGCAGGCCTGGACCAACCGCGCCGGCACCGAATACGTCTGGTTCAACAACGTGGAAACCCGGCCCGGGCAGGGCTACCCGCGCCGCTACGAGGACCAGGACCGCTGGTACGGCGGCTGGTCGCTGAACAAGCGCGGCAGGCTTGTCCTGAGGGCCGGCGGCAGGGTGAAGAAGCTGTTCGGCATCTTCGCCAGCCCGGTCCAGCCCGAGCTCAAGGACTACTACGAGCCCTGGACCTATGACTACAAGACCCTCGTGGACGCCCCGCTCGGCGACGATTTCCCCGTGGCCCGTCCCAAGTCGCTCATCACCGGCGAGGACACCAAAATCACCTGGTCCGCCAACTGGGACGACAACCTGGGCGGCTCCCGGGACAACGGCCACCTCGACCCGCTGGTGGAAAGGGTCCGGCGCGAGTCCGAGGACAAGATCAGGTTCGCCTACGAGCAGACCTTCATGTTCTACCTGCCCCGGATCTGCGAGCACTGCCTGAACCCGTCCTGCATGGCCTCCTGCCCCTCCGGGGCGATCTACAAGCGGGTGGAGGACGGGATTGTCCTGGTGGACCAGGACCGGTGCCGCGGCTGGCGCCAGTGCGTCACCGGCTGCCCCTACAAGAAGATCTACTTCAACCACAAGACCGGCAAGGCAGAGAAGTGCACGTTCTGCTACCCCCGCGTGGAGGTGGGCCTGCCCACCGTCTGTTCCGAGACCTGCGTGGGCCGGCTGCGCTACCTCGGGTTGTTTTTGTACGACGCCGATGCCGTCACCGCGGCTGCGTCCGTCACCGACCCGCAGGACCTCTACGACGCCCAGATGAACGTCCTCCTGGATCCCCACGACCCCGCCGTCCAGGCCGAGGCGCGGGCGCAGGGCATCCCCGAGGACTGGATCGACGCAGCCCGCCGCTCCCCCGTCTATGCGCTGGCCAAGGTCTACAAAGTGGCCCTGCCGCTGCACCCGGAGTACCGGACGATGCCGATGGTCTGGTACGTGCCGCCACTGTCGCCCGTGGTCGACCTGCTGCGCGACCAGGGCCACGACGGCGAGGACGCCGGCAACCTGTTCGGCGCCATTGACGCGCTCCGGATTCCGGTGGAGTACCTCGCCGAGCTCTTCACGGCCGGGGACACGGAACGGGTCACCGCCGTGCTCCGGAGGCTGGCGGCGATGCGTTCCTTCATGCGCGGCATCAGCCTGGGCGAAGACCCGGACGAGTCGATCGCCGGGTCGGTGGGCATGGACGGGCAGTCCATGTATGAGATGTACCGGCTGATGGCCATCGCCAAGTACAGCGAGCGCTACGTCATCCCCAAGGCCCATGTGGAGCAGGCCCACGACCTGGAGGAGCTGGGCTGTTCCCTGGATTTCGACGGCGGACCGGGCATGCAGGATTCCTCACCGCTCGGCGAGGCAAGCGGCAGGCCCGTCCCGGTAGCCGTGGACACGTTCCATGCGCTGCGGGAGCGGCAAACCACCGACGAGATCGCGTCGGGACCGGGCCTGCGCGGCAGGGTGAACCTGCTGAACTGGGACGGCCGGGGAGCGCCGCCAGGCCTGTTCCCGGACACTCCCACGGCGCCCGGCGCCGGGTCCGGTCCAGGAGAGCGCCCGTGAGCCGCCGGGACCGGGTGGTTTACCTGGCCGCCGCCTGGTGCCTGTCCTACCCCGACCCGGAGCTGGTGGCCCGGGTGCCGCTGATGCGGGCAGCCCTGAACGAGTTCGACGGCGCCCTGCCGGACTTCGCACCGGTGCTGGACCTGCTGGAGCGCACGCCCGCCATGGACCTGCAGGCGCAGTACGTCAGCGAGTTCGACCTCGGCCGGCGCCACGCGCTGCACCTGAGCTATTGGACGGACGGGGACACCCGCCGTCGCGGCGAGGTGCTGGCCGCGTTCAAGGAGGCGTACCGGCGCAGCGACGTCCTCGTGGACCTGGACGGCGAACTGCCGGACTACCTGCCCATGGTGCTCGAATATGCGGCCAGGGTGGATTTCGCCGCGGGCCACGAACTGCTGGCGAGTTACCGCCCCAGCCTGGAGATGCTCCGCCTAGGGCTGCTCCGGGACGGGCTGCCGCAGGCCCGGATCCTCGCCGCAGTCTGCGCCACGCTCCCCGGGAAATCGCCCCAGGACGAGCAGGCCGTGATGCGCATGGCCGGACTCGGGCCCCCAACCGAAGCCGTGGGGCTGGACCCCTATGATCCCCGGCTGCTGCCCGTAAGGAGGACCTGACCATGCCCGCACTCGAAGTGGCGTCGGAGGCGGGGCCCGGAACCGCCGTCGTCACCACCACGTGGGACACCGTGCTGTGGGGCGTCCTGCCGTACGTCATGGTGGTGGTGCTGGTGGGCGGGCTGGTGTGGCGCTACCGGTACGACCAGTTCGGGTGGACCACCAGGTCCTCCCAGCTGTACGAATCGCGGCTGCTCCGGATCGCCTCGCCCCTCTTCCACTTCGGCCTGCTGGCGGTGATCGCCGGGCACTTCTTCGGCCTGGTGATCCCCATGGCGTGGACCCAGGCGGTTGGGATGAGCCAGGAGTTCTACCATTTCAACGCGCTGCTGGTGGGCGGCATCGCCGGCGTGGCCACCCTCGGCGGGATTGCCCTGCTGATTTACCGCCGCCGGACCAGCGGACCTGTGTTCATGGCCACCACCAGGAACGACAAGACCATGTACGTGGTGCTCACGGCGGCCATTGTGTTCGGTCTCTGGACCACCCTGGCGAGCGTTTTCGAAGGCGAGCACGGGCACAACTACCGCGAGACGGTGGCGCCGTGGTTCCGTTCGCTGTTCATCTTCCAGCCGGATGTGGCAGCGATGGCAGCCGCTCCCTTCTCGTTCCACCTGCACACCCTGGTGGGGATGGCGCTGTTCGTCATCTGGCCGTTCACGCGGCTGGTGCACGCCTTCACGGCTCCCCTGCATTACCTGTTCCGCCCGTACATCGTCTACCGCTCCCGGGACACGGCAAATGGCCGGCGTACTACGGGGCCCGGCGGACGCAGCCGGGACCGCACAGCAGCAGGCACCCGGTCGCAGGTTGCGCCCCGGCGCGGCTGGTCGCCGGTGGGAACACCGGACCGGGACACCCATAACCGCTAGCCCCGACCGGGCGGGCCGGTCCCGGCCCAGCCAAAGGTCCCCAAAGGAGTCAACAGTGTCCGGAACAACAACCCCCGCGGCCACGGGGCGCGGCCTGAACCTGGCACTTGCCACGGCAGCGTCGGTGGCATGCTTTTGGGCCTGGAACTCGGTGGCAACCTTGGGCGCCTTCTACACCCAGAACCTGGAACTGACGCCCGCCACGACCGGGATCCTGGTGGCCATGCCGGTGTTCGTGGGCGCGCTGGGGCGGATCGTGGTGGGGACCCTGACTGACAAGTATGGGGGCAGGGCGATGTTCACCTTCGTCCTGCTCGCCGCCATCCTCCCGATCCTCCTGGTGGCCGTCGGTGGCCTCATCAGTTCCTTCGCGCTGGTGCTCGGGGCAGGGCTGTTGCTCGGCGTGGCCGGGACGGTCTTCGCGGTCGGGATCCCCTTCGTCAGCGCCTGGTACGAACCTGCCCGCCGGGGCTTCGCCACCGGTGTGTTCGGGGCAGGGATGGGCGGGACGGCGCTGGCGGCGTTCCTGAACCCGCGGCTCGTGGCCGGGATCGGCTATTTCCCGACCCACCTGCTGATCGCCGGCGTCCTGGCCGTGATGGCGGCGCTGGTGTGGTTCTTCATGAAGGAATCCCCCGGCTGGACGCCCAACCACGCCCCCGTGATGCCAAAGCTCCTCGATGCGGCCCGGACCGCGGTCACGTGGAAGATGTGTTTCCTCTACGCCGTAGTCTTCGGCGGCTTCGTGTCCTTCGCCACGTACCTGCCCACCTACCTGCGGGATGTCTACAGCTTCGATCCCGCCGGGGCCGGAGCCCGTACCGCCGGATTTGCCCTGGCGGCGGTCCTGGCCCGCCCCGTGGGCGGCGTCCTGGCGGACAAGCTGGGCCCCAAGCCGGTGGTGCTCGTCTCGCTGGCCGCCGTCGCCGTCCTGGGCTGGGTGGTGAACCTGCGGCCCGACGGCGAGGTCCCGGCTGGTGCCACGTTCGTCGCCATGGCCGCGGCGCTGGGCCTGGGAACGGGCGGCGTCTTCGCCTGGGTGGGAGTCCTGTCGCCGGCCGGCAAGATGGGCAGCATCAGCGGCATCGTCAGCGCGGCCGGCGGCCTGGGCGGCTACTTCCCGCCGCTGGTCATGGGCGCAACGTACGACGCCGTGACGCGCAGCTATTCGATCGGCTTGCTCCTCCTGGTGGGAACAGCCCTGGCGGCCCTGCTGTTCACCCTCTTCGCGGTGCAGGCCCGGTCCGGCGCGCCCGCGGTTCAGCGGGCGCCGTAGCGCAGGTACACCACGCCGCTTTCCGGGAACCGCCGCTCATCCAGGAGTTCGAACCGGGCGTCGAAGCCGTCCGGAAACAACCGCAGGCCCCCGCCCACCACGGCAGGAGTCACGAAAACCTGGCACTCATCCACCAGCCCCGCCCTCAGGGCATGGGCGGCCAGGGTGGGGCCGCCGATGCTGATGCTTCCTTCCGTGGCCGCCACCAGGTCCCGCACGGCGTCCGGCAGGAACTGCCTCTCCAGGCGGGTCCGGTCAGTGGAGACGCTGCCCAGGGAGCTTGAGTAGACCACCTTGTCCGCGCTGCGCCAGATCCGTGCATAGTCCTGGATCACGGGCGGGTCCTCGGCCGTGCCCATGGTCTCCCAGACCTTCATCACCTCATACATGCGCCTGCCATACAGGGAGGTGCCCACATCGCGCTCCAGGTCGTTGATGAAGGCGTGGACTTCCTCGTCCGGGGCAGCCCAGTCAAAGTTCCCGGCCTTGTCCGCGGTGTAGCCGTCAATGGAGGCGAGTCCGGAGTAGATCAGTTTGCCCATGGGGACCATTCTGCCGCCGGGACCCCCGGGCC
The DNA here is from genome assembly GCF_019710585.1 of Arthrobacter sp. MAHUQ-56. Lineage (GTDB taxonomy): Bacteria > Actinomycetota > Actinomycetes > Actinomycetales > Micrococcaceae > Arthrobacter. The sequence goes on along the minus strand of NZ_JAIFZQ010000020.1, from coordinate 504,928 downwards.
GAACAGGGCTGAGAGGGGCTGGGCCGGCCGGGGCGCCGGTTCGTCCTGGGCTTGTCCGCGGATCCGGCCCCTTCAGGCCGTGGTTTTGCGAACAAGCCCAGGACCGGCCCTCAAGGCTTCCGGGACACCACGAACTGTTGCCCCAGGGTCCAGAGGTTGGAGACCGTCCAGTAGACCAGGACCCCGATCGGGAAGAAGACCCCGCCGGCGGCGAAGACAACCGGCAGGACGTACAGGAGGACCTTCTGCTGGCGCACCAGGGGGCTGTCAGCGTCCTGCCCGTCCAGGGTCCGGGCGGTCACGAGTTTCTGCGTGAAGAACTGGCAGGCGGTCATCACCAGGATCATGGCGACGGCGAGCACGGCAAGGGCTGTGGGATTGCCGCTGCCGTGAAGCAGCGAAGCGGACAGCGGCACGCCGGCGATACTCGCCGAGTCGAACTGAGCCACCTGGTCCGGGCCCATCGCTCCGATGCCTTCACCCCGCGCCGCGGCATTAGAAATCCCGGACAGCACCTGGAAGAGCCCCAGGAAGAACGGCCCCTGGATCAGCAGGGGCAGGCAGGCCGAGAACGGGTTGGTGCCGTGCTTCCTGTACAAGGCCATCTGTTCCTGGGCCATGGCCTGCCGGGACAGCTGGTCCGTCTTACCGCGATACTTTTCCTGCAGCGCCAGCAAATCAGGCTGCAGCAGCCGCATCCGGCGCTGGGCCTTGACCTGCGCCAGGAACACGGGAACCAGTGCGGCGCGGATCACCAGCACCAGCCCGATGATGGACAGCGTCCACGTCCAGCCGTCGGACGGCGGCATGCCCAGGCCCGTCAAGCCGTCGTGGAAAGCGACCATGATGACCGAAACCAGCCACCGGAACGGTTCCATGACCGCTGCGAAAAAATCCACCGAATCCCCTGTCCGCCAGTTGCTGCCAAGCTACTGCGGATCGGGGAAACAGGAAAGCCCCCGGAATCTCGGATATTCCGGGGGCTTGGCCTGTAGCGGTGGGGAGGCTCGATCTCCCGACCTCACGATTATGAGTCGTGCGCTCTAACCAACTGAGCTACACCGCCACGAATGAGAAAAACCTGCGCCAAGCCGGTCAAAACCGCCTTGACGCAGGCCCTCATTCAGAGCCCCCCACCGGAATCGATCCGGTGACCTCGTTCTTACCAAGAACGCGCTCTACCACTGAGCTAGGGGGGCAACGAGTAAATACTCTACCGGAAGATTTCCGCACCAACAAATCGGCGTCCGGGGTGGCTCCGGGGCACCGCAACAGTTGCATTCCGGCCGGGCCGAAGCTCCATTTTCCCCGGAATTCCGGGGCTTTGGGGGTGCAGGCAAGCAGGGCGGACGACGGCGGAAAGCACCTTTCGGAGGCCCTCCGCCTCCATTCCGCTACGGGAATGTGTCCAGCCCCACATGTGACCGGGCGTTAAACGCCGATGGGCCGGCTCGAAAGCCGGCCCATCGCCGTCGTCAATTACTCAAACCCGCGGAAGGTCTACCACTTGCCCTTGCGGTTGAAGCTGTCGCCGCCGTGGCGGGGCTTGCGGGACCCCTCACCGTGGCCAAAGGAACGCTCGGAACGCTCGCTGTACGAACGTCCACCGCGGTCGGCCGAGGACCGCTCGCCGTCGTTCTTCCGGAATTCCTTCTTGAAGCCGCCGCTGCCCTTGAAGTTGCCGCCGCGGTCGCCGCCACGGTTGCCCTGGTAGGCGCCGCGGTCGCCGGAAGGCCTGCGGCCGTTGTCCAGCTCCAGGTGGATCAGCTCTCCGCCGATCCGGGTGCGGGACAATGCGCGCAGCTGGTCCTGGCTCAGGTCCGCGGGAAGCTCCACCAGGGAGTGGTCCGAGCGGATGTCGATGCCACCGATCTGGGCGGAAGAGATGCCGCCCTCGTTGGCGATGGCGCCCACGATCGAGCCGGGCATGACGCGCTGGCGGCGGCCCACCGCGATGCGGTAGGTGGCGTTGCCTTCGGTCAGCTGGCGGGTGGGCCCGCGGGAGCCGAAGCCGTCCTTGGAGCGTTCGCGCTTCTGGAACTCGGGAGCAGCGGGCAGTTCCTTGACCAGCAGCGGCTGCCCGCCCTGTGCCATGACGGCCAGTGCCGCGGCGATTTCTGCCGCCGGCACCTTGTGCTCTTCTTCGTAGGAGGCGATGAGGTCGCGGAACATCGAGACGTCCTCGGAGGCCAGGGTTTCCGTGATGCGCTCGGCGAACTTGCCCAGGCGCAGGGTGTTCACGGTCTCCGCGGTGGGCAGGTGCATCTGCTCCACCGGCTGGCGGGTGGCCTTTTCGATGGCGCGCAGCAGGTACTTTTCCCGCGGCGTCATGAACAGGATCGCGTCACCGTTGCGGCCCGCGCGGCCGGTGCGGCCGATGCGGTGCACGTAGGACTCGGTGTCGTGCGGGATGTCGTAGTTGATGACGTGGCTGATGCGCTCCACGTCCAGGCCGCGGGCTGCGACGTCGGTGGCCACGAGGATGTCGATCCGGCCTTCCTTCAGCGCGTCAACGGTGCGTTCACGCTGCTGCTGGGGGATGTCGCCGTTGATGGCGGCAGCCTGGAAGCCGCGGGACTTCAGCTTGTCAGCCAGGTCCTCGGTGGCCATCTTGGTGCGCACGAAGGCGATCACGCCGTCGAACTCTTCCACCTCGAGGATGCGGGTCATCGCGTCCAGCTTCTGCGGACCCATGATCTGCAGGTAGCGCTGGCGGATGTTGGTGCCCGTGGACGTCTTGGTCTTGACCGAGATCTCCGCGGGGTCGTTCAGGTACTGCTTGGACATGCGGCGGATCTGGCTCGGCATGGTGGCCGAGAACAGCGCCACCTGGCGGTCCTCGGGGGTCTGCTGGAAGATCTGCTCCACGTCTTCGGCGAAGCCCATGCGCAGCATCTCGTCGGCCTCGTCCAGCACCAGGTACTGGAGTTCGGACAGGTCCAGGGAGCCCTTGGAGATGTGGTCAATCACGCGGCCGGGGGTACCCACAACCACCTGGGCGCCGCGGCGCAGGCCGGCAAGCTGGGGACCGTAGGCGGAGCCGCCGTAGACGGGCAGCACGGTGAAGTCGTCGATGTGCTTGGCGTAGGAGGTGAACGCCTCCGCCACCTGCAGCGCGAGCTCGCGGGTGGGGGCCAGGACCAGGGCCTGGGTTTTGCGGGACGGGCCGTTCAGGTCGTGGAGTTCGGCCAGGCGGGACAGTGCCGGCACTGCGAATGCTGCAGTCTTGCCGGTACCGGTCTGCGCCAGGCCGACAACGTCGCGGCCTTCGAGCAGCAGCGGGATGGTGGCTGCCTGGATGGGGGACGGCTTTTCGTACCCAACATCCTGCAGGGCGGCCAGGACACGGCCGTCGATGCCGAGGTCGGCGAACTTCACGGTGTTTTCGTCTTCGTCCGCGGCGGGCGCAGTCGTGGCAGGAGCCTCAGTTGCGGGAGCGGTTACGGGAGCCTCGGCAGCAGCCACAGGGGCGTCCTCGATAACAGCGGTGGTTTCGTTCTGATTTTCGGGCATAGGGAGTTATTCCTCATCCATAGGGGGCCAGGCGGCACTACCCGAGGTGAGCGGAGCCGCAGTACACGTGCCGATGGTGCCGGGCAAACGTTGACCGGCCGGTCACAGAAGTCCGGCGCTTTCGCAATCCCGTGGCAGGACTTCGCGCTGCATCTCTTGGCTGCTATCCCAGCAGTCTGTACAGCGTTTTCTTTAGCCGGCTCTCCCTATGAAAATGCCCGCATCGCTTGCGCGGGCCCCAACACTTGCCAGTCCTGCCTCAAAAATTGGGCAGGAATAAGGGATTTCCGGAGTGGGGGATGTATCCAGTGTAGGGCACGCAGGCGCCGCGGCGGTAATCGAAGGGACGACGGCGGCGGTGAGCTTGCGCACAGCCGCACCTCCCGCCGTCGTACTTCACTTCCGTCAGAGACCCAGCTGCCGTTGCAGGGCCGCGAATTTCTTGCTGAATTCCGGCTGTTGCAGGCGGATCTGGCCCTCGGCGTCCGCGTCCTTGAGCGCCTCCATGGACTCGACGTCAGGCTCGCTGAACCATTTACCCACCGTGATCCCGTGCTGCGGGACGAAGATCCGGTGGATGTGGTCGCCGGCCTGGATGCTGCCTGTCTTCAGGACGCGCAGGTACGCTCCCACCCGGCCTTCCTCGGTGAAGCGCCTGACCCACTGCCGCTCCCCCAGCCGCCGCTGGAACGTGGCACACGGGGTCCGTGGCGACGTGACCTCAAGCTCGACGTCGAGCCCGATCCGCCAGCGCTCGCCGATCACCGCCGATGTTGCATCGATGCCGGCCACCCGGAGGTTCTCTCCGAATGCTCCCGGCGGGACGTCCCGCTGCAGCAGGCCGGCCCAATATTCGGCGTCCGTCTGGGAGTAGGCGTAGATGGCCTGGTCCGGGCCGCCGTGGTGGACCCGGTTGGCTTGGATATCGCCCTGCAGTCCCAGCCTGTGCACCTTGACCGGCCCTTCGGCAGGGCGCTTGTCGATGGCAGTCACCCCCACGCTGGAAGCGTCCGGCAAGAGCTGGTGGACGCGGCAGACGGCGAGGACTGAAGCTGTTTCCATGGCATCAGTCTAGGGTTCGGCGGTGCTGCGCCCGCGCGGCCGGGAGATGGGCAGTTCTCCCCTGCCGTGGGGGTGCCGTCCTGCTCGCAGGCCGCACCGCCAGGTACTACGCTGAAGCGAGGATTGCATTTGGGGGTGCAGCGCTGTGCCTATTCACCTGAACGACGAAGGGGACGCCGTGGACTCGAACCGACAAGACCCGGACGGGACTGCGCCGTCCGGCGGATCCGGCGGGGAGAACACGCCCAAGCCTCCTCCCTGGCAGGTCCCCAAACCCGAGCTGCGCCCGGAGCTCCTGAATGAGCCCGTCACGCCGGTTGACCCGTTCGCACGGGAACGGGAAAAGCAGCTCAACGACGCCGCGGCCCGGAAGAAGCGATCCCAGCGGCGGACTGTGGTGGTGGGCCTGGGCGTCACGGCGCTGCTGGCCGGAACCATCACGGCCGTTGTTGCCAGCAACGAGGACGACCCCGAGTACGCGCAGGTGTGCTTCAACGACGAAACCGGCGAGCGCGTGGCGGACACCAACTGCGACAGTTCCGCCGGCCGCAGCGGCGGAATCTACGCCTGGTACTTCTACTCCCGCGGCGCGAGCGTGCCCTCAATCGGCCAGAACCGGTCCACCGCGCCCAACTACACCCGAACCATCCCCAGCGGGGCCAAGGCCTCCTCGGGATACAGCAGCAAGGGCGGCACCGTGAGCCGCGGCGGCTTCGGCACCAGCGCCAAGAGCGGGTCAAGCGGCGGCGGCAGCAAGGTCTCGGGTGGCTGACCGGTGAAAAGATTGCTGTCGGAACCCCGGCCGGGCTGGAAGCAGAAGATCGAAGAGCAGGGCCTGGTCTTCTCCACCACCACCATGGATGACGGGCGGAAGATCGAGTACTGGAACGAGTCCGCCTACTACGAATTCACCATGGACGAGGTGGAGACCCTGGAGGTGGCCGCCGAGGACATGCACCGGATGTGCCTGGAAGCTGCGAAGTTCCTCGCCACCGGGGCCATGGGCAGCATCGGCATCGGACCCCAGGCCCTGGAACTGGCGGCGGAATCGCTGCAGGCCGGCGACGTGGACGTCTACGGGCGGTTCGATTTCATCTACGACGGGCGGGGCGGGCCGGCCAAGATGCTCGAATACAACGCCGACACCCCCACCGGGCTGATTGAAGCCGCCGTCGCGCAGTGGTTCTGGCTGCAGGACGTGTTCCCGGAGAAAGACCAGTGGAACGGCATCCATGAGGCGCTGATCCGGCAGTGGAAGAAGTTCCAGTACCGGACGGGCATGAGCACCCTGCACGTGGCGCACTCGGAGGTCGAGGAATCCGGCGAGGACTGGATGACGGCCGCGTACATGCGCGACGTTGCCAGCCAGGCGGGGTGGACCACCATCGGGATCAACATGTCCGATATCGGCTGGGACCCCAACCTGAACCGCTTCGTGGACCTGGACAACTTCCTGATCAGCACCATCTTCAAGCTCTATCCCTGGGAGCTGATGATGAAGGAGCCCTTCGGCCACCGGCTGCTGGAACGCGCCCACAACCCGCGCTGGGTGGAACCCGCCTGGAAGATGCTGCTCTCCAACAAGGCCCTCCTCGCCGCGCTGTGGCACCTCTACCCCAACCACCCCAACCTGTTGCCCGCCTACCTCACGGATCCCGGGCCGCTCAAGGAATGGGTGGGCAAGCCGCTGCACGGCCGCGAGGGGGACAACATCCGGATCCACGCGGACGGCATCAACCTGGAACAGCCCGGCGGCTACGGCCGGGAGGGGTGGTGCTACCAGCAGTACCATCCCTTGCCCGACTTCGACGGCAACCATCCGGTCCTGGGCCTCTGGGTGGTGGACGGCGAGTCCGTGGGCTGCGGCATCCGCGAATCGGACGGGCCGGTCACGGACTACTTCTGCCGCTTCGTACCCAACACCATCGACGCGCCGGCGCCGCTTTCGGCCGTGGCCAACCCCACCAAGGCAGGTGTCTCCCTATGAGTGCAGAGATGACGACGACGGGAAGCCCCGGAGGCGGGGGCGGCGCCCCGGTCCCGGCCAAGGGATTGCGGGCCGGCATCCTGGACCTTGGCGACTCGGTCATGCTGGGGCTGGCGTCCACCGCCCCGGTGTATTCGCTGGCCGCCACCCTGGGACTCATCGTTGCGGTGAACGGTAACTACACTCCGCTGATCCTCCTCCTGGGCTTCGTCCCGGTCCTGTTCATCGCCTACGCCTTCCGCGAGCTCAACAGTGCCATTCCGGACTGCGGCACCACGTTCACCTGGTCCCGCCAGGCCTTCGGCCCCTGGGCAGGCTGGCTGGGCGGCTGGGGCGTGGCGCTCGCCGGGATCGTGGTCCTGGCCAATCTCGCGCAGGTGGCCGGCCAGTACCTGTGGCTCCTGGTGGGTGACGGATCGCTGGCGCAGAACAAGGTGCTGGTCACGGGGACGGGACTGCTGTTCATCGTGCTGATGACGCTGGTGAACTACCGGGGCATCCGGCTGGGTGAGCATGTCCAGCGGGTGCTGACCTACATCCAGTACATAGCGCTGGGCATCTTCGCGCTGGCCCTCGTGGTGCGCATCGTCGGGGGTGCACCCGAGGGCCAGGCGTTCGACTTCGAATGGTTCAACCCCTTGGGCGCCTTCGGCGATCCCGGTGCAGTGGTGCACGGTGCCCTGCTGGCCCTGTTCATCTACTGGGGCTGGGACACCTGCCTGGCGGTGAACGAGGAAACCGAGAATCCGTCCACCACGCCGGGCCGCGGCGCGGTGATCTCGGCCTTCGTTCTGGTGGCAATCTACGTTTCCGTGGCGCTGCTGGTGATGATGTACGCCACCGTCGGTTCGGAAGGAATCGGTCTGGGCAACGAGGCCAACCAGGACGACGTTTTCCTCGCCATGAAGGACGTGGTGCTGGGTCCATGGGGCTGGCTGATCGTCGTCGCGGTTTTGGCCTCGGTCCTGTCCTCCACCCAGACCACCATCCTGCCCACCGCCCGGGGCACCCTGTCCATGGGCGTCCACGGCGCCCTGCCGGCGAAGTTCGGTGAAGTGCATCCGAAGAACCAGACCCCGGGCTTCTCCACGCAGGTGATGGGTGGCGCGGCCGCAGCCTACTACGTGGCCATGAGTTTCCTGAGCGAGAACCTCCTGTCGGACTCCATCAGCGCCATCAGCCTGTTCATCGCGTTCTACTACGCCCTGACCGGGTTCGCCTGCTTCTGGTACTTCCGGGGGACCTTGCGCGGGTCCGCCCGCAACCTGTGGTTCCGCGGCATCCTGCCGCTGCTGGGTGCGGTGCTGCTGACCGCCGCCTTCTTCATCTCCGCCATCCAGATGTGGGACCCGGCGTACGGCGACACCCAGATCTTCGGCGTCGGCGGGGCCTTTGTGAGCGGTGTCCTGCTGCTGTCCCTGGGCGTGGTGCTCGCCGCCGTTTGCCGGTTCCTGCCCTCCACCCGGGGCTACTTCCTGGTGAGGAAATGACCGGTGAAGACGGGCGAAGAAATGACTCGTGAGGAAATGCCGGGCGAAGAAGTGACGGGCGAAGCCATGGCCGGCCCATCCGACGTCCTGGACCTCGACTCCCTGCTGTCCGCGGATGAGCTGGAGCTCCGCCAGAAGGTCCGCGACTTCACGGAGCAACGGATCAAACCGGACATTGCCGGGTGGTACGAGGACGCTGTCTTTCCCCTGGAGCTCGCCCCCGAGTTGGGCGAGCTTGGGGTGCTGGGCATGCACCTGGAGGGTTACGGCTGCCCGGGCCGGTCCGCCGTCGAGTACGGCCTCGCGGCGATGGAGCTGGAAGCCGGGGACTCCGGGATCCGCACTTTCGTCTCGGTCCAGGGCTCCCTGGCCATGACGGCCATCCATACGTGGGGCTCGGAGGAGCAGAAGGAGGAGTGGCTGCCGCGGATGGCGGCCGGCGAGGTCATCGGCTGCTTCGCCCTGACCGAGCCGACCGCAGGGTCGGATCCAGCCGCCATGGCCACCGTTGCCCAGCGGGACGGCAGTGGGGACGACGCCGGCTGGGTGCTCAACGGCGCCAAGCGCTGGATCGGGCTCGCCTCGGCGGCCGGCGTGATGGTGGTCTGGGCCATGACGGACGACGGCGTGCGCGGCTTCCTGGTGCCAGCCGGCACGCCCGGCGTGACGGCCACGCCCATCAAACAGAAGCTGTCCATGCGCGCTTCGATCCAGTGCGACGTGGCGTTCGACGGCGTCCGGCTTGGTCCTGAGGCGCTGCTCCCCGGCGGCTTCGGCCTCCGCGGTCCCTTCACCTGCCTGAACGAGGCGCGGTACGGCATCGCCTGGGGCGCGATGGGCGCTGCCCGGGATTCCTACGAGGCCGCGCTGGCGTACTCGCAGGACCGGCTGCAGTTCGGCAAGCCGCTGGCCGGCTACCAGCTCACGCAGGAGAAGCTGGTGAACATGCTGGTGGAGATCCAGAAGGGCACGCTGCTGGCACTTCACCTCGGGCGGCTCAAGGACGCAGGGACCATCCGGCCGGAGCAGATTTCACTGGCCAAGCTCAACAACGTCCGCGAGGCCATCGCGGTGGCCCGTGAGGCCCGGACCATCCTGGGCGGCAACGGCATCACCGGTGACTACTCACCGCTGCGGCACGCCGCGAACCTGGAGTCGGTGCGGACCTATGAGGGTACCGACGAGGTGCACACCCTGATCCTGGGCCGGCACATCACCGGCCTGGGCGCCTTCCACTGACCCTCCCCCGGCTGGGTGTCAGTTAATGTCGGTTTGGGGGCTCAGGACGACATTTCGCGCTGCCTGGTTGGGAGGGGTTTATGCCGAGAAGCCGCCGTCGGCCTTGATCAACTGCCCGGAAACCCACCGGCCCGCCGGTGAGAGCAGGAAGGCCACCGTCCCTGCGACGTCGGCCGGCGTGCCCAGCCTGCCGGTGGGTTGCCGTTCGAGGACCGCGGCACGGACCTCATCGTCCATCCAGCCCGTGTCAACCGGGCCGGGGTTCAGGACATTGGCGCTGATCCCCTGCGGGCCCAGCTCCCGCGCGGCGGCAATCACGATCCGGTCCAGCGCCCCCTTCGACGCACCGTAGGGAAGGTTGAACGCTGTGTGGTCACTGGTCAGCGCAACGATCGCACCGCCGTCGTCCGCTGCTTGCCGTGCGAAGGCGGCAATCAGCTGCCAGCTGGCGCGGGTGTTCACCGCGAAGTGGCGCTCAAAGGATTCCACCGTGGTGTCCAGCACGCCCGAATCGACCGATTCGGCGTGGCTGAGCACCAGCCCCTGTAGACGACCCGCAAGCTGCACCGCTTCGGCAACCAGCCGGTCCGGCACGCCGGGATCCTGCAGGTCGGCCGGGAGGGAGTGGACCCTTGCGCCGATGGCCTCCAGCTCCGCGGTGAGGCGGACCACGTCCTCGGGCTCGCTCCCCCATGGCATGCGGGCATCGTAACCAGCCCAGTAGGACAGCACGAGGTCCCAGCCGTCGGCGGCCAGCTGCCGGGCTATGCCGGACCCGATGCCGGCCAGCCGTCCGGCCCCCGTGACCAGGGCAACGGGGCGGACGGGGACAGGCGGCACGGATTCCATGGAACCCAGCCTAACCGTGCGCGGCTGCTCCCCCGGTTCAGGCCGCTGCCGCCTCCGTGTCAGCGGCGCTGGTGTCCTGCGGGGCGCGGTGCCGCCGGATAGTGGCACTGATGACGGCGGCGATGGTGCACATGGCTGCCGCGCCGAACCACGCGTACGTGTAGTGGCCGGTGGCGTCGCGGAGGGCGCCGGCGGCAAGCGCGGCACCCGCGGCCCCCAGCTGGTGGGCGGCGAAGACCCAGCCGAACACCACGCTGCCGTCCGCGCCGAACGTCTCCCGGCAGATGGCTGCCGTGGGCGGAACGGTGGCCACCCAGTCCAGGCCGTAGATCACCACGAAGACGATCATGCTGGGCTGCACCTCGGCGTTCAGCAGCAGCGGGAGCACCAGCAGGCCGACGCCGCGGAATTGGTAGTAGACGGCGAGCAGGACACGGGGGTTGAAACGGTCGGTGAGCCAGCCGGAGGCAATGGTACCCACGATGTCGAAGATTCCGACGACGGCGAGCAGGCCTGCCGCGGTGGTTTCGGGCATGCCGTGGTCATGGGCGGAGGGGATGAAGTGGGTGCCGATCAGGCCGTTGGTGGTGGCGCCGCAGATCGCGAAACCTGCCGCCAGTGCCCAGAAGGTGCGGACCTTGCTGGCACGCCGGAGCACCTGGAGGGCACGGACTGCGGCGTTCGTGCGGGGCGCGTCCGCGGTTGCAGGCGCCCGGGCAGGTGCCGGACTTGCTGCCGGTTCCGCGCCGTAGGGCAACACGCCGACGTCGGCCGGCGAGTTCTTGAGGAACTTCAGCACCAGCGGGACCACGGCGAGTGCGCCCGCCGCGATCAGCAGGGAGGCCTGCCGCCAGCCGGGATCCTGGGCCAGCATGGCGATAAAGGGCAGGAAGACCAACTGGCCGGCCGCGCTGCCCGCGGTGAGGATGCCGATCACCAGTCCCCGGCTCTTCGTGAACCAGGTGTTGGCGATGGTCGCCGCGAACACCAGTGCCATGGAACCTGTCCCCAGCCCGATCAGCAGGCCCCACGTCAGCAGGATCTGCCAGGACTGGTTGACCAGCACCGTCAGCGCGCTGCCCGTCCCGATCAGGGCCAGGGCGGTTGCCGTGACTGCCCGGATGCCGAAGCGTTCCATCAAGGCGGCGGCGAACGGGGCGGTGAGGCCGAACAGGACCAGGTTGATGCTGACTGCCGCGGACAGGACTGTGGTGGACCACCCGAACTCCTGCTGGAGCGGGACCATCAGCACGCCGGGCGCTGCCCGGAATCCGGCGGCGCCCACCAGCGCCAGGAACGCCACGGCCGCGACGGTCCACGCCGGGTGGAGGCGGCGCGGACCGGGTGAGGGCTGCAGTGCCGCCGCGTCTTCCGGTGCTGTTGCCTTGTGGGGAAGAGTGCTCATGCGGCGGACCCCTTCGGGGATGCGGTGGACAGCGGAACGGGATGCTCGGTCCTGGCCTGGCTGTGCCAGCTGGTATTGGCGGCGGTGAGCCGTTCCCCGCATTCGGTGCAGGTGTCGGCGGAGGTGGTGCGCTGCCCGCAGCCGGCATGGATGACGTACATGTGCGCCCTGTCCGAGGGGGCCGGCAGGTGCTTTTCCGCCCAGATGGTGACCGCATTCAGGACCGGCAGGGCGTCTTCGCCCATCACAGTGAGGACGTACTCCTGGCGGGTGCGGCCGCCGTCGTCGTACGCCTTCTTTGCCAGCAGCCCGGACTCAACCAGGCCTGCAAGGCGCTTGGTAAGCACCGAGTCGGCAACGTCCAGGCGGGCCTTCATGGCGTCGAAGCGCCCGTTGCCGAAGAAGACCTCCCGCAGGACCAGGATGGACCAGGGGTCGCCCAGGATGTCCAGGCCGCGGGCCATGCTGCAGGTGCGTTGGGACCAGTCGGATCGAAGGGGCATACGGGAACCCTAGCTGACTTCTTTCAAGAAAGCCAGGGTTGCCGTCGTGCTACGGAATCGAGGTGAACGCCTGGTCCAGGTCCGCTATCAGGTCCTCCACGTCCTCGATGCCGCAGGAGAGCCGCAGCAGGTTCACCGGCACGGCCAGTTCGGTGCCCTTCACCGACGCGTGCGTCATCTCCGAGGGGTAGTTCATGAGCGATTCGATGCCGCCCAGGGACTCGGCCAGGGTGAACACGGACGTGGATTCGGCCACCTTCCGGGCTGCGGCTTCACCACCCTTGAACTGGACGGACACCATGCCGCCGAACTTCCGCATCTGCTTCTTGGCCAGCTCGTGGCCCGGGTGGGAGGGCAGACCCGGGTACAGGACAGCCTCCACTTCGGGCCGTTCCAGCAGCCACTCGGCCACGGCCTGGCCGTTCTCGCTGTGCCGGTCCATCCGGACGCCCAGGGTCTTCAGGCCGCGGGTGGTCAGGAACGCGTCCATGGGCCCGGACACGGCGCCGACGGCGAACTGGACGAAGCCGATCTTCTCCGCCAGGTCCGCGTCCTTGACCACGACGGCGCCGCCCACCACGTCGGAGTGGCCGCCGATGTACTTGGTGGTGGAGTGGACCACGACGTCGGCACCCAGGGCGAGCGGGTTCTGCAGGTAGGGCGACGCGAAGGTGTTGTCGACGACGAGGAGGGCACCGGCGTCGTGCGCTATGTCGGCGAGCGCCGCGATGTCGGTGATCTTCATCAGGGGGTTGGACGGCGTCTCCACCCAGACGAAGCGGGTCCTGTTGGCGGCGACGGCCTGCCGGACGGTGTCCAGGTTGGCCATGTCCACGGGGGTGTTGCCGATGCCCCAGTCACCGAGGACGCGGCTGATCAGCCGGTAGGTCCCGCCGTAGGCGTCGTTGCCGAGCACGATGTGGTCCCCGGGCCGGGTCAGCGCGCGGATGAGGGCGTCCTCCGCCGCAAGCCCCGAGCTGAAGCTGTAGGCGTGGGTGCCGAGTTCCAGCGCGGCCAGCTGTTCCTGCAGGGCGTCCCGGGTAGGGTTGCCGCCGCGGCCGTACTCGTATCCGCTGCGCAGCCCGCCAATGCCGTCCTGGGCATAGGTGGAGCTGAAGTGCAGCGGGGGGACCACCGCGCCGGTGCGGGGTTCGAAGGCCTGGCCGGCGTGGACGGCGCGGGTGTTGAAGCCTTGGTGCTCAGAGGCGGTCATGGTGCTCCTTTACGGGGTAACGCAAATCAGTTGCTGAGGTACGCCAGCAGGTCGTGCCGGGTAAGGATGCCGATGGGGGCACCCACGAACGTGACCATCACCGTGTCCGCGTCCGAGAGCAGCTCCCTGGCGGCGGAGATGGTTTCCAGCGACCCGATCACGGGCAGCTTGGGACCCATGTGCTCGGAGATCTTGTCCGTCAGCTTTGCCTCGCCGCGGAACAGCTTGGCGGTCAGGGTGCGCTCGTCCACGGCGCCGAGGACCTCGCCCATCACCACGGGCGGTTCCTGCGACAGGACGGGGATGTGGCTGACGCCGTACTCGTTCATGATGTTGATGACGTCGCGCACGGATTCGTTGGGGTGGATGTGCACCAGGTCCGGCAGTTCGCCGTTCTTGGACTTGATGACCTCACCCACGGACGTTTCCTCGCCGCCGGAAAGGAAGCCGTAGGAGCGCATCCACTGGTCATTGAAGATCTTGGCCAGGTACCCGCGCCCGGAGTCGGGCAGGATGACCACGACGACGGCGCTTTCCGGCAGGTCCTTCGCCGCCTTCAGCGCGGCCACCACGGCCATGCCGGACGAACCGCCCACCAGCAGGCCCTCTTCCCGTGCCAGCCGGCGGGTCATCGCGAAGGAGTCCGCGTCGCTGACGGCGATCACTTCGTCCGGGACAGTCTTGTCGTAGTTCGCCGGCCACATGTCCTCGCCGACGCCCTCCACGAAGTAGGGGCGCCCGGTGCCGCCTGAGTAGACCGAACCTTCCGGGTCCGCGCCGATGATCCGGACCACTCCGCCGTCGGACTCCGGCCGGTCCGCCGATACCTCCTTGAGGTATCGCCCGGTGCCGGTGATGGTGCCGCCGGTGCCGGCACCGATGACGCAGTGCGTGACTTTGCCGTCAGTGTCCCGCCAGATCTCGGGCCCGGTTGTCTTGTAGTGGCTGCCGGGTGCAGCCGGGTTGGAGAACTGGTCCGGCTTGTAGGCGCCGGGCGTCTCCCGGGTGATCCGGTCCGAGACTCCGTAGTAGCTTTGCGGGCTGTCCGGCGGGACGGACGTGGGCGTGACCACAACTTCCGCGCCGTAGGCCTGCAGCACGGCGCGCTTGTCCTCGCCCACCTTGTCCGGGACCACGAAGATGCACTTGTAGCCCTTCTGCTGCGCCACCAGGGCCAGGCCGACGCCAGTGTTGCCGGACGTGGGTTCCACGATGGTGCCGCCGGGCTTCAGCTTGCCTTCGCGTTCGGCGTCCTCGATCATCTGCGCCGCGATGCGGTCCTTGATGGATCCGCCCGGATTCAGGTACTCCAGCTTGACCAGGACAGTGGCTTTGATGCCTTCGGTCACGTGGTTGAGTTTGATGAGGGGGGTGTTGCCGATGAGGTCCAGGATGGACTGGGCGTACTTCATAGGTACAAAGCTACCGCTTCCTGCGGGCCGTTCCGGGGCAGGGGTGCGAGGATAGCCCGGTGAAGCAGTTCGCATGGTCAAAAACGGCCCGGAGCTACCTGCTGCCCGGCGCAACGCTGGCAGCAGGAGTTGCAACCCTGGCATCCAGTGCACTCCCCTTTCCCGCCTTTGGTGAGCTGGCATCCCGGACCATTCCCATCCTGGCCTTTGTGCTGGCGATGTCGCTCGTCACCGAGCTGGTGGATGAGGCCGGCCTGTTCCGGGTGGTGACGGACCGGTTGGCCGCCCTGGGCAGGGGCCGGGTATTCCTGCTGTGGCTCCTGGTGGTTGCGGTGGCTACGGTGTCCACGGTGTTCCTGTCCCTGGATACGACGGCGGTGCTGGTGACGCCCGTGGTTGTCCTCCTGGCCGTACACGCCCGGATCCCGCCGCTGCCGTTTGCCCTCACCAGCATCTGGCTGGCCAACACGGCATCACTGCTGCTGCCCGTCTCCAACCTGACCAACCTGCTGGCGCAGGACCGGCTGGGCCTGAGCCCCCTGCAGTTTGCGGGCCTGGTGTGGGCGCCTTCCCTGGCAGGTCTGCTGGTCCCGCTGGGCCTGCTGTGGCTGGCGTTCCGGCGGGACCTGCGCGGAACATACGGCCCCAGGGCAGCCCACCCGGCCAAGGACCCCGCCCTGCTGAAGTTCGCCGCCGGGACGCTGCTGGTGCTGCTGCCCGCGCTGGTGTCCGGCGTGCCGGTCCAGTACCCCGCCCTGGCGGCTGCCGCCGTCCTCCTGGCGGTCTTCCTGCGCCGCCGGCGGTCAGCACTGCGCTGGTCCATGGTCCCCTGGCGGCCACTCACGCTGACCGTGGGCCTTTTCATGCTCATGGAGGCGCTGCATGCCCAGGGCCTGACCTCCCTGCTGGCCGCCGTGGCCGGTTCCGGGGAGGGCCTGCCGGCCTTAATGCAGTTGGCCGCGCTGGGTGCAGGTGCGGCCAACACCGTCAACAACCTCCCCGCCTACCTGGCCCTGGAGCCGGTTGCCGGTTCGCCTGCCCGGCTTGCCGCCCTGCTGGTCGGGGTCAACCTCGGGCCGCTGGTGAGCCCGTGGGCTTCCCTGGCCACGCTGCTCTGGCATGAGCGGCTCCGCGTGCTGAATGTTCCCATCCGGTGGGGCGGGTTCGCGGTGGCAGGGCTGGTGGCGGTCGCGCTGACGGTGCCGGTTGCCGTCCTGGCCCTTTGGGCGGTCACCGGGATGCGGTAAGCCAGGCCTGCGCTTACCCGGCGAACATCAGCCAGAGGATGACGGCGGGGAGGAAAGCCTGGCCAATGCCGCTGATCCACAGCCTGGGTTCACTGATGATCAGCACCATGCCGAGGATGGCGTGTGCGATGGCCATCATTGCCACGATGGTGCGGCCCACCGTGGCTTGGCCGGCGTTGGCGAGGACCACCCCTGAGATCCCGAACAAACCCCAGACGATGTTGTAGAAGCCCACGTTGATCGTCCATAGCCGCACCGCCGCGGTATCTTCCGGCTTGATCAGGAAGATCGGGTGGAGGCGCTGGTCCTTGTAGCGGAAGGCTTCCAGGAGGCCGACGCTGATGAGGGTTGCCGCAGTGATGACGGCGAGCACCTGGACTAACGTACTCATGGCGATGCGCCGGCGCTGCCGCGACGTTCGCCGCTACGCGCCGGCGTCCCCGGCCGGGAGGTTCTCCCACAGGCCCATCACGTTGCCTTCGGAGTCCTTGAAGTAGGCCGTGTACCCCATGCCGGGGACTTCGTTCTTGGGGATGACGACGGAACCGCCGCATTCCGCCACGCTCTTCAGGGTAGCGTCGATGTCCGGCACGTCGACGGTGATGACGGGGCTGGTGATCTGCCCTTCGCGGGCCATCATGCCCCCGTTGATGGCGCCGGGGGTTGTTGACTGGCCAGCGTCATCCATGCCCGTGGTGATGACCATGTTGTAGTCCATCCCCGGCACCGGCTCGATCCGCCAGCCAAGGGCGTCCCGGTAGAACTTCCGGGCCCGTTCCTGGTCGTCGGCGGGGATTTCGAAATGCACTACTCCAGCCATGGCGGTCCTCCTGTTTGTCAGGTTGCGGCGCGGCGGTCCGGCGCCGCACGCGGTGATCCTAGCCGGGGCCTGCACAGTGGAGAAGGGCCGATGGTCCCGCCGTTGTCAGCGGGCCGTGGGACGATGGAAGACATGACCATCGCAGAGGCACCTCCCCGGCTGGCGGCCGCCGCGGACGCGTCACTGCGGTGGTATCCGGAGGGCCCCTACAGCCTGGTCCGCACCCTGGGACCGCTGCTGCGCGGCAACAGCGATCCGTCGTTCAGCGTCCAGGGCGATGTCATCTGGAACGCGTTTACGACGCCGGGCGGTCCCGCTACCTTGCGCCTCACCCCCGCGGGCGGCGGCGAGGCAGGTCCGGCGCTGGTGGACGCGCAGGCTTGGGGGCCGGGTGCCGCAGACGCGATCAGGGCAGTGCCGCGGCTCCTGGGGGGCGACGACGACTGGCAGCATTTCGATGAACCTGCCTTCCATGCCACGCTCCCACGCATGGTCCGGGAGGCACGCAGGCGGAGCCTCGCCCTCCGGCTCCCCTCCAGCGGCCGGATGGTGGACCAGCTGGTGCCCATCATCCTGGAGCAGAAGGTGACCGTCATCGAGGCGCGGCGCGCGTACCGGTACCTGGTGCACCGCTATGGAACACCGGCGCCAGCGGCAGGGACCTCCACGCCGCCCGGCCTCTTGGTCGGCCCGACGGCCACGCAATGGCTGCAGGTCCCCAGCTGGGAGTGGCATAAGGCCGGGGTGGGTCCCCAGCGCTCGGCGACCGTCATGCGGGCGCTGCGCTCCGCCGTCGCCCTTGAACGGCTTGCGGCGTTGCCGGCCGCCCAGGCTGCGGAGAAGATGCAGGTCATCCCGGGCATCGGCATCTGGACGGCGGCGGAGGTGGTGCAGCGCACGCACGGTTGCCCGGACTCGATTTCGGTGGGCGACTACCACCTGGCCGCCTATGTGGGGGCGGCACTGACCGGACACAGGACGGACGACGCCGGCATGCTCCGGCTGCTGGAACCCTGGCGCGGGCACCGGCAGCGTGTGGTCCGGATGATCCAGAGCACGGGTTTCCGGAAGCCCACGTTCGGCCCACGGATGACCATCCAGGACCACCGCGGGCACTGATGCCGGCCGCTACTGCCCTGCTGTGGAGGGGTCACCGCCCGCCGGGGCGCTGCTGCTCTGCAGGAACGCCAATACGGCGGCAACGCGGCGGTGCACCCCGGTTGAGGGAAGCCGGAGTTTGCTGAAGATCGAATTCACGTGCTTTTCCACGGTGGACGCAGACAGGAACAGGGACTGTTCGATGCCGGCGTTGGTCTTGCCCTGCGCCATCTCGCGCAGCACGTCCAGCTCCCGGGGCGAGAGTTCGGAGAGCGGACTCATTGCAACCGCACTTCGGCGGCGCACCAAGGTGTCCACAATCTGGGGGTCGATGACGGACCCCCCCGACCTCACCTCGCGAAGGGCATGCACCAGGTCCTCGAGGTCGCCAATGCGGTCTTTCAGCAAATAGCCAAGTCCGGCCGACCCGTCGGCGAAGAGCGCGAGCGCATAGCTTTGGTCGGCGTGCTGGGAGAGCACCACCACCCCCGTACCAGGATGCGCTGCACGGATGGTGCGCGCCGCCTCAATCCCTTCCATATGGTGGCCGGGCGGCATCCGGATATCGGTCAGGACTGCGTCCGGCGCGAACCTGCGGACGGCGTCAAACAGCTCAAGGGCACTCCCCACGGAGGCGACGACGTCAATTTCACCGGAGTCCTCCAGCAAGCGGCGAAGCCCCTCGCGCACCAGGTAATTGTCCTCTGCGATCACCACGCGAAGGACGCCGGACTCATCCAACGGATTCCCCCGTGCGGTCGACGGGCAGGTCCACCACGACGGTTGTGCCCGAAGGATCATGGCCGAGGACGTCCATGCTGCCCCGCAGTGCCGCCACCCGGTCCCGGATGTTCGCAAGACCGCCGCGGGCCGCAGGAACCGGCTCGTGAATTCCGCGTCCGTCATCGGTGATCGCGATATGCAGATGCCCGTTCTTTCGGGCGAGCCCCACAGTAGCGAGGGTCGCGCGCGAGTGCTTGGCGGTGTTCGCCAGGGCCTCCCGCACGACGTAGTACGCAGTCGTTTCCACGTCTTCCGGGAACCGTTCAGCACGCACCCTTTCGTCCGCTTCCACGGTCAGCGGGATGGGGAACCGGGCCGCACTTGACTCAATAGCTGCCACCAGGCCGTTGTCGCTGAGCACCGGCGGGTGGATCCCGTGGGCGAGCTCGCGCAGGTCCGTCAGGGTTTCCCGGGCCTGGTCCTGCAGGCCGGCCAACTCCTCCACCCTCAGTTCACCGCGCTGCAACCGGTTGCGGGCCAAGCGGAGCCCGGCGATCTGGGCCACCACGTTCTGTTGGATTCCGTCATGCAGGTCCCGCTCCAGCCTCTTCCGCTCGTCGTCCTGGGCCGCGACGAGCCGCACGCGCGATGCGGTCAGGTCATTGAGCTGCTCCGCGAGTTGGGCGCTGAGCCGGACGTTGGCGACCGATGCCGCGGCCTGGCCGGCAACAGTTCCAAGCAGGGCACGTTCGGCCTCGCTGTAATCACTTCGGCGTCGCGGGCCCACCTCTATATGTCCAAGGTTTTCGTCCGCACGAGACAGGCCGCATTGGAGCCGGGCCTCGCCCTTGACATCGCCTGCCACGCCGGCGGGCTGCTCCGCGAGCCTGCCCTCAGCTCCCGCCAGGCTGATCCGCACCCAGGACGCGTCAAGCCCATCGCGCACGGCGGCCGCAAGACGGCTGAGCAATTCGGCGGGCTCAACCGCTTGCTCCAGGCGCGACCCGAGCTCGCTGAGGAGTGCCAACTGGCGGTCCCGGTCGCCAAAGACGGCGCGCTGAATCCACGCCTGCAGCCAGCCCCGTACCGGCAGCAGGCAGACAGCCAGCAGCGAGGTCAACAGGACTGCCCCCAGCACGGTGAGCCTGTCGGCCAGCAACACCGCCGGAGTAGCCGCACCGATCCCGTAGAGAACCGTGATCAGCAGGTTGGAGGACCGGGCCACATGCCGTCCCCGGTCCACGGCTGCGATGTCGAATGCCCCATACCGGAAGATGCCATGGATGGCCGCGAGCGGGATGGCCAGCAGACTGGCGTAGACGGCGACGGCCACAATGGTGTCCCAAGGGGTCCGGCCGAACGTCCAAAAGATGAAGGCACCCAGGGATACCGTGACCACCCAAGTCATCAAGCGCATCCGGGCGCGGATCTCCGGATCACCGAAAAGTGCACGCGAATAGAGCACCGCCAACCCCAGCCCCACGCTGGGCCACGGCTGGTAGAGGAGGTAATGCACGCCGGGCGCGGCCCACTCCAGCCAAGGCACCGCCAACGGATTCGGAATGGATTGCCCGCTGATGCCACTGTAGGCCTGCATCACCACATGGGGGGTGGTCAGCAGGGTCAGGGGTGCCACCAGCACAGGAGCCCAGAGGAACCTCAGGGCGGTCCGCTGCCATCGGCGTTCCGGCGTTCCGGTGGGATAGGTAGCGAACATTATGAGGAAACTGGCTGTCGCCGTAGCGTCGGCGGTCAGGCCAATCGCATTGATGAACGGAAATCCGGGCTCCTGGAGCAGCCCGGCATTCCGCTGGACCAGGGTTTCGAAGGCCGAACCGGCAGCCATCGCCGTAGCCGCCAGGGCGACGAAGACAGCGGATCGGGACAAGGATACGGTCAGCAGCCAGATGCCAAAGACAAACGTGGGGAGCACTCCTAAGAGCGGCCAGGCGAGGGCATGATCGGCAGGGGAATCCCCGAGTCCGCGGACAATGACGACGTAGGCGAGCGATGCCGCCCCCAGCGGAGCCAGCAGCGCCAATGATCCCCATCTGCGGAGCACAGTCCTATGATCCGCCTTCCCCGCTATTCCCGGGAGGGGGTAGGTGCACCGGACCACCCCCGAGGCTTTCCTCCATGCACCCCGTGGCCTGCCGCGTTCCCGCACCGCCCGGGCGCGCCTACCGTGGGTCGAAAGACGCCGCACGGCCGGCGACCGGACCGATGGGAGTGCACTATGCGCAGGATCTATGCAGTTCTCGCTTGGATTGTGGCCGGGGGCGTGGTGGTTCAGGCCGCGTCGATCGCCTTCGCGCTCGGTGGGATTGCGCACTTCGTCCAGGAGGGTGGCGTGATCGATAAAGCCCTTGTTGAGAGCAGGCAGGCTGTATTCACCGGGGAACTTGGGTTCCCCATCCATGGAATCGTCGGTGGAATGGTCATCCCCGCAGCCGCCCTCCTGCTCCTCATCCTGTCATTTTTCGTGAAGTACCAACGAACGCACCTGCGCGGCGCACGGTTGTGGGCCGGCGTCGTTTTTGCCCTTGTCGCTCTACAGGCCACCCTCGGCTACTCGATCGCGGACATGCCGTACCTGGGCCTAATCCATGGTGCAAACGCGCTGGCCGTGTTGGTGGCGGCCATCCATGCGGCACTCCGGACCAGGCCGACGGCCGCGGCCAGGGTAGCCAGGCTGGCTTCACCCAATGCCGTCACGACCTGATCTGGTGCGCCGGGTCTCCGCCGCCTGCGCGTTGACGGCGGCCGCCGGGCTGGCCGCGCTCGCATGGAGTTCGACGCTGCTGGGTGAATACTCGGTCATGACGATGGGGCCGGCCGGAGCCCTCGGCCGGGGACACGCCGGGCACGATGCGGAGGCGGGCAGCGGAGCAGCCGCCGGTTCGACCAGCGTTACGGAGCTGGTGGCAGACCCGCTCCGAAAGCCCGACGTTCGGATCCGACTTGTTGCAGGTTCGCAGACCATTGACGTACCTGGGGGCCACCCGTTCCAGGGGTACACGGTCAACGGCACTTCTCCGGGGCCCACCATCCGTGCCCGCCAGGGCGACCTCGTGGAGGCTGTGTTCGTCAATGAATCCGTTGGTGCCGGCGCCACCCTGCACTGGCATGGGATGGACGTGCCAAACGCGGCTGACGGCGTCGCCGGCATCACCCAGGACGCAGTGCCCGTAGGCGGCCAGCATACCTACAGGTTCGTTGCCGAAGATCCCGGCACCTATTGGTACCACTCCCACCAGCTCTCCCATGAGCAGGTGGAGCGGGGGCTCCTCGGCGCCGTGGTGGTCGAGCCCGCCGTTCCATCCCCCAATGGCGGCAGCACAGAGGCCCTGGCATTACTGCACGTTTATGGCGGCCAGCACACCCTGAACGGACGGGCCCTGGACGAACACGTCCCGGCAGAGCCGGGGTCAACCGTGAGGATCCGCGTTATCAACACGGACCAGGGAACCGCGTCGGTCTGGTCCGCCGCTCCTTTTCGGGTTGCTGCCATTGACGGACGGGAGGTCAAGGCCCCTGCGGTCATCCAGGACCGCTCAGTGCTGGTTCCCGCGGGCGGCCGAGTGGACATCACGATGCAGGCCCCCGCGCACGGGGCGGCCCGGCTCAACGTCGGAGGAGCCCGCAGTATCTTCATCGGCTCCATGACAGGCGATGAGCCGGGGGCAAGGCAGCCGTCAGCGACGCTCGACTTCCTGGCCTACGGAAGCCCCGCCCCGCTTGGCTTCGAGGCGGCGTCGCCCGACCGCACTTTCGATTACACGATCGGACGTCGCCCCGGCGTCATCGACGGCCGGCCCGGCAACTTCTGGACCATCAACGGCCGGCTCTACCCGGACGCACCTATGTTCAACGTGCGTCAGGGCGATGTGGTCCTGATGCATCTGCGGAATGAATCGGGTGAGGTTCATCCGATGCACCTCCATGGCCACCATGTCCTTGTGCTCTCACGTGATGGAATACCCGCGAAAGGAAGCCCATGGTGGATTGATTCGCTCGACATCCATCCGGGCGAGTCCTACGACGTGGCGTTCGTTGCCGACAATCCCGGAATCTGGACCGACCACTGCCATACGCTCGAGCACGCGGTGGACGGCCTCGTTGCACATGTGATGTACGAAGGGATCACCACGCCCTTCACCATCAATGGGAGGGCGGGCAACCATCCCGAATAGTCAGAATTCCGAGGCACCACGGCTTCCCCGCCCATCTTCACTCCGACCACAACCGCTTGAGTCGCGGGGCAATGGGTACGGCCAACGGTGAAGCCTCCCGTGAGGCGGATTGCGGCACCATGACGGAAAGGACACCCATGAGCTCCACTGCAGGCAGCACCGATCCGGCCTCCGCGGTCCCGGCGCACCTCTCTTCCGACGGGCTGGACCCCAGCGCCAAGGACCATGCCTTCGATGAGAAGCTGCGGCTCCAGCTGGCCATCTTCGAGGTCACGCGGGACGCCGGCGGCAAGGGCCTCAGCGAGATCCGTGAGATGCTGCTCGCTGCCTTTGCCAGGCACGGCGTGGAACCGCCGCCGGGCACCTGGGTGGAGTCGGTGGCTTCCTCGGCGTTCTATGGCGAGCCGTACATCGTGGACTTTCCCGCGGCGGTGGCGGCGGACGAGATGGTGCCCGCCCCGAACGATGAGGTCAGGGAACGCCTCGCATCCCAGCGGCAGCTCCAGCAGGAGAAACTGCCGGCCGGGATCTTCCCCTCCAGGGCTGACTGGAACATACCGGGCAACGAGGTCAGCCGCGGCAGTACCCGCACGTTATCCCTGACGCGGCAGGAAGGTGGCACTGTCCTGGTCGTGGCAGCGCTGGTGGCGGCCGCCGTCGTGGCCGTTGTTGCCGTCCGGGCGGGAACAGGCCGCCGCCCCACCGGATCAGGCCCCCGCAGCTAGCGGGCAGTTCTCCCCATGCCGCCCGCGGCTGCCGTCGCTTAGGCTGTTGGAGGCTCGGACTTATTTGGGGGAACAATGGCAGGCATCTATGGGGCGGACGTCGCCCAACTTCGCGCCCTGGGAAAATCCCTGACGGCCTCCTCCGCGCGTCTGGCGTCCACCAGGACGGCGCTGTCGAGGGACGTGCGCGACCCGGGCCGGTGGAAAGGGGCCGACGCCGAGGCGTTCCGGAACGACTGGGCCGGTACCCACAGCCTCCTGCTCGGCAAAGTCATTGAGGCGCTTGCGGAGGCCGGGAAGGCCGCTCGACGGCACGCGGATGAACAGGAACTCGCCAGCGGCGCCGGTGGCACGGCAGGCCGGACCAGCGCTGCTGGAGGCCCCTCCGGCAAAGGCGGCTGGGATTCGGCGGCCGAGTACCTGACCGGCGGGGAACATTCAGTGGCGCGCCACCCCGACCGCGGCGAAGCGGACCTGGCCGCGCCGGAACTGGACAGGCTCCGGGGCCTGGTCAGGGACGCTGCGTCGGGGAGCAACTTCTTCGTGGGCAACGATACGGACGTCAACGAACTCCGTGATGCCCTGGCCGGGCTCAAACCCGCCCAGCTGACCCAGTTGCTGGAGTCGTTGACCGACGATGAGATCCGCAGCCTGGGCAGCGGCGCCGCAACCGACGGCAAGGGCCTGTTCAACGGCGAGGGAACCACCCCCTTCGAACGGCAACAACTACTGGACCAGCTCTTGTCCAAGGCGTCAGCTGAGCAGGTGGGCCGGCTGAAAGACCTCATCCCGTGGGCCCAGCCGGATGGAACAGCGATGGGAGACGCTGCCAGGTCCGGCGGTCCGGACCCCAGCCGGCCCGACCAGTGGGCGGAGCCCAAGTGGCCAGTCATCGGGCAACGCCCGAGCACTGACGATATCAAGCAGGGCCAGTACGGGGACTGCGTGGTTCTGGCAGCCGCCGGGGCCATGATCAATGCCGATCCCGGCTGGGCCAGCGAGCACGTGACGGACAACGGCAACGGAACTGTTTCTGTCCTGCTGTTTGACAAGAACGGACAGGAGCAGTGGGTCACCGTCACCTCCGACCTGCCGGCGAACAACAAGGGCACACAGATGGGCGCCAAGGCGGGTTTCGGCGGCAACTGGCCGGCCTACGTTGAGAAAGCATTGGCGCAGGTGTACACCGAAGACGACAACAACGACGGGACCAAGGAAGGGACGCCCCCGGACCGGGCGTACCCGCCGGGTCACTACCGCGCCATCGAAGGCAACTGGGGTCCGGACGCGTTCCAGTATTTGGCGGGACCGGACATAGCGCGCACCACTGCTCCCGACGATGTCTGGGAGGCTGCCAGGCAGGGACGCGCCGCTTTGGTGACCACCCTCGCCGATCTGCCCCAAGGTGCCCCGGACGGCTATCACACCAGCCACGCCTACTTCGTTACCGGTTTGGATGCGGAAGGAAATATTCTCCTGCAGAACCCCTGGGGTTCGCAGTACCCGGTCCTGACCGTCACACCACAGGACTTCAAAGACAAGTACCAGGACGCATCGGTGGCGCGGTGATGGGACGCCTGCATCGGTTCCACCGTCTCGGAGCTGCCGCCCTCCTGACCCTGGGCACAGGAGCGTGCTCGCCCAGTCCATCCACAGATCCCACGCCCGTTTCCACTGAGGAGCCCACAATGACTGACAGCTGCACCGGATCAGGCGCCTACCGTATCGTCCCTTCAATTCCCGGATCATGGCCGCTGCTTCCCGATTCCAGCAAGGGCGAGAAGTTCACGCCGACTGTGGGACTGGCCGGTACGAGGGCCTCAGCCACTCCCGTAACGGCGGACGTCTCGCTGGCTGCCGATGCCCCGGATCCCACCCCGGTCTACTTCCACGATCTCAAGGTGGGCTCTGAAGCGGCGATGAACGGCTACACCATCAGGATCACCTCGATCTGCGACGGCGAAGTCCTCTTCGACCTGGTGCAGCAGCCCGGATAGTCAGAGCCCCAGCCGGGCCACTGCCTGCTCGCGCATCTCCACTTTCCTGATCTTTCCGGAGACGGTCATCGGGAAGCTCTCGCGCACCTCCACGTAGCGGGGGATCTTGTAGTGCGCCAATTTTCCGCGGCAGAACTCCGCCAGCGCGGCCGCGTCCAGCGGTTCGGCCCCCGGCTTGAGGATGATGCAGGCCATCAGTTCCTCGCCGTACCTGCTGTCCGGGACGCCGATCACCTGGACATCCTGGATGGCGGGGTGGGTGTAGAGGAACTCCTCAATCTCGCGCGGGTAGATGTTTTCGCCGCCGCGGACCACCATGTCCTTGATCCGGCCCTCCACCACCACATACCCGTCGTCGTCCATGCGTGCCAGGTCGCCGGTGTGCATCCACCCGTCGGCGTCGATCGCTTCGGCCGTCTTGTCCGGCTGGTTCCAGTACCCGGCCATGACTGCATAGCCGCGGGTGCAGAGCTCGCCGATCTGGCCGCGTTCCAGTTCCTCCCCCGTGGCCGGATCCACGATCCGGCTTTCCAGCTGCGGCATGGTCCGGCCCACGGTCTGGGTGCGCTGCCGCAGGGTGTCCCCCTTGCGCGTCATGGTGGACACCGGCGAGGTCTCCGTCATGCCGTAGCAGATGGCCACGTCCACCATGTGCATGTCAGAGATCACCCGGTTCATCACCTCAACGGGGCACAGCGAGCCGGCCATCACGCCCGTGCGCAGCGTCGACAAGTCGTACGAGGAAAAGTCGGGCAGGGCCAGTTCCGCAATGAACATGGTGGGCACGCCATACAGGGACGTCCCGCCGAAGTCCTGCACCGCCTCCAGCGCCGCCGCAGGCGAGAATCCACGGCCGGGGATGATGGTGGCGGCGCCGTGGCTGAGCGCGTTCAGGTTGCCGATCACCATCCCGAAGCAGTGGTAGAACGGCACCGGAATGACCACCCGGTCGTGCTCGGTGTAGCCCAGCAGCTCACCGATCGCGAAGCCGTTGTTGAGGATATTGTGGTGGGTCAGCGTCGCACCCTTGGGGAACCCCGTGGTGCCGGAGGTGTACTGCAGGTTGATCGGGTCGTGCGGGCTGAGCTCGGCCATGCGGGCCCTCAGGACAGAATGTGCGACGCCGTCCGCCCGGTTGAGGAGTTCGGCGTACGTGAGTTCCGCGTCCCGTTGCGGCGCGCCGGCTTCCAGCCCGTCCAGGCCATGGTCCGGGAGGAAGACGAGTTCGCGCAGGTCCGGGCACACGGCCAGCGCCTGGCGTGCCATGCCCACGTAGTCGCTGTTCTTGTCCGAGGGCGCCGTGACCAGCATCCGCATGCCGTTCTGCTTGACCACGAATTCAAGTTCGTGGCTGCGGTAGGCCGGATTGACGTTGACCAGGATGGCGCCCGCCTTGGCGGTCGCATACTGCAGGAGCGTCCACTCCGCGCAGTTGGGGCTCCAGATGCCCACCCTCTCCCCCTTGGCCACGCCCAGGGCGAGCAGCGCACGCGCGAGCCGGTCGACGTCGTCGTTCAGCTTGGTGTAGCTCCAGCGGCGGGCGTCAGCGCCCGGCACGGGCGCGGCTTCAATCAGCGCGTCATGCAGGGGGAACTGCGCGGCAACGCGCTCAAAGTTCGCGCCAATGGTCTCTTCCAGGAGCGGGACGTCAGTGTCCCCGGCTGTGTAAGCACGCATGCTGGCACGCTACCAACAGGAAGCACCGAGGAGAAGCATGCCGCGGCGCAACACTGCCTGCCCGGCCGCGGGCGCCCGGTATTGTGAAATCCATGAGTGCACCGATTGACCTGATTGCAACGTTCATCCCCAACGAAGGCGAGTTCTTCCGCGTGAAGCTGGCCCTGGAAATCGCCATCGACGAGGTGGTGAACGAGCCCGGCTGCATCCGGTACGAGCTCACCGAAGTCACCGAGGAGAAGCTGGTGCTGACGGAACAGTGGGCGTCGGAGGAAGACCTCGACAAGCACTCCAAGGGCGTTGCCGTCCAGGACCTCAACGAATCCCTCAGTGCACTGCTGGCCGAGCCGGTCAAGGTGGAGCGGGTCTAAGCCGGCCCTTAAACGATTGCGGGACCTCCGGTGGGAGGTCCCGCAATCGTTTAATTGAAGTCTTAGAAGTCGGGGATCTGCGTGCCGTCCTGGGGGCTGTTCTGCCGGCTGGAAGGATTGCTGGCCGCGGCCGCGGCTTCCTCCCGCTGGCGGGCCACATGGGCGTGGACCTCTTCCATGTCCAGGGCCTTCACCGCGTCCACCACCTGTTCAAGCTGCTGGGCATTCAAGGCGCCCGGCTGCGAGAACACCAGCACCTTTTCGCGGAAAGCCATCAGCGTGGGGATGGAGGTGATGCCTGCCTCTGCCGCGAGCTGCTGCTCGGCTTCGGTGTCCACTTTGGTGAAGAGGACGTCAGGGTGCTTCTCGGAGACTGCCGAGTAGGTAGGGCCGAACTGCTTGCAGGGGCCGCACCATTCTGCCCAGAAATCGACCAGGACAATGTCGTTGCCTTCAATGGTGGATGCGAACTGTTCACCTGTGATGTCAAGGGTAGCCATGTGTCAACGGTACGCGTCCCGGTGCGGCCTGTCGCGGCTGTTCGCTCCCCGCGTCATTGGGAATAACGACGGCGGCACCCGTCTCAGGCGTTGACGTCCCAGAGGTGCGGGGCCGCTGTGCGGCTGCCGGGCAGGGCGTTGGAGGCCCGCCACTCGTGGATCCACTCCGGAAGCTCCAGGTCCGCCGGCGGTGCGCCGAACTCTTCCAGGATGTCCTCCTGGCTGACCGGACGGCCCTTGGCGACCAGCCGGGTGGCGATGTAGGCACGCGCGTAAATCTCGCCGTCGGCCACCATGCGCTGCTCGAAGAAGATCGCCTTGGTGTCCAGCCCGATGATGCGGGTTTCGATCGCGTACTCCTGCCACAGCTGCAGGGATTTGCGGAAGGAGATGGTCTCCGCGGACACCACGGGGCTCCAGCCGCGGCGGCGCATCCGCTTCCAGACGCCGCTGCGCACCATCAGGTCGAACCGGCCCAGGTCCATCAGGGACAGGTACATGCCGTTGTTGACGTGCATGGCGATATCGATGTCTGTCGGCAGGACGCGCAGCGGCAGGGACGAGGGATCCCAGACTGCCAGGGACGGCCGCCTGGAGGAACGGAACAGCAGAAGCAGGGTTCTCAGGAGCAGGTGCATGACCCAATGCTACCCGCCGGTAACATCCGTGGGGCTTCCGGCCACTCCCATCGGCCGTAGGATTTCCTGCATGACGCAGCAACGCTACCGGGACCTGGCCGAATGGCCGCTGATGGCCACGGCGCTGGTGTTCCTGGCCGCCTATGCCTGGCAGGTCCTGGGCCGGCTCGAGGGCAGCGGAGCGGCCTGGCTTGAGGCCGTCATGTGGGTGACGTGGTGCGTTTTCGTCCTGGACTATGCGGCCAATCTTTGGCTGGCCGAAAACCGGCGGCAGTGGTTTGCCCGCAACCTGCACGAACTGGCCATTGTGGCCCTGCCGTTCTTCCGGCCCCTGCGCCTGCTGCGGCTGGTGACGCTGCTGTCCGTGCTGCACCGGACCGTGGGCGAAACGCTGCGGGGACGCGTGGCCACCTACGTGGCGGGATCAGCGGCCTTGCTGGTCTTCGTCGGGGCCCTGGCGGTCCTGGATGTGGAGCAATGGGCGCCCGACGCCAAGATCACCACGTTCGGCGATGCCCTGTGGTGGGCCACCGCCACCATCACCACCGTGGGCTACGGGGACATGTATCCCGTGACGCCCATCGGCCGGCTCGTGGCGACAGCGCTGATGATGAGCGGAATCGCGGTGCTTGGCGTGGTGACCGCGTCGATCGCGTCCTGGCTGGTCCAGCGGGTGGAGGACACAGCCGAGACAGTGGCGGAAGCCGTAGAGGAGCCCGTGCGGGTGGAAGTGGCCGAGCTCGTAGCCGAAATCGCACTGCTCCGCCGGGAAATCGCCGAGCTGCGGGCAGACCGGGCCCTGTAAGGCGTGGGCCTGTGGTTCTGCGAGCGGCCCGGGAACAAGTAGTGGACCCCGCCGGGCTTGAGTAGCCAGGCCGGAGCGGCCGGGTACTGAGGGTAAAAACTCGGGTAATTCCTACTGGTGCCCGGCCTGGTTCCGCTTTTTAGACTCGGGATTCCTAGGACCAAACATGCACTGGGCAGGTCCCCCGGGTGGCTTCCGGGATTCCGGCCTTCACGCGGAGCTCCGTATTTTCTGGGTATGCGGATGCCTCCATCCTGCGCCGCGCGCGGGCCCCCGGCAGCTGCCGGGGCCTGCGGCGCCACAACATCTCGATCCGTCCGGCGACCTGGCGTGCCCCCGCACTGCCTGGCCGGACCGTCCCCGGATGGGCTACCCATGAACCAGAAAATCTCCACCTCCCCCGACGGCGTGAGCCGAAGCTTCGCCACCGACGAACCCCGCACCGACCTCACCACTGGACGCGCCGCCATCAGCAACAAGCTTTGGGCGGGCATGGCCACCGCGGCAGTGGTGGCAGCAGTGGGCGTGGGGGCCCTGGCAGCACCGCCCGCCTCGCATAATGGAAGCGCGACGACGGCGGTCCAGGTTGCCGAGGCCGCGCTGCCAACGGCGCCGAACACTGCAGCGGCACCTGCCGCCCCTGCTGATTCCGCCGCCGCGGCCCCTGCGGCCGACACAGCACCTGCCCCGCCGGCCGGGCCCGCTCCTGCGGCTCCGCCCGCACCGGAATCGGCACCCGCGCCGGCGCCCGAACCGGCTCCTGCTCCTGCTCCGGCGGGCGATCCCAACCTTTACACGGTGGCGCCGGGTGACACTGTTGGGGCCATTGCTGCCGCCCATGGCGTGGACACGAATGCCATGCTCGCAGCCAACGGCCTCGGGCCGTACAGCACCATCTATCCCGGCCAGACCCTCCTGCTCACCGGACCCGCCGTCGAGGTGGCCGCACCCGCACCTGCTCCGGCCGCGGGGCCCGCCCCGGTTCCCGCTGCAGCCCCGGCCCCCGCCCCGGCACCTGTTGCCGCTCCTGCGGTCCGCACCATCTACGTCGCCGGCTCCGGTGGCCAGGCCATGGTGGACGCCTGCATCGGGCCCATCCACTACACCCCGAACGACGGCTACTCGCTGTTCATCACCGAGCATGATTTCTGCGGCGGCTGGGCACGTTTCTCCGGAATCGGAGTGGGCGAGACGGTGAGCATCCCCGGCTACGGGACGTTCACCGTGACGGCGCGCGGCCAGGTCCCGAATCCAGGAACCACGAACGACGTCATTGCGGTCTTCGGCGGCTTCCCCCGGGCGATCCTGCAGACCTGCATCCCCGGCACCAGCCAGATGCTGCTGATCGCGCTGAACTGAGCCGCCTGAAAACTCCTAAGCTTGTCCGCGGGTCCGAACCTTCCAGGCCGGGATCCGCGGACAAGGCCATGTTGTGCTGGGGCGCTACATCCCGTGGCGTTCCGAAATGTGCTCCACCAGTTCGCCTACGCGCTGCTCGGAGTAGTTCCGCGCGATGTCGCCCTGGCTGATGATGCCCACCAGCTTGTGATCGGCTATCACCGGGAGCCTGCGCACCTGGTGCTTCTCCATCATGTCGATCGCTGCATCGACATTGGCGTCGGCATCAATCCAGTACGGCTTGCCGGAGGCGAGGTCGCGGGCCATCACCTGGCCCGGATCGCGCCCTGTGGCGACGCACTTGATCACGATGTCGCGGTCGGTGATCATGCCCATCAACTTGCCGTCGTCACCGCAGATCGGCAGCGAGCCGCAGTCAAGGTCCAGCATCATCCGGGCCGCGTCCGTGAGGGACTCGGATTCCCTGATACACCGCGCATCAGTGGTCATGAATTCGCGTACAGCACTCATTGAGTCCTCCTTCATCGATAGGAATATCGACGCAGGGCATCGGGGCACATGCGCCGATGCTGCCAGACTACGCCCGCACCAACACGGTGTCGACGGCGGCCGGAAACGTCCACCAGACAACGCACCATCACCTCCCGCCTCCCCCACAGCACGCCATCACCTCCCGGGGAAGTACGACGGCGGTGCTGCCGCGGCAAGGTCCGGAGGTCCCGGCAACCCCTTGGTGGCGGCGCGTCCGTCGACACAGGGCAGCACGTGAGGGGGGTATCGGGGCACGAAAAAGCCTCCGGAACCTGGTGGTTCCGGAGGCTTTTCCTTGGGTGGCAGATGAGGGATTCGAACCCCCGTAGGCGTTGCCAGCTGATTTACAGTCAGCCCCCTTTGGCCGCTCGGGTAATCTGCCGAACTTCAAAAGAAGTACCCGCTGATGCAGTCTTCGGAGCGTCCGTTTCCGGGCCGTTCCGCTTCAGTAACCGCGGGCAAGACAACTTTACAGAACTTCCGCCGAAGAATCGAATCGGGACCCGACCGACCCGAAAATCCTTGAAACGGCAGGGAAAAGCAGCTCAGGCGTCGCCCAGGATGCGGCCGGCCAGCTTCGCCTCAAAACTGAGTGCCTGCTCTTCGGTGATCTGGTTCAGCTGCACTGCCCGCTGGAGGTCTGCCCGCACGCCCTCCAGCCGGGAAGAGGCGTCCGCCACGGGGCTGAAAACCACTGAGGCCGCCACAGCGGCCGCCGCCACCGAGGTGGCTGCTGCTGCGGTGGTCCGGGTGACGTAGCGGGCGGCTTTGCGGTGCATGGAGTTCCCTTCGTACTGGTCCAACTGCTCCAACTTTTCCCGGGCCTCCTTCTTTCCCCCGGTACGTCCGCTGGGAGGGAACTGTGAATACGGCAACCCCCAACAGCCGGACCATCCGTATTAGGCTGGAACGCAGAGATCCATGCCCTGTCTCCGCACAGGGCTCCCACCAGCAAAAGGAGAGTCATGGCAGGCGAGTCAACGTTCGACGTCGTAAGCAAAGTGGACAAGCAGGAAGTGGCGAACGCGCTGAACCAGGCCCAGAAGGAGCTTGCCCAGCGCTACGACTTCAAGGGCGTCGGCGCCGAAGTGGATTTCAGCGGCGAGAAGATCCTCATGAAGGCCAACTCCGAGGAACGCGTCCTGGCGGTCCTGGACGTACTGCAGTCCAAACTGATCCGCCGCGGCATCTCGCTGAAGTCCCTGGACACCGGCGAGCCGTACGCCTCCGGCAAGGAATTCCGACTGGAGGCTTCCATCAAGGAAGGCATCGCCCAGGACCTGGCCAAGAAGATCAACAAGCTGATCCGCGACGAGGCTCCCAAGTCGGTCAAGTCCCAGATCCAGGGCGACGAGCTCCGGGTCTCCTCCAAGTCCCGCGACGACCTGCAGGCCACCATGGCGCTGCTGAAGGACTTCGAGGAAGCGGACCTGCAGTTCGTGAACTTCCGCAGCTAACCCCTGCCCAGCGTCGCTTTCGACGCGCAAAGCGTATGCAGCTACCCGAAAAGGCTGGCGCACCCCGGATATGGGGCGTGCCGGCCTTTTTGCGTAGCGGGGATGACCACGCGCTGAGCGGGAGACTTCACCTGATGCGGACGGGGCGGCCGACGCCGGAGGTAACCAACCCGAATTAACGCACATTTAGTTTGCGTAATAGCGGCCGCCGGGTAATCTCTCTCTAAGGCCTTCCTAAGTAAGGCTTACCTGAGCGAAAGAATTTCCATGACAGCCAACTTCCTGATCGGCCTGCGCGAAGGACTCGAAGCCACCCTGGTGGTGGTCCTGCTGATGGCCTACCTGGCCAAGACCGGCCGGGGCCACCTCATTGCCCGCCTCTGGGTGGGCGTGGCCGCGGCAGTTGCCGTCTCCGTGGGCTTCGGCGCCCTGCTGACCTTCGGACCCCAGGGCCTCACGTTCGAGGCGCAGGAAGCCATCGGGGGCACCCTGTCCATCGTGGCCGTTGGCCTGGTGACGTGGATGGTCTTCTGGATGGCGCGTACGGCCCGGACCCTGGGCAGCGACCTCAAGTCGCGCGTCGACAGGTCCGCAGGCGGAGCAGGCTGGGGCCTGGCCGTCGTCGCCGCCATCGCCGTTGGCCGCGAAGGACTGGAAACGGCCCTGTTCCTCTGGGCAGCCGCCAAGGCCACCGGCGAGTCCACACAGCCGCTGATCGGCGCCCTGCTGGGACTCGTGGCCGCGGCGGGATGCGGCTATCTGCTGCACCGCGGCGTCCTCAAGGTCAACCTCTCCCGGTTCTTTACCTGGACCGGAGCGGCGCTGATCGTGATCGCGGGCGGAGTCCTCGCGTACGGTGTCCACGACCTCCAGGAGGCCCGCTTCCTGCCTGGCCCGCACGTCCTGGCCTTCGATGTCAGCGGCGCCGTCCCGCCGTCGTCCTGGTACGGCACGCTGCTCAAGGGCACCCTGAACTTCTCCCCCGCCACCACCTGGCTTGAGGCCGCCGCTTGGCTGGCCTACGTGCTGCCGGTGCTGTTCCTCTACCTGCGCACCAACCGCACGTCACCACCCAGTCCAGCCGCTACCGGCAACAACGCTGCCGCCAACGCCGTAGTGGCCGCCTAACCCCCTCCACCCGCACCAAAGGAAACCCCATGCCCTGCTTCACCCTGCCCAAAAACACCCGTGCCACTCCCGGTACCAAGAACACTTCACTGGTTGCCGCCGTCATGGCCGTTCCCCTGCTGGTCGCCGGCTGCACTGACAACACCAGGGCCGCCGACACCTCCCCCGGCGCCATCCAGGTGGTCAGCTCGGCCACCGAATGCAAGGTGTCAGCCGGCAGCGTGCCCAGCGGCAACCTCACCTTCAGCGTCAAGAACGAAGGCACGGAGGTGACAGAGTTCTACCTGCTGGCAGCGGACGGACTGCGCATCGTGGGCGAGGTGGAGAACATCGGCCCTGGCCTCACCCGCAACCTTGTGGTCACCGCCCCGGCCGGCACCTATACCACCGCCTGCAAGCCGGGCATGGAAGGCGACGGCATCCGGGGCGCCCTGGAAGTGACCGAGTCCGGCAACCAGCCCTCGGCGGACGCGGACTTCCAGCACCTGCTCGATACCGCCACGGGCCAGTACGCGTCCTACGTCAAGGACCAGAGCGAACAGCTGCTCACCGGCACGCAGCAGTTCGCCGCCGCCTTCGCCGCCGGGGAGGCAGAGAAGGCACGGTCCCTGTACGCCGCCACGCGCCAGCACTGGGAGCGGATCGAGCCGGTGGCGGAGTCCTTCGGGGACCTCGATCCGCAGCTCGATGCCCGCGAAGCCGACCTCGAGCCCGGCCAGGAGTGGACCGGGTGGCACCGCGCGGAGAAGGACCTCTTCCCGCCGGCGGACTACACCGCCCTCACCGCTGCCGAACGCGCGTCCATCGCCGACCGGCTGGTGGCCGACACCAAAAACCTCGTGGAGCGTACCCGCACACTCGAATTCACCGCTGACAACCTGGGCAACGGAGCCAAGGAACTCCTCGACGAAGTGGCCACCGGAAAGGTGACCGGCGAGGAGGAGATCTGGTCGCACACGGACCTCTGGGACTTCCAGGCGAACGTCGACGGAGCCCGGATCGCCTTTGAGAACCTGCTGCCCGCGCTGCAGCAGAAGGATCCTGCCCTGGCCGCCTCGCTGAACGAGAAGTTCGCGGCCCTGCAGGCCGAGCTTGCCACCCACGCCCAGGGCGGCGGCTTCACCTCCTACGACAAACTGGCACCGGAACAGGTCCAGCGGCTGGCCTCCCTGGTTGACGCGCTCGGGGAACCGCTGTCCAAGCTGACCGCGGCGGTGGTCCTGTGACCGGCTGCCCGTTCGGCGGCCAGCCGCCGCAGGCTTCCGAAGCGGGAACTGCGGAGGCCGGCGGTTCGGCCTGCGCTGCGGCACCGGAACAGCCGACGGCGGGGCCGCGCGTCAGCAGACGCGGCCTGCTTGGCCTCGCCGGGCTGGGCGGTGCAGCAGCCGGGCTTGCCGCAGGCTTCCTGGGGCACGACGCCGTGGCGGCCACTGCGGCTCCGGCACCTTCCGCCGACAGTCCGGTGGTCCCTTTCCACGGCGACCACCAGGCGGGCATCACCACTGCCGCGCAGGACCGCCTCCATATGGCGGCGTTCGACGTCACCACCACCAAGCGGGAAGAGCTGGTCCAGCTCCTCAAGGACTGGACCGAGGCCGCGGAGGCGCTGACCGAGGGCCGGCCTGCCGGGGCAACGGGCGCTGTGGACGGGCCCTACGGCGCGCCGCCGGAGGACACCGGGGAGGCGCTTGACCTGAACGCGGGAAAGCTGACCCTGACCTTCGGTTTCGGAGCCAGCCTGTTCGAAAAGGACGGCGCGGCCCGCTTTGGCCTGGAAGGGCGGAAGCCCGAGGCCCTGATCGACCTGCCGCATTTCCCCGGCGACGACCTCGACCCTGCCCGCAGCGGAGGGGACCTGGTGGTGCAGGCCTGCGCCGACGATCCCCAGGTGGCCGTCCACGCCATCCGGAACCTGGCCAGGATCGGATTCGGGAAGGTGCGGGTCCGGTGGTCCCAGCTGGGCTTCGGCCGCACGTCCTCCACCTCCCGCGCCCAGCAGACCCCGCGGAACCTGTTCGGCTTCAAGGACGGCACCAACAACCTCAAGGTCGAGGACCGGCAGCTGCTGGACCAGCACGTCTGGGCCAAGGCTTCACGGCCGGAGGACGCGTGGCTGGCCGGAGGCAGCTACCTGGTGGCCCGCCGCATCCGGATGCACATCGAGACGTGGGACCGGACCTCCCTGGGCGAACAGGAAGGCCTGATCGGCCGGACCAAGGGAACAGGCGCGCCCCTCTCCGGCGGCGAGGAGTTCACCGAACCCGACTTCGCCCGGCAGGGCAAGGGCGGCAAACCCCTGATTCCACTCGATTCACACATGCGGATGGCCCACCCCGGCCAGAACAACGGGGTCCGGATGCTGCGCCGCGGCTACAACTACACCGACGGTTCCGACGGCGTGGGCCACCTCGACGCCGGACTGTTCTTCATCGCCTTCGTCACCGACCCGCGGACCCACTACGTGCCCATGCAGATGGCCATGGCCAAGGGCGACACGCTGGCCGTGGAATACCTCAAACACACCGGATCGGGCCTGTTCGCCGTCCCCGGCGGAGTGAAGCCGGGCGGCTTCATCGGCGAAGGGCTCTTCACCTAGGAGTTCCTGGCCGCCCAAGGACACGTCCGACGGCGGGTCCCGGCTACTGCGGCCGGCCCGCCATCCGCTCCAGTCTGGAGATCCGGTCGCGCATCGGGGGGTGGGTGGCGAAGAGCTTGTTGATGGCGCCACCCCGGAACGGGTTGGCAATCATGAGGTGCGAGGCGTTGACCAGCCGCTGGTCCTGCGGCAACGGGGCAAGGCTGACGCCGCGCTCAATCTTGGCCAGGGCTGAGGCGAGCGCCAGCGGATCTCCGGTCAGCTGGGAGCCGTCCTCGTCGGCGTCGTACTCCCTGGTGCGTGAGATGGCCATCTGGATCAGCGACGCCGCGAAGGGCGCCAGCAGCGCCATGGCGATCATCGCCAGCGGATTGGCATTGCGCCGGTCGCCGCCGCCGAAGAACAGCAGCATCTGGCCCACCGAGGTGATGACGCCGGCGACGGCGGCAGCCACCGATGAGGTGAGGATGTCGCGGTTGTAGACGTGCATGAGTTCGTGGCCGAGGACCCCGCGCAGCTCGCGGGCGTCGAGGAGCCGCAGGATGCCTTCAGTGCAGCAGACCGCGGCGTTTTGGGGGTTGCGGCCGGTGGCGAAGGCGTTGGGGTTCATGGTGGGCGAGACGTAGATGCGCGGCATGGGCTGGTTGGCGCGCATGGAAAGCTCACGCACGATCTGGTAGAGCTGCGGGGCCTGGGCTTCGGACACCGGGATGGCCTGCATGGCGCGGATGGCGATCTTGTCGCTGTTCCAGTAGCCGTAGAACGTGGTGCCGACGCCGATCAGGGCCATGATCCAGATGGGCGTGGAGCTGCGGGTACCGACGCCGATAAGTCCACCAAGACCCAGCAGCACCGCCCACAGCACCCCGAACAGCGCGGCCGTCTTCAGGCCGTTGTGATGGTTGTGCACGTTTCCTCCTTGCTCAAGGAACGGTCCACTACGGCACCGGGTTCCGGGCGTCATACCTGCCGAAGCCCGGCTGCAGTTTCGCCGCCAGCCACGCCCCCGCGATGCACAGCGCACCGCCGAGCAGCAGGACCCAGCCCTCACTCAAAATCTTAGTCCCGCCGCCGGCCAGCAGGTCCCCGATGCGCGGACCGCCGGCCACCACCACGATGAAGACGCCCTGGAGCCTGCCACGCAGGTGGTCCGGGGCCGCGGCCTGAAGGATCGTGTTGCGGAAGACGCTGCTGATCGAATCGGCGATGCCGGCCAGCGCGCAGCAGATGGCGGCGGGAACCAGCCACGGTGTCACGCCGCCGTCCGGCGCGTGCCCGGCCAGCAGCACCACCAGCCCGAACGCTCCGATGGAGGCGCCCCACCCCATGACGGAGATGACGACGGAGGTCCCCTGGCGGCGGACCATCCCCAGTGGGCCGGAGAACAGGCCCGCGAGGAAAGCCCCGACGGCGGTGCACGCGAGCAGGATGCCGACCGTCGCCTCCCCGCCGCCGATGGACAGGGCGGCCACGGCCGGCAACAACGCGCGCGGCTGGGCCAGGACCATGGCGATGAGGTCGATGATGAAGGTCATGCGGAGGTTGGGCCGGGTCCCCAGGAACCGGAACCCCTCGATCACCGATCGGAGCCCTACCTTGCTGCGGGTTCCGGCCGGTGGCATCGGCGGAAGGCGGTAGACCGCCCAGAGCACGAAGGCGAAGCTCACAAAGTCGATCGTGTAGGTCCAGCCGAACCCGAACAAGGCAACAAGCACGCCGGCCAGCAGCGGCCCGGCGGTCATGGCGAGGCCCATGGACAGCATGCTGAGCGCGTTGGCAGCCGGCAGTAGTTCCTTGCGGATGAGCATGGGGATGATGGCGCTGCGGGCCGGCTGGTTGATGGCCTGCGCCCCGCTTTGCAGTGCTACAAGGAGATAGAGGACCCAGACGCTGCCCAGCTGCAGCCAGGATTGGAGCGCGATCAGGCCGGTGGTCAGCCACAGCACCGCGGAGGCCAGCAGGGCGATGCGCCGGCGGTCGTGCGCGTCCGCGATGGACCCGCCCATCAGGCCGCCCACCACCAGGGGCACCAGCGCGAAAACGCCCAGCAGGCCCACGTAAAAGCTGTCGTGCGTCAGCCGGTAGACCTCAAGGCTCACAGCCACCAGGGTGAGCTGGCTCCCCACGGCGGACACCGCGGATCCCAGCCAGAGCCGGCGGAATGCCGGGCTTTCCTTGAGCGGCCGGATGTCGGCCAGAATCTTCCCCACCCGGCAACCCTAGCGGGCGACACGGACAGGTTAGCCACGCCTTATTGTGACTTACTAATAATAAGTGCTTCAATGGAGCCATGACGGAGCACTTCGACGGCCAGGAAGCATGGGCAGCGGCCCTGCGTGCCCACGGCCGCAGGGTGACCAAGCAGCGGCTTGCCGTACTGGCCGCCGTCGATCGCCACCCCCACTCCCCGGCGGAAAGCATCCTGGCTGCGGCCCGCACCGAACTGCCCGAGCTGACTGCCCAGTCCGTGTACGTCGTCCTCGGCGACCTGACGGACCTGCACATGCTGCGCCGGTTCGAACCTCCCCACTCCCCGGCACTGTATGAAACGCGTGTGGGCGACAACCACCACCACGCGATCTGCATCAGCTGCGGCCGTGTGGAGGACGTGGACTGCGCCGTCGGCCATGCTCCCTGCCTCACGCCCCACTGGAACCCCGACGCCAAGCCGATGACCATCCAGATCGCGGATGTCATGTACCAGGGCATTTGCCAGGACTGCCAGCGGGCCCAACAACTTCCTCCCCAGTCGTCCCTTACAAGAAACAAAGAAATAGGAGAACAATGACTGCCGTTTCAACAACCCAGTCAGGTGCGCCGGTTACGTCCGACGCGCACTCGAAGTCAGTTGGTGCCGATGGTGCCATCATCCTGACTGACCACTACCTGGTGGAAAAGCTCGCCCAGTTCAACCGTGAGCGGGTTCCGGAGCGCGTAGTGCACGCCAAGGGCGGCGGTGCATTCGGTACGTTCAAGACCACCGAGGACGTCTCCAAGTACACCAAGGCCGCGTTCCTGCAGCCCGGCGTCGAGACCGAGATGTTGATCCGCTTCTCCTCCGTGGCCGGCGAGAACGGTTCCCCGGACACCTGGCGCGACCCGCGCGGTTTCGCCGTGAAGTTCTACACCAGCGAGGGCAACTACGACCTCGTGGGCAACAACACCCCCGTGTTCTTCATCCGCGACGGCATCAAGTTCCCGGACTTCATCCACTCCCAGAAGCGCCTGCCGGGCACCCACCTGCGCGACGCCGACATGCAGTGGGACTTCTGGACCCTGTCCCCCGAGTCCGCCCACCAGGTCACCTGGCTGATGGGTGACCGCGGCCTCCCCGCCTCCTGGCGTGAAATGCAGGGCTACGGCTCGCACACCTACCAGTGGATCAACGCCGCCGGTGAGCGCTTCTGGGTCAAGTACCACTTCAAGTCCAACCAGGGCGTGAAGAACATGACCTCCGAGCAGGCCGAGGCCCTGGCCGGTTCCGACGCCGACTTCTACATCCGCGACCTGCACGAGAACATCGAAGCCGGGAACCTGCCCTCCTGGGACCTGCACGTCCAGGTCATGCCGTACGAGGACGCCAAGACCTACCGCTTCAACCCGTTCGACCTGACCAAGGTCTGGCCGCACGCGGACTACCCGCTGATCAAGGTCGGCACCATGGAGCTGAACCGCAACCCGGAAAACTACTTCGCGCAGATCGAACAGGCCACCTTCGCGCCGTCGAACTTCGTGCCGGGCATCGCCGCTTCCCCGGACAAGATGCTGCAGGCCCGCATCTTCTCCTACGCCGACGCGCACCGCTACCGCGTGGGCACCAACCACGCCCAGATCCCGGTGAACCAGCCGAAGAACCAGGTGAACAACTACAGCCAGGACGGCCAGGGACGCTTCCTGTTCAACGCGCCTTCCGTTCCGGTCTACGCACCCAACACCTTTGGCGGCCCGGCTGCGGTTGAGCCGCAGAACGTCGCCGGCGGCTGGGAGAACGACGGCGAGCTGACCCTCGCCGCGCACTCCCTCCACGCCGAGGACGGCGACTTCGTCCAGGCCGGTGCGCTGTACCGCGAGGTCTACGACGAGGCCACCAAGGCCCGCTTCCTCGAAACCATCACCGGCGCCGTAGGCGGCGTCAAGCGTTCCGACATCAAGGAACGTGCCATCCAGTACTGGACCAACGTCGACGCCGAACTCGGTGCCAAGCTGCGCGCAAACCTTGGTGCAGCTCCGCTCTCCGAGGCAGAAGCAGCCAACAAGATCGGCTAGTACTGCCCCCACGGCGGGACCATCCGGTCCTGCCAATTTAGGGCTTCGTCAGGACACCCCTCCCGGTCTTCCGGGCGGGGTGTCCTGCCTTTTAAAGGCGGTTTTGCACATAGGGTTTTGCACATAGGGTGCCGGGAGCCTGGCCGGTTGCGGCGGCCCGGTCCTAGGCTCCATCCATGAACACATTCGCAGGCATCCCGCCGGAGGCCTTCCGGTTCTACGCGGAGCTGGAAGAGAACAACAACCGTGAATGGTGGCTCGGGCACAAGGACACCTATGACTCCGCCGTCAAGGAACCCCTCACCGAACTCCTCGCCGGCCTGGAACCCGAGTTCGGGCCGGCCAGGCTGTTCCGGCCCTACCGGGACATCCGCTTCTCGCAGGACAAGTCACCGTACAAGACCGCGCAAGGCGCCTTCTCCACCCGGCAGGAGGGGGTGGGGTTCTACCTGCAGGTGAGCGCGGACGGGCTGCTGATCGGCGGCGGCTACCACTCCCACACACCCGCACAGCTGGCCAGGTTCCGGGCCGCCACCGACGCCTCGGCAAGCGGCGCCGCGTTGCAGGAGATCGTCGATGCCGTGGCGGGCGCCGGCTTCACCATCGAGGGCGAGAAGCTCAAAACCGTCCCCCGCGGTTTCGCCAGGGACCACCCGCGCGCCGAATTGCTCAAGCACAAGTCCTTGTCGGCAGGGGTGGAAGTGGGCCAGCCGGAGTGGGTCTCCACGCCCGCAGTCCAGGACGAGGTCGCGGCAAGGTGGCGGCAGCTGCGGCCCCTCGTGGAATGGGTGGGGAGGTACGCGGCGCCATAGGTGCATGCCCGCGGCAGGCGTCAGGCGCCCTGCGCGGCGGCGGCCAGGCGGGTGTCGAGGTTGTTGAAGAAGACCGCCAGCATCAGCTCGAAGGCCTTGGTGGCAGCTTCCGGCTCATTCATCACCACGAAGTCGAACTGCAGGCCGTAGAAGGTGGAAGTAAAGAGCCGGGCGTCGGTGTCGGCATACTCCTCCGCGATCCCCTGAACCATGAGCCAGTCCCGGGTCTTGTGGTGCAGCAGGCGGAAGTTTTCCTGCGAACTCCCGCGCGGCTCGCCGGCAACGATGTCCTGTGCGGTCGCCTCGAATTCGAGCCTGGTCAGGTGGCGGTTACGCTGCGCCATGGTCCACTGCCAGGAGTCCAGCAGGAACGCCCGCCATGCGTCGCGGTCGATGTCACGGACGTCGGTGCTGCGCATCCAGTCCAGCCGGGATTCAATGGACGCGACGATGTCGTTGATGAGCTGGTCCCGGTTGCCGAAGTGGTAGACGAGTACATAGGCACTCACGCCCAGGCCTTCGGCGAGGCTGCGGAAGGTCAGCTCCGCGAGCGTCTTGTCCATCAGGTAGTCGAGGATGGCGGTGAGCAGTTCGGCCTTGCGTTCGGACCGGGAGGGACGTGCCATGCTTCCATCCTAGGAGCCCGGAACCCGCGGGCCGGAAACGCCCGGAGCCCGATACGCGTCTGCCCGCCCGGGCAAAGTCCGGGCGGGCAGAAACGGCAGGTGCAGCGGAGGAGCTCAGGCGCGGCTGAATTCGTCCTCGTCGTCACGGCCGGCAGCGGCAGCGGGGTCTGCCTGGGGTGCGCGGTTGACCGAGGCGCTTGCCTCGGCGAAGCGCTCGTTGAGCCGCGAGTGGCGCTGGCCGTAAGCGAAGTAGATGGCCAGCCCGAGGAGCAGCCAGAAGGCGAAGAAGATCCACGTCTCCACGGCGAGGTTGGTCATCAGGTACAGGCACAGCACGGCCGACACGATCGGCAGCACCTTGCCGAACGGTACACGGAACGCCGGC
The DNA here is from genome assembly GCF_019710585.1 of Arthrobacter sp. MAHUQ-56. Taxonomy (GTDB): domain Bacteria; phylum Actinomycetota; class Actinomycetes; order Actinomycetales; family Micrococcaceae; genus Arthrobacter. The sequence continues at coordinate 462,301 of NZ_JAIFZQ010000020.1, read as the reverse complement.
TTCAGGTCCGGGCGCTTCTTGCGGAGGACCAGGATGCCCAGGCTGACCACCACGAAGGCTGACAGCGTGCCGATGTTGATCATTTCCTCCAGCAGGTCCACGTTGGTCAGCCCTGCCACCAGGGCCACCGCGGCGCCGCAGATGATCTGGAGGCGGGCCGGCGTCGAACGCTTCTCGCTGGTCTTTGACAGCGACCGCGGCAGCAGGCCGTCGCGGCTCATGGCCAGGACCACGCGGGACAGGCCCATGAGGAGCACCATGATCACGGTGGTCAGGCCCACCAGGGACCCGAAGGCGATCACCTTGGCGGCCGAGGTGTCCCCTACCGCTTCGAACGCAGTGGTGAGGGTGGGGCTCTTGGCCTCGGCGAGCTGGGTGTAGGACACCATGCCGGTCAGGGCCAGGGAAACGAGGATGTACAGCAGGGTCACCAGCGCCAGGCCGCCGAAGATGCCGCGGGGCAGGGTCTTCTGCGGGTTCTTCACTTCCTCCGCTGAGGTGGCCACCACGTCGAAACCGATGAAGGCGAAGAACACCAGGGCGGCGCCGGCGAAGATGCCAAGCGTGCCGTACTGGGCGGGGGCGGCGCCGGTGAGGAAGCCGAAGAAGGACTGCTTCAGGACATCGGCGGCACCGGTTCCGGCCGTGGGCTCAGCAGCGGGAACGAACGGCGTGTAGTTCTCGAACTTCACATAGCTGAAGCCCACCACAATCACGAACAGCACGACGCCGATCTTGATGAGGGTGAAGATGTTGCCCACCCGGGCTGAGAGCTTGGTGCCGAGCACCAGCAGCACGGTGAAGATGGCAACGATCAGGAAGGCGCCCCAGTACAGGTCCACACCGCCCAGGGAGATGGCCGGCGGGATATCGGCGCCCATCAGGGCAAACACCTTGCTGAGGTAGATGCCCCAGTACTTGGCGATCACGGCGGCAGCGGTGAACAGCTCAAGGATCAGGTTCCAGCCGATGATCCAGGCGAGGAGCTCGCCCATGGTGGCGTAGGTGAAAACATAGGCGGAGCCGGCCACGGGGATGGCGGTGGCGAACTCTGCGTAGCACATGATGGCCAGCGCACAGGTGACGGCGGCGACCGCGAAGGACACGGTCACGGCGGGACCGGCAAAGTTGGCAGCTGCCTTGGCGCCAACGGAGAAGATGCCGGCACCCACTGCCACGGCGACGCCCATAATCATGAGGTCCCAGGTACTGAGGGAACGCTTGAGCTTGCGTCCGGGCTCATCGGCGTCGGCCATGGACTGCTCAATGGACTTGGTCCGGAGAAGATTCATTGGGGAATCACAATCCTGGTTTGTGATGGAAACAGACCTATCAACGATAGTGTCCATCCAGTGGACGGCCACAATCGTCCCACATGGTGAGACGGCCGGTTTTCCGAACTTTGTTCTGGAAAACGCGTTCGGAGCCCTCCGAATGGAGAGCCCCGAACGTATTTTGACCGAATTCCTCAGGCCGGCCAGTCCATCAGCGTGGACCGGATGAGGAAGCGCTTGCCTTCCGGCGCCTCCACCGAAAACCCGCTACCCCGGCCCGGAACCACGTCCACTGTGAGGTGTGTGTGGCTCCAGTATTCGAACTGCTCCCGCGACATCCAGAACTCCAGGGGCCGCGGGGCCACGCCGTCGGACAGGTCGAACAGCCCGAGCAGGACGTCGGAACCGCCGGTGATGAAATCCCCCGCCGAGTAGCACATGGGTGAGGACCCGTCGCAGCAGCCGCCGGACTGGTGGAACATCAGGGCCGTGCCGGTCCCACAGCATCTGCAGCAGCGCCACGGCGTCAGGCGTCAGCGCCACCCGGGAGAACTCCTCCCCCGGCAGCGTCGCGGCGGCCTCGATCCCCTGGGCCGGCATCAGAACCTCAGCACCACGCGGCCGTCGATCTTGGCGTGCTTCATTTCGTCGAACACCGCGTTGACCTCGGAAAGCTCCCGCACGGAAACCGTGGGATGGATCTTGCCACGGGCGTAGAAATCCAGCGCTTCCTCCAGGTCCTGCCGGGTGCCGACGATCGATCCGCGGACCGTCAGTCCCTTGAGCACAATCTCGAAGATCGGCGCCGGGAAGTCCCCCGGCGGCAGTCCGTTGAACACGATGGTGCCGCCGCGGCGGGCCATCCCGATGGCCTGCCCGAATGCCGACGGGTGCACCGCAGTAACCAGGACTCCATGGCAACCCCCTGTTTCACGCTGGATCACTTCCGCCGGGTCTTCGTGCAGGGCGTTGACGGCCAGTTCGGCGCCGTGGGCCTTGGCGAGCGCGAGCTTGTCGTCGGCGATGTCCACGGCGGCAACCCGCAGGCCCATCGCCACCGCATACTGCACGGCGATGTGTCCCAGTCCGCCGATCCCGGAAATCGTGACCCACTGGCCTGGCCGGGCCTCGGTCATCTTCAGTCCTTTGTACACGGTGACGCCGGCGCAGAGCACCGGTGCCACCTCGACGGGGTCGGATCCCGCCGGTATCCGCGCCGCGAAGCGCGAGTCCACCAGCATGTACTCCCCGAAGGAGCCGTCCACGCTGTAGCCGCCGTTCTGCTGGGCCTCGCAGAGGGTCTCCCAGCCGGTGCGGCAGTACTGGCAGTCGCCGCACGCGGACCACAGCCATGCGTTGCCCACCAGGTCGCCGATGGCGAGGTCGGTGACGCCCTCGCCCAGGGCCACCACTTCGCCCACCCCTTCGTGGCCGGGAACGAACGGCGGGGTCGGCTTGACCGGCCAGTCGCCTTCGGCGGCGTGGAGGTCGGTGTGGCAGACACCGGTGGTGAGCACCTTAACCAGCGCCTGCCCGGGCCCCGGTTGGGGGATGGCGATGTCCTGGACGGAGAGGTCGGAGCCGAATGTGGTTACTACTGCTGCTTGCATTGTCGTCGTCATTGGCGAAATCCTTGCGTCGTTGTAGCGGAGGTAGGGCAGCAGGGCCTAGAAGAAGCCCAGCTTGTTTTCGTTGTAGCTGACCAGGAGGTTCTTGGTCTGCTGGTAGTGGTCCAGCATCATGGCGTGGTTCTCGCGCCCGATGCCCGAGGACTTGTAGCCACCGAAGGCGGCCCCTGCCGGGTAGGCGTGGTAGTTGTTGACCCAGACGCGGCCGGCCTGGATTTCGCGGCCGGCGCGGTAGGCCACGTTGCCGTTGCGCGACCAGACACCGGCGCCGAGGCCATAGAGGGTGTCGTTGGCGATGCCCATGGCGTCGTTGTAGTCGCTGAATTTCGTCACCGCCACGACGGGTCCGAAGATCTCCTCCTGGAAGATCCGCATCCTGTTGTGGCCTTCGAAGACGGTGGGCTGGACGTAGTAGCCGCCGGCCAGGTCGCCCGGCAGCTCGGCGCGGGCGCCGCCGGTGAGGACCTTGGCGCCTTCCTGCTTTCCGATGTCGATGTAGGAAAGGATCTTCTCCAGCTGGTCGTTGGAGGCCTGCGCCCCCACCTGGGTGTCGGTGTCCAGCGGGTTGCCCTGGATCATCTTCTCCACCCGGGCCACGGCGTCGGCCATGAAGGAGTCGTAGATGTCCTCCTGGACCAGGGCGCGGGAAGGGCACGTGCAGACTTCGCCCTGGTTGAAGGCGAACAGCGCGAAGCCTTCCTGGGCCTTGTCATAGAACGCGTCGTTTTCCTGGGCCACATCGTTGAAGAAGATGTTGGGGCTCTTGCCGCCCAGTTCCAGTGTGACGGGGATGAGGTTCTGGCTGGCGTACTGGCTGATGAGCCGGCCGGTGGTGGTTTCGCCGGTGAACGCGATCTTGCGGATCCGGGAGCTGGAGGCAAGCGGCTTGCCGGCCTCCACGCCGAAGCCGTTGACCACGTTGACCACGCCGGCGGGCAGGAGGTCCCCGATCAGTTCCATCAGCACCAGGATGGACGACGGCGTCTGCTCGGCCGGCTTGAGGACCACGGTGTTGCCTGCGGCGAGCGCGGGGGCCAGCTTCCACACGGCCATCAGGATGGGGAAGTTCCAGGGGATGATCTGGCCCACGACGCCGAGCGGTTCATGGAAGTGGTAGGCGGTGGTGTCGTCGTCCAGCTGCGAGAGGCTGCCTTCCTGCGCCCGGACAGCCGAGGCGAAGTAGCGGAAGTGGTCGGCGGCTAGCGGGAGGTCTGCCTTGAGGGTTTCACGGACGGGTTTGCCGTTGTCCCAGGTTTCAGCCACGGCGAGCATTTCGAGGTTTTCGTCGATGCGGTCCGCGATCCTGTTCAGGATGGCGGCGCGTTCAGCGACGGAGGTCTTGCCCCAGGACGGGGCCGCCTTGTGTGCCGCGTCCAGCGCCAGCTCGATGTCCTCCGCGGTGCCGCGCGCCACCTCGCAGAAGGCCTTCCCGGTGACGGGGGTGATGTTGTCGAAGTACTGCCCCTTCACGGGGGCCACCCATTCGCCGCCGATCCAGTTCTCGTACCGGTCCTTAAAAGTGACCTTCGAACCCTCGGTGCCGGGCTGTGCGTAAACGGTCATTGCTAGCTCCTTTGCTAATCCCAGGCTTTCGCCATTGGAGCCAGCGTAGGAGGGGGCAGGTTGCAGCAAGGTTGCAACCGGGTGACGCACGTCACCTCGCATGGAGGGCACGCATGGAAGGTGCGACGGCGCCCGCAGCCTCAGGCGCGGAGTTCGGCTTCCAGCCGTTCCAGGTCCGCGACCAGGGCGGCCCGCCGGGGTGAGCGCGGCGGGAGGAGGCGGAGCGCGGCCCGGCGGACGCCGACGTCGTCCCTTGCCTCCGGCAGCTCGGCGTACTTGAGCAGCGACTCGGCGCTGCCGTCGGTGAGGACTGCCTCGCGGAGCAGGGAGGAGACCCTGCTCCGCAGTTCGACGATGCCCGGCGCCTCCGAGCGCGGAAGCACCGCCCCGCGGTAGATTTCCAGGGCGATCCGGTGGGCCCCGCGCTGCAGGCAGCTCAGTACCTGTCCGGTGTCCGGCACCACGTCCAGCGGGAGCCGGTAGGGCCGCGAGCCGGGCACGGCTTCCGGGTTGAGCTGCTGGAGGACCTTGCGGAGGCGGACCATCTCGGCCCGGAGCGTGATGGTGGACCCTTCGCCGGGATACAGCAGCGAGCCCAGTTCCTCGGCCGAGAGCCCGTCCTTGTGGGTGCTGAGCAGCGCCATGATTTCGCTGTGCCGGGCGGACAGCGCAACCGTCTTGCCGGCCAGGCTGAGCAGCGCTTGGTCACGGCCCAGCAGCTGCAGGCTGTTGCGGTAGAGGCTGCCTTCCGTGGCACCTTTACCTTGCCTGGCAGCGGCGGACGGGGACCGGCGTCGTACTGGCTTCCGCGCCAGGTCCGCGGCGAGCTGCAGCCGCTCCACGCGCAGCTGCGCCTGCGCGGCGGCGACGGTGGCCTCCACGAGGGACAAGGTGTGCGGCGCGACGGCGGTGGCCGTTCCGGTGATGTCCACGACGCCGAGCACCGCGCCGGAGTCGGGGTCATGGAAGGGGACGGCGGTGCAGCTCCAGGGATGGACCGTGCGCTGGTAGTGCTCGGCACCGGAGATCTGGATGCCGCGGCCCAGGGCGAGGGCGGTCCCGGGGGCGCTGGTGCCGACGCTGGCCTCGGACCAGTCGGCGCCGGGCACGAACATCATGCCCTCTGCCCTGCGCTGCAGCGTGGGGTCTCCGTCCACCCAGAGGAGGCGGCCCACTTCGTCGCCTACGGCCACCAGGAGCCCGCTGTCGTGGCTGGGCTGGACCAGGAGCTTGTTGATGACCGGCATGATCGCGGCCAGGGGGTGCTGCCGGCGATAGTCCTCCAGCTCGTCCCAGTCGAGGGCCAGCGGCGCGGCGGGGTTGTCCGGGTTGGCCCGGAGGCTGGCGGAGCGCTGCCAGGACTCTTTGATGAGGTTGCGCAGCCCGGGCAGCTCCGGTGTGCCCCCGGAGGCGGCGTCCAGGTGCTCGTGCCCGGCCAGCGCAGCGCGCTGGAGCGGTTCAGGCTGGAGCAGGTTCGTCATCGAACTCCCGTTGTGTGCAAGCATGTGGCGGCCATTCCAGGCCCTGCGCATTCGGTCCCGCGCCCTGGACTTTTGGTCCGGCTATGCAGGGCTCGGGGGTGCCCAAGCCAGCATAGCTGGCCAAAAACCCCGTGTCATGGGTGTACCCGGACCAGCTCTTCCAAGGCGTCCGCTCCTGCTGCTGCTCCCCCGGCGGCCGTGAAGCCGGCAGCAACCCGGCGGGCCCCTTCCTTTTTCGCCAATGCCTTCCGGACCGCCGCGCGGAGCGTGCCCGGGGAGAGGTTTTTGCGGCTGAGCCTGATGCCGGCGTCGGCCGCCACCACCCGCGCCGCGACCTCGTGCTGGTCGCGCCCGAAGGGCACCACCACCACTGGAACTCCCTTGGACAGGGCCTTCTGTGTGGCCCCCATGCCGCCGTGGGTGACGGCCACGGCCGCATGTTCCAGGACCTGGCCGTGCGGGACGAAGTGTTCCAGCCGGGCATTCGCCGGAACGCTGCCGAAGCCGGCGGTGCCCGATGCCCGTGCCGCACCGGCGGAGCCTGTTTCCGCCGCGGGCACGGTGGCGACGACGGTGAATGGCTCCGCAGCCAGGCCTTCCAGGGCGGCCCGCACGATGGCCTCGTCCGCCTGGTACTCGGACGAGGTGGTAACCAGCACGACGGGCTCCGCGGCGTCCCCAAGCCAGGCCGGCGGAGGCGACGGCGGTTCCCACCCCAGCGCCCCGATCATGCGGACGTCGCGCCCCCAGTCAGGATGCGGATACTCGAAGGGCTCCGAGGTGGTGACGAGCAGGAGCGGGGCGGTCCTGAACATCTCGTCGGCGCCCTTGACCGGGGCAAGGCCGCCCCCGGACAGGCCGGCACGCAGCGAGTTGACGCGCGGCAGCATCAGTTTCTCGACGGCGCCAACCACGAGGCGGCGCGCCAGTGCGTCCCGGCCCCGCCCCAGGGGTCCGGGCATGGGATCGAGCCCGGGACCGAACGGCGGGGTGCCGCGGGACGTCAGCGGGGGCGTGTATGGGCTGAATGTGGCCCAGGGAAGGCCCGACGCTTCCGCCACGATCCGGGCACCCCAGGAGTTGATGTCCACCACCAGCAGGTCCGGCTTGACGGCATCCATGGCGGCACGGAGATCGGGTGCGTCGAAGCGGGCGCGGGCCGTGAAGGTCTCAACACTGGACGCCAAGGCAGCCCGCGCATTCCCTGCCCGGTAGTCCACGGCCTCCACGGCGAGAAGCCTGTCATCGACCGCCTGGGCCTGGAATCCGGCCTCGCGGAGCATCGGGATCTGTTGGCGGAGTGCGCGCACGTGGACCTCGTGGCCGCGGGCCTTCAGTTCCAGGAGCAGCGGCACCATGGGAAAGAGGTGGCCGATGGCCGGCGACGTGTAGGCAAGGATGGTGGACATCAGGACCTCCGGGTGAAGGGCTCCAGCATTTCGATCAGGGAAAGCGCCACCTGGTCCTTGCCCAGCCCCGCGTCGAGGCGGAGCAGCTTCCAGGTGTAGACGTCGCACAGCGCGACGAACTGGGCGAGGCGGCGTTTCCGCTCCACCCCGGCCGGCAGATAGTCGTCCGCCAGGAACGGCGCGAAGACGCGTTCACACCATTCCCTGTGGAGGCGCCGGCCGCCTGCGGTGATCTCGGCGAGGACCGTCGACGTTTGCTCCTCCGCCAACAGCTTCAGCGCCAGGGCACCGGTGGTTTCGTAATGCTCCACGAGGTTGCCGACGGCGGCAGGGACATCCCCGGACGGGGCGGCACCGCGCTGGGCGGCAACCCCGGTGGAGGCGAACTCGGCGGTGGCGTGGATCAGGCCCATCCGGTCACCGAAGCGGCGGATGACGGTCTGGACGGTGACCCCTGCGCGGTCCGCGACGGCGTTCAGGGTTACGTCGGCGAGCGGCCCCTCCATGAAAAGCTCCAGCGTTGCCTGCAGGATCCGGCGCCCCGTCTCGGCGGCGGAAGAAGCCCGCTTCGGCGAACTGTAAGCCCTGGTTTTGGCCGCGGCCGTATTCATGTTAATCAGACTAACCCGAATATGTTTCCGCGCCTAGGGTTTTGGGCTGCGTGCTCCGGGGGTCAGCCGCGGGAGATGCGGATCATCTCTTCGCGCGGCACCACCTTGATGCGTTCGCGCACCACGTGGTCCAGGCCTTCGGGCCCGGTCCAGGCCTGGCCCAGGCCGGCCTCGTGGGCGTCGAGCTTGTTCCAGCCCTCCCACGTGGTGTATTCGATGCCGCGTTCCTCAAGCAGGTCGATGATGGCCTGGGGATCCGGGTTTTGTGCCGCCGGGAGGTGCAGCCGGTCCTCGAGCAGGAAGCCGATGGTCTCAAGGGCGTCGCCCTTGGTGTGCCCGATCAGTCCCACGGGACCGCGCTTGATCCAGCCGGTGGCGTAGATGCCGGGAACGGGGGTGCCGGAGGCGTCCAGGACGCGGCCGCCCTCGTTCGGGATGACGCCGCGCTTGGCATCGTATTCCAGTTCGTCAAGCGGGGAGCCGTGGTAGCCGATGGCCCGGTAGACGGCCTGGACCGGGTACTCGACGTACTCGCCGGTGCCCTTGGCGTTGCCGGTGCCGTCCAGCTGCATGCGTTCGAACTTGATGCCGCCCACCTTGCCCGTGCCGTCGTCGAGCACCTCGACGGGGCTGTGCAGGAAGTGCAGGTGCAGCCTTCGGGAGGAAGGGTTCTCGGACTCCGCGTGTTCCTCCACCAGCCAGTTGGTGAGGGTGTTCACCATGGTCTTGGTCTGGTTGTTGGTGCGGATGGCCTCATCGGAGGCCTCGTCGAATTCGAAGTCCTCCGGGTACAGCACGATGTCGACGTCGTTCATGTGGCTCAGCTCCCGCAGTTCCAGCGGGGTGAACTTGACCTGGGCCGGGCCGCGGCGGCCAAAAACGTGCACGTCGGTCACCGGCGAGGACTTCAGGCCCTGGTAGACGTTGTCCGGAATCTCGGTGCTGAGCAGTTCCTCGGGATGTTTGACCAGCATGCGGGCCACGTCCAGCGCCACGTTGCCGTTGCCGATGACGGCGATCTCCCTGGCATCCAGCGGCCACTCGCGCGGAACATCGGGGTGGCCGTCGTACCAGGAAACGAAGTCCGCCCCGCCGAAGGAACCCTGGAGGTCAATGCCCGGAATCCCCAGGTCCGCGTCCTTGACGGCGCCGGTGGAGAAGATCACGGCATCGTAGAAGGCGCGGAAGTCGTGGAGGGTGAGGTCGCGGCCATAGGTCACATTGCCCAGGAAGCGGATGTCGCCGCGGTCCAGGACCTTGTGCAGGGCGTTGACGATGCCCTTGATGCGGGGATGGTCGGGGGCCACGCCGTACCGGATGAGGCCATACGGCGCCGGGTAGGCCTCGAAGAGGTCGATGCTGACCTGGAAGTCGCCGTCCTTCACGCCGCTGGACTTGGTGAGGATGTCAGCAGCATAGACTCCTGCCGGTCCGGCGCCGATGATGGCGACGCGGAGGGGACGGTTGGCGGCAGTTTCGCTGTGGTTGGACACCGGGAGCCCTTCTGAACTGGTCCTGCACGAGGTTTCATGCTGCTGCGCAGCAGCATGCCGCGCACTGTGTCATTTTAGTTCTGTGCCATTCTAGTTCGGCGCCATTCCAGTTGGCGGCCATGCTAATTCGCGGCCAGCGCGACCACCTTGCCTTCCCGGTAGAGGAGGGCCCGGAGTTCGGCTTCCGCCGAATCAAGCCGTTTCGGGTCGATGGTCTCCCCGGCGTGGTAATGGTCCAGCACCCTGGGGTCGACGTAGCTTTTGCGGGCGATGGAAGGCGTGTTGCCCAGCGTTTCCGCGGCCTCATACATGGCCCGGCTGATGGCGCGCTTCCGCTTGGCGGCCGTCCGCTGCGCACCGGTCCGTGCCAGGCTGGCCGCCGCGGCCACGGTCCCCCGCAGCGTGCGGAAGTCCTTGGCCGTGAAGTCGGAGCCGGTCCGCTCCTTCACGTAGGCATTGATGTCGGCGCTGGTGACCGGACGCCAGGTCCTGCCGTCCTTGTAGGCCAGCAGCCGGGCGTTGGACCCCCGCCGCTTGAGCAGGCGCAGGAGGGCGGCGAGGTCGGCGTCGCGGATTTCCGATTCCCAGTCCTTGCCGCTCTTGGCCGGAAACCGCAGCGTGATCCTGTCCTTGCGCACCTGGACGTGGGCGCACAGCAGGGTGGCCAGGCCGCGGCTCCCGTTCTCGTTCGTGTACCGCTCCGATCCCACGCGCAGGGACCCGCTGTCCAGCATCCGGAAGGCCGCCGCCAGGACGCGTTCGCGGCTGAAGCCATCGCTGCGCAGGTCCATGGTGACCCTGCGGCGGGCGGCGGGCAGGGATTCGGCCAGTTGCAGGGACCGGTCGAACTTCACCCTGTCCTTACGCTCGCGCCACTCGGGGTGGTAGATGTACTGGCGGCGGCCCACCGCGTCGAGGCCCGTGGCCTGGATATGGCCATTGTCGAAGGGGGCAATCCACACGTCGGTCCACGCCGGGGGAATGCCGATGCTCTCCAGGCGGTCGCGGACCGGCCCCGGCGGCAGGGTGGAGCCGTCCAGGTCCCGGTAACTGAAGCCTTTGCCGGCGGCCACCCTGCGGTAGCCTCGGCCCGAGGCGTTGCTGCGCCGGAGCCTCATGGGGCACATTCCGGCTGGAGGGCACGTGTCATGAAAGCAAGCCTACTGACTATTTTGCGGAATGCCCGCGTGCCTGCCCGGAATACCTGTCCCCCGGCTGGTGTTATGGGTTCCGTGCCAACACCCGAAGGAACCCCCGCCAGCCCCGCAGCCACCTCCGCCCCCGTTGCCACGGTTGGCGCAGCACCCGGCGGGGCCGCGGCCGCACCCGGCGGGGCCAAGGCAGCTGCCCCGGGCCCCATCCAGGCGGGCCCCAAGCAGGTGGGCGGGGATACGACGGCGGGCATGCTGTTCGGCATCGGCGCGTACGTCATGTGGGGGCTGCTGCCGCTGTATTTCTTCATCCTGATGCCGGCGGGCGCGGTCGAGATCGTAGCCAACCGCGTGGTGTGGTCGCTGCTGTTCTGTGCACTCCTGATCACCGTGACCAGGTCCTGGCGTCTGTTTGCGGCCGCGCTCAGGGACCGGCGCATCCTTGGCTCGCTGGCCCTGGCGGCGTTCCTGATCGCGGTCAACTGGCTGACCTACACCTACGGCGTCACTACAGGCCAGGCGGTGGAAACGTCACTGGGCTACTTCATCAACCCGCTCGTCTCGGTGCTGCTGGGGGTGTTCGTGCTGAAGGAGCGGCTGCGCCCGCTGCAGTGGGCCGCCGTCGGCATCGGCTTTGTAGCGGTGGGCGTCCTGACCTATTCCTACGGACAGCTCCCGTGGATCGCGCTGACGCTGGCCTTTAGCTTCGGCCTGTACGGCTTCGTGAAAAAGCGCGTGGGGCCGAAAGTGGATGCCGTCACCAGCCTCAGCGTGGAGACCATGGTGCTGGCACCGCTGGCGGCGGTGGCGATGGTGGTCCTCGCGGCCTCCGGCACCTCGACGCTGACGTCCCATGGGGCCGGGCATTTCTGGCTGCTGCTGGCGTCCGGCGTGATCACCGCGGTCCCGCTGGTGTTCTTTGGAGCCTCCGCCCGGCGGCTGCCGATGACCACCATCGGCCTGCTGCAGTACTTCGCGCCCGTGCTGCAGTTCCTGGTGGCACTGCTGGTATTTGGCGAAACCATGACGGTTGAACGCTGGATCGGTTTCGGCGTGGTGTGGCTCGCCCTGGTGATGCTGACCCTGGACATGCTGGGCACGGCACGCAGGAACTCGCTGGCCCGCAAAGCCCTGCTGCACCCGGCCGCCTGACGCGGCACTTCGTCGGGCCGGCGTCGTACGGCAACCCAATCCCTTAACCCACGAAGGTGGGCACCGCAGCCGCGGTGCCCACCTTCGTGGCGTTGCCGGAGGGAGTCGTTCCGGTTTAGGCGTGTGCCTTGATGGCGGCGGCCAGGACCTCCAGGCCGTCTGCCAGCAGTTCGTCGGTGATGACCAGCGGGGGCAGGAGGCGGATGACGTTGCCGTAGGTGCCGCAGGTGAGGATGATGACGCCCTCCTTGAGGCAGGCGGCAGCAACGGCCTTGGTCAGCTCCGGGTTCGGTTCCTTGGAACCGGCCTGGACGAGTTCGACGGCGAGCATGGCGCCGCGGCCGCGTACGTCGCCGATCACGCCGGTACCGGCAGCGGCCAGTTCCGACTGCAGCCCGCGCAGGCGGGCCGTGGCGACTGCCTCGATGTGGCGGGCGCGCCCGGCGAGGTCGTACTCCTCCATGGAGCTGATGGAGGCAAGCGCGGCGGCGCAGGCCACCGGGTTGCCGCCGTAGGTGCCGCCCAGGCCGCCGGGGTGGACGGCGTCGAGCAGGTCGGCGCGGCCGGTGATGGCGGAGAGCGGCATGCCGCCGGCGATGCCCTTGGCCAGGGTCATGATGTCCGGGACGACGCCTTCGTGGTTGACGGCGAACCATTCGCCGGTGCGGCAGAAGCCGGACTGGACCTCGTCGGCAATGAAGACGATGCCCTTTTCCTTGGCCCAGGCGGCCAGTGCGGGCAGGAAGCCCTCGGCCGGGACGATGAACCCGCCCTCACCCTGGATGGGTTCGATGATGATCGCGGCAACCTGGTCTCCGCCAATCTGCTTTTCGATCGCGAGGATGGCGCGCTTGGCGGCCTCGGCACCCGTGATGTCGGGGTTTTCCTCGCGGTACGGGTAGCTCATGGGCATCCGGTAGACCTCTGGCGCGAACGGGCCGAAGTTGGTCTTGTACGGCATGGCCTTCGCGGTCAGCGCCATGGTCAGGTTGGTGCGGCCGTGGTAGGCGTGGTCGAAAGCGACGACGGCGTCCCGGCCGGTTGCCAGGCGGGCCACCTTGATGGCGTTCTCCACTGCCTCGGCGCCCGAGTTGAAGAGGACGGTGCGCTTTTCGTGGTCACCGGGGGTGAGGCGGTTCAGCTGCTCGGCGACGGCCACGTAGCCTTCGTAGGGCGTGACCATGAAGCAGGTGTGGGTGAAGTGCTCCACGGCTTCCTTGACGGCACCCACGACGGCGGGGTCGGACGCACCGACGCTGGTCACGGCGATGCCCGAGCCGAGGTCGATGAAGGAGTTGCCGTCGACGTCGTGGATGATGCCGCCGTCGGCGTCGGCAACGTAGACGGGGACGCTGGAGGCGACGCCGGCAGCGACCACGGCCTTGCGGCGTTCGGTCAGCGCTACGGACTTGGGGCCGGGGAAGTCGGCCTGGACGCGGCGCTTCTGCTCCAGGCGGTAGGTGATGTCAGATGCGGTGGTGGTCATGGGGTTACTTTCAGTGCTGGTGGTGGGAAATCAGGCGTCGAGGGCGGACATGACGTGCTTGATGCGCGTGTAGTCCTCCACGCCGTACATGGAGAGGTCCTTGCCGTAGCCGGACTGCTTGAACCCGCCGTGGGGCATTTCGGCGGTGAGGAGGATGTGGGTGTTGATCCAGACGGCGCCGAAGTCCAGGTCGCGGCTCAGGCGCATGGCGGTGCCGTGGTCCGTGGTCCAGACGCTGGAGGCCAGGGCGTAGTCCACGTCGTTGGCCAGGGCCACCGCTTCTTCCTCGGTGCTGAACTTCTGCACCGTGATGACCGGGCCGAACGTTTCCTTCTGGACCACGTCGTCGGTCTGCTTGGCGCCGGTGATGATGGTGGGTTCGAAGAAGTAGCCCTTCTCTCCCGCCCGGTGTCCGCCGGTCTCGATCCGGCAGTTGGCCGGCAGGTTCTCCACCACGGAGGTCACGGCGTTGAAGTGGTTGATGTTGTTCAGCGGGCCGAAGTAGTTGTCTTCGTCGTTCTGCGAGCCGGTGTGCAGGGTCCGGGTGTGCTCCACCATGGCGGCCACGACGTCGTCGTGCACCGACTCCTCCACCAGCACCCGGGTGATGGCGGTGCAGTCCTGGCCCGCGTTGAAGAACGCGAACTCGGCGATCGCTGCGGCGCTCTTCTTGATATCGGCGTCCTTGAACACGATGGCAGGGGCCTTGCCGCCAAGCTCCAGGTGGGCACGCTTGAGGCCCTTGGCGGCGCCGGAGGCAACGGCAATGCCGGCGCGGACGGAACCGGTGATGGACACCAGGCCGGGGACCTTGTGCTCCACCATCATCGCCCCGGTTTCGCCGGTGCCCAGCACCACGTTCAGGACGCCGGCGGGCAGGATCTCCCCGGCAAGGCGGGCCAGCACCAGGGTGGACTCGGGGGTGGTGTCGGAGGGCTTGAGGACCACGGTGTTGCCGGCGGCAAGGGCGGGGCCGATCTTCCAGATGGCCATCAGGAACGGGTAGTTCCACGGAGCCACCTGGGCCACCACGCCGATGGGCTCGCGGCGGACGTAGGAGGTGTGGCCCTCGAAGTACTCGCCGGCGGACTTGCCCTCCAGGATGCGGGCGGCGCCGGCGAAGAAGCGCAGCTGGTCGGCGCCGGCGGCCACTTCCTCGGAGGCGATGAGCGAGCGGACCTGGCCGGTGTTGCGGTGCTGGGCCTCGACGATTTCATCGCTGTTGGCCTCAATGGCGTCGGCGAGCTTGAGCAGCATCAGCTGGCGCTGGCCGGGCGTCACGTGCTTCCAGGTTTTGAAGGCGTCCTTCGCCGCCGCCATGGCCGCGTCCACATCGGCCTGGACGGAGACAGGTGCCTGCGCCACCACGTCGCCGGTGGCGGGGTTGACCACGTCCAGCAGGGTGGTGCCGGCGGGGGTGACGAACTTCCCGTTGATGAAGTTCTGCAAGGTTTGGACCACGGTGTGCAACCTCTTTTCTAGGAGCCATCGGCACCGGAGCGAATGGACCAGGACGGATGGATGGAACTGCCTCGAGCCTATGCCAGCACCAGGCCCCGGTGAATAGCCACCTGCACACCCTTGTCGACGGGCTTTAGTGCGCTTGCCCAGCAGCCGTTTATTCTTTCCTTATGGCCATTTCCCTTGCCGCCCTGGTGGGCGTCACCTCTCTGCACCTGTCCAAGGCAGGCATCGCGGAGACCACCTGGCACCAGGACATCAACTGGGTTGCGGTGACCGAACTGGAGGATCCGCAGCGGTTCCTCAATGGCGGCGAACTGGTCCTCACCACCGGCCTGCGGCTCCGTTCGGCCCCCGAGCAGCGGCGGTTCGTCCGGCAGGTGCAGCGGGCCGGCGCGGTAGGCATCGGCTTCGGGGTGGGGCTCTCGCATGAGGCCGTGCCGCCGGCGCTGCTGGCAGAGGCGAACCGCTGGGGCCTGCCGGTGGTGGAGGTCCCCTACGAAACCCCGTTCATCGCCATCACCAAGCTGGTGGCGGACGCCCAGTCGGCGGACCACTACGCCAAGCTGGAGCGGCTGATCGCCGGCCACCAGGTGCTGGCCCGGGCCCTCCTGACCGGCGGCGGCCTGGCCGAGCTGCTGAAGAACCTGGGCGGCATGCTGCGCACTGATGTCGCGCTGACCCAGTTCACGGCGCAGCTGTACAACAGCAGCAAAGCCAGCCCGTCCGCGGACTCCTGGTCCAGCTACCCCGTCCCCACGGGCCGGCGTGACGCCTGCACCCTGTGGATCCGGCAGCCCTTCGAGGACACGGGCATCATCGGCTACGCCCAGAACCTGATCAGCGTGGAACTGAACAACATGGTCAAGCAGCGCCAGGCCCAGCGCGCCCTGTGCGGGCAGGTGCTTGAGGACGTGATCCACGGGGCGCTGGAGACGAGCGAGGCACAGCGCCGCCTGGCGGGCGTGGGCGTGAACAGCACCCGCAAGAACGTGGTGCTGCTGGCGGTGTCGGCGGCGCACGGCAAGGCACTGGGCAGCACCTCGGTCCCGCAGGAACTTGAGAAGGCAGTGGCCGCGGTCGTGGGCAAGGACCTGGTGCTGGTGGTCAACGACGACGGCGGGGCGGCACCTGCGCTGGCACGCAAGCTCAGCGACCACCTGGCTGAGGCGGGCATCCACGCCACGATCGGCATCGGCGGTGCGTACACCAAGCCGAACGGGCTGCGCTGGAGCTACTTCGAGGCGCGGGACGCCGCCAGCCACGGCCTGCCGGTCAACGAGCCGGAGCGGCTGAGCCTGACGTCGCTGCTGCTCGCCAGCGAGGATGTGCCGCTGGCTGACATGGCGCACGAGTCCCTGAATCCCCTGCGGAACTTCGATGCGGCGCACGGCGCAGAACTGATGACCACCCTCGAGAGCTACCTGAACAACAACGGCTCAGTGGCGGCCGTGGCGGAGGAACTCACGCTGCACCGGAACACCGTGCGGTACCGGCTGGCGCAGATCACCGAACTGACCGGGTACGACCCCTCGGTCACCGCGGACCGGGTGCAGCTCTGGCTGGCGCTGGCGGTGGCCCGGCTGTCCGCGCGGCAGGGCAAGTAGGCGCCGGCGACGGCAGGGCTCAGAGGACCCCGCTGCGCAGCAGGCCGCGGGACTTCTTCCGGGCCTTCCGGTACTTGGCCTGCGCCGACAGCATCCGCTCCTCCTGCCGGTCGAGCAGGCCCGCGTACACCGCTGCGGTGGCCGGTTCAGCATGCTCCGCGGCGATGTCGGCCAGCAGGGTGCGGGCCACCACGGCGTCCTGGAAGCCGCCCAGGATCTTCTGCTGCCGGCGCGCCGCCTTGGCCACCTTGCCGGCGCGCTTGCCCCGGATCAGGGCTGCGGTCTCCGCCACGTGGCGCAGCCGCTTGGCGTCTTTGCGGACCTGGTGCAGGGCACGTTCCTGGTCTGCGCCGCGCCGGGCATCCCGGGCGGCTTTCTGCGAGCGCCGGAGCCGCTTGGCGGACTTGTCCACCGCTTTCGCCGCCGCGCGCTGGCCGGACTTCACGGCATCGGCGCGCACCGGCGGGTTGTCGCGGAAGTCCTCCAGCTTGTCCAGGAGCCGAAAGTAGCGCCCCGACCCCAGCGCGTCCTGAAGGAGGCGGTAGGCGGCATCGAAATCCTCACCGGTGCGCCGCTCCACCCGCTCCGCGGCAGCGGCGGCGCCCTCCCCCGGCGGCAGCCCGCCCAGCTGGCCGCGGAGATCCTCACGCAGGACATGGGCGTCGCGGGGTTCACCGAGGACCCTGCCCAGCCACTGCAGCTCGTCGCGCAGCCGCCGTACCGGGGAGGCGCGGTATAGCTTGGCATACGCTGCCAGGACCGAGCGGATGCGCCGGGCGGCGGAGCGCATGTTGTGGACGGCTTCGGCGTCCTCCAGCCGGGCGCCGGCGTCATTGGCCAGGATTTCGTCCAGCTGCGCCGCCACATAAACGGTGACGACGGCGGCGGCCGGGGCGCGCTTTCCGGCAAGGAGCGGACGGCTGCTTTCGGCGCCGGCGTCCGCGGGACCTTCGGCGGCGCGCTTCCTCGACGCCTTGCCGCCGCCGAGGGCGCGGGCCAGCTTGGAGGCGTGGGCGGCAGGCCGGGCCCCGGCGGCCATGAGCAGTTCCTCCACGGGCGCGAAGAGGCCGGGCTCCCCGTGCACCAGCTCCAGCTCCCATTCGCGCCACTGCTGCCGGCGGTCCTCGCCGGGGCCTGCATTGCGTTGCCCGTCCGGGCGGTTTCCGCCGTCAAGGCGCTCGGCGGTGACCTCGTCGTCAGCAAGGTCGGCGAGGTGCACGCCGTCGTCGCCGTAGAGCGGATGGGTGGTACGGCGGGTCTCCAACCGGACCACCGGAGCCGGGACCGCGCCGCGCAGGTAGGCCTGCAGGTAGGTGAGCAGGCTGTCCGGCACGACGTCGGGCCGGCCCAGGGGTGCGTGCAGTTCCCTCCGCTGGGGCACTTCATCGGGGGCGGCAGCAAGCGGAGGCAGCAACAGGCGCCACCCGGCGTCCTTGCCGCCGGTCCTCCGCCGCAGCGTAATGCGCCGGGCCGCCAAGGTGTGCCGGTCGGTGTCAAAGTACACCGCTTCCAGGACGTCGGTGTGCGGCTTGCCCACCCGCGCCACGCCGGGCGCGTGCTCCAGCGCCGGCACCGTGGCGCCTGCATCGACGTCGTACTTCTTCTCGATCTCCAGTCCCTCGGAAGCCTCCACAGCCACCCTTCCACACGTCGGCATGGTCCGGACCACGCCTTCCGCCGGCCCCTTGGCAGTCTATTCCCCGGGCCCGGCAGGCCGGGAGAGCTTGGCCACAAAACCTCAAACATCAAACGTCTAACCTTTAGGCTGGAGGGTATGTCCGCCACTCCGCCCTCCCCCGCTTCCGCCCCGAGCAGCCCTGCAGCGGCGCCGCCGGCGTCCCCTGCTCCCGCAACACCGCGGACCAAGCCGCGCTCCGCCGTCGTCTTCGGCGTCATCGCACTGGTGCTGATCGGGCTGAACCTGCGCGCGGGCATCACGGGCGCCTCGGCATTGCTGCACGACCTCCAGGCCGTGCTGGGCTACGGCGCCCTGGTGGCGGCCATCATCCCTTCCATCCCCACACTGTGCTTCGCCATGGCGGGGGCCACCACGTCCTGGCTGACCGGCAGGGTCGGCGTCGAAAAGGCCATCCTCCTGGCACTGGCCATGCTGGCCGGCGGGCTCCTGCTCCGCGCCATCCCGTCCACCGGGATGCTGGTCGCGGGCAGCGTGGTGGGCATGTCCGGCCTGGCGGTCTGCAACGTGGCCATGCCGTCCTTCATCCGGGAACACTTCGCCGCCCGCACATCCCTCATGACGGCGGTCTACACGGTGACCATGACCACCGGCGGCACGCTCACGTCTGTGGCCGTAGTGCCCCTGGCCCAGGCGCTCGGCTCCCCGTCGGCAGCTGTCGGCGCCGTGGGCATCGCCGCCGTGGCCGCCTTCCTCGGGTTCCTTCCGGTCGCGCTGCACGCCCACCGCAGCACCGTGCGGACCACGGCCCGGCACGTCTCCCCCTGGCCGCTGCTGCGTACCCGCAAAGGCCTGCTCCTGACCGCCATCTTCACCCTGCAGGCACTGCTCGCCTACGCGTTGTTGAGCTGGTTCCCGTACATGCTCACCACCATGGGCCTGAGCGCCTCGGAGAGCGGGCTGATGTTTGGCGTGATGCAGCTGGTGTCCGTGCCGGCCGGCATGGTGCTGATTGCCATCGGGTCCCGGCCACGGATGCTGCGCCCCGCGTTCTACCTGGTCAGCATCACCATGCTGGCAGGCATTGCCGCCTTGCTCCTCCTGCCCACGGGCCTGGCTGTCATCCCTGCCATCCTGATGGGGTTCGGCCTGGGCATTTTCCCGCTGGTGATGGTAATGATCAGCCGCAGCGGAACGAGCACCGCCGAAACCACCGCCCTCTCCACGCTGGCACAGTCCACCGGCTATCTCCTGGCAACGGCAGGCCCCTTCGGGATGGGCCTGCTGCACAGTGCCACCGGCGGATGGGCCCTCCCCCTGGTCCTGCTGCTGGGCCTGGCCGCTGTGCAGATCGTGGTGGCGCACCTGCTCACCGGCCGCACGTTTACAGGAGGCAAGTAGATGTCCCTGAGTCCCTCCGTGCGCCCGCCGCTTGCCGACGAAGTCACCGCCAAGTTGCGGGAGATGGTCCATTCGGGCGAGTGGGCGCTGAACCAGCGCATTCCGTCCGAGCCCGAGCTTATGGCCCGGCTGGGAGTGTCCCGCGGCACGCTGCGCGAATCGGTCAAGGCCCTGGCCCACGGCGGCATGCTGGAGGTCCGCCGCGGCGACGGGACGTACGTGCGCGCCACCAGCGAGATGTCCGGCGCTGCCCGCAGGATGTACCAGGACCACACCGAGCAGCACATCCTCGAGGTCCGGCTGGGGCTGGACACCCAGGCCGCCCGGCTGGCCGCCCGGCACGCAACCGACGACGACGTCACAGCCCTGCGCGCGCTCCTCGCCACCCGGGACCAGGCCTGGAAAAACGGGGACTTCGAAGCCTGGGCGGAAGCAGACTGGGGTTTCCACGTGCGCGTGGCCCAGGCGTCCGCCAACCCGCTGCTGCACGAGCTCTACGCCAGCTTCGGCACCGTGTTCCACCAGGACCTCCTGGCACAGCATCGCCGCCCGGGCTTCAACGGGCTCCCCCGGGAAGGGCATGAAGCGCTGCTCGAGGCCATCGGCCAACGGGACGAGGACGCCGCGGTTGCCACCGTGAACCGGAACCTCAACTCCTGCGCGGAGTGGCTCGCGGAATAGCCCCTGCGCGGACGGCGGTTACATCCTCCGAAACCAGTCAGTAGGCTTACTATCTGACCGGGATATCCGTGGCCGCCCGCAACGCGGGCAGGCACCGCCGATGATTGAGGAGTTTCCATGTCGAGACCAGCACGCACCTCCCCACCAGAGCGGGCCGGCTGGCCCGAACCGGCGCAGCCCTCCGATGCGGAGCCGGCGGCAAACCCGGCCGGCGTGGAGCCGGCGGCAAGCCCGCCCGCCGCGGAGGCCGCCACACCGGGCGCGAAGGCAGCCAGGCCACCGGCGGCGCTCTGGTCTGACGGCCTGGGCAGGGTGGGCACGCGCGCAGCCCAGGTCCTGCTGATCCTGACGGTCGCCGCCGTATCCGTCTTCGCCCTGATGCAGGTCAAGCTCCTGGTCATCCCGCTCCTGATCGCGCTGATCCTGGCGGCAGCCATCGGCCCGTTCGTCAACATGCTCCGCCGCCGCGGGCTGCCCGGCGGGGTGGCCACCGGGATCGCCTTCGTAGCCTTGCTGGCGATCCTGGCAGGCGTCTCCACCGTGATCTACTTCTCGGTGCGGAACCAGTGGGGCGAGTTGGCGGCACAGGCATCGTCCGGCCTCGACGAGCTGGAGAAGTTCCTGCTGACCGGGCCCATCCCCCTTGAGCAGGGCCAGCTCGACCAGGCACGCGAAGCCGTGGTGCAGTTCGCCACCAGCAGCCAAGTGCGCTCCGGCGCCGTCACCGGATTATCCGTCGTGACCGAGTTCATCGCCGGGGCCAGCCTCATGGTGGTGATCCTGTTCTTCTTCCTCAAGGACGGCGCCAAGATCTGGAACTTCTTCCTCCGCCCCTTCTCCGGACAGCGTGAGGCAAAGCTGCGCCGGGCAGGCCGCCGCACCCTTGAGGTCCTGGGCGGCTACGTGCGCGGCACCGCGATCGTGGCACTGGTGGACACCGTCGCCATCGGCGCTGCACTGCTGATCATGCAGGTCCCGTTGGCCATTCCGCTCGCCATCGTTGTTTTCATTACCGCGTTCATCCCGCTCGTGGGCGCGACCATAGCCGGCATCCTCGCGGCCCTGGTGGCGCTGGTGGCGAACGGGCCGGTGGTTGCGTTGATCGTGGTTGCCGTCGTCGTCGCCGTCAACCAGCTGGAGGGCGACCTGCTGCAGCCGATCGTCATGGGCAAGTCACTGCAACTGCACGCCCTGGTGATCCTGATGGCACTGACCGCCGGCACGATCCTGGCGGGGATCGTCGGGGCAGTGCTGTCCGTGCCGCTGGCAGCCGTGGCGTGGGCCATCATCCAGGTGTGGACGGCGGAAGATCCCAACCTTAAGGACATGAACCCGGACCTGCCGCCCGCCAACACCCGGCCCGTCTGACCCCAGCGAGCCACGCACGAACGACGGTCCGGCACCTGGGTGCCGGACCGTCGTCGTACGCCTTACATTGCCGTTGGACGGCTATTGACTGCTAGTCGCCGCGCAGGCCCGCGAACACGTTCTTGGGACGCTGCATCTCCCCGTGCTTGGCTCCAAGGATGATCACCAGTGCGGCGAATCCCGGGATAGCCCACTGCAGCATCTTGAGCTGCTGCTGGGCGGCCTTCAGTTCGTCCGAGGCTGCAGCGTGCGGCTCGGTGGCACCCTCTGCGCCCTCGCCCGAAAGCTTCTCCACCTTCTTGCCCAGGATGCCGGAGTAGAGGGTCACCGCGGCGCCCACCACCGTCACCGCCGTCTTGATGACGGTGTCCCGCGCCACGCCTTCCTGCTTGGCGATGCGGCCCTTGTTCTCCCAGGCGATGGCGAGGTCCGCCACCAGGTGGGAGGCGAATGCCGCCGTCTGGAACGGAGCCCACTTCATCCAGCCGGCGCTGGAAAGCCGCGTGCGCTCGGCGGGGTCCTTGGCCTGAGCTGCTGCCCCGTTCAATCCAATGGCGCCCATCAGGGATCCGCCGAACCATGCCGCCGCCGTGAGGTCGTGAACCGAACGGGCGATGAGATTTCCTGCCATGATGTGCATTCCTAACGTTGTGAACTGTTCCGGGTGCCGCTCGTGCGGGCTTCACTTGCCGTGTCCCATCAAGGTATGGTGCGCCCATGGTAAGCACACTTACTAATGTTAAGAAAGCCCGTCTTGAACGGGACCGACCGCGTAATATCGTCGCCATGGGAATGACAGGGACATTGTTCGGCTGGGCCTTCGGGGACCCGGCCCGTGAAGACGACGGAAACTACGTGGAAGGCCTGCAGCGCGAGGCGTTCGGGAACGCCAGCCAAACAGCGAAGGCGAAGGGTGTGGGCGTGGTGGCGGGCTCCGAGGTGTTCACTGTCCTCAGCGGGGACGACTCCCTGGTGGAACTGGACAACGCACCGGGCCGACTGGTGGTCCGCTGCACCGTGCATGTCGAGGGACCCGGCGCCGAGAAGCTGCGGGCCGAAGGGCCCATGAACGGCTGACCCTTGTCCGACGGCGAATCCATGCTCAGCCAGGCGGCCGATGCCGTCGAGGAGGCATCCAACCACAAGGTCCTGGACGTCCTGGCCCGTTTGGGCTTCGCCGTCATGGCCCTGCTGCACGTGATCGTCGGAGCCATAGCCGTTGCCATCGCCTTCGGCCAGCCCGGCCAGGCCGACGCCACCGGGGCCATCGGACAACTGGCAGCCAACCCGTGGGGCCCCGCCGTCATGTGGGCGTGCGTTGCGGCGTGCACCGGGCTGTCGCTGTGGCAGGCCAGCGAAGCCACCCTCCGCATGCGCGGCGAACCGCGCAAGGAACGCGTGGCCAAACTGATTTCCTCGGGGTTCCTGGCCATCGCCTATGGCAGCGTGGGGCTCAGCTTTGCCGGGTTCGCGGTCGGGTTGCGTGGGGACTCCGGGGCCAGCACGCGCGACTTCAGCGCCGCGCTGATGGGCCACCCGCTGGGACTGTGGCTACTCGTGGCGGTGGGGCTCACCATCATCGGGATCGGCGTCTACTTCGTGGTCAAGGGAGTCACCCGCGGCTTCAAGAAGGAGGAGCTTTTCCACTTCAACGGAACGAGGCGCGGCAGAATCATCGACAGCCTGGGCGTGGTGGGGCACGCCGCCAAAGGCATCGCGCTGGGCCTCACCGGACTGCTGTTCATCATCGCCGCCGCGAAGCACAGCCCTGAGGAATCCACCGGCCTGGACGGCAGCCTCAAGGCCCTTCGCGACCACCCTTTGGGTCCGTACCTGCTGGTGGCTATCGGCGCGGGCTTCATCGCGTACGGGATCTTCGCCCTGATCCGGGCCAGGTTCGGACGCATGTAGCCGTGGCGATTATGGGTAGGGAGAAAGTATGACCCAGCACCTGAGCGACGCCCCCGCCGCCACCGGCGCCGCCGGCCACGCCTTCGCCTCCCTGTTCCGGCTCCTGAAGCTTGCCCGGCCGGACCGGCCCATCCATCCCCATGGGCTGGGCCTCACCGGCGAACTCACCCGGACCGGCAGCGCGGCAGCACCCAGCGGGATCGACTGGCTGGACTCCGCTGGCAAGGACCAGGTGGAGGCACGGTACTCCCGCTCCCTGGGGCTGCCGGAGACGCTGCCCGACATCCTGGGGCTGGCCCTCCGGGTCACCCCTTCCGCCCCGGCCAACGCGAGCACGGCGGATGTCCTCTTCGCATCCACCGGCTGGCAGCTGCCGGGGCGGTTCCTGCTGCAGCCGAGGCTCGACGTTGCCGGTGCCACCATGACCACCCTCATGCCGTACCGTGGCCGGAAGGGCCCCGTGCTGCTGGGCCTGCGCATGCGGAGCCTTCCGCCGGGCCCGCTGGCGTCCGGGGACTGGGTGCTCGGACTGTACTGGGCCACCCCGGCCGGGCCCTGGCAGGAGTGCGGAGAGCTGCGGTTGCGTGCCGGCGCCGACGCGGCGGACAGTGCCCTGTGTTTCGATCCGCTCGGGAACCAGCCGCCCGGGGCGCAGGCCTACGGGTGGACCCGGCGCCTGCGGAAGCCGTCCTACCGCGCGGCCCAGCGGCCCGCACCTCCCGCCGTCGTACACCGCCCGGGTGTGCACGCGCACCCGGGCCAGGAAAGCACCACCGCAACCGGAAGGAACACCATGTCCACCGTTTCGCAGCAGTTCAACTCCCCGCCGGCCGACGTCTGGCGCGTCATCGCCGACGGCTGGCTGTATTCCGGCTGGGTGGTGGGCGCCTCCCGGATCCGCGACGTGGACGCCGAATGGCCGCAGGTGGGCGCCCGCCTGCACCACTCCGTGGGTGCCTGGCCGCTGGTGATCGACGACAGCACGAAGGTGACCGCCGTCCAGCCGGGCCGCTCGCTGGAACTTGTCGCCCGCGGTTGGCCGATGGGCGAGGCCAAGGTGGACATCACCGTTGAGGAACTCGGCGATGGCTGCAAAGTCACCATCGCCGAGGACGCCATCCGCGGGCCGGGGAAGCTGGTGCCCAAGTTCCTCCGCGACCCCCTGATCTCGGCGCGAAACCGGGAGACCCTCCGCAGGCTGGAACTGATGGCTGTCGGCGGCGCGGGAAAATAGCCAGGCAGGGTTAAAAGCAGGAACCGCGGAACCCAAGGCTCCGCGGTTCCCCGCTCGTGATGGGGCTGCTAGACCTGCGCGGCCACGCCGTCGCGGGAGATGTCCACCATGTCCTCGCGCGGCACCACCTTGATGCGTTCACGCTTGACGTCGACACCGTGCGAACCGCCGGCCTCGGTGGCTGCTGCGCCGAGCGCGAGCTCGTGGGCGTCCAGCGCCAGCCAGCCTTCCCAGCTGGTGAACTTCACGCCACGGGCATCGAGGAGCTCGACGACGGCGTCCTCTGCGGGTGCCTCGGCAACCGGCAGGTTTTCGCGGTCCTCCAGCAGGTAGGTCACGGTCTCGAGGGCGTCGCCCTTGGTGTGGCCGATGAGGCCGATGGGTCCGCGCTTGATCCAGCCGGTGGCGTAGATACCCGGCACGTGGGTGCCTGAGGCGTCCAGGACGCGGCCGCCGTCGTTCGGGATGACGCCCTTCTTGTGGTCGAACTCGACGTCGGGCAGGGCGGAGCCGAAGTACCCGATGGCGCGGTAGACGGCCTGGACCGGGTAGTCCACGAACTCACCGGTGCCGCGGGCGTTGCCGGAGCCGTCCAGCTCGGTGCGCTCGAACTTGATGCCTGCCACCTTGCCGGGGGTCTCGGCGTCGTCGTAAATCTCCACCGGGCTATGCAGGAAGTGCAGGTGCAGGCGGCGGGAGGCCTTCAGCTCGGAGAGGTCCTCGGGCTGCTCGGCAATCCAGTTGGTGAGCGTGCCCACCATGGTCTTGGTCTGGTTGTTGGTCTGGATCTGGCGGTCAGATTCCTCGTCGAACTCGAAGTCCTCCGGGTACAGGACAATGTCCACGTCGTGGGAGTGGGACAGCTCGCGCAGTTCCAGCGGGGTGAACTTGACCTGGGCCGGGCCGCGGCGGCCGAAGACGTGCACGTCGGTGACGGGGGAAGCCTTCAGCCCGGCGTAGACGTTCTCCGGGATTTCGGTGGTGAGCAGGTCGTCGGCGTGCTTGGACAGGACACGGGCCACGTCCAGGGCCACGTTGCCGTTGCCGATGACGGCGATCTCCTTGGCCTCGAGCGGCCATTCGCGCGGGACGTCCGGGTGGCCGTCGTACCAGGAGACGAAGTCGGCGCCGCCGAAGGAGCCTTCCAGCTCGATGCCGGGAATGTTCAGGTCCGCGTCCTTGA
Source organism: Arthrobacter sp. MAHUQ-56 (assembly GCF_019710585.1). Taxonomy (GTDB): domain Bacteria; phylum Actinomycetota; class Actinomycetes; order Actinomycetales; family Micrococcaceae; genus Arthrobacter. Next base: position 436,571 of record NZ_JAIFZQ010000020.1, on the reverse strand, counting down.
TGGCGCCCGTGGCGAAGATGACGGCGTCGTAGTGGGTGCGGAGGTCCTCGATGGTGAGGTCCGTGCCGTAGTCCACGTTGCCGAAGAAGCGGATGTCGCCGCGGTCCAGGACCTTGTGCAGGGCGTTGACGATGCCCTTGATGCGCGGGTGGTCCGGGGCCACGCCATAGCGGATCAGGCCGTAGGGTGCCGGGTAGCGGTCAAAGAGGTCGATGCTGACGGTCAGCTCGCCGCTCTTGACGGCTTCGCTCTTGGTGAGGATGTCAGCGGCGTAAACGCCGGCCGGGCCGGAGCCCACGACGGCGACGCGGAGCGGACGTTCGGCAGAACCTACGGTGGTGCTTGATGACACGGCTGTGTTCCTTTTGTTCGTTCCTTCCCAACCAGGTAGCGCTAAGTGTCGTGATGAGGGATCAAAACGACACTTCGCTCTGCCTGGTTGGGTGGGGGCTAGGTTGTGAGGACTCGGGGCTTGCGGGGGCTGTTCGGGGTGGTGGTGCTGTAGTCAGCGGTTTTGAAGTGCGACGGCGCGAACGGGCTCACGCGCACCACGTCACCGATGACAATCACGGCCGGGTTCGCCACACCGGCGGCGTCGGCCTGGTCTGCGATGGATCCGAGCGTGCCGATGGTGACGCGCTGGTTCGGCAGATAGCCGTTCTCCACGATACCAACTGGAGTGTTTTCCGGCAGGCCGGCTTCGCCCAGCGCGGACGCGGATTCCCGCAGCTGGCCCACGCCCATCAGCAGGACGATGGTGTGGTCCGGGCGGGCCGGAACCTCGGACAGTTCCTCGTGGCCGGTCACCACGCTGAAGCCCTTGGCCAGGCCGCGGTGCGTCACGGGAATGCCGGCAGCGGCGGGAACGGAAATCGCGGACGTGACGCCCGAAACCACTTCAACCTCGACGCCGTGCTGGCGGCAGTATTCGGCTTCCTCGCCGCCGCGGCCCAGGACGTAGGGGTCGCCGCCTTTGAGCCGGACCACGCGGTGGCCGCTCTGGGCTTCCTCCACCAGGATGCGGTTGATCTCCGCCTGCGGCACGGGGTGGTGGCCGGGGGTTTTGCCCACTTCGATGACGCGGACGTCGGGGGCGAGTTCGTTCAGGAGTTCGCGGGGGCCGAGCCGGTCGGCAACGACGACGTCGGCCTGGCCCAGGAGCCGGCGGCCTTTGACCGTGATGAGGCCCGTGTCGCCGGGGCCGCCGCCCACGAGCGCCACGCTCCCCTGGTGTGCGCGGCGGCGGCGCAGCGGGAGGTCGCCGGTTTCCAGGGCGGTGGCCACCGCGTCACGGAGGGCCATCGCACGGCGCGGGTCTCCCCCGGCGTTGATGGCGATCTTGACGTCGTCCACCACAGCGACGGCGGGGGTCCAGGCGGCAGAGGCTTCATGGTCGGAGGCGTTGACGCACCAAACGCGCTGCGCCTCGGCGTCGGCCGACACTCGGGCGTCCACCTCCGAATCGCCGGTGGCGGTCTGGACGAGCCAGACGCCGTCGACATCCTTCGAATCATACGGCCGCGCTGCCCAGGTGAGCAGGCCGGCGTCGGCCATTTCCCGGAGCGCGGGCGAGGCAACCGGGGCCACGACGGTGACCACGGCACCAGCGTCGAGCAGCCCCTTGGCACGGCGGGCAGCAACGGGGCCGCCGCCCACCACCAGCACGGGGCGGCCGAGCAGCCGCAGCGCCGTGGGGTAAATATCCTGAATTGCCATGGATCAACGGTAGGGCCGCGTCACAATCGCCTACAAAGGCCGAGCAACACCAGTTCACGCAAGGTAACGCTGCGTCACAAAGTATTCCCAGGCGCGCCACCGGCAAGGAACCGTCCCCGGGCAGCAATCAGCCGCTCAAGGTACCGGGCCAGGAATAACCGCTCGACGGCGACCCCCAGGGCTCCCAGCGGTGCGGCGAACTCCACGCGGTCCGTCCCTGCCGTCGTGGGGCACATTGGCGGGGAATCCATGGGCAGGAGGCTCTTTCCCCGGCGTGTCCGTGTCAAAGTGCCCCACTTTGGTTGCCACGCACCCAGGAAACAGCAGAAAGCCCGACGGCGGGAGGTCGCCGTCGGGCTTTCTGCTTTAAGTGTGGAGCGCGCTGGGTCAGCGGGTGCTGCCGGCCAGGAGCCCGCGGCGGCGCAGGAGCCGCTTCTCGATGGGGCCGAAGACCAGCAGCTCGATCAGGATGCCGACGGCGAGGATCAGCAGGATCGCCGCCATCACCACGGCCATGTCCGAGAGCTGGCGGCCCTGGTCCAGCAGGGAGCCCAGGCCGAAGCCGATGGTGCCGCCAACCGCAATGATTTCCGCGGCCATCAGGGAGCGCCAGGAGAACGCCCAACCCTGTTTGAGGCCGCCCAGGTAGCCGGGCAGTGCGGCGGGAAGGATGACCTGCAGCGCCATCTGGAGCCGTGAGGCGCCCAGGACGGTGCCCACGCGGCGATACTGCGGCGGGATCTGGTCCACACCCGAAATCAGGCCGTTGATGATGGAGGGGATGGCGCCCATGAACACCACAAAGTAGACGGTGGCGTCGGTGAGGCCGAACCAGATGATAGCCGCCGGCACCCACGCCACGGACGGCAGCACCTGCAGGCCGGAGATCAGCGGACCGAAAGCGCGGCGCAACGGAGCGACCTGTGCCAGCAGCAGGCCCACGGGGGTGGCGATGGCCACACTGATCACGAACCCGACGATGCCGCGCTGCAGCGACGTCCACACGGATTCCTGCACCTTGCCCTCGCCCCAGAGAACCCCCATCTGGTTCAGCACGTCCAGGGGCCCGGGCACCTGGTCGCGGCGCTTGAGGCCCAGGGAGACGTAGAACTGCCAGATCAGCACCAGGACCACCAGGGCCGCGATTGGCAAGAGGATGCGGGTCCAGTCGATGCGGTGCTTGCGGACGGTGTCGGACTGCAGCGAGTCGAGCCCGGATTCGAGCTCCCGCAGGTCCTCGTTGCCGGTGGAGGTCCGGGTCAGGGCGGCATGGACATGCTCGCGGGGTTCGGCGGACCCGGTTTCGACAGACTCGGCCACCGGCTTCTCCTCGACAACGGGGGTGGGGTTACTTGGCATGGCGGCGAATCTCCTCCCGCAGCCGGGCGGTGATGACCCCGGTCAGCTGGCCGGCGAGCCCGGCGTCGGTTCGGTGTTCCTCGGTGACGGCCCATTCCTGGACCACGCGGCCGGGCCGGGAGGACAGCAGCAGCACGCGCTGGCCCAGCCGGACGGCTTCGCGGACGTTGTGGGTGACGAAGACGATGGTGCGTCCGGTTTCCTTCCAGATGCGCTCCAGCTCGTCATGCAGCAGGTCACGGGTGATGGCGTCCAGGGCGGCGAACGGCTCGTCCATGAGCAGCAGCTGCCGGTCCTGCGCCAGGGAACGGGCCAGGGACACGCGCTGGCGCATGCCGCCGGAGAGCTCGTGCGGGCGCTTGTCCCCCGCCGCGCCCAGGTGCACCAATTCCAGGAGCTCCTGGGCTTTGGCGCGGCGTTCGGCCTTGCCCACACCGCGCAGCTTCAGGGCCAGTTCGATGTTCTCGCGGGCCGTGAGCCAGGGGAAGAGTGCGGCGTCCTGGAACATGAAGGCGGCACCGTCGCTGGGCACTTCCAGCGCGCCCGACGTCGGCGCTTCCAGTCCCGCGATGATGTTCAGGAGGGTGGACTTGCCGCAGCCGGAGGCACCGAGGAGGGCGACGAACTCGCCCCGTCCGATGTTGGCGTTGACGTCGTCCAGTACCGGGGCGCCGTCGCCGAAGCGCTTGCCCAGGTGTTCCAGTACGACTGGCATGGTGCCGTCCTTAGGTAGAGGGTGGGGTCAGTCCTGGCCGAGGCCGGCTGCGGAAATCTTGTCCTGGAAGCCGGTGACCTGGTTGAGCGCGCGGAGGTCGAAGAGGCCGTTGAGATCGGCCTTTTTGGTGGTTCCTGCCTCCACGCCGTCCTGCAGCAGCTTGGGGTAGCTTCCCGCCAGGGGGTCCAAGGTGAAGGTGATGTTGGCCAGCGCCCGGTTGAGGACATCGGCGGGCAGTGCCGCGCCGGCGGACTCCTGGAGTGCGGCGTTGATGACGCCGGCCTTCTCATCCGCGGGGGCCGAGTTGAGCCAAGCCACGGACTCGGCGTTGCCCTTCAGCAGGGCCTTGACGGTGTCCGGGTGGTCCGCGGCGAACTTCTGGTTCACGATCAGGATGGTGGTGGGGAACTCGCCGGGCTTGCCGGTTCCGGCACCGTCCCAGAGGTCCTTTTCGTCCACCAGCACCTTGGCTCCGGCCTGGAGCACCAGCCGTGATGCCCACGGTTCAGGCAGCCACGCGCCGTCGAGCTTTCCATCCTGGAACAGCTTGAGGGTCTGGGCGTTGTCGGTGGGGTTGATCGCCACATCGCCGCTGCCGTCGACGCTGGTCTTGTAGCCCTGGGAGGCCAGCCACGCGCGGAGGGCGACGTCCTGGGTGCCGCCAAGCTGGGGGGAGGCGAGGGTCTTGCCCTTGAGGTCTGATGCCGAGGTGAGGCCGGGCTTGACCACCAGCTGCGCACCGCCGGCAGCCGCTCCCGCGATGACGCGGACGGACTGTCCCTGGCTCTTGGCGAAGGAGTTGATGGCCGGGTTGGGGCCGATGTAGGCGGCGTCGATGGCGCCGGCGTTGAGCGCCTCGATGGCGGCCGGGCCGGCGTTGAACGTCTCGGTGCTGAGCTTGGTGCTGCCCAAGGCTTCGGCGAGGAAGCCCTTCTTCACGCCAACCAGCGCCGCGGCGTGCGTGACGTTGCCGAAATAGCCCAGCTTCAGTTCCGCTGCGGGGGTGGGTTCCGCGGCCTGCGCCTCAGTGTTGCGCGAGATATTAGAGGCCACAATGGCGCCGACGGCGATCAGCAGGACAAGCCCGATGGCCAGGGCGGCTTCGATGGCACGCTTGCGCTTGGGAACCGCGCTTTCGCCTGCCACGATGCGGGTCATCCCGGGCTTGGAACTAGTCATTGTTTCACCATAGGGAGTGGCCCAAACCCGTTCAACGAAGCGGAAACGGGGGGTCACGCACGTTCATCTGGCGTCACATTTGGCCGTATGCCTGGTGGGATATGAGGGCTCAGTCGCCTTTCACGTTGACCAGCTGCCGCAGCTTGTGCCGCACCGCCACGAGGTCCGCCGCGTCCTGCATGACCTGGTCGATCGGCTTGTAGGCGGCCGGAATTTCGTCGATGAAGGCCTCGGACGCCCGGAACTCGATGCCGCGCATGGCCCGCTTCAGTTCCTCCAGCGTGAACGTTTTCCGCGCGGCGTTCCGGGAGTATTCGCGCCCGGCGCCATGCGGGGAAGAGTGCAGCGAAGCCTCGTTGCCGAGCCCAACAACAACGTACGACGCCGTCCCCATGGACCCGGGGATCAGTCCGGGATCGCCGTGGCCGGCTTTGATGGCCCCCTTGCGGGACACCCAGACTTTCTTGCCGTAGTGCGTCTCCTGCTCCGTGAAGTTGTGGTGGCAGTTGATCCGTTCCAGTTCCCGGACGGAGCCGCCCACCCAGCGCGAGAACTGCTCGGTGACCCGGTCCACCATCTCCTCGCGGTTCAGCAGCGCAAAGTGCTGGGCCCACCGCAGCTCGGCGATGTAGCGGTCGAACTGCGGCGTTCCCTCGTCCAGATAGGCAAGGTCCGGATGCGGCAGGTGTACCTGGTGCTTGCGGCCAACGTGCTGGGCGACCCCGATGTGGTGCTGGGCGATCTTGTTCCCCACGCCCCGCGAGCCCGAATGCAGGAAGAGCCAGACGCCGTCGTGCTCGTCTGCGGAGACTTCGATGAAGTGGTTTCCCGACCCCAGGGACCCCAACTGCAGCTCCCATTTGGCCACGTACTGTGACGGGTCGAAGCCAGCCTTCGCGGCCAGCCGTCTCAGCTCCGCGACCCGCGGCTCCGCGGTGGCCATGATCTGCTTGTTGTTGTGCCCCGCAGACAGCGGGATGACGCGCTCGATATCCTCGCGGAGGCGTTTACGGTCCTTCGGCAGGTCCTTCACCGAATACTGGGTCCGCACGGCGATCATGCCGCAGCCGATATCCACGCCCACGGCTGCCGGGATAATGGCCCGGAGCGTGGGGATCACCGAACCCACGGTGGCACCCTTGCCCAGGTGCGCGTCCGGCATCAGGGCCAGGTGCGGGTAGATGAACGGCAGGCCCGCCGTCATCACCGCCTGCTCGCGGGTCTTGCCGTCAAGGATCGATGCCCAGTTGAGGAGCTTCGGGCTGATGATTTCCATGGCTTTGCCTCCTCGGACAACCATACGAGGAGGCAAGACGTGGCGGCGCAGGCCGGAGGACCAAGGCCGGAAAGCTAAGGCCGGTGGATCTCCGGCGGGAACCTACGGGGTGCGGGGCACGCGGTGGCGCACCGCCCGGACGGTGGGCTGTGCCTCCAGCAGGTGGCGCACGTTGAACCAGCTGAACGCGGCGAGCCCAAAGTAGAGGGTCAGCTCCAGCACTTCGCCATATTCGGAGATGACGAACGTAGGCTCCGGCCAGATCAGCAGGCGGAAGAGCCGGTACGCTGCGGCCAGCAGGAACGCCGGCACCAGGCAGAGAGGCGGGACGAGCAGGCGCTTGGACGCCACACTCTTCCACCGCTCCCCCAGCCACGCCGCTACCAGCGGGGCACAGGCGCCGTAGAGGCTTGCCACGAGCATGGCCGCCGGGACGAACTCCTGCACGCCCCGGATGTTGTGCAGGTTGGTCTCGTCCTGGCGGTTGATGGCTTCCAGGGATGCGGGGGTTTGCCAGCCGAAGATGCGCTGGCCCCAGGAGATCTCCTCGCCCGCCAGGAACACGACGCCGACGGTGATTACCGCATACAGCACCGCCATCCCCTTCTGCCCCCTCCGGTACAGCCTGAAGGCGAGGAAGCCCAGGAAAACGATGGCGGCCACCAGGCAGGCAAACTGGAGCCATTCGATCGGGTGGTCCTCGTCCACCAGCCAGAGATAGAACTCCTTGAAGGGGACCGTGGCCGCGACGGCAACGGCGAGGATCAACGGTAGCAGCGCGAGGAGCTTCGCCTGGCGCCGGGGAATTCCCCAGGCTTGGGAATCACGCCTGAAAGCATCAGCCGCCCGCGTGGACCACCGCTGGACCGTTTCCATCCCGCCTCCTGAGAACCTGCCAAGGCGTTCAGGCCCGGGCATCGACAAAGCAATGCCTGAGCTTCCCACGCGGGTTACAAGCCACGGAACATCCCGGGCGAACCTTTGTGGTTAACGTGCGGGATGCCGCAGAAACGCCAAATCGCCGGAACCCTGCCGGGAAGCCGTAACGATACGGCGGCCCTGCAGGGTTCCGGCGATCCGGGGGAAAACTAGATGCTGTAGCGCTCGTCCTCGTGGTCGCCCGGGTGGTCCTTGACCAGCCCGGCGGCCAGCGTGTTGCCGTCCAGCGGGTCGATCACCAGGAACGCGCCGGTGCGGCGGTGGTGCAGGTAGTTCTCCAGCGGCAGCGGCGCGGCGAGGCGGAGCTGCGCGTGGCCGATGTCGTTCAGCTCCAGGTTGGAGGCGCCCTCCAGCTTGAAGGTGGACAGGTCCAGCTTGCCGGACACGCTGCGGACCATCGCCTGGACGGTGCGGGTGCCGTGCTTGACCAAGACCTTCTGGCCCTCGCGCAGCGGCTTCGGGGACAGCCAGCACAGGGCCGCGTACAGGTCGGCGGAGGCTTCGCGGACGGTGCCGGCGGCGGCAATGGTGTCACCGCGGGCGACGTCGAACTCGTCAGCCAGGCGGATGGCCACCGACTGCGGGGCGGCAGCTTCCTCCAGCGAGGCGCCGGCGAAGTCGATGCCCACCACGGTGGTGGTGCGCGGGTCCTGGCCAGGCGTCAGCACGGAGACCTGGTCCCCCACTTTCACGGAGCCTTCAGTGATCTGGCCGGCGTACGCGCGGTAGTCGCGGTAGGCCTCAACATCCAGCCCGGCTGCGACGGCGTCCGGCGCCAGCGCGCCCTGCGGCCGGATGACCAGCTGCACCGGGAAGCGGAAGCTTTCCAGGTGGCTTTCGAGTTCGTCCGCGGCCGGGAGGGTCTCGAGGACCTCCAGCAGCGCGGGACCGGTGTACCAGGGGGTTCGCTCGGAGCGCTCCACCACGTTGTCGCCGTCCAGCGCCGACACGGGGACCACCAGCAGGTCGGAAATGCCGTCCGAGCCCAGGCCCAGCTCGCGGCCCACCTGCTGCACGTCGGCTTCGATCCCGCGGAACACGGACTCGCTGAAGTCCACCAGGTCGATCTTGTTCACGGCCACGATCACGTGCGCCACGCGCAGCAGCTGCAGCACGGACAGGTGCCGGCGGGTCTGCTCCAGGACACCCTTGCGGGCGTCAATGAGGACGACGACGGCATCCGCAGTGGACGCACCGGTCACCGTGTTCTTGGTGTACTGCACGTGCCCGGGGCAGTCGGCAAGGATGAAGCTGCGGCGGTCTGTGGCGAAGTAGCGGTAGGCCACGTCGATGGTGATGCCCTGTTCGCGCTCGGCACGCAGGCCGTCGGTGAGCAGGGCGAGGTCGATGCCACCCTTTTCCCCGCCGAAGCCGCGGTCGGCCGAGGTGCGGGCCACGGCATCGAGCTGGTCAGCCAGGATCGCTTTGGAATCGTGGAGGAGGCGGCCCACCAGGGTGGACTTGCCGTCGTCGACCGATCCCGCAGTGGCGAAGCGGAAGAGGGTGGTGGGCAGGGCTGCTTCCAGGCCACCGGCAGCGCCGGACACAACAGTTTCGGTGGTCATTAGAAATACCCGTCCTTCTTGCGGTCTTCCATGGCGGCCTCGGAGATGCGGTCATCTGCCCGGGTGGCGCCACGTTCGGTCAGGGTGGAGGCGGCGACTTCAACCACCACGTCGGACACCGTGAAGGCGTTCGACTCGACGGCACCGGTGCAGGACATGTCACCCACGGTGCGGTAGCGAACGGTCTTGGTGATGACTTCCTCATCGGGGCGCGGCTGGGAAACTTCACCAACGGCGCGCCACATGCCGTCGCGGGCGAAAACCTCGCGCTCGTGGGCGTAGTACAGGCCCGGCAGCTCGATGTTCTCGCGCTCGATGTAGCGCCAGATGTCCAGTTCGGTCCAGTTGCTGATGGGGAACGCGCGGACGTGCTGGCCCACGGTGTGGCGGCCGTTGTACAGGTTCCAGAGTTCGGGGCGCTGGTTGCGCGGATCCCACTGGCCGAATTCGTCGCGCAGGCTCAAGATGCGCTCCTTGGCGCGGGCCTTATCCTCGTCGCGGCGGCCGCCGCCGAAGACGGCGTCGAACTTGTTCTGCTGGATGGCGTCCAGCAGCGGGACGGTCTGCAGCGGGTTCCGGGTGCCGTCGGCGCGCTCGGCCAGCTCGCCGCGGTCGATGAACTCCTGCACGGAGCCGACCACGAGCTTCAGGCCCAGCCGCTCCACGGTGCGGTCGCGGAACTCGATGACCTCGGGGAAGTTGTGGCCGGTATCCACGTGCAGCACGGGGAACGGCACCTTGCCCGGCCAGAACGCTTTGGTGGCCAGGTGCAGCATCACAACCGAGTCCTTGCCGCCGGAGAACAGCAGCGCAGGCTTCTCGAACTCGGCAACAACCTCGCGGATGATATGGATCGCTTCGGATTCGAGGGTGTCCAGGCTGGACAGGCGCGTGGATACGGCGGCGTCAGTCACCTGGGTCTCCTCGGATAGGTAAGTGCTCATACGTGTAGTCCGCATTCTGTCTTGTCGGAACCTGCCCAGCGGCCGGCGCGGGGATCCTCGCCGGGTGCCACCTTGCGGGTGCAGGGCTGGCAGCCAATGGAGGGGTAGCCCTGGGAAAGGAGCGGGTTGACGGGCAGGAGGTTGTCGTCGGAGTACTGGACCAGCTGGTCGAACGTCCAGGCGGCCATCGGGTTGACCTTGACCAGGCCGTTCTTCTCGTCCCACGTGACCAGCGGCGTGTTGGTGCGGGTGGGGGCCTCGTCGCGGCGGACGCCGGTGAACCACAGCTCGTAGCCGGCCAGGGTGCGCTGCAGCGGGGCCACCTTGCGGAGGGCGCAGCACTGGGCGGCGTCGCGGGCGAAGAGGTCCTTGCCGAGGAGCCGGTCCTGCTGCTCCACGGTGTTCTCCGGGAGGACGTCCACCACGTTGACGCGGAGGTTCGCGGCCACCTCGTCACGCGTGGCGTAGGTTTCCGGGAAGTGGTAGCCGGTCTCCAGGAACAGGACGTCGACGCCGGGCATCTGGTCCGCGACCAGGGCCGGCAGGACGGCGTCGGCCATGGAGCACGCGACGGCGACGGCAGGCAGGTCGAAGTTGCGCTCCACCCAGGCGATCACGTCGCGCGCGGGTGCGTCCCAGCCGAGCTCGGCGGCGCCGGCTTCGGCCAGGGCCTTCAGCTCCTCCTTGGGGCGCTTGGCAGGTGCGGGTGCGAGATGCTTTGCCATTACTGCAGTGCCTCCTCGTCTGCTGCGTGGGCCCATTCGGCGAAGGTCTGGCCTTCGGCACGGTCGGCGACGAACCGGCGCACCACGCGTTCCACATAGTCGGGCAGGTCGTCGACGTACACCTTCAAGCCGCGCACGGTGCGGCCCAGGCCGGCTTCCTCGCGCTCGTTGTTGGCCAGCCCGCCGCCCAGGTGGACCTGGAAACCCGGGGAGGGGTCGCCGTCGGGCGTTGGCAGCATCATGCCCTTGAGGCCGATGTCCGCCGTCTGGATGCGGGCGCAGGAGTTGGGGCAGCCGTTGATGTGCAGCGACAGGGCCTGCGGCAGCTGGCCGGAGTCCGCGAGGTCGGCCAGGCGGCGTTCCAGCTCTGCAACCGCGCTGGCGGCGGTCATCTTGGTCTCGACGATGGCCAGCTTGCAGTACTCGATGCCGGTGCAGGCGATGGTCCCGCGGCGGAACACGGAGGGGCGGGCGGACAGGCCCAGGGCGTCAAGCTCGGCGATGAGCGGCTCCACGTGCTCCTTTTCGACATCCAGGACCACGATCTTCTGGTGCGGGGTGGTGCGCAGCCGGTAGGAGCCGCGGGCCTCGAGGGTGTCCGCGAGCTTGACCAGGGACGAGCCAGCCAGGCGGCCGGCCAGCGGGGTGGCGCCGATGAAGAACTTGCCGTCCTTCTGCTCGTGCACGCCCACGTGGTCACCGGGGGTGGCGGCCTTCGGGGCGGCCGGGCCGTCGGCCAGCTTGTAGCCGAGGTATTCGTCCTCCAGGACCTGGCGGAACTTCTCGGTCCCCCAGTCGGCCAGGAGGAACTTCAGGCGGGCCTTGGTGCGCATGCGGCGGTAGCCGTAGTCGCGGAAGATGCTGGTGACGCCGAGCCACACGTCGGCGGCCTGCTCCGGCTTCACAAAGGCGCCCAGGCGCTTGCCGAGCATCGGGTTGGTGGACAGCGCGCCGCCCACCCAGAGGTCGTAGCCGGCGCCGAATTCGGGGTGGCGGACACCCACGAAGGCGCAGTCGTTGATCTCGTGGACCACATCCTGGCTGGGGTGGCCGGTGATGGCGGTCTTGTACTTGCGGGGCAGGTTGGACACGATCGGGTTGCCGATGAAGCGTTCCGCCAGCTCCGCAATAAGCGGTGTGGGGTCGATGATCTCGTCCTTGGCGATGCCGGCCACGGGCGAGCCCAGGATGACGCGGGGAACGTCGCCGCACGCCTCGGTGGTGGACAGGCCAACGGCCTCCAGCCGGCGCCAGATCTCGGGGACGTTCTCCACCTCGATCCAGTGCAGCTGGATGTTCTGGCGGTCGGTGATGTCCGCGGAGTCCCGGGCAAAGTCCACCGAGATCTGGCCGATGACGCGCAGCTGCTCGGTGGTGAGGGCGCCGCCGTCGATCCTGACGCGGAGCATGAAGTACTTGTCCTCGAGCTCGTGCGGCTCAAGCGTTGCGGTCTTGCCGCCGTCGATCCCCTGCTTGCGCTGGGTGTACAGGCCCCACCAGCGGAAACGGCCGTGCAGGTCCTGGCCGGGGATGGCGTCGAAGCCCTCCTTGGCGTAAATCGTCTCGATACGCTCGCGCACGTTGAGGCCGTCGTCTTCCTGCTTCCAGGTTTCGTTGGCGTTCAGCGGCGTTTTTCCGTCAACCTTCCACTGCCCGTGCGGCTTTGCGGCAGGGCGGGACGGGCGGGCGGGGCGCTTGGGGGCAGCGGAGTCCGCGGACGCTCCGGCTAGAGCTGTATCAGTCATGCATCGACTGTAGGGCGCCCCCGAATTGCGTCACAAAGGCCCGGAAACGCGAAGTCACCTAGGGAAATATTTCGTCACGAAACGCCGGAGGGCCTTGAAGAAGCCACCCTGCTGTGCATCCGGGGACGGCTTTCCGGACGGCTCCGGACCGGCCGCTGCGGGGGCCGCCGCTTCGGCCGCCCGGGGCGTTTCATTCATCCTTGCGACGGCGGCGTCGTACCTGTCCAGCGCGATCTCCGCGAGCACCGGGGACGGCAGCAGGGGTTCGGTGACGACGTCGGCCCCGGCCTTGGCGAGCTGGTCGTGGAAGAAGCCCGGCGCAAGGAGGTATGAGGCAACCACCACCCGCCCGCCGACGTCGACCGCTCCCGCCGACTCCCCCGCGCCGGCACCCCCGGCGAGCTCCTCGCGAAGCATCGCGACGGCGTCGGGCACGGACGGCTGGGCCGAGGCACCGTAGGCGGCCACCATCCGGTTGGACCGCAGTTGCTGAAGCTGGCCCAGCAACTCCTCGACGCTGACGGCGGCATTGGGGTTGGACGAGCCTGCGGCCGCGAGCACGATCACGTCGTTATCGGTGGTCCCGGCCTCGCGCAGCCGCTGGTCCAGCAGTTTTGCCAGGCGCGGGTCCGGGCCCAGCGGCGCGGCCGCGGCACTGCCGGGACGGCTCTTCACCGCCCGGGCGATGTCCACCTTAACGTGGTAGCCCACGCTCAGCAGCAGCGGCACCACGACGGCGGCCTCCCCCTCGGGCAGGCCCGCCACCACGTCCACCAGATCGGGCTGCTGGACGTCCACGTAGGCTTCCCGGACGTCGAGGCCGGGGCGCAGTTCCGCGATGGCGGCGCGGAGGGCGTTGACCTCCGCCGCCCCTTGGATGTTGGACGTCCCATGGGCGCAGGCGATCATGATGGGGCTGTTCATAGGGGCTAGCGTAACGTTGGAGCCGCCCTGTCCGCCCTCTTTGAAAATGCCGGGACGCTCCATGACATTCGCCTTTGACAACTCCCCGGTGTGGCTGGATCTGCTGGGCGTGTTCTTCTTTGCGGTCTCGGGCTCGCTGCTGGCGGCGCGGAAGCAGATCGACATTGTCGGCTCCCTGCTGCTGGCTTCCCTGGTGGGGCTTGGCGGCGGCGTGATCCGCGACATCATCCTCGCCGTGGTCCCGGCGGCGTTCACCAATCCGGCATACCTTGCGCCGCCGGTGCTGGCCACGGTGCTGGTGTACTTCCTGTTCTCCAGCGTCCAGCGCTACACCTCCCTGCTGACCCTGTTCGACGCCGCGGGCCTGGCTTTGTTCTGCATGACCGGCACGCTCAAGGCACTGGCCACCGGCCTGAATCCGGTGGCGTCCGTGCTTTTGGGCGTGACGACGGCGGTGGGCGGGGGCCTGCTGCGCGACATTACCGCCAATGAGGTTCCGGAGTTGTTCAACCCGAAGGACATCTATGCCCTGCCGGCCTTTGTGGGCGCCTCGCTCACCGCAGTGCTGTGGGTGCTGGGGGTCTTCAACGTCCTGACCGCAGCCGCCATCGCGGCCCTGGTTTTCACGTTCCGCGTCCTGGCGTGGCGCCGCTCCTGGCAGGCCCCGCTGGCTGTCCGCGGATGGCACCGGCGGCCCAGCGACCCGGGGATGTGAGTGCATCCCGGGTGTCATTTTGGGTGGGCCCCGATTAGCTAGGATATGAACATGACTGACATGTTCCTCGAGAAGTTCAAAGCGCTTGTTCCGAAGTATCTCGAGGATGAATGGCAGGAAGAGGACGGGCTGACGCCCGAGGAACTCGACTCCGCGCTTGCCGAGCACCAGTTCCAGATTCCCCTGGTCCTCCGCGAGTTCTACCTGGCCCTGGGCGGCTGCGAGGACCTGATGGAGGCCTACCACTACTTCTGGGACCCCGAGGAACTCGAAGTCGATGACGAGGGCTTCCTGATGTTCCTCGAGGACGAAGAGGAAGCGTTTACGTGGGGCTTCCGCGTGGGTGACCTCAGCGTCCCGGACCCCATCGTGTACCGCCGCAACAATGCCCGCGGCCAGTGGAAGTCCGAAGAGGGCACCTTCTCCGAGTTCGTCTTCGACATGTTCGAGTGGGCCTTCGAGGAAGAAGCCGAGGAGTAGGACTTCCCTGGCTTCTGAGCTGCCGCATTTGCGTCATTTATGGAGCCAGCCAGGCATGACTTCTCCGGATTGGCAGGGCCGACTTCCTCTGGACCCGCTATAAGTGACGCATATCCGGCCGGCCCCGCCCGGACCGCTTCCACAGGAGCAGGACTGCCTGGATCTCCGTAACCATGACTTCCGGACGGTGGACAACGTCCTCGTAGTAATAGCGCAACACCAGGTAGCCCCCGATAATGCTCTGGTTATTGCGCCGCTGGTCCCGCTTGATCGATTTGGGCTCAAAGTGTGTTGAGCCATCGGTCTCCACTACCAGGCACTCCTCAACCAGAAAGTCGACCTCTCCCACGCCGGAAATGTGAACGTGGCGGCGGACCCGCAGTCCCGCCCGCGCGAAATGCACATTGGCAATGACCTCCAGCACTGAGTCCGCACGTGGAATCACCAGGTCCAGGACCGATCGGGCGAGCCCGTTCCGGCGCCCTTGGCATTTGTCGTAGAGGAAGTCGAAGGAAATACTTCCGTTCCCTACGGCTGACTGAACCATCACAAGGGCCTCCAGGTCGGGCAGGCAGTGCAGCGCATGCAGGAGCACGTCAGCCAGCCCCACGACAGGCAGCCAGGCATGCCGTGGATGCTTGGGGCGGCCGTGGTCAGTGACACCGGAAGTAGCGCTTGGATGGCTCCGGCACAGGTGCAGGGATGTCGGGCCATTGAGCGTCCAGAGTCGGTAGAAAGGTGCCGCGGACAGACAGGTAAGACGACCGCCGGCAGCCAAAGCCATCCTGACTGGGCTGCCGGCGGGCAGCGAATAGACTCCACGCCGAACCCTTACAACCACCCCAAGCTCTACTGCCTGCCGCACCCTGGTCCGCGTGAACCCCACCTTTTCCAGCTCAAGGGAGCGGGCTGCTCCTCCACGCCTTTCCAAGTAGTCACAGATGTCCATTCGCTTATCGTGGCTGCGCTTTGGCCCCTGCGGTGCCGCCACCCGCCCTTATGTGGATAACGCGGGAGGAGGAGGTCGTTGACGCAATTGCGTGATTCATGCAGTGCGTCCGGGGACGAGGCCGCGTCGAATCAGGCTAAGTATTGATCGTGGTGCGCATAAGTCACGCAATTACGGCGTGGACTTGTGTGCCACGCGACGACAGAAGCGGACCCGAAAACCCTGTGACACTTCTGGTAAATCAGGGCTTGCATATTATGACAAAGCTGTCATAAGCTATTCACGGATCCGCTAAACGCCTCCGGCGGGTCTGATGCGAACGGAGAGATAGCCCCGGTTCACAGCAGCTTCGGTTGTTGGGGACCGGGGCTATCCCGTTTAAGCGGAGGAAGCCGGGTTAACCGAAGAAGCCCGGCCCCACCTGGCATCAACCAGGGGAACCGGGCTCCAAACGGAGGCTTACTCAGCTGGCGCGGTCCACCACGGCCAGCGCGAAGTTGGACAGCGATTCCTTGACCACGCCTTCGGGCAGCGGGGCAAGTGCGGCGATGGCCTCGTTGGCCCACTGGCGGGCCACCACCCAGGACTCGGCAGTGGCAGGGTGCTCGCGCAGCCCGGCCACGGCGGCGGCCAGCGCCTCGTCGGAGGACAGGTCGCCGTCAATCAGTTCCAGGAGGTCGACGGCGGACTGGTCACCGTCAGCGGCAGCGCGCCGCAGCAGCAGGACCGGCAGGGTGGGCACGCCTTCGCGCAGGTCGGTTCCGGGCGACTTGCCGGACTTCACCTTCACGCCGGTGACGTCAATGACGTCGTCGGCGAGCTGGAAGGCAACGCCGACCTTCTCGCCGTACTCCACCAGTACCTGTTCGTAGGCCTCGTCGGCGCCGGAGAAGATTGCCCCCAGCTGGCCCGATGCCGCCACCAGGGAGCCGGTCTTGTCCGCGATCACGGACAGGTAGTGCTCCACCGGATCCTCGTCCGGGCGGGGTCCCACGGTCTCGTGAAGCTGGCCAAGGCACAGCCGTTCGAAGGTGCGCGCCTGGATACCCAGTGCCCGGCCGCCGAGCTCGGACACCAGGATGGAGGCGCGGGCGAAGATCAGGTCGCCGGTCAGGACCGCGACGGAGTTGCCCCAGACCTCGTGGGCCGTAGGGGCGCCGCGGCGGAACGGCGCGGAGTCCATGACGTCGTCGTGGTACAGGGTTGCCAGATGCGTCAGTTCAACCACGACGGCGGCCTGCACCACATCGGGCAGCGACGCGTCGCCGAGGTGTGCGCAGAGCAGGGTCAGGAGGGGCCGGATGCGCTTGCCGCCGGCTTCCACCAGGTGGCGCGACGTTGCGTCAGCCAGGGGATCGGAGTTGGCGATGGCTTCGCGGAGCTTCTTCTCCACCTTGGCGAGGTTGGTGGTGATGGCCGGGCCCAGTTCGGCGTCCCCCGCGATGGCAGCAAAGCCGGCCGGGAGCTGCAGGCCGGTGGCGATGGCGGTGGTGTTGAGGCTGGGTTCGGAGTCCGGCAGGCCGTGCCCGGCGTGCGTCCAGCTGTGGTCTGCGGAGTTGGTCACGGGTTAACCCTAACTTTTTGTTGCGGATACCGCTGATTCGTAGCTGGCGGGGCGTTGGTTGTGGCGGGGACCAGTGATTCGAGGACGCGGATCACCCGGTCCTCGAAGCCCTTCGCGGAGGGGTCCGTGAGGTTGGCCAGGAGCCGGACCACGAAGCGCATGAGCACCGGGATCGGCATGCCGGTCCGCAGTGCGAGTTTCATGACGGCGGGTTTCCCGATCAGGGCGGCGAACGCCCGGCCCAGGGTGAAGTGCGAGCCCCACTGGTCCCGCACGTAGTCCGCGTACCGCGCAAGGTGCGCATCGGCGTCGTACGTTCCTCCTGCGGCATACGTACGCGAGGAGGCATCGATAATGAACTCTGCGGCGAAGCGCGCGGATTCCATCGCATAGGAGATGCCTTCGCCGTTGAACGGCGAGACCATTCCGCCGGCATCACCGAGCAGGAGCAGGCCGGGTGAGTAATGCGGGGTCCGGTTGAAACCCATGGGCAGCGCCGCGCCGCGGATTTCGCCCACCTGGTTCTCCGGCGTGAAGCCCCACTCGGCGGGCATGCCTGCCGTCCACTCGCGCAGGACCTGTTTGTAGTCGAGCTTGCCGAAGTCCTTGGAGGAGTTCAGGATCCCCAGGCCCACGTTGGACGTGCCGTCGCCCACGCCGAACACCCAGCCGTAGCCGGGGAGCAGCTTGCCGTCGCGGCCGGGAAGCTCCAGCCAGCCTTCCATCCAGTCGTCATCCGTGCGCGGGGAGGTGAAGTAGGTACGGACAGCCACGCCGAGCGGGCGGTCGTCGCGCTTCTGGATACCCAGGGACACGGCCGTACGGGTGGAGTTGCCGTCGGCAGCGAGCACGACGTCGGCACGGAACTCGCGCGTCTCCCCCGTCTTGCGTCCGGACTCGTCCAGGAGCGCTGCGCGTACACCGGTGACGCGGCCGTCGTCGTTCCGCAGGGCATCGGTGACGCTGTGCCGCTCGAGAATCGCGGCGCCGGCCGCTTGGGCGTGGCGGGCGAGTTCCTCATCGAAGCCCAGGCGGGTGCGGATCAGCCCGTACTGCGGGAAGTTGGAGACCTCGGGCCACGGCAGCTCGATGGTGCGGCCGCCGGCAATGAGGCGCAGGCCCTTGTTGCGCCGCCAGCCGTCGTTCTCCGGGTGCGCAAGGCCGAGCTTCTGGATCTCGCGGACGGCGCGGGGGGTGAGGCCGTCGCCGCAGACCTTCTCGCGGGGGAAGCTGGTCTTCTCCAGGACCGTGACGTCGAGGCCGGCCTTGGCAAGGTAGTACGCGGCGGTGGACCCAGCCGGGCCCGCGCCGACAATCAGTACCTGCACGCCGGTCAGCGGACGATGTTGCGGCGCAGCTTGGCCACCGGGCCCTTGTGCGCGGCGATGGCGGCAGCCGCGCTGTCCGCGGCGTCGGCCGGCTTGAAGGCGCGGTGGACCGCCACGATGCCGCCGGTGAGGTTCCGGTAGGTGACCTTCTCCCAGCCGCTTTCCTGCAGCCACGCGGCCAGGTGGTCCTGGTCCGGCCAGGCGCGGATGGACTCGGCCAGGTAGACGTAGGCGTCCGGGTTGGAGGCGACCTTGACCGCGATCGCGGGCAGGGCGCGCATCAGGTATTCGGTGTACATGGTGCGCCACAGCGGAACCACGGGCTGGGAGAACTCGGCAATGACCAGCCGGCCGCCGGGCTTGGTGACGCGCAGCATTTCCTGCAGGGCCTTCTTGGGCTCGTTCACGTTGCGCAGGCCGAAGGAGATGGTGGTGGCGTCGAAGGTGTTGTCAGCGAACGGCAGGTTGGTGGCGTCCCCAGCGATGAAGTCGATGTCCGGGCGGCGGCGCTTGCCCACCTTGAGCATGCCGAGCGAGAAGTCGCAGGCCACAACGTCTATGCCGGCGTCCGCATATGGCTCGCTGGAAGTGCCCGTGCCGGCCGCGAGATCCAGGACCCGCTGGCCCTTGGAGACTTCCATCGCATCCACCACGATCTTCCGCCAGCGGCGGGTCTGCCCCATCGAGAGGACATCGTTAACGACATCGTATTTTGGTGCGACGTCGTCAAACATCGTGGCTACTTCGTCCGGACGCTTATCCAAGGATGCTCGGTTCACCATCACATTGTCTCAAATGTTCACCGGCGTCCGGACCACCGCCGGCAGGTTCCTCAAGCTGCCCGCCCGGGTACCCGGCGGGATAAGTACCTTTCAGTACTAGTGTTGTCTCATCATGACGAGCACGTTCCGCACCTTGACAGTCCCCCTGGATGGCAAAGCGTTCCCCGGGGGGCTGCCTTCGTTTCTGGTCCGGGACGACGTCCTCTGCTGGACCCGGCGCGAGGCAGGGCTCGCCGGATTTGGCGAAATCGCGCGCTTCAGTGCCACCGGCCCGGACCGGTTCCTCGAGGCGGACATCTGGTGGCGGCACCTGGTCCTGGAGGCGGACGCCACCGACTCCGTGGAGCTCCCCGGCACGGGACCGGTGGCTTTCGGCTCCTTCGCGTTTTCCAAGACTTCCACCTATGAGTCGCGGCTGATCGTGCCCGAAGTCGTGGTGGGCGTGCGGGACAACCAGGCCTGGCTCACCCAGTTGACGTTCGACGACGGCCCGCTCACCGAAGAAACGGCCCTCGCCGCCCTTGACCGCTGGCTGGGCAGCGGCTCCGCCGGCACCCTTGGCATTGAAAGCACGACGGCGGCGGCGGACTCCGCCGGGGACGGAACCTTGGGCGGCGGGCCAGCCAAGGCGGGGGGCGCCGTCGTGCGCCCGCTCCGCCTGGCAGCCGGCGCAACGCTGCACACCGGGTCCCTCAGTGAGGAAGCGTGGAAGGATGCCGTCGCGGCGGGCGTGGCAAAAATCCGCTCCGGGGCACTGGAGAAGCTGGTGCTGGCGCGTGATGTGGTGGCAACCATTCCCTCCGGCGTACATGCCTCCGATGTGCTGCGCGAACTGGCGGCCAGGTACCGCGAATGCTGGACCTACGGTGTGGACGGGCTGGTGGGCGCCACCCCCGAGATGCTGATCCAGGTGGAAGGCCGCACCGCCCAGGCCAGGGTGCTGGCCGGCACGCTGGACCGCCGCGACGCCCACGGCCAGGACGGTCCTCCGATGGAATACGCCACGCGGGTGCTCGCCGGCTCTGAAAAGCAGCGGCATGAACACGAAATCGCCATCCAGTCCCTGACCTCACAGCTGGCACCGTTCTCGGAGGCGATGAACGCCCACGACGAACCGTTCATCCTGGAGCTGCCCAACGTGTGGCACCTGGCGTCTGACGTCAAGGCGGAGCTTGCGGAGGTGGAAGGCCACGTACCCACGTGCCTCGCACTGATCAATGCCCTGCACCCGACGGCAGCCGTCTGCGGCACGCCCACGCTGGTGGCCGGGGCGCTGATCCGCACATTGGAGCACCTGGACCGCGGGCCCTATGCCGGTCCCGTGGGCTGGCTGGATGCCGCGGGAAACGGCGAGTGGGGCATCGCCCTGCGCGGAGCCGTCATCGAATCGCCGGAGACGGTGCGGCTGTATGCCGGATGCGGCATCGTGGACGGCTCGCAGCCTGAGGCCGAACTGGCGGAGACATGGGCGAAGTTCCGGCCCATGCTGGAATCCCTGGGCATCAGCAGCTAGAGGCCGGCCCAACCAGGTAGCAGTTAGCGTCGTTTTGGAGTGCCAAAACGACACTAACCGCTACTCAGTTGGGTACGAAGTCTGGGATAACAGACTGTTCCCGCCCTGGAAGGCTTGATTTTGCCCCCGCTACAGTTATCCAATAGTGAAACTTAGTTGCGTGTGACGTACCTCTCTTGTTGAGCGTTACACTATAAGCCGCGTTAGTACCTCATAGCCCCTGCAACAAAAGGTAAGAAATGCAGATTCCCCGTACCCTCCTGGGCACCTCCAAGCTGACCGCTGCCACTATGATCGCCATCAGCGCCCTGGCCCTCTCAGCATGCACCAACGCCTCGGAAACGGGTCCCTCCAGCGCGGCCACCGCTTCGGGCAGCGCCAGCGCCAGCTTTGATCCCAGCACGGTTAAGAAGGACGACGCCCTGGCCGCCATGGTCCCGGACGCCATCAAGTCCAAGGGCACCATCACGGTTGGCTCCGACACCAGCTACGCCCCGGCCGAGTTCCTCGGTCCGGACGGCCAGACTCCCATTGGCTATGACGTGGACATCGCCAAGGCCATCGGCGCCACTCTCGGCCTCAAGGTCCAGGTCCAGACCGCCGAATTCACCGGCATCCTCCCTGCCCTTGGCCCGAAGTACGATCTGGGCATCTCCTCGTTCACCATCAACCCTGAGCGCCTTGGCGCAGTGAACATGGTCAGCTACTTCAACGCAGGCACCGCTTGGGCCGTGAAGAAGGGCAACCCCAACAAGTTCTCCCTGGATGACGTCTGCGGCAAGTCCATCGGTGTGCAGACCGGCACCGTCCAGGAGGACCCGGACCTGGCCGACCGCAACAAGAAGTGCGTTGCCGACGGCAAGAAGCCCATCGACATCATCACCCTGAAGAACCAGACCGACGTCACCACCCGCCTGGTTAACGGCAGCATCGACGCCATGGCCGCCGACTCCCCCATCATCGGCTACGCCCTGACCCAGACCAACGGCCAGCTCGAGAAGCTGGGCGACGTCTACGACTCCGCTCCGCAGGGCATCGCCGTGGCCAAGGCCGACACCGCCTGGGCCGACGTCATCCAGAAGACCGTCACCAAGCTGATGGAAGACGGCTCCTACAAGAAGATCCTGGACGGCTGGGGCAACTCCGAGGGCGCCATCACCAAGTCCGAGGTCAACCCGGCGGTTAAGTCTTGAGTTTTCGCGCTACCGACGAAAAGTCAGGTGTGCACATGGAACACCCTCACCGCGCGGAGGCACCGGTACTGAACAAGTCAGTGCCGGTGCGCCACCCGGGCCGCTGGATCAGCGCCGTCATCATCCTCGCTTTGGTGGCGGTGTTCCTGCAGAGCCTGTTCACCAACCCCAACTTCCGTTGGGACATTGTGGGCACCTACATCCTGGACGTGAAGGTTGTCCAGGGTGTGGGCTGGACCCTGCTGCTGACCGTCACGTCCATGGCACTTGCCATCGTGCTGGCCATCCTCCTGGCGTTCATGCGGCAATCCGATAACCCCGTGTTCCGCTGGTCCAGCTGGGTCTGGGTGTGGTTTTTCCGCGGCACCCCTGTTTATACCCAGCTGGTGTTCTGGGGCCTGATCGCCGTCCTGTACCCCAAGATCAGCGCCGGCGTCCCGTTTGGACCCGAGCTTTTCAGCCTGGACACCGCGTCCATCGTCAACGCGACGGTTGCCGCGATCCTCGGACTTGGGCTTAACGAGTCCGCCTACTTGGCCGAGATCTTCCGCGCCGGGCTCAAGTCGGTGGACAAGGGCCAAATGGAAGCCGCCGAGGCCTTGGGCATGGCAAAGGGCAAGATCATGTGGCGCATCATCCTGCCGCAGGCCATGCGCGTGATCGTGCCGCCTACCGGCAACGAAACCATCGGCATGCTGAAGACCACCTCGCTGGTCCTCGCGGTCCCGTTCACCCTGGACCTCACGTTTGCCACCAACGCGCTGGCCAACCGGACATACCTTCCGGTTCCCCTGCTGATCGTGGCAGCAATCTGGTACTTGGTGATCACCAGCATCCTGATGGTGGGCCAGCACTTCATCGAGGCCTACTACGGCAAGGGTGTGGACAACCTGGCCCCGGCAGCCGTCAACCCGGCTGCTGCAAAAGCCGCCGGGGCGGGCGCCGACGTGAAGCACTCAATGAAGACCGACTTCCCCGAGGAGAGTGCACGATGACGATCACAGCAGAAAAGCCGCTGGTGAAGATCGAGGGCCTCCACAAGTACTACGGGCACCACCACGTTCTCCGGGGCATTGACATGACGGTCAACCAGGGCGAGGTGTCCGTGGTGATCGGGCCTTCGGGTTCCGGCAAGTCCACCATGCTGCGCTGCGTGAACCTTCTGGAATCGATCAGCGCAGGACGCATCTCCGTGGGCGGCCAGCTGATCGGCTACCGCGAGGTCAACGGCAGGCTCCATGACCTCAAGACCAAGGAGATCGCCGCCCAGCGCCGGGAGATCGGCATGGTGTTCCAGCGCTTCAACCTGTTCCCGCACAAGACCGCGCTCCAGAATGTCATGGAGGCGCCGGTACACGTTAAGGGCCAGTCGAAGGCTGAAGCCCAGAAGCGCGCGCTTGAGCTGCTGGACCGCGTGGGGCTCGGCGACCGCGCCGGGCACTACCCATCCCAGCTCTCGGGTGGCCAGCAGCAGCGCGTAGCCATCGCCCGGGCCCTGGCTATGGAGCCCGAACTCATGCTCTTCGACGAGCCCACCTCGGCACTGGACCCCGAGCTGGTGGGCGACGTCCTGAACGTGATGAAGGACCTGGCCAAGTCCGGCATGACCATGATCGTGGTGACCCACGAGATCGGTTTTGCCCGCGAAGTCGGTGACACCCTGACGTTCATGGACGGCGGCGTGGTGGTCGAATCGGGCGATCCCCGCGAGATCATCGCCAACCCCCAGCATGCACGCACCAAGGAGTTCCTGGGCCGCGTGCTCTGAGCAGCCTCTTACGAAAACGACGGCCGCCGCGTGGATTCACGCGGCGGCCGTCGTTTTTTCGTCACTGCCCGGCCAGCACGCCGTCGACGGCAGCGGCCACCGCTTCCTTAATCCTGGAGTGGAGCTGCCGCAGCGAATGGCGGTCCGTGCGGACCTCCACGATGCTGCGCCCCTGCACAGGCTGGTGGAGCGCTTCGGCGAGTCCCGCCGTCGTACTGACCACTGAATGTCCGACGCCGTACGCCTTGGCGAGTGCCGCGATGTCCACTGAGTGCGGGGTGCCGAAGAGGCGTTCGACGGCGTCTCCGTAGCGGCCGGACTCCTCCACGCCACCGTGTTCGAGCAGCCCGAAGATGGCGCCGCCGGAATCGTTCAGGACCACGATCCGCAGGTCCGGCTGCTCCTCCCCTGCGCCCAGGAGGAGGCCGCCGGCGTCGTGCAGGAAGGTGACGTCGCCCAGCAGCACTGTGGTTTCCTGCCTGCCGCCCAGCGCGATTCCGGTGGCGGTGGAGATGGTGCCGTCGATCCCGGCCAGGCCCCGGTTGGCGTAGACGGTGGCGGCGGGTTCCGGCGCGGGCAGCCCGGCGAGGTCCACATCGCGGATGCCGTTGGAAGATCCGAGAAGCAGCTGGCCGCGCGCGGTCTTCCACACCAGCGACGCCACGGACGGGCCGGTGGCGGCAGCCGTCGCGGACAGCACCTGGTCCAGTGCATGCTGGGCCGCGGAGCCTGCCAGGAGCCAGGTGTCCAGCCAGGAAGAAGCCCCGCGGCCGGCGAAATCAGCGAGGTCTGCGAGGTTTTCCAGCGGCAGTTCCGTGCGCCGCCCGGGCTCATACCAGGCCACGGGCACCGGCTGGTACAGGGCTGATTCAACGTCGGCGCGGGCCAGGAGTGCGGCCACCGGACGGGACAGCGTGGGCCGGCCGAACAGCACCACGCGTTCGATTGGTTGCGCAGAACCGGCGCCGAAATGTTCCAGGAGCAGCCGGTACGGGCCCACAGCGTTGGGGCCAAACCGCGAGTTGGAGGACGGTTCGGCGAGCAGCGGCAGGTTGTGGGCTCGCGCGAACGCCTCGGCGACCGGGCCGGCGTCGTGCCCTGCCAGCACCACCGTGCGCCGCTCCGGCAGGGTGTCCGGCGCCGGCGGCAGGTTCATGACCAGCGGCTCGGTGCCCACCCGGTAGCGCTGCCGCTCCACCACCTCGGGCAGGCTTTCCCCGGGCGACGGAACCAGCGGATCGCGGAACGCGAGGTTCAGCTGCACCGGTCCCGGCGGCAGCTGCGGGAACGCGCCGGTGGCGGCAGAGAGGCCGGTTTGGATTGCGCGCTCCGGGTTGCTTCCGGCCGGAACGTCGGCCGCGAAACGGACCTGTTCGCCGAACAGGTCAGGCTGCACGGTGGTTTGGTTGGCCCCTGTCCCCCGCAACTCGTCCGGCCGGTCGGCGGAGAGCACGATCAGCGGGACGGCGGCATGGTTGGCCTCCATGACCGCGGGCATCACGTTCCCGACGGCGGTCCCGGATGTGGTGAGGACGGCGGCGGGCGAGCCGGTGGCAAGGGCCAGGCCCAGGGCCGTGAACCCGGCGGAGCGTTCGTCGATCCGGACCAGCAGGTCCACCCGGCCCGCCGCCGACGCCTCGGCCAACGCGTACGCCATGGGGGCCGACCGCGAACCCGGCGACACCACCACGTGCCGCACGCCGCCGTCGAGCAGGACGTCGACGGCGATCCGCGCCGCGGCCAGCGCGCTCAGCTCAGGGGTGTCCAGCCCGGATGCGTCACCGGGATGCGGGGCTTCTGCGGAGGCGGATGGGGTGGCGTCGGGGGCGGGCTCGTTCAACGAAGTCACTCACCCAGTCTGCCACCCTCCAACACCCGCCGTAGTTCCCGCTTGCTCTATCACTTATGGTCCCTAAACCGGGGTTTTGGGGACCAAAAGTGATAGAGCAACGGGGGGGATTAGCCGCGGAACACCTGGACCACTGAGGGACGGGGCGCGCGCACCTGGCCGGGGGCCGGCGTCGTACCTGCCGGGACGTAGTCCGGGAAATAGGAGTTGGGTGCCTCGAAGGTGCCGTCCTCGCCCGGGTGCTGCACGGAAACGAACACCGTGCGCTCGTCGTCGTGGATGACCGGGCCGCAGGTCTCGGCATCGCGGGGAACGGAGAGGAACTGCTCCACCTTGCCGCGCTCGGCGCCGTCCAGCGTGACCTTGAAGAGGCCGTCGTTGTAGCCGATGCCGGAGGGGGCGCCGTCGGTGGAGATCCACAGGTTGCCCACGGAGTCGAAGGCCACGTTGTCCGGGCAGGAGATGGGCGAAACCTTGTCCACCGGGTAGCCGGAGAAGTAGGTGACGTCGCCCTGGGCCGGATCGCCGCAGACCATCAGGAGGGTCCAGTTGAACTTCGTGGAGGTCTGGTCGCCGGCTTCGGCGATCTCCACGATGTGGCCGTCCCGGTTCTGCGTGCGCGGGTTGACCTCCGTGGCGCCTTCCTTGGTGCCGGTGCCACGGTCCGAGTTGTTGGTGCAGACCACGTAGACCTTGCCGGTGTGCAGGCTGGGCTGGACGTCCTCGCAGCGGTCCATCTTGGTGGGGCCCACCTTGTCGGCGGCCAGGCGGGTGTACACCAGGACCTCCTCGACGGACATGCCGGGGACGGCGGACTTGCCGCCCACCACGAGGGGCAGCCATTCGCCGGTGCCGTCGAACGCGCCGTCGGAGGGAAGCGCGCCGGTGCCGGTGATCTCCGCGGCGGGCGAGTTGCCGGTGAACTTGGCAACGTACAGGTCGCCCTCGGACAGCAGGTTCATGTTGTTCCTGCGGTCGCCTTCAACGTACTTGTCCTTCGAGACGAACTTGTAGAGGTAGTCGAACTTTTCGTCGTCGCCCATGTACGCCACCACGTGCCCGGACTCGGCCACGATCACGTTCGCGCCCTCGTGCTTGAACCGGCCCATGGCGGAGCGCTTCTTGGGGGTGGAAGTGGGGTCGAACGGGTCCACCTCCACGATCCAGCCGAAGCGGTTGGCCTCGTTCTCGTAGCCGGGGTTGCGGGTGTCGAAGCGTGGGTCGTCGAGTTCCCACTTGCGGGCGGTGGGCTTGGACGTGAGCCCGTAGCGCTTGTCGCCGGCGGAGGTGCCGGCTGCCACGAAGTAGCCGTTGAAGTTTTCCTCGCCGGAGAGGATGGTGCCCCACGGGGTGGTGCCGCCGGAGCAGTTGCCAAACGTGCCCTTGATGGCGCGGCCGGACGGGTCCGCGGCGGTCTTCACCAGCGCCGAGCCGGCCACCGGGCCCGTCAGTTCGTACGTGGTGTCGGAGAGGTAGCGGCGGTTCAGCGGCGCGCCCTTCACGTAGCTCCAGGGCTTTGTGGTGTTCTTGCGCTCCAGCTCCACGACGGCCAGGCCATGGGCGGCGCGGCCGATGGCACGGGTCTCCGCGGCGTCGTAGCCGGCAGGGACCATGATGCTTTCGTTGGTGTACTCGTGGTTGGTGAACAGGACGGCGCGGCGGCCCTTGCTGCCGGGGATCTCCAGGATGTCCGTGTAGTCGTTGTTGTAGCCGAACTGCCGGGCCTGCGCGGCGGCGGTCTGGTTGTTCAGGTCGAAATCCGGGGAGTCGTTGAACAGCGGGTCGCCCCAGCGGATGATGGGCTGCCAGGAGAAGCCTTCGGGCACCGTGAAGGCGTCAACGGCCTTGTCCACCGGCTTGATGGCGGTGAACTCCAGCTTGGACTTCCCGAAACCCTCCGTGGCGGCCTTGGACAGCCCGGCGGCGGAGGCAGGTTCGTTGGAGGTCACGGCGGAGCCAAGGACGACGGCGAGCGCACCGGCGGCGCCCAGGCCCAGGGCGGCGCGGCGCGACATGGCGGCGGAGGCAATGTCGCGGAAGTAGCCGTTGGAGCTGGTGTTGCAGACCTCCCCGGCGCAGGCGTTGTCGCACTTGAGGGCGCAGGTGACGGGGCTGCGCTTGCCCTTGGTGTGGCCGAGCATAGGCAGCAGGGTGAACTTGCGGGCTGTTTCAGACATGGGAACCTTCCAAGGAATCTCTCTGGGGATGCCCGCCCACCCTTCCAGCCGCGTCCTACGCAAACGCATCGATTGGATGAACTCAGGGTGAACCGCCCGTGACCTGCAGGAACGCCCCCGCCCGGCTCATCGGCTGCTGAGCAACTGCCCTTTTGGAGCCGGAAAACGGCAGTTACCCAGCAACCGATGGGGCGAGGAGCGCGTGGACGCGGCGGAGCCGGTCCAGCCACCATTCCCGGCGTTCAGCGGGAGCCGCAAACCGCTCAAGCAGCCCGGCGTCGGGGACGGCGTCCCGCAGGCGGATGGCGCCGTCGTCGGCCACCAGCGGATCCAGCGTGACGTCCGATTCGAACAGGGACACCGTGCCCAGCCCGCAGGCGTAGGGCAGGTCCGGCAGCGCCGCCGCGAGCGCCAGGCCGGCGCGGATGCCCACGGAGGTGTCCAAGGCTGAGCTGACGACGGCGGGAAGCCCGGCCTGTGCCACGATGTCCAGGGCGCGCCGCACTCCCCCGAGCGGCGCCACCTTGACCACCAAGAGGTCCGCCGCGCCGGCACGGGCCACGCGCAGGGGGTCGGATTCCTTGCGGACGCTCTCGTCGGCGGCGATCAGCACCGGCGTTCCGGCGTCGCGGAGCCGGGCACGGACTTCGGCGAGGCCTTCGATGGAGGGCACGGGCTGCTCGGCGTATTCCAGCCCAACAGGAGCCAGCCTGGTGAGTGCCTCCACGGCGGCGGGCACGTCCCAGCCGCCATTGGCGTCCACCCGGACGGCGGCCGCCGGCAACGCGGCGCGGACGGCGTGAAGCCGGGCGACGTCGTCGTCCAATGACTGCCCGCGTTCGGCCACCTTCACCTTTACCGCGTCCACCCGGCCGAACCGGGACAGCACGTCCGGCACCCGGTCGGCGGGGACGGCCGGGACAGTGGCATTGACCGGAACCGACGTCCGCAGCGGGGCCGGGAAACCCTGCCACCCCGCCTCGATGGCGGCGGCCAGCCACCGGGAGGCTTCGGCGTCGCCGTACTCCGGGAACGGGCAAAACTCACCCCACCCCTGGGGGCCGCGCAGCAGCAGGGTTTCGCGCTCCATGATGCCGCGGAACTTCACCCGCATGGGCAGGCTGAGAACGCGGGCCTCTGCCAGGAGTTCGCCCAGGGCCGGCATACCGTCCGGCAGGACAGCGGGCGCGGGAAGGTCAGGCGGGAGGTGGGGCATGCCGTTTACTGTACGCCGGTCACGTTGCCAGGCCGCCAACTGCTAAGCAGGCCTAGTATCTGCGGCCCATCGCAGGCCACGAAGCCCGGGGCGGCGCGCCGATGGCGGGTCAGATCCACTTGTTGTGCTTGAACGCCAAGTACAGGGCCAGGCCCATCGCCACCATCAGTCCCAGGGCGAAGGGGTAGCCTTCCGCCCAGCCCAGTTCGGGCATGTTTGCGAAATTCATGCCGTAGATGGATGCCACGAGCGTGGGCGCGAACAGGATGGCGGCCCAGGAAGAGATGCGCTTGACCTGCTCGTTCTGCTCAAAGCTGGACTGGGTCATCCGCTGCATCTCTTCGTTCTGGCGCTGCGCCACCAGGGCCGCATTCACGGCCAGGGCATTCTGCAGCAGGGCGCGGAAGGATGCCACGCGCTCGTTCAGCCGGATCACGTGGTCCAGGACATCGCGGTAGTGGTCCCGCAGCTCGGTGGCCTGCTCGCGGTCCGGGGTCCCGGACATCAGCGCCTGCAGGATCCCCACCAGTGGGCTGGTGGCGCGCTGGAACGTGATGACTTGGCGGGAGAGCTCGTAGATCCTGCGGGAGACGTCCGGGTCGGCACCGAACAGGTCGTCCTCGATCTCGTCGATGTCGTTCTCCAGGCCGGCGGCCACGGGCTCGTACTCGTCCACCACTTGGTCCAGGATGCCGTACAGCACGGCATCGGGGCCCAGCGCCAGGAACTCCGGCATGGATTCCATCCGGCGGCGGACCTTGGCAAGGTCCGGGGATTCGGCGTGCCGGACCGTGACCACGTACTCGTCACCCACGAAGACATGGATCTCGCCGAAGTCCACCTTCTCCACGTCATCCAGGTACCTGGCCGGCCGGAGCACCAGGAACAGGCACTCGCCGTAGTGTTCCAGCTTGGCGCGCTGATGCCCTGCGAGGGCGTCCTCGATGGCCAGCGGGTTGAGGTCGAATTCCTCCCCCACCGACTGGAGTTCCTCCGCGTCGGGGCGGTAGAGCCCGATCCAGGCCATCCCCTCGCGCTGCCGCAGCAGGAAGTAGGTCTCGTCAAGGTCCTCCGGGTCCTCGGTGCGCAGGCCGTTCACGTACACCGCATTGTCAATGATGGTCACGGCTCCGCCTCCCGCTCATTTTCCCAATCATCCAGCAACCCAGGCATCCGGGAGTTGAGGAAGCGGTAGAACCGGGCCATTTCCGCAACCCGTGCCCGGGCGGCGGACCCCGCGGGAAGGGTTTCCGCGGTGGCGTCGGTCAACTCGGCCAGTTTTTCGTAGATGGGGCTATTGCGCATCGAGACCACGTACCACTCGTCGTCGTGCAGGGCGTAGAGGTCGCGGCGGCTGCCGGGCCGGGCAACCCGGTGCACGAACCCCACCGTCTGCAGGTACCGAACGGCCCCGGACACGGCCGCGGCGCTGGCACCGAGCCGCTCCCCCAATTCGGCCGCCGTCAGGCTCCCGTCCTCGGAGGCCACGAGGGCCAGCAGCGCCCGGGCCGGCATCTTCGGGAACCCGGCCGCGGCGAATCCTGCGGCGGCCCTTTCAGCAGCAGCAGTCACGGCCTCGGCTGATACAGCAGCATCGCTCATGCCGTCCCCACCTCCCGCCGCCGCATCACGAGCACGGCGAGGCAGGCAACAGCCCCGGCGATGGCCAGCATCCACCAGGCACCGCTCCAGTCCGTGGCGTCCCCGTGCGGGACCGGTGTGTGCGTGAACGGGGACAGGTCCCGCAGGCCCTGGTCAATCCCCAGCATGCCGCCGAAGATCCCCAAGAACACGCCCAGCCCCAGCAGCACCCAGCCGGCGGCGATGGTCGCGGCGGGCCACAGGACAAACACCAGCGCGGGTACGGCGAGGTAGAGCAGCGCCGCCGGCAACTGCGCCAGGACGGTCTGCCAGAGCGCGTCGGCCGGCATGGACTCATCACCTGATCCGGTGAGGGTGGCCCAGGCGCCCACCCCCGCCAGGCCCAGCACCAGGACCACCGCCAGGGCACCCAGGGCCAAGTAGCCGGCCAGCCACCGCACCCGGCCCACCGGGGCGGCCAGCAGGAGTTCGGCGGTGCCGGAGGCTTCCTCCTGCCGCAGCCTGATGACGGCCTGGAGTGCGCAGGCCGCGGCCAGGACGCCGGCGATCGAGAAGAGCACCGAGACCATGAGCTGGGTCAGCGAGATCCCCTGCGACCGGAGCATGGCCCGCAGCGCCGCAGTAATTCCGCTGCCGGGATTGTCGACGGCGGCAATCGCCTTTCCCAGCGACCCCGCCAACAGGCCCAGGGCCAGCCCGCTCAGCCCCCATCCGAGGATCGAGCCGGACTGCAGCCGCAACGCCAGGGCGACCGGGCTGTTCAATCCTGCCCGAGCGGATGTCCGTGCCGGCCTGTCACCCCAGACGCTGTCGCCGGTGTCGCGGACGCGCAGGATGAGCCAGGCGGCCGTAAGGCAGGCAGCGCCGAGTCCGAGCGGGAGCAGCAGCGGCCACGCGCGGTTGCCGGAAAAGGCGAACGTCTGCTGTCCCCAGCCGATGGGTGAGAACCAGCTGGCCGCGCCTTCGGTCATGGTGGTGCCGTCGGAGTGCGGCGTCCCCGTGGCATCCCCGATTCCGCGCACCACATAAGCAAGGACAACCAGGGCCGCGGAGACACCGTTGGCGCCGCGCGAAGTCCCCATGCACTGGGCCACCAGCAGCCCCATGCCCAGGAAGCAGAGGCCGACGGCGCCCGTGGCGGTCCCGGCGAGAAGGGAACCCTGCGGGTCCAGGCCTCGGGCGGCAAACCCTCCGAAGACGGCGAGTCCCGCCAGGACGTTGGCGGCGGTGCCGTGCAGGACGGTGGCGGTGTTGGGCAGCAGGCGTCCGGCAGGAGTGGCCGCCACGAGTTCTGCGCCGCCGGTTTCCTCGTCGGCCCGTGAATGGCGCACCGCCAGGAAGGTGCTCATCAAGCCGGCCAGCAGGGCAAGGAAAGCATAGATCAGGAAGAACGTGAAGGCGCCCTGGTCCGCTCCGCGGGGAAGGCCGCGCAGCATCAGGATGGCGGGCGTGGCGATGGCTACCTGCAGGATTTCCGAGCGGCTTGCGGCAGTGCCGTAGGTTGAGCTGACGACCGAGACTGCGAACAGGGCGAACGCCCCGATGACCAGGATCCAGCAGGGCAGCTGCCAGCGGTCCCGCCGCAGGCGTTGCCGCCAGAGGATCAGCAGGACGCCCATGTCAGGCACGTCCCCTCATGCCGAGCAGGTGCCGCCGCCCACCATGCCGGTCGCCACCGTGCCCGTGGTCGCCGTTGCCGTTGTTGATATCAGCCGGGGACTCTGGATGTGCCGAAGCATCGCCGTAGTGCCGCAGGAACAGCTCCTCAAGGGACGGCGGATTGATGGTCAGCCCCTGCACGGCCAGGGCACCCAGGGCGGGAAGCACCTCCGCCACCCGGTCCGAGTCCGCGCTGAACCTGACCCGGCCGCCGTCGAACGCCAGGTCATGGACGGCGCCCAGCCGGGCCAGTGCCTGCGCCTCCAACCCGTCCGCGGCGAAGGAGATCTCGGTCCGGGTGAGGTGGCGCAGGGAGTCCAGTGTGCCGCCGTCCACGATCCTGCCGGCGCGGATGATGCTCACGCGGTGGCAAAGCACCTCCACCTCGGACAGGATATGGCTGGAGAGCAGCACGGTGGCGCCGCGTTCGACGGCGGCAAGCAGCTCCCGACGGAAGACCGCCTCCATGAGCGGGTCAAGGCCGCTGGTGGGCTCGTCCAGCAAGTAGAGCTCGGCGTCCGTGGCCAAGGCAGCGATCAGGACGACCTTCTGGCGGTTGCCCTTGGAGTAGGCACGCCCCTTCTTGCCCGGATCGAAATCGAAGGCTTCGCACAGGCGGGCCTTGCGTCGGCGGTAGGCATTACCATCGGCGGTGCCGCCGCGCAGCCGGGAGAGCAGGTCGATGGTCTCGCCGCCGGACAGGTTGGGCCAAAGCCGCACGTCGCCGGGAACGTAGGCGAGCCGCCGGTGCAGGTCCACGGCCCGGGTCCAGGGTTCCAGGCCCAGCACGGTGGCGGATCCGGAGGTTGCCTTCGCCAGGCCCAGCAGGATGCGCAGGGTGGTCGATTTACCGGCACCGTTGGGGCCGAGGAAGCCATGGATTTCGCCGGCCTGGATCTCGAGGTCCAGCCCGTCCAGCGCGTGGACGCGGCCGAAATGCTTGTGTAGATTCACGGTCTGGACAACGGTGGTCATACAGCCAAGTCTTTGAAGTTTTCACAACTTTGTGAAGGTACTAAAGTCCCAACCATGCCCTCCAGCACCCAAGCCGCCCGCCCGTCGACGGCGCCCCTGTACGCAGCGGGCTTTGTCACCGCCTTCGGCGCCCACAGCATCGCGGCGGGGCTGGGTTCGCAGAGCGGCAACATCGGCCTGACCCTGCTGAACCTGGGCATCCTGCTGGCCCTGTACGACGTCGCCGAGGTGTTCCTGAAACCCGTCTTCGGGGCCCTGAGCGACCGCATTGGCGCCAAGCCGGTCGTCGTCGGCGGGCTCCTGGCCTTCGCCGCCCTGTCGCTGATCGGCCTCGGCGCGGCCGATCCGTTCATCCTTGCCCTGGCCAGGCTGGGACAGGGCGCTGCGGCGTCGGCGTTCTCCCCGGCTTCGTCCGCGATGGTGGCAAGGATGGCCCGCGGCGGGAAGGCGGGCACCTACTTTGGCCGGTACGGGTCCTGGAAGAGCCTTGGCTACATCATCGGTCCCCCGCTGGGCGCCGGGCTGATCCTGGCCGGCGGGTTCCCGCTGTTGTTCGGCACGCTCTCGGGCCTTGCGGCGCTGACGGCGGTGTGGGTGCTGGCCTCCGTGCCGCACCTGGAGCCCCTGCCGCGGAAGCGCTACACCGTGATGGACCTGGCCCGGCAGGTGGGCGAGCGCCGTTTCCTGGTGCCCACGCTGGTGCTGGCCGCATCGACGGCCGCGCTGGGTGCCGCCGTCGGCTTCCTCCCGGCGCTGGCCGCCCGCCACGGCCTGGACGCCCTCGCCGGCACGGCCGCGGTGAGCGTAGTGGCGCTGGGCTCGGTGCTGACCCAGCCATGGATCGGCAGGCTCCGGGACAGGGGCGGGGTCAGTGACAAGAAGGGCACGACGACGGGCCTGCTGCTGGTTGCCGCGGGCGTGGGTATTGTTGCCGCCGCCCCCGGCGTGGCCACGATTTTCGTTGCGGCGGCCCTGATTGGGACGGGCATTGGCGTGGCCACGCCGCTGGGCTTCGCGCACCTGGCCGACACCACGCCGCCGGAGCGGATGGGCCGGACCATGGGCTCGGCCGAACTGGGCCGGGAACTGGGCGACGCCGGCGGTCCCCTCCTGGTGGGCGCCATCGCCACGGCCACGGCCCTGCCGTTCGGGCTGGGCGCGCTGGCGGTGCTGGTGGCCGCGGCGAGCATCCCCAGGCTGCCGCCGGCCGAGGCCGCCCCAGCCACCTGACCCGCCGTTCCAGCCTTTGCTGGAGCGGCCTTCCAGCTTTTTGTGCCAACCTTAAACAATGGCTTCCACCTCCCGCGCACAGATCCGGACACCAGCCCGCCCCGCCCCGGGCTCCGGGTTCCTGTTCGTACTGTCCACGCTGGCGTGCATCGCCGGACTGGTGGCCACCTACTACTTCTTCGTGCAGACCACTACCGGCCAGTTCATCGACGAGTCCGCGCTGGCCGAGGCCGTGGAGCTCCACGGGCCCGCCGGCAAGGCAGCCACCCAATTCCTGGACCTGCTGCCCACCA
This sequence comes from Arthrobacter sp. MAHUQ-56, assembly GCF_019710585.1. GTDB lineage: Bacteria > Actinomycetota > Actinomycetes > Actinomycetales > Micrococcaceae > Arthrobacter. The sequence goes on along the minus strand of NZ_JAIFZQ010000020.1, from coordinate 402,191 downwards.
TCTCACTGGTGATGGCCGCCGTCGTGGTCCTGTTTGTCACGGTGATCAGGCGGCACTGGGCCGAGGCGGGGATCGCCGTCGCTGCCTGCGTCGGCGCGAACGTGGCCACGCAGGTGCTGAAGGACGTGCTGCCTGCCAGGCCGGACAAGGGGGTGCTGACCCTGGAGCTGAATTCCCTGCCGTCCGGGCACACCACCTTGGCGGCGTCGGCGGCGGCCGCGGTGTTCCTGATGGCGTCCCCGCGCTGGCGCCCGATGGCCGGGTTCATCGGCGGGACGTTCGCCATCGCGTCCGGCGTGTCCACGCTGATCAACCAGTGGCACCGGCCTGCCGACGTGGTGGCCGCGTTCCTGCTGGTGGGGGCCTTCATGATTCCCGCGGGCTGGCTGATCCTGCGCCGCGGGTCCTGGAACGCCTGGGAAGGGTTCGGCCGGCACATCGGCTCGGCGAAAATCTGGCTGACACTGCCCGTGCTCATCGGGCTGGCGTCCGCTGCCGTGGCCGCCTATTCGCTGATCCTGATCGCGCCCAGCCCATGGCAGGAAGGCAGCACCACCAACTACTTCTGGGCGGGCATCGCCCTGATCGTCATCGCAGGGTACCTGGCCACGGTGGCCACCACGTCACTCTTCGCGTTCGCCGCCCGCCGCTGGGACCCGCCGCGTTAACGGTGCCGGCTCCCGATTTTGATCAATTCTTGAGGAATTTGCCGCCTCCAGCTTGAGGCTGGCCGTGGATAGTGGCAGGTGCCAGGCCGGAAGGCCGGGCCCGGTTGGCCCGCTGAGATCCGAGGCCAACAAGCTCCTGGCGGCGTCTTGAAGCAGGCGCCGCCAGGTACAACCCCGAACGCCCCATCACCTACCGTGACCGGGCGTTCTTCGCGTGAGCGAAGGACCGGGACGTACGTCAGTTCAGTACCTCAAGCTGTTTGCGGAGCAGGCAGAACTCGTTGCCCTCGGGGTCTTCCAAAACGTGCCATGACTCCCCGCCGGTCTGACCGACGTCGGCCGCCCGGGCGCCGAGGGCCAGCAGCCGTTCCAGCTCGGCGTCCTGGTCCCGGTCGGTGGGGTTGACGTCGATGTGCAGCGGGAGCCGTCCCGTCCGTGGGTTGTGGCTGGGGCTCAGGATGATGGTGGGCTGCAGGCCGCCGAAGCCCGCCGCGGGACCGATCTCGATCGCCCCGTCCTCCCTGTCGAGCTCGACGTACCCGAGGACATCGCACCAGAACCGCGCAAGCGTTTCGGGATCGGAGCAGTTGAGGACCAGTTCGCTGATTCGGCATGCCATGGGACCCAGTGTACGGCGCGTCGCTGGACCGGCCCCTCCCGCCGATAAAAAGTCGCTGACAGACGTCTGACCTGCGGTTTCTTCCCGGCAAGGCTCAAGAGCTGCAGCTCCCAACGTTGACCGAACCTTGAGTAATTACAGCAGTGTATTTTGAGCTGGCCCCGAAAGAGTGTTCCCATCAGGGCCGCCACGGCTCACCGGGTCTCGGCGGATCACCGCCAACGTCAAGGGGTACGACATGAGAAGGATCGCAGGAAGCAGGAAGCGCATCATCGGCACCACCGCAGCCCTGGTGGCCATCGGCGGCGGTGCGGCCTTTGCCTACTGGACGGCAGCGGGCAACGGCAGCACCAATACCAGCGCCGGAAGCTCCAAGAGCTTCACCATCTCGAGCACGGTGTCGGGCGATCCGCTGTCCCCCAACGGGCCCATCCAGACCTTCAGTTTCACGGTCACCAACCCCTCCGATGCCGGCGTCCAGAAGGTCACGGCCGTCACCGCCAGCGTGGCCAGTTCCGATGGCAGCGTCTGGACCGCGGTCTCCGGCTGCTCGGCAGCAGATTTCACGGTTGGCACCCCCGTCTTCACAGCAAAGGAACTCGCCCCCGGCGGAACTGCCACCGGTACCGTGACGCTCCAGATGACCGACCGGCCCGGCGTCAACCAGGACGGGTGCAAGAACGCTTCCGTCCCGCTCTACTTCACGGCCAACTGAAGAGGGCAGGGACTTACGTTCCTGACCCAGAGCGTCAGTGTCCTGGCGCGATGGTGAAGAAGTTCGCCTCCCCCCAAGGCTGACAAACGGAAGGTCCCATGCCCACCACCAGCTCCCCCGACGCCCGGCAGGGCCTTCGGCGGGAGCTGGTGGTCCTTAAAGGCGCCGTACGCTCCCGCCTCGCGGCCGCCGTCGTCCTCTTCCTGGCCGTCCTCCTGGGAGCGGGACCCGCGGCAGCGTATTGGGCTGCTTCCGGCAAGGGAAGCACGACGGCGGCAGTCGCCACGCTGCTCCCGCCCACCAACGTTTCGGTGCCGGCAAGCAGCGGCTCCAGTGTCGCCGTCAGCTGGACCGGATCGGCCGGCGCGGTAGCTCCTACCGGCTATTACGTCACCCGAACAAGCGGCACCACAACGTCTGCTGCCTGCGGGTCCAGCCCATCAGCACTGATCACGGGAACCACCTGCTCCGATATCCCGGTTCCGGACGGGACTTACAGCTACCAGGTCACCGCGGTGTACCGGTCCTGGACGGCAGCCAGCACCGGGAGTGGGTCCGTCACAGTATCCAGCCTGGTGAAACTCGCCTTCACTGCCCAGCCGGCCGCAAGCGTGACAGCAGGATCGGCCATCAGCACGCTGACCGTGCAGCTGCAGACCGAGGGCGGGGTTCCAGTCCTGAGCGGCGGCGTGCCGGTGACCATCGGCATCGGGACCAACCCCGGCGGCGGAGCCCTGGGCGGTACGCTCACGGCCACCACGAACCCCAGCGGGGCGGCCACGTTCAACGGGCTGTCCATCGACACGGCGGGAGCCGGCTACACCCTTGCCGCCTCCAGCGCCGGGTACGCCGGAACGGCCAGCACCAGCTTTTCCGTGGTACCCGCGGCCGCCAGCCAGCTGGTTGTCACCGCCGGTTCTTCCCTTGCGGGCACAGCGTCATCGGCTGCCCTCCTCGGCCCGGCCACTTTGCAACGCCAGGACGCGTACGGCAACGCCGTGACCTCCGGGACCACCACCATCAGCCTGGCCTCCTCCAGCGCCAGCGGATTCTTCTCAAACACCGCCAACGGAACCAAGACCACATCGGTGGCCATTGCTGCCGGGTCCGCATCGGCGTCGTTCTTCTACGGCGACACCACGGCCGGGACGGCGACCATCACCGCCGCCGCAACGGGCCTCAGCAGCCCCACGCCCGTGACCGCCACCATCACCGCCGCAGCAGCAGGGAAACTGAAATTCGACACGGTGCCCACGAGTGTCCCCCGGAACGTGAATATCACTCCCCCGGTGACCGTACGCATTCTCGATGCCTTCGGCAATGCCACCGCCAGCACGGCAGCCGTGACGGTCCAGTCCACCTGCGTCCTCAAAACCACCAGTGTCCTCACGGCCTCCGCAGTTTCGGGAGCCGCCACCTTCGCCGACCTGCAGTTTGTCCGCAAGTCCACCGGCTGCACCCTCACGGCGACCAGCGGGACGCTGGCATCGGACACCAGCAACGCATTCAACGTCGAGTAGGGGACCTACGGCTGCGAAGCGAGTGCAGCGTCCAAGATATCCAGGGCGTTGGCACGCATCACACCGAATGCCTGATCGGCTGAAAGCCCGGCGACGTCCCGCAGCCAGACGTACGGTTCGATGCCCGCGGCGGCGCGAAGCCGTACGGCCAGGGCTGCGGCGTCGATGCCTGGGCTGGCGTCGAGCGGTGACAGTGCATCCCGGTACCAGCCAATCGCCCTGCCCCCGCGAAGAGTGGGGCGGGCCGCGCCAGGGGTTAGGGACAGCCGCAGCGCAGCGCGCAGCTGCGGCTCCCACATCCGGATGAAGTCAAAGTGGGCGTCAAGGGTGCGTGCCATGCGGTCGCGGACGTCCGACGGCGGGTCCTCCCCCAGGAGCGACCCCGACCCGGTCTCGGGCAGGGCCGCGTGCAAAAGGGCTTCCTTGTCCGGAAAGTACCGGTAGGCGGTGGTCCGGGAAATGCCGGCAATGGCAGCGACGTCGGCAACGGACGGGTCCTGCCCGTCCTTCAGCAGATCGCGAAGGACGGCCACCAAGGCATCCCGCGTCCGCGACTTCTGCCGGGTCCTCCCGGTCTCTACATATTTTCCGTTGCGGCGTGCAGACACGCGATTTATGATACCTATGTGCCGTTATGGTACGCATGTCCCATAAACAAAAGGGGTTTCCGGTGGCCGATCCCATTGCAGTGAATCCGCAGCACTACCGGCTTGTTTTCGAAAATGACCGGGTCCGCGTCCTCGAGTACAGCGACGGGCCCGGCGACAACACCGGCACCCACTCCCACCCGGACAGCGTGATGGTCACGCTCAGCTCCTTCACCCGGCGGCTCCGGTCCGGCGGGAAGGAAGTCGATGTGCAGTTGCAGGCGGCGCAGGCCCGCTGGCTGGACGCGCAGGAACATTCCGGCACCAACACCGGAGAAACGCCAACCCACTGCATCTTCGTCGAACTGAAGGAGCCGCGGCCGGACGCGCCGGCCGCCGACGGGCACGGCAGCAGGTTGGGCCCGGCCGCTTCCTGAGCTTTCCCGCGAAGGACGCTGGCTGGACAACGAATCGTCAGGCAGGCAGGCTCAGCTGCTCCACAATGATCCGGGCCGTCCCGGAGTCGCCAAGGATCCGGAAGTGCCCCGCCACCGGCAGCTCGATGTTGGTGGCACCGGGCAGGACGCTCCCCTCCGGGATGTGCGGATCGAACGGCCCGTAGATCGACGTGATGCGGCTGTTGATGGCAAGTTCGCGGGACATCTGGAGCGTGAGCGGGTTGCGCGGGGAGAAGATCCGCAGGCTGGGCAGCAGCATGTACCGGGCGTAGCGCGAGCCGGAAAACGGTGCACACACGGCGATCATCCGGTCGATCCGGTGCTCCGGGTCCAGGGACAGCATGGCGTATTTGCCGATCAGCCCGCCTTTGCTGTGCGCCACCAGGATGGCGTTGCGCAGGCCCGCCTCCTCCAAGTGCTGCGCCACCAGCTTGGCAGCCTCGGGCACTCTCAGCTTGTTGCGCTGCAGCACCGTGACCACGTGCACGGGATGGCCGGCGTCGTGGATGGCCTGGATGAGCGGCATCATGAACTGCCAGTTTTCGTACACGCCGGGGATGATCAGCACGGGCGGCCGGCTGCCGTCGCGGAAGGACCCCGGCTGCACGCGCGAGAGGAAGCCGCGGACCTGCCAGATTCCGGCATACACGTAGTCCTGCGCCCACCACACGGCCTTCTGCAGCGGACTGATGCGAGCGGTGGTGCCCGTTTCACTCATGTGTCGAGGATAACCTCGCACCGCGGCCTACCCACCAACCCGCGCGCCAAACACGGCCCGATGCTCTATCAGATCTGGTCCCTAAACCTCCCTTTTAGGGACCAGAAGTGATAGAGCAAGCCGTGCCATCAGTAGTTCCGGCGGTGTCTCAGGCGGGGAATCACGACGGCGAACACGGCCGCCGCCGCGAACCCCAGGACTCCGGTGGCTGCGATCCCCGGGCCCAGCGAGGCGAGGGCAGTCACCCCGGAGAGCAGCACGGGGCCGCCCGTGGACCCGGCGTCGGCCATGAACCGCCAGAGGCCCAGGAACTGGCCACGGCCACGGTCGGGCGAGAAGTCGGCGCCGAGCGTCATCACCAACCCGGAACTGATCCCGTTGCCGAACCCGATCAGCAGCGCCGCGAGCAGCAGCCCCACGAAGGACCCGGTCAGGGGGATCAGCAGCAGCGCAGTCCCCATCAGCAGCGTGGACGGGACCGCCACCCACTGCCGGCCCTTGCGGTCCATCAGCCTGCCGGCGGGGTAGAACACCAGCATGTCGATGGCCCCGGACAGCCCGTAGATCAGCGACGCCGAGGTGGCATCCATGCCCAGGTGGTCGGCCCAGAGCGGGATCACCACCTGCCGGGAGGAACGCAGCGCGCTGAGCAGCAGGATGCCCACGCCCAGCGAAAGGAACACGCCGGCGTGCGAGGCCGCGACGCTGCGGAGCGTGGGCTGGGGGCCGGTGTGCCCGCCCGGGACGGGGTCCGGCGTCGTAAGGTCCGGGATGGTGAGCGAGAGCAGCGCGGCCGCGGCCATGGCCACCACCCCCACCCAGTAGGCGCCGGCGAGGCCGGAGAACTGCATCACGGCTGCGCCCGCGAACGGGCCGATGAACACGCCGATGCGGTTGACGCCGCCCAGCGTGGACAGCGCCCGGGCACGGAACTCCACCGGCACGGCTTCGGTGAGGTACTTCTGCCGCGCCAGTCCAAAGACGGCCCCGGACATCCCGACGACGGCCATCGCCGCCGCGAGCAGCCACAGTCCCTGCGTGGCTCCGGAGGACACGGCGGCCGCCGCCAGCGCCAACCCGGCGGCGACGGCGGCACCCACGATGGACCAGCGCTCACCGAAACGCAGGGTCACCAGGGACGCGGGCAGGTTGAAGAACCAGGACCCGAGGCCAATGAGCGTGACGACCAGGGCCGCCACGGCCACGGACGCCCCCAGTTCACGGGCGGACAATGCCACCACCGGAAGGATCGCCCCCTGGCCGATGCCGAAAAGCAGGCTGGGCCCAAACGCGGCGACGGCAATTTTGCGCAGGCTGAAGGGCTGGGGATCATCCGGGGAAGTCATCAGATTTATCCTATGGCCGCGCGCCGCCAGAAACCGGGCAAGAAGGGGGCCCCCTTGGCGGCCGCCAGCCCTAGACTGGAAGTGTCACCGCAAACGGGCTGTTCCGCACTGAGCACATCCAGGCGTTCCGGTCAGCATACGTGCCGTGGCCATGTGGGAAAGATGCCTTATGGTCGAAAACCGCACACCGCAGCAAGGGATCGCGGAGCACCTCCAGGACCTGGTCCTGGAAAGTTCGGACGTAGCGGAACTGCTGCAGGAGCTAGTCACGTATTCCGCTGAAACCCTTTCGGGGGACAACAAACTGCTCTGCGGCGTGACCCTGGTGCGGCACCGCAGGCCGGCCACTGTGGCCACCAGCGACCCCCAGGTCCATGCAATGGACGAGCTGCAGTACGCGTTCGGCGAGGGGCCTTGCCTGACGGCACTTCGTGATGTGGTCACCATCCATGTGCCCAACCTCGAGGATGAAACCCGGTGGGCGCACTACTGTTCCACCGCCTGGTCCGAGGGGATCGGGTCCGTTCTCTCTGTCCCGCTGCCGCTCGAGAATGACGCCGGCGCCGCACTGAACCTGTACGCGGCAAATACCCATGCCTTCAGTGCGCAGGACATTGAGAACGCGGAGGCCCACGCCGCGCAGGCGTCCAAGTCGCTGCGCATGGCGGTCCGGGTGGCCCAGCTGAAGGAGGACCGGGAGAACCTGACGGCGGCCATGGAGTCCCGCACCACCATCAACCTCGCCGCCGGAATCATCATGGCCCAGAACCGGTGCGACCAGGACACCGCCATGCGGATCCTGCGCAGCGCCTCCAACACCCGCAACCTCAAGCTCCGCGATGTGGCATCAAGGGTCGTGGCGTCCGTGGCCCACGACCCCACTGTTGTCACGCACTTCGAGTGACGGTCCTGCACGTCCCTAACGGGTCCGCGGCCGGGAACCTGCCAGGCCGCGGAACAGGTTCACCACTTCCACCACGGCACCGATGATCGAGCCCACGATGCCGAGTACCAGAAACACCCGCACCAGCACCGGCCAGCCGGACCAGCTGTTCCCGAAATCGAAGGGGAAGACTTCCCACATCCGGATCACGGCCGCCAGCCCAATGCCCAGGACCACCAGGTTCCCGAGCGCCATGACGGCCCTGTTGCGGACCAGTACGAACACCATATTCACGATGATGCCCGCGATCAGGGACGCATTGATGAGGTAGAGGACGCGGGTCATGTCGGTCGTCAGGAATGGCACCACCCGCCAGCCCGGCCAGATGTTGATGCCCCACAGCAGCAGGGCGTTGACAACGACTGAGCCTACGCTGCCGCTCCTCGTGGAAGTCCGGTCCGCCATGCCAACAGCCTGCCCCGGTTCCACAGGCAACCAGAAGTGCCGAAGGTCCCGCCGCCCGCCCTCTTCAAGCGGTGCACAAACCTCGTATTCCGGGGGCCTGACGGGCCGTTCGGCACTGTTCCGCTTCCGGCCACGGCAAGGAAGCTGGCTGCAGGAGGTGGTGGGAAATGTTCACCCTGCGTACCCTGGGCGGAATCGCCCTCCTGATGGCTGGAAGCAGCTGGCTGTGGCTGACGCCCAGCTTTGCTACCCGCGGGGTAAACACCTCAGGGGCCTGGTGGAACATCACCATGGTCCTCTCACTGCTCACCGTGCTCGGATTCGCGGTAGCAACGTGGGGGTTGTTTGCCCGGTGGAGCTGGTGGGAATACGCGGCGCTGGCATCGGCTGCACTCGGCCTTGTGGCCCTGGTTCCGTTCTGGTTCGCAGCCACCGGCGGCGGCGAAACCCTCGGAACCACAGCCTGGAACGTGTTCATCCATGTCCTGATGGTGGCGGGCGTCGCGGTGCTGCTGCTGGTGCCCCCGCTGGAACGCTGGGTGAACCAGCAGGTCATGGGCTGACAGTCAGCGGGAAAGCCGGAAACCGGCCACCGCTTCCCGGGCTTTCCCCTCCGCCGCGGACTTGACCAGCCCATCCGCCACAACGTGGAGTTTGACGTTGATGTGCTGGCTTTGGTCGGCCAGGATATCGAAGGCTGCCTCGGCCTCCACGCCGAGCAGGCCCATGACAATGCCCTTGGCCTGCTCGATCACGGCTTTGTGCGCGTATACGCCTTCGATCGCTTCGCTGGCCGCGTTCTGCGACTCGATGCGCAGGCTCTGGGTGATGTCCACCATGAATCCGTGCGCACGGGCCACGCGTCCGGAGGCATCAGCCTCGACCTGGATCGCCGAAAAGACGCGCCGTTCCCTGCCTTTGGCGTCGATGACGCGGTGGAGCAGCGCACCTTGGCCCCCGCCGGCCAGGAGGTCCATCCAGAGCTCCCTCACCCGGTCCCGGTCCGAGGGGTGCTTGTGGGCCATCAGCAGTTCGAACGTGGGCACCACCTCGCCCTTGCCCAGCCCATGGATGCCGAACAACCCCTCGGACCATTGCATGTTTCCCGAAGCGACGTCCAGTTCAAAGGTCCCGGAGGGGCACACGGTGGGCGGCCGGAGAGGGTAAAGGTAGGTATCCAGCTTTGACCACATTCCAGCCTCCAACAATTCTCGGAACATCCTCCCCGGGCTGCCGACATTCACCATAGCTGAGCGCCGCCGCGGGTGTTGTCACAGTCCATGCGCCGGCCCACGTGCCGGCCGGCGGATTCGGCAACTGTCCGCAGAAATTCAGGGGTCACAAATGGCCCGCGGAGGAGTAGCGTTCGCCTTATGGGGCGCTGATTCGCGCCTCCAGCCAAAGGGGAGGTCATTTCATGGGTGAAGTGTGGATCCGCACGCTGGGCAACGGGCTGGTCCGGGCAGATCGAGTCACAGAAATTTCATCCACCCGGGGGTCGCTGTACGAGGACCGCGGGTATTCATTGAAGGTCATCGTGGACGGCAAGGGCCACGTGCTGATTGACGACGGCGGCGTGCAGGGCAGCCTGCCCGAGCGGCTGGAATACGCCAGGCACATGGAGGACGCCCTGCTACTCGCCATCGACGAGGCGCGCGAGAACGATGCCTCCATGGTCATTTCGTATGAACCGGAGCGTGAGCGCTGGTCCGCGGCGCCCGTTTCGGTGTTAACGGGAAGGCTTCCCGAGGTCGTCTGACCCGGGGAGCGCCCGCCCCATCAGGCCGGGGCGCACGGAACCTAGCCGTGGGTGGGTTCCTCCACCAGCGCCGTCGCAATGCTGGCGGCGTCCTCCAGGGCTGCCAGGAAACGCTCGGCATCCAGGGCCGCGGCGCAGCCGGTGCCGGCTGCCGTGATGGCCTGGCGGTAGCGGTGGTCCACGGCGTCGCCGCAGGCGAAGACGCCGGAGAGGTTGGTGCAGGTGGTGGGCGAGTCCACCTTGATGTAGCCCTCCCCATCCAGGTCCACCTGCCCGGCCACGAGCTCGGTGCGCGGCAGGTGCCCGATGGCCACGAAGATGCCGGTGGCGTCGTGGTGGCGGGTATCGCCCGTGCGGGTGTCCGTGAGGGTGACGCCGGTGACCTTTCCGTCGCCATGGATGGCGGTGACGGCAGAGTTCCAGGCGAACCGGATCTTGGGGTTGTCCTTGGCGCGCTGGGCCATGATGCGGGAGGCGCGGAGTTCGCCCTTGCGGACGACGACGGTCACGGACTTTCCGAAGCGGGTCAGGAAGGTTGCTTCCTCCATGGCGGAGTCGCCGCCGCCAACCACGATGATGTCCTGCTCCCGGAAGAAGAACCCGTCGCAGGTGGCGCACCAGGACACCCCGTGGCCGCTGAACTTCTTTTCCTCGGGCAGGCCGAGTTCCTTGTAGGCCGAGCCGGTGGCCAGGATGACTGCCTTGGCCTCGTACGTCTCTCCGCCGCCGGTGACCACGCGTTTGACGGGACCCTTGAGGTCGACGGACGTGACGTCGTCGAACTCTATGCGCGCGCCGAACCTCTCCGCCTGCTGCTGCAGGCCGTCCATCAGCTCCGGGCCCTGGATTCCTTCGGGGAAACCGGGGAAGTTTTCCACCTCGGTGGTGTTCATCAACGCGCCTCCCGCCGTCACTGCACCGGCCAGGACCAGCGGGTTGAGGCCGGCGCGGGCGGCGTAGATGGCGGCGGTGTAGCCGGCAGGGCCTGAGCCGATGATGATCAGCTGATGGTTGCTCATGTTTGTCCTTCGGTGGCAGGGCTGCGTGGTCAGGAGGGAAAGAACATTCGGCGCAATAATTAGGCTGGTGTTGCGTGCATCACATTCGTTCCCTAATCTAATGGAGGCTCAAGCAAACGGGCCAAGCAAGAAGCTGCAGCGTCGCAGCCAATGCAGGGGAAGGCTTTACACCTTGAATTCGAAGCTGAACATTGTGGTCCGGGTGGACCTGGACCACGCCAAAGCTCAGGTGATTGCAAAGGGGCACATCACCATCCATAGCATCAACGCCATCTACGTCGTGGCAAAGCGGGCCAATTCCATCAAGGGCGGCCTGGACCTGGAACTCGATATCTCACACGCACTGGTGGATGACGAGGCGCTGGAGATGCTCCGCGCCGCCTCCGAAACCAGGCACCTGCCCGCAAAGATCGATCCGGAGCAGGCTCCATGCACCATCAGCGTGCTGGCTGAACGGCGGCATCGGCCCGCACCGGCAGCCCGCCTGGCCGCATAACGCACCCGGCAGCTCGCAGCGCCCAGATTCCGGGCCAGAGTGAGCCGGACACCCCTCTTCTTCCATTACTTCCGCCGGGCCTTGAATACAGCTGGATCTGAATACACGGATGGCTGTATTCTCGGTTCGATGGAAACCCTCACGCACGCGCCGGTCCTCGCGCGCTTTGGCTACGCAGTCTCGGACCCCACCCGGGCCCGGATCATGCTGGCCCTCGCTGACGGCGGCGCCTACCCATCGGACCTTGCCGATTCGATCGGCGTTTCACGCCAAAGCATGTCCAACCACCTGACCTGCCTGCGTGGCTGCGGTTTGGTGGTGGCCGTCCCGGACGGCAGGCGCACCCGGTATGAACTGGCCGATGCCAAACTGGGCCACGCCATCCGGGACCTCCTGGGCGTGGTCCTGGCGGTGGACCCCGCGTGCTGTGCCCCGGACGGGACGTGCACCGCATGACAGGCCTGCACCTGGGCCCTGCCCCAGCCCGCCGCGCGGTACTTACCCGCCGCATCCGGCTGCTCGCCGCGGCCACCATCACCTACAACATCATCGAGGCAGTGGTGGCACTGTGGGCCGGCGGAGTGGCTGATTCCGCTGCGCTGCTGGGCTTCGGCCTGGATTCGGTGATCGAGGTTGCCTCCGCAGTGGCCCTGTCCTGGCAGTTCGCCTCGAAGGACCCGGAGCGCCGCGAGCACCTGACGTTGCGGATCATCGCCCTCTCGTTCTTTGCCCTCGCGGTTTTCGTCTCGGTGGACGCGGTCCGGTCCCTTGCCGGCGGCGGCGAAGCGCAGCATTCGGTGCCGGGAATCGTGATCGCGGCCCTGAGCCTGGCCATCATGCCCGTCCTGTCCTGGTTGCAGCGGCGTGCCGGCCGTGAGCTGGGTTCAGCGACCGCCGTCGCTGATTCCAAGCAGACGCTGCTCTGCACGTACCTCTCGGCCGTGCTGCTGGTGGGCCTGGTGCTCAACGGCGTACTGGGCTGGTGGTGGGCGGATGCCGTCGCGGCCCTGGCGATCGCCGGTATTGCGGTGCGCGAGGGCTTCAACGCGTGGCGCGGCGAGGTTTGCTGCGAGCACTGCTGACCGGCTGGGCCCTCCGGTCATAGCCTTGTTCGCAGTTCCTGGCCGTTGATGGTTCAGAACCGCGAACAAGGCCATGACCGAAGGTGCCTGTCCCCCTCGGGGAGTCAGCCCGTGACGCCGGCGAGCTCGTTCGGTGTGCGCTCCAGCATGCCCGTGCCGGTGACTTTTCCGCTCTCGACATCCATGGCGTGGATCGTGTTGGTGCCGGGGTCCGTGATGTAGGCGGTGTGTCCGTTCACGAAGATGGTGGGCCGCGGTTCCTGCCAGTCGAGCGGCTCTTCCCAGGCGGGGATGACCGGGAAGCTGTTCGTCACGGCAGCGGTGTCCGGGTCGATGACGTGCAGCGCGCCGTCGGTGCCGAGTACCAGCGCCTCACCGTGCGGTCCGCGGGCCAGCGACCGGAAGCTGTAGCTGGTTCCCAGGTCCACGAACGCCAGCGACTTCGTTTCGGTGTTGATGAGCGAGATCTGCTGTGGCCGTTCAAGTTCCGCATCCTTGTCCTGCTTGTAGTCGCCCAGGGTCACCACGGATTCCTCCGAGCCGGCCTGGTTTCCGATCCGCCCGTACGCCGTGGGGCTGTCCAGCTTGGTGATGGCGCCGCCGGCGTACACCAGGACCCCGGTCTGGCAGCCGATCACCACGGCCTCGCCCGCAGCAGTGGCCTCGCCGTGCACGCCAGGGCAGTCCTCGTTCCGGGCTATCTCCTTGCCGTCCTTGTCCAGCACCACGATGCCGGGGCGTTCCTCCTCGTTCCCCAGCGTGAGGACCAGGTCGCCGTTGGAGAGTTCGACGGCGACGCCGTGGTGGGCCTCTTCGCCACGGTGGGTTTCCACCCGGGGTTGGCCGGACGCCAGGTCAGCGGAGTTGAAGACACTCACCTCGCCGGTCCCGTCGCTGAAGAGGATCGTCTTGCCGCCGTGCCGCACCACGTGGCCGGGTTTGGTGGTGGGAAAGACGATGTCCGTCATGGCGGGTGCCTGCGCATAGTGGGTGCCGCCTTCGGTCCACGCTCCGGTGTCCAGCACCTCGAAACCCTTCGCTGTGGAGACGATGACGTGCCGGCCGTCGCCTGCGGGACTGATTCGGTTGAACCCGGCCAGCGGGAAGTCGCCCAGCACCTTGAAGGTGGCAGGGTCCAGGACCTGGATGCCGCCGTCGTACGTGGTGACGAGCCGCTGCTGCGCAGCCTCCACGGCGGGAGCGGAGGAAGCCGGCGCGTTGCCGGCGGGCGTGGCATCGGCCCCGCAGCCGGTGAGCAGCAGGCCCGTGAGGGTGAGCGCTGCGAGCAGGCGGACGGGGGTGGTGCGGTGATGCATGGTGTTCCTTTTCTTATCGGGATGGGGATTCGGGAGTGCCAGGACAACTCCCGTTCAGGACAAGGCGGTGGCGATGCGTTCGGTGTTGGTGCGCATCATGTCCAGGTAGGTGGCGGCGCCGGAGCCGTCGGTGCCCAGGGATTCGGTGAAGAGCGGGACCACGGCGATGTCCTGCCCGGCCTCGGCGGCGAGCACCTGGGCCAGCCTCTCGGGCTGCGAGGAGTCGGCGAAGATGGCCGCCACGCCTGCGGCGCGGATTGCCGTGGTGAGGTCGTTGAGGTCAGCGGAACTGGGCGAGGCGAGCGTGGTCCCGCTCGGAACCACCGCGCCGATGACCTCGAAGCCGAACCGCTGCGCCAGGTAGCCGAACACGTGGTGGTTGGTGAGGAGCTTGCGCTGGCCGTCGGGGATGGAGCTGAAGCGGGTGGTCATCCAGGACTCCAGCTCCCCCAACTGCTGCACGTAGGCCGCCTCCTGCGAGCGCAGGGCGCCGGCGTCCACCCCGTCCACGTGCTCGGCCACGCTGCGGGCTATCGCGCCGGCGGCCTTCGCCACGCGGGACGGATCGGTCCAGAAGTGCGGGTCCTGCGCCCCGCCGGCCGGGCCGCCGGCACCGAATGCCAAGGGTTCGACGGCGTCCAGCACCTTGAGCGCCGGCACGCCTTCAGCGGCGGCTGCTTCCACGTGGTTGAGGACGTTCTCTTCCAGTCCCCCGCCGTTGTGGATCACCAGGTCCGCGTTCCCGATGACGGCCGCCTGCTTGGCGGAGATGCCAAAGGAGTGGGGGTCGGCGTTGGCGCCCATCAGCACCACCACGTCCGCCTGGTCGCCCACCACGTTGCGGGTGATGTCGCCCAGGATGTTGGTGGTGACCACCACGGTGGGCCGCGCCGCTGCAGCGGGAGAGCAGCCGGCGAGCGCCCATCCCAGCCCAAGGCACAGGACCAGCCACAGCCCGGTCCGGCGCACCGGCACATCCGGCCTCACAGCCCGGTCTCCAGCAGGAAGTCAGCGGCCGGAACGTCGAACGTCCGGGCGATGCGGAGCCCGTCCGCGTAGTCGATTTCGTGGACCCTGGAGCGGGCAGGCTCGCTGACGTAGGCGCGGGAGGTGTCGATGCGTAGTTGCGGGTGGCGGGCAAAAGCGGGTGCCAGCAGGGCGGCGCGGGCAGTGACCCCACCCGTGGCCGTATTGAGGGCCAGCACGGAGCCGTCGACGCCGGCAGCCAGCACCCGCTTCCCGTCACCCACCGCAGCGGCGGCCACGGCGGGGACGGGCGTGGGCAGGTACGTCCAGGTGCGTTTGGCGACGTCCAAGTGCCAGATGCCGGAGCCGCCGGCCGGTCCGGCAAGCTCGTTGGAGCCGGGACGGTGCCCCAGGCTGGTGGCCGGCGGGAGGCCCGCGCCGCCGTCGGGATATGGAATCTTCTCTGCAGCGAAGGCACCGTCATCCCCCGTGACCAGCAGCGCCCCGTCGGCGCAGGCGAACACCACACCGGCGCGAACGTAGGCATGCCCGGCCAGGCCGGCACAGTCCTGCCGGCCCAGGACCACGGCGTCCGAGGCGTCGCGGACCTCCACCCCGCCGGCCGCAGCCGGGTCCCCGGCGGAGGATCCGGCAGAGGACCCGGCGACCGACGCGATGAAGTGCCCCGCATACGGGACCACCATCCCCGAATGCGGAGACGTGGTGATCCGGAATGCCTCGGCCACCGAACCGGCGTCGAGGTCCTTGTGCCGGTACACCGAGGCGTAGCCGCCGGACGGGGAGAACACGGCGATGGATTTGCCGTCCCCGGCCACCGCCCCCGCGTCCGGCACGGCCAGGGTCCCCACTGGGCCCGGCGGGGCACTGTAGTAGTGCCTGTGTTCGCCGTGGTCCACGGTCCACGCACCGGTGTCGAACACCTGCACGCCCGCCGCCGTGGTGAGCAGGGCGTAGCGGCCGTCCACCTGCGCGGCGGTGACGGGTCCGTACGTGCCGGCGTCGGACGCTTCTTCGGTGAGGAGGGACAGCAACTGCCCCTCCCCCGTCCCGGCGTTGAGGGTGAGCAGGCCGGCCTGCGGCTCGGGATTCTCCTGCGCCCCGGCGACATAGCCATGCGGAGTGGACGCGGAGAGCTGCGCCCCGGGCGGGGCGGCCGGCGCAGCGCAGGCGGAGAGCAGCAGGGGAAGGCTGAGCAGGAGGAGTACGGGTTTAGGCGTGGTGCGGGGCACGGGGCAGGGGTTCCATTTCCAGTGGTTCGGATGGGCGGGGTTCGGACGGGAGGGGTTCGACGGCGGGTGTGGCGGGCGGCCGGACCACGTGGCGGGCGGCGGCCCGGGCCAGGGCGGAGGCGAAGTAGGACAGCGCTGCCGCGAGGGCGATGGTGGCGCCGGCGGCCGTGGAGGCATGCCAGGAAATCCAGAGGCCAACCACTACGCTGGCGGCGCCTATGAGGGAGCCGAGCATCATGGCTCCCCGGACGGACCGGGCCCAGACCAGCGCGGCAGCCGGCGGGGCGACGAGGAGCCCGAACACCAGGAGCGTGCCCACCACCTGGAAGGACGCCGCCACCGCCAGGGTCACCAGGGCCAGCAGCATGACGTGGGCCCGCCGCGGATGCAGCCCCAGGCTGGCGGCCTTCTGCGGGTTGAAGGCCGCGGCAAGGAAGGCGCGGTGGCACAGCGCGGCGGCGGCCAGGACAACTGCGCACACGGCGGCGAGCAGTACGACGTCGGCCGTGCTGACTGCGAGCACGTCGCCAAAAAGCGTGCCAGTGAGGTCCACGGCGAAGGAGCCGGACGCCGACACGATGATCACGCCGAGCGAGAGCATCACCACGAACAGCAACCCGATGGCCGTGTCCTGCGATACGCGCCGGTTCCGCGTGATGGCCGAGACGCCAGCCGCCGTCGCCGCCGCGCTGACGGCTGCGCCCAACAGCAGGTTGCCGCCCAGCAGGGACGCGACCGCGATGCCGGGCAGGAGGCCGTGGGACATGGCGTCGCCCAGGAAGGCCATGCCGCGCACCACCACCCAGGTACCGACGACGGCGCAGAACACAGCAACCAGGCAGCCGCCCAGCAGGGCGCGCTGCACGAATGACACGCTCAGGGGATCAAGTAACCATTCCATCGCGGCCCAGCGTATCTTAATAAGAATGATTCTCAACAATGATGCAGAAGTGATGTTCAGCGGGGCGGGTTTCGCCTATCCGGACCGGCAGGCGCTGCAGGGCGTCTCCATCGGCTTGTCCAAGGGCACGCACACGGTGCTGGCCGGGAAGAACGGATCGGGAAAATCCACCCTGCTGGCACTCGCGGCGGGGGTCCTGCGGCCGACCCAGGGGTCGGTGGCCACCGGTTCGCGGCCGGCTTTTGTCATCCAGCTGCCGCGCACGCCGCGGGACTTGCCCTGTACGGTCCGGCAGGTGGTGGAGATGGGGCGCTGGCCGCACCGGCGGGGCCTGCTGCCGCTGCTGGCCGGCGACCGTCGGGCAGTCAACGCGGCCATGGAGCGGATGGGCATCGCGGATTTGGCGGGCCGGCAACTCCAGGAACTCTCCGGCGGGCAGCGGCAGCGTGCCCTGATCGCGCAGGGGCTGGCGCAGGAGGCGGCGATCCTGGTCCTGGACGAGCCCACGGCAGGCCTGGACAGCGCCGCGCACCTGCTGGTCCGGGCCGCCGTCGAACAGGAACTGCGGCGCGGAGTGACGGTCCTGGAGTCCTCCCACGACCCGCAGGACATCGGCCGGGCGGACCGTGTTGTGGTGCTCGACGGCGGCCGGGTCGCCGCGGACACCGCCACCGCGTGCGGTCCAGCCCGGTTACTTGCCCCGCGCAGGGTGCCTCGCCCGGGAACTCCGGGAACGTCCGCGGGCCGGAATCCCAGGCTGAAGGAGTAACTGGGCTGGATTGCACGGCCCCGCGGGGCAGGGGCAAGTACTCCCCCGCGCGGCACGGAAAAGTAGAGTACCGGCTACTCGTGCTGCAGCCGCGGCGGCCCCATAGATTCAGGGAAACCCGCGGCACCGGCGTCGCGGATCAGCGGACGGGGGCGGATGGTGGCAGGTGGTCCAGCAGGTGACGGGCATGACCGGCAGGGGTTGCTGCTGGATCTGGTGACGGACACCGACGACGACGCGCAGTCCCTGCTCAAGCTTGCCCGTGCTGCCGCGAAGGCGCTCAGCGGGCCGGTAGAACGTGCCGCCGATTGCGCCGTGATGCTCCATCGAAAGGGGTCTGCTCCTGCCAGCGCCGGCAGCAGCCCGGCGGCCACTGCCCTGGCCGAAGACGAGGAGGCCCGTGTGGACGGCCCGATGGCCCAGGGGGCACTGTCCCGGACTGCGGTCATTGGCTCCACCGCTTCCTCGCCCCGGTGGCAGGGGTACCGGCGGCGGCTCCAGGAGCACGGATACGGCCTGGCGCTTGCGGTCCCGCTCCGGCTGGAGCCTGAAGCAACGGGCGTGGTGGTCCTGCTGGTCCCCGCCGGCGCCGAATTCGACAGCCACCTTGTACAGGAGGCGCAATCATTCGCCGAGGTAGCGTCGAAGAGCCTGAAACTGGCGCTGGACGTGCACGCCGTGAACCGGGCCGGCGACAACCTCAAGGAGGTCCTGGAGGGCAGGACGTCCATCGATGTGGCCTGCGGGGTCATCATGGCGCAGAACCGCTGCTCCTATGCGGAGGCGTTCAGCAAGCTCGCCAGCGCCTCACGCCAGCGGAGCGTGAAGGTGCGCAGCGTGGCCGAGGGCATCCTTAAGGCAGTGCCCACGGCCGCACTGGCAGCGCAGCTGGAACCGCACACCTTTGCCTGAATGCGGCAAGGAGTCAGTGCCGCGCCCGCGCCCGGATGAGTCCGGCAGCCGCAAGGCCCGCCGCACCCAGTGTTGCCAGCATGCCGCCCAGGGCCACAAGGTAATCGGTGATGGTCATTGTCCTGCGCTCCTTCGTACTGCGTTGTACTAAGTGATGGCCCCAAGCTACGCCCGCACTCCGCGCGTTTCCTGAAGGATCGCCAAGGGTTTGGGTCAAGATCAGGTAAAGGTCTGGTTGCGGAGTTCCACATGCTTGGCCCCCCACCCTTCTGTTTGCGGGCCGAGTCCGTATTATTCAGGGATGTGGACAAAACAAAGCCAAAGCTTCTGCCCCTCGTGCGGCAGGACCACTAACCACGTCACGCACTTCCAGAAGGACGACGCCGGCGCTTTGGTTGCGAGCGTCCGCTGCACCGAGTGCCCCGAGCCTTCCGGGGCGGCCGCCTGAGTTTCACAGGCAGCCAGACGGATTGCCAGCCAGGCGGAGTGAAGAGGGTTCAGCCGGTACGGGGCCGCACGGCGGGAAAGATGGCCAGGGCGGCTGCCTGGACGACGGTCACGGTGACGGCCAGCGCGAGGAGTGACTGCTCGTACAGCAGGCCGATCAGGAAACTTCCGGCCAGCCACGCAAGGCCGTAGCAGGCGGTGAACATGCCGTACGCACTCCCGCGGCGCCCTGCCGGGGCGAGGCCGGCCACTGCTGCGCGCATGGTGCTTTCCTGCACGCCCATCGCCGCTCCCCACACCAGCACACCCACGACGGCGAGCGCCGTGTTGTTGCTGAACCCCAGCCACGGGACCGCAGCTGCCAGGATGGGAAGCGCCAGGAGGACCTTCAGCCCGATCCTGTCGAAGAGCCAGCCGGACGCGAGCGCCGCCACGGCATCCACCCCCATGGCCACGGCGTAGAGGACCGGGACCAGGGCGGCCGGCAGCAGCCCGGAGGACACCAGGTGGAACGAGAGCAGGCCGAATGTGGCGTAGCCGAACATGGTCAGGCTGCTGAATGCGGCGTAGATCCAGTACTGCCGCGGCATCGGGACCCGCGTGCGGTCGGCGGCCGGCAACTCGCCTGACCCAGCAGGAGCGGCGCCCGGCAGTTCAGCGGCCGGCTGTTCAGCGCCCGGCAACTCGCCTGACGCAGCAGGAGCGGCGCCCGGCACAGGGGCCGGCCCGCCAGGCACCGCAGCCTCGTACACGGCGGGGTCGGGAACCCGCCGCTTGAGCCGGAACAGGATCAGCATGGCAGCGAGCCCGGGAACCGCCAGCAGCAGGAACCCAGGACCGTACGTTCCGCTCAGCGCCAGGGCTACACCCACCAGGAGCGGACCCAGAAGTGCGCCCACCTGGTCCAGGGCCTCGTGCAACGCAAACGCCTTGCCCTGCCCCAGGCCGGCGCCGGCCCCGGCGAGCATCGTGTCTTTCGCCGGGCTCCGCACAGCTTTGCCCAGCCGCTCAAGCAGTACCAGCAGGCAGGCAACCCACAAAGCATCGGTGATCCCCAACAGCGGCACGGACAACGCGGTAAGGCCGTATCCGGTGAGGGCCAGCGTCCAGCGCAGCCCGGGCCGGTCCGCCAGCCGACCGAACACCAGCCGCAGCACCAGTGCCACCGCCTCCCCCGCACCGGTGACCACGCTGACCAGGAGGGCGGATGCGCCCAGCACGCCCAGAAAGGGGCCGGTGACGCTGCGGGCGCCCTCGTACACCATGTCCATCAGCGCGCTGACGATCCCGAACACCAGGATGAAGCGGATGGCGGTCATGGGCGCGGCCGGAGCGCCGCCGGCGTTACCCCGGAAGTTACCGCTGGTACTCATGCCGGCGGCCGTGTCCCCGGCCAGCTGTCGATCCAGGCGAAGCACCCGCCGCGGCCGCACCTGCCCCGGCACGCCGCGGATCAGGCTTGCCACCCACAGGTTCCGGCCGTGTCACCGCCAGGACGATCCCGATCCCGGCCAGCGAGGACACCATGGCGGAGCCGCCGTAGGAGATAAACGGCAGCGGGACGCCGATCACGGGCAGCAGCCCGCTGACCATGGCGATGTTGATCACGGCCTGCCCCAGGATCCAGGTGATCACGCTGCAGGCAACGATCCGGGAGAAGGTGTCCTGGGTGCGCGCGATCGTCTTGAACACCGCGATGGCCAGGATCGCGAACAGGCACAGCACCAGCAGCGTCCCGGCCAGGCCCAGTTCCTCGCCCAGGATGGTGAAGATGAAGTCGTTGTGGGCTTCCGGGATCCAGTTCCATTTCTGCCGGCTCTGCCCCAAGCCCAGCCCGAACCAGCCGCCGGAGGCCAGCGCGTAGGTGCCGTTGGTGGCCTGGTAGCCCACGCCCTGCGCGTCCTCGGCCGAGCCCATGCCCAGCCAGGAGGAGATCCGGCCCATCCGGTTGCCGCTGGTGGCGGCGAGGATCAGGGCCGCCACCGCGCAGATGAGTCCTGCCACGGAGAAGACCTTCATCCGCACTCCGCCGTAGAACATCGTGGCGGCGAGGATCATCATGATGATCATCGTGGTGCCGAGGTCGTGTCCCAGCGCCACGATCAGCATGATGAGCCCGCCGGCGGGCAGCACCGGGACCACCGCATGCTTCCACTGCCCCAGCAGCGCCTGTTTCCGGTCCAGGATCGCGGCGCCCCAGACGATGAGCGAGAGCTTGGCGAACTCCGACGGCTGCGCGGTGAAGCCGCCCACGCTCAACCAGTTCCGGTTGCCGTTCACGGACATGCCCAGCGGCGTGAACACCAGCACCAGGGCCACCAGGGAACCGATCAGCAGCGGCCAGCCGAGCTTCCGGATCCGTTGCACCGGCAGCCGCGCCAACACCAGCATGATCACCACGCCGGCCACGGTCCACATGGCCTGCTTCAGGGGGAGGTCGTACGGATTGTTTCCTGCCGCCACGGATTCCACGGACGACGCCGATGCCACCTCCACGAGGCCGATCGCCGACAGTGACAGGACGGCTGCCAGGATGACCGGCCGCAGGCGGCCTGGGGAGTCGTCGGCGAGCAGGAAGGCAAGGGTCCGCTTCCGCCGCCGGGGTGTGCGGACATTCGCCGCCTGTTGTTGTCCTGTATTCATCTGTCCGTTTCCTTGCCCGCGGCCGCAGGCATCCCCCATCGCCGCTTCCACAACCGGAGCGGGCACCACCGAGAACATAGAGTACGCCTCCAACGGCCGGGACGCGTGGCGGCAGGGCCGCTCCCACCCCCGTTCTAAGGGAATTGCCAGCTTCGGCCTGTAGGCTTTTCCGACACCTGCCCCCTTCCAAAGGTTATTTTGCTGTGCTCGGTTCCAAGAATTCCCCCGGCCCGGAGCAGGACGGCACGGAGAATCCCCACTCCGGCCCCGTGTCCTATCCCGGCCAAGGCGAGCTGTACGCCGCCAGTACCTCCCGCCGTCGCGCGTCCCGCCGCAAGCCCCGCTGGGTCAAAATCCTCACCGCCGCGGTGGCCGTGATGCTCCTTGGCGTGCTGGCGTTCGGCGGCTACTGGGTGTGGCGCCTGCAGTCCAACCTCAGCACGTCCGAACTGACGGCCGGAGGCCAGCGGACCGAGGGGACCGCCAATGACAGCACGGACCGGCTGCAGATCCTGGTGCTCGGGTCCGATACCAGGAGCGGCAACAACAGCAAGTACGGCACGGCCGAGGACTCGTCCGGGTACGGGCAGTCAGACGTGATGATGCTGCTGGACATCTCGGCGGACAACAAGCACGTCAACGTGGTGAGTTTCCCCCGCGACCTGCTGGTGGACGTCCCGTCGTGCACCGATTCGAAGACCGGCGAGAAGTACCTGGCGCGGCAGGACGCCATGATTAACAGCGCCATGGCCCAGGCCGGGATCGGCTGTGCGGTGGATACCGTGAACAAGCTCACCGGCCTGGAGGTGGACCACTTCATGATGGCGGATTTCAATGCCGTCAAGGAGCTGTCCAACGCAGTGGGCGGCGTGGAGGTCTGCGTGAGCGACGCCGTCAACGATCCCGATTCAGGGCTGAAGCTGCCCGCCGGCACGTCCCAGGTGCAGGGCGAGCAGGCGCTGGCGTTCCTGCGCACCCGGCACGCCTTCGCCAACGGCGGGGACTTGGGCCGGATCAAGGCGCAGCAGGGCTTCCTGGCTTCGCTGACCCGCAAGCTCAAGTCCGAGGGCACGCTGGCCAACCCGGAGAAGACGCTCAGCATCGCCGATACGGTCACCAAGAACCTGACAGTCGATTCCGGGCTGTCCTCGGTCCCGTCGCTGCTGACCATCGCCAACCGGCTCAAGAACATCGACCCCGCCAGCGTCAACTTCATCACCGCGCCCACCGTCCCCGCGCCCGAGGACCCCAACCGGCTCGCGCTCGATGAACCGGCAGCGTCCAACTTCTTTACCGCGCTGCGCAACAACCCGGACCTGAGCCAGCCCCCGGCCACCCCCACGCAGACGCCGACCACGCCCGCGCCGCCGGCCTACGACAAGTCGCTGCAGCCGGTTTCCATCGCCAACGGCACAGGCGTGGCGGGCCGGACCACGGCGATCGCCGGGATCCTTGCCGAGGCCGGTTTCACCAACGTGACCAAGCTGAAGGGCCAGGTGCAGCAGCAGACCATGGTCTACTACGGCGCGGGGTTCGAGGACGTGGCCGCGGACGTGGCGGCACTGTTCGGGCTGCCGGCCAGCAGCATCATGCAGGTAGCGAATGTCCAGGGCGTGCAACTGTACGCCGGTACGGACTTTGCCACCGGCACCAAACCCGCCGCCCCGCCGTCGTCCGCTGACTCCGGCGGAGGCGTGGTGGCGCAGACCGGCAGCGACCAGACCTGTGAGTCCACCAACCCCGGGGGCTACTGAGCGCCCCGCCGTTCAGCTGACGACCCGCCGGCACAGGGCCTGCGGGGCTGAGCTGAGGTTCGCGAACATGGTTCCGGGGCGGATGGCCACCACCTCCCAGCCCGCCTTGGCCAGTTTCTTCAGCTCCTTGGCCTGCTGCCGGGGCCGGCTGTCTACCTGGATGGTGACGTACTCGTAGTCCGGGGTGCTGTCCATGACAAACCTTCTTTCAGTGCCCCCGTTGTGCCGGGGACGGTTTCGTGGGGTGGGCCGGTGGCGTGGCAGCCGATTCCCCTGGGGTGGTTCCGGTCCGGCCCGGCGCGTTCTGCGCGGGCGCCGGAAGCTCCGGAACGCGGGCTGGCGGCTGGGTGGAACCTGGATTGCGGGCGGGAGCCGGCGCCGGGCGGCCGGAATGGCCGTGGGTGACGGCCTCGACGACGGTGGTGATGGTCTGCTGTGCTGTCTCGCGGAATCCCGGGTCAGTTGCGGCGACGGCCGCCGTGCCGGCTCCCATGGACGTAGCTACCACCAGCACCGTGAGTGTTGCGCGGCGGTGCTTGCGTCGCCGCACGGCATCCAGGCTGATGGGTTCCGGGCTGGCGAGGTCCGGGCTGGCCGCTTCGGGGTTGTCGGGGTCGGGGTTGACCGCTTTCAGGCTGACGGGTTCCAGATGGGCCGGGGCCGCCGCCATCAGGGCGGCGAGCCTGGCGGACGGAACCACCTGCGGGCCATCCGCGAAGCAACGGAGGTCCAGCAGCGCTCCCTTCAATTCGGGTGCCTCGTCCCAGCCGGCTTCGAAGAGCAGTTGATCGACCACCTGCTCGTCGTGAAGTGTGTGCCCGGCGGTCATCCCGGCACCCCGCTCCCTATGGTCAGCTGCTTCCGGAGGCTAACCAGCGCCCGGCGCTGGAGCTGCATGACGGCCGCCGGCGATTTCTGCATGATGGTGGCCACCTCGTTGACGGAAAGCTCCGCGATGATGCGCAGCCGCAGGACCTCGCGGTGGTCCGCACTGAGGCCGGCGAGCATCGCCAGGGCGTCCGCTTCGGCGTCGCCGTCCACCACCAGGTCTTCGGCCGACGCGCTCAGGCGGTGGTCCCTGCATGGGTCATATTCCACCGGGGCGGCTGCCCTGCCGCGGCGCCGGTGGTGGTCCACCAGGCGTGCGTGGGCGATGGAAAAGACCAGCACCCGGACGCCCTCCGCTCCCCCGTGGACCGCCCCGAGCTTCGGGTAGAGGGCCAGGAACACGTCGTGCGTGACGGCTTCGGGGTCATCCACTCCCCCGGCCCGCAGGTAGCCTGCAACTGCCGGGGACAGGGAGCGGTAGATGGCGGTGAACATCGGTGCACGGTCGCCATCACCCCGCGACGCCGATACGTCATCGGGGTTCAGCCGCGCTACCCGCCCCCAGGACATCCCGCGCGCCCTGGCTCAGGGTTTCCCTGCGGTGGCAGGCTTGTGCGAGGGTCCCTTGTTGGCCTGGACCGTATTGGCCTGGCTTGATGGCACCTGGTTTGATGACCGGTCCGCGTCGGGCTTGTCCGGGTCGTCCTGGTCTTCCTGTTTGTCCTGCTTGTCAGGCTTGCCCTCCTTGCCCTGATTTCCTGGGTCATCGGGACGGTGCCCCGCGGAGTTGCCCGGAGCCGGTACGGACTTGCAGTACTCGGCGATTCCGCCCTTGCCGTCCGCCGCCGCTGCCAGGGACTTGTAGGCGGTGGAGGCCGGATCCAGGCCCCCGTGAGTAAACGCGGTGCACAGTCCGAAGGCGGCCGGACCGGTGGCGTCCGGACCTCCACCGTCGTCGGAGTCGGTTCCTGGTGCTTCGGCGGCCTTCTCCCGACCCCGCCCGGCGGCGTCCGGCCTTTGGTCAGGAACTGTCGGGAAGGCCGTGGGCAGGTCCGCGTGCGCCGGGGCGCCGATCAGCTCATGACTGCCCTGCTGCAGCGGCGCCGGGAGTGTCCCGGTGTAGGCCGCCGCGGCTGCTCCTCCGGCGGCGATGGTTCCCCCGGCCAGCAGCCCGGCCGCGACCTTGCTGGTCACCAATGCGGTAAAGAACGACATAAAGTCCCTCCCCTGTGAAAAGCCCTGACAACGTTTGCGGACATCCGTCCATGCTCAGGTAATCGCCGGAGGGACAGGAACCTGACGGAGAATCCCGAAAGATTCGATCAATTCCGTACACCTCTCTGCCCCTTCTTCCTGCCCCTTCCTGACCGCAGATGCGGAACATCCCGCCCTGTGGCCGAAGTCTACGAATCATGCAGAACCGAGAAACGAGTAGCCGGTACCTGAATTGCCCTTGGGATATTCGCCGGATCGCTGGGGGTCTACTATCTGCGTTCTCGCGTCCGTGGGGTTAGCAGATGACCCTGGCGACAGGACGTAAACGAGGTCCAAAGTACGGACGTCCCTTATGTACGCGGGCGAGGGTCCCGGAACTGATGGGAATGCTTCGAAGCTTGTGGTCGTGCGAGAATCGCGGCATGGGCGAGGACGAGCGGCATATGACGGACGAATTGGCAATACTTGAGGCTCTTGTGCAGGCGATCGATCGGCGCGATGAAGTCTTCCAGTTGGTTGACGATTCAGAAAACGTGGATGAAGCAATCCGTCGTGTGGGTCAACTGTTGGGCGTCGGAGCAGTGAGCAGCCGGGCAGTCCTTGATTTACAGGTGCGAAGATTCACCCGAGACCAGCGTCGGGCCATGGCTTCCCGTGCACGAGAACTGAGGTCAATGTTGCCTGACGCCTGAGAGAAGCCGCCGGGGCGGGACTGCGTGCGCCCCCAAGTCTGCTTTGAACTGGAGAGCAGACAGAACCCGGGTACCGGACAGCGGCCAGGACCCAAGGTACCTGTCGGGCAGCAGCCAGCACCCCGGACCGGAGGCGGACGGAACCCCGGACAGGGCGCCGACGAATGCCTCGTTCCCCCCGTCTACGCGCACAGGAAGCATCTACCCGTGCAGGAATCGTTCCAGGGCCCTTTCTCCTAGGGACTGCCCGGTGAAGTCCGGCGGGTCTCCCGCCTGCGGCTGGACGCCGGGTGGCCACCAGGGCGGTTCCCAGTCCTGGAGTTCACTGATGTAGTGCCGGCCGGTGGGTGAAAGCCAGCCGGGTGGCTCGTGTTTGCTGGCCGGAGTGGGTGTCCAGCCGGTGGTGTGGCGGAGCCTGTGGTGTTTGCGGCAGGGCTGTCCCAGGTTCGAGATCCCGGTAGTGCCGCCGTTGGCCCAGGCAAGGATATGGTCGGCGTCGTTGTCCAGGGAGTTGTTGCTGCACCCCGGGAACGGGCATTTGCCGTCGCGCATCCGCAGCCAGGCCCGCATGGCTTTGGTCACCCGGTAGCTTGTCCGGCCGATCTCGAGCGGCGCTCCGTCCCGGGGATCCACGAGTACCCGGTAGAACGAGTGGGCGCCGTTGGCGACCAACTGCCGGGCCATGGACGCCGGGATCGGTCCGTAGCCGTCCAGCATGGCCGGCTCGTCCGTCTGGCCCGTCAGCGAGGACACCGGGACGGTGACCAGGACCTGGGCGCGGATCCGCGAGGACAGGCCAGCTCCACTGCCGTCCGCGTCGGTAACACCGGCGGGGCTCCTGTTGCCCAGAACCGCCTCAGCGAACGTGTCAGCGCGGAGCTGGGGCATGCTGCGGTGTTCGTCCGGGCCCTGCATGCTCCGGGCGGCCGCGGTCAGCCGGTTCCAGCCCGCCAACGCCTGATCGGCACGCAGGTAGGCGGAGAGCCAGGCCATGCCGTTATCGTCCGGCCGGAATTCCACCCGCCGATCCGCTACCCCCTTGGCATGGCGGATTTCGATGCTCTCGGCATGATGACGTTCCCGCCACGTCCGGGCCTTGCCCCTGAACCGGTGTGCTGGCATCTGCCCCACCGGGCATCCCCTGGCAGGGTCCGGAGCGTCAGGGTCCAGGAAATGGGCCTCCAGCGCGCCGGCACTGGCAGCATCAAGACTCGCCGTTTCGTCGACCATGGCCAGGGCATGCTGCCAGGACAGGGCCCCGGCCTCCAGGGCCGCAAAGGTTCTGGGCAGCGTAGTGGCAAGGACGTGGGACGCGGCCAGGAACGACGACGCGGCCCGCGGCCCCAGAGCCAACACACACCCGATCTCCGCCGCTACAGCCATCTCCTGCGCCTGGACCGGCGCATCGGGCCCGGCAACAGCGTGGGCGCTCTCCGCGTACGTCACAGCGGCCTTCGCCTTCAAACCAGCGAACCCCGCCTCCACCTCACGGGCCCCGGCAAGAATATCCAAGCAACCATCCGCCAAACCAGCCAACGGATCAGACGCCGAAAACGCCTCCGGACCGGCCCCATCCGCCTCCGCTTGAAGCACAGCAAGGGCAGCCCTGATATCCGCATAAGCCTTGGCCACCGCTGCTTTCCCCATAAACCAATCATCAGGGGAGGGTCTGACATTGTGGCAGGTAGCGCCAGTCGTCAATGAACTGGAAGGCCCCCATGATGCGGGAAGGCCTGCCCGCGCGCCGTCCTTTCGGCCGGCTTAGCTGGAAGCCGGCTTAGCTGGAAACTGCCACAGGGGCCTTTGCACGCTCGCTGACGCGGGGTACGACGGCGGCGTCCAGCTTCTTGTTGGCCCAGCGGCGCAGCGGCAGCTCCACCAGGCGGAAGGAGGCATAGGCCACCAGCACGGTCGCGGCGGCGGAGAGCGCGATGCGCAGGGGCACGTCCGGGACGAGGCGCATCAGCAGGAGGTACACCGGAATGTGCCAGAGGTACATGCCGTAGGAGAGATCGCGGCCGGGCCGGGCGAGCCACGGATGGCTGAGGATACGTCCCATAAAGCCCGCCGGCTGCAGGACCAGCGAGCCGATCAGCAGCGCTGCCAGCAGGGCAAGGACGGTGGGCCCGACGGTCCAGAAGGTGTTGAACCAGGCGTTCGAGGATTCCGGTTCCTTGAACAGGAACACCGCGGCCACCAAGGTAGCGGCCGCGAGCGGGGCACCCCAGCGGGCGATCCACTGCAGGACGCGGTGCAGGCGTGAGCCATCCCGGAGGGCGGTGAACAGGAGTGCGAGGGCGCAGCCGATCAGGAGCTCGTCCGCCCGGGTGTCCGGCCCGTTGTACAGGCGGTTCAGCGGCGCGCCGGACATGACCAGCACGAACCGTTCCAGCAGAAAGGCCGCGGCCAAGGCCAGCGTGGCAAACGCAACGGTGCGGATCTTCCAGAACCGGAGCATAGCCAGCAGGAGCAGGGGCCACAGCAGGTAGAACTGCTCTTCGACGGCGAGGGTCCAGGTGGGACCGAGGGTTTCCCCCTGGATGGACTGGCCGAACGCGCCAAAGTGCGCCAGGTTCATGACGTAGGCGGCCGCGGGCAGGATGAAGCCGGCCTGCCCGCCCCAGCCGGAGGCCGGGAACACGAGGCCGACGGCGAGGATCACCGCGCAGAGGAACAGCAGGGCCGGCCAGAGCCGGGCCAAGCGCTTGGCATAGAAGATGCGGAGGTTCAGCCGGCCCGTCGCGAGCCGCTCCTTCATGATCAGCAGGGTGATCACGAAGCCACTGAGGGTGAAGAACACGTCCACGCCGATCGATCCTCCCGGCACCAGTTCGGTGGCCGTATGGAAGAGGAAGACGCCGGCGACGGCGACGGTGCGGAGCCCGTCCAGGGCGTGCTTCCGCCCGGAGATGAGCGGGTTTTGGGGTGCTGCCGGACGTTCCGAAACTGACAAATTTCCACTGCTTGACCTAAGAACCACTCAACAAGCATATATAACGTTTCCATAACTGCGCTGGGCGAAGGCTGGATGAAGGCTGGCAGCCGGGGTTCCCACCGTGCCTTGCTGCGGCATCCCGCCGCTTCTAGATTGAACTCATGGTGGACCAAGACATGGCAGACGACTTCGAGAGCCTCGTTGACCTGATCGCCGGCACTGAGGACATTAAATCCGTCCTCGACGGGCTGACCACCTTCGCCGCGGCCACCATGTCCGCCACCACGGGAGCGCAGATTGAATGCGCCGTTACCCTTCACCGGCGCAGGCGCACCGCCACTATCGGAGGCAGCAGCGCCGAGGCAGTGCTGCTGGACCGGATTGAACAGAACCTGGGAGACGGGCCCTGCGTAGAGGCCTTGGAAAGCGGCCTTCCCGTTCTTCTCGGTGACGTCTCATCGGACTCGCGATGGCCGGAGTACCGCAGTGCCCTCTCGGCCGCAGGCATCGCCAGTGCGTTGGGGATTCCCATGGACCTTGGGGACGAGTCCGGGGCCGTCTTGGATTTCTTCGCTCCCAGGAGCGGGCTCTTCAGCGAACAGGCAGTCGCCGACGGGATGAGGTTCGCGGAGATGGCAGGAAAGGCGCTACGCCTCGCTGTCCGGATCGCGTCGGCGGACCAGCGCGCCCAGAATCTTAAGGCGGCGATGGACACCAGGACGGTGATTGACCTGGCATGCGGGATCATCATGGCCCAGAACCATTGCAGCAAGGATGCGGCTTTCGATCTTCTCCGCAGTGCTTCCAGCACCCGGAACCAAAAACTCCATGACCTCGCCCAGGCCGTCGTGGACCGCTTCCCCGGTTCAGCGGACCCTGAAGCCCATTTCGAGGACTGAAGGCCCGGTCGGGTCCGGGGGCCAGCCACGCTGCTGGCCCCCGGAGAGGAAGACGGGATGCGGCCCACCCCCGAAAAAGGGCAAGTCCCTTGGGCCGCATCCGCGTCGGCTTGGAAGGCGGATGCGCGCCGGGGAAGGGGTGCTTGCTGCGGCATTGGCGGCGGGAAGAGGCTCCGATGACGGCATCCAACGGCCGTCTGCATGACCCGGGCCAGTTTAACAGGATTACTTCCAGGACTGACAGCCCCGAAGGCCCTGTTTTCTTTTGCGGGAATCTGCTACCGGTCCTTGTGGGGTGTTACCGCCGCGGAGCCACGTCGGCTTCGTACGTGAGGATTTCGGTGCCGTTGCCTTCCTCGCCGTTGTCCGGGGCCACCGTCATGGTGAGGTGCCCGCCGTCGGCCGTCATTTTGAACGGGTTGCGCGTGGCCACGTGCCCGGCGGTGGACCATTTCTGGAACGGGACCTCGCGGGCCACCTCGTGGGACTTCAGGTCGATCATCGCCATGCCGCCCAGTTCGTAGGTGGCTGCCGTGCCGCCGGCTGCCGGGGTCTGCGGAAGATTGGTCACGCCGGCGCAGAGCATTTTGGCGTTGGGGACGTACTGGCAGTCCTGGTAGTCGATGAAGTAGTTCGGGTTCTCCCACGTGGCCAGCTCCTTGCCCTGGAGGTCCCATTCGGCGAACCGCCGCGAGCCCCAGGTGTTACCCACTAGGTGGCCGGTCTGCTTGTCCAGCACGATACCGCCGAAGTGGTCCTGGACCTCGAACTGCTTGTGGACGTCCAGCGTGGCTGCATCGACCTTATAGATGATGGCGCTGCTGTTCGGCCGGTACTGGGCTACGGGGACCCAGACGTTGGTGCCGTCGAAGTCGATGCCGCCCGGGTGGTACATGTCGCCTTCGCCCAGGATGATGTCCTTCTGCAGGTTGCCGGCCTTGTCCATGACGAACAGGTGTCCGACGCCCTTGCCGGCCGTACGGTCGTACCCGCCCTGCGGTGCGGGGTACTTCACGGTGGGTTCGGTGATCTGTACGGCCGAGAGGAAGATATGGTCCTGGCTGTAGGCGATTCCCTCGGTGTGGTACGTGGGGAAGTTGAGTTTCAGCTTGGAGGTCTGCTGCCAGGCTGTGTTGCGGTCGACGGCGTTGAACGCGTCAGCGAGCGCGGTATCAGTTTCGTGGTGGACTCCCGGGTCCGGGCTGGCGACGGGGCGGCTGTTGCCGCCTGTTGCCTGGGCGGCGGCGGTGCCGCCAACTGCTGACGCAGCCAGGATGACGGCGGCGGCGGCCGTGAGGACGTGGCGGGTAGTGGACGAGCCCATGGGGAGCCTCTCAGGTTGGGGTCTGCACAAGACAGCGCCAAGTTACTTGCCGGTAATTAACCGCTTCCGGCAGGCAGGTGAACGCCAGGTGGCGTTATAGCGCACCCGCCCGTAACCCCGGCCCCTGAATGGAAACCGCACCTCGAAGGCTCGCATCCGCCGTTCACTTCCCGGTCATGAAGAGTCTGCCCGGCCTTCGCCGGGCCGTTTCCGCAGATGGCAACAGTGGCGAGGGCCCAACCGGGCCCCTCCCTCCCCCAATCTGGAGACAATCTGATGAAGTATGCAAAGCTGCTGACCGCAGCCGCCGTGTGTACCGGCATGGCTTTGGGAACATCCCTCCCCGCGCACGCCGCCGACACCAACCCCAACGGCACCGCAAACCACTTTGACCTTGAGGCGCACCGCGGCGGCATCGGCCTGACCGTGGAGTCCACCCTGGCATCCTTCGCCAAGGGAATGGAGACGGGCGTTTCCACCCTCGAGCTGGACCTGCAGATCACCAAGGACGGACGCGAGGTCATTACGCACGACCGCAAGATCAGCGGGCAGAAATGCCAGGACACGGCGCCCGTCATCCCGGGTGACCCCGCATTCCCGTACGTGGGGAAGTACATCAAGGACCTTACGTTCGAGCAGGTCCGCAGCCTGGACTGCGGCTCCCTCACGCTGCCGCAGTTCCCCGGCCAGCAGGCTTCCCCGGGCGCAAAGATGCCCACCCTGGCTGAGGTGTTCGACCTGGCCAGGCAGTACCGGGCCAGCCAGGTCAAGTTCAACATCGAGACCAAGGTGGAGGCAGGGGCCCCGGAGCAGACCGCGCCAAGGGAACAGTTCGTTGACGTTGCGCTGCGCGAGATCAACGCCGCCCAGATGGCGGAGCGGGTCTCCATCCAGAGCTTTGACTGGGGCTCCCTGCGCCTGGTGAAGGAACGCCAGCCGGGGATCCGCACGGTGGCCCTGACCAACAAGGACTTCCTGCAGGCTGGACAGCCCGGCGCCTCACCCTGGCTGGGCGGCATCGACGCCGACGACTTCGGCGGAGACCTGGTCGACGCCGCAGCGTCCCTCGGCTTCGACGCCATCTCCCCGGTCCACGGCACGCCGCAGAACGGCAAGGTCACCGATCCCGGGTACGTCCCCTACGTGACGGCCGATATGGTGACGCGCGCCCACGCCAAGGGCATGCAGGTCCTCCCCTGGACCGTGGATGACAAGCCCACTATGCGCGCCTTGATGGACGCGGGCGTGGACGGCCTCATCACCGATTACCCCAACCGCTTGCGCGAGGTCATGGCTGAGCGGTCGCTGAAGCTGCCCAAGCAGTACACGCTGGAGCCTGGCGCTTCGGCATCGGCAGCGGCAGCAAACTAAGGGACGTGCCGGGCCCGCGCCAGTGAATCCGGAACCATCGGCGTCTCCGGCCGGTCCCGTTTAAGCTGGCCGCTGGCTTCAGCCGGCGCCGGCCCCAAACCAGGTGGCGAGGGCTTCGCCCAGACCCCCGGCGGAGCCCTCGCCCACCCAGGCCACGTAGCCGTCGGGCCGGACCACGACGGCGGTCGGCGCGGCCACGGTGCCCAGCACCGGAAGCTGCCACGCGCCGTCGTACGTTGCCGCTACGTGCCGGACCCGGCCGGCCCAAGCGCCCAGGTCCAGTGCCGGGCCGCCGAACTTAAGCAGCACGGGCCGGGCCTGGTGCAGCAGTTCGAAGACGCGGACGGGTCCGCCGGCGGTGGCGAGGTCAAGGTCCGGCATCCGCCGTCCCAGCAGGGGATGTGCGGGCACGGGGTGCCCGGGCATCCCGTGCCCGTAGGCCACGTCCAGCCCGGTGACCAGCGCAGCGATGGGCGTTCCCGCACCGTCGACGCGGAGCACCTCGTCCAGCAGGTCGCGCAGTGCTTCCTGGCGGGGGTCGGCCTTCTGGAAAAGCGACTGCGCCATGGTGTACTGGAGCGCCCGCGCCCCGGCAGGATGGCGCTCCGCGTGGTAGGTGTCCAGTAGCTCCTCCCCTGCGATGCCGCGGACCACCTGCCCCAGCTTCCAACCGAGGTTGACGGCGTCCTGCAGTCCCAGGCCGATGCCCAGCCCGCCGGTGGGCGAGTGGACGTGGGCTGCGTCCCCGGCCAGCAGGATGCGGCCTTTCCGGTAGGCCCCGGCCTGGCGGGTGGCGTCGGTGAACCGCGAGAGCCAGGTGGGGCTGTGCACGCCGAAGTCGGTGCCGAACACTTCCACCAACTCCCGGCGCAGGTCCTCGAGCGTGGGTTCAGTGGCGGGACCGAGCACGGCCTCGGTCACCACGACCCGGACCGTGCCGTCCCCCATCGGGTACAGCCCGTGGACGCCGCGGGCGTCCACCTTCCCCTGCTGCTCCGGTTCCCCTGCCGCCTTCACCTCGGCGATGAGGCTGCTGCGCGTGGCATCCGGGCCCGTGAAGGCGATGCCGGCGGAACGCCGGACTTCACTGCGCCCGCCGTCGGCGCCCACAACGTAGCGGCCGCGCACGGGGCCGCCGGACGCACGCTGGACATCCACGCCGTCGTCGTCCGCTGCAACCCCCGTGACCTCCGCGCCGCGGCTGATGCGCACGCCCAGCTCCTCCACCCATTCCAGCAGCAGCCGCTCGATGTGGTTCTGGAACAGCGCCAGCGTGTACGGGTGGCGCGTGGGCAGCCCGGACAGGTCAAGCTGCGTGCTGCCGAACGTGGCGGTCTGCACGGTTTTCCCCTCGGCGAGGAACCGGCCGGCGATGCCGCGCTGGTCCAGCAGTTCGATGGTGCGGGAGTGGATTCCGCCGCCGCGCGAGCCCGCCAGGTCCTGGGTGTCCCGCCGTTCGAGCACCGCGGCGTCCACCCCCGCCAGCTTCAGCTCCCCGGCGAGCATCAAGCCGGTGGGCCCGCTCCCCACGATCACCACGTCATGCATGTGCGCCCCCGCTTCGTTCCGTTTCCGCCTGCAAGTATGCGGGGAACCGGGGGCCTTGCGGCAAGGCCCCCGCGGCGAGGTACCTTGGAAATAGAGGGGGGCTACGCGCGCCCTATCGGTATAAAGGCAAAGGGAAAGCCCCTCCTAGGAGGGGCTTTCAACGTAGTGGTCATTTGTCTTCTGGCAATGGTCAGTGGTGATGCACTCCCCCTTCCCGGACGCCCCCCGGCGCCCATCCGGACTATGACGCACACCACTTTAATAGCCCGGCCCGGCCCAGTGAAGAGGGCTGGGCAAAAAAGTTGGCAGGACGGCGGCATGACTTTGCCCGGGCCTCAACTCCATGGTGCCGCATTGCGGGAACCTGCCGCAGGTACCGACTGATCTGCCCGTGTCTCCGGTTTTCTTTCTTGCTTGTTGTGCAGGACCTCACGAAGGATCTGCCGGAGGGTCAGTGCTTGCCCGGCCGCCCATTCGAGACCAAAAGTGACCGGTCCTGCTTCGGAGCGCGCCTTGGTGATAAGCGATTCGATACGTCGTTGCTCGGCTGCAAAAAGGGGAACCGCGAATTCTGTGCGGTGCGCATCCGCGGCCGCCAACAGGCGGATGGCCTGCCCGGTCCGGCGTTGTTCAAGGTTCACTGCCGCCAGGGACTCGACGAAAGCTACGAGGTGGCCTTGGCCACCGAGTTCAAGTGCCCGTTCGGTTGCCTCATACAGAAGACCTTCCGCTTCGTCATAGTTACCGGCCTTCTGCATGCCGTCCGCCAGATTCAACAAGGTATTCGCGAGGAGGGCGTTATCACCGAGCGGGCGGGCAAGTTCCACGCACTCCCGGCAAAGGTCCAAGGAGCGGGCGAGGTCGCCTGAGTAGAACGCAAGCAGACTCAAGGTGATGAGACAGGCGACGCGCGTGTGGGGGCTGGCCTCCGGGAGGGAGAGTGCTTCTTCCGCAAGGTGACGAGCGGTAACTGCATCGTCCTGCTCAGCGGCCTGCGTCGCCAGGCACATGGTCGCCCACGCGACACCTTGGCTGTTTCCCGCGGCCAAGAATGCCTGGCGGGACCGTTCGTGGAGGTCCGCGGCTTCGTCGTGACGGCCGAGCAACCAACAAAGGGTGGCGGTCCCACTAAGTGCGGGACCTTGGAGCGCGGCCGGAGCATCCGGGGCATTGTTTACTAGGTTTAGAGCGATCTCGCACTCAACGGCTACATCTCCCGTGAGTTCCCAGTAGCGCCACAAGTGTCCGACGAGCCGCAGCGCCAGGTTCGAGGAACCGTAAGGTCCTGCAGCCCAGGCCAAGGCAGCGCGGAGATCGGGGGCATCCGCGTGGAGCAGCTGGAAAGTCTCGGCTTGGTCTTGCCCCCAGAGTTGCGGGCTGGCAGCCTCAGCCACGGCGAGGAAGAACTCGGCATGACGATATTGAATTACCCGTGACCCGCCGTCTAATGTGAGTCGGTCGCGTGCGAACTCCCGGATCGAATGAAGCATCGACACGCGGCGTTCTCCGGCGGAATCGGTGTATCGACGGAGAAGGCTGTGATGCTCGAGTACTGCCAGTAAATCGGCGGTTGCTGCCTCTCCTTCCCCGGCTGATCTGCAGATGCTGTCAACTGCTTTCACTGTAGGATCACCGGCGAAGACTCCGAGCTGGGTGAAAAGCTGCCGCGCTGACTCATCAAGAAGCTGGTAGCTCCAGTCAATGGTCGCGGCGAGGGTCCGCTGGCGCTGTGGAAGATCGCGGAATGCAGCGGGAAGCGCAGTAAGACTGACCTCCAAATCGGCCAGCAGCGTCTGCTCGTCGCGGTACCGCAATTGCGCTGCGGCCAGTTCGATCGCCAATGGGAGACCATCCACGAGGCGGGATATCCGGGCTACAACCATGGCATTGTTGCTGCCGAGCCGGAAAAGAGGACGGACCGCACGGGCACGTGTCGCGAAGAGTTGCACGGCTGGCACTTTCTCCAGCTCGTGCAGTGGAAGCGGAGGGTCCAACGGAGGCAGGGCAAGCGGCGCGAGCTCATATTCGTATTCGGCACGAAGTCCAAGAGGCCGCCGGCTGGTGGCCAGAAGGCGCAGGCCAGGCGCGGCAGTAAGCAAGTCTTGGACAGTCGGCCATGCCTCCTCCAGGTGTTCGAAATTGTCCATTGCCATCAGTATTCGATGAGAGCGCAGGAAACGCCTCGAGGCCTGCATTGGATCAGAACCTGCCCACTCTTCCAATCCAAGTGCTGCGGCTATCGCGGCGGGAACTTGCTGGGCCTGCGTTAAGGGCGCAAGACTGACCCAACAGACACCGTCGGCCATCTTAGGGCCCATGTGCTTCGCTGCAGCCAATGCCAGACGAGTCTTACCGGTCCCTCCCGGTCCGGTTATGGTTACCAGTCTGCAGGCTTCAACCTCGTACAGGGAGCGCAGCGCGTCCAATTCAGCGTCGCGCCCTATAAGCGGCGTCAGCTCGGCTGGAAGATTGTCCAGCCGATGCTTTGTCCTGCGGTGCCCATCAGCGACGGGGGCTGCAAGCGAAGGGTCCTGTTGCAGCACCGCCCGTTCGAGCTTTTTCAGGTGTGGACCGGGGTCAATGCCTAAATCATCCAGGAACACGCGGCGGGCCCTGCGACAGGCTGCCAACGCCTCCCCCTGTCGGTCAGAGCGGTACAGGGCCAACACGAGCGAGGCCCACAGCCGTTCCCGGTATGGCTGCTGGGTCACCAACAGCTGCAGCTCGGCCACCAACTCGTCATGCCGGCCAAGCGCGAGCTCCACATCAATCAGGTCCTGATAAGCGTCCAACCGCTGTTCTTCCAGCTCATCCAGATCCGCCCGCAGCAGTTCGAGGTCGACGAGATCAGGAAAGGCTGGCGCCCGGAACAGCCTTATTGCCTGACGCAGATTATCGGCCCCTCCAGGCAAATCACCTGCTTCCACCGAAAGGCCACCTGCTTCCACGAAGGCTCGGAACCTCAGCAGATCCAGCTCATCCTCCTCCACCTTCAGCACGTAACCGCCAGGGCGGCTCACTATGCGCCGGGACGGACCCCCTTTGGGCCGGCCGGGCTCCAACAGGCGCCTTAGATTAGCGACGTATACCTGTAACTGCGCGGCCGGTTTCGCGGGCGCGGTATTCGCCCACACAGCCTCGGCCAGGAAGTCGGATGTCACAAGGCAATTTGCCCTCAGTGCGAGACACTCCAGGACAATCCGCTGCTGACGGGCAGCAAGGGCGACAGGAGATCCGTCCGCGATGATTTCCAGCGGACCCAGGGCTCGTATCCACAGCAACCCCATCGGACAGCACCTCTCACCGGCTGGGCGCCCGTGTCAGACCAAAAGAGGCATCTGTACCAGGCGCCAACACTCTGTCGCTTTTCTCATGATGCCCCGCCGGACAACCGTGTTCCACCTTGCAGCCACGAATTGGGTAGCCCCATTTATCGCCCGTCCGAAATTCGTGGGCATCGAGCCTAAAGGAGTACGAACAGTAGTCGGCTCCCAGGGATTAAGGATCAATTAAGCCCCCGGCGGGATTCTTGAGTCATCAAAGCACCGAGACCCAGCAGCCCCCCTGTGTAGGCCGGGCATCCAAAGGAGAGCCTGATCATGAAGCGGATAGAAGCCCCACATCGCGTCCATCACCAACCATTACCGGGCCGGGTTGAAGGTGGGCCGGAAATCTTCCGCCAACGGCCCTGCTGGCAGCCCGCATCAGCTCCGGAGCGCAGGAACTGGGCGGAAGACCTCTGGCCTGACTGCCGGAAGTGACCGCCGCTTTCCGCAGGACCGCAACCACCTGCCAATCGGCACATTCTTCGCCAAACCGGCGAACGCCTGAACGAAAACGCTCAGGAAAACCAGCCGTCCCCGTGGGCGGCATCGCATGAAAGGAGCAGTACGTTGTTCACGCTTAAAGGACACCATCGCACCACCGGGCACAATACCCAGCCAGTGTCCGCAGAAACCAAACGGTCTGATGGAGCACGACAGGGGAAGCTGCCCCTCGCCGTCGCAGCCGCTGCCGCAGCCTATATTTCGGCGGGCATGCTCGCTGCCCCCGCCCAGGCTGCCACAACAGCTGAGGGGTGGAGCGAACCCCTGGCAGCCCCCATTGCGGTGCCGTACAGCGAGGACGAAATCCGCGGCCTGCAGCAGGCTGGGGACCTTCTCGGTGCCAACTCCCGCATGATGGCCAACGCGTTCGCCGCGGGCAAGGTGTACCGGAGCTAACAAATCCGGGCCTCCGGCAAAAGAATGCAGAAGTTCCCTACGCGAACCTCCCGGCTCGCGCAGGGAACTTCCCTTGTGAACGGCGGCGATGAATAGTGGCAACGTATGCTGCATGTCGACCGCTTTAGGCTGCGGGGGAACTGACATTTGGGATATAGCCCGACCCTGGTAAACGGTGAGCCGCCCATGAATGCAAACGCAGATCCACCGCCGTAGGTGAATGGAAAATGGCGCACCGACATGTTCACGAGTAGGGCCAGGATGGTCGACAGCAGGACACTTGTTCCGCCTTTATCTCCTTGAAGTGCACCGATGCCAACCATCAGAATCATCGACCCGAAGACTATGGCACCCAAATTTTGCCCCCTTCGAGAAGTGGTCTGTCGAGGGTGGGATGTGAGGCGTGAACCCGATCTTCAGTGGGGCTTGTGGTGGCTCTTCAGCTATTAGCGGGCGTTAGCGTATGAATACGCTGCGTCCGGCCAGGTTGATCCGAGCCGCGGATCGACTCTTGGACTGAGGATAAACTTGCCCGCTCCAGCGTGGCGTGAGCAGCTGGGAACGCAGTAGCACCCCGATTAATGGCAGGCCTGGCATCCGGGGGCAGGGGACTGAACGAGCACTTAAGGGCACCCAGCTACCTCAACTCTCTTAAAGTGAGCCTTTACACTCGGAAAGGGTTGACTGCTCAGTATGCTTACTAATATTTTTGAGATGTAAGGAAAGTGATTTACATCACCGCACAGGGGCCCGCAAGGGTCTTAAGACCTGACAAATCAAACAGTTCCCGCCGGGGTTTCCGCATGGGGGTGGGGCATCCGGGGGTTCATGCGCCAAGGTGGCGCTGAAAGGAACACCTAAAATGCGAACACGAGCTTTAGCTTCCGTAACCACAGTCGCCCTCTCCGGGGCCATGTTCCTGGGAGTCGCAGCACCTGCCTCGGCAGTGACGCCGACTGCACCTGCAGCCGCGACGCAAGCCTCTCAGCAGCTAGTCGGCGTGGCTAATATTGACCAGACCATCGCCGGTGTCGGCAGGTTTGTCGGCACCTTCACCCCGACTGGCTTTACCACCCAGAACGGCCAACTGGCAGTCACGGGTTTGCTGTCCGGTACCTTCACATCCGTCAGTGGCGCCACAACGCAGATCAGCCAGTCGCTCACGACGACGGTGCTGTCCGCAACAACGACGCCCACCGGAACGTGTGACATTCTCAGCCTGGTGCTTGGGCCGTTGCACCTGGATGTCCTGGGCCTGGTCGTAGACCTGAACCAAGTCGTTCTGAATATCACTGCACAGTCCGGCGCGGGTAACCTGCTCGGCAACCTGCTGTGCTCGGTTGCCGGCCTGTTGGACGGCGGAATCAGCCTGAACAGTCTTGCCACCCTGCTGAACCGACTGCTCGGCCTGTAACCCATAAACCGGCGGCTGGCCTTGATCTTCCAGCTGCTGAACGAGGCGGGTGGCCCACGTTGGGCCGCCCGCCTCGCTAAAATTCCTCAGGCTTCACGTATCAGCGTGGTCAAAAACAAGTTCTACGGCTAGCCCCGTCCGGAAGGCCAAGATCATGTATGCCGATCCTCGTCCAAGAGCAACCTTCTTGATCGACTCAGGCGAATTTTCTGTGGAAGACCTATGGCGCCGGTACCGGTCCTGCGGAGGAAACGCGGATCTTCTGGAGTTGGATGCGTTTATCCATGACGTGCCCCTCCTGTGCGGACTGGAAGTTGAAATCCTGCGGGTGGCCCTGGGTGAACTGCCTTCATCCCGGCCAGAGGCTCGAAGCTCCAGGACGCGCGGCCGGAATGGCATAACGATTTCGGCCCTACCGCCCATAACCCGGTCTTTGGTTTCAGGCCTGATGCGGTTTCGCCGCCGGCCTATGACGGATTCCTCCAATGCCGCCGTGGTTGCAGGGGAAGAGCTGGTCAGGGGCCGCTCCCTTCATCATGGTGTCAGGAGCTGGTTTGGCCGTGGTCTGCATGGCCAGGCGGATAGTCAACTCTCCCTGGTACGACGCGACAGGGAGCGACAGTAGAAGGAGGCCGCTTCCGCTCCGCCTGAGAAGGGGCCACCGACAATGAAGTTGGCACCGGCGACTGCGTCGGTCATACGGGGGCGGGAATTACCAGAATGCGCTTGTACAGGGGTACCCCTTCTCCCCTGGATGCCACGGCCTGAATCACACCCCTGTCGCGCTGGAACTCCTCCGCAACAAGCACCACCAAAGAAGGGGGTACCCGCGGGCCTTTTGGCCCTAGGGCAGCATCCCGCCCAGTCATAGGTTGAAAGCCCTTTACGCGCCGTTGCCGGCGCCGTTGCCGAACAGCGGACGGGCCCATCGACTGGTAGGAGGCGGAATGCGTTTTTCGCGCGCTGCCAAAGTCCGAGTCACCATTGCCATTACTGCCGCCTTGGTCGTGGCCGGATGCGATGGCACTACGGGCGTCAAAGGCGGTGGCGAGCCAACGGGAAGCAACCCCGCCAAGGTCATCACCGCGTATGGCAGTGAACCGCAACACCCGCTGCTGCCCGGGGCCACCAATGAATCAGGCGGCCTGCGCGTGGTCGAGCTATTGTTCGAGGGCCTGCGTGCCTACGACTCAAATGGCAAACCCGTCAATGCGCTGGCAGAGTCCATCGAAACCGCGGACTCGCAGAACTGGACCATCAGGATCAAGCCCGGCGCCAAGTTCACCAACGGTGAGGCCATCACAGCCCGGACCTTCGTCGATTCCTGGAACTTCGCGGCGCTCAGCACGAACCTCCAAAACAACGGCTCATTCTTCTCATCCATCGAAGGCTATGCCGACGTCGGCGCCGTCAACGAAACCACAGCCCCGGACGGCACCACCACCTCCTCCCCCGCCCCGACGGCGCAGACCATGTCAGGGTTGAGGGTCAAAGATGACGAAACCCTCACGGTCAAGCTGGTCCGTCCCGAGGCTGACTGGTCGCTGCGGTTGGGCTACTCCGCTTTCTACCCGCTGCCATCCCAGGCGCTCACGGACCCGAAGAAGTTCGGGGAAAACCCGGTGGGCAACGGCCCGTACGCCATGGAGAAGGAGGGAGCCTGGGTGCATGACCAGTCCATCTCCCTGGTCAAAAACCCCGATTACAGCGGCCCCCGCGCCGCGCAGAACGGCGGGGTAACCTTCAAGTTCTACACCGACCCCGGCCCCGCCTACACGGACCTGCAGGCAGACAACCTGGACATCAGTGACATCCTTCCCGCCAACGCACTCAAGACCTACAAGAGCGACTTCCAAAACCGGAATGCCGCCAAAGCGGTGGCCGTGAACGCAGCCCTGGTCATTCCGCCCTACAACGCGAACTTCCAGGGCGAAGCAGGGAGGCTGCGCCGCCAGTCGCTATCCCACGCCGTCAACCGGGAAGAGATCACGAGGGTGGTTTTCAACGGCACCCGCACGCCGGCCACGGAGTTCACGTCGCCGGTGCTCGACGGCTACTCGGACTCCATTCCAGGTAACGACGTCCTGAAGTTCGACGCCGAGAAGGCCCAAAAGCTCTGGGCGCAGGCAGAAGCGCTGAAGCCGTACGACGCCACGAAACCACTCAGTTTCACCACGAACACCGACGGCGGCAACAAGGAGTGGGTCGATGCCGTCGCCAAGGGTGTGGAGAACCACCTGGGCATCAGGACCGAGGTCAATGCACTTCCCAGATTCGCGGATCTTCTGGACCTGCGCCTGTCACAGTCGCTCCCCGGCCTGACGAGCACCGCCTGGCAGGGCGACTACCCCTCGCTGTACAACTTCCTGGGCCTCGAGTGGAGCACGGGGGCATCTGCCAACCTCGAGAAGTTTTCGTACCCCGAGTTTGACCAGCTCCTGGAGGAAGGCCTCCGGTCAACCGACCCGGCACAGGCCAACGCCAAGTTCAACCAGGCGCAGGAAGTCCTCTTCAGGGAGCTGCCCGCGTTGCCGCTTTGGTACAACAACCAGCCGGTGGTGTGGAGCAACAACGTCCTGGCCGCCGAGACAGGCTGGAACGGGGTCATCCGCTACTTCAACGTCAAGGCCAGGTGACACCGGCTGCCGGACGCGTACGACGGCGGCACGCGGCCACACCGGTGACGTTACTGGATGAGGTAGTGGCGTTCCTCGGCCGGCGCCGGCTTGAAGGCCTTGGGGAAGACGGCCTTCGACAGGGCCTTCAGGCCGATCGCCGGAAGCAGCACGGCGGCGATGCCGATGGACAGGCTGGTCCAGCCGATGTTTTCGAGCGTGCCGAGCGTGGGCGCCTGCGAAGCAGTGTTTGCCAAGGTTCTGACCCTTTTTGTGAGACCGGTAATCGCTACAAGGTTACGGCACTCGCCCGGGCTGCAGAAAAAAGACGGAGCGCCACAAATTTTCGTGAGTCTTGATCAATTCTTGACGGTAAGTGGCGCTGTTGTTGAGCGAGGGCCTCCACAGTGATGCATGAAGGCACGGAGCGCACGAGATGCACCTGGGAATCTGGGTCCCAGTTACCCCGGGCCTACGT
This sequence comes from Arthrobacter sp. MAHUQ-56, assembly GCF_019710585.1. Lineage (GTDB taxonomy): Bacteria > Actinomycetota > Actinomycetes > Actinomycetales > Micrococcaceae > Arthrobacter. The sequence continues at coordinate 359,356 of NZ_JAIFZQ010000020.1, read as the reverse complement.
CGGATAAAACCGATGGTCTCAACCGCTTGGCGGCGTCACGCAACGGCGCCGCCAAGCGCTTCCACATTCCATACAGACCAGGGGCCGATGGCGGAGGCCAGCGGATCAGCGTCGATTCGCAAAAAAGCCATCGGCCCCCACATATCGGATAGAGACTGGTTTGGTCCTCGGTTGGGCCGTCAGGAAACGCAGGATGCCACAGCATTTGAAATGCAGTTGCCAACCATCGCACTGTGGCCTATCTGTAAACTGGCGGAGGCGGCGCGAAACGTTCGCGCAAACGATTCTCCGAGGACGGCGACGATGACGACGATGGTAAAAGTTGCCAAGCTTGCGGGCGTATCCATCTCCACCGTCTCGCACGTCCTCAACGGCACCCGGCATGTCAATGACGAAACGCGGCAGAAGGTCCTCAAGGCCATCGAGGAAACGTCCTACAGGCAGGACGCACTGGCCCGGGCCATGCGGCGCTCACGGACTGACAGCATCGGCCTGATAGTGTCCGACGGCGGCGAGCCGGCTTTCGCCGAAATGATCCGCGGTGTCGAAGAAGAAGCAGCACGCCAGGGCGTCACCTTGTTGCTGGCCAACTCCGCGGAGGACCCGCAGCGTGAGGCCCGCGCCGTCCAGGCCCTCCTGGAGCGCCGGGTGGACGGCATCATCCTGGCCCGCGCAGCCGGCTCCGGCCCAGGAGCCCTTGCCGAATTTCAGGACCAGGACACTCCCCTGGTCCTGATGGACCGGCTCTTCGACGAACCCTACGACCAAGTGGGCGTGGAGAACCGGGAACCCATCAACGAACTGGTGCAGCACCTCACGAGCCAGGGCCACGAACGGATCCTCCTGGTCGTTGGGGACGTCCGCGTGGCTACCCTGCAGGAACGGCACGAGGCCTTTATCGAAGCCATGGAGGCAGCCGGGACCCCCGCCGGGAAGCAACTAACCGTGGTAGCCGAGGACCAACAGAAGATTGAGGCCGGCATCAGCAAAGCCCTGGCCGCCGTGAAGCCACCAACAGCAGTCATCGCCTGCAGCACAGTCCTCGCGGCCGCTGCCCTTAGGCAGGTACAGCAGCGCGGCCTCCGAATGCCGGACGACATTGCCTTCGCCACTTTCGACGGCTTCGCCTACGCGGATCTATTCGAACCCCAGCTCACCACCGTCCGTCAGCCGGCCTTCCAGGTTGGAGCCACGGCTGCCGAGCTCCTCGCCAAGCGCATCGCGGACAAGTCGCGAGAGCCCTCCACGGTGCGACTGGCGCCCACCATCGAATATCGCGCCTCCACCGGAGCACCAACGCCCGCCTAGGCGGCGCCGCGCCGCCGCACAAGCCGGCGGACAAGAACTTTCACGTGATCCATTGCACATCGAAACGTTTGCGCCTACCATCGAAACGTTCGCGCAATCGTTTCGCTAAGGAGGAGCAGTGGCAACCATCATTGATGTCGCATCTCTTGCCGGCGTTTCGACGTCCACTGTTTCGCATGTCCTCAACGAAACCCGGCACGTCGAGCCCGAGACCAAAGAGCGCGTTATGCACGCCGTGAAGGCCACCGGCTACCGCCGGGACGTTCTGGCCAGGTCCATGCGCCGCGCACGAACGGATTCCATCGGCCTGGTGGTTTCCGACGCGGGCGAACCGGCGTTCGCGGACATGGTGCACGGCGTCGAGGAGGCCGCAGCACAGAACGGACTCTCCCTGCTCCTGGCCAACTCGGCGGAAGACCCCGCACGGGAAAACTCGGCAGTGGAAGCCCTCCTGGACCGGCGGGTCGACGGTCTCATCCTCGCCCGCGCAGCAGGTTCACATGCCGGCCTGCTGCAGCGGATCCGCGAGGAGCAAAAGCCCTTGGTCCTGCTGGACCGGCTGGCAGATCTGGACGGGCAGGACACCGTGGACCAAGTGGGCGTCAACAACCACGCCGCCATGAAGTCCCTGGTTGAACACCTGACCGCCCAAGGGCACCGGCGGATACTGCTGGTGTCGGGCGACCTGCGGGTTTCCTCCCTCCGCGAGCGTTATGACGGCTTCCTCACCGCCATGCAGGCGCAGGGACTGGACGCACAGGACGCCCTGCTCTGCGAGGGCACGGCCACTGCGGCAGCCTCGTTCGACCGGGTCCGCCCATTGCTGGCAGACCCGGCAGAACGTCCGACGGCGATCCTCGCCTGCAGCACGCTGCTGGCGGCGGGTGCGCTCCGGGCAGTCCAGAGGGAGGGCCTACGGGTGCCTGGAGACATCGCCTTCGCCACGTTCGACGGGTTCACCTACTCGGACCTGTTCCAGCCCCAGATCACCACCGTCCGCCAGCCAGCGTTCCAGCTGGGCGAAAGCGCGGTGAGCTTACTCTTGCGGCGTCTGGATAAGCCCTCCGCTCCCCCGCAGGTCCTCCGGCTCGAGTCCCGGATCGAGTTCCGGCTTTCCACGGGCACCACCAGCTAGCAGCAACATGTACCCCAACCGCATCCCATCAAGCACCTCCCCGGCGCAGCATGCAAAGGAGCATTCCATGAGAAACACAGTCCGCACCACCCTCGCTGCGGCGGCCACCGCCGCAGCGCTGGCCCTCACCGCTTGCGGGGGCGGAGCACAAACAACAGCCCCGGCAGCCGACGGCCCTTATGCGGCACCGTCCAAGGACATCACCACCACCATCACCGTCTCCAACTGGGGCGACCCCGGCGACAAAGCCGTCTACGACAGCGTGGCGGAACGCTTCAAGGAGAAATACCCGAACGTCACGGTGAACAACAACTTCACCCCCATCACCACCTGGACCGAATACGTCAACAAGCTGGTCACCCAGGCGGCCGCGGGCCAGGCACCGGACGTTATCAATATCGCCACCGAAGGTGTGGAACTGGGCCTGGCCAACGACCTCTTCACTCCCCTGGACGGCTTCCTCAAGAACGATCCGGAGGCCAAGGCCCTCCGCGATGATATTGATCCCAAACTGCTGGAAGGCTTCAGCAAGGACGGGTCTACCTACCTCATGCCCAACACGTTCAACACCATGGTCATTTACTACAACACCAAGATGTTCAAAGCCGCCGGCATCGAACGTCCCAGTGACGACTGGACCTGGGATGAGTTCCTTGAGATTTCCAAAAAGCTGACCACCGGTTCCGGTGCCGACAAGGTGTACGGGTTCGCCATGCCGTACTACTCCTTCGGCATCACCCCCTGGCTGTACTCCAATGGCACCTCCGTGATGAGCGATGACCTAAAGACTGCCCAGCTCACCGATGACAAGGTGAAGGAAACAGTTAGCTGGGTCCGCGACCTGGTCACCAAGTATGGCGTCTCCCCCCAGCCCAAGGGCTCGGACCCCTACCAGCTGTTCCCGGCAGGAAAGGCAGCCATGACAGGCGCCGGGCACTTCGTCACGGGAGGCTTCGAAAAGGCCGGCTTCAGCGACTACGACATCCTCCCCTGGCCCAAGGGAACCACCAAGTCCACGGTCTTCGGCGCCGGCGCCTTCGCCGTCTCCAAGTCGTCCAAAAACCAGGAACTTTCCTGGGAGTTCATCAAGATGCTCACCGACCAGCAGACCCAGAAGAAATGGGCTGACGCCGGTGCAGCCGTTCCGTCAACCAAGACGGCCGCCTCATCGCCGGAGTTCCTGGCTTCGCCCGAGCATGCGGAAGAGTTCTACAACTCCCTCTCCTACGCCAAGCCCGTGGCCGCACCGCGCGCCTACAACGTACTGGACCCGGCGTTCATGCGGGCCATGGACGAGATTATGTCCGGCCAGGACATCGGCGCATCACTGGAGAAGGCGCAAAAGGATGTAGAGGAGGCGTTGCAGCAATGACAATGACCGCCCCAAAAACCGCGGTGCCGCCCGCGCCCGCCTCCGGGCGCGGGGGCCGCCCCGGGCCCCAAAGCACCGCCCGCCGCCGGGAAGCCCTCACAGGCTACCTGTTCACGGCACCCACGGTCATCGGGTTCCTGGTCTTCGTCCTGGGCCCCCTCATCGCGGCCCTGTACCTGAGCCTCACCAAGTACAACATCCTCACCGCACCGAAGTTCATCGGCCTCGACAACTACATCCGGATGTTCCGGGACGAACGCCTGGCCACCACCTACGGCAACACGCTCGTGTACGTCACGGCCGCCGTCGTCCTCATCAACGGCTTCGCGCTACTGTTCGCCGTGCTGATCAACCAGCGGCTCCCCCGGGCCCTTACGTACGTGTTCCGCTCGGCGTACTTCTTCCCGTACCTGGTGGCGCTGGTGTACGTGTCCATCATCTGGCAGGCGCTCTTCCAGAAGGACACGGGGATCCTGAACTACTACCTCACTGCCATGGGCGGGGAGCGGATCGACTGGCTTAACAGCTCCGAGTTCTCCAAGGTCTCGGTGATCATCGTGGACACCTGGCGGAATGTTGGGTTCGCCATGCTGATCTTCGTCGCCGCCCTGCAGGAAGTGCCCAAGGACATGATGGAGGCCGCGAGGATGGACGGGGCCAGCGAGTGGCAGGTCTTTCACCGCATCATCCTGCCGATGATCAGCCAGGCGACCTTCTTCAACATCACCATCACCATCATCGGTGCGTTCCAGATCTACGAATCGATCATTGTGCTCACCCGCGGCGGCCCGGGTGACGCCAGCCGCAGTGTGGTGATGTACATCGCCGAGGTGGCATTCAACAAGTTCGACATGGGCTATGCCTCTGCCATCGCTGTCACGCTGTTCCTCATCATCATGCTGGTGACTATGGTGCAGTTCCGCCTTCGGAAGTCATGGGTGAACAATGAGTAACGCCGTCCTCCCCTCCCGCACTGTCCAAGGACAGGATGTACGACGGCGGCGGCGCGCCGGCGTCGGGAAGTCCATTTCGGTCGGGCTGCTTGTCCTGGGCGCCATTGGCATGGTGGCCCCGTTCCTCTGGATGTTCACCACCTCGCTGCGGGACGCCAGCCACGCCTACGACCTGCCGCCGCAGTGGCTGCCCACCGAATGGGACTGGGGCAACTACGCCGGCGCCGTCAGCGGGCCGGTCCCCATCCTGCGGAATATGTTCAACAGCGCGGTGATCGCCATCGCGGTCAGCGTGGGCATGATCATCACCGCGCCCATGGCCGGCTACGCGTTCGCCAAGCTGCAGTTCCCCGGCCGCAACTCCATCTTCGTGGGACTGCTGTCCTCGCTGATGGTGCCGGCACAGGTGACAATCATCCCGCTGTTCCTGCTCATGCGGACCTTCGGACTGCTGGACAACCCCCTCAGCCTGATCCTGCCCGGCATCACCGGGGCCCTGGGAGTGTTCCTGCTGCGGCAGTTCTTCCTGGGCCTGCCGCAGGAAATCATCGACGCCGCCCGCATGGACGGCGCCACGGCCTGGCAAACGTACCGGCTGATCGCGCTGCCGCTGGCCAAGAACGCGGTCAGCACCCTGGGCGTCATCACGTTCCTGGGCAGTTGGAACGCGTACTTCGCCCCGTCCATCTTCCTCAACAGCACGGACACCGCCACCCTCCCGCTGGCCCTGGTCCTGATGCTCGGCCCGTACGGTGCCGGCAACGTGGCCCAAGTGATGGCGGCCACCACCATCGCCATCGCACCGGCACTGATCGTCTTCCTTGTGGCCCAGCGCTGGATCATCGCCAGCCTGACCCAGTCCGCTGTCAAGGGCTAAACACCAATACTTTGAGAAAGGCACCATCTTGGCTACATCAACGCGCTCCGGCCTGCTCTCCAGCCTGACCAAGCTCTCCACCGCCCGCACGGCCCGCGCCTCCAGCTGGGACCAGACCGGCCGCAACCGGGACAACTGGATCATCATGCCCGGCGAGGAACGGGTCCTGGCAGACCTCGAAGGCCCCGGCGCCATCACCCACATCTGGATGACCCAGTCCTGCCGGATCCAGCCCGGGCCCGGCCAGATCTCACCGGAACTGGTGGGTGTGCCGATGCTGGAAATCCACAACGCCCTGGGCGTCAGCTGGGAGGTGGTGGACCCGGACTACTACCGGAAGATCGTGCTGAAAATGTACTGGGATGACCAGGAGACCCCGAGCGTCATCGCACCCCTGGGCGACTTCTTCGGCCTGCTGAATTCCCTGTCCGGCTCCTACGATTCCCTGCCGCTCTCCGTCTCGGCCAAGGAGCCGGAACTGAACACCTTCGGTGGCAGCGCAGCGTTCAACAGCTACTTCGAGATGCCGTTCAACTCACGGGCACGGATTGTGGTGGAGAACCAGAACGATATCCCCTACCTGCAGTACTTCTACATTGACTACGAGCTCTACACCGAGCCGCTGCCCGAGGACACCGCCTACTTCCACGCGCACTGGCGGCGCCAGAAGCCCAACGCCGGCTGGGGCCCTGACCTGCAGACCAACAGCATCGAAGTGGCCATCCCCAACCTCACGGGCGAGGACAACTACGTGGTCCTCGAAACCGAGGGACGAGGCCATTATGTCGGCTGCAACCTGGCCGTCCGCCACTTCCAGGGCTCCTGGTGGGGCGAAGGCGATGACATGATCTTCATCGACGATGACACCTGGCCTCCCAGCCTGCACGGAACCGGCATGGAAGACTACTTCGGCCACGCCTGGGGCATGCAGCACAACGCGTTCCTGATGAACGGCACCATGGTCCACGAGGAAAATGTGCCCGGCTTCCACCACAGCTACCGCTTCCACATGACCGATCCCATCCGCTTCCAGAAGCGCATCAAGGTCACGTTCGAGCACGGCCACGCCAACCATCTCTCCGACGACTGGTCCTCCACCGCCTACTGGTACCAGACTCTCCCCTCCCCCGTCCTGGACATCGACGCCGTCCAGGACCGCCTGCCCCTGCGCCCCCGCGACCAGGTGGAAGAGCTCCCGCTCCCGGACCTGACCCCCGCCCAGCAGGCGGCACGGGATGCCTCCGCCGAGCGGATGCGGAAGTTCACGGAGGCGCGCGATGCAGTCCGGAGGGAGCGCCAGGCGGAAATCGACCAGTGGGAGAAGGCCAACGCCGAACAAGCGCGGGACATCCGGCAACGGTTCCACGCCGCCAACAGCGTCCCGGCCTCCTGACCAATTCACCCACCACAACGAGGATCAGCATGAACGCGCAAGAACTGCGGCCCGCCTTCCACTTCACCGCCGCCGAGGGGTGGATCAACGATCCCCTGGGCGTCACGTGGAAGGACGGCCAGTACCACCTCTTCTACCAGTACGTCCCCGGCCGCACCACATGGGCGTCCAACTGCCACTGGGGACATTCCACTTCCCCGGACATGATCGCGTGGACGGAGCAGGGCATCGCCGTCGCCCCTGGTGACGGGGACGACGGCGTCTGGTCGGGTTCCATCGTGACGGACACCGACGGCGCCGCAACCATGTTCTACACCTCCGTGACCGAGCCGGACATCGGCATCGGAACGGTCAGGACGGCCACGCCGGACGACGACTCCTGGAGCAGCTGGACCAAAGGCGGCAAGCTGATGACCGCGCCGGACCTGGGCGTGGTGGCCTATCGGGATCCATTCGTGTTCCGCGATGGCGGCCAGTGGCGGATGTTCGTCGGCGCCGGGCTGGAAGGTGGCACGGCCGCCGCAGTGTCCTACAGTTCACAGGACCTGGCACAGTGGACCCTGGACGGGATCGCGGCCCAGCGCTCCGGCACGGAGACGGCGCCTGTATGGACCGGGACCATGTGGGAATGCCCGCAGCTGTTCGAGATCGACGGCTCGCACGTCCTGGTCACCTCCATCTGGGAAGATGACGTCCTGCACTACGTGGCCTACGGCGTGGGCACTTACTCCGACGGCCGGTTCACCGCGCGCTCGTGGGGACAGCTCACTTACGGCAAGAGCTACTACGCCCCCTCGTTCTTCCGGGACAAGGACGGCGCACCGTCGCTGATCTTCTGGGTCCGCGGCGTCATCAGCCCCGAGGGGCAGTGGGCCAGCGCGCTCAGCGTTCCGCACACCCTCACCCTGGATGGGGACACCCTGATTGCAACCCCGCACGCTGACCTCGCCAAGTACACGCAACCCGCGCGGCTGGAGCAGCTGGACGGCCGCTTTGAGTCAGTGCTCGACGGCGGCGCGGACCTGCGCTGCGTCGTCGCCGCCGGGACGGTCATCAGCCTGGCCACCGCGGACGGGCCCCTGGCAACGCTCCGGCATGACGGGGAGGGGCTGGAGGTGTCAGCAGCCGGGAATGCGGACTTCACGGACGTGTTCTTCCCGGTTGCCGCGGAATCCGAAGTCCGCGTCATCATCGACGCTGGTGTGCTGGAGATTTCCGGCCGCCAGGGCATCATGGCGGTCCCACTTCCCCTCGTTGCGGCTCCACTAATGGTGACCGTAACCGACGCCCTTGGCGAACCCGGCCCCGGCCTCATCCCGCCGCAGCCAGCCGGGAGTGCGGGTGTCGACCAGGAAGCCGCACTGGCGGGACAGCCCTGACCCCACAGCCGCGGACTTCACAGGCTCGTAGAACTTGTGGCGCAGCGCGCGCCCGGGCCTAGCGGGTCAGGGTGGCCCAGGATTCCAGGAACCTGCTGGCGATGTAGGCGTGGCCGGCGCTGTTGGGATGGGCGCCGTCGAAGTCGAAGCCGGGACTGTTGGCACTGGTGAACCAGCCGGCCTCGATCGCATCGATGTACGGAGCATTGGCGGCCGCGGCACCTGCCCGGACGGCGCTGTTCACGCCGCGCAGTTCCTCGGCGAGGGGCTGGGGCGCCGACGGCCCCATGACCACCACCTGCACGCCGGGCCAGAACCGGCGGGCCGCCTCGATGGTCTGCGTGGTGGCAACCCGGACCTCATCCGGGTTACCAAGCTGGGAATCGTTCTGCCCGCCCTGCAGGATCAGGACGTTGGGCACGAACGCCGGGTTGGCCGCGATCTTCCGCAACCGGGTCTCGTATTCGCCGCCCAGCTCGTCCTGGGCGCCGCCGCCCCAGGCGAACCCGGTGCCGCCCACTCCGTCGATGGTGGCGGGATACCCCAGCTTCCTTGCAACGAGGTACGCCCACCCCTGGTCCGGCCGGGCTGCACCGTCTCCGAAAGTGTAGGAATCCCCCAGGATCAGGAGCACGGGGTCGGCCGGCAACTCGATCCGCACGGGTGGTGCCGTGGCGGTGGCGGTAGCAGCAGCGGTGGCCGCGGCAGTAGGGGAAGCAGAAGCAGTAGGCGTGGCCGCCAAGGGGCCGGCCGGTGCAGGACGGGCGTCGTCCACTGCGGGCGGGCCCATCAGGGCGAGCGCTGCCACCGCGAACGCCGCGGCTGCCAACACTATGAGGGCAGCGTACTTGATCCACTCCCGCGCCTCGATGCGGGGGCGCCCGCCGTTCCTCGTCACCGGCACATCCTACCGGCCGCACACTGCACGCCAACGGCAGCAGTAACGGCGCGGGCAGTAACGGCGCAGTAACGCGCGTCTGATCGACTCTACCTGTGGTTCCCCCGCGTGTGAGGCCGGTGCAATTGTGAGGCCGGTGTGATGAGTCAGCCCTGGAGTTCGGTCCGGGTGGCGGGCCTGGCCCTGGACGTCCCGGCCCAGCTTGTCCCCTTGGACGAGGCAGCCTTCGAGGGCAGCGCGGCCGTCCTCGAAGGTGCCGGCATGCGGCTGACCGTTGATGCCAGCCCCTTCGCCGACCCCCTCACACGCTATGGAGCCAAGCCCGGCTTCGAACACTGGCAGGAACCGGTGGGCAGCGCCACCGCGGACTTCGTCGTGTTCGAAGAGGAGGGCACCCGCACCGTTGCCGTCACCATCCACGGGCGGGCCACCGCCGTCGTCCATCAACCGGCCGGCGCCCCCAAGGACGTCGCCCTGCAGATCCTGCGAAGCATCCGGACAGATCAAATCCGGACAGAACAAGGAGAAACCAATGACTGAAGAGCTGTACTCCGCGGCGCCGTTCCTCGCCGCCGTCCAGAACACCGGCCCGGGCGAAAGCAATCCGGGCTTCAGCAAGGTACAAAGCTACCTCGAGCGCTTTGGTTACCTGGGGCCATCCGCCGCCAGGGACGTCGGCGTCCTGGACGATCCCACGGCCGGGGCCCTAAGAAGCTTCCAGGAGTTCTTCAACCTCCCCGTCACCGGCGTGTTCGACGACGCCACCCGGGAAGCGATGATGCGGCCCCGCTGCGGGCTCCCGGACAAGCGCGGCGGCGACCTCGACTTCGCCACGGCGTGCGCGTGGGTGGACCGGACCCTGACATTCGCCTTCGACACCGGCACCGACGACGTCGCCGGGACCGCCGAGTTCGACGCCATCCGGCGCGCCATCCAGACCTGGCAGGGCGTGGGCGGACTGACCTTCACCGAAGTCGCCGTCGGCTCCAGTCCGGACGTCCGCATCGGCTGGCGGCCCGCGGCGGACCCCGACCATTCGATGGTGGGCGGCGTCCTGGCCCACGCCGACTTCCCGCCAGGCTGCAGTGTCATCACCAACACCCTCCCCAAACCGGTCCACTTCGACGACAGCGAACACGTCTGGAGCGTCGGCGCCGTGGCGAACGCCTTCGACATCGAAACGGTCGCCCTGCACGAATTCGGCCACATTGTGGGGCTGGCGCACTCCAGCGTTGCCGGCTCGGTGATGGCACCCACCGTGGCCTCCAACTTCACCAAACGCGTCCTCACGCAGGACGACCTCGACGGGTTCCGCGCCCTGTACCCGGCCGCGCCGCAGCCATGGTCCGGCTGGAACTCCCTGGGCGGTGTCATCACCTCGGACGTCGCCGTGGGCAACAACAAGGACGGGCGGCTGGAAGCTTTTGCGAGGGGCACCGATGGCGCCGTCTGGCACCGGTGGCAGGTTGCCCCGAACGGCAACTGGGCCGGCTGGGCCTCGTTGGGCGGGGTGATCACCACCGAGATCGCGGTGGCCAGCAACCAGGACGGCCGGCTGGAGATCTTCGCCCGCGGCACCGACAATGCCCTGTGGCACCGGTGGCAGAGCACGCCCAACGGCAACTGGGCCGGCTGGGCCTCCCTGGGCGGCAGCATCACCGGGCCCGCCGCCACCGGGCGCAACGCCGACGGCCGGCTCGAAGTCTTCGCCAGGGGCACGGACGGCGCCGTATGGCACAAATGGCAGACGGCACCGAACGGCAACTGGTCCGGCTGGGCGTCCCTGGGCGGGGTGATCACGTCCGAGATTGCCGTGGGCAGGAACAAGGACGGCCGCCTTGAAATCTTCGCCCGCGGCACCGACAACGCCCTCTGGCACAAATGGCAGACGGCGCCCAACAGCGGCTGGTCGGCCTGGGCCTCCCTGGGCGGCATCCTCACGTCCAACATCAGCACCGGCGCCAACGCCGACGGCCGCCTCGAAGTCTTCGTCCGGGGCACCGACAACGCCCTCTGGCACAAGTGGCAGACGGCGCCCAACAGCGGCTGGTCGGCCTGGGCCTCTCTGGGCGGCATCCTCACCTCCGATATCGCCGTTGGCAGGAACGCGAGCGGCCGGCTGGAGGCTTTCGTCCGCGGCACGGACAACGCGCTGTGGCACCTCTGGCAGACAGCACCGAACAGCGGCTGGACTGGCTGGGCCTCCCTGGGCGGCATCCTCACCTCCAACATCACGGTGGGGAGCAACGCCGACGGCCGGCTTGAAGCCTTCGTCCGCGGCACCGACAACGCCCTCTGGCACAGGTGGCAAAACAGTCCCTTCCTGACCGGAGAATCCACCGAGGCTGCCGCCGCCGAAGAGACGGCCGAAGGGACGGGCAGAGAGGAGGAGGCCGCCGCAGCCGTGGTCCCGCAGACCGTGGAGATGCCCGCCGGCACCATGGCCGAGAGCCTGACAACCAACGGCCACCAGCAGCCGGCAGCAGCGGAAATGCCCGCCGGGTCAATGGAGGAATCTCCGGCCAGGGAGGCCGCGGGAGATTCCGGCGCCGCTGGCCAGGAACGCGCATCGGACGCGATGCCGGACCGGGGCATGCCTGCCAGCGCCTAAGGCGCGCGGCAGGGAACTGAAGCGTACGACGGCGGGGCTGGGCCGCCGTCGTACGCCACCCCGGACGCACCCAAGGCCGCCCGCCGCGGCCGAGCAGTAAAAGCACCACACCCAGGAAATGGACTTGGCATGGACACCACCGACCGCCCCTCCCCCGAAGCAAGCAGCCCCGAAGCAGCCAGCGACAACGAACAGATGCTGGCCTCGCTGCGGCAGTTCATCCGGACCAAGGGCGCCGCCTACCTCGAGGATCCCAACATCACCTCGATCGGCGTGGGCCACAAGGTGGTGGACGGGAAGCCGACGGGCGAGATCTCGCTCCAGTTCACCGTGGGCGAGAAGGTGGCCCCGGAAGCCCTGGACTCCATCAACACCAAACCCATACCGGACACCATCATGGTGGACGGGATCCCGGTACAAACCGATGTGATCGAGCGGGACTACCGCCCCTCGTTCCGGGCGGTGGCAGAAGTTGAGCCCCCGCCCACTAAGGTCCGGCTGGACCCCATCAGGCCGGGAGTCAGCGTGGGCAACATCCACTCCAGCGCCGGCACCATTGCCTGCATCGTGTACGACAGGCACGACGGGACGCCGCTGGTCCTCAGCAACTGGCACGTGCTGCACGGCGATACAGGAGCCCTTGGCGACGTGGTGGTCCAGCCGGGCCCGCACGACGACAACCGGGTCAACGCCAACGGCCTCGGCCGGCTGGTGCGCTCCCATCTGGGCGTCGCGGGAGACTGCGCCGTGGCCACCATCACGGACCGCGGCTTCACCACGGCCATCCAGTCCCTGGACGTGACGCCGGACCAGCTGGGGGAACCCGAAATCGGCGACAAGGTGGTCAAGAGCGGCCGCACCACGGGCGTCACCCACGGGGTGGTGCGGCGGGTGGATGTGATCGCCAAGCTCTTTTACGGCGCTGCGGGGATGCACACCATCGGCGGCTTCGAAATCGGCCCGGACCCGGCCAACCCCTCCGCGGACGGGGAAATCAGCCGCGGCGGGGACTCGGGCTCGGCCTGGATTTTCAAGACCCCGTCGGGTGAGCTCACCACTGTCCTGGCGGGGCTGCACTTCGGCGGGGAATCGGGGGACAGCCCGGACGAGCACGCCCTGGCCTGCCTGCCGCAGTCCGTGTTCGAGAAGCTCGAAATCACCCTGCGGCCGCCGGCGGCTCCTGAGGCTGCCGAGGTTGTTCCCGAGGGGTTCCTCGCCGATTTCCTCGGGCCCCACATCGCCGTGCCCACGCTCGGCGCCGCCGTGAACACCGACGCGGTGCGCTTCGCCGGCTCGGACATCATCCCGTACACCCACTTCTCGCTCTGCCTCAGCACCTCACGGCGGTTTGCCCGCTGGGTGGCGTGGAATATCGACGGCGGCAGCCTGCAGAAACTCAGCCGGTCCGGAATCAGCTTCATCAAGGACCCCCGGCTCCCCGTCGGCGTCCAGGTCGGCGACGAGCTTTACCGCGGCAACCGGGTGGACCGCGGCCATCTGGCGCGCCGGGCCGACCTGCTGTGGGGAGCGGCGGACGAGGCCGGCCGCGCGAACAAGGACTCGTTCTACTTCACGAACATCACCCCGCAGTTGGAGGACTTCAACCAAAGCAGCAAGAACGGGGTCTGGGGCCGGCTTGAGGATGCCGTGTTCGAGGACGTGGACGTCGACAACCTGAAGGTCAGCGTGTTCGGCGGGCCGGTGCTGCAGGACGGTGACCACGTCTACCGGGGAATTCCCTTGCCGCGCGAGTACTGGAAAATCATCGCGTTCGTGGAGCACGGACAGCTCAAGGCCAGGGGCTTCCTGCTGACCCAGAACCTGGACCAGCTCGAAGCGCTCGAGCTCGACGAATTCCGGGTGTTCCAGGTTGCCGTGAGCGAAATCGAGGCGCGGACCATCCTGCAGTTCGCCGATGCGCTGCGGCAGGCGGACACCTTCGCCGTCCCCGAGGCGGTTGGCGACAGGCGGCCGCTGGACGATACCTCGGACATCCAGTGGTGAGTGCCTACGGTCACGGTGCAGTCTCAGACTAGGCCGGGGTAGCTGGCCAGGATGTAGTCCGCGGCCGCGGGTCCTTTCATGCGAAGGCACTGCCCTGGATCCATACGCTGGCGCATAGCAGCCCAAAACACGTCCTCTGCTTGCGGCGCCGTGCTGGAGACGTAGCACCAGCTGGTGTAAAGGCCGTAGAAGGAGTCATCGTCGAGAGCCCGGTCGTACTCCGGATCGTGGAAGGTTGCTTCCTGGAGGAACTGGTCGAACTGCGAGTGGGCCATGGTGGCTTCTTTCAACAAGGTGCATTTGTTCGCCGTGCGGCTACAGCGGTTTTGAACTTGGCGGGAGCAGCGGTTCCCGGCGCGGAGGCCGCCGGTGAAGCACATGTCAGCAGGTGCTATTTATCCGGTTGACGGCCAATGGCGGCGCTGCCATCGGCGAGGGTTGCGGCACCTCCGTGGTGGGAGATGAGGGCGGCGGCCATACGTTTGGCCAGCACAGCTGCCTCCCTGTCTCCTTCGACCGCTGAGATGATGGAGCCTTTTGTCAGGATGTGGCAGGACCGGGCAAAGACCTCGGGCTGTTCAAGGCCCGCTTCCTCGGCGAGCTTTCGCATGAAAGCCCTTACCTGAGCCAAATAGCTGACGGACGCCTGTCCGAGGGTATGTGTGGGCCCCATCTCCAGCATGGTTTTGACGAAGGCGCAGGCCTGGAAGTCATCTTGACGGAACCACCCGTCAAGGACGTCGAAGATTATCAGCACCTGGGCCGTCGGGTCATCGGATCTCCGCCTGCATTCGGCGATGATCGCCTCAACAGTGAGGTCTTGGTGGCAATGTTCCAGGAAGGCCAGGACCAGTTCATCCTTCGAGGAGAAGTGGCCGTAGAACGTGGCCTTGGCCACCCCGGCGCGCAAAATCAGTTCTGATATACCCACATCGCGGATGCCACGCTGCCCGAATAACTCGTAAGCGGCCGCCAGTATGCGCTCCCGGGCACCGGCGGATGCCGGCCGTGGAGACCCGGAACTGGCTATCGGATCAGCTAAAGAGCCTGTGGAGTGTCCCATTCCCCGGACTCTACACGAAAAACCAGACAGACCGGTCGGTACGGGCCTTTGTGAAAAACCGTTTTCCGGCTACTGGATGTCTTCGTCCGGGGGCGGGAGCTGGTAGCCCAGCTCCTCGTCCACGGACAGCACTCCGCTCACAGACTTCAGGTCCTGCAGGCTGTCATCCGGGGCGGAACCGGTGATGAAGCCCATCGCCAGGACCTGTTCCACCTGCATGCCGCGGGCGCGCAGCGCGTCCGCGACATCGGCGATGGCGGACAGGTAATCCTGGTGCACCGTTACATTGATGTTGACCATTCCTCAGGTTATTCCTCTTCGCGTCGCAGGCGGTTCCTATCAGCCGTCCCTACAGGCGGCCGTACACGCGGCTCCTACACAGGGGCGATGACCAGGCCGGAGCCAACGTCCAGCGACGGTGCAATGAGCCGGTCGCATTCCTGGACCAGCGAGGACCAGAGTTCCCGTCCGCGGAAGCCGGTGGCCTGCGCCCAGAGGGCGGCAACGCCGGCGGCGTGCGGGGTGGCCATGCTGGTGCCACTGATGCTCCGGTACCGGGTGGGCATGGGCCAGGACGAGTAGACCTGCCAGCCGGGGCCGGCAACGTCCACCTGCCCGCCGCGGACCGGCAGGCTGCGCGCGGAGAAGAAGGCAACGTCCAGCTGGTGGTCCAAAGCGCCCACCGCCATGATGAACGGGCTGTTGGCCGGGGTGCCGACGAATCCGAAGTTGCCCTGGAGGCGCCGGGCGTTGTTTCCGGCGGCTGCGATGATCAGCGTCCCGGCGTCCAAGGCCCGCTTGCCTGCTGCCACGTACGGCGGGTGGATCTGCGGCACGTCGGCCCCGAGGGACATGGAGATGATGTGGCAGCCACTGGTCAACGCCCAGTCGATGCCGGCCAGGATGCCGGCGTCGCTGCCGGAACCCGAGTTGCCCAGCACCTTGCCGGCGAAGATGTCGGCCTCGTAGGCCACGCCGTAGCGCGGCCCGGTGGACGGCGACTTGGAGCCGCAGGAGGTGCCGATGCAGTGCGTGCCGTGGCCGTGTCCGTCCTCGGGCCCCTCCCCCTGGACGAAGGAGCGGGTGGTGATGTTCCGTCCGGCGAAGTCAGGGTGGGTTGCGTCGAAACCGGTGTCCAGGACTGCCACCTTGACCCCGCGCCCGGAGTACTGGGACGAGGTGGCCTGGACGGCCTGCAGCCCCCACGTGAACTGGGCGGTGTCCTGGAAGATCGGCACGGTTGGCGGTGCCGCCGCCCCCGCGCCCTGGCCGTTGCCGTTCAGGCGGGTGTCCAGGTCCAGGACGGCGTCGCGGTAACCCCTGACGTATTCGGTGGTGCCTGCCGGGAGGACATGGTGGATCAGTTCCGGCGATACGGACAGTACTGCGTTCTCCGCCGCTTCGGTGGTCTGCAGCGCGCCGATCTGCTCCGGCGCGGCCGAAACCACGGCGATGCCCAGGGAGCTGAAGTACGTGGCGTCCGCGCCGCTGCTTTCCGAGACGTCCACTTCGCGGTCCCCGAAGTCCCGCGAGTCCGCCACGTTGGACAGTCCTGCCGATTCCAGCACCGAGGACGGGCTGGCGGCGTCCCTGGCAAAGACCACGATGAACCGGCCGGTGGTCTCGGCCCCGGAATAGTCCGCCGCCGGGACGGTCCCGGCCGAATTCTCGGACGTGGGGAAGGAATTTGGGTCGATCATTTCAAGTCTCCTTTGCTGGGTTGGAGGGTGGTGCGTGGTTTCAGAGGGCCAGCGTCCTGGGGGTGACCGTGAGGCGCAGGCCCGCGTTGGTGCCGAGAAGGTGCCTGGACACCTCGGGAACGGGAATGAATCCCTGCCACCGGTTTGGGGTGGGGTCCGTGTCCTTCAGCAGGTCCCCATCGCCGGCACTCCAGTCGCGCAGGGCACTGGGGATCGTGCTGTTCCACGCGGCCCAGGCCTTGGGCAGGGGCCGGTCCGCTGCTGGTGGCTCAATTTCCACCAGCAGGGTGTCCTGCCAGTCCTCGGTTTGTTCCAGGTGGTCCGCGAAGAAGAAGTGTCCGTCCTTTTCCGTGATGGACATCAGCCTGAGCTTGAGGGCCTGGCGGAGCCGGGGCACCACCTTCCCGTTCAGGAGCGGCCGAGGTGCCTTGGAGGAAAGGAACGTGGTCAGCAGCGGGACCGGCGAGTCGATGGGGTCCCCATCCTTCCAATGCTCGATCTGGACCGGGCAGTAGTGGGCGGCGGTTTGTTCGTGCACCAGGACCGGCAGCCCCCGGATGGCCAGGCCCACGTCCAGCTGGAACTCGACCTCCGGCGGATAGGACTTGCCCACCGTGAAGCCCACCAGTTCCACCTCGACTTTGAGGTCGCCGAACAGGAACCGCTGGAGGTTCTGGTAGCCCTCTTCGGAGTTGACGATTCCGTAGCGTCCGCTGTGGCTGCGGTGCACCACCGCCACCACCGCGCCTTTGACGGCGGCATTGTCGATCTGGACCAGCCCGTCGCTGCGGGCGCCCACCGCTTTACTGGACAGGCCCAGGGCGACGTCGTAGTCCTCCGGGTTGGAGCCCACCAGGCAGAACAGGTTGCCCAGGGGGAACCCGTCCTCGGGCATCTCGGTGGCGTGGAAGTTTTCGCGCGTCAGGGTCCGCCGGAGCGCCGGCGGCGTGAGGTATTCGTACATCCGGTCGGGTCCGAAGATATCGGCCCCCTGGATCCGGGTGGCGTCCCGGAGCCTCTCGAGCAGGCCGAATCCGACGGCGAATTTGATGCCGCCGTGGGGAGTGGCATACGTGAAGACGCGGGCAACGTATTTGGCCCCCGCGGCGGGATCGATCCCGCCGTCGTCGCCGGCCAGGCTTTCCGGAATGATCCGCTGCAGCAGTGAGCGGCAGATGAGCCCGCCCATCGAGTGCGCCACCAGGAACACCTTCGGCGCTCCGGTCTTTTCCAGCACGAGCTTGATCATGCTGAACAGGTCCCGTGCCGCTTCCTCGAACGAAAAGTTTTCGGGGTCCGCGTCGAAGGTGTCTGCCGCGTCGTCGTAGAAGCGGTGGATCCAGATCGATGCCGGATTCACGGAGTCGGCGTCCGCGCTGTTGAGAAACGCCAGCTGGTCCCCGTGGACCGGCACCTCGTACTGGTGGTCTGCCACCAGGCGCAGCATCGGGGACTCGAACTGGTGGAACCTTGCCCGTCCGCTGCCGTCGGCGCGGACATGGACGGAACCCTGGCTGAAGCCGTAGAAGGGATCGTCAACAGCGCTGTTGACGGCGGCACCGGTGCCCGCGAACCCGCGGACGTAGATCACCGGCAGGCGGCCGTCGTGAAGGGCATTTCCCATGGGGAGAGTGCAGCACGGGTGCCGTTACGGCCGCGTTACTGCTTACCGTGGAAGGCTTAGAGGGGGCGGAAGGCCGGCCGGACGCCCAGCAGGGAACCGGCGGCGGACACGATGCGGTCCGCCACCGGATGCTCTGCCGCCGTTTGCCGGTCCAGTAGTTCGGCCACGAGGCCTGTGAGGGACGCGGAGGGCTGCAGGCCCATGTCCGTCTCGAGCTGCTCCCGGTACCGCTCGTAGGCGCGGAGCGCTGCGCCCGGGTTTCCGCGCTGGAGTTCGCCTGCGACGAGGAACGACACTCCGCCCTCGTACAGCGGCTCGATTTCCAAGGTGGCGCGTGCAGCCTCCGTCGCTGTTTCGGGGTCACCGGCGGCAAGGGACTTCCGTGCCACCATGGCGAGGGCCTGGAGGCGGTCCTCCGTCAGGCGGTTCTGGGCGAAAACCACCCAGTCCTCGTACCAGCCCGGAAGCAGTTCAGCGTCGCGCAGCTCACGCAGCAGGGAGGCGGCGCTTCCGCTGTACCGGTCGTCCTGCAGCGCCTGGATCTGGGACCGGATCCGCTGCACGTCCACCTCAACCCGCTCGTCAAGCGACAGCGTTGCCCCGCCGTTGACGATCAGCCCGGGCACCTCGCGGGAAATGAGGTGGACACTGACCCGCAGGCTTTCTAGGGCCCTGGCGTCCGGGTACTCCGGCCACAACAGACCACTGAGATGGGCCCGCAGGCTCGGTCCCCGGATAGCCAGGGATGCAATGAGCCGCTGCTGCCGTGTCGCAACGTGGAGAGTCACATCGTCCCGGCGGAGCCGCCAGGACCGAAGTAAGTCCAGTTTCAGTTCCCCATAATCGACCGTGCCCATCGAAACCTGATTTCCGATTTGTCAAAAAGATGGAGGAGGTATGAATGAGGATCCACAGTACGAACGGTACTGTCAATAAGCTATTTCTTCTTTTCCAAAGGAGAGAGCGCGCTCTCCTATAGCGGTAAAAAGTGTCATAGGGGGCCCGGGGTTTACTTCACCGTTGGGACCAGGGGTTTCAGGGGTGTGCCAACAGCAGGTCCGGGCAGGGGTTTGAGGGTAGACGGCGTCGGAAGTGGCGGTGTTGCGGTCCCGGAAGTTCCCGACGGAGTGGGTGGGGGCGGCGTCGTCGAGGTCGACGGCGAGGGCTCCGCCGTCGAGCGTGTGGTGGGTGGCAGGGTTGCTTCGGGGGCGACGCCGGCAGCCATTCCCAGCGGGACTGAAATGCCCTTTTTGGGGGATGCCGTAGCAGCACCCGGCGCGGCGACGGACACTTCCAGGTTTGCCTCCCGCACCTTGGTGGCGGTCCATTCACCGCGGACAATACAGGCTTCGCCCGGCTTCAGGATGCCGGTGCAGCCGTTGAAGATGACGCGGAAGGCGGTGTTGTTGATGCCGGCGTCGGGCACGGTCACGTCGGCATCGGTGCCGTTGGTGATTTCTATCGACTCGACCGTGCCGGCTTCAGCGAGGGCGCCTGCCTGTCCGGGCTGGACGATCCAGTTCTCCTCGCCGATCCGCACGCGGTTCTCAACGACTGGTTGGGTGTCCCCGGTCTTGGCGCTCCCCGTGCCGCCCGGAGTCCCTGTGCAGGATGACAGCACTCCCAGGCCAAGCAGGCAGGCAATGCATTTTCCTATTGCTGGATTTCCCATTTTCAGCCTCCCGGAAGGAATTCCACCCTGTATTCCGGATTGTCGTCCAGAATAATGGCCACCCCGGTATCGCGCCGCCAGCCTTCGGGAAGGAGAAAGAACTTGTCGGCGCTCCTGGTGACGAATTTCAGCCCTGTGTATTTGAAGTGGTACTTCGCATCCGGGTCGGAAATCCTGTCCTCGCGGACCGGGCTCGCGAGAGCCAGCGACTGGACGCTGTAGACCACCACGGAGGGGCGTTTTGCCAGCTCACGGGCATATTCCCGGGATCTGCCGGTGCCCAAAGCCCCTGCGTACAGGGAGCAGGCCCAGAACAGTGCCAGGACCACCAGCAGCACAGCGCACACGTAGCCGAGCTTTTCCCACAGGGGCAGGCGCCTGGGCCTGTCGCCGTCGGACGTGGCCAGCCTGCGGAGCACCCAGAAAGCGTAGGCGCTGACCGCAATGCCGCTGCCCAAAGCCGCCGGTTCGAAGAGGAACGGGGTTGCGAAAGGCGGTTCCTCGAACATCACCCACACGGCAAGCGCGGTGATGAGGACGCCGGCGCAGAGGATGGTCCACGCACCGAAAAGAAGGTACCGGTAAAGGCTGGAACGGCCGATGATGCTGGCCGTCAACGCGTGGATGCCGATGCACGCCAAGGTGATGAGAAGGATGGATATCGCAGGGACGATGATCGCGTCGGCGCTGCGCAGCAGGTAGTCGACGGTGGAGTATTCGAGAATGCTTTGGTCTATCCCGAAATAGGCGGTGCGGGTGGCCGTCATGGTCCAGCCGAACCAGAACGCCAGCGCCGTGGCCACAGTGCTCAGGGGCGCGATGATCGCGAACCACTGCACTATGGAGTGGCTCAGGTCCGCCCCCGTGGTGGCTGTCGCACGCCCCTTCCGCCGGGCAGCGCCGGACCGCGCGGTCCATGCGCGGCTGCGGCGCGCGTCCGGCCGGCGTGCCGGACGCCTGCCCGGGTTCACTGCTGCTCCTCGTGCCTGGTGGGCATCTCGCATTTGCGCACATCGGCCGTTACTGCGGCGTTACTGCCCTGTGCCCCCTCAGAAAGGAGGCGTACGACGGCGGCGCGCGGCCGCCGTCGTACGCCCTAGTTTGGGAGGTGAGAGAAGGGTTGCAGAAACGTAACCAAAGGGTCGTTCCTTGCCCGCACTCCAGCCACTACTGTCAGGTGCACCATCCGGGGAACAACGGAAGAGGCACGATGAGCATCGACATCGAAATTGGTAGCGGCCTCAGCGACGGGGACGCGGCGCATTTTGCGGCCAAGACTGAAGTAATCACCACTGCGATGCAACGAGTACAGGAAAGCCACCCCGCCTACAGCTGGGTGTGGACGGACGAGATCCGCTGCCGGGGCTGCAATGCCAGCCTGGACATACCGTTTATCGCCAGCACGAACGCCAACGCGGACAGGGCCTTCAAGGCACATCAGTCAGCGCAGCTGGACTACCTGCTGGGAGTGGACGGGTTGCCGGGCGGGAGAAGCCTGCCCTAGGCGGGATGCGGCGCAGAAGTACCGCCGGCTGCCGGGGGCCGCTCCCTTCGCGTACCCAGCACCAGGCCCAGCCCGGGCACGGTGCGCGAAAAGTGGCCGATGCCGAACGAGAGGGCCACGCCCGCCACTGCCACCGCGAGGAACTTCACCCCTGCGGGCCATGGGTACTGGAGGACGGCAACCTGCAATCCCACCACTATGTAGACGTGGAGAATGTAAGCCGCATAGCTGGCTGTCGCCATGGCTGCCAGCAGCCGCGAGCCCCGGTGCCACACCTCGCGGAACAGCACGATCAGTCCCACGGACAGGCCGATGCACACCAGCGTCTCCAGCGAGACACGCACCAGAGAGGGCCAGCCGAACCCGCCGGTTGCCGTCAGGGTGAACCAGAGGTTGAAGGCCTGGAGCGAGAAAATGGCCACGGTGGCAAGGAACCCCACAGCCAGCCAGAGCAGGCCCACGGCTCTGGGGATGCGCGTGAACCAGTGGTTCCGGTAGGCCAGGATGCCCAGCGCGAACAGGCTCACGTACTGCGCGAAATTCGCGGGCTCTGCGGGCACCACAAAGAAAAGCGGCAGCCAGGAGTCAACGGGAAACCACCACCTGATAATCCAGGTGACCAGGATCAGGACCACCGCGAAACCCAGGAGTGCAGCATGGCCCGGTGGCGGCAACAACCCCCGGCTCTCCCCTCCCCCGGCAGCAGGTACCGCCGCGGCGCGTGATCTCCTCCGCCCGGCCCACAATGCATAAACGGCCGTGTAGATCAGGAGGTGTCCCAGGAACCACAGGTGGAAGTAGGCGCCCTGCCATGCATCCCCGTAAAGCCCTTTGATGAATGTCCATGGTTCCGGGCGCCCGGAGGCCAGGTAGGCGAGCGGAATGTTCACAAACACCACAAAGACCACCAGCGGGATCCCGATCCGGGTCCACCGCTCCCGCAGGAACCGGCGCGGACCCTTCCGCCCGTAGGAGGCTGGCGTGAAGTAACCGGCGATCAGGAACAGCATCCCCAGGCCGACGGCGGCGTTCACCGTATAGAACGGACGGAACCATTCGCTCGTGGCAGCATCCTCCACCGGCCAAAAGCCGCCAGTCGGCCCATAGGCCTGCGCGGCGTGGTGGATGATCACCATGGAGATGATCAGGATCCTCAGGACATCCAGGAAAACCAGGCGCCCCTCACCGGTCGCTGCCGGCAGTCCTGGCCTTGCTGCATGGGGCATTTCAGGGCCTCCTTGCGGTGCTGGTGGTCACCCCTTTGTTTGATCGTCTTGTTTGATCGTCGTCCGGACCCGGCCCGCCCTCCAGAGCCGAAAGACCCGCCTGAAACGGGTCAGGCGACCGCCGTTCTGGATTTTCGACGCGCAAAGTGGATGACGCTACCGATATATGGGTGGCGCCATCCACTATGCGCGTCGGGAATGGATTTGCGCGTCGAAATGACGGCAGCCCGACGCCCCGGGCTAGATGTCCGTGAGGAGGCTGGTGGGGTTTTCGATGGCGTCGGCCACGAAGCGGAGGAAGCCGCCTGCCGTGCCGCCGTCGCAGACGCGGTGGTCGAACGTCAGGGTGAGCTCGGTGACCTTGCGGACGGCCAGCTCGCCGTTCACCACCCACGGCTTGTCGATGATCCGGCCCACCCCCAGGATCCCCACCTCAGGGTGGTTGATGATCGCCGCGGATCCGTCGACGCCGAACACGCCGTAGTTGTTCAGCGTGAACGTTCCGCTGCCCAGCTCAGCCGGGGTCGCCTTGCCGTCCCGGGCCACATTCGTGAGGCGGCGGATCTCCCTGTCGAGTTCGCGGGCACTGAGCTTCTCGGCGCCGCGCACGGAGGGCACCACCAGGCCGCGGTCGGTCTGGGCGGCGAAGCCGAGGTTGATGCCGTCGAACGCCACGATCTCCTGGGACCCGTCCTCCGCTGTTTCAATCCGCGTGTTGAGTTCCGGGTATTTCTTCAGGCCCGCAGTGACGAACCGGGCAATGAACGCCAGCAGGCCGGGCACCTCAGCGCCGGTGGCCTTGAGCCCTTCGCGCAGCTCCACGAGCGCCGTGGCATCGACGTCCACCCACACCGTTGCCTCCGGGATCTCCGAGCGGCTGCGCGCCATGTTCGCGGCCACAGCCTTGCGGACTCCCCGGACTGGGGTACGGGCGGAGACTGCGAGGCCGGTGCGGGAGTCGCGTCCCTGGGCTTCGACAGGCTCAACCACCGGACTTGGCTTGGCTTCGACAGGTTCTACCACCGGGGCAGAGATGGCAGCCTCGACGTCGCGGCGCATGATCAGTCCGCTGTCGCCGGAGCCGGAGATGTCGCCCAGGTCCACGCCGTGCTCCCGCGCCATTCGACGGACCAGCGGCGAGATGACGGCCCCCAGTTTGCCGGGCACCCGGGTGCGCAGGAGCGCGAGCTCGTCCTCCTTGGACTCAACAGGCTTGGTTTCCTGCGGCTCCAGCACCGATACCGAAGCTTTGGGAGCACGGGTCCGCCGCGCCTGGCCATGCCCGCCCGGAGTTCCATAACCGATCAGAACATTTCCAGATCCGGCCTTCTCTTCTTCCCGGTAGGCCTCGGCCTCAGGGTGCGAAGCAGGCTCGGCCCCTGACTCGCCAAGCTCGGTCTCGGTGGGCTCAACCTCGGGCTGGTCCGGCGAAGGGGCGGGGGCGGCATCATCCGCGGCAGCCACGGGAGCGGCGGCGCCAGTAGAGAGAGGCATCACCGAGATCAGCGGTTTCCCCACGTCCAGGGTCTCCCCCGGCTTTCCGTGCAGCTCGGCCACAATCCCGGCATAGGGAGACGGCACCTCCACCGCGGACTTGGCGGTCTCAACCTCGGCGATCGGCTGGTCGACAGCGATCTCGTCACCAACGGAGACATGCCAGGCCA
Organism: Arthrobacter sp. MAHUQ-56; assembly: GCF_019710585.1. Taxonomy (GTDB): domain Bacteria; phylum Actinomycetota; class Actinomycetes; order Actinomycetales; family Micrococcaceae; genus Arthrobacter. The sequence continues at coordinate 334,973 of NZ_JAIFZQ010000020.1, read as the reverse complement.
CCAGTTCGGCTTCGGTCAGGCCCTCGCCCAGGTCGGGCAACAAAAACACGCGTGGTTCGCTCATGGTCAGTTCTCCCACTGAAGGTCGTCAACGGCGTCGAGGATGCGGTCCACGCCGGGCAGGTAGTACTTCTCGAGTTTGGGCGCCGGGTACGGGACGTCGAACCCGGTCACGCGGCGGATCGGCGCGGCCAGGTAGTGGAAGCAGCGCTCCTGCACCCGGGCCACGATCTCGGAGGACACGGACGCGAACCCGTGCGCCTCGGCGATCACCACGGCCCGCCCGGTCTTCCGCACGGACTCGCAAACAGTAACGTCGTCGAACGGCACGATGGTCCGCACGTCGATCACCTCCAGCGACCGTCCCTCCAGGGCAGCCGCCTCCGCGGCAGCCAAAGCGGTGGGGACGGACGGACCGTAGGCAATCAGGGTGGCGTCGGTGCCGGGACGCGCGACGGCGGCACGCCCCTCGGAGCCAAGTCCCGCCGTCGTGCCTTCCGCACGAAGCCCTTCCTCATGAAGGCGCCGCAGCTCCGAAAGGTCCACGGAGTCCTTGGTCCAGTACATCTTCTTGGGTTCCATGAAGATGATGGGGTCGTCCGAGTCGATGGCTTCGCGGAGCATCCGGTAGCCGTCCGCCACGGTGGCCGGGGTGTAGACCTTCAGGCCGGCGGTGTGGGCGTAGTAGGACTCGGAGGAGTCGCAGTGGTGCTCCACTCCCCCGATGCCGCCGCCGTACGGGATGCGGATCACCAGGGGCAGCTTCACGGCGCCCTTGGTCCGGTTGTGCATCTTGGCCACGTGGCTGACGATCTGCTCGAAGGCCGGGTAGGCGAACGCGTCGAACTGCATTTCGATCACCGGGCGCATGCCGTTGATGGCCATGCCCACTGCCATGCCCACGATGCCGGATTCGGCCAGCGGCGTGTCGAAGCAGCGCTGCTCGCCGAAGGTGGCGGTGAGGCCGTCGGTGATGCGGAAGACGCCGCCCAGGGTGCCCACGTCCTCGCCGAAGACCAGGACGGAGGAGTCGGCGGACATGGCGTCGGCGAGGGCGGTGTTGAGGGCCTTGGCCATGGTGACCGGCTGGGGTCCGGCGGCCTCGGCGGACGCTGCGGCTGAGGCGGCGGCCCGGGCGGTGGCGGCGGACACGTTGCCGTTGGCCTCGGACGAGGTGGTGATGGTAGGGCTCACTGGCCGGCCTCCTTCGAAGCTGGGTTCTGCCCAGACGAGGCGTCGCGGGCGAGCTCGTCGGCGAGCATGGCGGACTGTTCCTTCAACTGCGGTGTCTGGCGGGCGAAGACGTGGCGGAAGAGGTCCTGCGGGTCCACGGGCACGTCCTCGCCGAGGCCTTCGCGCAGCTGCGCGGCAACCGCTTCCGCGTGCTCACGGATCCGGGCCTCGCCGTCGTCGTCCAGCAACCCGCGGTCGGTGAGGTAGGTGCGCATCCTGTTGACGGGGTCCTTGGCCCGCCACTCGGCAACTTCGGCGCTTTCCCGGTAGCGGGTGTCGTCGTCGGCGTTGGTGTGGGCCTGCATGCGGTAGGTGTTGGCTTCCACCAGCAGCGGGCCGGAGCCTTCGCGGGCGAGTTTCACGGCGCGGTCCAGGACGGCGAGGAGCGCCACCACGTCGTTGCCGTCCACGCGTTCGCCGGCCATGCCGTAGCCCACGGCTTTGTGGGCGAGCGACGGCGCCACGGACTGGTGTGCCAGCGGCACCGAGATGGCGTACTTGTTGTTCTGGACGAAGAAGATGACGGGCAGGTGGAAGACGGCGGCGAAGTTGAGGGCTTCGTGGAAGTCGCCTTCGCTGGTGGCGCCGTCGCCGCACATGGCCAGCACCACGGTGTCCTCGCCGCGCAGCTTCGCGGCGTGGGCAACGCCGACGGCGTGCAGCAGCTGGGTGGTGAGCGGGGTGCACTGGATGCCCACCTTGTATTTCAGGGGATCGTAGCCGCCGTGCCAGTCGCCGCGGAAGATGGTCATCACCTGCACGGGGTCCACGCCGCGGGTCATCACGGCGACGGCGTCGCGGTAGGTGGGGAACATCCAGTCGCCCTCGGACAGGCAGAGGGCGGCGGCCACCTGGCAGGCTTCCTGGCCGTGGCTGGAGGGGTAGACGGCCATGCGGCCCTGCCGGACCAGGGCGGAGTTCTGGTCATTCACGCGGCGGCCGACGACGAGCTGTACGTACGCTGCCAGCAGTTCGGCGTCGCCGGGCACGGGGTATTCGTGGCCGGGCTGGGTGCCCTGCTCAGCCTCGGGCTTGAGCCTGCCGTCCGGGTCCACCATCTGGATCTGGTGCCGGGCGGGGAGCATGTAGTCCTCCACCGTGATGCCGAACTTCTTCACAGCTTCCGTGAGCGCATCCTCTGCGGGCGCGGGGCTGGTGTGCGGCGCGGTGTGGTCTGCGGAGATCGTCATTGGTCCGTCCTTCGGTAGCCACTATTCCCTCCCAGTATTGTCCCGGGGCTGGTTTCGTATCCAGCTTCTGCGCAAATCGTGGAGAAGCTGTTCCGATCTGCCCAGGATGGGAGACGAATTGTCACTGTGATGTGGATTACCGACGGGAGCCGTGGACGAAATGGCGGGCACGCATGCTGCAGCCGCAGGCCGTTACCTACGTTCTGGCCGTGACCGGTAGACGTGGCCTGCCACTAACGGTGTTCCCTCGAAGATCTGCGGGACTGTCACGAGTGTGTAGCCCTGTGTCTGCAGGTTGGTGATTAGTTCCTGCTGGCCTGCGATGGTGGTGGGGTCAACATCGTGCATGAGCACCACGGCGCCGGGTGTGATTTCCTTCAGCACCTTGGGCACGAACACCGCTGGATTCTTGCTTTGCCAGTCCAGCGAATCGACAGCCCAGAGGATCAAGGGTTTGCCCACGGCCCTCTGCACGGCAGCGTCGGCTGCCCCGTAGGGCGGGCGCATGAATGACGGGGCCGAACCGACGGCGGCACGGATGGCGGCATCGGTCCGGTCCATTTCGCTCCTGACCCCGGCCGCGGACAGCTTGGTCAGGTACGGGTGGCTGAAGGTGTGGTTGCCGATGGCGTGACCGGCCTCGGCGACCTGCCTCGCGATGGCTGGATTGGATGCGGCGTTGGACCCGGTCATGAAGAACGTTGCGTGGACGTTCTTCTCTTTCAGAATGGCCAGCAGTTGTGGTGTTGTCCTGGCGTCCGGACCGTCATCGTAAGTAAGTGCCGCACACGGGACGAGGTCGCAGTTGACGTGCCTGAGGGGCGAGGCCGCCGCCGTGGCAGGGGCAGGCGACTCAGCAGCCTGTAGCTGACCCAGCATTTTGCGTCCCATGTCACTCAGCATGGCTTCGGCGTCGCCGGCGGAGATGGTTGCTTTCTCCTGATCTGACCGGCCGCCTCCAGCAGGGCGGTGTGCGGTGATGTGAAGCTCTCCCGAGGGGGTCAGAACAACGTCTGACAGCGCAGGCTGCTGCGCGGCAGGCCCTGCGATCCCGGCCGGAACACCAGCAGCCCGTGCCGGGAGGGCATCCAAGGCCTCAGGCCTCAGCAACTCTGCAGCACGGTGCACCTCTCCTGAAACCGTGTCGGCATAGATCGTCTCCGAACTCGCGGCACTGGTTCCGTCCGCGCCGGTACCGCTCACTTTTTCCCTGACCACAATCACCGTCCCGGCAGCCTGCACAGGCTGGGCCGAGACCGTGAGGCCGGGATTCGCAGACTGTGAAGCGTTCACCGCCATTGCCGGGCGGTAGCGGCCGCCGGAAGGGGTGGCCGCCGCATCCAGGATGCCCAGCAGCCAGGAATCCAGGTGGGAGTTCAACCCTGGCAGGCCGTCCACGTAGGTCCAGGAAGCCTTCACCTGGTGCGCCCCGACAACGGCGGTCAATGACATGGGGTACCCGCCCGGCACTTGAACCGGAGTCCAACGCGCATCGGACAGCGGCGGCCGCAACACAGGCACGTCGACGTTATTGACGGCCGCGGCTGCCCGGGGTTGCTGCAGGGACACAGTGGACCCATTCAATCCATCGCCGGCGCAGATGAGTACGAGCACACAGAACCAGCCCAGGACGATCCGCAAGATCACACCGGTCCTCCCGCCCCCCGGGAATAGGGATTGCCTGGTCAACGAAAACAAACTCCTCGAGGCATCATAATCAAAGGGCAGGAACGCGGAACAATGCCACGACGGAGCACTACTGTGCTGGGAAGGGTTCCCCGAATCCCAGTAACCGCAGGGAAAGCCTTGGATTGTGAAAGGATCCGCCCAAGCCTGGGCCCACCCGGGAGGACGTGGCATAGCGTTGAAGCATGCCTCCTGTACCTCCTCCGAACGCTGACGTAGCTGCCGCGGCCGCCCATGGCCATGCGGGTCCGCTTCCCTTGCTGGACTTGGCTGTTCTTCGTGATCTCGAGGACCATCTTGACGTGCCGTTGGTCCGGAATTTCGCGAGCGATTACGTGGGCATGTGGGAGTACCGCTGCCGGCGCCTGGCGGAGGCAGTGGCCCGCCCTAATGGCAAGGATGAGGCGTTGGACGCTGTCATCAGCCTCAAGGTCACCTCCCACATGATCGGAGGCCTGCGCCTTGCCGGTCTTGCCGGGACACTGGAAGCCCAAATCCGGAAAGGGGCCCTGCGGGAATCCGGGGTGCTGCTGAGTGAAATACGGGAATGCGGGCAAGGGACCGTTCAGGCGATCAGGCGGCGCTATTCCGGCCAGGCCTGAAAGCCATTGTCAGTTGGCCACCGGCCGGGCGCTCCTCGGCACTTGCATCATCGCTTCGATCCGTGCGCGCATCTCTTTGGGCCGGAAGGGCTTCGTGATGTATTCATCCGCTCCAGCCGTCAAAGCCTTCAACAGATCAGATTCGGCAGTCCGCCCCGTCAGCATGACGATGTAGGCATCACTGAGCCCGCGGATGCGGCGCAGGAGCTCATACCCGTCGATGTCCGGCAGCCCCACGTCCAGGGTGACGAGGGCAGGCTGCGTGGCCCGTACCGCCTGAAGTCCGGAGCGGCCGTCGACGGCGGTGCATACGTCGAACCCGGCCTGGGACAGCACACCCTCAAGAAGGTTCCGCACGTCCTGATCGTCTTCGACAACCAAAGCGAGGCCTAAAGTGCTCATGGCTCCCCCAGAGAATCCATAGTTCCGTGGACCCAGCGCCCACGGCCATTCACACCCCCGCCCCAACCGTATAGCGTGTCGGCAATTTTTGCATTCCATTTACTGGATTCAACGCCATCCAGGTCAGCTGCCTGCTATTCCGTATGGGGATTCGGCGAAACCAGCGGGAAGTTGCTTCGGTCCACCCTAGGATGGGAGACAAATTGTCGTTCTGATGGGCATTACCGGCAGGAGGCGTACACGAAATGGCTGGCAAAGATGCCGGCACTGGAGAAGTGCCATTGGACGAGATCGACCGCGCCATCATCGCCGAGCTCACCCGGGACGGCCGGATGTCCGTGACTCAGGTGGCCGAAAACGTCCATATCTCCCGCGCGCACGCCTACACACGGATCGCCCGGCTGACCGGCGACGGGGTGCTGACCCGGTTCACGGCGCTGGTGGACCCGATCAAGGCGGGACTGAAATCCTCGGCCTACGTGACGCTGAAACTGAAGCAGGACTCCTGGCGGGAACTGCGCGACCAGCTGGGCGCGATCCCGGAGGTGCACCACATTGCCCTGGTGGGCGGGGACTTCGACGTGATCCTGCTGGTCCGCGCGGTGGACAACATCGACCTGCGCCGGGTCATCTTCGACCAGCTGCAGACCATGCCGGGGGTGCTGGACACCCAGACGTTCCTGGTGTTTGAGGATGTGGATACGCGGTAGGCGCCGGCGCCGCGGCAAGCCAGAATCCATCAACTGCTCAGTAGCGCAGAAGCGCGGCAACAACAACGGCCACTGTGAGGACCAGGAGGACGGCGAGGATGGCGTACCCCTGCCACTTGGGGCGGCCTTTGTGGGGATTAATGTCTACGTAGGGCATGTTCAGTGCTCGATGCTGTGAGGGGTGGGGCGGGCAGGGAACCGGAGTGCACGGCGCTTCCGGCGCAGCAACTGGCAAAGGACAACGAAAGGAACCAGCAGCGTGCCCATCAAGGCGCACAGCGCCAAGACGTAATCGGTAATAGCCAAACCTGCCTCCATTGGTACCGCGGATCTCACCGCCACGACCTAATCACGCAAAAGTTTAATTGACAAACTATGTCAAATGGTTGTCAAGGCATCAGTTTCCGCTGCATCGTGGTCCGTCCCCTTCGGCAGAATTACGGTAAAGGTGCTTCCCACGTCGATCCTGCTGCTCGCGGTAATCGATCCTCCGTGGTTTTCCACGATCCGCTTCACGATGCCAAGTCCCAGGCCTACCCCGGGTATTGCCGATTCGCGCACAGCGTTGGACCGGAAATACCGCGTGAAAATCTTTGGCAGGTCTTCCTGACTGATCCCGATCCCGGTATCGGTAACAGATAGCGTGATTTCGCGTCCTGTGTCCCACGCGCGGATCGTCACGGTGCCTCCGGGCCCCGAGTACTTGATCGCATTGGACAGCAGGTTGTCCAAAACCTGGCCAACACGGAACGGATCCGCTGTCAGCCAGAGCGGTTGTGCTGCTTCATTGATGATCTCCACACCGCGGCTTCCTGCCCTCGGTGAAGCGGAAACCACGGAAATGCGGATCAGGTCCAGGAGGTCCATTTTCTGGGGATGGACTCCCATGGAATCGGATGAGGCCGAGAGGAGATCTGAAACCAGATTGAGGAGCTTCTCGGCGTTGCTTTGGGCAACCCTCAGGAACTCCCTGTGCTGGCCTGCCCGGTCTTCGGGAGTGTCCAAAACGAGATCCAGGTATCCGATGATAGACATCAGCGGACTCCTGAATTCATGGGAGATATTGGCAACGAAGTCGTCCTTTATTGCCAGGGCGTTCACAAGTTCCGTTACATCGCTGAAAGCCAGGACAGATCCGGCAAAATTCCCGTCCTTGTCCGTCATTGCCCTGGCCGTGGACGAAAGTACCCGGTTGTTCGTGGGGCTGCCCAGCCGGACGATGTAGTCCGAGAAGGACTGCCCCCGGGCCGCACGGGCAACCGGACCATGTTCAGGAGGAAGCGGGGTACTGCCATCACTCGCCAAAAGGTTCAGATCCTGTTCCTTCCCCGAGGGGTGGGACAGCGCACGGTTGCGGCGGTGTTGCCGGTTGACCAGGATGTCATTGCCGGCGGCGTCCACGGCGTGGACTCCGACGCCCACGACGTCCAGCATTGTGTCCAGCAGGCGCTGCCGTGCCAGGCTTTCCTCATAGGCCTTCCTGAGTTCCTCGTCCTGGCGTTTGAGCTTGGCATCCTGGCTGCCAAGGCTGCTTACCAGGATGTGCACGGCCAAGGCGATCACCGTCATGATCAACGGAAGCAGGAAGGGGCGCGCTATATCGGACGGCGTGGCCGATGCGCCGGCAAAGAGCGGCACCGCAGCGGTCAGGAGGCTTGCCGAAAAAGACAGGACCACGCCCATCTTGCCTTCCCGGGCAGCAAGCCAGATGACGGGAAAGACCAGCAACAGGCCAAGGCTGCTAAAAGAAGAGGCAGTAGCCTCACGTGCCAGCCCGACAACCACAAAGTCCAGCAGTGGAACCGAAAGGTATGTCTTCGCGGGCAGGAGGTTCCAAGGAAGCAGCACGCACAGGACAGTGATGACCAACGCCAACATGAGCGAGAGCTGCAGGCCGGTATCTCGTAGCGCTGCCGGGCGAACAAAAGCCAGCATGACAGCAACCGTCAGCAGGGAACCTGTTAACGGAAGTTGGCTAACGAGCATGCTCCGCCGTTGCGTCGCATCGCTGAAGAATCTGCTTTTGACCTGGTGGGCCAGGTCCTCAACGTCTTCCTTGATGGCCCTGTGGGCTGACGTGGCCGTTGTCTGCATTATTTCCCCCAGTTTCGGATAATAGACGCGGCTTTGAAGGCGTACCCAAAGAATCGCACCTCAATCGTGCGTTTATTGCTAATCCGGATGGGGAACAGTTCTTGTACTGGGTAAAGAACAGGGGGAAATCCGTGGAACGGTCTCGCGTTGCTGTGATTATTGAGGACGAGGAAGACGTCCGGGAGCTCATCGCGGTGGTATTTCGGCAAGCCGGGTTTGTGACGCACGGCGCGCCAAGCGGGGAAAAGGGCGTGGAACTGGTCCGCCAGCATGATCCGATGATTGTCACTCTCGATATTGAGATGGCAGATATGGACGGGTTCGAAGCGGCGCGGCGCATTCGCCTGTTCAGCGACAGTTACGTCATCATGCTGACGGGTCGGGACGATGAGGCGGACGCGATGATGGGGCTGGACAACGGCGCGGATGATTACATAGTCAAACCCTTTCGTCCGCGTGAATTGCGCTCCCGGATCAACGCACTGCTTCGGCGTCCCCGTTGGCAGGAGAGCCCAACGCCCGCGCTCAAGCATCGCGCGGGAGGCAGCGGCCGCCGTTCTGCCGAGCGGCTGGAGCACAACGGCTTGGTACTAAATGTCCGGACGCGGAAGGTGGAGGCGGACGGAATTGAACTGGATCTCACGGGCCGGGAATTCGACCTCCTCCACACGCTCATGGAAAGCACTTGGGTTTACCGCAGCAAGGCCGATTTGGCGCAGAAGCTCCGTTCCGTCCACTACGAAACCGGAGAGCCTGTGACGCGCAGGGAGGAGTGGGCAGTCGATTCCCTGATAGCCAGCCTGCGCGAGAAGATGGGTGACACCGAGCGGCCGTACCGTTGGCTTCGCGCGGACCCCGGGGGTTACTCCTTGGTGCTTTAGCGACCCGACCGGGGCGTCCGTGCATTTATCCCGGGGACGGCCAACTTGTTGCAACGCCGCTTCATTGATCAGTTTGCGTGGCAATATGGATGACGTTACTAGTCAAGTTTAGTAACTGATGTTCGGGGGAATCATGGTTCGACCTGGAGTAAATGCGTGCCCTTCGTTTTCGACGCTGTGGCGCCTTTGCGATTTCAAAGAGAATGCAGCCCGGCCCACAAGGGGCATGCGGAAGCGCTCCATCCATGACGCCGAAAGATAGGCAGAGCGGCTCACGCCGCACGCCGGAGGACGACTCTTCCCGGCACGACATGACCCGCGGCCACTGGTCCTGGCCCATCCTGTCGCGGTGGTGGGCACTGCTGCGCAGGCAGCGCCGTCAATCCCCCCAAGCAACTGAGGCGTCCGGCCTTCTGGACGTGGTGCTGGCCACCAGCCGGGAATGGTTGTGGACGATCGGACCGGAGGGCACGTTCACTTTCTCGGGTCCGATGTCCCAGGAACTTGTCGGGTATCACCCATCCGAACTGATAGGGCAGCACTACAGCCAGGTCATCGGGCCCGAGGACCTGGCTGAAGCACTCCGCAATCGGGCAAAAAGGGAAGGTGCTGACGCTTCCTGGTCCGGCCTGGTGACCACGTGCCGGCACCGGGACGGCAGCCGGGTCCTCGTTGAGGTGTCCGGCCGCCCAGTCCTCGACGGACAGGGCCGTGTCCGCGGCTTCGAGGGAACCACCCGCGCCTTGGACGTACCCACAGCCAGCGACCTTGCAGAGCAGGAAACCCGTGCCGGGGTTGAGGCGATGCTTACCTCCCGCACGCTGTTGACAGCTTTCCAGCCCATCCGCGCCCTGGATACTGGCACCGTGATCGGGGCGGAAGCGCTAACCAGGTTTTTGAGCACCGATGATGGCCGCATGTCCCCCGACGCATGGTTTGCCGGGGCCGCGGCCGTGGGTCTTGGGGAGGACCTGGAACTGCTGGCGCTTGAGGCCGCCCTGTCCGCTGCGGCGCACCTGCCGGAAGACCTGTACGTGGCCCTCAACCTTTCCCCCAGGACGTGCCTGAGCGGCCGGGTGGCCCCTCTCCTTCGGAATTCCTCCATTCCGCCCGAACGCATTGTGCTGGAGCTGACGGAGCACCATGAAGTGGGCGACTACGGCCACCTGGAAAGGGCACTCGCACCGTTGCGGCGAGAGGGTTTGAGGATTGCTATAGACGACGCCGGCGCCGGCTTCGCTTCCATGCGCCACATCGTCGAGCTTAGGCCGGACGTGATCAAGCTCGACCGGAAAGTCATCACCGGCATCAATGCCAACACTGGCCTGCGGGCCCTTGGCGCAGCAATGGTCCGGTTCGCCCGGGACATCGGGGCTTCGCTGGTCGCTGAAGGGATTGAAACCGAGGCTGAACTCGATGCGTTGCGAGCGCTGGGGATGGACGCCGGCCAGGGCTACTTGCTCGGCCGCCCCACTGTCTCCATGGAGGAATGGAAGCTTTGGTCCGGCACAATCCACCTGGAAAACCCGTCCGCCGCTACACCAAAGCCGAACCACGGGCCCGCGTCGCATTAGCGGGGGCCGGGCCGCGTCTGCGACGACGAAGATGCCGGCACCTCAAGTGGGAGTGACTTCCACTGGCCGTGACAAAACGAACTATCGGCTCCGTGCACGTCGTGGTAGTCCGTCATCTTTATGGCTAGGGAAACCGCAGCAGGGCGAAGTGTCTGCAGCGTCCACTTGGCAGGATCGGTCTAGGCGGGGTGGATACGCGGTAGAAAAGGCTCCCGAAGAGGGGAAGGCGTTAGCCGTCGAGCGAGGCAGCTGTGCTGTACCGCGGCACCACGACGTGCACCGCGTTGCGGTCGACGGTGAAGTCCGCGGGCGTGACCGTGGCGATCTCGCCGTCGAGGTTCACCGGCATCGGCGGCTCGGTCACCAGCCGGACACGTTGGGTGGTCAGGTGGTACACGCCGTCGCGCTCAACGAAGCTGCCGTCTTTGAGGAGCCGGGCGATCCTCACGTGCTCCCGCAGCGGCGCCCCGGGAATGGCATAGATATCGAGGGTGTGGTCATCGATTCCGGCCGTGGGCGAAACCGCGTTGCCGCCCCCGTAATGCCGGCCGTTGCCTACCGCGACCTGCAGCATGTCCTCCAGCTCCAGCACTTCATGGTCCCCTTCCGGGAACTCGAGCCGGGCACGGAAAGGCTTGTGTTTGGCATACGCGCGGACGGCGGCGACTCCATACGCCAGCGGCCCCAGACGCCGCTTCAGCCGCGGGCTCAGGCTTTCGGTAACACCGACCGACAGGCCAACGGACGCGACGTTGAGGAACGGCTGGCCATTCGCCCGCCCCAGATCGATGTCCACCACCTTCCCGTCGGCGAGCGCAGCACACGCCGCGTCAAGGTTGCTGGGGATTTCCAGCGTGCGGGCAAGGTCATTGGCTGTCCCCAGCGGAAGGACCCCCAGCACGATCCGGGTTCCGGCGAGCCTGCCGGCCGCAAAGGACACGGTGCCGTCGCCGCCGCCCACTACCACCAGGTCATGCCCGTCGGCAGCCACCCGGTCGAGGGTCCCGGCCAGTTCCGCGCCCGACCGGATGTGGTGCACGGCGGAGACAGGAAGGCCGGCCCTTTCCAGCTTGTCCAGAACGAGGTCCGGCGCTGCCGCTGCCCGGCGCGCGCCCGCATTGATCACCAGGGCAGCAGAGTCCGCGTCTCGGGCAGCTTTCATGGTGACCATCCTAGGTGGATGAACCTGCGAGAACCCCGGGGCCGACGGCGGCAGGCCGCCGGAGACGGTGAAATAACGGCGGCGGTGGGTGCGTTTTTCCATCAAGGGTTTAGCGGTTCACCTGCAGGAGGACTCCATGACCAGGATCCAGGTCATCATGGGAACAACCAGGACCGGACGCTTCAATGAACGGGTGGTCCCCTGGGTGCTCAAGCGGCTGCAGGACTACGGGTTCGAGGTGGAGCTGGTGGACCTGCGCGACTACCCGTTGCCCTTCTTCGACCAGAAGCCGCCGTCCGTGACGAAACGCAACTACCCCAATGAGGACGTGGCACGGCTGGGCCGCAAACTCGATGAGGCCGAGGGGTTCGTCATCCTGACCGGCGAGTACAACCACGGCTACCCGGCTGTACTGAAGAACGCCATCGACCACACGTTCGTGGAATGGCAGCGCAAACCGGTGGCTTTCGTCGGCTGGGGCGGTGTGGGCGGGGCCCGCGCCATAGAGCAGCTGCGGATGGTGGCTGTGGAACTCGAGATGGCTCCGGTGCGCCATGCCGTGCACATTCTTCCGGAGATCATCCGCCCTGCCATGCAGTCGAAGGATCCCTCCGACTTCAGCGTGTTCGAGCCGATCGAGCCGAAACTCCAGGCCCTCGCGGAAGGGCTTGCATGGTGGGCGCAAACCCTTTCCAAGGGGCGGGCGGCTTCGGATTAGGCGGATTGTTCCCGTGGTCCGGAGTGACAGATCAGCCGGCACCTGACGTTGGCGCGGGAGCAAGGGTTTCCCCGTCCCCGGAAGCAGCAGTGGGCGCGGGCGTCGCCCCGTCAACGGACGACGACGGCTGGCCGCCTTCCGGATATTGGCCTGCCGGTGCGGTGGCTTCTTCGGTAGCAGCTGGGGAAGTCACGATGGTTCCGGTGGGTGGGGCGGCAGGGGCGGACGGGCCGTCCACCTCGGATGACGCGGTCGGCTGCGGGGAAGCAGCGCCGCTGGGACCCGCCGTCGCGGCAGAACTTGCCGGGGACGTCGCGGCTGAACCGGCCGAGACCGAGGTGCCTTTGACGATGGCCGTGATCTGCTCCTTGAATCCGTTGAGGGCGGCCTGGATGTCGGAGAGCGGCACGTCCTGGATGTTCCGGCCGTATTCCGCGATCCGGGCCCACAGCGCCTCGAGCTGCTGCTTGCTGTCCCCGTCCAGCGGCCCGTCGAGGGTGAGGACCAGCTGGCTCGCCACCGCGTAGGCGAGGCAGTCCAGGCAGTTGTAGTTCGCGGCCGCGGAGAGGTTCTGCGGGACAATCACATCTGTCTGCCCGACTATCAGGACCACCTGGAAACCAACGGCCACCGCGGCGCAGCCCGTGCAGTTGGCGAAGGCGTAGGCCTCGTTGGTGCTGGTCACCGGTTCCCCGTCCTCGGCCCACACCAGCGCAAAGGCCACACTGTAGGCCACCGAACCGTCGGTGGTGTTGACGGCGAGCGCCTGGTTTCCGTCCGCCTCCGGGGCGGCAGGCCGGTCGAACGGGAACACCCAGGACGGCGCCGTGCCAGCAGAGGTGCCAGCAGGAGCAGCATCACCGCCGGTTGGGGTAGCACCGGATGCAGCCTTCTCCACCGGTACCAGCACCATGCTCAGCTGCGGGTTGTCCCGGGTGGGCTTGGTGGCTCCGGCCGGCCACAGCGCAACAGTCTGGCCGGTGGCGCCCTCCCGCAGGACACCGGTCTTCCGCTGCGGAAGGATGGCCCGGGTGGCGTCACCCAGCGTCCCGCGTTCGTACGCCTGCACCGGACGGTACGTCCCGCCGTCGGGCCACCATGCCCAGGCGAGCCCTGCCAGCAGGGCCGCAACGGCGCCCATGGCAACGGTCCGCTGCAGCGCCTTGCCGCGGGTCTTCTGCCACAGGCCTGCCACCAGTTGCCGGAGGAGCCGGACCACGATGTAGACGATGCCGAGCAGCGGCACGGCCACCACAACAATCGCCAGTGTCCGCACGGCCGCGCCCGCAAGATCCCCGGCGGAGAGCGAGGCCGAGAGCATCTCCTGCTGTTTCCCTGCGCTGGCCCAGCCCGTCGCGAGCAGCCGAGGGAGGGACAGCACCATCATCACCATGCTGAACAGCAGCACAGGCACCGTGACCAGGACCCAGGCGGTGACCACGGCGCGCGCCCAAGGTTTGAGGACCTTGCTTTCAGGGTTGCCCCAGCGCCACGGCAGGATGCCCAGCAGGGTGGGCTTGATGCGCTGGAAGAGGTCCGGCACGCCGGTGGCGTCGGCCAGGATGTGGTAGCCGTCGTACTTCACCAGCGGGATGAGCTGGCGGACCATCTGCAGGATCTGCGTGACCACCACCAGCAGGAGCGCATCGAAGCCGGTGGCCCACCACAGGCCCATGATGGCCACCGCCACGATGGCGTTGAAGTACAGGCCGCCCAGGTCGGTGCGGATCCTGCCGCCGCGGCCCAGCCGGTAGGAGTCGGTCACGTCGGTAAAGAAAGCCGGCCACAGCAGGTACAGCCCGGCGCCCATGGCCCCCGGCGTGGCCCCTCCCCTGCGGGTGGCGGCGGCATGGCCGAATTCGTGGAAGCCGGCGGAGAGGATGGTGACGGCGAGGATCAGCAGCAGGAGGGCCGGCTGCGCGAATGCCTCGTGCGTGGCAGAGCCGAGGCCCTTGACCATGAGCACCCACCAGCAGGCGGCCAGGAACGTGGCCGTCACGGCCACCACGATCAGCGGGTTGAAGAGTACGGCGAACGGTGCCGTGATCCTGCGGGTCCGCTCGGGGTCGGACACGATGTACCGGAACCGCAGGCCCAGCAGCGGGTTGGACTTCTTCACCTCTGGCTGGGTGCCGTGGGCGAGCCGGAGCACGCCCATCGGCAGCAACTGCGAATCCATCAGGGTGCGGACGTTGTCCGGGCTGACCAGCCGGCCGGACCCCTCGCTGGCGTGCCGGGCGATGCCTTCGAGGTCCCGCGTCCCGTCGGCGGCCTCCAGCACCAGGTACAGGAGGCGGGTCAGCTGGAGGGTCTGGCCGTCGGCCCGGCGCACCAGGGCGGGCGGCTCGCGGTAGCCGGACCCCTCGGCGGTGCCCAGGAGCTGGACACCGTCGGCGCGCGCGGGAAGGTGGGCACCCGGCGTCGTGCTTTCCTGTGCACGGGGATCCTGGGCGGGGGTGGCGCGTGACGACGGCGGGGCCGCCTCGGGAGGCGGCCCACCGTGGGTTTGGGTCATCTGTGGTTACTGCTGCAGGTCGGACTGCTGATCGGCCGTGGCGTTGGCCTCGCCGTCGATGTGCTGCGAGATGGTGGCGCTCTGGTCCGAGATGGCGTACGCCTGGCTGTCGATGGAGCCGATGTTCGCGGCCACGGCGGCATCGATGGGCGCGGCCACGTTGGCGTTGGCGGCAACGGCGCCGTTGATGGGGGCGGCGATGGCGGCGTCGGCGTCCAGGTTCACGTCGACGTTCAGGAGGTTGCCGTTCAGTGCGCCGCCGACGGTGTCCGTGAGCCCTCCGGTGCTGGTGGGATCGGTGACCGTCCCTGCCGTTCCGTCCGTGGTTCCGGAATCGGTGGTGCCTGCGTCGTTGGTGCCGTCCGTGCCGTCGGCCTGGCCGATCACGCTGTCCTGGGTGGAGTCGGCGTTGGCGTCGGCGGTAATGCCCTGGTCGATCGTGGCGTCCTGGCTGGACAATGCCTGCGCGTCCGAGCCGAAGGAGAGGATGTTGGCCGAAGCGGCGGCATCGATGGGCGCGGCCACGTTGGCGTTGGCGGCGACGGCCAGGTCGATGGGTGCTGCGGCGTTGATGCCCAGGTCCAGGTCCGCGTTCAGGTCCAGGACGGACGCCACTTCCTTGTCCGGCAGGGCGGTGGCCTGCTCCGCCATCAGTTCTTCATCGGTGAGAGGACGCATTTCGTTGTCCATGCTTGAGAAACCTCCGGTGCGGCGCGGGTGCTCTGCCCCCAGCGGACAGCCCGCGCCCCACAATAGTAAGCATGATTAGTAGTTCTGCGTAGCCCTTGGCCAATGTGGCAGTGTCCTAAGGAGGCATTTTTGAGCCGCTGCTGCAGGCTCCCCGCTGCGGGGCGCTGGTTCCGACGTTCAGTCGTCCTTGTCTTTTCCCTTGCCCCTGGCAGGCGGCTTGGGTGCTGCGGGGGCGGGCGTCTGAACAGTCGGCGTGGGGCTGGGGGGCTGGGTCATGGCGGCCAGGTCGGCGTTGACGAGGTCGATCGCCGTCTCGATGTCCTGGCGGCGTGCCGGTGAGATGTCCCCGTTTGCGGCGGCAGCGGAAACGTCACTGGCGAGCAGGTCCAGTTCGGCCTTGGCGGCAGCCAGGTTGTTGTCGGCGGCGGCCTGGGCCACTGACTGGAGCCGGGCATTGAGCTTCTCCGCGGCACCGGGCTGCAGATCAGGAGGAGTGTTCGCGCACCCGGTCAGGATGCCCGCCGTCAACAGGGCCGCGGCCGCGATGCTGGAGAACCTGGCTGGTGTCTTGATCATGGTGTGATGCTTCGCTTCAGCTGCTCGATGTGCAGGCCCAGGTCCCCTGGGATGCTTGGCAAGGGTTGCGGCGCCTGCGGCGACGGGGCCTGGACATTGAGAACGGCAACAACCACGAGCGCAAGCACAGCCAGTGCGACGCCTCCGGCGGCGAACACTTTTACCTTGCGGGATATGCGGTTCAACAGCTTCCGTACCCGCTGGCCCCCGGCCGACAGACCTGGCGCTGCCGCCACGCTCGCGTATTCATCGGTGTCGCCGGGGAGGCTGGGGATCAGGACCCGTGTCCGGCCCGGGGATGCTCCGATACGGGGCGGACGGTCCGGCATGCCAGGCATTCTCTGTGTCCCCTGCCCGGGGGTGACGGGCAGCACCCCGGGCGTGCCGGATCCGGCTGCGGCCCGAAGCGCTGTTTCGACTTCGCTCGCAGTGGGGCGGGCGGAGGGTACGGTTGCGGTCATGGCGGTGAGGAGGGCACCCCACCGGGGGCCGAGACTGGCCGGAACCCGGGGCGGGCGGTTCATGCGTGCAACGGCTGATTCGATGCCGGTCCCGGGGTACTCAACCGCCCCGGTGAGGCACTCGAGCAGGACGAGTCCGAGAGAGTAGATGTCGCTTTCCACCCCGAGACGGGTCCCGGAGACTTGTTCCGGGCTCAGGTAGGCGGCGGTGCCGACAGTAGTTCCTGTGGCAGTAAGCCGGGAGCCTTCGAGCAGGCGGGCGATCCCGAAATCCGTGAGTTTGGCGTGGGCAGGGCCGCCTTGCATGGACCCTGGCAAGAGAATGTTGGCCGGTTTGATATCCCGGTGGACTACCCCGCGCCCGTGGATGTAGTCCAGGGCCGAGGCCAGCTCGGCCCCGATCCTCGCAACATCGGCGGCGGGCAGCGGGCCACGGCCCAGCCTGGTGTGCAGGTCGGGTCCGTCGATCAACTCCATGGACAGGAAGGTCCGGGGCATGCCCGGCGCCGTGGTGTCCGTCCCGGCGTCGTACAGCGTTACCAGGGCCGGGTGGTTGAAAGTGGCCAGGAGGCGCATTTCCGACTCGACCCGTTCCCGGCCGCCGACGGCGCCGGGCTGGGCCTGGAACAGTTTGAGCGCCACCTCACGGCCCAACTGCTCATCCCGCGCCCGGTACACCGCTGCTGTTGCCCCCTGCTCGATCAGGTCAAGGAGCCGATACCTTCCAGCAATTGGAAGATCCGCTTGTCCAGGAAAGGAATGCTCCGGCACCGCCACTCTCACCTCCTGTTCCTGGACCCGGGCAAAAACATAGGCACGGCTTCGCCCAGGTTTTCACAGCTTCTGCTTTGCGCGGTCTATTGGTACCCGTCCACAATAGCGGCGGCGATCTCCTTGTAGGCCCGCCGCGTCTCCGGCTTCAGCACATCAAGGGTCACCAGGTCCCCGTCGGCCACGCCCCGGTCGTGCGGCACGGCGATGAGTTCGCGGCAGATCCCCGACAGGTGCTCCTGGATCGCATCCTTGTCCACCCGGGAGGACACCTCGTCCTTGTCCGTGATCACCACAATGGCGTTCCGGGCCAGGTCCTCGTAGCCGTGGCTGGCCAGCCAGTGCAGGGTGCTGCGGGCACGCTTGGCGCCGGACACCGCGTAGCCGGCAGCGATCACCAGGTTGTCGGCCGACTGCAAAATCCCGCTCATCGCGTTATGGGTCACGCCGGTGCCGCAGTCGGTCAGCGCCACGGAGTAGTAGCTGGAAATGAGCTTCCGGATGCGCAGGTACTCCTCCGCGGTCAGCGAGTCCGAGACCTCCGGGTCCTGCTCCCCCGCGATCAAGTGCAGCCGGCCAGCGTGGTGCATATAGCGCGCCAGGGCCGTCAGCGAATCGATGGATTCGATGTTCCTGAGCAGGTCCGTGATGGTCCGCGGGCTGGACTGCTGGTAGATCCCCTCGCCCAGCGCGCGCTCCACCAGGTCCCCCGAGTCCGGGTTGGCGTCGATGGCGCAGGGCGCATCGCCACGGTATTCGGCCAGGGTCAGGCCCACGCCCACCGTGGTGGAGGTCTTGCCGATCCCGCCCTTGAGGCTCAGGATGGCGGTGTTGTAGCTGCCCTGCAGCTGCCGCGAAATCCTGCGCCCCAGCTCGTCCTCCTGGCGCTGCTTGGGACCGGGCCCCAGGTTCCACGCGCCGCCGGTCAGGTTGTACAGCGCACCGCGGAAGCCGCCCACGGGACGTGGCTTCTGCTCCTTGACGAACAGTCCGGGCGAGCTGATGAAGTCCGGCATGGGGCTTTCGGAGATCGGCTCGGCCACGGTGGGCCGGCTGCGGCGGAAGGAAGGCTCCTGGGCGGGGGCCTCCGGGACCACCGGGTCCCTGGAACCAGATTGATCGCCAAAGGCAACAGGCACAGGCACGCCATCAGCCGGAGCGGCATCCACGGCAGGGGCAGCGGATGCAGACGCAGGTGCGTGCGACGGCTTGGTGGCATCGGCTGCCGCGGCCGCTTCCGCCCAGGACGTGCGGCGCGTGACAGGCCCTCCGGCCGCGGTGGAACTTGAAGGGGAAGGGTTTACGGTTGACATGGTTCCTGTCCAGGCGTCCTGAACTGAACCGTCGGCGCGACGAAGGTCGCGGCGTCGGCGCAGCTCGGGCTGCCCTGCATCCTCTGCGTGGGCGCCTGCATTCTGCTCCGCCGGATCTGGCATGTTTGTCCCCCCGGACGCTCGGCAAACTGTTTCTGCGGCACTTGGTTCAAACAGTAAGTCTAAGTGCTGGAGCCGGGTTGCTCAGCCGGGCTGTCTATTCAGCGGTGGGTAAGTGCGGCCGCGACCACCGCAACCGTTAGCACCATGAGGACGGCAAGCACCGTGTAGCCCACCCACTTGGGGCGGCTTCTGTGGGGGTTGATATCGATGTACGGCATACTAGGAGTTGGTACCTCGGGGTGCGGAACGGACTGGAATCCGGAGCGCGCGGCGCTTGAGCCGCAGCATCTGGTAAAGGACCACAAAGGGAAACAACAGGGTGCCGAGCAACGCGCAGAGCGCAAAAGCATAGTCTGAAAACGCCACAACAGCCTCCGTTGGTGATAGTGGACCCCTCATACCAAACCACGCGTCAACGAAATTGACAAATTTGGTCAAGTACCCTGCAGCCTGCAGCCTGCAACGCCAATGTTACAAACACAAGGGCCTCCCAGCAGTGGTTTTAGCCTGCGGCTTTCCCTGGCGCAGGCTCCTGTTACTGAACGCCTTGGCTTGCGCGCCAGTTCTCCTGCAGGCGCTTAATGAACCAGCGCGATTGTTCCGGACCGTACGGCAAGACAGGGATGGCCTTCGTGGCATCGCTGGGCATGTCGCGGATGGACTGCCGGGCCTGTCGGACGGCAGTGGTCATGGTGTTGGCCATGGTCTTAACGAATTGGTCGCTGCAGGGCGTCCCGTGACCCGGGATCAGGAACTCATAGCGGTGGCGCAGAGCGGAGATGTGCCGGAGCACGTCCGCCCACTCCTCCGGGTAGGAGTCCTCGAAGGATGGGTGTGCGCCCTGCTCCACCAAGTCGCCCACGTAAAGAGTGGTGGAGGTACCCACCAGGAGGTCGCCATCTGTATGGCCCCTGCCAAGGTAGAAAAGGGTTGCGGTGAGTCCGCCCAAGTCAACCAGGACGGGCTGGTCCTTGACTATGGCGTTGGGCACCACGAGTTCCACGTTGCGCCCCTCCCCGGCGGACATCTCCGGTTCAAGCGTTCCCACAAAGCGCCGCTGCAGGTCACCGCGCTCGTCGATCTCGGTGGCACAGTTCCGGTGGGCCCAGAATTCGGTGACACCAGCCTCTGCAAACACCGCATTACCGAAAAAGTGGTCGTAGTGGGCATGGGTGTTGACGACGACGAGCGGCAGCTGGGTTTTTGCCCTCACCGCGTCCAGGATTTCGCGTCCCTGCCGAGGGCCGCAGCCCGTATCGATGACCATTGCCCGCTCCGCACCGATAACCAAACCGGTGTTCAGCAGCGAACCCTCCGTAACCAGAACGTGGTTGTCTTCACCGACTTCGAGCCATTCCGACATTGTTTCTCCATACCTCCGACAAGCAGTGCGTTCCGACTGGGCTCGATTGTACCTGCGCGGTGTTGGAGTTCCGTGGACGCAGGCGGGCGTGGGGCATGGATGTGGCGGCTGTACGGCCGAGACAGACCCTGCTCGGACGGTCCCGCGCTCGATGGGGGTACGGGCTACTTGTTTGCCTTGCCCTGTTCCTTGGCGGCACCCGTTGCTTTGCTCTGTGCGTCCGCCGCGGCTGCGTTGCTGTTCAGCGGGGAGGCGCTCGGCACGGTCCAAGAGACCGAATTCGCGGCCGGGTTTTCCTTCTGGTAGTCCGTCATCTTTGTGTCGCTGGAGATCGAAGCGGGGTGGAGGGGCTGCAGCATCCATTTGGCTGGGTCGGTGTAGGTGCCGTTGAGGATCGTTTCGAAGTGGAGGTGGCACCCTGTTGACGCACCCGTAGTCCCTACTTGGGCGATAAGTTCCGAGGCCTGCACGGTCTGTCCGCGACGGACCGCGATTCCCGCAAGGTGGTTGTAGGTGGTGATCAGCCCATTGCCGTGGTCGATTTCCACCCTGTTGCCGCCGCCCCAGGGGTGCCAGCCCACTGCCCGCACCACTCCGGCGTCCGCGGCGTAGACCCCCGTTCCGCAGGCTGCGGAGAAGTCAAGTCCCCAGTGGAACTCTCCCGCAGATCCGGTGATGGGACTGGTCCGGAGACCGAAAGGCGAACTTGGCGCAAGCGATTCCAGCGGCGCCTCCAAAGTCCCAGCAGCCGGCCGCACCGGGGTGGAGGACACTTTGATTTTGGCGGTCTCTTTCCTGGCTTCGGTGCGCACCATCGGACGGGTGTAAGCCAGCCGCGCCTCCGCCGAAGCGGACAGGGCAGCGGAGGTTGATTCGGGATTCTGTCCAATCCCCGTGGCGGCGGCTGGTGCGGTCCCAGTGCTGCCGGGCGCGTGGCCGGAAGCGGAGACGGAGCCGTCCGCCTGGAGCCCGACGGCAAGGACGGCGAGAACAGCGGTGCCTGTGCTGATAACCAGGCGTGCGGCACGGCGACGGTGCTGCTCCTTACGGCGGACAGCAGCCCGCGCCAAATGTTTTGCCAATATGAATCCCCCAATAGTGGCCGCCCGAGTGCCAGGAACTCGGCAGCGTTTTAACCATGGGAACATGGCCGGCAAGCAGGGAATCCGGATCTGCGGATAACCTATGTAAACCCTCGCGTGGGTCTTGCCGAACTGCGCCAGTCCTTGCGGAAAGTTGGGGTCAGTCGAGGGAGAGCGGTGAGCGCCTTCATGCCCGGCACGGCGGGGTCCACGCCGGAGGTCCTGACGACCGCCACGGCGTCGCGGTAGGTGGGTGGGCGGCGACTTCGACGTGATGCTGCTGGTCCGCTCCGTGGACAACATCGACCTGCGCCGGGTCAACTTCGACTAGCTGCAGCTCCATGCCCGACTGCCGGGAGTGACATGGCCTACCCGTTCGCTGCCGCTTACCTGCCGGCGGGGGGCGGAATCAACCTCGCCTGGGCGATCACGAATGTGTAATTCCTGGTCCCGTACGACCTGCCCATTACCGGCCGCTGATGGTGGTGGCGATAGCCTTGCTGGCGCTAAGCCGTTTGATCAGACCATCTCGCAAACGTTTAGTGTGCGTCTCGGTAACTAAGGACATTCCGTATGCGGAGGCCGCGACTACGGAAAGGACCGCGACAAATCCCACAGCAGAGGCGCCCGTGACCTGCCAGCGCGCCTCGGAAGCTGGAACAATGAAGGAAGCTAGGAAGGCTAGCACCGGAACGTGGATCGCGTACAAGGAGTACGACCACTCGGCTGCCGACGAGAGCGGCTTCAGCACGAAACTGCGGGATGGCTTCACAGAGAACAGGGCCACCATAGCAGCGGCAGGCAGTGCGACGATAAGCTCCAACCCGTGGACACGGCTGCCAAAGGCAACGACCGCGATACTGGTAAAAACCACAGAGGACACTGACGCCATACGAGCCAGGGCCAGGGACCGAAGTTTTATGGCAAAGACACGGGCTGCGACCCGTTCCTGCTGCCATCCAACGCCGGCGCCCAGCAGCCAGGCGGGGAACATCAGCAGAACGTCCGGTCCAGCGACGATTCCGCCAACCACGACGAAGATTCCAGAAGCAATTCGGCTCCTAGTCTCAAACCTTCGGGAGAGCGCGACGAGTATAGCGGGGAACAGGGCATAGTACCAGAACTCATATGCGAGCGACCAGAGCGGTGAGTTGGTGCCAAGCGTGGGCACGTGGATCGACTGCACGAAGAACAAGTTTCCGAGTGTTTCGGCTACACCCAGCGTTGGAACCGGCCCGTCTGCCGGGATAACCGTGTGGTAATCGGGTGATCCGGAGTAAACCATGCTAGACCCGTTGACCTCCGAGCCGAGCCTGTCCAGCAGTTGGGTAAGGATGATGGCCGGGGCCAAGACCAGCCACAAGCGGCTCAGTCGCGCAATGCCATATCTGGACCAACTGAACGAACCAGCTGAGACGCTCCTGGTCGTTGCTCCGCCAACCCAGTATCCGCTGAGAACGAAGAAGACAATCACCGCCGGATGCCCCAGGGATCCGGCCAAGTACACCGCTTGCACTAGGACTGATTTGGACTCGGCGTCGCTGAAATCCACGAAGAACAACGCCCGCAAATGACTGATCACGACGAGAAAAGCGGCGATTGTTCTGACGGCGTTCAGCGAAATATTGACACGCTGGCGCGCCCGATCCCCCATTATCATGCGAACAGTATCCCACGCTTAGGTTCGGGACTGCCGCGGCTTTTGTTGACTCTGGGTTTCAGGCCGCTGTAAGCGCGGTCAGTCCGGTTGATTGTTTCATATTTCGATATGGATGGTTTCCCCAGCGGTTTTTGCCTACGCTGGCGGTGGTAGGTCCGCTCGGTCCAAGTCGTGATGGCCCGTCCGAGGTATGTATGGTGAGCCACCAGTGACGGTCCCAGACGTTCTTTTGCAGCAGCGAGAAGAAGGACTCCATCGCGGCGTTGTCCCGCACGCGCCAACCATTCCCATCGATCCTGTTAGCCGGGAGCGATTCGAGGAAGCCGTGGGATCGGAACTCCGCGCTGATCCCCACCATGTGGAGCTGCATCCTAGCGTCGCGTTGCTAGGACTTGCATATAAGTTCGTTTGATATAGAGGCATACGGGATGCAGCCGCTTGCACCAGCAACAGAACCGGCAACGAGGAAATGGGGCATCCTCTGGGCGAGCGACATCGGAAATGCAGACTGCGCTAGAAGCTTACAATAAGGAAGTCCAGAAGAGTGAGCACTACCAACCGACCGGGCCCGTAGCCGGCCACTAAAAGAGCGTCGGCAGCGCGTCTTGAAGAAAAAGTGTCCCCCCAACACAATGAGGTAACCCGCGAGGTTCTTGCTAGCGGACGGCCCATTGCCGTAGTTTCGTCACCGACAGCCCCAGCAGCTTCAGTATTGTGGTCGGAGCCTTGGGGCGGAATGCGACAGGTGTTATAACGGCGACTTTCCTTACAGGGCCAGCCTCACAGATGAGTGCGAGGATGTCTTGGATATCCTCGTCCGTAACTCTGCCAACCTCTTTCTCAAACCGTCTATTTCGTTGCGCCATCCTCCGAGGTTAGGAAGAACTGGCATTCGGCACACGGGTACCCGATACCTGTATTTCCGCTCATGGACCACTTGGTATCGTTACAACGGCTGATTGAGCGGAGCGGAATAGAAGCCTCAGCCACATCCACCCACAATCGCTGCGATGATCTCCTTCTATGCCCACCGAGTCTCCGACTTTGACACGTCTAGAGATACTAATTCACCTCGACACTGCCAGAGCACGCGGAGCAGCGATGACATCGCGGCAGATCCCGGCTAGGTTCTTCTCAATAGCATCCCTGTCCACTCGCGAGGACACTTCATCCTTGTCCGTAGTCACTACGACGGCCTCCCGAGCTTAGTCCTCATAACCACCTCTCTCAGTACCTCGAGCGAGAAAACCTTGCGCTCGTTTTGGACCTAAAGTCCACCTATTGAAGTCAGGCCGGCTCCAACAGACAACAAACCACTGCCGTAATAATGGTCCTAGGGGCAATTTCAGGACGTCGATGTGCGTGCCGCTTTCAACATGAAAGTTAACGCCAACACGACAACCCGTCAAAATCCTTGAGGTCCAACAATTCTCGCTGGAGCACCCACAGCAGTAACTCCAGAGGGAAGATCCGAAATGACCAATGTATGGGCGCCGATTTGCACATCATTTCCAACGGTGATGGGTCCCAATAGGGTCGCCCCGGTCCCGATCGTGCAGTCATCTCCGACGGAAGGGTAGCGATTCCCGCTCTCAGCACACCTTGGCCGCAGCTCACCCAGGGTCACCTTTCCAAGGATCATGCAACGAGAGCCGATCCGGCTCCCGCCCCCGATAACGACCCCCAGAGGATGTTTGACTACAAGACCAGGACCAACAGTGCACCCGTGGCCGACTTCGCCGCCAGTAATCCGAAGGTTGGCTAAATGAATAAGCCGTGCAATTAAGAAGATCCCCCGCGACTCCAACTCGGCTTGAACCCGCATCAGCAGAACAAAGATAAGCCCCGGCTCGGAGAGAACCTTGCTAGCAAGGCGAAAACCCGAAGGACGTTGTCCTACCCCAATGAACTGTTCTACATCAGCTAAAAAACTTTCCCGATTAGACATCATACGAGCGACTCTTCCTACTTTGGATAGATACGAAGACTAACAGCGCTAGGCTTTGCAAAGAGGTAACAACGGGAAATGTTTCAATAGAGAATGGGGACGAGAAATACAAGACCAGAACAGTTATAAGAGCGACAGACGCATAAAAAACAGAATATTCAAAATGACAATTTTGCGAAAGAAGCTTGACTGCGATGAGAACCCATAAGGAATCGAGTAACACCTGAAGAATCATAAGCGCCAAAAATGCATGAGAGGGGGCGATAGCGCCGAGGGTCCAGACGGAGATAATCCACTGTCCACCGAGGAGTAGGGCAATAGAAGCCGCACAAAATACCACAGAAGAAGCGAGAACGACCCGGCGCAGAAAGCGATCGGCCTGGCGTTCAAGCCCAAGTGCATACTGCTGCGTCATATGTGGCATTATGCCATTCGAAACGACATTGCTAAGTTGTCGAACAGTGCTAACCATCGTGCGTGTTGTCGAATAAAGGGCAACTGCATTCGCGCCCAAGGAGGCGTGAACTGCGAGAACCACTCCCTGGTTCAAGACGGCATTACCTAAAGGCAGGGCCGCAGATCCGATTGTCGGTTGCAACATCCCCCGCATTCCGGAAGAAGTAGGCCTAAGCGGCAAGAAACTTGTCCACGGCGCACGTCTTCTAGTCGTTCGGTATAAGAAGAAAACCCCCGTCAAGCGACAAACTAGCATTCCAGAGACCGCAAGAGCCACTGACCGAGTCAAATACAGAAACGTCACTCCAGCCGCAAAATCCAGAATTCTCAATGCCGCAAGCCTAATCCACGCATCGGCATACGCATTCGAAGCCCTCATTGCAGCCTCCAGCGCAGAGGAAACGATGAATAATAAAGAATAGCACGTATATTGAATGACAATAAACTTTGTCTGGACCTGATCAAAGGGCGCAAATTGCAGTGAGGTCAGCCCGATAAAGATGATCACCGTGACTAAAATGAAGACTACAAGTGAACCAACAATAAAGACGCCCATGCGAAACAACTGAACCGCCTCTCGCACCTCACCGGCCGCAATCAATCTTGTGAGCCGTGTTGAGAGTGCACTGAGGAGACCAAAATCTGCCAGGGTCAAGGCGCTAGGTATAGCAATAAGAACCAGAAACGATCCATATTCCTCCGCAGTTAACACATTTAGATAAGTGGGTACCTGAAGTAGTTGGACACCCATCACGGAGAAAAGCGTAAACCCCTGTCCTAAAAGTCCCCGCCCGGGACCACTGCGAAAAAAACCGCGAAACCGCACGTCACGGCTCCTAGATCTGGCGAGCCGAGTAAGCACTAGCTACGCTGGATGAATAAGCGGCCTCATTTAGGCGGCTCCGCGCATACACCTTTGTGGATTCTGCTCTTCTAGCCCGTTCTTCTATTCCAAGAGCCAGATACTCCGCTATGGCCATCTCAATGCCGTGGTGATCCCCGACCGCCACGACCCGGCCATCGATGCCATCCCTAACGATAGACCCAGCATTCTTTGTGGTAATCACATAGCATCCGGCACACAGGGCTTCCGCCACAACGCGGGCAGATCCTTCTGCGCGGCTGGGAAAAACGAATATAGCGCTCGCTGCCAAGGTGGCTGCCAGCTTCATCCGACCTGCCCGAGGAACGTGACGGATGTATCCGCCCACTTCATTTTCCAGGTACCGAGCATCCGGTTCCCAATTGCCCATAAAAAGCCAAGGTAACTCAGGGCTATTCGTGCCCTTCGCGGCAGCTATGGCGACGTCAACACCTTTTCGCCTCTCCAGTGTCCCCGCGAAGAGAACCTGCGGCGTGTCCAAGCGGTTGGATTCGGAAGCAGCAGCGTCCAGGCTGTCAAGGAAGAGAGGATCCACCCCGGTATAGGCAACAGAGATCTTCGCGGCATCGAATCCCACCTCAATGCATGTATCTGCCACAAAATCACTGTTTACCAGCAAATGATCCGCCTGCTCCATGTCTGACTCAACTCGACGCCAAAGTTGAGACAACCTTGCAGCTCGTTCACCGGTTCCGTCGATCATCCCCTTCAGTAGGCGCGGATGAACGATACTGTGGTCGCAAATGAGAAATGCGCCATTCCTTCTAGCGACGTCAAGACTCGATCCTCCCATTCCAGCACGGAAGTGATATATGTCCGGCGAAGTGTGCCTTAGCGCATGTCCCGCAAAGCTTCTATAGGAATCCAAAGCTATAGCGGTAGAAGACTCGGAAATACCAGTCAGACCCTTATGGCGGGCTATCTGTGCAATCTGGTGTGGGCCCTCACCCAACCAAAAGGATTTCACCTTACGATCCGGCACTTCTATTCTTCGGGCATCGAGTCTCTGAAGAGCCGGAAGCCTTGACTTAGCCAGAGCAGCCGCCAATTTTCTTCTAGGGTAAGCTCCTGTCAAGAAGAGCCTGAGCGCTCCTCTTGCTTCCAAGTTTTCAGCTAAACGAGCCAGATGAAACTGCCCAAAGCCGTTATTTATGGCAACGTTGTATGAATCAAACACTAAAATTCCTTTTGAACGCGACTTAGTCCAGGAAAGACGGGCCGACTGACGGCATTATAAGCTGTGGTCCTCGATTTCTTCGCTATTCGAGCTAAAGGCGCCAGCAACCGACCGCTCAAATAGGCAGGAAGCCCCGCGTTTAGTTTTATCAAGCTCTGCCTTTTCGCGGTGAGTTGTGCCGCGTAACGTCCACTGACAGTAATAGAGTCATCCTGAAGCCGGAAGTAACCCAGGCAGTCGCGGACGTTACTTATGGTTAGCCTTGCACCGAGGGCATCAAACAAGAACTCGGTATCCCAATTTACCCTATTCTCTTCATTAAAGCGCAGGCCCGTAAGAGCCTGACGCTTAAAAGAAGTCGCTTGCTGAAGAACGGTGCCAACTGAAAGTGCGTACCGATAGGGAGTAAACTTGTCACTCATCACATAAGCAATGGGCCTACCCTCATCGTCAATAGTCCAACCGTTGCCTATTAATATGGCCGATCCGCTGTGCTCTTCATGAAGATCGCTGAGGCGCTGCAATGCACGGGGGGGCAACTCATCGTCCGCATTCAAATATATAAAGATATCACCGGTAGCGGCCGCAAGCCCCTTGTTGAGTCCGTCCGCAGGCCCCGAATCCGCCTCGAATATCAACTTAATTTTTGGATCAGCGCGAGACCGGGCTATTTCACGGGACCCATCAGTTGAACCGGGGTCCACGATTATGTGCTCATAGTCTTGAAAACCTTGTGACCTGATGCTCTCAAGGCAATATGGTAGGAAGGCGACTTGGTTGTAGCTTATTGTGACGATAGAAATTCGTGGCACGACTTTGCATTCCTTCTTTTCGAACTACAAGTGACATTACGGTTACAACCGACAATGCAAGCCACATTCTGCGTTCCGCACCAAACGGGCTGAATAGAAGATCCCAAACACCCGAAGTTGATAGTACGGCCACAAGCGCAGGAAGGCGGCACTCCCGGTAAAGAACACTAACCAACCCTCGTATGAAAATTGCAAACACGATCAGCCAAAACGGCAGGGCAAATAATCCGTTCTCAGCCCAGCTACCCAGGAGCGTCGAATGATATGCAGGAACATCTGAGAGCATTCTGGACGCAACGCTTGTGTAGCCCCAAGAGTTGTAAAGTGAAGATGCGTTTTCAACCACTTCTGCCGAAGCTACTGAATATGATCCACCACCAAATAGTGGTTGCTTCAATATGGTTCCGACCGAAAGAAAAAACTCGCTCCTACTGCTAAGCAGAGATCCATAGTCACCGCCACTTTGAAACTGGGCCTTCTGCTGGGCGATGCGCCCAAAGGTGCCGGCTATCGAGAGACGATCGTACAGGTCGATCATAAAGACCCCAGCCAACGATCCGCCGAAGCCAATGATGAGTGGGCGCCATCTTCCTAAATGATCTCCACTTGGTATCGCGGATCGCCTTCTGACCAGGAGTATGAATGCCACAAGAAGCGTTATGACTGCCATACTTCTAAAGCCGAGAGCGAAGTGAACAGCAGTGAGTAAAAGGAAACAAGGAATGGACCATCTCATTCGAGAATCCTTTAGCCCGATCCACAAGGCGAGCAAGATCGTAGCAGGAACGCCAAATTCGAATTTCCAAGGAAGCGCTCGGGCAAAACTTGAGGGCTGAAAAATAAAAGAAAGTGCTGCAGATATACATAGCCCAGTCCATGCGATACGGATTAGCTTAGTTCGATCGCGAATTAGCAAATATAGTCCGATAAGATCGGTTGTTAGGAACACTATACGAGCAATACCTTTTACAGACTGTAGCCCCTCTACCCCGAGGGCAAAATCGCCAGTAACCGTGCCTAGCAGCCATAAGAGCAGTGTCCACAGCATCCAGGGTGGAATCTGCACAGGAAATATCTGGGAACTTGCAAGTCTATGCAAGACATACAGCGACATGAAAAGCTCTGCAATGTAAACCTGTCCCGCAAGGCCGATAAATACGAAGGACAGGGATGTCACAAGCAGAAGAAACATGGAGCCACTTTGATCGCTGCTTTGGCCGAAAATTGATCGTAAAGCCGGCCTGCGTTGAGTCGGTAACAGCAGCACCTTTTTGCTTCTAGTGCTTTCTAGCTTCACTTTGGGGAAACCTTCGTGCCGGTCTTGGCCTAACAGCGGCTTGGGCTATCCCAATAGCATGACTGTCAAGGAGTGTCCTGTCCTCAAAGCGCGGCAAGGCAGGCGCAGGCTCCCTCTTATTCATAGTAGATGCATAGTATCCGTAGGTATTTGCATCCGGGCCTTTGGACGGAAGCCGATTTAGGACAACCCCAAGAATATTCGCCCCCACCAGGTTCAGCGCATTCAAAGATCGTTCTAAATCCTGTTGCTTGACGACATGCGAACCGATAACAAGCACGATGCCCCCGACGTGTTGGGATAGAACGGCTGCGTCTGTAACAGGCAGCAAGGGTGGCGCGTCGATTACTACTAAGTCAAAGAGCTCCTCTAAGCCCAATACGAGCTGACTCATCTCCGTGGATCCTAGGAGTTCGCTCGGGTTGGGTGGGATCATTCCGGAAGTTAGAACAAATAGCTGGTCATCACCCCAAGGCTGAAGCAACGTCTTCACGTCCGCTGAACCAACAAGGGCCGTTGTGAGGCCTGCACTGCGGTCCAACCCAAGATACTCATTTATCATCGGCCGCCGGAGGTCCGCATCGATCAAGCAAACCGACTGACCTGCTTGAGCGAGGGAAATAGCCAAATTTGCTGCGGTAGTACTCTTGCCCTCGCCGGGCAGTGAAGAAGTCAGCAGCACAGTCTTGGCGTGCCCGGAGACGTTTGCAAACTGCAGATTCGTCCTCAGCTGCCTAAACGATTCAGCCCGAGGACTTTGGTGCGCGGCTTGCGTGAGCAAGGGCATCTCGCTGGCTTCCTGGTCGAAGGCAATCCCCCCGAGCACTGGAGCGTCCGTAATCCTTCTGACGTCCTCTTCGCCTCGTATAACCGTATCGAGCGTTGACCGCAATACTGCCAGGGCGACGCCTGCTACCAGTCCGATCAAAAGCCCGACGATGAGATCCATCTTGGTGTTGGGGGATGTAGGCGATGGCGGCGCGGTTGCAGGCTTTATTACCGAAAGGCTGACGGGCGAAGCACCACCAGTCGTTGGCTTCTCTAGTGTGTCTACGACGTGAATCAAGCTACTAGCTGTAGCTTGCGCTATGGCAGATGCCTGGACCGGAGACTCATTATTGACAGAAATGTTGATTAGCACCGTATTGAGCTCTGTCGTAGCTTTGACGTTCTGCGCTAAATCGTGGGCAGTGATCTGCAGCCCCAACGAATCAATCACTGGCTGTAGCACGGCCGGTGACTGCACCGTCTTCACGTACGACTGCACCCTCGCCTGACTGAATGAATTGCCTTGTTGGAGTTCCGAGACACTCCCGGACCCTTGTATAGCCACGAAGAGCTGAGTCTCTGCCGTATAAATGGGTCGCGTAAGGAAAGTGGCACCGGCGCCCACAATTAGCCCTGCCAAGGTAACGGCCGTGATTAGGATCCAACTTCGGCGCAGGATACGAAAGTAGTCGCGTATTTGCAAGCGAGGATCCCCCTGAGTTGATGACTGGAGACAGACCTCGGCCAATCCCCAGGACGGCAATGTCTGTGCGGTCCTGGCCAATTGTACCTGCCCCGTCATTCCCGCTCGGCCGATGGGCAATGCGGGTATTCGAAGTGTCGGCGGCGCGGCCGGCAGACCAAACCCACAAGCGACCGACTTCTGGTAACGGTCCAGGAAGCGGTGCGACTACGCTTGCTTCCTCTCACGGGATCAATCGGCGCTTCGGTAACGCACCCGGTCTTGCTAAAACAGACAACGGACGTCCGCACTTCAATCAGTGGAGAGAGCTCATATGGAGTGCGAAGATGTCTTGGAGATCAGAAGTTAACTGCCGCACCGGGATTCCCACTCAGCTGGCGAACGCTCTGAAACCCACGCTCTCGTGTCTGGAGATGAAACCACGGCGGATCTAGGGCTAGAGCTGACCCGACCCTTATACGGTCAACAGAAACGATCGCCTCCCGGCAGTAACCAGAAATCTCCGCATTTACCTTGTAATCATCTCGAGGCTAGTTCAAAAATGGACGATAAAGGCAACACTGTTCGAGAACGGATCCTAAGACTACTTATTTTTGCAGCCGTTTGTTTCCTCTACTGCTTTTACCCAGCGCTCTACCGCGGCAGACCAAGACAGGGACTCGACGGCAAACTGCCGAGAGGCAGACTGGGCAGTTCGGTAAATCGTTGGACTCAGCATTTCTCTTACCGCAGCCGCCAGCGTTCTTCCCGTTGGATCTGGGACTAACCTTCCAGCCTGGTAAGGGAGATGCCTAGCAGCCGCAACGTTTGTGCTAACTACGCACGGAAGGCCGTGAGAAACCGCTTCGGCAAAACCAATACCGAAGTTTTCATCCTCACTCGGGAGGAGGAAGAAGTCGGCGGCTAGAAATGCCGCGGTCTTTGCGGTACCTGCCAGCTGCCCGACAAATTCTACGGAGTCCAGCACGCCTTTGCTGCGGGCATGGGCCGAAAGACGTTCCATCAGGGGCCTGGGGCCTTCCCCGGCGATGGTCAATACAGCATCAATGCCTTCACTTCTCAAGTGGCTAAGCGCATCAATGGAAAGGTCAATCCTCTTCTTATCAGCAATACGAGAAAGAGACAGGAGACGAATAGGCTCGTGTGGCGCCGGGTCTCTCTTCGTTTCCTTTGGCATTGGTACCCCAACACCAGCTACCTGAACTGTGGACCTGGGGAATTTACTCGTTAACTCGTCAGCCTCTATAGCGGAGCCAGTCACGAATGAGCACAGTAATACCCTAGTAATAGATCCTCCGCCTAAGTCGAAAATGAACTTCTTGAGGCGCCCGTAACGCTGCTGTCTTGCGGTCAAGGCCCCATGAGGCATGATGAACACTCGACAACCGAAAATCCGACCTAGGATGGTGGCAATGGGGACCCAAGGTAGGTAGTAACCATGAAGGATTAGGACATCTGCTGACTGAAGCGAACGCAGAAGTGATAAGAGGCCAATTCTTCTACCACCTTCGTTGGTGGTAAAACCAAGTTTTCGGGGGCCCGGTGAGGGTAGTTCGCCTACAATTTTTCCCTCCTCGAAGATAACCGAATCGCGGATATGCCCGCCTAGCCATACCAAATCAGCAGCACACGCGGGCAGGCGATTGAAAGCCCTATTGAGTTCAAACGAGTTCCTTGCAGGTCCACCATCACCTACTGCTAGCGTATTCACCAGTTGGATAATCTTCACGATTTCGCACTAGCTCTTTTCTTTGCTTGATGCTTCACGACGAGCTTCACGGACCTTCAAGCCAATTTGCCAATAGTAGGACGCAAGGGCGAAGGCGTAATCAAAACCGGCTTGTCCATCCCTGAAGCCTTGCTTAAAAAGATACGAGTACAGGAAGAAGAGGAAGGGTTTAAAGGGAACAACATCAAAGATTCGCCCTTGGCGTGTACGCCGATTTGCCGCCGCTTCGCGCACGGCTGGGTTTGTTCGTAGATACGCTTCCCAATCAGAATATCGATTGTGTCTATCGAACCAGGTTCTCACAGGGTCATGGTCATTATGGAGCAATCGACTGTCAAGTCGACAGACACTTCCACTAACTGCTGGCTGGTAGTGTCCTTCCAGCTCTCCCATCCCTGGCGCATCTAGATCGTTTATAACCGGGAAACTTACTTTCTCACGTTGAACCAGTGCACGCTTGAAGACTCGATGTCCGTGCTTCAGAACCCTTCCAGAAAAGACATAATCTAGTGGAATGTCGTAGGCGGAGTAACGCTGAGTATCGAGCTCGATAAGCCTGCTTCGAAGTTCTTCGATTAGTTCGGGCGTCGGCGTTTCATCCGCATCGATAAAAAGCACCCACGGATATTGCGTAGTCACGTTGTCAAGTTGCCATTGCTTTTTCTTCGGATACTTTCCGTTCCACGTGAAGTTTATGACCTTAATACCACGGTCTTCTACGATTTGCACCGTGCTATCTGAACTATTTGAGTCCACGACAATAACTTCAGCAAAGTCAGAAAGTCCGTCAAGACAGAGTCCGATTCCGATCTCTTCATTCTTCGTTTGAACCAGCACGCTTACCGGTAATTTATCCATCGCACGATTCTTTTCTGCTATCTCTCATTGGGCTTTAAAGCGCTGACCGAGCACACCCGCTGACGGCTGTCCGAAAACAATGCCCGCGTCGACGTTCTTGGAAACTACTGTCATTGGCGTAATGAGCGCAGAGTCACCGATGACCACCCCTCCGGTCACTAAGCATCTTGTTGTGATCCATACGCCGTTGCCAATTACGACAGGCTTGGTTAGCAGCGCCATGTCCCGTCTATGAGCGTGGCTCCCAGTCGTGATAAACGTCTCTTGCGAGATAACTGTGTCGTGACCCACTTGGACGTTGTCCTGGTTATGAATCCAGACGCCCTCACCAATCCACGAGCGCGCTCCGACGCGAAGCTTCCACGGAAATTTCACTCGGGTGCGGGGGCGGAAGATGACACCCTCACCTATCTGGGCTCCGAAGGCCCGCAGTACGGCGATGCGCATCCGGGAGCTCACTTGCCATGGATTACTCACAAAAAGGAGTTCCATGGCTGCCCAAAGATAGACCACGGGTTTTGGTCTGTCCCAGGCTTCGCCCTGTCCCGGCGCTATTGAGAGGTCTATTACAGATTTTGACAAACCGTGTCCCCCATCCCCTTGTGTTGTCCTGGAAAGCGTCCAAGCCCGGACGGCCTGTCTCGGGATTCGGCAAGGACATTGAACACTATTCTTACACTGTGACTAGAACCGTTTTGCGCATAACCATCATTGGCCTTAACTACGCACCCGAACCTTCGGGTAACGCCCCCTACACCACGAGTCTGGCTGAAGGGCTGTCGGCCGCAGGCCACTCCGTTCAGGTCATCACGGGTTATCCTCACTATCCGGAGTGGGCCGTCCGGCCTGGCTACTCCGGATGGGCAAAGGACGAAACGGTCAATGGCGTGCGTGTGAAGCGGCTTCGCCATTACGTTCCACGCCATCCGACAACGGTCAGTCGTCTACACATGGAGTTGAGCTTTGGTCTGCGGCTCATGTTCACAAAGTGGCACAGGCCCGACGTGGTGCTTACCGTTAGCCCAGCTTTATTCTCAAGTGCACTAGCAATCCTACGGGTCCGGTTGTGGCCCAAGAGGCCTGCCGTGGGCATCTGGATTCAGGATCTGTACAGCCGGGGAGTGAGTGAAACCGGTACCGGCGGACGAAGTGCCACGGAACTCGCTAGTTCCGTGGAGTCGAAGATTTTAAATGCGGTAGATGGAGTCGCTGCGATCCATGAGCGATTCAAAAGACACATAGTGTCGTCCCTGGGGGTGCCCGAGAAACGTGTCCAAGTCATCCGGAACTGGACCCATCTTCCATCCGCCCCAGCCTTAGACGTCGTCGAGGTCAGGAAGAAGCTCGGTTGGGCTTCCGAGGACATAATCGTGCTTCATGCAGGAAACATGGGTAAGAAGCAGGGTCTAGAAAATGTTATTGAAGCGGCGCGGGTCGCTGGGTCGCGAGGCAGCTCGGTACGCTTCGTCCTTATGGGAGACGGCAATCAAAGACAGCAGCTCGAAGATCAAGCACGCGGCTTACCACGAATATGCTTCGTGGATCCCCTTCCCGATAACGACTTTCAACTCGCTCTCGCTGCTGCCGATGTCCTCTTGGTGAATGAGTTACCAGGCGTCAAAGAGATGGCGGTCCCAAGCAAGCTGACTTCGTACTTCAATGCAGGAGTGCCCGTCATAGCGGCGACCGACGAAGGAAGTGTGACTGCTTTCGAAATTGAAAGCTCTGGCGGAGGTATCAGAGTTGATCCTGCCGACCCAGCTGCGCTGGTCGAGGCTGCCGAATTCCTTTCCGGAGAAGCCGCGCTAAGGGCGCAACTGTCTGAGAATGCGCTACGGTACCGCCACGAAACATTGGCAGAGTCCACCGCCGTTGCCCATTATGATGAATTCATTACGAGTCTGGCATTGTCGCGCGGCCGGTAGGTCGCGCGACCTTTTTCTTACAACAACATCATGGGGGATAGCATGACCAAGCGCGCGTTAATCACGGGTATCACAGGTCAAGATGGCTCATACTTGGCCGAACTCCTGCTTCGCAAGGGTTACGAGGTACACGGACTTATCCGCCGTGCGTCGACTTTTAATACCGGCAGGGTGGATCATTTGTATGTTGACCCGCACGATCCCGAGGCGAAGCTCTTCCTGCACTATGGTGATCTTAGTGATGGGGCAAGATTGGTGACTCTTCTGGCCGACATCCGTCCACACGAAGTCTACAACTTGGCTGCCCAATCGCACGTGCGCGTTTCGTTTGACGAACCAGAACACACCGGTGACACCACGGGGATCGGAACGATTCGACTTCTCGAGGCTGTGCGGATGTCTGGTATTGACACCAGGTTTTACCAGGCGTCCTCATCAGAGATGTTCGGTGCCACTCCTCCACCGCAGAATGAGGAGACACCTTTTTACCCCCGTTCTCCCTACGGAGCGGCCAAGGTATACAGCTACTGGATCACGAAAAACTATCGTGAGGCGTATGGCATGTTCGCAGTGAACGGCATTCTGTTTAACCACGAATCCCCCCGCCGCGGTGAAACTTTCGTAACCCGAAAGATCACCCGCGCCGTAGCAGCGATCAAAGCAGGAAAGCAAGATCTACTTTATATGGGCAACCTGGATGCCGTTCGCGACTGGGGCTATGCAGCTGAGTACGTGGAGGGCATGTGGCGGATGCTGCAAGCCGACGAGCCGGACGACTTCGTGCTGGCTACTGGCGGTAACTACACCGTGCGTGACTTCCTGCAGATCGCCTTTGAGCATGCAGGACTGAATTGGGAGGACCACGTCCGATTCGACGAGCGCTATCTACGCCCCACAGAAGTGGACGCTCTTGTGGGCGACGCGGCAAAGGCTCAGGACAAACTTGGTTGGAAGGCATCTGTCCACACGCCAGAATTGGCTCGCATTATGGTCGACGCCGACATTGAAGCTTTGAAGCACGCTGGTAACCACTGGATTGACACCGTCAATCTTGAAAGTTGGAAGAACTAGTGTCCGACGACGTCAGGTTCGAGCCCTCCAGCCTCGACAGGAGCGCCCCGTTTTACGTTGCCGGACACCGGGGGCTTGTCGGATCAGCTATTTGGCGAAAGTTGGACGGTGAAGGGTTCACGAGCCTTCTTGGCCGCACCTCCTCAGAGTTAGACCTCAAGGACCGGGAGGCGGTGTTCGACTTCTTCGAGCAAACGAAGCCTCGCTATGTAATCCTTGCAGCGGCAAAGGTGGGGGGCATTCTTGCCAATAACACCTACCCAGTAGATTTCTTGAGCGAGAATCTTCGCATTCAAGTAAATGTCCTTGATGCTGCACGGCAGTATGGAGTCCAACGTCTACTCTTCCTCGGTTCCTCATGCATCTATCCAAAATTTGCTGAGCAGCCAATCAGGGAAGACTCCTTGCTCACTGGGCATCTGGAACCGACGAACGACGCCTATGCCATAGCCAAGATCACTGGAATCATGCAGGTTCAGGCCGTACGCCGACAGTACGGGCTGCCTTGGATCTCTGCGATGCCGACCAACCTATACGGACCAGGCGACAATTTTTCACCGCAAGGGTCCCATGTACTGCCTGCGCTCATCCGCCGCTACGATGAGGCGGCAAAGTCAGGCGAAACGACCGTTACGAACTGGGGTACTGGATCCCCTATGCGCGAGTTCCTGCACGTGGACGACATGGCAGATGCTTGTCTCCATCTTCTCGAAAATTACGATGGCGCTTCCCAGGTAAACGTAGGTACGGGATCTGATGTCTCCATCAAAGAACTAGCGTCTATTGTGGCGGCTGCCGTCGGCTATAGGGGAGACATCGAATGGGATGCGTCCAAGCCTGACGGGACGCCGCGAAAGCTTCTGGATGTCTCAAAGCTAGCTGAGGCCGGATGGAAGTCGTCAATAAGCCTTGAAGAGGGTATCCGTACCACGGTGGAGTGGTATCGCGGCAACATCGAGAGCATTCGCAGCTAGCTCTTCAAAGTAAGTTGGTGACCGGAAGCTCAATTCTTGGGGGAGTTTTTGTGAAAGAGGTGCGCGACTGGCGGTCCAAATGCAGCCGTCAGCTGCGGATTATCGACGCTTTCGTAATCGTCTGGGCAGTTGTGGGTGCCTACGTCATCCGCTTCGGTTGGACATCGGACTTCGTAATTGCAGGGCAGGAGTCTATTTACCTATGGCTTTCCATTGCACTGGCCGTGATTTGGTGGATCATGCTCGGAGCTTGGAATAGCCGGCAAAGCCGTATCCTCGGTGCTGGTCCAGACGAGTACAAGAGAGTGGCTGCTGCATCATTGTGGCTGTTTGGCCTAGTTGCCATCGTGTCGTACGTGCTGCGTTTTGACACTGCCCGGGGCTATGTGGGGGTTGCACTGCCTGCGGGGCTGTTCGGGCTCCTACTTGCACGCTGGCTAATCCGCCAACATCTAAATGTGAACCGACAGATGGGACAGAGCATGTCCCGTTTGCTGTTGGTGGGAGGCCCAAGCGCAGTTGCACACTTGGCCCGTTCTCTTAGAACGGCAAAGCACGCTGGATACCTGCCCGTTGCGGTCTACACGCCAAACACTTCCGTGGTTCCGTCCGTCGAACCGGAGTCAGGACTTCCAGTAGTTGGGAATTCTCCTGACGCCGAGTCGATAGTGGCAGCAATCCGAGCTTGCAGGGCTGACGCGGTGGCTGTTTCCGCCGGGGTCCAACTACACCCGCAAACGCTGCGACACCTCGGTTGGGAATTAGCGTCACGGAACATTGGACTGATTATGGCTCCCGCACTTACAGACATCGCTGGGCCACGCATTCATACCCAGCAGGTTGCGGGCCTGCCACTGATCCACGTCACCACCCCCACTCTCGAAGGCGGTCAACGCGTGGCAAAGCGCCTCTTTGACGTAGTGGTCTCCGCTTTGCTTATCCTGGTGAGCTTGCCTGTAATGGCAATAGTGGCGATTTTGATCAAGGCGCAGGATGGGGGTCCAATCTTGTTCAGGCAACGTCGCGTCGGTATCGAGGGCGCTCAATTCCAGATGTTTAAATTCCGCTCGATGGTAGTCGATGCGGAGGAGAGACTTGACTCACTAAGAGTGAGCAATGACGCAAGTGGGCTGCTTTTCAAGATGAAGACTGATCCCAGAGTCACATCCATCGGGCGCGTGCTCCGCAAGTTCAGTCTTGATGAGCTCCCCCAACTCTTCAATGTCTTTGCGGGATCAATGAGTCTTGTTGGTCCCCGGCCGCCCTTGCCTTCTGAGGTAGAAGCTTACGAGCAAGACGTTAGGCGAAGGCTCCTGGTTAAACCTGGCCTGACCGGCCTTTGGCAGGTCAGCGGCCGTTCTAATCTTTCTTGGCAGGACTCCGTGCGTCTGGACTTGTATTACGTTGAGAACTGGTCGATGGCCGGTGACCTACTTATCCTCATGAAGACCTTCCGCGCCGTTTTCCAGAGCGCCGGGGCTTACTAATTATCTGGCGAGCACGTCACCACCTCGGTAAGGAAATATAAATGCGAATAACGGTTATAGGTTGCGGCTACCTTGGTGCGGTCCACGCTGCATGCATGGCAAAGCTAGGGCACGAAGTTGTCGGCATCGATGTTGATGAGCGAAAAATCGCAGACCTATCTGCCGCGCATGCGCCGTTCTTCGAGCCTGGCTTAGAAGACTTACTTGGAGAAGTCCAGCAAACGGGAAGGCTTTCTTTTTCCACTGACATGGCCGCAGCGAGAGGAAGCTCCGTCCACTTCATCTGTGTTGGAACTCCGCAGAAGAAGGGAGAGAATGCGGCTGATTTGACCTTCGTCGATGCCGCTACGATTGGGCTCCTCCCGTACCTCTCACCCGGAGATGTAGTGGTTGGTAAGTCGACCGTTCCGGTTGGAACTGCAGCGCGACTGGCCGGAATGATTAATGAAGCCCAGCCTGAGGCCCACTTGGTGTGGAACCCAGAGTTTCTTCGAGAGGGTCATGCAGTCGCAGACACCCTTCGCCCGGACAGGCTGGTATATGGCATTGATAGGGGTTCAGAGGAGCACGACGCCGTTCGAGTCCTGGATCAGGTTTATGCGGCTCCCCTGGCGTCTGGCACACCTCGCCTCGTTGCGGATCTGCCCACAGCTGAATTGGTCAAGACAGCAGCAAACTCATTCCTCGCCACTAAGATTTCCTTCATCAACGCCATGGCCGAACTATGCGATGCGGCCGGCGCCGACGTGACGTTACTGGCTGACGCCATCGGCCTCGACGACAGGATCGGCCGTAAGTTCCTCAACGCAGGAATAGGTTTCGGCGGTGGCTGCCTTCCGAAAGACATCAGAGCCTTTATGGCGCGGGCGGGAGAGCTTGGGGCAGACCAAGCCTTGACATTTCTTCGCGAAGTGGACGCCATCAACATGCGCCGCAGGACGCGTGTGGTAGAGCTTGCCCGAGAACTTTGCGGCGGTTCACTCTTGGGGCAGCGGATTACTGTACTGGGGGCTGCCTTCAAACCTGAAAGCGACGATGTGCGGGATTCGCCAGCACTGAGCATCGCAGCACAGTTGCAGCTTCAGGGAGCAGTAGTGACCGTGACAGACCCGGAGGCACTTCACAACGCAGCTCGGCGCTTCCCCGAGTTACATTACGAAGCCTCCACCGAGGCCGCCCTCCAGCGAGCTGACGCCCTCCTCCTTTTGACCGAGTGGCGGCAGTATCGCGATTTGGACCCCTACGAGGCCGCAGCCCTTGTCTCCTCGCCCAAGATTCTCGATGGCAGGAATTCCCTAGATGC
Organism: Arthrobacter sp. MAHUQ-56; assembly: GCF_019710585.1. Classification (GTDB taxonomy): domain Bacteria; phylum Actinomycetota; class Actinomycetes; order Actinomycetales; family Micrococcaceae; genus Arthrobacter. The sequence continues at coordinate 294,776 of NZ_JAIFZQ010000020.1, read as the reverse complement.
CAGTAAGTGGCGTGCTGCTGGATGGACCTACCGCGGGCTAGGGCGTCCTTGATATGGACACTGCGAATCCGCTAAATACACAGGTGTCGGGGCAACAAAATATGGCGGCGACTCGGCGCACGGCGCGAAAGCGGCCAAGAAGGCTCCTGAGAATCGGCCTTTCAGTAGTTGTCCTGGTCTTACTGTTCGGGGGCGGAGCAGTCTGGGTGGGGTTGAAGGCCTATGCAATCAAGAACGACTTGGAGGCAGCCGCAAGCCTGATTCCTCAGCTCAAACAAGACATCATGGCCTCCGATGCAGAATCCGCCAAGGAGACTGTCGCAAAACTTCGCACTCATACTTCGGCGGCCCGACAGGCCTCCGAGGACCCCCTATGGACACTTACATCTGGCTTGCCTCTGATGGGGCCAAACGTCAGCGCAGTTTCCGAAGTATCAAGATCAGCTGACGACGTCGCCAGTCTCGGACTTAGTCCACTGGTCAGTGTGTACGGGTCTCTCAACTGGGACGCGCTTATGCCCAGCGGCTCGGGAAGCAACTTGGACCCCCTCAAGGCTGCGGCTCCAAGTGTCGCCTCGGCCGCTTACAGCGTACGGGCTTCCGCCGAACGTTTACAGGGAATAGAGACCGACCGGCTCCTGCCGGAAGTGGCTGGCCCTCTGCATGATGCGACACAAGAGCTGAACCAAGCGACGAGCGCACTCAATTCGGCGGCGGACGCAGCATATATTGCGCCTGCAATGCTCGGCGCGGATGGCCCAAAGAATTACCTGCTCATGATTCAGAATAATGCGGAGGCGCGAGCCTCGGGCGGCATACCGGGAGCGCTGGCAGTTCTAACGTTGGACCGTGGAAGACTTTCCCTTGGGACGCAGACCAGTGCCAGCAATCTTGGCAGTATGTCCCCCAACGTGCCAGTCGATCAGCAACAGCAACAGATATATACAACCCGGCTAGGCAAGTACATGCAGGATGTGAATCTCACGCCGGATTTCCCCACCGCTGCCGCCACCGCCCAAGCGATGTGGGAGAGAAAGACCGGACAACGGGTTGACGGAGTCCTGTCGATTGACCCTGTCGTACTGAGTTATATCCTCCAGACCACGGGGCCAGTTACGATCAGTGGCCCCGAGCTAGCTGCCGTCCAAGCAGCCGGTCTGCCGACTCAACTCACGGGCAGCAACGTTGTGACTACCTTACTCTCCGACGTCTATGCAAAAATTCCAGAGCCCAAACTGCAGGATATGTATTTTGCAGGAGTTGCTAAGGAAGTATTTTCCGCGCTTTCCACCGTTAAGGGAGAGGCAAAGGGTCTCATCGCCGGAATCACTCAAGGGGCGGAGGAAGGACGTGTTCTAGTTTGGTCTGCTGACTCTGCTCAGCAGTCAGTCCTGAACAAATACTCCCTCAGCGGATCCATTTCCGGACCGAGCGTCAACCCCGCACAGTTTGGCGTATATTTCAACGACGGCACCGGCGCCAAGATGGACTACTACGTCAAGCGCACGGTCCAGTTGATCAAAGAGTGCCCGGCTGACGGCTATGAACAAACCAGGGTTCGGGTTACAAGCACAAACAATGCACCTGCCAACGCCGCCACCTCCCTGCCAGCCTACGTCACCGGCGGAGGCGCTTTCGGAGTAGCGCCCGGAGCGGTGCAAACCAACATCATCGCCTACGGGCCTGTGCAGGCGAATGTGGAATCAGCAATGAGCGGCGGCCAGAAGATCCCGTTCGCCCCTTACATCCACGCGAACAGGCCGGTGGCTGTCGTGGCCCAGCAACTTGGCCCGGGCGAAAGTAAAACAGTCGACTTCACCTTTGGGAAAATAGTTCAGCATACAGAACCTAACCTCGTTGTCACGCCGACTGTCCAGCATGTAAAGGACGTTCTTCTTCCGACAGAAAGCCCATCCTGCGACGCTGGCTAGTGACAAGTGGGTAAATACTATGTAAACCGACTGGACTGAGATTGCCCGCACTGAAGAGCAGATGGTACCGTCTCTTTTGGGATATCTATCCGTAGTTCTGCACACGGTCTCGTGCAGAGGGGACCTTCCCCAAAATCGGGTAAAAAACTTAAACGTCTCCGGGGGGACACATGAAGAAGACTTTCGCTGCACTCGCTCTTGCAGGCTCTATCGCACTTATAGGCTCGGCACCCGCCATGGCCGCAACCTACCCGGCGCTTCCACCGGCAGCCGGCGTTTCGGACGGTACTGTCGCGCCGGGTGAGACCTTCATCTTTACCGCGCAGGGCTTCCTTCCCGGTGAGACCGTGACCATCACCATCACCTTGGTCACCACTGGTGGCGCGAATACCGGCGGTGCAGCCGTTTCGGCCAAGATCCCCGTATTCCAGGCTCCGCAGACCCTGACCGCGCAGGCTGATGCCCAGGGCAAGATCTCGGTCCCGCTCGCTATCAACGAACCCGGGACGTACTCCATCACCGCCACCGGCAATACGTCCGGCATTACTGTTGGTCCGGTGATCGTGAGGGTCGGAACTGCACTGGCCAACACCGGCGGCAACGCAGGTGGAGCTCCACTGGCCAACACCGGTGGCCTGGCAAACACCGGTGCCGACTCCGGCCTGGTCCTTTGGACCTTGGTTGGCGCTGGCGCACTCGCCGCCGGTGCAACCTCGGTAGTGGTGGTCCGCCGCCGCGCCAAGGCCGAGGCTGCCGCCTAAGGGCAACGCTTTCTAGCACCAATGAAGGTGGGTGCTCCTCCGGAAACGGAGGAGCACCCACCTTTTGCTTTGTGTGGTATCTATTTGATCTATGGGGAGACATTGGCGCAGAGCACCACGGGAGTACGACCTATCAATCCCACTCCCCCGCCCGCAGGTGTTGCATTATGCCTTCCTCATCCTCCTGGCCGCCGTAGCCTTGGGGACCGCAGCGTTCGCCCTCCTGCGGACGTCTTGAGGCCCTTTTGAGCATCCTTTACGAGCAGCGGCTGTGGCGCCTCGTCCTCGCTGCCATGATGGTTCCCCTCGCATTGATCGCATTCTGGCCCAGCCCGGTGGACCAGCCTGTCGCAGGGCAACTCGCAAGCATCCTGGAGTTTCTCCACAGCCATGGCATTCCCAACTGGGTCAATTACAAATTCGTGGAAGCATCCGCCAACGTCGCACTTTTTATCCCCCTGGGAATTGTTAGTGCACTCGCATTTCCCAAAAAAACTTGGTGGCAAATCGGAGCATTGGGGCTCCTGGTCTCGGGTTGCATCGAACTGGGGCAGTTCCTGTTTCTCCACGACCGCATTGCAAGCCCGTCAGACATTGTGACAAATACGTCAGGAGCCGTCATCGGGGCGCTGCTGGTCGCCTATTCTGTCAAAAAAGAGAGGCCCGCTGCCTTCCGGCAACGGACCTCCCCAAGCAATAGAACCCGGGATTAGCCCACGAAGCTCTTCATCCAGGTCTTCAGGTCCTCGCCGAATTCCACGCGCTCGGACGCCAGGGTGATGACGGCCTTGAGGTAGCTCAGCTTGTCGCCGGTGTCGTAGCGGCGCCCCTTGAAGACCACGCCGTACACGCCGGAGCCTTCGCCTTCGCCGGCGGCCAGGGTCTGCAGGGCATCGGTCAGCTGGATCTCGTTTCCGCGGCCGGGTTCGGTGTTCTCCAGGACGCCGAACACGGAGTGGTGCAGCACGTAGCGGCCGATCACAGCCAGGTTGGACGGTGCCTCACCGACGGCGGGCTTCTCCACCAGGCTGTTGACGCGGACGTAGTCCTCGCCTTCTACAGCCGTGATGTCAGCGCAGCCGTAGGCGCTGATCTGCGACGGATCAACTTCGATCAGCGCGATCACCGAACCACCGGTCTTCTGCTGCACCTCCATCATGGTGCTCAGCAGGTCCTCAGCCTCGTCAATGAGGTCGTCACCCAAAAGCACCGCGAACGGTTCGTCCCCCACGTGCTGTTGGGCGCAGAGCACCGCGTGCCCCAGCCCCTTGGCCTCACCCTGCCGGACGTAGTGGATGGGCCCCAGGTGGGAGGCGTGCTCCACCATGCCCAGCTTGTCCTTGTCCCCCTTGGCCTCCAGGGCGCTTTCCAGGCCCGGCTCGCGGTCAAAGTGGTCCTCAAGGGCGCGCTTGTTGCGGCCCGTGATCATCAGCAGGTCCGTGAGGCCGGCGTCCACCGCCTCCTCGACGACGTACTGGATGGCCGGACGGTCGACCACCGGCAACATTTCCTTCGGCATTGCCTTGGTGGCGGGCAGGAAACGTGTCCCCAATCCGGCAGCAGGAATGACGGCTTTGGTGATAGTTTTCCCCGTAGTCATAGCTGAACCTTAACAAATTTGGTGGGCTAACCGGCAATCGGATCTGGAGCCGGACAAGGCTGAACGACTCCCGGTGGCTGTCCCGCCACCACTCCCCTACCGCGTAACTTCCTCCAGCAGTTCCAGGACGTGCCGGTAGTCCTGGCCCGTGGCGCGGGTCATGCCGAGCTCGCAGGTGCGGTTGCAGGAGGCGTGCACGGACGCGTCCAGCTGCCCCACTTCCGCGGCCTGCTTCCGGGTGGCGGACTCCGTGAGCTCGGGGTGGAGCATGCCGCGGTCCCCCGCGAACGCGCAGCAGCCCCAGTTCACCGGCACCTCCACCTTCTCCGCCACGGCCTGGGCCACCGATTCCAGGGCACCGTTGATCCCCATCCGTGTGGAGGAGCAGGTGGGGTGCAGGGCCAGCGACTTAAGCTTTGCGTGCTCCGGCAGCCTGGGCAGGATGTGCTCGGCGGCGAAGTCCACGGCATCCACCATCCGCAGCGGCCGCTGGCCCACCCCCAGGTCATCGGACTCCACCACCTGCCGGAGGCCCTCGGTGCAGGACGACGCATCGCAGATGATGGCCAGCTCGCCGTCCCGGGTTGCCTCCCGCAGCGCCGCCAGGGTCTTCTCCTTCATGGTTGCCTGGCCGGCCGCCATGCCCTTGGAGGACCACGGCGTCCCGCAGCACAACGAATCAATACCTTCCGGCACCAGCAGCGTGATCCCCGCCCGTTCACAGAGCTGCTCGAAGCTGTACTGGACGCCACGGCCCGCAGCGGGCCCAGAAGGGGATTCGCCAGGTGACGTACCCGACCCAGCCGGCCCGAACATCGTCCCCACGCACGCGGGGAAGTAGACGGCGTCCGGTGCCCGGTCCGGCGTCGGACGCTTCCGTGCGGAACCGCCGCCGGGCAGCTCCGACGAGTACAGCGGCACCGTGTCCGTGCCCAGCACCGCCCGCGCTGCCTTGTTGGGCGCCACCACGGCCGGGGCCGGCAGTTTGTTCACCACGGTCAGGGCCAGCGAGGCCCCGCGGGTCACGCCGTCCCAGTGCTTGGCCGCGGCGTTCCAGGCGCCGTTGGCCACCGGACCGGCGTCGGAACGCCGGATCCGCTTGACCAGCAGCCCGGTGTTGATGTCCACGGGGCAGGCCGTCTGGCACATCCCGTCCACGGCGCAGGTCTGCACCGACTCGTAGTCGTAGTCCTTTTCCAGTTCCTTCACCAGCGCGGTGTCGCCGGCCAGCCGTGCGGCCTCGATGGCGCGGAGGGTGACGATGCGCTGGCGCGGCGTCAGGGTGAGGTCCTTGCTGGGGCACACCGGCTCGCAGTACCCGCAGGAGACGCAGCGGTCCACTTCCTCGGCCACCGGCGGCGCGGTCTTGATATGCCGCAGGTGCGCCTGGGGATCGTCGTCCATGAGCACGCCCGGGTTGAGCATGCCGGCGGGATCGAACAGCTCCTTGATCCGGCGCATCACGCCGTACAGCTCGTCCCCGTACTGCCGCCGCACATACGGCGCCATCACCCGGCCGGTGCCGTGCTCCGCCTTCAGCGAGCCGCCCTCCCCCAGGACCAGGTCCACCATGTCCTCGGTGAACGCGCTGTACCTGTCCAGTTCCTCCGCCGTGGCAAAACCGTCCGTGAGCATGAAGTGGACGTTGCCGTCCTTTGCGTGCCCGAAGATCACGCTGTTTTCGTACCGGTACTTGTCGAACAGCCGCACCAGTTCACGGCACGTGCGACCCAGCACCGGGACCGGCACCACAATGTCCTCCAGCAGCGCGGTGGTCCCCTGCGGCCGGGCACCGGCCACCGAGGCGTACAGGCCCTTGCGCAGGTGCCACAGCTGCGCCCGGGCGGACGCATCAGCGGTGAACTGCGCCGGGGCAGCCAGCGCCAGGCCGGCGAGGGCGCGTTCGCCCACCTCCCGCAGCGCCACAACCTCGTCCTGCTGCCCGGCAGAGTATTCCACCAGCAGCGCCGCGTGCTCGCGCACCGCCAGGTCTCGTACGACGGCGGGAGTCCCCTTCAGCGTCTGGCCCACCTTGAGCGAGAGCGCGTCCAGGAGTTCCACCGTGGCGGCGCCGGTGTCCACCAGCGCCGGCAGGGCCGCGTTGGCGGCCTGCAGGTCCGGGAAGACGAGGAGGCCGGTGGCGGCATGCGGGAGGCGGGGAATTGTCCGGAACACCGCCTCCGCCACGAAGCCCAGGGTTCCTTCGCTGCCCACGATCAGGTGCGCCAGCATGTCCACCGGGCGGTCGTAGTCCAGCAGGGAGTTCAGGCCGTAGCCCATGGTGTTCTTCATGCTGAACTGCTGCCGTATGCGGTTCACGGAATCGCTGTTGCCGCGCACCCGTGCCGCGAGCTGTACCAGGCCTTTGTAGAGCTCCGGTTCCAGCGTCCGCAGCCGGGTGTCCGCGTCCGGGGCCCCGGTGTCGATGACCGTGCCGGACGGCAGCACCACGGTGAGGGACTCCAGGGTGCGGTACGCGTTGTCCACCGTGCCGCAGTTCATGCCGGAGGAGTTGTTCGCCACCACGCCGCCGATGGTGCACGCGGCCTCGCTGGCCGGGTCCGGCCCGAACTTGCGCCCGTAGGGTGCAAGCCGCGCGTTCAGCGCCCGCACGGTAACCCCCGGCTGCACGCGGACCCGCGCGCCGCCGTCGAGCACTTCAACGTCCCGGAAGTTGCGCCGCACGTCCACCAGCACACCGTCCGTGACCGCCTGCCCGCTGAGGCTGGTGCCGCCGGAGCGGAGGGTGAGCGGGACGCCCTGCGCCGCACTGGCCCGGAGCAGGGCGCCGACCTCCGCGGCGTCCTTGGCCATGACAACGGCCTGCGGGATGAGCAGGAAGTGCGAGGCGTCGTGGGCGTTGGCGTGCAGGTCGATGGCGCGGGTCTTCACCTGCGCCGGATCGGCCACGGCCTGCCGGAATTGTTCGAGGTTCTGCATCAGGGCACCATCCAGCCGAGGACCGGGGTGGACTGCAGGACGATCAGCACCGTGATGAGGGCCAGCAGGCCCAGGCTCCAGCCGACCAGCTTGCGGAATAGCGTTCCTTCCGAGCCTTCCAGCCCCACCGCTGCCGAGGCGACGGCAAGGTTCTGCAGCGAGAGCATCTTGCCCATCACGCCGGCGGAGGAGTTGGAGGCGGCCATCAGCACCGGCGAGAGTCCGGTCTGCGCGGCGGCGGTGGCCTGCATCTGCCCGAAGAGCGAGTTGGACGAGGTATCCGAGCCGGTGAGCGCCACGCCGATCCAGCCGATCAGCGGCGAAAGGAAAGCGAAGAAGCCGCCGGCCGAGGCAAGCGCGAATCCCAGCGTGGTGGTCTGCCCGGACAGGTTCATGACGAAGGACAGGGCCAGGACGGCGGTGACCGTGACGATAGTCCAGCGCAGCTGCTTCACGGTCTCCCAGTAGATGCGCAGCCCCTTGCCGGCAGAGATCCTGTACAGCGCCATGGTAAGCAGGCCGGAGAACAGAAGCAGCGTCCCGGTGGACTTCAGGTGGTCCAGCTTGAACTTGGTGGCCGCCACCGCCTTGCCGGCCGAGTCCTCGATGTGCAGGCCGGGCCAGGCGAACGTCACCGTGCCCACCTGCCCCAGCCAGGCTTTGATGAACGGGATCTGGGCGATGGAAAACACGGCGATGATGATCAGGTAGGGCGCGACGGCGAGCCACACCTCGCGGGGTGCCGGGCGGGTATTGTCCGTGGGGACTCCGGAACGGTCCGGAACGCTCCCCTGCCGGCCTCCCGCCGTCGTGCTTTCCTGCGTGCCGTTGCCGCCCGCACTCTTCCCGCCGGCCATGGCCGGAACGGACATCTCCTGGACCGATCCTTCCACGCGCACCGACTCCTTGGGCTGCCAAACCTTCAGCATCAGCAGCACCGCCGCCACGGTGACCACCGCGGCCACCACGTCGGTCAGTTCCACGGCCAGGAAGTTGGAGGTGACGAACTGTGCGGCGGCGAATGCTGCGCCTGCCACCAGCGCGACGGGCCAGGTCTGCTTCAGGCCGCGCCTGCCGTCCACGATGAAGACGAGCAGCAGCGGCACGATGAGGGCGATGAAGGGGGTCTGGCGGCCGGCCATCGAGGACAGGTCGTGCAGCGGCAGGCCGGTGACGCCGTTCAGGGCGATGATGGGCGCGGCCATGGCACCGAAGGCCACCGGCGCGGTGTTGGCGAGCAGCGAGACGACGGCGGACTTGAGCGGTTTCATGCCCGCGGCCATCAGCATGGCCGCCGAGATGGCCACCGGGGCGCCGAAACCGGCGAGCGATTCGAGGAGCGCGCCGAAGCAGAAGGCGATCAGGATCGACAGGACCCGGAGGTCGTTGGAGATGGAGCGGATGGTCCGGCCCAAGGCATCGAACCACGGCGTGGCCACGGTGAGCTTGTAGATCCAGAGCGCGTTGACGAGGATCCACAGGATGGGGAACAGGCCGTAGAAGATGCCTGCCGCGGTGGCGCTGAGGGCCTGGTCCAGGGGCATCCGCCAGCCTGCGACGGCCAGGACGAAGGACAGGACCAGGCTGGCGATGGCAGCTTTGGCGGCCTTGACCCGGAAGACGCCCAGCAGGACGAACAACAGGGCCAGGGGAAGGGCCGCGCACAGGGCGGAAAGCAGGAGGGACCCGGCGATGGGGTCGAGGATCTGCTGAAACATGGGACTCCAGATGGTGAGCAGCGCCACACCGGCGTGACGACTCATCGATTGTCTAACAAGTACACATGTAGGTCAAGCGACGTGAATACTTGTCTGGCAAAATGGGAGGACACGCCCCTTGTTGGTATTTGTTTGGTGGAACTGTTTGGTGGAACGGAGATCTGTGGCCGGCCGTATTGCAGCTGTCTCGATTGTGGAAGCGGTGGCTTCGGACCTGCGGCTCCGCATTTTCTCCGGTGAGCTGCCCTCCGCCCACGCGCTGACGGAGACCGAGGTGGCCACGTCCTACGAGGTGGCACGCCCCACCGCCAAGGCCTCCATCGAGAAGCTGGTGGCCGAGGGGCTGCTGGTCCGCGGCGTGCACAAGACCGCGCGGGTGGCGGACCTGGGCCCGGAATCGGTGCGCGACATCTACCTGGCCCGGGCGTACCTGGAGAGCGAAGTGCTCCGCCGGCTCGCGGCCGCGCGCACCGTGCCCACCGGGGCGGTACAGGCCAACCGGGATATCGCTGCATTGGCCACCGGAGCGCCGCTGGATGTGGTGGAACCGGACATGCGGTTCCACACCAGCCTGATCGACGCGGTGGGGAATGAGCGGATCAGCAGGATGTACTCGTCCCTGGTGGCCGAAGTGCGCCTGTGCATGTCCCGGGTGCAGTCACTGCACCTCCTCGACACAGCCCTGATCCAGGCCGAACACCAGAAGCTCCTGGAGCTGATCGAGGCCGGGCGGGGTGAAGAGGCAGCCCGGCTGCTCGACCAGCACCTGGGCCGCGCCCGCGAACGGCTGGTGGCCGCGATGGGCGGCGAAGCGGGCCCGGAGGCGGACCTGCCGTCCGGGCTGGCCAACCAGTAACCGGCTCAGCGGGCCTTGTTTGCCGCCTGCTCGTACAACCACACAATGTGGCTCCGCAGCAGTTCCGCGGCCCGCTCGGCGTCCTTCGCCTCCACGGCATCGAAGATCGCATGGTGGTGGGCCCTCAGCTGTTCGAGCACCACGGGCCACTCTCCCAGGGCATCGAGGGCGTCCTTGATGTAGCCGCGGATGGAGCCGCGGAGCGAATCCATGATTGTTTCAATCACCGTGTTGCCGGCCAGGGCGCTGAGGGCCAGGTGGAACTGTGCGTCGAGGGCGTGGAAGGCTTCGGGCTCTATGTCCGGGGCATCCATGGCCTCCAGCAGTTCCCTGGCGCGCTGGATGCCGGCCGGGTCGTCATGCTGGGCCGCGGTCCTGGCTGCCCACGTTTCCAGGAGGATCCGGGCTTCGACAATCTCCGCCACCGGAAGCCTGCTGCTGGCAATGTGCAGGCGAAGGGTGGCGGACAAGCCCGCCGACGGCTCGGAAACGATGACCGCCCCCGACTTGGGGCCGGACCTGTTATTACTCCGGAGGACCCCCATCGCATCCAGCAGGCGCATGGCCTCACGGACTGAAGCGCGGGAGATACCGTAGCTTTCCGCCAGTATCCGTTCACCGGGGAGCTGGTCCCCGATTTTGAACCGGCCTGAACGCAGGCCCGCCTCAATGTCCTCCACTAGGACGTCATACGTCCGCTTGGATGCCGGTTCCTCCGAAGGTGTGGTCATGGATCCATCCTGCCCTACCAACCGGCGCCTGCGTCCTGTCCTGCCGCGCCACGGAAAACCGGCGCAGCAGGACAGAAGCGGATGACTGCTTGTCCGGCTCAGATTGCCTTGCCGGGGTTCAGGATTCCCTGCGGATCGAACACCTTGCGGATGGAGCGCTGGAGTTCCACCGAGATGCCGCCGAGTTCATCCTCGAGCCAGTCGCGCTTGAGCAGGCCGACGCCGTGTTCCCCGGTCAGGGTGCCGCCCAGTCGCTGTGCCAGGTAGAACATGTCGCCGAGGGCCTTTTTGGCCGGTCCTTCCGTGATGGACTGGTCGGGTTCGACGACGATCATCGGGTGCAGGTTGCCGTCCGCCGCGTGTGCCACGTTGAAGATCCGTACCCCCGTCTTCCGGGAGATGTCCTCCAGTCCCGCGAAGACGTCTGCCAGCCGGTTCCGCGGCACGCCGATGTCGCAGATGGACACCCGGCCCATTTTCTCAAGGGACGGAATCGCTTCCCGCCGGGTGGCCACGAGTGCATCCGCTGCGGCCGGATCCACGGCTTTCTCGACGTGGCTGGCGAAGGGTGCAATGGCCTTGAGCAGGACGTCCTGCTCAAGGAACGCGCCGTAGCCGTCGGTCTGCGCCAGCAGGAAGGCCCCGCCCTTGGACCGGTGGTTGGTGCCGTGCACGGTATCGACGGCTTCCAGCGTGGGGCCGTCCATGAGTTCGAGCACCGAGGGCTGCAGCCGGGCCGCGATGATGGCGGAGGCGGCCAGCGCGGCGGCGTCCACATCCGGGAAATAGGCGGCGACGGTGGCGGTCTGGACGGGCCTGGGCCGCAGACGGAGCGTTGCTTCCACCACCACGCCCAGCGTTCCCTCGGACCCGATCATCAGTGCATTCAGGTCGTATCCCGTGACGCCCTTGATGGTGTTCCGCCCGGTCCGCAGCACCCGGCCGTCGGGCAGGACCACGCGGAGGGCGAGCACGGATTCGCGGGTCACCCCATATTTTGCGCACCACATTCCGCCGGCATTGGTGGCGATGTTGCCGCCGATGGAGCAGATCGCCGTGCTGGCCGGGTCCGGCGCATAGAAGAGTCCATGCTCCCCCGCGGCAGCATTCACCTCCGCGTTGAGGACGCCGGGTTCAACCACTGCCAGCTGCTCCACGGGGTCGATGTGCAGGATCCGGTTCATCCGGGCCAGGTCAAGGACCACTTCGCCGGCCTGGGCCGACGCTCCGGCGGCAAGGCCCGTTCCGGCTCCCCGGGGAACCACCGGGACGTTGTGGGCCGCGGCAAGCTTCATGGTTGCCACCACCTCTTCGGCACTGGTGGCATACACGACGCCGTCGGGAAGGCTGGGTGGTACGTACCCGGAACGGTCCGTGCTGACCCTGGCCCGCTCCTCCGGGTCCGTTGAGGCGTGGGTGCTTGCAGCGAGGAGCGCGGCCGATGCTGTGACAGCTGTAATTGTGCTCATGGGAAGGAAACCTCTTTGTGTTCTGGGGTGGGTTCTCGGGGCACCCGGTCCGGCGGAACCGCTCCGCCCGGCCGGGTGCCCGGTGTGCAAAGGTGCCGCCGGCTAGGGGACCATCCAGCCGAGGACCGGGGTGGACTGCAGGACGATGAGCACCGTGATGAGGGCCAGCAGGGCCAGGCTCCAGCCGATCAGCTTGCGGAACAGGGTGCCCTCGGCGCCTTCCAGCCCCACCGCGGCGGAGGCGACGGCCAGGTTCTGCAGTGAAAGCATCTTGCCCATCACGCCGGCGGAGGAATTGGAGGCGGCCATCAGGACCGGGGAGAGGCCTGTCTGCGCGGCGGCGGTGGCCTGCATCTGCCCGAAGAGGGAGTTGGACGAGGTGTCCGAGCCGGTGAGGGCCACGCCGATCCAGCCGATCAGGGGTGAGAGGAAGGCGAAGAAGCCGCCGGCGGACGCGAGGGCGAGGCCCAGGGAGGTGGTTTGTCCAGACAGGTTCATGACGAAGGACAGGGCCAGGACGGTGGTGACCGTGAGGATGGTCCAGCGCAGCTGCTTCAGGGTTTCCCAGTAGATGCGCAGTCCCTGGGCTGCCGACAGGCGGTACAGGACCATGGTGATGAGGCCGGAGACCAGAAGCAGGGTGCCGGTGGCTTTGAGGTGGTCGAACTTGAACTTCTGCGCGGCAACATGCTTCCCGCCGGCGTCCACGACGTCCAGGCCCGGCCAGGCGAAGCTCACGCTTCCGTTGGCGCCCAGCCAGTCCTTGATTCCAGGCATCTGGGCGACGGAGAAGATGGCCATGATGATCAGATAGGGCGCTATGGCCATCCAGATTTCCCGGCGGTCCGGCCGCTCCGCGGTGCTGGGCGGCACCGCGAGCCGGGTGGTCGCAGCCGCGGAGACGGCCTCGGTCACCGACGCGGATGCCGGTACCCTTGCCGATCCGCGGCCGGATGATGACGGGCCGGATGGGCGGTCTTCCTCAAGACGGTCTTCCTCGAGACGTTCTTCCTCAAGACCGCCTGATCCGCCGGCCTGCCCGGACATATCGATGATCTCCCGCGGCTGCCAGACACGGAGCATCAGCAGCACGGCGGCCACGGTAGCCACAGCAGCAACGACGTCGGTCAGTTCCACGGCGATGAAGTTGGACGTGATGAACTGGAAGATGCCAAAGACTGCGCCGGCCACCAGTGCAACGGGCCAGGTCTGCTTGAGGCCGCGTTTGCCGTCCACGATGAAGACGAGCAGCAGCGGCACGATGAGGGCGATGAAGGGGGTCTGGCGGCCGGCCATCGAGGACAGGTCGTGCAGCGGCAGGCCGGTGACGCCGTTCAGGGCGATGATGGGTGCGGCCATGGCGCCGAAGGCCACCGGCGCGGTGTTGGCCAAGAGCGAGACGATGGCGGATTTCAGCGGCTTCATGCCCGCGGCCATCAGCATCGCAGACGTGATGGCCACCGGGGCACCGAAACCGGCGAGCGATTCGAGGAGCGCGCCGAAGCAGAAGGCGATCAGGATGGACAGTATCCGCAGGTCGTTGGAGATGGAGCGGATGGTCCGGCCCAGGGCATCGAACCAGGGCGTGGCCACGGTGAGTTTGTAGAGCCAGAGCGCGTTGATGAGGATCCACAGGATGGGGAACAGGCCGTAGAAGGCTCCTTCGGCCGTGGCGCTGATGACCTGGTCCACAGGCATGCGCCAGACCATCAGGGCCAGGATGATGGACAGCGCCAGGCTGGCGATGGCGGCCTTGGCCGCTTTCACCCGGAAGACGCCCAGCAGGACAAACAGGAGAATCAACGGCAATGCCGCGCAGAGTGCGGACAGGCCGAGTGAACCCCAGAGGGGGTCCACGACTTGCTGGTAAGTGCTCACAAAAAACTCCTTTGTATTTGGAGCGGGGAGGGTGGGGCGCGATGGAGAAGGGGGTCGAACGCCGAACGGGAAATTCCACAATGTGAGATAGAGATATTGCCTCGTGGACCACACTGTATGTATTGGTCTGACCGATAGTCAACGGTCTGACCGATTTATCTGAAACCCTTGTTTTTTCATCTTGCAGAACCTAATGTCCGTATCGTGAAACTTCCCGAAAGGACTATGCAATGCCCCTGACCCGAACTGCTGACCTGCCCTTTGACCGCGCCGCGGAGATCCTGACCCCGGAAGCCCTCGAGTTCCTGGCCGCGCTCCATGGACGTTTCGCCGCCGAACGCGATGCCCGCATTGCTGCACGGCAGGAGCGCCGTACAGCAGCAGCAAAAACCGGAACCCTGGACTTCCTGCCGGAGACAGCAGCCGTCCGCGAGGGCGACTGGACCGTTGCCTCGGCGCCGCCGGCCCTCCAGGACCGTCGGGTGGAAATCACCGGCCCCTGTTCCCCGGCCAAGATGGCCATCAACGCCCTGAACTCGGGTGCGAAAGTGTGGCTGGCAGACCTGGAGGACGCCAGCTGCCCCACATGGTTCAACGTCATCGACGGCCAGCTCTCGTTGTACGACGCCGCACGCGGAACTTTGGCCTACACGTCCCCCGAGGGCAAGACGTACGCCCTTCGCACCGACGAGCCCACCGCCGTCGTCATCATGCGCCCCCGCGGCTGGCACATGGAGGAGCGGAACCTGGAATTCGACGGCAGGCCGGCCATCGGCGCCCTGGTGGACTTTGGACTGCACTTCTTCCACAACGCCAAGCAGCTCCTCGAGAACGGTCACGGCCCCTACTACTACCTGCCGAAGATGGAAAGCCACCTCGAAGCCCGGCTGTGGAACGACATCTTCGTTTTCGCCCAGGACGCCCTCGGCATCCCGCAGGGAACCATCCGGGCCACCGTCCTGGTGGAAACCATTCCCGCGGCCTTCGAGATGGACGAGATCCTGTATGAGCTCCGGGACCATGCCTCCGGGCTCAACGCCGGGCGCTGGGACTACCTGTTCAGCATCATCAAGTACTTCCGCGATTCCGGTTCACGATTCACGCTGCCCGACCGTGCAGCGGTATCGATGACCGTTCCCTTCATGCGTGCCTACACCGAACTGCTGGTCAAGACCTGCCACCAGCGCGGCGCCTTTGCCATGGGCGGGATGGCAGCCGTCATTCCGAACCGCCGCCAGCCGGAAGTCACCGAACAGGCGTTCGCAAAGGTGAAGGCTGACAAGACCCGCGAGGCAAACGACGGCTTCGACGGCTCCTGGGTTGCCCACCCGGACCTCGTTCCGATCTGCATGGAGGTCTTCGACGAGGTCCTGGGAGACGCCCCCAACCAGGTGCAGCGGACCCGGCCCGAGGTCCACGTCACCGCCGAACAACTGCTCGACATCGAGTCGGCTCCCGGCGACGCCACCGAGGCCGGTCTCCGCGGGAACCTGTACGTTTCCGTCGCGTACACCGCAGTGTGGCTGTCCGGAAACGGGGCCGTGGCCATCCACAACCTGATGGAAGACGCCGCGACGGCGGAAATCTCCCGGTCGCAGGTCTGGCAGCAGATCCACAACAGGGTGGTCTTCGCAGACACCGGAAACACGGCAACCCGCGAACTGGTGGAGCGGTTGCTGGCCGAGGAAACGGAAAAGCTCCGGGGCGAGGTGGGCGAGGAACTGTTCAGCCGGTACTACGCGCCGGCGTCCCGCATCATCTCGGAGATCTGCCTTTCCGAGGACTTCACCGACTTCCTCACCACACCGGCCTACGAGGTACTGGAATCAGAAGTGGCGGCCCGGTAGGGGCACCTGCCCCAACGGTTAAGCGGCTGGAGGTCCGGCGCCCATGCGGCGGCGGACCTCCAGCCCCATCGGTTGCTCCGTAGATGCCGTTTTAAGCAACGAAAAGGACAATTAGGGAGCAATCGATGATCAGACGGGCTCACTCAACTCGGCCGGTGAACTTCGGCTGCCGCTTCTCCTGGAACGCCCGGAAACCCTCGGCGTAGTCCTCGGTCCTGCAGAGGCGCGCCTGCTCCTCGTTCTCCTCCTGCATGGCCTGCCACAGGCCCAGGCGCTGGTCGCGAATGTGCGCCACCAGCTCCTTCGACGCCACGAAAGCGCCGGTGGCACCGGCAGCAACCCGCGAGACGATCTCCCGCGTGGACTCCAGCAAAGAATCGGCAGGCATCGCCCGGCTGAACATCCCCTGCGCCACGGCCTCGGCTCCCGAGATCAGGTCCGCCGTGTAGATCAGGTCCAGCGTCCGGTGCATTCCCAGCCGCTCCGTGAAGTACCAGTGCGCGCCCGAATCCAGCGTGGCCCCCAGCTTGGCGAACGGCGACCCGAACTTCGCGTTCTCCGCCACGTACACCACGTCCGTGGCCAGCAGCAGCCCCAGCCCCACGCCCAGGCACGCGCCCTGCGCGGCCGCAAACGTCGGCGCCGGAAAGGCAGCCATCTTCTTCAGCAGCGGCTCCACCAGCCCGCCCAGGTACGCCGCGGCGTCGTCGTTCTCCGGGGTGACCCCCGCGATGTCCCGGCCCGCGCAAAAGGCCCTGCCCTCTCCCCTCAGCAGCAGC
Source organism: Arthrobacter sp. MAHUQ-56 (assembly GCF_019710585.1). Lineage (GTDB taxonomy): Bacteria > Actinomycetota > Actinomycetes > Actinomycetales > Micrococcaceae > Arthrobacter. The sequence continues at coordinate 278,266 of NZ_JAIFZQ010000020.1, read as the reverse complement.
GCCCGCACCTCACCGCGGAAGGCGGCGGCAGCAGCGTCGTCGTACGCCTTGCCCAACTCCTTGAGCGCCTGCTCATCCAGCGAGTTCAGCTTCTGCGGTGCGTCCAGCACTACCTCGGCGATGCCGTTGCTGATGGAAAGGGAAATCATGAAGCTCCTTCTTGAAGAAAAGACTTAGACGTCGAAGTCGACCGTGACTTCCTTGCTGGTGGGGTGGCTCTGGCAGGTCAGCACGTAGCCCTTGTCCAGCTCATCCTGCTCCAGCGCGTAGTTTTCGTCCATGGTGACGCTGCCGGTGACCACCTTGGCCCGGCAGGTGCCGCACACTCCCCCGGCGCACGCGAACGGCACGTCCGGGCGCACCCGCAGCGCCGCGTTGAGGATGGACTCGCGGGCGTGCGTGGGGCTGGCCACCTCGCCCTGCAGGCCGTCCAGCTTGAACGTGATCTTGTACGTCTCCTTGGACTCGTCCACGATGACGGGCCGGCCGGCGTGCCCTTCCGGGCGGTCCGGCTTGCCGGACGTGAACAGCTCGAACCGGATGTTCTCCGGCTTCACCCCGCGCTCGGCCAGGGTGTCCCGGCACAGCTGCACCAGCTCGAACGGCCCGCACAGGAACCACTCGTCCACGTCGTCCGCGTGCAGGGCGGTGCCCAGGAGCTGCTGCAGCTTTTCGGCGTCGATCCTGCCGGACAGCAGCGGCGCGATCCGCTGCTCGCGGCTCAGCACGTGGTGGATGGCCAGGCGCTGCGGGTACTTGTCCTTCAGGTCCGCCAGCTCCTCCAGGAACATCACGTCCATGGCGGCCTTGTTGGCGTAGATCAGGTCGAACCGGGTGTCCGGGTTGGCTGCCAGCAGCGTCCGGGCGATCGCGATCACCGGGGTGATCCCGGAACCCGCGGCGATGGCCACGAAGTTCCCCGGTTCACCCGCGAGATCTTCCGGGTGGTTCATGGAGTTCATGACGTTCTGCTCCACAGCCACCCCGTCCCGGCCGTGCTTGGACACGAACGCGCCCATGGGGCTCATCACGTCCAGGGTGTCCCCCGCCTTCAGCTCGGCGTTGGCCCACGTGGAGAACAGCCCGCCCAGGTCCTTCTTGATGGCCACGCGGATCTCGCTGGTGCCATCCGCGAAGCTGCGCGGCTCGGCGCAGATGGAGTAGCTGCGGCGGATTTCCTTCGGCTCGCCGGTCTCATCCGGCAGCGTGGTGCGCAGGGCCACGTACTGGCCGGGCAGGTAGTCGAACTTGCCGGCGAGCTCGGCCGGCACATGGAAGCTGACCTCGATGGCATCGTCGGTGAGCCGGCGCACCTCCTTCACCTCGAGGGTGTGGAAGGACGGACGACGGCGGCCGGTTGCCTCAGCCTCTTCGGCGGCGGTCTGGCGGACAACAGTCATGGTGGTTCCTTACAGGACTTTGAAGTAGTCGAACGGTTCCTTGCAGTCCTGGCACACATAGAGCGCCTTGCAGGACGTGGAACCGAAGCGGGTGAGTTCCTTGGTGTTGAGGCTGTTGCACTGCGGGCACTTCACGGCCATCGTCAGCCGGATGGCACCGGTGTGGCCGCCGGCCCGGGAGTGCCCGGTGGGGGGCGCGATGCCGTACTCCTGCAGCTTGGCCTTGCCGGCCTCGGTCATCCAGTCGGTGGTCCAGGCCGGCGAGAGGACGAGGTCCACCTGGACGTCCTCGTAGCCTTCTTTGGCGAAGGCCTTGTAGAGGTCGTCGCGGATGGCGTCCATGGCGGGGCAGCCCGAGTACGTGGGGGTGATGGTGACCCGCACGCCTCCGTCCGTGCCGACGTCGACCTTCCGCAGGATCCCCAGGTCCGCGATGGTGAGCACCGGGATCTCCGGATCCACGACCGTGGCCGCGATGTCCCAGGCCTGCTGCTCGGCCGACTGCTGCGGCGCCGCCGCAGCCTTCACCTCGAAGTCGCCCACGTAGATGTCCATGACGGTCACCAGCTCGCTCCGGGATGCTCGCGGGCCAGCACCTGCATCTCCGCGAGGATGTAGCCCAGGTATTCCGAGTGCTTGCCGTACCGGCCGCCGCCCGGGGCTGCGGGCACGTCCGGGACCTCCAGCTCGGCCTCGTTGAGGACGTCCGCGATGAGTCGGTCAAAGTCTTCGCGCAGGCTGGAGGGCGCGACGGCGGCACCCGCCTGGGCGAGGCGCTGCGTCAGGTCATCATCCTGGAACAGTTCGTTGACGTACGGCCACATGAGGCGCAGGCCGTGGATCATCCTGGTGCGGGATTCCTCGGTGCCGCCGGCCAGGCGCAGGATCCACTGGGCGCTGTGGTCGCGGTGGTAGTCCACTTCCTTCACGGCCTTGGCGGCGATCGCGGCCAGGGTGGCGTCCGTGGATTCGGTGAGGCGGCGGTACAGCTCGTACTGGTAGTAGCTCACCACGAACTGGCGGGCGATGGTGGCCGCGAAATCGCCGTTGGGCTGCTCGAACAGCTGGACGGAGCGGAACTCGTGCTCGCGGCGGAAGTAGGCCAGGTCGTCCTCGGACTTGTCCCATGCTGCTCCCGCGTAGGTGAGGAAGCTGCGGGCGTGGCCCAGCTGGTCCAGGGCGATGTTGCCCAGGGCGATATCCTCCTCCAGCTCCGGGGCCCGGGAGATCCAGTGGCCCAGCCGCTGCGCGAGGATCAGGGCGTCATCGCCGAGCCGCAGGGCGTACTCAGCAATATCTTCTGTCGGCTTGACGAGGCCGGTCTTGACCTCGAGGGCGATGTCCTCGGGGCGGAGGGCGTTGCCGGGGGTGATGCGGGTGGCGGAGGCGTTGGAGTCGCCGCCGGCCACGCCGGTGGAGATGTCGCCGTGGCCTGTGGTTTCTGTTGCTTCGGGGGTGCTCACAGGTGCTTCACTCCCTCGCTCTTGGTGTAGTACGTGGCGTGGCGGTAGTCCTTGCCCTGCGGGGACTCGAAGAAGGAGCCCTTGGAGTCGGGGTCGCTGGCGGCGATGGCGTCAGCCGGGACCACCCAGATGGAGACGCCCTCGTTGCGGCGGGTATAGAGATCGCGCGCATTGCGGAGCGCCATGGCGGCATCCGGCGCGTGCAGGGACCCGGCGTGGACGTGGCTCAGGCCCCGGCTCGACCGGACGAAGACCTCCCAGAGGCCCCAGGTGGAGCGGTCGTGGTGGTCCACCGCCGGGCCTGCCTCGGGGGCTGCCTCCACTTTGGGGCTGGCGTTGGGGGCTTCGCGGTTGATTTCGGTGGCGGAGCTTGCGGGTGCGTCCGGGTTGCCGTGCGGGCTCATGCTGCGTATTCCTTCTGCTGCTTTGCTGACTGTTTTGCTCGCTGCTTGTCCGCATACGCGGCGGCTGCCTCCCTAACCCAGGCGCCGTCGTCGTGCGCTGCCCTTCGCCGCTCAAGGCGCTGGGCGTTGCAGGGACCGCGGCCGGCGAGGACTTCGTGGAACTCGTCCCAGTCCAGCGGGCCGTGCTCCCACTTCCTGGTGTCCTCGTTGAAGCGGATCTGGTCGTCGGGGAGGGTGAGGCCCAGGACGCGGACCTGCTCCACCATCATCCCGACGAAGCGGCTGCGGAGTTCGTCATTGCTGAACCGCTTGATGTTCCAGGCCATGGACTGCTTGGAGTTGGGGGAATCGTCGTCCGGCGGGCCGAACATCATCAGGGCCGGGGCGTACCAGCGGTTCACGGCGTCCTGGGCCATCTGCTTCTGCTCGGGGGTGCCGTTGGAAAGTTCCAGCAGGATCTCGAAGCCCTGGCGCTGGTGGAAGGACTCTTCCTTGCAGATGCGGACCATGGCGCGGCCGTATGGGCCGTACGATGCCCGGCAGAGGGGGACCTGGTTGCAGATGGCTGCGCCGTCCACCAGCCAGCCGATGGCGCCCATGTCCGCCCAGGTCAGAGCCGGGTAGTTGAAGATGGACGAGTAGCGGGCCTTGCCGGCGATGAGGTCGTCCATCATCTTGTCCCTGGACTGCCCCAGGGTCTCGGCGGCCGAGTAGAGGTAGAGCCCGTGGCCGGCCTCGTCCTGGACCTTGGCCATGAGGATGGCCTTGCGCTTCAGGCTGGGGGCGCGGGAGATCCAGTTGGCCTCCGGCTGCATGCCGATGATCTCCGAGTGCGCGTGCTGGGAGACCTGGCGCAGCAGGGTCTTGCGGTAGGCGGCGGGCATCCAGTCGCGGGGCTCGATACGGGAGTCCTCGGCGATGATCCGGTCGAAGTGCGCCTGGCCTGCGGCGTCCTCCTCGGGGGTTAGCTCAGCCGGCACTGACTGCAAGTTCTGCGCTGCCATGGTTGCTCCTATGCAAAGACCTGTCGGGCGGCTCGGAATTATTTACCGACCGTTCGTTCAGGATATGCGGAGCCGCGGGCGGGCGTCAAGCTTCCGTGTTCCTGTTCTCCCCCCTCCTCCTGGTGCGCGCTTGCCTCTCCGCGCCCCGCACCTTCGATTTCGACGCGCATGTTCCTCTCCGCAGCCCATATATCCAGGGCGGGAACGAACATCCGGGTCGAGGAGGAATTTGCGCGTCGCCATCCTGCTCTCCGCCGGACCGCCGTCGCCCGTTCCTGCCGCCCCTCCTCCCCTCCTCCGACGCCCCCTCACGTCCAGCGGGTTTTCCACAAACGGGCCGCATCTCCCGCAGCTTTCCCACAGAGCTCCCCGGACTCCCCCATTTGCTGCCGGACGGCGGCCTAGCATGGGCCCCGTGGTTCCCGGCTTCCAGGTTGGAGGAATGGTGGACGGACGAGTTGCGCTTGCGGGCATGGCCGCCGGTGCCGCCCTGCTCCTTTGCGCGGCCACCGGGTGCACCCCGAACGGAGCCAAGGAGCAGGTTGCAGGCGGCTCCGTCAGGGTTGTGGTGATCGGGGACTCGCTGAGCACCGGGTTCGGAACCTCCGCGGATGAGGCCTGGCCGGCCCTGCTGAAGTCGGTGCCGCTGCTCAACAACCGGACCATGCAGGTCACCAATGCGGCCGAGAACGGCAGCGGATACCTGGTGACCGGCGAGCACGGCGACACGTTCAGGGAGGAGGTCCAGGACGCGGTTGGGCCGGACACGGACGTGGTGGTGTTCTTCGGGTCCGACAATGATGAGGGGACAGATCCGGAGGCGCTCCGGGCGGCCGCAGTCTCCACCTTCGCCGCCGCTTCCGCCATTGCTCCGAAGGCGGTGCTCGTGGCTGTGGGTCCGCTGTCCGGCAGCGACGAGCCGGATCCGGAACTGACCGGCGTCCGCGACTCAGCCGCTGCCGCCGCACAGGACATGGACGTGCCGTTCATCGACCCCATCGCCGACGCGTGGCTGGCTGGCCGCGCCGACGTTCTGTTGGGACCTGACCGGGAACATCCCAGCGTCGCCGGCCAGGAGCTCCTGCGGGACAAGATGCGGGCAATCCTGAGCTCGGCGGTCCAGGGCTGAGCCGTCCAGGGCGGAACTGCGGATGACCTGCGGGAACCCCTCTTGCCCGCGCTGGAAGCCCGGCGCTAGCTTGGTGCTACCTAAAGCAGACTTGGGCATGGGGGGAAATTTGGCAGGCTGGTGGCGCAGTTCGCGGATGTTGCCCGGGCGGAGGAAAGCCGCCGCCATGGCCATTGCCCTTCTCACGGCCACCGCGCTCGCCGGCTGCATCCCCGGGCCCAAGCCCCCGCCTGAGCGGAGTGTGCACTTCACCGCCGTCGGGGACATGGGCATGCAGGACGGCGCCAAGGCCGTGCTGGACAAGATCAAGGAGCTCCAGCCCGAGTTCAACTTCCACCTGGGCGACCTCTCCTACGGACAGGGCACCGAAGAGGAGTTCTGCAAGATGGTCACCGACAAGCTCGGGGACCTCCCCTTCCAACTCGTGGCCGGGAACCACGAAAGCAACGGCGAGGGCGGCCACATCCGCAACTACGTCAAGTGCCTGCCCAACAAAATGCCGGGGCTGGAGGGCGAATACGGCACGCAGTGGTACATCGACATTCCGCAGGAGAAGCCCCTGGTCCGACTGATCGCGGTGTCCCCGGGAATTGCCTTCGACCAAGGCGACCTGGACTACTCCGAGGACAGCAAGCGCTGGCAGTGGACCGAGGACGCGATCGACGGCGCCCGCACGGATGGCATCCCCTGGACCGTGGTGGGGATGCACACCGTGTGCTTCAGCATGGGCGAATACAGCTGCGAGGCCGGCCGGGCGCTGACCGACCTGTTGATCGAAAAGAAGGTTGACCTGGTCCTCACGGGCCACGAGCACATTTACCAGCGGACGTTCCAGCTGGGCATGCCGAACGACTGCTCCAAAGTCCTGGCCCGGGGGAAGTGCGCGGTTGACGACGACGACTCGTTCGCCAAGGGCGCGGGAACGGTCTTCGCCACCTCAGGCCTGGGCGGCAAGAGCATCCGGGACATCAACACCCAGGATTCGGACAGGCCCGTTTTCGCGGCGTGGTCCGGGAGCAACAAGGATCCCGCCTACGGGACCCTTGACATCAAGCTGACCGGCTCCCGGATGGACGTGAAGTTCGTTCCCGCGGAGGGGTACAGCTTCACGGATTCGTTCAGCATCGCGAAGTAGGCTGCCGGTTTCCACCCGTCAGCTTCTGCTTCGTGCATTCCTGCCCAGTTACTGCTCCAACCCGCCACGAACGACGGCGGGCCACCGTTTTTTGATGCGAACGGCGGTAGGTAACTGGGCCGGAACGCACACCGGGTGCGCCCTGAAACCAAGGGAGGGACTCGCAAACCCTCCCTTAAACGCCCAGACCCACATAGCGTGAGGGCATGGTTATGGAACTCACCCTCAACAACGGCGTCACGATGCCCGCGCTCGGCCTCGGCGTCTTCCAAAGTCCGCCGGAAGAGACGACGACGGCCGTCCAGACCGCGCTGGCCACCGGCTACCGGCACATCGACACCGCCGCCGCGTACGGCAATGAGCGCGAGGTGGGCGAGGGCATCCGCCGGTCCGGCCTGCCGCGCCAGGACGTGTTCATCGAGACCAAGGTCTGGGTCAGCGACTACGGCTACGACGAGGCACTGCACGCATGGGACAAGGCCGTGGGCAAGCTCGGTGTGGAGCAGCTGGACCTCTTCATCCTGCACCAGCCGGCGCCGGACCGGTTCGACAAGACCCTCGAAGCGTACAAGGCCCTGGAAACCCTGCTGGAGGACGGGCGAGTCCGGGCCATCGGCGTCAGCAACTTCATGCCGCACCACCTGGAACAGCTGCTCCAGGCCACGGATGTGCTCCCCGCCGTCAACCAGGTGGAGCTGCACCCCTATTTCGCCCAGCCCGCAGTCCAGGCGGCGAACGCCGAGTACGACATCCTCACCCAGGCCTGGTCGCCGATCGGCGGCATCACGTTCTACCCCGGCTGGGGCGAGAACCGCAAGAACGTCATGCGGGACCCGGTGATTGCCGGCGTCGCGCATGCCCACGGCAAGACCCCCGCCCAGGTGATGCTGCGCTGGCACCTGCAGCAGGGCCGCTCGGCCATCCCCAAGTCCACGAACCCGGCGCGCATCGCGGAGAACTTCGACGTGTTCGACTTCGAGCTCACCGCCGCGGAGCTCGCCGCCATCGACGCCCTGGACACCGGCGTCCGCAGCGGGCCGGACCCGGACGTACCCCGCCCGGAGCGGTTCGCCATGGTCATCCCCGAAGCCGAAGGAGAGTAGCAATGGAATACCGCCCGCTTGGCCGCACCGGCGTGCAGGTCAGCCCCCTCTGCCTCGGGGCCATGATGTTCGGCCCGTGGGGCAACGACGACCGGGCCGACGCCACCCGCATCATCCACCGCGCCCTCGACGCCGGCATCAACTTCATCGACACCGCGGACGTCTACTCCGGCGGAGCCTCGGAAGAGATCGTGGGTGCGGCGCTGCAGGGAAAGCGCGACGACGTCTTCCTGGCCACCAAGTTCTTCATGCCCATGGACGACAAGGACCCCAACCAGCGCGGCGGATCACGCCGCTGGATCATGCGCGAGGTGGAGAACTCGCTCCGCCGGCTGGGCACGGACTACATCGACCTCTACCAGGTGCACCGGCCCAGCCCGGACACCGACGTGGAGGAAACCCTCGGCGCCCTCACCGACCTGGTCCGCCAGGGCAAGGTCCGCTACATCGGCTCCTCGTCCTACTCCGGCTCGCAGATCGTGGAGGCGCAGTGGGCGTCCCGCGAGCGCAACATGGAGAGGTTCGTCACCGAGCAGCCGCCCTACTCCATCCTGGTCCGCGGCATCGAGGAGGACGTGCTTCCCACCGTCCAGCGCCACGGCATGGGCACCCTCACCTACAGCCCGCTGGCCGGCGGCTGGCTTTCCGGGCGGTGGCGGAAGGACTCGGCGTCCCGGCCTACCTCGTCGGCACGCCCCAGCGCCCGGTTCGACATGAGCCAGCCCGCCAACCAGCGCAAGCTGGACATCGTGGAGGAGCTGGCGCAGGTGGCCGAATGGGCCGGGGTCACGCTCATCGAGATGGCCATCGCGTTCGTCATCAACCATCCAGGCGTCACCTCGGCCATCGTGGGCCCGCGCACCATGGAGCAGCTGGAGTCCTACCTCCCCGCCGCGGACACCAGGCTGCCCCACGAGGTGCTCGACCGCATCGACCAACTGGTGGCCCCCGGCGTCACCGTCAACCCGGACGACAACAGCTACGGCGCCCACGAACTCACACCAAACGCACGACGGCGGCACGCGGCTTAGGCGCCGGGCGTAACCCTACGAAAGGAAAACCAATGGCAACATGGCTCATCACAGGCTGCTCTACCGGACTCGGCCGGGCACTCGCGGAGGCCGTGCTCGCATCCGGGCACAACGCCGTCGTCACCGCCCGGAACGCCGAAGCCGTCCAGGACATCACCGCCGGCTTCCCTGACACCTCACTGTCCCTCCCCCTCGACGTCACGGACAAGGCGCAGATCAGCGCGGCGGTGAAGCAGGCGGAGGAGAAGTTCGGCGGCATCGACGTGCTGGTGAACAACGCCGGCTATGGCTACCGGGCCGCCGTGGAGGAAGCTGACGACGCCGACATCCGCCGCCTGTTCGACACCAACTTTTTCGGCGCGGTGGACATGATCAAGGCAGTGGTGCCCGGGATGCGGGCCAGGAAGTCCGGTTCCATCCTCAACATCTCCTCGATCGGCGCCCGCATCACGCCGCCAGGCTCGGGGTACTACGCGGCCACCAAGGCGGCGCTGGAGGGCATGACCGGATCGCTTCGCAACGAGCTCAAGCCGCTGGGCATCAACGTCACCGCCATCGAACCCGGCGGCTTCCGCACGGATTTCGCCGGCCGCTCGCTTACGCAGTCCGCGACGGCGATCGGAGACTACGCGGACACCGCCGGCAAGCGCCGCAAGGAGCACGACACCGCGCACGGCAACCAGCCCGGCGACCCGGACAAGGCAGCCAGGGCGATTCTCGCCGTCGTCGAATCCCCCAACCCGCCGGGGCTGCTGCTCCTGGGGACGGACGCGTTCGGTGCCTTCGGCAAAGTGGCGGACGCGCAGCGCGCGGAACTGGAGCAGTGGGAGGAGCTGAGCACCAGCACCGACATCACGGACTGACCCCTCCGTGCGCTCCCGCCCACTTACTTTTCCCGCATCACCGTGGCACGCCGCGCACTCCGGCGCGCCGCGGACCTAAGAGCCGGGCCGCCGGAAGTAACTGGGCTGGAACGCACGCCGCGGGACCTCGGACCCTACCTCCCGCCCCGGCACGGGCCAAGAATCGGAAGTACCAACGAGGAGAGGCTCCGGCCATGATGTGGGGTTACGGACAAGGCGGCGGGTGGTGGCTCTGGGGCGTTCTGCTGCTGCTCGGGATAGCGCTGCTGGTCGTGCTGGCGGTGTGGGCGTTTGTCGGGGGCATTCGCGGCGGCGGTACCCGCGGCTGGCAGGGACACGGCAGGCCGCCGGCATCGACTGCCCGGCGGATCCTCGATGAGCGCTTCGCAAGGGGCGAACTCACAGCCGATCAGTACCGCGAACAGCTCAGGGTGCTCGGCGAGGGCCCGTAGTGCGCCCCATCAGCCGCCGGCAGGCACTGCTGCTGGGTGGCGTAGGGGCTGCCGCAACGGCGGCCGGCGGGGCGGGCCTCATCTGGTCGCTGTCCTCCCGGCCCGGCCCCACCGGCGGCGGCGAGCTGGTCCAGCCGGACGAACTGCGGAGCGACGCGGGCCAGCTGCAGGTGCGGCTCGAAGCCGCGCCCGCGCAGGTCCAGCTGGGCGGACGGCAGGTCTCAGCGCTTGGCTACAACGGCAGCGTCCCCGGTCCCACGCTTCGCCTGAAACCGGGCGACACCCTGAAGATCGGCCTGGCCAACAACCTGTCCCAGCCCACCAACCTGCACGTACATGGCCTCCACGTGTCCCCGGAGGGCAACGGCGACAACGTGTTCGTCGCCGTCGGCCCCGGCAGTACGTTCGATTACGAATACAGGCTCCCGGCCGGCCATCCGCCGGGGGTGTACTGGTACCACCCCCATCACCACGGCATGGTGGCCGACCAGATCTTCGCCGGGCTCTTCGGCGCGATCATCGTGGAGGACCCGGAGCCCATCGAGGCCAGCACGGAGCGGGTACTGGTGGTGTCGGACACCGCGGTGGACGGGCTGGGAAATATCCGCCCGGCCTCGGCCATGGACCGGATGGCGGGCCGGGAGGGCGACCTGCTCCTGGTCAACGGCCAGAGCAGTCCCCGGTTCAGTGCCCGTCCCGGGCAGCGGGAGCGGTGGCGCATCGTCAATGCCTGCGTGGCCCGGTACCTCCGGCTGCGGCTGGACGGCCAGCAACTGCAGCTGCTGGGCATGGACTCCGGCCGTTTCCAGGAACCGCGGCAGGTGGAAGAGCTCGTGCTCACCCCCGGTAACCGGGCGGACCTGCTGGTCACCACGGCAGCCGGCGAGTCCGTCCTGCGCGCCTTCCGGTACAACCGGGGAAACATGGGCGGGATGATGGGCCAGGGGCCGTTTGGCCCCCCGTTTGGACCCCCGTTTGGACCCACGGAGCAGGCCGACGGCGCTGCGCTGGCTTTGTTCCGCGTGTCCGGCGAAGCTGCCACTCCCCCGGGCGCACTCCCGGCCCAGGCCGCACCCGGGGACCTGAGGCTGGCAACGGTGGCGGCGCACCGGCAGATCAACCTGGCTGCAGGGATGGGAATGGGCGCGGCGGGCATGATGCGTTTCACCATCAACGGCAGGGAATTCGACCCGGCCCGCACCGACACCACCGCCGCGGCCGGGACGGTTGAGGAGTGGACGCTCACCAACTCCAGCACCATGGACCACCCCTTCCACCTGCACGTCTGGCCCATGCAGGTGATCCGGGACAACGGCGTCGACCTTTCCCTGCCTGACTGGCTCGACGTGGTGAACGTTCCTGCAAATGGACGGGTCACGGTCCGGGTGGCCTTCACGGATTTCCGCGGGCGCTCCGCGTACCACTGCCACATCCTGGACCACGAGGACCTCGGCATGATGGGTGCCATTGAGGTCCGCTGAAAACAGCTGCCGGCCCGGGCACCGCCAAGGCCGCAAAATCGAGTACTGGATACTCATGACATGGCCCGTTCCCGGTGCGAGAGTGGTTCCTAACGCTCCATCACGTCGCAAGAGGAACCAGCATGGCAGCAAAACGGCGTCGCTCAGGCAGCAAGGGCGGCGGCACTATCGGGTGCGCCCCCTTCCTCATCCTGATCGTCATCGCCCTCATCATCCAGTACTGGTGGGTCCTGCTCATCGCTGCGGGCCTGGTGGCAATGACGGTGGCCCTGGTCCGCACCGCGAATGCCCCGGCCCGTCCAGCCAGGGTGCCCCCACCCAAGCCGCAACCCGCCGTGGCTCCGCCTCCACCGGTCCTTAGCGGCGACGACCTGACAGCCCACGTGCGCGCCAAAAAACGGGCCGGCCGTGTACGGGACATGCAGGAGTGGGACTACGAGTGGATCCGGCTGAGCCACCCGGGGAAGAGCCTCCACGAAGTGAACGACATAGCGAACGCCCATTTCGCCAAGGGACGTTCCATCGGCATCGACGGGGAGGACCCGCCCGCCCCCTAGGTCCGCAATGTGCGTTCCTGCCCAGTTACTCTTCCCGCCCGGCTGCGGCGCGCCGTCAGAACCGGCGCGCCGTGGCTCCCACCCCGGGGAAGGCCGGAAGTAACCGGGCTGGACCGCACGCCGCGTTGGGCAACACTCTGTTGGGCAACACTCTCAGGACGGCAATGCGGTCAGGCTCAGCTGGGCCCGGTGGTGGCGGTAGTGCTTGGGCGCCCACTCCATGATGTCCCGGCGGTTCATCCAGGGGGCGAAGTAGGGATCCCACCGCGTCGGCATCGCCATGCCGCGCCCCAGCGCCCGGCTGTCCGCGCGGTCATACCAGGCCACGATGGTCCGCGTAGTCCGGTCCATCATGCCCAGCATGGCCCGTGGCGTCAGGACCTTGCCGCCGGCGGCGCTTCCGGCCCAGTTCACCCAGTTGTAGGGCCCGGCGCAGGCATCGAGGAGCCGGCTCCAGTTGCGCGACGCCGACGGCGGAAGGTGCGAGAACAGGCCGAGGAGGGGTATCCCGGCGAGCGCGATGTTCTGCCCCAGCGCCATGTGGAAGAGGAGCTGCCGGTTGGTCCACCGCGTCCCGGTGGACGGCCGGTCCAGTTCGTCATGCGGAACAGCCAGGATGATCTTCCGGAAGTCGTCCGCGATCCACAGCAGGTCCTCCCGCACGGAGTCCTTCCCGGAAGCGTCCACCAGAACCTCCTCTCATTGCCAGCCCCTTGAGACGGTTATACCCCAGCCGTTTCGCCCGTGCGCCCGTGCTGGAAGCCGGTGGCGAACCCGATCGTTACCGGCACCGGGCCAGGGCTTCCGCAGCACGTGTCCCCGGCGTCTTCGGCATCGGCGGGAATGCTGGTGGAGCAGACGCCGGTCTCCGGGAGTTCGAGTTCGACGGCGTCAGCGGCCTCGGCGTCTCCGGCCAGGGCGGCGGCGATGGACCGGACCTGTTCGTAGCCCGTGGCCATCAGGAACGTCGGTGCCCGGCCGTAGGACTTCATGCCGGCGAGGTAGAAGTCCTTTTCCGGGTGCTCGAGGATCCTGGCGCCGTGGGCGGGGACCGTTCCGCAGCTGTGGAAGTCGGGGTCGATGAGCGGGCCAAGGGCCTTGGGCGCGTCCACCGCGGGGTCCAGGTGCAGGCGCAGCTCCGAGAGCATGGCCAGGTCCGGGCGGAAGCCGGTGGCGGGAATGATGCGGTCCACCGCTACGGACCGGCCGTCCGCCGCGTGCACGGTGGCGGCGCCGCCCTGCACGTCGATGGAAGCGGTGTGGAAGTTGGTCAGGAGCTGGACGGCCCCGCTTTCGACGGCGGTGCGGAGCCGGGCGCCGAGCTGGCCGCGGGCAGGCAGCTGGTCGGCGTCCCCGCCGCCATATGCGCGGGCAGGGGAAGCGGCGCGGATGGCCCACAGGACCTCGGTTCCGGGGGTGGCGCGGGCAACCCGCGCCAGGTCCAGCACCATGTTCGCCGCCGAGTGCCCGGACCCGACAACCAGGGTGCGGCGGCCGGCGAACCCGTCCCCGGAAACGTCCGGCAGCGGGCCGGTAACCAGCCCGGCGGCACGGGCTTCCGCCTCCCCCGGAGCAGGCAGCCCCGAGGATCCCAGCGGCGCCGGGGTGGTCCAGGTTCCGGACGTATCGATGACGGCCCGCGCCGGGAGCTCGGTGACCTTCCCGCCGTCGTGCTCTATCCGCAGCAGGAACGGCGCCTGGTCCCGGCCCTGGCTGCGGCCCTTGTCCATGCCCTGCCGGGAAACGGCCACAACCTTGGCGCCGGTCCTGATCCGGCCCCGCAGCCCAGGCGTTGCCGCCAGGGGTTCCAGGTAGTCGGACACAATCTGGGAGCCGTAGGGCAGCGCGGTGGGCCGGGGCGCTTCCCAGCCGTTGCGCTCCAGCAGCCGCACGGCGGCGGCGTCGAGGTTGTACTTCCAAGTGGAGAACACCCTGACGTGGCCCCATTCGCGGATGGCAGCACCTACCGCTGGGCCGGCTTCGAGGATGAGGGGTTCAAGGCCGCGTTCAAGCAGGTGCGCGGCCGCGGCCAACCCCACCGGACCGGCGCCGATCACGGCAACGGGCAGGGATTCCTGTGGTGTCATCGCGTTCTCCGGTTCAGATCTGCGCGGGGATCAGGGAGGTGATCAGGGCTTCGACGCGGCCCTTGATCTGGTCGCGGATGGGCCGGACAGAGTCGACGCCCTTGCCGGCGGGGTCCTCCAGGACCCAGTCCTCGTACCGTTTGCCGGGGAAGTAGGGGCACTCGTCGCCGCAGCCCATGGTGATCACGACGTCCGAGTCCTGCACGGCTTCGGTGGTGAGGATCTTGGGAATTTCGGCGGACATGTCGATCCCCACCTCGGCCATGGCTTCGACGGCGGCGGGGTTGACCTTGTCCGCGGGCTGGGATCCGGCGGAGCGGACCTCGATGGCGCCCTTGGAAAGGGTGGTGAGGAACGCTGCAGCCATCTGGGAGCGGCCGGCATTGTGCACGCAGACGAACAGGACGGAGGGCTTGCGGCTCATGAGAGCACCTTTCGGTCGGCCGTGGCGACGGCGGGAGTTGCGATGGTTGGGTAAAGGAAACGGACCAGCACGTACCCGGCGGCGCCGCCGAGCAGCTGGGCCAGGATGAAGGCAGGGGCCGACGGCGGTGCGATGCCGGCGAAGGTGTCCGTGACGGTCCTGGCGATGGTCACCGCCGGGTTGGCGAAGCTGGTGGAGCTGGTGAACCAGTACGCGGCCGTAATGTAGCCGCCGACGGCAAACGCGACGCGGTCCGCCCTGCCGGACCGGACGGTGCCAAAGACAATGAGCAGCAGCCCGATCGTGGCGATGACCTCGCCCAGCCAGAGTCCCGCGCCGGTGCGCTGGTGGGTGGAAAACGTGACGGCGTCCAGGCCGAACATCAGGTTCGCGGCCACGGTACCGGCCAGGCCGCCGGCCAACTGCGCGGCCACCAGGCCCGCCGCCGTCCTGGTATCGATCATCCCCAGCGCACGCTCCACCAGGGTCACCACCGGATTGAACGACGCCGACACCGGCTGCAGTGCCAGGATCAGCGCCACCAGGGCGGCACCCGTGGCGAGGCTGTTCTGCAGAAGCTGCAGCCCGGCGTCGTCCGGGGACAGCCGGGACGCCATGACACCGGAGCCGACCACCGCCATGACCAGGAAGGCGGTGCCGAAGAATTCCGCCGCCGAGCGGCGGCCCAGCAGACTCACGCGGCCTGTCCCCCGATCAGGGCCGCCAGGTTCTGCAGCGCCTCGGTCCGGGCGCGGTAGTAGACCCAGACGCCCCGCTTCTCCCGGTCCAGCAAACCCACCTCGTGCAGGATCTTCAGGTGGTGGCTGATGGTGGGCTGGGACAGCTCGAAGGCGTCGTTCAGGTCGCAGACGCAGGCCTCGCCGCCCTCATGCGAGGCCACCATGGACATCAGCCGCAGCCGCACCGGGTCCGCCAATGCCTTCAGCAGCGGGGCGATTCCTTCGGCATCCGGCAGGGACAGGGGCTCCCGCGCCAGCGGCGAACAGCAGGCGACCGCCTGGACCGGGGTGAGTTCCAAAGACATAGACATATGTAAATATTTACACTTATCTATGTCTCCCGCAAGAGCCCTCCTTGCTGCCGCGTCATGGACTCCGCATAGGATGGCCCCTAGAGCAACTGGCCGCGAAGGAAGGGTGCCCCATGATCGAAATCCTGAACGCCGCCGAAGTGGAGCGCGCACGGGAGACCGGCGCCCTGGTGGCGGACATCCTGCAGGCCATGAAGAGCCGCGCGGCGGTGGGCACCAACCTGCTGGAGATCGACCAGTGGACCAAGGAGATGATCGCCGAAGCCGGGGCCGGGTCCTGCTATGTGGACTACGCGCCGTCCTTTGGCCGGGGCCCGTTCGGCCACTACATCTGCACGGGCGTCAACGATGCCGTGCTGCACGGGCTCCCCCACGACTACGCGCTGGCCGACGGCGACCTGCTGACGCTGGACCTCGCCGTCGTCAAGAACGGGGTTGCCGCGGACGCCGCCATCAGCTTTCTCGTGGGCGAATCACGGCCCGCGGAGAGCGTGGCGATGATCGAAGCAACCCAGCGGGCACTCGCCGCGGGGATCGCCGCCGCCGGTCCGAATGCCAAGATCGGCGACATCTCGTACGCCATCGGCCGCGTCCTCACCGACGCCGGCTACCGCATCAACACCCAGTTCGGCGGCCACGGCATCGGCTCCACCATGCACCAGGACCCGCACGTGCCCAACATGGGCCGCCCCGGCCGCGGCTTCAAGCTCCGGCCCGGGCTGCTCCTGGCGCTGGAGCCGTGGATCATGGCTGACACCGCCGAGCTTGTCACGGACGACGACGGGTGGACGCTCCGGAGCGCCACCGGCTGCAGGACGGCACACACCGAGCACACCATCGCCATCACTGCCGACGGCGCCGAGATCCTGACCCTGCCCAGCCGCTAGCTATTCCGTCCCGGCCACGGTGCTGCGGCGTTCCAGGAGCAGGGTGTCCTGCCAGTGCCCGGCCTTGGGGCCCTGGCTGATGCGGGCGATCCGTTCCCGGGTTCCCACCACCCGGAAACCGAGCTTACGGTGCAGCGCCAGGCTGGCCGTGTTTTCGGGGAAGACACTGGACTGGATGGTCCAGATCCCCGCGGCTTCAGTGGAGTCAACCAGGGCGGTCAGCAGCAGCCGGCCCACACCCCTGCCCTGGATTGCCGGGTCCACGTAGATGGAGTGTTCGACGACGCCGCGGTACACCTCCCGCGACGAAACCCGGGACACCGCGGCCCATCCCATGACCCGGCCCGCGTCCTCGGCGATGAGCCGGTGCTCACGCAACCGCACGGCGTCGAACGCTTCCCAGGTGGGCGGCTCACTCTCGAAGGTGGCCTCCCCCGTGGCGATGCCGGCGGCATAGATGGCGTGGACGGCCTCCCAGTCTTCCGGGCACATCGGACGGATTCTCACGGGACTGGTCATGGGCCCATTATGGCCGACGCCCCTGGTCCGCCCGGCCAGCCAGCTGCGTAAAGAATCCGTCAATTAACAGCACCTGCTGCCCCGCCCGCGCCGTTCCGGTCCTTTGATGAATGCATCAGAAGCAGGGAGTGCAGATGCGTTGGGATGAGGCACCTGAGAACCGCGGCAGGGTGCGGTTCGCCGCCGCGGCCGAATCCGTGGAGGGCTACGGCGGCCGCGGGCTGAACGGCCGCGCCCTGCATCCAGCCGCCGGCTACCTTTTCCCCGACCGGTACGGCGAGGGGTGGTGGGTCATCTTCCAGCCCTCGCCCGACCAAGGCGGCCAGGGGCACAAGGTCCCCGGCGACATCCTCGCCTGCAACGACTCCTACGGCGACATGGTGCGCGTCCTGGTGCTGGCGAGAAGCGTGTGGGAGGACGACGCCGAGGCGGCCTTCCGCGCGAACGCCCCGGTCAGCCTGGCGGACGCAGCGCGGGTGGCCGCCACGGTTGCGCACGTGGCCGCCCCGGCGGCACCCAGCCCCGCGGAGGCGCCGGCCCCGCGGCCCCCGGTCAGCCCACGTGGACCCAGGGCCGCTGGGTGACGTCCGGTACGGCTTCGCGGAGCACCTCGCGGGTCACCGGCGCAATCTCCCCTTCGCCCAGGAACAGGAACCGCACCAGGTTGGTGATCGGGTTGCCTTCGGTCCAGCGGAAGTAGATGTGCGGCATGAGCCCGGTGACGTCCCGAATGTGCAGCAGGACCGAGGCGATGGTGTTGGGGACCACCGGCCCGTGGACTTCGAGGATGTGGTAGCCGTGCCGGTTCACGCCGCGCACATGGAGTTCGGTTTCGAAGTCCGAAGAGTCATCCACCACCACCTCAAGGAACAGGGCCTCGCCCTCCAGCGGGAGGTGGCTGACCTCCACGGCCGATTCGAGCTTGTCGCGGTACGCCTGGGCAGACATCCGCAGCGGCTCGTGGGCGATGATCGCGATGGGCCCCTCCAGCGTGCTGGACATGAACTCCAGGGCCTGCTGGTCCAGGTGCACCCGGGTTGCGTGCAGTTCAAAGGAGCGGCGCACCCTGGAGAGCAGTGAGATGACGATGATGCCGAGGATGAAGATCCCGGCGATCCTGATGCCTTCGGGGCGTTCGAAGATGTTGGCAACGGTGGTGTAGGCGAACACCACGGTGATGGCACCGAAGCCCCAGGTCAGGTTCCGCTGGCCACGCCGGCGCGCCGAGAGTGTCACGGCCACGGCGGCGGAGGTCATCAGCACCAGGACGCCGGTGGCGTATGCACCGCCCTGCGCGTCGACGTCGGCCTCGAAGATGAACGTGATCAGGAAGCCGATCAGGGTGAAGACCAGCACCAGCGGCCGGACCGCCTTGGCCCAGCCCGGCGCCATGCCGTAGCGCGGGAGGTACCTCGGGACCAGGTTCAGCAGGCCGGCCATGGCCGAAGCGCCGGCGAACCAGAGGATGGCGATGGTGCTGATGTCGTAGACGCTGCCGAACCCGACGCCGAGGTATTCGTGTGCGAGGTAGGCCAGGGCGCGGCCGTTCGCCTGGCCGCCGGGCTGGAATTCCTGTTCCGGGATGAGGACAACGGTGATGAAGCTGGTGGTCAACAGGAAGCCGCTCATGATCACCGCGGCGGAGGTGAGCATGCGCCGGGCACCCCGGATGCGGCCCTGCGGATGATGTTCGGTATCGTCCGCCGCTCCCCGGACCTGCGGCATCACCGCGACGCCGGTTTCGAAGCCGGACAGGCCCAGGGCCAGTTTGGGGAACACGAGCAGCGCGATGGCCACGGCCATCAGGGGGTCGCCGTGGGATGTCCAGAGGTTCGTCCACCAGTCCCCCATGGCCGCCGGGTGCGCCAGGACCTGCATAAGGGTGGCCACCACCACCACGGCGTTCAGGCCTAGGTAGAGGACCACCAGGAAGACGGCGACGCCGATCGCTTCCCGGAAGCCGCGCAGGAACACTGCGGCCAGCAACGCAAGCAGGATGAGCGTGACGGGGACGTTCTGGTCCTGCAGCCATCCGGGAGCCACGGGGTTGTGGATCAGGTGCGCGGTGGCGTCGGCCGCCGAGAGGGTCATGGTGATCATGAAGTCCGTGGCGGCGAACCCGAGCAGGACCAGCACCAGGAGCTTGCCTCCCCAACGGGGCAGCAGCCGTTCAAGCATGGCGATGGAGCCTTCGCCGCGGGGGCTTTCGCCGGCAACCCTGCGGTAGACCGGCAGGGCGCCCAGCAGGGTCACCGCCACCAGCACCAGGGTGGCCAGCGGCGAGATGACGCCGGCGGCCAGCGCGGCGATGGCCGGCTGGTAGCCCAGGGTGGAGAAATAGTCCACGCCCGTCAGGCACATGACCTGCCACCAGGGATGCTTCTTTTCGTGCTGGGTGGGCACGCCGCCGGGGCCGGGGTGGGCACCCTTGCTGTCCTGCAGCCCGAACAGCAGCCAGTCCTTCAGCGCCTCCCTGCCATGCGGGTGGGGCGCGGACGGATCCGCCGGGGGCCTGCTCAACGTGGTCATGTCTGCCTTTCCGCGCTGCCCTTTGCACCGCGACCACTGCGAAGCTAGCACCGGCCAAAACGGCTGCCCCGCGGAAAGGGCCTTTATTGACGAATCCTTTACGCGTGATTTACGACGGCGGCCCGGGCCTTCCGCCGCACGTCAGGGCTCGAAGCGGTAGCCCATGCCGGCTTCCGTGAGCAGGTGCCGGGGCCGGGCCGGGTCCGCCTCCAGCTTGCGGCGCAGTTGCCCCATATAGACGCGCAGGTAATGGGTTTCGTTGTCGTAGCCCGGCCCCCAGATTTTCGCCAGCATCTGCTGCTGGGTGATCAGCCGTCCCGGGTTGCGCACCAGCAGCTGGAGGATGGCCCACTCCCGCGGGGTGAGCCGGACCGGGGCTCCCCCTCGGGTCACCTTGCGGTTGGCCAGGTCCACTTCGAAGTCGCCCACGTCGATGGCGGGCATGTCCTCCCCCACCTCCGGCGTGCCGCTGCGGCGACCGGCGACGCGGAGGCGGGCGAGAAGTTCGTCGAGCCCGAACGGCTTGGTCACGTAGTCGTCCGCGCCGGCGTCCAGGGCCCGCACCTTGTCCACGGACCCGTGCCGGGCGGAGAGCACGATGATCGGCGTGCTGCTGGTGCGGCGGATCCGGGTGATTACGTCCACACCGTTGATGTCCGGCAGGCCGAGGTCCAGGACGATGGCATCCGGGTGGCCGCCCTCCGCGTGCTTGAGCGCACTCGTCCCGTCCAGCGCGGTGAGCACCTGGTACCCCTCCGCCTGAAGGTTGACCTGCAGGGCGCGCAGCAGCTGCGGCTCGTCG
Source organism: Arthrobacter sp. MAHUQ-56 (assembly GCF_019710585.1). GTDB lineage: Bacteria > Actinomycetota > Actinomycetes > Actinomycetales > Micrococcaceae > Arthrobacter. The sequence goes on along the minus strand of NZ_JAIFZQ010000020.1, from coordinate 257,945 downwards.
TCGACGATCAGGATGGTTCTCATACGGTGCTGCTGCCTGCTTCCCGGCGGAGGGTGGACACTGCCGGTCCGGTGGAGAGCGGCAGGCGGATCACCATGGTAAGCCCGCCGCCCGGAGTGGGTTCGGCCAGCAACTGGCCGCCCATGGCCTCGGTGAAGCCTTTCGCGACGGCAAGGCCCAGCCCCATGCCGAGCCCTTCCGGCGCATCGTCGAGCCGCTGGAACGGCTGGAAGATGCCCTCGACGGCGGCAGCGGACACACCCTGCCCGTGGTCGACGATGCGCAGCTCGCCAAAGGGAGTCCCGCCGTCGGCCGCTGCGTGCGACGCACCGGAGACGCCTACGATGACGACGTCCGACCCCGGCGCGTATTTCAGCGCGTTTTCCACGATGTTGGCGATGACCCGCTCCAGCATCCCCACGTCGGCATCCACCACCGGCATGTTGGGGGCGAGCTCAACCCGGATGCGGTCCGCCGGGAGGCCGCGCAGCGCGTCCTCGATGGCATCGCGCCAGGTGACCGGGCCCGTCAGCGGCGCCGTCGAACCGCTGGAAATCCGGGACATGTCCAAAAGGTTGGAGATCAGGGCGTCCAGCCGCTCCGTGTAGGACTCGATGGTGGCGAGCATCTCGGCCTGCACCTCCGCCGGCAGCTTGCGGCCCTGGCGCCGCAGGGCCGTCACGGCCAGCTTTATCCCGGCCAGCGGGGTGCGCAGGTCATGGCTGACGGCCCGGAGGATGGAGGTGCGCACGCTGTTGCCCTCGGCCAGTTTCGTGGTGCTTTGCAGCGTGCGCTGCAGGGCATGGCGCTGCAGCAGCAGGAGCAGGTGGGCTCCGTGCGCCGTGAGGAGGAGCCGGTCGCCCGCCGTCAGGGTCCGGCCGGAGAGGACCAGCGCCGTGCGCGGGTCTGCCAGTTCCACGCTGTCCGCCATGGCTGCCGCATCCGGAGGGGCTGGCGGCCGGTCCCCCGAGAAGGCCTGGAGCTCCCAGCCGCCTTCACTGTCTCCCGGCCTGGTGAAAAGGCCTGCAGAGGAAACCTGGAACGTCTCCCGGACCTTGGCCACGAAGGCCGCGACGGTGTCGTCGGCGAGGAGGGCGTCGTTTGCCAGGTCCGCAAGGGTGGCGGCTTCGGCGCGTGCCCGGGCCGCGGCGCTGGCACGCCGGGCGGACAGGCCCACCACGAGCGACACCGCCACCGCCGCGCTGAGGAAGACCAGCAGCGCGAAGACGTTCTGCGGATCGCTGATGTTGAACGTTCCCACCGGGTCGGTCTGGAAGTAGTTGAGCAGCAGCGAACCCAGGACCGCCGCCAGCACCGCCGGCCACAGGCCGCCGATGAACGCCACCGCCATTACCCCCGTGATGTGGACGAGCGCGTGCGTGGCGAGATTGAGTTCCGGGCTGGCGGACATGGCTGCCGTCAGCAAGACCGGAAGGACCACGGCCAGGATGAAGCCGGCCGTGGTCCGGGCACGGCTGAGCGCGGCGGGTGCCGGCCGGGGCAGGCCGCGGCCGGCCTGCGGATGGGACACGATGTGCACGTCGATGTCACCGGATCCCCGCACCACTTTGGCGCCGACGCCGGCACCGAGGACCCGGCTCCACAGCCCGCCGGGCGAGGCGCCGATCACGATTTGTGTGGCGTTGACGCTGCGGGCGAATTCCAGGAGTGAATCCGCCGGGTCCTCCCCGGACACGGTGTGGCTGGTGCCCCCGAGGCCGGTGACCAGGCGGCGCTGGGCTTCCAATGCCTGGACGGACTCGGCGGCGCCCGTATCGGCACGGCGCACATGGACGGCGAGGAGGTCGCCGCCGTTGACGCGTGACAGGATCCGGGACGCCCGCCGGATAAGCACATCCCCCTCGGGCCCTCCATTGAGTCCCACGACCACCCGTTCCCGGGCTGGCCACGTTGCCGTGATCCCCTGGCTTTCGCGGTAGGTGGCCAGCCCTTCATCCACCCGGTCCGCCAGCCAGATCAGGGCGACCTCGCGCAGCGCAATAAGGTTGCCCAGGCGGAACTCGTTGGCCAGGGCGGCGTCAATCCTGTCCTTCGGGAAGATCTTTCCCTCGGCCGCCCTCTGGCGCAGGAGGTCCGGGGAGATGTCCACCAACTCGATATGGTCCGCCCGGCGCACGATGCCGTCCGGGACCGTATCCCCGCCCGGTTCCCCGGTGATGGCGGCGACCGCATCCTGCAGCGAGGCCAGGTGCTTGACACTAAGGGTGGAGAGCACGTCCGTCCCGGCCGCCAGGAGTTCCTCGATGTCCTGCCACCGGTGTTCGTTCCGGCTGCCCGGGGCGTTGACGTGGGCGTATTCATCGACGACGGCAACGTCCGGGCGCCGCTCCAGCACCGCCGCAACGTCGAGCTCGGGTACCTCCGCCCCGGCGGCGTCCCGCACGAGGCGCGGCGCCACGGCGTCGAGCCCTTCCAGGAGCTGCCGGGTGTCCTGCCTGCCGTAGTCCGCGGCGATGCCGATGGCCACATCCCTGCCGCCGGCCAGCAGCTGGTGGGCTTCCTGCAGCATGGCGTAGGTGGTGCCCGCCCCGGTGGCGGCCCCCAGGAAGATCCGAAGCGTTCCCCGTGCCATACCCACAGTCTTATCCCGTTCGGCCACCCGGACAAACCCGCCCCCGAACGGGCTGTTCACTGAACGCAGCGTGGCCGCACATAGGGGAAGCCCCACCAGCAATGCTGAAGGGGCTTCGACTGTTTTGATTCCGTTATGACGAACATCATCTCCCGAACTTGCGGGAATCCCGGTGCTTCCTGCCTCGTCACCGGCAGACCACCGTGGATCAGATCCATGGTGCGTTCCAGGGTTCCCTGTTTGTTCGTTCCCGTCCTTCTTTCGAAGAACGTATTAACAGTGGTACGCCGGATTTTCCGGGGATGCAAGAGGGTTTTTAAACTCAGAACCTGCAGGTACCTTCGCGATCTCGCTAAGAGAAGGCTCGGACATTCGCATGTCCTGAACAACCCGGCGTCATCTGATGGTTACCTGCAGGCGGTTTAATTCTACGTCCCATCCGCCGCGTGCAACAGGGGCACTTATGCCTTGGAATGGACTACCAGCACAGGACACTGCGCGTGGTTGACCACCTGGGTGGAGACCGAGCCCAGGCGCAGCCCGGGGAATCCTCCGTGCCCCCTGGAGCCAACGATGACAAGACCCGCATCCTTGGATGCGTCGAGGATCGCGGAAGCAGGCGAGTGGGTTTTAACCAGCTGCGCCGTTGCCGTGACGCCCCCATCTGCAGCGGATTGCAGCGCCTCGGCCTGGAGCAGCCGGGCGGCCTGCTCCGGAGACTCCTCGGTGACTATTTCGCCTGCCGCCGTTTCCAGGACCGCGGGGTACCACGCCAGCTGGGGTTTGTCCCAGGCCGTGATGAGGCGGAGTTGGCCGTGGCGCCGGCGGGCCTCATCCATGGCCCAGTCCAGTGCTGCGCGGGAATGCTCGGACCCGTCAAAGCCAACGACTATCAGGAACGAATCGGTGCTGGTCATGGTCTTCCCTTTCGCTGGCAAGACTACGGCACGTTTTCCGCGCGCCGGCAGGGGCGAAAGCCCCTCTTTTCGGGACGGCACCTCCGGATCCAGCCCGTCTGCGAACCATCCGGCAGGAGGGTCTTTTGTCTCTATCCGCCCCGCCTGCACGGGTATTAACTGGACTGGCACCGGTCCCGACGAGGGCCTTCGCCTACATCGAATGCGGAGAATCTGTCATGTCTGATCTGCTCAAACGGTCCCCGTTCGCAACCACCCGGTGGACCTCCCCCTTCAACACCATATTGCGGTCCCCGGCGGAGCTGCTGGACTCCATGGAACGCATGTTCGACTCCGCAGCCGGCCCTGTCCCCATCCGGGTCGAAGAGTACGTCGATGGTAAAACCCTGGTGGTCCGCGCCGAGATGCCCGGCGTTGATCCGGACAAAGACATTGCAGTCACCATGGACGACGGGTTCCTGCGGATCCGCGCCGAACGCCAGGAAAAAGAAGAACACAAGGACAAAGGCAGCTACCGGTCAGAGTTCCGTTACGGATCCTTCAGCCGCAACATCCCGCTTCCCGACGGGGTCAAGGAAGAAGACATCAAGGCCACCTATACCAACGGCGTCCTGGAAGTCCGCGCCCCGCTGCCCAGCGAAGCCCAGCCCGCCGAACCAAAGAAACTTCCCATCAGCCGCGGCTGATCTGGCCAGTCCCGTCCGGCACCTTTGACATCCCGCGCGGATTGCCGCGCTGCCGAAACCGCAGTGTGTAAGGAGCGGCCATGAGGGAACAGCATCCTGCCACACTGCGGTTTCTTGGCGCAGCGGACACGGTGACGGGTTCCAGGTACCTGATCCAGTCGCAGGGCCACCGGATCCTCATCGAGTGCGGGCTGTTCCAGGGCTATAAGAACCTCCGGGACCGTAACCGCGTGCCGTTCCAGATCAGTCCGGCCAACATTGACGCCGTAGTCCTCACCCACGCCCATCTGGACCACAGCGGATACATCCCCGCACTGGTTCGGGACGGTTTCCGCGGGCCCGTCTACGCGACGCCGGGCACCGCGGAACTGTGCACGCTGCTGCTTCCTGACAGCGGCTACCTCCAGGAGGAGGAAGCCCGCTACGCAGACCACAAGGCGTCATCAACCCATCATCCGCCCCTGCCGCTCTACACCGCGGAGGACGCCGTCCGGTCACTCGACAGTTTCAAGACCCTGGACTTCGACTCCCCCTTTCCGCTGCCCGGGGGCATAGAAGCAACGTTCCTCCCTGCCGGCCACATCCTCGGCGCGGCGCAAATACACCTCCAAGTCGCCGGCCGGACCATCCACTTCACCGGCGACCTTGGACGGGCCGATGACCCCCTGATGTTCCCGCCCCGGGCCCTGGAACGGGTCAATGTGCTGGTCGCTGAGTCCACGTACGGCAACCGGACCCATCCGGTTGGCGACCCCGAAGCCGAACTCGGCAGCATCATCACCCGGGTGGCAAAACGGCACGGTGTCATCATGATCGCCGCCTTCGCCGTCGGCCGCGCCGAAACGGTGCTGCTGCACCTCTCGCGGCTTCTCGCCAAACACGCAATCCCCCCGATCCCTGTCTTCCTGAACAGCCCCATGGCCATCGACGCATCCGACATGTACCAGCGCCACCGCGAGGAACACAGGCTCCAGGAGCACGAGTTCAAGGCCCTGTACAAAGTGGCCACCCCTGTCCGCAGTGCCGACCAATCCAAGCTGCTCAACCTCCGCGGCGGGCCCATGATCATCATTTCCGCGAGCGGCATGCTCACCGGCGGCCGCATCCTGCATCACCTCGCGGCGTACGGGCCGGACCGGCGCAACGCGATCATCCTCAGCGGATACCAGGCCGGGGGAACCAGGGGCGCCTCCCTCGCCGCAGGCGCAAAAGAGCTCCGCATCTACGGGCAGGACATCAGCATCGAGGCCGAGGTCATCCAGATGGAAGGGCTGTCCGCGCACGCCGACTCGGACGAACTGATCCAGTGGATGAAGACCGCCCCTGCCGCCCCGGCCATGACCTACGTAACGCATGGAGAAGCCGACGCCTCCGACGCCCTGAGGGCGCGCATCAAACGCCAGCTCGGGTGGAAAGCCCGCGTCCCCGAGCACTTGGAAACCATCTCCCTCGAAAACCCGCACTGAAGAAACCCCCGAAGGGGCGCCGGCGGGAATTAGCCCGCCGGCTTCAATGCCGTCCGCCAGGCCGCCGCTCCCCTGATGGCGCTGAAAGTCCAGGTGGCAGTGCCAGTGGCGCCGGCCGTCGCCTGCAGCACGTCCGCCTGATCGGCGATCTGGCCGCCTGCCGACTGCCAGCGCTGGATCCAGCCGCTGGGCGGGGAGAACACCGGCGAGGCGCAGTCGCAGATGATCGTGCTGATCTGCATGGCCCCGTTGGTGGCCGTGGTGATGCTGCCCACCGTGAGGCTCGACTTCGTCCAGCTGGTGTCCGTAGCCGTGGCCACGGTGCTGTCCAGTGGCGTGGCGTTGTTGACGCCCCGGTAGGCCGTGATGCCGCCGCCCCACTTCACGGAGGTGTTGAACGTCCACGTGTAGCTCGCCGGGTCGGAGGCGCCCACCACGTGGTAGTAGCTGAACAGTCGCGCCCCGGTGCTGACCGAGAGCCCGCTGACGATGGGCGTCCACCCGGCGGGAGGGGTCATCGCGGGGTTCAAGTCGGCCGCAACGGAGGCCACCAGCACGTCGCCTGCGGCGGTGCCGGCCGGGACCGGCAGCGGAGCCGTGAGCGTGGCCGTCCCCGAGTAGGTAGTGCTGGAGTTCACCACCGTGATGCCTCCGGTGGCCGGCGGCGGCGTGGTGGCGCTGACGGTGATGGTGGCGCTGGCGGTGCTGGACCCGGTGCTGTTGCCGGCCGTCAGCGTGGCCGTGTAGGTGCCGGCCGCGGCGTAGCTGTGGGTGGGGTTCTGCACGGTGGAGGTGCCGCCGTCGCCAAACGCCCAGCTCCATGAGGTGGGCGAGCCGGTGGAGGTGTCCGTGAACACTACGTCCAGGGGCGCCGTGCCCGAGGTGGGTGTGGCGGTAAAGGAAGCGGCGGGGGCCGCCGGCGGCGGCGTGGCCGTGCCGAGCGGGCGGTCCGAGAACCAGTACCGCTTGGCCACATGGTCGCTGGCAAGCACTACCAGCCCGGTGGAGCTGTCCACGCTCTGCTTGGTGGTGGTGGCGTTGTTCATGTTGGACGACGAGGCGCTCTGGATGATGGGCGTGCCCCGGCCGGACCCGAAAACGGGGTTGTCCATGGATGCTGTCTTCTCATAGATCGCGCCCGCCGCCCCCGAGTAGGAGCACCCCGTGACAGAGGTGGGCGGCGCCGTCTGGAAGGCGTGGACCATGTTGTTCTGCGTGTCCAGCAGGATCTGCGGGCGCGTGACGCAGTCGCCGGCCACGGAGATGGTGGACTGGGTAAAGGCGGCGGTGCCCGGCTTGAACACCAGGAGCACCAGCTGCGGGACGGTGGGGTCCGGGGAATAATCGTTCAGGCTGGTTTTCACCGCGGCGAACACGCGCCCAGCGGTGTCCGACTGCAGGGATTTGAGGTTGAGGTGGTCGTCGGCCTGGCCTTTCCCGCGCATGGCCGGCTGCAGCTGCCAGTTCGAGTCGGCCGCTTTGCCGTCCGGATGCGTGGCCCACCAGACGGTATTGGCGAGGTGGTCGCTCCACATGACGCCGATCTGGTTGTGGTTGAAAGCCACGACGGCGGAAATATCGTCGGGGGCCGGATGCGGGCTGGCCACCGGGAGCACGAACGGCGCGTCCCAGGTGGCCCCGGCGTCGGCGGAGTGGTTGACATAGACCGTGTTCGTGTAGCCGGAGGTGGAGTTGCCGGCCACCTGGGTCCAGGTTGCCCAGATGCCTCCTAGCGAGTCCTGGTCAATGGTCATGGATTCGCTCGAGTTGTTGGTGACCGTGGTGGGGAAACCTGGATCGAGGGCGTAGGAACCGCCGCTGTAGCTGTACCGGTAGAGCTTCGCGGGCTGTCCGGACTGGGAGGGGTTCGGGGTTCCGTCCCCCGTCACGGTCACCACGTGGGACGCGATGTACAACTTGCTGCCGTCCCAGAGGACATCGGCAAGGGTGTTCGCGCGGGTGTCATTGACGATTCCGGTGTTGACCCACGTCTCCGTGGAGCGGTCCAGGCGGTAGATGTTCCAGCCCGTCCCCGTGGTCCACATGTCCGCCCACCAGGACCCGGCATTGAACCACAGTTTGCTCTGCGGCTTGTCCGATGTGGGCGGGTTGCTGACCCCCGAGTAGGCGATGCTCTGTGTGCCGTAGACCGGGTCCGCCTCAGCCCGGCCGGGAGCGCTTAGGACGGCGCCGGCCAGGACCAGGAGCAGGACCAGGAACTGGCTGGCACGGGTGGACGGGGTGGTTTTCATCGCGCAACTCCTGGGCACAATCGCTTGCGGCACCCTGTCCGCCGTCACCGGACGGGCCATTACTTCCACCCATTTACGCGCAAGCGTAGGCCCGGTTTTAACGTAGAGGCAATGCCCGCCCGGTACTCGACTTTTAAAGCAGCCACTACTCCCGCGGCCCCGGCCTCTCCGGGCGCCCTGCCTGCTGCACTACTCTGGGGGCTGTGCAAGAACCGCTGAAAGCCGCGTCCGGAAGTACCCGCAGCAGAAACCTCCCCCGGCTCCCCGAAAGTGGCGGCGGAAGCGCCCTGAGCCGCGTGCTGCTGCATCCGGTGCGGCTGGTGCCCCTGGCATTCCTGACCGTGATCCTCGTCGGCGCCGGGCTGTTGATGCTCCCCGCCGCACGCACCAACCCGGGGCCGGACCCGCTGCTGCCCGCCCTGTTCACCTCCGTTTCCGCCGTCTGCGTGACTGGCCTGACCACCGTGGACACCGCGACGTTCTGGACCCCCTTCGGCCAGGCCGTCATCATGGGGCTGATCCAGGTGGGCGGCTTCGGCATCATGACCCTGGCTACGCTGCTGGCGTTGCTGGTGCGGAAAACCATCGGCCTGCGCGGGCAGCTGATCGCCCAGTCCGAGACCCATACCCTGAACTTCGGGGACGTCCGCTCGGTGCTGTTCGGCGTCGCCCGGATCATGCTGTTGTTCGAAGCCGGCACCGCCCTCGTCCTCACGGTCCGGTTCTGGATCACCTACGACCACAACCCCGTCAGTGCCCTGTGGCACGGCGCCTTCCATGCCGTGTCTGCGTTCAACAACGCCGGCTTCGCCCTTTACAGCGACAACCTGATCAGCGTTGCCGGCGACCCCTGGATCATCGTCCCCATCTGCGCTGCCATCGTGGCCGGCGGCCTGGGTTTTCCCGTACTTATTTCGTTGATCCGCGGCGGCGTCCGGGTGAAGGACTGGACGGTCCACATGCGCCTGACCATCTACGGAAGCCTCTTCCTCCTCGTCGCCGGCGCGGTGCTGTTCGCCGCGTTTGAGTGGAACAGGGAACAGACCCTGGGCGCGATGCCGGCTGGCGGCAAGATCCTGGCCACGCTGGCTGGCACGGTCTTCCCCCGCACGGCAGGCTTCAACAGCATCGACTACGGAGCCGCATCGCCGGAGACCCTGCTGGTGACCGACATCCTGATGTTCATCGGCGGCGGCAGCGCCGGAACCGCCGGCGGCATCAAGATCACCACTTTCCTGGTGCTGTTCTTCGCGATCTGGAACGAGGTCCGCGGCCGGGACCACGTGACCATTGCGCACCGGTCCATCAGCTCGCCTTCCCAGCGGCAGGCCCTGTCCGTTGCACTCCTCGGCGTGGCCGCAGTGATGGCCGGCACCCTGCTGCTGCTCATGTTCACTGACCTGCCCCTGGACAAGGTGCTGTTCGAGAGCATCTCGGCATTCGCCACGGTGGGCCTGAGCACCGGAATCACCCCCGGCCTTCCCCCGAACGCCCAGTGGGTGCTGATGGTGCTGATGTTTACTGGGCGCATTGGAACCATCACGGTGGCTTCCGCCCTGGCGCTCTCCTCACGTCCCCGCCTCTACCAGCTCCCGGAAGAGCGCCCGGTCATCGGATAGCTGCTGGCGGTTTGAGGGCACGACGGCGGTGCCCCGCCCTGGCTTGCCATGGTCGCCATGGGCGGGGCTGGTTTAGGCGGCCGCTCAGCCCTGCTTGACGAGGGCCGCCTCGAGGTTGATCTTGACCTTGTCGCTGACCAGCACGCCGCCGGCCTCCAGCGCAGCGTTCCAGGTCAGGCCGAACGCCTTGCGGCTGATTTCGGTCTCGGCGGAGAACCCGGCACGCGTGGCGCCGAACGGGTCCACGGCAACACCGGTGAACTCGACCTCGAGCTCCACGGGCCGGGTCACCCCCTTGATGGTCAGGTCACCGGTGAGGGTGTATTCCTCCCCGTCCCCTTCGATGTGCGTGCCGCGGAACGTCATTTCCGGGTAGTGTTCGACGTCGAAAAAGTCGGCTCCGCGCACGTGGGCGTCCCGGTTGGCGTCCCCGGAGTCGAAGCTCGCCGTCGACACCGTCGCATGCAGGGAGGAGTCGGCCAGCGACTGGCCCACCCGGGCCTCGGCCTGGGCCTCCTTGAACCGGCCCCGCACCTTGCTGATCCCGGCATGGCGGACACTGAAGCCAATCTCGCTGTGCGCCATGTCCAAGGTCCATGTTCCCGGCGTTAGTTCCTTCGGAAGGGTCATTGCCATACTCCTCACTGGTAGGTCCGCAGGCTCCGCTGCCCGCTAACGGCGCAAAGTCTGCGCGGCACCTAAATATTCCCCATCAAGCCCGCATTTCAACCACAAAACATGAACCAGAGACCCGCATTTGGGCGTATACATAAGCGTGGCTCTTCGACTGCTGACTGCACTGGCCCTGTTCATCGACGCCGGGGTCCACCTCTTCCTGGCGCCCGGCTACAACAACGCCCCGCCCGGAGGCATCAGCCAGGGCACGCTGTTCCTGCTCGAAGCGGCAGCGGCGCTGGTGGTCGGCATCTATGTCCTGGTCCGCGGCAGCAGGGCCGCCTACGCCTTGGCATTGCTGGTGGCGGCAAGCGCGTTCGCCGCCGTCATGCTCTACTACTTCGTGGACATTCCGGCCATCGGGCCCATCCCGGCCATGTACGACCCCGTTTGGTTCTTCTCCAAGACCCTCAGCGCGGTCGCCGAAGGAATCGGGACCCTCCTGGCCATCGCGGGCCTGGTCCGTACGGCACCCCGGCGCCGGGGCGCCGTCGTCGAGCGTCCGACGCCGCGTCCCGGCACGTGAGGCCATCCTTCGGGCCCTGGGGTGGGCTGATGGCCGCGGCCGGGTGCCGTTGTTAGCATGCGGAAGGGAGGTGGCACATGGACAGCGCAGCTGAACGGGCCGTGCCGGACACGCTGGTTGCCGTTGCCGTGTTCGGGGTTTCGGCGCTGTGGCTTTCGTCCCTGTCCTCCCCGGCGCTGGGGTTGCAGTTGGCGGGGCTGTGCGCGGGCGCCTTGGTGGCCGGAGCCGCCGTCGCCTCTCTCCTGCGGCGCATCCCGCGCTTCTCCACGCCGGCGGACCGGGTGACCTTGGCACGCGCCCTCCTCGCCGCCCTTTGCGCCGTGCTGGCGGTGCCGCAACTGCTCACCGGCCGCCCACCGGACCTCCTTCTCGTGGTCCTGGGCGGCGTGGCCTTCCTGCTCGATGCGCTCGACGGGCCGGTCGCGCGGCGCACCGGAACGGCATCGGCGGCAGGTGCCCGCTTCGACGCCGCCACAGACGCTGCCCTGGTCCTCGTCCTGTCCACGGCGGCGGCCGGCGTCGTGGGTCCCTGGACCCTGGTGACCGGGGCCATGTATTACGCCTTCGTGGCCGCCGGGTTCTTCCGGCCGCACCTGCGCGCACCGCTGCCGCCCAGCGCCGCACGAAAGGCGATCGGGGCCTTCCAGCCGTTCGCCCTGCTCGTTGCCTTGCTGCCCGGCATCCCCGTAGCCGCCGCAACCGCCGTCGCAGCGGCGGCCCTCGCGCTGCTCACGTATTCGTTCGGCCGCGACACCTTCCTGCTGGAACAGCGCCGCCGCACGGGGCCCGTGGAATCGGTGCGCATCCGGACCGATTCGCCGTAGCTGCAGTACGCTGGCGCTGTGAAGCAGCCCACCGTGCTCATCTCCGGCGCAGGCATTGCCGGACCCACACTGGCGTTCTGGCTGGCGCGCCACGGGTTCCGGCCCACCGTGGTGGAACGGGTACAGGTTTTGCGCTCCAGCGGCAACCCCGTGGACGTCCATGGACCGGCCACGGACATCGCCCGCCGGATGGGCATCCTGCCGCAGCTTAGCGAGGTGGCAACGAACGCTCCGGGCCTGACGTTCGTAACACCCTCCGGGCAAAGGCTTGGCCCGTTCCGGCTGGGCCGCCCCCGCGGTGACGACGTAGAGGTGCCCCGGGCAGACCTGGCAGCGGTACTGTGCGGCGCGGCGGCGGACGACACCGAGTTCCTCTTTGGGGATTCGGTTGCCGCACTGGACGCGGATCAAGCCGGCGTAGACGTCTCGTTCGAACATGCCACCCCGCGCCGCTTCGACCTGGTGGTCGGAGCTGACGGTCTGCACTCCACCGTGCGCAGCCTCGCATTCGGCCCGGAGTCCACCTTTGTCCGCCCGCTCGGGCTCTATATCGCGACGTTCTCCCTGGCGCGCCCGGCCGATGATCCGGCAACGGTGGTCATGTACAACCGGCCGGGATTGTCACTTACGGTCCACCCCGTCCGCGGAACCGCCGGCGCCGGCTTCATCTTCCGCGGCCCGGGCAACCCCGGTTTGGGGAGTCCGGGCACGGCTTACCGCGACCCCGCGTCCCAGCGCGCCCTCATCCTCAGCGCCTACGGGCGTTACGACTGGCCGGTCCCCGAACTGCCCGACCTGCGCGGGCAGGTGGAAGGCGCCGGGGACCTGTACTTTGACGTTGTCAGCCGGGTCGCCGTGCCGAACTGGTCACAGGGGCGCGTGGCCCTGCTTGGTGACGCGGCCTCCTGTGTGTCCCTGTTCGGCGATGGATCCAGCCTTGCCATGGTGGGTGCCGCCACACTCGCCGAATCGCTGGCCGGATCCCCCGGAAACGTCCCCGCCGCCCTGCGCCGCTACGAATCGCAGCACCGCAAGCTGGTGCATTCCCGGGAACGCGGTTATCGTGCCGGGGCCGCGCTTCTCGTGCCGGCATCGCCGCGGGGACTGGCCGTCCGCAACGCCGCCGTCCGCCTGCTGCCCCGCTAAAGCAACCAGCAGGTGGTGGTGCCCGCCGTCGTACTTTTTCCTCGAACGCCTTCCTTTCCTGCGGGCGATCAGTTCACTGCAACCTCTCCTGCCCGTAGCTAGCGGGCTTCTGGTACACCCCGGCAGTTCGCAGTCCGGCCTCCACGCGCAGAAGACACGGCGAAATCCGGCTGATGCCGGCCAGGACCGGCCGGCACGCCATGATCAGAACATGCCGCCCAGGACCAAGCCTGCGGCCGCGGCGCCCACGGCAACAACGGCGGTGCCGATGCCGTTCAACAGCGCGAGGCCTGTGCGCCGGGACTGCACCAGGCGGACCGTCTCGAAGCTGGCCGTGCTGAAGGTGGTGTAGCCGCCGAGGAATCCGGTGCCGGCGATGGCCTGGAGTTCCGGGGGCGCGGCGCGGACGATGACGGCTCCTGCGAGCAGGCCCAGGAGGAAGGAGCCCGTGACGTTGATGGCGATGGTGGCAACCGGGAGGGCGGTGCGGAACCTGGCGCGGATGAGTCCGTCGACGACGAACCGTGTCCCCGCGCCGAGCCCTCCGGCAAGTCCGACCAGGACGATGACCAGGGCGTTCACCGCTTTCCTCCCGCGCGGCGGTGATGTCCTGCGGCCAGCGCGATTCCCGCCACCGTGGCTACTGCCCCGCCCACCAGGGTGGCGGCGATGTACAGCAGCGCATCCGTGCTCCGTCCGGCCGCGAGCAGGGTGTTCGTTTCCAGCGCCAGGGTGCTGTATGTGGTGAAGGCCCCCATGAAGCCCGTGCCGGCGAGCAGGCGGATGACCCTGCGCCGTCCGGCGTCCGGGCCCCGGCGCACCAGGGCCTCGAGCAGGGTGCCGAGCAGGAAGGCGCCGGTCAGGTTGATGGTCAGGGTGGGCAGCGGCCACCCGTCCGGGGCGGGCAGGACGGTGCCGAGTCCGTAGCGCGCCAGGGCGCCGAGGATGCCGCCGAGGACGACGACGGCCACGAACCCCGGGCGCAGATGGACCGGGCGGTGGGTCCTTGCTTCGCCGAGCGTCCCGGCGTCGGCGTCCTTGGTTGCGGGCTCGGCGGCGTCCTTGTCGGCTGGGAGCATCAGCGGCCCTCCTGCCGGCGGGGTTTGGGATGCGCTTTGGGGTGGGGGGCGAGCGGAACCACCAGCACGGGCCGGTGCTGGCGGTGCGTCAGGTGGACTGCCACCGATCCCACCAGCAGTTCCTCAAGGCGTGCCCCGAGGCCGCGTTCACGCGTTCCGACCACAATGACCGATGCGTCCCGTGTCTCCGCCAGCTGGCCCAGCGCCCGGGCAGGGTCGCCCGCCAGGGTCATGAAGGACCAGCGGATTCCGGCGTCGTCGAGTGCTCCCTGCAGCCGTTCCTGGAGGTCTGCGCTGATGCCCTCGATGTCGTCGTCGATGCCGTCCGGATCGATCGGCAGCGCCTCGACCCGTCCGTCGGGTTCTTCGGCGAGGTACGTGGTGACGTCCACGTAGGCGCAGACAAGCTCCACGCCCAGGCTGAAGGCCAGTTCCGCGGCCCGGTGCGCAACGGCAAGAGGCTGGCCGGGCACCACACCCATCAGTACCGGTCCGGTGATCTTCCGCGGCACGTACGCTGCGCCGGGGTGATCAGCTGGCTGGTTCATGGGCTCTCCTGTCGGATCCGTGCAGTCACCGTTACAAGGCTAAGCCCGCCGTCTGCCCCGCGTTACCTGGAAGGGATTTCTTTTATGCGGCGAGAGCCGGGGGCAGGGCGGTCAGTGCGGGGATGACGATGTCCGGGGACCGGAAATAGGAGGGGTAGCGGGCGCCGGTCCGGTTGATCCAGGCCGTCCGCAGGCCGGCTTTGGCTGCCCCGTGGATGTCCCAGGGGTGCACGGCCACCAGCAGCATGCCGGACGGATCTGAACCGGCAGCGGCGGCCGCGTATTCGTAGGCTGCCCTGGCCGGTTTCCATGCAGGGGCGTCCTCAACAGAGAGGAGCAGTTCGAATTTGTCCCTGATGCCGCCGGCAACCAGCAGTTTGTCGGAATTTGCCTTGGCGCCATTGGTCAGGGTGACCAGCCGGTGGCCGGCCGCGGCCAGGGCGCGGACCCCGTCAGGGACGTCCGGGTGGAGGGACAGGTTCTGCATGGCAGCCATGACGCGTTCGACGGCGGTGTCCAGGTCCCCGGCGATGCCCTCGGCTCCCAGCAGGGTACGGAGGGCGCCGGCGGCGATAGTGGCGAAGGGCTGCTTGTCGCCGCTGGCCGTGAGGGCGAATCCGTCCCGCAGGAGCGTGGCAAACCAGAGCCTGGCCAGCCCGCGCGGTGCACCAACCTGGGCGAACGCTTCGCCGAGCGGGGCCATGTCGGACAGGGTCTCGTTGACGTCGAAAACGATGACCAGGGGGTCGGACATGTTCTCCCTTTCGATTCCGGAACCAGACCGGCGTGGCATGCGGCGGGTCACTGGATGACTGGTCCCATGATTTCCTCAACGAGGATAGTCAGCCTACTTCGTAGTAGAGCACAAAGGCCCCGCCGGAACCACGGGGGCCAGCCGGGACGCAAGGAGGCCGCAACGCCGCCGGCGCTGCGGCTTATCCGGCCGCAGCAAGGAACTGCCGGACCTCCGCAGCCATTCGCGCGGACTGCGTCCAATGAAGGTAATGATGGCCCTCAAGGGTCACGACCTCGTGCCGTTTGACGTTCTGCAGCAGGTCCTCCGCCGCCGCCGTCTTGGCAGCAGTCCTGTCATTCTTCTCGTCGGCGATGAAGGCCAGGACGGGCAGGTCATTGGGATACCTGGCTCCGCGAAGGGCGGCCGCGTTGTTGGCTAGGCGCGCGGTCTCGTCCGCTACGGCGGAATTGCCGAAGTTCCACAGCATCATGGCGCGCATGCGCTGCAGCTCCTCATCGGAATAGGCCGTGCTGTCCGGGTCGACGAGCCCCGGCGCCACCGCCACCACGTCGCGAAGCAACCCGGTGGAGGCCAGCAGCTTGACCCAGTTGATGCCGGCCTGCGGCTCCTCCACGGGCCGCTCTCCGGGCTTTGGGATGGTCGCGTCGATGCCCACCACCGCTGCGAGCTCGGACCGGTACCGGTTGGCGTAGTCCAGCATGTAGAACCCGGCGATGGAGTGGCCCGCCAGGACGTACGGCTGCCGCACCTGCAATTTGGAGAGCACTTCGTGCAGCTCATTGCTGATGTGCTCATTGGTCCGCGGGCCTGCCGCCAGGTCGCTGTAGCCGTAGCCGAACCCCTCCACCACTATGGTTTCGAAGCCGCCGAGTTCCCTGACCAGCGGGGCGAAGTCCAAGCCGGGTGCCGCTGTTCCAAGGCCGCTGAGCAGGACGATCGGCGGGCCCGGCTGTTCACCGCCAGCCGCGTTCCGGACCACGTTCAGCGAGCCGCCCGTCACCGCAACCCGTTCGCCATACGGTGCGGTGGCTGCCTTCTCCCGCGACTCCAGTACCAGGTTGGCGACGGCGGAGGCCACCACCAGCCCGAGGACCACCAGCAGCGCAATGCCGAAGCGGCGGCGCCAGCGCCGTGGTTTCCGCCGGGGTCCGGACCCGGCAATTTCACCGGTGGGAGTCCTACCGCCCGGGGCACGCCGTGGGTTCAACGCACGCACCGCCACTCCTCAGCCGTGGCCGGCGACGTAGCTGACCAGCCCGTCCACGGTGGCCACAGCTGGGTAGTCTGCCTCCGGAATGTCCACTCCGGTGGTCTCCGCGATGACCTCCACCAGACGGAGGAAGTCCAGTGAGTCCAGTTCCAGGTCCTGGCGCAGCCTGGCGCCGCCGTCGAGGTCTTCGGGCCCGACGTCGGGCGCCACCTTGCCGATCGCCGCCGCCACCGCCTGGCGTGCGTCCTGTTCGTTCACGGTTCCTCCTCGGCTGCGGTTTCAAGGCTCAAAAGGGTTTCAAGGCTCACAGCTTGTCCGGGGCCTGCAGCAGTTCGTCGATGCGGGCCAGGAAACGGCCGCCGCGCAGCCCGTCACTCACCCGGTGGTCGGCCGACAGCGTGGCGATCGAAGCATGCCGGATCCCGAGCATCCCGTTGTGCGCCCATGGCTGCTCCAGCACCTTGCCGAAGCCCACCATCGCCACCTGCGGCGGATAGATCACGCCGAACACGCTCTCCACGCCGAGGTCGCCCTGGTTCGTCACGGTGATGGTGGGATCCGCCATTTCCGCACGCTGCAGCCTGCCGGCACGGGCCCGGTCCACCAGGTCGCGCAGCTGGTCCATCAGCTGGTCCAGGGCCAGGGTGTCGGCGTCGTGCAGGGCAGGCGCCACCAGGCCGCCGTGCCGCAGCGCCACCGCCACGCCCAGGTGCACGGCGCTGCTGGGCTGGAAGGCACCCTTGGCGAAGAAGCCGTTCATCTCCGGCACCTCCTTCGCGGCGAGCGCGGTGGCCTTCAGGAGCAGCGCCGACGGCACCAGCCGCGACGAGACGGGCCGTTCCCGGTTCACCCCCTGCATCCACGCCATCGCTGCCGCCAGGTCCAGGGTTGTGGACAGGTAGTAGTGCGGGATCTCCTTCTTGGAGCGGGACATCAGCGCGCCGACCGCCTGCCGCAGGCTGTCCGCCTTGCCGCCGGCCGCCGTCGGCTGCTTCCGCCTGGCTGCCGCTTCCTCGGGTGCCGCTTCCTTGGGTGCCGGCGCGGGTTCAGGTCCCGGCGCTTCCGACGGCGCTGCTGCCGCCGGCGTTTCCGTCCGGGTTTCCTTGGGCGGCACCGCGGAAAGCACGTCGTCCTCCGTCACCGCGCCGCCGGGACCCGTCCCGCTGACACCCCTCAGGTCCACGCCGAGTTCCGCGGCCAGCCGCCGCGCCAGCGGCGAGGACCGGACCCGTGTGGCTTCAGCGGGTGCCGGCGCCTCCGGTCCTTCAGCCGGCGCTGCTGCCTCCCCCGCCGCTTCGGTGGCGTGCGCTGCGGCGGCGCGTTCGACGTCCGCCCTCACCACTTCACCGCCGGGCCCGCTGCCGCTGATGCGTCCGACGTCGACCCCCAGTGTGTGCGCAAGGTGCCGGACCGGCGGCGGAACCTTTGCGCCCGGCTCACGGTGCCGGGCGGGAGCTTCGGGTGGCGGGACTTCAGCGGGGGTCGCGGTGATGCGGGCGATGGGGGTGCCGACGTCCACGGTGTCCCCGACCTCCACCAGGAACTCGGCCACCACGCCCTCTTCGAAGGACTCGATGTCCATCACGGTCTTGTCCGTGTCCACGGCGGCCACCAGGTCCCCCTTGTGGACGTAGTCCCCCGGCTTGACCAGCCATTCCACCACCTTGCCGTGCTCCATGTCGGCGCCCAGGGACGGCATCCGGAACTCGGTCATGAGCTGCCCGCAGCCCGCCGTGCCGCGGCCACCACCCGCTCCACGGACGGCAGCGCCGCCTGCTCCAGGTGCTTGGCGTACGGGACGGGCACCTCCAGGCTGCACACCCGCTCCACGGGTGCGTCCAGGTCGAAGAACGCCCCCTCGCTGATCCGGGCGGCGATCTCCGCCGAGATGCTGCCGCTGCGCCAGCCCTCGTCCACCACCACCGCGCGGTGCGTCCTGCCCACGCTGGCCAGGATGGCCGCCCCATCCAGCGGGCGGAGCGTCCGCAGGTCGATGACGTCGGCTTCGATGCCGTCCGCGGCCAGCTGTTCGGCGGCCTCCAGCACCATCGGCAGGGTGCCGCCGTACGTGATGAGGGTCAGGTCGTCCCCCTGCCGCAGGACCGCGGCCCTGTCGATGTCCACGGCGCCGGCGTCGTCGTCGAGCTCCCCCGCCACGTTGTACAGCGAGCCGTGCTCGAAAATCAGCACCGGATCCGGGTCCTGCAGGGCGGTCCACAGCATGCCGCGGGCGTCGGCCAGGGTGGCCGGGGCCAGGATGCGCAGGCCCGGAATGTGCGCGTACCAGCCCTCCAGGCTGTGCGAGTGCTGGGCGCCCAGCTGCCGGCCCGCGCCGGTGGTCATCCGGATGACGATCGGCACGTTGAACTGCCCGCCGGACATGTGCAGCAAGGTGGCGGCGTTGTTGATGATCTGGTCCAGTGCCAGCAGGCTGAAGTTGACGGTCATGATTTCGACGATGGGCCGCATCCCTCCCAGCGCCGCGCCGATGCCCGCGCCCACGAACCCGGATTCGGAGAGCGGGGTGTCGCGGATCCGCTCCGGCCCGAATTCCTCCAGCAGGCCCAGGCTCACGGCGAAGCTGCCGCCGTAGCGGCCCACGTCCTCGCCCATGAGGAAGACCCGGTCGTCCCGCTGCAGAGCGTCCCGGAGGGCGGCGCGCGTGGCTTCGCGGTACGTGGTTTTCATCCTGCTCCCCCTTCTTTCCTGGCGCCTTCTTTCCCGGCACCGTGGCCGGCACTGCTGTCCGTGCCTGGGTTGCCGCCGTCCGCCGTGTCGCTGTACACGAACCGGGCGAGTTCGGATACCGGCTCCGGGGTCCCGGCCTCGGCGAATCCGACGGCGGTGCTGATCTCCGCGTCCACGTCCTCCTGCAGTGCCGCCCATTGTTTCTGCGGCAGCTGCCCTGCCGCTTCCAGGACGGACTGCAGCAGGCGGATGGGGTCCCGTTCCATCCACTGCGCCACCTCGGATTTCTCCCGGTACAGCTCGGGATCGAACATGGAGTGCGCGCGGAACCGGTAGGTGCGCAGCTCCAGGAAGTGCGGGCCGCCGCCGGAGCGGACCCCGTCCACGGCGCGGCGTGCGGCCTGCTCCACCGCCAGCACGTCCATGCCGTCCACAGCCCACGCCGGCATTTCATAGCCGGCGGCCTTGAGCGCAATGTCGGTCTGGGATTCCGATCGGCCCAGCGCCGTCCCCATGGCGTAGAGGTTGTTCTCGCAGCAGAACAGCACCGGCAGCTGCCACAGGGCGGCCAGGTTCATGCTTTCGTGGAACTCGCCTTCCGCCACGGCACCTTCGCCGAAGAAGCAGACGGTCACCCGCTGGCGCCCCGCCATCCGGTCCGCGAGCGCCAGGCCGACGGCGAGCGGCAGCCCGCCTGCCACGATCGCGTTGCCGCCGTAGAAGCGGGTGGCGGCGTCGAAGAGGTGCATGGAACCGCCGCGGCCGCGGCAGCAGCCCTCGGCGTGGCCGTACATCTCGGCCAGGATGGACCCTGCGGAGACGCCGCGCAGCAGGGCGTGGCCGTGTTCGCGGTAAGTGGCCACCACGGCGTCCTCCGGTGCCAGGGCTCCCATCACCCCGGCGGCCACGGCTTCCTCGCCGATGTAGACGTGCAGGAAGCCGCGGATCTTGGCGGCGCTGTACAGCTCGATGCATTTTTCCTCGAGCCGGCGCACCCGCAGCATCTGCCGCAGGAGGTGCAGGGCGTGCTCCGGGTCCGGGACGCCCTGGCCGCGCACGCTGCTCATGGCTGCCCTCCTTCGCGTGGTTCCGGCTCGTGTCCCTGCGGGGTTTCCAGCGTGGAGAGGTCGCCTTCGGGCAGGCCGAGTTCGCGGGCCTTCAGGAGCCGGCGGAGGATCTTGCCGCTGCGGGTCTTGGGCAGGTTGGCGGTGAACTCCAGCAGCCGCGGTGCCACCGCGGCGCCGAGCCGTTTCCGCGCGAACCCGATGATGTCCAGCTGCAGGTCCTCGGTGGCTTCGTTGCCGGGCCTGAGCTCCACGAAGGCTTTGACCACTTCGCCGGCCACGGCATCGGGCACGCCGATCACCCCGGCTTCTGCCACCGCCGGGTGCTCCATGAGGCAGCTTTCCACCTCGAAGGGGCCGATCAGGTGGCCGGAGGATTTGATGACGTCGTCGCCGCGGCCCACGAACCAGAAGTAGCCGTCGGCGTCGCGCTTGGCCAGGTCCCCGGTGAGGTACCAGCCGCCGGCGAAACAGCGGCGGTAGCGCTCCTCCTCGTTGAGGTAGCCGCGGAACATGGACGGCCAGCCCGGGCGCAGCGCCAGTTCCCCCATTACATCCGGTTCTGTGACCAGCTGGACCCCGCCGTCCCGGACCACCGGTTTGCCGTCCGCGTCCCGGGCCACCAGCGCCGCTTCGATGCCGGGCAGCGGGCGTCCCATGGAACCGGGGCGGATGGGCATGGCCGGGTAGTTGGCAATCATGATCCCGCCGGTCTCGGTCTGCCACCAGTTATCGTGCACCGGGAGCCCGAAGACGTCCTTGCCCCACACCACGGCCTCGGGGTTCAGCGGTTCCCCCACGCTGGCCACGAAGCGCAGGGCCGAGAGGTCATGCCCGGCGGCGCGTTCCGCCCCGGCCTTCATGAGCATCCGCAGCGCCGTGGGGGCGGTGTACCAGACGGTGACGCGCTGTTCGGCGAGGATCCGGTACCAGCGGTCCGCGTCCAGTTCCTCCTGGTCCACGATGGCGGTGACGCCGTGCACCAGCGGGGCGATGATGCCGTAGGACATGCCGGTCACCCAGCCGGGGTCGGCGGTGCACCAGTAGATGTCGTCCGGGTGCAGGTCCAGGGCGAAGCGTCCGGTGGCGTAGTGCGCGGCCACCGCGTCGTGGACGTGGATGGCTCCCTTGGGCGTGCCGGTGGTGCCGCTGGTGAAGTGGAGCAGTGCCATGTCCTCAGGCTGGGTGTCCGCGATGTCCCCGGCCAGATCAGCCCCTGCCGGATCAGCCCCTGCCAGGAGTTCGGCCAGGTCCAGGGTTCCGGGTTCGGGGGCACCGGCGGCGTCCACCAGCAGGACGAAGCGCAGCTCCGGAAGGGTATCCCGGACGGGTGCCACCTTCTTGCGGTACAGCGCCTTGGTGGTCACCAGGGCCCGGCCCGCGCCCAGGTGCAGCCGCTGGCGGACGGGTTCGGGCCCGAAGGCGGAGAACAACGGGCAGAAGACGCTGCCGGTCTTGAAAGTGCCCAGGACGGCGGTGTACAGCTCCGGGCTGCGGCCCAGGAGCGAGAATACGCGCTCACCGCGGCCCACCCCCAGGGAACGCAGGACGGCGGCGAACCTGCCGGACTGCACGGCCAGGTCGCCGTAGCTCAGGGACGTGGTGGAGCCGTCGGCACGGACGAAACGCAGGGCCTCTTTGCCCGCGTTCGGTCCGGCCGCGTGCCGGTCCACAGCTTCATAGGCGATGTTCAGCCCCCGGCCGCCTGGCAGGCCGGACAGCGCCTGCCGGGCCTGGTCCCAGCTGAAGTCGCGCCGGGCGGCCTCGTAGTCCAGCAGGTTGGGCTGCACGGGGAAGGCGGCCACATCCTTGGTGATGGTGGGCCAGCGGGTGGCGCCCTCGACTCCGGTGGTCATAACGCTCCTCTGGTCATCATGTTCCTTCGGTGTGGGCTAGAAGCCGGTGGGCTCGGTTTCCAGTTCCGGCTCGCCGGGGACGTACTCGTGGTGCAGCGGGCGCAGCGCTTCGGTCCGGGGGTGCCAGAACAGCGCGTCATACCGTTCCCCCATGCGGGTGGGCACGTAGTTCCCCCGCTCCCGGTGCGGGTTGTACACCACCCCGATGGCCCGGTGCCCGCGCCAGGATCCAAGCCACGGGCCGGACCGTTCCGCCCCGAACACCAGCAGCGAGGGCTCCCCCAGCGCCTGGTTGAGGAGTTCCTCATGGCTGCCGTGTGCGGCGGCCGGGACGTCCATGGTCCATTCCGGCGAGCCCCACGATTCCGCGGCCGTGACGGATCCGGCGAAGGATGCGAACCCGGCCAGCACCACTTCGCCCGGATGGCGCTGGCGCACCAGCTGCCCGATGTTCACCATGCCGTCGTGCGCCATGTCCGTGGCCCGGGCATCGCCCACGTGCGTGTTATGCGCCCACACCAGTCCTTTGGAACCGGGTCCGTGGTGTTCGGCGAGGCGGTCGATGGTGTCGCTCATGTGGTGGTCGCGGATGTTCCAGGACTGCCGGTCACCGCGGACCATGGTGCGGTAATAGCGTTCGGCGTTGGTGGCCACGATGGCGTTCTGGACGGCGTCGAAGGCGGCGGGATCGTCATGCACCCGGCCGAGTGCCCGGCGTCGTACTTCTGCCAGCAGGGACACCACGTCCGCTTCGCAGGACTGCGGCACCAGGCGGTTGCTCCAGGCATAACGCTGCGGGTCTTCGCGGAACGGCACGAAGCAGCGCCAGGCCTGGTGGGCTGCCGGAAGGGCGTCGGCTGCGTTGGCCTCGAGCCAGGTGAAGATTTCGCGCAGCGAATCCCAGAGGGAGTAGACGTCCAGGCCGTAGAAGCCGGTGCGCTGGTGTTCGGGCAGGCGCAGGTTCCAGCCGCGCAGCCAGGTCAGGAATTCCGCCACCTCGTGGTTGGCCCACATCCAGGTGGGCCAGCGTTCGAAGCCCGCCAGGAGCCGGCGGGCGTCCAGGTCCTGCCCGGCCTCGCCGCGGACCCAGCGGTTGATGCGCCAGCAGTCCGGCCAGTCGCCCTCCACGCCGATCCATGTGAAGCCGTATTCCTCGATCAGCCGGCGGCTCAGCAGCGCACGCCAGTGGTAGTACTCCTGGGTGCCGTGGGACGCCTCGCCCAGGCAGACGAAACGCGCCGGCGCGGCGAGGCGGACGAGTGGTTCAAGGTCGTCAGCGGAGGCCAGCGGGTGCGCCAGGGAGCGGATCTGCCGGGTTTCCGCCGCGCGCTCCGCGCCGTGTTCCGCCCAGCGGCGGGCGCCGCCGTTGCCAGGGCCAGTGTTTCCGCCGCTCACGTCCGTGCCTCCGGGGCGGACCGCACCGCGTGAGCCGGCAGCAGGTACTGCCGGAACCAGTCCGCGGCCAGGGTGGCGGCCATGGCCAGGGTTCCCGGTTCTTCGAAGAGGTGCGTGGCGCCCGGGACCACCTCCAGCCGGGTGGGCGCCGTCATCTGCGCCATGGCCTGCCGGTTCAGCGCCAGCACCTGCGTGTCGGCGCCGCCAACGATCAGGAGGGTGGGGGCCCGTACATCGGAGAGCCGCGGGCCTGCAAGGTCCGGGCGCCCGCCACGGGAGACCACCGCCGCAACCCGCGACCCTGGTTCGGCCGCGGCCCACAGCGCGGCGCCGGCGCCGGTGCTCGCCCCGAAATAGCCGACGCGTCCGGCGTAGGTGTCCTGCCGCGATTGCAGCCAGTCAGTGGCGCGCACCAGCCGCCGCGCCAGCAGGCCGATGTCGAACACGTTGGCCCGGTTGACCTCCTCCTCGGGAGTCAGCAGGTCCAGCAGCACCGTGCCGAGGCCGGATCCGTGCAGGACCGACGCCACGAAACGGTTGCGCGGGCTGTGCCGGCTGCTGCCGCTGCCGTGGGCGAACAGGACCGTGGCCTCGCAGCCGGGCGGCAGGTACAGGCTGCCGCGCAGGGCCACCCGTCCCGCGGGAATCTCCACGTCCTCCTCCACCGCGCCGTCGCCCCCGTCCTGCCGCTGGTGGTGCGCGGGCCGGGCGGCGGCGTCGAGCAGCTGCACCACCTCGCCGTCCTCCGTGGGCGAGAAGTCGTGGTAGTAGTACCCCACGGCCTGGAAGTTCTGCGGCGACAGCAGGCAGACGACGTCGTCCGGTTCCTTGAGCTCCACGACAGCGCGGGCGGGGGCAACGGGCACTGCCAGGATCACCCTGGCCGCGCCGAGCTGCCTGGCCACCAGGCAGGCAACCCGCGCTGTGGAGCCGGTGGCGATGCCGTCGTCAACGATGACGGCAGTGCGGCCGGCGAGGTCTACCCGCCGGCGTCCCTGGCGGAACCGCGCCACCCGGCTTTCCAGGAGCGCGCGCTCCTGCCGTTCCACTTGCCGCAGGTCCGCTTCGGTGACGCGGGCCAGGGAGATGGTCCGCGGATCGATGACCCGCGTGTCCCCTTCCCCGATGGCCCCCATGGCCACTTCCGGCTGGAACGGGACGCCAAGCTTGCGCACCACGATCACGTCCAGCGGCGCGTCGAGGGCTTTGGCCACCTCGTACGCCACCGGGACGCCGCCGCGGGGCAGGCCCAGCACCACCACGTCCTGGCCGCGCAGGCCGGCTAGCCTCTTGCCCAGCCGCCGGCCGGCGTCGGCCCTGTTGAGGAACGCAACCATCCCCGTCACCCGCCGTACGTATCTTCTTCCCCGTGCGGGGCGGCCGCCTCGGGGGTCCAGGTCATGCGGAGGATAAAGTGGGCGTCCGAACTGCTTTTGGCAATCACCGCCCCCGCATCCCCCGCGAGTTTTACGCCGAATTCAACTTCGATCTGTTCGGGGGTGAGCTCCGCCATGGCCTCCAGTGCTGCGCGGGCGGCGGGGCGAACGCTGGCAAGTGCATCTTCCAGGCGCCTGCCCGTGTCCAGGATCCCCTGTTCGTTGCGGGCCGGATGGTCCACGCCGTAGCTGTTGTCCGCAGCCTCGACCAGAACGGTCCCGGAACCCACTTCATAGCGCATCACTTCGGTCATGGCGGATCCCCGTATCAATGCGAGACGCGGTAGGTGTGGCGGAGGTCGGTGCTCGGCTTAATAGCCACCGCTGTGACCACGAGCGCCACTGCCCCTGCGATCCATGATGTCCAGGCGGCCCCCGTCGCGCCCGTGTACGTCCCCAGCCAAGGCGAGAGGACCAGAGCAGCAGCAATGACAGCCTGGACGTATTCCATGGCCGGCGTGCCGGGCATGGCCAGGTTGATGATGCCGCTGACAATCAGCAGCCCGCCGAACAGCAGCATGAGCGTGGTGGACATGCCTTCCTGCCGGGTGAACAGGACCGCGACGGCGGTGAAGAGTCCGGCGGCAGCCGCTACATAGTCCTGCCACCGATACCACTTTTTCACTGACTTTCCTTTCTGTCGGGGCGGGAGCCGCCTTCTGCGGCTTCCCGTCCGGCGGGCCTTACTGCCCGCAATTCAAGTCAACTCCCGGGGAGCACCGCCTTCTAGGGCAGAAAGACCTACCGCATGCGGCGCCCGGATTCATGGTGAATTCACAGGCGTTGCCGGTGGCAAGGCAGCGGTCCGTGTGCGATAGTGGCCACAACGCTGGGGCGTCAGATGGTGATGAGCAAGCAAAGGCCGAAAATGTTGCGAAGACCGGGCCCAAGACCAACTGGTGAAGGGTGGGCCGGCGGCCGCCTGCTGCCGGTCCTGGCCCTGCTGCTGTCGCTGCTGACCGCCTGCCAGCCCGCCGGTCCCGTGATCGGAAACCCCAGCCAGGCAGGGGTTGGGGACGCAGCGCAGCCCAGCCCGCACCGTGGCCGCACGCCGGGGCACGTGTTCGTGATCAACCTGGAAAACAAGGGGTACGACAAGATCTGGGGCGACGGCTCCCCGGCCCCCTATCTCTCCCAGACGCTGCGGAAGCAGGGCGTGCTCCTGGAGAACTACTACGGCATCGCCCACAACTCATTGCCCAACTACCTGGCGCAGATCTCCGGCCAGCCGCCCAATCCCAGCACCAAGAAGGACTGCCACACCTACACGGAGTTCATGGCGCGGTCCACGGACAACCTGGGCAGGATGGACGGCGACGGCTGCGTCTACCCGGCCGATGTTCCCACGGTGGCGGGCCAGCTGTCCGCGGCGGGGAAGACGTGGAAGGGCTACATGGAGGACATGCAGCACCCGTGCCAGCACCCGTCCCTCGGCTCCGACGACACCCACGTGAAGGCGACGGTGGGGAACATGTACGCCACCAAGCACAACCCGTTCGTCTACTTCCGCTCCATTACATCAACGCCGGCGTGCAGCCAGAACGTGGTCCCATTCACCGACCTGGCCCGGGACCTGGCCTCGGTAGACACCACACCCAACCTGGCGTACATCACCCCCAACCTCTGCCACGACGGGCATGACCGCCCCTGCGTGGACGGCACCCCCGGCGGCCTGCCCACCTCCGACCAGTGGCTGAGCGCGGAGGTGCCGGCCATCCTGGCCTCGCCGGCCTACCGGCAGGACGGGATGCTGGTGATCACCTTTGACGAGTCCGACGGCGGCGCCACCGGCCCGGAGGAAGGCACCCCCGGCAGCGTCCCCGGCGGAACGGGCGGCGGCAAGATCGGGACCCTGGTCCTCACGCCCTTCAGCACCGCCGGGGCAACATCCGTCCAGCCCTACAACCACTACAGCCTGCTGGCCAGCATCGAGGACTACTTCTCCCTCCCCCGGCTCGGCGGCGCCCGGGACCGCGGCGTCACCGCCTTCGGCGACGACGTCTACCAGGGCTCATAGGGCTGGCAAACACGGTGGCACGACGGCGGCCGGCGGCTCCCTGGCGGCCGGTGACCCGACAGCGTCGTTGGCGGCCGGTGACCCGACAGCAGCTGCTGGCCGCGGCTGCGGCGGTTGCCGCCGTGGTGACGGTGCTGGCAGTAGTGGTTGCCGGCGTCGTACGCTCCGGCCCTGACGCCGGCGGTGCACCGGCAGCCACCGGGATCCACAAGATCAAGCACGTAGTGGTCATTGCCCAGGAGAACCGGTCGTTCGACAGCTACTTCGGCACCTATCCGGGAGCGGACGGGATCGCCATGCAGGACGGCCAGCCGGCCGCATGCCTGCCGGACCCCTCCACGGACGGCTGTACGCGGCCGTTCCACAACCCCGCCGACAGCAACACCGGCGGCCCGCACAGCCACGCCGACGCGCTCAAGGACATCGACAACGGCGCGATGGACGGGTTCGTGGCCCAGGCGGCGAAGGCCCTGTCCGGCTGCAAATCCACTGACACCGCGTGCCTGCACAACGCCAAACCCACGGACGTGCTGGGCTACCACGACCGCAACGAGCTGCCCACCTACTGGGCCTACGCGGACAACTTCGTCCTGCAGGACCACATGTTCGCGGCCACCGCTTCCTGGAGCCTGCCGGCGCACCTGTATCTCGTCTCGGAATGGTCGGCCAGATGCACCAAAGCCGGGGACCCGTCATCGTGCGCCAATGCCATCCAGGATCCTGCCGACGCGCCCTACAAGGTCACCATCCAGGACACCCTGATCGGCAAGTGCCAGGACAGCCTGCACCTGGCACCGTGCCAGGCCGCGCTGTCCGCCGCCGGCATCAGCCCGGACCTCGCGGCGCAGATCGACCAACTGGTCGCTGCCAGCTGCAAGCCCGGCGATACCTACGCCGCCTGCAAAGCCGCCGTGGACGCCGCCGATGTCCCCGCGGACCTGAAGCAGAAACTCGCCGACGCCGCCAGGAAGCTGGACGTGCCCGACTACGCCTGGACGGACCTGACCTACCTGCTGCACAAACACTCGGTGCCCTGGGCCTACTACGTGTTCAGCGGCACCGAGCCGGACTGCCGGAACGACGCCGCCACCTGCGACCCCGTCAGGCAGGACTCCAAAACACCAGGCCACTGGAACCCGCTGCTCTACTTCGACACCGTCAAGGAGGACGGCGAACAGGGCAACATCAAGCCGCTGGACGGCTTCTACGACGACGCCCGTGAGGGGCGGCTGCCTGCCGTCACCTGGGTGGCGCCCACCAACGAGGTCAGCGAGCACCCGCCGAGCAAGGTCAGCACCGGGCAGGAGTACGTGGCCGGGCTCATCAACGCCGTCATGGCCGGGCCCGACTGGGACAGCACCGCGATCTTCCTGACCTGGGACGACTGGGGCGGGTTCTACGACCATGTGGCGCCCCCTGTGGTCGATGGCAACGGTTACGGCATGCGCGTCCCCGGCCTGGTGATCAGCCCCTATGCGAAGCAGGGCTACATCGACCACCAGGTCCTCAGCCACGACGCCTACAACAAGTTCATCGAGGATGACTTCCTGGGCGGCGAGCGGCTCGACCCCGCCACCGACGGCCGGCCCGACCCGCGTCCCGGGGTCCGGGAGGACAGCCCCGCGCTGGGAAACATCGCCGCCGCCTTCGACTTCAGCCAGTCCCCGCGGCCGCCGTTCCTCCTGCCCAACGCCACCACGTACTGACTGTCGTCACCCGGCTCCGCTGACTGTACATACGGCCGCGTCCGCCACCACTTCCTCGAGGTCCCCGGTGCGGTGCAGCACCTCCAGTTGCCGGGCGGCGCCGGTGCCGCGGGCCAGCGTGCGGTCCACCAGTTCCTCCACCCGGTGCAGGTCCCCGATGTCCGCCAGTGCGTCGTGGATATGGTTCAGCAGCGAATTGACGACGGCGAGTGCCGCGGCCGGGCGGTGGGTTTGCGGATCCAGCAGCTCACCACGCAGGCCCCAGCGGCTGGCCTTCCATCCGGCCAGCCGGAGCAGCGCCGCCGGGACGGCCACAGGTTCGATCCCCTCCCGCCATTCGCGTGCCGCGGTCTCCACCAGGCCCCTGGTGATCCCCGCCAGCAGCACCGTGTTCTCCGGCCACAGGCACACGTCCGCCACCCGGATCTCCACGGTGGGGTAGTGCCGGGAGAGGCGGGCGTCGAAGTAGATCATTCCCTCGTCCATGGCAACGCCGGTGCTCACCATGTCATGCACCAGCTGGTGGTAGGAGTCCGGGCTGCCCATGATCTCCAGCGGCCCGGCGGACGGCCACCGGTTCCAGACCTGGGAACGGTAGCTGGCGTAGCCGGTGTCCTGGCCGTGCCAGAACGGGGAGTTGGCACTGAGTGCCACCAGCACCGGCAGCCAGTTCCGGATCCGGTCAAGCACCCCCACCGCTTCCTCCGCCGATTCCACCGAGACGTGGATGTGGGAGCCGCAGGTCAGCTGCTCGCGCGCGGTAAGCCCGTACTCCTCCGTCATGGCCCGAAACCGCCGGAGCTGCACGGGGTGGGGATCGGCCGGAAGCGGTGAAGTGCCCAGCGCCGCCACCCGCACACCCACGTCCCCCGCAGCCTGGTGCGCGATGGACCTGCCCGCGATGATGTCCCGCTCCAGTGCGGCCAGGGTGGCGTGCGGCGGCGTGACCACCTCGATCATTTCCTGCTGGAACTCGGCCGTCAGGAGAGGGCCCGCTGCCGCCTCCAGCGGGCGGACGTACAGGTCCAGGAGTGCGCCGGCCAGGGGTGTGGCTTCCCCGGTGGCAGGATCCACCAGGAGCAGCTCCTCCTCGATGCCGAACGTCCGGCTGCCTGCTCCTGCGCCGCCGGTGCCGTTATTGCCGTAGGTGTCCATCGCCGTCGTCCTCTATCCCTTGCATCGTTGCAAGCTCGTCCCGGAAGCGTGCCAGTGCTCCTCCACCGGGCCCGGCGGACGTCCTCGGGAAGCGGCCAGACGCCGCCATGAAATTCAGCTCCCACTGCCGGAAGTGAAGGTAGGCACGCAGCTGGGCGGCGTCGTCGCGGCCGTTCCTGTTGCGGAAACCCGCGCTGTGCTGCGGTGCCTTGTTCATCCCGTCGTTCTCCATACTCTGTGCGGAGGGACATTATGATAAGCACCCTTACCAATTGGTGTGAAGGGCCTTGCCGGCCTGCCCGCCTGTCAGCCGGCCACCGCCCCTGTACTTCTGCGCTGCCCGCGCGTAGATTCAGGAATGTGGCGGGCATCATGGCCCGCCCTCCCGCGGACCTTCTGCACAGGTGCACCGGAGAAGCTGCTGTAGTCCGCCGGCGGCACCCAATGCAGCAGCGAAAGAGCCCCGATGGCGTCATCGCATATCCAGCAGTTCCTGGATGAAGCAACAACTACCGATCCCTCCCGCGATATTCCGTTAAGCCCCGATTGTCTCTACGGCCTGTACGTCAGCTGGTGCGCCCTGCGCGGATTTACCGCCAAGCCGGACCAGGCCTTCCGGGCCGGGATGCGGCGCTGCGGCGTCGATGTCCGGAATTCGCAGTTGCGGATGAAGGGCCCTGCGGCGGCCGACTATATCCTCAGCAGCTACCCCGACGTCGCCTGACGACTGCTCCTCAGGCGGCCACGGGTTTTGACCCTTGCCAGCCGGAGCAGCGCAGCCTGCAGGCCCTGGCGGCCAACGGGCTCATTGGCCGGGCTCCTGTGCAGTACGCGCCGTACGCGTGCGAGGTCAGCCGCCCGGGGGATGATTTTGCCCCTTGAGCGCCCGCACAAAAGGCGCCTTGCCTAGGGCTGTGCGCTGGAGCTCCGCAACGGGCTCCACGTCAACCGGAACTGCTGCCGCGCCTGCTGCTTCGAGGGCGGCGCCCACTGCGGAACGGATTCCCTGCACGGAATGCCCCGGCACCATGCCGGCCACGAGGACGCGCAGCCGTCCGGCCTCCTGGATCACTTGCCAGCCTGACGTGCCCACCTCGTCCAGTACATGGTGGAACACGTCAGGGTGGACGCTGACGTTCCCTTTTTTCCCCGGGAGCACCAGGACGTCCTCCACCCGCCCCGCGACGTCCTCGAGCAGCCGGAAGGAGCGTCCGCAGGGGCAGCCGCGCCCTCCCAGCCTGATGCTGTCCGACATCTCATAGCGGATCAGCGGCAGGGTGCGGGAGAACAGCACGGTGACCAACACCTTGGCCCCTGTTGTGCCCGGTTCCACGGGGTTGCCGGACTGGTCCACGGGCTCGACAAGCACCAGGTCCTCGTAGACGTGGCGGTTCCGGTGGGTGCAGGGTGAGGCGATGCCGGCTGTTTCCGTGGCCGCGTAAACATCGAACGGGTCCGTCCCCCACGCCTCCCGCATTTCGCTGGCCGCCTGCCGGGTGAGCACTTCGGAGGCGGACATCACGCCCTCGGGTGCGATGCGCAGCCGCCCCGTGAGCTGTTCGGCCGCCAAGGGTTTCAGGGCGGAGGCGTAGCCCACGAGGACCGTCGGCTGGAACGAATTCAGCGCGGCCACCATCCCGCCCATGGGCGCGGTGACATCCAGCCGCAGGGCAGGGATCAGGCGGGTGTCCAGGGACGCCGCCACCACGGCGGACTGGTGCGTGGGGTTGCGGGAGCTGACCAGTGCCATCTTCACTGGCCGTCCCGGCCCCGGTCCTGTCGAAATGCCTGCCCAGTCGTAGGCCCGCGCATACGAGGCCAGGACCCTGGCCCATTCGGAGCGGTTCCAGGCGAAGATTCCGCGCCTGCCCGTGGTCCCCGCAGTGGCGGCCACCCACCACCGTCCGTTCCACGCCCGCCCCGGGTCGCCGCCGCCTTCGGTGAGGACGCGCAGGTGGTTTTCCAGCCCGGCGAGGTCCAGGTCCGGCGTCGTGATGGCTTCGTCGAAGTGCTCCATCAGGTCCGCCTTGGTTACGGGCGGCAGCTCGCGCAAGGGGGCATCGTGCAGGCCCGCGTGGTGGCGCCGGTAGAACTCCGAGCCGGCGT
The DNA here is from genome assembly GCF_019710585.1 of Arthrobacter sp. MAHUQ-56. Lineage (GTDB taxonomy): Bacteria > Actinomycetota > Actinomycetes > Actinomycetales > Micrococcaceae > Arthrobacter. The sequence goes on along the minus strand of NZ_JAIFZQ010000020.1, from coordinate 226,224 downwards.
AGGCCGCCGCCCGCAGCCGGAGCAGGGCGCGCTCCTGGTGGGCGGCGATGCGGGCGGTGTCCCACCGGTCCCGCCGCCGCCACTGCGCCCGCAGGAACAGTACCTGCGGGATGAGGCGCGCGTCCATGGCGGGTGCCTCAGTGGTGACCGGCCGGCGCAGGCGAGAGCGGCCGGGCAGGGCGGGTTGTGGTGGCTTCGGGCGTGTCCGGACGGGGAAGCCGGAGGCGCTTGAGGAGCAGGGCGTTCACTGCCACCAGGAAGCTGGAGCCGGACATGGACAGGGCGGCGATCTCCGGGCTGAGGACCACTCCGGCGAAGGCGAAGACGCCGGCAGCGATGGGGAGGGCGATCGCGTTGTATCCCACGGCCCAGCCCAGGTTCTGCCGCATCTTGCGCAGGGTGCCTTTGCCGATCCGCAGCGCTGTGGGAACGTCCAGGGGATCCGAGCGCATCAGGACGACGTCGGCTGTTTCGATCGCGACGTCGGTCCCCGCGCCGATGGCAATGCCGAGATCGGCCTGGGCCAGGGCCGGGGCGTCATTGACACCGTCGCCCACCATCGCCACTTTCCTGCCGGTGTGTTGCAACTCGGCGATCTTCGCTGATTTGTCCCCGGGCAGGACCTCGGCGATGACGGTATCGATCCCGAGCTGCCCGGCGATGCGCCGGGCAGTGGCCTCATTGTCCCCGGTGAGCATGACAACCTCAATACCGCCCTCGTGCAGCGCAGCGACGGCCGGCGCGGCCGTGGGCCGGGCGGCATCGGCCAGGGCAATGACGCCGGCAGCCAGGCCGTCGACGGCGACGAGCACCGCCGTGCGGCCGGTGCCCGCCAGTTCGTCCCGCACAGCCGCGAGGCGGCCCAAATCGACTCCTTCGTTGGCCAGGAGCTTACGGTTGCCCACCAGCACCCGGTGCCCGTCCACCGTGGCGCCGGCCCCGTGCCCGGGAACGTTGCGGAAACCCTCGGCCGCCAGAACAGCGGCATCCCGTTCGCGGGCATGCTGGACGACGGCGGCGGCGAGCGGGTGCTCGGATTCCTGCTCCACTGCTGCAGCCAGCGCCAGCAGCCTGCCGCGGTCGATGCCTTCCTCGACGACGTCTGTCACCTCCGGCTCGCCCTTGGTCAGGGTGCCGGTCTTGTCCATCACCACGGTATCGATCCGTGCCGAGACTTCCAGGGCTGTGGCGTTCTTGAACAGAACTCCCCGTTTGGCCCCGAGGCCGGTGCCCACCATGATGGCCGTCGGCGTGGCCAGGCCAAGGGCGTCGGGGCAGGTGATCACCACGACGGTGATGGCGAACAGCAGTGCGGCCTGGACCCCCGCCCCCACCGCCAGCCACGCGGCGAATGTCACGGTGCCGCCAGCCAGGGCCACCATGACCAGCCAGAACGCTGCCCTGTCGGCCAGCCGCTGGCCCGGGGCCTTGGAATTCTGTGCTTCCTGGACGAGGGCCACGATCTGGGCGAGGGCCGTGTCGGCCCCGACCTTCGTGGCACGGACCCGCATGGTGCCGGTGGTGTTGATGGATGCCCCGATCACCTCCGAACCGGCGCTCTTGGTGACGGGGAGGCTTTCGCCTGTGACCATGGACTCGTCCACTTCGGACTGTCCGTCTTCGACCTGGCCGTCGACGGGGATTTTCGATCCGGGCCGGATGAGCAGGAGGTCCCCTGCCTGGACTTCGGAGGTGGGGACCTCCACAGTCTCCCCGTCACGGATGACCACGGCCACCGGCGGGGCGAGTTCAAGCAGGGTGCGGATGGCTTCGTTTGCGCCGCCGCGCGCACGCATCTCGAACCAGTGCCCCAGCAGCACGAAGGAAGCCAGGACGGTGGCGGCTTCGTAGAACACCTCGCCGCCGCCGGTGAGGGTGATCCAGACGCTGTAGAGCCAGCCGGTGCCGATGGCGATCGCCACCAGGACCATCATGTCCAGGGTGCGGGCGCGCAGTGCCCGGTAGGCGCCGTCGAAGAAGATCCATGCTGAGTAGAAGATGACCGGCAGGGACAGGATCAAGGCCATCACGTCGTCGCGCAGGCCGAACGGTGTGGGGGCCGTGAAGCCCAGCATGCTCCTGCCCATGGGCGACCAGAGCGTCACCCCGATGGACAGGACCGCTGCCACGATGAAGCGGTTGCGCATGTCCTTGACCATGCTGTCCATCGACATTCCGGCGTGGCCGCCGTGCCCCATCATGTCCTGTGCGCTGGGAGCCATCTGCTCGTGGGGGACGTGCGCCATCTGCTCGTGGCCAGCGTGGGCCATCTGCCCGTGCCGTACGGGGTGGTGTTCCGCCGGGTGCACGGGCATGTCCTGCATCGGGTAGCAGATGTGGTCCGGTACTGCTTCGCCCCGGCAGTGGTAGCCGCAGTCGCGTACCCACCCGGCGATTTCTTCGATGGACGTGACGGCGGGGTCGAAGCTAACTGTTGCGGTCTGGGCGACAGGATTTGCCTCGACGCCCTCGACTCCGGCCCGGCGCATCAGGACCTGTTCCACAACCGCTTTCGACGTGGCCCAGTGCAGGCCGCCAACCTCCACGACGGTGCGCCTTAACGTTGGTGGCACGGTTCCTCCTTCCGAGGTGTATTTTCGCTGCTCCCCGCCTGAAGCGTCAGGGTCTTTGGTCCGGCGGGCACAGGCAAAGCCCACCCGCGCCAAGGTGACCGATAGTCTTGGGACAGTGAAACAGCCGGCTTGCAGGAAAGGAGCGTGGTCATGGCCTTAGGTTCGCTGCCGTCGTCGTTCCTTCGCCGGCTCAGCCTGGTTCCGCTGCTCCTGGCCATCATCGGTGGCATCTTCGGAATGCATGTCCTGGCCGGGCACCACATCCAGCACGGATCGCTGGCGGCCGGTCCTGCCATCGAGGCAGCCCCGGCGCCCGCGGCAGCGTTGGATGCCCACGGAACCCACGCGCAGTCCGCCGCAGCCACGTCCGATAGCGCCGCACAACTGCCGGCCGGCGCCGCTTGCGTTTCCGGCGACTGCGCCACCATGGACGCAGCACCGGCCCTTTGCATACTCTCTGCCGCGGCCGGTTCGCTGGCCGCGCCGCCCCCGGGGACGTCCCCGCAGCCGCACTCTTTCCCCGCCGCAGCCGCGGCCACGGCGGGCGGCTACTCATATCTTCCCGGCACGCCAACGCCTGCCGAGCTGTGCATCAGCAGAACGTAAAACCTGCCCGGCCGTCCCTTCCCGCGGCACGAACCCACCCGGCGGACCATGCCGCCCCGCGCAGCACCCTGCCCTGACCAGTACAGACTCCCGCGGCGCACGCGCGCCCATCACGAAGAGGACACGTTTCCCATGAACAAGACCGCCCTCACGCTCTCCGCAGCCGCAGTGGCAGCAACCCTCGCCCTGGCCGGATGCAGTTCCCCGTCCGGCAACTCGTCCGGAGGCAACTCCATGTCCGGCATGGACCACAGCGGCACTGCCATGGCCACGGCCACCGCCTCCCCGACTGCCCCTGCCTCTGCCTCTGCCTCTGCCTCTGCCTCTGCCGACGTCAGCGCCCACAACGCGGCGGACACGATGTTCGCGCAGATGATGATCCCGCACCACCGCCAGGCCATCCAGATGAGCGACATCATGCTGAAGAAACAGGACCTGCCTGCCGACGTCGCTGAACTGGCCGGCGAGATCAAAGCCGCCCAAGGACCCGAGATCGAGACCATGGCCTCCTGGCTGAAGGGGTGGGGCGAGCCTACTGAAGCAGCCGCCGGCCACGACATGGCGTCCATGGAGGGCATGATGAGCGACGCCGACCTGGCAAAGCTCGACGCCGCCCAGGGCACCGAAGCGGCAAAGCTCTTCCTCGAGCAGATGATCGCCCACCACGAGGGCGCCGTGAAGATGGCCAGGGCCGAAAGCACCGACGGCAAGAACGCCTCCGCTGTAGCCCTCAGCCAGAAGATCGTGGAAGACCAGGAAGCTGAAATCAGCAAGATGAAGGCCTTGCTGCAGAACCTCTAGCCCGCAGCACACAAAGAGGTGCCGGCCCAGCCAGGGCCGGCTCCTGCCCTCCTCGTTTGTCCCACCGCCCCTGGAGCCCAGCCATGCCTTTCCCCTTCCCTCCCCGCAGGCCGCTGCCCGCCCTCGCCGCAGCGGCCGCCGTCATCCTCGCACTGGCCGGCTGCACCACCGCCGGCACGGGCGCCCCCGGGACCGCAACCGCCGCGCCCGGGCTGCCCAGCAGCCATGTCCATGCCCTTGACGTCAACCCGGAAACCGGCCAGGTCCTGCTGGCCACCCACGAGGGGCTCTTCGACGTCACCACCGAACCCGCCCGGAAGATTGGAGCGACGAACGATCTCATGGGCTTCACCGCCGGGCATGACCGGGGATTGTTCTTCGCCTCCGGTCATCCGGGAAAGGGCTCGCAGCTGCCCAACCCGTTGGGCCTGGTGGCCTCAAGCGACGGCGGAGCGACCTGGGAGCCCTTGTCCCGGCAGGGCGAGTCGGACTTCCACACCCTCACCACCACCAAGTCCGGAATCATCGCCTTCGACGGCACCCTCCGGACCAGCCCCGACGGCAAGACCTGGACCACCGTGGACGCCCCCTTCAAACCTGCCGTCCTCGCGGGCCACCCGGTCAGCAGCACCGTCCTGGCCACCACGCCTGCCGGAATCCAGCGCTCAACCGACGGCGGCGCCACCTGGGCGCTGCTCAGCGCCGGGCCTGTGATCCAGTTCGCCGGCTTTGCGAGTCCGGATGAAGCCGCCGGAATAGCACCCGACGGCACCGTCCACACGTCCACGGACGGCGGTGCCACCTGGACACCCACCGGGCGGATCGACGGCGAAGTCCAGGCCGTCTCCGTGGTGAAAGGTTCCACGGGCAAGCCGTGGATCTGGGCCGCCACCTCCGCGGGGATCTCCGTTTCCACCGACGGCGGGGCCACCTTCAAACCCCACAAACCCGCCTGAACCGGGCCCAAAGGGTTAGGGGATGCAACCCTTCGTGGCACCGGCGCCTGCCCGGTGGTTTACTGCCGACATGTCCGAAACCCTGAAGCAGAGCCACCTCGAACCCCACGACGGCAGCCTGGCCGCGCGGCTGAACTGGCTGCGGGCCGGCGTCCTGGGCGCGAACGACGGTATTGTCTCCGTTGCCGCAACCGTGGTAGGCGTTGCCGGCGTGACGAACGATCTGCCGCCCATCCTGGTGGCGGGCACCGCTGCGGTGGTGGGCGGCGCGGTCTCCATGGCCCTCGGCGAATATGTCTCCGTGAGCAGCCAGAGCGACAGCCAGCGGGCACTGATCGAAAAGGAACGCCAGGAACTGAGGGACGACCCCGAGGGCGAGCTGGCGGAACTGGCGGAAATCTACCAGGCGAAGGGGCTGAGCGAGGCTACAGCGCGGACGGTCGCGGAAGAACTGACCGCCAAGGACGCCCTCAAAGCCCACCTCTCCGCTGAGCTGAACATCGACGAAGCCGAGGTAGCCAGCCCGTGGCACGCGGCCTTCGCCTCCGCCGTCGCTTTCACAGTCGGCGCCGTGCTGCCGATGCTGGCCATCATCCTTCCGCCTGCCGAAGCCCGCATCCCGGTCACCTTCGCTGCGGTCGTGCTGGCCCTGGCCCTGACCGGAACCGTCAGTGCCCGGATTGGAGGAAGCTCCAAGCGCAAGGCAACACTGCGGCTGGTGCTCGGGGGCGCGCTGGCCATGGCCTTCACTTTCGCGGTGGGAAGCCTTTTGGGCACTACGGGCATAGCCTGACCGGGCGGCACATCCCTGGACGGGTAATCGCGGCTTCCTGCCCAAGCTAGCTAGCGCGCGGCTTCGGCTCCGGCAGCGGCACGACGGCGTAGCGGCGGTTTTCCAGAACCGGCACCCGGGCGCGTACCCGGCGCAGCCGTTCCCGGCTGGGTCGTGCCAGGATCAGTCCGCGCTCCTCGCCCGCATTGGCCACGACCACGCCCGCCGGGTCCACCGCGATGGAATAGCCCGTGGCCAGCGGCCCTGTCTGGTTGGCAGCCAGGACGTAGGCGGTGTTCTCAATGGCCCGGGCCTTCAGCAGGGTGGCCCAATGGTCCTCCTTGCCGGGCCCGCGGATCCACATGGCCGGCACCAGCAGTACCTCGGCCCCGGCGTCCACGGCGGCCCGGGCGCTTTCGGGGAAGCGGAGGTCGTAGCAGGTGAACGTGCCGAACCGCCACCCGCCGAGGGTGAAAACGAAGGGTTTGTCGGCGCGGCCAGGGGCAATGCCCTCGCTTTCGCGGTAGCCGAAGGCATCGTAGAGATGGACCTTGCGGTAGCAGCCCATGACCTCCCCGTGGCGGTCCAGTGCCACCAGGGTGTTGTACGGCAGGCCGTCCGGCCCCGGCTCGTACGTTCCCACCAGGACCGCGATACGGTGCTCCTTTGCCCAGCCGGAAATGCTCCGGATGAAGGGCCCGTCCAGGTCCTCGGCAATGGCTGCGATGGCCCCGGCGCCTTCGCTGGTGCCGTACAGGCTGGATTCGGGCAGGACCACCAGCTCCGCCCCAGCGGCCGCAGCCGCGGCTATTTGCCGGCCTGCCGCCGTCGTATTCTCCCTGACGTCAGTGCCTGCACTGAACTGTGCCGCCGCGATGGTGATGTCCGCTTCCACCATATCCGTCCTTCCCCTGCGGGCGCCCGGCCGGGACCTTCCCGGCCACAGAGAACCCCTTCCCCTTAGCATCCTCCGCGCGTATGGTGGGCCACACAACCCACCGGCCGCGGGCCGGCGGGCGGGCTCATGCAGTTGGGCTTCTGGAGCATGCCGGAGGGACCACTTGTGGGTACAAAACCGTTCATGAACCACAGCATGCGGCGCTTCGCGGCACTGGCCGCGGGGCTTGCCACCGTGCCCGCGCTGGCATCGTGCTCTGCCGAAGTGTCCCGCGGCTTCCTGCCGGGCAACCGTGAAACCACCAGCAACACGCCGCTGATCATGGACCTGTGGGTCAACTCGTGGATTGCCGCGCTGATCGTCGGGATCATCACCTGGGGGCTGATGCTCTGGGTGATCATCGCCTACCGGCGCCGGAAGGACACCGTGGGCTTCCCGCCCCAGATCAGCTACAACCTGCCACTGGAAGTCTTCTACTTGTCCATCCCGCTCATCGTGATCGGGGTCCTGTTCGTCTTCACGGACAGGGAGCAGCGCGCCATCGACGAGCGGTTCCCCAACCCCGACGTGGTGATCGATGTCTTCGGCAAGCAGTGGTCCTGGGACTTCAACTACGTCAAGGAGGACGTCCACGAGGACGCCGGGCAACAGGCCCACCTCACCGGCAACTGGGGAACCCCGGACCGGCTGCCCACCCTCTACCTCCCCGAGGGGAAGAAGGTTGAACTGCACCTGCAGACCCGCGACGTCCAGCATTCCTTCTGGGTGGTGGAGTTCCTGCAGAAGCGCGACATGTACCCGGGCCACGAACAGTTCAACCCCTACATCAGCATCACTCCCAACCGCACGGGCGAATACATGGGCAAATGCGCCGAGCTCTGCGGCGAATACCACTCCGAGATGCTCTTCAAGGTCCGGGTGGTCAGCCAGCAGGAGTACGACAGCCACATCGCCGATTTGAAGGCCCGCGGCAACACCGGCCCGCTGGGCGTTGACTACGTCAGGCGGCCGGAGTCGGCACCGGCCCCGGCAGGCCTGGCCCCGGCGGGCGTGGAACCGCAGGCCCTGGACATCCCACAGCAAAGGACGGCGCAGTAATGTCCACCACAAGTCAACGGCCGGGCGGGACCGCAGCAGCTGCCCCGCCACCTCCGGGCCGCCGCGCCAAGGGCGCCATTGTGGTCAACTGGATCACCTCCACCGACCACAAGACCATCGGGTACATGTACCTGATTTCGTCGTTCGTGTTCTTCTGCGCCGCGGGCGTCATGGCGCTGCTGATCCGTGCCGAGCTGTTCGAGCCCGGCATGCAGATCCTGCAGACCAAGGAACAGTACAACCAGCTGTTCACCATGCACGGCACCATGATGCTGCTGATGTTCGCCACCCCGCTGTTCGCCGGTTTCGCCAATGTGATCATGCCGCTGCAGATCGGCGCCCCGGACGTGGCGTTCCCGCGCCTGAACGCACTGGCGTTCTGGTTCTTCCTGTTCGGGTCGACCATCGCCGTCTCCGGCTTCATCACCCCGCAGGGCTCGGCGTCGTTCGGCTGGTTCGCCTACGCGCCGCTGTCCAACACCACGTTCACCCCGGGCGTCGGCGGTGACCTGTGGGTGTTCGGCCTGGCGCTGTCCGGCTTCGGCACCATCCTCGGCGCGGTCAACTTCATCACCACCATCATCTGCATGAGGGCTCCCGGGCTCACCATGTGGCGCATGCCGATCTTCACCTGGAACACCCTGGTCACCGCGATCCTGGTGATCATGGCATTCCCGCCGCTGGCCGCCGCACTGTTCGCGCTCGGCGCGGACCGGAAGTTCGGTGCCCATATCTTCGATCCCGCCAACGGCGGCGCCATCCTCTGGCAGCACCTGTTCTGGTTCTTCGGCCACCCCGAGGTGTACATCATCGCGTTGCCGTTCTTCGGCATCGTCTCCGAGGTTTTCCCGGTCTTCAGCCGCAAACCGATCTTCGGCTACAAGGGCCTGGTGTACGCCACCATCGCCATCGCCGCCCTTTCGATGACCGTGTGGGCGCACCACATGTACGTCACCGGCGCTGTATTCCTGCCGTTCTTTGCCTTCATGACCATGCTCATCGCGGTCCCCACGGGCGTGAAGTTCTTCAACTGGATCGGCACCATGTGGGGCGGATCCCTGACGTTCGAGACCCCGATGCTGTGGAGCATGGGGTTCCTCGCCACGTTCCTCTTCGGCGGGCTGACCGGCATCATCCTGGCCTCGCCACCCATGGACTTCCACGTCTCGGACTCCTACTTCGTGGTGGCGCACTTCCACTACGTGGTGTTCGGCACGGTGGTGTTCGCCATGTTCGCCGGGTTCTACTTCTGGTGGCCCAAGTTCACCGGGAAGATGCTCAACGAGCGCCTGGGCAAGATCCACTTCTGGATGCTGTTCCTGGGCTTCCATGCCACGTTCCTGATCCAGCACTGGCTGGGCGCCCTGGGCATGCCCCGGCGGTACGCGGACTACATGCCCGAGGACAACTTCACGGGCATGAACCAGTTCTCCACCCTGGGCTCCTACCTGTTGGGCGCGTCCCTGATCCCGTTCCTCTGGAACGTCTACATCACCTGGCGGACGGGCCGGAAGGTCACGGTGGACGATCCCTGGGGCTTCGGCGCCTCCCTCGAGTGGGCCACGTCCTGCCCGCCGCCGCGCCACAACTTCACCTCGCTCCCCCGGATCCGTTCGGAGCGCCCCGCCTTGGACCTGCACCACCCCGAACTGAGCATCCGCGAGCATCCACCGGTGCACGGCCCCACGGCGGACGTGCTGGGGGCAGCGGACATCGGCGAGAAGGACGTCCGGTCCCCGAACCCCAACGAGTAAGCAGGGAAGGTTCGACGGCGGCACTCACCCGGGTGCCGCCGTCGAACCTTCCGGCGCCGGAACCACCCGCAATTACGTCACGCAACGTTTTCGTAATTGATGTGAACCTCGTCACTTAAAACGCTTTCTGGCTTTATGCTTAGGTTTGCCTACCCTACAGTTTCCTGACAGGGGCTCCCTTCCCGGACGCCTCCCAGGACGCAGGTCCACGCAGACTTTTTCCCACGAAAGCAGCCTCAATGAAGATCCGCAACAACGCGCTGGCAGGCATCGCACTCGCCGCCACCGCAGCCCTCGGCCTGACCGCCTGCGGCGGCGGCACCCCCGCAGGTGGCAGCTCCTCTGCAGCGTCCGGCGGCTCCTCCGCCGGTGAGATCACGGTCTACAACGCCCAGCACGAGAGCCTCACCAAGGAATGGGTTGACGCCTTCACCGCGGAAACCGGCATCAAGGTGACCCTCCGTCAGGGCGACGACACCGAGATGTCCAACCAGATCGTCCAGGAAGGCCAGGCGTCCCCCGCCGACGTATTCCTCACCGAGAACTCCCCCGCCATGACGCAGGTGGAGAACGCCGGGCTGTTCGCGGACGTGGACAAGGACACCCTGGCCCAGGTCCCTTCCGAGTTCTCGCCGTCCACCGGCAAGTGGACGGGCATCGCCGCCCGCTCCACCGTCCTGGTGTACAACAAGACCAAGCTCACCGAGGACCAGCTGCCCAAGTCCATGCTTGACCTGGCCAAGCCGGAGTGGAAGGGCCGCTGGGCAGCCTCCCCCACCGGCGCCGACTTCCAGGCCATCGTCTCCGCGCTGCTGGAACTCAAGGGCGAGGCCGCCACCGAGGAATGGCTGAAGGCCATGAAGGACAACTCCAAGGCGTACAAGGGCAACAGCACGGCCATGAAGGCTGTCAACGCCGGTGAAGTGGATGCCGCGCTGATCTACCACTACTACTACTACGGCGACCAGGCCAAGACCGGCGAGAACTCCAACAACGTCACCCCGTACTACTTCAAGAACGAGGACCCGGGCGCGTTCCTGTCCGTCTCCGGCGGCGGCGTGCTGAAGTCCTCCAAGAACGCGGCGGCTGCCCAGCAGTTCCTGAAGTTCATCACCGGCAAGAAGGGCCAGGAAGTCCTGAAGAACGGAACGTCCTTCGAGTACGCCGTCGGCTCGGACGTCCCCGCCAACGACAAGCTGGTCCCCATCAAGGACCTGCAGGCTCCCAAGGTGGACGCCGCCAAGCTCAACTCCCAAAAGGTCAGCGACCTGATGACCCAGGCAGGACTCCTCTAAGTCAGTGACCACCGATCTATCGGCTCCGCCAAGGCAGGGCACGACGACGGCGGGCCGGGGCAAGCGCCCCCGCCCGCCTTTCGGCGTTTCCGCTGTGTCCATCCTGGCGGTGCTGATCGCCCTGTTCTCCCTCGTGCCCCTGGGGTACGTCGCCTATATGACGGTGGCAACCGGGTGGGACACCGCCGTCGCACTCATCCTCCGGCCCCGCGTGGGCGAACTGCTGCTGAACACCCTGCTGCTGATGGCAGCCACCATCCCGCTGTGCCTGCTGCTTGGCGTGGCGGGGGCGTGGCTGGTGGAGCGGACCAAGCTGCGCGGCCACCGGATCTGGGCGGTGCTGCTGGCGGCGCCGCTGGCCATCCCGGCGTTCGTCAACAGCTACGCCTGGGTCTCGGCGATACCGTCGCTGGGCGGCCTGGGCTCCGGGATCCTGATCTCCACGCTGTCCTACTTCCCGCTCGTGTACATCCCGGCCGCCGCCACGCTCAGCCGCCTGGACCCGGCCATCGAGCAGTCCTCCGCGGCCCTGGGGCTGGGCGCCTGGCGCTCGTTTTTCCGGGTGGTGCTCCCCCAGCTCCGGATCGCGATGACCGGTGGGGCCCTGCTGGTGGGGCTGCACCTGCTCGCCGAGTACGGCGCCTTCGCCATGATCCGGTTCGATACCTTCACCACCGCGATCATGACCCAGTACCGGTCCACCTTCAACGGCGCGGCAGGCAACATGCTGGCCAGCGTGCTGGTGTTCTTCTGCCTGCTCCTGCTGATGGCCGAGGTTCGCAGCCGCGGCACCGCACGCTACGCACGGATCGGCTCCGGCGCGCAGGCCAAGGCGCTGCGGCTGCCGCTGCACGCCTACCAGGTCCCCGCCCAGCTCTTCCTCCTCGCCCTGACAGCTCTCGCGTTCGGGCTCCCGCTGTACTACGTGCTGCGCTGGACCGCGGCCGGCGGGGCCGGCGCCTGGACCGCAGCCGAGTTCCTCCCCGCCCTCCTGGCCACGTTCTGGTACGGACTCGCCGGCGCGGCAGCCACTACTGTGGTGGCCTTCCCCATGGCATACCTCGCCGTCCGGCGCCCCGGCTGGTTCAGCAAGACCCTGGAACTGTCCAACTACGTCACCAGCTCCATGCCCGGCATCGTGGTGGCCCTCGCGTTCGTCACGGTCAGCATCCGCGTGGTCCCCGGAATCTACCAGACGGCGGGGGTCCTGGTGGCGGCGTACGTGCTGCTGTTCCTCCCCCGCGCCCTGGTGAACCTGCGGGCCGGCCTGGCGCAGGCCCCCAAGGAACTCGACGAGGCCGCGCAGGCGCTGGGCAAGCCCCCGCTTCTGGCGTTCATCCAGGTCACGCTGCGGCTCACCGCCCCCGCTGCCGCCGGCGGTGCCGCACTGGTGTTCCTGGCCATCGCGAACGAGCTCACCGCCACCTTGCTGCTGTCCCCCAACGGCACCAGGACCCTGGCTACCGAATTCTGGATCAAGAGCAGCGAGATCGACTATGTGGGTGCCGCACCCTACGCGCTGCTGATGATCCTGCTCTCGGCGCCCATGACCTACCTCCTCTTCCAACAGTCCAAGAAAGTAGCCGGACAGTGACAGCACCATCCACGCGCAGGCTGCCCGAGCCGCGGGTCGCCCCCTCCGTGGCAGCAACCACCAACAGCCACCTGCAGATCACGGACGTCACCAAGAACTTCGGGTCGCAGGCGGTCCTGAAGGGCGTCAACCTCTCCGTGGCCAAGGGCGGAACCACCGCGATCGTGGGCCCCTCCGGTTCGGGCAAGACCACGCTCCTGCGCCTGATCGCCGGCTTCGAGCACCCGGACACGGGAACCATTTCACTCAACGGAACCCTCGTGGCCGGAGACGGTGCCTGGCTTCCCGCGCACAAGCGGCAGATCGGCTACGTGGCCCAGGACGGCGCCCTGTTCCCGCACCTCACTGTGGGCCAGAACGTCGCCTTTGGCCTGAACCCGGCCAAGCTCGACGGCGGCCGGCGCGCCGTGGCAGCGCGGGTGGCAGAACTGCTCGAGATGGTGTCGCTGGACGCCTCGATGGCCAAGCGCCGCCCGCACCAGCTCTCCGGCGGCCAGCAGCAGCGCGTGGCCCTGGCCCGGGCGCTGGCGCGCGAGCCCGAGCTGATGCTGCTGGACGAGCCGTTCTCCGCACTGGACGCGGGGCTTCGCGTGGCAACCCGCCGCGCCGTGGCCAAGGTCCTGGCCGAACACGGAGTCACCACCATCCTGGTCACCCACGACCAGGCCGAGGCCCTGTCCTTCGCCGACCAGGTGGCCGTGATGCGGGGCGGCAAGCTGGCGCAGATCGGGAACCCGTTCGTGGTGTACACCCGCCCCGCGGACCGTGCCACCGCGGAGTTCCTGGGCGACGCCGTCATCCTGGACGCCTGGCTGGAAGGATCCCTGGCCACCTGCTCGCTGGGCGGCATCCCGGTCCGCCGGCCTCCGGCCCAGGGCCGCGTCCAGCTCATGCTGCGGCCCGAACAGATCCGCATCGCCGAGGACGGCCCCATCCGGGGCGTGGTGGTGGACACCGACTACTTCGGCCCCGAAACGACGGTGCGGCTGAAGCTGAACGTGCCCAAGGAAGTGGCCGAGCACGCCGACCACCGGTACCCCGGCGGCGGCGAGATCATCACCATCCGGCACTGGAACGCCTCCATAGCCCGGCCCGGAATGGAGCTGTGCCTGCGCGTGGTGGGCGAAGGCGTCGCGTTCCCGGTGGAGGACTGACCAGCTCCGCACGCCCCCCGCGGCCTGTCAGAAGCTTGTTCGCAGGCCCGAACCTTCAAGGCACCGATCCGCGAACAAACCTCTGACCGGTGCCGACGGTCACCGGCGACACAGAAAAAACACCACGCGGAAACACTCCGGCAACCTGTCCACGGCAAGCTGTGCTTACGGGGATACAACAGCAGGAGGCAGCCCATTATGGAGGCACAAGGAATACGTACGGCCCAGCTTCGCATCGGGGACCACATTGAAGCGTGGCACCGGGGCAAGCTCTTCCACCGCGGCCGGGTGACCGACGTCGTACCGGCCCTCGAACTCTTCTGGATCCTGGATGCCCGCACCGGCACGCGGAAGCTGCTGGACCCGGAGGCCCTGGAGATCCGGCACGTTGAGGACAACGCCACGCCGCCGTTGGCCACCGCCTGACCAGACCCCCGGAGTTTCCGGGGGAAGCTTAGGCGCGGCCCTGGTACACGTCCGGGATGCCGTCCTGGTCGGCGTCGACCTTTTCCAGCTCTTCGGCGATGCGGTACTGCCGGTTCCGGGTCCGCAATACCGCTGTTGCCAGCAGCGCGGCGATCAGTGAGGCGGCCAGGATTCCCACCTTGGCGTGGTCGTCGTGCAGGCTGCCGTGGCCGAAGCTGAGCTCTGCCACCAGCAGCGACACCGTGAAGCCGATGCCCGCCAGCAGTGCCACGCCAAACACGTCGATCCATTTGAAGGAACTGTCCAGGCTGGCCCTGGTGGCTTTGGTCAGGACCCACGTCGTGCCCATGATCCCGATCGGCTTGCCCACGACCAGGCCCAGGATGATGCCCAGCGCCACGGGGTCCGCCAGGGCCGAGCCCAGGCCTTCCCACCCGCCAACGGCCACCCCAGCGGAAAAGAACGCGAAGATGGGAACCGCCACGCCGGCGGAAATGGGGCGGAACCGGTGCTCGAAGATCTCGGCCAGCCCGGGGCCGCCCTCCGGTCCGCCGGACGCCTGCGACCGGATAACGGGAATGGCGAAGCCCAGGAGCACCCCGGCCACGGTAGCGTGGATGCCGGAGGCGTGGACCAGCGCCCAGGTCACGGCGCCCAGGGGCAGCAGGATCAGCCACGCGGCCGCGGCGTGCTGGCCGAAGAAGCGGCGGTACTTCTGCGCCAGGAAGGCATAGATGCCCAGCGGAATGAGCGCAAGGAGCAGCGGGGTGACCTGGATGTCGGTGGAGTAGAAGAACGCGATGATGGTGATGGCAATCAGGTCGTCCACCACGGCCAGCGTCAGCAGGAAGATCCGCAGGGCACTGGGCAGGTGCGATCCAATGATGGCCAGGACCGCCACGGCAAACGCGATGTCGGTTGCGGTGGGAATGGCCCAGCCGCGAAGTGTCTCAGGGCTGGCCAGATTGACGACGGCGTAGATCACCGCCGGGACCGCCACGCCTCCCACGGCGGCCGCCACCGGCACGATCGACTTGCTGATCTGCCGCAGGTCGCCGGCCACGAATTCGCGTTTGAGTTCCAGGCCCACCAGGAAGAAGAAGATCGCCAGCAGTCCGTCGGCCGCCCAGGCCCCGAGGCTCAGTTCCAGGTGCCAGGGCTCGTAGCCCACCTTGAAGTCGCGGAGGGCGAAGTAGCTGTCCGACGCCGGGGAGTTGGCCCAGATGAGGGCGGCCACTGCCGCGACAACCAGGAGGGCGCCGCCCACGGTTTCCTTGCGGAGGATCTCCCCGATCCGCAGCGCTTCGGCGTAGCTGCCGCGCGAGAAGACTGTGGAGCCCAAGAACTTGTTTCGGCTGGGAGGTGGCGGCGTGGAGTTCATGAAGGTGTCCTTAAATCCGGGTTCGGCAAAGCAATGCCGACCAGACTTCCCGGCGCACCTTCGCCTATTTTACGGGCGGCGCCGCCCCGTCCCAAACGCGTCTCCCCGGGGGCCTTTACAAATTTTGTGGGGCAGTTCACAAAAATACCCATCCGGCTGCATTGGTGGCATCGAATCATTAATGTCCCTCATCTGGGACATTACGTCACTCGCATGAGGAGAATGCTTTCCGATGAACAAGACACTTCGTTTCCTCGCGGTTCCCACCCTGGCTCTGGGCGCCCTGGCCCTCTCAGGCGGTCCCGCCTCCGCAGCCGACCACACCTACCAGTCCACCCTTTCCCAGATCAACGGCAGCTCGGCCTCGGGCACCGTCACCGTGGATGTCACCGGCAACCAGGCGCACGCCGTCCTGAAGGTCTCCGGCCTGGCTCCCACGTTCAACAACGCCCCCTATCCGCACGTCCAGCACATCCACGGCGGAGCCCAGGGCATGTGTCCTGCCCCTTCGGCCGACAAGGATGGCGACGGCGTGGTCTCCACCACCGAGGGCGCGCCCAGTTATGGCGGGATTGTGACCACCCTGTCCACCAGTGGCGATACCAGCCCCGCTGCGGGACTGGACCTCAAGCTTGCCGGCCAGGGCGCCAGTTACACCGTTGACCGCACCTTTGAACTTAACGCCGAGACCAAGGCCGCCCTCGAGGCCGGCACCGCTGTCGTCGTCGTCCATGGACTGGATCCTGCCACCCTGAGCCCGGCGGGACAGGCCGCCAAGTCCGATCTCGTTCCGAGCCTCCCACTCGCCGCCACCTCCCCTGCATTGTGCGGGACACTCAAGGCAGGCCAGATGAAGATGCCTGCCGGCGGCGCTGACACCGGCGTTGCCCAGCAGGCTAGCGGTACCGACTCCGGCGTCCTCGCTTTGGGCGGTGGCTTGGTCCTTGCAGCAGCCGCGGGCGGAGCCTACCTGGTTCGTCGCCGCGGTTCCGGTTCTGCAGCCTGAGTCCGGCTGACCCTGTTATGTCCTTCCTGAACTCCGGCAGCCGCAGGAGCCTTCGGGCCCCCGCGGCTGCCGGGCTTCTGCTCCTGCTCACCCTGGCTGGCTGCGGCACCACGCCTGGAACGTCCGACGCCGGCCCTGCGGCTGCCACTGCCACTGCCTCCTCCATCGCCCCAACGCCGTCCGCTTCCGCCGGCCACCCGCAGACACCCTCACCTTCCAGCCCGGCGGGGGCAACCGCACCAACCGCGGCCGAACCGCCGGTTTTGCCCCGGTCCGAACCGGCCGTCCTGGACATTCCAGTCATTGGCCTCCGTACGGAACTGCTGAGCCTTGGCCTGCGTGCCAACGGATCGTTGGAGGTTCCGGAGGATACCGGCAACGGTGCCCCCGCCAGCTGGTACAACGGCTCGCCGACTCCCGGGGAGCGCGGCCCCGCCGTGCTGCTGGGCCATGTGAACGCCCTCGGCGGCCACAAGGGGGTCTTCGCCGACCTCCGCACCCTCACACCCGGAGCCGAGGTCAAGGTGACGCGGGCGGACGGCAGTACGGCCACCTTCGTTGTTGAACGGGGAGCCGTTTACGGCAAGGACAACTTCCCCACCGTAGAGGTCTACGGCAACACGCCCGGTTCGGAATTGAGGCTGATCACCTGCGACGGCTATGACGCCGCCACCGGCCTCTTCGATGACAACTACGTTGTCTTCGCCAAGCTCAAAGCCTAATTGGACAGTAGACAACGGTCGCCTCACCGGGGCGGCCAGGACGGATGGCCATGAAGAACCGCGTTTTCCTGCTGGCGCCCCTGGCGCTGTCCCTGGCGCTCTCCGGTTGTGCGGCGGCGGCAGGATCAACCGGGGATGCCCCTCCGGCCGCGTCCCCTGCCGCCAGCGTGGAAACCCCGAATGCCGGGCATGCCGGGCACCACGGCACCAACCCGGCCTCCCCGCAGGCCGGTCCGGCAGCCCCGAGCGAAGCGGCGAAAATGGTGTGCGGGGACGAGCCAATGGACCGGTTGACCACCATCCTGTCCCTCAAGCAGAAACCGCACACCGTCAGCAACTGGGCCAACAGCACTTTCACCTGCACCTACCACCTGTCTGAGGGCGCACTGACAATTTCCGTACAGGAAGCTCCTGACCAGGCCAAGGCACGGACCTACTTTGATGCCATGCAGGCCCTCGCCACGGATGTCACGCCTATTAAGGGTCTGGCCAACCTGGGCTTTCCCGCCTACGAAACCGCAGCCGGCTCTGCCGTGTTCCAAAAGGACAACTTTGTGCTGCAGGTGGACGCGTCAGCACTTCCGGCCTCGGTCGGTCCCGATGCCCTCACCCGCAACGCCTTGGCCTACCAACTCTCCACCACCATCCTTGCCTGTTGGGTAGCGCACCATTAGCGCGTGCGGTGGCCTCCCGCGCCCGCCGCTTGTCCGTGCAGCTGGATGGCCCGCACGGCCCGGTCCAGATACCTGCGCGCCTCGGCGGAGTTGGCCAACTGCACAAGTTCTGCCGCCACCACCACCAGTTTGACGTTGCGGTGGCTGCTGGTGCTCACCAGCATTTGGAAGGCGTCTTCCGAGCCCAGTTTAAGTTGGCCCATGAGGATCCCGCGGGCCTGGTCGATGACGGTCCTGGTGGAAGTTGCACCGGCCACCGCCTCCCGGGCGGTCTGCTCGGTCTCGCGCTGCAGGGTCCGGGTGAGGTCCACCATCACGCCCTCGAGGACTGTCGCCTTCCGTTCCGCGTCCACCATGGCTTCGCCGGAGGTCAGGACCCGCCGGGTGCGCCCCCTGGCGTCGACGATCCGGTGGTACATGCAGAAGAAGCCGCCGGTCCGGGCCACCTGGGCCACGATCTCTTCACACTTGGACCGGTCCTCCGGGTGCTTGTGGGCGAACACAAGCTCCATGGTGGGGACAACCTCGCCGCGCCGGTATCCGTGGAGGCGGAACATCCCGTCCGACCAGTGGATTTTCCGTTCCATGAGATCGATGCGGAAGGTCCCCGCGTCGCACTCGTCGCCATTCAAGGCGCTCGAATAGGTGTACAGATCGCTCAGCTCCGCCACAGGTCCACCTCCCGTGCATCCACCTGCCCCCAGCGGGCCGGCGCTGTGCTCGCTCGTTCCAGTATGGCCTCCCTGGAAGGCCGAAGATAGGGCCGGAAGCCCCAAGCGGCAGGACCGTTACGACGCTTGAGACCCTTGACCTGCATACCCCTAGGGGGTATATTGTGCGGTGTTGTCAGTGAAGTGGTATGTCCCGGCTGGTGCCTAGCACCGCCTTCACAGCCGTTCAACCCCAGCGCCCATTGATCCTCATCAAGGAATGGAACTGACATGAACATCGGAAACCGCCCCCAGCTTCCCCTCACGTCCTCCGGCTGCAGCTGCTGCGGTCCGTCCGCTGCCGCCCACGCCGCTGCCGCCCACGGTTCCGGCACCGCCCTGGCGCCTGTGGCCGCCGGCGCACCCTCCGACGGCGGAACCTCCAGCCAGCGCAGCTTCGCCGTCGAGGGCATGACCTGCGGGCATTGCGTCCGGAGCGTGGAAGCTGCCGTCTCCGCCCTTGACGGCGTCACGTCGGCGTCCGTGGGCCTGGTGCCTGGCGGCCTTTCACGCCTCACCGTGGAGGGCCCTGCTCCCGACGCGGCAATCCGCGAAGCCGTCACCGCCGCCGGTTACGCCCTGGCCTGACCCGCATTCCACCGCGCCCGAGGGCGCGTCCAGCCGACATCCGCCCGAAACCGCCGGGCAACCACTGCCCTCTCCAAGGAGGAACCATGCAGGACCACCACGGCATGCACCATATGCCTGAGCATGAACACACCGACAGCCAGACACTGACCGAACCGCCGGCCTCCGCCCATGCACACGCGCACCACGGGGGACCTTCGCAGCATGCCCACCACACCGGCGACGACCACACCGTCCATACATGGCCAGCATGCCGGGCACAGCACCGCCATGTTCAAGAACAGGTTTTGGCTGACGCTGGCCCTCGCCGTCCCCGTGGTCTACTTCAGCCCCATGGTGGGCCACATCCTCGGCTACATGGCGCCGGACTTCCCGGGCTCGGCCTGGATCCCGCCTGTTCTGGGCACCGTGATTTTCCTCTATGGGGGCCAGCCGTTCCTGAAGGGCGGCCTGCAGGAACTCAAGGACCGCACGCCGGGAATGATGCTGCTGATCGGAATGGCGATCACGGTGGCCTTTGCCGCTTCCTGGGTCACGAGCCTGGGGATCGGTGGCTTCGACCTGGACTTCTGGTGGGAACTCGCCCTGCTGGTGGCCATCATGCTGCTGGGGCACTGGATCGAAATGCGTGCCCTCGGCTCGGCGCAGGGCGCACTGGATGCGCTGGCCGCGCTGCTGCCCGATGAGGCCGAACGCATCACGGACGGCGGAACCGAAACCGTGCCCGTTTCAGAACTCAACGCAGGCGACCTGGTCCTGGTCCGCTCCGGCGCCCGGATGCCGGCGGACGGCACCGTGGCGCAGGGGCAGGCGGAGTTCGACGAATCCATGATCACCGGCGAATCCAAGACCGTTCCCCGCGGCCCTGGCGACCCGGTAGTGGCCGGAACCGTGGCCACGGACAGCAGCGTCCGGGTGCGGGTCACGGCCGTGGGCGACGACACCGCCCTGGCAGGCATCCAGCGGCTGGTGGCCGAAGCGCAGGAATCCTCCTCCCGCGCCCAGGCCCTGGCCGACCGTGCCGCGGCGTTCCTGTTCTACTTCGCCGCCGGTGCCGGTGTCCTGACCTTCATCGCCTGGACGCTGATGGGCAGTGTCCCCGAGGCCGTCACCCGCACCGTCACCGTGCTGGTGATCGCCTGCCCGCACGCCCTGGGCCTGGCCATTCCGCTGGTCATCGCCATCTCCACCGAGCAGGCAGCCCGCGCCGGCGTGCTCATCAAGAA
The DNA here is from genome assembly GCF_019710585.1 of Arthrobacter sp. MAHUQ-56. GTDB lineage: Bacteria > Actinomycetota > Actinomycetes > Actinomycetales > Micrococcaceae > Arthrobacter. The sequence continues at coordinate 205,990 of NZ_JAIFZQ010000020.1, read as the reverse complement.
CCGGATGGCCCTGGAGCGGATGCGCACCATCGACGTTGTCCTGTTCGACAAGACCGGCACGCTGACCACCGGCGAGCCTGAGCTCATGGACGTTGCCGTGGCCGACGGCGGAAATCCGGACGCGCTGCTGGCACTGGCCGCCGCCGTCGAATCGGACAGCGAGCACCCCGTGGCCCGGGCCATCGTCCGGGCCGCCCGCAGCCGGAACCTGGCCGTGCCCGCAGCTGCCGACTTCACCTCGCTGACCGGGCGTGGAGTCCAGGCCACCCTGGACGGACGCACGCTGCACGTGGGCGGGCCGGCGCTCCTGCGCGAGCTGGGCGCCGTCGAACCCGCCGAAGTGGCCGCTTCCACCCGCGCGTGGATGGACCGCGGGGCAGCCGTGCTGCACGTGCTCGACGGCGGCCGCGTCCTGGGTGCCGTCAGCCTGGAGGATTCGGTGCGGCCGGAGTCCCGGCAGGCAGTCGCGGCGCTGCAGAGCCGCGGGGTCAAGGTGGCCATGGTGACCGGCGACGCGCACCAGGTGGCGCAGGCCGTGGCGGCTGACCTGGGCATCGACGAGGTGTTCGCCGAAGTGCTGCCCGCGGACAAGGACAAGAAGGTGGCAGAGCTGCAGGGGCGCGGCCTGAAGGTGGCCATGGTGGGCGACGGCGTCAACGACTCCCCCGCACTGGCCCGCGCCGAGGTGGGCATCGCCATCGGAGCCGGGACGGACGTGGCCATGGAATCCGCCGGCGTGGTGCTGGCCGGAAACGATCCGCGCGCCGTGCTGTCCATGGTGGACCTGTCCCGGGCAAGCTACCGCAAGATGTGGCAGAACCTGGTGTGGGCCACCGGCTACAACATCCTCTCCGTGCCGCTGGCCGCGGGCGTCCTGGCCTTCGCCGGCGTGGTGCTCTCGCCCGCCGCCGGGGCGGTCCTGATGTCAGCGTCCACCATCGTGGTGGCGCTGAACGCCCAGCTCCTGCGGCGCCTGAAGCTGAACCCGTCCGGGGTACGTTAGAACAAGACCGCCGCCGCGGCCCGGCACTGCTACGGAAGGAGGGACCGCCATGAGCACGCCACCCCGCGCCCTGGTGTCCCTGCTCCGTGCTGCCTGGCTGCTCGCAGGCACCCTGGCGCTTATCGCCGGAATCCTGGGGATGCACGTCCTGACGTCCAGCCACGCCTCGCATGCGGCCGCTTCGGCAGGGCACGCGGCAGCCTCGGCGGGACACGTTCCGGCCTCGCCGGGGCACCTGGCCGGGGACACCGCCGCCGCACATTCTGCCCCCGGCCACACCGGCCACGGGCAGGCCGTGCCGGCCGCGGAAACCCCGGACCCTGCCCCCGCCGCGTGCGGCGACACATGCCCCGGCGTGCATGAATCGGGAGCCCCCTGCATCCCGTCTGCACCGAACAGCCCTGTCACCCTCTACCCGCCGCAGGCAGCCCCTGCCCCGGTTCCGGCCCAGCCCGGCCGCGGCAGCCCCGCGGCCGCCTATTCCTACTCGCCGCCGGGCCCCACGCCCTGCGAACTGTCCATCAGCCGGACGTAAACCGGACTGCGCCCCCACTACAGGCCCAGTCCCACCAACATCCCTGAAGGACAACCATGAACACCATCAAAACCATGTCCGTTGCCGCTGCCCTCGCCGCCTCGCTCGGCCTCGCCGGGTGCGCCGCCGGCTCCACTGCAAGCCCCATGCCCATGGACCACGGCAGCTCCGGCCCCATGACGAGCACAATGCCCAGCGCCATGCCCGGCGCCAGCGCGGACCACAACCAGGCCGACACCATGTTTGCCCAGATGATGATCCCGCACCACGCCCAGGCAGTGGAGATGAGCGGCATCATCCTGGCAAAGCCGGACATGCCCGCCGAGATCACCGCCCTGGCCACGAAGATCAAGGACGCCCAGGCCCCGGAGATCGAGCAGATGACCGGCTGGCTCCAGGGCTGGAACGCGCCCACCACGGGCGACCATTCCGGGCACGGCATGTCCGGCATGGTGGACGACGCCGGGATCGACAGGCTCAAGGCCGCCACCGGCACGGAGGCCGCGCGCCTGTTCCTGGAGCAGATGATCGGCCACCACGAAGGCGCCATCGACATGGCCCAGCAGGAAATCAGCGCCGGGAAGTTCCCCGACGCGCTCCAGCTCGGCCACGCGATCATTGAGGCCCAGCAGGCGGAAATCACCGAGATGAAGCAGCTGCTCGCAGGGCTCTGACCCGTCCACCACACATCCCTCCCACCTTCCACCGGGAAGGTGGGAGGGATGCGTGTTAAGTTGAAAAGCACGGGCCGGACGGCCCGGGCACCGGCTGGAAAGAGACAAATCCCCGTGGACACATCCGCACCAGTAAGAATCCTGACCGTCTGCACCGGCAACATCTGCCGGTCCCCCGTGGCCGAACGGCTGCTGCAGGCGGGACTCAACCAGGTGGTGCCGGGCGGCTTCGAGGTGTCCAGCGCCGGCACCCGCGCACTCGTGGGTGAGCCGATGCAGCCCATCTCGGCAGACATCGTACGGACCTTCGGCGGCGACCCCGATGGTTTCGCCGCCCGTCAGCTCACCCCCAGGATCCTGCGGGGCGTGGACCTGGTACTCACCATGACCTCGGGCCACCGCGGCGAGGTGCTGCAGCTGGATGCGTCCCTGCTCAAGCGGACCTTCACCATCCGCGAGTTCGCCCGCATGCTCGACGTCCTGGACGAACGGGGCACGGGCGCGTCCCGAACCGCCGCGGAAGACGCGTCCGACGACGGCGGCTGGCTGGCTGCCAACGCCGTGTTCTGGCGGGGCTTGCCGGCCCGCGCCGCCGGGGTGCGGCACCTTGCCCTTCCCCCGGACGCGGCCGACAACGACATCGTGGACCCCTACCGCCGGGCGCCGGAGGTCTACCGGCAGATGGAGGACCAGCTCGCGCCGGCGATCGTTTCGATCCTCCGCCACGCCCGCCTCAACGCGGCTGCCAGCCCCGACGCGGCCGCCCAGCCGTAAACGGAGCATCTGGCCGGGCGTCCGGAACCGGCGTCGACGCCTGCCAGATGCTGCGTCCCGCTGCGGGACAGACTGCGGGTTTTCTGTGGATTCCCCCGATGTAAGGCCATTGAAGCCGATGCTAATTTTCCGAAATGGGCATCCAGCTGAACCCTTCCCGCACAGACGCCAGCCGCGCCGCAGTACCGCCGGCGCGCCGCCGACACCCCCTGCGGACCGCCCTGCTGGTGCTCGCCGGCATAGTGGTCCTGGTAACCGCCGCGGCCGGGGCGTACCTGTTCAACCTGGGGCAGACGTTCGATTCCCAGGCCAGGATCATTGAAAGCCCGTTCCCGCCCGAGTCCAGCCGCCCGCAGCCAGGTTCACAGGCGCCGGCAGGCGAAGCAGCAGGGCAGCAGGCTCCCGACGCTCCAGGGAACGTGCCGGCGGCCGGACCCGCCGCAGCAGAGGGCACCGCCGGAGCAGCAGCCGGCGGCCTGAACATCCTGGTGATGGGCAGCGACAGCCGCGGGGCCACAGTGGATGAGGCGGTATCAGGCAGCAGCTCCAACCAGCGCGCCGACACCCTGATGCTGATCCACATTCCGGCGGACCGCTCCAACATCTTCGCCATCTCCCTGATGCGCGACCTGTGGGTCGATATTCCCGGGAACGGCCAGGCCAAAATCAACGCTGCACTCGCCTACGGGGGCGTGCCCCTGATGGTGCAGACGGTGGAATCCTTGTTCAACCAGCGCATCGACCACGTGGCCATGATCGACTTTGAAGGCTTCGTTGGCCTCACCGACGCCCTGGGCGGGGTGGAGGTGAACATCAAGCAGCCCTTCGTCTCCGCGCACGACGGCTTCAACTTCAAGCAGGGGCCCAAGGTGCTCGATGGCCGGCACGCGCTTGAGTTCGTCCGCGAGCGCTACGCCTTCAGGGACGGCGATTACCAGCGGGTGCGGAACCAGCAGGCGTTTGTGAAGGCGCTGTTCGCCAAGAACCTCAGCGCGGAGACCCTCCTCAACCCGGTGAAGGTGCACAACGTGGTCAGCTCCATGGCACCGTACATCAGCGTGGACAGGGGCCTGAACGCGGTCGCGCTGGCCGGCCTGGCCGTGGAACTGCGCAACGTGCGGGCCGGGGACATGGAGATGTTCACCCTTCCCACCCTGGGCGTGGGCACCTCCGTGGACGGCCAGTCGATCGTCCTGCCGAATTACGCGGCCATCAGGGACATCAGCGAGGCGCTGGCAGGTGACAGTTTGGATACGTATGTAGCCAGCAAAGGGTTGCCGGACGGACACTGATCGCACCTGTTCACAATGAGGTGGAGGCGTCATGAGCATCCCAGGCGGTCCTGATCCATCCGGGCCAGGCGGTCCCGGCAACGCCGGTCCCCCGCGTCCACAGTCCCACCGGCCCGCATGGATTGTTGCCCTGGGCCGTCGCCGCTGGATCGCCGCCCTGCTGGCGCTGGCACTCGTCGCGGCCGCCGGGATCGCGGTCTTCAGCCTGAACCGTGCGGGCCAGCAGGCGCAGCCCGCCGCCACCCAGACCTCCACTCCGTCACCCAGCGAAACACCGACGCCTACGCCCACGCCGTCCGAGACAACGCCGCCGGCCCCTCCCCCGCCGCCACCGCCCGCCCCGATTCCCGAGCTACCGGCCGCACCGATGAACATCCTGATCATCGGCAGCGACATCCGCGGCACTCCCGCGCGGGATGCAGCGGCCCACACGGCGGCCACCGGCGAGTCTTCGGACCAACGCTCCGATGCGTTGATGGTGGTCCACGTTCCCGCCGACCGGCACGCCCTCTACATCATCTCGATCATGCGCGACCTCTGGGTGGACGTGCCCGGCGTCGGCGGCTCCAAGATCAATGCGGCGCTCGAGTACGGCGGCATCGACCTCACGACCGCCACGGTGCAGCAGCTGCTGGGCATCACCATCGACCACACCCTGATGCTGGACTTCGGCGGGTTCAAGGCCATGGTGGATGGCCTGGGCGGCATCGACGTGGATGTCCCCTTCGCCTTCCAGTCCACCATCGAAACCGAACACGCCTTCACGCAGGGGGTCAACCACCTTGACGGGCAGGCAGCCCTGGAGTTCAGCCGCGAGCGCCATGCCTTCACCGACGGGGACTACCAGCGGGTAGTGAACCAGCGCATCATGGTCCGCGCCATCCTGGCCCGGTTCACCAGCAGCGGCGCCCTCACCGACGTGAACGCGGTCCGGTCGCTGGTGGACTTCGCGTCCTGCTGCCTCACCGTGGACAAGGGCTTCGACCCGGTCCAGGCAGCCATCCTCGCCTACAGCCTGCGGAACCTGGACGTGAACGCGATCGGCACCATGACGCTGCCCACGGCAGGAACGGGGATGGCGGCCGGCCAGTCGGTGGTGTTCCCCGATTACGGCGGCATCGCGGCGGTGGGGGCGGCCCTCCGGGAGGGCAGGATCGCGGACTTCGCGGTCCCGTAGGCGGTGCGCGCCGCGGGGCACCCCGTGTTCAGCATCGGCTCACCTTCAGTTCACCCGCGGGACAGGGTCCGTGCGTCCGCCGGCGGAAACCTGTGGGCATGACCAACAACTCCTCCGTTTCCCGCCGCACCGTCGTCAAAGGCTCCATCCTCGCCGCGGCCCTCGCCTCCGCCCCCTCCGCAGCGAACGCCGGCACGCCGTTGGGCCAGTCCACCGGCGTCGCCCTGGTCCGCAACCGGCTCACCCTGCCCAGCGGCATCGCCACCGGCGACGTCACCTCGGACACGGCGGTGCTGTGGTCCAGGGCGTCGGGCGCCGGCCGGATGACGGCGGTGCTGCGGGCAGTGGACGACGGCGGGGAGGTCCTGCGCGGGCGCGGCGCCTTCGAGCGGGTGCTGCGCGGGCCCCGGGCAACCCAGGCCTCCGACTTCACCGCCAAGATCCACGCCGGCAACCTGCCGTCCAACACCCGTTTCGCGCTGGAGATCAGCTTCGAGGACGAAGCCGGTGCTGCCGGCGAAACGGTTCGCGGCAGCTTCCGCACGGCACCGGACGCAGGATCGGTCAATGGCAAGGGCCGCACCGGTGACACCAGCAACGGCGGTGACGTCCCGGCGTCGTCCGGGCAAAGCTTTGTGTGGACCGGCGACACCGCGGGCCAGGGCTGGGGCATCAACGAGGAAATCGGGGGAATGCGCGGCTACCGGGCCATGCACCAGACCCGCCCCGACTTCTTCATCCACTCCGGCGACACCATCTACGCCGACGGCCCCATCCCCGAATCGGTGGTGGAGAAGGACGGCCGGGTGTGGCGGAACCTGGTCACGGAAGAGGTGTCCAAGGTGGCGGAAACGCTCACCGAGTTCCGCGGCCGGCACCGCTACAACTCCATGGACGCCAACATGCGGGCCATGTTCGCGGACGTTCCGGTGATCGCCCAATGGGACGACCACGAGACCCACAACAACTGGTACCCCGGCCAAATCATTGACGACTCCCGTTACACCGTACGGGACGTCAATACCCTCGCTGCCCGCGGCCGGCAGGCGTGGCAGGAGAACATGCCGATTGCGGACAGCTCGGCGATCTGGCGCCCGGGAACGTTCGACGACGCCGGCCAGTACCAGCCCGCGCGCATCTACCGGAAGATCAGCCGCGGCCCGCAGCTGGACATCTTCTGCCTGGACATGCGCACGTTCAAGTCCCCCAACACGGACGGCAAGGAACCCTACGCCACCAACATCCTGGGCCAGGAGCAGGTGGACTGGCTGATCCGCGAGGTGACGAAGTCCAAGGCGACGTGGAAGGTGATCGCCGCCGACCTCCCGCTGGGCATCGTGGTGCCGGACGGCCCGGTCAACCAGGAAAGCCTGTCCAACCGCGACGCGGGTGCCCCGCTGGGCCGCGAGCTGGAAATCGCCGGCGTACTGAGCGCCTTCAAACGCAACGGCGTGAAGAACACGGTGTGGCTCACCGCCGACGTCCACTACTGCGCCGCCCACCACTACTCCCCCGAGCGTGCCGCCTTCACCGACTTCGACCCGTTCTGGGAATTCGTCGCCGGGCCCATCAACGCAGGCTCCTTCGGCCCCAACGCCATGGACGGCACGTTCGGTCCGGAGGTGGTGTTCTCCAAGGCCGGGCGTTTCGCCGGCGAATCACCGCGCGACGGCAAAAACCAGTTCTTCGGGCATGTCCAGCTGGGCGGGGACAACAGCTTCACCGTCAGCCTCCGGAACGCCAACGGCGGCACCGTCTTTTCCAAGGTGCTCACGCCCGAGCGGTAGCCACGGCTGTTATTTTCCCCGCCTCCTGGGTACGCCGCTGGTAGTGTTCCTGCATTCGGCACGGCAATCGGACGGGGTGGTTTCTTGACGGGCGATTCTACGAACAGCGCTTCCTCCAAGGAGGACGGTCTGACCGGGGCCGTCCAGGAAGCCGGGGCGGTGGAGCTGCTCCTGATCCGGCACGGTGAGAGCGAAGGCAACGTGGCAGCCACCGAGGCGCGCGCCGCCGGGGTGGAGGTCATCGAGGTTCCCGCCCGGGACGCCGACGTGGACCTGTCCGGTACGGGCAAGGAGCAGGCCACGGCGCTGGGCAAGGCGCTGGCCCGCATCGCCGAGGAGTTCCGCCCGGACGCCGTCGTATCCTCCCCGTACGCCAGGGCCCGCCAGACGGCCGAAATCGCGGTGGACACCGCCGGGTGGCCGCTGAAGGTGCGCACGGACGAACGGCTGCGGGACCGTGAACTCGGCATCCTGGACCGGCTCACCCGGCTGGGCGTGGAAAACCGCTACCCGGGGGAGTCCGAACGGCGGGACTGGCTGGGCAAGTTCTACTACCGGCCTCCGGGCGGCGAGTCCTGGGTGGACGTTGCCCTGCGGCTGCGCTCGGTCCTGGCCGAACTGAACAGCCTGGGCATGGGCCACCGCGTCATGCTGGTGTGCCACGATGCCGTCATCATGCTCTTCAGGTACGTCCTGGAAGGCCTCAGCGAGCAGGAGCTGCTGGACCTGGCGGCCAGGGAGGCCATCCTCAACGCCTCGGTGACCCGGTTCGTCCGCCCGTCAGGCGCTGGCCCCTGGACGCTGGAGAGCTTCAACGTGGCGGACCACCTGACCGAGTTTGGCGCCACCGTGACCGAGCATGCCGGAGACACCCGTGTCCAGCCAAAGTGAGACGGCTGCGGCCACGTTGGTGACGCCGTCGCTCCTGCGTGACTGGCCGCTGCCCGCGCCCGGTGAGGACAAGTACTCGCGCGGATCGGTGCTGGTGGTCGGCGGTGCCCGCGCCACTCCCGGCGCAGCCCTGCTGGCGGGCGTGGCCGCCCTGCGCGCCGGCGCCGGGAAGCTGACCCTGGCCGTGGCCGAGTCGGTTGCCGTCCAGGTGGGCGTGGCGCTGCCCGAGTGCGGGGCGATCGGCCTGCCGGAGACGCCTGCAGGCTCAGTTACGGCCGAGCTGGAGCGGATCGGCTCCTACCTGGACCGGGCGGACGCCCTCCTGGTGGGCCCGGGGCTGGATGATGAGGACCTTGCCGCGGAGCTTCTGCAGGCGCTGCTCAAGCGGGAGGACGGCAAGCGGGAGGACACCGCAGGTGCCCGCCCGGATGGTCCCGCCGTCGTTCTCGATGCCTATGCGCTTGGCGCGCTGGCGGGCCTGGAGGACCAGCTGGACCCGTGGCGCGGACGCCTGATCCTTACCCCGAACCCGACGGAGGCCGGCATCCTCCTGGGCCGGGAGCCCGACGACCTGGAAGTGGACGTGGCCGCGATTGCGCGCCGGTATGACGCTGTGGTCAGCTGCCAGGGCTTGATCGCCCGGCCGCCCGGGGATGCGCCGGAGGAACCCGAACTGTGGAAGATCACCACCGGCTACGGCGGTCTGGGGACCTCGGGCAGCGGGGATGTCCTGGCCGGGGCCATCGCCGGGGTCCGGGCCCGCGGCACCAGCAGCGCACAGGCTGCCTGCTGGGGAACGCACCTGCACGCCGCGGCGGCTGACCGCCTGGCCAGCCGCCTGGGGCCGCTCGGCTTCCTCGCCCGCGAACTGTCCGACGAACTGCCGGCCCTGATGCTGGAACTCGGCTCCTAAGCGTCCGGCGGCACTGCGGCGGCACGGAGATGGCCCCCGGCCGAAGCCGGGGGCCACCAGGTCGGGAAGCTAAGGCCTCAGCTGCCGGTGCGCTGTCTGGCGCTGTGGCGTGCACAGAGTGGCGATTCGCCCCAAAAAGGCAGTCAACAGATCTACCCGCTTCCCGATTCTTTCCGGAACTAGGCGGCGATTTCCTGCTTTGCCCCCTTCGTCTCAATCTCGATCTTGCGCGGCTTCGCCTTTTCGGCGACGGGGATCCGCAGCGTCAGGACGCCGGCGTCGTAGCTGGCCTTCACATGCTCCGTGTCCAGCGTGTCGCCAAGAATCAGCTGGCGGCTGAAGACGCCGCGGGGCCGCTCGGAGGCGATCAGTTCGGTGTCCTTGCCGACGGGATCCGGGCGCTCGGCCCGCACCGTCAGCACGTTCCGTTCAACATCCAGGTCCACCGAGTCCACGGCGACGCCGGGCAGGTCGAAGGCAACCACAAAGTCGTTGCCTTCACGCCATGCATCCATCGGCATCGCCGCCGGGCGTGCAGCCGTGCCGAGGACCTGCTGGGCCAGCCTGTCCAGCTCGCGGAACGGATCGGTTCGCATCAACATGGCTTCCCTCCTCGTAAGAGTTGGTCCAACATCGTTTTCCACTCAGCCTGATCTGTATTGGCTGATATAGATTTTTTAGCACCAGAGAGGCAGGTCTTCAAGGGGTTCCGGGACCGGTTTCGGGAGATTTTTTCGCCGCAGTGCACGGAAAAGGGGGCCTTCCGCCCTGCTGCTGCAGGTGCGGAAGGCCCCCTTTCCAAGGGGTTTTCCTGCCCCGGAATTCAGTCCCTGGTGGGGTCCGGACGGAGCGGCGCGGGACCAGGATCCGGAATGGGCAACGGCCCGGGAGGCTGCGGTGCAGGGAACGGGTTGGGCGACGGCGGCCCCGGCTGGGTGGGGTCCGGGGAGGTGGGCTCCGGACCGGGCTCGGGCGGGAACGGCTCAGGTTCGTGCACTGGCGGGATGGTCATGCAACTTCCCCTCTCATGCTGGGCGGATGTGCCTTGAACTGAACAGGATACGCCTGCGGCCCCTCGGCAACTACCCTCCGGTTGCTCTATCAGCTTTGGTCGTTAAGACGGCGGTTTAGGGGCCAAAAGTGATAGAGCATCACGGCTGTCAGTCCCGGACAGCGCCTGCCAGCCGCAGCCAGGCGCGCAGCTGGCCAGGATCCACCTCGCCGCAGCGGAAGCCCACGTATCCGTCCGGACGGACCGCAACGATGCCCCGGCCGGGATGGCTGGTGAGCCGGTGGACGTGGACCAGCGGCCCGCGTTCCGCCGCGGCCGGCGCGGCCATCTCCTTGGCAAGGTCCGTGCCCAGGGCGTCCGGGCCGGCGTCGCGCTCCAGGAAGAGGTGGACCCCGGGCGCCGCGGTCAGCCCGTGCAGGCGGACCGGGCGGCCCTCTAGACTGGCCGGTGCGTCCGGCAGGCGGTCGCCGGGCCGCGGCCATCTGCCGTTCCGCGGTGCGGCGTCCAGCGACAGCGCGCTGTGCCGGTACCGGACGAAGGGCTGGGCCAGCAGCCTGATCCCCAGCGACGTGAGGCGCCGCCGGCGGAGCAGCACCGGCAGCAGCGGGGCAACAGCGGGCAGCAGGCCGCGGACCAGGCGGGCGGCGGGATGTGGCGAGGCTTCGAAGAAGAAGATGAGGTGCGTCAGGGCAAGCACGCGCCGTGCCGCGAGCCGCCGCTCCTGACCGTAGCTGGCGAGCAGTTCCGGAAGGGGGCCGCCGGCGGTCGAGGCGAAACCAAGCTTCCAGCCGAGGTTGAGCGCGTCGAGGATCCCGTTGTTCATGCCCTGTCCCCCGGCCGGAGAGTGGGCGTGCGCAGCGTCCCCGGCCAGGAAGATGCGGCCGGCGCCGAACGTGCCGGCCAGGCGGTGCTGGAGCGGGATCTTCGCCGACCAGCGCATGTCCCGGACGGTGGCTCCCAGCCCCGATTCCCGGACCAGCCGTGCCACGTCCGCGGGCGGTATGGCCGGGCCGGGCTGCCCGAAGCGGGCGTCCGGCGACGGTTCGGCCAGGCGGGTGGCCAGCAGGCGCCACGTGGCACCCTCGCCGAGTGCGAACAGGAACGCCAGCCCGGAGCGTCCGACGGCGGCGTGCAGCACACCGGGATCCAGGGCGCCGTCGAGCTCCAGGTCCGCCAGCACTGCCTCCACGGGATAGGGCCCGCCGCGCCACGGGACACCCAGGACGGAGCGGACGGTGCTGGACTGCCCGTCGCAGCCGGCCAGGAACCGGCTGCGGTGCAGTTCGGGGCCGCGCCCGTTCCTGTGCAGGCCGGCGCAGACGAGGCCTTCCGTTTCTTCCGGCGCCAAGCCCCGGAACTCCACCCCCCAGTCCACCGGCACGCCCCGGGCCTGGAGCTCCCGCCACAGGACATCCTCGACGTCGGCCTGCCGAACCAGGGTCAGGTGCGGAAAGGCTGTGTCCGGCAGGTCTGCGTGGCCCATCCGGGCGTCGACGACCCGCTGGCCCAGGTGGATGCGCGCCTCCGGCCCGGTGTCGGCCCTGGCCAGCAGTGCATCGGTGACACCCAGCGGGCGCAGTCCCTCAAGCGCACGGGCGTGCAGCATCATGGCCCGGGAAGGGCGGAACCGCTCCGTCCGCCGGTCCACCACGCGCACCGTCGCGCCGTGGGCATGGGCCTGGAGGGCTGTGGCGAGTCCCGCGGGTCCGGCACCGACCGCCAGGACGTCCGTGTCCGCCGTCGGACCTTCCGCTGCCACCATGACCCGCCGTTCCTCCGCTACCCGGCACCACTACCGAGCGCCGTTACGCCCGGCTGAGCAGCCGCCACCAGGAGTGGTCCGGTTCCGCTGTGGTGAGCATGCGCGCCGGATCCGCCAGCGCTTCATCCCGGTGCAGCCCGGGCAGCACTTTGTAGCTGATGGACCCGGGCACGCTGACCAGTTCCAGGACCCGCCACAGGGCAGCGGCGTAATCCTCCGCCTGCGCCGGACCATCCCACTCGTAGAGGCCGCGGTAGGCGCCGAACGTGTCATGGGCGCACCAGAGCTTGGAGACGAACCCCGGGAAGCCGACGAACAACGGAGTGTTCAGGATGCTTTCGGCCTCGAAGAGCCGGTGCGCCCTGCCCCGCACCAGCCGGAGCCTGAACGAAACAACCAGGACGCACGGCTCCCGGGGCGGTTGACGGAGGACGGCGGTCTCCCGGTAGACACGCGCGGTGCTTCCGTCCGCGAAGCGCAGCATCCTGCCCACCTGCCCCTTCGGCAGGTAGACCCGCCGGCGGGCGAGCAGTGCGCAGCTGGTTCCCATGCAACGGGCAACAGCACGCCATGCCTTGGTTCGTGGGTGCCGGACCTGGCTCGGGTGACATGGCATCTCCTTCCTGCCCCCGCCTGCAACTGTCCTTCCAGCCTGCCGGTACCAGCCAGCACACCCCAGAGTCTTTGGCCCCCTCCGCGCCTCCTCTCCCCCGTCAGCGAACGGCCTGCCTTGTGGCGGGGGCTGGTCTATATATTGAATCCATGACCTCCACTCCCCTGCAGGACGCCACCAACACCGCCATCCCGGCACCCCCGGTCGCCAAGAAGATCCCCACCGAACGGACCCACCACGGGGAAACGTACGTGGACAACTACGAGTGGCTCCGGGACAAGGAATCCGCCGAGGTCATCGAGCACCTGCGGGCCGAGAATGCGTACCAGGAAGCGGTCACCGCGCACCAGGAACCGCTGCGCGAGGCGATCTTCCAGGAGATCAAGGGCCGCACCCAGGAAACCGATCTTTCCGTCCCGCACCGCAAGGACGGCTGGTGGTACTTCAGCCGTTCCGCCGAAGGCAAGGAATACGGCATCCACTGCCGCGTCAAGGCCCTGGACACCGGCGACAAGGTGGCCGACTGGACACCGCCCGCGGTGGAGGCCGGCGTCGAAATCCCCGGCGAGGAAGTCCTGCTGGACGGCAACGTGGAAGCCGAGGGCAAGCCGTTCTTCTCCGTGGGCGGCACTGCCGTAACGATTGACGGCACCCTCTACGCCTACGCCGTGGACAATTCCGGCGACGAACGCTTCACCCTCCGGATCAAAGACCTGCGCACCGGCGAACTGCTGCCGGATGTCATCGAGAACATCTTCTACGGCGTTGCGTTCTCACCCGACGGCACCCGGATCTTCTACACGGTGGTGGACGACTCCTGGCGGCCGTACCAGGTGAAGGCACACGTGCTCGGCACGCCCGTGGCCGAGGACACGGTGATCTACCAGGAGGACGACGCCGCCATGTGGCTCGGCTTCGAGCTCTCCGCGGACCGGCGCCACCTGGTGCTGGGCATCGGGTGCTCGGAGTACAGCGAAACCCGACTGCTGCGCTTCGACGACCCCACCCAGACCCTGACCACGGTGATCTCCCGCAACGAGCGGGTCCTCTACGAAGCAGAGCCCTTCCTGCTCGAAGGCCCGGACGGGCAGAAGACAGAGAAAATCCTCCTCACGCACAACCGCGGCGCCATCAACTCCATGGTCTCCCTGGCGGACCCGGCCGAGCTGGAAAAGCCCCTGGCCGGGCAGTCCTGGCAGACCGTCGTCGAGCATTCCGACGAGGTCCGCGTCAACGGGGCGGGCGTCACCGCCACGCACCTCATCGTCTCCATCCGCAAGGACACCATCGAACGGGTCCAGGTAATGGGCCTGGCCGGGCTGGGGACGCCGGCGCAGCAGGCACCCGTGGAACCGGCCTTCGACGAGGAGCTGTACACGGCGGGCGTGGGCGGCTCGGACTACGACGCCCCCGTTATCCGCCTGGGCTACACGTCCTACTTCACGCCGTCGCGCATCTACGACTTCGTGCTCCCCACGCCGGAGCAGCCCGCCGGGGACCTGCTGCTGCGCAAGGAAAGCCCCGTCCTGGGCGGCTACGACGGCAGCGACTACGTGGCCACCCGCGAGTGGGCGACGGCGGGGGACGGCACCCGCATCCCGCTCTCAGTGCTGCGGCACAAGTCCGTCAAGCAGGATGCGACGGCGGCCGGGCTGGTCTACGGGTACGGCTCCTACGAGATGAGCATGGATCCCGGGTTCGGCATTGCGCGGCTGTCGCTGCTGGACCGGGGCGTGGTGTTCGTGATCGCGCACATCCGCGGCGGCGGCGAGCTGGGCCGGCACTGGTATGAGGACGGCAAGAAACTCACCAAGAAGAACACCTTCACCGACTTCATTGATGCCACGGACTGGCTGGCAAACTCCGGGTGGGTGGATCCGGCCCGGATCGCCGCCCTGGGCGGCTCCGCGGGCGGCCTGCTGATGGGCGCGGTGGCCAACATGGCCCCGGAAAAGTATGCGGCAATCGTGGCGCAGGTGCCGTTCGTGGACCCCCTCACCAGCATCCTCGATCCCGACCTGCCACTGTCCGCGCTGGAGTGGGAGGAATGGGGCAACCCGATCACGGACCCGCAGGCGTACGCCTACATGAAGTCCTACTCCCCCTACGAGAACGTCCGGGAGGTGGCCTACCCGAAAATCGCGGCGGTCACATCCTTCAATGACACCCGCGTCCTGTACGTGGAACCCGCCAAGTGGGTGCAGGAGCTGCGGAACAAGACCACCGGTTCCGAGCCCATCGTCATGAAGATCGAGATGGACGGCGGGCACGGCGGCGCGTCCGGACGGTACGTGCAGTGGCGGGAACGGGCGTGGGACTACGCGTTCATCGCCGATTCGCTGGGCGCCACCGCGCTCCTCCCCGGGGCGGGGCTGAAGTAGGACCCGTATTTCTCCAGCGACTTTCCTATAACGGCGATTTTTGTTAGGTAAGCCTTAACTAATAACATCGACGGATGACCACGCAGCTTGACCACGCGCGGGCATCTTTCGCCGCCGGCCTTGCCGGCTTTGGAGACAGCCCTGCCATCCACGCCGACGGGCTTACCCTGACCTACCGCGAGCTCGCCGGGCGTGTCGAAGACCTCGCCGCCAGGCTGGGCAGCGAACGCCGGCTGGTCGCCCTGGCGGCGTCGAACGACGTCGACTCGCTGGTGGCGTACCTTGCCGCGCTGGCGGGCGGGCACCCGCTGATCCTGCTTCCGGAAGACAAGCCCGCCGCCCTTGCGTCCCTCGTCGCCGCCTACGACCCGGACGTGCTGCTGCAGCCGGCCAGGGGCGGGCTGCAACTGGACGAACGCCGGCCCGGGACCCGGCACGAGCTGCACCCGGACCTGGCCCTGCTCCTGAGCACCTCCGGCTCCACGGGCTCGCCCAAGCTGGTGCGGCTCTCCCACGCGAACCTGCAGGCCAACGCCGAATCGATCGCCACCTACCTCAGAATCACCTCCGCAGACCGTGCGGCCACCACGCTGCCCATGTCCTACTGCTACGGGCTTTCGGTGATCAACAGCCATCTGCTGCGCGGAGCCAGCCTGGTCCTGACCGGCCTGTCCGTGGTTGATCCGTGCTTTTGGGAGCTGTTCCGGCACCGGCAGGCAACCTCGTTCGCGGCAGTGCCCTACACCTTCGAACTGCTGGAACGCGTCGGCTTCGCCGACATGGAGCTGCCGTCCCTGCGCTACGTCACCCAGGCCGGCGGCCGGCTCGATCCCGACCGTGTACGGCACTACGCAGACCTGGGACGCCGGCAGGGCTGGGACCTTTTCGTCATGTACGGGCAGACGGAAGCCACGGCGCGGATGGCCTACCTGCCGCCGCATCTCGCCGCGGACCATGCCGGCGCCATCGGCGTCCCGGTCCCCGGCGGGTCCTTCCGGATCGACCCCGTGGACGGGCTGGCCGACGGCGAACTCGTGTATACCGGACCCAACGTGATGCTGGGCTACGCCGAACACCCCCGCGATTTGGCGCTGGGCCGGACCGTGACGGAGCTGCGCACCGGCGACCTTGCGCGGGTGAACGACGCCGGGCTCTACGAACTCCTGGGACGGCGCAGCCGGTTCGTCAAGATCGTGGGACTCAGGGTCGATCTCGGCCAGGTGGAGCGCCTCCTGGCGGACATGGGGGTCACGGCGGCCAGCACGGGCAGCGACCGGAGCATCGTCGTCGCCATCGAAGGCCGGCACGACACCCAGCTGCTGGCGAAGGTCCTGGCACAGGGCCTGGGCCTGCCCCGCGCCGCCGTCGACCTCCACGCGGTGGACGAACTGCCACGCCTGGCGACGGGCAAGATCGACTACCCTGCCGTGGCGGCGCTGCCGGAGGCCCGGGATACCCACGCCCCGCGCGAACCCTCTGCCTCCGCGCCGGACAGCGTCCGCCGGATCTTCGAGGACACCCTGGAACGGACCGGCATCTCCGGCACGGACACCTTCGTCTCGCTCGGCGGCGACTCCCTCTCCTTCGTGGCGGCCTCGGTCCGGCTCGAGCAGTTGCTGGGGCACCTGCCGCCGGACTGGCACGTCACGGCGGTCCGCGACCTGGAGCCGAAAGCGCAGGCAACTCCGGACGCGAAGATTCCCCTCGGGCAACGGTTCCTCGCACCGATGGACACCAGCATCGTCCTGCGGGCGGTGGGCATCGTCTTCATCGTCAGCACCCATATCGGGCTGTTCGAGTGGCAGGGCATGGCGCACGTCCTGATAGCGGCCGCGGGCTTCAACTTCGCCCGCTTCCAACTGGCCGGCGAAGGTGCCGCCCGCCTGCGCCGCCAACTCACCAGCGTGGCGCGGATCGTGGTGCCCAGCATGGTGTTCATCGCGTTCGCGTTCCTGGTCACCGACCGCTACAGCCCTGTGAACATCGTGCTGCTGAACGCCATCCTCGGCCCCGAGAAGGTGACGACGCAGTGGCATTTCTGGTTCATCGAGGTCATCGTCTACATGCTCCTGGCCATGACCGCCCTGCTCGCCATCCCGTGGCTGCACCGCAGTGAGCGCCGGTTCCCGTTCCTTTACCCCCTGGCCCTGTTCGGCGCCGGACTGCTGACGCGCTTCGAACTGGTGGATCCGGACGTCCCGCACACCGTTCCCGCTTTCTGGCTCTTCGCCCTGGGCTGGGCGGTGGCGCGCGCCCGGAACCTTCCGCAGCGCTGCCTGGTCACAGCCTTGGCACTCCTCACTGTCCCGGGCTTCTTCGAGAACCCCAACCGGGACCTCACCGTGATCGCCGGCATCCTGCTGCTCACTTGGCTCCCAACCCTCCGCGTGCCGCGTGCCGCGAGCCGCCTGACCGTCCTGCTGGCCAGCGCGTCCATGCACATCTACCTGGTGCACTGGCTGGTCTATCCCCCGCTGGCCGGCGTGGGGCTGCCCCTGGCCGTGGGCGCATCGCTGGCGGCGGGGGTGGCGTACTGGGCGGCCTGCAACAAGGCCACGGCTGCACTGCACCGGCACCCGGCCCGGTTTGATGTTCGACGGCGGCGTCCTGCCGCCGTCGAACGCTGACCGTCGCCGGATGATCAGGGCTGCGGGTGCTCGGCCATCCATTCCGCCAGGGTCTCGAGATTGGCCCGGACGGTCCGGCCCTGCGCCCTCTCCACCAGCGGGTCGGCCAGCTTGCCAAAGATGCCGCCGAGGCCTGACGCAGCGTCAATCCGCTGCGTGACGCGCGTCCCGCCGTCGGCAGGTTCCAGCGTGAACGTCACTGCGAAGTCGAGCTTCCCTTCCACCGACCGGGACACCATGCGCCGGGGCGGATCGAATTCGGTGACCTCGACAGTCCAGTCGAAATGCCGCCCCATGACTTTGCTGGTTCCCCGGCCGCGGGTGCCCACTCCCGCGGGGCCGTCGCCCAGCTGCTCCGACGACGTAACCGAAGAATCGTAGACAGCGACATTGTTGAAGTTCGACAGGAAATCGAAGACCTCCTGCGGTGGCCGGGGAATGACGACGCTTTCTTCCACAACAGGCACAGCGTTCTCCTTTGAAAGGCACCTGATGCCGGCCGGGCGCGGCCGGCAGGGACAGCATGGACCTGGACGCAGCCGGTGTCAATGCCCGCCATCCCGTACTGCCACAGACCTGCCTCCGGTTCGGTCCCGCAGCTGCCAAAACAAGGTAGCCATGCTTACTATTGGCTCCGGGGCGCCCTGGGGTAACCGGGGGCGCAGAACAGCACACACCCACGTATCGCCCAGCTAAGGAGTCCAGATGTCATTGAGCAAGGGAACGCGCGTGGAGTGGAACACCTCCCAGGGCAAGACGCACGGGAAGATCGTGGAAAAGAAGACCAGCGACTTCGAGCTGGACGGCAACACCCACCGCGCCAGCGATGATGAACCGCAGTACGTGGTGGAGTCGGAGAAGACCGGCGCCCGCGCAGCGCACAAGGCATCGGCCCTGACCGAGAAGAAGTAGCGCCATGGCTGCCCGGCACGAGGTCCTCATCATCGGCGGCGGCAACGCCGGCATCTCCCTGGCCGCGCGGCTACACCGCTACGGCGTCAAGGACGTGGCAGTGATCGAGCCCAAGGACCACCATCTTTACCAGCCGCTGTTCTCGCATATCGCCGGCGGCCGCGCCCAGGCCGGGGAAGCCATCCGGACCCAGGAATCCGTCACGCCCAAAGGCGTCACCTGGATCCATGACGCCGCTGCCGACGTCGACCCGGAGGCCAACACCGTCACCCTCGCCTCAGGCGCCGTGGTGGGCTACGGGCAGTTGGTGGTGTGCCCGGGGCTGCAGTTCGACTGGGCGGCCGTGCCGGGACTGGCCGAGGCCGTGCACTCGCCCCACGGGGCATCGCACTACGAGTTCGACCTCGCCCCCAAGGCGTGGACGCTCCTGAGCAGCCTGACGGCCGGAACGGCGGTGTTCACGATGCCTGCCGGGCCCATCAAGTGCGGCGGGGCAAGCCAGAAGCCGATGTACCTGGCCTGTGACTACTGGCGGGAACAGGGGGTACTGGACAAGATCCGCGTGGTGATGGTCCAGCCGTATCCCACCGTGTTCGGCGTCCCGGAAGTGGACCGGGAGCTGGACCGCAAGATTGCCGAGTACGGGATCGAGCTGCGCACCAACAGCGAACTGGTGGCGGTGAACCCGGCCGAACGCAAGGCCACCATCCGTGACAACGCAGCCAACACCACCGAAGACCTGGCGTATGACGTGCTCAACGCCGTACCGCCGCAGTCGGCTCCGGACTGGCTGAAGTCCACCACCCTGCCAAATCCGGGGGATGCCGGCGGGTTCGTGGAGGTTGACCGGCAGACGCTCCGGCACCTCCGCTACCCCAATGTCTGGTCCCTCGGCGATGCCGCCGGCACCACGAATTCCAAGTCCGGGGGCTCGCTGCGCAAACAGGCCAAGGTCCTGGCGAAGAACCTCGTGGCGGCGCGGAAAGGCAAGCCGCTGAAAGCCAAGTACAACGGGTACTCGGTGTGCCCGTTCACGGTCTCGCGGGACACGGTGGTGTTCGCCGAGTTCGACGACCGCTACCGTCCCATGCCCACCATCCCCCGGGTCCCCACCTGGAACGAGAGCAAGCTGTCCTGGGTGGTGGACCGCGACCTGTTCCCCAGGATCTATTGGAACCTGATCCTCAAGGGCCGCGCGTAGGGAAAGGCAGGATCAACCGCGGACGACGGCGGCCGTCGCCTCAGCGATGGCGCGTTCCTCGTCCGTGGGGACCACCAGGACGGGGATCGCGGACGACGCCGTGGAAATCACCCGGGGTTCCTTGGACCGCCCGGTGTTGAGGCCGGCGTCGAGCTCTATGCCCAGCGCGCCCAGCCGCTCGGCCACCAGCGCGCGGAACTGGTGCGAGTTCTCACCGATGCCCGCGGTAAAGACCAGCGCCTTGGCCCCGCCAACGGCCACGTGGTACCCGCCGATGTACTTGGCGAGCCGGTAGGACGCCACCGCCAGCGCCACGGAGGCCCTGGCGTTGCCGCCCTCCGAGGCCTCCACCACGGAGCGCATGTCGTTGTTTCCGGCCAGGCCCTTCAGCCCGGATTCGCGGTTCAGCATGGAGTCGATGTCCTCGGGCGTCCACCCGGCCCGGCCCAGGAACACCAGGATGGAGGGGTCCAGGTCACCGGACCGGGTGCCCATCACCAGGCCTTCCAGCGGGGTGAAACCCATCGACGTGTCCACGGAGTGGCCGCCCTTGATGGCGGTCACCGAGGCGCCGTTGCCCAGATGGGCGATGACGCCGTCGAACTCCTCCACGGGGATGTCCAGCAGGGCCGCGGCCCGGCGCCCGACGTATTCGTGCGAGGTGCCGTGGAAGCCGTAACGGCGGATCCCGTGGTTGGTGTAGAGCTCGTCGGGGACGGCGTAGCGCCAGGCATGCTCGGGCAGCGTGCGGTGGAAGGCGGTGTCGAACACGGCCACCTGCGGCATCTGCGGCCACTTCTTCGTGATGGCCCGGATGCCCAGGACGTTGGCGGGGTTGTGCAGCGGCGCCAGCGGATTGAGCCGCTCGATGGCGCGCGTGATCTCATTGTCGATCAGCACGGGCTCGGCGAACCGTTCCCCGCCGTGCACCACGCGGTGGCCCACCGCTGCTAGCTCCTGGTCGCCCAGCTCCCGGTGGATGGCGGCATCCACCAGCTCCAGCGCCTCCGCGTGGTCCCGCGGGCCCTCGATCTCCCCGTCCCCGCCGCCGCCGTTGCCCATGCCGATCTTCTCGATCAGCCCTTCGGTGAGGACGGTTCCCTGGGCCACGTCGCGGACCTGGTACTTGAGCGAGGACGAGCCGGAATTGATGACGAGCACGAGCATGACGGGCCTCCCGGGGCTGGCTTCTGCAGTTCCACCCAGCCTATAGGCGGCGGCCGTCAGCGGTCGGTCAGCAGCAGGGTGTTGCCGTCCGGGTCCTTGACGGTAAAAAAGAGGCAGACGTCGGGCGAACCTTGGACAGGGCCGGCGGCGACCCCGCTGCCGGCCAGTTCCGCGCGGCACCGGGCAAGGTCTTCCACCCTGAAGTTGCACGTGGCCCAGGCGAGCCCCGGGCTGGTCTTGATGCCGCTGTCCGGCCCCATCAAGGTCACGGATGCCGTTCCCGCGCCGGAGAGGACTGCGGAGAAGGAATCCGCCTTCACGACGTCCAGGCCCAGCATCGCGCTGTACCACCCGGCAGACGCCACGGGGTTCCGGACGGGGATGAACGCTGTGGTGATAGCGGTTACAGGCATGCCAGTGATGCTAGCCCACCGGGGTCCTTGCGGATGGAGGTCCGCTGTGCGTATGGTCGGCGGGACACGCTGGACCAGGCCGAGAGGACAATTCCATGACGAACGAGCCCACTTCGATCGACGAGAACGACCCCACCAACACGGGATCCAGCAGCACCGCCCCGCTCAACGCGCAGCCGGACTCAGGCTCCGGCAAGCAGGATCCCACCGGCGTGGAGGGGGCCAACCCGGCCCTGGACGACACGGGAAACCTCAAGGCAGCCGAAACCGGCGAAGCCCCGGAGGCGCCGGAGAACCCGGAGGACCTGGACCTCACGCCGCAGGGCCTCTCCGATGAGCCCGCCAAACAGGAAGACAAGGAAAGCCTGGCAAAACCGGACAACAGCTAAGCCAGGCAGGCAAAGGGCGACGGCGGCACCCACCTCGGGTGCCGCCGTCGCCCTTTGCCGTCCACGGCCCGCGTTGAACCTCAGGCCCGCGCTTCCTGCCGCTGCTTCGCCAGGTAGTTGAACAGCTCGCGCAGGCCGAAGGACCAGGCGGGCAGCTCCTCGCACGGCCCCACCCGGTTGACCAGGGCGCCCAGGTGGCGGCTGCGGATGGTCACGACGTCGCCGTGCTTGTGCGTGAAACCCTGCCCCGGGACGTCCCGGTCCTGCGTGGGGGCGAACAGCGTCCCCGTGTACAGCGCGAACCCGTCCGGGTACTGGTGATGGCGGCCGTGCGTTGCCGCCACCAGCTCCTCGAAGGGCCGGCTGATCCGGGCCACGCTGTTCCGCCCTTCCAGCACGTACCCGTCCGGGCCTTCCACCCGCAGCAGGATCTCCTCGTCGCGCAGGGTCTCGAGGGTGAAGGACCCGTCGAAGAGCCGGATCAGCGGGCCGAGCGCGCTGGAGGCGTTGTTGTCCTTGGCCTTGCCCAGCAGCAGGGCGCTGCGGCCCTCCACGTCGCGGAGGTTGACGTCGTTGCCCAGCGTCGCCCCCACCACCTGGCCCCGGGACGTGGCGATGAGCACCAGTTCCGGCTCGGGGTTGTTCCACGAGGAGAAGGCCGGGATGCCGATGTCCGCGCCGAGCCCCACCGAGGACAGCACGGGCGCCTTGGTGAAGACCTCCGGGTCCGGGCCGATCCCCACCTCGAGGTACTGCGACCACAGGCCTTCGGCAATCAGGACCCGCTTGGCTTCCGCGGCCTCGGCCGAGCCCGGGCGCAGGTCCGCCAGGCTGCCGCCCAGGGCACGGCCCACGAGGTCGCGCACCTCGGCGGCCCGTGCGGCGTCGCCCGCGCAGCGTTCCTCGATGACCCGTTCCACCATGCTGTCCACAAAGGTCACCCCGCAGGCCTTGATGACCTGCAGGTCAACGGGGGCCAGCAGCCGCGCGCGGGTGCCGTCCCCTGCCAGGGAAGCGCTGACGACGTCGGCCGTCGCCCACCGCGGTTCGGCCAGGCTGGGATTGGCCAGGGCCGAGCGGACGGTGGCCGCGGGCTCCGGCAGTTCCAGCAGGTCCGCGACGGTCCCGGCGAGGCGGTGCAGGTCGAAGACGGAGTCCCCGCTGACGGCCACGACACGCGGGCCCCCGGTCTCCGTGTCCCAGACGCGGCCGATGAGCAGCGCCTGGCCGGCGTCCTCGGGCAGGACGGAACCTACGGCTTGGGACAGGCTCACTGCAGTCCCTCCTTCACTGCGCGGGCCGGGTGCTGCCAGATGCCGTCCACCCGTTGCGGTACGCGCCAGGGGTTGCTGTCCTGCAGGGGCTCGGGCAGCCGCGACGCAGGGAACTGCTGGAACGCCACGGGCCGCAGGAACCGGCGGATGGCAGCCGTTCCCACCGAGGTGGTGTTCGAGGTCGTGGCCGGGTACGGCCCGCCATGGTGCTGGGCGTAGCTGACGGTGACGCCGGTGGGCCAGCCGTTCCACAGGACCCGGCCGCTGATGTCCGCCAGCCGGGCAGCCAGGGCGGTGACGTCGTCGTCCGCTTCCGCCTGCAGCGTGGTGGTGAGCTGCCCCTCCAGCAGTTCCGCGAGCGCCGGCAGCTCTGCCTCGTCCGCGTACTCCACCACCAGGCTTGCCGGGCCGAACATCTCCTGCCGCAACAGGTCCGGGTTGCTGCGCACTGCCGCGGCCGTGGTGTGCAGGACGGTGGGGGCGGGCTCGTCCGCGAAGTCACCCTCCACGAGGACGTCCACGCCGCCGCTGCCGCGGAGCCGGGCGACGGCCTCCGTGTAGCCGGCGTGCAGGCGCGGGCTGAGCAGCCGGGCCGACGTGAAGCCGGCCAGCGCCGCCTCCAGCTCCCCGCGGATCCCCTTATCGTGGCCGGCGGGGACGAACAGCAGCCCGGGCTTGGTGCAGAACTGGCCCATGCCCAGCGTGAAGGAACCCGCGTAGCCGCTGATGATCTCCGCGCGCCGTGCCGCCCAGGCGCCCGGCGTGACGAACACCGCGTTGATGCCGCCCAGTTCGCCGAAGAAGGGGATGGGCTCGGGGCGTGCGGCGATGCGGTCCAGCAGCGCGCGGCCCCCAGCGGTGGAGCCGGTGAAGCCCACGGCCTTGACAAGGTGGTGGTCCACGAGGGCCTCGCCTGCCTGCCGGCCGGTCACCAGGGAGAACAGGCCCGACGGCGCGCCGGCACCTTCCAGCGCGTCCAGGACGGCACGGGCCGTCCTTGCAGCGAGTTCGCGGTGTGCATCGTGGGCCTTGTGCACCACGGCGCAGCCGGCCGCCAGTGCCGAGGCAGTGTCTCCGCCCATCACGCTGAAGGCGAAGGGGAAGTTGGAGGCGCCGAAGACCCCCACCACGCCCAGCGGTACGTTGTACCGGCGGAGGTCGGGGCGGGGCCCCATCCCCCATTCCGGGTCCGCGTGGTCGATGGTGGCGTCGAAGTGCTCGCCCAGGCGGATCTCGTCCGCGAAGAGCCGCAGCTGGAAGACTGTGCGCTTCAGCTCTCCTTCCAGCCGGGCTGCGGCAAGGTGGGTCTCCTTGACAGCCGTCTCCACGAGTCCCGCTGCGTCGTGCTCCAGCCCGGCGGCCACGGCCTCAAGCCAGCCGGCGCGGGTGCCGGGATCAGCGAGGCGGGCCTGTTCGAAGGCAACCTGCCCGGCTTCGACGGCTGCGTTCAGGTCCTCGGCGGTGCTTGGACCCGCCACGGCGGTTTCCGGCGCTGCGCTCATCGGCCGGCTCCGGCTGTGCTGAGGGATCCGCCCGTGACGGCGGCGCGGTTGCCCACTTCCTGCCAGCCGGTGCCGCCCGGGAACTCCCAGTGGCTGCGGGAGGCACTGAGCATCTCGGCGCCGGTGCCCGGCAGTTCCGGTGCGGCGTAGCGGCCATCGACGATGCGGACGGGTTCGGCGAAGTGCTCGTGCAGGTGGTCCACGAACTCGATCATCCTGTTGTCCTGGCTGCGGGCCACCACGGAGTAGTCGAAGAAGGAGAAGTGCTGGACCAGTTCGCACAGGCCCACGCCTCCAGCGTGCGGGCAGACGGGCACCCCGAACTTGGCGGCCAGGAGGAGGATGGCGATGTTCTCGTTGACGCCGGCCACCCGGGTGGAGTCAAGCTGCAGTACGTCGATGGAGCCGGCCTGCAGCAGCTGCTTGAAGATGATCCGGCTCTGCACGGCTTCACCGGTAGCCACGCGGACGGGGCTGACACCCTTGCGGATCTCGGCGTGGCCCAGGACGTCGTCGGTGCTGGTGGGTTCTTCGATCCAGTAGGGGTTGAACTCGGCCAGCTGGTTGACCCACTCCACGGCTTCGGACACTTCCCAGCGCTGGTTGGCATCGATCGCGATGGGGAGGCTGCCCACGGCTTCACGGGCCAGGGCCATGCGGCGGCGGTCGTCGTTGATGTCGCCGCCCACCTTGAGCTTGATCATGGAGAACCCGTCGGCGGCGGCTTCCTTGCTGAGCCGCACGAGCTTCTCGTCGCTGTAGCCGAGCCAGCCCGGGCTGGTGGTGTAGGCGGGGAAGCCGCCGGCCTTGAGCTCGGCGATGCGCTGCTCCTTGCCTTCCTGGCCGGCCCGGAGGATCTCCAGCGCTTCCTCGGGGCTGAGGGCGTCGCGGATGTGGGTGAAGTCCACCACGCTGACCAGTTCCTCCGGCGTCATCTCGCTGAGGAGCAGCCAGAGGGGCTTGTTCTCCCGGCGGGCCCGGATGTCCCAGAGAGCACTGACCAGGGCACCGCAGGCCATCTGCGTGACGCCCTTTTCGGGTCCGAGCCAGCGGAGCTGGGAATCGTGGATGAGGAGCCGGGACGCAGCGCCGAGGTCGGAGATCAGTTCGTCGATGTCGCGTCCCACCAGCAGGCGTGCGTAGGCATCGATGGCGGCGGTCAGGATCTCGTTGCCGCGGCCGCAGCTGAAGACGAAACCGTGGCCTTCGTCGCCCGCGTCGGTGCGGATCACCACGTAGGCGGCGGAGTAGTCGGGGTCAACATTGACCGCGTCTGAACCGTCAAGCTCCAGGGACGTGGGAAAGCGTACGTCCTGGGTCTTGATGGAGGTGATGGATGGCATGGGGGTTCTTCTTTCGTGAAAGGGCGTCATTCGAGATTCCTATATGAATTGCAACAATCATATAGGAACTGTGATGCACGTCAATCCTCCGGCTCCTCCGGAAGCGCCGGCACCCTGGCCGCACACCAAAAAGCCCCGGCGGCAGCGAACCGGTTCGGTTGCTGCGGCCGGGGCCGATGACATGTGCCTGGCACCCTAGGTGATGATGCGCTTCCGCGGCGGTCCACTGTCCGCCAGCGGCTCCAGTCCGCCCCCGAACGCCTGGGCGAACCTGTCGAAGGAGTTGTGGATATGGGTGGTCATGGCAGCCTCCGCCCCCTCCGGATCGCAGGCCGCGATGGCTTCCCGCACCGCAGTGTGTTCGGCCACGGTAATTGCCCCGTCCACGTCCGCCGGGTACAGCCGGAACGTGTGCAGGTGGCAGTGCGTTTGGGCGAACGCGTGGCGCACCACCGGGTTTCCGGAGGCCGCGAGGATGGTGTCATGGAAGCGCGTATCGTGTGCCACCAGGTCCTGCCGCAGGTCGCCGGCGGACTTCATGGCGTCCCTGAATCCGGCCAGCTCCTTCTCCAGTGCGGCCGCCGGGTTGGCCAACCGGTCGACGGCGGCGGCGCGGGCCGCCCAGGGCTCCACCAGGAGCCGGAATTCGAACAATGACCGCAGTTCAGGGAGGCCGAGCAGCGGCGTGGTGCTGTAGCCGCGGCCGGGGTTGTAGACCACCAGGTTGTCACCCTCGAGCCGCTGCAGCACCTCCCGCACAGGCGTCTGGGACACGCCCAGGCTGCGGGCCACGCCGTCGATGTTGATGCGCGTGCCCGGGGAAATTTCGCCTTCAAGGATGGCGGCGCGCATGGAGGCGTAGACGTCCGCGGACGCGGCCTTGCCTCGGGATGTGTCGGACGATGGACGTGGGGGCACGCGTGGACCTCTGGGTTCGAAAAACGGAAGGGACTTGCTGTGGGGAATCATAAGCCACCGCCGCTTCCGGAGCGGCTGCCGGACGGATTTTCGGGAAGGGCTTGATCCAGATCACAAAATCTATATGATTAACCAGATTCCTATATGATTTGGCGCCGTGATCTTCGGCGTTCTTCCCCTCCCCGCCGGTGCCCCAGGCACCCAAAGCCATGTATACGTCGAAGGAGACCGCATGACTGCGCTCGGCAACAACACCAATGCCGCCACCTCCACCGCAGCGCCGCGACTGATGACCCGCAAACGCTGGGTCATCATCTGGCTTGCCTTTCTAGGCCTCAGCATCAACTATCTCGACCGTTCCAGCCTGAGCGTCGCCCTGCCGTTCATGGGCAAGGACTTTGAACTCAGCGCCACACAACAGGGCCTGATCTTCGCCGCCTTCTTCTGGGCCTACGACTTCTTCCAGCTCGCCGCCGGCTGGTATGTGGACAAGGTCGGCCCGCGCCGGTCCTTCTCGCTGGCCGCCGTATGGTGGTCCATCTTCACGATGGTCACCGCAGCGGCATCGAACTTCTGGACCCTCTTCGCCGCCCGCTTCCTCCTGGGCGTCGGCGAGAGCCCCGCACCCAGCACCGCCGCCAAGGTGGTGGCGACGTGGTTCCCCGTCCGGGAGCGTGCCTTCGCCACCAGCATCTGGGACTCCGGATCCCGGGTCGGCGCGGTGATTGCCCTGCCGATTGTCACCCTGATCGTCGCGTTCACCTCCTGGCACGCGGTCTTCATCATCATCGGCATCCTCGGAATCATCTGGGCGGCCGTGTGGTGGAAGTACTACCGCAGCCCGGAAGAGCACGCCGGCGCCAACGAGGCAGAGGTCAGCTACATCCAGGAAGGCGGCGCCCGAGGCGCGGCAAGCGATGACGAAGGCGCAGCCAAGCTTCCATGGCGCGCCCTGTTCAAGTACCGCACCATCCTCAGCATGATGTTCGGCTTCTTCTGCCTGAACAGCGCCATCTACTTCTTCATCACCTTCTTCCCGAGCTACCTGGTGAAGGAACGCGGTTTCGACCTCCTCAAGCTGGGCTTCTTCGGCGCCATCCCCGGCATCTGTGCCGTCCTGTTCGGCTGGCTCGGCGGCTACCTGGCGGACCGTGCAGTCCGCGCCGGCGCGCCGGTGAGCAAGGTCCGCAAGACCGCCATTGCCGGCGGCCTGGCGGGCGGTTCGGTGATCATGTTCGCCGCGCTCGTTCCCGAAGCCTGGATGGCCCTGGCCCTGCTCTCGGTTGCCTACTCAAGCCTGACCGTTGCCGCCACCGGCATCTGGTCGCTGCCGGCCGACGTCGCCCCCAGCTCCCGCCACGTTGGCTCCATCGGCGGTCTGCAGAACTTCGCCTCAAACCTCGCCGGCATCTTCACCCCCATCCTGATCGGCGTGCTGGTTGACCAGACCGGTTCCTTCGTGGCACCCCTTGCCGTGATCGGCGCCATCTCCCTCATCGGCGCTGCGAACTACCTGTTCGTCATCGGCAAGATCGAGCCCCTGAAGGTCAAGGCAGCCGCCTGACCCTCAAGCACCCCGAAAACACGGACGACGCCGGCACTTGCGAAAGTGCCGGCGTCGTCCTTTGCAGGTTGCGGCCTTAGACGCCCGGGGCGTGCGCCGGGCCCTGGTCCGGCGCCGGAACCTGCGCCTGCGCCTGGATCGCCGTAATGGCCACCGTGTTCACGATGTCCTCCACCGTGCAGCCGCGCGAGAGGTCGTTCACGGGCTTCCGCAGCCCCTGCAGGACCGGACCGACGGCGACCGCGCCGGAGCTCTGCTGGACCGCCTTGTACGTGTTGTTGCCCGTGTTCAGGTCCGGGAAGATAAAGACCGTGGCCTGCCCCGCCACCGATGACCCCGGCATCTTCGACGCCGCGATGGAGGCGTCTACGGCGGCGTCGTACTGGATGGGCCCCTCCACGGCGAGGTCCGGGCGCCGCTCGCGCACCAGTTCGGTGGCCTGCCGCACCTCGTCCACCGCCTTCCCGGCACCGGAGCCGCCCGTGGAGTAGGACAGCATGGCCACCCGGGGCTCCACCCCGAACTGCGCGGCGGTCTCGGCAGACGCCAGCGCGATGTCCGCCAACTGCTCCACGTTCGGGTCCGGGTTCACGGCGCAGTCGCCGTAGACCAGCACCCGGTCCGGCATGAGCATCAGGAACACCGAGGACACGATCTTCACACCGGGCCGGGTCTTGACGAACTCGAGGGCCGGCCGGATGGTGTGGGCCGTGGTGTGCGCGGCGCCGGACACCATCCCGTCCACCACGCCAAGCTGCACCATCATGGTGCCGAAGTAGCTCACGTCCTGCATGATCTCCAGGGCCTTGGACACGTCCACCCCCTTGTGCGCCCGAAGCTCGGCGTACTTCTCCGCGAACGTCTGCCGCAGGTCCGAGGTCGCCGGGTCCACGATGTTGATACCCGTGAGGTCGATGCCGCTGGCCGCCGCGAGCTCGCGGACGTCAGATTCGGGGCCGAGGACCGTGAGGTCGCAGACATCGCGGCGGTGCAGTATTTCGGCCGCCCGCAGGATGCGCACATCCGTCCCCTCGGGCAGCACCACGTGCCGGCGCTGGGCCCTGGCCCGCTCGATGAGGTCATGAAGGAAGCGCAGCGGCGTCATCCGCTCGGGCCGGGGCAGGTGCAGCCGCTCCACCAGCTCGGTCTCGTCCACCCGGCGCGACCACAGCCCCAGGGCGGACGCCACTTTGCGCCGGTGCCCGGACCAGATCTCGCTGCGGACCTCTGAGACGCGCTTTGCGGTGGTGTAGGTATCGTCATGCGCGGCGAACACCGGGAACGGGGCCTGGGCCAGCAGCGGATAGATGTTGGCGTCCGGCGCCAGGCCGCCGGTGAGCACCAGGGCCGAGGGAACGGGAAATTCCGGCGAGAACGACGACGCCAGGCAGGCCACCATCACGTCAGCCCGGTCGCCCGGCACGATCACCAGGGCGCCCTCGTCCAGCACGTTGAGGAAGTTGCCCACGTTCATGGCGGCCACCTTGATGTCCTTGACGTCGCGCTCCATGTCCGCCCGGCCCGCGATCTGCCGGACACCAAGCGCCGCGGCCACCTCGCCGGTGGTGGGCCGGGCGATGTCCTCCAGCTCGGGGAAGATGTACACGGGCCGGTTCGAGGCGCCGGGCTTGAGGGCCGCGGCGATCCCGTCCAGGTCTTCCGGGTCTGCGCGGTTCACCATGATGGCCAGCAGCGAGCACCGTTCGGCAGCAAGCTCCTTGCGCGCAACTTCGACGGCGGCGGCGGCCTCGGCCACGGTGCGCCCCTTTGCCCCCACCACGGCCACCACCGGCGTGGCGAGGTTGTTGGCCAGGCGTGCGTTGAGGTCGAATTCGACGGCGGCGTCCTGGCCCGTCAGGTCCGTCCCCTCCACGATCACCACGTCGCAGTGCCGGGCGATCTCCGCGTAGATTTCCACGCAGCGCGCGTCGATTTCGGCCCGGTTGCCTTCGGCCAGCAGGGTGCGGACCTCCTCGAAGGTCAGGCCGCCGCGGCAGAGCCGGTCCTCCAGCCCGAACCGCGATTTCATAAGGGCCACCATGGGATCGTCGAAGGCCGTGCGGCCGGTGACCACCGGTTTGAAGAAGCCGATCCTGTCCGCGTGCCGGTGCAGGGTGTCCGCCAATCCCAATGCCACCAGGGACTTGCCTGATCCGGGAGTGGTTGCGCTGACGTAGATGCCCTTGGCCATGGTCCGCCCTTTGCTTGTTGCTGGTGCCGGTTGCGTTCCATCCTTGCACTTCCGTCCACGCCGGATGCCATTCCACCCGGCATCGGCTGGTCCGTAGCTGCCGTTTTGAGCACCCCAAGGACGACTACGCGGGCCCACGCCGGCCGGGTTCCATGTGCCTTCCAGCCCAGTTGCTTTTCCGCCCACCGAGCGGCGCGCCGCGGACGACGGCGTGTCCCCGCCTTCGGTCCCTCGAACCGGCCGAGTAAGCGGGCAGGAAGGCACACATCAAGTCCTCCTCCCCTTGACACCGGACCCCCTGATGGGATTACCTAATGAACATTCGGTAAATAAAGCTGGAGGCAATGACGCATGGCTGAAGCAACAATCTCCGGGGCCACCCACCCCATCCTGGAAAACGACTACGCCTCCGAATGGATGGGAATCGAGGTCCTCGCCCTCAGCGACGGCCACGCCACCATCCGCATGACCCTCCGGCAGGAAATGCTCAACGGATTCGGCATGGCCCACGGCGGAATGATCTTCGCCTTCGCGGACTCCGCCTTCGCCCTGGCGTGCAACCCCGCCACCCCGGCACCCGGCGAGGAAAACAACATCACCGTGGCAGCCGGCGTCGACATCAATTTCCTCAAGCCCGCCTACCGCGGCCAGGTGGTCACCGCCATCGCCAACCGGCGCTCAACGGTGGGCCGCAGCGGCCTGTACGACATCCAGATCTTCGCCGCCGACCCCACCCAGCAGCCCGCCGCCACCCCGGGCGAACTCATTGCCGAGTTCCGCGGACGCAGCCGCACCATCTCCAAGAAGTAGGAACCCATGACCCTGCATGCCCCCGAAACCCCCGCCACCACCGCTCCCGCCTCAACGGACAGCACGGCCACCGACGCCGTCCTGGACCGCGAGGAGACCATCTCCCGCGACGAGCTCGAAGCCCTCCAGCTCAAGCGGCTGCAGGACACGGTGGCGTACGCCTACGACCGCGTGCCGCTGTACAAGCGCAAGTTCGACGAGGCCGGCATCCACCCCAGCGACCTGCGCCAACTCGAGGACCTGGGCAACTTCCCGTTCACCACCAAGGACGACCTGCGCGCAGAATACCCGTTCGGCATGTTCGCCGTCCCGCAGAGCGAGGTGGCCCGCATCCACGCCAGCTCGGGCACCACGGGCCGGCCCACCGTCGTCGGCTACACCAAGCAGGACCTGGCGGACTGGGCCAAGCTCGTGGCCCGCAGCTTCCGCGCCTCCGGCATCCGCCCCGGCATGAAGGTCCACAACGCCTACGGCTACGGCCTCTTCACCGGCGGCCTGGGCGCGCACGCCGGCGCCGAAGCCCTGGGCTGCACCGTCATTCCCATGTCCGGCGGCCAGACCGAACGCCAGATCCAGCTGATCCAGGACTTCCAGCCGGACGCCATCCTGGCCACCCCCACCTACCTGCTGACCATCGCCGACGCCATGGCGCACATGGGCATCGACCCCGCCTCCACGTCGCTGAAGTTCGCCGTGCTCGGCGCGGAACCGTGGACCCAGGAGATGCGGCACGAGCTCGAGGTCATGATGAACATCAAGGCCTGCGACATCTACGGCCTGTCCGAGGTCATGGGCCCCGGCGTGGCCGGCGAAGCCGTGGAAACCCAGGACGGCAGCCACATCTGGGAGGACCACTTCCGCCCCGAGATCATCGACCCCTTCAACCCCGCCCCGGGCAAGGAAAACGTCCTGCGCGACGGCGAACACGGCGAGCTGGTCTTCACCTCACTCACCAAGGAAGCCCTGCCGATCATCCGCTACCGCACCAAGGACCTCACCCGGCTCCTGCCCGGCACGGCCCGCCCCGCGCACCGCCGGATGGGCCGCATCACCGGCCGCAGCGACGACATGATCATCCTGCGCGGCGTGAACCTGTTCCCGTCCCAGATCGAGGAAATCGCCCTGCGGATCCCCGAACTGAGCCCGCACTTCCAGCTCGAACTCACCCGGCCCGAAGGCCAGCGGATGGACCAGCTGACCGTCCGGATCGAGCGCCGGGACGCCGTCACTGTTGAGCAGAGCACGACGGCGGGACGCACCCTGAAGGAGCAGATCAAGATCCACGTGGGTTCTTCGTGCACGGTGGACGTGGTGGAACCCGGCTCGCTGGAGCGGTCCAACGGCAAGCTGCGCCGGATCTACGACCTGCGGCCGAAGGGATAGCCGCGGCGGCACCGCACGCGTCCCGGACCTACCGACCGTTCATGAGAAACTAGCCTCTATGCCCAGCCCCACTGAAACCACCAGCACCAACGGCACAGCCGTCAACGGCACAGCCAAGCGGGGCCGGCCCGGCTACGACCAGCAGTCCGTGCTGCGGATCGCTGTGGACGTCTTCAACCGGCACGGCTATGACGCCACCTCAATGGGCATCCTGGCCGAGAACCTGGGCATCTCCAAGTCCGCCATCTACCACCACGTGCCGTCCAAGGGCGATCTGCTCAAGCTCGCCCTGGACCATGCCCTGGGCGGACTGGAGGCCATCCTGGAGCAGCCCGAGGCTACCTCCGGCGCGGCGGACGCCCGCCTGGAGTTTGTGCTGCGCGAGACGGTGGCCGTGCTGGTGGACCGGCTGCCGTTCGTCACGCTGCTCCTGCGGCTGCGTGGCAACACGGAGATCGAGCGGGATGCGCTGGAACGCCGGCGCGCGTTCGACCACAAGGTGGCCGGCCTGATTTCCGCGGCCCGGGACGAGGGCTCGCTGCGCCAGGACATCGACCCCCGGACCGTCTCCCGGCTCCTCTTCGGCATGATCAACTCGATCGTCGAGTGGTACCGGCCGGGCGGCTCCCTGTCCCCCAAGCGCCTGGCTGACGACGTGATCACTATGGCGTTCGACGGCCTTCACGCGGACGCATAGGCATCCCGCAGCCCTCCCGGCACCAATAATAAGCGTGCTTGGTATTTTCCCCGCTCCCCGGCTACGGTGGTAGAAAGCCACCGTCCGCAGGGAGGTTCCAGATGCCACTGGCCACCAGTCCAGCACGCCCTACCCGGCACCGGACCGCCACCGGAGCAGCGCTGCTGGCTGCCGCCGTCGCGCTTTCCGCCTGCACCGGCTCGCCCGCTCCCCCGGCTCCCACCGGGTCCTCCACGGGCCAACCATCGGCCTCCGCCGGCTCCGCACCCGCTCCCTCCACCGCCGGGTCCACCTCCGGGGCGTCCCCGGCAACCGGCACGGATGCGGGCACTGCGGCAGGCAACCTGCCGCAGCTCGTCGAAAACCTCTCGCCCTCCGTGGTCACCATCTTCACCGAGGGCGGACTGGGCAGCGGCGTGGTGTACTCCGCGGACGGGCTGATCCTCACCAACGAACACGTCATCCGCGGTGCCACCAATGTTGAGGTGGGGTTCGCCGACGGCCAGCGGGTGGAAGGGACGGTCAAGGCCAGCGACGCCGTGACGGACCTGGCGCTGGTGCAGGCGAAACGTACCGGCCTGCCGAAGCCCACTTACCAAAGCAACCTGCCCAAGGTGGGCGAGGGCGCCCTGGTCCTGGGCTCCCCCCTTGGCTTCGAGAACACCGCCACGGCCGGCATCATCTCCGGCCTGCACCGCTCCATCCCCGGATCGGCCTCCAACAGCCTGTCCCTGGTGGACCTGATCCAAACCGACGCGCCGATCAGCCCGGGGAACTCCGGCGGCGCCGTCATCAATATGCGCGGCGAGGTGATCGGCATCAGCGAGGCCTATATCCCGCCGTCGTCCGGCGCTGTTTCCCTGGGCTTCGCCATTCCCGCGGCCACTGCCGTTGACGTCGCCGAGGAGCTGCTGGCCACCGGCAGCGCCAAGCACGCCTACCTGGGCCTGACCCCCGGCGAGCTGACGGCGCAGATCGCCGAGCAGCTGGGCGTCGAGGAAGGGGCCGGCGTCGTGGTGCTCGCCGCCGACGCAGACGGACCGGCGGGGCGCGCAGGAATCCGTCCGGGCGACGTCCTGGAGTCCATGGAGGGGGCGAAACTCACCACTCCCGAGCAACTCCTGGCGGAACTGCGCAAGCGCAACCCCGGCGATACCGTGGGGTTGAAGGTCAAGCGCGGCGACCAGAGCCTGGATGTCAAGGTTGACCTCACCGACCGGCCCGCCGGAACCAACCGATAGTCCAACCACCACCCGATAGGAAGGTAAGAACATGAGCCGCAAGGAAGAACCCGACGCAGGCTTCATCGTCCCGGATCCGTCCAAGATCCGCGAGGACATCCCCGGCGATGCCGGCGACGAAGCAAACGTGATCCGCTTCAGCGAGGAGCAGGCCCTGATCGAGGAACAGTCGCACGGTATCCGGCCCGAAACCTACAGCGTTCCCTCAGGAGGGCCCACCATGGACGAGGCCCGCGGGAACATGGACCTCTCCGACCGCAGCGAGTCCGGCGGCGGCACCGGCCCGGAGGATGACAGCAGCGACGACAGCCTGCACGGCGGCGCCGAAAGCTGAGCGGAGCCGTACGGCACAGACAGCAGCAGGGGCATCCCGATCCGACCGGGGCGCCCCTGCTGTCCTGTGCAGCTAGAGCTGGTACTCGAGCCTGCCGCCGAGGTTTTCATGGACGCACAGGATATTGTGCTCGGTGTCCATGAACCAGGCGCACTTCTCCGAGTCCGTGGTGCAGATGTGGTTCTCCGTCTTCAGGGTGGGCAGGTTGTAGTCCTGGAACCTGACACCCCGGGCTTCCATGTCCCGGACGGTCGCCTCGATGTCCGTGACCTCGAAACTCAGGGCGGTGTGCTCTGAGTGCTTCCCGTCGGATACCGTCATCAACTCCAGCAACGGGCCGCCGTCGATACCGAGCAGTTCGTTGCCGTCGTCCGTCACTCCGCGGTGCGGCAACCCGAGCTTCTCGGTGTAGAAACGGCGGGCGCGTTCCGCGTCATCGACCGGCAGGATGGTTATGGCCGAGTTCATTGTCAGATGCATGGCGCACCTCCTTGTGAGCAGAATCTTACGCCCGCGAAACCCAAAAGGTACCCGCCCTTCTTCCCCCGATGCTCTATCACTTTTGGTCCCTAAAACCGGGGTTTAGGGACCAAAAGTGATAGAGCAACTGGAGGGTTGTTACTTCTCGACGAGGGTGAGGACGTCGTAGGTGGCCACGATGTCGTCGTCCTGGTTGGTGAGGACGGCGTCCCAGGCCACCTCGCCGTATTCGTCGGTTTCGCGCGGGGTGATCTTCTTGGCCGTCAGCGTCACCCGGATGGAGTCGCCCGCTGCCACGGGTGTGATGAAGCGCAGGTTCTCCAGGCCGTAGTTGGCCAGGACGGGGCCCGGGGCCGGCTCCACGAACAGGCCGGCACCCCAGGACAGCAGCAGGTAGCCGTGCGCCACGATGCCCGGGAAGAAGGGGTTGGCTTCCGCGGCTTCTTGGTTGGTGTGGGCGTAGAACGTGTCCCCGGTGGAGTTGGCGAACGCAGTGATGTCCTCCAGGGTGACCTGCCGGAGGTCGGAGCGGACGGCGTCGCCGATCCGGAGGGTGGACAGGTGCTTCCGGAACGGATGCGTTCCCTCGGTCTCGAGCGTGAAGTTCCGGTCCGCTCCGGCATGCCAGACGCCGGTGACGGCAGTGAGCATGTTGGGCGAGCCCTGGATGGCGGTGCGCTGCATGTGGTGGAGGACGGAACGGATGCCGCCAAGCTCCTCGCCGCCGCCGGCGCGGCCGGGTCCGCCGTGGACCAGGTGCGGCACGGGCGAACCGTGGCCGGTGGACGAGCGGGCATCCTCACGGTTCAGCATCAGGACGCGGCCGTGGTGTGCGGCGATGCCGGTGACCAGTTCCCGAGCCACGTCGGGATCGTTGGTGCACACGGACGCCACCAGCGACCCGCCACCGCGGGCGGCGAGGCGGACGGCGTCGGGGAGGTCCTGGTAGCCAACCACGGAGGATACGGGCCCGAACGCTTCCAGCGAGTGGATGGCTTCGGCCTCCGGGTTGTCCCAGTTCAGGACCACGGGGGCCATGAACGCGCCGCCCTCCACTACCCCCGTGGTTCCGTCGGCGGAGGTGACCGACGGCGATTCGAGGGTTCCGTACGCAAGCTCACCGCCGGCGTCGAGCATGGCCTGCACGGCCGCACGGACGTCCTCAAGCTGCTCCACGGACGCCAGCGCGCCCATGGTGACGCCCTCGCCGCGGGGGTCGCCCAGGACAACCCGCTCAGAGATCCGCTTGCCGATGGCGGCGGAGACGGCGGGGACCAGTTCCTGCGGCACGATGGCGCGCCGGATGGCGGTGCACTTCTGGCCGGCCTTGACAGTCATCTCGGTGACCACGGACTTGACGAAGGCCTCAAATTCCGGGGTGCCCTCCACGGCGTCGGGCCCAAGGATCGCGGCGTTCAGGGAGTCGGTCTCCGAGGTGAAGCGGACGCCGCCCTCCACCACATTGGGGTGGGACTTCAGGGACTTGGCCGTGGACGCGGAGCCGGTGAAAGCCACCAGGTCGCGGTAGTCCAGCACATCCAGCAGGCCGCGGACCGAGCCGGAGACCAGCTGCAGCGAGCCTTTGGGCAGGATGTTGGACTCAACGATGGCTTTGACCACGGCTGCTGCAACGTAGCCGGTGGGGGTGGCAGGCTTGACGATGGTGGGGACTCCGGCGATGAACGCGGGGGCGAATTTTTCGAGCATGCCCCAGACCGGGAAGTTGAACGCGTTGATCTGCACTGCGACGCCCGGGATCCGGGTGTAGATGTGCTCTCCGGCGAAGGAACCGTCCTTGGACAGCACCTCCATGGGGCCGTCCACCACTACCTGGGAGTTGGGCAGCTCGCGGCGGCCCTTGGAACCGAACGTGAAGAGGACGCCGATGCCGCCGTCGATGTCCACCATCGAATCGATCTTGGTGGCCCCGGTCTGGTAGGAGAAGCCGTAGAAGTGCTCCCTGCGGGCGTTCAGGTACTGGGCCAGCTCTTTGAGCTTGAGGGCACGCTGGTGGAAGGTCAGCTTGCCCAGTTCGGACTGGCCTGTGGTGCGGCCGTACTCAACCACTGCTCCGAGGTCCAGGCCCTCCGTGCTGACCTTGGCCAGGATCTCCCCCGTGCTCGCATCACGGACAGGGACAGCGGAAGCCGACGAGCCGGCGTCGGGCGTCCACCAGGCATCCATGACGAAGCTGGGCACTGTCTCCACGGTGTCGACCGTGGCCTGGGGAGCTGTGGCGGTGGTGGTCATCGTTGACGGGTCCTTCCAACAAGGGTGCAGGAAACAGGCAGATCATTACTGACCGTCCGTTCGGTAATATATTTACCATACAGGAATGTGCCCCGGTGCACACTAGAAGCCGGTGCATAAACCGCCATCCGAAGGAGAGCACATGAGCGCCCCCACCCCCGACCACTCCCCCACCCAGCACGAACTGTGGAAGATTACGCTCGGCGAGCTTGACGAGAAGATGGGCGTGAAGATCCTGGAGGAGTCCGTGGAGCGCGTGGTGGCCACCATGCCCGTGGAGGGCAACCGGCAGTCCTTCGGGCTGCTGCATGGCGGCGCCTCCTTGGCCGTGGGCGAGGCCGTGGGGTCCTGGGCCGCCGTCATCCACGCCAGCACCATGGGCAAGACGGCGGTGGGCGTGGATGTCTCCGCCACGCACCACCGTTCCGCGCGCGAGGGCCAGGTGACCATCACGGCGACCCCGATCCACCTGGGCGGCACGCTGACCACGCATGAGGTGCTGATCACCAACGACGCCGGCCAGCGGCTTTGCACCCTGCGCATCACCAATCTGCTGATGCGGCGCCACAAGTAGCGGCTACCGGGGGTGCCGGCTACCGGGCGGAACGCTTCCGGCGCCGGACCACCACCGTCAGCACGGCCCCGGCGACAATGGCCGCCACGGCGGCAATCGCTGCGGGGACCAACGCGGAGGAGCCAGTGTACGCCAGGCCGGCAGCGGCGGAGCGGCCGGTGTTTCCGCCCGTATCGGCAAGGGCAGCGGGTGCAGTGGCAGGCGGGGCATCAACGGAAAACGTGACGCGGGCCGGGGCGGAATCAACACCGTCCACTGCTTGCGTCACCAGCATGGTGTGGCTGCCGACAGCCAGTCCTGCGGGAAACGGTGCGGTCCATCCGCCACCTGCCACCAGGACCAGCGGCGACAGGGCGTTTCCGGCAGAGCGTGCTCCCGCAGTCCCGGCAACCACCGTGCCACCGACAGGCTTCCCGTCGATGGACACAGCAACATCCGCTCCGTCCACTCCGGTCCCCGAGATCGTTGCAGGCAGGGCGTCCTGCACGAGGTGCTGCCCCTCGGAAATGCTCGACACCGCCGGGGGCGGCGGCATGACGGCAAAGTTCGCCGATGTTGCAGGGCTGTCCGGGAGTCCGGGGTAGGACTGCACTGCCGCTACGTGCACCGTTCCGTATGCGCCCGGGGTGGCCAGCTTGATCGACCAGCGGCCGTCTGCGCCGACCAATGCCGAGCCGGCGGCATCACCGGACAGGGCCACCGTGGCTCCGGGCGTCCCGGTGCCTTCGACCGTTTCCAAGGCGGGCAACGGATCCGCGGCGGCGGTGATGGTCGGTGCGGGAAGGAACGAGGGGGAAATGGTGACGTTTATTGGTACTGCACCGGACCGGCTCAAGCCGTTCACGGTCTCGGCCTCGAACGTGAACGGGCCCGGTGCTTCCGGCGCAGTGAAGGACCAGTTGCCGCCGGCATCCACGGGTACCTCAAACGGCTGCCGGCCGGCGTAGGTAATGCGGACCTGCGATCCGGCGGCCACGGCGGAAGCGGGGGCTGCCGGGACGCGGCCGGTGATGCTGGTGCCGGCCTTGAACGTGTTGTCGGCTGGGCCCACCAGCGCGGGCTTGTTCAGGAAGAGCTCCAGCTGGTAGCCGGGCAGGACTTTGAGGGAGTCCTGGAGGGTGGCCGCCACGGCAATGTTCTGGGCACCGCCCGACTCCCCGGCGGAATGCGTGCCAACCGCGAAGTTTCCGCTGATCCACGGACCGCCCGAGTCGCCTCCGGCGGACTGCACGTCGTAGGACAGGAACCCGTTGAACGCGCGGATGTCGTTGTGACGGGGATCCGTGGGGTCGTCGACGTAAGTGGGGCCGCCAACCAGGAAGATCCCAACGGCGCTGATGTGGCCGCAGGACCATCCCGTCCTCCACCCGGAGCGGCAGACCGGCATGCCCACCACCGGCGGAGCGGTTCCAATGATTTTGACGTCCGGGCCCGGCTCCGACGGGCTTTCATATGTACTGCTGGCCGGCAATGGGTCCAGGTCCTGCCTGATGTCTCCGATGACTGCAATGTCCGTTCCCACATTGCCCGGGGTGGGGCTGTTTGGATTCAGCACCGAGGTGTTTCCGGGACCGCCAAACTGGCTGAACTGGAAGCTGCCCAGCCGGCCGGCCGTGTTTCCCCCAAGAAGCAGGTCCACTGTGGTGGCTGTCCCATCTTCTGCGCAGTGTCCGGCCGTCAGCACAGCAGGCAGCCCCGCGGGATCAAAGGCGGAGAAGCCTGTGGAACAGGTGAACCCGGTATCGGACCTGTAGCCGACACCGCCGGGGACCTCAGCTTCCGGCTTGAGGGGGGCGGCGCCGTCGAGCACAACGTTGGCGTACCTGGAGACGAACTCGGCCGGAGTTATTTTTCCGGGACTTGCGCCAGCCCCTGCCGTTGCGGGGGCCGCTGCCCCTGTCGTTGCGGGGGCCGTTGCCTTACCGTCAGGTGCCGATTGGGCCGCGGCAACTCCGCCCGTGCGGATCACGAACTTTCCGGCGTCTGAAACCACGGCCTGCAACCCTGTTGTCCCCACCTCGCGGAGGTAGGCCTGGAAGAGCTGCTCAGCGCTGACTGCGATTTGGCGGGCGGGAGGCGCCTCGCCACTTGAAGAACCCTGAGGCTGCTGCGGCACGGTGGACGGTGTTTGCGGTTCCGGTGCAGGGGCGGCTGGAGCCGTCGGGGCCACCACCACGAACCCCGCCCCACCGGACTTGTTCAGTTCATCCACCCGGGCCTGGAGGGCAGGGCCGCTGCCTTGGACCTGGATCTTTCCGTTCCCGAGGCTGAGACCGACGTACCCCGCGATGCCCCGCAGGGAGTCCAGGGCCTGCATCGCCTTCCGGCCAAGCTCGCCGCTGGCGTTGAATTCGGCCAGGCTCATGCCCAGGTCGCGGAGGACCGCCTCGGACAGACCATCGCTGGACATGCCTTCGCTGGGCAGGCCCTCGCCGGCGAGGGCAGCCGAAGCCGGACTGCCCGTCGGAGCGGGGCGGGCATCGGGGGTCTCGGCGAACGCGGTGGGCCCAAGGCCGGCACCCAGCGTGAAGAAGACACCGGCCATCGCCCCTGCCGCAAGAATCCTGTTCCTTGGTGCTGCGGTTCTGCTCATGTTCGTCTCTCCGCCGATCGACGTGACTGAGGAACTTGAGCACCTCATGTCACACAGGTCACATGAGCCCCATTGTATCCGCGCCGGCGGCACAGAGTGCCAGGACGGCCTCCAGTTCCGCCTCCCGGAGCCCGTGCGCCAGGAGGAAAGAGCGCGTATCCAGCTCCCGGACAAACGCCACGACGGCCAGTCCGCGCTCCTCCAGCAGCGGTGCAAGGTCCGGCTCCGGCAGGTACCGCTCACGGTCATGCGGCGGCCCGTGGGTGCGGTACCGTTCGTTGATCCCGCGGGCGCCCTGCCGGTAGCCCTCCGCGATGGCGTGGTCCGAGTGGCCCGCGAGGTCCTGGACCATGGCCGCGACGAGCCCGCTGCGGTCCCTGCCCGCGGCACAGTGCAGCACCACGCGCCCCCTGGGGGCCGCCAACGCCAGCGCCCGGAACACGCCCACCAGTTTGTCCGGGAAAAGCCGGGCGTTCTCGGCGTAATGGGCGGGATCGTTTAGGTAGGGCCCCGTGACGGCAGCGAACCGCAGGTCGCCGGGCTCCTCGGTGGGCGCGGACACCACGTCGATGCCGGCCAATGCAGCGGCCGTAATCTTAGGGTCTTTGTCCCGGCGCCGCGCCTCAGCAGCGTTGCGGAGATCGATGACGGTGCGGACGCCGTCGTCGAACGCCTGCCTCCACCCGGCCTCCGTCAGCCATTCGCGCCGTCCCATCCGGTAGACGCCGCCCGCAACGTGCCATGCATTGACAGCGCCCTCCCAGTCCAGGGGCCCGCGCCGGTTGCTCATGCGCCCAGCTAACCACACGGCGGGAACCCGTGACAGCCGGGACGGACGGGAGTACCGTGGCTGCCACGTGCCCGGGCCCGGGACAGCTGAGCACTGAGGGGGAATTCATGAAGACTTCATTGGCACGACGGCGGCACCCGGCTTTCGGAGCCGCGGCGGCGGCCCTGGCAACCACCGTGGGCATCGGCGCCGTTCCAGCCGCAGCCGCCCCGCCGTCACCGCATGTTGACGTTGTGGCGCTGGGCGATTCGTACACCGCGGGCACCGGCGCCGGCGCCTGGGCCTGGACCTTTCCCTGTATCCAAACGGACGGCGGATACGTGGATGTGCTGGCCGCTGATCCGCTCGTGGAGTTGACCCGGAACCAGGCCTGCCACGGAGCGCTGCTGGATTCGACCGCCCAGCCCGGGAACGTCCCCAGCGTCATGGACCAGGTGCATGCCCTGACGGTTTCCGGGGAGCTGTCCGGGCGGACTGAACTGGTCACCCTCACGGCGGGTGCCAATGATGTGGGCGTAAATACGACGCTGTTCGTGTGCAGCACCGGCACCTACCAGGCCTGCCAGGACGCCGTCCGGACCAGCACCGAGGCACTCTACGCCCTCAAGCCCGCACTCACCCAGGCCTACGTCGCCATCCACGAGGTGGCCCCCCGGGCAGCCATCGCCGTGCAGGGGTACCCGTTACTCTTCGACCCCGCCGCCGGCTACCCCGTCATGCCGGTCGAAAACCAGCAACTGGTCAACCACGGCACCACCGCCCTTAACCAGGCGCTGGCGGAAGCCGCCGCGGACGCAACCAACAAGTTCCGGGCCAACGTGAAGTTCGTGGACGTTACCGCGCGGTTCACCGGACACGCCGCAAACTCCCTGGATCCGTGGGTCTACTTCAGCCCCGTTCAGGTGCCGGCTCCCGATGGCAGCCTGACGCCGGACCCGCGGAACTTCCACCCGAACAGCACCGGACACCAGCAGTACGCGGCGGCAGTGGAAGCCGTGGTCCCGCTGCCGGCACTTGCCCGGCGGTAACCCAGCCTAGCCGCGCCGGTCCAGCCGGCATTCCAGTCCGGCGCGGACGGCCGGCCACTCGTGCTCCAGGATGGAGAACACCACGGTGTCGCGCAGGTTCCCGTCACTGGTTCTCGAGTGGTTGCGGAGCACGCCGTCCTGCTTGGCGCCCAGCCGGACGATGGCCTGCCGTGACTGGTGGTTGAGCCAGTGGGTGCGGAACTCCACGGCAGGGCAGCCGATGGTTTCGAAAGCGTGGCGGAGCAGCAGGAGCTTCGAGTCCGGGTTGGTGCCTGTTCCCTGGGCAGAGGCCGCGTTCCATGTGGAGCCGATCTCCACCCGGGGCGTGGCAGCGTCGATGTTCATGTAGGTGGTCATGCCGATGATGCGCCCGGCGCCGCCACTTTCGGCGTCGATCAGCCGCGTGGTGAACGGCAGCATGGAGCCCTGCTCCTGCAGGTCCAGCCGGCGCCGGATTTCGGCGGCCATGTGTTCGGGGGCCGGCACCGACGTGTACCAGAGTTTCCAGAGCTCGCCGTCTGTTGCCGCCTCCACCAGGCCGTCATGGTGTTCCTCGGCGAGTGGCTCCAGGATTACGCGGCGGCCGGTCAGGGTAAGGGGTTCAAGGAAAGTCACAGCACCCAGCCTAGGGCCGCCCACCATGGCCGGTTACGCTGGGGCAAGCACCAGGACGGCAACCAAGGGAGTTATCGTGTCAGGCACCAACCCGGATCCGCAGGACGACAAAATCACTGGCCTGGAGCCTGGCGGCGGGGTTCCGCCGGGCGAGACCCCGCCGGGGGAAGCGTCGACGGCAGGCCCGCAGGGGCACGACGAACACGGAACCCGCAAGGGCACGCAGTTCCTGTGGATCGCCATCATCGGCGTCGTCGTCCTGCTGTCCCTGCTCTATTTCATCGGCTACATCGTGGGATTTTTCGACTAGGCCCATGGGCCGGGAGGCTCAGCTGGGCCAGTCGAAAAAGCCCTTGCCGGTCTTGCGGCCAAGTTCGCCCCGGGCCACCTTGTCCTTGAGGATCTGCGGCGGCGCGAAGCGCTCGCCCAGGGTGGAGTGCAGGTACTCCGCGATGCCCAGGCGGACGTCGAGGCCCACGATGTCAGTGGTCTTAAGCGGCCCCGTGGGGTGTTTGTAGCCCAGCACCATGGCGGCATCGATGTCCTCGGCCGAGGCCACGCCCTCCTCCACCATCCGCATGGCCTCCAGCGCAATGGCCACGCCCAGCCGTGAGGACGCGAAACCCGGCGCATCGTTGACGACGACGGCGGTCTTGCCGAGTGCCTCCACCCAGGATTTTGCCGCGACGGCGAGTCCGGGAGACGTGCGCTCGCCCAGCACCACCTCGATGAGGGTCGATGCCGGCACGGGGTTGAAGAAGTGCAGGCCGAGGAAATTTTCCGGCCGCTTCAGTTCGCGGGCCAGGCCATTGACGGACAGCGAGGACGTGTTGGACGCGATGAAGTCGCCCTCCCCCAGCCGTTCCTCGATGCCCCGCAGCGCGGTGACCTTGAGGTCCCAGTCCTCGGGAACGGCCTCCACCACGAGCTTCCGCCCCGCAAAGTCGTCGTAGTCGGTGCTGACGGTGAGGCGGGAAACGAGCTCCTCGAAGTTGGCGTCCACGCCGCCGCGTTCGATGCTTTTCAATGCTGCGGATTCCACGCGTTCCCGGGCCGCTTCGGCGGAGACGTCGTCGCGCTCCACCACCAGGACGTCGGCGCCCTTGATGAGGAAGGCGTGGGCGATGCCCGCGCCCATGCGGCCCCCGCCGAGCACACCCACGAAGTGGGGCAGGTCAATGAGAAGGTCCGGGTTCACTGCTGGCTCACTCATGGTCTACTTTCCGTCGGCGGGGTTGGCGGAGGCGGCCTTCTTCGCTGCGTTGCGGTCCAGGAAGGCCTGCATGCGGTCGAATTTGGCCTGGGATTCGAAGAGGATGCCCTGCGCCAGCTGGTCGATGAGCGGATGCGCTTCCGCCGGTGCGTGGAATACGGATTTGGTGATCCGGACCGCGAGGGGGTCCTGGCGCCCGATCCTGTTCGCCAGGCTGTGGGCTGCCTCCAGCAGGTCCGCGGGGTCGTGGATCTCGGTGATGAGGTTGATGGCGCGGGCCTCCTCGGCTCCGAGCACCTGCCCGGCCAGGAGGATCTGTTTGGCCATCGGTTCGCCCACGAGTTCCTTGAGCCGCCAGCTGGCACCGGCGGCCGCGAGGATTCCCAGCCCTGTTTCCG
This sequence comes from Arthrobacter sp. MAHUQ-56, assembly GCF_019710585.1. Lineage (GTDB taxonomy): Bacteria > Actinomycetota > Actinomycetes > Actinomycetales > Micrococcaceae > Arthrobacter. Next base: position 161,269 of record NZ_JAIFZQ010000020.1, on the reverse strand, counting down.
GGTTGCCGATCCGCACGTTGGGGGTGCCGATCCGGAAGTCGGCGGCGTAGGCCAGTTCCGCTCCGCCGCCCAGGCAGTAGCCGTCCAGGGCGGCGATGACCGGCATGGGCAGCTTGGCGATGCGGACGAAGATGGTGGAGTTGATGCCCTGCAGGGCGTCGTCCCGGCGCCGTTCCCGGAGCTGGGCGATGTCGGCGCCGGAGGCGAATACCCCGTCAACGCCGGCGATGACCAGGATTTTGGGGTTTTGTTCCAGTGCGGCGCAGACGGTGTGCAGTTCATCCACCATCTGTTGGTCGATGGCGTTCTTCACCTCGGGCCGGTTGAGCAGCACCACGACGCGGTCGTCCCGCTCCTCGACCAGGAGGGCGGTGAACTCCTCCGCCGCCAGGTCTACCGGGGCCGCCATCAGATCTTCTCCAGGAGCATCGCGGTACCCTGGCCGACGCCCACGCACATGGTGGCGAGGCCGATCTTCGCGTCTTCGCGTTCCATTCGCCCCAGCAGGGTGATGGCGATCCGCGAGCCGCTGGAACCGAGCGGGTGGCCCAGGGCGATGGCGCCGCCGTCGCGGTTCACGATCTCCGGTTCCAGTCCAAGCCGCCGGATGCAGGCCAGGGACTGGGTGGCAAAGGCTTCGTTAAGTTCGACGGCGGACAGGTCGCCGACGCTGAGGCCGCTGCGCTTGAGCACCTTCTGCGTGGCCGGGACCGGGCCGATGCCCATGATCTCGGGCTCGCAGCCGGCGGAGGCGCCGTCGATAATCCTGGCGCGGGGCGTCAGGCCCAGCCGCTCAATGGCGGCCTCGGAGGCGATGATGATTGCCGAGGCGCCGTCGTTGAGGGACGAGGAGTTTCCGGCCGTCACCACGGAGCCGCCGTGCGCCACGGGCCTGAGGCCGGCCAGGACGTCGAGGGTGGTGCCGGGGCGCGGGCCTTCGTCGGTGTCCACCACGGTTTCGGATTTGCGGGTTTTGACGGCGACCGGGACGATCTCGTCCTTGAAGCGGCCTGCTTCAATGGCTTCGAGGGCCAGCTGGTGCGAGCGGACGGCGAACGCGTCAGCGTCCTCGCGAGAAATACCGTCAACCCGTGCCACTTCCTCCGCCGTTTCCGGCATGGAGTAGGTCATCTTGCCGTCACGGGACAGGCCGCCGTGCTGGAAATGCGGGTTCGTGAAGCGCCAGCCGATCGAGGTGTCGAAGATCTGGCCCGGCTTGGCGAAGGCGCTGGTGGGCTTCTCCTGCACCCAGGGTGCCCGGCTCATCGATTCGACGCCGCCGGCGATGACGATGTCCGCGGCCCCAGCCTTGATCATGTGGCTCGCCTGGATGATCGCGCTCAGGCCGGAGGCACACAGCCTGTTGACGGTGATTCCGGGGATGTGGAGCGGCAGCCCGGCAAGCAGGGTGGCCATCCGGGCAACGTTCCGGTTCTCCTCCCCGGCCCCGTTCGCGTTGCCCAGGATCACCTCGTCGATGCTCTCCGGGTCAAGGCCCGCCCGTTCCACGGCCTCCCGGAGCACGAGGGCGGCCAGGTCGTCAGGCCGTACGGAAGACAACGCACCTCCGTACCTGCCCACCGGCGTACGGACCCCGCCAACAAGGAAAGCCTGCGGACCTGCAGCTGCAGCCATGGAAACACCCTTCACGCGAAAACAGCACTGTCATCGGCGCCGGCATCGCAGACTTGATCCACTTACCGACCGTTCGTTCTGTAAATAGTACATGCCAGCCGGAAGATGCGCACCCGGCTAGAGGACGGTGACACCGAGGTGCGCGGCGAGCAGCGGCGCCAGCAGGCCCAGCTGGTACTCGTCGATCACCAGCCCGGACAGGCTGCCCAGCCCGCTGATGCGGCGGAAACCGGTGCCGCGGATGTCGAAATCCTTCAGCCCGGCGCCGGCAAGATCCAGCGATCCCACGGTGCAGCGCTCCAGCTTCACGCGGGCCGCGGACGCGCCGCCGAGGTCCAGTTCATTGATGATGCAGTCCGTGATGAGCACGTCCGCGAGTTTGGCGCCCCGCAGGTTCAGGAAGTCCAGCTTGCCGCCGTCGATGCGGACCGACTGCCAGCCGCTCTCATACAGTTCGGCAGACCCCAGCCGGGGATTGTGGAATTCGACGTCGCGCCAGGTGGAACGGGCGGCGCGGAAGACCGGCGCATAAAGCTCGGACAGCACGCAGTCGCGGAAGGAGGCACCGCGGAGCTGGGCGTCATTGAAGGACGCCCCGTCGAACCTGCACTCGGCAAAGACCGCCTCAGCCAGGTCCAGCCCGTCGGCCGACGCCCCGCTGTACCGGACGGCGTCGTGCCTTCCCCCGCGGCGGAAGGCCGGCCCTGACCGATCCGCAGGCTGATCCAACACCGCAGGCAGCGCCACGGGCGAAAGCCGGGGTGCGGCGGTCTTGGCTGGGGCAGCACGCTTGGTCATACCCCTGAGCCTAGCGGCGTCCTGCAGGGCTTGAAGAAAGTAAGCATGCTTTGTGTTAGGGTGAAAAAGCACTGTTGATCAACGGAAACGAAAGGAGGCCACCACCATGGGCCTCGGAGACAAGATCAGTAACGCTGCAGAAGATCTGGGCGGCAAGGCCAAGGAAGCCACGGGCAACGCCACGGACAACGACCGCCTGAAGGCGGAGGGCCAGGCGGACCAGGTCAAGGCCGACGCCAAGAAGGTTGGCGAAAGCGTCAAGGACGAGTTCAAGCGCGACTAGGTCCTTGGCTGTTGCAGCCGCAGCGAACGGCGTGCTGCAGCAGCCCGAACGGCGGCGGATTCCTACGGGATCCGCCGCCGTTCTGCTGCCCCGGGAATGCCTGCTGTCCGGGGAGAGTCCGTCACCATCCGCTCCGGGTGGGGGTATGCCCCTGCCGCGAGCCTTCCGGCATCGTCATTTCGGCCCGCAGCCCAAGGAGCCGGACAGGGCGGCCGGGCTCGATTTTCGCCACCAGGTCGAGGGCGCGTGCCAGTACCTCCGCGGGATCCGGGGTTTCCGGGATCTTCCGTGCATAAGTCCTGGTGAGGAACGGTGCGTAGCGGACCTTAAGCGTCAGGCCAATCACCGGCCGCCCTTCGGCAGCGACGTCGTCCATGACGTGCGCCGCCAGGTCCCGCACCGCGTCCTCGATCTGCTGCGGGTCTGTCAGGTCGCGCTGGAAGGTGGTTTCGCGGCTGTGCCCCCGCGCCACCCAGGGTGTGTCATCGACGGTCCTTGAGCCGTCGCCCCGCCCGAGCTGCGCATACCAGGGCCCCATCTTCGGACCGAATTCCGGGACCAGGTCGTCGGGGTTGCAGGCCGCAAGCCCGGCAACGGTCCTGATGCCGAGCTTGGCGAGGCGGGCCGACACCTTGGTCCCCACGCCCCACAGTTCCACCGTCGGCCGGCTCCCCATGACATCGAGCCAGTTGTCCGCGGTGAGCCGAAAGACGCCGGCCGGCTTGCCGAACGTCGTCGCTACCTTGGCCCGGAGCAGGGTATCGCCGATGCCCACGCTGCAGTGCAGCCGGGTTTCGGCCAGGACGGCTTGCTGCAGCTGTCGGGCGTAGGCCTCGGGGTCCGGAGTCTGCACGCCAACGAACGCCTCGTCCCAGCCGAGCACCTGGACGGTGGCGCCGGGCTGGGAGCGCAGCACCGCCATGACTTTTTCGGAAGCTTCCATATACGCCTCGTGGTCCACGGGGAGGATGATGGCGTCGGGCACCTTCCGTGCCGCGATGCGCAGCGGCATGCCGGAACCGACGCCGTAGGCCCTGGCTTCATAGGACGCCGTCGACACTACCGCCCGCTCCGTGGGATCGCCGCGGCCGCCGACGATCACCGCCTTGCCCGCGAGCTCGGGCCGGCGGAGCACTTCAACGGCTGCGATGAACTGGTCAAGGTCCACGTGCAGCACCCAGGGTTCGCCCACAGCCATAGTCTGCCGCGCAGACGGCCCGTCGCCAAGCAAACACGTGTGTGCTCCCGCCCGGTTACTTGAGCGGAACAGCGGTCCCAGATGGGGACACGCCGCACTCCCCGGCGGGCCGTCATGGGCAAGCGGGCAGGAACGCACGCAGGAAACGCCGACGGCGGGCCCGCCCTCCCCAAGGGGCGTCCCGCCGTCGCACGTTATTCGCGAAAAGTGCTAGCTGTACAGCTCACTCTTGGGCTGGTTGTTCTTGACCTTCTGCCAGCCCAGCCACAGGAGCACGGCGAAGAACGGGACGGTACCCAGGGTCCAGAGGCCCAGGTAGAAGACCTCGCCGTCCTTGCTGGTCATGGTGTCGAAACCGATGAGCACGGTGATGGCCAGCAGGCCCAGCAGGCCCGCCCAGCTGGTCCACGGCGAGCCGGGCATGGGCAGGGTGGAGGCGTTGCCAACCTTCTTCCGCAGCATGATCTGGCTGGCAAAGATGGAGCCCCAGCAGAAGATCACGCCGATGGAAGCGGTGTTCAGCGCCAGGTCGAAGGCGTGCGAGCCACCCAGCCAGATGTTCAGCAGGATGCCCACCAGGTAGAAGGCTGCGATCGCCAGGATGGCCGCGTACGGGACGTGCCGCTTGGACATTTTGGTGAGCCACTGCGGGGCGTGGCCGTTGTTGGCCATGGTGCGGAAGACGCGGCCGATCGAGTACAGGCCGGAGTTGCACGAGGACAGGGCCGCGGTGATGACGATCATGTTCATCACGTCGCCCACCCAGCTGAGGCCCATCTGGCCAAAGACGGTGACGAACGGGGAGGTGCCGGCCTTGTACTGGTCGGACGGCAGGAGCATGGCGAGCAGGGTCACGGAACCGACGTAGAACACCACGATACGCAGGACGACGGCGCGGATCGCCTTGGGCACTTCGCGTTCCGGGTTCTGCATCTCACCGGCGGTAATGCCGACAAGCTCGATGCCGTTGTACGCGAAGATCACGGCATTGAGGACGAGGACCATTACCAGGGCGCCCTTGGGGAACATCCCGCCTTCGGCCGCGAACAGGTTGGCGACGGAGGCATGGCCTGCGCCGACCTGCGCGTTGGTGACCACCATGAAGGTGCCCACGGCGAGGAAGATCAGGATGGCGCCCACCTTCAGGCAGGAGGCCCAGAACTCGAATTCGCCGAACGCCTTGACGCTGAGCAGGTTGACGGCCACCAGGAGCACCAGCGCGGCGATGGCCGAGGCTTCCACCGGGACGTTGGGGAAGAAGAACTGGAAGTACAGGCCGATGGCGATGAGTTCGGCGATGCCGGTCATGCCCCAGTTGATGAAGTACATCCAGCCGGACAGGTAGGCGCCCTTCTTGCCGAACATTTCGCCCGCGTAGCTGACGAAGGAGCCGGAGGTCTGGCGGTACATGATGAGTTCGCCCAGGGCCCGCATCAGCAGGTAGGCGATGACGCCGGCGATGGCGTAGGAGAAGATGAGGGCCGGGCCGGTGGAGGCGAGGCGGCCGCCGGCGCCCATGAAGAGGCCGACGCCGATGGCGCCGCCCATGGCGATCATGGTGACATGGCGCCGGCCCAGCGTCTTGCTGTAACCCTCGGCGCTGAGGGTGGGGTCGACGGCGGTGGATGGTGCCGTGCTGTTCTGCAGTTCTTGGGGGGTACTTTGAGGCACAACGGTTCCTTGTGGGTTGGGGGGTTGGCCGCATCCGGGATACGAATGATCCAGCTCACAAAATTCGGCCTTTTGGCTATAAGGCCATCGTTTGTGAGCGCGATTGTTCGTGCAGCCGAAGCTTCACGCGGCTCGACTATCCTACTAGACCGCAGCGGGTGGTACGTGACGTGGGCTACACGCCCCCGCCCGGGGATAGGCTGAAGGCATGGCCACAGCCCACCGTTTACCGCCCGCCCCGCAGCCCCAGCTGTACCGGTTCTCGCCGATGGACGGCGCCACGCTGTGCCTCTACGTGGCCATCGCCGCGTTCTTCGCCGTCGCCGGGGACCTGGTGGCGCCGCTGCTCCGGCAGATCGCTCCGTCCCCTGCTGCCGCCTCCTACGCGGTGAACCTGCTGTTCTATGCCTCCGTGGGAATACTCGCGCTTTTGGCCGCGCGCAAGGTGGTGGTGCGCGACCTCAAGGTCCTGGCGACCCGGCCATGGTTCACGCTCCTCATGGTGCCCGCCGCCGTGATCGCCATGATGATCCTCACCGCAGTGGTGGTGGCGGCGAGCGGCCAGGTGGAGACTTCGGTGAACCAGGCCGGGCTGCAGGCGCTCATGCAGCAGGTCCCCGCCTGGCTCATGGTTCCGCTGCTGGTGGTGGTGGGCCCGTTCGTGGAGGAGTACATCTTCCGTCACCTGCTGATCGGGAAGATGAGCCGGCGGGTGAACATCTGGATCTGCTGCGTCCTGTCAGCGGTCCTGTTCGCCGCACTTCACATTGTGGGGCAGGAAGCGATCACCCTGGCGGTGCTGCTCCCCTACCTGGCCATGGGCGCCACGCTGGTGTTCGTCTACGTGTGGACCGGCAAGAACGTGATGTTCTCCTACTTCGTGCACGCGGCCAAGAACCTGCTGGCCGTTATCCTGATCTACGCCATCCCGTCGGAACTTTTCGAGCAGATGCAGCACGTCCAGGCCTAGGCGCTGGACGTGGCGGATCCTGTGCTCAGGCCGGCAGGGTGTACCCCTGGAAGGTGAAAGCGCGGGTCCCGCTGGTACGGCCCGTAATGTAGACCTTGATGCCCTCGGCAGCGTTCGTGCCCCCGAGGTAGCGGTAGGACTCGCCCGGGTTGTAGGCAGCCGGAGCATCCGGATCGGCCGGCAGTCCCGGACCGAACGCAATGACGTCCCGGCCCACGCGGTACGTCCCCGTCCCTGACACCAGCTGGAAAGTCCCTGGGGCACCTGACGGTTCAACGCCGTCGAGCACTCCCCCCGGCCGGAACGTCAGTTCCAAGGCAAAGGCCGTGACTGTGCCGCCGAAGCTAATGTCCACGCTGGCCTGTCCGCCTTCGGCCTGGATGGTGATCTCCGTGGCGAGCCGGTGCACCGTGGCCGGCCGGAAGCCGAAGTCCATGCCGGCGCTGAACCTGCCTTCATGCTGCAGGTCGTAAAGGCCGTCCGCCCGCAGCTTCTCCGCGGGAAGCGGCTGGTAGAAGTTGGCCGCCAACTCCTCCGACAGAACCAGGGCGTTGCCGTTCCGTGCGGTCTGCTGGCTGCGGAACGGGCCCAGGTCGAAGAAACTCCGGGACAGCCGCACGTCCGTGAGCAGTGCCGCGCCGTGGCCGAAACGGAGGAAGGTGGGGTTGCTGGCCAGGCCCGAGACCACGCCCGGAACCAGCCGATCGCACCCGCCAAAAATCGTGGCCACGGAGGCACCTTCACGGAACCGGTAGACTCCGCAGCTCTCGAGCGCCGCTTCGGCAGGGGCAAGGGGCGTAGGCAGTGCCGGGATGACATCCGGCAGGGTGCCCGACGCCGGGACGTCCGGCCGTGCCCCGGCCAGCCAGGGGTCCAGCCGGGTGAGCGCAAGGAGCTTGGCGGGTTCGTGCAGGGGCAGTGCCGACAGCCAAGTGGCGGCGGCCGCGAACTGGGCGTTTCCGTCCTGGTGCGCCAACCGCCTGTACAGATGCAGGAACGGGGCGGCATGAAAGTTCATCCACTGGTCCTGCCGCCGGGAGAACACGGATTCCACCGTGCCGTCGGCGCTGAACCATGGCAGGAATGCGGCGAGGTTCCGCCTGACGTGGTCCAGGAGTTCGGGCCGGCCGGCGTTGTCCGCGATGGCCAGCAGTGACGGATTGGTGACAGCCGTGGCGTACAGGGGGCTGCGTTCGGAATACATGCCATCGGGCAGCTGGTCGATGCCCTCGGCGAGCCACTGCCCGATCCGGTCCGCGATGTCCTGGCGCGGCTGCAACCGGTGGATCCGGGCAAGTGCGGCGCACAGCTCCCACCGGTGGTTGGGCGTGTGGACGCCGCCGGCCACCATCGCATCAATGGCGCGTGCCACAATCCCCCTGAGCCTGCCATCCACCGGGGACAGCACACACTCGGGCTGACCGTCGGAGGAGCGGATGAGGCCCAGTGCCAGGCAGACGTCGTTCAAGGTGAACGCGGAATCCGGCGGCGAGCTGAGGTTGGTCCCGTCGAAAAGCCCGGCGGGGCCCTGCAGGGCCTCCAGCCGGTCCAGGCACTGGCCCATCGCCCGGGCCAGCCCCTCCTGCCGGTAAAAGCCGGAGCCGGGCTCGGTGAAGACCGCCACCAGGGCCAGCAGCCTGGCCATGGCGGGACGGTGCGCCAGCGCCGGCGCATCGTCGTCGTGCGTTTCCAGGAAGGCTTCCACATCCCGCTCCGCAGCCAGCGTCACGCGCCGGCGGAAGACTGCGTCAGTTGCTGTTGCGTGCACTTCCTAGTCCTTCAGTCCGGCGCTGACATCGGCGTTGAGCACGTATTTTTGGAAGACGAAGAAGATCAGGACCAGCGGGAGCAGGGAGATGACAGAGGCCCCCAGGAGCACCGGCCAGTCGATGTTTTCCGCACCGACAATGCTCCGCAGCGCCACTTGGAGCGTGTACCACTTGGGATCATTGAGCACGATCAGCGGCCAGATGTAGTCGTTCCAGCGCCACTGGAACGAAAAGATCGCCAGCGTGAACAGGATGGGCTTTGAGAGCGGAAGCATGATCCGGAAGAAGATGGCCAGCTCGCCGGCGCCGTCGATCCTTGCCGAGTGCAGCAGGTCGTCGGGAACCGTCAGGAAGAACTGCCGGAACATAAACACACCGGTGGCCGTCAGCACGGACGGGACGATGATGCCGGCCAGCGAGTTGTACAGACCCAGGTCGCGGATGACGGAGAACGTGGGATTCAGAATCACCTCGGTGGGCAGCATGGTGGTGGCCAGGATGCACACGAAGAACAGCCGGGTGCCCTTGTTGTTGTACTTGGCCAGCGCATAGCCGGTGCAGGCACTGAAGAAGACCGTGAGCACCGTGGTGGCGATGGCCACCGTGGCCGTGTTCAGGAAGTATTGGGCGAAGTTCACGCGTTCCCAGGCGTCCACGAAGCCCTGGAAGGTCCATTCCCTGGGAAGCATGGACAGCGGGTAGCTGAACAGCTCGCTGCCGGGCTTGAAGGAGCTGAGGATGAACCACAGCAGCGGGAACGCGTAGACGGCAGCAATCACCCACATCAGAACGGTGAGGGGAACGGAAACCTTCGCGCGCAGTTCCCGGTTTCCCGGTGCGCCATGCCGGGCCCGGGAAGCCTTGCCCGGCGCCCTTTCGACGTTCGGCGCGGGTTGCGCCGCCGCGGGAGGGAGGTTGGCAGCTGTTGTCATGGGTCAGCCCTTCTTCCGGTTAAACCGCAGCTGGATGAGTGCGATGGCCAGCAGGACCGCCATCAGCACCATGGAGGCGGCGCTGGCGTAGCCCACCTTGGACTGCTCAAAACCGGTTTTGTAGATGTACTGCACGATCAGGGTGTTCTGCGTTCCGGGTCCGCCGCCGGTCAAAGCCTGGATCATGGCGAATTCCTTCATGGCGTGGATGGTGGAGAGCAGGATGACCATGAACGACGTCGGCGCAATGCCCGGGAGCGTCACGTGCCGGAAACGCTGCCATGCGTTGGCCCCGTCCAGCTCTGCTGCTTCCAGCAGGGCCTCCGGGATGTTCTTCAGGGCCGCGATGAACAGCAGCATGTTGAAGGCCGTCCCGCCCCACGCCGACGCAAAGATGACGACCGCCAGGGCGAGGTCACCATTGCTGGACCACGGCAGGGGGTTGCCGCCGAGGGTAGAGATGACGAAGTTGACGAAACCGAAGTCCTGGCCGAAGAGCCACTTCCAGATGACGCCCACAACGATCGGCGAGATGAGCCAGGGCAGGAAGATCACGATCTTTGCCGCGGTGCGTCCCCTGACCGCCCGGCTGACCAGCAGCGCCGCCACGCCCAGCGAGCAGGCGTACACCAGCGGAACGGAAAGGATCGTGTAAACGAAGGTCCGGCCCAATGCCGCATAGAAACTTCCGTCCGCGAAGAGCTTCTGGAAGTTGGCGAGGCCAATGAAATGAAGCTTTCCGATCCCGCGGTAGTCCGTGAAGGAGTACAGCATGCCCAGCGCACCGGGCCAGACGAAGAAGACCAGGAAGAGCACCACGTTGACGCCGATCAGGACCAGCGGGGCGATGACGTAGCGGTTACGGCGCTTCTGCGCCGACTTGCTGCCGGCTGGCCGCGGCGCCGGTGTTTCGGGCGCCGCGACCGTGCTGATGGTTGGTTGCGCCACGGGATCAGGCCCCGTTGTAGAGCTTCACGATGTTGTCCACCGTGGTTTTCGCGTCTTGGCTGCCCGAAAGCATTTTGACGGTTTCCTCGCGGAGCGGGTCTCCGGAGAACGGGGTTTCCGCGTAAGCCTCGGCCACCACGCGCTTGATGGCGTTGTCACCCTTGGCATCGTTTTCGGCGATCTGTTGCTGGTACAGCTCAAAGGAGGGTTGCTGGAACTGGTACTCCACCTTGAGGTCTTTGGCGGGGAGGTAGCCGCCCAGCTGCGCGAACGCGGTGTAGTTGGCGTCGTCGTAAAACCAGTCGATGAACTTCTTGGCTTCCTCGTCGGCGCCGGTGTCCTTGAAAGCGATCATGAAACCGCCGCCGAGGTTGGTGGCGTTGACTTCCTTCTTCGGCAGCGGCACGGACAACCACTCGAAGTCCTTGATGTTCTTGTTGAAGTCCGCCACCTGCCAGCTGCCGGAGTAGTACGCGGCAACCTGGCCACTCTTGAACATGGCGTTGCCGTCCTCGCCGCTGAGCCAGACGGACTTGGGCATGGTCTGGTCGTCGTTGATCTTCCTGAAGTACTCCAGCGTTTCCACGGCTTTGCTGTCGCCGGCGTACTTGCCGTTCTCCTTGGCGAATGCGGTGCTGCCGAACTCGTACATCATGGCGCGCAGCCGGTGGCCGGAGCGGTCCATGACGAAGCCGTATTTGGCACCGGCCTTTTCGCGGACTTCGTTGACGGCTGCAACGAATTCATCCCACGTCCAGGTGCTGTCGATTGCCGTGGGGAACTTGACGCCGGCTTTGTCGAACAGGCTTTTATTCACGAACAGGCCTACCGCGGTCAGGTCGGACGGGATGGCGGGAATGATGCCGTCCGGGGACTCCTGCAAATACTTCTCGTCGATGCCGTGGGCCTTGGCGATGTCGGAAAGGTCCTGGAGCTGGGTGGCCCAGAGCGGATCGAGGCCGGTTACGCGGGCCAGTGCCGGGAGGTCGTTGGCGGTGGCGGCGTTCTTCAGCTTGGTGGTGATGTCCGCGGTGGGAACGTCGACCACTTCGATGGTGATGCCGGTGGCTTCCTTGTACTTCTTCGCGGCCGCCGCGAAAGCGCCACCCTGATTGGTGTCGCCCGAAAGAATGAGCTGCAAGGTCTTGGCGCCCCCCTCAGAGGAACCCCCTCCTCCGCCACCGCAGGCCGTAAGGCCCGCGGCCAGCGCTGACAGTCCGAAGGTCGTCAGTCCAAACTGGCGACGGGTGATGCTGGAGATTCTTGTCTGCTCTGACAATGCTCTTTCCTGTCTCTCGCTTGAGGGGAAGGAAAACCCTTTCCGCTCCACACTGTGACTTATGTCATGACATAAAGTCAAGAATACTTTTCAGCGTTGGAGGAAGTCGGATGCCCTTCGAACAGACCTTCCGCAAGCCGCGCCTGCCGCTTTACGGTGGTGGCATGGGACTGAACATCCAGATCGTCATCGATTCAGCAAAGCCGCACGAACTTGCCGACTGGTGGGCCGAAACCCTGCAGTGGGAAGTGGAGCCGCAGGACGCGGACTTCATCAGGTCCATGATCGAGCAGGGCTATGCTACCGAGGGCCAGACCATGACCCACCGGGGAAACCTCGTGTGGAAGGACGGGGCCGCCATCCGCCCGCCCGAGGAGATCGAGGCGAAGGCACCTGAGCGCCGCATGCTGTTCCAGACGGTGCCGGAGGGCAAGACCGTCAAGAACCGGGTGCACTGGGACGTGCGACTGGACGGCCGGGACAAGGACGAGGTACGCCGCGAACTCGAAGCGCGGGGAGCAAGGTTCCTCTGGACTGCGCACCAGGGGCCGCATTCCTGGCACACGATGGCGGACCCCGAGGGCAACGAGTTCTGCATCAGCTGAGCCCGATTACTAGACTTGGACGGTGAGCAACCAGATCCCCGCCCCGGTGTCCGACGTCTTCGATCCCACCCGCTGGCGGGAGGTGTCCGGTTTCGAGGACTTCCAGGACATGACCTACCACCGGCAGGTGGAGCGGGATTCCGGCGGCGGCTGGGTGCGCGACCTGCCCACGGTCAGGATCGCATTCAACCGGCCCGAGGTCCGCAACGCGTTCCGGCCCGGGACGGTGGATGAGCTGTACCGCGCCATGGACCACGCCCGGATGACGCCCGACGTCGCCACGGTCCTGCTCACCGGCAACGGCCCCTCCCCCAAGGACGGCGGGCATTCGTTCTGCTCGGGCGGGGACCAGCGCATCCGCGGCAGGGACGGCTACCGGTACGTAGTACAAAACACAGCCGACGGCGACACCCAGGAAACGATCGACCCCGCGCGTGCCGGCCGGCTCCACATCCTGGAAGTCCAGCGGCTCATGCGCACCATGCCCAAGGTGGTCATCGCCGTCGTCAACGGCTGGGCAGCCGGCGGAGGGCACTCGCTGCACGTGGTGGCGGACCTCACCATCGCTTCACGGCAGCACGGCAAGTTCAAGCAGACGGACGCCACGGTGGGAAGTTTCGACGCCGGCTACGGCTCCGCGCTGCTGGCCCGCCAGGTGGGGCAAAAGACCGCCCGCGAGATTTTCTTCCTGGCCCGCGAATATTCCGCTGAAGACATGGTCCGCATGGGGGCGGTGAACGAGGCCGTGGACCACGAACGCCTGGAAGAGGTTGCCCTCGAATACGCGGCGGACATCGCCCGGCAGTCCCCCCAGGCCATCCGAATGCTGAAGTTCGCCTTCAACCTCGCCGACGACGGCCTGGCCGGCCAGCAGGTCTTCGCCGGCGAAGCCACCCGCCTGGCATACATGACCGACGAAGCCGTGGAAGGCAAGGAGGCCTTCCTGCAAAAACGCGACCCCGACTGGTCACGCTTCCCGCACTACTTCTAAGGCAGGACGGCATATGAACAGCGAAACTTCCCCCGACCAGGGCCCGGGCGGTCCCCTCAACATCGAGCCTGCCCTGAAAGCCCTGGCGGCCGCGCTTCACGGCGAGGGCCCCGCCGTCGAACTGTCCGTTGGCCCCGACGGCAGCCTCGTCGTGGGGCACGTGGAGACCCCCGGGTGCGACGACGCCGTGGCAGTGGTCCGCACCTCCGGCTCCACCGGCACGCCCAAGGCAACGTTGTTGACGGTGGAATCGCTGGCGGCATCCTCCATGGCCACGGCGCTGCGGCTCAAGGGCGAGGGCCAATGGCTCCTGGCGCTGCCCGTGCAGTTCGTCGCCGGCATCCAGGTGCTGGTGCGGTCCCTGTTCGCCGGCACCCGCCCCTGGGTCATGGACATGTCCGGCGGCTTTACGCCGGAGGCCTTCACCGCCGCCGCCCTGGAACTGACGGACAAGATCCGTTTCACCTCCCTGGTGCCCACCCAGCTGCAGCGGCTCCTCGACGACCCGTCGCCGGACACCCTCGCGGTGCTCCGCAGGTTCAACGCCATCCTGTTGGGTGGCGCCCCGGCACCGGCATCCCTGCTGGCGGCTGCCCGCGAAGCCGGCGTCCGGGTGGTCACCACGTACGGTTCGGCGGAAACCTCGGGCGGCTGCGTGTACGACGGCTACCCGCTGGAAGGCGTGTCCGTCCGGGTGGATGGGGACGGCAGGATCCTGCTGGGCGGGGACACCGTCGCCGCCGGCTACATCGAAGCGCCGGATGAGGAAACCGGGACCTTCTTCGAGGAGGACGGCGTGCGCTGGTTCCGCACCAGCGACCTTGGCAGGATCGACGACGACGGCCGGCTCACCGTGCTGGGCCGGGCCGACGACGTGATCATCACCGGCGGCGTCAAGGTGTCCGCCGCCCAGTTGCAGGAAGAGCTGGAAAAGTCCGACGCCGTCAGCGCAGCTTTCGTGGCAGGCGTCCCTTCCGCGGAATGGGGCCAGGCGGTGGCGGCATACGTCGCACTGGCCGGGGACGGCGCTGCTGCACAGGATGCGGCGGGGCCGGACAAAGCCGGGGACACCGCCGTCGTCCTCCAGCAGCAATGGCGCGGCACGCTGGGGGTCCTGGCGCCCAAAACCGTCCTCGCCGCACCCGCCCTCCGGATGTTGCCCAACGGCAAGCCGGACCGGCTGGCCATGACCGCCGAACTCAGTGCCCTGCACGAAGGAAAGTAAAGTGGACCTGCACCCCCGCGGCGGGTGCGCCCGTTCCATCCTGCCGTCCTACCGAAACAACATGAGGTACTAACCGTGGCCACAGCCACCCAATGGATCCAAGGCGCCCGGCTCAGGACGCTGCCCGCAGCGATCGCGCCGGTGCTGATCGGCTCTGCCGCCGCCTACGAGATGGACTCGTTCCTTCTGCCCAATGCCATCCTCGCGGCGCTGGTGGCGCTGCTGCTCCAGGTGGGCGTGAATTTCGCGAACGACTACTCCGACGGCATCCGCGGCACGGACGACGACCGGGTGGGTCCGCTGCGGCTGGTGGGCTCTGGAGCGGCCAAGCCGGAGCACGTCAAGTGGGCGGCCCTCGGCACGTTCGCGCTTGCCATGGTGTTCGGCCTGGTCCTGGTGCTCCTCACCCAGGCATGGTGGCTGATCCTGGTGGGGCTCGGCTGCGTCATGGCGGCCTGGGGCTACACGGGCGGTAAGAACCCGTACGGCTACATGGGCCTGGGCGACCTTTTCGTGTTCGTGTTCTTCGGCCTGGTGGCCACGCTCGGCACCACTTACACCCAGGCCGGGCAGATCAACCTGTCCGCGGTGATTGGCGCCATCGGCACGGGGCTGATTGCCACGGCGCTGCTGATGGCCAACAACGTCCGGGACATCCCCACGGACATGCAGGCGGGCAAGAAGACCCTGGCCGTGCGGCTGGGCGACAAGCACGCACGCGAAAGCTACGTCCTGATGCTCGCCGTCGCGATCCTGCTGGTGGTGGTCCTGGCCCCCGGTCGGCCGTGGATCCTGATCGTGCTGCTGCTCATCCCGGCGTGCCTGATGCCTGCCTGGCTGATGATCAACGGCCGCAAACGCAAGAGCCTGATCCCGGTCCTGAAGCAGACCGGCCTGATCAACCTCGGCTACAGCCTGCTGTTCTCACTGGGCCTGGTGCTCAACCACGGGTTCTAGTTCTTCTCGCCCTTGGCGTTGTTGATGGCGATGTCCGGGTTGGCGTCGAGCAGGGCGTCCTCGGCGTTGGCGTCCTGGATCTCGCCCGCTGAACGCAGCGGCTTGGCCTTGCCGGAAAAGCGGTGCTGCAGGGCGGCCGTGGCGGCGTCCCGCTGCTTCTGGAAGAACAGGTAGCTGATGGCAAAGGCAATCAGCGCGGCGCAGATCACGGACATCAGCACCCCAAGCTGGAGGAGTGCAAACAGCACGAACAGGGGCACAAAGAGCGCCAGCCGGATCAGGGAATATTTCAAAAAGGCCACTATCCAAGTTTAGCGGCCCCCACCGGCGGCCCCTGCCCGTCCTGACGATAGACTTAATGGCATGCTCTTCCGTGTGGCTTTGGCCGTGGCAGTCCTCGTCATCTTTGTGTATGGCCTGGTGGACGTGATCCGCACCGAGGGCCGGCTCACCCGGGGAATTTCCAAACCGGCCTGGATCATCGTGATGATCATCCTTCCCGTCCTGGGCGCAATCTTGTGGCTGCTGATCGGCAGGCCACGGGGCACCCGTCCCCAGCCGCAGGCATTTGCGCACCCCACCGCGCCGGACGACGACCCGGACTTCCTGCGCAACCTCGAAGCCCGCCGCCGCAACCAGGCCGAGGCCGAGCGCCTGAGGAAGCTCAAGGACGAACTGGATGCCAAGGCCCGGGAGAACAACGGCAAGGGCCAGCGGGGGACCGACGAACACGATACCGACGGACTGAAATAAGCCACATGGCGTTCCAACCCGGCGGAGAAGAGCGGCGCGTGCCCGCTCCCCCGCCGCGGCCCGGCCCCTCCTACTCAGGCCCGCCGCCCATACCGGCGGTCCCGGCACCTCCGCGCGCTGTCCGCGCCGCCCGGAGGCTGTGGCTGGCCAGCTTCGTGGCCGGGCTTGCCGTGCTCGCCGGCTCTTTCCTGACCCGCGACTCACACCTGCGGCGGCTGCACGGCGTGGTGGAGGACATGGCCCCGGGCAGCAGCGCCGGCGCCGTGGGTGCCGCCGCGGATACGGTCTTCTGGGGAAGCATTGCGGGCCTGCTGCTGTTCATCCTTCTCGAAGCCGCGGTGTTGGCCCTGGTGATGGGCCGCCGGAGGCGGGCCCGCTGGGCGCTGGTCCCACTGCTGGCGGGCCATGCGCTGGTCCTGCTGGTGGCGTCTTCCTTCCTGCTGCCGGAGGGCGACGCCGGCGGCCATGTGGTGCTGCTGTGGGCAGGTGCGCTGGTCCTGGCGTGTGTGGGCCTGGTGCTCCTGTTCCTGCCCTCGGCCGGCGCCTGGCTCACGCCGCCCAAGCCTTAGGCCACCTTGGCGCCGGACAGCTCCGCCAGCATGCCCTCGCAGCTGCGGATCACCACCCGGCATGTCTCCAGCGCCGAATGGGCGGTCAGCGGGTTGCCGGCCAGCTCCCGCCAGCGGGCAAGGCAGGACCGGGCCTCGGCTGCCAGTTCCGCGGCGCCGGCGTCCGGGGCAAGTCCCAACCGGAGGGACACCGCGGCGCCCTGGCCGCCGATGAGCCGCTCCGCCTCGGCTGCCAGCTCGGGGGAAATCTCCACCGCGGTGCTCCGCAGGTCCGCCAGCAACCGAAGTTCGCGGAACTCGTGGGCGCTGGCCTGCAACCGTTCAAGCGCCGCAGCAAGGGCCTCGGTCCCCTGCCTGGGACGCGTGTGCAGGAGGTTCTCCACTGCCGCCACCGCAGTCCGCGCTTTCAAGGCCTCCGCCCTTGCCTGGAACTGGCGGTCCAGCAGCTCCAGCAGCGCATCCAGCCCGCTGCGGCGGGCCAGCTCATGCGCCAGCGGGGTGGGGTCCGGGAAGCCGTTGCGGATCAGGACCGCTGCCAGGCGGATCCCGAAAAGCCCGTAGCGCTCCAGCAGGGACGTCCTGGCCTCCACGGTCAGTCCCTCCGGGTCCGTCGACCGGCGGAACCTGTCGGCGGAGAGCATCATCCGCTCGCGGGCTTCACGGTCCGTTCCCGCGAGCACCTGCAGGGACTCGAAGTCGGCCTGGCGCAGGGTCCGTGCGCTCTGGGCCAGGAGCCCGGCCACCGGAACCACCCCCAGCGCCAGCTTCCGCAGGCTGTTGTCACGGCTGTACCTGTCGGCGATGACCGCTGCCGAAATGAGTGAATCTATGCGCCCCGCACCCACTTCATCGGCGCGGGAAAGCACCGCGATGGCGTTGACCGTGCCGGGGCGGCCCGCCCCGTCGTCGTGGAACGACTCCAGGAACCGCAGATCGGAGGCGTGCAGGTGCCGCATCAGGTAGATGACGGCGTCGGCTTCCGACGGCGCATCCTCCGGGGCCAGGAACTGCGTGGACCTCGCAGACACATCCTGGGACAGGGAGGCGATCCCGGGGGTATCGATGAGGGTCATGCTGAGCAGGGCCGGGGACGGCCACTCGACGTCGAGCCGGTCCACGTCCTCGGCCCGCGCACCGTCCAGGACGAAGACCAGGCGGCCGTTGGCCCGCTTGAGCGGCAGGATCCTGGGTTCCCCCGACTTTGGGTACAAGGTGATCCGGGGTGTGTGTCCGTGCCGGTACCACGTGACGATCCTGGTGCATTCCCCTGTGTCGGTGGGGGCGATCTCTTCGCCCACGATGGCATTCAGGAGCGTGGATTTGCCCGCCTTGACCATCCCGGCGATGGCAACGCGCAGGGGTTCGGCAAGCCGCCGCCGGTATCGTTCCAGTTCCTCGACGGCCGCGGGCTCATCCCGGTAGGCGTCCAGCGCCTCTTGGAGCAAGGCTGCGGCGCGGGCCGTGGGGGACGCCGTCATGCCACCCCCGCTGCCGAGGGCGCCCCCACCGCCACGCCGGCGGCCACCGCTTCCGCCGCCCGGTGAAGGGCATCGACCTTCTGCAGTTCTGCCCTGATCTCCCGGATCCGCCCCTCCTTTTCCCGCGCGTAGGAGTTGGCCGCCTTCTGCGCTGCGGCGACCGAGTCCGCCAGTGACCGGTGGTACTCGTCCGCAATCCCCGTGAAGTGGTCACGGATGGTCCGCTGCACCAACCGCAGCCGGTCCTTTAGTTGCTTTCCCACCTGGAAGGTCACGTCGTCAAGCTGGCGCCGCACCAGAGCTTTGGCTTCGCCCTGGCGGCGTTTCAGCCGAACTTCCTTGTCCTCACGGTAGGCCTTGCGGCCCAGCAGCAACCCGGCACCGACGGACAGGGGGTTGATCAGGGCCATGCCGAAAATACCCGTCAGGAGACCGAACATCAGGATGCCGCCGTAGGAGCCGCGCATCCCGATCAGGACCTTCTGCACGGGGTTCACGCGCCCGGGATCCAGCCCGGGCATTCCATCCACCGGGTCCAGGGCGTCGCCGGAGTCGGAGACATGCAGCACCGGCAGCGACACCTCGTCAGCGGCGAAGTGTTCGGCCACCTGGGCGGCCAGCCACTGGGACCGCTCGCTGGTCCACACAAAGGTATCGGAGATTGCGGCCGCCACGGATTCCTCCAGCCACTGCGAAAACTGCGGCCAGACCGGCCCGGGGTCCCCTTGGTCGATGGCCGATTCGGCGTCCCGCTGGATCCGGCGGAGGCGGTCCCGGAGGTCGTATTCCATGTCGGCGATGAGGTCGTTGATGCCGTCGCTGAGCGTGAGCTGCCACCGGGCGGACCGTTTCCGGAGTTCATCGGCCTCAGCCTTGGCGTGTTCCAGGGCGGCCACCATGTGCGGCGTCTGTTCGGGCTTTTCCATCGCCTCGAGCTCGGACTGCAGGGACAGTCGCAGGTTGCCGGTGACGGACAGCAGGTCCTGGCTGACGGAACGGCGCTGGAGCCGCTGCGCGTTCCCTACGATGTCGTTCCGGAGGTGGGTTACCAGGGCGGGAAAGCCCGACTCGGTGTTGAGCTCGGCGTCCTGCAGCCGCGAGGCCTCGAGGCGGAGGTCGGCGGACAGCGGAAACAGCGGGATGTCCGGGGCCGCGTTGTGCAGGTGCTCCCGGTCCAGTTTTTCCACCTGGCGCCAGTCCGGGTACAGGTCCGTCTTCGAGAGCACGGCGGCGACGCTGGGGGTGATGCGCATGGCTTGGCGGAGGAACCGCATTTCTGGCTCGGTGTATTCCTGCGAGGCGTCAGAGACCAGGAGCATGGCATCTGCGGTGGGAAGTGCCGTGAGGGTGGTCAAGGTGTGCGTGGAGCCCATGCCGCCCACGCCGGGCGTGTCGATAATGGTCAGGCCGCCGGTCAGCAGTTTGCGGGGCAGGCAGACCTCTGCCGCCGCCAGTTTCCTGCGGTTACCCGGATTGCCCTGTTCGGAAACGAACTCGGGGAGGTCTGCCAGGTTGATCGGCTGGCGCTCCAGGCCGTTGCCCTCCCCGCCGGCGCTGTCGGCAGCGGGGACCAGGATCGCGGCGGACGCCGGCTCGCCATAGCGGACAATCGTGGGAGTGGAGGTGGCGACGTCGTCATCCACAGGGCATACCGGGGCGTTGACCAGGGCATTGATGAGCTTGCTCTTGCCCTGCTTGAACTCCCCCACCACGATCACCCTGATGCTGGGATCCTGCAGCCGGGCCATGGCCTGGTCCAGGCGTTTGCGGAGGTCGGCCCGGTCACCGGTTCCCACCAGCTGGAGGCCTTGCTCCACCAGCCGCACCAGTTGTCCCGCCAACGCCGGGGCCGGCGGCCTTGCAGGTCCTGCTTCTGCCACAGACTGTCCTCTCCCGCGGGGCTGTGTTCCTCCCGGACCCAGTGTGTTCCCGGTTCAAGACTGTTACAGCGCAGTGGAGTCGTCAATCACCGAATCGTCGATGCCGGCCTGGTGATCCACGTCCACGTCCACGCCGGTATGGCTGGAGTTGTCCTCCGTGAAGTCGGGCTGGTTGTCGGCGGCCACCCCGTTGTCCTCCACGATGCTGGTGTCCGAATTGTCCTGGAAGGAGTCCGCCATGCTGACGTCCACGGCCGTATCGGTGGAGTTGTCCTCGTTGAAGGAGTCCTCCTGGTTGAAGGAGTCCGCCACCGCCGTGCTGAGGGAGTGGTCGGAGTTGTCCCAGGTACCGGAGTGGTCGGAATTGTCCGAATTGTCGTTAAAAGAGTCATCCATGTCGAAGGCGACGTCGGTGTTGAAGGAGTCCTCGACGCTGGTCGCTTCGTTGCCGATGCTGATGCCGGCGCCGGCGTGGAGCTGGTTGTCCGTGGAATTGTCGGTGGAACCGTCCGTGTTGTACGCGTCCCTGATGTTGTTGGAGTCCCGGACGTCCGCAGCGCCGCCGGCGGCGACGGCCTGGTCGCCGGAGGCCACCACGGCGTCGTTGTCGAACCACTGTTCCACGTCTCCGTCGGCCCAGATGTTCTGGCTCACGGACTGGTCGGTGATGGTAACCCTGTCGTCCACTATCGCGGTGCTGGCCGTGTAGGAGTAGTGGTTCACCACATGGTGCAACTGCTGGACCGCGTAGGCGTGGTCGTCGTGCCCCTGGTGGCCGCCGCCAGAGCCACCAGCACCCCCGGTGTCGCCGCCGCCGTTCCCCGCCGCGGCGGGGGAGACACTCCACCCGGTGTCCGCCGTGCCGGCACCGTTGCTGCCCGCGTGGTCATCCCTGTCGAAGGAGGCGTTGACGGTGATGGGTGCGTAATCGAGGACGACTGGCATTGCAGCGTCAACATCAGCCGAGCCGACGTTGCCCAGGCCGTGGTCCGCGAGCGCCCGCTCCGGGTTCTCCAGGAATTCCAGGGTTGCCTGCGGGTTGCCGAAAAGGTGCATCAGGAACTGGACAAGGTCGTTTGCGAGTGTTGCCATGTGCGTGGTCCTCACATCTTCTCGTTGGCGACGTCCGGCGTCGTTACCTGGTTGCTTCAAACCTAGGTTTGCCGCCGGGCACGGGCATCGGGTCCTTCCCCCTTACCCGTTGGTGCACTTCCGGGGCGCGCAGCCTCCTGCCGATAGGGGCATTAGGGGTTCATTCCTGCTGGTGGTGGTCCGGCCCGAGGGCGAGGCGCAGCCGCGCGAGCAGGTCGGACCGGTTCTCGGCACCGAGGCGGCGGCGGATGCGTGCGATGTGGTGCTCCGCTGTCCGGGGCGAGATGTAGATGGCCTCACCGATCTCCCGGTAGGTCTTTCCCTCGAGGACCAGCCTGGCCACTTCCTTCTCCCGTTCGCTCAATCCCGAGGCATCCTGCTGCACGCCGTTGCCACTGCCATCCCCTGCGGCGCTCCCCCGGGCCGCAGCCGCCCGGGACCCGCCAGTTGCGGGGGTGCCTTGCGGGTGGAGCTCCCGGGCGCAGGAAAGCAGGCGCATCATGTCCCTGCGCTCATTGGCCCGGGCGGCGGCGTGGCCAGCAAGCCGGGCCCCTTCCCACGGCATGCCAACCGCCGCGAGCCCCCGCGCTGCCGCTTCCACGTCTGCCGGCCGGAGCCGTCCGGCCAGCACGGAAACCCAGGCCTTGCCGGCGGCGGCAAAGACCGCGGCGAGATGGCTGTGCACCGAAGCCCTCGCCAGCGCCGCGGCATGCGGGGCGAGCTCTGCGGGGCTTTCGCCCAGGAGTGCGGCCTGGACGGCGGCCCAGTGCAGCGGCACGGACCACAGCAGTGGATCGCCCAGCCGGCCCAGCAGCCGCCAGGCCTCTTCCATGTGGTGCGCCACGCGGCGGCCTTCACGCAATCGGGCAGCGGCGATCATCAGTTCGCCCCAGGGCAGCAGGGCGTACAGGTCAACGGACGTGTGCAGCATCGCTTCCCGCGCCCGCTCCCAGGACCTGAGGAGCTCCGGGACGTCCCCGTTCCTGCGGGCAAGACCGACTTCCAGGGCGGCACACAGGATCTCGTCCCTGGGGACCAGTGGCCAGTGGTTCGCCTTGGACGCCTCGGTGGCTGCGAGCCGGGCGTCCTCGAGCTTGTCCTGCATCATGGCTGCCCAGCCCTGCAGCAGGAGGAGCCTGGGCTGGGCTGCATTGCCCCCCTGGTTGGCGGCGACGGCAGCACGGCAGACGGTTTCCGCCAGGTGCGGCTCGCCGCTGTGCATGGCGAGCAGGGCTGCCAGCGCGGCTGGAGTTTCGGCCAGCGGCAATGCCACCGCCGCAGAGTTCAGCATGTCCGACGCATGGATCAGGACCGGAATACCCTGCTGGGGATGATCCCCCAGGGAAGCCAGGACGCCCCGCCCGGTCTGCGCCAGGGCAGCGGCCAGGAGCGTGGGCGAAAGGGGCGGCGCGTCCGGCCGGAAAAACGCTTCCGCACCCTGCCTGTCACCGGAACCGGCCAGGGCGACGATGGCGAGGGGTGCGGACGACCCCATCCGTTCGGCGCCCAGCCAGCTGTAGACATCCGCTGCGCGTGCCAGCATGCCGCGCTGAGCCCAGACCGAAGCGGCTACATCCGCGCCGCGGCGCAGATCCGGCGGGTCAGTCCGGACCAGGAGGCTGTCGATGATCCGGGCGGCCGTATCCAGGTCGCCGTCGCCGGCCGCTGCCTGCGCGCGCCGCGCTGCGGTGCGTACTGGATCGGCTCCCGCCAGCAGTGCCTCGTCATAGAGCTGGACTGCCAGCGCGGGGTCGTGCTCCAGGGCCGTGTCCGCCGCTTCCTCCAGCTCGGCGGCCACGCGGGGATCGGCTAGGCCGCCCCTGGCGAGTTCGCGGGCGAGAATTCCCAGTGGCTGTCCGGCCGAGACGAAGACGGTAACAAGCTCGCGCTCAAGGGCATGTTTCTTGGCGGCGGGGGTCACGTCGAGCAGGGCGTGCTGCACGGTGCCCACCACCGTGCCGTCGGGCCTTAGGAGCCCGGAGGCCTCGGCGCGTTCCACCAGTTCGTCCAGGCTCTCCACGGCGCCGCTGCTGATCCTGTGCTGCAGGTCCGCCGGCAAGGGCCCGGGCAGGGCGAACCCGACCGAGAGGGCGAGCAGCAGCTCCCGCACCGCGGCGTTCGCCCCCTTCAACTGCTGGGACATCAGCTCGGCCGTGTGCGGCGGCTGCCCCTGGCGGTCCAGTTCACGATGCCGGTCCAGTTCACGATGCCGGTCCAGTTCACGATGCCGGTCCAGTTCACGATGCCCGTCCAGGTCAGGCTTTGGGGACGCCGCCTGCTGCGATTGCTGGAAATGGCCGTCCATGTCAGGCCGCCGGAAGCGTGGTCGGGGCCGTTTCGCTGGCGGTAACGGTTGATGTTGGCCCGGAGTAGGGCTCCGGGGTGGGCGTCGCCGTGGGGCCGCTCATCGGTTCAGGGGCCGGGTCGGTGGATGTGGCCGGGTCCGTGGATGTCGCTGGGTCCGTGGCGGCCGGTTCGGCTGTAGCCGGATCCGTGGCCGGCGCATCGGTTGTGGTGGACGGGTCCGGTGTTGGCGTGGCCGTTTCGGTCGTATCGCCCGGGGTTGCTTCAGGCGCCCCGGAGCCGGTCGATCCGGGCTCGCTGGTCGCGGGGTCCGTGGCCCCGGGGTCCGTAGCTCCTGAGTCCGTGGCCCCTGGGCTTGGGGTTCCAGGGTCTGGGCTGCTGGTGTCCGTGCTGCCTGGCCCGGGGGCGGAGTCCTGGACGATGCCGGTTCCCGTTCCCCCGGCCCCGCCGGGTGCACCGCCGACCATGGTCCCGTCGGCTACGGTTCCCACGGCCACCGCCCCGGTGCCCGGGACGGACGCGTCGATGCCGGCCTGGGCATCGGTGCCTTTCCTGCTGGCGCTGGCCTCGATGCCTGCGAGCGGCATGGGCGCCGGGACCGGAGCCAGGGTGCGCCCGGTGGCGCCCCCCGGAGTGCCGGCCGCTGTGGACTCAGGGGCGGCCCCGCCGTCGGATCCGGCAGAGCCTCCCGTGGTGCTGGCACCGGCCTGTGGCACAAACACCGCTGTGAGGTTGCCAAAGCCGTCGGGGCTCTGCGCCGCCGTGGCGGTGAGGACCGTTAGGAGAGCCGCCGCGGCGGCGACAGCTGTCAGCCGGACCGTGGGCGTCGGCGCGTGGGCACCCCGCTGCCCGTGGGCACCGGAAAGGGCGCCAAGGCCGGCCGGGAGTCCCGCTGGCACCGCAGTCCCATGTTGCCAGCCGGGCCGCCGCGGGATCCTGGGTGCTCCGGAGGGATCGGAGGGTCCGACGCCGGACTGGGCGGCTTCCCCGGTTGTTCCAGGCTCCGCCGCAGAGGCCAGGGCATGGGCCGCCGCCTGGTGCTCCAGCAGGGCGGCCACCGCCGCCCCGAGGCAGATCGAGGATTTGGGGTCCGCGTCGACGGCGATGGGCCGGTCCAGCTGTTCCGACACCAGCTGCGCCACCAGCGGGATGCGCGAGGACCCGCCGATCAGCAGCACTGCGGAGAGGTCTGCAGGTTCCAGGTGAAGCTGGGACAGCGATTGTTCCAGCGCATCCACCGTCTCACGGAGCGGTTCCTCGATGAGCGCCTCAAAGTCGGCCCGGACCAGGCGGACCTGTTGCTGGATTCCGGGAAGCAGCACCTGGATGCTGGCCTCGCTGTCCGCAGAGAGGGCCTCCTTCGCTTCCACGCACTCGCGCCGCAGCCTGGTGAGCGCCGGCAGCACGGTGGGGTCCTTGGGGTCGAGGCGGGCCAGGACGTCACCCGTGTGGCCGGCGACGTAACGGAAGACGGCAGCGTCGAAGTCTGCGCCGCCAAGGTCTTCGATGCCGTCGGGCCGTCCCACCAGTTCGAAGCGGCTGCTGCCGGATTTCCGCAGCACCGCAGTGTCGAAGGTGCCGCCGCCGAGGTCGTACACGGCAATGGTGCTGCCCTCCTCGACGCGCACCTGCGAGGCGTAGTGCAATGCGGCAGCCTCAGGTTCGGAAAGCAGCGTGACGTCTGCCAGGTCCTGGGCGGCGAGGGCGTCCCGGATGACCGAGAGCCGGTGGGTCCCCCAGGCCGCGGGATGGGTGAGGAAGATCGCCGACGCCGGTTCGCCCTCACGTTCTGCGGCGCGGTCGCAGACCCAGCGGGCCATGGTGGCGAACACGTCCTCCGGGCGCACGGACAACAGGCCCAGGGAGAATGGAACGTCGTCGCCGATCCGGCGCTTGAATTCGCGGACCACGCGTGCCGGGGAGTCCAGCCCGCGGCGCTCGGCCGCCTCGCCCACTAGGACGGGGCCTTCCTCGGGGTAGTACACCACCGAAGGCACAGAGGTACCCCGGAGGCCAAGGGGCAGGCACTCCGGAACAGGTGAAGCTCCCTGGTTGAAACGCACTACGGCGGCCGCCGTGAAACTGGTCCCGACATCGACGGCGAGAACGTAGCTCATGGGTACCTCGGAAAAGGCTGGTGTTTCGCCTGCAAGCTTCATCACAGGGGAACCCCACCAACGTAGCATTACCGAAGTACGGGCAACACCCCTATTTGCTACATCGAATGGTGATTTGTGGCCGCTACCGGCCGGTACTGCGGAGGTCCGCAGCAGGGGCGCGTGGAATCACCGCCTGAAGGGCCGGAAAAGCCGCGTTTAGAGGCCTGAGTAGGAGTGGAGCCCGTTGAAGAACGTGTTCACGATGGTGAAGTTGAAAATCACGCACAAGTAGCCCACGATCGAGAGCCACGCTGCGCGTGTTCCGGTCCAGCCGCGGGTGGCGCGCGCGTGCAGGTAGCCTGCGTAGACCACCCAGATGACGAAGGTCCACACTTCCTTGGTATCCCAGCCCCAGAACCGGCCCCAGGCCTTTTCGGCCCAGATGGCGCCGAACATCAGGGTGAAGGTCCAGCCGATGAAGGCGATGGCATTGATGCGGTAGGAAAGGTTTTCCAGGCTCAGCGCGGACGGCACCAGGCGCATGAAGCCGAGCTTGTCCGTGCCGCCGGCGGCCACGGTCTTCTGCCGGTGGGACTGCACCAGCTGCAGGGCGGACATCGCGAACGTCAGGGTGAACAGCGCGGATGAGAGCACGGCAATGGAAACGTGGATGACCAGCCAGTAGCTCTGCAGCGCGGGTACCAGGTGCCCCACGGGGGTCCAGAAGGCCACGGACGCGGCCACCAGCATGATGATCACCAGGCCGACGACGAACGTGCCCAGGAAGCGCAGGTCGCGCCGGATGAGCGCGAGCAGGAAGACGGCGGCCACCAGGAAGGCGCCGGTGGTCAGGAACTCGTACATGTTGCCCCACGGCACGCGGCCGGCGCCCAGGGCCCGCGTCACCACGCCGGCGCCGTGGATCACGGCGCCCAGGACGGTCAGGGCCACGGCCACGCGGGCCGGAACACGGCGCTCCGCGGCGTACTTCATGTCGCCGTCTGCCGTGGCGGCACCGCCCGCAGCGTTTGCCGCTGACTTGGTGGACGACGTCGGCCGTTCAGCCCGGTCCGCGGGCCCACTGAGGCGGGACCCGGCGGAGTCCGCGGCCACTCCGGCGGCTACGGGCACCTTGGCAGCGGCTACGGACTGCGCAGCCTTGAGGTCCACCGCACGCAGGGCCTTGCTGCTCTTGGCCAGGTCCCAGGCGAAGGCGATGAAGGCCACCGTGTAAGTCCCTGCCGCCAGCAGCATGAACAGTTCGCTGTACTGGCCCATGGTTTCGTTGATTCCAAATGGCATTACTGGTCCTTTTCGGGCCCGGTGGGGCCTGCTGGGGTGGTGACGGAGCCGGGAGCATTATCGGCGGAGCCGGCGCCATTATCGGCGGAGCCGGCGCCATTATCGCCTGTCGGGCTGGGAGTTTGCTGGGACTGGGGCGTGTGGTCAGCTGCAGGGTCTTCAGCCTCGAGCTGCCATTCTCCGGAGAACAGCTTGCGCAGGGCCGCAGCCTCACCGGCCAGGCGGTGGTCCTCGCCGCGGGCCAGGAGTCCGTATTCCACCATCGTGCGGCCGTCGGCCACGGTGCCGGTGCGCACCCAGACGCGGCGGCGGTTGACGTAGAGCGAAAGGATCAGGCCGGCCACTGCCAGGAGCGCGAACACCAGGGCGGACACCTGGCCCGGGTTGTGGTGGATGTCCACGCCGATGTAGCGCTTCACGCCGTCGAAGCTGATGGTGCCCTTGCCGTCCGGCAACGTGTACGTGGAGCCAGGGGTCAGGGTGATGCCCTTCGTCGGGAGATTTCGTGCGTTCAGCGGGGTGAGCTTCTTGACGTCCAGTTCGAAGACGTTCTGCGGGGCGCCGGCGTCCAGGCCCAGGTCGCCGTAGTACGAGTTCAGGGACAGCTGGGGATTGAACAGCTCAGGGTCGCCGCTGAAGGAAACCCCTTCATTAGTGACGAACGCCGTCGGCAGGAAGAACCCGGCGAAGCCGAGCTGGTCGGGCTTGGCGTCGGGGACCTTGATCACCACGGAGGAGTAGTAGTTGTCACCCTGCAGCTTTGCCACCACCGGCCCCTGCATGGCAACGTTTCCTGCACCGTCGCGGATGGTCACCACCGGGGCGTAGCCGTTGCCCGTGAGGTAGATGCTGGTGCCGCCCAGCGTGACGGGGTCGTTGACTTTCAGTATCTCCTGCTTGGCGGGGGCGTCCGGGTTTTCCTTGGTGGTCACCGTGGCCGCGAAGTCGATGGGCTGGCCGAACTTGCCCCTGGATTCGCGGTCGAAGGTGATGTTGAACTTGTCCAGCTGCAGGGAGTACGGCTGCAGCTGGCTGGACTGGAAGTTGGTGCCCGGGTTGAACTGGTCGTAACCCACCAGGGTGTTCACGAACGTATCGCCCTCCACCAGGATGCGCTGCCCGCTGTACCCGAACAGGCCTCCGGCGGCCACGGACACCAGTACGCCAATCAGCGAAGTGTGGAACACGAGGTTGCCCACTTCCTTCAGGAAGCCGCGCTCGGCACCCAGGGACGGCAGGGCGCCGTCGGCATCCCTGACCTCCACCCGGTAGCCACGTTTCCGCAGCACCCCGGCAGCACTCTTGATGGCCTCCGACGCCGGGATCCCGGCACCGGACGGAATCACCATGGTGGCGTATTCGGGGAGCCGGGAGAGGCGCTGGGGCGTGCGGGGCGGCTGGGAGCGCATGGCCCTGTAGTGGGCGATGGCGCGCGGCACCACGCAGCCGATCAGCGAGATAAACAGCAGCAGGTAGATTGCCGAGAACCACGCGGAGGAATAGACGTCGTAAAGCTGCAGCGAATCCAGCAGCTTGCCGTAGTCCGGGTGGTCCTTGATGTACTGGGTCACCACTGCGGGATTGGCGGGCCGCTGCGGGAACAACGAGCCGGGGACGGCTGCGACGGCGAGCAGCAGCAGCAGGAACAGCGCGGTGCGCATGCTGGTCAGCTGGGTCCAGGCCCAGCGCAGCATGCCCTTCACGCCGAGGGCCGGCAGTGCGGCGTTGGCTTTCGCTTCTGCGGCAGGGGCGGATTGCTTCTTCTTTACCTTCACACGCTCGCTCATCAGATCGGCAACTTCACGTCGGTTTGGAACCAGTACTGCAGCCCGGTCACCCAGGCTCCCCAGACTCCGCTGGCCATCAGGATCCCGAGCACCACCAGGATTCCGCCCCCGGTCCGCTGGATGGCCAGCCGGTGCTTGCGGAAGAACGCCATGACGCCCATGCCTCGGCGCAGCGCCAGTGCGATCAGCAGGAAGGGGATGCCCAAACCCAGGCTGTAGACGAACGCCAGGAAAGCGCCCTTGGCGGCGGAGGAGCCGCCGGAGAGGCTCAGCAGCTGGACGGCGGAGTAGGTGGGGCCGATGCACGGCGCCCAGCCCAGGCCGAAGGTCAGGCCCAGCAGCGGCGCACCCCACAGCCCGGCCGGCGGCTTGGCGTGGATCTTGGCGTCGCGCTGCAGCCAGCTGAAGCCGCCCATGAACACGATGCCCATGATGATCACCAGGACCCCAAGGAGCTGGGTGATCCAGGCATTCTGGCCGCCGCTGATCAGGGTGCCCAGCTGGCCGAACGCACCGCCCAGCAGGACGAAGATCACCGAGAAGCCCAGGACGAACAGGCCGATGCCGGCCAGCATACGGCCGCGCTTTTGCTTCTGCAGGTCCACGCCGCTCAGCCCCGTGACGTAGCCGAGGTATCCGGGGACCAGGGGCAGGACGCACGGAGACAGGAAGGAAACCAGTCCGGCCAGCAGGGCCACGGGAATGGCAAGCAGGATGGATCCGTTCAGGATCGCCTCGGCGAAGGGGCTGTTCACGGGCCCTTCCCCTACTCAGCCACGGCGGCGGTGATGAGGGCCTTCAGGGTGCCCTTTTCAATTTCGCCGAGGACGCGGGATGCCACCCGGCCCTGTTTGTCCAGGACCAGTGTGGTGGGCACGGCGCCCGGGGGCACCAGGCCGGAGACGGACAGCAGCACGCCGCCGTCCTTGTCGTCGAAGCTGGGGTAGGTCAGGTTGAAGGTTTTTTCGAACGCCTCAGCCGTAGGCTTCTCGTCCCGGAGGTTGACGCCGAAGAACTGGACGCCCTGGTCCT
Source organism: Arthrobacter sp. MAHUQ-56 (assembly GCF_019710585.1). Lineage (GTDB taxonomy): Bacteria > Actinomycetota > Actinomycetes > Actinomycetales > Micrococcaceae > Arthrobacter. The sequence goes on along the minus strand of NZ_JAIFZQ010000020.1, from coordinate 131,712 downwards.
TGAACTCCTGGTGCAGCTCCTCGAGGATGGGTGCTTCCACCCGGCAGGGGGCGCACGCGGCGAACCAGAAATTCAGCACCGTCACCTTGCCTTGGAAATCCGCGGGCGTGACCGCGGTGCCGCCGAAGAGCGTGCCCTTGACCTGCACCGGTTCCTTGCGGTCGGCTGCGGCGAATTCGGTGACGGAGCCGTCGCCGGCCACGTAGTTCTTGTTGTCCCCCGCCTTGGCCTGCTTGGCCAGCGCATCCTCCTGGGCGCAGCCGGACAGGCCCATGGTCAGCGCGGCGAGCGCCAGGCCGCCGGCGGCGAGCACGCTGCGGCGCGGGGTCAGGTTGTTGTGGGTCACTGCTAGGCTCCAGGGGTGCTGGCGGCACCGGGAAGAAGGGACGCCGCGGGCTCGGTGTACTCGACGCGCAGCAGCGCACCGGCGTCATCGAACACCAGCGACGTGACGGATGTCAGCGTGCACTCACGCTTGCGGGGATCATGCCAGAGGGGCCTGCCCTCGGCGCTGAGCCGGGTGGCCCAGATGGGCAACTGGTGGCTGACCAGGATGGCCTCGGGCCCCTCGGCACCGAAGTCGCCGGCGGCCAGTTCAATGGCCAGGCGGCGTGCGTCCTGCACCGCCGCGGCAACGCGCGCCGCCTGCTGCTTGTACGGCTCGCCCCAGGACGGACGCAGCGGGTTGACCAGCCGCGGCCAGTGCTTGGGGCGCCGGAGTTCGGCTTTGGTGACCTTCATGCCCTCGAAGTAGTTTTCAGCTTCGATGATCCGCTCATCGGTGTGGATCTGCAGGTGCAGGGCTTCCGACGTCGGCCGTGCAGTTTCCTGGGCGCGGTCCAGCGGGGAGGCGGCCAGGTACGTGATCCGGGCGCCGCGCTCGGCCCGCTGCCGGAAGTGCTCCGCGAGCGTCCGGGCCATCTCCTGCCCCAGCTCGGAGAGGTGGAATTCGGGGAGCCGTCCGTAGAGAACGCCGTCGGGATTATGGACCTCGCCGTGGCGGAGCAGATGGACAGTGGCTTGGGGCATGTTTACCAGTTTCTCAAAGATGGCGTGCGATCCGAAATCTTCTACGTCCAGTAGAACTCAGGTTTTTGAAGAAATGTTCCGAAGCCGGGAACAAAACATGCAAACGCATGTTTATACTGGATGCAGCAGTTAGTTGAGGCTTCAACAGATGAAGCTTCAATTCCACGGTACAAACAGGCACAGCACAAAAGGAGCAACATCATGGCACTTCCCGCAGACGTCACCACCGGCACCTGGACCCTCGACAACTCGCACAGCGAGATCGGTTTCACCGTCCGGCACGCCGGCATCAGCAAGGTCCGCGGCCAGTTCACCGAAGCCGCCGCCACCCTGGACCTGGCAGAGGAGGTGGCCGACTCCAAGATCAGCGCCACCATCCAGACCGCCAGCTTCGACTCGGGCGACGCCAACCGCGACGGCCACGTCAAGGGCGAGGACTTCTTCGACGTGGAGAAGTTCCCTGAAATCTCCTTCGTCTCCAACGGCCTGGTGGCCAAGGGCAACAGCTACGAACTCACCGGCGACCTCACCATCAAGGGCGTCACCCGCCCGGTGACCCTGGAGACCGAGTTCAACGGCGTGGCCGTGGACCCGTTCGGTAACACCCGCGCCGGCGTCTCCGCCGAGACCACCATCAGCCGCAAGGACTTCGGCCTCACCTGGAACGCAGTCCTGGAGACCGGCGGCGTCCTGGTCAGCGACAAGGTTGCCATCAACCTGGAACTGGCCTTCATCGCCCCCGCGGCATAATTCCCGCCCCTGGAATTCCCAGGCGACCCGGCAACCCCGGCACGGCGCCCTCCTGGCGCGGTGCCGGGGTTCTTCGGTTAAGGCCAGGGGCGCCTGAATACCTCTGCGGAATCACGCACAAGCACAGCGCCCGGGGGTACGGTGGACTTAAGCCATGCCGGGGGGAGGCACAGGACCAATTCCCGGCAGCCTACCTGGATCCCGACATGCAAAAGGAACGCCCATGAGTACTCCTCCCGTCCCGCCTCCCGTGCCCAATGATCCCCATTCCGGGAACGGCCAGGGAGGCAGCCCCGAGTCCGCCGGCCAGGAGCCGCGCTACGGGCAGAACGCACCCCAGTACGGCCAGCAGTTCGGGCAGGGCGCTCCGCAATACGGCCAGAACGCTCCGCAGTATGGGCAAAACGCACCCCAGTACGGGCAAAACGCACCGCAGTATGGCCAAAATGCACCGCAGTACGGGCAGCAGCCATACGGCCAGAACGCTCCCCAGTACGGGCAGCAGCCTTACGGCCAGTCGCCCTACGGCCAGTACCCGTCGGAGCAGCCGCAGGCAGCAGGTGCCGACGGCGTCCCGCAGCTGGTCAACATCTCGTTCTGGCTCCTGATCGCGTCGGGCATCATCTTTGTCATCTCCGTCCTGACCGGGCTGACCCAGCTGGATGACCCGGCCTTCAGGCAGACGTTCGAGCAGCAGATGCAAACCAGCGGTGCCAGCGGCGTCACCTACGAGGACATCAAGAGCGTCATCGCCGGGACGCTGGTGGTCTTCGCCATCATCGGCGCCGGGCTCTACCTCCTGGTGGCCTTCTTCATCCGCAAGGGGAGGAACTGGGCACGCATCCTGGGGACTGTGTTCGCGGCCCTGTCCGTACTGGGCCTCTTCGGCGTCCCCACGTTCGCCACCCTCGGGACCGCCCTGGGGATCGCGGCCATCGTGCTGCTGTACCTTCCGGCGGCGGCTCCGTACTTCCGGAAGCAGCAGCCGTTCAGCAACCCCTACCCGGGCGGCTTCGGCAACCCCTACGGACGGTAGGCGCCGGCCCCACAGCAAGACACGCTACGGCAAGAAGCGACGGCCAGGGATGGTTTCCCTGGCCGTCGCTTTTCCGGTGATGGCGCCGCGGAAGCGGGCAGCGCGGCTACGTGTACTGCCTAGGCAGTCTGCCCGGGCGCCTCTACCGGCTGCGCCGGATCCTGCACTCGCTGGGCGTGGTAAGCCAGGATCTGCAGCTCAGTGGCCATGTCCACCTTGCGGAGGTTGACCCCTTCGGGCACCTGGAGCATCACGGGCGCGAAGCTCAGCACGCTGCGCACACCCGCTGCCACCACCCGGTCGCAGACCCCCTGGGCCACCGCGGCCGGAAGGGCCAGCACCACCATGTTGGCGCCGGTCCGGTGCAGGACGGTTTCGAGGTCCGCGACGTCGCTGACCCGCAGCCATCCCACCTCATTGCCCACCACCATCTGGTCGGCGTCGAAGATGGCGACCACGTCGAAGCCCCGGGATTCGAAGCCGCCGTACCGCGCCAGCGCCTTGCCCAGGTTTCCGGCACCCACAATGGCGACTTTCCAGTCGTGCGTCAGCCCCAAGGCGGCAGCGATGTGCCGGCTGAGGTACTGGACCTCATAACCCACTCCCCTGGTCCCGTAGGAGCCCACATGGGACAGGTCCTTGCGCAGCGTCGAGGAACTGACGCCTGATGCCTCGGCCAGGGATTCGGAGGAGACGCGCTCCACCCCGTCCGCCATGAGGGTGTTCAAGGCACGGAGATAGAGCGTCAGCCTGGCCACTGCAGCAGGCGGAATCTGCTTGGGGGTCGTGCCCGTGGCGCCCGGCAGGTCCGGGACAGGCTGCGGCGTTGAACCCAGCGACGTCACCCGCACCTCCCCCTACTGCGCCATGGCGCGCTGCAGGACGCGTGCCAGGCGGGCTTCGTCGATTTTCCAGAAGTCACGCTGCACCCCGTCCACCAGCACCACCGGGATCTCTTCGGCATACCGTTCCCGCAGTTCGGGCTGGTGGTCCACCTGCTCTTCGCTCCAGGACAGTCCCAGCGAGGCAGTGACCCGGCCCACGGCGTCGCGCGCTTCTTCGCAAAGGTGGCAGTCAGCTTTGGTGACCAGGACGACGCGGGGTGTAGCCATGGCTTAACCGTAGCGCCGTTGGCGGCCCGCGGGCGACGCCGACGGCGGCAGTGCGGTGCATTGACTAGACTCAACTCCATGTCCGAGGAGAAATACGTCGCCGTAGTCACGCGGCCCGAACCTGCGCCGCAGCGCGGCGAGGCGGCGTTTTTCGACGTTGACAATACCCTCATGCGCGGCGCCAGCCTCTTCCATGTGGCACGCAAGATGCACCAGCGCGGCGCTTTCACCCTGGCGCAGGCTGCAGGCTTCGCCTGGAAGCAGTTCAAGTTCGTGGCGCGTGGGGAAAACATCGACGACGTCCATGCCGTCCGCGACTCGGCCCTGACGCTGGCCGCGGGCATCACCGTTGACGACGTCAAGGCGCTCGGCGAAGAAGTCTATGACGAGATGATTGCCTCCCGGATCTGGCCCGGAGCCAAGGCGCTGGCCGAACAGCACCTGCGGGTGGGCCGGCGCGTCTGGCTGGTTACGGCCACACCCATCGAGGTTGCAACAGTGATCTCCACCCGGCTGGGACTGACCGGCGCGCTGGGGACGGTGGGGGAAGTCTCGGAGGGCATGTACACAGGCCGGCTGGTGGGAGACATCCTGCACGGCTCGGCCAAGGCCGTGGCCGTCCAGGCCATCGCCGACGAGGAGGACCTGGACCTCAAGCGCTGCTGGGCCTACAGCGACTCCTACAACGACATCCCGCTGCTCTCGCTGGTGGGCCACCCCGTGGCCATCAACCCGGATGCCAGGCTCCGCCGCCATGCCCGCGACCACAACTGGCCGGTCTACGATTTCCGCGCCGGCCGCCGCGCAGCCACGTTCGGCCTGAAGGCGGCCACGTTCGGCGGTGCCGTCTACGGATTATGGAAGGGCTTCGCCCGCTTCCGTGGCCCGCGTATCTAGGTAGCAGCAGATGTCGTCTTGAGCGCCCAAAACGACACCTACTGCTACCCAGTTGGGTGCCGGGCGACAAAAATGCCCGCCACCTCGTAAAGGTGGCGGGCATTTTTACGCTGTTCGAAGTATTGCTACTTCTTGTTGCGGCGCTGGTGACGAGTCTTGCGAAGCAGCTTGCGGTGCTTCTTCTTGGCCATACGCTTGCGACGCTTCTTGATAACTGAACCCACGAAAGTTCCTTACAAACTAGATGCAGTACCTGTCTGATGGAAAAGGTCCGTGGACAGAGCTACGAACTGAACAACTGACAGATTCTTACAATGACGTAAAACGTTCCTTAACAGGGTACCGCCTATCGGGAGCGGCTTAGGACAGGCTCAGGCGGTCTCGGTGTGGCCGTCCACCACGGCGCCCCTGAGATACTGCTCCACTGCGTTTTCGGGGACCCGGTAGGAGCGGCCGAAACGCACTGCAGGCATTTCCCCTGAGTGGACCAGCCGGTAAACGGTCATTTTGGAGACGCGCATGACCTCGGCTACTTCAGCCACGGTCAGGAACTTCGCGTTGGAGAAGTTCTGTTCTGCCGACATTTCCCTATTTTCCTTTGCTGACGGATGGACAACAGTGACCCCAGGTACATGCCAATGCGGTGTTCCGATGCTGAGCCATCCACCAACCACCTATCCAGATACTCTAGATGTTCATGGGGCAGAAGTGAAAGTAGCAAACTACCCTATTTCGCCTGCCGCCGCTTACGGGCCGAAGCCGCAAGCTGCTCCAGAACCGAGGCGGAAACGTCCCAATCCATGCACGCGTCCGTGACGCTCTGCCCGTAAACCAGCTCCGATTCCCCGGCAGCGTTCTCCGCAACGTCCAGGTTTTGGGCGCCGCCCACCAGGAAGCTTTCCAGCATGACGCCGGCGATCGCCTGCGCGGAGGTCCCGCCGTCCTCGAGCTGGGCGCCGATTTCGAGGGCAACTTCCGCCTGCCTGTGGTGGCTCTTGCCGCTGTTGGCGTGGCTGGCGTCAACGATCAGGCGCGGGTTTAGGCCCTTGCCGGCCAGCTCGCCGGAGGCCTTGTCGACGTCGGCAGGCGAGTAGTTGGGTCCCTTGCGGCCGCCGCGGAGGATGACGTGTGTGTCGGGGTTTCCGGCGGTGGACACCAGCGCGGCCCTGCCGTCGCCGTCGATCCCCAGGAAGGCCTGGGCGGCCGCGGCGGCACCGCAGGCGTCGATCGCAACCTGCAGGCCGCCGTCGGTCCCGTTCTTGAAGCCGATGGGCATGGAGAGGCCAGAGGCCAGCTGCCGGTGGATCTGGCTCTCGGTGGTGCGGGCGCCAATGGCGCCCCAGGAGATCAGGTCGGCCATGTACTGCGGGCTGATCGGCTCCAGGAACTCGGTGGCCGTGGGCAGCCCCAGGGCCGTGACCTGCTGCAGGAAGTGGCGGGCGGTGCGCAGGCCGGTGACCATGTCGTGGCTGCCGTCCAGCCGCGGATCGTTGATCAGGCCCTTCCAGCCCACGGTGGTACGGGGCTTTTCGAAGTAGGTCCGCATGACGATCAGCAGGTCTTCCCTGTGCTTCTCGGCCTGGCTGACCAGCCGGCGGGCGTACTCCAGGCCGGCCTTGGGATCGTGGATGGAGCAAGGCCCGACGATGACCAGCAGTCGGTCATCCACGCCGTCCATGATGGCGCGGACTTCGTCGCGTCCGCGTTCGACGACGGCCGCGGCCCGGGCGTCCAGGGGCAGCTCGGCGAGAAGCTCGGAAGGCGTGGGCAGCGCGGTGAATTCGCTGACGCGCAGGTTGGACGTGGATGGTGCGGCTGCTGTTGCGGTGCTCATGTTCGGGTCCTGTTCCAGATGGGAAGCGGGCCCGGATTTCAGAACCCGCCGGAGAAACGGCGAAGGGCAGAGAATCATCTCTGCCCTGTTGGCTCTGAAGGAAAGTTGGATGCGTGTCAGTTAGACGCGGGCCCCTCCAGAGCCAACGAAAAATACGCATACCAACGGTTAGTCATGGAAGAGACCATAACCCCGGCTGGCGCCGCCGCAAAATCAGGTGCCGTCACATTTCGTCCCGGGCTTGTACGCAGTTCCAGAGCCACAAGGCAAGGAGCTGCGAACAAGCTTCGGTTTCACCTCCGCCGCTTACCCCAGAAGCTTGCGCAGGAACTGCAGCTGCCGGATCCAGTGGTGCTCCTGGCCGCCCTCGTGGTTGTTGAACCGGTACACCTCGATCTCCTTGGCGGCTCCCGTGGCGGACGCGGCGGACGTCCCCGCCCCGTAGGCGTTGAAACTGGCAAACACCGTGGATGCCGGGCAGATGTCGTCCATCAGCGCCGCCGAGTACAGCGCCGGCGCCGTGGCGTACCGGGCCAGGTTGACGCCGTCGAAATAGCGCAGGACCTCGAGCGCGGGCTCGTAGCGTTCCCGGTGCCGGGCCAGGAACTGGGCGATCTCCGGGTAGGGCCCGCGCGGGGTGATGTCGATGGCGCGGGGGAAGTCCTGCAGGAACGGGACGTCGGGCAGCGCGGCGATGACGCCGTCGAGCCGTCCCGCAGCGAGCCCCGCGGTGGCCACCACCAGGCCGCCGCCCTGGCTGACGCCGGCCAGCACCACCTTGGCGGGATCGACGGCGGGATGGGCCTGTGCGGCTTCAACGGCGCGGAAAGCGTCCACGTAGACGCGCCGGTAGTAGTACTCCTCCCTGCTGGCGATGCCCCTGGTCATCAGGCCTGCGTGCGCCACGTCCCCGGCGGAAGGGTGCGGATCCGGCGTCTCCCCCAGGGTGAAGCCGTACCCCTGGCCGCGGGTGTCCATGATGAAGTGCGCGTACCCGGCCTGCGCCCAGCGCGTGTCCTGGTTGACCACGCCGCGGCCGCCGGAGTAGCCGATGTAGTTCACCACCACGGGAAGCGGGGCCCCTGCTTCCCGGTTGGCCGGAAGATGCAGCCATCCCTTGACCGGCGCCCCGCCGTAACCTGCGAAGGTGACATCGTAGCTTTCGATCACTGTGAGGTAGTTCTCCACCGGCTCAAAGGACGCGTCCAGCGGGAACGCGCGGGCCTCCGCGACCGTGGCATCCCAGAACGCGCCCAGGTCCTCCGGCGGCGTGACCTCGGAGGTGTAGCTGCGCAGCTGGGCCAGGGGAAGGTCGAAGAGGGGCATCGAAAGTCCGTTCTATGGGTGTTCGCCGCTTGCCTGCAGCCTACTGCAGGTTCAGCAAGCGGTCAGGTCCAGGGTTCGTACCGGCGGAGGCTGGTTCCTGCACCGATGATGGCGCGCAACTGCGGCAGCCCGCCGGCGGCAGCACCGGCGGCCCGGGCCTGGACCAGGACGTTGCCCAGTGCGGTGGCTTCGACCGGCCCGGCGATGACGGGTTTGCCTGTTGCGTTGGCGGTGAGCTGGCAGAGCAGGGTGTTCTGCGAGCCACCGCCCACTACGTGCACCACGTCCGCCCGACGGCCGGCGAGGCATTCCGCGGCGCTGATGGTCCTGGCGTACGCGGTGGCGAGGCTGTCCATGATGCAGCGGGTGATGGCCGCGGGATCGTTGGGCAGGACGTCGCCGGTGCGGCGGACAGCCGCGCGGATGCGCTCCGGCATGTTGTCCGGGGCAATGAAGTACGGATCGTCCGGGTTGATCTGGGGGCCGCCCGGTGGCAGCGCTCCGGCGGCGGTGAGCAGTGCGGTCAGCCCGGGCCGGAACCCTTCCTGCGCCCAGCTGCGCTGGCACTCACTGAGAAGCCAGAGGCCCCCCACGTTGCGCAGGTAGCGGATGGTGCCGTCCACGCCGCGTTCGTTGGTGAAGTTCGCCTCGCGGCTGGCCTCGGTGAGGACCGGATGATTGAGCTCCAGGCCCACCAGGGACCAGGTGCCCGAGGAGATGTAGGCGAAGTCCTCCCCGCCGTCGCCTGCCGTGGCAGGCACGGCGGCGACGGCCGAGGCGGTGTCGTGGGAGCCCACGGCCACCACGGTGGTTTCGCGGGGCAGCCCGACGGCGGTGGCGATCTCCGCCAGCAGGTTCCCGTAGGTTTCCCCGGGCTGGATGAGCGGCGGGAACAGGTTCCTGCGCAGCCCGAGGGCGGCAAAGAATTCGGTGGCCCACTCCCCCGCCACAGCGTCGAAGAGGCCCGTGGTGGAGGCATTGGTGGCCTCGGTGCGGCGGACACCGGTCAGGAGGAACGCGATCAGGTCCGGGATGAGCAGCGCCTGGAGTCCGTCCAGGTCCTGCTCGGTGGCCAGCTGGTAGATGGTGTTGAACTGCAGGAACTGTAGGCCCGTGGTCCGGTAGAGGCGTGCCGGGTCCAGCTTCCGGTGGACGGGTTCGACGGCGGCACGGCTGCGGTCATCCCGGTAGCTGAAGGGCTGGGCCACCAGCGTCCCCGAGCGGTCCACCAGCCCGTAGTCCACGGCCCAGGTGTCGATGCCGATGCTGGCGATCTTTTCGCCCTGCAACGCGGCGATCGTAGCCGCTGCGCGGAGGCCCTCAAGCACCTCCACGAACAGGGCGTCGAAGTCCCAGCGGAGGCCGCCGTCGAGCTCCACCACCCCGTTGGGGAAGCGGTGCACCACCTCGAGCTGGACACCTGCTCCTGTGACCCGGCCCAGCATGACCCGGCCGGAGGAGGCGCCGATGTCGACGGCGGCGAACACGCCCAGGGTGGGCACGCCGCCGTCGGCACCTGAAACCTGGGCGCTCACCGCAGGAAGGCTGCGGCCACTCCGGCGTCCACGGGGATGTGCAGGCCGGTGGTGTGGGACAGTTCGTTGCTGGTGAGGACGGCGGCGGCGTTGGCGACGTGCTCGGGCAGGACCTCGCGCTTGAGCAGGGTGCGCTGGGCGTAGTACTCGCCCAGTTTTTCCTCGTCCACGCCGTACACGGCGGCGCGCTTGGCGCCCCAGCCGCCGGCGAAGATGCCGGACCCGCGGACCACGCCGTCGGGGTTGATGCCGTTGACGCGGATACCGTGCTCGCCCAGTTCGGCGGCGAGCAGCCGGACCTGGTGGGCCTGGTCCGCCTTGGTGGCGGAGTAGGCGATGTTGTTGGGGCCGGCGAACACGGAGTTCTTGGAGGAGATGTAGATGATGTCCCCGCCCAGGCCCTGGGCGATCATGACCTTCGCGGCGGCCTTCGCCACCAGGAACGAGCCCTTGGCCATGACGTTGTGCTGCAGGTCCCAGTCCTTTTCGGTGGTTTCCAGCAGCGGCTTGGAGATGGACAGGCCGGCGTTGTTGACCACCAGGTCCACGCCGCCGAACGCCAGGACGGCGGCGTCCATCGCGGCCGCGACCTGGGCTTCGTCCGTGACGTCGGCCTGGACACCTACAGCGACGTCGGGTCCGCCGAGTTCCTCGGCGACCTTCTGGGCGTTTTCCAGGTTCAGGTCGGCGATGACCACGCAGGCGCCTTCCGCGGCGAGGCGGGTGGCGATGGCCTTGCCGATCCCAGAGGCCGCACCGGTCACCAGCGCGATCCGGGTGGCGTGCGACTTCGCCTTGGGCATCCGGGCCAGCTTGGCCTCCTCCAGCGCCCAGTACTCGATCCGGAACTTCTCGGATTCCTCGATCGGGGCGTAGGTGGAGATGGCCTCGGCACCGCGCATCACGTTGATGGCGTTGAGGTAGAACTCACCGGCAACCCGGGCGGTCTGCTTGTCCTTGCCGAAGGAGAACATGCCCACGCCCGGGACCAGGACGATGGCCGGATCAGCGCCGCGCAGGGCAGGGCTGTCAGCATCTGCGTGGCGGTCGTAGTACGCCTGGTAGTCCTCGCGGTAATCCGCGTGCAGCTCCTGCAGCCGCGCAATGCAGTCCTCGACGGACGCGTCCGCGGGCAGGTCCAGGATCAGCGGCTTGACCTTGGTGCGCAGGAAGTGGTCCGGGCAGGAGGTCCCCAGCGCGCCCAGGCGGGGATGCTCCGCGGATTCCAGGAAATCAAGGACGACGGCGTCATCGCTGAAGTGCCCCAGCTGCGGCTTGTCCGTGGAGGCCAGGCCGCGGATCACCGGTGCCAGTGCTGCGGCCTTGGCGCGTCGCTCGGCTTCCGGCAGGGCACCGTAGCCGGGCAGCGTGGCCCCGAAGGGCTCGGCCTTGCCGTTCTCGCGGATGTACTTCTCGGCTTGGTCGATGATCCACAGCGAGTTCTGCTCCGCCTCTTCGCTGGTGGCACCCCAGGCCGTAATGCCATGGCCGCCCAGGATGGTGCCGATGGCCTGGGGGTTGGCGTCCTTGATCGCGGCGATGTCCAGGCCCAGCTGGAACCCGGGACGGCGCCAGGGGACCCACACCACCTTGTTACCGAAGATCTTGGTGGTCAGCGCCTCGCCGTCCGCCGCCGTCGCAATGGCAATGCCGGAGTCCGGGTGCAGGTGGTCCACATGCGCGGCGTCCACCAGCCCGTGCATGGCAGTGTCAATGGAGGGGGCGGCGCCGCCCTTGCCGTGCAGGCAGTAATCGAACGCAGCCACCATCTCGTCTTCGCGCTCGACGCCCGGGTACACGTTCTTCAGCGCGTTCAGCCGGTCCAGCCGCAGGACCGCCAGGTTCCCGGCCTTCAACGTGCCGAGGTCCCCGCCGGAGCCCTTGACCCACAGCAGTTGGACATCCTCGCCCGTCACGGGATCCTTTGCCATGCCCTTGGCCGAGGTGTTGCCGCCGGCGAAGTTGGTGTTCCGCTTGTCCGCACCCAGGCGGTTGGAACGGGAAATCAGGTCTTCAACAGTCTTGTTCGTCATCACTAATCAGGCGCCCCATCCGGCTTGCTGGCCGCCCACGCGGTCCTCGTTGATCTTCTTCTGGTAGCCGCTGGCCTTGAAGGCAGCGATCGGGTCCGCGGGCAGGCCGCGGGATTCACGCCACTCGGCCAGGACCGGGCGGACGTCGGTGTAGAACGCGTCGTTGAAAATGGCATTGGCCGCAAGGACATCTCCGGCGCGCTGGGCCTCGTTCAGGGCTGCGGTGTCCACGAGCAGGGCGCGGGCGGTCATTTCCTGCACGTTGAGCACGGAGCGGATCTGGCCCGGGATCTTTTCCTCGAGGTTGTGGCACTGGTCCAGCATCAGAGCGACGCCTGAATCCTTGCCGAACCCGCCGCCCCTGATCACCTCGTGCATGATGCGGAAGAGCTGGAACGGATCGGCGGCACCCACAATAAGGTCGTCGTCGGCGTAGAAGCGGGAGTTGAAATCGAAGGACCCCAGCTTGCCCAGGCGCAGCAGCTGCATCACGATGAACTCGATATTGGTGCCCGGGGCGTGGTGCCCGGTGTCAAGGCAGACGAACGCCTTCTCCCCCAGCGCCAGGGTCTGGGCGTAGGAGGTGCCCCAGTCCGGAACATCGGTGTGGTAGAAAGCCGGCTCGAAGAACTTGTACTCCAGCACCAGCCGCTGATCATCCCCCAGCGCGGCGTAGATCTCCTGCAGCGACTCGGACAGGCGGTCCTGGCGGCCGCGCATGTCGTCCTGGCCCGGGTAGTTCGTGCCGTCTGCCAGCCACACCTTCAGGTCCCTGGATCCTGTGGCGTGCATGATCTCGATGCAGTCCAGGTGGTGGTCGATGGCCCGGCGCCGGACGGCCTCGTTGGACGAGGTCAGGGAACCGAACTTGTACTCGTCGTCCTGGAAGGTGTTGGAGTTGATGGTGCCCAGGCCCACGCCCAGGCCCGCCGCGTAATCCTTCAGGGCGGCGTAGTCTTCAACCTTGTCCCACGGGATATGCAGGGCCACGGTGGGAGCCAGGCCGGTCAGCTCGTGGACCTTGGCGGCGTCGGCCAGCTTCTCCTGGACCGTCCGCGGCGTGCCGGGAGTGCCGAACACCTTGAACCGGGTGCCTGAATTTCCATAGGCCCACGAAGGGACCTCGATGGCGAGCTCTTCGAGCCTGCCCAGCGCCGTTGCTACGTCGTTCATGATGGTTCTTTCCGGTGTCTAAAGGTCTGGTTGCTGCCCCGCTGCTGGAGCGTACTGCTGTTGTTAGTGGGAACCGGCCGCTGCCAGTTGGCTGTCCAGGTTGAAGACTTCCTCGAGGACCTGGAACCCTTCGTCGGGCGCCTGCCCTGGGTCTTCTGTGTTTTCGAACAGAGATGCCATTTCCGCCTGCCACCGGGCGTTGACCTCCGTCAATGCCATCCGGGCACGGGCGGAGTCGAAGTCGTCGCACTCCACGTAACCCACCAGGAGCCCGTCCGGTGCCAGGAACAGCGAGTAGTTGTTCCACCCGGCGTCCTTGAGCGCCTGCAGCATCTCCGGCCACACGGCCGCGTGCCGGCGCCGGTACTCGTCGATCAGCGCAGGCTGGACCGAGGAACGGAAACACACCCTCATCGGGACTCCTCTTTTGAAACTTCCGAATTTGAACTTCCGAAGTTTTGAATCGTTTCATTGGTACGATTCAACGTACTCTTGGATTTGAGCAGGTGTCAAGCAATGGCAGAAACTTTTAGTACCCACCCGGGAAACTACTGCAGCCGGCAGAGCAAGCGCGGAGAATCATGAATCGGACAGCCAGCATCAAGGACGTGGCCAACCACGCGAGCGTCGCCGTGGGAACCGTGTCGAACGTCCTGAACTACCCGGACCGGGTATCCCAGCGCACCAAGGAACGGGTCCTCCGCGCCATCGATGAGCTCGGCTTTGTCCGCAACGACGCCGCCCGCCAGCTCCGCGCGGGCCACTCCCGCACCATTGGCCTGATCGTCCTGGACGTGGGGAACCCCTTCTTTACCTCCGTGGTGCGGGCGGCCGAGGATGCCGCCGCCCTGCAGGGCAGCGCGGTCCTGCTGGGCGACAGCGGCCATGATGCCGGCCGGGAGGCCAACTACATCGATCTCTTCCAGGAACAGCGGGTGCAGGGACTGCTGATCTCCCCGGTGGGTGACGTCACCGAGCGGCTGGACCTCCTCCGCGAGCGCGGGGTTCCCACCGTGCTGGTGGACCGGCTGGCCGACGAGTCGAAGTTCAGTTCCGTGGCAGTGGATGACGACGCCGGCGGGTACCTCGCCGCCCGGCACCTGCTGGACACCGGCCGCCGCCGACTCGCCTTCGTGGGCGGGCCCACCTCCATCCGGCAGGTGGCGGACCGCCTCCAAGGCGCCGAGCGGGCCGTCAAGGAAGAACCGGATGCCACGCTCGAGGTGCTCGATTCGGCGGGCCAGACGGTCCTTGCCGGACGCAGCGTGGGCGACATGCTGGTGGAACGCGGCAGGGCGGAGCTGCCGGACGGGATCTTCTGCGCCAACGACCTCCTGGCCCTTGGCGTCATGCAGTCCCTGACCATGACCCACACGTTCCGGATCCCCGAGGACGTGGCACTGATCGGGTATGACGACATCGACTTCGCCGTCTCCGCCGTCGTTCCACTGTCCTCAATCCGCCAGCCAACGGAACTGCTGGGCCGCACCGCCATCGAGCTGCTCTCGGAGGAAGTCGAATCCAGGAACCCCGTCCACCGCGCGGTGGTGTTCACGCCGGAACTGGTGGTCCGGCAGAGTACCGCCACACCGGGCGAGGGCTGACGGTATCCGGGGGACGGCCAGGGCCGGCGGTCAGGTCGCGGTCTGCTGGAGCCATTTCATGGAGTCGTCCCGCGAGGTGAAGAAGCGGGTGGGACATGGCGGTACATGGACGCCCAGGAAGAAGTTCGCGAGGATCCGGTCCACCGGGCTGGCCCCAAGCAGGGCAATGCGGTTGGCCGCACACGGAATGGAGAACACCGACCGGGCCTGGATGCTGACGCTCTCGGTTGTGGCCATGTCCACGAGCATCGGATAGGTGCCGCCCCCGGCGATCCGGTTCACCGCAGCCATCGCCGCCTGCGCGTCCTCCTTCTCGATCCGGACCCTCGGCTCCCACACCAAGTGGATGACGCCATCGGGACGCAACTCCACAGTTCCCTTGCCGCCGTCGACAATTATGGGTTTCAAACCCTGCCTCCCTCCAGTGGGCAGTTAGTGCCTTCCTATCTTGCCCCAACGCCTGCGGATGCGCGCACCGGCCGGCAACTGCACCGTCGGGCAGTTTGACTAATCAGCATGCTTACTATTAGGTTGGACGGCGTGCCAGTGGCCTGGATCACCTTCCAGCGCCGCGCGTCGCGGCCCGTCAGGGCTGCATCTGCAAGGAACAGTTCCGCCGGCGCTCCCTATGGGGGCGGAGCACCGGGGGGTTCATGCGCCGTTATCCGGCGCTGAGAGGAACAAACCAACATGCGTACCAAGGTCTCAGCAACAGTCACAGCTATTTCCCTGTCCGGGGCCATGCTCTTTGGCATGGCAGGCCCTGCGACGGCAGCCACACCTACGGCTCCCACCGTGGCTTCCCAGTCGTCTTCACAGGTTGCCAATGTCACGGCAACAATCAACCAGACCATCGACGGCGTGGGTACCTTCGTGGGTTCATTCACCCCGTCCGGATTCGACGTGCAGGACGGCCAACTGACCGTCACGGGGCTGGTTGAAGGCACCTTCACCGACCTGGCGGGTGTGGCCACTCCGGTCAGCCAGACGGTGACGACCACGGCGGCCGCTGCACCCAACACCATGGCGTCCGGGGGCGGTTGCGACGTGGTCAACCTGGTCCTCGGACCGCTGCACCTGGACGTCCTCGGCCTCAACGTCGATCTGAACCAGGTGGTGTTGGACATCGTGGCCCAGTCCGGCGCGGGCAAGCTGGTGGGAAACCTCCTCTGCGCCGTAACCGGACTCCTGGACGGCGGGACCGGACTGAGCGGCCTGGCCAACCTGCTCAACCGCCTCCTGGGGCTCTAGTTTCCGCGTAACAGCGGCGGGCGGTCCATCCGGGCCGCCCGCCGCTGCGTTAAAGCTCTTCCACCACCAGGTTGCGGTACGCCGCCCGCAGGGGGGCCATCTGGCGGAACCCGATCCGGCCGCCGCCCAGGACCTTGTCCGAGGGATCATCCCACATGAACAGCTGCAACCCGTTGATGGCGAAGGCAACCCGCGAACCGTCCTTCACCGTCTCCAGCCGGTAGAAGTCCGCCGCGTCTTCTGCCGGCGGCAGCGGGTCGGCACCCTGGGCAACCAGGTCGAATCCCGCACTCTTGCGCAGGTTGCAGGTCCGGAACGCGCGCTCGGACCGGTACTTGTGCCGGAAGTAGGAGACGTGCAGGGCGTCGATGTCGCCGGAGTGGTACTGCGGGTAATAGCCCGTCCTTGGCGCGAGCTCCGGGCTGAAGAGGTCCAGTCCCCCGTGCCCGGAGGCAGCGAAGAACAGCATGGCCAGGCCGGGCTCGGCAAGGGGCAGGAACTCCCAGCTGATGCGGATGCGGTCGGGGAACTCCTCCGGGCACCAGAAGGTCCAGTGCGCATGGTCGCCACATTCCGCATCATCCAGGGCGCCGGAGAGTTCGAGGGCGTCCGCGTGGCTGCCCAGGCGAAGCGGCCCCTCGGCCACCCAGGCGGCGACGTCCGCCGGGCCTGCCAGGGCGTTGCGGTACAGGACGTTTCCCACCTAGCCGCGTCCCGCCGTCGTACCCGCCAGCTGATGCTGCGGGCCGTAGCCCAGCTGTTCAAGCTGCCGCGCCACCTCCCCTGCCACCAGCGCGGTGCCCTCCTGTGAGAAGTGCGTATTGTCGGCCAGCCCGTCGGGCCAGTGCGCGTGCTCCCCCGGCTCGAAGTGGCAGAACAGCGCCTTGGAGTCCTCCGTCCCCAGCCGCAGGTAGAGCTCCCGCGTCCAGGCATTAAGGTCGATGACCGGGACCGCCAGCTCCAGGCCGAGCTCGCGGACCACGTCGGGATAGTCGTCAAGGCTCGCCTCCAGTCCTGCTTCACCGGCAGCAGCGCCCGACGACGGCGAGTCCAGGAAATGCCGGCGCTCCACCGAAGTGCACAGCACCGGGGTTGCGCCCGCCGAGCGCACGTCGCCCACCATGGTGCGCAGGTTGGCTGCGTAACCCGTGCGCGCCGCGAGGTGCTGCCTTTTTTGGTCGTTGTGGCCGAACTGGATCAGGACAAGGTCATCCGGGCCCGCTATTCCCAGCAGGGCCGCCCACAGCCCCTCGTCCCGGAAGGATTCGGTACTCGCTCCCCCTTTGGCGACGTTGTGCACGGTGCCCCACCGGTAGGTGCGGGGCGCCAGCTGCGCTCCCCAGCCGCTCATCGGGTACTCGGACGTGGGGCAGTTTGCCACCGTGGAATCTCCGGCCAGCAGGATTTTCATGCGCTTCCTCCTCGAATACGTGGTCAGCCCTTGACGGAGCCGATGAGCATGCCCTTGGCAAAGTGCTTTTGCAGGAAGGGGTAGAAGATGAGGATGGGCAGGGTGGCCACCACGATCACGGCGAACTTGATGCCCTGTTCCGGCGGGATGTAGTTCGGATCCACGTTGCCGGTGCCCAGCAGGTCCGAGGCGGCGGTGACCTGGCGCAGGTACATCTGCAGGGTCCACTTGGAGTTGTCGGACAGGTACAGCAGGGGTGACATGAAGTCGTTCCAGATGCCCACCGCATAGAACAGGGCAAAGGTGGCCAGGACCGGTTTGGACAGCGGCAGCAGGATCCGCCACAGGATGCCGATCTCGGTGGCACCGTCCATCTTGGCGGACTCTTCCAGTTCGGCAGGGAGCTCCTGGAAGAAGTTCTTGATGATGATCAGGCTGAACGGGTTGATGGCCGCCGGCAGGACCAGTGCCCAGTAGGAGTTCAGCAGGCCCAGGTCCTTGACCAGCAGGAACGTGGGGATCATGCCGCCGGAGAAAACCATGGCGAAGACCACCAGGGACAGGATGACCTGGCGTCCGCGCAGCGTCTTCTTGGCCAGCGGGTAGGCCATGGTCACCGTGAAGGCCAGCTGGACCAGCGTGCCCACGGCGGTGACCAGGACCGTGGTGACCAGCGCCCGAATGAAAGCCGGGGTGGAGAAGATGTACTCGTAGGCGCCCAGGGTGAACTGTTCGGGCCAGACGAAAAACGCGCGGCTGGTTATTTCGGCCTCCGTGGCGAAGGAACCGGCGAAGACGTAGACGAACGGCAGCAGGGTGACGATGCCCAGCAGCGACAGGAAGACGTAGTTGGCGGCGTCGAAGATGCGGCCGCCGGTGGTGTTGTGGATTTTCATGGCTAGAACAGTCCGCTCTGGTTGAATCGCTTGGCCAGCCAGTTCGTGCCGAAGATCAGAACGATGCCCACCACGGATTTGAACAGGCCCACCGCGGTTGAGTAGCTGTAGGCGCCCTGGGTGATGCCCACGAAGTAGACGTAGGTATCGAAAACGTCGGCCACGTCGCGGTTCAGGGCGTTGGTCATCAGGTAGATCTGCTCGAACCCGGTGTTGAGCATCTGCCCGATGGCCAGGATCAGCATCACGATGATGGTGGACCGGATCCCGGGGAGGGTGATGTGCCAGACCCGCCGGAACCGGCCGGCGCCGTCGATAATCGCCGCCTCGTACTGGTCCTGGTCCACCGTGGCCAGTGCCGCGAGGAAGATGATGGTGCCCCAGCCGGTGTTCTTCCAGATTTCCTGCAGCACGATCAGTGGCCGGAACCAGGCGGGGTCGGACAGAAAGTCGATGTGGGTTCCCATCACGCCGTTCAGGAATTGGAACAGCGGGCCGATGTCCAGGGCGAACATCAGGAAGCTCAGCGACGCCACGATGGTCCAGGACAAGAAGTGCGGGATGTACACGAGCGTCTGGACGGTGCGCTTGAGGACGGACAAGCGGACCTCGTTGAGCAGCAGCGCCAGGATGATGGTCAGCGGAAAGGCGATGCCCAGGTTCAGGAATGCAAGGATCAGGGTGTTGCCCAGCAGCCGGGGGAAGTCCGGGTTGGAGAAGAAGTCCTGGAAGTTCTGGAAACCCACCCAGGGGCTGCCGTTCACTCCGAGGAACGGGACGTAGTCCTTGAACGCAATGGTGACGCCGTACATCGGGGCGTAGCGGAACACCGCGAAGTACACCACACCCGGCAACAGCAGCAGGTACAGCCACTTGTAGTGCGCGAAGTGGACGGAGAACTTGCCCCGGTTCCGGGGAGCAGGCGCGCCCCTGCGAACCTGCTCCCCGGCACGGGCCTCAATGACAGGGGCTGCCATTTATTTGTTGTCCTGCCACAGCTTGTTGATCTCTTCCTTGACCTTTTCGCCGCCGCTGGTGTTCCAGAGCCGGATGGCGTCCTTGAGGCCCTGCTCGTCGATCTGGCCCGCGAGGTACTTGATCCGGGCGTCGGCCACGATGTTGTCCAGTTGCGCACCCTTGGCAACGTAGGTTTCGGACACGTAGGGGGCGGCGGGGTTGTAGACGGCACTCTTGAGGTCTTCGGCCATCACCGTGGTGCGCTTATCGAAGACCTGCTGCTCGTACTCCGTGGGCTGCTTGACCGGGTAGAAGTTGTTTCCGGCCACGTTCATGCCCAGCTGTGCGTAGCTCTTGATGTCGGTGCTGACCGCCTTGCCTTCCGCGGTTTCGGGCTTGATGGTGGCGGCCTTGCCGTCCTGCACCGTGAAGTTGACGTTTTCGATGCCGTTGTTCAGCAGGACTGCGACGTCCTTGCCGTTCATGGTGTCCAGGAATTGCAGCACCTTGTCCAGCTCAGCTTCGGTGCGGACGCTGGACTTGGGGATGGCCAGGAAGCCGGAGTAGCCGTCGGTGGGGTGGGCGTGCAGTTCGCCGTCAGGCCCCTCGAGGTTGCCCACGAAGCCCACCTTGTTCTGGAAGTTGTTCGGGTCCGCCTGCTTGAACAGGTTGATCAGGACGCTCACGCGGGAATCGACGTCGACAATGATGCCGCCTTTGCCATTGAGGAACGGCTCGTTCCACTTGGTGGGGTCGAACGTGGCGAAGTCCGGGTTGATCAGTTTCTCGTCCACCATCTTCTTGACGAAGCGGTTGGCTTCCAGGAACTCGTCCGTTTCGAAGCTTGGGACGAGCTTTCCGTCCTTCTCGGTCCACCGGTTCCCCGTGCCGTACCACTCCTCGATGAGGTCGTAGGGGCTGTTGGTGCCCAGGGCCCCCCACTTGGGAATGGTGATGCCCCAGGTGTCGTTCTGGCCGTTGCCGTCCGGGTCCTGCTCGGTGAAGGCCTTGGCCACCTTGTAGAGGTCCTCCGTGGTCTTGGGCGGCTGAAGGCCCAGCTTGTCGAGCCAGTCCTGCCGGAACATCACGGCAGCACGCATCGGAGAGCGGCCGCGGAACACCCCGTACACCTTGCCGTTGACGCTGGCGTTCTGCTGGATGTCCGGGAACGTGGTCTTGAGGTTGGGGTACTTGTCCAGCTTGCCGGTCAGGTCCCAGAAGGCACCGGCCCTGGCGTTCTTGACGAAGCCGGGGCTCTTGCCCTGGATGACCATGATCTGCGGGATGTCCGACCCCGCCAGGGTGATATTGGTCTTGTCCTCGTAGGAGGCGTTCGGTGCCCAGGTGATGTTGACGTCCTTGCCGGTGAGCTCCTCCAGCTTCTTCTGGACGGCGCCGTCGGCGCTGGGCGGCTGCGCCTCCAGGAAGGGCGCCATGATGGACACGGAGGTAAGCTCCGCGGCCGGCGCTTCCCCACTGCTGCAGGCCGTGAGGGACAGGGCTGCAGCGGTGACGACGGCGGCGGCCAGGGTGAGGTTCCTGCGGGTCATGGTTGTTCCTTTTCCACTTCGTTGGGGTTCAGAAGGGCCCCAGGCCCTCCTTTTTGATACGTTTCACACACATTGGGGCAGCATCGTCCCCACGCAGGGCGGGTCGGGCTGCGATGGTCAGGCGGCAGAGGCCCCGCGCAGCACGGGTTGCCGGTCCAGCACTTCAGGATCCAGCCCCGCGGCCGCAGCGACGGATTCGTCATTTGCCGTGAAGAAGCGGTCGCAAAGCCAGCCCGTGAGGAAGAGCCAGGCGCCAACACTGAAGAACGGGATGAGCCCCGGGAGAACGCTGCTGGCATACAACACTGCGCCGGAAACAAACAGCAGGATAACGGTCCCCGCGAGGTGGCGCACGGCAAAGCGCGGGGACATCAGCAGGTACCGGGCCAGCGGCAGCTCGTACCGGGCGTACATGGGAAACAGGTAGCAGGCGGCCCCGGCCAGGAAGATCGCCGATACAAAGATCCCCGCCGCCAGCAGCTGCGGCAACACGCCCGCACCGGCCGAAAAGTAATTCCAGTTCAGGACAAGCACCGCGGCCACCGCCAACACCGGCAGGGCCAGGATGTTGGCCCTGCCGAAGTTCCGGAAGTACGCGGCGGCGAAACTCCGCAGCAGGGGCGCGGCCTCTCCGGAGGCGCGTTTCCGCACCAGGATCTGCGCCGCGGCCGTGGCGGGTCCTGCACCCAGGACACCCACGCCCAGGAGGGTGAAGGCGATCCACAGCAGGTTCAGGCAGGCAATCCAGGCCAGGGTGTCAAAGAACGAATAGGCGCGGGCGCTCAAGGTTCCGGACAGCATGCACGGCTCCCTTCTCTTCTCCATCGTTGCAGAGGCGAAGCGGAAAGCGGTCCGCATCACGCTGGTAATCGGTTTCTCGAAAATCTAGCGCCAAGCCGACAGTGGGTCAAGGCATTTTTTGAATCGTTACACTTCTGGACTTCGCCGCGCTTCATGCCGCACACTGAATGATGGAAAGCGTTTGCCGCCGCCTTTGCGGCGGCGCATCCGCGAGGCCGCCGGCGCCTGCCGGACAGACTGGAGGACCATGGGAACCGCAACTGAAGCTACCAGCGCAGCGGGCGCTTCGAGCAGCACCGCATCGCGGGTGGCACTCGTGGGGGTGCACGGCTTCGGCGCCCACCACCTGCGGAACCTTGAGCGCCTCCAGGCTGCCGCCGCCGTCGAACTCGTGGCGGTGGCCGACCCCACCCCACCGGCGCCCGGCTCGCTGCCGCCGTCGTCAGCCGTTTTCCCGGGCCTTGCCGAACTGCTCGCCGGGACGGACCAGCTGGATCTGGTCATCGTGGCCACGCCCATCCAGTCCCACGCGCCGCTGGCGCTGGCGGCACTTGCCGCGGACGCCGACCTCTACCTGGAAAAGCCTCCCGTGGCGTCCCTGGCCGACTTCCGCCGCCTGTGCGATGCCGCCGCGGCCTCAGGCCGGAGCGTGCAGATCGGCTTCCAAAGCCTGGGCTCGCATGCGCTTAGGGCCATCGAGGACCTCCTCGCGGCCGGCACCATCGGAACGCTGCAGGGCATTTCCGCCACCGGCCGGTGGGTTCGGGACAAGGCCTACTACAAGCGGTCCCGCTGGGCCGGGAAGCGCAGCATCGACGGCGTGGACGTGGTGGACGGTGTTGCCACCAACCCGCTGGCGCACGCCGTGGCCACGGCTTTGCGCATCGCGGGCGCGCGCACCACGGCGGACCTGGCGTCCGTGGAGACGGAACTGTACCGGGCCAACGACATCGAATCGGACGATACATCAGTGATCCGCATCCGGACCGCCGCCGGCCTGCCCATCACCTGCGCCCTGACCGTCTGCGCCGCTGAGTCGGTGGAGCCGTACATCACCCTGCAGGGCTCCACCGGGACCGCTGTCTTCCACTACACGGAGGACCGGCTCAGCGTCGAGACGCCGTCAGGCCGCTCCGAGCAGGCGTACGGCCGCGACGACCTCACCGAAAACCTGCTCGCGCACCGGAACGGCGGTGAGCCGCTCATCAGCCCGCTCGTGGACAGCGGCGCTTTCATGCTGGTGCTCGAAGCCATTCGCACGGCGCCGCCACCCACGCCCATCGATCCCGCCGCCATCCGGTGGGAAGGCGAAGGCGGGACCGCGCACGCCGTCGTCATCGACATCGAAGCGGCCCTGGAGCGTGCGGGCCGGGAGCACGCCACCTTCAGCGAGCTGGGACTGTCCTGGGCCGTGGCTGGGCCGGAAGCCTTCGAATTGCCCGCTTCCTGAGGGGTGCGGGCCGGCCGGCCCTCACGCCTGCCTGGCTGCTTCCTGCCGGCGCCGGCCATGCCACCACAGCAGCACCCCGATGACGGCCGCGGAGAGCATGCCCAGGCTCCCCGTCACCACCAGGCCGGTCCGCACGCCGAACTGCTCCGTGAGCCAGCCCGCCAGCAGCCCGCCAAACGCATGGCCGCCCAGCAGGAGCGGCAGGTACAGCGCCATGACCCTGCCGCGGATAGCCGGACCGGCCTCCAACTGCACCACGGTGGCCGCGCTGGTCAGGAACAGAAGCGTCATAATTCCCACTACTGCCAGCATGGCCACGAACAGCACCAGGGTGGGCATGACGGCGGCCACCAGCTGGGACAGTCCAAAGAGACCTGCGGCCGCCACGATGCCCTTGCGGCCCATCCTGCCCAGCCGCGCCGCCAGGAGCGCTCCGGCCAGCGCGCCCAGGGCGCTGACCGTGTTGAACAGGCCGAAGCCTTCCACCCCGTTGTGCCACACGCGCTCCGCGAAGGCGGCGAGAACCACCGGACCGTTCATGCCAAAGGCCCCGAGGAGTCCGGCCAGGAGGATGAGCAGCAGCAGGCGGGGTCTTTCCCTGACGTACCGGAAGCCGGCCAGTACCTGCCCGCGCCCCCGCTCCGCAGGCGTGCTTGGATGGAGTTCGCGGGCCCGGATGGCACCGATCAGCCCCAGGACGAGAATGCCGATCACCGCGTTGGCGGCAAAAGCTGCCGGCGGGCCGGCATGCGCAATCAGGACACCTCCCAGCGCCGGACCGGCCATGGCCCCCAGCTGGGACAAGGCATTGTTGAGTCCGATGGCGGGACGGAGGGCGGCGTCGCCCACCACTTCATTCACGAAGACCTGCCGGGTGGGCTGGTCAACGGCAGCGGTGACGCCCAGCGCGACGCAGCTGGCGTAGACCACCGCCACGGTAATGGTGCCGCTGGCAGCCCAGGCCGCCAGGCCCACGCCCAGCAGCACAATGACGGACTGGCACACCATCATGATCCGGCGCTTGGGAAACACGTCCACCACCAGCCCGGCGAGCGGGCCCACGACGAGCATGGGAAGGAACTGCAGGGCCACGGCCACTCCCACGGCAGCGGGGCTTCCGGACAGCTGCAGCACCAGCCAGTCCTGTGCCAGCCGCTGCATCCATACACCCAGGCTGCCTGCCAGCTGCAGGCCGAGGAAAAGCCGGTAGTTGTGCTGGGTCAGCGGGTGGTACCACCGGGGCGGGGTTTCGGTAGGGCGGAGGGACAGGCCGGAGCGCGCGGGGTCGGCAGGCACGGTCAGCCTTGGCGGCTGGAGCGTATTTTGACTGCGGCGGCAGCGAGGAGCAGGGTTCCCGGCACCACGACAAACAACGCTGCGAGCATCCAAACGAACACCACCGCGCAGAACAGGGCGGCGGCCAGCAGCAGGGAGCCGGTCCAGTCGCGCAGGGAGACGGACTTGCCGGCATCCAGGGCGGCCCGCCAGGTGTCCTTGCCTCCGCTCCCGGAGCCGGTGGCGTCGGACCAGGCGGCCGCGGTGCGCAGCAGCAGGATGGCGCCGGCCGCGGCGAGGATGAGGGTGGCGGGCAGCACAACCTGGCTGCCGGGAAGTTGCCCAACCCATGCGAGCAGAAGGTTAAGGACAATCACGACGCCGGCTGCCGCCGTCGTGATTCCGAGTTTCCAGCTGCCCGGCAGGGCAGCCTTGAAGAGGTTCCACAGGCCCCGGACGGAGTCGTCCCGGCCGGCGAGGTGCCGCTCCAGGTGGGCGGTTCCGGCCGCGTAGGCGGCGGGAATGGTGACGAGCGGGATGGACAGCACCAGCACCAGCACCCCCGCCAGGAGGGTTTCGGAGAACAGGGCGAACCGGTTCACCGGGATGGGCTCGTGGCCGGGGGTGGGTGTGGTGCTGTCCATGACGCTCATTTTCATTTTTCCCTAGCCCTTGAGTCCCTGGGTGGAGACGCCTTCGACGATGTAGCGCTGGAAAATCAGGAAGAAGAGCAGCACGGGGAGCAGGGCCAGGACGGACATGGCGATCATCGCGCCGTAGTCCGAGGACTGGGTCTGGTCCACGAAGAGGCGCAGGGCCAGCGGCAGCGGGTACTTGTCCGGGGTGTTCAGGTACAGCAGCGGGCCCAGGAAGTCGTTCCAGCTCCAGATGAAGGAGAAGATCGAGGTGGAGATCAGTGCCGGCTTCATCAGCGGCAGCATGATCGAGCCGAAGATCCGGGCATGCCCGGCGCCGTCGATCCTTGCCGCCTCGTCCAGTTCCGCCGGCAGGCCACGCATGAACTGGACCATGAGGAACACGAAGAACGCGTCGGCCGCCAGGAACTTGCCGATCAGCAGCGGCACGTACGTGTCCACCAGGCCCAGCTGCTGGAACACGATGTACTGCGGAATGATCACCACGTGGAAGGGCAGCAGCAAGGTGGCGATCATCATGCCGAAGAACAGGCTGCGGCCGGGGAAGTTGATCCGGGCGAACGCGTAGGCCGACACACTCGCGGACAGGATGGTTCCGACGACGGCGCCGAGGGCCAGGATCAGCGAGTTGGTGAAGAACTGCAGGGTGGACACCCCGCCGATCCCTTCCATCGCCGTGACGAAATTGTCGAAGCTGAAGTTGTTGGACCACAGCGACGTGTTCTGCCCGCCGATTTCCGCGTTCGGTTTGAAGGACGAGGCGATCATCCACAGGCCCGGATACAGCACGATGGCGGTAAGGACCAGGGCCGCGGCGTGGAAGATGATGCTCTTGGCCCGCTTCGCGCCGGCGGACTCCGATTTGGGGTTATAGTCGGGGGCTTTGGCGCCCGCGGAATGGGTGGGGGTTGCCATCGTTGTCATCGTGAATCACCGCTGTAGTGGACCCAGGACTTGGACGTGCGGAAGAAGATCAGCGTGATGATGCCGACCACGATGACCAGCAGCCATGCCATGGCCGAGGCGTAGCCCATCCGGAAATCGCTGAAACCCCGCAGGTACAGGTAGAGGGTGTAGAAGAGGGTGGATCCGGCCGGGCCGCCTTCACCGTTGGAAATGATGTAGGCCGACGCAAAGATCTGGAACGCGTGGATGGTCTCCATCAGCAGGTTGAAGAAGATGACCGGGGAAAGCATGGGCCAGGTGATGTTGAAGAACTTCCGCACCGGCCCGGCGCCGTCCATGGACGCCGCCTCGTACAGTTCGTTCGGGATCTGCTTGAGCCCGGCCAGGAAGATCACCATCGGGGCGCCGAACTGCCACACGGTCAGCAGGATGAACATCGGCATGGTCATCGCGGGGTTGCCCACCCAGCCGCCGAGGTTGATCCCGAAGAAGGACAGGCCCTGGTCCACGGGGCCTGAATCGCCGAACATCGCCTTCCATACGATCGCGATCGACACGGACGCGCCAATCAGGGACGGGGCGTAGAACGCGGACCGGTAGAAGCCTTGGCCGCGGCGCTTGCTGTTCAGCAGCATCGCCACCGCCAATGCGGCGGCCAGTTTCAGCGGGGTTCCGAAGACCACATAGCCAAGGGTCACGCCCACGGACTGCAGGAAGCGTTCGTCCTGGAAGAGGGTGGTGTAGTTGTCCAGGCCGATCCACTTGGGCGGTTCGAACAGGTTGTAGTTGGTGAATGACAGGTACAGCGAGGAAATCATCGGCCCTACGGTGAGGGCGATAAATCCCAGCAGCCAGGGCAGCAGGAAGGTGTAGCCGGCACGGGCGTCCGCCCCGTTGCGCTTCGACCTGCGAAGCTGTGCGGGGGCGGGCGCCGTGGAGCGCCTGCTCAGGGTTGGGCTTTGAGTCACGAGTTCATTCCGTCAGTCGAGCCTGGATCGGGCATTGATGCTTGCTCAGGCGTTCTGCTTGATGAGGTCTTCGGCTTCCTTGAACCAGGCATCGGTTGCACCGTCGACGGTGAGCTTGCCGTAGTTCAGGTCCGAGGCGATGCGCTTGAAGGAGGCTTCCAGCGTGCCGAAGCCGACGATCGGCGGCTCGGGGGCGTCCTTGAGGTACTTCTCGATGGACTTCTCGTAATCGACCACGGCCTTGTCCGTGCCATCGAAAGTGGTGCCGTCACGCTGGGTCTTCGAGGCGGGAACGCCGCGGGAGGTCTTGAAGATCTGGCCCACCTCGGGGTCGTTGACCATGAAGTCGATGAACCGGGCGGCAGCGTCCTTGAACTTGGTCTTGGCGCTGGCCACCATGAGCATGGAGGGCTTGAGGAACAGTCCCAGGTTGTCCTGGTTGTCGGACGGGACAGGGACGAGCTTGAGCTCCTTGGCGCCACTGTCCCCCAGGTAGCCGGCCATGAAGTTGTCCCAGGTGACCTCTGTTGCGGTGGCGTTGGAGCCGAACGGGGACTTGGGGGCCAACTGGGTGACGCGGTCCTCGGGGATGATGGCGCCCGTGCCGCGCAGGCTTGCGGTGAGGTTCCACCACTTCTTCAGGTCGTCCTTGCTGAAGCCCAGCTTGCCCTCCGGGGTGAAGGCCTGGATGTTGTTCTGCCGGAGCCAGATGTTGAACATCCACCAGACGCCGGTGTAGTCGGTGCCGCCATAGAGGGCACCGTTGCTCTTGCTGCCCACCTGGCTCAGGAAGTCGTTGAATTCCTTGTAGGACCAGCTGCCGTCGGGCTCGGCAATGCCCAGCGAGGCCAGCTTAGCGGGGTCGTAGTAGACGGCGAAGGCGTTGGTGCTGGTGGGGATGCCGTAGGTCTTGCCCTTGATCTGGCCGGACGGCAGGAGTGACTTCTCGAACGCCTCAGTGTTGATCTTGACGGTGCTCAGGTCCAGCAGCTGGTTGCGCTGGCCGTAGTCGCGCAGGTAGGACAGGTCCCACTGCATGACGTCGGGCAGGCCGCCGCCGGCAGCCTCGGTGGCGCGCTTCTGCCAGTAGCCGGCGAAGTCGGTGAAGTTGCCGTTGACCTTGATGTCCGGGTTCTTCGATTCGAAGAGTGCGATGGCCTTGCGGGTGCGCTCGGCGCGGTCGTCGTTGCCCCACCAGGTGTAGTTGATGGTCACGGGCTTCTCGGCGGTTCCGGTCTGCCCGGAAGAGCTGGACCCGTTCCCGCATGCCGCCAAGGCTGCGGCGGATGCGGTGCCGACGGCCACGGTTGTGAGGAAATGCCTTCTGTTGATCACGGGAGCCTCCTTGCTCGATGTGTGCTGGCCCGGTCCGCCCACCAGGGGAGGTAGTGAGCTGGCTAACACGGCTTCTGAAACGATACAATAGCTGCTGTGCGAGGGTTGGGCAAGCGTTTTCCAAAGGTCTGACATCAGCTACCTTCCGTTCGCGAGCAGACAAAGGAGTCCCATGACCATGCAGGAAACCACGAGTGCACCGAACGTCTGGAGCAACGTCCAGGGCATCGCTTTCGGCGGCGACTACAACCCCGAGCAGTGGCCGGCCAGTGTCCGGCTGGAGGACCTGGAACTGATGCAGGAAGCGGGCGTTAACTTCCTTAGCGTCGGCATCTTCTCGTGGGCCCTGCTGGAACCGGCCGAGGGAAAGTACGACTTCGGCTGGCTGGACGACGTCATGGACAACCTCGCGGGGATCGGAGTGAAAGTGGCCCTGGCCACCGCCACCGCCGCTCCCCCGGCGTGGCTGGTCCGGAGACACCCGGAAATCCTTCCGGTGGCGGCTGACGGAACCGTGCTGGGGCCGGGCTCGCGGCGGCACTACACGCCGTCGTCGGCCGTTTACCGCCGCTATGCCGCGGGGATCACCCGCACCATCGCTGAACGGTACAAGGACCATCCCGCCCTGGCGCTCTGGCATGTGGACAATGAACTTGGCTGCCACGTCTCCGAGTTCTACGGTGAAGAGGACGCCGCCGCCTTCCGCGCCTGGCTGGAGCGCCGGTACGGGACCATCCAGGCCCTCAACGCGTCCTGGGGCACGGCGTTCTGGTCCCAGAACTACGGCTCCTTCGATGAGATCCTGCCGCCCGCCGCCGCGCCCTCCACGCTGAATCCGGGACAGCAGCTGGACTTCCAGCGGTTCAACTCCTGGGCGCTGATGGACTACTACCGCGAGCTGGTGGCGGTGCTGCGTGAAGTCACACCCGACATTCCGTGCACCACCAACCTGATGGCCTCCAGCGCCACCAAGTCGATGGACTACTTCGACTGGGCCAAGGACCTGGACGTGATCGCCAACGACCATTACCTGGTGGCGGCGGACCCCGAGCGGCACATCGAACTCGCGTTCAGCGCGGACCTTACCCGCGGCATTGCGGGCGGTGACCCGTGGATCCTCATGGAACACTCGACGTCGGCCGTCAACTGGCAACCGCGCAACCAGCCCAAGATGCCCGGGGAGATGCTCCGGAATTCCCTGGCGCACGTGGCCCGGGGCGCGGACGCTGTGATGTTCTTCCAGTGGCGCCAGAGCTTCGCGGGCTCCGAAAAGTTCCACTCCGCCATGGTCCCGCACGCGGGGCGCGACAGCCGGGTGTGGCGCGAAGTGGTGGAGCTGGGGGACGCGTTGAAGCGGCTGGCGCCGGTGCGCGGTTCGCGCGTGGAATCGCGCGTTGCCATTGTCTTTGACTACGAGGCCTGGTGGGCGAGTGAAATAGATTCGAAGCCCAGCATCGATGTCCGGTACCTGGACCTGCTGCGGGCCTTCCACCGCGCCCTGGTCCTGCGCGGCATCTCCGTGGACATCGTGCATCCGTCCGCGTCCCTTGAGGGGTACCACCTGGTGCTGGTGTGCACGCTCTACGCCGTCTCCGATGACGATGCTGCCAACATCGCCGCCGCTGCCGCCGCGGGCGCCACGGTCCTGGTGAGCTATTTCAGTGGGATCGTGGACATGCAGGACCAGGTGCGGCTGGGAGGATATCCCGGTGCTTTCCGTGAGCTCCTCGGGGTGCGCGTGGAGGAGTTCCATCCCCTGCTGGCCGGATCCCGGCTGAAGCTGAGCGACGGCACCGTTTCGTCCATCTGGAGCGAGGATGTCCATCTGGCCGGCGCGGAGGCGGTGCAGACCTTCACCGAATACCCGTTGGAGGGGGTTCCGTCCCTCACACGCCGGGCTGTGGGGTCCGGGGCCGCCTGGTACCTGGCTACGTTCCCGGACGCGGACGGGATCGAGTCCCTTTTGGACAGGTTGCTCGCTGAATCCGGGGCCTCCCCCGTTGCCGTCGCCGATCCCGGCGTGGAGTTGGTTCGGAGGCGTTCGGCCGACGGGCAGGGTTTCCTGTTCGCCATCAACCACACGCGGGCGGAAGCCTCGGTTCATGCGTCCGGCTCGGAACTGTTAACGGGCGGCGCATTTTCCGGCACAGTTCCGGCAGGTGGTGTCGCGGTCATCGCGGAGGGCTAGAGTCCCGGGCAGAAGTCCGACGACGGCGCCTGCCTTGGGTGCCGCCGTCGCGTCCCTGCACAGCGGCTTCGGGGGGTGCTTTTACCGTTTTCCACATAGGGCTTTTGGGTGGCTGTGGTTGTCAGACCGTGGTGGAAGACTTTGGTTATGGAAGCGGTTTTGGGAACGGTGGCAGTGCAGCAGGCGGTGCAATGCGCCGAACTGTGCGCTGCTGGTGCCACTCCAATCCCACCCGCCGCCCCTTGCATTAGGGATGTCCTGAAGCTGCTGGCTCGTGTTCCGCTTGCTGCTGATGGTCCGGGTTTGATCGACCATGTGCGCGGGCTGGAGGACCTGAAGTGCCTGGCGGGTGCCCGGCAGGCTGAGGCCGCTGTTGCTTTTGACCTGTGGCAGCGCAGGGAGCAGGCCGCTGCCGGGGTGCCAGTCGATGAGCTGGGTGCAGGGGTCGCGGCGCAGATCGCGCTCGCGCGGCGGGAGTCCCCGGCCCGCGGTTCCCGGCTGCTGGGCCTGGCTAAAACCCTCACCGGGATGCCGCACACGTTCGCCGCTTTCCGGGCCGGCCGGTTGAATGAGTGGCGGGCAACGCTGGTCGTGAAGGAAACCATCTGCCTGTCGGCCGGGGACCGGGCCGCGGTTGATGAGGAGCTCGCCGCCGACACCGGCCCCCTCGACGGCGCCGGTGATAAAGCGGTTGTGGCCGCGGTGCGTGCGGCTGCCTACCGGCGGGACCCTGCCTCTGTGGCGAAGCGTGCGGCCCGGGCTGTGGGCGAGCGGTGCGTGAGCCTGCGCCCGGCCCCGGACACCATGACTTACCTCACCGCGCTGCTCCCTGTCGCCCAGGGCGTCGCCACCTACGCCGCCCTGGCCCGGGACGCGGACACCGCCCGGTCGGCAGGGGACGACCGGTCCCGGGGGCAGGTCATGGCGGACACCCTGGTCGAACGCGTCACCGGCACCCCCGGCGGCATCATCGGGGTCGAGATCCAGCTCGTCATGACCGACCGCACCCTCCTCCAGGGCGATGCCGAACCCGCACGCCTCCCCGGCTACGGCACCATCCCCGCAGCAACCGCCCGCGACCTCGCCCTCACCCGCAAGAACAGCACAGACGACGCCCTCACAAGTGGTACCACCGGGAGTGACACCGGCAACCCGGAAACCGGCACTCAAGACCTGGATCTCTTTCTCCGCAGGCTCTACACCGCCCCCGGCACCGGGGAACTTGTCGCCATGGACTCCAAAGCCCGGCTCTTCCCGGCAGGGCTCAAACGCTTCCTCCAGATTCGGGACGACACCTGCCGCACCCCCTACTGCGACGCCCCCATCCGGCACCACGACCACATCGCCTCCTGGCAAGCAGGCGGCCCCACTGTTGCATCCAACGGCCAGGGCCTCTGCGAAGCCTGCAACCACACCAAGGAAACCCCAGGCTGGACCGCCAAACCAGAACCAGGCCCGCGGCACACAGTCAAAACCACCACCCCCACCGGACACACCTACCGATCAACCGCACCACCGCTGCCAGGAACTGCACTTACCGGACCAGATCAGCATCGTTACGCCGCCTGCCGATCCACAGCTGAACAAGCCCTGCTTCCCAACGCCGTCCATGTTTTAGGGAGGGTAATACCGCCCCGCATTCATGGGCGGAAGCGTGGCACCGCCCTCAAGACCGGCATTCCGTAAGGGTCCCAAGTGATCAACATCCAAGCCGGCAATTAAACAGCTCCACCCCGGCGGGAACCATGGTTCCTGCCGGGGTGGAGCTGCCATCCGCCGTCGGACGGCGGGAAGGCTAACCGCGCGAAGACTAGCTGGCGATGGCTGACTTCATCTCATCGGTGGCCTTCTTGCCTGCGTCCTCGGGGGACAGCCGCTCGAACAGGACTTCAGAGGTGTACCGTTTGATGATTTCCTGGATGGCACCTGCACCCTTCGGCGGCGGCGCCGGGGCCTCGCCGAGTTCGTCCTTGATCTGGTCGATGAAGGAGACCACCTTGACGTCCGCCGGGGTCAGCTTGGGCTGGATTGCCGTCCGCACCTCGGAGTTCGGGTAGACGCCGCGGTCGGCCAGGAGGGCCTCGCCGGCCTTGACGTTGTTGGTGAGGAAGTTGATGAACTTCGCCGTCTCCTGGGGGTGCTTGGTGCGCGAGGAGGCGGACCAGAACTGGGATGCCTTGTACCAGAGCCCTGCATCGGCAGCGGAGCCGGTCTTGGTGGGGAAGCGCAGGATCTTCAGGTCGCCGCCGGACGCCTTCTCCAGCGCCGGAGCCTGGTTGGACCACCAGAAGGCCATTCCGTTCTTGCCGGTCGCCAGCCCGCTCTGGTCAAGGGGAGCGGCCTCGGCTTCGACCACCTCGGAGGCGGAAGGCACGGCTTTGTCCTGGCTCAGCTTCTTCAGGAATGCCCACCACTCGGCAATATCGCCCGGCTCGAAGCCCAGCTTGCCATCGGACGTGTAGAGGGACTTTCCGTTCTGCCGGAGCCACACGCCCAGGGAAGCTTCGTCCGTCCCATAAGCCGCCGCGCCATAGGTGCCCTTGGGCGACTTCGCCGTGATCTCCGCGGCGATGCGCCCGAAGTCCTCCCAGGTCCATTTCGAGTCATCCGGGAGCGGGACACCGGCGGCCTGGAAGACGGCCGGGTTGGCCAGGATGGTGGCGGCGTTGATACCGGCCGGGATTCCCGTCAGCCCCTTCTCGCCCTTGCCCGCGTTGAGGGCCGCCTCGTCGAGTTTGGAGGTGTCGATGTCGTACTTGGACAGGTCCAGGAGGGCGCCGCGGCTGGAATACTCCGTGATGTACTTTTCGTCCATCTGGATGACGTCCGGGGCGTCGTTGGCAGCCACCTGGGTGGCAAGCTTGTCCCAGTAGCCGCTCCAGTCGCCGAATTCCGGCTTGATCTTGATCTTCGGGTTTTCGGCCTCGAACTGCTTGATCGCCTCCTGGGTCAGCTGGGCGCGCTTGTCGCCACCCCACCAGGAGAAGCGCAGCTCAACGGTGCCATCGGCATTCTGTGGCGAGGCTCCCCCGCCGCAGGCGCTGAGGGCCATGACGGCCGCGACGGCGGCGGCGACTGCGCCTGCTTTACGGGTGCGGCGGGAGGGGCCCGGTGAAGGTCTGCCTGCCGGCTGCTTTGCTGCAGACGCAGGGCGTGGAAAAAGCGGCACTGTGTACTCCGATCTTCGTTGATCTTGGGGATTGGGGGGTGGAGTTCGGTGAGGGCTCCGAGTGAATGGAAAGCGCTTTCTGCAACTAAGAATACAAGCGTCATACTTGTAATACAAGATGTTTCGGCGCGGGAATGCCCCTACAAAACCGCCGAGCGGCCCGCCACCAGGGCGGGCCGCTCGGTCAGGGTTCGCGGGGGTCAATCTGCTATTTGATGCCGGTGGTGGCGATGCCCTTGATGAGGAACCGCTGGCCGAAGAGGAAAACCAGGAACACGGGCAGCAGGGACACGATGGACATGGCGAACAGCGAACCCCAGCTCGTCGCGGATTGGGAGTCCACGAAGGCCCGCAACGCCACCGGAACCGTGAACATGTCCGGGTCCGTGAGGTAGATCAAGGCTCCGAAGAAGTCGTTCCAGGTCCAGATGAACGTGAAGATGGTGGTGGTGGCCAGGGCCGGCACCATGAGGGGCAGGATGACGCGCAGGAAGATGCGCGGGTGGCCGGCGCCGTCGATCCTTGCAGCCTCGTCCAGCTCGCGGGGAATGCCCCGGATGAACTGCACCATCAGGAACACGAAGAACGCGTCCGTGGCGAGCAGCTTGGGGACCAGCAGCGGCCAGAAGGTGTTTACCCAGCCGATCTGGGAAAACAGGATGTACTGCGGAACGATGACCACATGGAACGGCAGCATGATGGTCAGCAGCATGATGCCGAAGAACAGCTTCTTTCCCGTGAACTGCAGCCGGGCAAACGCATAGGCGGCCATGGAGCACGAGACCAGGTTTCCCAGGATCGACCCGATCACCACGATCGCGGAGTTGAGCATGTAGTGGCCGAACGGATGCGTCAGGGCGGACCAGCCGGAGGTGTAGTTGCCCATTTCCAGGCTGTTGAGCCACAGGCCCGGCTCCCGGAAGATCAACTCGTTGGGGCGCAGCGAGGACACCACCATCCACAGCAGCGGGTAGATCATCAGGCCGCCGGCCAGGATGAGGATGCCGTGCTTCATCAGCGATTTGCCGCGTTGGGCCCGGCTGAAGGCCAGGGTTCCACGGGACTCGCGGACCCTGGGTTTGTGGTTCGTAGGCTTGCCGGTGCCTGCGGACTTCCTGTCCGGGGCGGGCAGCGTCTCCAGCTTAGTCGTCATAGAAAACCCAATACTTAGAAGCGATGAAGTTGATGGCGGTGAACACGCCGATGATGAGCAGCAGCACCCACGCCATGGCCGAGGCATAGCCCATGTCGAACTGGCCGAAGCCCTTTTGGTAGAGGTAGAGAGTGAAGAACATGGTGGAGTCGGACGGACCGCCGTTGCCCCCGGAGACGATGAACGCCTGCGTGAATGACTGGAACGAGCCGATGATCTGCAGCACCAGGTTGAAGAAGATGATGGGGCTCAGCATGGGCAGCGTGATCCGCCAGAACTGCTGGAGCGTGGTGGCGCCGTCAACCCTGGCGGCCTCGTAGTACATGTTCGGGATCTGGCGCAGCCCGGCCAGGAAGA
Organism: Arthrobacter sp. MAHUQ-56; assembly: GCF_019710585.1. Classification (GTDB taxonomy): domain Bacteria; phylum Actinomycetota; class Actinomycetes; order Actinomycetales; family Micrococcaceae; genus Arthrobacter. The sequence goes on along the minus strand of NZ_JAIFZQ010000020.1, from coordinate 97,060 downwards.
TGATCATCGGCGCGCCGAACGTCCAGACGTGCAGCAGGATGATCGAGCCGAGCGCCGTGCTGGGGTCCGAAATCCAGCCGGGGCCCTGAATGCCGAACATTGCCAGGACCTGGTTGACCAGGCCGGTGGTGCCGAAGATCTGCTTCCACAGGATGGCAACGGCCACCGAGCCGCCCAGCAGGGACGGCAGGTAGAACACGGAGCGGTAGAACGGGAGGCCGCGCAGCCCCTTGTCCAGGACGAGTGCGATCAACAGCGCCACAGCCAGCTGCAGCGGAACACCGACAAACACATAGGTGAAGGTGACCCGCAGCGAGTTGTGCAATCGGGCGTCGCTGAGCATCCGGATAAAGTTATCCAGCCCGGTCCATTCAGGCGGCTGAAGCAGATTGTAATCAGTGAAGGAAAGGTAGAGGGACATCAGCATCGGGCCGATGGTGATGGCCACCAGGCCTACCAGCCACGGCAGCAGGAAGATGTAGGCGGCCTTGTTGTCGCGGCTGTTCGCCTTCTTCTCCGCGGCAGTAACCTTGCCCTTCCGCCGGCTCAAAGAGGAAAGTTCGCTGATGGCGCTCACGCGGACTGCTCCGTCACGTGCGCCACGCCCGCGGCCGGCGTTGCTGCCGGCCGGGGCGTCCTGGGAATGTGTTGTGCGGCCATGTGGTCTCCTTTGGTCATCGTGGCCTGCAAATTGCGGCCACCGCCGGGGCGATGGGGTGAGTCATCACCCGGCGCCGGCTCCTCCGCCACTAAGCGGTTGCGGGAGCTTTCGATTGCCACCGGGGATGGTCTTCAAAAAGCGGCTCCGTACCAAAGTAAACGGTTTCTTGACTCCTGTATAGCCCTTTGCTAATTTTTCAGAAAGCGTTTTCTGCTCCGCGCTTACCTGCGCCAGGCAAAGCATAATGAGGGGCAGGACAATGAAGTTTGGTCTCAGTAAATCGGCCAAGGTCACAGCCGGCCCGCGCGGCGCTGACACTGGCCCTCCGAAACCAACCAAACCCCGCGCAACCGCTTCGTACGGATGTGGAGCGCCGGAGCCGGACGAAAGGAGGCAGCCAGGTGGATGAGGCAACGCGGCCCAGTGCCATCGCCGGCTACGAGGACTGGCCGGCCTATGTGCGGAGCCACCCGCGACACACTGCTCCCGCTCCCCGGGCGCAGGAACTCGCGGATGCCCTGGGAGTTCCGGCGGCATCCGGACTGCCGGAGGTCACCGTCCACTGGGAAGAAACGTACGACGGCGCCACCACCTCCGAGCTGAGCTGGCAGTTGGGCTTCGGGCCCCGGACTACTGGCTGGCTGGTCCGTCCGGCCGGAAGTTCCGGCAGCCTGCCGGGAGTGCTTGCCCTGCACTGCCATGGCGGCAACAAGTTCGGCGGCGCCGACCGGCTGGTGGAACTGCCGGCGAACCACCCGTCAGCTGCCGCCGCACGCGCCGGGCTTTATGACGGCCGGGCCTTGGCCACCGACATCGCACGCCGTGGCTTCGCCGTACTTGCCCACGATTCGTTCGCCTGGGGGAGCCGCAAATTCGACCTCTCCATTCCCCCGTGGCGCACGGCCTCCGCACTGGAGGCGCGGCGTGCGCTGTGGCGGCAGGACGGCGTCGTACCGTCCGAAGCGGATGACTACAACGCCGCCGCGGGCTTCCACGAGGACACTGTTGCCAAGACCGCCGGGCTGCTCGGCACCAGCCTGGCGGGCATGGTGGCGTATGACGACCTCGCTGCCCTGGACATCCTGGCAGCGATGCCCGGCGTGGACAGCTCCCGGCTGGGCTGCATCGGTTTCTCTGGCGGCGGCGGCCGCTCACTCGTACTGGCCGCCCTCGATTCCCGGGTCCGTGCGTCGGTGGTGGCCTGCATGATGACCACCTTCGAGTCTCTGCTGCCCGCATACCTTGACGCCCACTCCTGGCTGCTGCAAACTCCCGGGCTGTGGAAGCTCGGCGACTGGCCTGAGCTCACCACCCGCGCAGCCACGTCCACATTCCTGGTGCAGTATGCCCTGGCGGACCAGCTCTTCCCGGAGGACGGCATGCGCCGGGCCCACGGGATGCTGGAGTCCCTGCATGCAGGCACCGCCCGCTACACGGGCAGCTTCTGGTCCGGCGGCCACGTCTTCACGTCCGCCATGCAGGATGAAGCCCTCGACTTCCTGGCCGCAACGCTGGAACCTTCAGCCACAGACCCCGACCAACACCTCCTAGGAACCCCGTGACCGCTCAGCACCCCGCCCCCGAACCCGGCAAGCTGCCGGGCGCCGGCACCCTTTCCACAGACGTTCCCAGAATTGCGCTTGTTGGCGTCCACGGGTTCGGCGAACGGCACCTCGCCAACCTGGCCCGGCTGCAGGAGGCGGGGAGGCTGGAACTGGTGGCCGTCGCCGACCCCACCCCTCCAGGGTCCGGCACCCTCACCGAATCGGTGGCAGTGTTCCCCGACCTTGCCGCCCTGCTGGCCGCACAGCCGGACATCGGTGTCGCCATCCTCGCCACCCCCATCCAGACGCACGCGCCACTGGCTGTTGCGGCTTTGTCGGCGGGCTTGGACGTCTATGTGGAGAAGCCGCCCGTGGCGTCCCTGTCACAATTCGAGGACGTGATGGCGGCGGCCCGGAATGCAGGCCGGCTGGTCCAGGTGGGCTTCCAGAGCCTGGGGTCGGCTGCCCTGCCGGCCATCGCGGAACTGGTGGCAGGCGGAGGAATCGGCGACGTCCTGGGCCTCAGCGCCACCGGCCAGTGGGTGCGGAGCAAGGCGTACTTCAAACGCTCACGCTGGGCCGGCCAGCGAAGCCTGGACGGCGTGGACGTGGTGGATGGCGTGGCCACCAACGCGCTGGCCCATGCCGTGGCCACAGCCCTGCACGTTGCAGGAGCCCGCACGCTGGCCGACGTCGCGTCCGTGGAAACGGACCTTTACCGGGCGCACGACACCGAAAGCGACGACACCTCCGTGCTGCGGATCCGTACCGCGCAGGGAACCACGCTGCTGTGCGCCCTCACGCTCTGCGGCCCCGAACAGCTGGACCCTTCCGTCACGGTGCACGGCACCCTCGGCGAAATCACCCTCTACTACACGCGGGACGAGGTGGTCATCACCACCTCCGACGGCGAGCGCCGCGAAACGTTCAGCCGCACCGACCTGCTGGAGAACCTATTGGATGCCAGGTCCACCGGGGCGCCGCTGCTCTGCGCCCTGGAGGATACCGGTGCGTTCACCGCCGTCCTGGAAGCCATCCGCACCGCACCTGCACCGGCGCCGATCGACGCTGCGCACGTCAGCTGGGAAGGCGAGGGCGACAACGCCCATCCAGTGGTGCACGGCATCAGTGCCCTGATGGACCGCGCCGTTAAGGCGCAGGCAACCTTTGCCGAACTCGGCGTGCCCTGGGCACGGCAGCTTCCGCCGGCCCGAACCCTCACCCTTGACGGCCGTCCCGTGGCCGGGTACCAGGACGGCAGCCACATACGGGCCGTCTCCTCGCCGCGTCCCTACCTGCATCCGGTCCGGACGCTGAACGGCACGGTGGTGACGGACCACCAGCCGCTGGACCACGTGTGGCATCTTGGCGCCGGGGTGGCGCTGCAGGACGTGGACGGGGTGAACTTCTGGGGCGGCCGCACCTACACCCGCGACGCCGGACAGTACATCTGGCGGCCCGACCACGGCAGCATCGCCGTCACCGCTACCGCTGTTGAGGAAACCGCGGCCCGGTCCGGCGCCGCCGCAGGAAAGCTGCAGCAGAGCCTGAGCTGGAACGGCCCGGACGGCGCCCCGGTCCTGCTGGAGGAACGCACCTGGGCGTGGTCCGGCGTCGCGCCTTCCATCTGGCGCCTGTCCCTGGACTTCGCGCTCTCCCCCGCCGGTGACAAGCCGGTCAGCCTGGGCAGCCCCGGGTCCAACGGCCGCTTTGAGGGCGGCTACGGGGGCTTCTTCTGGCGGCTGCCCGAATGCGCGGACGCCACTGTGTGGACACCCGCCGGCAGCGGCGAGTCGAAGGCCCACGGGAGCACCACGCGCTGGCTCGCCTGGTCAGGAAAATTCGGCGGGTCCGGAACGTTCGACGGCGGACCGGCCACCCTGGTCTTCGTGGCACCGGAGGGCTCGACGGACCCCTGGTTCGTCCGCGTCGACGGCTACCCGGGCGTCGGGCAGTCGCTGGCGTGGGACGCGCCCGCCATCGCAGAACCCGGCAGTCCGGTGCGGCGGCAGATCACCGTTTTCGTGGCCGACGGCATCCTGGCCACCACCGACATCGAAGCTTTGATCAACCAGCAGGGGGACCCGTCATGACGCAAACTACAGCCGCACCCGATCGACAGGTCCAGGCGCGCCGGGCGCCGGCCTCCCCGGCTGACCGGGCCGTCAAGCGCCAGCGCGTCCTGGACATCCTGGACGCGGCGGGCCGGGACTCGGTGCTCCTCACCACGCACACCGCGCTGACGTGGTACCTGGACGGCAGCCGGGTGCACATCAGCGTGGCCGGCGACCCGATCGCCGCGCTGCTGGTGGACCGCGACGGGGACCACCTGGTGACGTTCAACAACGAGGCAGGCCGGATCGCGGCCGAGGAGCTCCCGCCCGGCGTCAACCTGCGCACCGTCCCCTGGTATGGAAACCTGCACCAGGCCGCGGCCGCCGCCGGGAGCAGTTCCCGGCCGCCACTCGCGGAGGCGGACGTCACCGTCGAACTCCGGGCCGCCCGCCAGCAGCTGCTCCCGGCCGAAAGCGCCCGGTATGCCCGGCTCGGCGCGGAGGTTGCGGTGATGATGACGGATGTCCTCTCCACCGCCCGGCCCGACACAACGGAATTCGAGGTGGCCTCGGCGCTGGCATCCCGGGTGGTGGCCGCAGGCGCGGAGCCGCTGGTCCTCCTCTGCAACGGCAGCTCCCGGAGCGGATTCCGGCACCCGTTGGCTACCCACTCCCCCCTGGGCCGCCGGGCCATGGCCGTGGTCTGCGCCCGGCGCGACGGGCTGGTAGCCAACATCACCCGCTGGGTGAGGTTCGACGCCGGCACGGCCGAAGAGCTCGACGCCGAAGCACGCATCGCTGCGGTGGAAGCGGACATCTTTGACGCCACGGTCCCGGGCGCCCGGCTGGACGGGATCTTCGCGGAGATCAAGGCAGCCTACCTGCGGCATGGGTTCGGCGCGGACCAGTGGGAACAGCACCACCAGGGCGGGCCCGCCGGTTATGCAGGCCGTGATCCCCGGGTCACGTCGGCCGTCACGGACCTGGTGGTGCCGGGCCAGACCTTCACGTGGAACCCGTCGGGTCCCGGCGTCAAGATCGAGGACACGGTGCAGCTCACCGACTCGGGGCTGCGGGTGCTGACGGTGGATCCTCGCTGGCCCACCACCGCCGTGAACGGGCTGCAGCGTCCGGTGACACTGCAACTGTAGGACGTTCCCGAAGATGCCGGAAAACCCCGGGACCGAAGCGGTCCCGGGGTTTTCTTTGCGTGCGGTGGCTGTCGGCTAGGGAAGCTGCAGTTCCCCGTCCACGCGGCGCGGGATGCCCAAGGGGTTGCTTTCGTGCAAGGCCGGGTGCAGCACCGTTTCCGGCGCGTCCTGGTAGGCGACGGGACGCTGGAAGCGCCGGACTGCCGTCGCGCCCACCGAGGTGAACAGCGACGTGGTGGCCGGGTACGGGCCGCCGTGCTGCTGGGCCCAGTTCACAGCCACGCCGGTAGGCCAGCCCTCGAACAGGACGCGTCCGGCGAGTCCGGAGAGCTGCTCCACCAGATCCCCGATGCCTTCGCCGGGCTGGGCGTGCAGGGTGGCGGTCAGGCTGCCCGGCACGCTGGCCAGGACCTCGGACAGTTCGGCCTGGTCCTGGTATTCGATCAGCATCGTGGTGGGTCCGAAGCACTCCTCGAGCAGCTGTTCCGGCTGCTCCAGCACCCTGGCCGCGGTGGTGGAAAACACCACCGGCGCCGCCCCGTTGGCCGCCGCGTCCTGGTCGACGCTGCCGCTGACCACGTCCACGCCCTCCACCGAGGCGAAGCTGCGAAGCCCGTCCGGATACGCTTCCGCGATCCGGCTGGTCAGCATGCCCAGGGCCGGCTTGTCCTTGCTGGCCTGCGCCACCTGGGCGGCGAAGTCCGTCCCGGCCGGAATAAAAACGAGCCCGGGCTTCGTGCAGAACTGTCCGGCGCCCAGGGTGAAGGATCCGGCGAGGCCGGCCGCGAGTTCCCCGGAGCGTTCCTGCAGAGCCGCGGCCGTGATGACCACGGGGTTCAGGCTGCCGAGCTCCCCGTAGAAGGGGATGGGCTCAGGCCGCGAGGTGGCGAGGTCGAACAGGGCACGGCCGCCCGGGATGGAGCCGGTGAAGCCGACGGCTTTGATGGCAGGGTCCTGGACCAGGGCTGTGCCCACCTCGCGGCCGTGCACCAGGGCGAACAGGCCGTCCGGTGCGCCCGCGCCACGGAGGGCCTCCGCCACGATCTCCGCGGTCCGTTCGGAGAGCCGCAGGTGGCCGGAGTGGGCCTTGACGATCACGGAGCAGCCAACGGCCAGGGCGGAAGCGGTGTCGCCGCCGGCCACCGAGAACGCGAACGGGAAATTCGACGCCGAGAAGACAGCCACGGGACCGATGGGCTTGAGGATTCGGCGCAGGTCCGGCCTGGGCGGGGTGGCGGCGGGATCAGCGTGGTCGATGATGGCTTCCAGGTAGGAGCCCTCGGTGATGACCCTCGCAAACAGGCGAAGCTGGCCGGTGGTGCGTGCCACCTCGCCCGTCAGGCGGGTGATGCCCAGGCTGGTTTCGGCATCCGCGATCTCCACCAGTTCGGTGGCGTTGGCGTCCAGGGCGTCCGCCACGGCATGGAGCCAGCCGGCGCGCTCGGCGTCGGACGCAGCCGCGGAAACGCGGGCGGCCTCCGTTGCGGCGGCCGTGAGCCCGGACAGGGAAAGCGTTGCAGTTGTCACGTCAGATACCTGTTCTGTGGATGTACGTACGTTGTTACAGCCCGTCCCGGAAGCGGAAGCCCAGTCCGGGTTGGTCCGCAAGGGTCAGCCTGCTGTTGCTGAACCGCACCGGCGACGGCCCGTCCAGGATGCCCAGCTGTTCGAAGGACGCCTCCTCGACGTCCTCCACCATGGTGGGCTCCGCCAGGGTCAGTGCCAGCTGGCCTGACAGTTCCGGCAGCAGGTGCGGCATCACCCTGATGCTGTGGGTCCGCGCCAGCTCCACGATCCGCCGGAACGGGGTGATCCCCCCTACCCGGATGATGTTTGGCTGGATGATGTCCACCGCCTCCGCCTCAATGAAATCGCGGAACCGGTAGATGGTGTGCAGGTTTTCGCCAAGGGCGATGGGTACCGGCGAGTGCTTGCGCAGGCGGCGGTAGGCCCAGAGGTCGTCCGCCCTGATGGGTTCCTCCAGCCACTCCAGCCCGAATTCGGACAGCACGTCCAGCGCCCGGAAGGTGGTGGCCAGGTCCCAGCGCTGGTTGGCGTCGATCATGAGCCTGCGGTGCGGACCCAGGACGGAACGGACGGCCGCCACCCGTTCGGCGTCCTCGCGCAGGTCTGGCTTGCCCACTTTGATTTTCACCGCCTGGTGGCCGGCGGCAACCCACCGCTCGGCCTGCGCCACGAGCTCTTCCAGCGTGTAGTGCAGGTTCACCCCGGATCCATAGACCTCGGCGGATTCCTGCCGCTGGCCCAGCATGCCGGTGACCGAGGTTCCGGCCCGGCGCGCCTGCAGGTCCCACAGGGCAAGGTCGACGCCGGCCATCGCGATGGTAGTGAGCCCGCCGCCGCCTGCCTCATGGAGCCGTTTCCACAACGCGTCCCACACCGTTTCCGGGTTCACGGGCAGGCCCGTGATGAACGGCGCGATGTCGTAGTCAAGCAACGCCTTGACGGCCTGGGGGCCAATGGTGGGCGTCCAGGAGAAACCGTGCCCGGCACCGCCGTCGTCCGTGTGGATTCCGGTGGCGATGACGTGGTTCTCGGGCGCCTCCGCACCCCAGTGCCGGCGCAGCGGAACGGTGATGAGGCGGGTGGAGAGCCCGGTGATGCGGGGTGCGGTGCGGACCGCTTCGGCGGCCGGGGCGCCCATCAGCGGCCGGCCAGCTCGTAGCCCTTTGCGAGGATGGCCTTGAGCTGGACCAGCTGCTCCTCGGTAGGGTCCATCAGGGGTGGGCGCACGGAGCCGACGGGAAGGCCGGCCAGGCGGAGTCCGGCTTTGATCAGCGAAACACCGAAGCCGGGGGTCTGGTCGCGGAGCCGCACCAGGGGCGCGTAGAAGCCTTCCAGGAGGGCGTTGCGGCGGTCCTCGTCACCGGAAACGTAGGCGTCGTAGTATGCCTTGGCGATTTCCGGGGCCATGGCGAAGGCCGCGGACGAGTACAGCGGGATCCCCAGTCCGCGGTAGGCGCCCTGCGTCAGCTCCGCGGTGAGCAGGCCGTTGAAGAAGGCAAAGTCGCTGCGGCCTGTGGCGCGGACGGCGGTTACGATCTCCTGCGCCAGGCCCACGTCGCCCAGGCCGTCCTTGAAACCGATGACTTTGGGGTTGGCGGCGAGTTTGGTCATGGACGCAGCGGTGAACTTTGCGTTGCCACGGTGGTACACGATGACCGGCAGGCTGCTGGCGTCGGCCACGGCTTCGATGTAGGCCACCAGCCCGTCCGTCGGGCCCGTGACCAGGTACGGCGGCAGCACCAGGAGGGCATCCGCACCGGCTTCCTCGGCCGCGCGGGCGGCGGCGAGGGCGTGGCCCAGGGGTCCGCCCGCACCGGCCACTACGGGAACCTTGCCGGCCACGACTTCGACGGCGGCGGCCACCACGGTGCGGACCTCGTCGATGCTCAGAGCGTGGAATTCTCCGGTGCCGCAGGCGGGGAACACGCCGCCTGGGCCGAAGGGCAGGCGGGAGCTGATGTGTTCCTTGAGCAGGTCCACGTCAATGGCGCCTTGGGCCGTGAACGGGGTGACGGGAAAGAAGAGTACGCCGTCGAATTTCATGATGTCTCCTTGGCTCCGCCGCCGGCAGTGACCAGCGTGGAGGCCTCGTCGTTGAGGGTGGGTTTGAGTTCGGTGCGCCACGTGCGCTTGGGTTGCCAGCCGAGCAGTTCCTGGGCTTTGGCGATGGAGAATGCGGGGCTAGTGCCGGTGAGGCCGGCGCTGAGTGCTTCGCTTCCGGGCAGGAATTTCGGCATCAGTTCCGCAAGGGGTGCAGTGGCAAGTGCGTCCGCCGCCCCGACGAAGAACGTCTCGCCGTTGGGAATGGACTCCATCTTCCGCAGCAGCAGGTCCAGGAAGTCCGCCACGTCCCGCGCGTCCACGTAGTTGAACAGCGCAGGGGCGGACAGTGCGGGATCGGCGAGGCGCTCGGCGAGGGTGTGGCCCTGCTGGGTGGGCGCGCCTTCCCATTCCTCCGGCGAGATGATGAAGCAGGGCCTGAAGGCTGCGTAGCGGATCTTCTCCCCCTGCGCCGCGGCGAACATCTGAACCGTCTGCTCAGCGATGAGCTTGGACAGGGCGTAGGCGTTCCAGGGCTTCGGCGGCGTCCGCTCGTCCAGCGGGAACGACGGCGGCAGCCAGCCCGCCGGGGACCCGTAGCCGAGGACGGTGGGGCTGCTGGCGGTGATGATCTTCGGGACCCCGAGCTCCGTCGCCGCGCTGATGACGGCGAAGGCGAGCCGCGTGTTGGTGCCGAAAATGACGTCCTCGGGCGCACTGAACGGCACGGCGATCGCTGCAAGGTGGATGACGGCGTCGGGCTTTGCTGCGCCCAACAGCCGCAGCGCCTCCCCGGGCGCCAGGAGGTCCGCTGTCTCCTGCACGACGCCTGCCGGCAGCAGTTCCGCGGGCACGGCGTCGCGGTCAACGGAGACCACCTCGTGGCCCGCCTGGGCCAGCCCTGCCACAACGCTCCTGCCCAGCCGGCCGGAGCCGCCGGTAACGAATATCCTGCTCATGGTTCGTCCTTACTTGCCGCGGCGGAGGTCGGCGCCGAGGCCCAGGTCCCCAATGCGCACGGGGAGGGAGGTTTCGAGCGACTGGTTGCCGGCAATACCCACGGAGACGGACCTCAGCCCGTCCAGGTAGCCGGAGGGCCGGCCCAGCGGATCCTCGCCCGGTCCGTTGAAGAGGTCCGAGAGCAGGAGCTCGTCGCCGCCGCCGTGGCCGCCTTCGCCGTTGACGATGGGCACCTCGTAGGCAGCCTCCCAGTGGCGCTGGACCACCAGGCGCTCACCGTTGCGGCGCACGGCGTCCTCTTCCTCGACCGGGGTGGCACTCGGGTCCACCACAGTCTTCCTGTCGGTGCTGTGCAGGACGGCGGCGCGTTCCACCACTTCCAGCTCGGCGCGTCCTTCGGTGCCGTTGACCGCCACCCGGTACCCCTCCCAGGGGCTGTGGGCGTTCAGGGAGTAGCTCAGGCGCGGACCGCCCTGGTACTCCACCACGAGCGCCAGGTTGTCCTCGATGGTGATGCCGCCGGTGAACACGTCCTGGTCGCGGCGGTAGCCGTCGTAGTGCTCGTTGTCGAGGAAGAGGGCCTTGAGCCGTTCGTCCTCCCTCAGGTCCAGCGCGAACGGATCCTTTCCCGCGTTGGGGGCATCGGCGTCGGGCGTTCCGCGTTCAGGCCGGGGACCAAGCCCGCGCTCGGCAGCGTTCTTGTCGCCGTAGAACTTCAGGCCGCCGGACGCGAAAACCCGTTCCGGGACGTCGTCGATCCACCAGTTGACCAGGTCGAAGTGGTGGGACGCCTTGTGGATCAGCAGCCCGCCGGAGTTCTTCTTCTCGCGGTGCCAGCGGCGGAAGTAGTCCGCGCCATGGACCGTGTCCAGGACCCAGCTGAAGTCGATGGAGGTGACCTTGCCAATCACGCCGCTTTGGATGATTTCCTTGAGCGCGCTGTTGCGGGGTGAGTAGCGGTAGTTGAAGGTGACCACCACGTTGCGGCCGGTCTCGTGCACGGCCTGGGTGATGCGGCGGCAGCCCTCGGCGTTGATGGTGAGGGGCTTTTCGACGACGACGTCGGCGCCCGCACGGAGCCCTTCGACGATGTAGTCGGCGTGGGTGTAGTCAGGCGTGGTGACGATGACCCGGTGGATGTTGTTGGCCTGGATGAAGGCGGGGAGGTCTGCGGGGTCGAACGACGCGACGGGCCCGGGGGCGCCGAGTTCCTGGATGAGCTTTTGGTAGAACTCAACGCGCCCCGGGTTGACGTCGGAGAAGGCCACCAGTTCCGCCGTGTCCGCGTGCTTGCCAAGAATGGCACGGATATACATCTCGGAACGGCCGCCGGTGCCGATCAGGGCAATGCGCGCCTTGCCGGCTGCCGCGCCGGGGTGGGAAGCGGCTCGGGCCGGCGTCGTCTCGGCTGTGTTGACCATGGGGTCCCTTTCGAAGGCTCGTTTACCCGGCCGGGGAACGGCCGCTGGTGTTGGGCGGCGGCACCTTGCTGCACCGCACCAGAAAGCGTTTTCTCAGTTCGCTAATAGCAGTTGTACCAACCGCGGAGCCGATCCGTCAACCGTTCTCCGCGCTGGAGGAAAGCGTTTTCTAACGCGGGACGGCCTCCGGCCTGGGTGATGCCCGGGAACGGGGGCGGAAAACCGGGGAAAAGCGTAGAAATCGCTTTCCCATCCCGGTATATGCTGTGTTCCAAAGCGCTCAACGAAGGGTTCCCCATGGTCAGGAAGTCGGCAAGCGGCCGGATCGGCATCGCTGATGTCGCAATTAAGGCCGGGGTCTCGCATGCCACGGTCTCCCGGGTCATGAACGGCAACTTCACGGTGGACCCCGAGATCGCCGCCCGCGTCCGCGCAGCAGCCGCGGAGCTGAAGTACCAGCCCAACCCGGTGGGACGCAGCCTGGCCCTGGGCAAGACGGACACCATCGGCATCGTGGTGCCGGACCTCGCCAACCCCACATTCCAGGCCATCCTCCGCGGCCTGAGCCGCGCGGCAGCCCAGGACGGTTACCGCGTCCTCATCGCCGACTCTTTCGAGGTTTCCAGCGAGGAGACCATCCTGGCAGGCGAGGCGCGGCGCCGCTGCGACGGGCTGGTGCTGTGCGCCCCCCGCATGAGCGATGCGGAGCTGGAAGAGATCGCGCCGTCACTGCATCCGCTGGTGCTGATCAACCGCACCACCTCCGCCCCCGGTGTTCCCAGCCTGGTGGTGGACTACGGGCAGGGCGTGCAGGACATCGCCGGGCACCTGGTGGAACTGGGCCACACCCGCCTGGCCTTCCTGGCCGGCCCGCCGCGCAGCGCCTCCAACGGAATGCGGCTCAAGGGCCTGGAGACCTTCAAGGCCGCGCACCTGGAGGTGGAAGTCACCATGCTTGAGGGCGGCTCCGATTTCGACACCGGGCACGAAGCGGTGGACGCCGTGCTGGCGAGCGGCGCCACCGGCATCCTGGCCTTCAACGACCTCGTGGCCATGGGGCTGATGAGCGGCCTGCACGAGCGCGGCCTGGACGTGCCGGGCGATATCTCGGTGACAGGCTTCGATGACATCCCGTTTGCCAAATACACGACGCCGGCGCTCACCACTGCTGCCGTCCCCATCACCGAACTGGGCGAGCAGGCGTGGCACCAGCTCCGGGCGCTGATCCGCAAGGAAGGGAACGAGGCCCCGGGCAGCAGCTACCAGCCGCGGCTGGAAGTGCGCGCCAGCACCGGCCCCGCCAAGGCCCCGCGGAGCACGGTCCACGGCTAGAGGCCCGCGGCCAGCCCGGCCTCTTTGTAGTACCCCTCAATATGGGCGGCCACCAGCGTGGCCGCCCGGCCGCCGTCGCCCTCCCTGATTGCCGCCAGGATCTCCCGGTGCTCCGTCCGCAACCGGGAGGCCGTAGCATCCCAGTCCGGCAGCCCCGAGGTCAGCTCGGCCGCATAGCCCTGGATGGATTCACGGAGTGAGCCCATCATGGCACTGACCACGGCGTTGCCCGCCGCATTCGCGAGGGCCAGGTGGAAACGGACGTCGAGCGCCAGGAAGCCGCTGATATCCAGGCCCTCGGAGGCGTCCATGGCATGCAGCAGGTCGGCCGCCTCGTCGAGCTCGGGCGCGTCAGGCCGCGCCTTGGCTGCGGCCCACGACTCCAACAGGACCCGCGTCTCCACGATGTCCGCCACCGGCAGGTGCTGCGTGGCAACGTGCAGGCGCAGGGCCGAGCCGAGCGCCGCCGTCGGATCCGATATGACCACGGTCCCCGCCTCCGGACCGGACCCCACGCCCGCGCGCACCACACCCATCGCCTCCAGGATCCGGATGGCCTCCCGCACGGAAGTCCGTGACACCTTGAGGTGCTCAGCCAGGCTGCGTTCGGCCGGCAGCCGGCCCCCCAGGGCCAGCCGGCCGGCGGAGAGCTCATTCTCGATCCAGGACAGGACAAGCTGGTGCGTACGCATGGATAAATAGTAGTTGATGTGGTTGGACCACATGACCTAGAGTGTGGTTAGACCATAGGAGGACACGTGACCCACACCATCCAGCCCAGCAATCCCGAGACGACCCCGGCCCCGGACACCACCGACGTTCCCGCGGCCGCCGCACCCGCCGCGGCTCCGGCGTCGTCCGCCGTTGTGCCGGCAGCACTGAAGCGCCGCATCCCCAAGTACTCGGACCTCGCCCCGCTGATGCAGTTCAAGAAGCCGGAGTTCAGCAAGGAAGCCCGGCTCAAGCGTGCCAGCACGGTGTGGGAACTGCGGGACATCGCCAAGCGCCGCACGCCGCAGGCACCGTTCGACTACACCGACGGCGCTGCGGAAGGGGAAATCACCCTCCGCCGCGCCCGCCAGGCCTTCCTGGACATCGAGTTCCGCCCCGGCATTCTGCGCAACGTCTCCTCGATAGACCTCAGCACCGAAATCCTGGGCAAGCCGTCCCGGCTTCCGGTGGGCATCGCCCCCACCGGCTTCACCCGGATGATGCAGTCCGAAGGCGAGTACGCCGGTTCGCAGGCAGCCGAAGCGGCAGGCATCCCCTACACCCTCTCCACCATGGGTACGGCCTCCATCGAGGACGTGGCAGCAGCCGCCCCGAACGGCCGCAACTGGTTCCAGCTGTACCTGTGGACGGACCGCGACCGGTCGCTGGAGTTGATCGAGCGCGCCGCCAAGGCCGGCAACGACACCCTCATGGTCACCGTGGACACGGCCGTGGCAGGGGCCCGGCTCCGCGACGTGCGCAACGGCATGACCATCCCGCCCGCGCTGACCCTGAAGACCGTCCTGGACGCCTCCTACCGGCCCGCCTGGTGGTTCAACTTCCTTACCCACGAACCGCTGACCTTCGCCTCGCTGTCCCGCTACACCGGCACGGTGGCCGACCTGATCAACTCGATGTTCGACCCCACCCTGACGTTCGAGGACCTGGACTGGCTGCGCGAAACCTGGAAGGGGAAGCTGGTGGTCAAGGGCATCCAGACCGTGGAGGACGCCCGCCGGGTGGTGGACCACGGCGCGGACGGCGTTGTCCTGTCCAACCACGGCGGGCGCCAGCTGGACCGTGCCCCGATTCCGTTCCACCTGCTCCCCGAGGTCAGGCAGGCCTTCGAAGCGGACAACACCGATGCCGCGATCATGCTGGACACCGGCATCATGAGCGGCGCGGACATGATCGCCGCCCTGGCACTGGGCGCCGACTTCACCCTGATCGGCCGCGCCTACCTGTACGGCCTCATGGCCGGCGGCCGCGCCGGGGTGGACCGCACGCTCCAGATCCTCGAAAAGGACATGGCCCGCACCATGGCCCTGCTGGGCGTCAGCAAGGTTTCCGAACTGACCCCGGACCACGTGCGGCTGCTGGGTAAGTAGGCCGCTGCTGCCCGCGGCCGGGACCTACTTCTTGCGCCCGAATTTGGGCAGGGTGGGAAGGTTGGCCAGCAGGTCGGCTGCCTTGGTGGCCGCCCGGCCCACGGTGCGGCCGATCTGCTGGGGAACGCTGTCGTCGCTGAGCGGGGTGCCGGTTCCGCCCGGGATGACGACGGCGGGACTCAGCTCAGCCCCTTCGCGCACCAGGACGGGCGTGGGGACTTCCTCTTTGCTCGCCTGTGCCGGCGCCGGTTCCGCCGGTGCCGCTTGCACGGCCCGGCCTGCAGGCGGCAGTGAAGCGGCGGCAGCGGCGACGCCTTCCTTCAGGTGGGCCGACACTGCCTGGTCCGTGGCGGCCTGCGCGGCGGCGGCTTTGGCACCAGTGCCGACGTCGAACGTTTCCAGCCAGCTCGCGATGCCCTCAAGGGGCCCTCGGTTGAGGGCGTAGTACCGTTTCTGCCCCTGGGCGCGCATGCTCACCAGCTGCGCTTCCCGCAGGACCTTCAGGTGCTTGGAAATGGTGGGCTGGCTCGCCGCCAGTTCCTCCACCAGTTCGCCCACGGCCTTGTCTCCGGAACGGAGGGACACCAGGATGTCACGCCGGGTCGATTCCGCAATGACGGCAAATACGTCGTCTGTCACCATGCCTCCCACCCTAGCGACATATACGCCGAAAGGCATCAACTATTTCGCCCGGACCGGAAGCGTTGCCGGGATTCTCCCGCGGTGCTACAACAGTGTGACCGTTGCCGCGGACTGAGCGGACATTGGCCCCTGTGAGGTGAAGGGTGGGTGATGATGGATTTCCTCCGGCAGCAGCTGTTCAACATCATCGCGTTTGTGTTTCTCGGCCTTTTTGTGGCGGTGTGGGGGACCGTTCTGCTGCGCGTTGGGTTCTGGGTGCCTGACGGCCGGACCGCTGCCCCGCCCCTTAACGGAGCCCTGGTTACGGCTGCCGGCGTGCTGGCCACATCATTGAGTTCACTGACGGCCTCGGCCTTGGGTTTCACCATTGCCGAGGTGCGCCGCGGCGGTGGTGAAACCCAGGGCCGTGGGGATACTGCCCCCGCAGGCGAACGTGGGCCCGGCAGCGCCGCCATGGTCAGTCCTTCAGACGTCGTGGCCAGCCTGTCGGGGCGGATCGTTGCAGCCATCGTGGTGTACCTCGCGGTGGGCCTGCTGGTCCTGCTTCTGTGGCTCGTCAAGGGGACTGCCTCCACCGACCTGATCGGTGCGTTCGCCCTGTCACTGTTGGGCTGGCTTATTGGCGCGGCAGGCGTGGTGTTCCAGACGGAGAAGCCGTCAGGCTGACCGGCAGGGCCCAGGAGTCCGCGCCTTTAGTCGAACCAGGGGTCGAGGCCGTGCAGCGGGAAAACTGCCTTGCGGGTGGCCATCACAGAGCGGTCCACGGCGTCGTTGGGGTCGAAGCCGACTTCCCAGGACCGCCACCACAGTTCCACGTCGTCCCCCATCAGCACTGGCGCAGCGGTGCCGAATTTCTCCTCGACATAGTCGCGCCAGTCCTGCGGCACAGGGGTCCGCAGCGGAACGGGCCGTCCGGCGGCGATGGCCACCAGGTGGCTCCAGGCCCGGGGCACCACGTCCAGGACGTTGTACCCGCCCCCGCCGGTGGCGATCCAGCGCCCGCCGCAGTACCGTTCCGCCAAATTTCCGACGGCGGTGGCGGCCTCGCGCTGGCCGTCCACGCTCAGGTTGAGGTGCGTGAGGGGGTCGGTGCGGTGCGAATCGCAGCCGTGCTGGCTGACGATCACCCCGGGGTGGAAGGCCCCCACCAGCTGCGGCACCACGGCGTAAAAGGCCCGCAGCCAGCCGGCATCGGCCGTTCCCGCCGGCAGGGCCACGTTCACGGCGGTGCCCTCCGCTCCGGTGCCGCCGAGCTCATTGGCGAACCCGGTTCCGGGAAACAGGGTCAGCCCGGTTTCGTGGAGTGACACGGTGAGGACGCGCGGATCGTCCCAGAAGATGTTTTGCGTTCCGTCCCCGTGGTGGGCGTCAACATCGATATACGCCACTTTGTCCACTCCGCCGTCGAGCAGTGCCTGCACGGCGAGGGCGGCGTCGTTGTAGATGCAGAACCCGCTGGCCCGGTCGCGGGAGGCGTGGTGCATGCCGCCGCCGAAGTTCACAGCATGCACGGCAGTACCCTGCAGCACGTGCTCGGCTGCCAGCAGGGAGCCTCCGGCCAGTCGTGCCGCGGCCTCGTGCATCCCGGCAAATGCGGGATCGTCCTCGGTTCCCAGCCCGCGGGATTCGTCCGGTTGGGAGGGGTCCGCGCTGACCTTGCGGACCGCCGCCACATAGTCAGGTGCGTGGACGGACTGCAGCTCGGCGTCGGATGCCACATCCGGCGCCGCCACGTTGACGTGGTCAAGGTCGAGGATCCCCAGGCTGCGCGCCAGCCGCGCAGTCAGGTCCATCCGTTCCGGTGCCATGGGGTGGCCCGGGCCGAAGTTGTACGCGGTCATGGCGGGGCTCCACGCCACCATCGTTGGCGGCGCGGGCTTGCTGAGACCGGGCAGGTATGTCATCAATCACAGGCTACCCGAGCGTGAGCCGCTGCCCGCCCGGCCATTACGCCGGCATTAGTGGTTTACTACTGGGGGAAGAAGTTTCGACCGAGGAAAAGCCACACATGACGCAGAGCCAGTCGAGGCCCCGTACCCCGGCCAGCTGGCACCCCCCGGGGCAGGAGCGGGAGGGCGGCCTCCGGATCTTCACCCGGTTGCGCGACTTCATCGACGACATCGCCAACGCAACCCCTGCCAGGCTTGCCCTGACGGCGTTCGCCGCCGTGTGCGTAGTGTTCACCTTCCTGCTGTCCCTGCCGGTTTCGTCCGCCAACGGAACGGCCACCCCCATCCACCAGGCCTTGTTCACCGCCGTCTCGGCCGTCTGTGTCACCGGGCTTACGGTGGTCTCGACCGCGGTGCACTGGTCCTTCTTCGGCCAGCTGGTGATCCTCGTGGGCATCTTCATCGGCGGCCTCGGCACGCTGACCCTCGCCTCGCTGCTTGCGCTGATGGTGAGCAAGCGGCTCGGCGTGCGGGGCAAGATCATTGCCGCGGAGTCCATGAACACCGCCGGCCGCCTCGGCGAGGTGGGCACCCTGCTGCGGATCGTCATCACCACGTCGGTGGCCATCGAAGGCATCCTGGCGCTGGTGCTGGTGCCGCGGTTCCTCACCCTGGGCGAGCCGTTCTGGCAGTCCGTGTGGCACGGCATCTTCTACGCCATCTCCTCGTTCAACAACGCCGGCTTCACCCCGCATTCGGACGGCATCGTCCCCTACGAGACGGACCTTTGGATCCTTCTCCCACTGATGGTGGGCGTGTTCATGGGCAGCCTGGGGTTCCCGGTGGTGATGGTGCTGCAGCAGAACGGCCTGAACTGGAAGAAGTGGAACCTGCACACCAAGCTCACCATCCAGGTTTCCCTCATCCTCCTGGTGTCCGGGGCGGTCCTGTGGGCGCTGACGGAATGGGAGAACACCCGGACCATCGGCTCCATGAGCCTCGGTGACAAGGTCACGCACGCGTTCTTCGCCTCCGTCATGATGCGGTCGGGCGGCTTCAACCTGGTGGACCAGAACCAGATGGAGTCCACCACCATGCTGCTGACCGACGCCCTGATGTTTGCCGGCGGCGGATCCGCCTCGACAGCCGGCGGCATCAAGGTGACCACCATCGCCGTCATGTTCCTGGCCATCATTGCCGAGGCCCGCGGCGATGCCGACGTCAAGGTCTACGGCAGGACCATCCCGCAGGGCAGCATGCGGGTGGCCATTTCCGTGATCGTCGCCGGTGCCACCCTGGTGTCGGTGTGCGCGTTCCTGCTGCTCCACATCAGCGGCCAGCCCCTGGACCGGGTGCTGTTCGAAACCATCTCCGCGTTTGCCACCGTGGGCCTCAGCACCAACCTCAGCGCGGAAATAGCGCCCGAAGGGGTCTATGTGCTCACGGCATTGATGTTCGCGGGCCGCGTGGGTACCGTAACCCTCGCCGCAGCCCTCGCCCTGCGCCAGCGCAGCCAGTTGTACCACTACCCCGAAGAAAGGCCGATCATTGGCTAGTTCCACCGACGCCCCCCGGCGCCCCGCCCACAACGCCCCGGTGCTGGTGATCGGCCTGGGCCGCTTTGGGTCATCCACCGCCGAACAACTGGTCAAGCAGGGCCGGGAAGTGCTCGCCATCGAGCGCGACCGGAGCCTGGTCCAGAAGTGGGCGCCCCTCCTGACCCACGTCGTGGAGGCGGACGCCACCAACATCGACGCACTGCGCCAGCTGGGGGCACAGGAGTTCAGTTCCGCCGTCGTGGGTGTGGGCACCTCCATCGAGTCCTCGGTGCTGATCACGGTCAACCTGGTGGACCTGGGCATCGAACACCTCTGGGTCAAGGCCATCACCCCGTCCCACGGCAAGATCCTCACGCGCATCGGCGCCAACCACGTCATCTACCCGGAGGCCGACGCCGGCGTCCGGGCCGCGCACCTGGTGTCCGGGCGCATGCTGGACTTCATCGAGTTCGACGACGACTTCGCCATCGTGAAGATGTACCCGCCGCGCGAAACGGTGGGGTTCACGCTGGACGAGTCAAAGGTCCGGTCCAAATACGGTGTGACCATCGTGGGCGTGAAGTCCCCGGGTGAGGACTTCACCTACGCCCGGCCGGAGACCAAGGTGTCCTCGCGGGACATGCTGATCGTCTCCGGCCACGTGGACCTGCTGGAGCGGTTCGCAGCCCGGCCCTGACGCTTAGCCCAGCTGCTTGGTGATCTCCGCCGCCCGGTCGGCCGCTGCGCGGGCGCCGGCGGCGATGATCGCGGGGATGCCCTGCTCGTCGAACGTGGCGATGGCCCGTTCGGTGGTGCCGTTGGGGCTGGTGACCGCCTTGCGCAGCGCTGAGGGATCCGCGCCCGGCTCGGCAAGCATCAGGCCTGCCCCGGCCACGGTTTCGCGGGCCAGCAGCAGGGACAGTTCGCGGTCCAGTCCCAGTTCCTCCCCCGCAGCGGCCATCGCCTCGGCCAGGTAGAAGGCGTAGGCGGGGCCCGACCCGCTGATGGCGGACAGGGCGTCCACCTGTTCCTCCGGGACCTCAACGACTGTTCCGGCGCCCTGCAGGATGTCCTTGACCTTCCGGAGCTGGTCCGCGGAGCAGTGGGTCCCGGGAGACACCGACACGACGCCGCGGCCCAGCTTTGCGGGGGTGTTCGGCATGGTGCGGATGACGGGCTGCCCGGCCGGGAGCGCGGCTTCGAGCTGGGCGATGGACACGGCGGCAGCCACGCTGACCACCACAGTCCCGGGTGCGAGTACGGGGCTGATTTCGCGTGCCAGGTCGGCAATGCCAACGGGCTTGACGCCAAGAATGACGACGGCGGCCCCCTTGGTGGCCTGCCTGTTGTTGTCCGGCTCTTCCTCGCCGGCGATCGCGGTGATGCCGTGGTAGCGCTCGGCCAGTTCGGCGGCCCTCTCAGCACGGCGGACAGTGGCCACGACGTCACCGGGGTCGGTACCCGCCTCCAGCAGGCCGCCAAGGATGGCTTCGTTCATGGACCCACAGCCAAGGAATGCGATTCGGTTGCTCATGCCTCCATCATTGCAGTTCGCAACCATTCACAGGCAACTCCCATGTTCACTGCAGGAAGCGCACAAGTTGGCTTCTTACTGTAGGTATTACCTCATTGAGGGTGCGAGTGATGCGGCAGGCATGGGGATGCCTGCCAGGGCACCGGTGGCACGGCAACAGGTTTTCCCCCATTTTCCTGTTACCGGCCCCGGTGCTTCCGCGTTTAACGGGTCTGGATGGTGAACGCAGCCGCTCTAGACGGCGGCTTCCACCGTCTTGGATGGCGCCACGTGCGGCGCCGGTTCGAGCGGGCCGTCAAACACCAGCTGGTCCAGGCGTCGCAGGATCAGGCCTTCGCGCAGCGCCCACGGGCAGATGCGCAGCTTCTTGAACTTGAACATTTCCAAGGCAGCCTCGGCAACCATAGCGCCGGCGAGCAGCTGGTGGGCCCGCGCTTCCGACACGCCAGGCAGGTGCAGGCGGTCCTCGGAACTCATGGCGGAGATCCGCTGGGTCCAGATGCCCAGGTCCGAAGCGTGCAGTTCGCGTTTCACGTAGGGACCTTCGGCGCTGGGAGCGGCACCTGCGATCCTGGCCAGGGAACGGAACGTCTTGGACGTCCCCGCCACCACGTTGGCCCGGCCAAGGCCGTCGAATTCCCGGACCGCGGGCTTGAGCGTGGCCCGGATGTAGCGCCGGAGTTCCTTGACGCTCTTGGCCGACGGCGGATCCTCCGCCAGCCAGTCGCGGGTGAGGCGGCTGGCGCCCAACGGTACAGAGGTGGCCACTTCGGGAAGCTCGTCCTGGCCGAAAGCCATTTCGAAGGAGCCGCCGCCGATGTCCAGGTTGAGGATGGGGCCGGCGCCCCAGCCGTGCCAGCGCCGGACCGCGAAGAAAGTCATCGACGCCTCCTCGCTGCCGGTCAGTTCCTGGAGGGTCACGGTGGTTTCGTGCTTCACGCGGGCCAGGACGGCCGGTCCGTTGGTGGCCTCGCGGATGGCCGAGGTACAGAAGGCCAGCAGGTCCTCTGCCTTGTGCCGGGCGGCAAACTCCCAGGCTTCCAGGACGAACTCGGCCAGTTCATGCTGGCCTTGATCGCTGATGCTCCCGTCGGGTTCGAGGTACTGCACCAGGGACAGGGGCCGCTTGTGTGACGCGAACGGAACCGGTTGGGCACCGGGGTGCGCATCCACCAGGAGCAGGTGGACAGTGTTGGACCCTATGTCGAGGACGCCTAGCCGCATGGAGCCATTATTCCTCGTCGGCGCGCTTGAAGTCGCGCCTGATGTTGGCCACGCCCTCCGGATTGATTTCGAAACCGTACGCGGCTCCTGGATTGATCACCAGGCCCAGTTCATCGCCGATGTTGGCGATGATGGCCGCGCCCTGGGTGCCCAGCACATTCGGGGCAGCCTCCAGGTACGGCTGGTCCACCCGGCTGGGGTGTGAGAAGACCGCCAGGACGGGGTCGCCGTCGGCGTTGGCCAGAACCAGGGGCTCCACCTGGGAATCCTCGGTCTCCACCGTGTCCGGGCTGATGATGTAGACCTCGCTGTTCAGGAAGGACAGGATGACGTCCACCGGGTTCGCGTCGGGCTGCCCGCCGGTGGCGAGCTTCTCCTCAAGGTCGTTGAGCGGATTGGTGTCGTCGATTCCCTGCTGTTCAGTCATACACCTACTCGATCACGTTGGGCTCTCCACCGCAATCCGGCCAAATGCTGGGACGCAGGGCTACTTCTTGGCCGTTGCCTTCTTCTTGGCCGGCGCCTTGCGTGCGGCCGTGCGCTTGACCGGGCCCTTTGCGCGCTTCTCGGCCAGCAGTTCCACCGCCTGTTCGCGCGTCAGTTCCTCGAGGGAGGTGGCCCGGGGAACGGTGATGTTGGTGATGCCGTCGGTGATGTAGGGCCCGAACCGGCCTTCCTTCACCACGATGTTCTTTTCGGAGACGGGATCCGGGCCGAACTCCGCCAGCGGCGGCACTGCAGCCCGGGCTCCGCGCTGCTTGGGCTGGGAGTAGATCTCCAGGGCCTGGTCCAGGGTGATGGTGAAGATCTCTTCCTCGGAGCCGATGGACCGGGAGTCGGTCCCCTTCTTCAGGTACGGGCCGAACCTGCCGTTCTGCACCGTGATGAGGTTGCCTTCGGCGTCCTCCCCCAGGGCGCGCGGCAGGCTCATCAGCTGCAGCGCCTCGTCCAGGGTCACCGACTCCACGGTCATGGACTTGAAGAGCGACCCGGTGCGCGGCTTGGCCTTGACCGGCTTCTTCGGCGGCTTGGGCTTGCCGTTCTTGTAGTACTCCACCGGCTGGGCGGCGATCTGTTCCTCGGTCATCTCGGGGATGACCTCGGTGACATAGGCGCCGTAGCGGCCGTTCTTTGCCACCACCGTGTGCCCGGTGTGCGGGTCGGTACCGAGGACGCGTTCCTCCGGGGCCGCCGTCTCCATCAGTTCGATGGCCTTGGCCGCGGTCAGCTCGTCCGGCGCCAGGTCCTCGGGCACGTTGGCGCGCGCCGATTCGACGATCTCGCCCGTCTTCGGGTCCACCACGGCGGCGGAGCTCTCCAGGTACGGGCCGAACTTGCCCACCCGCAGGGTGATCTCGTCGGTGATCGGAATGGAGTTGATTTCCCGGGCATCGATCTCGCCCAGGTTGTTCACGATGCTCAGCAGGCCGGGATCGGAATCCTCGCCGAAGTAGAAGTGCCGCAGCCAGGACGCGCCGGCTTCCTGGCCGTTGGCGATCTTGTCCAGGTCGCCTTCCATGTCGGCGGTGAACTCGTAGTCGACGTAGTCGCTGAAGTGCTGCTCCAGCAGCCGGATCACGGAGAAGGCAATCCAGCTGGGCACCAGCGCCGACCCCTGTTTCCGCACATAGCCGCGGTCCTGGATGGTGGAAATGGTGGAGGCGTACGTGGACGGGCGGCCGATGCCGCGCTTCTCCAGCTCCGCGGTCAGGGACGCTTCCGTGTACCGCGGCGGCGGCGAGGTCTCATGTCCCACTGCCACGATGTCGGCGGCGGTCAGGGAGTCGTCCTTGGCCACGTTCGGCAGCCGGCGTGCTTCGTCCGAGTCGTCGTCGCCCCGGGT
The DNA here is from genome assembly GCF_019710585.1 of Arthrobacter sp. MAHUQ-56. GTDB lineage: Bacteria > Actinomycetota > Actinomycetes > Actinomycetales > Micrococcaceae > Arthrobacter. The sequence goes on along the minus strand of NZ_JAIFZQ010000020.1, from coordinate 73,601 downwards.
TTCGTCCTTGCCTTCCTCGTAGGCGGCGAGGAAGCCGGGGAACGTGATCACGGTGCCGGAGGCGGAGAACTCGGCGTCACGCCCGTCGGTGGACACGGCACCCAGGCGGATGGTCGCCGTCGAACCCTTGGCATCGCCCATCTGGGAGGCGACGGTGCGCTTCCAGATGAGTTCGTAGAGCCTGAACTCGTCGCCGGAGAGCTGGGAGGCCACCTGGGCAGGAGTGCGGAAGGAGTCACCGGCGGGCCGGATGGCCTCGTGCGCTTCCTGGGCGTTGGCTGCCTTGTTGGAGTAGACCCGCGGTGACTGCGGGACGTATTCGGGGCCGTACAGCTCCGAGGCCTGCCGCCGCGCGGCCGTGATGGCTTCGTCGCTCAGCGCCGAGGAGTCGGTACGCATATAGGTGATGTAGCCGTTTTCATACAGGCGCTGGGCGATCTGCATGGTGCTCTTGGACGAGAAACGGAGTTTCCGTCCGGCCTCCTGCTGCAGCGTGGAGGTGGTGAACGGGGCGGCCGGCCGGCGGGTGTAGGGCTTGGTGTCAACGGAACGGACACGGAACTCGGCGTCCTGCAGCCCGGCTGCCAGGGATGTGGCCAGCTCCTCGTTGAGGTGGGCTACGTTCTTCGAGGTGAGGACACCGTCGTCGTTGAAGTCACGGCCGGTGGCCACCTTGGCCCCGTCGACGGCGGCGAGCTTCGCCTTGAAGGAGCCCGAGTCCGCGCCGAACTGGCCGGTAAGGTCCCAGTAGGAGGCGGCCTTGAAGGCCATCCTTTCGCGTTCGCGGTCCACCACCATGCGGGTGACCACGGACTGCACGCGGCCGGCGGACAGGCCGCGTGCCACCTTGCGCCACAGCACCGGCGAAATCTCGTAGCCGTAGAGGCGGTCCAGGATGCGCCGGGTTTCCTGGGCATCCACCAGGGCGGAGTCGACGTCGCGCAGGTTGCCCATGGCGCGCTGGATGGCTTCCTTGGTGATTTCGCCGAACGTCATCCGGTACACCGGGACCTTGGGCTTGAGCACTTCCAGCAGGTGCCACGCGATGGCTTCGCCCTCGCGGTCCCCATCTGTTGCGAGGTAGAGTTCGTCGGCGTCCTTGAGCGCAGCTTTGAGCTCGGTCACCTTCTTCTTCTTGTCCGGGGACACCACGTAGTACGGCTTGAAGTCGTGGTCAACGTCGACGGCGAACTTGCCGATCGAGGTCTTCTTCAGCTCGGCGGGGAGCTCGGACGGCTGCGGCAGGTCGCGGATGTGACCGATGGAGGCCTCTACGATGAAGCCCTCGCCCAGGTACTTGGCGATGGTCTTGCTCTTGGCCGGAGACTCCACAATCACGAGTTTCTTGCCGGTTTTGGCCTTGCTTGGCACGGTGCTCCTACAGAAAAAGATTGCTCGGGCAGATGCGCCCATGTTCGCCTAGTTCACCATATTTTGCAGAATTCTGCGCATCCATGTGGAAAAGAGGGGGGTTGCCGGGGAGGCTTCCCCGGCCTCATTCCACGGCCGGAACCAGGAAGCCGTCGCGCACCAGATTAGCCACATCGGTGAGGAGGGCACGCCGGAAGGAACCGTCGTCGAACCCGTCCCCGCCGCCGGCTGCACCGCCCAGCAGCGCTTCCAGCGCGCCGGCGATCTGCCCGGCCGAAAGATCGCCGTCGCACGCCGAAACGAACCCGGCAAGTTCGGTGCTCAGCAGGTTGGTGCGGCGCAGCCCGGCGCCCTGCCGGAGCAGGATCACGCCCGGGTGCTCGGCGCCCGGCCGCTGGTGGCGTTCCTCGGTGACGTCGTCCGCCACGAGCAGGTGCGCATCCTCAAGGCTGTGCGCTGCCAGCCAGTCATGGCGTTCGACGGCGGCGCCCAGGTGGGGGCCAATGGGCTGCTCAATGGGGTACGTGATTTCCTCGAACCGGCTCAGCGCCGACTGCACGGACGCCTGTCCCCCGGGCACGGGCCGGCGCAGCCAGACCATGCCGAAGCCGATCCCTTCCACGTTCCGCGACTCGAAATCGGCGAGGTAGGCGGCGTAGGCATCCCGGTAATGCTGCCGGTCCCGGGACTCGGAGGCGTCCTGCAGCCATGTTTCGGCATATTGTTCGGGACTGACCTGTTCGCGTTGGATGAACCAGGCGTCCACGCCCGGCCGCACCCATGACCTCGGCCGGTCCTGCCATTCAGCGCCGGTGGGAACCTCCCAGTTGCCGAGCATCTGTGCGGTGCCGCCCGGGGCCAGGATACCGGGCAGGTCGGCCACCAGGGCGGAGACAATCCCGTCGCCCGGCAGGCCGCCGTCGCGGTAGATGAACAGGTCCGCGGCGTCCTCGCCGGCGCTGCGCGGGGTGATGACGAACGGCGGGTTGGAGACCACCAGCCCGAATTCCTCCCCGGCTACCGGCTCCAGCAGCGAGCCCAGGCGCAGGCTCACCCGCTCTTCGAGCCGCTCCGGGTCCACGGAGAGGGCGTCGGCGTTGAGCAGGATGTTGAAGCGGGCGTAGGCGAGGGCGCGTTCGGAGATGTCAGTGGCGGTCACATGCTCGCAGTGGTGCAGGAGGTGGAACGCCTGGATGCCGCAGCCGGTGCCGAGGTCCAGCGCGCGGACGGTGTGGCGGCGGACGGTGGTCTGCACCAGGGTGGTGGAGGCCTGTCCGATGCCCAGCACGTGGTCGTGCCGCAGGACGCCTGCCTGCTGGTGGGCCGCGAGGTCGCTGGCCACCCAGAGTTCGGCACCGCCGCTGCCGTCCTCGTTCTTGTCCCAGCCGTAGGGCCGCAGGTCCGCCTTGGCTGTGAGCAGGGATGTGCCGGGTACGGGCTGCACCAGCCCCAGCGCCAGGAGTCCGTCCGCGCGGAGCCCCGGCAGGGCGTCGTCGAGCGTTTCACGTTCCTGGGGCTCGGCGAGGAGCCAGAGGCGGACGACGGCGGCGAGCGCCGCTGCGCCCCTGTCCGCCAGGACAGCCCGCTCGGCAGCGAGCATCGCGGGGATGACCTGGTCCCGGTTCAGTGCCGCGGAGGCCGTGGGGCCCAGGAGCCGGGCGACGCCGTCGAGCGTGTAGTCCAGCCGGCGCAGGTCCGCGGCCAGGGCGGCGAGCAGTCCGGGTGCATCGCTGCGGGGGGCGTCGGGGATGTTGCCGGCGGTGAACTCGTAAGGGGATCTAGGCACCGCTCAAGTTTAGTCCGGCCGGTGTGCGGGGGTACGGTGGAGCCATGCCTTCCCGCCTTTCCCTCTTTTCGCGCGCCCGCCGGGCCTCCGGAACGGTGCGGCGGTCGACGCTGCCGGCAGCCGTGTCCGCCGGGGTACTGGGCCTTGCGGCCGTCTTCGGGCTGGCTGGGTGCTCGTCCACGTCTTCGGTGGAGAACGCGGACGTTCCGAAGTGGCGGGCCACGGCGCTGCCCGAGGCGCCGGGCGTTGTGCTCCAGGATTCGGGAAAGATCCTCAACCGGGACCGCACCGTGCAGCAGGCGGCCACGGTTCCTGCGGGCAGGTATACGCTCACGCTGGTGTGCGACGGCAGCGGCAAGGCCTTCTTTGATGTGACGCTGGACGGCAAGGCGGTGGCGGAAGCCGGGGCGGCCTGCAACGGCAGCCGGGAAACCACCAGGATTTCCCTGCCTACGGCCGGGCGGGTGGAAATCAGCGGCGCCAGCGTCGATGCCCCGCTGGTCTACGCGTACCAACTGGCACCGGCGCAATAACCGCCCGGCCGGCTCTGGCCCGCCGCCTCCCAGGGGCCTAAAGTCGGACTATGCCCAGTGTGCGGAGGTTCTCCGCGCCCCGTCCTGCCAGGACGCCGGGGGCGCCCCCGGCAGTGAGGCCGGCGCCCGCCGTCGCGCTTGCGCTTGGGATGGTGCTGGGGGCGGGAGCGCTGGCTGGCTGCGAATACACGTACGACGACGGACGGGCCGGCAACGTGCGGGGCACCGCCACCGCGGCCCCCGAGGCACCCTTCACCCGGGACCCGCTGCAGCAGGATCCGGTCAGCGAAGCCGGGCTGGGTGAGTGGGTGTCCCGGACATTCCCGGACGTCCCCCAGGAAGTGGTCCATGCCGACGCCGGGCTGCTGGCCTCCGGCGAAGTCAGGACCCTGTCCTCACCGGTCCTGCACACCGGAACCTACATGCTTGCCCTCGCGTGCCGCAGCCAGCGGCGGGTCACCTTCACCGTCCGTACCGAGACGCTCACCCTGGTGGACCTGGGGCTGCGGTGTGGCGTCAACCGTGAGAACGTCATCTATCTCTCCACGGACAGCGCCCTGTCTGTGAGGCTGGAGGCACACAGCGCGGCCAATTTCGCTTTCCGCCTGCGCCGGCTTTGAGCCTCCTGCTGCCTCAGGCCGCTGCGCAGCCCCCGGGACAGCGGAGCGTCTCGGGGCTGGAGGCGCATCCGGCGCAGTACAGTGTCAGGGTCCGGCAGCTGGGATTGGAGCAGTTCTCGAACTTACTGGTCGGCGCTGAGCAGCGGGCGCACTGGCCGATGGTCTTGGCCTGGTCGCTGAACTCGAGGTGCATGCGCTTGTCGAAGACGTAGAGCGAGCCCTCCCAGAGCCCCTGGTCCTTGAAGGCCTCGCCGTAGCGGACGATGCCGCCGTCCAGCTGGTAGACCTCCTTGAAGCCGCGGTTCACCATCAGGCTGGAGAGGACCTCGCACCTGATGCCGCCCGTGCAATAGGTCACCACCGGCTTGTCCTTGAGGTCGTCGTATTTGCCGGATTCAAGCTCCTTGATGAAGTCGTGGGTCGTGGCGACGTCGGGGACCACTGCGTCCTTGAAACGCCCGATCTGCGCTTCGAAGGCGTTCCGGCCGTCGAAGAAGACAACGTCCCCGCCCTCCTGCTTCTTGGCCTCCACCAGCTCGTGCAGTTCCTCCGGCTTGAGGTGCTTGCCGCCGCCAACCACGCCGTTCCCGTCCACTTTGAGCTCTCCGGGGGCACCGAAGGAGACGATCTCGTCCCGTACCTTGACGCTGAGCCTCGGGAAGTCTTCCGCGCCGCCGTCGGACCATTTCACGTCGATGCCCCGGAAGCCGGGGTACTCGCGAGTGGTCTTGACATACTGCTTAACTGCCCCGATTTCGCCGCCGACCGTGGCGTTGATGCCGTCCTTGGAAATGAGGATGCGGCCCGTCAGGCCCAGTTTCTCGCAGAGGGCACGCTGCCAGAGCCGCACCGCGTCAGGGTCTGCGATGGGGGTAAAGCCGTAAAAGAGCACAATCCGGTTCAAAGCCACGTATTTAAGGGTACCGGCTGGTACAAAAGTGGCTGGCGGCGGGAACGCGGATCATGCCCGCAGGGCAGCCCACACCCGGTGCGTATCACGATTGCATAAGCTCTTTCCTGCCCCCTGTTGCTGGCGATCGCGCTGGCATAGTCTCAAGCCATGAGCCCGGAAACCATTGTTGAAGACATCACTGGCCTGCTTGAAGTCTGGGTTGCCGGCTGGGCGGGCTGCCGAGGATACCGGACCTCCACCGAGGGCCGCTTTCCCACTGCGTTCCGGGCGGATACGAGCGGTGAGTGGGAAGTTTTCGCGTCCGAACCCACGGATGCCGAGTTCGCATTCCTGGCTGCCAGAACGGCCCAGTCCCCCGCGCGGGTGCTGACAATCCTGACCAACAATCCCGCCCGGTACACGGCGCTGGCGGCCCAGCACGGGCTTAACGTGACCTCCGATACGCAGACGATGATGATCGTCGACATGGAGACCCAGGACGCCGAGGATCCGTGGCTTTCCGACGACGACCTCCGCCTGCACACGTACGAGGAGGACGGCGTCCACTACGCCGAGGTCCGCTCCGGGGACACCATCGCCGCCAGCGGCCGGGTGTTCGTGGTTGGCGACACCGCGGTGTTCGACAAGATCATCACGCAGCCTGCCTTCCAGCGCAGGGGCCTGGGCAGTTTCATCATGCGGGCGCTGGCCGCCCAGGCCTTCGGGCACGACGTGCAGACCGGGCTGCTGTTGGCGTCCGCCGACGGCCAGAAGCTGTACTCGCATCTTGGGTGGAGCACCATCGCCCGGGTCCTGATGCTCTCGGCATCGCATGAGGGAGCGGACCTCTCGCTGAGCTGAATTCCGCCGGATGCGCTGCCTTTCCCGGCGAACCGTGCCTGCGCGGCTGGTGCCGGATGAAACAATGGTGGGGTGAATCCCCATGACTCCCTGCTTCCCCTGCTGGGCCGTGGCCCGGACCCGGAACAGCTGCGTCATGTCCGGACCATTCCCGCCCGTGCCGCCATCCACGAACCCTGGCCGAAGTGGGTGCACCCGGACCTGGTGAAGGCCTACGGGTCGCTCGGCATCCGGGAGCCTTTCAGGCACCAGGTGGAAGCTGCCGATATCGCCCACTCCGGGGAGCACGTGGTGATCTCAACGGGTACCGCTTCCGGCAAATCACTGGCCTACCAATTGCCCGCGCTGGACGCCATCCACCGCTCCGAGCTGCGGGTCCTTGCAGATCCGGGAAAGATCCACGGCGACGGCGCGGTGACGCTCTACCTCTCCCCCACCAAGGCGCTGGCCGCCGACCAGTTGAACGCCATCCGCGCCCTGAAGCTGCCCACGGTCCGGGCGGAAACGTACGACGGCGACACCGATCCCGCCTCGCGCCGGTGGATCCGGGACCACGCCAACTTCATCCTGGCCAACCCCGACATGCTGCATTTTGGCATCCTCCCCAACCACGCCTGGTGGGCCGGGTTTTTCCGCCGGCTGCGTTACGTCATCGTGGACGAGGCCCATAGCTACCGCGGCGTGTTCGGGTCGCACGTTGCGAACCTTCTGCGGCGGCTGCGCCGCATCTGTGCCTATTACGGCGCGGGAACCTCATTTCCCGAGCCGGTGTTCATCGCAGCGTCGGCAACAGCCTCAGAGCCTGATGCCTCGTTCTCCCGCCTCATCGGCGCCCCGGTCCAGGCCGTGTCCGGCGACTGTTCCCCGCACGGAGCCACCACCGTGGCCTTCTGGGAGCCGGCACTGACTGACATCAAGGGCGAGAACGGCGCCAGGGAACGGCGGACGGCGGTAGCGGAAACCTCAGACCTGCTGGCCAGCCTGGTCTCCGCGCAGGTCCGCACCATCGCCTTCATCAAGTCCCGGCGCGGCGCCGAAACCATCTCCGCCATCACCAAGCGGCTGCTCGATGAAGTGGATCCCAGCCTGCCGCAGCGGGTGGCGGCCTACCGCTCCGGGTACCTGCCGGAGGAACGGCGCGAGGTTGAGAAGTCCCTGCGTTCAGGCCGGCTCCTGGGGGTTTCCAGTACCTCAGCACTGGAACTGGGAATCGACATCTCCGGCCTCGACGCAGTCCTGGTGGCCGGGTGGCCGGGAACCCGGGCATCCCTGTTCCAGCAGATCGGCAGGGCAGGGCGGGCCGGGCAGGACGCGATCGCCGCGTTCGTGGCCAGCGACGACCCGCTGGACACATTTCTCGTGAACCACCCCGAGGCCATTTTCGACGTGTCGGTTGAGGCGACGGTCTTCGATCCCTCCAATCCCTACGTGCTGGGTCCCCACTTGTGCGCGGCGGCAGCAGAACTGCCGCTGGGTCCGGCTGAGCTCGACCTCTTCGGCAGCACCGCGGAAATGCTCCTGGACCGGCTGGTGGCGCAGGGCTATCTCCGGCGGCGGCCCGCGGGCTGGTTCTGGACCCATTCCCAGAGCGCCGCGGGCATGGTCAGCCTGCGGGGCGACGGCGGGGGCCCGGTGAGCATCGTCGATGCCGAGACCGGTTCCCTCCTGGGAACCATGGACTCGCCGCAGACGCACTACCAGGCCCACACCGGGGCCGTCTATGTCCACCAGGGCGACACCTACGTGGTGGAGGACCTGAACGAAGACGACCACTGCGTCATGGTGCGCCGGGCGAATCCCGACTACTACACCACAGCACGGGACGTGACCCAGATCGAGGTGCTGGATACGCAGCGGAGCATGCAGTGGGGGGACGTGACAGTCCACTTCGGTGACGTGAAGGTGACCACCCAGGTTGTCTCCTTCCAGCGCAAGGCCCTGATTTCCAACGAGGTGCTCGGCGAGGAACCGCTGGAGCTGGGAGCACGCGACCTGTTCACCAAAGCCGTGTGGTTCGTCGTGGACAACAGGCCGCTGACAGCGGCGGGACTCATCGAGGCCCAGTTCCCGGGCGCACTGCACGCGGCCGAACATGCCGCGATCGGGCTCCTGCCGCTGGTGGCTTCCAGTGACCGGTGGGACATCGGCGGAGTGTCCACGGCACTGCACGCCGACACCGGGGTGCCCACCATTTTCGTGTATGACGGGCACCCCGGCGGCGCGGGGTTCGCCGAGCGGGGCTTCGACAAGGCCAAGGTCTGGCTGACGGCCACCCGGGATGCAATCAAGGCCTGCGAATGCGATTCCGGCTGCCCGTCCTGTGTCCAGTCACCCAAGTGCGGCAACAAGAACAACCCGTTGGACAAGGCCGCGGCTGTGACCCTGCTGGACGTCCTGCTCAAGGACGCCGCCGAAGCTCCCGGCCTGCCGGTGGGGGCCCAGAGGTGAAGGGATCTCTTTCCACCCCAGGTCTGATGCGCCTAGGTCGGCGGCCCGGCGCGCGCCTGCCCGGTTGCCGGCCCCAGCACTGACCTTTCCTCCAGCTCCGTCCGGACTTCAAGGGTTTGGCCGCTGCCCTCGGCGCAGCTGAGCAATGCCGCCGCGTGCCGGGCTGCCACCTCGGCGGCGACGGCGCACGGCTTCCCCTGGGTAACACCCCTCAGCGCATCCGCTCCCGCCAGCGCGGCGAGGTCTGCTGCCGCAGCGGCACGGCTTGCCAGCACGGCCGACTGGGCCAGCAGCAGAACGACGGCCATGGCCGCCATGACCACGAGTGCAAGACCGGCGGCCAGGATGGTCCCGGAGCCCCGCTCCCGAACGTTCTGCTCCTGCGGATTCCCGGTCCCACCGCTGCCCCCACAGTCCTTGGCCTTCCGGGGCCCCGGGTTCCGCCGGACCCCCGTCAAGAGCCGCCTCCGGCCGCTGACCCGCCGGCGGTACCGCTCCCTGCCGTTTCGCTCCCTGCCGTTTCGCTGCGTGCCGATGCCCGGGCTGTCAGGGTCCAGGGGATGGCGGAGCCGAGGGGACCGGGAACACGGTCCGAGACAGTGATACTCAGCCACTCGCCGTCGGCGGCCACCGAGGCGGAGGCGGACCCGCCGGCAAGTGTCCTGACTGTTCCTTCCACGGCTGCCGGACTGTCACCCCGGGCCAACGCCCTTGCCCCGGCCCGGGCGCCCTCTTCGATCCGCAGTTGCGTCATGCCTGCGGCGGCTGCCGCGAGCAGCATGGCCAGCAGGGCCACGACCGCAGGCAGGGCCACGGCAAACTCGGCCGTTACCGTCCCGCGGCAGTCCGGCCCTCCAGCCGTTGGCCCGCTTGCACCTGCAGCACTCGCGTTCACGCCGCAGCCGGCCGGGCGGGAACCTGGCCACCGCAGCCCTGCCGGCACGCGGATCACGGCAACGCCAGGGCGGTACGGATCAGGTTCAGCAGGAATCCGCGCACCTCGTCACTGCGGAGGATGAACACGAGCAGTCCGGCGAAGCCCACGGCAGCCAGGGTGGCGATGGCGTAGACAGAAACTATTTGAAGTTACTTGCTCTTGAGAGTAGGCTCCACTGCATCCGCTGGGGATGCGGAAAACACAAATAGGGGGAAGGTCTCATCATGAACACAACTGTCGAAATGCCTGCCGGATTCACGCCCAACTACTTCGTCAATGAGTTCAGCAAGGCTCCAGAGCCTGAACTGGTTGACTACTCGGCGCCGGCCATCGAGCGGCCGGGATACAAGATCCTCACTAGCTGGACAGTCGAGGGAGGACTTCGCCTGTGGATCGATCACAACCAAGATGAGGCGTTCAGCGTGCCCGAAATTCGTGACTTGATCGCCACACTGACCGGGGCCCTGAAAGATATGGGGGAAGTGGTCGAGGCTCGGAGTAAATAGCCTCTAGCGTCGGCACAGATAGAACTCATAGAATCCGGCCATGGGGATACTTATCGGACTCATCGTCCTGGTCATTGTGTTTTTCATTGCGATGTATGGCGTAGGCGGCTGGATCGCCATCGCCACCGTTGCTGGGGACAGCAAGGGGCACAAGAAAGCCGAAGAGAACGCGCCGGCGATACTCGATGAGGCGTTCGTTGGTGACAATGTGGTGTTCAAGATCCACCCGCGGTCACCCAAGTATGAGACGGTCGTACTGGGGGCCAAGGCAAGGGGCTACCGTCTTATGAACGAGACTCAGACTTCATCCAGTGGGTCATCGAAGACATTGATATTTGAGAAAACGGAATGACTTAATTTCGCACAGTTGTACTAAAAACAGAGCCCCCGCCGGAATGTACCTGCGGGGGCTCTGTCGTCAGTTGCTACGGCAGGAGTGAGCCAAGCTTTCGGGCTACAGCGTGCGCGGTGCCTGTGGGGTCGTCAACCTGGTTGATCGTGGTGTTGTAGTTGACTTCGCGTGGCGCGGTGCCTGCAGGGTTCATAGAGGCAACCTGTCGGGCTGGTGGAGCGGCCGGCGCGTACTGGAACCCGGCCTTTAGCGGCTGCGTGTCTCCGCCGTTCAACCGGTCCAGGTTCTCGTAGCCGATAGCCTTGGCTGCCGACGCCTTCAATACGTACTCATCCTTGGACAGCATGTAAGGGTTAGAGTCCGATGTGGTTGTGCCGATGCCGTAGACGCGGCCACCGGTCGCAAGGCCGGGCCGGCCAGTACCGGAAGCGTCACCGTTCAGATCCGATGCCCTAGAGCGCCGGTCTACACTGTCGAAATACTCGGTCGTGTAGATGCCGATAGTCACCCGCTTGCCGTCCAACTGGTCAGCCTTACCCTTGATGCCGTCAAGAGTGGTTGAGGCGTGGTCAGCGATCCACGCATCAATGTTGACGTTCTTCGGAATACCAAGCGCCTTCCGCGCCATCGTATCGGCCGCGTCACCAGTGATGTCGAACTGCCCAGCAGCGGCGATCAGATCCTTATAAGACTGGCTCAGCGAACCCTGTAGCTGGTCCTGTGCGGCCTTGGAACCGTCCGTCGCGAGAGTCTGCTTAGCCGTGGCCTCAGCGGATGTGATGGCGGCGTTAGCCAGGTCGTTGAACGCGGACTGGTTAGCGCGGCCCTTTGGGGTGTTGATGTCCAATGACTTGCCGTTAGCGTTGATCGACTCGGTGATCTTGTCGATTGCCGCCTGGTACGCGATAGATGCATCCGACGCTGACAAGGACAACAGCCCGGCGTTGAACAGCGACTTCCCGAAGGCGTCAATGTCCACCACGGCGCCGGACGCTGACAGGCCAACGTTTTCCAGTTCCTTGGCCATCGCTTCCGTGACGGGCTTTGCCTCACCGGCTTTGCTCGTGTACGTGCCTACCGAACCGGCTGCAAGCTCCATTGACGCGGGAACCTTGCCCATGGCGTAGTCCAGCAGGTCCTGGCCTTCAAGCGTTACCCCTGCCTGGTTGGCGAGCCCCTGCAGGGCGTCCTTGTAGCCAGGCAGCATGTCCAGGGCTTCCTTCGCGCCCTTGCCGTTCTTCTCAAACTCCCTAGTCAGTGCCTGGAACGACTTAGCCGCAGTCTCGGCGGCGCCGTTCTTCGTCAGGTTCCCCATCTCGTCGCCAAGGCCCTTGAGCTTGTCGCGGACCTGCCCGAGGTCGTTCTTCGCAGACCCGGGGATCCACGAGAACAGCCCGTCGAGCGTGTCCTGGAGCCCGGCTGGTATGTGAGGGTTGACTACTTCCTTCACAGCGCCGGCAAGGTCGCGGATGTCCGGGCCCTCGTCTGCGAACGTGCTCCACTTCGAAAACAGGGAGTCAAGGCCGGTGTTTGCGCTGGCAGCGTCGGATGCCTTGGCTACCTTCAGGATTGCCTGCCCGTAGTCCTCTGCTGAGGTGATTTCATTCTTGGTGAAGAGAGCTCCAGCGGCCTGCATAGCAACCATGGCGGCGGCAGCAAGCCCGGCGGCCTTGGCCACCTTTCCAATGCCGTCAGCCGCCTTCGAGCCCTTGGGCGCCAACTGGTCCATGGAATCCTTGAAGTCAGCAATCTTGGGAAGGACAGTCAGGAGCCCGCCACCAAGCAGGCCCACGCCTCCGACAATGCCTGCGATACCAACGCCCGCATTCAGTATTGGGGTAGGGATCTTCCCGATGGCGTCCACCATGTCCTCTGCGCCCTGTACAAGGCCCCGTAGAGCCTCCGCAGCGCCGGAACCGCTCTTGATGAGGACAGAGTCAAAAGAGCCACCGAGACGCTCGATATCGCCTGCCAGGTTATCGGTCTTGATGGACGCCGTAACCGCCGCGTAGCCCTGATCGTTGACCTTGTCAGTCCAGTCCTTGATGCCAGTTGCGCCCTGTTCGTACAGCACGTTGGCCGCACGCACAGCATCGGAGCCGAAGATGATACCCATGGCAGCGTTACGCGCCTCCGGCGTCAGATCCTTCATGGACGTCTTGAGGTTGTCAGCGAACGATGCAAGGCCCTTGAAATTGCCCTGGGAGTCATAAGCCGAAATGCCAAGCTCGGCCATCTTCTCTGCTGCCTCTTTCGACTGCGGGGTGAGCCTCTGGAGCATGGTCTTCATGGAAGTACCCGCGTCCGAACCGATAAGGCCAGCGGAAGCGAACGCAGCGAGGCCGCCCGTGGTTTCCTCGATGCTGAGCCCTGTAGAGGCTGCCACAAGCCCTGTTTGATTCAGTGCGGCGCCGAGGTCGTGCACGGAGCCTTGTGCCTTGCCAGCGCCAGCCGCCAAGAGGTCCGCGAGGTGCGGGACCTTATCGCCAGACAGTTTGAACTGAGTAAGGGCCGAGCTTGCGATTTCGGCGGCCTCGCCCACGTCCAGGGAACCTGCGGCGGCAAGAGAAAGGGCGCCGGTTAACCCGCCGCCCAGAATGTCTTTAGTTGATACGCCCGCTTTGGCTAGTTCATCGATGCCTTGCGCTGCTTCCTTCGCGGAGAACGCTGTATCAGCGCCCGCGTTCACTGCCGCCTCTCTCAGTAAGTCCATGTTGGCGGCGGACTCGTGAGTTGATGCCCGGACGGCGCTCATGGCCGAGTCGAACTCGGAATAAGCCTGCACCGCGAGTCCTACGCCCGCCAGCAGGGCACCGCCCATAACCATGGACGCCTTACCAACCCGGTCCAGGTGCTGCTCGTTCTCCTTCGCAAAGGATGCCGTGCGGCTGGCAAAGTCCTCAGCGGACTTCTGCGCCGTCTTCATGTTGGAGACGAAATTCGTCACCTTCGCCTCAAGGGCGATTGAGATACTTCTATCTGCCACGGTTCACCGCTCTTTCTGTTTCATGAAACTGCTCTTTCGTTGCTTGATCGGAAATTTTTGAACCCTCCGCACCATTTAGCGACCTCACCGGCGGTCTGGGGGTTTGCCGGTGGTGCAAGGGTGCCCCCCAGTGGCCCGTCGCTCGAAAACCTGGGGAAGCGTACAGAACAAAATCACCCTCCCCGGCGGGTTTTTTCTGGGGTGACGTTGCTGGGGGTGGTGCCCCAGCAGTGGTGCAGGGTGCGCGGTTGCCGTCGCTTGTGCTTGTTGTTGTGGCTCCTACGCACCCTGCCTTGCTTGGCGCTGGTGCAGTGTTCTGACTGCCCATCACTTCCGTTCTCAGCTCACCCTTGCTCGGTATGCTGCGGTGGTGTTGACGCCTGCTCATGGGTTGCTACTGCTTGCGGATGGGTGCGATGTCGGAGACGCGGCGCCCGTCCGGGAGTGTGGCTTCTACGTCCATCAGTACCGGGTTGCCGTTGCGGTCTTTGGCGGTGGGGTGCTGCCAGATTCCAACGGGCATCCGGTCGGTATCGAGCGTGCCGTCCGGGTTGCGTGGGAGGTAAGGGTAATCGCCGTTGGGTCCGGGGTCGAGGGCGTCAGTTGCCATGGTTGGACTCCAGCCAAGCGGTTGCCTCTTCGTAGCTGGTGGGTAGTTCGGTGGTGTGGGTCCATGCGAGTTCTTCGCCCAGTTCGGAAACTGGGGAGTTCTGATCCAGGAACTCAGCGAAGGTGGGCTGGATCCATGAGAGGTCCGGGAGGATTCGGCCTGTGTAACCGGAGATGTTCGCGGCGCCTTGTGCGTGGCTGCGGAGTCGTGCGCGTGCGTGGCGGGTGGCGAGGTAGAGGCTGTATGACTCGAACGCCTTGCTGAGGTCCATGGTCTTGGCCGCGTCGATGGCGGTGTCTGAGTGCTGCTTGCCTTCGGCTTCGAGCTGCTGGTCCAGTTCGATGTGCCGGCTGATGACTTGCTTTGCCCATGCCTGCTGCGCTTCGGCCAGTACCGCGGCTTGGCGTTCCTGTTCCGCTATCTGGGCCTGTTCGCGGCGTGCGAGTTCGGCGGCGAGTTCTTCGGTGCTGAGTTCGGTGGTGGTCATGGGTTACCTTCCCTTTCGTTCTGCGGCGTTTTTGGCTTCTTCGAGGTAGCCGATTTCCATCCGTGCGAAGGCCTGAGAGGCTTCGGGGAGGCTTGTCAGGTGCTTGTAGCGTTCCTGTGCGGCGGGGGTCCAGGTGTCGGCTAGGCGGCCTGTTTCCTGGGCTGTTGCGAGTTCGGCTGCGCGGTCTGGGGTGGTGTCGTACATCAGTTGTTCTCCCTGTCTTTGGTGATGCGTCGGGCGTTTCTTGGTTCGAGGATCTGGATTGTTGCTAACCCTTTGGAGACAAGGCGGGCGGCCATCGTTTCCGGGCTGGATGTGATGTCTTGTGGCTTCATGGCGTGCTGCCGCTTCTGCCATCCGATGTCGTGGCGCTGCTTGCCCATGGCTTCCCTACTTCCCGTGCGCGGCGATGGCGTCCGCGATTTCGTTGGCGAGCCGGAGAGCTTCGGGTAAGGGCATGACTGCCCGGATTCCGCGGCCATGTTTCAGTACGACGCCTGGTTCCGTGGTGCCGCCGGGCTTGCCTATGGCCGCCGGGGTCGCGGTGAAGTTAGCGGCGTCCTGAAGGTTCCGCGTGTAGTGCTGCGGGCCGGTGGTGAACATTCGGTACGTCCTTTCGGGCTATTTGTCTGCTTCGAGTTCGCGGATCTTCTGCTTGGCTTGGGCTAGTTCGGTGAGGACGCAGGCGGTCACGCCGATCCAGTGGCCTATTTCTTCGTCCAGGCCGGTGTCGGCTGGTGCTTGGTTGTCGCGGAGGAACTGGAGGACTTCCGGGGTCACTGCGTTGACGATGCGGGGATCTGAAAGAAACTCTTCGGTCATGGCTTGGGCTCCGTAGCTGCCGGCGTAATGGGCTGGCCCCAGGGGATCCCTGGAGGGATGGGGTTGGGTGCGCCCGGGGCGGCTGGTGGAGGGGCCTGGAAGGTCAGCGGGGCCTCTGGGGCGGGAGCAGGCGTTTCGGGGCTCTGAGCGGTCATTCTGGGGCTCCTACTTGAGGTAGATGGCAGTCGCGGCAATGGATGCCTGATTTGCTGGGGCTGCTGCCCATGTGCCGGCGCCGGCGCGTGTGGCGACTCCTACCGTGACGGTGTCGCCGCCGGTGAGGCCGGTCAGGGTGGGCTGGAAGGGGCTGGCGAGGCTGGCACCTATGCCGGCTGGTGCTGAGGTGTAGAGCTCGCCGCCGTTCACGCTCTGGACTGTCGCGGAGCAGTAGAGGTAATCGGCTGTGGTGCCTGAGTTTGTACCCATCGCAACGGCGTTGCTGATGATGATTGCTCGAGTGAAGCCGGCCGGGACTGTGAGGGTTACGGATGCCCGGACTGTGGCGGTGGTGTCGATGGCGTAGTTTGTGATGCCGGCGGATGCTGTGGCGGTTTCAACGGGGCTAGCCAGTGCATCGTTTGAGACGCTCCCGGGGGGAAGATCCAGGCTGCCCGTGATGGTCATGGGGCCGTTTACTGTTTGGTATCCCTCCACGACGATGCCGCCCTTCCGGGGGCTGATGCCCATGGTGCCGAAGGGGTTGGCTGCGGCGAGTTCCCTGATTGCCCGTTTGAGGTCGGTTATTTCACGGCCGATCCAGTCGTCTCCCCGGAGATTTCCTGGCATTCCTGGCTGTGGCATTGTTCTATTTCTCCTGGTTCCTGTGGGGCTCGTATGCGGCCCTGAGAGTCGATAATTGGGCTTCGGCTAGTAGTGCCCGGTTCATCCATGCGCGGCCGTCTACTGGGGGCGTGTCGCCGGGCTCATAGATCGCTAGCCGGCTTTCCGCCTCCAGGGCGCGGGCTTGCCACCGCCTGAATAGGTCGTGCTCTTCGAGGGCTTTCGCTTTGTAGATTTCGCAGAGGTTCAAAAGGTCTTGGCGGCTTAGCTTCATGCCTATTCCTGTTCCTGTCGTGTTCCTGAGGAACGAGTAACGAGGTTTGTTCCTGTTCCTGCACCCTGTGTGTGAGGAACAAGGAACACGCTCATTTCTGCACCTGCTGTTTGAACACCCGCATGGCGGCGGTGGCCCGGTCGTTGCCCCAACTAAGGCGTTCCCGTGCTTCCCTTACCGTCGTGGGCGGAGGATCCAGGGCTTGCAGTTCGGCTAAGTCGGCGGCCGGAACTGCTTCAGGCATCCTCTCCCCGTCCTGCGCTGCAAAGACTGCGAAATTGCCATCTGGGAACAGCTTGAATGTGCCGCCTAGGGGCTCCTTGTCACCTCGTGGGGAGTTGGAGCGTAGCCCGCCATGCCGGTCCTTCTTGACGTTCAGGTAGGCGGCTCCGCCGTGGCCGGGGGTGAATGCTTCCTTGACGGTTACGCGGAGCATCGTCCCGCCGGCTGCCCGTGACTTGGCCGCTGTTCCGGTGGGGCCTTGGGCTTTGGATTCGGTGTTTTTGGCTACGTGATCAATCGCGATCACCGCGGCGCCTGCCATGGCTAGAGGCTTCAGCACTGAGGTATGCGCGATTGTGAAGTCATCAGGGCTATTGGAGCTAAGACCCATGGTCGGCATGAGTTCGCCTATGCTGTCCAGGACCGCTACGCCGGGACTCCATGCGCGCAGGTCTGCCACGGCTTCCATAAGGTCCTGCCGGTCTTCGGGTTCCTTATAGCGGAACCTGTCCAGGTCCCCAAGGATTAGGGGTTGGGCTCCAAGGTCCAGCAGCCTTGCCGCTATGCCTTCCATGCCGTTGTGGTCCATGTCTAGGAAGACTGCGCGGCCGCCCTTATTGAGGCATTCCACGATGGCGGCGAGAGCTACGAACGTTTTGCCCGATTCGGGCTCACCGAACAGGATGTTGACCTGGTTTGCGTAGAACATCCCGATTCCATCCACGCGGCGGAGGATCGAGGGGGTGGGGGCTGGGGGCAGGTTGCCGGCGAGTAGAGCCGCGATGTTCCCATACCCGACCTTGTTCCTTGTTCCTGACATAGGGGGTGGAGGAACAGGAACAGAGTTTTGCTGATGTTCCTGATAGTCGTCTTCGGAGATGTTGAACTCTTCCATTGCTGAGAGGATGTCCACTAGTCGGCATCCTCCTTGCCGTAGGTGCCGAACCTGCCAGGGGCTTCGGTTTCGAGAAGATAGCGCCGGATCTCCCAGTGCACGTAGATGGCGACACTTATCACTTGGTCACCGCCCTCTCACTGGCGGCAGCGCGGAGTAGGAGTGTGGTCTTGCGGACCATCTCCGGTGTTGGCGCGGGCCAGGAGGCGACTGTGGCGGCTATGTGGGCGGCGAGCTTGTCAGCGGCGGCGGCCTTCATAGCGGCGGCCTACTTCTTGAAAGCGGCGGCCACTTCGGCAGCATCAAAGCGGATTATCCGAGGGCCTAGCCTGTAAGCCTTCAGCGTTCCGTCATTGATGCGCCGGTAGATAGTAGAGCGACTCACGTTGTGATCGCGTTGGAGGTCTGCGATAGTTAATTTCGGATGGCTCATCTGAACTGTCCCCTTGCATTTCTATCTTGGCGGATACGACATGCAAGCTCTGATCTTTGAACCTTTGGCGAGGTTCTCGATCATTTGAACAGGTCCGGGTTTTGGTTCTTGGCGGAGCCTCCGGACCTGTTCTGCTTGCCTATGAATAATGCTGACACAGGGTGACGCAATTTCCGCAACGTAACCTGTTGCATTCCTGTGCATCCGCCGCCAAAACTGCGCCCCGGACTGTGGATTGTTGTGTGGCTTGGGGAGGAAATCCCCCGGCCCTTGCGCATAACTCGAATTGGGTCTGTGCGTGAGTAGGGTGGGTTAGGGGAGGTTAGCGTAGGCTGGCGAGCAGGACAGAGCAGGCTTGGGCAAACTACTTTTGGGGGATTCGCTAACCCTGCGCTCTGTGGATAACCACTTGTGGCCGTAACCAAATCGTTATGACCCGAGTTATCCCATACATGCCCTACGGCCGTCCGAGAGTTGGCTTTCGAGGGGTCTTACCTAGTTCATGTGCAGCGGGAACATATCCACGGTCGCAGGGTCGAACTCTCCCCGGAAGGGCCCGGACGGCTTCAGGGTGATGCTGAACGCGCTCCTGAGAAGCTCCCTCTGCATCTCAATGCCAGCCTGAAGGAACAATTCCCCCGCATTCTCCGCAAACGCAAAATTCGCCATCACTCGGCTGCCGATATTAGCGGCTGCGGTTTGCTTTATCGCGTCAAGTTTCTGCTCAATTTCCCGGCTGCCCTCGATTAGCTGGCTTTCAGAAATAAGGCCCTGGGCAAACATGCGTGCAAGGGAGTTTTTCCGTGCGATTAGTTCCGCCATGTCTGCCGATTCGGCCGGTGCTTCCTTGTCGGCGAGTAATTGCGCTTCAGCCATAACTGCGGCCTTATAGTCGGGGCGGTCCAACCATGCCGCGGCCATCCTCAGCACGTAATCATCCAGGTTCGTCATAGCTCGGTTAGCGTGGCCTGGAACGTACTTGCCGCCCTCCTGGTGAACCTTGCACCGGTAGGACCGGCGGTGCCCCTCCGCTCCAAAGCCCGTCATGTACCGGCCGCAATAGCACTGGGCAATCCCACTAAGCAGGTACTTGAACTTGGCCTCTGACTGCTGCGGGCGTTCCGGGCTGGTGAGCACGGCCTCACACTGCCGGAACGTCTCCAGCGGAACGATAGCGGGCCATGAGTCGGCCACCACTTCGCCGTGGAAGGTCATAAGTCCGGCGTTCCGGGGCCGTAGCAGGACGCGGCGGACTTGGGTGGTGTTCATGGGCGTTCCTGACAAGCTGACGGCTCCAGCGGCCGCCCATGCCCGCGTGACACCTATCAACGACTTACCCGCGATGATAGCGAGAGTCCCGTCAAGGATGTGCTTAGCCGCGGTGGGCTCAACTTCGATGCCGGCGGCAGTTTTCTGCCATCCCCACGGGACACGGCCGCCTAGAAACTTCCCCTTGGCCGCTGCCTGGGCTTTTTGGGCTGCGATCCGCTCGCCTTTATGGTCTGACTCGTGCTGTGACCACGCGGCGACGGTTTTAGCGACGGCTAGGCCTGTGGCGCTAGAAAGATCCAGTAGCCCAGCGGTTACCTGGTGAGTAACAACTCCACGCGGGCGGCATATGTCGATGTAGCGTTCAAGCTCCCTGGTTCGCCGCATCAGCCGATCGGAGTGGTAGCACAGAACGGCATCTATCCTGCCTGCCTCAATGTCGGTGAGCATCCGTTCATAGGCGGGCCGGTGACGGCCTGAGTAGGCGCTGATGTCGTTGTCGGTGTAGACCTCTCCGACGTCAAGCCCAAGCGACTTGGCGAGCTCTCGGCATAGCTGTTCCTGCCGTTCGACGCCTAGGCCCTGTCCTTGCTGGTCGCGGCTGATACGTGCGTAGATGGCGGCCCTGGTGCCCTTGGATTTGCTCACCCTTCCATTCTATCGAGCTAGTAACTTGACGCAATGCCCGTATACTCCGCGGTGGCCATCCCGGCTTCCGACCCCCGCAGCCTTATGCCTTGCCGTGTCCGCGGCGGACGGCAGCCGGGATACAGCTCAACGACGTTATCCTGCACCGGCCATGGCTGGTGCCCCACGCCGCCATCGCGCAGCCTGCCTCGCATTCCCGGCGTGCCCTCCGGGGAAGTCCCGGAGCCCGGACTGCCATCCGTGGAGGCAGTCCCGTTCATGAGTGCAGTTCCGCTGCTGCATGCGGTGCCGTTGGTGAAGTTGGGTTGGTGGATGGACATCTGGATTCCTTTCGTGATGGACCGGCGGATTACCGGCAGTCCTGACTCTTCCCGGAGCTGCCGAAGCGGGTAAGGGGCGGGGCTGGCTAAGTGGATAAGCGGGCCTCTTCCACGGCTGTGGAGGAAGTGTCCGGGACCAGGTGCCGCTGCTAGGAGCCGGACGGCACCAGGGCCAGCAGCACGGGCACGACGCCCAGGCAGATGAAGGCCGGCAAGGAACACAGGCCGAGGGGAACCACCAGCTTCACGCCCAGCGAGGCGGCACGCTTCTCTGCCGCGCGGAACCTTTCCCGCCGAAGCCTCGCCGCCTGGGCGTACAGGATCGCCGAGGAAGGGGCGCCCGTCAGCGCCGCAAAGCCCAGGGCGTCGCGCAGCTCCAGTACTTCGGGGAGGCGGACCGCAGAGCTGCGCCACGCCGTCTCCCAGTCAGCACCGATGGCCAGCGCAGAAACCACCGGCCGCAGTGCATCCCTGTAGTGGGGCGAGGCGGAACCGGCCACCAAGGCGAGGGAACGGCCGATTCCAGCACCGGCGTCCAGCATTGCCGCCACGAGTTCGAGCATCATCGCCGTGTCGGCCAAACCGCTTACGGGCCGGCCCGCTGCGGGAACTGCGGCTGATTCCCGGTCCGGCAGGCGCTGCCGGCACACCCGCAGGAGCCGTCTCCTCGGCCCGCCCTGTCCCGGGCAGGCGAGCCACACACCGGCTGCGAGCAACAGGAACAGCAGCGGTACCTGAGCCCATGTCCCGGTCATGGTGTTCCGGCCCCTGCCGCCACGGACACGAGGCGGGCGGACCACACCCTGCCGGCGACAGTCAGTGCAACCCCGCCAACGAGTGCGGCCAGCCCCAGCGGCGTGCCAAGCAGTGTTGCCAGCGGGTCCACTCCCAGTGCCGTCCCCAGTCCCAGTCCCATCAGCGGAAGCCAGGTCAGGAGGCGGACCGTTGCCCTGGGGCCGGCCAAGGCGGTCTGCCGGGCAGCGTCGGCGTCCTCCTCCGCTTCCAGCTGGGCCGCGAACCTGGTCAGCACGTCGGCGAGCGGACATCCGCTGGCTTCGGCAATATCGCAGCATGCTGCCAGGTCGGACCAGGTCCTTGCCTCCCTGGCTCCTTCCCTGCCGGGAAATGCCGCGGGCAGGGAGCGCCGGATCGCTTCCGAAACCGGCGCTCCCGTCGCTGCGGCAACACGGGCGGAGGCCAGGACGGCAACGGAACCGCCCGACAGGACGGCCGCTGCCGGACGACCGGCGGACTGAAGCAGCTGCCCCTCCTGCCCGGCCCCGCCGTACAAAGTCCACAGTTCGTCCCAGAGCCGCCCCGGCGTCCGGCCACCCCTGAGCAGCGCAGCCAGCTGCTGCACCAACAGGATCAGCCCCGGCCCGCGGTGCACCTTCCCGGTTCCTGCGGCCACCCTGGCCCGCCGGATAGGCCGGTGCCGGGAAAAACCAGGATCTGCCCGCGCTGGAGCGGCAGGCCCCCTACCGGCTGCCGCACGGAGCCTGGCGGCCGCACCCACCGGTGGCTTGAGCAGCAGCACCACCGCCGTGCACAGGAGCA
This sequence comes from Arthrobacter sp. MAHUQ-56, assembly GCF_019710585.1. Lineage (GTDB taxonomy): Bacteria > Actinomycetota > Actinomycetes > Actinomycetales > Micrococcaceae > Arthrobacter. Next base: position 51,992 of record NZ_JAIFZQ010000020.1, on the reverse strand, counting down.
CGGCCAGGATGACCGTCACGGGCCATCCTCCGGCCCTATCGCCAGCCGGGCGGCCAATGCGGGCCATGCCGGGCCGGGCGAGCCTCCTTCAACGAGTGCCGGCGCGACAGCAAGGCCGTCCGGACCATCGCTGAAGACGCCCACGCACAGCACTTCCCGGCCCCGGGACGTCCTGCCGACATGGACCACGACGTCGAGGGCGCTCGCAGCCTGGAGCCGCACCGCGTCAGGGCCCATCCCGGCGAGCGCGCCCAGCGCCGTCAGCCGGGCCGGGACCGCTGCTGCGGTGTTGGCGTGGATGGTGCCCCCTCCGCCGCTGTGCCCCGTGTTCATGGCGGTCAGGAGTTCCCGCACCTCGGCACCCCGGCACTCGCCCACCACCAGCCTGTCCGGCCGCATCCGCAGCGCCTGCCGGACCAGCTCCCCCAGGTCCACGGTGCCCCCGCCTTCGAGGTTCCCATGGCGCGATTCAAGGGCCACAACGTGTGGGTGCACCGGGTTCAGCTCAGACGCGTCCTCGATCAGAACCAGGCGTTCCTCCGCCGGACACAGACCCAGCAGCGTGGACAGCAGGGTGGTCTTCCCCGAGCCCGTGGCGCCGCTGACCAGGAAGCTGAGTCTTCGTTCCACCACCCGCTCCAGCACCGTCTGCACCAGCGGACCGAACATTCCCCCGGCACGCATCTCCGCCATGGTGAAGACCCGCTCCCGGCGGATGCGGACGCTCAGCAGCGTCCCTGACGTGGAAACCGGCGGCAACACGGCGTGGACACGGTAGCCGCCGGCCAGCCTGACATCGACACAGGGGGAGCCGTCGTCCAGGCGTCGGCCACCGGCGGCCACCAGCCTGCAGGCCAGTGCCCGCAACGGGGCTTCACCCTCGAACATGACGGGGACGCGCTCGATGCCGCGGCCCCGGTCCACCCACACCGAGTCGGGAGCGTTGACGAAGATATCGGTGACGGCGGGATCCCGTGTGAGCTCCTGCAGCGGCCCCAGCCCATTCAATTCGGCGCTGATCCGCTCCGCAGCGGCGAGCGAACCGGCAGTCCCCAACAACTTCCCCGTGGCCTGGACAGCGGCAGCAACGCGGGACGGCGTCACGGCACCCGCGTCAGCCATCATGGATTCGCGGACGGATTCCAGGAGTCCGTAATCGACCGCGGCACGACCGCCCGCCGCCTCCCGCCGCCGTAGCTGCCGGTTCGCCTGGCTCGCATCGTTCGGTTGGCGCGCATAGTTCGTCTGGTTTGCCTGGCCCGCCTGGTTCGCCTGGTTCGCCTCGAGCAGCCGGGCACTGCGCCGGGCCCCTATCCCTGCTCCCCCGGGGCCGGGCCGGCTCATGCCAGCTCCCCTGCCGGCAGGTCATCCCCCAGCCAGTCGAGTACCGATGCCGCGAAGTGCCGGACGTTCCGCCGCTTCCCAAGGTCCAGCAGGCGGCCTGATTCCACGGCTCCCGGGACGGCCCTCAGTTCAGGCACCCGCCCCTGGACTGGCAGCCCGACCGCGTCCGCAATCAGGGAACTGTCCAGCGCCGTCCCCGGACGCCCGCGGACCAGGAGTGCAGCCTCCACGGGCGGAAGCTCCTGCAATACGCGCACGGCAGCCACCGCTGCCTTCAGTTGTGCTGGAACCACCACCATGATGCGGTCACAGTCCCACGCGACCGTCCGGAGCGGCTCGGCGCCCCGGCCCACGTCCACCACCACCAGCTCATAACCACGGCGGGCAGCGTCGAGCACGCCGGCCGTGGTGGCAGCGGCGACGGGGACAGGTTGTTCCCGGGCTGCCGGCCAGGACAGGAATGCGAAACCACCGGCCACCGGCAGGGAGTCCGCCAACTGCAGGGGGTCGATGCTGCCCCTGGCCCCTGCGAGGTCCGGCCAGCGCAGGCCAGGATTTTCCTCGGCCGCGAGCGCCAGCTCCAGCCCGCCTCCCCAGGGGTCCCCGTCGACCAGCAAAACCCGGACGCCCAACCCCGCAGCGGCCTGCGCGATCCAGATGGCGGCCGTGGTGGCACCTGCCCCACCGCAACCGCCGGTAACACCAAGCACCACACCGCCGGGGCCCGGTGACCGGGACCTGCTGAGGTGGTCAGCCAGCCAGGCGGCGGCGTCCGGCAGCACGGCAACCCGTTCGGCGCCGAGGGCAGCTGCCAGGTGCCAGAGGCTGTCGCCTTCCCCGTCGAGTCCCACCAGGACAGCCGGCCTTCGGCGCCTTGGCGGCAGTTCCTTCACGTCGCAGCCGACCAGGACTGCAGACACCGCGTCCCAGTGCCGGCCGCCCTCGACCGTATCGGCTGCAACACGCAGGTGACCGCCGGCGGCGGCCACGATCCGCTCCACCTCGCCGCGGAGAACGGCGGACGAAGTTATCAGCAGCACTTCGCTGCCGTCCGGGAGCCAGGCGGCACCGTCCCCCGCCGCCTGGTCCGCCCAGCCGCCACCGGCCGGTGGCGTTTCGGCGCCGCGGGACCGCACAAAGGGATCAGCGCCGGGCGCGGTTTGCGGGGCATTCAGTTGGTGCCTGCTCATGGGGCCACTCTGCCGGGGCGGCGGACCGGAGGTAAGGCCGCAGCAGCCGTATGTGGATAACCGGCGGCCCGGGAAAGGCCCCAGAAAGGCCCGGATAGGCCCAGGACAGAAACAGGGCACAATTGGAACATGTACCTGCTGCTCGCCGCCCATCCAGGCGGCGCCGCAGTCCAGGAACTCACGCCAGCCGGACACGCCCGGCCAGCCGCCCCCGAACCGCGCGTGGTCCCCCACGGCGAGCTCCCCGCCGTCGTCCGCCAGCTGGAAGCCGCGCGGCCGGACGGACAGCCGCCACGCTGGATCTGGCACCGCACGCAGGACTGGTATCCGGCACTGCTGGCGGCCGGCGTCGAAGTGGAACGCTGCTACGACGTCAGCCTTTGCGGCAACATCCTGGCCTTCTCGCAGTTCACCGCGCACACCGAATATGCCCGGAACTCGGACCGGGTCCCGGCCGAGGATCCGCTGCTTCCCCCAAGGGCGCTGCAGCCGCCGCCCCCGCCGGCGGACCAGGACGCGCTGTTTGATGACCTTGGCGGCACTGGCCCGGCACCGCGCTGGGGCCTGGCAGAGCTGCGGGCCGAATATACCGCCCAGCAGGGCGCGCTCGCCGCCGTCGACCTGGCGGAGAACCGCAGGGGCAGGCTGCAGCTCCTGCTCGCTGCCGAGTCCGCCGCCGCCATGGTGGCCGCCGAGATGCAGCACGCCGGCGTTCCGTGGCGCGAGGACCTGCACGAGCAGATGCTCGCGGATTGCCTCGGCCCCCGGCCACACCCCGGGCAACGGCCGGCCCGGTTGGAAGCACTGGCGCGTGAGCTGCGTGCCCTGCTCAACACCCCCGCGCTGAACCCGGATTCCCCGCAGGAACTGATGCGTGCCCTGCACCGCAACGGCATCGAGGTGAAGAGCACCCGGAAATGGGAACTGCGGGAGTCCAGCCACCCCGTCATCGAGCCACTCCTGGAGTACAAGAAGCTGTCGCGGCTGCATACGGCCAATGGCTGGACCTGGCTGGACGCGTGGGTGCATGGCGGCCGCTTCAGGCCTGAATATGTGGTGGGCGGCGTGGTATCCGGGCGCTGGGCCTCCCGCGGCGGAGGCGCCCTGCAGATCCCCCGCCTGGTCCGCGGTGCGGTGCACGCCGATCCCGGCCACAAACTGATCGTCGCCGACGCCTCCCAGCTGGAACCGCGCGTCCTGGTGGCACTCGCCCGGGATTCCTCGATGGCGGAGGCCGCACGCGACCAGGACCTTTACGCCGGCATCGCCGCCAAGGGGTTTGGCGGCGACCGTGCCAAGGCCAAGACGGCCCTCCTCGGTGCGATGTACGGGGCCACGTCCGGCGAAGCGGGCCGCCTCATGCCCCAGCTGGCCCGGACGTATCCCCGCGCCGTGGACTTTGTGGAGCGGGCGGCGCGGGCGGGCGAATCCGGCGCAACGGTGACCACCAGGTTGGGCCGCAGCACGCCTCCGCCGTCGGAGCTGTGGTTCCGGAGCCAGCGCTCGGCCACGGCAGAGGAGCAGCGGCGGGCGGAGTCGATTGCCCGGTCGAGGGGCCGCTTCACCCGGAACTTCGTGGTGCAGGGTTCGGCGGCGGACTGGGCGGCGTGCTGGCTGGCGGAATTACGACGGCGGCTGCGCGCCTGGCAGCCGGGCGGCACCACCGGGACGGGCGGCGCCGTCCGGGCGGAGCTTGTCTTCTTCCTCCACGACGAGGTTATGGTCCATGCGCCGGTCGGGGCTGTTGATGCCGTCATCGGGGCCATCGAGGAGGCTGCCAGCGCGGCGAAGGAGTTGCTGTTTGGCACCATCCCGGTTGAATTCCCGGTCAGCGTGGCGGTGGTGGACTCCTATGACAAGGCGAAATAGGGGTGCGGAGGCTGTCCCGGAACGGGAAGTAACCTACCCGGGAGTAGTTCGACTGGCAGGGTGACGGAGGTTACAGTTCAAGTCGCGACTGAAGCAGACCGGTCACAAGCTGATGCAACGACGCATACCAGGGAGGCAGATCCGTCCATGGCGGGCAGATTCGAAATACACCGTGAAAGCGATGAGGCGTACCGGCTGCGGCTGACCGACGGGGACGGCAACATCGTCGCCGTGTCGCCCACCTTCAGGTCCCTCAGCCTGCTCCGGGATGGAATCAAGGCCATGCGGGAGAACGCGGCCACGGGAATCGTGGTGGACCTGCGCCAGCAACAGGCCTGATCCTGCAAAGCCCCTAGGCGCCGATAGGGTGCAGCCGGTCCTGGTCCCAAGGTACTGCCCAGCCGAGCTGGTCGAAGAGGCCGCTCAGCACGATGCCGGTAAACCCCCACACCAGCACGCCGTTGACGGTGAAGGCAGGGCTGTCGAAGGTGCGGCCTGCGCGGTGGACGGTGGCCATGACGCGGTTATCCGGGTCCAGCAGGTCCCGGACCGGGACCCGGAAGACCTGGGCGGACTCTCCGTAGTCCACCACCCGGACCGGGGAAGGCGACTGCCACCAGCCCAGGACGGGCGTCACCAGGAAGTTGGTGTGGGCAAGGCCCAGCTCCTGGAGCGTGCCCAGGACTTCAACCCCGCCCGAGTCCAGGCCCGTCTCCTCCTCCGCTTCCCGAAGCGCCGCCTCCACGGGTGTCTCCCCGCGGTCGATGCGGCCGCCGGGAAAGGCGACCTGCCCCGGATGCGAACCCAGCGTGTGGGCGCGCTCCAGGAGCAGGACGTCCAGTTCCGCGGGCGCCAGGGGCTTGCCGGATTCTGCCGGGACGTCGTCGAGCACTCCAAAAAGCATCAGGACGGCGGCCCTGCGGGCCCGTGCAGCGTCAACCGTCAGGGCAGCCCAGCGGGGGTCCGGGGGCCCGGAGGTTCCCGCCGCAGCCCGCCGGGCCAGGTTGGCGAGGTCTTCGCGTGCGCTCACTGTGTCCTCTTTTGGGACGCCATCCTGATCTCGGCCGCACGGTGGGTTTCCGCCAGGAGCTGGTCCAGCAGGGCCTCGTTGCCGGGCGCGAGTTCGTACTTCAGGAGCTTCGCGGCCTTTGCCGCGTCGGTCTCGCCCAGCCCGTAGCTGGGGCACCAGTTTGCCACTGGGCAGGCGCCGCAGGCGGGCTTGCGGGAGTGGCAGACGCGCCGGCCGTGGAAAACCACCCGGTGCGAGAGCATGGTCCAGTCCTTGGGTTCGAACAGTTCCGCGACGTCGTGTTCGATCTGCACCGGGTCCTCCGACTGCGTCCAGCCGAACCTGCGGGCCAGCCGGCCGAAGTGCGTGTCCACGGTGATGCCCGGGATGCCGAAAGCGTTCCCCAGGACCACGTTGGCGGTCTTCCGGCCCACGCCGGGCAGGGTCACGAGGTCTTCGAGCCGTCCCGGTACGACGCCGTCGTAGTCATCCACCAGGCGGGTTGCCAGGGCGATGAGGCTCCGGGTTTTGGCCCGGAAGAAACCCGTGGGTTTGATGATTTCTTCCAGCGCAGCAGGCTCCGCCTCCGCCATGGCCCTGGCATCCGGGTAGCGCGCGAAGAGCAGCGGGGTGATCTGGTTGACTGTGACGTCAGTGGTCTGCGCGGACAGGACCGTGGCCACCAGCAGTTCGAACGGGTTGGTGAAGTCGAGCTCCGCGTGCGCGTAGGGGTACTTCTCGGCAAGGGCCCTGTTGATGCGCCGGGCCCGCCGTTTCAGTGCAAGCAGCGACTCGGAGGAGACCACCGGCATGCCGGTGGCCTGGCCGTCGTGGATGCCCTGCCCGGCGGGTGCCTTCCCGCCAGGCTTGGCTGTCCGGAGTCCGGCCATGGGCCTTAGCCGCGCTCGATGTTGCTGAGGTCCCGGAGGACTCCCAGCCGCCCGTCGGTGTGCTGGACCAGGAATTCGTGGCCCCGGTCCTCAAGGGCGAGCACCCAGCCGCCGGGTTCAATCACGAACGCGGGCGCCCCGGTACGCGGGTCGAACGCGGTGCGGTGCTGCGCAACGGCGAACCAGAAGGCCTCATGGATGGGGACTTCGTCCGCTTCGTCGTGGCGGCTGGCGGGGTCGACCGTCGCTCCGATGGGTTCTTCGGGGCGGATTTGCTGGTGCACGGCGGTAGCGGCCGGCGGCTCCCAGGTGGCGCGCGGAGCGGAAGCGCCGGTGGCTCCCCCGGCACCCGATGCCGCGGACGTGGAGGTCGCGGCGTCAGCAGTGGAGGCAACAGGCGCCTGGGCAGGGCGTACGACGTCGGCCGCCTGCGTTGGCGGGCCCGCGTCAACGTCAGGGGTACGGTCCGTTATTTCCGGTGCTGCCGGGACCGGAGCGGCAGTCGCAGTGCCGGCGCCTGCTCCGGTGGTCGGAACGGCGGTGGTCGGAACGGCGGCGGTAGCCGGCTGGGTGGAACGGACAGGCTCAGGGGTGGAACGGGCAGGCTCGTGGGCGGAACGGACAGGCTCAGGGGTGGAACGGGCAGGCTCGTGGGCGGAACGGACAGGCTCAGGGGTGGAAGCGCCAGGCTGCACTGCCGAGGAGCCTGCGCCCGCTCCGCCAAACATGCCGGCACCCTTTCCGCCGTTCTTCGGCTGCTGGGACGTGGACTCCGGCTTGGGCTGCTTCGGTGCCCGCGGCGCCGGAACCGGAACGGCGGCGTCCCGGGCCACCAGGTGCGCCGGCGTTTCGGCCCGCCCCTGGAAGTCGCCGGCCAGATAGGGCAGGAACCGGCCCAGCACGGTGGCTGCAAAAAGGATTACCGAGCCAACCAGCGCCACGAGCAGGACATGGACGTAGGCGACGGCGACGGTCAGGAAGAAGAAAGCGACCGCGAAGGACGCCACCACCGACGCGAACTGGTCGATGGACAGGGATCCGATCCGGATCTTCGTGGCAGGTGCCAGCCTGCGTGCAGCGAACAGCGCGCTCACAATCAGCGGCAGGACGATGCCCAGGCCAAGGAAGAACAGGTTGCTCAGGTTCCACAGGTTGTAGCGTGCACCGAAGATGGGCAGCAGGGAGGCGATGAAGAGGATGAGCGTCGCAGCGAACACGGTCAGGTCCCGCACCGTGAACGGGCCCAGCACCGCCTGGTTCCCGTCCTTGGAAAGGCGGGACGGCGCCGCCTTGCCTGCGGACGCGGCCGGCCGGCCCGCCCCGCTGGCGGCACCCACCGCGCGGGCACCTGACTCCGGGTCGGGGCCGGTTCGCTGGCCGAAGCTTTGCTGGTTCATTCTGCTCTCCTTAGCGTGGCGGCACCGGGCCCGGTGCGGGCCCGAAAACTGTGCCGTCTTGACATGCGTCCCGGCCCTCCCAGGCAGCGTTGGCGCCTGGCGGAGCGGTCCGAAGTGAAGTCACAATTCCATCTCAGCCTAGTCAACAGCCAGGCTGATCACTAGCTGGCACGGGTCCGCGGGCGCGGCCCGCGGCAGCGGAAAACACCACTCACCGCTTAAAAAATGCCGCTCACTGGCGCATCTGTGACGGGGGGCACAGTGCATGGGCGGCAAGCATTAGGCTTGGTTGCGGAACAGCTCTTTGCGGTATGCCCGTCCCGGCTGGAGCCCGACGCCGTGCAGGCGGAGGGCCCTGCGCCGGACAGCGTCCCGCGCGGCAAAGATCGATGAATGATGAGGTTCACATGTCCCAGGACACCCCCAGCTCCACCGCCACCGTTCCGGCCGCGTCCACCCAGCAGGAAGGCCAGCAAGGCGGGCACCAGGGCGACGCCTTTGCAAACCTCCTGCATGAGACCCGCGCCTTCCCGCCAACGCCGGAATTCGCAGCAGACGCCGTTGTCACCGCTGCCGAATATGACGATGCCAATGCCGACCGGCCAGCGTTCTGGGCCAAGAAGGCCCGCGAACTGCTGACGTGGAGCAAGGACTTCACGCAGGCGCTGGACTGGTCCAACCCTCCGTTCGCCAAATGGTTCGTCGGCGGTGAACTCAACGCCGCTTACAACGCGCTGGACCGGCACGTCGAGGCCGGCAATGGCGACCGCGTCGCCATCTACTTCGAGGGCGAGCCGGGCGACACCCGCACCTACACGTACGCGCAGCTGACCGAAGAGGTCAAGAAGGCAGCCAACGCGTTCGAGTCCCTGGGCGTCGCCAAGGGCGACCGGGTGGCCGTGTACCTGCCCATGATTCCCGAGGCCGTCATCACGCTGCTGGCCTGCGCCCGGATCGGCGCCGTCCACTCCGTGGTGTTCGGCGGCTTCTCCGCCGAAGCCCTCCGCTCCCGGATCGACGATGCCGAGGCCAAGCTCGTGGTCACCGCCGACGGGACCTACCGGCGCGGCAAGCCCAGCCCGCTCAAGCCCGCTGTGGATGACGCCCTGGCGCACGACGGGCACACCGTGCAGAACGTGGTGGTAGTCAAGCGCAACGGCCAGGACGTGGACTGGACCGAAGGCCGGGACCACTGGTGGGACGACACCGTCGGCGCCGCGTCCGCCGAGCACACCGCCGTGGGGCATGACTCCGAACACCCGCTGTACATCCTTTACACCTCCGGCACCACCGGGAAGCCCAAGGGCATCCTGCACACCACGGGCGGGTACCTCACCCAGACCGCCTACACCCACAAGGTTGTCTTCGACCTACACCCGGAGACGGACGTGTACTGGTGCACGGCCGACGTCGGCTGGGTCACCGGACACTCCTACGTCGCCTATGCTCCGCTCATCAACGGGGCCACCCAGGTCATGTACGAAGGCACCCCGGACTCCCCGCACCAGGGCCGCTGGTGGGAGATCGTGGAGAAGTACAAGGTCTCCATCCTCTACACCGCTCCCACCGCCATCCGGACGTTCATGAAGTGGGGCGCGGAGATCCCTGCCAAGTACGACCTCTCCTCCCTGCGCGTGCTGGGCTCAGTGGGTGAACCGATCAACCCCGAGGCCTGGATGTGGTACCGCAAGGTCATCGGCGGCGACAAGGCCCCCATCGTGGACACCTGGTGGCAGACCGAAACGGGCGCCCAGATGATCGCCCCGCTGCCCGGCGTTACCGCCACCAAGCCCGGTTCCGCGCAGGTGCCGCTGCCCGGCATCGCCGTGGACGTAGTGGACGAAATGGGCGAGTCGGTCCCCAACGGGCACGGCGGCTTCCTGGTCATCCGTGAACCCTGGCCTTCCATGCTCCGCGGCATCTGGGGCGACCCGGAACGCTTCAAGGACACCTACTGGTCCCGGTTCGAGAACATGTACTTCGCCGGGGACGGCGCCAAGAAGGACGAGGACGGCGACATCTGGCTCCTGGGCCGCGTGGACGACGTCATGAACGTCTCAGGCCACCGGCTCTCCACCACGGAGATCGAATCCGCGCTGGTCAGCCACCCCGCCGTCGCGGAGGCCGCCGTCGTGGGCGCGACGGACGAAACCACCGGCCAGGCCGTCGTCGCGTTCGTCATCCTCCGGGGCGACGCCGCGAACAACGGCGATGCCACGGTACAGGAACTGCGCAACCACGTGGGCAAGGAAATCGGCCCCATCGCCAAGCCCAAGAACATCCTGGTGGTGCCCGAGCTGCCCAAGACCCGGTCCGGCAAGATCATGCGCCGCCTCCTCAAGGATGTCGCCGAAGGCCGGGATCCCGGTGACGCCACCACCCTCTCCGACCCCACGATCATGCAGCAGATCGCCGCCTCCCTCCGCAGGTAACCGGCAGCAGTTTGCGACGGCGCTGCCCGGCCTGGGCGGCGCCGTCGCCGTATGCTGGGAGCAGACTTGTCCCCTGCCCCGAAGGAACTTCCAGATGCTCGCCGTCGCACGACACCAGGCAATTTTGGATGCCCTTGACCGGGAGCGGGTCGTGCGGGTCTCGGACCTTGCCCAGCAACTCGGTGTCTCCCTGATGACCGTGCGGCGGGACATCGAAGTGCTGGAAGAGGGCGGCAAGCTCGAGCGCATCCACGGGGGCGCCAAGCTGCCCGGTGACGCCAGCACGCATGAACCCGGGTTCGAGTTGAAGTCCACGCAGCTGACCGCGGAGAAGCGCGCCATCGCGGTGGAGGCGGCCGCCCTGGTCCACGAGGGCATGGCGGTGGGTTTGAGCGCAGGCACCACCACGTGGGCGCTGGCCAAGGAACTGGTCGGAGGTCCCCGGATTACGGTGGTCACCAACTCGGTCAGGATCGCGGACCTGTTCCACCATGCCGCCTCATCCGGCTCAACCCGCTCCACGTCCACGGTGATCCTCGTGGGCGGCGAGCGCACGCCGTCGGACGCCCTGGTGGGCCCCATCGCCACAGGCGCACTCAAGCAACTGCATCTGGACGTCCTGTTCCTGGGCGTCCATGGAATGGACGCCAACGCCGGTTTCACCACGCCCAACCTGCTCGAAGCGGAAACCGACCGCGCCTTCGTGGCGGCCGCGCGGAAAACCGTAGTGCTGGCCGACCACACCAAGTGGGGCATGCTGGGCATCAGCTCCATTGCCGCACTCGACGACGTGGACGAGGTCATCAGCGATGCCGGGCTCAGCGCCGAGGCCCAACGCGTCCTGGGCGAACGCGCCAAGCTGCGGGTCGTCCGGGCCTAGGGCTGCTTCAGGGCTTCGCCCGAAGTGAGCCGCCAGCCCACCCCCGAATCAATGCTCCCGGGACGCGGCGTGCCCGCCAGTTCCACGTCCAGCTGCCCATAGGAAGACACAGAATCGGTGGTGGGGAACCACTGGCGGCCGGCCGGCACGAGAATGAGGAGCCCTTCATGGTTCCCCATGGCGTGGAAACTCTGTGTATCTCCGGCGAAAGACTGAATCCCGAACGCATCTCCGATCTCCTGGATGGCGCGGGCAACATCAGGCACGGCAAGGCCTACCTCGCTGACACACAAAAGACTTGCGGCAGAAAACGGCACGGACGAAGCATTCTCCAACCGCTGCCTGGCGATTAGCTCCAAAATGATCCCGTCCGGGCCCCGGAAGTAGACCGATTCAGAAGCCCAGGGGTCTCCCAGCGGGAACTCGTCCCTGCCGTCAAGGCTGATGACCCCGGTTCTTTCAGACAGCCAGCGCGTGCCGTCCGTCAACTGGTTGGCGGGGATTGTGAAGGCGAGGTGGTTGCTCCCCTCCGAAGCTTTGCCCTCGAAGAATTCAAGCCGGCTGGAGCCAACGTCAACCACTACCCCCTCCCCGGATTGCCGGACGGGCAGGCCGAGAACGTCCCGGTAGAAAACTGCGTTGCCTTGAAGGTCAGGGGAAGGCAACCGGATGCTTTTGAGATGCATTTTTCGCTCCTGCTGTTCAGCGCTGCCGGGCGCCCGAATGTGCCGCCTCGAATTCCCGGGCATTCAGCTCCACGCGCTGGAGAAGCTGGATGAACTGCCGCTGCTCGCCTGAATCCAGTCCGCGCAGCAATGATTCCTGCGTGCCCAAGTGGTCAGGCAGGGCTTCCCCGATGATTTTCTTTCCCTGCTCGGTTAGCCGCACCCGGGTGGAACGCCCATCGAGGGCATCTTTCTGCCGTGCTACCAGCCCGCGCTCCACCAGTTTGTTCAGCCGCTGGGCGGTGGCGCTGGATGTCACCATGGCCGCCTGGGTCAGTTCAAGGGGGGAAAGCTCATGGGGCTCCCCGGATCTGAGCAGGGTGGCCAGGACGTCGAAGGAACCGCCGTCCAAACCGTGCCGTGCAAAAGTCAACTGCTGGCTCGCTTCGACCGCTTTTGCCGTCCGGGCCAGCCTGCCCAGGACCGCCATGGGCGACGCGTCGAGGTCGGGCCGCTCCCGTCGCCATTGGTCCAGTATCAGGTCCACGCCATCGTTCATGCGTTCAGGGTAGCAATTTGCTAAGCGCTTAGCTACTATTGCTAAGTGCTTAGCAAACCAGTCGCTGTCATCGCCATAACCGCCCTCGCCCCGGCGGTCTGGGGCACCACTTACATCGTCACGAGTGAACTTCTCCCCGACGGGCGGCCACTTCTCAGCGCCGTCCTCCGGGCCCTGCCGGCAGGGCTGCTGCTGCTCGCGCTGACGCGACGGCTGCCAAAGGGCGGGTGGTGGTGGAAAGCCTTCGTTCTCGGCATCCTCAACATCGGCGCGTTCTTTGCACTGCTCTTTGTCGCCGCTTACCTTCTCCCCGGCGGGCTGGCCGCCACGGTAGGCGCCATCCAGCCGCTGATCGTCGCCCTCCTGGCCAGCCGCATGCTTGGCGAAAGGCTGACCGGAGGCATTCTCGGAGCTGGCGCAGCGGGCGTAGCGGGAGTGGCCCTGCTGGTCCTGCAGTCGCAGTCCCGGCTGGATCCCGTCGGCGTACTGGCAGCCCTGGGCGGGGCCGGCTCCATGGCGCTCGGAATCGTCCTGAGCAAGAAGTGGGGGCAGCCGGAGGCTCCCCTGGCAGTAACGTCCTGGCAGCTGATATCCGGCGGAATCGTCCTGGTTCCACCGCTGCTGCTCATGGAGGGCCTGCCCCCATCAGGACTCAGTCCTGAGAGCACGGCAGGCTTCGCCTACCTGACGCTTATCGGGACTGCCTTTGCCTACACCGTGTGGTACCGGGGCATCCAGTTGCTGCCCGCGGGCTCAATTTCCTTCCTAAGCCTCCTGAGCCCGGTGGTTGCGGTTTTGGCGGGATGGATAGTCCTCGGGCAGTCACTCTCGGCCGGACAGGCACTCGGCGGCACGGTGGTTCTCGCGTCCCTCAGTTTCGTCCTGCTCAGGAACCACACCAAGAGCACGCGCATTCGCATCAGGCAGACTCGCGCCACTGGATCTCCGTCTCCAGGACCCGGGGTGTGCCCGGAAGCCCGTTGAGCTGGGCAAGGACAAGCTCGGCAGCAGCGCTTCCCAGCAGGTCCGCAGGCTGGCGCACCGTGGAGAGCTGCGGCCGGCAGCGCAGGGCCCAGCTGCTGTCATCGAAACCCACCACTCCGACGTCCTCCGGCACCCGGCGGCCGGCCTCCTGCAGCGCCGTCATCGCTCCTGCGGCCACTGCGTCGGACGCCGCGAATACACCATCAATGTCCGGGGCCCGCCGAAGCAGTTCCTGCATTCCGTCGAAACCTGCCGCGTAGGTGTACAGGGGATACTCGACGACCAGCCCAGGATCGAACTGCCCGCCCATGGCCGCCCGGAAGCCGGAAAGGCGGTCCTTGCCGGAGTCGCGGTCCAGGGCACTGGCGATCATGCCCACGCGCTTCCGCCCGGTCCCCAGCAGCCTGCTGGTGATGGCACGTGCCGCTTCCTCATTGTCAATGGCGGCATATGGCAGCTCCGGCGTTCCATCCGGATGGCCAACGAAGGCGGCCGGCAGGCCAATCTCGGCGATGGCGGCGGCAATGGGATCGGAAGCGCGGGCGGAGATGATGACGGCACCGTCAACCAGGCCTCCGCGCAGGTAATCGGCCACCCTGCGGCTGTCCCGGTCAGAATCGATGATCAGTGAAACCAGCTGGTAGTCGGCTTTGGAGAGCACTTCGTTGGCGCCCAACAGGATTGAGCCGATGTTGGGATCCTCAAACAGCAGGGAGTGGGGCTCGTGGATGATCAGCCCAATCGCCCTCGACTCCTGCTTTACCAGGTTCCGCGCTGCGCTGTTGCGGACATACCCCACACGGGCAATGGCGTCCTCGACCGCGTGGCGAGCCTCATCGGATACATATTTCTCCCCGTTCACCACCCGTGAAACGGTTCCCCTGGAAAGCCCGGCGGCGTCGGCAACATCATTGATCGTTGCGCGGCGGGCACGGGTGCGTGTCAGCGACATATTTGTACTGTAGCCGAGCACGGCGACCTCGAGTCTTCCACCAGCCGTTGACACGGGCAAAAAGACCAGCGTAGTCTGTGAACGTTCCCAGATGACATAGATCACTCCTTCGGGCTGTCTCTGGGAACGTTCACAGAAAATCGTTGAGACAACAGCGTCCAAGAGCCTGGGTCACCCCGCCTTGCACGTCTGCTGCAAGTCGGAGGAGCAGGGTTGAGCCCCATCAGAACGCCGGTAGCAAAGCTGTCCGGAAACGGACATCTTGTATACGGCTGCGATTACAACCCGGAGCAGTGGGACAGCAGCGTCTGGCAGGAGGATGTCCGCCTCATGAAGGAGGCTGGGGTCAATCTGGTCGCCGTGAACATCTTCGGGTGGGCTGAACTTGAGACCTCACCTGGCAGCTACTCCTTCAATCGTCTCGACCAGGTGCTGGACCTGCTTCACGCGAATGGCATCGGGGTCAATCTCGGCACCGGAACTTCGTCCACTCCCGCATGGCTGACAACGATGCATCCGGAGATTCTTCCGGAGTCGGCAGCCGGAATCCGGGCGTGGCCCGGCGGACGGCAAGCCTGGTGCCCCAGTTCGCCGCGTTACCGGGAGCATGCCCTCCGTCTCGTGGGCGAGGTAGTGCGGCGCTATGGCTCCCACCCGGCCGTGCGGCTGTGGCATGTTTCAAACGAACTGGGGTGCCATAACGCGCTGTGCTACTGCGACGTCTCCGCCGCAGCCTTCCGCAGCTGGTTGAAAGCGCGTTACGGCACCCTGGATGCCCTCAACAGCGCCTGGGGTACTGCCTTCTGGTCGCAGCGCTACTCGGCGTGGGAACAGATCCTGCCACCGAGGATCACTGCGTCCACCAACAATCCCACCCAGGTACTCGACTTTCACCGCTTCAGCTCCGACGAACTGCTCGGGTATTACCAGGCGGAGGCGGACCTGCTGAGGAAGCACAGCAGCGTTCCAGTCACCACGAATTTCATGGTCGCCGCCCACATTCGAAACCAGGACTACTGGTCCTGGGCGCCGCTGATGGATGTCATCGCCAACGACCACTACCTGGACCACCGCCTTGAGGACCCGAAAGTCGAACTGGCTTTTGCTGCCGACACCACCCGCGGACTTGCCGAAGGCGAGCCTTGGCTCCTGATGGAACATTCCACGTCAGCAGTGAACTGGCAGCCCCGCAATATTGCCAAAGCGCCGGGCGAAATGCTCCGCAACTCCCTTACCCACCTGGCACGCGGCGCGGACGGGCTCTGCTTCTTCCAATGGCGGGCTTCAGTGCAGGGCAGTGAAAAGTTCCACTCCGCGATGCTTCCCCATGCGGGGACTGATTCACGGACCTGGCGGGAAGTGAAGGAGCTCGGCCACGTCCTCGAAACGCTGGCCGAGGTGGCCGGAACCACAGTGCAGGCCGACACCGCGCTGGTATTCAGCTGGGAGGCCTGGTGGGCCTATGACCAAGAGTCCCACCCGTCTTCGGACGTGCGGTACCTGGACCAGGTGCATGCCCTCTACAAGGCACTCTGGCAAAGCGGCATCACGGTCGACGTCGTTGCGCCAGGTGCTGATCTTTCCGGCTACAAGCTGGCCGTCGTTCCCGGCCTCTACCTCGTCCGCGAGCACGAATCCGCAGCTTTGGCAGATTTCGTCAGGAACGGTGGCCACGCCGTCGTCACGTACTTCAGCGGGATCGTCGACGAAAACGAGCGGGTGCTCGCTGGCGGCTACCCCGGAGCCTTCCGGGACCTCCTCGGTATCCGCTCAGAGGAATTCCTTCCCCTGCCACCCGGGCGGGTCCTGCCACTGGACAGCGGTGCCACCGCCTCCTTGTGGAGTGAAGCGCTGCGCCTGGAAGGCGCAGAAGCGAAAGCTTCCTATACAGAAGGGCATCTCGCCGGAACTCCGGCCGTAACCCGCAACAGATTCGGCTCCGGCGACGCCTGGTACATCGGGACGGTACTCGACCCTCAAGCCCTTCGCGATGTTGTCGCCGAAGCTGCCGCGGCGGCAGGGATAGCGGCCCTCGCTGCCCCTGCAGGCCTTGAAATCGTGGTCCGCGCAGGCGTGGACCACAACTACACCTTCCTGATCAACCATTCAGGGGAAGAGCACAAATATCCTGCGCGCGGCGACGAACTCATCGTGGGGGACGAAGTCTCCACCGCCGTCGTCATTCCTGCCGGCGCCGTTCGCGTCGTCCGAACCCCCCGTTCAGCACCCCAAAACTCTGGCCGCAGCACTGGCCATAAGGATGATGAAAGTGACTAGAACCAGCACTGCTCCCCCGGCAACGGCCGCAGGGGTGCCACAGACCCGTAAAACCAGGACCTCTGCCGCACAACGCCGGGCCGTCCTCCTCTTCGTTGCGCCGTTCGGCATACTCTTCCTTGCCTTCTACGCGGTGCCGATCCTCTTTGCCGTGGTCCAGTCCCTGCTCACGGTTGAGCGCAAAGGCACCTTCGGGCCTCCCCAACAGGTCTTCGGCGGATTGGTCCAGTACCAGCAGGTGTTCCAAAACAGTGAATTCTGGGAGTCCGTGGGGCGGGTACTGCTCTTCGGAGTGGTCCAGGTGCCCATCATGCTGGGCCTTGCCCTCGTCTTTGCCCTGCTGCTCGACTCGCCCCTGCTGAAGGGGAAGAAGTTCTTCCGGCTGGCGTTCTTCGCTCCGTATGCAGTCCCCGGCGTCATCGCGGCCATTATGTGGGGCTTCCTCTATTCGCCGTCGCTGTCCCCCTTCGACGCCATCACGTCGCAGGTGAATTTCCTGTCGGCAGACCTGGTCCTGTGGGCAGTGGCAAACATTGTGACCTGGGTGTACGTCGGCTACAACATGCTGATCATCTACTCGTCACTGCTGGCCATTCCCACGGAAATCTATGAAGCGGCACGGCTGGACGGCGCCAGCAACCTCCAGATCGCCTGGCGGATCAAGATCCCGCTCGTGGTCCCGGCGATCATCCTCACCGGTGTGTTTTCCATCATCGGAACGCTGCAGCTCCTTGCAGAACCGCAGACCCTCCGCAGCTTCAGCTCAGCAATCAGCAGCACTTTCACGCCAAACCTTGCCGTCTACACCACGGCCTCAGTTCCGAACTACAGCCTCGCCGCGGCATTCTCCGTGGTGCTGGCGTTGGCGACATTCGTTCTTTCCTTCGTCTTCCTCAAAGCGACCCAGCGGAAGGTCTCCCAGTGAGCGCAGCAACCGCCATGACCACCAAGAAGTCCGCGGCTGTGACCACCAGCCCGCGAGGACCCCGGCACAGCATTATGTCCCGCGGGGCGGCCATGCTCATCATGGGTGTCTTCACCCTCTACTTCCTGACACCCATCTGGTGGCTGCTGGTCTCTTCCTCCAAAACCGGAGGGGATATCACCGGAACGGCGCCGCTGTGGTTCACGGCCGACTCGATCCCCACGTTCTTTGCCAACCTCGGCAACCTGTTCACTTACAACGACGGGGTCTTTGGACGGTGGCTGGCAAACAGCGCACTGTATGCCGGTCTCGGCGCCCTGTTGGGCACCATCATCGCCGCGATGTGCGGCTACGCACTGGCCAAGTACGAATTCCGCGGCCGCGAGGCCATCTTCAACGTGGTGCTCAGCGGTGTGCTTGTTCCCGCAACGGCACTCGCCCTTCCGCTGTTCCTGATCTTCAGCCAGGTGAAACTGACCAACACCCTCTGGGCCGTTTTCCTGCCGAGCCTGGTCAGCCCCTTTGGGGTGTACCTTGCCCGGATCTATGCAGCAGCAAGTGTCCCCACGGAACTGCTGGAAGCAGCCCGCCTCGATGGTTCGTCTGAGGCCAGGACATTCTTCACGGTTTCCACCCGGCTCATGGCTCCTGCCCTGGTGACCATCTTCCTGTTCCAGTTCGTCGCCATCTGGAACAACTTCTTCCTGCCCCTGATCATGCTGCGGGACCAGGCCCTGTTCCCGGTGACGCTCGGACTGTATGCGTGGAACAGCCAGATCAGCCAAATTCCAGAGCTCCGGGTCCTGGTGATCGTCGGGGCCCTGGTGTCGATCCTTCCGCTTATCGCAACGTTCCTCGGGCTGCAGCGCTTCTGGAGCAGCGGACTGGGCGCCGGAAGCGTCAAGTAGTCCCCTTCAACCCATCCCCACCCGTTCCGCGGCACCCCGCCCGGGACACCACACCACCAATAAGGAATAGAAATGCGCGTGCGTTACGGAAAAGCCACTGCCGCCTTTGCCATAGTCTCGGCGCTGTCCCTTGCGGGCTGCTCAAGCGGCGAAAGCACTTCCTCCACGCAGGACACCACCTCCTGCAAGCCGTCCTCCGGGCCGGTGGAATTGACCTTCACCACCTGGGTCCCCGGCATGGACAAGGTTGTGGACCTGTGGAACAAAGACCACCCGGACATCAAGGTGAAGGTCCAGACAGGACCCAACGGCAACTCCGGCACGTACCAGAACTTCTTCAACCAGCTGCAGGCGGGCAACGCCCCGGACCTGGGACAGATCGAATACGACGCCCTGCCGAATTTCCGCGTACAGGATGGCCTGCAAAACATTGCCGCCTGTGAAGGTGTGGCGGACGCCAAGGACAAGTTCGTGGACTGGACCTGGGGCCAGGTAACTTTCGGTGAGGACAAGGCCGTCTATGCCGTCCCGCAGGACAGTGGGCCGATGGCAATGTTCTACCGGGCCGACCTCTTCAAGGAGGCAGGCATCAAGGTCCCCACAACCTGGGACGAATACGCTGCGGCGGCAGAGCAGATCAAGGCCCGCGGCTCGTACATCACAAACTTCCCCCGCGGCGATGTCAACTGGTTTGCCGGGAACGTTTGGCAGGCCGGAGGCCAGTGGTTCGCCAACGCCAACGACAAATGGGAGGTTAACCTGACCGGCAAGGAGTCCGAGAAGGTGGCCAACTACTGGCAGAAGCTGCTGGACAAAGGCGAGGTCTCTACCCTGCCTTCCTTCTCCGACGAATGGAACGCCTCCTTCAACAAGGGCCAGCAGTGGACCTGGGTCTCGGCTGTCTGGGGCGCTTCGACGCTGGCCAGTGGGGCACCGGATACTGCCGGCAAGTGGGCAGTGGCCCCCATGCCGCAGTGGGAAGCCGGCGGTAAGGCTGCCGGCAACTGGGGAGGTTCCTCCACGGCAGTCCTCAAGGGTTCAAAGCACCCCTACGAAGCCTCCAAGTTTGCCCTGTGGCTGAACACTGACCCCCAAGCGCTGGCGCTTGCCAACAAGCTGGGCGGCCTGTACCCCGCGGCAAAGTCGGCCAAGGACCTGGGCGCCTTCTCCGGCGGAGTGGACTACTTCGGCGGCCAGAAGATCTACGACGTCTTTGCCGATGCTTCGTCCAACGTGAACCCGAACTTCACGTGGGGACCAACCATGACCAAGACGTACACTGACGTTTCGGACGGTTTCGGCAAGGCGACGAGTGGCAACGGCACGCTCCTGGACGCACTCAAGAACGGCCAGCAAAAGACCATCGATGCCCTGAAGTCGCAGTCCATCCCCGTCAAGGAGTAACGGCAGGACCAGCGCCCGGTTGACTTCGTCATAACCAAGGTCACCACTCGGCCCTCCCGGCCCGGGTGGTGACCTTGTGTCCGGGCCGGCCCGAAGAATTCAATATCCGTAAAAGGAGAAGTTATGGATCCCCTGTACCTCCGTTCCGCCGGCACCAGCCTGGTGATCAGCTTCGACAGCGGGGAGGCTGAGGTCATCCACTGGGGCGCCGACCTCGGTGCCGGCCTGCCGGACCTGGCGATCCTGGCCGGGCCCGTCGGGCATTCCTCCGTGGATGCGCGCGTGCCTGCCGGCCTCCTCCCCCAGGCTTCCTCCTCCTGGCGGGGCCGCCCCGCCCTGCGCGGGCATCGGATCACGGGTGACGGCGCCGGGTTTGATTTCTCGTCCCGCCTCCGCGTCACGGCTGTCAACACTGATGGTGCCGCCGCCACCATCGTGCAGGGCGACGCCGACGCCGGCCTCAGCGTCTCCACTTCCCTGACACTGCACCACGGCGGGCTGCTGGAACTGCGCCACACCGTCACCAACGAGGGCACCTCCCCCTTCCAGGTGGACGAACTGGCCACCGTCCTCCCGGTAGCGCCGGACGCCGTCGAACTCCTTGACCTGACCGGCCGCTGGTGCCGGGAACGCCACCCGCAGCGGCGCCCCATCCAGCAGGGCACCTGGGTCCGCTCCGGACGGCACGGCCGCACCGGGCACGATTCCTCCCTGCTGTTCGCCGCCGGCACGAAGGACTTCGCCAACCGGCACGGCAAGGTCTGGGCCACCCACCTGGCCTGGAGCGGCAACCACGAGCAGTTCGCTGACACCATCGGCGACGGCCGGACCATGATCGGCGGATCGGAACTGCTGGGGCCCGCCGAGGTCGTCCTGGAGCCGGGCGCCAGCTACACGACGCCGGCCCTCTTTGCCGCCTACTCGGACCGCGGCCTGGACGGCATCACGGAGGCCTTCTACGGCTGGTTCCGTTCCCGCCCCCACCACGTCCTGCCTGCCGCCTCCACCGGCCTGCCGGCCGGTAAGCCGCGTCCGGTGGTGCTGAACACGTGGGAAGCCGTGTACTTCGACCACAACCTGGACACGCTCATCGAGCTGGCCGACTCCGCCGCGGACCTGGGCGTGGAGCGGTTCGTGCTCGACGACGGCTGGTTCCGCGGCCGCGGCGACGACCATGCAGGCCTGGGCGACTGGTACGTCGATGAAACCCTGTGGCCCAATGGGTTGACCCCGCTGATCGAGGCCGTGACGTCCCGCGGGATGGAGTTCGGGCTCTGGGTGGAACCGGAGATGGTCAACCTGGATTCGGATGTCGCCCGGGCCCACCCGGACTGGGTCGTGGGCCCGTCGGCTGCCGCACACAAGGATGGTGGCAGGCTGCCCCTTGAGTGGCGCAACCAGCACGTCCTCGACCTGGTCAACCCCGATGCCTGGCAGTACATCTTCGACCGGATCGACGCACTGCTGCGCGAGAACGACATCAGCTACCTGAAGTGGGACCAGAACCGGGACCTGCTGGAGCACGGCCACGCCGGCCGCCCCTCCGTCCACCAACAGACCCTCGCCGCCTACCGCCTGTTCGACGAGCTCAAGAAGGCGCACCCCGGCGTCGAAATTGAAAGCTGCTCCTCCGGCGGTGCCCGCGTGGATCTGGGCATCCTGGAGCGGACGGACCGGATCTGGGCCTCGGACTGCAACGACGCCCTGGAACGCCAGACCATCCAGCGCTGGACGGGCGCCGTGGTGCCCCCGGAACTGGTGGGCAGCCACATCGGCCCCACCACCTCGCACACCACAGCCCGCACCCACGATCTGTCCTTCCGGGCCATCACTGCGCTGTTCGGGCATTTCGGCATGGAATGGGACATCCGCAGCGTGCAGGGCAAGGAGCGTGAGGAGCTGCGGCGCCTGGTGGGCCTGTACAAGGATCACCGGGACCTCATCCACAGCGGCCGCCGGGTCAACGCCGACGTCGCCGACGAGTCATTGCTGCTGCACGGCGTGGTGGCCGGAGGGTCCCCTGCGGGAGGCGCCGGGCTTCCAATGGGCACGACGGCGGCGCTGTTCGCCCTGGTCAGCACCCGCACCTCGGCGGCAGAGGCCCCGGGCCGGACCGGCTTCCCGGGCCTGGAACCGGAACGCACGTACCGGGTGGAGGCTGTCTTCCCCACTGGGAACGACCCCGACTACGCCCACACCTACACCCAGGCCCAGCCTCCCGCATGGCTTGCGGAGGGTGCCGTGGCCAACGGCCGGTTCCTGGCCGAAGTAGGACTGCCGATGCCCATCCTCAACCCCGAGCACGCGCTGCTGCTGAAGGTCACGTCGCTCTAGCACCCCCAAGTTCCCCGGCCGCCCTCCGTCCCGGTGCTTTCGAGCACCGGGACGGCGGGCAGCCTTCGCCCAAAGGAAAGTCCATGCGAATCCTGGTTACCGGGGGTACCGGCTACATCGGTTCCCACACTGTCTTGTCCCTTCAGGAAGCCGGCCACGACGTGGTTGTCATCGACAACCTGGTCAACTCAAGCGAGGAATCACTGCGCCGGGTGGCCGAACTAAGCGGCAAGGCCGCCGCATTCCACAACGTGGACCTGGTGGACGAGGCCGCAGTGGAAAACGTCTTCGCCGGCAGCGGCATCGACGCCGTCATCCACTTCGCAGGCCTCAAGGCCGTCGGCGAATCCGTCCGGGAGCCGCTGAAGTACTACTACAACAACCTCGTCGGCACCCTGAACCTGATCCGCACCATGGACCGGCACGACGTCCGCTCCATCGTCTTCAGCTCCTCAGCCACCGTCTACGGCGAACACAACCCCATCCCCTACGTCGAAAAAATGGAGATCGGCGCCAACAACCCCTACGGGCGCACCAAGGAACAGATCGAGGACATCCTCACCGACCTCGGCGCCGCAGACCCGCGCTGGCACATAGCCCTGCTGCGCTACTTCAACCCCGTCGGCGCCCACCCCTCCGGCCGCATCGGCGAAGACCCCCAGGGCATCCCCAACAACCTCGTCCCCTTCATCGCCCAGGTGGCCGTGGGCCGCCGAGACAAACTCATGGTCTTCGGCGGAGACTACGACACCCCCGATGGCACCTGCCTGCGCGACTACATCCACGTCGTGGACCTCGCCGAAGGCCACGTGGCCGCACTGAACCACATCACCGGCCGCACCGGCGTGTTCCGCTGGAACCTCGGCTCCGGCAAGGGCTCCTCCGTCCTGGAAGTCCTGCACTCCTTTGAAAAAGCCGTCGGCAAGCCCATCCCCTACGAGATCACCGACCGCCGGGCCGGGGACCTTCCCGCCTTCTGGGCGGACGCCGCCTCAGCCCTCGCCGACCTCGGCTGGTCCACCACCAAAACCGTGGACCAGATGTGCGAGGACCACTGGCGCTGGCAAAAGAACAACCCGAACGGCTACACGAATTAGGAGATGGCCGCGGGACGCACCTGGCGAGCCTGGCTAGCCGGGACCAGCAGCCAGCCGAAGGGGACCAAACATCGGCTGCCTGGCGCAGGCACCGCGCACTGCTGCGTAAGAATGCGCGGCGGGCGGGGGCAGCCGCTAGATTTGCAGGCATGACTGAAGCCTCCTCCGCCGCCGAAGCCGGCCGCGGCACCATCCTTGTGATCAACGGCCCCAACCTCAACATGCTGGGTACACGCGAACCGGAAAAGTACGGCACGTCAACCCTTGCCGATGTTGAACAGCTGGCAGCGTCCGCCGCGGAGAAACACGGCTTCGTGGTGGAGTGCGTCCAGTCCAACCACGAGGGCGTCCTGCTGGACGCGATCCACGCCGCCCGGGAAAACGCCGCGGGCATCGTCATCAATGCCGGCGCCTTCACGCACACCTCCGTGGCACTGCGTGACGCCCTCGCCGCCGTCCAGCTTCCCGCCGTCGAGGTGCACATCACCAACGTCCACCAGCGCGAGGAGTTCCGCCACCACTCCTACCTGTCCCCCGTGTGCGCGGCAGTGATCGTAGGAGCCGGGGTCACCGGGTACCGGCTGGCCATCGACTACCTGGCTGACGTCCTCTAAACCGCTACTTCTGGATGCATTGCCCGGAGGAGACCGCTGCGGACAACGCCGGGGCCTGCTCCGCGACCGGGTTGAGGTCGTTCATGGTGATGGCAAACCCCACTTCCGCGTCGGAGGTTGCCTTGGCGAAGATCACACCGGCCACCTGGCCCTCCGGGGTCAGCAACGGGCCGCCGGAATTCCCGGGCTGGACGTCGCCGGCGAGCCGGTAGATATCCTCCGGCGAGGGGTTGTTGCCGTAGATGTCCGGGACCAGCACCGTGGCGATGTCCTGCACCGTGACCGGCTTGGACTGGAAGGGGCCTCCGTGCGGATAGCCGGCGAAGGCGGCCTGGCTGCCGCCGGGAAGGTCGGCGCTCAACGGCAGCGGCTGCGACGGCAGGTTGTCCACCGCCAGAACCGCAAGGTCGTGGCGGGTGTCGAAGTAGACGACGCGCCCGGGCATCGCTCCGCCGTCGGACATCTCCACCACGGGCTGCGAGACCCCGGCGACGACGTGCGCGTTGGTGACCACCCTGTCTTCGGACACCACGAAGCCGGTGCCGGTCTGGTTCTGGCCGCATTCGTAGGCGGTGCCCGCGATCCTCAGGACGGACTGCGCCGCCTTGTTCAGGGCGGGCGTATTGGTGCTCGTGTTGGGGACCTGCACCCTCTGGCCCTGGTCCAGGCCTTCGATCAGGGTGGGGATCCCGTTGCCGATCACCGTGGACCGAAGCTCGGCCATGGTGGCCTTGACGGGGGTGGGAGTCAGCCCGTCAATGAAGCGGATCACCTTGGACTCGGCCAGCTGCTGCGAGATGACAGGTACGCCCAGGGAGCTGATGCTGAACGCGAGCATGGACATCACCAGCGCGGAAACCACCAGGTTCAGCGCCCCGCCCACCAGGCGGTCCACCGCGCGCAGCGGCCGGATGCGCACAACCCCGCGCAGTTGCCGTCCCACCATGGTGCCCAGGCCATGTCCCAGCGCCATCAGGACGACGGCGGCCGCGATGATGGCGGTCAGCCTCCATCCGGAATCCTCAACGAAGCCGCTGACCAGGGGAACGGCAAAGAAGGCCGCGACAGCACCCGCGGCGAAGCCCACGAGCCCGCCCACGGTGACCAGGAACCCATTGCGGAGACCGTAGATCAGGTATGACAGCAGCGCCAGGATCAGGACAACGTCCAGGACAGTCAAGCCGACCACAAAGGCTCCTTATTAACGGTTGAACCCCCATTCTATCGGCGCACACTGGTAGTCCCCTGAGCTCCCTCCCCCCCCTCCGAAGGTCCTTCATCCAGCTTTCTTCAGGCGTTTCGGCTGCCAAGTTCGTCACAGAACCTTGAAAATTCTGAAACAATGGCACAAGCGCCACAGCCGATACTTTTACTCAGGAGATTTCATGGACATCGAGGTACTGCGCCGAGCACCCCTTTTCGCCACGCTCGACGACGACGCATTCCGTCTGCTGACGGACGAGCTGACCGAGGTGGACCTGTCCCGTGGCGCATCGGTGTTCCGCGAGGGCGACCAGGGTGACCAGCTCTACTTCATTGTCTCCGGCAAGGTGAAGCTCGGCCGCACCTCCCCCGATGGCCGCGAATCCCTCCTTGCCATCCTTGGCCCGGGAGAGCTCTTCGGCGAGATGGCCCTGTTCGATCCCAGCCCGCGCACCGCCACCGCCACCGCGGTGTCGGAGACCCGGCTGGCCGGGCTCAAGAACGAGAGCCTGAACACCCTCCTGCGCACCCGTCCCGAGGTCTCGGCCCAGCTGCTGCAGGCCCTGGCCCGCCGCCTGCGCCGCACCAACGATTCCCTTTCCGACCTGGTCTTCTCCGACGTCCCGGGCCGCGTGGCAAAGGCCCTGCTGGACCTGGCCGACCGTTTCGGCCGCCCGGCAACCGACGGCGTCCTGGTGGCACACGAACTCACCCAGGAGGAGCTCGCCCAGCTGGTGGGCGCGTCCCGCGAGACCGTCAACAAGGCCCTGGCCGAATTCGTTCAGCGCGGCTGGCTCCGCCTCGAAGCCCGCGCCGTGGTCATCCTGGACATGCAGCGCCTCCGCCAGCGCTCCCGCTAAGCTCCACGAAAAAGGCCGCCCCGAGGGGCGGCCTTTTTTGTGTGCCCTGGGCAGGATCAGTTCTTCACCACGTCCAGTTCGACGACGGCCCATGACAGGGCAGGCAGGCTGAGCCGCAGCTCGGACCCGCTCGCCTTCGCCCCCTCCAGCGGCTTCAGGCCTACCCGGTCCGGACTCTCCTGCGAGTTGGCCGTGAAGCGGTCCCCGCCGTCGGGAATTTCCAGGACTTCCGCCCGGAGCACGCGCCGGGCGTCAAAGCCGCGCAGGGCGACCTCAACGTCGGCGGCCTCCTCCAGGCCGCGGTTGGCAAGGAACAGGGCCACGCGTCCCGTTTCCTCGTTCCACGTTGCGCTGACGTCCACGAGGTCGGTGTCACCGAACCGGGCGTTGCCGTACCTGTCCGAATCGACGGAGAGCCGGAGGATCTGCCCCTTCGCCAGCTCAGCCATGCGGGCAAACGGGTGGAAGATGGTCTGCCGCCAGGCCGGGCCGTTCTCCTCGCTGAAGATCGGGGCGATCACGTTGACCAGCTGGGCCTGGTTGGCGATCTTGACCCGGTCGCCGTGGCGGAGCAGCGAGTTGAGCAGGGTGCCGACGACGACGGCGTCCGTCACGTTGTACTTGTCCTCGATAACGCGGGGGTGCTCGCGCCAGCCGGCCTTTGCCACGTTGTGCGGCTGGTCCTCGGTGTCCCTGCCGCGCTGGTACCAGACATTCCACTCGTCAAAGGAGAGGTTGATGTGCTTCTTGTGCCTGCCCTTCGCGCGGACGGCGTCCGCCGTGGCGATGACCGATTCGATGAAGTAGTCGGTGTCGACGGCGCTGGCGAGGAAGCTGCCGACGTCGCCGTCGCGTTCCTGGTAGTAGGCGTGCAGCGAAACATAGTCCACCTCTTCGTACGCGTGGGTCAGCACCGTCTGCTCCCAGGCGCCGAACGTCGGCATGCCGGAGTTCGAGCTTCCGCAGGCCACCAGTTCGATGTCCGGATCCACGAACCGCATGGCCTTGGCGGCTTCCTGGGCAAGCCGGCCGTATTCCTCGGCCGTTTTATGGCCGATCTGCCACGGCCCGTCCATTTCGTTGCCGAGGCACCACAGCTTGATGTTGAAGGGGTCTTTGTGGCCATTCTTTGCGCGCAGGTCGGACAGGCGCGTGCCGCCGGGGTGGTTGGCATACTCCACGATGGCCCGGGCGGCATCCACTCCCCTGGTGCCCAGGTTGATGGCTTCCATGATCTCGGTACCCGCCTGGCGGGACCAATCCACGAACTCGTGCAGGCCGAAGGCGTTGGTCTCAACGGTATGCCAGGCACCGTCGAGCCGCCGGGGCCGGTCCTCCCGGGGACCAATGCCGTCTTCCCAGTCGTAGCCGGAGACGAAGTTGCCTCCCGGGTAGCGGATGACGGTGGCGCCCAGCTCCTTGACGAGCTTGAGGACGTCCTGGCGGAAACCGTTCTCATCGGCCTCCGGGTGGCCCGGTTCATAGATGCCGGTGTAGACGCAGCGGCCCATGTGCTCCACGAAGGAGCCGAACAGGCGCCGGGGCACTTCACCGATGGTGAAGTCGCGGTCGAGGGTGATTCTGGCGCGGGACATGTGAACTATCTCCTTGGTTGTGCAACGCGTACGTGATGGATAGCGAGGGTGGGCGTCAGGTCCCCGCGAGTCCCGTCGTCGCAACGCCCTTGATGATCTGGCGCTGGAAGAACAGGAAGAGCAGGATGAGGGGCAGGGCGGCGAGCAGCGCTGACGCCATGTTCTGGGCGTACTGGATGCCGTAGGCACTCTTGATGGTCTGCAGCCCCACGGGGAGGGTCAGGATGGATCCGTCGTTGGTGGCGATGAAGGGCCACAGGAAGTTGTTCCAGGCGCCGATGAACACGAAGATCGCGACGGCAGCCATGATGGGGCGTGACAGGGGCAGCACAACCTGCAGGAAGATCCGCATGCGGCTGGCACCGTCCATGACGGCGGCTTCCTCGAGTTCACGCGGGATTTGGTCGAAGAACTTCTTGAGGACGAACACCATGGCGGGGTGGATGACCTGCGGCAGGATGATGGCCCACGAGGTATCGATCATGTGCAGTGCCACCATCTGGTAGAACAGCGGAATGATCAGGACCGGCGGGGGAACGATGATGGACGCGATGATCACCGTCATCAGGACCTTCTTGCCCCGGAAGTCGATGCGGGACAGGGCGTAGGCCGCCAGCGCGGAAATGACCAGCGTGATCACGGTGATGGCCGCCGACGTGTACAGGGAATTCCAGGTCCAGAGCGGAATGTTGCCGTCCTGAAACACCTTGACGAACGCGTCGGCGGTAAAGCCCGACGGCGGGATCCAGTTGATCTTCGGAGAGGCGGCGTCCGTCTCGCTCTTGAAAGCGGTGACGGTTGCCCAGGCGAAGGGCACCAGCCAGAGAACCGCCAGGAGCGCGGCGACTGCGAGGACGACCACCCGGCCGGGTGTCATCCTGCGGCCCGGTTTGCGGCGGACTGCGGGATTGGCGGTGGAAGCAACGGGGCGGGCGAGGGTTTCAGTTGCCATGGCTATGCGCTCCTGCGGCGGGTGATGAGGAACTGGATGACGGACACGGCCACAATCAGTCCGAAGAAGATGTAGGAAATGGCCGCGGAGTATCCCAGCCGGTATCCGGTGAACCCGGTTTCGAAGATGTACTGCACCACGGGCCGGGTGGCGCCGCCGGGGCCGCCGGCCGTCATTTGGTAGACCTGGTCAAAAATCTTGAGCGAAGCCAGGATCTGGAGGAGCACGATCATCACGGTGGTCGGGGCCAGTTGCGGCAGCGTGATTGAGAAGAACTGCCGCCATGCACCGGCGCCATCCAGCGACGCCGCTTCATAATGCTGGGCCGGGATGTTTTGCATGGCAGCCAGGTACAGCAGGAAGTTGAATCCCACGGTCCACCACAGTGTGGCGATGACGATAGCCCACATCGCTACGCCCGGGTCGTTCAGCCAGGCCACCTTCGGCAGCCCGATCTTCGCCAGAGCGTCGTTGATCAGGCCCAGCTGCGGGTTGTACATCCAGGTGAAGAACAGGGATACGACCGTCGAAGCCAGCAGGTACGGGGCAAAGTAGGAAAGCCTCCACAACCATTGCGCGGGCAGCCCCACGTTGAGCAGTGCCGCCATGACGAGCGCGACGACCACCAGCGGGACGGTGCTGATGACGGTGAAGTACAGGGTGTTGCCCAGCGAATGCCACATGTCGGGGTCTGCCAGGGCCTCGGCGTAGTTGGCGAGGCCGATGATGCTGTCATTGGCCCCGGTGAGTGACTTGCCGGTCAGGCTCATGTACATGCCGTAAAGGAGCGGCCATACGAGGAAGACCAGGAAGAACACCAGGAACGGTGCGGCGAACGCCCAGCCGTTGAGGTTATCCCGGCTCCGCTGGGCCAGCGCGGATGCGGGCCGGGCCGGGGTGGACGGCTTTCGACGGGACAGCCCGGGCAGCGAAGCGGCCCGTCCCTCACTGTCTTGCGATGTAGCTACGGAACTCATTCGGGACTCCTATGTCGCTGGGCGGTTCAGACCGGGTTGGGCCGGGAAAGGAGGGTGTTGGTGCGCCGGACGAAGGCTTCCCAGCCATCAGCTGCCTTGTCGCGGCCCAGGAGCACGTTCTGAACGG
Source organism: Arthrobacter sp. MAHUQ-56 (assembly GCF_019710585.1). GTDB lineage: Bacteria > Actinomycetota > Actinomycetes > Actinomycetales > Micrococcaceae > Arthrobacter. Next base: position 22,548 of record NZ_JAIFZQ010000020.1, on the reverse strand, counting down.
TCTCCGCGAAGTAGGTCTGCCAGTCCGAACCGGACCCGCTGAACCACGCTTCGGGGTCGTAGGCGATAATCTCGGCAGCGTTGGCATAGTGGATCTGCGGCGTGAGGTCACGGTACGCCTGGGACTGGACCACCGGCTGGTAGGCGGGGATGTGCCCCGCTTCGGCCCAGGACAACGACCCCTTGAGGATGTCGCTCACGAACTTATAGACAGCGCGCCGTTTCCCGTCGTCGACGTTCAACTGGCGGGGAAGCACGAAGGAATGTGAGTCGGCGTAGGCCGCCGGGGTTCCGTAGAGCGTGGGGATGGTGGCGGCGTCGACGGGGAGGCCGGCCTTCTTGAAGGTGGGAAGCTCCCAGACGCCGCTGAAAAGCATTCCGGAACCTCCGCGGGCGAATTCCGCGATGCCCGTGCTGATGTCCCCGCTCTGCGCCGCGATGGTGTCGTCGAAGAGTGATGTCATGAACTCCAGGGACTCAATCGCGGCGTCGTTGTCGGCAACCATTGGCTTGCCGGGAGTCAGTTCCATAGTGGCCCCGTGCTGCCGGTAGAGCGTGTAGAAAAGGCGCCACATCTGGGAACCGCTGCCAAGGTAGCCGAAGGACAGGCCGTGGGCCTGGGTCACCTTCTGCATCTCCCTGGCGATGGTGAGGAATTCCTGGGGGGACGTTGCTTCCTGCAACAGGCCGTTGCCGCCTAAAAGTCCTGCCTTTTCCGCCACGTCCCGGTTGTAGAACATGACGAAAGGGTGCGAATCCAGGGCAATGGAAAAGACTTTTCCGTTGTGCTGGCTCTTGTCCCAGATCCTCGGTGCGAAGCTCTGGGCCGTGACGCCGTGTTCCGCCAAAAGGTCCAGGTCCCACGGGTCGATGAGTCCGCCGGGCGCATAACCCGGAACCCGGCTGGCATGCATGATGGCCAGCTGCGGCGGACGGCCACCGGCTGATGCCATGGCCAGCTTGGTGTAGTAGGGAGGGCCCCAAGCCAGGACGGTGGGATGCACCTTGAATCCCGGGTTGCCTTCATTCGCCTTGCTGATCATGGCCTGCATCTTGATGCCGTCGCCGCCGGACAAGAGGTGCCAGAACTCGATGTCCCGCACGGCTGCTGCCGATGCAGCGCCGCTGCATCCGGTGAGGCCCGCAGCGGCCAGGACACTGCCCAGGGCCGCAGTGCCAGCAAGTACTTGTCGCCGGGATACCTGTTGTCCGGCGGGAAAATCAAACTGCTTCACCCGTCACTCCTTTGGATGGGTCCGCTGAAAGTCATTCCTGCGCCGCGGAGCCCTGCCTGTGCGGGAGATGTTGCTGCTGCCTGCTCAGGGGGCCGGTGTGACGCAGGACTCACATTACATCGATGTAATGGCAAGCACAACGAGAAATTGTTAGCGTTCACCAAACGAGTGGAGGGTCTTGTTTTGCGCTCGCCGGCTTAGCTCGACGTGCTGTCCCGCTCCACCACGGCGTAGTCGAGGGCCACCACCCGCTGCGGCCCCCCACGGTCCGCCATCCGCTCGGTCAGGAGGCGCAGGGCTTCGCTGGCCACCTTGCGTTTGTCGAACGAAACCGTGGTGAGCGAAGGCACGGCGTACTGGCCGTCGGCGATGTCGTCGAATCCCGCCACGGCAATGTCCCCGGGAACCGCGATTCCCCGTTTCCACAGCACGCTCAGGGCGCCGATGGCCATGGAGTCGGTGAAGCAGAAGAGCGCTTCCGGCAGCGGGTGTGAGTCAAGATACGTGGAAAGCGCCTTGGCCGCCGTGTCCGGGCTCCACTTTTCGCACGGGATGACCAGCGAAGCATCGAAGTCGATGCCGAGCTGTTCCAGCGCGGCCTGGTAGCCGCGGGTGCGCAGGACCGCTGCGGCCGAACCCCGGCCTCCGGGGGCGCCCAGCACGGCGATGCGCCGCCTGCCGGTCCTGGCAAGGGCCAAGGTCATGTCCCGTGCAGCGGCGACGCTGTCCACCCACACGCGGTCCGCCAGTTTTTGGGACACCTCCCCCAGCAGTACCACCGGAGGGAGGGACACCCCCACCTTGACGGCGCTTTCGTCCAGCACCACGGGGTTGAGGATCAGCCCGTCAATCAGGTTGGACCGCGCCCGCGACATCAGGTCGTATTCGCGCCCCGGATCCGATCCCGTTTCCTCGATCTGGACGCTCCACCCCTGTTCATGGGCCACTTCGACGACGCAGTGGGCAATTTCGGCGGAAAAGGGTGTCGCCAGGTCCGGCAGCGCGAGGGCGATGACCCCTGACCTGCCATTGCGCAGTCCGCGGGCAGAAAGATTGGGGACGTAGTCCAGTTCCGCCATTGCCTGCTCAACCCTGAGCCGCGTGGGACCGCTGACGGGAACGATGCCGTTCATGACGTTCGAGACAGTCTTGGGTGATACCCCGGCGAGGCGCGCTACGTCCTTGACCGTTGCGCGCAAAGGCGCCCCCTAGCTCCCGGTGTTGCTTTATTGTCGATGGTACTGCGCTGTTGAAGCGTCAGCGCTCCCGCTGGGGGTCTCCCGCCACAGTCTTCGCGGCCTCGACCTCGAGCAGGAGCTTGCCGTCCTCTTCGACGAGGCTGGGCTGGTAGACGTGGGGTTTGCGTTTGTAGCTCAGGTAGGCAATGCAGCCATTGGCGGCCGCCATCTTTTCCAGCATGATCTCGGAGCCTGGAACCAGCAGCTCGCCCAGGGTGCGGCCCACGGTGTTTTCCTGGCCGGCTTCGTCGCCAAGGGCGGTGGTGTCCCGCTCCTGGACAGCTTGCGCCGCATTGACCCAGCGGCCCCAGACACCTTTGCCTTCAAGCAGCGAAGGTTCCTGGCCCATGGGAAGGGTGGCGGCGAAGTAGCGGGTGTCGAACCGCCGGTGCGCGAAGTCCGGGCTGCGCCAGTTGACCAGGGATTTGAGCAGGTCGGTGCGCAGGGACAGTCCGCGCTTGCCCAGCACCTGGGCAAGCGTCTTCTCCTGGTCGGCGACCGCTACGCGTGCACGCATCCATTCGGAGGTGGACGTGGCCTCGACCGTGCTGGACATGTCCGGGCCTGCCAGCAGCACGCCCGTCTCCTCAAAGAGCTCCCGGATGGCACCCACCACGTGGCGGCGCGCCAGCCCGACGTCGTCCGTTCCCATCTGCTCAGCCCAATGCTGGGGCGACGGGCCCAGCCATCCCATGGCTTCGTCGTCGGCCGCATCAAGCGAGCCGCCGGGGAAAGCGAGGACCCCCAGCGGCGAGGAACCGGGCCGGTAGCCCAGCCATGTCTCCAAACCGGTGGGCGAATCACGCAGGAGGACTACTGATGAGGCGTAGCGCGCGGCCCGCGGGGTCCGCTCGCCGTGTTCGAGCCAGCTCTGCGCTGCCCCTTCAAGATCCTGGGGAAGTGCGAAAAGGCGTCGTGCGAGGTGAGGCAAGGGAGGTGTCCGGTCCTAGCTGAATTCGGCGATCAGCTCGACCTCTACGGGAGAGTCGAGCGGAAGAACGGCAACGCCGACGGCGGAGCGTGCATGCTGGCCTGCGTCACCCAGGACGCGGCCCAGCAGTTCCGAGGCGCCATTGACGACGGCGGGCTGGCCGGTGAATGACGGATCGGAGGCGACGAACCCCACCACCTTGACGATGCGGGTGATGCGGTCAAGGTCTCCGATGACGCTCTTCACGGCAGCCAGCGCGTTCACGGCGCACACGGCGGCGTACTTCTGGGCATCTTCCGGGGAAACGGTGGGCTCGTCGGCGAAGCCCTCGGTGCCGGCCGAAACCTTACCGGTAGCTTCGAGTTTGCCGTTAATAAAGGGCAGCTGGCCGGAGGTGTAGACGTGGCTGCCGGAGACCACGGCAGGGACGTAGGAGGCAACCGGGGCAGCAACTTCGGGAAGGGTGATTCCCAGCTCCGCCAGGCGCTGCTCGACGGCGGACGTGGCCGCCGTGGCGGCGCTGGACTGGGCTTCTGCGGGGGTGCTCATGCTACTGCTTCTCCCTCTTGAGGTAGGCGACAAGGCCGTTGCCGTCAGGTCCGGGGACTACCTGGACGAGCTCCCAGCCGTCCTCTCCCCACTGGTCCAGGATCTGCTTTGTAGCGTGAATAATGAGCGGAATCGTCGCGTACTCCCATTTGGTCATGAAAGAAAGACTAGTCCTTGCCGGTAAAGTGGAAAACATGGCCACTCGCAAGAACCCCTTATTCGACACTGCCACCACGCTGGGTAAGATCCTTGTTTTCCTTGGTGTGAGTGCTGTTTGCGGTGTCCTGGTGGCGGGCCTGCTGGTCCCGGCCGCCGCCGTCTCCGGCAGTGCCGCGAGCGGTTCCATCCAGTTCTTCGACGCCCTTCCTGCCGAACTGAAGGTCGATCCCCCCAGCCAGACCACCCGGATCCTGGCCGCGGACGGAAGCGAGATCGCCAGCGTCTACACGGAGAACCGCACCAAGGTTGCGCTTGACCAGATTTCCCCGAACATGAAGAACGCCATCATCGCCGTGGAGGACAGCAGGTTCTACGAGCACGGCGGCGTGGACACCACGGGCATCCTCCGCGCCCTGGTCAGCACCGCGCGCGGCAACAAGCAGGGTGCGTCCACCATCACCCAGCAGTACGTGAACAACGTCCTCAACGCGAACCTGGCCGCCGCGGGCGAAGAGGACCAGATCAAGCTCAACGGCGTCAACAAGGGCGTTGGCGACAAGCTGCGGGAAATGAAGCTGGCCATCGCGCTGGAGAAGGAGTTCAGCAAGGACCAGATCCTTGAGGGCTACCTCAACATTGTCTTCTTCAACCGGGACGCCTACGGCATCGAAGCGGCCTCCCGCTACTTCTTCAGCACCACCGCCAAAGACCTGACCCTGCCGCAGGCGGCGCTGCTGGCCGGCCTGGTCAACAGCCCCTCCGCCTTCGACCCGATCACCAACCCGGAGAAGTCCAAGCAGCGCCGCGACCTGGTGCTGGGCCTGATGCTGAACCAGGGCAAGATCACCCAGGAAGAGCACGACGCCGCCGTCGCCACCCCTGTGGAACCCAAAGTGACCCAGCCCAAGCAGGGCTGCGCCTACGCGGCTTCCGCCCCGTACTTCTGTGACTACATCCTGCACCTGCTCGAGAACAATCCCGCGTACGGCGCGGACGTGAAGGAACGCCAGCGCCTGATTTACGGCGGTGGCCTGACCATCACCACCACCCTGGATCCCAAGGCCCAGGCCGCCGCCCAGGAACAGGTCAACGCAGCCACCGGGGCCAACCCGGATAAATGGGGCTCTTCGATGGTGTCCGTCCAGCCGGGCACGGGAAAGATCATTTCCATGGCCCAGAACACCACGTTCCTGCCGGGCCAGGGCTTTGACTCGCAGTTGAACTTCAACGTGGACAAGATGGACAAGGACGGCAACGACCTCAATGGCATCGGCGGCTTCCAGCCGGGGTCCACCATGAAGCCGTTTACCTTTGCCGAGTGGCTCAACGAGGGCAAGTCCATGAACACGGTGGTCAACGCCGCGCAGCGCGTTTACCCCATCGGTTACCAGTGGCGCAATACCTGCGGCAAGGTGCAGGGCGCCTACAGTACGGCGCAGAAGAACCAGGGCCTGGATGCCGCTGACGACCTCCAGAACGCCGAGCCGCAGTGGTACAGGCCGCTGTCGGTGCTGGAGGGCCTCTACAACTCCATCAACACGGTGACCTTCGCGTCCGCAGCGCAGCTGGACTTCTGCGGTATCCAGAAGATTGTGGACGCTGTTGGCCTGCACGGCGGGCTGCCGTCCGCCGATGGCAGCGACCCGAACCCGAGCATCAACATGATGACCCTGGGCAACCTGCTGGGTTCCACCCAGACCGCTCCGCTCACCATGGCCAGCGCTTTCGCCACCTTCGCGAACGACGGCAAGTACTGCGAGCCGATCGCCATCACCTCGGTCACCGATGCCTTGGGCAAGCAGCTCCCCGCCCAGTCCAGCAGCTGCCGCGACGCCATCAAGCCCGACGTCGCCCGCGGTGTGAACTATGCGCTGCAGGAAGTCCTGAACCGCGGTTCGGGCTCCCTGATCCAGCCCCGGATCTCCACCAGGACCAGCTTCCCCATCGGCGCAAAGACCGGTACGTCCAACAACAACGGCTCCACCTGGGTGGTTGGCCACACCACGGGCCTGGCGACCGCTGCCTGGTTCGGTGATCCCCTGGGCAACCAGAGCCGGGCCGGCCAGAACATCACGGTCAACGGCAAGTTCTACCAGGGCATCGATGGCTACATGATCGCAGGGCCTATGTTCTCCAACTTCATGGCGAAGATTGCCCCCGCCTACGGCACCAACCCGTTCCCGGCGCCGCCGAGCAACATGGTCAGCGGAACCACCGCCCCGACCCGCCCAACCACGCAGGCCACGCAGGCGCCCGCTCCCGCGGCGCCGGCCACCCAGGCACCGAAGGAACCGGCACCCGGGCCGACTAAGAACGGCAACGGCAACGGCAACGGGAACGGCTAGGCGCGGATGAACACCAACACCCTGGCAAGCCGCGTCCGCTCCATCGGGCGCGGCTTTGCCGTCGGTGCCGGGGCGGGGGCCGCCGCGGGGATGGCTGCCTTTGGTTACGGGCTGTGGGAGAAGAACCAGTTCGTCCTGCGTGAGGAAACGCTGGCGATCCTGCCTCCCGGCCGGAACCCGTTCCGCATCCTGCACCTGAGCGACATCCACTTCGTGCCCGGGCAGAAGAAGAAGGCCGACTGGCTCGGGTCGTTGGCCGAGCTCCGGCCCGACCTGGTGGTCAACACGGGCGACAACATGAGCCACCTCAAGGCCGTGGAGCCGGTGCTGGAAGCCCTGCGCCCGCTGCTGCAGTTTCCCGGCGTCTTCGTTCCGGGCTCCAACGACTACTTCGCCCCCACCCCGAAGAACCCGGCGGCCTACCTCCTGGGTCCCTCGAAGGTGAAGCCAAAGCCTGTCCCGCTGGACTGGCCGCGGCTGCGCTCGGCTTTCGGCATGGCCGGCTGGGTGGACCTGACCAACCGCCACCAGTCCCTGGTGCTCAACGGCATGCGCTTCGATTTTTCCGGCGTCGACGATCCCCACCTTAACCGGGAACGGTACGCCGGCTGGCCCAGGGGAACCGTCAACCAGGACTCGAACGACCACCTCAGGATCGCCGTCATCCATGCCCCCTACCAGCGGGTGCTGGACCACTTTACGGAAAGCGGCGCTGACCTCCTGCTGGCCGGCCACACGCACGGCGGCCAGTTGTGCATCCCCGGCTACGGGGCGGTCGTCGCAAACTGCGACCTGCCCACCTGGCGGGCCAAGGGGCTCAACGACTGGTCAAGCAATGGAAGCACGACGCCGGTCAACGTCTCGGGCGGCATCGGCACCTCGCGCTTCGCACCCGTGCGCATCGCCTGCAAACCTGAGGCCGTCCTGCTCACCCTCACCTCAAGCAGCTAGCTCACCGCATTACAGACCGCAATAACTGCGCAAGTCCCGGAACCGCCCCGCAATCCCTGTGAACGGGCTCACGTGATGGCATAGGGTAGTTGCTAGAGGAAACTACATTCGTTTTAGAGCTTGAGAAGCGGGCGTGGCCAAGCAGACTCCATTTTTCAGATCAATCCGCCGGCTCTATCCCCATGTGCGGCCCATCCTCCCCCGGCTGCTGCTCGGGCTTCTCTGCGCACTCCTGGCCAGCATCGTTGCCCTGACCATCCCGCAGGTCCTCCGGGTCCTGGTGAACACCGTGCTGCAGCCCGGCGGCACGGCGGAGGCGGTCTGGGTGTCGGCGGGCGTCATCCTGGTCCTGGGCATCGCCGAAGCGGGCCTGGTGGCGCTGCGCCGGCAGTTCGTCATCAACCCGGCCACCAGCGTCGAAACCCGGATGCGGGTGTCCCTCTATGACCACCTGCAGGACCTGGCCGTTTCGTTCCACGACCGCTGGGGATCCGGACAACTCCTGTCCCGGGCCATGACGGACCTGAACTTCCTCCGCCGCTGGATGGCGTTCGGCGCCATCATGCTGGTGGTGACCACCCTGACGGTGATCATCGGCATCGTTGCGATGTTCTCGATGAGCTGGCAGCTGGCCCTGATCTTCCTCGCCGCCGCCGTCCCGATCACCATCAACAGCTTCCGGTTCCGGACCCGGTTCAGCAAGGTTGCCCGGCGCAGCCAGGACCAGGCCGGGGACCTGGCCACCACTGTGGAGGAGTCCGTCCACGGTATCCGCGTGCTCAAGGCCTTCGGCCGCAGCCGGGAGGCCCTGGAGAACTTCAACGAGCAGGCCGAGGAGCTGCGGCAGACGGAAATCGCGAAAGCCCGGCACCAGGCCACGTTCACCATGGTGGTCACCCTGCTGCCCGAGCTCGCACTGGGCGCCGCGCTGGTCGTGGGCATCATGCTGTGCGCGGGCGGCCAGCTGAGCATCGGCGCCCTGGTGGCCTTCTTCGCCACCGCGGCGGTCATCGCCTCCCCCGTGGAGTTCTCCGGCATGCTGCTGGCCATGGCACTCACTGCCAAGACCGCCGTCGACCGCCACTACGAGGTGATGGACACGCAAAACACCATCACCAGCCCCGCCGAGCCGCGCCGCCCCGTACAGCTGGCCGGCGCGCTCAGCTTCCACAACGCAACCTTCGCCTTCGAGGACGAGCCGGACAAGCCGATCCTCAAGGACGTCAACCTTGATGTCCGCCCCGGCGAAACCATGGCCCTGGTGGGCATCACGGGCAGCGGCAAGAGCGCCCTGATCCAGCTGGTGCCCCGCCTCTATGACGTTACCGACGGCGCCATCAGCATCGACGGCGTCGACATCCGCGCGTTCGACGTCGAGGAACTGCGGCGGACCGTGGCGGTGGCCTTCGAAGACACCACGCTGTTCTCCAATTCGGTCCGGGACAACGTCCTGCTCGGAGCCCCGGTGCGGAGCGACCAGGTGCTGGACGAAGCCCTCGACGTTGCGCAGGCGCACTTCGCGTATTCGCTGCCGGAGGGGGTGGACACGCTGATCGGCGAGGAAGGCCTGAGCCTTTCCGGCGGGCAGCGCCAGCGCATTGCCCTGGCGCGGGCCATCGCGGCGCATCCCCGGGTCCTGGTCCTGGACGATCCCCTCTCAGCCCTGGACGTCCATACCGAGGAACTGGTGGAGGCCCGCCTCCGGGAGGTGCTCAGGGACACCACCACCCTGATCGTCGCTCACCGGCCCTCAACGGTGGCGCTGGCCGACCGCGTGGCGCTCCTGGAGGACGGCCGCATCGCCGACGTCGGGACGCACACCGAATTGCTGGCCCGCAATGCCCACTACAGGTACGTGATCGCCAGCCTGGACCGTGAGCCACAGGACCTGGATTCTGAGTTGTCTGCCCTGGAAGACCAGGCAGAGGAAGTGACGCGATGAGCACGGCAACGTTCGGCACTGCGAACGAGGACAACGCCCACCTCAGCAGGAGTGACAGCAGGGCAGTACGACGGCGGTCGCTCGCCTTGCTGGGATCGCTGATCCGTCCGGTGCGGCTGCGGTTTTGGCTGACCATTGCGATGGTGGTCCTATCCCAGGCTGCGCGGGTGGCCGGCCCGGCATTGATCGCCTTCGGCATCGACCACGCGCTGCCCGCCCTGCAGGCCGGCGACAACCTGCCCCTTGTGTTCACCGGCGCCGCCTACCTGCTCGCGGCCATCGCGACGGCGGGACTCACCGCCCTGTACGTCACCTCCACCGCGCGGCTCAGCCAGGCCATGCTCCTGGACCTGCGGGTAAGGGTGTTCCGGCACACCCAAAGGCTGAGCCTGGAGTTCCACGAGAAATACACCTCCGGCCGGATCATTGCCCGGCAAACCTCAGACCTTGAGGCCCTTCGCGAACTCCTGGATTCGGGCGTCAGTTCGCTGGCGTCGGGAATCCTCTTCATGGCTTTTACCGCGGTGACCATTTTTGCCCTGGACTGGCGCAGCGGCCTGCTGGTCCTGGCGGCCGGGGTGCCCATGTTCTTCCTGGCGCGCTGGTACCAGAAGCACTCGCAGATCGCCTTCCGCGAATCCCGGGTGGTCTCGGCCCGGCTGATCGTGCACTTCGTGGAAACCATGACCGGCATCCGGGCCGTGAAGGCCTTCCGCAAGGAGCGGGAAAACTCGCAGACGTACGGCCAGCTCGCCGAGGACTACCGCCGGGTCACCGTGCGGTCCATCAACCTCAACGGCATCTTCCAGCCCGGCCTGGTGCTGATCGGCAACGTCTGCGTTGCCGTAGTGCTGCTCTTCGGCGGCTTCCGGGTGCTCACCGGGGACCTGGCCGTGGGCGTGCTGCTGGCGCTGATCCTTTCCACCAAACGGTTCTTCCAGCCGGTGGACCAGATGGCCATGTTCTACAACTCGTTCCAAAGCGCCCAGGCGGCCCTGGAAAAGGTCTCCGGGCTCCTGGAGGAGGTGCCCACCGTACGGCCGCCCAAAAACCCCGTTCCCCTCTCCGGCGCCAAGGGCGACATCGACTTCAGGGACGTGGAGTTCCGTTACGGGGACGGGCCCGTCGTGGTACCGAGCCTCAACCTGCACATCCCGGCCGGGCAGACCGTAGCCCTGGTGGGCCAGACCGGCGCCGGAAAATCGACGCTGGCCAAGCTGATCGCCCGCTTCTACGACGTCACCTCAGGAAACCTCACGCTGGACGGCATCGACCTGCGGAACCTGGGCACCCAGGACCTGCGCCGGAACATCGTCATGGTCACGCAGGAAGCCTTCCTGTTCAGCGGATCCGTGGCGGACAACATTGCCCTGGGCCGGCCGGAAGCGACGCGTGCCGAGATCGAGGAAGCCGCAAAGGCCGTCGGGGCCCACGAATTCATCCTGCAGCTCCCCGAAGGCTACGACACCGACGTCAACAAGCGCGGTGGCCGGGTTTCCGCCGGGCAACGTCAATTGATCAGCTTCGCCAGGGCTTTCCTGGCGCGGCCGGCGGTGCTGATCCTGGATGAAGCCACCTCCTCCCTGGACATCCCCTCCGAACGCCTGGTCCAGGCCGGACTGGCACGGCTGCTCGCCGGGACGGAAGGGGCGCGCAGGACCGCGCTGATCATCGCCCACCGGCTCTCCACGGTCGAGACGGCGGACCGGGTGCTGGTGGTGCACGACGGCCGGATCGTGGAGGACGGCACCCCGGCTGACCTCATCGGCGGCGGCGGCCGCTTCGCCGACCTGCACGGGGCATGGAAGGATTCGCTGGTCTGACCCCTGGTCCGGCGGGCCACCTCAGACCATGGAGACGGGCCATCGAAGCTGGATTTCGCATCGGAGCCCGGGATCGGCTATCCTTGTAAAGTTGCTTTTGCAGCGGATCGGGATGTAGCGCAGCTTGGTAGCGCGCTTCGTTCGGGACGAAGAGGTCGCAGGTTCAAATCCTGTCATCCCGACCAAAATGGAAAGAGGGTCTCCTTGCGGAGGCCCTCTTTTTTTGTTGCGATCCGGTCACGGCGGAAAACAGGACAGCCCCGGAGCTGGTGCTCCGGGGCTGTCCATCGCCTCCTGGTGTGAGGAAGCTGTTTATGCGGGATCGGGCCAGTTGCCGATGTAGGTGGTGTAGGTGGTATCGGTCTTCTTGTCCTTCTTCACCTTGGTGGAGGCGGGGTCAGGCCAGTTTCCGATTGCTACCGACGTACCCGAGTTATCGGCGATGGAACCTGCAGACAGGACGGCCGGAGCCGCCGCGGAAAAAGCCAGGGCCCCAGCCAAGGCGGCCGCGGTTGCGATCTTCTTCAACATATAAGTTCCTCAATACGAGTCGGATTCGTTACAAAGCCAGCACTGTCCTTGTTGACACACATTGTAAAATATTTTCCACAGGGGCTGTCAAGCATTCGGCCCCAGCTGTCCAGAAGGAGGAAACGCGTGGGCAACGGATTCGGAGAAAAGCTCCGGGCGGAGCGCCTTGAGCGTGGACTGACACAGGCCGAACTGGGCAAGGACCTGTATTCACCCAGCTACATCTCGCTGCTCGAAACCGGCCGAAGGGAACCGACGGCCGAAGTAATCGAGGAACTGGCTCGCAGGCTGGAGCTGGCACCAAAGGCACTGGAGGCTTGGAGCCAGCCCATTTCCGTGAGCGACGCTGAATACGTTCTCGCAGGGCTGTACGCGCGCCAGGCGTGGGACTTGCGCGACTACCCCCTGGCAGCCAGCCACGCCGCGGCTGCCGCGCAGATAGCACTCGACGGCAAGAACACCAGCGCCTGGTGGAATATGACGTACATGCAGGCTGAATGCCTCATGAAGCAGGGTGACCTGCAGGAGTGCCGGAAGATCATCGAACGCCTCCTTGAACACCCCATGGCAACGGAATCGGTGGGTCTTGGCGTGCGTGCCCGCCAGATGCTGGCTGCTGTGTGCCACGGCCAGGGCCAGCTCTCCGTCGCTGTTGAGCACGCGCTCGAAGCTGTCAAGCTATCTGTCAACCTGCCCCGCGGTTCAACGGTGGCCATCGGGGCGCACCGCATCCTGATCGGTGCCCTCGCGGAAAGCGGGCGGCTGGATGAGGCCTGGAAGTATTGCCAGGCCCTGCTCGAACAAGTGGATGAGCATGCCATGTCCCAGCTCGCCGGCGAGGTGGCCTGGGTGATCGGCAACGTGGCCTTCATGCGGCACGACTATGCAGAAGGCGTGAAGCACCACGAGCGGGCGGCCCGGCTGCTCTCCCCCGCCAATGACATCGAGCTGTGGGCGCGCTTCAACAAAGCCTCCGCCGCCGTCCGGCTTTCGTCGGGAATCGTGGAGCCGGAGACCCTGTCGGCCATCGAGCGCGCTGAACTCGCCTTCTCCATCGTCGGAGGAACCAAGAGCGACGAGCTTGAGGTGGCCTTCATCCGGGCGCGCTGGCTGTACCTGACCGGGGACATCGTGGCCGCCGTCGAGAAGCTGCGCGAGATCCATGCCGAGCGCGATGCCCTCGGCAAGCACACGGCCGGCGAGGTGTCGCTCCTCCTCGGAAAGTCGTTGAAGGCCTCGGGCGAAACAGACGAAGCCCTGGTGCACCTTGAGGAAGCCCAAAAGGCATTCGCCGCCGCCGGTGCACAGGATCGCGTGCAGCAGGCGCTGGACGCGATCCTCGAAATCAGGCTCGCCCAAAAGCGGGCCGCCGCGGCCGCCCAAGCGAGCTAAAGGCAGGCGAGCTAAGGAGAGCTAAGGGCGGCCCCGGGACTCCCGGGCCCGCCCTTGTTTATGTGAAGCTCTTCCCCGTGATCTTCTCGTACGCCTCGACATAGCGGCTGCGGGTACGCTCCACCACGTCCGCCGGAAGCGCCGGCGGAGGGGTGTCCGAGGCTTTGTCCCAGCCGGATTCGGCCGAGGTCAGCCAGTCGCGCACGTACTGTTTGTCGTAGGAAGGCTGCGCCTGGCCCGGCTTGTACGTGGCAGCGTCCCAGAACCGTGAGGAATCGGGGGTGAGCACCTCGTCGCCCAGGGTGATGGAGCCGGAGACGGCGTCGTACCCGAACTCCACCTTGGTGTCGGCGAGGATGATGCCGCGCTCCCGGGCGATCTTTTCCGCCGTCGTGTAGATCTTCAGGGTCAGCTCGCTGAGGCGGGCAGCGATGTCGTCCCCCACGAGCGCCACCACGGCGTCGTAGGTGATGTTCTCATCGTGCTCACCGATCAGCGCCTTCGCGGACGGCGTGAAAATGGCATGGTCAAGGCGCGATCCGTCCACCAGGCCCTCGGGCAGCGGGATGTTGCAGACCGTGCCCAGTGCCTTGTACTCCTGCAGCCCGGAACCTGTGAGGTAGCCGCGCGCGATGCATTCCACGGGGAACATGTCCAGCTTCTTGCAGATCATCGCCCGGCCCAGCACCTCGGCCGGCACACCGTCCTCCTCGGTGGAGCCCAGCACGTGGTGTTCAACGCCCAGCTGGTCGAACCACCAGAGGCTCAGCTGGGTGAGGATGCGGCCCTTGTCCGGGATCTCGCTTGAGAGCACGTGGTCGTAGGCGCTGATGCGGTCGCTGGCGACCACCAGCACGCAGTCCTGGCCAAGCCGCTGCACGATCGACTCGTCAGCCGGCTCGTACAGGTCGCGGACCTTGCCGGAGTAGACATGGGTCCATCCGGGCAGGTCCAGGGTCTTGGCGGCGTACCCGCGGTTCACCGGCGTTTCACTCATGTCAGGCCTTCGCTTTCACTACGGGCAGCGAGCCGGTGGCGCCGTAGGGGACCTTGATTTCGCCCCGGGCGGCCTTGCGGCCGATGTCGCTGCGGAACTGGGAGCCTTCCAGCTGGATCAGCTCCACGCCGTCGTATGCCCTTTCCCGTGCCTCCACCAGGTCGCTGCCGAGGGCGACGACGGCCAGGACGCGGCCGCCTGCGGACACCACCTTGCCGTCCGCGTCCAGGGCGGTTCCGGCGTGGATGACGTGCACGCCGTCCAGGGCCTCCACCTTCTTGAGCCCGCGGATGCGGTCGCCGGTGCGGGGAGTGTCCGGGTAGTTTTCCGAGGCGATGACGACGGCGACGGCGGTCTCCTTAGCCCACCTCAGCTCCTCTGCCTTGTCCAGTTCGCCCTTCGCAGCTGCCATGAGCAGGGAGCCGAGGGGGGTTTTGAGCCGGGCGAGGACTGCCTGGGTTTCGGGGTCGCCGAAGCGGACGTTGAACTCGATCACGCGGGTGCCGCGCGAGGTCAGGGCAAGGCCGACGAACAGCACGCCTACGAACGGGGTTCCGCGCCGGGCCATCTCGTTGACGGTGGGCTGGGCAACGCGGTCCAAGACTTCCTGGACCAGGCCTTCCGGTGCCCATTCAAGCGGGGTGTAGGCGCCCATGCCGCCGGTGTTGGGGCCTTCGTCGTTGTCGAAGATGCGCTTGAAGTCCTGCGCAGGTGAGAGCGCCACGGTGTTCTGGCCGTCGCAGAGGACAAACAGGGAAACCTCCGGCCCGTCCAGGAACTCCTCGATCACCACGGAGCCGCCGGCGTCGAAGCAGGACTGGGCGTGGGCGAGGGCTTCCTCCCGGTTCCGGGTGACCACCACGCCCTTGCCGGCCGCGAGGCCGTCATCCTTCACCACGTACGGCGCGCCGAAGGTGTCCAGCGCGGAGGCTGCTTCATCGGCGTTGGCGGCGACCATGGCCATGGCCGTGGGGACGCCGGCTTCCGCCATGACTTCCTTGGCAAAGGCCTTGGAGGCCTCGAGCTGGGCGGCTGCCTTGCTGGGTCCGAAGACGGGGATGCCGGCTTCGCGGACGGCATCGGAGACCCCTGCGGCGAGCGGCGCCTCGGGGCCCACGACCACGAGGTCCACGGCGAGCCTGGTAGCCAGCTCCGCAACTGCCTCGGGATCATTGCCGTTGATGTTGTAGGTGGGGACCAGTTTGCTGATCCCGGCATTGCCCGGCGCCGCGTGGACCTCGGACACGTTGGGGTCGGCAAGCAGGGAGCGGACAATGGCGTGTTCGCGGCCTCCGGGGCCAATGACGAGTACCTTCACAGTCTCCAAGGGTACTTTGTGTACCCTGCCCGCTCCTAAGCTGTGACCTTCCCTGCCCGGCGGTCAATCCGGGTGCCCGCCCGCTCCGAACCATACACATGACAACGCTTCGAAACCGGAAAACCGGCCCCGCCGCCATGGCCGCGCTGGCAGGCGTGGTGGCAGCCGCCGTCGTACTTGCCGTTGCGGAGCTGATTGGCGCGTTCTTCACCGCCCGGGCAACCCCGCTGTTCGCCCTGGGGTCCACCTTCATCGACTTCACGCCGCCCTGGCTGAAGGACTTTGCGATCGCCACGTTCGGTACCAACGACAAGGCGGCCCTTTTCGTGGGCATGGGCCTGACCATCGCGGTGCTTGCCTGCATACTTGGCGTGGTGGCCTACCGGAAGTGGGCGCTGGGCGTCCTGGGTGTGCTGTTCATGGGCGCCGTGATCGTGGCCTGCGTGGTGACCCGGGCGGGCGTCGGCCCCGCGGACGCCATTCCGACCGTACTGGGGACACTGGCGGGCCTGGTGGCCCTGCACCGGTTGATGGTGCCGCTGTGGGGGATGAAGAAATGGCCCGAAGCGCCGGCGGACCAAGCAGCCGACGACGACGCGCGGCAGCAGGGTGGAGGCACCAGCCGCCGTGGCTTCTTCACAGCCGCCGGGATTACGGCGGCAGCCGCCGGTATTGCGGCCACGGGCGGACGGCTGTTGGGTGCCGCGCGCAACAACGTGGCCCAGGCCCGGGAGGCCCTGCGCCTGCCGGCACCGGCAAAGGCCGCCGCTCCTGTGCCCGCGGGCGTCCAGTCCCCGGTGCCGGGCGTGACCCCGTGGCTGACGCCCAGCAATGAGTTCTACCGCATCGATACCGCCCTGAGTGTTCCGGAAATCAACGTCGACGACTGGGAACTGCGCGTGCACGGGCTGGTGGAGCAGGAAGTGACGCTTACCTTCCAGGACCTGCTGGATGCACAATTGATCGAATCGCATGTCACCCTGACCTGCGTGTCCAACCCGGTGGGCGGCAATTTGGCCGGCAACGCAAAGTGGCTTGGCCTTCCCCTCCGCGAGGTGCTGGCCCGGGCCAAGCCGAAGGACGGCGCGGACATGGTTTTGTCCACATCCGTTGACGGGTTCAGTGCCTCCACTCCCCTGGAGGTGCTCCAGGACGACCGCGACGCCATGCTGGCCATCGGCATGAACGGCGAACCGCTGCCGCTGGAGCACGGCTACCCGGTGCGAATGGTGGTCCCCGGGCTCTACGGTTTCGTGTCCGCCACCAAATGGGTGGTGGACCTGGAAGTCACCCGCTTCGCCGACAACAAGGCCTACTGGACAAATCGCGGCTGGTCCGAGCGCGGCCCCATCAAGACCATGGCGCGCGTGGAGGTACCCAAGTCCTTTGCGAAGGTGCCGGCCGGGAAAGTGGCCGTCGGTGGCACCGCCTGGGCCCAGACCCGGGGCATCACCAAGGTGGAAATCCAGATCGACAACGGCGACTGGGTGGAAACGACCCTTTCCGCGGAAGCCTCCACCATCACTTGGCGCCAGTGGTCATACGAATGGGGCGCCACGCCCGGCCCCCACTACATCAAGGTCCGGGCCACGGATGGCACCGGCGAGGTCCAGACGGACCAGCGGGCTGATCCGGTTCCGGACGGCGCCTCTGGCTGGCAGTCGGTGATGGTCACCGTGCAGTAGGCATCGAAGTATCCAGGCTTCGGCCGCGGCGGCCCATAGACTGGCAGCATGCCGCATAATCCGCATGCCACCTTCACCGTTGACTCCGCCGTCGAACTGGCCGTAATCGAACGCAGCGGCTTCGTGGAGTCGCGGCATATCGGCTCCGCGGTGCTGCTCTCCGCCGACGGCTCTGTGGTCACCGAGCTGGGCGACATCAACACCCCGATTTATGCCCGGTCCGCACTGAAGCCGTTCCAGGCGCTGGCCGCCATGCAGTCCGGCGTGCCACTGCGCGGCGCACAGGTGGCCATCGCGTGCGGGAGCCACACGGGGTCACTGGACCACATGGATGTTGTTGCCGGGATGCTCAAGGCGGCCGGGGTCCGGGAGGACCAGCTGCAGTGCCCGGAAGCCTGGCCCCAGGATGAAACGGCGCGGAACTGGCTGGTGCGTTCCGAAAAGGGAAAGTCCCGGCTGGCCTACAACTGCTCGGGCAAGCATGCGGCGTTCCTCTGGGCGTGCACGGAGAACGGCTGGGACACCCACAGCTACCTGGAGCCCAACCACCCGCTGCAGCAGCGCGTGCGCACCGCCATCGAGGAATATACGGGCGAGAAGATCGCGCACCTGGGGATCGACGGCTGCGGCGCGCCCGTGGCCGCCGTGTCGCTCACGGGGCTGGCCCGCGCCTACTCCCAGCTGGCCAAGGCCCCCGGTGACCACAGCTTCAACGCCAGGGCCGCCACCATTGCCACCTCCATGCTGGATTATCCATGGGCTGTTCAGGGCCGCGGCGAGGCAAACACCCTGGTGATGGACGAGCTGGAAATCATTGCCAAGATCGGCGCTGAAGGTGTCCTGGCGATGGCGACGCCGCAGGGTGTCTCCGTTGCCGTCAAGATCCTGGACGGCAACATCCGTGCCACATCGTTGGTGGCCCTGACGCTCCTGGCGGCGGCCGGCGCGGTGGAGATCCCGGGCGTGGCGAGCGTCCTGGAAAAAGTGGTCGAACCCGTGCTCGGCGGCGGCCGGCCGGTGGGGAAGATCCGGCTTGGCCCCGCCGTTTCCGCGCTCCTGGACTGAACAGACACGACTGAACAGACCCAACCGGCACCAACCCTGCCTGCACCAAAAAGGAAGACTCGAAACATGGCCGTAGCCCGCCGTCGTATTGACGCCCAGGAAGGTAAAGCGGCGCTGGCTGCATGGCTCGAAGGTGCAGGGCCGTCGTCGGACCTTCCCGTTCCCAGGCCAGTCGTGGCCACTGCCGTCCGCTACACCCTTGAGGAGGTCACCGCCCGGGCGCCGGGCAACTCGGTGGAAGTGCGCGTCCCGCCGTTCGGTGTCACGCAGTGCGTGGAGGGCCCGCGGCACACCCGCGGCACCCCGCCCAACGTCATCGAGTGCGACGCCGCCACCTGGCTTGCGATGGCCACCGGCCAGTTGAGCTGGGCGGACGCCGTGGCCTCGGGGAAGGTGGCGGCCTCCGGCCTGCGCGCGGACCTCTCGGCCCTCCTGCCTCTCTCGGCGCCCTCCCAGCCGGGGAGTTAGCCGCGGCCGATGAAGGGCATTCCGGCGGCGGTGACCACCACTAACCCGACGCTGGCCGAGGCCGGCATGTTGGCCATCATCAGCACCGCCCGTGCCGCGTCCGCTACCGGAAACATCGGCTCGACCTTCCGGCTGCCGTCGGCCTGGAGTGCCCCGGAACCGACGCCGATGGTGTCCATGATGTCAGTGGCCGTGTTGCCGATGTCGATCTGGCCGCAGGTGATGCCATACCCCCGGCCATCCAGCTCGATGCTCTTGGTCAGGCCGGTCATCGCATGTTTGGTCACCGTGTACGCGACGGTGCGCGGCCGGGGTGAATGGGCGGAGATGGATCCATTGTTGATGATCCGGCCGCCCTGCGGCTCCTGCGCCTTCATGGCACGGACGGCGGCCGCGGCGCACAGCATCGATCCGGTGAGGTTGACGGCGAGGGTGGCATTCCAGTCATCCAGGCTGATTTCGTCCACACCGGCCGCGGGGCCGAAGACGCCAGCGTTGTTGAACAGCACGTCCACGCGCCCCCACTTCTGGCGGACGGCATCAAAGAGGCGTTCGACGTCGGCGGCCCGGGTGACGTCGCATGGCACCGCCAGCGCCCTCGGGTGGCCCTCCGCCGTTTCCAACAGCTGCGCCTCCCGGCGGCCGGCAAGTGCCACCCGGTAGCCGTCGGCCAGCATTTGCCGGGCTACCTCCCGGCCGATTCCGGAGCCTGCCCCGGTTACGACGGCGATGCGGGAAGGGGATGTGCTCACGTGTTCTCCTGGTCTACAGCTGCACCGGCATGGCCGGTTTGTTCAGCGGCCAGCCTATGACGGTTTTGGGCCGCGGCGCGGCGAAGGTCCGGACCTTGGAGGTGGAAAGACCCATCCGGACCAGGGATTCGGCGATGGTCACCGCGGAAGCGACGCCATCGACCACCGGCACGCCGGCCCGCTGCCGGATCTGCTCGTCCAGGCCGGCCATGCCGCCGCAGCCGAGCACGATTACTTCCGCCTTGTCCTGGGTGACTGCCAGCATCGCCTGGTCGATGATGGCCTCCACGGCGCGGTCCGGTTCCTCCTCCAGCTCCAGGACCGCCATGCCGCTGGCCCGGACGGACGCGCATCGGGCGTCCAGGCCGGCGAGCTTCAGCCTGTCCTCGATCAACGGCACGGTACGGTCCAGGGTGGTGACCACGGAGTACTTGTGGCCCAGGAACATGGCCGTGCTG
Organism: Arthrobacter sp. MAHUQ-56; assembly: GCF_019710585.1. Lineage (GTDB taxonomy): Bacteria > Actinomycetota > Actinomycetes > Actinomycetales > Micrococcaceae > Arthrobacter. The sequence goes on along the minus strand of NZ_JAIFZQ010000020.1, from coordinate 2,710 downwards.
GCTGCCGCCTCGGTGATGTCGACGACCGGCACATCCAGGAGCTCCTGCAGCCCTTCGCGCCCGTGTTCGCCGTACCCCGCCTGGATGACGGCGTCGAACGGCTGCGGGTAGGAGGTGACGGCGTCCATGACGGCGATGGCCGCCAGGTAGCTTTCGAAGTTCCCCTCGCAGGAGTCCGCCCCGAAGCGGGGCGTGATGCCGACAATCTCGGTGCCCGGGGCAGCGACGCTGCGGGCCGAGGCCGCTATGGATTCGGTCATGGAGGAGGTGGTGTTGACGTTTGCTACGAGAATGCGCACGGGGCTTCCTTGGCGGGCGGGATGGGTGTGTCAGTGGGTGCTGGCGACGGCGATCGTCTCACCGTCGCGGTCTTCCAGGCGCTGGTTGCGGTCTGCGATGAAGAAATAGACAACGGCGGCGATGCCTGCCGCGAAGAACCAGGCGAACGGGGCCGCGGATGCCAGCCCGGGAACGAATGCAATCAGCAGGGCCAGGACCGCCGCCGGGACCATCGCGACGATTGCCCGCGGGTTGACGCCTTTCCGGTAGAAGTAGGCCCCTTCAGTGGATGCCGTGTACAGCTCCGGCACATTGACCTTGCCGCGGCGGATCAGCCAGTAGTCGGCCATGACGACGCCGAACAGCGGGCCGAGCAGCGCGCCAAGACCGCCGAGGAAGTACACGATGACCAAGGGGTTGTTGTAGAGGTTCCACGGCAGGATGACCAGCCCGATGGTGGCGGAGACCATGGCCGCGCGGCGGAAGTTCAGCCGGGTGGGGAACAGGTTGGTCAGGGCATACACGGGAGCCACGAAGTTGGCCATGAGGTTCACGGCGATGGTCAGGATCAGCAGGGCAAGGCAGGCCAGCACCAGGAAGAGCGTGTTGGGAATGGTCTGGACGATGTCCGAGGGGCTCTTGATGATGGTGCCGTTGATCTTGAACTGCCCGCCGGCCATGACCACCACGATGGCGCCGAATACCAGCATGTTGATGGGGATGCCCCAGAAGTTGCCGCGGACCACGGCTTTCCTGGATACCGCCGAGCGGGTGAAGTCGCAGAAGTTCAGGACGAAGGTGCCGTAGATGGAGACCCAGAGGGCGCCGCCGGCAAAAATGGTGAGCCACATTTCCGGCCCTTCAAGGGCCTTGTTGGACGACCAGGCGATGCTTCCCCCGGCTTCCACGAAAATCCAGATGGCCATTGCGGCCATGGTGGCAAGGATGACCGGGCCGGCGAAAGCCTCGTACTTGCGGATCATCTCCATGCCGAAGCTGACGATCACCAGCTGGACCACCCACAAGGTCACAAACGCCGCCCATCCCAGTGTGGACAGGCCCAGGATGGAATCCTTGTCCAGCTCCGCCAGGGGCGGGAACATGGCCGTGAGCATGACGCGGAAGACGACGGAGGCGAGGTAGGTCTGGATCCCGAACCACGCCACCGCCACGGCACCACGCAGGAGGCTTGCGATCTGGGCTCCCCTGATGCCGAAGCTGATGCGGCTCATGACCGGGAAGGGGACTCCGGTCTTCACTCCCATGAAGCCGGAGAGGGTGAGCAGCCCGAACAGCAGCGCGGCGCCGATTCCCAGAGCCAGCAGGATTTGCCATCCGCCCAGGCCGAGGGCAAACAGGCCGATGGCGAACGCGTAGTTGCCCAGGCTGTGCACGTCGTTGGCCCAGAGGGTGAAGATGCTGTAGCTGGACCAGCTGCGGCCGGCACGCTTGGTGGGGGCAAGGTCTGCGTTGTAGAGGGTGGAGCTGATGGCCACGCCTGATGCTTCGCTTGCGGCATTGCACAGGGTTTCTACGCTGGCTGCGGTAGGGGCAGGAGCATCCGACGACGTTGTCAGGTCCCTGGCCGCCTCAACGCCCGCCGGGGGTGGGGTCTGCATAAGAAATCTCAATTCTTTGGGGATTCCGGTGGTGAGGCCGACGCGGAGGTCGTTTCTGTTATTCCACAAGGCGGAATCGAGATATTGAATAGTGAAATAATGCTATGACCTGCATCACTCACGGTCAAGCCGTAGCGTGCCTTCGCGGCAGTCACAAACGGTTGGTTTCCAGCGCCAAGGCCCGGACCTTGCCAGCTTGGCCGCCCTGCGTTGACCGGGCGCGCCACTCGAACCTAATCTCATAGAGCAATAATGTTTTCTCGCATAACGAAAACTGATGCCGAGTATTCAATGATGAAAGAAGGCTGCCATGGCTGCAGGAGAAGATACCTCCCATATCCTCAGCGGGTTGACTAACCAGCTGCCTGATCGTGATCCGGAAGAGACTGCCGAGTGGGTTGAGTCCCTGGATGCGTTGATCAGGGAACAGGGCACCGAGCGTGCCCAATACATCATGCGGAGCCTGCTGCAGCGCGCGGGCGCGCAGAGCGTCGGGGTGCCGATGGTGACCACCACGGATTACGTGAACACGATCCCGGTGGACCAGGAAGCCGAATTCCCCGGCAACGAGGAATACGAGCGCCGCTACCGGGCCTACATGCGGTGGAACGCCGCGGTCATGGTGCACCGGGCGCAGCGGCCCGACATCGGCGTTGGCGGGCACATCTCCACCTACGCCGGGGCGGCGACCCTGTACGAGGTCGGCTTCAACCACTTCTTCCGCGGCAAGGACGCCCCCGGCGGCGGGGACCAGGTGTTCTTCCAGGGCCACGCCTCCCCCGGCATGTACGCCCGGGCGTTCATGGAAGGCC
>NZ_JAIFZQ010000002.1:93480-310884 GCF_019710585.1 Arthrobacter sp. MAHUQ-56 | reverse complement strand
CCTCGTAGCCGAGGAGTTCGCAGCCGGCCGGCCGCTCAACGGGGCTTCCGCTGATTGCCAACGAGCTGGAAGGCTTGAGGAAGTAGGACGGCTGGGCCGGGGTGCGGCCGCGCTGGGCAGCCCGGCTGGGGTAGTTGATGTGCACCGCGATCACCTTGCGCGCTGCTGCCAGGGTGTCGCCGTTGACCTGCTCCAAAGCATCTCCTCATCAGGTACGAAATCGTATACGATCACTATCCCCAGATTCGCGGCATCCGTCAACCCCCTGATTTTCCGGAGTTTTCCGATGGGGGAGGAGCCACTTGTCGCACGCGTCACATCCGGCGTACAGTGGAAATCAAGTTTCCAGTTTTCGATTATCGAATCAAGTGTTCTGATATAGAACACATTGCTTAGTCATCCACAACGAAGTGAGGAAAACCCGTGCAGTTCCACCACCACGGATATGTATCCGGTGACCCCCGCGTCCTTCCGGCCGCCGGCGTCGGCCTTGACCGCCCCGAGGAGCTTCCGGAGGAAGTGGACGTGCTCATCGTGGGCAGCGGCCCGGCGGGGATGCTTGCCGCCGCGCAGCTGTCCATGTTTCCCAGCGTGACCACCCGCATCATCGAGCGCCGCCCCGGCCGCCTGGCCATCGGCCAGGCCGACGGCATCCAGGCCCGCAGCGTCGAGACCTTCCAGGCCTTCGGCTTCGCGGAGCGGATCATCGCAGAGGCCTACCGGATCACCGAGATGGCCTTCTGGAAGCCGGACCCCGCCAACCGCGCGAACATCGTCAGGGCTGCCCGTGCCGTGGACGATGAGACAGGCATCAGCGAATTCCCGCACCTGATCGTCAACCAGGCCCGCGTGCTGGACTACTTCGCGGAGTTTGCGGCCAACTCGCCAACCCGCCTGAAGCCCGACTATGGCTACGATTTCGAAGGCCTCGAGGTTACCGGCGCGGGCGAGTACCCGGTGACCGTGACGCTCCGGCACACCGCGGGCCCGAAGGAGGGGCAGGAGCGCATTGTCCGGGCCAAGTATGTGGTCGGCGCAGACGGCGCCCGCAGCAAGGTGCGCCAGGCGATCGGCTGCACGCTTGCCGGCGACCAGGCCAACCACGCCTGGGGCGTGATGGACACCCTCGCCGTCACCGACTTCCCCGACATCCGCACCAAGTGCGCCATCCAAGGTGAAAAAGGCAGCATCCTGCTGATCCCCCGCGAGGGCGGCCACCTGTTCCGCATGTACGTGGACCTGGGCGAGGTGGATCCGGCCACCCACCACGCCGTCCGGAACACCAGCATCGAGGAAATCATCGCCAAGGCCAATGAGATCCTCCACCCGTACACCCTGGACGTCCGCAACGTAGCCTGGCACAGCGTCTACGAGGTGGGCCACCGGCTCACGGACAGGTTCGACGATGTGCTGCCGCAGGACCGCGGAACCCGCACCCCGCGCGTCTTCATCACCGGCGACGCCTGCCACACGCACAGCGCCAAGGCCGGCCAGGGCATGAACGTCTCCATGCAGGACGGGTTCAACATCGCCTGGAAGCTGGGGCACGTCCTGGAGGGCCGCAGCCCGGAAAGCCTGCTGACGACCTACTCCGAAGAGCGGCAGGTGGTGGCCAAGAACCTGATCGACTTCGACAAGGAGTGGTCAACCATGATGGCCAAGAAGCCGGAGGACTTCGAGCACCCCTCGGACCTCGAAGACTTCTACGTGCGCACCGCGGAGTTCCCTGCCGGATTCATGACCCAGTACGCCCCGTCCCTGATCGTCGGCAGCGCCGGGCACCAGGACCTGGCCGCCGGGTTCCCCGTGGGCAAACGCTTCAAGTCCGCGCCTGTGGTCCGCGTGGGCGACACCAACCCCATCCACCTGGGCCATCACGCAACGGCTGACGGCCGCTGGCGGATCTACGTCTTCGCGGACCCCGCCCTGCCCGGCACCAACTCGGCCACCGATATGCTCGCCGAGTGGTTTGCCAAGTCGCCTGAGTCCCCGCTGGCCGCCACCCCTGCCAGCGCGGACCTGGACGCGTGGTTCGACCTGAAAGTCATCTACCAGCAGCCGCATACCGGCGTCGACATCGGCGCCGTGCCCGCCGTCTTCAAACCGCAGGTGGGCCCGTTCAAGCTCACCGACTACGAAAAGGTGTACGCCACCGACCCCAAGGCCGATATTTTCGACCTGCGGGGCCTGGACCGGAACGGCGTTGTGGTGGTGGTCCGCCCGGACCAGTACGTGGCCAACGTCCTGCCGCTGACGGCAACCGCGGAGCTCGGTGCGTTCTTCGGGCCGCTGCTGAAGGCCGCACCCGCGCAGCCGCGTCAGGCCGTGGCGGCCGCCGCCCGGTAGTCCGCCGCCGGGTAGACGCCGAGGATCCGCACCTCGGTGGTGAAGAAGTCCAGTTCCTCGAGGGCCAGCTTCAGCGGCAGGTCCTCGGGGTGGCCTTCCACATCCGCCATGAACATGGTGGCGGCAAATTCGTTGCCCACCATGTAGCTCTCCAGCCGCGTCATGTTCACGCCGTTGGTGGCGAAACCACCGAGCGCCTTGTACAGGGCGGAGGGGACGTTGCGGACGCGGAACACAAAGCTGGTGACTGCCGGTCCGGGAAGTTCCTCCCGGGTCGGCAGCGCCGTTTCCCGGGCCAGGACCACGAAGCGGGTGGTGTTGGAGGGATCGTCCTCAACCCGGGACGCAAGGACCTCCAGGCCGTAGATCTGCGCGGCGAGCGGCGGAGCGAGGGAGAGCTTGCGCGGATCGTTCCACTCGGCCACTTCACGGGCAGATCCAGCGGTGTCACCGGCAATCACCGGCTTGAGGCCGTGGTCGCGGATGAGCTTCCGGCACTGGCCCAGCGCGTGGATATGGCTGTGGACTTCGGTGGCGCCTTCGATGGTGCTGCCAGGAATGCCCAGCAGGTCGAAGTGGATGGGCAGGAAGTATTCACCCACGATCTGCAGGTTGGACTGCGGGAGCAGGATGTGGATGTCCGCCACCCGCCCGGCAATGGAGTTCTCGATCGGGATCATGGCCAGGTCCGCCTCGCCGCTGCTTACCAGCTCGAACGCGTCCTCGAAGCTGGCGCACGGGACGCTGTCCATGTCCGGGAACATCTGCTGACACGCGATATTGGAGTTGGCGCCGGGCTCACCCTGGTACGCAATCTTGGAGGCCATGGTCCGTATGGTTTCACGCGCCGCCCCCGGTGGCCCAACTGGGTGGCGCCAAGTGTCGTTATGAGCCGTCAAAACGACACTTGGCGCTGCTTAGTTGGGCGTGACGCGCAGCCAGAGGTACTGGCGGGGGAGCAGCGTGACGCCGTCGGCCAGGTCAAGGGCCGCTTCGGAGAGAAGGTCGACGGCGGCAGGCGAGTACCCGCCGAAGGTTTCCGGGGGCAGGGTCTGGGGCGAGTCGCCGAAGTTGGCCAGGGCCAGGATGGTGCTGTCGACGCCGGCCGGGTCCCCTGGCCGCTGGTACCCGAGCACCGAGCTGTTGTTCGTGGCGAAGTCCACCAGCGTGGTCCCGGCCAGTTCCGGGGTGTTGGCCCGGACCTCGATCATCCGCTTCAGGCCCGCGTACACCGCGCCTTCCGGTGTGGCGGGGTCGTCGCGGCGGGCGTACTGTTCGGCGGGGAAGTGCGGCCGGTGCACCCACCTGCTGTCAGCCTCGTGCCCCGGTTCGGAGGCGTAGGCGTAGTCATTGACCTGGCCCACCTCGTCGCCCAGGTACAGCAGCGGGACGCCGCCGGTGCTGAACGGCACCGAATGGGCCAGGAGGATCCGTTCCACCGCCTCCGCCGGGTTGACCTCCATGCCGCACAGCGACGCCGTCGTGCCTGAAATCCTGCAGTCACCTGTCTTGGGATTGTCCTGGAAGGGCACCCCACGGGCGAAGCTGCCGGGGAAGCGGTTCACGTAGAAAGAGTTCAGGAACCGCCGGTGGTCGAAGCCGTTGATCCCCAGCTCGGCGGCGTCCTCGTCCGCGAAGGTCCAGCCGATGTCGTCGTGGCTGCGCACATAGTTCACCCAGGCCGTGCCGTCCGGGATGTTGTGCCGGCGTTCCAGCGCCTGGGCCAGGAGGGAGACGTCCCGGGTGGCCAGGGACTCCCAGATCAGCGCCATCTGCAGCGGGTTGTAGGAAAGCTGGCATTCGGCGGGGTCGATGTAGAGGGCCACCTCATCCGGATGCACGATGGCTTCGGACTTGAACAGCAGCGACGGCGCCGCAAGCCTGCACACGGCGTTGAAGGCCCGCAGCAGCGTGTGGGCCTGCGGCAGGTTCTCGCAGGGAGTGCCCAGCTGCTTCCAGATGAAGGCCACGGCGTCCATGCGCAGGATGTCCACGCCCTGGTTGGCCAGGAACAGCATCTCGCCCGCCATGGCCCGGAAGACGTCCGGGTTGGAGTAGTTCAGGTCCCACTGGTAGGTGTGGAACGTGGCCCAGACCCAGCGGCCGTCCGCCATCTGGATGAAGGACCCCGGGTGGTTTTCGGGGAAGATCTCCCGGACGTTCCCTTCAAAGGCATCCGGCATGGTGCGGTCCGGGAAGATCCAGTAGTAGTCGCTGTACTCCGGGTCTCCTGCAGCAGCCTTCCGCGCCCACTCGTGCTCGTCCGAGGTGTGGTTGAAGATGAAGTCCACCACCAGGCTGATGCCGTTGCTGCGCAGTTCCGCGGCCAGCGACCGCAGCTGGTCCATGGTCCCCAGCTTGGGGTTGACCTGCCGGTAGCTGGATACCGCGTAGCCGCCGTCGGAGTGCGGCTCGGGTGCCAGGAACAGGGGCATCAGGTGCAGGTAGGTGAGGCCGAGTTCCTTGAAGTAAGGGATCCGCGCCCGCACTCCTTCCAGGCTTTCGGCATAGCGGTCCACGTAGCAGACCCCGCCCAGCATGCCGTTGGACTGGAACCAGTCCGGGTTGCCTTCCCGCTCGGCGTCCAGGGCCTTCAGCTCCTGCGGGCGCTCCTGCCAGGACCGCGCGCTCTGGACCACCAGGGCGGACAGCTGCTCCAGCCAGTCCGTCCGGTCGCCGTACAGCGAATGGAAGAGGCTGCGGAGGGTGGGAAAGTGTTCCGCCAGGCGCCGGTCAAAGTCCGGATCCGCTGCGAGGCCGAGGCCGCGTTCCCCTGCCAACGCGGACAGCACATGCTGGCGCGCTTCTTCGTCCTCGTTAACGGTTCCCTGCATGCCACAGCCCCTTCCGGCCGCCGCCGGCGCGTCCGGCGGCACTTGTACTGAAGTATTCCACGTCACACTTCAGGGGTTTTGAATGAATTATGTCCAGCCGGCGGTTGCCTGCAGGGCCGCGCCCACCACGCCCGCCGAGTTTTCCAGGCTCGCCGGAACGACCCTGGTGCGCAGTGACAGGCGGGGCAGGTATTCGATGCTGCAGGCTGAAATTCCCCCGCCGATGATGATGAGGTCCGGCGAGAACAGGAACTCCACATGCGAGAGGTACTGCTGCAGCCGGTCCGCGTACTCCACCCAGTCGAGCCCTTCGTTTTCACGGACGACGGCTGATGCCCGGGATTCCGCCTTGGAGCCGCCCACTTCCAAGTGGCCCAGCTCGAAGTTGGGTACCAGCCTGCCGTCGACGATCAGTGCAGACCCGATGCCCGTTCCCAGGGTCAGGACCAGGACAACGCCCTGCTTGGCTGCGCCGGCGCCGTAATGGGCTTCGGCCATGCCGGCGGCGTCGGCGTCATTCACGACGCAGACGGGCCGCCCAAGCCGGGACCGCAGGTAGGACTGGACGTCGAGCCCGATCCAGCCGCGGTCCATGTTTGCCGCTGACCTCGCCACTCCCCGCTGGACAATCGAGGGGATGGCGATGCCCACAGCACCGTCCGCAGCGCCAGGGCTCTCGGCTTCGAGCTCAGCGACGAGCCGGTCCATGGTGTCTGCAACGGCCTCCACGCTGCCGCCGGGCGGTGTCTGGAGGCGGCGGACTGGCCCGGCAGGGGCGCCGCCGGCAAGGTCGACGAGTGCGCCCTTGATCCACGTCCCGCCAACATCGATCCCGACCCGGAAACCCGGTCCCGCCGCGGCTTCGGGGCTGGCGGTCACCGGAGCCACGCGGTGGCAGCGCCTGGCAGGCTGCCTGCCTCCAGCGGTGAACTGGAGACCAGCACCTCACCGGCGGGAAGTTCGAAGGCTTCGGTGCCGAAGTTCGTCACGGAAGTCCAGCCGTTGGGACGGCGGAAGGCCACGACGTCATCACGGCCGGTATCCAGCCACTCCAGCGCTTCAGCTGTCTGCAGCTGCGACCGCAGGGCCATTGCCCGCCGGTAGAGGGACAGGGTGGAGCCCACCTGTCCTTCCTGGGCCTCCACCGAGCTGCCCGTAAACCATGCCGGCTGGGGCAGGTGGGAGGCGCCGGCCCCGAAGCCGAAGGATGCGCCGCCGGAGGTCCAGGGCAGCGGGACGCGGCAGCCGTCGCGGCCGATGTCCACGCCCTTGTTCCGGAAGAAGGCCGGGTCCTGGCGCTCGGAATCGGGGATTTCGCAGCCTACTTCCTGCAGGCCCAGTTCCTCGCCCTGGTACAGGTACGCGGAGCCGGGCAGGGCGAACATCAGCAGGGACGCGGCGCGGGCCCGGCGCAGGCCGAGTTCGACGTCGACGTCCTCCTGCCTGCCCCCGGCCAGCAGCCACTGCTTGCCCGCCTGCCCCGCCATGATGCCCTCGGCCGAATCTTCGGACGCAGGAAGCCCATAGCGGGTGGCATGCCGGACGACGTCGTGGTTGGAGAACACCCAGGTGGACGAAGCACCCGACGCTTCAGCCTCGGCGAGGTTCTTGGTGATGATCGTCCGGAACTGGGCGGCGTCGAAGTCAGCCTGCAGCAGGTCGAAGTTGAAGGCCTGGCCCAGTCCCTCCGGGCTCGCGTAGCGGGCGCGGCGGTCCGCGTGCACCCAGGCTTCGGCGACGGCGGTCCGCGGTGGGGTGTATTCGTTGAACAGCCTGCGCCACTCGGCATAGATCTCGTGGACTTCGTCACGGTCCCAGTAGGGGTGCCGGCCCTCGAGGTACAGCGCCTCGCCCTGGGCCTCGAGGTCTGCCGTGGTGGGCAGGGTTTCTTCGAGGTTCTTGGTCAGTGCGTGGGCGACGTCGATGCGGAAGCCGTCCACGCCGCGGTCAGACCAGAAGCGCAGCGTCGACAGGAAGTCCTCCCGGACCTCCCGGTTGTCCCAGTTAAAGTCGGGCTGTTCCTTGGCGAAAATATGCATGTACCACTGGCCGGGGGTGCCGTCCGGTTCGGTAATGCGCTCCCACGCCGGGCCGCCGAACACCGAGACCCAGTCCGACGGCGGCAGTTCACCGTTTTCGCCCAGCCCGTCACGGAAGACGTAGCGGTCACGGGCGGCGGAGCCCCTGGGCGCGGCGAGGGCTTCGCGGAACCATTCGTGGCGGTCCGAGGAGTGGTTGGGCACGATGTCCACGATCAGCTTGATGCCCGCATCATGCAGGGCCTTGGCCATCGCATCGAAGTCCTCCAGCGTGCCCAGCCGCGGGTCCACGTTGCGGTAGTCGTCCACGTCGTAGCCGCCGTCGGCCAGGGCGGAGGGGTAGAAGGGGCTCAGCCAGACGGCGTCGATGCCCAGTTCCCTCAGATAGGGGACCTTTGCGGTGATGCCGTTGATATCTCCCATTCCATCGCCGTTGGAATCCGCGAAGCTGCGGGGGTAGATCTGGTACACGGACGCCTGGCGCCACCAGGTGGGATCGTCCATCCGGAGTGCGTCGGTGCGGGTTGCCATGGTGGCGGTGGTGGGCAAGATTGGTTCCTTCGGTTCTTGGTGCAGGGCGAGGGCTGGGCGCGGGGTCACTACTTGACGGCCCCCTGGGTGAGGCCGGACATCACCCAGCGCTGGGTAAACAGGTAGACGACGATGGCCGGCGCCATCGCCATGAGGTAAGAGGCAAAGGCGACGTTGTAGCTGTTGCTGAACTGCGTCTGGAAGATCTTTTGCAGCACCGGGATGGTCTGCATTTCCGGGTCGGAAATGATGAGCGAGGGCATCATGAAGTCGTTCCAGGAGGCGATGAAGGCAAAGATGCCGACCGTTGCGCTCATGGGTCCGAGCAACGGGAAGATGAGCCGCCAAAACACCTGCCAGGTGCCGGCGCCGTCCATGCGCATGCTTTCCTCCAGCTCCAGGGGGATGGAGCGCAGGAACGCGGTAAACAGCATCGTGTTGAACGCCAGGGCAAAGACGATATGCAGGATCGCCACGCCGAGCGGATTATCAAGCCCCACGAGCCCCGTGAGTTGGATTTGCGGGAGCGCCACCACCGGGAACGGAATGAACATGGCCGCGAGCAGGTAGAAGAACGACCAGCGGAAGAGCCGGCGGTCCCAGTTGCGGACGATCGCGTAGGCTGCCAGCGCCGAGACGACGATCTCCCCGATGACTGCGGTTACAGACACGAACACCGAGATCGCGAAGCCCCGGGGGAAGTTGGTCAGTGTCCAGGCCTGGACGAAACTGTCGAAGCTCAGGGGGCTCGGCAAGGAGAACGCGTTGCCGTCGACCGCCTGGCCGGTGGTCTTGAACGCCATGCTGATGGTGACGTACAGCGGGACGAGCACGGCGAGCGTACAGGCGGCCAGGATGGCTGTTGCCGGCCAGTTCGTGCGTTCCTGTCCCGTGCGGATCCGGCGCTTTCCGGCGGCCGGTCCTGCGGTGATTGGTCCTGAGGTAGTTGGTTCTGCGGGGACGGTGCGGGTCGCGTTGCTCATGCGATCCCTCCTTTGCCACGGGTGAAGCGGAGCTGGATGAGTGCGATGGCAATGCTGATGAGGAAGAAGACCACGGCATTGGCCATCTGGTAGGCGTAGTCGCCGCCTTCGAAGCCGCGGAAGATCGCCATGGCGACGCTGCGGGTGGCAACGCCGGGGCCGCCGTCGGTCAGGCCCACGATGATGTCGTAGGCGTTGAGGTAGTTCTTGAAACCGAGCACCGTGTTGATCACGGCGTACCCGGCAACGAGCGGCAGGGTGATGTGCCGCAGGTTGTGCCAGGGCGTTGCACCGTCGATGGAGCTCGCCTCGTAGACCTCCGCCGGGACCGTGAGGAGCCCGGCAATGTAGATCAGCATGGCACTCGGAATCGACTGCCACGCCGTGACGAAGACGATCGCCAGCCAGGCGAGGTCGGGGTTGGCAAGGATGCTTGAGGCGAGCGGTTCGATTCCCATGCCCTTGCCCAGCAGGGGCAGCGAGTTCGAGAAGAGATACTGGAAGACAAAGGCGATGACGATGCCCGAGATCACCATCGGGATCACGAACACCGTGCGCAGCGCAGTGCGGAAGCGGACCCGGGAGGTCAGTCCCAGGGCCAGCAGGAAAGCCAGGATATTCACGACGACGACGGTCACGAGCGAAAAGGCGAGCGTGAATCCGTAGGCGCCGAGGATTCCTTCGTCACGGAAAACCGCGATGAAGTTGCGGATGCCAATGAACTCGAAGTCGCCGAAGCCCACGGAGTTGGTAAAGCTGTAGACGAATCCGAGCACGGCCGGAAGCGTCACGGCCAGCGTGAAAATCGCCAGCGAAGGGAACAGGAAGAAGTAGTACAGCGGGTCGACCCGGCTCTTGCGGGCCGTTGCCGCTTTGGGCGCTGCCTCGGGGGGCACCACCGTTATGGTGGAAGGTTTCGTCATTGATGACATGGGTGGGTCCTCGTTTCGTGCATCAGATCGGAAGTGCGGTTACGCCCGGAAGGCCAGGCGCGCCCAGTCGGCGTCCATCCGGCGCAGCGTGCCCTCGGGGTCGGCGCCCCCGATGATCGACTGGATGTAGTTGGCGGCCGGGATAGTGTTCGGGATGAACTGGGAGGCGCCCATGTAGAAACGGCCCTCGTCGTAGTACTTCTGCATCTCGACGATCCGCGGGTCGGTGACCGGGGGAGCGTCCTTGACCGTACCGAACCCCAGGAACTTGGCGTTGTAGGGGTTCTGGACCTCCGGCTGCAAAAGGTACTGCAGGAAGGCGCGCGCCCCTTCCTGGCCGTTCGAGACCTCGGGGACCCAGAGCGAGAGGTCGATGTTCACGCGGACCTTCAGGTCGGCGGGGTCGGCGGTCATGGGCAGGGGGAAGGTGCCGAGGTCCAGGTCAGTGCCTGCCTTTTCGATTTCCCCGAAGGCCCACGGCCCTTGGAAGTACATGGCCGCCTGTCCCTGCGCCATGGCGGTGTTGCCATCACCGTAGCCCCGGCTGGAGGCATCGGGGTTTACGTACTTCGTCAACTGGACCATGCGCTGCACCGGTTCCAGCATGGTCTTCTGGAATGACACTTCGGACTCCGGCCCGACGTCCTCGCCAATTTCGTGCATCTTCTTGTAGAAGCCGCGTACGTCGACCATGCCGCCCACGGTGTAGTCGAACAGGCCCTGCGCCACTGTCCATGGATCGCGGAAGGTCCCGTAGATCGGAGTTACGCCGGCTGCCTTCAACCGCTCACACACCTCGATGAGTTCGTCCCAGGTGGTGGGGACAGTGAGGCCGTGCTCTGCAAAGATGCGGCGGTTGTAGATGACCGAGGCCGCCATGACCGAATAGGGGATGACGCTTGTCCGGCCGGCGTAGGTGGGATACCAGTTTGTCAGGTCCAGCACGTCGTCCCGGATGGAGGCTGCTTCGGGGAGGTCGGAAAGGTCCGAGAGCGCCCCGCGCTCCATGAACCGGGCCATCTCCAGGTTGTAGTTGAGGCAGCCAAGATCGGGGGGACTGCTGCGGACGAAGCTGGCGGAGAGGTTGGTTGCCATATCGTGCAGGACGCGGAACCGGTCCTGGGATTCGGTGAATTTGGCCGCCAGGTCGCGGAAATACGGAACCGCTTCAGGTTTGGACTGGTGGAACGTAATGGTTGGCCTGGTGCCTGCCGGGGAGCACCCGGCCAGGCCGAAAGCGGCCAGCGCACCCCCGGCAGCGGCGAGGAAAGTGCGTCGGGAGACTCGCGTCCCTGCAGGCGTCAAAGGTGGCAACATCGGCTCCTAAGGGCTTTCGAAAGAGAATTTATTTGGATCTTATATTTAGGTCCTATACGAGGATGGGGGACGCAGGGGCTATCGTCAAGGGGTGGACGGAACTACGGCGAGCTCGACCCAACTGTTACGGCAGATCAACTCGGAGGCACTGCTGCGCTTCGCCCTCCAGGAGCAAGTGTTCACGGCGGGGGAGGCCATGGCCGCGACCGGGCTGACGCGCGCGACGGTGCTGGGCGTTTGCGACGGCCTTGTTGGCGCGGGATGGCTTGAGGAAGTAAGCGACGGCGGCGACGCCGGGCCTGCGCCCAAAGGCCGGCCGGCGCGCCGCTACCAACTGCGCGAAGCTGCAGGCGTGGTTGTGGGGCTGGATGCCGGCGAAGGCTATCTCACCACCCTCGTTACGGACCTGCGCGGCCGCGGGCTTGGCAAGCGCCGCAAAAGCATCGACTCGCATGCGCTGGGACGTGCCGGGCGTGTTGCAAGCGCACGGGAGTTGATCGGCCAGGCGCTGGCGGATGCGGGGTGCGGGGACGATGACGTCCTGCTCACGGTGGTCGGCGTGCCCGCGCCGGTGGACGCCGAGGGCATGTCCCCGGAGGGAGGCGAATTCTGGCAGCTGATGAATTCCGGTTTCGCCCCTGCCCTTCCCGGCACTGTCATCGTCGAGAATGACGCCAACCTCGCCGCCATTGCGGAGCAGGCGCAGGAACCGTCCGCCAACGTGGCAACCCTCTTGTCGGGGGAGCGGTTTGGCGCCGGCCTGATCGTGGACGGACGCCTGCTGCGGGGGCGCCAGGGCGGCGCCGGCGAAATGCGGTTCCTGGATGTGTTCGACAGCAAGCTCGTACCCGACGAAGGAGGCTCGGACGGGCTGGGGGCGCTTGCGCGCAAGTGGGCACGCAAAGGCATCCATTCCTACGGCGGAACCACCTCGCTGCGCCGCCTTCCCGAGGAGGGGATCCAGGCGGAGGACGTGTTCCAGGCGGCCCGCGAGGGGGATCCGCTGGCAGGGGACATTATTGACCGGCTGGGCGCACGCCTGGCCCGGATCGCCGTGGTGCTCTCCAGTTTGCTCGACATTGAGCGGGTGGTCATCGCGGGCGGGATCTCAAGCGCCATCGGGCCCGTCCTGGAGCATGCGCGCAGTCTGCTCCCCACGGACTCCGGACTGCCCCTCCCGTCCCTGGTTGCGAGCACGCTCGGGGCGGAGGTGGTGGTCCAGGGGGCCATCGAGTCCGCGCTCATGCGGATCAGGCGTGAGCCCATGGCGTTCCTCCCCCGGGCCGCGCGTTCCTGACTCCTGGGTGCGGGGGGGGCTGGCGCGCCGGTGGGCTAGAGGACGTTGCGGATGGCCTGCTCGAAGCTGCTGACGTGCTCCAGGGCCAGCTTGCCCGCCCGCTCGGAATCGCCGTCGGCCACGGCCTCCAGCAGTTCCACGTGCTCGGCGATGTGCTCTGCCACGGAAGGCACCTTCTCCAGCACCATGCACCAGATGCGCGTGGCCAGGTTGTCGTAGCGGATCAGGACGTCCTCGAGGTGGGCATTTGCCGCCGCCCGGTAGATCAGGCGGTGCACCTTGATGTCGTAGCGCATCAGGTCGTAGGGGTCATCGCCCGGGTCCATGCCGGCAATCGCCTTGGCCGTCGCCCGGATCTCGGCCCGCAGCGCCGGCGTCGCCAGCTTGGCCGCACGCCGCGCGGCAAGGGGTTCCAGGGATTCGCGCAGTTCCGAGACGTCCGCGAGTTCGGTGATGTCGACGACGGTGGCAAAGGTTCCGCGCCTTGGGTACGAGACCACGAGGTGGTCGCTTTCCAGGCGCTTGAGCGCTTCGCGCACCGGCGTGCGGCCGATGCCGAGGTCCGTGGCGATCTTGCCGTCGTTGATCGCCTCACCCGGCCGGATGTCGAGCATGATGAGGCGGTCCCGAAGGTGCCGGTAGGCCTGCTCGGCGAGCGAAAGGTCCCCGTCCCCGACGAGGTGGTTCTCGAGTGTGACGCTCATTTCGAGGGCTCCCAAGGTAGCTATTGACTGCGACGTGATCTGCAACATACTATTACGTCAGTTCTAATATATCAGTTACAGATCAGTTATGGATCAGTAACTCCGAAGGGCTTTGAAGGAGAACAATGCAGGACGTACTGAACGCCTCGCTCGCCACGGTGGACGCCGACGTCGCCGCCGCCGTTGCACAGGAACTGCACCGCCAGCAGTCCACGCTGGAAATGATTGCCTCGGAGAACTTCGCTCCGTCGGCAGTGATGGAGGCCCAGGGCTCGGTCCTGACCAACAAGTACGCCGAGGGCTACCCGGGCAAGCGCTACTACGGCGGCTGCGAGCATGTGGACGTCATCGAACAGCTGGCCATCGACCGCGTGAAGGCCCTCTTCGGCGCCGAATTCGCCAACGTCCAGCCGCACTCCGGCGCGCAGGCCAACGCCGCCGCCATGTTCGCCCTGCTGAACCCGGGCGACACCATCCTGGGCCTGTCCCTGGCCCACGGCGGCCACCTCACCCACGGCATGAAGATCAACTTCTCCGGCAAGCTCTACAACGTGGTCCCGTACCACGTCCGCGAGGAGGACCTCCGCATCGACATGGCAGAGGTGGAAGCCCTGGCCCTGGAGCACAAGCCCAAGCTGATCGTGGCCGGCTGGTCGGCCTACTCCCGCCAGCTGGACTTCGCCGAGTTCCGCCGCATCGCCGACCTCGTGGGCGCCTACCTGATGGTGGACATGGCCCACTTCGCCGGCCTCGTTGCAGCCGGCCTGCACCCCAACCCCGTCCCCTACGCCGACGTGGTCACCACCACCACCCACAAAACCCTCGGCGGCCCCCGTGGCGGCGTGATCCTGGCGAAGGAGGAATACGCCAAGAAGATCAACAGCGCCGTGTTCCCCGGCCAGCAGGGCGGGCCGCTGGAGCACGTGGTCGCCGCCAAGGCCGTGGCGTTCAAGCTCGCCGCCGCCCCCGAATTCAAGGAACGCCAGGAGCGTGTCCTGCAGGGTGCGCAGCTGCTGGCTGAGCGGCTCCTGCAGGACGACGTCCAGGCCGCCGGCATCTCCGTGGTCAACGGCGGCACCGATGTCCACCTGGTCCTGGTTGACCTGCGCAACTCCGAACTCGACGGCCAGCAGGGCGAGGACGCCCTGCACAAGATCGGCATCACGGTCAACCGCAACGCCGTCCCGTTCGATCCCCGCCCGCCGATGGTTTCCTCGGGCCTGCGGATCGGCACCCCCGCCCTGGCCGCCCGCGGCTTCGGTGCCGCCGAGTTCACCGAGGTCGCGGACATCATCGCGACGGCGCTCATTGCCTCGGCGTCCACCGGCACACTGCCCGGGGACACCGCCGTCGAACTCCGCGCACGCGTGACGGCCCTGGCCGAAAAGTTCCCCCTCTACCCGCACCTCACCGCCGATGCCAGCCTGGCCGAAGCCGAGGCAGACCTGATTGGAGCAGCCCAGTGAGCGCAGACCTCCTCCCCGAGCACCCGGATTTCCTCTGGCGCAACCCGGAACCCAAGTCCTCCTACGACGCCGTGATCGTCGGCGGCGGCGGGCACGGCCTGGCCACGGCCTACTTCCTGGCCAAGAACCACGGGATGACCAACATCGCCATCCTGGAAAAGGGCTGGCTCGCCGGGGGCAACATGGCCCGCAACACCACCATCATCCGCTCCAACTACCTCTGGGACGAGAGCGCAGCCATCTACGAGCACGCCCTGAAGCTGTGGGAGATCCTGCCCGAGGAACTCGAATACGACTTCCTGTTCAGCCAGCGCGGCGTGATGAACCTGGCCCACACCCTGGGCGACGTCCGCGAAAGCATCCGCCGCGTGGGCGCCAACAAGCTCAACGGCGTGGACGCCGAATGGCTGGACCCCCAGCAGGTCAAGGAACTCTGCCCCATCCTCAACATCCGCGACGACATCCGCTACCCGGTCATGGGCGCCACCTACCAGCCCCGCGCCGGCATCGCCAAGCACGACCACGTGGCGTGGGCCTTCGCCCGCAAGTGCGACGAAATGGGCGTGGACATCATCCAGAACTGCGAGGTGACCGGCTTCCTCAAGGACGGCAACCGCGTGGTGGGCGTGAAGACCAACCGCGGCACCATCCACACCGAAAAGGTGGGCCTGGCCGCCGCCGGCCACAGCTCGGTCCTGGCGGAGATGGCAGGCTTCCAGCTGCCCATCCAGTCCCACCCGCTGCAGGCACTGGTGTCCGAACTGCACGAGCCCGTCCACCCCACCGTGGTCATGTCCAACCACGTCCACGTCTACGTCTCGCAGGCGCACAAGGGCGAACTGGTCATGGGTGCCGGCGTGGACTCCTACAACGGCTACGGCCAGCGCGGCTCCTTCCACGTGATCGAGCAGCAGATGGCGGCCGCCGTCGAACTCTTCCCCATCTTTGCCCGGGCCCACGTGCTCCGGACCTGGGGCGGCATCGTGGACACCACCATGGACGCTTCGCCGATCGTGGGCACCACTCCGGTGGAGAACATGTTCGTGAACTGCGGCTGGGGTACCGGCGGGTTCAAGGGCACGCCCGCCGCCGGTATGACCTTCGCGCACACCATCGCCACCGGCGCCCCGCACAAGCTGAACGAGCCGTTCTCGCTGGAACGCTTCGAAACCGGCGCCCTCATCGACGAACACGGCGCCGCCGCCGTGGCCCACTAGCCGCCCGCCACCAGAAAAGGACTAACGCACATGCTGCTGATCCCATGCCCCAACTGCGGCCCGCGGGACGAAACCGAATTCCACTACGGCGGACAGGCCCACGTCCCCTACCCGGAGAACCCGAACGAGCTGAGCGACACGGAGTGGTCCCGCTACCTCTTCTACCGCGAGAACCCCAAGGGCATCTTCGCCGAGCGCTGGGTCCACAGCACCGGCTGCCGCCAGTGGTTCAACATGCTCCGCGACACCGTCAGCTACGACATCCAGGCCATCTACCCGATGGGGACGCCGCGGCCCGACAGTTCCTCCAGGGCCACGCCCGCAACCGGAACCGCCAGCACGGCTCCTGACAGCACCACCACGGGAACCGCTGGACCCAGCACTTCCACCACAAGCACCTTGACCACCACCGCCCCGGAAGGAGCGACCAAGTGACTTCCCAGAACGCCCGCCTGGCTACCGGCGGCCGCATCGACCGCACCATTTCCTGGCGCTTCACGGTGGACGGCGAGGAATTCACCGGCCACCCCGGTGACACGCTGGCCTCGGCCCTGCTCGCCAACGGCCACATCGCCGCCGGCAACTCGCTCTACGAGGACCGCGCCCGCGGCATCATGTCCGCCGGTGTGGAAGAAGCCAACGCCCTGGTCCGCGTGGAAGCCCGCTTCCCCGGCCATGTCGCCGAATCCATGCTCCCGTCCACCACCGTCTCGCTCGTGGACGGCCTGAAGGCCACCCAGCTCAACGGCCTGGGCAAGCTCGACCCCGCCGACGACCGCGCCGAGTACGACAAGAAGTACGTCCACACCGACGTCCTGGTGATCGGCGGTGGCCCCGCAGGCCTCGCCGCAGCCCGCGAAGCCGTCCGCACCGGCGCCCGCGTCATGCTCCTGGACGACCAGCCCGAACTCGGCGGCTCCCTGCTTTCCGGTTCCACGGCTCCCGGCCTGGCCGAGACCATCGAGGGCAAGCCCGCCCTCGAGTGGGTCGCCGATGTCGAAGCCGAGCTGGTGTCCGGCGCGGAATCCACCGTCTTGAACCGCACCACCGCGTTCGGCGCCTACGACGCCAACTACGTCATTGCCGTCCAGAACCGCACCGACCACCTCTCCAGCCCCGCAGCTCCCGGCGTCTCCCGCCAGCGGATTTGGCACATCCGTGCCAACCAGGTGGTGTTGGCGCCCGGCGCGCACGAGCGTCCCCTGGTGTTCGAGAACAACGACCGTCCGGGCATCATGCTCGCCTCGGCCGTACGCACCTACCTCAACCGGTACGCCGTGGCCGCGGGCAAGCGCGTGGTCATCAGCACCACCAACGACAGCGCCTACGCCGTCGCTGCAGACCTCGCCGCCGCCGGCGTCAAGGTCGCAGCCGTCGTGGACGCCCGTCCGCAGCTCACCGCCGTGGCGACCGCCGCCGTCGAATCCGGCCTCCGGGTGCTGATCGGCAGCGCGGTGGCCAACACCTCTGCAGGCAACGACGGCCGGCTGGACGGCGTCACCGTCCGCAGCATCAACGACGACGGCGAGCTCACCTCGGGCGTGGAGCAGATCGCCTGCGACCTGCTGGCAGTGTCCGGCGGCTGGAGCCCGCTGGTCCACCTGCACTCCCAGCGGCAGGGCAAGCTGCGCTGGGACGAGGACCTGGCCGCCTTCGTGCCCAGCACCGAAGTGCCCAGCCAGCAGACCATCGGCTCCGGCCGGGGTTCCTTCGCCACCGAAGACTGCCTCGCAGAGGGCATCTCCGCCGGCGCAAGGGCGGCCATCGCAGCCGGCTTCACTTCCGCCGTCGAGCCCTCAGCGCTGGCCGAACCGAAGGCTTCCGCACCCACCCGCCAGCTGTGGCTGGTGCCGGGCGAGAACGGGACCCCGGACGACTGGCACCACCACTTCGTCGACTTCCAGCGCGACCAGTCGGTAGCGGATGTGCTGCGCTCCACCGGCGCCGGCATGCGCTCCGTGGAGCACGTGAAGCGGTACACCTCCATCAGCACCGCCAACGACCAGGGCAAGACCTCCGGCGTCAACGCCATCGGCGTGATCGCCGCCGCCCTGCGGACGGCCGGCGAAGCGTCCCGGGGCATCGGCGACATCGGCACCACCACCTACCGCGCACCATTCACCCCGGTGGCCTTCGCGGCACTGGCCGGACGCCAGCGCGGCGAACTGTTCGACCCCGCGCGCATCACCTCGATCCACCCCTGGCACGTCGCCAAGGGCGCGCTGTTCGAGGACGTAGGACAGTGGAAGCGGCCCTGGTACTACCCCCAGGACGGGGAGGACATGGACGCTGCCGTGCTGCGCGAATGCGCCGCCGTCCGCGAGTCCGTGGGCTTCATGGACGCCACCACCCTCGGCAAGATCGAGATCCGCGGCAAGGACGCGGGCGAGTTCCTGAACCGGATGTACACCAACGCGTTCAAGAAGCTCGCCCCCGGCTCGGCACGCTACGGCGTCATGTGCAGCCCGGACGGCATGATCTTCGACGACGGCGTGACCCTCCGCCTGGACGACGAGACCTTCTTCATGACCACCACCACCGGCGGTGCCGCCAAGGTGCTGGACTGGCTGGAGGAATGGCTGCAGACCGAGTGGCCGGAACTGGACGTGAAGTGCACCTCGGTGACCGAGCAGTGGAGCACCATTGCCGTCGTCGGGCCCAAGTCCCGCGAGGTCATCGCCAAGGTGGCGCCGGAACTGGCAGCCAACGGCGGCCTGGACGCCGAAGCCTTCCCGTTCATGACCTTCCGCGAAACCACCCTCGCCTCCGGCGTGCGGGCCCGGATCTGCCGGATCTCGTTCTCCGGTGAACTCGCCTACGAAATCAACGTCCCGGCCTGGTACGGGCTCAACACCTGGGAAGCCGTGGCGGCTGCCGGTGCCGAATTCAACATCACCCCGTACGGCACCGAAACCATGCACGTGCTCCGCGCCGAGAAGGGCTACCCGATCGTAGGTCAGGACACCGACGGCACCGTCACCCCGCAGGACGCCGGCATGGAGTGGATCGTCTCCAAGGCCAAGGACTTCATCGGCAAGCGCTCCTACTCCCGGGTGGACGCGCAGCGGGAGGACCGCAAGCATCTGGTCAGCGTCCTCCCCGTGGACGGCACGCTCCGGCTGCCCGAAGGCACCCAGCTCGTGGAAAAGGGCCGCTCCACCAACCCGGCCTACGGTCCGGTGCCGATGGAAGGCTTCGTGACCTCCAGCTACCACAGTGCAGCGCTCGGCCGGTCGTTCGGCCTGGCCCTGATCAAGAACGGACGCAACCGCATCGGCGAAACGCTGGTGGCAGCCGCCGGCGACCAGCTGGTGGACGTGGTTGTGGCAGAGACAGTGCTTTTTGACCCCGAAGGGACCCGCAAAGATGGCTGAGACAGCAGCTTCCCCCGCCGCCGCAAAGACCCCGGCAGACAAGAACCTCGCAGCCCGCGTCAGCCCCGCCAGGCAGCTGGCGGAAGCATTCGCTGCAGGCTCCCTGGCCGGCGCCGTTGAGATCGCCGAAGTTCCCTTCCTGACCATGGTGGGGCTCCGGGCGGACGCAGGCTCGGACGCGGCAGCGCGGCTGGCCGGCGTCACCGGCGGCCTGCCCGCACAGTGCGGGGGCGTCGTCGGCAACGGCGACACGTCCGTCCTGTGGCTGGGCCCCTCCGAGTTCCTGGTGGTGGCACCCACCGAGGCCCACGAGTCCCTGGGCGGCGACCTCATCCAGGCGCTCCGGGATGCGCTCGGCGGCGACGCCGGCCAGGTGGTGGACCTCTCCGCCAACCGCACCACGTTCGAACTCACCGGCCCCCGGGCCCGCGCCGTCCTGGAAAAGGGCTGCTCGCTGGACCTGCACCCCCGGGTGTTCAAGGCCGGCACCGCTTTCTCCACGGAGATCGCGAACATCCCGGCCGTCCTGTGGAAGACCGGCGAAGAGAGCTTCCGGATCTTCCCCCGGGCATCCTTCGCCGAATTCCTGGGCCGGTGGCTGCTGGACGCCATGCGGGAGTACGCCTCGCCAGAGGTCCCCTGATGGCGCTCAGCGTCCTTGACCTGTTCTCTGTTGGCATCGGGCCCTCGTCGTCACACACGGTGGGCCCGATGCGGGCGGCCAAGCTCTTCGCCGACGGGCTGAAGGGCGACGGGCAGCTGGCCTCCACCGTGCGTGTCCAGTCGGAACTTTTCGGCTCCCTCGGCGCGACCGGACGCGGCCACGGCTCCGACAAGGCCGTGGTCCTGGGACTGCAGGGCCTGGAACCGGAAACCGTCAACACGTTCACGGCCGATGACCAGGTGGCCGCCGCCGCCCTGGACGCCGAGCTGCATATCGCAGGCACGCACCGGGTGGGCTTCAACTGGGAAGAGGACGTGGTGCTCCACCGCCGCAAGTCCCTTCCCGCGCACCCCAACGGCATGACCTTCCGGGCGTTCGACCACACCGGGGCCGTCCTGAGCGAGCGGAGCTTCTACTCGATCGGCGGCGGCTTCGTGGTGGACGGCGAGGCCCGGGGCGCGGACAAGGTCGTGGCCGACGACACCGAGCTGCCCTACGCCTTCTCCACGGCGGACGAACTCCTGCAGATCTGCAGCCGTGAAGGCATGTCCATCTCCGACGTCATGCTCGCCAACGAGTTGACCTGGCGCAGCGAGGCCGAACTCCGCGAGCAACTGCTGGGGCTGTGGGCGGTGATGAAGGAGTGCGTGCAGAACGGCTGCAACGCCGAAGGCATCCTGCCCGGCGGCCTGAAAGTGCCCAGGCGCGCGCCGGCTCTCTACAAAACCCTTTCCCAGGACTCCGCCGGCACCGACGCGCTCCATGCCATGGAATGGGTCAACCTCTTCGCGCTGGCCGTGAACGAGGAGAACGCGGCCGGCGGCCGGATCGTCACCGCCCCCACCAACGGGGCTGCCGGGATCGTGCCGGCCGTCCTGCACTACTACATGAAGTTCGTTCCGGGAGCCGACGACGACGGCGTGGTCCGCTTCCTGCTGGCGGCGGCCGCCGTCGGAATCCTCTTCAAAACGAACGCCTCCATCTCCGGCGCCGAAGTGGGCTGCCAGGGCGAGGTTGGTTCGGCCTGTTCGATGGCCGCTGCCGGGCTCTGCGAGGTGCTCGGCGGAACGCCCGCGCAGGTGGAGAACGCCGCGGAGGTGGGGATCGAGCACAACCTCGGCCTGACCTGCGATCCCGTGGGCGGGCTGGTGCAGATTCCCTGCATCGAGCGGAACGCGATCGCCAGCGTGAAGGCGATCAACGCGGCCCGGCTGGCCCTGCACGGGGACGGCAGCCACAAGGTCTCGCTGGACAAGGCCATCAAGACCATGCGCGACACCGGAGCCGACATGAAGACCAAGTACAAGGAAACCTCCCGAGGAGGCCTCGCCGTGAACGTGATCGAGTGCTGAAGCCATGACTGTTACTGAAACTGATACCCCTGCAGCGAAGGTGCCGACCACCGTGGAGCACGTCCTGACCCTGGACTGTCCGGAAGGGCCGGGCATTGTCCATGCCGTCTCCGGCTTCCTGCTGGAGCACGGTTGCGACATCATCGACAACAAGCAGTTCGGTGAGCGCACCGAGGGCCACTTCTTCATGCGCGTGCACTTCGTCTCCGAGGGGGACGAGTCCACGCTGGAGACGCTCCGTTCATCCTTCGCCCCCGTTGCCGGCAAGTTCGGCATGCGGTGGCAGCTGGAACGGCACGGCTCCAAGCGCCGCGTGCTGATCATGGTGTCCAAGTTCGGGCACTGCCTCAACGACCTGCTCTTCCGGGCCCGGATCGGGGAGTTGCCGGTGGACGTAGTGGCGGTGGTGTCCAACCACACGGACCACCAGGCCCTGGTGGAGTGGCACGGCATCCCCTTCCACCACATCCCGGTCACGGCGGCCACCAAGCCTGAGGCAGAGGCCAAACTGATGGAACTGGTGGATGGGCTGGACGTGGAGCTGGTGGTGCTGGCCCGCTACATGCAGGTGCTCAGTGACGACCTGACCCGGAAGCTGGACGGCCGGGCCATCAACATCCACCACTCCTTCCTGCCCAGCTTCAAGGGCGCCAAGCCCTACCACCAGGCGTATGCCCGTGGCGTCAAGACCGTGGGCGCCACCGCGCACTACGTCAACGCGGAGCTGGACGAGGGGCCCATCATCTCCCAGCAGGTGGTGGACGTGGACCACACCTACGGCCCCGAGGACCTGGTGGCGGCCGGCCGCGACACCGAATGCAAGGCCCTGTCCAACGCCGTGAAGTGGCACTGCGAAGGCCGGGTCATCCTGCAGGGCAACCGCACCGTGGTGCTCCGGTAGGGAACAAACTTCATATCACAGCGCGGCCGGTTGCCCTTGCGGGCAGCCGGCCGCGCTTTTGTTGTGCCTGCCAGCCGGGGCTATCCGGCCGCTGTGCTCCCGCTGCCCTCCCGCCGGAGGAGCACCACCTGATGCACTTCCTCCAGTGCGGCGGCGATCTCGTCCCGTCCCACCCCGGCAAGATACTGCAGGACCAGTCCGTCCAGTGCGGCGAACAGTGTGCGGGCAACCACCCGCACGTCTCCCTTGACGCCAAAGGCCTGCAGCCCCTCGGACAGGGCCTCCACGTAGCTCTCGTACAGCTGGGCCACCGGGCCGGCCAGTTCGGGCCGGCGGCGTGCCTCGAGGATCATCTCGTACTGGAATGCCTGAAGCCCGGGATCCTCAAGCAGCAGTTCCAGCCGCGCCTCGGTGAAAGTGCCTCCGTTCTCCGCCGCATCCCGCAGCCGTGAGGCGGCGATTGATTGCTCGGAGGACCATTGCAGTGCTGCGGCGATCAGGGAATCCCGCGTCCCGAAATGGTGCGCCACCAAGCTGTTGTTGACCCCGGCAGCCTCTGCGACGGCACGGAACGTGAGTCCCCGCAGACCCTTCTGCGCCACAACGTCCACCACGGCCCGCAGGAGCGCTTCCCTGCCTGTGCCGTATTTCGAGGAGGAAGCGCTGCGGGCGGCGGAAGGCGTCATGACGACGATTCTAGCCAGCGGAGATGCACCGGACCGGGCCTCTTGACTTAAACTAAGCAATTGCTTAGATGTCTTTCACGTCGTGATGCCGATCACAGGCCCGGCGCCATCATCATTCAATCCCGGCAGCCGCCGGCCCTTCCCACCTGGAGCCACCCATGGCAATGACGCCTCCCTTCACCACGTCCTCCTCCCTTGATCCGGCCAGGAATGAACCTTTTGAGCTTGGCCAGGTCCAGTGGGTCCGCCGCTTCGGGGAAGGAGACCGTCCCGCGTTGGCCTGCGGCTACTGGCACGTCAGTCCCGCCCAAGCGCCCGAGCCTTTCGACCTGCTGATCGAGGCCGATGAAACCATCCACATCATCGAAGGCCACCTTCGCGTCGAGGTGGACGGCGGGGACATCTACGACCTCACGGCCGGAGGCGCCGCGTCCTTCAACAAGGGCGCCCGCACCTGGTGGACCGTCCTCGCCCCCACCGTCGAATTCTTCGTCTACTCGTAGGGCACTGCCCGATGGAACAGGAAAACAGCGCCATGGAACAGGAAAACAGCGCCAGGGAGCAGAACCTTGACGTCGTCATCGTGGGCGCCGGATTCGCCGGCCTTACCGCTGCCCGTGAGCTCATCCGCCAGGGCCTGGCGGTCCGCATCGTCGAAGCCCGTGACCGGATCGGCGGCCGGACCTGGTTGGACCACCGGCTGGGCCGTGAGTTGGAGATCGGCGGTACATGGGTCCACTGGACGCAGCCGTATGTCTGGGCCGAGTTGAAGCGCTACGGCATTGGCACCGTGGCCAGCCCTGAGCCGGAACGCGCCTTCTGGTGGGCCGACGGCGGGCGTCGGGAAGGTGCGCCGGGAACCCTGCTGGATCTCATCGGCGAATTCAACGGGCAGTTCGTCAAGGAGTCGCGCGCCTTCTTCCCCCAGCCGTTCCGGCCTTTGGCCACCGATGCCTTCAAGGAAATCGACCATGTCTCCGTGCAGGACCGGATCCGGGATCAATTCCCGGCCGGGACGGCCCGCGACATCCTCGAATCGTTTTGGGCCCTGAACTTCAACGGTCCCCTCGAGGACGCGGCGCTGACCCAGGCCCTCCGTTGGGTGGCATTGACGAATGGCGACTGGGCCGTCAATTTCGAGGCATGTGCCACCTACAAGATCCACGGGGGAACCGCAGCGCTCGCGGAGGCCATGCTCAAGGACGCCGGTGCCGCCATTGACTTTGGTTTCACCGTGGCGGGCATAGCGGACGACGGCGGCACGGTCAGCGTCCGCGGCACCGACGGACGGAGGCTGAGCGCAAAGACAGCCATTGTCACCGTTCCCCTCCACGTCCTGGAGCGCGTCGCTTTCGAACCGCCGCTGCCGTCCGCCAAGGCTGAGGGGGCGCGGCGGGGCCAGGTCTCCAGGGGCGTCAAGGTGTGGATTCGGCTTCGCGGCCAGCACGCGCCCTTTGTTGCGCTGGGCCATGCGGACTGGCCGCTGAACTTCTTCCAAACCGAATACACGCTCGACGGCGACACCATCGTCGTCGGCTTCGGCCCGGACGCAACAAAAATCGACGCGTCGGACGCAGCGGCAGTGCAGGCGCAGTTGGCCCGGCTGCTGCCCGGGGTGGAGGTTGTGGACGTCGCAACGCACGACTGGGTGGCGGACCCGCTGGCGGGGGAGACCTGGCCGATGCACCGGACCGGGTTCCTTACCAACCATCTGGCCGCGCTGCAGTCAGCGCACGGCAACGTCCTCTTTGCCGGCTCAGACCTTGCCAACGGCTGGGGCGGATTCATCGACGGCGCCATTGAAAGCGGCATGGAAGCGGCCTTGGACGCCGCATCACTTCTCACCCCCGCCACCCGGGAAGCCGCGCCGCAACAATCTCCCCTGCGCTGACCGACAACAACTGCGCGCTGGTGGACAAAGCGCGCCGCCGCCCCGCTGCGAAGGTGGATTCACGGCAATTTTCCCCAACTCATGACCGTTAAGAAGGATCAAATGAGTATTTCGAATTCCGAGCCCCGGACCACTGACGCTCCGGCCAAGGAGCATTCAACCGCCCTCCGCGCCGGCAGCGTCGGCGTGCTGGGCATCCTCTTCTTCGTCCTCTCGGCCCAGGCGCCCCTGACGGGGATTGTGGGCGCCTCGCCGCTGGCGGCAGCGCTCGGCAACGGGGCCGGTGCGCCCGGCGCCTACCTGATCGTGGGCGTGGTCATTGCGATCTTCGCCGTGGGTTTTGTGGCCATGAGCCGCAGGATCCAGGCCAACGGTGCCTTCTATGCCTACGTCACGGCGGCGTTCGGCAGGAAGACCGGCGCGGGCGCCGCGTGGCTGGCGCTGCTCGCCTACAACACGGTCCAGGCCGCCATGTACGGACTGTATGGAGCAGCATTTTCCGGGCTGCTGGCATCCGCCGGCCTGGAGGTGCCGTGGTGGCTCCTTGCCCTTGCCACCATGGCAGGCGTCCAGGTGCTCGGCTCGCTGAACATCGAACTCGGTGCCCGCGTCCTGGCCCTGCTGGTGGGACTCGAGGTGGCCATCCTGCTGCTGTTCGGTTTCACCGTCCTGTTCAGCGGCGGCGGTCCCGAGGGCATCAGCGTTGCCGGCTCCTTCTCGCCGGAGGCCATCGGCGCCGGCGCGCCCGGGGTTGCCATCATGTTTGCCGTGGCCTCGATGTTCGGGTTCGAATCCACCGCCATCTATTCCGCCGAAGCGAAGGACCCGCAGCGGACGGTGGCCCGCGCCACCTACCTCTCCGTCGGCGTGATTTCCGTCTTCTTTGCCTTCATCTCCTGGATGCTGGTCAGCTACTACGGCCCGTCCCAGGTGATGGGTGCCGCCGGCGCAGCCCTCGAATCGGGCGACGCCACCTCGTTCGTGATCGGACCCCTGGTGGAACTGTTCGGACCCTGGGCCGGCGTCGTGGCGGGCATCCTGCTGGTCACGTCACTGCTGGCGGGCATCATCGCGTTCCATAACGGCATCAACCGCTACCTGCACTCCCTGGCCCTGCAGGGTTCCATGCCCGCCGTCCTGGCCCGGACCAACCGGCACCGCGCACCCGCCGTGGCCGCCTGGATCCAGTCCGCTGCCGCCGTCGTACTGGTGCTTCCTTTTGCCATCCTTGCCCTGGACCCGGTCCTGACACTCTTTTCCTGGTTCAGCGGGCTCGCCGTGGCGGCACTGCTGGTGCTGTACATGCTGTGCTCGGCGGCCGTGGTCAGCTTCTTCCGCCGCGAACGTGCCGGCGCCCAGCTCTGGCAGACCAGGATTGCACCCGTAATGGCGGCGGCGCTCCTCGCGTGGGTCCTGTTCCTGGTGGTCAGCAACTTCACCGCCCTGATCGGCGGCAGCGCGGAGACGGCCACCGCCCTGCTGGCAGCCGTGCCGGTGGTCTTCGTGGCCGGTGTGCTGGTGGAGTCCGGGGTCGAGCGCCGGCACCATGCCGCCGCCCTGGGCCACGTGCTCAGCTAGGCGTGACTGCTTCCCCTGCCCCCGGCAGGGCCGGACTGGCCCGGCGCGGAACACCACCTCCGCGCCGGGCCAGCGCGCGTGCTGCCAGGAACATGCCCGCCAGTAACACGGCAGCCAGCCCTGCCGCCTCCACCGCGCGGGGCCAGATTCCAGCGAGCCCCAGGAACGCCGGAACGGTCGCGGTGACCGGGCTGGCGAGGACCACCGCCCAGCCGGTGAAGGGCTCCAGGCGGTGGACGCCAAGGGCCATGGACGCGAAGAGCAGCGCCCACAGGACCGACCAGCCCACCCACAGCATGGCGAGCAGCGGGTCGGTTGCGGACCAGGCCCCTGCGAGCAGCAGCCCGAACAGCGCCACCATCCCGCAGAACCAGCCGAGGCCCCGGGAGCCCAGCCCCAGCAGGACGTCCAGCCCGGCATAGAGGTACGTCAGTCCGAACAGGAACATGCCGGCGGCGGTGAGCAGTGCGGCCGTGGCGGCAGTGCCGGAGGAGAGATGGACGACGCCGAGCACCAGTTGGGTGCCGCCGACCACAAGGCTGCACACGGCGGCGTCGCGGCGGGGGAGGCGCCCCAGGGTGGCGAGCCCGTTGACCAGCAGCGCGGCGCCGGAGAGCAAAAGGCAGATGTAGGCCATCAGCGGGTCCTCTGCCGGGCCGGGCAACCAACACGGGTTCTCGCGAGGTGGAATTTCTCTGTCATAATACGGATATTAGCGGGATAGCGACGGCCGTACTTATTGCTGGCCGGTCGTAATCCGATAGGTTGAAGAGTAAACCAATCGGGGCAACGGGGCCTTTGCGGCGCCTGCCCCTGGTCCAGCCCAGAGGTAAGGAACAGTTATGGACGCGCGGCTCGAAGCCATCAGGGATACGGTCCTCGCACGGAACCCCGGTGAGGCAGAGTTCCACCAGGCAGTGGTGGAGGTCTTCGAAAGCCTGGGACCCGTCCATGACCGGCACCCCGAATTCCTGGAGGCCGCCATACTCGAGCGGCTCTGCGAGCCTGAGCGCCAGATCATTTTCCGGGTCCCGTGGACCGACGACGCCGGCCGCGTCCAGATCAACCGCGGCTTCCGCGTGGAGTTCAACTCCGCACTGGGGCCCTACAAGGGTGGCCTGCGCTTCCACCCCTCCGTCTATCTGGGCATCGTCAAGTTCCTCGGCTTCGAGCAGATCTTCAAGAACGCCCTCACCGGCATGCCCATCGGCGGCGGCAAGGGTGGCTCCGACTTCGACCCCCGCGGCCGCAGCGACGCCGATGTGATGCGGTTCTGCCAGTCCTTCATGACTGAGCTGTACCGGCACATCGGCGAATACACCGACGTGCCGGCGGGGGACATCGGTGTGGGCGGCCGCGAAATCGGCTACCTCTTCGGCCAGTACAAGCGCATCACCAACCGGTACGAATCCGGGGTGCTGACGGGCAAGGGCATCTCTTGGGGCGGATCGCTGGTCCGTCCCGAGGCCACCGGCTTTGGCGCCGTCATCTTCACCGAGGAAATGCTGAAAACGCGCGGCGCCTCCTTCGACGGCCGGCGCGTCGTTGTTTCCGGCTCCGGCAACGTAGCCATCAATGCCATCGCCAAGGCGCAAACCCTTGGCGCCACGGTGGTGGCGTGCTCCGACTCGTCAGGCTACGTGGTGGATGAAGCAGGGATCGACGTCGGGCTCCTCCGGGAGGTGAAGGAAGTGGAGCGGGGCCGCCTGAAGGACTATGCCGAGCGGCGTGCCGGTGTCGCCTACGTGGACGGCGGTTCCGTATGGGACGTCGACGCGGCCGTTGCGTTGCCGTGCGCCACGCAGAACGAGCTCGACGGCGATGCTGCCGCCAGGTTGGTGCGCAACGGCCTGCTCGCGGTCGGCGAAGGGGCGAACATGCCCGCCACCCGGGACGCCGTGGCCGTGTTCCAGGAGGCGGGCGTGCTGTTCGGGCCCGGCAAGGCAGCCAACGCCGGCGGAGTGGCCACCTCCGCACTGGAGATGCAGCAGAACGCCAGCCGCGATTCATGGTCCTTCGAGCACACGGAGGAACGGCTCACCGACATTATGGTGGGGATCCACCGCCGCTGTGCTGCCACCGCCGAGGAGTACGGCGAGCCGGGCAACTATGTCCTGGGGGCGAACATTGGCGGGTTCGTGAAGGTGGCAGATGCCATGCTGGCGCAGGGCCTGATCTGACAGCGCTTGGTCTGACAGGGCCTGATCTGACAGGGCTTGGTCTGGCGGGACCGGTCCGTGTCACCGGCTGTCCGGCCCGGGTCAGGCGCCCCGGCGCCATTCGCTCGGTGATACGCCGAAGGCGTCCCGGAAGGTGCGGCTGAAGTGCGCTGCGTCCAGGATTCCCCAGCGGGCTGCTACCGCACCCACGGACTTTCCGGCGTGCAGGGGGTCCCGGAGTTCCCGGCGGGCGCCCTCCAGCCGCTGGGTCCGGATCCAGCTGGCCACCGTGCTCCCGGATTCGTGGAAGACGTTGTGGAGGTGGCGCGTGGAGATGAAGTGGGCCGCGGCGATGCCGGCTGGCGAGAGCAGGGGATCGGAGAGGTTGGCTTCAATGTATTCGCGGATGGAGACGGCCAGCAGCGCCTGGGGCTTCATCCGGTCAGGGCTGATGTCCATTTCCGCATGCAGCATGGTGGACACCAGGTCCAGGGCATTGGCTGCCAGCCGGGAGCCGCTGGGGCCCTTCAGGATGTCCAGGTCTCCGGACAGCTGCCGGATGAACTGGCCGACGATTCCGCTCAGGCCCCCGCTTCCGGCCATGCGCACTGCCGCGAGTTGGCCCACGTACTCGGTGGGCAGGGAAAGCGCCTCGCAGGGGAACATGAGCACCATGATCCGGGTGCTGTCCTCGAACGCGAGGGTGTAGGGCCGGCTGGTGTCGTAGATGGCGAGATCGCCGGGCCGGAGGACGGCCTCCCGATTGTCCTGGATGAGCAGCCCGGTCCCCTCCAGTTGCAGGTTCAGCTTGAAATAGCGCTCGTGGGCCTGGGCGATGAGCGCCGGCGTGCGGTGGACTTCGTGCGAGGTGGCGGTGACTTCCACGATGGACATCCGGTCCAGCACCCGGGCGCGCATCCGGCCCCGGAACCCGTCCACGTCCTCCGTCCGCGCAGCAAGGGGCACAAACGACTCGGCCACCAGGTGCTTCCAGTGGTCAAAGGACGCAGCAATGCTGGTGGTGAGTTCCTGCGTGGTGTGCGGGGCCGTTGCCCCGGATAAGACTGATGCTGCCATCGATGTTCCTCGCGCTGGGTTGCCACGTGACGTTCCCCCGACTGTGTCCCCGGACACAGTCCATTCAGGGTAGGACGCCGGCGGTCTTTTTTCAACACTTGGCGAAAAAAGAATTCGTCTTCCTCCCAGCCAAGCCCAAGCTTGCCGTGCCATGCTCCGCCAATGAACCCCAGCGCGGCCTCCGAAGACCGCCGCCACGACTTTGACTCCCGCACGCACCGTTCCATCCTGCGGTTGCTGGTGATGCTCGGTGTCGGCCTGCTGGCCGCGGCGCTGGTGGGCACCCTTGGCAACTGGGTTTATGCGCCCGCCGCCGGCTGGGCCGCCGCCTCGGCCACCTACCTGGTCTGGGTGTGGAGCGTTATTGCCCCGCTTGATCCGGCGGCAACCGCGGCGCATGCACGGCGGGAAGACCCTGGCCGGGTATTCTCGGATGTCCTTGTCCTCACCGCCACGGTGGCCAGCTTCGCCGGAGTCGCGCTGATCCTGGGTGAGGCGTCCGGCGCCCAGGGGTCCAGGAAGGACGTCATTGTTGCGATGGCCCTGGGCAGTATTGCCCTGTCCTGGTTCCTGGTCCACACGCTCTTCACCCTGCGCTACGCCGCCATCTACTACCGGGACCGGACAGGCGTGGATTTCAACGAGGACGCGCCTCCGCGCTACGCCGATTTCGCCTACCTGGCCTTCACGGTGGGCATGACGTTCCAAGTCTCGGACACCGACCTCAAAACCAGGGCAATCCGCGGAACGGTCCTGCGGCAGGCCCTGCTGTCGTATCTGCTGGGCGCGATCGTCCTGGCCACCACCATCAACCTGGTTTCGGGACTGATCCACTAACCTCCAGGACTTATTCTGGGCCCATGGCGGAGATCAAAGTTAACTGGCACCACCGGCACAAGGCCGGGCTCAGCGCGGGCGACCGGGCGGCGGACACGTTGCGGAACGGGATGGGCAGCTGGCCGTTCGTGGGCATCTTTGTGGGCTTTATGGGGTTGTGGGCGGCGGTGAATTCCTTCGTCCTGGCCGCAAACGCGTGGGACCCCTACCCGTACATCCTGCTGAACCTCTTCCTGTCCATGCTGGCAGGCCTGCAGGGCGCCATCCTGCTTATCGCCGCCAAGCGGCAGGACGCGATTGCGTCGGCAATGGCGCAACACGACTACGAAACGGATGTGCGGGCCGCTGCCCACATCGAAATGCTGATGAACATCAACGCAGAGCAGCTGCAGCTGCTGCAGGAATTGCGTGCCACGGTGAAACGCCGCGGCCCCGAAGAAGCAACCGACAACCACCCCTGAACACGCCGATGGGCGCAGCCCCCACGGGGTCTGCGCCCATCAAGCGTTGGCCAATCAGTCGCGCTTGAACGCGTCCTTGACCTTTTCGCCAGCCTGCTTCAGGTCCGCTTTGGACTGGTCGGTCTGACCCTCGGCCCTCAGGCTCTCGTCGCCCGATGCCGCACCGGCGGCTTCCTTGCCCTTGCCGCCGAGCTTCTCTGCGGTGTTTTCGATCTTGTCATCCAAACCCATGGAGCTGCTCCTTGTAGTGGTGCTCTCCCTGGCCAAAGCCAGAGCCTGACCCCTCCATACTAAGCATGCTTTCTGTTTATGTGCCCCACTTCGGCGGAATTTTTGGGCCGCAGGCGGGCTTCGGGGTCTCTGAAGCCTGTGTGTCTGCCCGAAATTCCGAGGGGTCAGGGGCGCGCCAGGAGGGCGAGGTACCCCTCCAGCTGGGCGTCGTGGCCAAAGTTGGTCTGGCCGGCCGGGGCGAGGGCCGCCTCAATCTGCGCGCCAAGCATCATGTTCAGCAGCTGGCCCGCCAGGAGGAAATCGTCGACGGCGGCAAGCACCTCGCCTGCGTCCCGCGCCTCGGCGAGGTGGCCGCGGATGGCGGCCAGCCACTCCTCCATGGACTGCCGGTGTATTTCGGCCTTTTGGGGATCGTTGACCCCCTTCTGCCAGAAGGGGATGACGATCCGGGCCTCGTTGATGCGCTCCTCGTCCAACGGCAGGACCTCCAGGCAAAAGGCGCGAAGGGCGTCCATGCCGGATTTGCCCCGCGTGACCTCGGCAATCCGCTGGTTGGTCCGGTTGAACACGTGGCCGAAGGCGAATTCCAGAAGCGTGTCCTTGGTGGGAAAGTAGGGCTTCAACGCGCCATTGGCGAACCCGGCCTCCATGGCGATCTCCCGCAGGGTGGCGCCCTCGAGGCCGTTCCGGGCGATGATGCGCCACGTGGCATCCACCAGCTCCAGGCGCCGCTCGTCATGGTCAACTATTTTCGGCACCGCTGGCCACTCCCCGGAAATATTTTCGCTCAGACTCTTGTGAGCCATGTTACGGACGTTTATTCTCTACAACTATAGAAAATAAACCCAGTGGCCGGAAACGGTCCGGACAAAGGTTCTCCCATGACGCTTGCTCCAACTGACGCTCCCAGCGGCACCGGCACCGGCACCGGCACCGCCTCCGCCTTCAGCCTTGCCACGGCCGCCGAGATCCATGAGGTGCGCTCCATCCTGCAGGAGGAAGGCCACCTTGGCCCGCAGCATCGGATCGCCTACCTGGGCCTGCTGGACCCGGCCCGCGGCACGGCTCCGGAGGACACGGACCGCCGCTTCCGCGTCTTCATCCACGACGTCTCCGGGGCAGCGCCGCGTGACGTCGTCGTCTCCGTGGCACGCCGGAAGGTGGACTCCGCCGTCGTACTCGACACCGCGGTGACCGGCGAGCTGCCGGTCCTGGAGGAGGAGTTCGAGGTGGTGGAGTCACTCCTGGCCACCGATGGGCGCTGGCTCACGGCGCTCGCAGAGCGGAACCTGGACGTGGAAAAGGTCCGCGTGGCGCCCCTGTCCGCCGGCGTTTTCGAGTACGGCGAGGAGAAGGGCCGCCGCATCCTGCGCGGACTGGCCTTCGTCCAGGAGTCCCCGGAGGACAGCGCCTGGGCTCACCCGGTGGACGGCCTCGTCGCGTACGTGGACGTGGTCAGCAAGGAAGTCACCCAGGTGATCGACCTCGGCGCCATGCCCATCCCCGCCGAGCACGGCAACTACACGGACCCGGACCTGGCCGGCCCGGTCCGCACCACCCAGAAGCCGATCAGCATCACCCAGCCTGAAGGCCCCAGCTTCACCGTCACGGGCGGGAACCACGTCGAGTGGGAAAAGTGGAGCGTGGACGTCGGCTTCGATGTGCGCGAAGGCGTCGTCCTGCACAACCTCGCGTTCGAGGACGGCGGGCGGAAGCGGCCCATCATCAACCGCGCCTCGATCGCCGAAATGGTGGTCCCGTACGGCGACCCGTCGCCGGTCCGCTCCTGGCAGAACTACTTCGACACCGGTGAATACCTGGTGGGCCAGTATGCCAACTCGCTGGAGCTCGGCTGCGACTGCCTGGGCGAGATCACCTACCTCAGCCCCGTCGTCAGCGACGCCTTCGGCAACCCGCGCGAAATCCGCAACGGCATCTGCATGCACGAGGAGGACTGGAGCATCCTCTCCAAGCACTCCGACCTGTGGAGCGGCGTCACCTACACCCGCCGCAACCGCCGCCTGGTGATCTCCTTCTTCACCACCATCGGCAACTACGACTACGGCTTCTACTGGTACCTCTACCTGGACGGCACCATCGAATTCGAAGCCAAGGCCACCGGCATCGTGTTCACCTCGGCGTTCCCGGAGGGCGGCTCGGACAACATCTCCCAGCTCGCCCCGGGACTGGGCGCACCCTTCCACCAGCACCTTTTCAGCGCCCGGCTGGACATGGCCATCGACGGGTTCGCCAACCGCGTGGAAGAGGAGGACGTGGTCCGGCAGGCCATGGGCCCCGGCAACGAGCGCGGCAACGCCTTTACCCGGAGACGGACTGTCCTGGCGCGCGAATCCGAGGGGGTCCGGGAAGCCGATGCCCGCGCAGGCCGCACCTGGATCATCTCCAACCCTGAATCCCGCAACCGGCTGGGCGAGCCCGTGGGCTACAAGCTGCACTCCCACAACCAGCCCACGCTGCTGGCGGACCCGGACTCGTCCATCGCCCGCCGCGCAGCCTTTGCCACCAAGGATCTGTGGGTCACCCGGTTCGCGGAGGAGGAGCGCTACCCCACGGGGGACTTCGTGAACCAGCACGCGGGCGGCGCCGGCCTGCCGGCATACGTGGCGCAGGACCGGGACATTGACGGCCAGGACATCGTCGTGTGGCACACCTTCGGCCTGACGCACTTCCCGCGGGTGGAGGACTGGCCGATCATGCCGGTGGACACCGTTGGCTTCAAGCTCCGGCCCGAGGGTTTCTTCGACCGCAGCCCCGTCCTGGACGTCCCGGCCAACCCGAACCAGCAGGCGTCCTCCTGCCACAGCGAGGGCGGCAGCGGTGGCTGCCACTAGCGCCGCCCCTGTCCCGGCACAGAGTTTCCCGGTACAGAGTACGACGGCGGCAGGACGGGTCCGCGCGGGCGGTCCCGTCCTGCACGCGCGGGTGGTCGCCGTGGTCACCGCCGTGTCCTGCACGGCGCACCTGTGGCTGGCCGTTTCAGGACACCACGGCCTCTGGCTGGGCGTCCTGATGGTGGCGCTCGCCTCGATCTGCTTCCCCTGCGCCGTCCATGTCTGGCGGCACAGCGGGGTGGCCGCGCTGCATCAGGTGACCGCTGCTGCCCTGGCCATGGCCGCCCTGCACGCGGTCCTGCTGCTCAGCGCGGGCGGTGCTGGACACACCCACGGCGGGGCGCCGCCGTCGTCCGCTGTTGCTGGCGCCGGCAGCACCCAACTGCTGCTGGTCCTCGCCCTGGAACTGGCGACCGCGTTGTTCGCCGCCACGCTGGTGGCCCGGCTGCGGCGGCCTGCCACTGCCCGGACCTGACTTAGCCTGCGGCGACGCCGAGAGGGCGGGCGACGTGCAGCTGGTCGTGGTCCAGCAGCCACTGGATGGACTCGAAGATGGCCTGCTCGGGCTCATAGCGGGGCGCGTAGCCCAGCACGGACGCTGCCTTGTCGATGCTGAAGCAGTGGCTGCGGTAGAGGTGGCCCCAGGAGGACTCCGCATACTCCCGTGAGGTGTTTTCGCGGAACCGGTCCCACGGAACCGATTCCAGGATCGCCGCGTGCCCGAACCAGGCGGCGGCGATGTCAGCATAGCCGCGGACCGTCAGCGCCGTCGGGGCGACGATGTTGAAGTCCTCGCCGGACGCCTCCTCCCGCCGGGCGATGGCCTTCTCGAAAGCCTGGGCAACATCATCGGCATGCACGTGGTGCATCAGTTCGGCGCCGCTGCCCGGTATCCGCAGCGGCTGGCCGGAGGAGAGGGTCTGCCAGACGGCAGGGTCGAGGTTGCCCAGCGGGCCGATGGGGTGCCAGCCGGGGCCTACGATGTGGCCGGGATGCAGCGAAGTCGTGGCCAGCCCGCCGCCGGCAGTTTCCTCCTGGAGCATCAGGGCGATCCTGTTCTTCTGGACGCCGTACTCGCCAAAGGGCTCCGCTGCCGATCCCGATCCTTCCCTGATGGGCAGCTTCAGGCTTTGCCCGTACCGCCAGATGGAGCCGCAGTGCAGCAGGTGCCCCACCTCGCCGCGGAGCCGGTGCACCAGCGATGTTGCCGAGTCGAGGGTGAAACAGACAAGGTCCACCACGGCCTCCGCTTTCAGTCCGGCCACCCGGTCCGCGAACGTCCCGTCCTGGTCTTCCTGCTGCCGGTCTGCCGTGACCTGGTGCACCTGCTGCCATTCAGGGGCATCGGCGTAGGGCTTATGGGAGCCGCGGCTGATGTTGGTGATCTCATGGCCGGCCCGGACCAGCCGGGGAACCAGGAACGAACCGATGTGGCCGCTGCCGCCGATGACGGTGACTTTCATTGCTCTCCGATCGTTGTGTTCTCCTCAACGGTAGGGCCGCGGCAGCAGGAAAGGGAGGCTTTGAGGGCCTCCCTTTCCTGATGCGGCCTGGCTTTCTCTTGCGGCTCAGGCGGGCTTGGCGAACTCGGCCGCGCTCATGATCTCGTAGCCGACGAACGTTTCGTCGTTCTCCACCCACGCATCATGGCCTGCCGGAATCGAATAGGCGTCGCCGGCACGGATAGTCATCTGGCTCCCGTCCCCAAGCTGCACGGTCAGGGTCCCGGCGGTGCAGAAGCCCAGGTGGTTGACCTGGCAGCTGTCCGTATGGACCACCGTCTTGACTGTTTCCGACCAGCGCCAGCCGGGCTCGAAGGTGAACCGGCCCAGCGTGGTGCCGCCCAGCGTGACGACGTCGACCTGGGTCATGGGCGGGCGGCGCTTTTCGTCGGGCTCGTTGAAGGACTTCGATGCAAGTTCCTTGACCGTTACTGCAGGCATTTCTGGCTCCTCAAGAGGGAGTGGTTATGAAATTCATACCCAAGCGCGCTGAGCCGCTCCGGGAATGGTCCGGCAGGGCGGGATGTGCCCGTCCAGAGCCTGCCGGACCTTGCGTGGCAACGATCCCAATGTGCGCTTACCGGCAACCGATGTCAATGATGCTGTTACTCCTGGAACCACTCCCGGGCAGGGTTCGTCACGGCGGGGGCCGAGCGGTCCAGCCCGGGCTGCGCGGCCCACTTCACGCCGTTGGCCAGGACCCGCTGCACCTGCGGGTGGTGGTACACGGGGTACTCCTGGTCCCCGGGGCTGAAGTAGAAGATGCGGCCCTTGCCGCGGGTGAAGGTGACGCCGGACCGGAACACCTCGCCGCCTGCGAAGGAGCTGATGAAGATCAGGTCGTCGGGGTCCGGGATGTCGAACAGCTCACCGTACATTTCCTGCTCGGGGATGACGATGGGGCTGTCCACGCCCTCGGCGATGGGGTGCGACGGCTTCACGGTCCACACCAGCTCCCGTTCGCCTTCGTTCCGCCAGGCCAGCGAGCAGCTGGTGCCCAGCAGTTTGGTGAAGATCTTCGCGAAGTGCCCCGAGTGGAGCACGATCAGCCCCATGCCGCCGAGCACGTGCCGGTGGACGCGTTCGACGACGGCGTCGCTCACCTCGGCGTGCGCCATGTGGCCCCACCAGAGCAGGACGTCCGTGTCGGCGAGCACCTCCTCGGCCAGTCCGTGTTCCTCGTCCGTGGCGAGGACCGCCGTCGTGATGTCCGCGTCCGGAAGGTGGGAACGCAGTCCCGCGGCGATGGCGCCGTGGATGCCGTCAGGGTAGATCTCGCCGATGTGGGACGGTTCGTTGATGGCTTCGTGGCGGCCTTCATTCCAGACCCGGATCCTCAGTTTGCCGTTCATTAGAGTCGAACCTCCCTCTGCTCCAGCGCGGACTGGTAGCACGCGTCGATGATCTGTGCGCGGTAAAGCGCCAGGGAGCCGTCATGCCTGGCCCATTCCTGCGCGCCGCCGCGCACTGCGGTCACGAAGTCTTCCACCACCGCGTCGTGGGCGCGGCCTGGCAGCACGGTAGGCACGTAGTCGGCGGATTCGCCGTCCTTGTCCGTGAACACCCGGAGCTGGCCAACCGGCGGGAACGGAGCGCCCTGCACCTTCAGCTCGGCGCCGCCGTCGGTGCCGTAAATCGTGAAATCGAGCAGGTCGTCCGTTTCCCGGTACGTTGCCCAGGCCGCCTCCAGGAGCAGGGTCCGGCCGCCTTCGAGCCGGAGGAATGCAGAGGCAAAGTCCTCGACCTCGAAGGCGTGGCTGGTGGCCTGCGCCGTGTAGCGGCTTCCGCCGCCCCTGCCCTGCGGGCCGAGCTCCGAGTGGGTGGCGGCGGAGACAGCCAGCACCTTCGGTTCGCCGAGCAGGTGCAGGGCGTAGTCCAGTGCGTGGACGCCGATGTCCGCCAGCGGTCCGCCGCCGGCAAGCTCCGGGTTGGTGAACCAGCTTCCCAGGGTGGGAATGCCCGAGCGGCGGAGCCAGGATGCCTTGGCGTAGTACGGCCGGCCCAGGCCGCCGTCGTCGATGACTTCCTTGAGGGCCTGGATGTCGCCGCGGCGGCGGTGGTTGAACGCGACGTCCAGGACGCGGCCGGCCTTGCGTGCCGCGTCCACCATGGCCTGGCCTTCGATGGCGTTGCGGGCGATGGGCTTTTCGCTCAGCACATGAATTCCCCGTTCGAGTGCCGCAATGGCGATGGGGGCGTGCAGGAAGGTGGGCACTGCCACGCTGATGGCGTCCAGGCCGCCGTGGTCCAGCATGTCGTTCCAGTCGGCGAAGGCATTCGGAATGGAGTATTCCGCCTGCAGGCTGTCCCGGAGTTCCTGCTCCATGCCTGCCAGCGACACGATCCGGACCCCGTCAAGGTCGTGGTAGGCCTTCAGGTGCTGCTGGCCGGCCCAGCCGATGCCGACCACGCCCACCCTCAACTCCCGGGACGGGGCTTCTCCTGGAGTGGCCGGCCGCTGGCTGGGGGACTGCTCGTTGTTCACGCATATTCCTTTTCTTGTGTGGTGGTACTGGTATGTGGGTGCGGGTTTTCCTCAGCCTTTGACGGCACCGGCAGTCATGCCGGACACGATACGCCTTTGGCAAAGGAGCACAAGGATGACCAGCGGGACGGTGATGATCACCGATGCCGCACTGATGGTGCCCAGCGGCTGGTCGAACTCGCTGGTGCCGCTGAAGAATGCGATCGCCACGGGAACGGGTCGGGCCTCGGGCGACGTGGTCAGGGTGACGGCCAGCAGGAATTCATTCCATACCGAGATGAACACGAGGATTGCTGTGGTCGCCAGGCCCGGGACAGCCAGGGGCAAAATGACTTTCCGGAAGGCCATGAACGGCGTGGCCCCGTCCATGTAGGCCGATTCCTCAAGCTCGCGCGGGATCTCCCTGAAGAAGGAGGTCAGGGTGTAGATGGCCAGCGGCAAGGCGAAGGTCAGCTTCGGGATGATGAGGCCCAACAGGGTGTCGTACAGCCCGATCTCGCGCCAGATCGAGAAGATCGGGGCCGCGATGGCGATGGCCGGGAACGTGGTCACCGAGAGGATCAGGGTCAGGATCAGCGCCTTGCGGCGCATCTTGAGCCTGGCGAGGGCATAGGCGGCGAAGGACGCGAACACCAGCGCCACGGTGGTGGTGACGACGGCGATGATCACCGAGTTGCGCAGGGCCAGGAGGAATTCCGGGTTCTGGAACACCGCCAGGTAGTTCCCGATGGTGGGCTGGCTCGGGAAGAGTTCGCCCTTGGACAGGCTGGGGCCGGTCTTGAGCGAGGTGTTGACCAGCCAGTAGAAGGGGATGAGCGAGAAGCCCATCACGGCCACCACGAAGACCCAGACCACCGGGTGCAGTTTTGCTTCTCCGCGGAGCCGCCTTTTCGGTGCCTTACGCAGAGGGGCCTGTGCCGTCGTCGTCCGTTGTGCGGTCAGGATGCTCATTGTTCCTCCTTGGCGACGTCCCGGATGTTCCCTCCGGCGAAGCGGATGTAGACCACCGACACGGCCATGACGGTAAGGAATGTCAGGATGGACAGCGCAGACCCTTCGCCCACCAGCCGGTTTTCGCGCAGTTGGGTGTAGGCCAGCATCGACATGGACTCGGTGCCGTTGGCGCCCCGGGTCAGCACGAACGGAAGGTCGAAGACGCGCAGTGCGTCCATGGTGCGGAAGATCGCCGCGAGCACAATTGCCGGCCGCAGGAGGGGCAGGGTGATGCCGATGAACGCCTGCCACTTGCTGGCACCATCGAGTTCCGCGGCCTCGTAGGTCTCGGCCGGGATGACCTGCAGGCCGGCCAGGATGATCAGCGCCGCGAACGGCGTGGTCTTCCAGATATCGGCAAGGACGATCACG
This sequence comes from Arthrobacter sp. MAHUQ-56, assembly GCF_019710585.1. Lineage (GTDB taxonomy): Bacteria > Actinomycetota > Actinomycetes > Actinomycetales > Micrococcaceae > Arthrobacter. The sequence continues at coordinate 271,803 of NZ_JAIFZQ010000002.1, read as the reverse complement.
GCCATCGCATAACCGCGCTCACCCAGCCACACCACGTCACCGCCGGGCAGGCCCAGCATGGAGAGGACGTTGGTGACCAGGCCCAGGTTGGGTTGGAACATCGTTTCCCAGGTGATCGCGCTGACCACGGTCACGACGGCGTACGGCAGGAGCACCACGGTGCGCAGCAGCGCCCGGCCCCGGAAAGCGAGGTTCAGCAGCAGGGCCATGGCCGTGCCGAGCACCAACTCCAGCGAGACCGAGAGCCCTGCGAACAGGAACGTCTGTCCGAAGGCTGCCCACCAGTGCGGGCCGGTCAGGGCGCTGACGTAGTTCTCCAGGCCGACGAAACGCGACAGGCCGGCGGTGCGGACGCTGTACTGGTTCAGCGACAGCCAGAGCGCATATCCGATGGGAACCGCAGCCACCAGCGCCATCAGGACCAGGGACGGGGCGGCCATCCGGACGGCGAGGCGCCGCTCCGCCCGGTCGCGGCCGTTCACGCCGCGACCGGACACCCCGCTGCCCGGGGAAAGGAACTTGACAGCCATGGTCAGAAGCTCGCCTTTGCGGCCTTGATCTCCCCGGCCATCGCCTTAACCGCGTCCTCCGTGGAGGCAGTACCGGACAGGACGGCGTAGACGTTCTTGTAGATCGCCTGGGAAATCTGCGGGTAGACCGGGGAGATCGGGCGCGGCTTGGCACCCTTGACCGAAGCCAGCAGTTCGGTGGCAAATGGCATCTTCGCCAGGACGCCCGCGTCGGAGTAGGCGTCCTCGTTGACCGGGGCCTGTGAGAAGTCCATGGCCACGTGCTTCTGCCAGTCCGGGGTGGTGGCGAAGTTGATGAAGGCCACGGCGGCGGCCTTGTTGGTGGAGTGCGCCGAGATGGCGAGGTTCCACCCGCCAAGGACGCCGGACGCCTTGCCGCCTTCCCAGGCCGGAAGCGGAGCCACTCCGAAGGTGCCGGCCAGCGGGGTGGCGTTGAGGAGGCGGTAGACGTGGGGCCAGTTGCGCTGGTAGCCGAAGTTGCCAGACTCATAGGCCAGGCGTGCCGGGTCCTCGTTGTAGGTCAGCACCGCGCGGTCTGCCGAGCCCTCCTTGAGGCCCTTCACCATGAAGTCCAGCACCTTCCGGCTTTCCGGCGAGTCGATCCGGACTTCTCCCTTGTCGTCCAGCACTTCTCCGCCGGCGCTGTAGAGCATCTCGAGGAAGTTCACGGTGAGGCCCTCGTACTGCTTGCCCTGGTAGACGAAGCTGTTGCCCGGTGCCCTGGCCGCCTCGCTGTAGAGCTGCTGCCATGTTTCGGGCTTGGCTACCTTGTCCTTCTGGTAGTAGATGAGCCCTGCGTTGGTGAAGAACGGCGAGGCCCAGTACTTGTCCTCGTACTTGGTGGTCTCGACGGTTGAGGGGATGAGACGTTCCTTGTTGGCCTCGACGAGTTTGGTCTGGTCCAGGAGCCAGCCCTGGGACGCGAATTCGGACGTCCAAATGACGTCGGTGAGAAAGATATCGCATTCGGTGGACTTGCCCTCGAGCCTCTGCACGGCCTGGGTGCGGGCTTCGTCGGTGGTCGCCCCGATCTCGGTGTACTTGGCGGTGACCTTGCCGTTCGCCGCGGTGAACGCCTCCGTGGTGCCCTTGTAAATGCCGGAGGCGTCTTTTCCGCCGCAGACGGTGAGGTTCCCGGCGGCGGAGTCCGCGGACGCCGGATCGGCGGCCGCCGGCTGGTCCGCCCCCTGCGGGGCCGCGCCGCCGCCGCATCCGCTGAGCAGCAGGCCCACGGCGACGGCTGCGGCCACGGCAGCGGCGGTGCGTGCGCGTCGCTGGTTACCGGCGCCGGGAGCAGTCCCGGTTGCAAGCGGTGCGGTGTCCTCCTGGAACGCGGAAGAACGTCGAATCAAATCCACAAGTGGCTCCTTTGGGGGTCTGTGGGGAAGCGCAAGGGCGCGGCGGTGCAGTACTGACCGCAGGCCCTAAGCGCGGCTTCTTTGCCTGGCTGGCTTCTTTCGATGACGGTGGAATCGATTCCAAAAATGATGCTCAACGTCATCGCGGTAACTTTGGAATCGATTCCACAGAAGTGTGACAGGGGCCACGTTGGCCTGTCAACCCTCCATCAGTTGTTGGTGGAGTCCCTGATCACCAGTTTGTGGGGGAGGAACATCCTGCCCCTGCGGTGCGGCCCCGGCGTGGTCATCCGGGCCAGGAGTGCCTCGAAGGCGAGGCGGCCCATCTCGTAGGCCGGCTGCCTGATGGTGGTCAGCTCCGGCACGCACATCTCCGCCTGCACGGAATCGTCAAACCCCACCACGGCGATGTCGTCAGGGACCCGCAGCCCGGCGTCGGTAATTGCCCGCACGCAACCCGCGGCCACGGTATCGCTGCCGCAGAACACGGCGTCGGGAAGCGGATCCGCCTTCAGGAGGTCCGTGGCCTGGGCCCGGCCGGTGCGGAAATCGAAATCTCCTTCGAAAAACAGGATCTGGTCGGGCGGCAGGCCCGCCTCAGCGGCTGCCTGGCGGAAGCCTTCCTCACGCAGCCGCCCGGAGCGGGCCGCCCGGTTGCCGATCATTGCCAGGCGCCGGGCGCCGGTCCGGATTAGGTGCCGGGTGATGTCCACGGCAGCCTGCCGGTCGTCGATGGCAACCCCGAAGGCGGCGTCGGCGTTGGCAATCTCGCAGACCTGGACAACGCTCTGCTGTTCGGCCATGTCCGCAATGTCCTCGTCCGGCATCGTGGGGGAGAACATCACCAGGCCGTCCACGGACCCGTTCCGGAGCATGTCCACCAGCTGCTGTTCACGTTCCGGGTCACCGGCCGTAGGGGCGATGAGGCTGACATACCCGGAAAGCGCGGCAGCGTCGCTGACCCCCCGGAAGGCTTCGCTGATGACCGGCGAGTTCAGGTTCTTGGCAAGCGCCAGGATGCGCATGGTGCGGTCGCGGCGCAGGTCGCGTGCCGAGGCCAGGGGGCGGTAGTTGAGCTGCCGCACGGCCGCGGTGACTTTTTCCTTGCTCGACGCACTCACTGCCGGGCTGCCGTTCAGGACCCGGGAGACGGTACCGACGGACACGCCCGCCGTTCTGGCAACGTCCTGGACTGTCGCTCGCGCCATTTCCCTTTATCCTTCCGCGGCCGGTGGCCGTAGCTGCCCCGTTTCGCTGGGCGGTTTCAGCTTAGCGGCCGTCCGCCGGGCAAGAGCGTGGCCGCCAGCGGAGCATCCTTTGGCCCCGCCGTGGCGCGCAGTCCAATGCCCGGGTCCGGGCCGCCGAAGAAGGCTGTCCGGCAAGCGTCCCGCGGGGCGCCTGGGACTGGCGTGTGGATGACTGAAACCACCATTTAACACAGCCGAAACCCACCCAAAAATGGCCGCCATACAGTTGGAAGCAGACGGCAACAGCCGCCCCTCCGCTGAACGTGGCCCCTCCGTCCACGTCCCTCCACGGAGCGGCCCTGGCGGCAACTTACCGTTCTCTCTTCGCATCTTGAAAGGGGTTTCCCATGGATTCGGGAAATGTCGCTTGGATTTTGGCCAGCTCGGCGCTGGTCTGCATGATGATCCCCGCCCTGGCCCTGTTTTATGGGGGCATGGTGGGCTCGCGCCGCATCCTCAACATGATGATGATGTGCTTCGGCGGCGCCAGCCTCGTTGCAGTGCTTTGGGCGCTGTTCGGTTACTCCATGGCCTTCGGCAACTCCGTGGGCGGCCTGGGACTCATCGGTGACGTCACCGAGTTCCCCGGCATGGGGCAGCTGCTGGCCGCGGACGAGGGGGCGTCCATCCCGGTCATTCTGTTTGCCGCGTTCCAGCTGTTCTTCGCCTGCGTTACCACGGCGCTGGTAGCCGGAGCCGCTGCCGGACGCATGAAGTTCGGCGCCTGGATGCTGTTCGCAGGCATCTGGGCCACCATTGTCTACTTCCCCATTGCGCACTGGGTGTTCGCTTTCAACTCGGCGGACGGCAGCTCGGTGGGGGGCTGGATTGCCAACGGCATCAAGGCCATCGACTTCGCCGGCGGCACCGCGGTGCACATGAACGCCGGCGCCGCAGCCCTGGCCCTGGCGCTGGTCCTGGGCAAGAGCTCCGGCTGGCCCAAGGTGGAGCACGCCAAGCCGCACAGCCGGCCGCTGGTACTGGTGGGCGCAGGCCTGCTGTGGGTGGGCTGGTTTGGCTTCAACGCCGGCTCCGCGCTCTCCGCCGGCCAGTCGGCGTCGGTGGTCTTCCTGAACACCGCGGTGGCAGCTTCCGCAGGCCTCCTTGCGTGGGCCCTCGTGGAGCGGGTGCGCCATGGCGCAGCCACCAGCATGGGTGCCGCGTCCGGCCTGATCTCCGCCCTGGTGGCCATTACCCCCGCCTGTGGCGCGGTCAGCCCGCTCGGTGCCCTGGCCATCGGCGCCATCGCCGGTGCTGTCTGCTCGCTCGCCATCGAGCTGAAGTTCCGGCTCGGCTTTGATGACTCGCTCGACGTCGTCGGTGTCCACCTGGTGGGAGGCATCCTGGGCACCCTGCTGATCGGGCTCTTCGCCACGGACGCAGCACCCAATGCCGTCAGCGGCCTGTTCTACGGCGGCGGTTTCGAACTGCTGGGCGTGCAGTCCCTCGCCACCGTCACGGTGCTGGTCTACTCCTTCGGCATCACCTGGGTCCTGGCCAAGATCCTGGACAAGACCATTGGCCTGCGCATCAAGCCCGAGGACGAACTGCGCGGCATCGACCTCGCAGCGCACTCCGAGCTGGCCTACCTGACGGACGAGGACCCGGTGGAACTGGGCTCACCGCAGCGGATCTAGACCCTCCAAGCCGCCGGGCGCCCGCCTGCTGGGGGCGGCGCCCGGTGCACGAGCCTGGGGTGCACACCAGGGTCCCAGCACACGAGTCAGGGCCAGACCTTGGACCGGTGCCGGCAGCCGCCGGCTTATAGTTCCAGGGTTTGGCCCTTCGTTGTGCCCGACGACATTCCGCCCCGGCACTCAGTGCTCCACTTTTCTCAGTGCTCGACGCACACCAGGATGCCGTCCCGCACCTCCAGCACCGCTGCACGGACATGGCTGAGGCGGGTCCGCGGATCCGGCGCCATCCTGTCGATCTCCTCGCCGCCCCAGTAGGGGTGCGTGAAGTAGACCAGCAGCGCACGCTGCGTACCGTCGTCGGACGTTCGAGTGTCCGCAAGGGGCACCACGTCCGCATGGCGCCCGACGACGGGCCTTCCGTCCACGCTCTCCGGCGCCGTGAGGATCAGCCCGTCCAGATGGTCCTGCCGGGTCCAGCCTCCTGCACCGTCGTCCGAACGGTACACGGCCTGGCCGCGCCATTCGTCCACGACCATCCAGTAGCTGCCGCCGAGCCGGAAGACCTTGGGCCCTTCGTGCGGGCGGCCCGGGATGGCCACGCCTTCCAAAGTCCACGACGACGGGTCCTCCGGGGTATCGCTCACCGCGCTGCAGGTGTTGGAGCCGCGGGACTCGTCCTTGTACCAGAGCCGGTACCGGCCGTCCCCGCACCGGGCCACGGCGGCGTCGATCACCCGCGGCGAGTCCAGGTCGATGCGGCCCAGGTACTCCCACGTCTCCAGGTCCCGGCTCGCGAACTGGACGATCCCGGCGCTGCCGGTCCAGTCGGTCCGCCTGCCGCCCAGGACCGTGAGGTACATGATCCATTGGTCCCCAATGCGGACGACGTCGGGCGCCCAGAGGGTTGCCGGCAGTTCCGTTCCGGGCGGGACGAGTCCGTCCACGGTGCCTTGATAGCGCCAGGTTGCGCCGCCGTCGGAAGATCTCGCGACGCCGATGCCGGTCCCGTGCACCCATTCGACGCCGCTGAGCCCCGGCTGCGTGGCGCGGCGCTGGGTGTAGAACAGGACCCACTCGCCCTTCAGGTGGTCGGCGACCAGGACCGGGTCGGTGGGTCCGTCCCAGGCCGGATCGCGGTACGGGACTGTGAAGGCGTCCGGGCGCAGGGGAGCCAGTGCCGGCAACGCCGGGGTTTCCTGGGCGGACTGCTGCTGGGGCATGGGGGTCTCCAACGTTGTAGTTTTGCGTTGGGGACCAGCATAGGCTGCCGGGACCCTACTCCTTGAACAGCCCGGCAAGGTCCTCGGCCGTGATGGCTCCGCCGGCCAGGGCGTCGCCTTCCATGACGTCCGCGAAGAGCTGCGACTTCCGGGTCTTCAGTGCCATGACCTTTTCCTCAATGGTGTCCTTCGCGACCAGCCGGTACACCATCACGTTGCGCGCCTGGCCGATCCGGTGCGTCCGGTCCACCGCCTGCGCCTCGGAGGCAGGGTTCCACCACGGATCGAGCAGGAAGACGTAGTCGGCCTCCGTGAGGTTGAGCCCAAAACCGCCGGCCTTCAGCGAAATGAGGAACACCGGCGCGCTGCCGTTCTTGAACTCGCTGACCACGTCGGCACGGTTCCGCGTGCCGCCGTCGAGGTAGCAGTATTCGATCTGCTCCTCGTCCAGCCGCTCGCGCACCTTCCCCAAAAAACCGGTGAACTGGCTGAAGATCAGCGCCCGGTGCCCCTCGGCCACCAGGTCCTCGAGCTGCTCGAACAGGACGTCCAGCTTGCTGGACCGGACGGCGGACAGCGCGGGGTCCACCAGCGAGACGTCCAGGCTGAGCTGCCGCAGCAGCGTCAGCGACTGGAAAATCGTGAACCGGTTCTTGTTGACGTCCTCGATCAGGCCCAGGATTTTTTGCCGCTCGCGCTGCAGGTGCGTCTGGTAGACCTTCTGGTGGCGCGGGTTCAGCACCACTTCCAGCACCTGCTCCTGCTTGGGCGGCAGGTCCTTGATCACCTGGTCCTTGGTGCGCCGCATCATCAGCGGCCGGACCCGGCGCCGCAGCTTCTCCAGCTTCCCCTTGTCGCCGTTCTTCTCCACCGGCTTCTGGTAGTACTCCGCGAACCGTTTGGGGCTGGAGAACAGTCCGGGAGCCACGATGGACGTGAGCGCCCAGAACTCCATGAGGTTGTTCTCCAGCGGCGTGCCGGTGATAGCCAGCTTGAACCCGGCCGGCAGCTTCCGCGCGCACTGGTAGGCCTTGGACTGGTGGTTCTTCACGAACTGCGCCTCGTCCAGGACCAGGCCCGCCCAGCGCAGGGAGGCATAGGAGTCGTAGTCGATGCGGAACAGGGCATAGGAGGTGATGACGACGTCGGCCCCGCCCAAGGACTCCACCGGGTCCAGCCCGCTCTTGCCGAACGTCTCACCGACAGTCCGGACGGTGAGGCCGGGGGCGAACCGGGCGGCTTCGAGGGCCCAGTTGCCCACCACGCTGGTGGGCGCCACCACCAGGAAAGGCGCGACGGCGGCGGGCCGGCCTGCGGACGTGGCGGCAGCACCGCCGTCGGCGTGGTCTTCGGACGCGTGGTCCCGTGGCGCGGCCGCCGCGGCAGTTTCAACGGCCAGTTCCTTCGCCGCGCACATCAGTGCCAGCGCCTGGACAGTCTTGCCGAGGCCCATGTCGTCCGCGAGGACGCCGCCCAGGCCGTGCTTATAGAGGAAGGAGAGCCAGTTGTAGCCCTCCAGCTGGTACGGGCGCAGCTCGGCGTTCAGGGACGATGGCAGTGGCAGCCCGTCGGTGCCGCCTTCCAGGAGCCCGCCCACCGTCGACCGCCACGCTGCCGCCTGCTGGTCGACGATGCCCAGCTGCGCCAATTCGTCCCACAGCCCTGCCTGGAAGCGGCTGATCTGCAGCGGCGCGTCCTTGGTGTCCTGCAGCGAGCGGGCCTCCTCGATCAGGGCCCGCAGCTGATGCAGTTCCGGCAGGTCCAGTGAAAAGTAGGCGCCGCTGGGCAGCAGCATCTTGGTCTGGCCGGCGGCGAGGGCGGAAAACACCGCGGCGAAGGAGACCGGCTGGCCTTCCAGGGAAATCTGGATGCCGAGGTCGAACCAGTCCCGCTGCTCGGTGGCCTTGGTGGAGATGGAGACCACGGGGGCTTCCCCGGCCTCCCGGTAGTCGGCGATGTCACCCGCCGTCTCCACCTCGACGTCCGGAGCCTCGCGCAGGCGCGGCAGCACTTCCTCGGTGAACGCCAGCGTGTCCAGGCCCGTCAGCTCGGCCGATGCCGCCAGCCGGGGCGTACCCCAGCCGCCGGTGGCGGATTCGCCCAGGGCGGCCACCACCTCCCACGGCTGGCCGACGCCTTCCAGGATGCGGGATTCCGCAGTGTCGTCGCGGTAGCCGGCATCGCCGGGGTGCCGCCACAGGGGCTGCGCCGTGACCAGCTTGCCGGTCCGGTAGTGCCACTCCCAATGCAGCCGGACCCGGTGGTCGGCCCCGTAGTTGGCCAGCAGGGACAGGGTGGGAACAGCCAGCTCCGGCAGCTCCACGGACTCGTCCCGCGCGCTGACCCGGGCGGTCTGCTTGAGCTTGGGATAGAAATTAGTGAGGAAGCGCGTCTCGTCCTTGGCCGGAATATGCAGGTGGCTCCCGGCCGTGACGAACGCCAGCAGCTCCGCACTGAGCCCGCTCTCCAGCGGCGCCAGGGTGATGAGGCCGTCGGGGTCGGGCACCCCGGGGAGCGAGGCCTCACCTGTGGTGAAGAAGATGCCGTGGGCCGGGCGGCCGATCGTCCCCACGGATGCCGGATCAACCTCTTCGCCCTCAACGGTGATGGTCGGCGCCAGCTCGAGCCCGCCGTCGGACTTTTCCGGGGAGGGCGCCGCGGCACCGCCTTCAGCGCTGCCCGGTTCGGCCACGGGCGTGCCGTACCGGCTCAGGGAAAGCCCGACGGCGGCGGGGGCCTCCGCGAGCCGGACCGGTTCGCTGCCGCGCGAGTGGACCAGGGCGAGTCCGATCTTTTTGGCATCGGACAGCAGGCCCCAGAGGTTCTTCCCCGCGTAGGAGTTCAGGCCCAGCCACAGTCCGGCGGAGTTGTGGATCCGGCTGGCGGAGGAGGAATGGCCGGCCAGGAACTCCTGCAGCCACTCAACATGCGCCTGGTTCGATTCGCGCCGGAAGTTCAGGTAACTCAGGGTGTTCCAGGAAACGTCGCCGCGGATCCACTTGCCCTTGGCGCCCATGATGACGGGCCGGACCTTGAGCTGGCGGACGCCGCGGACCGGATCCCGGCGGCCGGTGTAGGAAAAGTGCGGCGGCGGTTCTTCAATCTCGAACTGCAGCGCCAGGGGAACGCCGGCGGCCGAGGGCGTGGTACCGGGCTGGGAGATCAGCGGGCTCAGTGCCTGTTCCCAGTCCGAAAGGGCTGCGGAGGGCGCGTGGGACACTTGGGTTGACGCCGACGGAGTTAGCAACTGGACGCGGATGGCCGGGTTGTCCTCCGCCGCGAAGAGCAGTGCCGCCACGTGTTTGCAGTCCTTGCGGACCGGGCAGCTGCACACGCCTACGGTGCAGCTCCAGCCGCCCCCGCGCCGGACCAGCTTGGCCGTGGTGGAGTACGGAACGTCCGCGCCTCCCCGGACCTTGCCCAGCATCAGCCCCGTCCCGGCGTCGAACGATATCCCCGAGACGCGGCTGGCCATGGCATAGGCCAGCCCGGCCGCGAGGGAGCGGTCGTTGATCGCGGGAGTCTGTATTGCCAGGGCCGCACTTTCGTCCGGTTGGGTTGGCATGGAACGCTACTTTCAGCAGGCCACGGCGGAGCCGGGTCCGGTGGGTGGTTATCTGATCCATCTTAGTTCGCCGGGCGGCAGCCCATGGCCGCGCCGCCTGCCGCCGGAGGTTCCCCAACAGACCCGGAAACTTCGCCTGGCGTTCATTTTTTCTCCAGCACTGGCGTGAACTGGCGGCCGTACCGTGAAGGCGTCCACAGCGCCACCAGTACCAGCAGTAAGGATTCCCATGATCACCAGCCAGCAGCCCGTCGTCCTGACCAGCAGCAGCGTCGAAGCCGGCAGCGAGGAAGCGGTGGCGGCCAACGTCAGCGTGGTGGACGCCATGCATGCCGCCCTCCTGCACCTGGAGGAGATGTCCCCGGCAGCAGTCCGCAGCTACTACGTGGATTTCTACCTCAGCCAGGCACTGGAGGGCGGGTTCGCGCAGTACGTCTTCACCGCAGGGGACCGCGCGGAGACGGACACCCTGATCCGGGAAGGCATGGCGGGCATGGGGGCGGCCGCCCACCTGGACCTCTTCAACCGCACGGTCGAGGCGTACGACAGCCTGTCCGACGAAGATGCCGTGCACTACCTGGACGGCACACCGGACGAGCGGGGAGACATTCCCGACGGCGTCCTCCGGATGGAGGAGCTCGACGGCGAGTTCGAGGAACTGCTGGAACGTGAAAACATCACCGCGCTCAACGCGGCCTGGTTGTGCCGGCAGGCGGACCTGCTGGTCCTCGACGACGAAGAAGTGGGCGCCTACATCCAGCACCTGGCCGCCCGGATCCCGGACCTGGAGGAGCGCCGGGCCAGGGTGGTCGCGGACCTGCTTGCGGACGCGTTCATCGACTGAATCCCTGCCGGCCGTAACCTTTGCGGGGTCCGGGGCGATATAGCAGGTGATGGGTCCGCCAGCCGGATCCAGTAGGACGTGTCGTCAAGGTTTGGAGAAGTAAAGATGTCTGTGTTCACCGTTCTCGCCACCAGCAAAGTTGCCGCTGGAGTCCTGGCAGCAGGAACCCTGGCTGTAGGAGGCACCGGTGCCGCCGCTGTCTCGGGTGTCCTCCCCACCGAAGCCCAGCAGACCGCCCACGAACTCTTTGGTGCCCCGGCCCCGAAGCAGGCAGCCGAGGCCGCAGCGGACGCAACCGCAACCGCAACCGCCACCGCGACTGCTGAAGCAGAGACCGGCGCCACGGCGGAGGCTTCCGAAAGCGGGGCCACCGCCAGCACCTCGGCCTCCGCTGACGCCAACACCGCAGTGGACGCCGCCGGTCCCGCCGCCCTGGGCCTCTGCACCGCGTACACCAACGGCGGCCTGGACGCTTCCTCGAAGGCGTTTTCCTCGCTGTCCATCGCCGCCAAGGGTGACGCGAACATCGAGAGCTACTGCACCGATGTCGTAGCCAAGGCTGAGGCCGCCGCCAAGGGCAGCGCCGAAGCGAAGGGCTCCGCCTCCGCAAAGGTTGAGCGTCCCGAGGTTCCGGCTGTTCCGTCCGCCCCCGCGGTTCCGGCTGTTCCTGCCGTTCCGGGCGTCGACGGCGAGCCCGCCGTTCCTGCCGTGCCTGCTGTTCCGGCCGGGGGCAACGCGGTCCACGCTCCGTCGGTTTCTGTCCGCTAAGACAGTTGGCCTAGTCTGGACTGCGGCTGCAGCCGCAGTCCAGGCAGCCGGGCAGCAGCCCGGAAAGACCCGCAACGAGGCAGCCGGAAAACCATGGGGGCGGGCAGTCCGCGCCGGAAACCGGGAGTGGCATGCGCCCCCCGCGATGGAGGAGCCGCTGGTGCTGGACACTTTGGCCCAGGACGAGATTGACATATTCGACGACACGGCCGGGACGGATCCGGCCGTGTTGTTCGACGTTGCCTACCGCACCTTCGCCGGCCCGGTACAGGGGTACCTCAAGGCGCGCGGGCTCGATGATCCCGAGGCCGTCACCCAGGACGTTTTCCTGGCTTTTTACCCCAGGATCGGCAGCCTCACCGGCGGGGTGCAGGGCGCCAAATCGCTGCTCTTCTCGATTGCCCACGCCCGCATGGTGGATCACTACCGCCGGCTGGAACGCCGGCCGCAGCTCACCCCGTATGACCCCCTGACGGACGGCCGGACCACGCCCTCCGCGGAGGACCATGCCGTCGAACTGGCCAGCGGCGCGGAAGCCATGCTGGAAGGACTCAGCGAGGAACACCAGGAGGTCCTGGCCCTTCGCGTCGTGGCCGACCTGTCCATCGACCAGGTGGCCGCCATCATGGGCAAGAGTGCCGGAGCCGTCAAGCAGCTCCAGCGCAGGGCCCTCCAAAACCTCAAGGCACAAACGCTCAAAAGAAACCAGGCGAACAATGAGTGACACCGCAGGCTCCCGCAACGACCGGTTCGTTGACCAGCTCCTGCTCGAAGCGGACCTGGACGACGACGGCCAGCTTCGTCCCGCCCTGCTCCAGCTGCGTGCGCTGGCAGCGCAGGCGCCCGCGCCGTCTGCCGACGTCGCCGCGCTGATGGCCGGTGCCGGCACTGCCCGCGCCGCCAGCCCGGCAACGGCAACGCTGACCGCCGTCGACCTGCAGGTCGTGGAACCGGCCACCGCCCAACCCGCCGCCATGCGCCATGCCGGGCGCCCGGCCGACGAGCTGGCGGCCCGCCGCAGGGCGAAGCGCCGCATCACGCTGACCACGTTGTCGGTGGCTGCCTCGCTCGCCGCCGGCGGTGCGGTCGCCGTCGCCTCCGACCAGGGCCTCCGCGACTCCTTCGCCCAGCTGAACCAGGCCGTCACGTCGTTCGTGACCGGGACTTCCGCAGCGCCCACGGGAAGCACCGGCGGCGATGTGCCGGCTCCCCGTCCGGCTGCCCCGGCACCGTCAACGAGCCCGGACGCCGTCCCCACCGCCGCGGCAACCGCGCCGGCCCCCGCTGCCGGGACGCCGTCGACCGCGCCGGGCCGGCCGGGCAATGCTCCCACGCACGGACAACCGGGCGGGAAGAACCCCGCGCAGCCGACAACGCCGGGCTCCGTCGCGGAGGACGTCAGGAAGGGCCTCGATGAGGCCCCGAAGCTGCCCGTTCCCGCCCCGACGGAGATGCCGCTGCCCAGCAAGATCCCGGACGTTCCGCTGCGGTAGTGCCGCTGCCCGAAGGCAGCGTCAGTAGGTCTGGCCGCCTGCCGGCTTGATCATGTCACCGGAAGGATTCGCGAGGTACCAGACGTTGTTGACGCCCTGGCCCAGGACGTCGCCCGCCTTGGTGTCCTTGGCGAAGTAGTACAGCGGCATGCCGTTGAGGGTCACCTGCTTCTTGCCGTCAGGAGTCGTGATGGTGCCCAAGGTTCCGGTCACCCCCGACGCGCTGGGTGTTGCGGACGTGGTGGTCACAGGAGGCCACTGCACCAGGCACGCGCCCGTGCAGGCACTCGTCCCGGAACCCTTCGTATCCTTCGTGAAGAAGTAGACGCTCATACCCTTCGCATCCACCACGATGGTGCCCGCTGACGAGGACGCCGTCATCAGCTCAGCCGCTGCGCTGGCTTGCGCCGATCCGGACCCGGACGCCGCTGCTGTCGGGGAGGCAGTGCCGCTGGCTGCCGCGGTACTGGTGGCCGGGCTGCTGGCCGTGGTGCTTCCGCTGTTGCTGCCGCAGGCGGCCAGGGCCGCCGCCAGGGCCAGGACGGCAAATCCTGCCCCGATGGTTTTCTTCATGGTGTGCTCCTGGGCTGGGGCCCGGCGTCGGATCGCCGGACGCTAACCCATACGACGCTCCCGGGTGAAGAATGGTTCAGTGCGGCCCCGGTCAGTGGAAGCCTGCCACGGTGAACCATTTCGGGCTGTCCGGCGTCTAACAGCACAGGACGCAGGCACGGGAACGGGAGGAGTGGCATGCCACTCGACGAGAACGTGGTGGAGGCCATCTACCGCGAGCACGGCGATGCCCTGCGCCGCTTTGTGCTGGGCGCCACCCGCGACCCCCAGATAGCCGAGGACGTGGTGCAGGAAACCGTCCTGCGGGTCTGGCAGCATGCCCCGGACATCACTGGCAGCTTCCGCAGCTATCTGTACCGAACGGCCAGGAACATCATGATCGACAATTACCGGCGGAGCCAGCGCCGCCCGCACGAGGCGCTGGAAAGCGGCCTCACCGACCCCGCCGATGTGGTGGAGCGCGCCGACGAGCTGCTCAACCGGGTCCTGATGGAGGAGGCACTGCTGCGTTTGAGCAGGGAGCACCGCGAGGTCCTGGTGGCCCTGCACTACCGCCGCTTTACCGTTAACGAGGCCGCGGTCCAGCTCAACATTCCCGCCGGAACGGTCAAGTCCCGGGCGTTCTACGCCCTGCGGGCACTGCGCACCGTCCTGGACGAGATGGGGGTGGAACGGTGAACACGGCAGACCCGCACTACCTGATGGGTGCCTACGTGCTGGGTGGCCTGGACGCGGCAGACGCCGCCCTGTTCGAATCGCACCTGCAGGCTTGTGCTGCCTGCCGGAAGGAACTGGCGGTGCTGGAGAAAGTTCCCATGCTGCTGGACGCCCTTCCCGTGCCGGACGCCGTGGCCCTCACTGCCGCTTCCGGCGGCAGCGGGGCAGTCCCGGCCAGCGTCCCCGTGCAGCTTTTCGATGAACTGGCACGCCGGCGCCGGAAAGTACGACGGCGGTGGGCGGCGCTGGCGGGGGCCGTCGCCGCTGCGTGCCTGGCAGTGGGCCTTGCCGTGGGCCCGTTGCTCGTCCGTCCGCCGCAGCCGGATGCCACCTACTCCGTGGCTGCCGGCAGCGGGCTGCAGGTCAATATCGACATGGCCAGGAAGACCTGGGGCACCGAACTGGCGGTCAGCGGGAGCAGCCTGCCGTCCCAGGGCACGTTGTCGCTGTGGGTCCGGGACCGGGCCGGCGGCGAGGACCGTGCCTGCGCCTGGACAGCCACCCCCAGCGGAAAGGTCAAGATCACCGGGGCAACGCCCATCCAGCTCGCCAGCATCTCGAGCGTCGAACTGCGGGACGGCACCCAGCGCGCGGTGGCCGTGATCGCCGTTCCCTAGCCGCCGGGTGGTCCTAGGAGTTGAGCGCCCGGAACTCCGCCAGCAGGGCGTCGTCCTCGCATGCGCGGGCGAACGCCTCGATCCGCCGTTCGATCTCATGCCCCAGCAGCCGGGCACCGATCCACTCCATCACAGGCCGCAGCAAAGCCGGCCGGCACGAAAAGGTGTACTTCCAGACTGCCCGCGTGCCGCCGTCGTCCGCCGTGAAACGCCAGCCGCCGCCGAAGTTGGCGAAGAACCACGGCCCGGCCACCATGGTCATGCCCACATTCCGAGGCGGGGCATAGGAAACATACTCGCTGACCATGATTAGGCCCAGCCGCGACCTGGTCCGGGTGCGGACGCCCTTGCCCGCCGCTTCCGCCCCGTCCAGGAAGCCCTGCGCGGAGATGAAGGGGTCCCACTTAAGCCGGAAACCGCCTGTGGTCTGGGAAAGGGCGAAGGCTGTCTCCGGGTCGATCCGGATGAGGCGTTCGGCACGTACCTGGGGCATGTTCCCACCCTAGCCACCGCGCAGGCGGTTACTTGGTCATTCTGGCCAGCCGGGCGCGCATGATCATGTAGGCGCCATAGCAGACCAGCCCGGCCCCCACTGCTGCGAGGAGATATGGACCCAGTGGCTGGTCGCGGAGGGCCCGAAGGCCCCCGTCCAGTCCCGTGGAATCCTCCGGATGCTCTTTGATCGTGGCGATGACGATCAGCAGGCCGGTCAGCAGCAGGACCATCCCTTTCGCCAGGTAACCGGCCACGCCAAGACTCGTCACCGCCACCCGGGCCGCACCGCGCTCCGGCATCCGCAGCTGTTTCTCGAATGACTTCCTTGGCCCCCGCATGCCGTAGGCCACGCCCGTAACGGCGACGGCAAGGCCGACCAGGACCAGCAGCGCCACCCCGCCGGGCGCTTCCATCATGGAGACGGTGAAGTCGCTGGTGGCCTTGCGGTTGTCTCCGCCCGTCCCGGTGCCTGTGGCGAAGTGCCACAGGGTCAGGGCAAGGACGCCGTACACGATCGCCTGCAGGCTGGCCTTTGCTTTGTTCTTGATCTTTGTCTTGGTCGCTTGGTGGTTGAAGTCGAAGATCGCATCACCGGCCTGCCAGAGCGACAGCGCGGCGCAGGCGCCGAAGCTGCCCCACAGCAGGAACGGACCAACGGGCATGGTGGCCAGTTCGGCCACCGCACCGCTGAAATCCGCGCTGCCCGTGCCACCCGCTGCCAGCCGGATGGATATGGCACCCACGAGCAGGTGCAGGATGCCGCTGACCGCAAAACCGGTCCTGGCCAGAACCTCGAGGGTGCGGGAATTCGTGAGGTCCTCGGCCGTGTCAACGACCTGTTTCAATTCCTTTTTGATCGTCATTTCCTTTTGGACATGCGCGGCTGCGCTGGAGTGCGTGCCCTTGTTATACAGGTAATCGTGCCACGGGCACCTGCGCCGGGACAGCATGGGGAGGGTTCCCCATCGCCGCCTCATGGTGCCTATGCCACCATAAAGACCAGTGATCGAAACGCACCGCACACTTCTCCGGGGGACACCATGACTTTTTACGGCGCTGACACCAGCCAGTTGCGGGCGCTGGCCAAGGCGGCCGAGCAGGCAGCGGCCCTGCTGAGCAGCCGTGCAGGTTCCCTGCAAAGCCAGATCCAGTCGGCACCGTGGAAGGGACGCGACGGTGACCTCTTCCGGCAGGAATGGACCGGGAGCCACAGGCCCAGCCTGGACAAGGTGGTCGCCAGCCTGCGGCAGAACTCGAAGATCCTCCTGAAGCACGCCGACGAGCAGGAAAAGGCCTCCGCCGCCAATTCCGGAAGTTCCCCAAGCAGCACCTGGGACCGGCTCACCTCGCTGGCGTCCCAGGCCAGGGAGTGGCTGCAGGAGAAGGCCGAGGCCGCGCAGGAGGCGGCCGAGCACCGGAAGGAACTGGAAACCGGCCTGGACCGGATGCTGCATGCCAGCCCCGAGGAGCAGGCCAAATGGTGGGACAGCCTGTCGGCCGCGGACCGGAAGTACCTGATTGAGGGCGAGGGCAGCGACGGCCCCTTCGCCGAAGGCCTCATGCGGATGGACGGCGGCATCCCCGCCGCCGCGCAGCGGCTCGCCAAAGAGCACCTCCAGGAGTTGGCCCGGGCAGACATCCCGGTCTATACCGAGACCGGCAAAGCGTCCATTGAAGCCCGGGTGGCCTGGGTCCACGGCGGGGCCGAAGTGGGAACCGAGGTGGTGGAAAACGCTGACGGATCCGCAACCATGAAGGTCTACGGAAACATGGGCCTGGGCGTCAACGACACCACCGGCACGGCGGGGGCTACCCTCACCGGAGAGGTCTCGCGCGAGTACCAGTTCGCCAGCGTGGAGGAAGCCATGGCTGCCCGGGAGCAGATGTACCGGGACCTCCCGCCGGACAGCATCGGCGAGATCAAGGACGTGGCCGGCAACCCGCCCGGGTACATCCTGGACACCATCAATGATGCCGCGAACGACAACGGTTCCACCGGGCAGACGGACAAGGCCAAGGGAACCTTCTCGCTGGAAGCCTCCGGCGAGGCCGGGACGGCGTCCGGCGGGGCGAAGCTTGACCTGGCCTACGAACGGAACCTGACGGACGGCACGTCCACCGCCAGCGGCGAGGTCTCCGCCCAGGGCAAGCTCAACCTGGACGGCCGGGTCTTCGAGGCTTCCGGCAAGGGCGGGCTGCAGGTCAACCTGGACAAGGGCAACAACATCGACTCCGTCTCCGTGTCCATGGACGGGACGGTGGCCCAGGGCGTCACGTCCGGCGTGAAGACCGAGGCCGCCAAGTTCGATTCCACGGTTACGGCCGGGACCCAGGGCACGGTCAGGATCGACATCGACTACTCGCCCGGGAACCAGCCGGTCATCGACAGCTACCTGCGCAATGTTGCGCTGGGGAACGAGGCCGGCGCCGCCCGCGACGCGGCCAGGCTGTACGAGGCAGGGTCCGCCACCGTCCAGGTCAATTCCGTGGTGACCGCCACCAATGAGGCCGGGTTCGACGTGAAGGTCGGCGAGGTGGACGTCAAGACCGAGAACCAGGCCACCACCAACGTGTCCACGTACTATAAAGTCCCCAACGACACCAAGCTCGAGAGGCTCTGAACCAATGTCAGTGCACATCGAATCCCCGCTGGGCTTCACCGCCGATTTCCCCGAGCACACGCAGGTCCTGGAAGACTCCACGGCCGGGCCCAACAGCGAACAGTACGGGCTGCTGGGCGGTGTCCTGGTCACCGTCATCAAGGACGACACCTCGGTGCAGGATGCGCCGCAGGCCAACGGCTGGGCGCACCTGATGTCCGGCTTCTACCTCGAGGAGCGCGCGGGCACCCTCCTGGCCGAGGGCGAGCTGGACCTGCCCGGCAAAGCCGCGTACGCCGTGGTGGTGGGATATGACGACGGCGACGGGGCGGCGAAGGTGGCGGCCACCGTTGGTGTGTGGGAAAGCGGGCGCTTCATCGGCGTGGTGGTCATCTGGCCATACCTGGACGCCGAAGCCGAGCCGCGGCTGGGCATGCTCAAAGAGATCGTCGCGGGCATCAGCGTCGGCTGAACAGCCTTCTGGGCCGTCCCCTGAACCGCCGGCCCCCTGGACCGCCGGCCCAGCGGGACCGGCCGACCCGGCAGGGCAGCGACGTCAGCTGCGGCGGTAGCAGAGGTCGAAGATCAGGCGCCCGGCCTCGTGGGCCTTGGCCTCAAAGCTGGTCCGGATCCTGCCTTCGAACCGGGGAGCCCAGCCGCCGGTCTCGTCCACCCCTTCGTTGGGTCCTGTATGCCCGGTGCTGACCGGTGCACGGCCCTCGCGTACCGGCGCGCCGCCCACGACCGATTCAACGCCGGACTGCCACACGTGGGTCAGCGGGCTTTCCGGGCCGCGGCGCTCGCCGGTGTGCAGGTTCTCAAACTCCGCGGAGCCGGTCATGACATCGCGGACGTGGATGGCGTAATTGGACCAGTCCGTGGCGATCCGGAACAGTCCGCCCGGCTTCAGCACGCGTGCGGCCAGCTGGACGAATTCGGGCTGGATGAGGCGGCGCTTGTGGTGCCGGGACTTGTGCCAGGGGTCCGGGAAGAACACCCAGAGTTCGGTGACCGAGCCCTCCGGCAGCATGGTGGCCAGGACTTCGGGGGCGTTGGCCTCGACAACCCGCACGTTGTCCAGGCCGCGGTTGTTGATCTTGATGATGGTGTTGGCCAGTCCGGGGGTGTACACCTCGACGGCCAGGAAGTTGGTGTCGGGGTTCTGCTCGGCGGCGTGGCAGATGGCGTCGCCCAGGCCGGAACCGATCTCCACGATGAGCGGTGCCTCGCGGCCAAACTCGGCCGCGGCGTCGAATGTGTAGTCGGGGTGGACGGAGGTGTTGGCCACGTGCCGCGGAACGTCGACCGCCCAGCGCTCGGCGTGTTCGGCCCAGGCTGCCTGCCGGCGTCCCTGCAGCCGGGTGCCGCGGCGCACGAAGCTGACCGGCCGCCCGCCGTAGGTGCCGAAGGAAGCCTGGGTCCCGGGCGTGACGGGCCTCGGGACATGCGGCTGCTGGGGGTTTTCCGGGGATTCGCTCATCCTTTCCAGAATAGCGCCGCTGAAGGCCAGGCAGGCAGCGGGGCCGGCGCTCGAGCCGGCCGGAGCAAAAGCCGGGCCGGGATCCGTGCATATTTGTTTAATCCGCTCCGGTGTTATGCCAGGTTCGGGCGTGCGTCGGTTCGAGGCGCGGTGCCGGGTTAGAAAAGGCCCGTGAGGCTGAGCGCAGGGCCCAAGGCGAGGACAAACACCAGGCCGCAAATGCACAGGGAAACTGCCGCGGCGGACCAGTTGCCGGAGTTCCGCGGTGATCCTTTCAAGGCGGGCAAGGCCAGCCGGAGGGCGAGCGTGCCAAAGAGGAGGGGGAGGCTGAACAGCACGAGGGGAGCCACCCATGGTGTCCGGGAGTACCCATCGTCCCCGTGGGTCAGCAGCATAGCCAGCCCCGCGAACGGCCCGGTGAGGAACATGCTTAACGGGGCAAGGATCGCCAGGACCAGGCTGGTTGGTCCCTTGTTCGCGGGCGCACCCTCCTGCTGCTGCCCGGGCGCCTCCCGAAAGTCCCCCAGGGGTGCGGGGCGGGGTTCCTGCGGCGGGGTGGTTTCCATGGCGCTCCTTCGATCGGTGCGGCGGTCCGGGCAACCGCGGCTGGTTCCAACGTAGGGAGCGTGGCCAGGCACCAGAAGGTACGTCCTGCCGTATGTGGAAAACCCCGCCTGCGCTCGCCTGCGAGAATGTGGGGATGATGGACGCAACGAATGCCGGGCCAGGGAACCAACGGCGGGGGGCTGTCTTCGAAGACGGCCAGGGCCGGGCCCGGACGGGCAGCAGCCTGGTGGATCCCAGCACGCTGGTGGATGCCGAAATTGATGAGCTTCCCCCCGCTGGACCCACCCGCGTCGGCAGCCGGCGGGCCCTCACTTACCTGGGCGTGTGCCTGGTCCTGATCGGGCTGAACCTGCGCAGCGTCTTTTCCAGTTTCTCCGCTGTCCTGCCGGAGGTGGCCTCCCAGGCCGGGCTGCCGGGCTGGTCCGTGGTGGTGCTGACTACCGTGCCAGTGACGCTCCTGGGCGTGTTCGCCCCGCTGGCCCCGGTCCTGGCCCGCCGGTTCGGCGCAGAGCGGGTGCTGCTGGGCGCCATGGCATTGCTGACATCTGGACTGCTGCTGCGTCCGGTGGACTTCGGGGCAGCGATGGGCGGAGGTGCCGGGCACCTGCCTGCGCTCCTCGCGGGCACGGCAGCCTGCGGTGCCGCCATCGCCCTGTGCAACGTCCTCCTCCCGGGCCTGGTGAAGCGCGACTTCCCCCACCGGCTCGGCCTGATGGGCGGGCTGTACACGACTGCCATCTGTGCGTCCGCCGCGCTGGGTGCCGGCTTCACCTACCCGGTCTACACGGCGACGGGGGAGTGGACGGCAGCGCTGTGGATGTGGGCGGTTCCTGCCGGCGTCGTGCTTCTCCTTTTCCTGCCCGTGGCTGTACGCCAGGGAAGCATCCGGCACCAGGCGGTCAGGGACGGCGTGAATGTGTGGCGGTCGTCCGTGGCCTGGCAGGTGACCATCTTCATGGTGCTGCAGGCCATGATGTCGTTCAGCGGTTTCGCGTGGCTGGCGCCGATCCTGCGCGAACGCGGCGTGGACGGTGCGACGGCCGGGCTCATCGTGGCCGTCTGCATCGTGCTGCAGATGCTGGGCTCACTGTTCGCGCCGGCGCTGGCGGCCAGGTTCCGGGACCAGCGGGCCATCAACACCGTGGTGGCCCTGATGACCGGCAGCGGTTTCGTGCTGAGCATCCTGGGACCCCTGGACCTGGTGTGGGTGTGGGCCGGGCTGCTGGGACTGGGCCAGGGAAGCCTCACTGCCGCCGCCCTGACACTGATCATGCTGCGCACGCGTGACGGCCACACGGCCGCGCACCTCTCGGGCATGATGCAGGGCGTGGGCTACGGAGTGGGCTCCGCGGGGACCTTGATGGTGGGGCAACTGCACCAGGCCACCGGATCGTTCGTGCCGGCCGGAATCCTGTTCACGGTGGTGGGCCTGCTGGCCGCCGTGTTCGGCTACCGCTCCGGCCGCGCCCGGTACGTGGACTAGGAGCCGGAGTGCGGGACTCCACCCTTCCAGCCACCCATCCCGCCGCAGGGATCTTCCGGGCGCCGTACCTCTGGGTGACCGTTGGTACCTGCGCCCTGGTGTTCCTGGCTGCCTTTGAATCCCTCGCCGTTACCACCATCATGCCGCTGGTCAGCCGGGAGTTGAACGGCGGGAGCCTCTACGCGCTTGCCTTCGCGGGGCCGCTGGCCACCGGCGTGATCGGAATGGTGGGGGCCGGCAACTGGTCCGACCGTCGAGGGCCGGCCAAACCGCTGTACGTCTCGGTGGGCCTCTTCGCGCTGGGCCTGCTGATCGCCGGCACCGCCGTGTCCATGCCGGTGCTCGTCGCCGGCCGGCTGGTGCAGGGGCTTGGCGGCGGCGCCCTCACCGTGGCGCTGTACGTTCTGGTGGCGCGCTTCTACCCGGGGCCGCTGCATCCCAGGATCTTCGCCGCCTTCTCGGCCGCCTGGGTGGTCCCGTCGCTGGTGGGGCCATTCGCCGCCGGCCTGGTGGCGCAGGTCTTCAGCTGGCACTGGGTTTTCCTGGGCGTCGTGGGGCTGGTGGTCCCCGCCCTGGCCATGATTGTGCCGCTGCTGCGCGGGATGGAGCGGGCCAGCGCACCCGCCGTCCCGTGGGCCCTGGACCGGCTCGGCTGGGCCGTCCTGGCAGCGCTCGCCGTCCTGGGACTGAACCTCTCGGCCGAGGTGCGCGTTCCGGCGGTCCCGGCCGCCACCGCCGTCCTGGCTGTCGCCGCCGTCGTCCTGGCCCTGCTGGCGGTCCGCCCGCTCGTGCCCGCAGGGACCCTCGCGGCCCGGCGCGGCCTGCCGAGCGTGATCCTGGCCCGCGGGCTTGCGTCGGCGTCCTTCTTCGGTGCCGAGGTCTACCTGCCCTACCTGCTGATCGACCAGTACGCCTTTCCGCCGTCCCTGGCAGGCCTGACCCTCACGGGCGGGGCACTGGCCTGGGCCGGCGCCGCCGCGGTGCAGGGGCGGCTGGGCACCAGGCTGCCGCACCAGTCTGCAGTGCGGACCGGATCCGTGATGGTCCTGGCCGCCGTCCTGCTGGCCCTGGCCACCACGGCGCTGCACTGGCCGGCCGCACTGGCGATCGCCGGCTGGGCCCTCGCCGGCGGCGGGATGGGCCTGCTCTACCCGCGCCTGAGCGTGATGACGCTGGCCCTCTCCAGCAAGGAGGACGAAGGCTTCAACAGCTCCGCGATGTCCATCTCCGACTCCCTGGGCGGGGCGCTTTCACTGGCCGCCACCGGCATCGTCTTCGCGGCATTTACGACGTCGGTCCAGTCCTTCGCGGGCGTCTTCGGGCTTACCGCGGTGATAGGCGCCGCCGCGGTGCTGGTCGCGCCGCGGGTCACCACCCGCAGCTAGGGAAGACGCGTGGCCCGCAGCACGACGTCGGCGATGGTGGCCTCCTGCCCTTCGGGACCCGTCACGGGCCGTTCACGGGTGGTGAGGACTTCCAGCTGCCATTCGGGGCCGCCCAGCCCCAGCTCCCGCACCAGGTCATCGCCGGTATAGAACATGTCCCCGTGCATGTGCCCGGCGCCCCACGGCGGCAACCGGTCCGGATGGTGGCCCACCACCAGCAGGGTGCCGCCGGGCTTGACCGCCGCCGCCGCGGTCCGCAGCGGAATCCGCCAGTCGAGCTCCTGCGAGTGCAGGAACTGGGAGGTCACCAGCTCGTAGGTTCCCTCCGGCCGCCACTGCTCCAGGTCGGCCTGCTGCCAGGAGATCCGGCTTTCGATATTGTCCTCCGACGCCAGCACGCTCTCGCGCGCCAGCTCGGCCAGCTCATGGGACCGGGCCCGGTCCAGCGCCACCGCGGAAACGTCGACGGCGGTGACCGTCCAGCCCTGCTGCGCCAGCCAGATCGCGTCCGCACCTTCGCCGCAGCCAAGTTCCAGCGCCTTGCCCGGCCTCAGGCCGCCCGCCTCCCGCACCAGCTGCGGGTTTGGTTTGCCGCTCCACAGCCGGGGCTTGGTGCGGTACCGCTCGTCCCAGGCGGAAGCGGCGCTGATGCCGCCATTTCCTCCGTCAGGTGAGGGGCCGTCGTCGTGCATGGCATGCTGGTGCGCCGCTTCTTCGCTCATGCGTCCAGCCTGCCCCGCGGCACTGCCGAAGGCAACGGCCGGGAGCTGAAGGAGGGGGCAGCGGCGCCGGGATGCTAGACTGGAGGAACTTGATGTGCAGTGATGCCGCCTGCTCCTGATCTGGAGATCCTTTCCAGGGAGTGGGCTTTCTTCATGTGAGAGGCACATCCTGCGTCGATGAACGCGTTCCATTTGGTCCCTGCCGGCTGTCCTTATTTGCAGCGGCACGGTTGACCACCTGACTTTTCTTCGGCGAAACCCCTGGTCCAACCGGCATCGGGGGCCGATATCCGCCCGGATACCGCCAGAAAGACCGTAAAAACTACATGACTACTTTTGCTGCCCTCGGTACTCCCAAGGCCCTTGCAGACACCCTTTCCGCGCAGGGAATCGTTGAACCGTTTCCCATCCAGGTGAAGACCCTTCCGGACACGCTCTCCGGTCGTGACGTCCTGGGCCGCGGCCGGACCGGATCCGGCAAAACCATTGCTTTCGCTATCCCGCTTGTAGCAAGACTCGCTGAGCGGGAAGCCAAGTACTTCCGCAAGCCCGGCCGCCCCATGGGCCTGGTCCTGGCACCCACCCGTGAACTGGCCACGCAGATCAACGCCACCATCGAGCCGCTCGCAAAGGCCGCCGGGCTGAACACCATCGTGATCTACGGCGGCATCTCCCAGGCGCGGCAGGAAAAGGCGCTGCGTGCCGGCGTCGACATTGTCATTGCCTGCCCCGGCCGGCTGGAGGACCTCATCCGCCAGCGCATCCTCACCCTGGAGGCCGTGGAGATCACGGTCCTTGACGAAGCGGACCACATGGCGGACCTCGGCTTCCTGCCGGTGGTCAAGAAGCTCATGGACATGACCCCCAGCCAGGGCCAGCGCCTGCTCTTCTCCGCCACCCTGGACAACGGCGTGGACAAGATCGTCCAGCGCTACCTGTCCAACCCGTTGACGCACTCCGTGGATGACCCGCAGGCCGCGGTGACCACCATGGAACACCACGTGCTCGTGGTGAACGACCAGACCGTCAAGAAGCAGCTGATCGTGGAGCTCGCCTCCGGTGCCGGCCGCCGCGTCCTCTTCATGCGGACCAAGCACCACGCCCGCAAGCTGGCCAAGACCCTCACCGACGCCGGCATCCCCGCCGTTGACCTGCACGGCAACCTGTCGCAGAACGCCCGCGACCGCAACCTCGCCGAGTTCTCCAACGGCGACGTCCGCGTCCTGGTGGCCACCGACGTCGCCGCCCGCGGTGTGCACGTTGACGACGTCGAGCTGGTCATCCACGTGGATCCGCCCACCGAGCACAAGGCCTACCTGCACCGTTCCGGCCGCACCGCGCGTGCCGGCTCCGACGGCACCGTGGTCACGCTGACCCTGCCGGAGCAGCAGACCGACGTCAAGAAGCTCATGAAGGCCGCCGGTGTTGACGTCAGCTTCGAACGCGTCACGGCCAGCTCGCCCATCGTGGCCGAACTCGTCGGTGACATTGCCGAAAAGGTCGACCCCCGCACCCGCGCCGCGCTGCTGGCCGCCAAGGGCCCCAAGCAGGGCGGCGGCACCTCCACCGGTGCCAACGCCGAGCGCAAGCGTGCACGCCGCCAGGCTGCACCGTCAGCCGGAGGTCGTGGTGGACGTGGCGGACGCGGCAAGGTTTCGGCCGAACCCGCCCGCACCGATGTCCCCCGCGCCGAGCGCCGGGCTGTCGCCTTCGAGGGCCGCACGGAAGCCCGGGCAGCATTCGACCGCAATGCGGAGCAGAACGAGGACCGTGCTGTGGCAGCAGCTGCTGCCCGCCGCAACGCCCGCGGCCGGGGAACCGCCGCCGGCACCCACCGGAACGACGTCCCCGCGGCAGGTGGCCGCTCATCGGCTGGCCGCGGATCGGACGGACGTGCAGCAGAGGGTCGCGGCGACTCCCGCATCACCCGCAGCGCCGCCCCCCGCGGCGGAACCGGCCGCCCGGCGTCGAGCGGCCGCCCCGCCTCAGGCAGTGGCCAGCGCAGCGGCCGCCCGGCCACCGGGCAGCGTGCAGCTGCAGGTGCCACCGGCGGTTCGAAGGCTGTCTGGTCCTCCAACACCGGCGGAACCTCGGGTGGCTCCTACGGCTCGGGCAGCGGCGGTTCTGGCAACGGCTCCGGCCGTCCCGCGCGCAGCGGCCCCCGCCGCGCATCCGCCCCGGCGTCAAACGAGCGCCGCGGCCGCTAGCCACTAAAAAGGCGGGCTCAACCACACGGTTGAGCCCGCCTTTTTGTGCTTTCAGCTGCTACCAGCCGCGGGCACGCCACTCCTCCAGGTGCGGCCGCTCGGCACCCAGCGTCGTGGGCTTGCCGTGCCCGGGATGCACGACGGCGGTATCCGGGTACGTGCCGAACAGCCGCCCGGTCACGTCGGACAGGAGCTGGGCGAACCGCTCCGGGTCCTTCTGGGTGTTGCCCACCCCGCCCGGGAACAGCGAGTCTCCGGAGAAAATGTGCGCAGGCCCGTCCGCGTCCTGGTATACGAACGCGATCGAGCCCGGTGTGTGGCCGCGCAGGTGGACCGCAGTGAGCTCAAAGCCGTCCACGGCTACCTTCTCCCCGTGCCCAAGCCGCGCGTCCACCGGGACCGGCAGCGCATCGGCGTCGTCCGCTCCGGCAGCGGTCTGCGCCCCGGTTGCCGCCACCAGTTCCTTCAGGGCCCGCACGTGGTCCCAGTGCTGGTGGGTGGTGGCGATCACGGCGAGGTGCGCCTGGGCGCCGGTGTCGCCAGCCCCGTCCGTGAGCAACTGCTTGATGGCTGGCAGGTCGTCGGCGGCGTCGATCAGCAGCTGGGCGCCGCTCTCCTTGGCCGTCAGCAGGTACACGTTGTTGTCCATTTCGCTGACGGAAATGCTGCGGATGGTGATGGCCGGCAGGTCGTAGAGAAGTGAGTCCATGGCCTAGCCCTGGGACGGCTGCAGGTCGAGGGGCATGGTGGTGGAGTACACCTGCTTGGACGGCGGTTCGGCCAGGATGTCGCGCAGCCTGTTCTGCCCCTCCGGGGTCTTGCGCCAGGCGGCATAGTCGTCGTGGTCCTGCGCGGTGGCCCAGGTTTCCACCACCAGGATGTGGCAGGGATCGGCGTCGTCAACGAGCGCTTCGATGCCCTGGTTGCCGGGCCAGGCACGGGTGGCGGCGAGGGTTTCGGACAGGTACTTGGCCGCGTCGTCGCAGCGGGCGGGGTCGATCTGGACTTCGAAGTGGACGATGGCAGGCATGGGGCTCTCCTTGGCGTTGTTGAGGGGTGGGGTCTTGGACAGAAGGCTTATTCCCGTCCCTGCGACACCCAGCTGGGGTCGGCGGAGCGGGAGCCGACGACGGCGTCCGAGGCTGCGTCGAGCGCCTCCAGGTGCGCCGGGGTCAGGTGCAAAGCCAGGGCACCCAGGTTTTCGTCGATCCGGGACGCTTTGCGCGTGCCGGGGATGGGGACGACCGGCAGGCCGAGCCGCCTGCCCTGGGCCAGCAGCCACGCCAGGGCCACCTGCGCGGGCGTCGCCTGCAGCTGGTCCGACACGGATTTGATGGCGTCCACCACCGCCTGGTTGGCGCTGGCGGCATCGGGGGCGAAGCGGGGGATATTCCGCCGGAAGTCCTTCTCGCCCAGGCTCGCGGTGTCAACGGTGCCGGTGAGGAAGCCGCGGCCCAGGGGGGAGTACGGGACAAATCCCACGCCGAGGCTCTTGGCCGCGGGAACTACGTTGCGTTCCACGTCCCGGCTCCAGATGGACCATTCGCTCTGGACCGCGGCGATCGGGTGGACCGCTGCCGCGTCCTGAAGCTCCCGGGCGGTCACTTCGGACAGGCCCAGGTGCTTGACCTTGCCCTGCTGCACCAGCTCCGCCATGGCCCCCACGGTCTCCTCGATGGGGACCCGGACGTCGCGGCGGTGCATGTAGTACAGATCGATCACGTCGGTGCCCAGCCGCTGCAGGCTCCGGTCCACCGCCTCCCGGACGTAGGCGGCGTCGCCGCGGATGTCCGTGTAGCCGTCCGTTGGCGTGCCCACCAGCGCGAACTTGGTGGCCAGCTGGACCTCGCCGCGGCGCTGCTTGAGGAGCTGGGAGATCAGTTCCTCGTTGCTGCCCCCGCCGTAGATGTCCGCGGTGTCGATGAAGCTGACGCCGGCGTCGACGGCGTGATGCAGTGTCCGGAGCGCCTCCGCGGGGTCCACCTCGCCGTAGACAGGGGTGAGGGCCATGCCGCCGAAGCCCAGGGGGCTGACTGCCAGCCCGTCACCGAGATGGACAGTGTGGCCGTGGTCAGTTGGTGCGTTTGCCATAGGTGCTCCTGTTCGTTTCCTGCTCCTGCAAAAGATGGTCTATCGCCAGGGGATGACGCGGTCCGCGCCCGGGCGCGTGGCCTGGATCAGTACGGCGTTGGCTTCGTCGGGGCCGGTGGCCCAGGCCTGGGCTGCCTCCCGGTCCATTCCGAAGGATACGTGGCGGTCCACCAGCCGCTTCAGGCGGAGTTCGGGCGGCGTTTCGAGGAACCAGACTTCGTCCAGCTGCGCCCGCACCTCTTTCCAGGGCTCCTGGTCCGCCAGCAGGTAGTTGCCCTCCGTGATCACCAGCGGCACGTCAGCCGGGACAGCGATGGAGGCGGCCACCGGTTCGTCCAGGGTGCGCCGGAACTCCGGGGCGTACACCACCGCCTCGTCCCGCGCGGCCAGCCGCCGCAGCAGCGAAAGGTAGCCGCCGCCGTCGAACGTGTCGATGGCGCCTTTGCGTTGCCGCAGCGGGGTGCCCTCGATGACCGCATTGCCCAGGTGGAAGCCGTCCATCGGGACCACCACGGAAGTTCCCGGGGTGAACTGCTGCTGGATCCAGGCCGCGAAGGTGGACTTGCCGGACCCGGGGGCGCCGGCGATGCCCAGGATGGTGCGGGTCCCGGGCATGACCCTGCTCCGGAGCGCGGCCATCGCCTGGGTGATCTCGGGGGAGTCCATGGCAAAAGCCTAGTGTGCGCCGGTCCGGACCGTATCCGTTGTCGCGTGGGGCTCCCGGCCGGCCTTTCCCGCCGGGAGCGCCTTCAGGCCTGCCGCGCAGCCCACGATTCCGGCGATGAACAGCAGCTTGACCACGCTGAAAGGCTCGGTTCCGGTGGCCATGGCCCATCCCACGGTCAGCGCGGCGCCGATGCCCACCCACACGGCGTACGCCGTGCCCAGGGGAATGCTGCGGATGGCCAGGCCCAGGCCCAGCATGCTCAGCGCTGCGGTGACGGCAAACACCACGGTGGGCAGGGGTCGGGTTAAGCCGTCTGACAGGCCAAGGGCGGTGGCCCAGACTGCCTCGAGGACGGCCGAGGCCAGGAGCACCAGCCAGGAAACTGCACGCATCACGCCACCACCTTCAGGCCAACCACGCACGCGGCGATGCCGGACAGCAACAGCAGCCGCGCCGCCGTCGGGCGTTCCACCCTGGAAGCCATCGCGTAGGCGGAGGTCAGGACCACGCCGACCCCCACCCACACCGCGTAGGCGGTCCCGGTGGGAATAGTCCGCATGGCGAAGGCGAGGCCGCCGGTGCTGGCGGCGACCGCCACGAGGAACAGGGCTGCGGGCGCGAGCCGGCGGCGGCCCGTAACCCGGGCGGTCCGGTGCAGCGCTGCAGCCCAGACGGCTTCCAGCGCTCCGGAGAGAAGGAGGATGATCCACGGCATGACGAGTTCCTTTGGCCAGTCTTGTCGCGTGCCGGGTACTGAACCGTCGTCCGGAGGCTCGGGTGCGGAGCCTTGGATTCCAGCGTAGCAACGCACGACGGCGGGCGGCCACCGGTGGTGCCCAAGGTCACCAGGGACTCCAGCGGGCGCATTAGGCGGTTCGCTGCGACAGCAACTGTTCAATCCGCTCGGGCGCGTACAGGCTCTCCTCCACGAGCCGGCAGAGCCCAACAGCAGTGGCTGTCCGGCTGTCCGCCGGGACGATTTCAAGGTCCACCAGGGACGGTTCGAAGGCGTCGTCCAGGATTTGCCGCCGGCACGCGGCAAGGAAGTCCGGCAGCACGCCCACGAGGCCGCCAACGGCCAGCCGTCCAGGGTTGAGGGTGCTCACCGTGGCCGCCAGCGCACGGCCCAGCAGCCGTCCAGCTTCCGTGACGGCGGCACCAACGGCCGGATCGCTGCCGCAGGCGTCAACGAGTTGCCGCAGCGTCCGGTATTTCGCCAGCTGCGGGGCTGCCAGCAGTGCCCGCCCTGATGCCACTGCTGCGAGGCAGCCGTCCCTGCCGCAGCGGCAGCGGTGCCCGGACGCTTCCGGAATGCGGACATGGCCGATATCCCCTGCGGCGCCGTGGGCGCCCCGGACCAGGGCACCCCGGACGATGATTCCGGAACCGATGCCGGTGCTGACCTTCACGGCAACGAGGGATTCAAGGGGGTTCCGGACCTCCCCGACGGCCATGGAGCGCGCATCATTCTCCAGCAGGACAGGGCAGTCGAGCATCGCTTCCATGGCTTCCTGAAGGCGCTGCAGGTCCCAGTGGGCCAGGACGGTGCGCTCAAGTCCCAGGCGGTGCAGGGGGTCCACGGGCGCGGGCAGGCCCACCCCGGCTCCTACCGCCTGCCGGCCGTCGAGCAGGCGAAGGGCCACCTCGATGGCCTGGCCGGCCACGGCCTCCTGGGATTCCCTGATGTCCACGGACACCCGGGCGGCGGCAACGATCTCCCGGCCGAGCGACAGCAGATGGATGCCGGCATGGGTGTGCCCGATTTCGATGCACACCACCAGCTTGTTGCGGTCGTCGAAGCGCAGGGCCCGGGGCGGCCTGCCCCGCTGCGAGCGCAGCGGGGTGGATTCGTAGACGAGGCCTGCGGCGAAAAGCGCGTCCAGCCGCTCATAGAGGGTGGACCGCGCCATGCCGGTGAACTCGAGGAGGTCCGCGCGGCTGTAGCCTGCCGCGTTGGACCGCAGCAACTGGAGCAGGTCGCCGGCCCTGGTCGCGAGACCTGCAGGGGGCTGGCCTGAGCCGCCCACCAGTGTTCTCTGCTCGGTCATGCGGGCGGCTCCCTTCCGGCTTCAGGCGGTCCGCTGCGGAGCCGGATCATTGACGTGTTCCAGATCACACAATTATGATCGATCATCAGACAAAAACATTACAGCCCTTGCCAGCAGGAGGCACCATGTCCGATCTTGCGTTTGACGGCGTCACCCGGCGGGCCGTGCTGAAGGGAGGCCTCACTGCCCTGGCCGCGGGACCCCTGCTTGCAGCCTGCGGCGTGAACACCAGCGGGAGCGGGGGAGCCGGCTCGGTCAGCTTCCTCTCCACGCAGTTCTCCCCGGTGGAGGAGCGGCAAAAGTACGAGGCAACGCTGAAGAAGTTCGCCGGCGACATCAGCGTCGCGTACAACCCTGTTGATACGGGCGTTTTCAACACCACCCTCAAGTCCCAGCTCTCCGCCGGGAAAGTCGAAGTGGGCATCGCAGGCGGACTCCACGGCGACCTGGTCCCCTTCGCCTCGCAGTTGGAGGACCTCAGTTCGCTCATGAATGACCTCTCCTCCGCGGGCTACTCGGACGACGTGAAGGAACTGGCCAAGCTCGGCACCGATGTTCCCCGCTACATCCCCTGGATCCAGGCCACCTACGTGCTGGCCATCAACAAGAAGGCCCTCGCCTGGCTGCCCTCCGGAGCGGATGTTAACAAGCTCACCTACGACCAGTACCTGGAGTGGGCCAAAGCTGCCAAAGCCGCCAACGGCCGGCCTGTGTTCGGTATCCCTGCGGGGCCCAAGGGCCTCCACCACCGCTTCTACCAGGGTTTCCTCCTGCCCAGCTTCACCGGCGGGCAGGTCACCACATTCCGCAACGCGGATGCGGTTACTGCATGGACGTATATGCGTGAGCTGTGGGCCAACACCAACCCGGCCTCCACCAACTACGACTTCATGCAGGAGCCCCTGGCCAACGGCGAGGTCATGGTGGCGTGGGACCACGTGGCACGCCTGATCACAGCGGTCAAGGACAAGCCGGACGACTGGCAGATGGTTCCGGCACCGTCCGGGCCCAAGGGCAAGGGCTACCTGCTGATTGTCGGCGGCATGGCCGTCCCGCAGGGCTCCCCGGAAAAGGACAAGGCGTTCCAGCTGATCAAGGCCCTGTCCAAGCCGGAGGCGCAGATCGAAACCTTGAAGTCCAACGCGTTCTTCCCGGTGGTGAAGGCGGACATCGGCAGCGACCTCCCCGGCGGCATCGCCCTGGAGGCAAAAGCGGTCAAGGCGCAGGAAGAGGCCTCCGATGCGCTGCTGGCCCTGCCGCCGGTGGGCCTTGGAGACAAGGACCCCCAGGTGTCCCAGCTGTTCAAGAACTGCTTCCAGGAGATCTGCCTGAACAACGCCGACGTCAAAACCACCCTGGACCGCCAGGGTGCGGAACTGGCGAAGATCATGGACTCCCTCAACGTCCCCTGCTGGCCGCCAGACCCCAAAGCGGCGCAATGTAAGGTCGCGTGATGGCCGCCCCGGACGCCCCTGCGGCCGCCAGGCCCCAGCTGCCCCCTGCCCGTCCCAAAGGCCGGCCACCCCGGCGGAGTGGAAACTCCGCGGCACTGCTGCTGATTGCCCCGTCCATCGTGTTCATGACGCTCCTCTTCGGCTGGCCCATGGTCAGCGGCATCCTCCAGGCCTTCGGCGGTCCGGAGGGGCTGACCACGGCGAACTTCTCCCGGATGGTGCAGGACCCCTACTTCTGGTCCTCCGTGGGAAACACGCTGCTGCTGATCGTGGTGATGATCCCCATCCAGTTCGTCCTGGCACTTGCCATGGCGCTGCTGATCCGGGCCAAGCCGCGGGGATCCTCGGCCTACTTCTACATCTGGGCCATCCCCCTGGCAGTCAGCGACCTTGCCGCCGGCCTGGTATGGCTGACGGTGTTCACCGACCGGGGCTACCTCAACTCCCTCCTGGCTTCGTTCGGGCTGGACCCGGTTTCCTGGCTCGCCTACGACAACTACCCGTCAATGTTCGGCGCCGTGCTGATCGCGGAGGTCTGGCGTGCCACCTCGCTGGTATTCGTGATCGTGGTGGCGGGGCTCCAGTCCATCCCGAAGGATTATGAGGAGGCAGCGGGCGTTTTTGGCGCCAACTTCTGGAGCCGGCTCTGGCATGTGACCCTGCCGCTGCTGCGTCCCAGCCTCCAGACCGCCCTGATCCTGCGCACCATCCTTGCTTTCCAGACCTTCGCCGTTGCGCTGGCCCTCACCGGCCAGAACTTCCCGCTGGTGGTTGGCGAGACGTACCGCTGGTACACGGGACTGCAGGATCCCAACGTGGCGTCGGCGCTGGCCCTGGTGGTCATGGCCGTGTCCATGGTGACCGCGGTGGGCTACCTGAAACTTCTCCGCGACCAGTCGGAGGCGCCGCGATGAGCCACGCAACAACGTCCCAAGCCACGGAGCCTGCTGCACGGCCCGGGCCGGAGGTGGACCGCCGGCCGCTGGCACGCCGGCGCCGCAACAGGATCCTGCTGCAGGCGGCGTGCATCCTGATCACCCTGTTCATGGCGCTGCCCATCTACCTCATCGCGCTGGCCGCCATGTCCAGCCGGCAGTCCCTGCAGAAGTTCCCGCTCAGCTTCATTCCGGACAACTTTTCCACCGAGACAATGCAGACGTTCCTGCAGTCCACCGGCATCCTGGGCGGCTTGATCAACTCGGTCCAGGTGGGCGTCTTCACCCTGGTGCTGTCGCTGATCGTCGGTGTCCCCGCCGGATATGCGGTGGCGCGCTTCGCCTTCCGCGGCAGGGATCCCTACCAGCTTTTCCTGCTCTTCACCCGGGCCCTGCCCATCGTGGTGCTGTCCGTCCCGCTGGCGCAGCTGTTCCTGCAGACCGGACTGTACGACAGCGTCCTCGCCGTCGTCCTGCTCCACACGGCCCTGGCCCTGCCCACCACCATCCTGATCACCGCCTCGGTGTTCCTGGGAGTTCCACGGGACGTCGAGGAGGCGGCACGCATCTTCGGCTGCAGCCCCCTGCAGGCATTCCTCAAAGTGGTGATGCCCATGGCCGTCCCGGGCATCGCCGCAGCGTCCATCTTCACGTTCGTGATGTCCTGGAACGAGGTCCTGGGGGCTTCGATCCTCACCCTGAACCAGCGCACCCTGCCGGCCCAGGTCCTCAGTTCGCTCGCCGAATCGCCGCTGGCCTACCGGTTCGCCGGCGGCTTCCTGCTGGTCCTTCCGGCGCTGGTCTTCATCTTCTTCATGCGCCGCTACCTCACCAACATGTGGGGCTCCACCATCCGCTGACCGCTTTCCAAGAGAGGGTGTCCCATGGCTGACATCTCCATCAAGGGCCTGCACAAGACCTACCCGGGCAGCACGGAGCTGGCCACGAACAATGTCTCCCTCGACGTGGCCGAGGGCGAGTTCATGGTGCTGCTGGGGCCTTCGGGCTGCGGGAAGACCACGCTCCTTCGGATGGTGGCAGGGCTGGACTTCCCCGATGAAGGCAGCATCTCCATCGGGGGCAGGGACGTGACCTACCTGCCTCCGCAGGACCGGAACCTTTCCATGGTGTTCCAGTCGTATGCCGTGTTTCCGCACCGCATGGTCCGGACCAACATCGCCTTCGGGCTGATGATGAAGAAGGTCCCGCGGGAGGAGATAGAGCGGAAAGTGAGGTGGGCAGCGGACCTCCTGCAGCTGAGCCCCTACCTGGACCGGTACCCGGCGCAGCTTTCGGGCGGGCAGCGGCAGCGCGTCGCCGTGGCCAGGGCCATCGTCATGGATGCCGACGTGCTGCTCATGGACGAACCCCTGTCCAACCTCGATGCCCTCCTTCGACTGGACTTCAGGGCCGAACTGAAGAAGATCGTCCAGCAGCTGGGGTCCACCACGCTGTACGTCACCCACGACCAGGTGGAGGCCATGAGCCTCTCGGACCGGGTCGCCGTCATGAAGAAGGGGCAGATCGCCCAGCTGGGCAGCCCCCTTACGGTCTACGAAGAGCCGGCGGACCGGTTCGTGGGCGGGTTCATCGGCTCACCGCCGATGAACTTCCTGGACGGCCGGATCACACAGCAGGGCGCCCTTGAAGTGGCCGGCCAGAACACCGAAGCCCCGGAATTCCTGGCGCGGGCGGCGGCCCGCACCGGCGGGAGCCCGGTGATGGTGGGCATCCGGGCGGAGAACATAGCCATTGCCGAACGCGGCACCGAAGGTTCCCTGGACGCCGTGGTGGAGGTGGTGGAACCACTTGGGCACGCAACGCTGCTGACCGTGGACCTGGGCGGGCAGACAGTCAAGGTACAGGTCCCGTCGACGGTGCGGGTTTCCTCGGGGGACAAGGTCGGGCTGCGGTTCGACCCCGCCGCCCTTCGCTTCTTCGACACGGAGACGCAGCTGGGGCTGACGGCATGACCCCGGCCCGCGAAGAGGCCTACCCGGTTCCGGACCTTGAGGACCTTGGCCGCAGGGCCAGGGACGTCCTCGCCGCCAATGACCTCGGCACGATGGTTACCGCCGCGCCCAACCTCTACCCCCACATGTGGAGCTGGGACGCCGCCTTCGTGGCCACCGGCCTGTCGACTGTGAGCGTGGCCCGGGCGCTGCAGGAACTCGATTACCTCCTCGCCGCGCAGTGGGAGAGCGGGATGATCCCGCATATCGTGTTCTCCGACGTCCCCGGCTACTTTCCCGACGTCGAACGCTGGGGAACCCGGGGCGCCTCACCCGAAGGGGTGCAGTCAAGCGGCATCTGCCAGCCACCCGTGCATGCCACCATGCTGCGGCGCATCGTGGAACGCGCGACGGCGGCGGGCGGCGAAGACGCCCGGCTTGCGGACGGCTTCGTGCGCCGGACCCTGCCCCACTGGATCCGGTGGCACGCCTGGTTGCGGAGCAGCCGCGGCGGCGACGGCTCGGGCCTGCTGACCATCTATCACGGCTGGGAATCCGGGATGGACAACTCCCCGCGCTTCGACGGCCCCTATTCCCGGGTGCACCCAGGGGAGATGGAGCCGTTCGTACGCACCGACACCCTCAAGGTCACGGACACCAGCCAGCGGCCCAGCGATGAGGAATACAGCCGGTACCTTTGGCTGGTCCAGCAAATGGCCGAGGTCCGTTTCGACGATGCCCGGTTGCCCGAAGTCATGGCATTCCAGGTCAAGGACGTCTTCATGTCCGCCATTTTCGCCGCCGCCAACGAGGACCTCGCGGTGCTGGCGGAGCAATTCGGCCAGCCGGAAGAGGCATCCCGGTTGCGGCAGTGGGCCACGGAGTTCCGCGAAGGAGTGGATTCCACCGTTGACCCCCGCACCGGGCTGGCGCGCGACCGGGACGTACTGACGGGGGAATGGATCGGGCTGCCCACCATGGCAGGGTTTGCACCGCTCATCTCCACTGCCGGCGGCCCCCTGCTGGAGCGGCAGCTGGAGCTCTTCGAGGGCCCGGACTGGACCGGGGACCCGCGCCTCGCCTTCCCGCTGCCGGCCTCCACGTCCACCACCTATGAAGGGCTGAAGCCCCGGCAGTACTGGCGCGGACCCGTGTGGCCCGTCATGAACTGGTACCTTGCCAGCTGCCTGCGGCGGCGCGGCGATGAGGAGCGGTACCGGCGGCTGCGGGAGGCCTCCCTGGCGCAGCTGATGGAAGGCCACTACGCGGAATACTACGAGCCCTTCACCGGCGAGCCGCTCGGCAGCATGGACCAGTCCTGGACGGCGGCCGTCGCACTGGAGTGGCTCGCGGATTCCGGGGACGGCTAGGCCGGTGGGTGGTGTGCCGCCGCCCGCTGCCTCCGGACGTCCCGTGCGGCTCCTTATCGCCGGAGCGGGAGCGCGGGGTTCTGCGTATGCGCGTCTTGCCGCCGCCACCGGCCGGGCCGTGGTGGTGGGCCTGGCCGAGCCGCGGCGCCCGTTGCGTGAAGGTCTCGCAGCCGAGCTCGGGGTTCCGGCGGACGGGACTTTCGAGGACTGGCAGGCGATGCTGGCTGCGGGCCTTCCCGCTGACGGCATCATCATCGCCACACCTGACCGCGAGCACCTGGCGCCCTTCGCTGCCGCCGCCGCCCACGGTTACCCCATCCTCCTTGAGAAACCCGTCGCCGTCGATCCTGCCGGCTGCGGGGAGCTCGAACGCCTGGCCCGCAGGTCCGGGGCCAGCGCCGTGGTCTGCCACGTCCTGCGGTACACGCGGCTGACTGAGCTGCTGCGGCAGCTCCTTTCCGGGGGTGCGGTGGGGCGGATCATCTCCGTCCAGCACCTGGAACCGGTGGGATTCTGGCACTTCGCGCATTCCTACGTCCGGGGAAACTGGCGCCGGGAGGACCAATCCAGCCCCTTCCTGCTGGCAAAATGCACGCACGACGTCGACTGGCTCTCGTTCATCATCGGCAGCAGGCCGGCCCGGGTGTCCTCGTTCGGCCGGCTGACCCACTTCCGGCCCGGCGAGGCGCCGGAGGGCGCGTCCGGGCGCTGCACCGACTGTCCAGCGGAACCCGGTTGCCCCTACTCGGCCGTCAGGATCTACGGCCCCGGCCGCCCCGAAGGCAACACCGAGACCGATCCGGCACGGGCATATTTTGCCGACGTGGTGGACCCCGGCGGGAACCGGGAATCGCTGTGGCACGCACTGGCCACGGGTCCCTACGGCCGCTGTGTCTACTCCTCGGACAACGACGTGGTGGACCACCAGGTGGTGAACATCGAATACGAGGACGGGACGACGGCCGCCTTGACTGCCACCGCGTTCACCGCCGCCGGGCCGCGCCGGACCAGGATCTTCGGCAGCCACGGCGAGATCTCCATCGAGGCGGGGACCATCTCCGTTTACGACTTCCTGACCGGGACAACTACCGTGCACGAGGTGCCCACAACTGAGCCCAGCGTCAAGGGCGAGAAGCACGAAGGCGGCGACCGGGGACTCGTGGAGGCCTGGGTGGCCGCCCTGGGAACCGGGGACTGGTCCGGTATCGTCTCCGGGCTGGAGGAATCCCTCGTCAGCCACGCGGTTGTTTTCGCGGCCGAGGAGGCACGCCGGAGCGGTGCCGTGGTGCCGGTGCGGCCCTTCAGTCCTCCGGCATGACCGCGTCGATGGACACCACGGCCAGGAAGCCGCGGCCCAGGATTTCGGGGGAGCGCTGATCCGAACCGGCCACGGCGTCGTAGCGCTCCAGCTCCACGGGGTCCGCGTCCCCTTCGCTGGCCGTCGCCTGTCCCTGCAGCAGCACTCCCAGCTGCCCTTCGAAGACAGGGTGCGCGCGTTTCCTGGACAGCTCGATGATGGAGGTGAAGCCCTTGAAGGCACCCTTTCGCGTGATGACGTTAAGGTCCCTGACGTCCCCAGTGGGGAGCTTCGCCGAGGTGGCCGCGCCGCCGTCGAATCTGTAGGGACGGAACTTTTCCACCGGCCGCTCGGAACCGTCCACGGTGAGCAGCAGCAAATCGCCCTCGACGACGGTCAGCACCCGCTCCATCCCCGGGAACGGCGAAAAGTCGCCCGCCTTCGTCACATCCGCGATGCTCACCCGCCAGTCCCAGCCGCCGTCCGCCGAACCCTGCTGGGCAATCTCCCTGGTCACGCCCCCGCCGTTGCGCCACGGTTCTGCCTTGAGCTCTGCGAAACGGATGATCTGCATCTGGCCAGCCTAGTTCCCCGGCTGTGGTCCGGCGTCGCAGGTTCAGCCCGGTCCCTGCTACTCTCCTGCGGGGGGTCAACACGAAAACAGCCTGAAGGAGCCCGGGAATGTTCGTCAAAGTGTGTGGTCTCAGCACGCCCGAATCAGTCCGCGAAGCGGTGGACGCCGGGGCGGATGCCGTGGGGTTCGTCCTCACCGCCAGCCCGCGCGTGGTTTCGCCGTCGCAGGCCGCCGCCCTGCTGGCAGGGGTGCCCGAAGATGTTTTGCCGATCGGCGTGTTCCGCGACGAGCCGGTGGTGGACGCCGTCGCCATCGCCCGCGCCGCGGGCCTGGAGTGGATCCAACTGCACGGGCAACGGTCCCGGGCGGACGTGGCAACAGTGCACGACGCCGGCATGAAGCTGATCAGGGCGGTCACCATGGGTGCCGCTCCGGAGGAGTTCCAGGACTGGGGCGAGGACCTGCTCCTGATTGACGCGGCTGTCCCGGGGTCGGGGGAATCCTGGGACTACGCCTCAGTGGCCTCCCTGCCTGTCCTCCAGGGCCGGAAGTGGCTGCTTGCGGGCGGCCTGGAGCCGGGGAACGTGGGCCAGGCGTCGGCAGCGGCCCACGCCTGGGGCGTGGATGTCTCCTCCGGCGTGGAGGCTTCCCGCGGGGTCAAGGACCTGGCAAAGATCCGGGCGTTCGTGGAAGCAGCGAAGGCGGCCGCCACCGTTTAGCCCGGCGGCGCCCCCAAGGTGCCTCCCAGCCCAGGGTCAAGCCAGGGCAGGATCAGGGAAGTCCCCCATCTTTTGGCCAGGGGACGTGTTTTGTCGGTGGCTGGGGGCAGAATGGCTCCATGAAGACACTCCTGAACATCATCTGGCTGGTTTTCGGCGGCTTCTGGCTGGCCCTGGGCTATTTCCTCGCGGGCGTGGTCTGCTGCCTGCTGATCGTGACCATTCCGTGGGGCATCGCCTCGTTCCGGATCGCTGCCTACACGCTGTGGCCCTTCGGCCGGATGGTGGTGGACAAACCCGGCGGCAGCGGTGTCTTCTCCCTGCTGGGCAACGTGATCTGGCTGCTGGTCGCGGGCATCTGGATCGCCATCGGGCACGTCCTGACGGCGTTTGCCATGGCGGTGACCATCATTGGCATCCCGCTGGCCATCGCCAACCTCAAGCTGATTCCGGTGTCCCTGATGCCGCTGGGCAAGCAGATCGTACCCACCAGCACCCCGTTTGCCAGCAACTACCCGGTCAGGAGCTACCGCTAGGAGCCGGCCGGCTCCGCCCCGGAAGCGAAAGCTACAGGACGGAATGCCCCGCTCCGAAGGATGGCCACCGAATCGCTGTCATCCAGTTCGGCGGCTATGTCCACATCAGCCGCATAACCCCCGCCTGACAGTTCCCGGCCGCTGGAACAGTGGTGCAGAAGTTCACGCAACCGCGGCTCGGAGGCCTCGAAAACAGCCATGGCTGCCACCGCCTCGGGAGCGTACCCGTGCCTGCCGTCCTCAGCCTCATAGCCGCCCTTGCCCGCCGCCACCAGCCCGGCGATGACCGCCCCCGCGCCGATCTGGTCCTCGACCGCGGGGCGCAGCGTGCGGTCCGGCCACCGCTCCCCGGCGGCGACCACCGCCACCACGGCGTCGCCCGGAAGGTTCGCGGCCACCCAGTCCGCCGTTGCGGCCGCGTTGCGCAGGCAAGCCACGGCTACCAACGGCACTTCGTCTGCCAGCGCGCGGCACAGCTCCGCCCCGTTCGGGGAAGGCAGGACCAGCCGTTCCAGCGGTCCGGCGCCCCGGATGCTCGCCGGCGAGAGGCTGAGGCCGCCGCCGTCCCGCGGCCCGGCGAGTTGTGCATGGTGGTGCGCGGCGAAGTCTTCAGCGCTGGTGTCCCTCCAGGGGTACGGGAAGACCTCGACGCCCTGGTCGAGGGCCACGCTGACACAGGTTCCGAAGGACAGGACATCCACCACCACCGCGATGTCCGCGCCCGGTGCAATGGTCCGGGCACCCTCCAGCCCCCAGTCCAGCCGGACCTCGAAGGGCAGCTGCCGGTGCGCGGCGTTCGCCGAATACGTGTGGCGCGGGTTGGATTGTGGTGCGTTCACGACAGTTCGCCTTCCAGGTTGCGGCGGGCCGCGTCCGTCCAGAGCTCCCTGGCACGCGGATGGTGGAAGAGCGGGTCCAGTTCCAGCAGGTGGCGGACGACGGCGGCCCGGCCGGCAGCGAAGTCGGCGTCGCCAATGTGCGCGTAGTCCTTCCGGACGGCGGCAACGTAGCGGGCGTATTCCTCCGGTTCGCCGCCGAGGACGGAAAGGTCGGCATCGCAGAGGAGGGCTCCGTCGTCGTCACCCGCTTCCGGCCGGTGGTCGGAGGTGAGGCGGACCAGCCGGGCCACTTCGGACACCTCTGCCTCCGGCAACCCGGCTTGCGCCAGGCGTTCTTCCGCCAGGCGGGCAGATTCCTCCTCGTCCTGGCCGGCGGCGCCGCGGTACACGGCGTCGTGGAACCACGCCGCCAGCAGCACGGTCCGCGGCGGTTCGGCAGGTTCGGTGAGCAGGTCCAGGGCCTCCAAGACCGAAAGCAGGTGCGTGCAGCCGTGGTAGTGGCGGTGTGGTTCGCTCCACCGGTCCAGCAGGTCCAGGAACAGGGCGTCGTGGCCGGGGATGAGGGCCTCCCAGCGGTTCAGCAGGGGAACCTTCAGCGACTTGTTCCGCCGCCGGGCCGGGATCCGCAGTCCGCTCGCGATCAGTTTGCGGACCAGGACCCTGCCTTCTACGGCAATTGCCCCGGCCGCCACGAGCTCGCCGAGGCGGCGTTCCGGTACGTCGTAATGGTCGCCGTCGAATGCCCGCCCAGGAATTCCCGCGGCCGCAGCGAAGGCGTGCAGTTCCTCGAGGGAGCTGTCTGAGACCATGTGCGAAAAGTGCGTTCCGTGGGCGGGCCACAGCGGGGGATCGATGTAGATGGCCACGGAAGGAAGTCTAGTGCCGTATCCCCGGCAACCACCGGCAGGGTGTGGGGTTCCTCGTTTACGGCGTAAAGTGCTGGTTCTTTTCCGCATCTGCGGGTTAGGATCCCAGCATGGCCCTGATCCGCGTTTCCGAAGCCGCCCGTTTCCTGGGCGTCAGTGACGATACCGTGCGCCGGTGGACGGACCAGGGAACCCTGGCACCCCGGCGCGACGAGTCCGGCAGGCTGGCCGTGGACGGCCTTGAGCTGGCCAACCATGCCCGGAAGCTCGCGCAATTGCCCGAGGACCCGCAACGTGGCGGCAGCTCGGCGCGCAACCGGTTCGTCGGCCTTGTCACCAACGTCGTCGCGGACAAGGTCATGGCGCAGGTGGAACTGCAGTGCGGCCCCTTCCGCGTTGTATCGCTGATGAGCAGCGAAGCGGTGCGCGACCTTGGGCTGGAACCGGGCTCGGTGGCCACCGCCGTGGTCAAGGCGACAACGGTCATCATCGAATCGCCCAAGGGCCGGGCATGATGCGGCCGCGCATGACAAGGCTGCCCATCCCCACCGCCAGGGCCAGGGCACTTGCTGCCGTCCTTGCCGCAGGCGCACTCCTGCCGGCCGTGCTCACCGGGTGCGCCCCGGCGGGCGGCACCACGGCGGGTGCGGATGAGCGCACTGGCGCGAGGCCGGCCGGCACCATCACCGTCTTTGCGGCCGCGTC
Organism: Arthrobacter sp. MAHUQ-56; assembly: GCF_019710585.1. Classification (GTDB taxonomy): domain Bacteria; phylum Actinomycetota; class Actinomycetes; order Actinomycetales; family Micrococcaceae; genus Arthrobacter. The sequence goes on along the minus strand of NZ_JAIFZQ010000002.1, from coordinate 230,242 downwards.
CCTCAAAGGCACCTTCACCGAACTCGCGCATGCCTTCGAGGCTGCCAACCCGGGAAGCTCCGTCACTTTGAGCTTTGCAGGATCCTCGGACCTCGTGGGCCAGATCAGCCAGGGCGCCCCTGCGGACGTCTTCGCGTCGGCCGACGCGGCCAACATGCAGAAGCTGCAGGACGCCGGCCTTGCCGACGGCACACCGCGGAATTTCGCCACCAACACCCTCGCCATCGCCATGCCGCCCGGCAACCCCGCCGGCATCGGATCGCTGAAGGACCTGGCGCGCCCGGGCGTCAAGCTCGTCACCTGCGCCAGGCAGGTTCCATGCGGGGCCGCAGCGGCCAAGGTGGCGGAAGCGGCCGGCCTGGAACTCAGGCCCGTGAGTGAGGAAAACGCGGTCACCGACGTGCTGGGCAAGGTCACTTCCGCCGAGGCAGATGCCGGCCTGGTCTACGCCACGGACATCAACGCCGCCGGAGGCAAGGTCGCTGGTATCGGTTTCGCGGAGTCGCAGGGCGCCGTCAACACCTACCCGATTGTTGCGACCACCACGAGCCGGAACAAGGCAACCGCGCAGGCCTTCCTGGACCTGGTCACCGGCGCGGAAGGCCAAAAAGTCCTGGCGGCGGCCGGATTCGGCCCGGCGGACGCGTCCGGCCAGGGCAAATGATGCCACCCGGCAGCACCCCGCACGCCTATACCGCGATCCCGGGCTGGGTCCGGGCTTTGGCGGTCGTTGCCGCCGTCGTGGTGGTCCTCCCGCTGCTGGCCATGGTCCTGCGGGTGGACTGGACACACTTCGTCCCGCTCGTGACGTCCGAATCGTCGCTGACGGCGCTGGCGCTGAGCCTGCGGACCTCTGCGGCCAGCACCGTCCTGTGCATCGTGCTCGGCGTGCCGCTGGCCGTGGTCCTTGCCCGGGACACGTTCCGGCTGCAGGGCCTGCTGCGCTCGCTGGTGCTCCTGCCGCTGGTCCTTCCGCCGGTGGTGGGCGGCATCGCACTGCTCTATACGTTTGGCCGGCAGGGGCTGCTGGGCCGGACCCTGGACGTGCTCGGCCTGCAGATCGCCTTCTCCACCACTGCGGTTGTGCTGGCGCAGACCTTTGTTGCGCTGCCGTTCCTGGTGGTGAGCCTGGAAGGAGCGCTGCGGACGTCCGGATCCCGCTATGAGGCGGTTGCGGCTACCCTGGGCGCGCCGCCGGGCATCGTGTTCCGGCGCGTCACGCTTCCGCTTGTCCTGCCGGGCCTGGCGTCCGGCGCGGTCCTGTCCTTCGCCCGCAGCCTCGGCGAGTTCGGCGCCACGCTGACCTTCGCCGGCAGCCTGCAGGGGGTCACCCGGACCCTGCCGCTGGAGATCTACCTGCAGCGCGAAACAGACCCGGACGCCGCCGTCGCGCTGTCCCTGGTGCTGGTGGCCGTCGCCGTTGCGGTGGTTGCCCTCGCTTACCGCCGCCCTGCCGCAGCCCGCACCGGCTCAGGACGGACGACGGCGGCGGCGCCGGCAGGAGGGAACGTCACGTGACGTTGTCCTACCAGGCAGTCGTGGCCGGGCGGGGTTTCGACGTGGCGCTGACGGTGCGGCCGGGGGAAACCGTGGCGGTCATGGGACCCAACGGCGCGGGCAAGTCCACCCTGTTGTCCAGCATTGCCGGCCTGCTGCGGCCGGACAGCGGCCGGGCCGAACTCAACGGCAGGACCCTGTTCCGTCTTGGCCATGAAGCAGGCGGCGGCAAGCAGGCCTGGACGCCCCCGCACCTTCGCGGCACCGCCCTGCTGGCCCAGGAACCGTTGCTCTTCCCGCACTTGAACGCCGCGGACAACGTGGCGTTCGGGCCCCGCAGCACCGGCACCGGCAAGCATGCCGCCAAGGAGCGGGCCGTGCGCTGGCTGGCGGAAGTGGGCGTCGAAGACCTCGCCGGGCGCCGCCCTGCCCAACTCTCCGGCGGCCAGGCCCAGCGCGTGGCCGTGGCCCGGGCGCTCGCCGCAGATCCCGCACTCCTCCTGCTCGATGAACCCCTCGCAGCATTGGACATCCACTCGGCCCCGCTGCTGCGCCGCCTCTTCAAGCGCGTCCTCGCGGGAAGGCAGGCCATCATCGTTACCCATGACGTCCTGGACGCGCTGATGCTCGCCGACAGGGTGGTCATCCTGGAAGACGGGAAAGTCGCCGAGGAGGGTCCCACCCGGGAGGTGCTGGAGCGTCCCCGCAGCCGGTTCGCCGCCGGCCTGGCCGGTCTGAATTTCGTGCCCGGGGTCCTGGACGCTGCCGGCGTGCGGACCGCCGGCGGCCTGGAGATCTCGGGACATGCCGAAGAGCTGGAACCTGGCCCCGGCGAACCCGACCTGCCGCCGACGCCGGGCAGCCCCGGCGTCGCCGTCTTCCCGCCGTCGGCCGTATCTGTCTTCCTGGACGACGCGCACGGCAGCCCGCGCAATTCCTTCCCGGTGACCATCACAGACCTTGAGCCGCACGGCGACCAGGTCCGCGTCCGGGCCGGCGGCCTCGCTGCCGACATCACGCCTGCCGCTTCCGCGGACCTCGCGCTGGTCCCTGGAATGACCGTGCACTTCGTGGTCAAGGCGGCCGCCGTGTCCGTGTACGGGACGTAGGCGAAGCTGGCGGCACGGCATCCATGCAGGTGCGGGGAACCCCGGCGGGACTTCCGGCTCTGGACAGCTGTTTCGCCGTGGGCAAACATGGCTAGTGAACCTCGTCCGGCAAAGTTGAGCGTAGTACACTCAACTTAGTCAACAAGTCCCCGAAAGGAGCTCTCTTTGGACGTCAAATTCACCACCAAGAGCCAGGAGGCTCTTTCTGCCGCGGCGATGAACGCCTCGACGGCGGGCAACCCCCAGGTGGAACCGGCCCACCTCCTCAAGGCGCTGATGGACCAGCGGGAGGGCGTCGCCGTCGCACTGCTCCGCGCCACCGGGGCCGATCCCGACGCGGTCAGCGTCCAGGCCAGCAGCGCCATCAAGGCCCTGCCTGCCACCTCCGGCGGCTCCAGCCAGCAGGCGCAGCTGTCCCGCCCTGCCCTCCAGGCCATCCAGCACGCGAAGGAAGAGGCGGACCGGCTGGGGGACAGCTTCGTGTCCACCGAGGTTCTCCTGATTGGCATCTCGGCCGGCAACGAGGCCGCTGCACGCCTGCTGCGCGATGCCGGTGCCTCGCGCGAGGCGCTGCTCGCCGCGCTCCCCGGTGTCCGCGGCGACCGCAAGGTGGACAGTCCCGACCCCGAGAACACTTTCCAGGCGCTTGAGAAGTACGGCACGGACCTCACCGCGATGGCGCGCTCGGGCAAGCTTGACCCCGTGATCGGCCGTGACTCCGAAATCAGGCGCGTCGTCCAGGTCCTGTCCCGGCGCACCAAGAACAATCCGGTACTGATCGGCGAACCGGGCGTGGGCAAGACCGCCGTCGTGGAAGGGCTCGCGCAGCGGATGGTGGCGGGCGACGTCCCCGAAAGCCTGCGCGGCAAGACGCTGATCTCCCTGGACCTCGGCTCCATGGTTGCGGGCGCGAAGTACCGCGGTGAGTTCGAGGAGCGGCTGAAAGCGGTCCTTGAGGAGATCAAGGGCTCGGAAGGCCAGATCGTCACCTTCATCGACGAGATCCACACCGTGGTCGGTGCCGGCGCCACCGGGGACTCCTCCATGGACGCCGGCAATATGCTCAAGCCAATGCTGGCCCGCGGCGAACTCCGGTTGATCGGTGCCACCACGCTGGACGAATACCGCGAAAACATCGAAAAGGACGCAGCCCTGGAACGCCGCTTCCAGCAGGTCTACGTCGGCGAGCCCAGCGTGGAGGACACCATCGGCATCCTCCGCGGCCTCAAGGAGCGCTACGAGGCGCACCACAAGGTGTCCATCGCGGACTCCGCCCTGGTGGCCGCCGCAACTCTCTCCAACCGCTACATTTCCGGCCGCCAGCTGCCGGACAAGGCGATCGACCTGGTGGACGAGGCCGCCTCCCGGCTGCGCATGGAGATCGACTCCGCCCCGGAAGAGATCGACCAGCTGCGCCGGCAGGTGGACCGGCTCACCATGGAGGAGCTGGCCCTGTCCGGGGAATCCGACCCCGCGTCGGTGGAGCGGCTGGCTGCACTGCGTGCCGACAAGGCTGACAAGGAAGAGGAGCTCTCGGCGCTGAACGCGCGCTGGGAGGCCGAAAAGGCAGGCCTTAACCGGGTGGGCGACCTGAAGGCGAAACTGGATGAGCTGCGCTCCGCCGCGGACAAGGCGCAGCGTGAGGGCGACCTAGAGACTGCCTCCCGGATCCTCTACGGCGAAATCCCCGCCCTTGAGCGTGAGCTGAACGCCGCTGCCGAAGCCGAGGCGGCGGTGGGGGAGAAGCCGGCCCAGATGGTGGCCGAGGAAGTGACGGCGGAGGATATCGCCGAGGTGATTTCCGCCTGGACCGGAATCCCCGCCGGCCGGATGCTGCAGGGCGAAAGCCAGAAGCTGCTGCACATGGAGGAGGAGCTGGGCAGGCGGCTCATCGGCCAGTCCAAGGCCGTGGCTGCTGTCTCCGATGCCGTCCGCCGTGCGCGGGCAGGCATCAGCGACCCCAACCGGCCCACAGGTTCGTTCCTGTTCCTGGGCCCCACCGGCGTCGGCAAGACCGAGCTGGCCAAGGCGCTGGCGGACTTCCTGTTCGACGATGAACGCGCCATGGTGCGCATCGACATGTCCGAGTACGGCGAGAAGCACTCCGTGGCCCGGCTGGTCGGTGCGCCCCCGGGATACGTCGGGTACGAGGAGGGCGGCCAGCTGACCGAGGCCGTCCGCCGCCGCCCGTACTCCGTGGTGCTGCTGGACGAGGTGGAAAAGGCCCACCCCGAGGTCTTCGACATCCTCCTGCAGGTGCTCGACGACGGCCGGCTCACCGACGGGCAGGGCCGCACCGTGGACTTCCGCAACGTGATCCTGGTGCTCACCTCGAACCTGGGCAGCCAGTTCCTGGTGGACCAGACCCTGGACGCCGAGGCCAAGCGGAGCGCCGTTATGGCCACCGTGAACGCGTCCTTCAAGCCGGAGTTCCTTAACCGGCTCGATGAGGTAGTGCTGTTCGATGCGCTGTCCATGGAGGAACTGGGGCATATCGTGGAGCTGCACGTGGCCGAGCTGGGCCGGCGGCTGCGCGAACGGCGCCTCAGCCTGGAGGTCACGGACGGGGCGAAGGCGTGGCTGGCACTGTCCGGCTACGACCCGGCCTACGGCGCCCGGCCGCTGCGCCGCCTGGTGCAGCGGGAGATCGGCGACCGGCTGGCCAAGGGCATCCTGGCCGGCGAGATCAGCGACGGCGACACCGTCCTGGTTGATACCGCAGCCGACCTGGACGAGCTGACCAATGGCAACGTCGACGCCCTGACGGGTACCCCCACCTCGGGCCTGTCGGTGCGGCGGAAGGACTAACGCGTCACCTAATGCAGGAGTGCTGCCCCGGCGGGATGGCCGTCAGGGCAGCACGCTTGCGTTAATGACGTTGCCGCCATCGGCCGTGACGTAGCAGTCCACGCGGCGGTCGCCCGATTCCCAGCTGGTGCTGCTGGGAAAGCTGCGCTGGAAGTTGAGCTGGTACTGGTTGGCCGCGGGGCCCAGCCTGGCCGCCTGGCAGGCCTCCAGCGCCTTGGCCTTCAAGGCTTCCGCCCCGGGGTACGCGGCCTCCCCGGGGTAGTGGAACACGGCCACCAACTGCGCCGAGTGGCCCGTGTCGCACGGCACCAGGGAGGACGCCAGGGCTTCGGGATCGAAGTCCTTGAAGCAGTCGCCCAGGGCGTACTGCGCAGGCGCCACGCCGTCCCGCGGCAGGGGCAGGGGAGTGGCGGCCGGGGTGGCGGTGGTCTGCAGCACTCCGGACGCCTCTGGCGCCGCCAGGTCCTGGCCGGAGTCCGCGTTCAGCCACAGGGCCAGCCACACCAGCCCGGCAACAACGGCCAGGATGACGACGGCGAACAGCGCCTTCCAGAGTGCGGGCCCCCTGTGTGCGGGCTGGGGCTGCCCGGGGTCGGGGTGCGGCTGGGACCAGGTGACCGACGCGGGCGCCGGCACCGGTCCGTCGCCCGCGCCGTGGACCCGGGGCATGCCTCCCGTTGGCGGGGACGCGGGCTTTGGCGGGATGTCCTGGTGGTTCACGGGCGTGGATCTCCTGGTTTCGTTCCGCGGCTCGCCGGAAAGCCGGCCAAAATCGGCAGTTCTTAAGTGACTCTACCGAAGAAAAAAGCCGGAATCCCGCGGGCGGAGGTGCGTCATGGTACCCCACGGCGCCGCCCGGGCCCCGTGCTGGCAAGCGGGGGCCGCCGAAAGCATGTAATCTAGGTGTACGACAAATTGACCAAACATTCCGGGGCCTCACCGATCGCCAAGGTGACCACCTCCGGTCCAAGTACAAAAGGGGGTCACGCCATGGGGCGCGGCCGTCAAAAGGCAAAAGCTACCAAGCAGGCTCGGGATATCAAGTACTACTCCCCGAACACTGACTACTCGGCACTTCAGCGTGAGCTGACGGGCCCGGGCAGTCGTTCAACGAGCCGTTACTCGAATGAACCGGTTGAACCGGACTATTCGGCTTACGTGGACAAGTACGCGGATGATTTGGATGACGATGACGACGAGGTAGACCACCGTCGCATCGGTTAGTCGTTGACCGGGAACCGCATCGAGCCGGGCCCGATGTCTTCGTCACACCCTCCTTTCAGCACCACCGTCGCATAATAGGTGGTGTGCTGACCTCGGTCATGGGGCACGTTCGATCATGCCCTCTTTGCGGCGTGTCGCTAAGGGCCTCTTCGCCGTGCAGCTTACAGGCCAATCGTGTCCGCAGCATGGGCACGCCGAATTGGCATGAGGGTCCGGGGTGGTCCTTCGGCGGCCAGGAACTGAAGGATAATACTGCTCACCATGGCCGGTTGTTCCAGCGGCAGTCCATGGGATGCGCCCGGGACCACGGCCAGCTGCCCGTTAGGTAAGGCCTGATACAACGAGATCGTGTGCGGCAGTGTCACCAGATCGTCGTCCCCTGCCATCACCAGCACCGGCTGCTGGATGCGCGCCACGTCGGCCGTGGTCAGCGTGGGCTCACTGCTCATGAGTCGCAGGTACTTTCGCACTACTTCTTCAAAGTGCGCTGGCCCATCGGGGGAGCGTTCGGCATAAGACCGGCCAAGCTCCTGCAAGGCTGGAGTCCCTGGATCCATCTCCACCGGCGCGATGCCGTCCACATGGTAGTTCGCACCGATGACGACCAGTTTTGCCACGAGTTCCGGCCGTGCGAGGGCCACTAGGAGGGCGATGATGCCGCCATCGCTCCACCCGACGAGATACGCGGGAAAACCGGACACTTGCTCAATGACGCGAACCGCCTCGCGGGCCATGTCGTCGTAGTGGAATTCCGCCTCCGTGTCTGCGGTGTAACCGTGGCCGCGACGGTCGAAGGCGATAACCCGATATTGGTCCGAAAGCCCTGGTCCAATGCTGTCGAGAAGCGCATCACTGTTGCTAAGGCCGCCGTGCAGCAGCAGCAGCGGAGCGCCCCGACCACCCCGGTCTTCAACCCAGGTCGGATGTCCGTCAATGTCCCTGAGGCCAGCCATGTGCTCTCCCGTTGAGGGTCGACCGTTGGTGACAGGCCCCGTGGGGGTGGGGCCAGCAGATCCGCTTATCGCCATTGTGCGCCGACACCCGTTGCTGCTCAAGGCCGTGTAGCGTTGTGCCATGCCAAAAGTTGAGGGATACCGCCACGGCGAGCCCTGCTGGGCTGACCTGCAGGCTCCTGACGTTGCCGCCGCGAAACACTTTTATGGCCGGCTGTTCGGTTGGACCTACGAGGACTTTCCCACCCCGGACGGCCGCCGTTATGCGCAGGCGTTCACGGATGGCCGGCTGGTTGCCACCATCGCTCCCCAGGGTCCCCTGCAGCGGGCTGGAACGCCTGCCCAGTGGAACGTCTACTTCGCGGCCACGGATGCGGCGGCCCTGCTGGAGGATGCCGTCCACACCGGCGGCGAGGTCCAGTTCGGGCCGGAGCAGGTGGGCGACACCGGCGTGCTGGCCTTCCTCGCCCCGCCCGGCGGCGGGACCACCGGCATCTGGCAGGCCGGAACGCACCGCGGAAGCCAACTTTTCAACGAGCCCGGTGCGCTGGCCTGGGCGGAACTTTTGACGCCCGAGCCGCAGGCCGCCGTCGGCTTCTTCCAGCAGCTGTTCGGGCACGAGGTCACCGAGTATCCGCAGGATGACGGCGGCAGCTACAGCACGCTGCTCATCAACGGCGGCGAGGTGGCCGGCGTTGTTCCTGCCGAAGAGGGCGACGAAGCCGGCTGGCAGATCTACTTCGGCGTTGCCGATGTCCGCAGCGCAGCTGACGCCGCCATCCAGGCCGGGGGCGAAGTCATCGTGGAGCCGGACGAGCAGCCGGCTGACGGCTCACTGGCCACCATCCGGGATCCGCAGGGCGGTGTCCTCAGCCTCATCCAGGTCGCTTAAAGAGGTCGGGCCCCGCCAAACGGCGGGGACCCGACGCACTTAAGGCTTTACGCGTAGGCGTTGACCAGGCGGACGGCGCCGCCATCCACGCCCTTGGCACCCTGCACGTAATCCGGGCCGGACTTCAGGATGGAGTCTGAATCCTCGGTGACCGTGCCCATGATCCAGGACGGCAGCCCGCGTTCGTTCAAACGCGCGACGGCGGCATCAGCGGCTTCGGGGGACACGATGGCCACCATGCCCACCCCGAGGTTCAGGGTGCGTTCGAGGTCCGCCAGCGGAACGTTGCCCAGTTCGGACACCAGCTTGAAGATGGCCGGCAGCTCCCAGGTGGCGCGGTCCACGGTGGCCACCAGGCCCTGCGGGAGGACGCGTGCCAGGTTGGCCGCAAGCCCGCCGCCGGTGACATGGCTGAAGCCGTGGACGGCAGCCCCGGAGTTCACCGGGAAGGTGCGGGCGAGGTCCAGGCAGTCGGCCGCGTAGACGCGGGTGGGCTCCAGGAGTTCCTCACCCAGGGTGCGGCCCAGCTCGGAGACCTGGCGGTCCAGTGCCCAGCCGGCGTGGTTGATCACGCGGCGGACCAGGGAGTAGCCGTTGGAGTGCAGGCCGGAGGAGGCCATGCCGATCACCACGTCGCCGGCGCGGACGCGGTCCGGACCCAGCAGGGCGTCGGCTTCCACCACGCCGGTGGCGGCACCGGCAACGTCGTATTCGTGCTCGCCCAGCAGGCCGGGGTGCTCGGCGGTTTCACCGCCCACCAGTGCCGTGCCGGCGACGGAGCAGGCCGAGGCGATGCCGCGGACAATGCCGGCGATGCGCTCGGGCACTACCTTGCCGCAGGCAATGTAGTCAGTCATGTACAGCGGCTCGGCGCCCACCACCACAATGTCGTCCACCACCATGCCCACCAGGTCGAAGCCGATGGTGTCGTGGATGTCCATGGCCTGGGCAATGGCCACCTTCGTGCCGACACCGTCCGTGGACGTGGCCAGCAGGGGCCTCTTGTACGTCAGCAGCTTGGAGACGTCGTAGAGGCCGGCGAAGCCGCCCACCCCGCCGATCACCGAGGAGTTGTGGGTTGCCTTGACGGCATCCTTCATGAGCTCGACGGCGCGGTCCCCGGCTTCAACGTCCACGCCTGCGGAGGCGTAGGTGATGCCGGAGTTCTCTGCGGCGGGGGTAGCGGAAGTCATACGGAGTCCTTCTTGTCGGCGCTGGTGGCGGCGTGTACGTCGGGCACGAGGTCGGCTTCGGTCAGCAGGTTCTCGAATTCGGAATCCGGCCCGGGATCGCAGCCGGTGGCGCCGGCTTTTTCTGCCGGATCCTCCGTGGCGTCAACGGCCAGGGCGGCGGTCTCGCCGGGGAGCGCGGAGGGCGAGGGCTTCAGGCCGGCGGCCTTTCCGACAGAGTCGGTGCGCTCCAGCAGGTTCTTGCCCAGCTTGTCGGCGTCCGGGAGCTTGATGGGGTATTTGCCCGTGAAGCAGGCGGTGCAGAGTCGCTCCCGCGGCTGCCGGGTGGCGCCGATCATGCCGTCCTCGGAAATGTAGGCCAGCGAGTCGGCGCCGATCGCCTGCGAGATCTCCTCGATGGTGGCACCGTTGGCGATGAGCTCAGCCCGGGAGGCGAAGTCGATGCCGTAGAAGCACGGCCACTGGACGGGCGGGGAGGAAATCTTGACGTGGACGGCGGCGGCGCCCGCTTCGCGGAGCATGCGGACGATGGCGCGCTGGGTGTTGCCGCGGACGATGGAATCGTCCACGACCACCACGCGCTTGCCGCGGATCACGGACTCCAGCGCGTTGAGCTTGAGCCGGATGCCCAGCTGGCGCAGGGTCTGCGACGGCTGGATGAACGTGCGGCCCACGTACGAGTTCTTGACGAAGCCGTGGGCGAAGGGGATGCCGGATTCCTCGGCATAACCCACCGCTGCGGGAGTTCCGGATTCCGGGACGGGAATGACGATGTCCGCCGCCTGGGTGTTTTCCCGGGCCAACTGGCGGCCCATCTCCACACGGGACTCGTACACGGAGCGGCCCGCAATGGCTGCGTCCGGCCGCGCCAGGTAGACGTACTCGAAGACGCAGCCGGCCGGCGTCGGGTCCGCGAAGCGCTTGGTGCGAACGCCCTCTTCGTCGATGGCAATGAATTCGCCGGGCTCGATCTCGCGGATGAAGCTGGCGCCGACGGTGGCGAGTGCGGACTGCTCCGAGGCGACAACCCAGCCCCGCTCCAGCCGCCCCAGGACCAGCGGGCGGATGCCGAAGGTGTCGCGTGCGGCGTAGAGGGTGCCTTCGTCCATGAAGACGAAGCAGAACCCGCCCTTGATCTTGGGCAGCAGTTCGGTGGCGGTCTCTTCGAGGGTCTTGCCCGGCTCGCCCTCCAGCAGTGCCGTGACCAGGGCGGTGTCCGAGGTGTTGCCCTGCTTCATCTCACCGGTCAGGTTGCCGCCGTTGCGCTCCTGGATCATCGCGTTCAGTTCGGCGGTGTTGGTGAGGTTGCCGTTGTGGGCCAGGGCCACGGTTCCCGTTGCGGTGGCGCCCAGCGTGGGCTGGGCGTTGGCCCAGTGGCTGGCGCCGGTGGTGGAATACCGGCAGTGGCCCACGGCCAGGTGCCCGGTCAGGGTGTTCAGCGTGGTCTCGTCGAAGACCTGGGATACGAGTCCCATGTCCTTGTAGACGTTGATCCGCTTGCCGTCGCTGGTAGCTATACCAGCCGACTCCTGACCACGGTGCTGCAGAGCATACAGCCCGTAATAGGTAAGTTTTGCTACTTCTTCGCCCGGTGCCCAGACGCCGAAGACGCCGCAAGCGTCCTGCGGGCCTTTTTCGCCGGGGAGAAGATCATGGGAAAGTTTTCCATCGCCGCGTGCCACTGGTCGATTATCTCACGACATGCGGTATGCCTTTTGCGGCCGCCGGTTTGTGACCCGCTAAGCCTGGGGATCGGTGTCCGGCTCCGAATCGGGAACCGCTTCCACCACGGCGCGCTGCTGCCGCTTGACGCTGCGGCGGTCCAGGACCAGGGCAAGCACGGCACCCAGGATCGCCCCGCCGGCGGCGAACATCACCATGAAGAAACCGAAGACTGCGCCGGGGTCGAAACTTGCGTCGCCCGGCAGCGCGTAGGCCACTATGGCCGCAGCCACCACACCCACCAAACCACCCAGGATAAGGAACGGGACGTATTTGGGCGCCCGGCGGACGCTAACCTCGCGCCGCTCGGCAGGGTGTTCTTCAAAAGCCATGCCATCCAGCCTACTGCCACCGGACACGGCAGCGGAGTCCAACGCCTCACTGGCCTGCAACTGATATATCTATTGACATCGAGTGTGGCCGCTGACATATTTTCAAGTAGCACCATGCGCATCGTGTTGTGTAATGCGCAATTGGGCTGATCGTCATGTCTGGACTGCGGCAGCGTCGAACAGGTGCGTCAGCTAGATTGGCACGGATTGCCGACTCATCGGGCTGCCAAGGTCCAGGAAAGGAACACAGAACAATGGTTCATAAGGTTCAAGCAGTCATCGTCCGGGAGAAGAACGCCCCGGTTTCACTGGAGACCATCCTGGTTCCGGATCCGGGTCCGGGGGAGGCGCTGGTGGACATCCTGACCTGCGGCGTCTGCCACACGGACCTGCACTACAAGCAGGGCGGCATCGGCGACGACTTCCCCTACCTGCTGGGCCACGAGGCCACCGGCGTTGTCAGCTCCGTCGGCCCGGACGTTACCTCCGTGGCGCCCGGTGACCGGGTCATCCTGAACTGGCGCGCGGTGTGCGGGCAGTGCCGCGCCTGCGCCAAGGGCCAGCCGCAGTACTGCTTCAACACCCACAACGCCACCCAGAAAATGACCCTCGAGGACGGCACGGAGCTTTCCCCGGCGCTGGGCATCGGTGCGTTCGCGGAGAAGACCCTGGTAGCCGCCGGACAGTGCACCAAGGTGGACCCGGATGTTGATGCTGCCGCCGTGGGCTTGCTGGGCTGCGGCGTGATGGCCGGCATCGGTGCCGCGATCAACACCGGTGAGGTCAAGCGCGGTGAGTCGGTGGCAGTGATCGGCTGCGGCGGCGTGGGCATTGCCGCGATCGCAGGTGCCAGGCTGGCGGGCGCGACGACGATCATCGCCGTGGACATCGATGACAACAAGATCGGGATGGCCAAGTCCCTGGGCGCCACCCACGGGATCAACTCCAAGCAGGAGGACGCGGTGGAAGCCATCCGCGCCCTCACCGGAGGCTTTGGCGCCGACGTGGTGATTGACGCCGTCGGCCGTCCCGAGACGTACCAGCAGGCTTTCTACGCCCGCGACCTTGCCGGCCGCGTGGTCCTGGTCGGTGTCCCGACGCCGGAGATGAAGCTGGAACTGCCGCTGCTGGACGTCTTTGGCCGCGGCGGCTCCCTGAAGTCTTCCTGGTACGGCGACTGCCTGCCGTCCCGCGACTTCCCCATGCTGGTGTCCCACTACAAGCAGGGCAACCTGGACCTGGACGCGTTCGTTTCCGAACGCATCACCATCGACCAGGTGGAGGAGGCCTTCGACAGGATGCACGAGGGCAAGGTCCTGCGCTCAGTTGTTGAAGTCAGCCCGGTGGAGATCTAATGGCGGTCACCATCGAGAACCTGGTCACCTCGGGAACGTTTTCGCTCGACGGCGGCACCTGGGACGTGGACAACAACGTCTGGATCGTTGGCAACGACGAAGAATGCGTGGTCATCGACGCGCCCCACGACGCCGCCGCGATCATCAACCAGGTCAGAGGCCGCAAGGTCCAAGCCATCCTGCTCACGCACGCGCACAATGACCACATCGGCGCCGCCCGCGAGGTCGCCGACGCCCTGGGTGCTCCAATCCACCTGAACGAGGAGGACCTGGTCCTGTGGGAGCAGGTCTACCCGGATGCCAAGCCGGACCGCTACCACTCGGACGGCGACGTGTTCGAAGTGGGCGGGGCAACGCTGCGCGCCATCCACACGCCCGGGCACTCCCCCGGATCCACGTGCTTCTACCTGGAAAGCGAAGGAACGGTCTTCACCGGGGACACCCTGTTCAACGGCGGCCCGGGAGCCACCGGCCGGTCGTACAGCGACTACCCCACTATCCTTGCCTCCATCCGCGAGCGGCTCCTGACGCTGCCTGCGGAAACGGTGGTCCGTACCGGCCACGGCGACAGCACCACTATCGCTGCAGAGCAGGAAACGCTGGCGAAGGTCCCGCAGTAGCCAAACCACAGCATCAGAGTGTGCCGGGAGGGGCGCGCCGGGACGGCCTGGCGCGCCCTTCCTGCCGATTGAAGAAATCCATGCCCGTAAGGAAGTTGGAACGATGAAGTTCGGTAAGCAGCCCGCACCCGTTGCGGACATCAACGAGGACAAGCTCGAGGTCCACAAGCCCAAAACCGAGGCCGCGGGTGTCAAGGCCGTCATGGTGGCCCTGGAGCGCGCTGTGGCCCAGGCAGGAGTGGCCCGCACGGCCCATTCGTTGCTCCGCCTCAACCAGCGTGGCGGGTTCGACTGCCCGGGCTGCGCCTGGCCGGAATCGGACAAGAAGCGCAAGACCGCCGAGTTCTGCGAAAACGGCGCCAAGGCGGTGGCGGAGGAGAACACCCTGCGCACCGTGGGCGCCGAGTTCTGGGCCAAGCACTCGATCGCCGAGCTGTCCACGAAGACGGAGTACTGGCTCGGCAACCAGGGCCGCCTTTCCGAACCGGTGGTGATCCGGGAGGGCGAGACGCACTACTCGCCCATTTCCTGGAATGACGCGTTCGAGCTGATCGGCGAGCACATCCGAGCCAGCACCCCTGACCGGTGCGTCTTCTACACGTCTGGCCGCACTGCCAACGAGACCGCCTTCCTGTACCAGCTGTTCGCCCGGTCGCTGGGCACCAACAACCTGCCGGACTGCTCCAACATGTGCCACGAGTCCTCTGGCTCGGCACTGAACCCGACCATCGGAATCGGCAAGGGCACGGTGTCCCTGGACGACATCCACGACGCCGAACTCATCTTCGTCGTGGGCCAGAACCCCGGCACGAACCACCCCCGCATGCTTTCGGCGCTGAAGGAGTGCAAGGACAAGGGCGGCAAGGTGGTGGCCGTGAACCCGCTGCCCGAGGCCGGGCTGTTCAACTTCCGGGACCCCCAGACCCTCTCCGGCGTGGTGGGTGGCGGAACGCCGCTGGCAGATGAGTACCTGCAGATCAAGGTCGGCGGCGACCTGGCACTGTTCCAGGCACTCGGCCACCTGCTGCTCGAAGCCGAGGAACAAAACCCGGGGACCGTCGTCGACCATTCCTTCATCGCCGCCCAGACGGACGGGTTCGATGCCTACCGCGAGGCCCGCCGCACCTTGGACTGGGACGAGACGGAAAAGGCAACCGGCCTGACGAGGGCACAGATCGAGAAAGTGGCCGGGATGCTGGTGGCGTCCAAGGCGTCCATCTTCTGCTGGGCCCTGGGCGTGACCCAGCAGCCGCACTCAGTGGACACCATCAAGGAGATGGTCAACGTCCTGCTGCTGCAAGGCAACTTCGGCAAGCCCGGTGCCGGCGCGTGCCCAGTGCGCGGGCACTCGAACGTGCAGGGCGACCGGACCATGGGCATCTGGGAAAAGCCGAAGGAATGGCTCCTCACGGCTCTGGACAACGAATTCGGCATCACCTCCCCGCGCCACCACGGGTTTGACGCGGTGGAGTCGATGGAGGCGTTCGAGCGCGACGAGGTGGACGTGTTCGTCTCGATGGGCGGCAACTTCTCGCTCGCCTGCTCGGACACCGAGGCTTTGGAGGCCGGGATGCAGCGGATCGGGCTGACCGTGCACATCAGCACCAAGCCCAACCGCTCGCATGTGGTGCATGGCCGGACGTCGCTGATCCTGCCCACCCTGGGCCGGACGGACAAGGACGACAAACACCCCAAGGGCGCACAGTTCCTGTCCGTGGAGGACTCCATGTCCGTGGTCCACTCCACGCAGGGGCGGCTGACCCCGGTCTCCGAGCACCTGCTCGCCGAGCCCGTGATCGTGGCGCGGATGGCCGAGGCCACCTTCGGTCCCGAGCATCCGGTGGACTGGCGCGGCATGGCCGAGGACTACGACGTGATCCGCGACCACATCGCCCGCGTCCTGCCCGGCTTCGAGGACTTCAACGCCCGCGTCCGGACCAAGAACGGCTTCGTGCTGCCCAACCCCCCGCGCGACACCCGGTCCTTCGCCACGGACATCGGCCGCGGTCGGTTCACTGTCAGCCCGCTGGAGTACCTGACCCCGCCGCCCGGGCACCTGGTGCTGCAGACCATCCGCAGCCACGACCAGTACAACACCACGTTCTACGGCCTGGACGACCGCTACCGCGGCATCTCGGACGGCCGCCGCGTCATCCTGATCCACCCCGAGGACCTTGCCGAATCCGGCTACCAGGACCGGGAGCTCGTGGACGTGGTCAGCACCTTCCAGGGCGTGGACCGCCGTGCAGACAAGTTCCGGCTGGTGGCCTACCCGACTGCCAAGGGCTGCGCCGCGGCGTACTTTCCCGAGGCCAACGCCCTGGTCCACAAGGAGAACGTGGCCCGCATCTCCAACACCCCCGGCTTCAAAGCCATGTTCGTCCGCTTCGAACCCCACAAGGGCGGGGAAGCGGTGGCCGAAGAGGCAGGATTGCTGCAGGCCAGCGTGTAGATGGCGCGACAGAGCGCCCCTGCGTCCCCGGCTGGATAGCAGCGGGGAGGCGGGGGCGCTCTTCCGTCGTTACGGCCTAAACAGGGTTGTTTCCGTGGGGCTCGGCCTCCGGATCCAGGTCCTTGCCATAACCGCTGGCCGAGGCAAGCCCCGACACCTGCTGGCCGGCGTTCGTTTGACCGGGGGCAAACTGCCCGTCCTGTGGGTCCTGGGCTTCCCCCTCCGACCCGGGTGCGACATCCTGCCGCAGATGCTCGTCGGAAGGAACGTTCTTGGATACCTCTTCATCAGCCATGCCAACAGCCAAACACCGGCAACAGAGATCCTGCAAGGCCTGCGGCAGCGCTGTGCTACCGGTGCAGTGTCAAGCGGATGGGCCGTGCAGGACCCACTCCAGCCAATCTTCCGCCGGGGAAAGCCTGGAGTGGACCAGATCGGGAACAGCGACAGGAGGACGTTCCCCCGGCGCGTGGTCCCGGGCCTGTAAGGCAGGCCATCGTGGTGGTTCCCAGTCCTGGTGTTCGGACGTGTAGTGGCGGCCTGTGGGTGAGGTCCAGCCGGGTGGTTCGTTCCTGGTGGCCGGGGTGGGTGTCCAGCCTGTGCTGTGCCGGAGTTTGTGGTGTTTTCGGCAGGGCTGTCCCAGGTTGGAGATCCCGGTAGTGCCGCCGTTGGCCCAGGCGAGGATCTGGTCGGCGTCGTTGTCCAGGGAGTTGTTGCTGCACCCCGGGAAAGGGCATTTTCCGTCCCGCAGCCGCAGCCAGGCCCGCATCGCACCGGTCACACGGTAACTCTTCCGCCCGATCTCCAGCGGCGCCCCGTCCCGCGGATCCACCAACACCCGATAAAACGACCCCGCCCCGTTCGCCACCAGGTCCCTGGCCATCGACGGCGGAACGGGACCGTAGCCGTCCAACATTGCCGGCTCGTCAGTCCAGCCCATCAGCGAGAACACCGGCACCGTGACCAGCACCTGCGCTTGGATCCGTGGCGATGGGACATGTGCTGCTTCACCGTCTTCAACATCCCCGGTTGCGGTGCCGCTGCCGAGGATCGCGTCGGCGAAGGTATCGGCCCGGAGCTGGGTCATGGTGCGGGGCTCGTCGGGGCCCTGCATGCTCCGGGCGAGGGCGGTCAGCCGGTTCCACCCCGCCAACGCCTGAGCAGCCGGCAGGCACGCCGACAACCACGCCATGCCGTCCTGGTCCGGCCGGAATTCCACCCGCCGGTCCGCCACGGACTTGGCGTGGCGTTTTTCGATACTCTCGGCATGGTGGCGTTCCCGCCAGGTCCAGGCCTTGGCCCTGAACCGGTGCGCGGGCATCTGCCCGGCCGGGCAGCCCCTTGCCGGGTCCGGGGCGCCCGGGTCCAGGAAATGCGCCTCCAAGGCCGCAGCACCGGCGGCATCCAGACTCGCTGTCTCGTCGACCATGGCCAGAGCGTGCTGCCAGGACAGGGCCCCGGCGTCCAGGGCCGCAAGGGTCCTGGGCAGCGTGGTGGCGAGGGTGGGAGGCGGCCAGGAACGATGACGCGGCCCGCGGCCCCAGGGCCAGCACACACCCGATCTCGGCCGCGACCGCCATCTCCTGCGCCTGCACCGGCACATCCGGCCCGGCAACAGCGTGGGCGCTGTCCGCGTACGTCACAGCGGCCTTCGCCTTCAACGCCGCGAACCCTGCCTCCACCTGACGGGCCCGGGCAAGAATATCCAGGCAACCATCGGCGAGCCCCGCCAAGGGATCAGACGCCGAAAACGGCTCGGGACCGTGCCGCTCCACCTCGGCATGAAGCACAGCAAGGGCAGCACGGATATCCGCATATGCCTTGGCCACCGCTGCTTTCCCCATGAACTAATCATCGGGGGAGGGTCTGACATTAAGAGGAGCGGCCGGACCTTTCACCGGCAGGGGAGATCGGAGCTAAACGACGGCTCCGTCAGGGCGCTGCACCCGGCGGGAACGGCGGGGGAGGCGCCAGGCCCAGTACGCAATCATGAGTCCTGCCGTCGCTGCCCCTCCCGCATATGTCGACGGCGAGGACCAGGACCCTTCGGGGGTGGGAACGGCAAAGGCAACCACGACGGCGGCCATGGCCAGGATGACCTCCACAGCCGCCTGCAGCCGCCTCGCCTGGTACCCGGGATAGGCCAGCCGGACCAGGGGAATGATCGGGAGCAGGAACAAGCCGAGGCTGAAGACCGGGTAGATCACGTTGAACGTGAAGATTGCCAGGCCCAGCACCAGCAGGCCCAGGAACTTCAGCAGGTCCAGGGCGCGGAGCCGGTTCTCCGGCGTCCACCGGCTCAACAGCAGCCCCCACGCCGGAAGCCCCAGGAGCCAGCCGCCTGCCCAGAAGCCGGCGTTCAGCAGTGCCAGCGGCGCAAGCAGGGCGCCTGGCAGCAGGAACACCACCGCTTGCCGGAGGGACGGCACCTTTCCGGGCGGCCCGAAGATGCACGCCCCGATCAGCAGGTACGCCGCAACATACCAGGGCAGCAGCTGGATCACTGACCCAGGAGCGGGAGGACCCAGGGACGGGCCGAACAACAGGAGAGTCAGCGAGGTCACCATCACGCAGACCGCGGCGAACGTCCAAGGGCGGCGGCCCGGATGCTGCTGGTTCACGGCAGCGACGCCAGAATGTCATGTGGCCACACCCTGGTCAGCACGTCGTCCAACTCCTCGTTCGGGCTGGACACACAATATGGCGTCTGGTCCACGTTGAGGACAGCCAAATTCACCGGCACCGCGAACAGGCCCCATGGCTCGATCCTGTTGGCCAGGTACCCGGTAAGTTTCAGGTTGGCGTACTCGGGCGCGTTCCACACTCGGCAGGCGTGCTGGAGGTCATTGGGGTGGATGGCAACCCAAACCCCGAACCGGAACTCGTGCCCACCCTGCAGCTTGATGGGAAGCAGGGCTCGGACGAACGGACTGATGTTCGGAATCTGCATGAGCGTGGCCTTGTTGGGGTCCGGGTCGCTGAGCCAGCTGTCCTCGGCGCGGTGCTGTTCAGGGCTCTCCAACACGGGATCCGGTAAACGGAACCGGACATCCCTGTCGTGCCCCGCCATAGTTTCCCCGCACATGCGCTTCCTGCCGAACATCATGCATCCCCCAGTGCCGTAGTTACTGACGGGAGTCTATGTCGGCGGTTTCCACACCAACTCGTCGCCATTCCGCAGACACCAAAAAGGGTGGTTGGGCCTGCCGGTCTCAAGCAGGCCCAACCACCCAGGTTTTGACGGGTTCAACCCCGGGGCAGGTCAGCCGCGGAGGCGCTCCATGCCGGGATCCACGAGCGGTTCGGCGGTCACAGTCGCCGCCACGCGGCGCCCGAAGTACTCGATCTCCACAGAGTCCCCGATCTCGACGGCGGACGGCAGCCAGGCGTAGGCGATCGGCTTGCGCACGGTGTAGCCGTAAGCGGCACTCGTCACGTACCCGGCAGCCGAGCCGTTCACGTACACGGGTTCCTTGCCCAGCACGACTGACGTGCCGTCGTCGACCGTCAGACAGCGCAGCGCACGCGCGGCGGCCTGCTCCTTGCGCTTCGCCAAGGCCTCAGAACCAACGAACCCGGTCTTGTCCTTGGCCACGGAGAAGCCCAGGCCACACTCGTACGGGTGGTGCTCGGACGTCATGTCCGTGCCCCACAGCCGGTAGCCCTTCTCAAGCCGCATGCTGTTGAACGCGCCGCGGCCGGCCGCGATGATGCCGTGCTCCTGGCCCGCCTCGAACAGCAGGTCCCACAGTTTCAGCCCGTACTCGGCGGTGGTGTACAGCTCCCAGCCGAGTTCGCCCACGTAGGAGAGCCGCATGGCCGTGACGGGAATGCCGCCCACCGTGATTTCCTTGGTCCGGAAGTACTTCAGACCGTCGTTGCTCAGGTCGTCGGTGCTGACCTTGCCGATGACCTCGCGGGCCAGCGGGCCCCACAGGCCGATGCAGCAGGTGCTGCCGGTGATGTCGGTGACATGCACCCACTGGGCGGGATCGGCAGCGGACTGCTTCCGGGCCTCGACCCGCAGGTAGTCGAAGTCCACATTGCTGTTGACGCCCAGCTGGAAGTCTTCCTCCGCCAGCCGTGCGACGGTCACGTCACTGCGGATGCCGCCGTCGTGCTCGAGGAGCAGGCAGTACGTCACGGCGCCTGGCTTCTTGGCGATGTTGCCCGTGCTGAGCCGGTGCAGCAGGGCCTGCGCTCCGGGGCCCACCACGGACAGCCGCTTCAGCGGCGTCATGTCGAAAAGTCCGACGGCGGTACGCGTCTTCCACGCTTCGGCGGCGGATATGGGGGAGTGGAACATGGCGGACCACTCGTCCCGCTCCGGCGCCTGCCACTCGGCCGGCAGTTCCGCAAGGAGCCCGCGGTTGGCTTCGAACCAGTGCGGACGCTCCCAGGCCGCCGATTCCAGGAAGAACGCGCCGAGCTCCTTCTGGCGGACATTGAATGGGCTCACGCGCAGGTCCCGCGGGGATTCCCTGGGCTGCAGCGGGTGCATCACGTCGTAGATCTCCACGAAGTTCTGCTGCGAGGTCTCGCTGACGTAGGAGTCTGAGGTCTGCACCTTCTCGAAACGGGTCAGCTCGCAGCCGTGCAGGTCGGTCTGCGGCTGGCCGTCGATGAGGAGTTCAGCCATGGCTTTTGCAACGCCGGCGGAGTGCGTTACCCAGACAGCCTCGGCCACGAAGAAGCCCTCAAGGTCCGGCGCCTCTCCCATCAGCGGGCCGCCGTCCGGGGTGAAGGAGAAGATGCCGTTGAACGCGTCGTTGATCTGGGTTGAATGCAGCGCCGGGAGCAGGTCCTGGCAGTCCTCCCAGGCAGGAGCGAAGTCTTCCAGGGTGAAGTCCAGCCGGGACGGCATGTTCTGGTCGGACATCTCGGCAGCGCCTACCCGGGGCAGCCTGTCCATATCCACGGGCAGGGGGCGGTGGGCGTAGCTGCCGATGCCGATCCGGTTGCCGTGCTCACGGAAGTACAGGTCCCGGTCCTGGTAGCGCAGGATGGGCTTGCTGGCCCCGTTGGGCAGTTCGTTGACGCCGCGCAGTGCCTCCACCGGAGTGGTCTTGGCGTACTGGTGCGCCAGCGGCAGCAGCGGCACGCTGAGCCCGATCATCTTGCCCAGCTCGCGGCCCCAGAACCCGGCGCAGGACACCACGATGTCAGCCGGGATCACGCCGTCGGACGTTTGCACACCAGTGACCTTGCCGCCGGCCTGCTCGATGCCCGTCACCGCCGTGGAGCCGCGGAAAGTCACGCCGGCTGCCTTGGCCTTGCTGATGAGGAGCTGAACCGCGCGTGCCGCTGAGGCCAGGCCGTCCGAGGGGACGTAGAGTCCGCCCAGGATGCTGCGGCCGTCCGCCAGGGAGCCCGGGTTGAGCAGCGGCCAGAGCTTTTCGCATTCGTCCGCGTCGATCAGCCGGCCCTCAACACCCCAGGAGGTGGCGTAACCCAGCTTGCGCTTCAGGTCCTCGAGCCGGGTCTCGGTGGTTGCCAGTTCCAGGCCGCCAAGCTGGTTGAAGCAGGAGACTCCCTCCGCGCTGAGGGAGAGCAGCTTGTTCACGGTGTAGGTTGCGAACTCCGTCATGGTCTTGGACGGGTTGGTCTGGAACACCAGGCCGGGCGCGTGCGAGGTGGACCCGCCGGCAAGTTCCAGCGGCCCTTGTTCGACCACGGTGATGTTGGTCCAGCCGCGGCTGGAAAGCTCGTCGGCGAGGTTGGTGCCGACGATGCCGGCTCCGATGATGACGACGCGGGGTGATGCGCTCATGGTTCTTGGTTCTCCTGGTTGGCTGCTGGGATCCGGCTGTACGGAAGTTTCTGGGCTAGACGTGTCCGTGGACGGTCAGGCCGGGCGGCAGGTTGGGCGCGTCGGTGGACTCGTTGACCATGATCATGCCGTTGACGACGGTGACCTCGTGGGAGCGGACCGGCAGTTTGGCGGGCGGTGAGTCAACGCTTCCATCCCGAAGGTTGAACTTGGACGCGTGCAGGGGGCACTCCACCCAGCAGTCCTCAACCCAGCCGTCGGCCAGGGAGGCGTCCTGGTGCGTGCAGGTGTCGTCGAGGGCGAAGAGTTCGCCCTCTTCGGTGTGGAATACCGCGATCGGCGGGGAGGTGTTGAGCCTCAGGGCTTCACCTGGTGCCAGTTCACTGAGCGGGCAGGCCTCGTGCATTGGGAGTACCTCAAGTTTTCTGAGCGGGTGCGTCTTTTTTGGTGCTTTCGTTTGCTTCGCTATGAGCAACGCGCATCACTATATGCAACACGGTGGCGTAGCTCACATCAGATGTCAAGGCTTTCCTGCATTGTTGCGTCAGCTGCCGTTACTGTTTCAGCGCGTTCTGGGTCCGGCGCAGACGTGCTGGACGCAGAGGAGGCCTCCGCCGCTGTTGCGGTGAAGGCCTCCTCTAGGTGCGTGGCTCTGAGTCGACGTGACTATGCAGCCATGGTGTCAGTGGGAGAAGTCCGCCGAGATCTCGGCGAGGGTGCGCCCCTTCGTCTCAGGCGCGAGCCACTGCGAAAGGCCTGCGCCGAGTAATGCGACGGCGGCGGCTACGACCATGGTTGCGCCCATGCCGATGTTGGCGATCGCCCATGGCAGGGCGAAGGTGCCGAGTGCGGCCCCGATGCGGCTGAAGGACGCGGCGAAGCCCATGCCGACGCCGCGCAGGTGGCCGGGGAATACCTCGGCCGGATAGACCTGGGTCATCGTGGTGTAGCCGGCATTGAAGAAGGAGAAGGCGAGAAACAGGACGAGTACGAGGATCGCTGGTGCGTTCCCCCATACTCCGATGACCAGCAGGATGCCCGCGCAGAGCCACTGCCCGGGCACAGTGAGGATTCGGCGGCCGAGCCTGTCAATCAGAAGCACGCTGGTGACAACGCCCGCGACCGCAAGTGCGGACAGGCCGACGCCACCGGCCCAGCCGCCGCCGAAGCCGAATTGGTTGAGCACCTCGTCGGCGAAGGTCGCGATCGCGAAGTACGGAGTGACCGCGCAGAACCAAAAACCTGCAGTGAAGAGGGTGGGCCGCCAGTACTGCGTCGAGAACAGCATTCCGAAGGAGGCGTTCTTGATTTTGGTCCCACTCTCCGCGGCTTGGGCCTCCTGGATCATCCTCAGATCCATCTCCCCGGTGATGCTGTCGTGCATCTGGGGCGATTCGACGTATCTGCGTGCGATCGCGAGTGCTTCCTTGTGCCGTCCCTTCGTAATGAGCCAGCTCGGCGATTCGGGGAGGCCTATGCGGGCGAGGAACAGAACGAATGCCAGTATCGTGCTCGTGCCGAGTACCAGGCGCCATGGGGTGCCGGCGTCGTGCAGGAGCGTGCCGATGATGAATGCCATCATGAAACCGACGTACCAGGCGATCAGGGTCAGCCCGAGCAACCGCCCGCGGAGCTTGGGCGGGGAGAACTCTGACAGCAGTGGCCCACCGATTGAGTACTCACCGCCGATCGCGACGCCCATCATGAATCGGATGATGGCCAGCTGGATCACGGCGCCGTCTCCAGAGGTTACGAAGAACTGGGCTGCTGAGGCGGCCAGGAACAGGCCCATGTCCACGAGGAACATGGGCTTGCGTCCGAACTTGTCAGTAGCCCAGCCGGCCAGCGGGGAGCCGACGAAGATACCTGCCAGCGGGCCTGCAGCGATCATGCCCAGCGATAGTGCGTCGAGCTGGAGATCTGACCGCATGGATCCGGTGACGGGGCCGATGATTCCGAGGATGTAACCATCGAGGAACATCCCGCCGATGAAGACAGCAACAAGCCGCACCATGAAGCGGCGTTTGAACGTGGAGCTGGTCTCTTCTGAGGCCTCGTGGGCGTTGGGAGATGACTTCGTCGTCGCTCCCAGGTTCCGGCGCTCCCCACTGCTTTGATCGATGGTGCTGCCACCTTTGATTGTCATAAACAGTTTCCTTTAGTGATTTAACGCCGCAGCATGCATGCTGGCAACGCCGTACGGCCAATGCGCGAACAAGGGCTCCCCTTCGGCTCGGCCATGGGTGAATTCGTTCGTATGTTCCGGGAATCATCACTGCGAAAGTCCGGGGGGACGAGAGGAGCTTGTCGCGGGTGAACCTCGTTCCGTGATGATCAACAGCGTTCGCTTTATGCAACAAAATCGTGCGCCAGCTCACACCCAAAGTCAAGAACATGACCTCCTGCCGAGGAAGTATGTAAGCGTCCTTGCTTTCAGGTCCAGGGCATGCCGGAAGCCCTACCCGTTCGGATAGGGAGACGGCCAAAATCTGTCGCTGCGCGCGACGGGTCCGTGGCTTTGACACGTGTGCTTTAGGCGGGGATGGAGACCGCCGGGCGTGGCCTGGCGAGCCGTTCCCGGCCCGCGTAGACATTGAGGCTGTGGCCCCGGTTGAAGCCCACCAGCGTCACGCCGGTTTCGGCGGCGAGGTCGGCCGCGAGGCTTGAGGGGGCGCTGACTGCGGAGAGGACCGGGATTCCGGCCAACGCCGCCTTCTGGACAAGTTCGAACGAGGCCCTGCCCGAAACTTGCAGGACCGTGCCGCGCAGCGGCAGCAGCCCCTCCCTGAGCGCCCAGCCCACCACCTTGTCCACGGCATTATGCCGGCCCACGTCCTCGCGCAGGCACAACAGTTCCGGTCCCGGCCCGTCCACCCGGAACAGGCCGGCCGCGTGCACCCCGCCCGTCTTGTCGAACACCGCCTGGGCCTCCCTGAGCCGTTCCGGGAGCCCGGCAAGGGCATCAAGGGGTATCTGGACGGCATCCTGCGACGGGTCGAAGTGCTGCGTCTTCCGGACGGCGTCAATGGATTCCGTGCCGCAAATACCGCAGGAACTCGAGGTGTATACGTTCCGCTTGGTATCGGGGAGGGCCACGTCCGGACGGAGCTGGGCGTCGACGACATTGAACGTCTGCTCGCCCTCCCGGGTGCCGGCGCAGAAGCGCAGGGAGGTTAGCTCGGACGCGTGGCGGACCACGCCCTCGGAGACAAGGAAACCCGCAACCAGGTCGAAGTCCTCTCCCGGCGTCCGCATGGTCACGGCGAAGGGGTTGCCGTTAATACGGATCTCGAGGGGCTCTTCCGCGGCGAGCACGTCCTCCTTGAACCTGACCGGATACTCGGTGCCGGTGTCATCGAGACGGAAGCGGTGGATCTTCCGGCGTTGGATCATTCGGTGTTCCGTCCTTGCCCTGGGGGCATAGTTATGGTTTCTGCCCGCGTGGTCCAGGGAAGGGGCAGCACGGTAATGGGTTCACCCGATTCGACGCCCTGCGGAGGGACGGCCATCACGGCGTCCGCCCACGCAAGGCCCCGCATCATGCCGGGGCCGGCGTGCTGGACCGGGAACGCAAGGCCGGACAGGAACCGGCAGGGGAGCAGGCGTGTCCTTCCTTTGTCCCCTTCGATGTCGCAGCCGGACATCACCAGGTGCATCGGAGGCAGGTCTCCGCCCCCAAGCGATGCCAGCAGGGGTGCCCCGAGGGTGAGCATCGCCATCATGGCTGCCAGGGGATTCCCGGGCAGGCCGATCACGAACCGGCCGTCGGGAAGTCCGGCGAGCACCGCCGGATGGCCGGGACGCATCGCGATGCCGTCCACCAGCAGCTGCCCGCCCAGGGCGTCGACCGCGGTACGGAAATGGTCGGTACCGGACTTCCCGGTGCCGCCCGTGGTGATGATGACATCCGCGCACCCACCCTGCGACGTCGCCGTGCCGTCCAGGGCGTCCAGCCACTCGCCGAAGGAGTCGCCGATCCGTTGCGGGCTGCCGGCAACACCGCCCAGCAGGGACACCACGTTGCCGAGCTGGGGACCAAACGTGTCCCGGACCTGTCCGGGCACAGGAAGGCCCTGTGTGACCACTTCAGCCCCGGTCAGTACGACGGCGACAGCGGCCCGGGCGCGTAACTCCAAGGTGTCGTGCCCCGCCGCAGCAGCCAGGGCCACGTGGGCCGGGTTGAGGACGGTTCCCGCCGGCAGGAGCACCTCGCCGGAGCGGGCTTCCTGCCCGGCGGGCCGGATGTGCTGGCCGGCGCCCGGCTCTCCGGGCTTCGCATCCGGGCGGAGCGTGAGGACATGGTTGCCGTTGGGGTCCCGTGTGGCCAGGCCGCTTTCCTTCCGGAGGACGGCATCGGCGCCGTGCGGCACCAGGCCGCCGGTGGCAATCACGGCGGCACTGTTCGCGGGCAGGAACCGGTCGGCTGCGGTGGGCGGGGGCACATGCTGGCCGGGTCCGGCCAGCAGCCACGGGCCCGGCCCGTTCACGGCCCAGCCGTCCATGGCAGACGAGGCATAGTGCGGCAGGTCCTGGCGCGCCGTGACATCCCGGGTCAAGGTCCGTCCCACGGCTTCCGCGAGCGGGACGGCGACGGGCGGGAGCGGACCGGCGGAGCCGAAGGCTATGTGGCGCGCTTCGGACCACGGGACGCAGCCCCGTTCCCGGACGGGATCCGGTCCGGCTGCGCTCGTGGAAGCGGTGGCTGTCAGTCCATTGGCAGGCATCCGGGCCCCTCCTTGTCGATTCGCCGGCATGCTGCCGGCCGCGGGGCCCCGTTTTCCGAAAACGGTGCTTCGATGAGGAATACCTCCCCAGGTCTTAGGCCCATCGAAGCACCTTTCACGGAAGACGGGACACCCGTTGCTAACGCTGTGCCTTCCCTAGCCCGCGGCTTCCAGGACCTGGGCCTCGAGGGCACCGGATCCCACAGGCTGCGCCTGCACCGGCAGGGAAGACGATTGGCGGCGGGCAGCCTCCACGGTGTGCAGGAGCAGCAGCGCCGTCGTGACGGAGCCGACGCCGCCGGGCACCGGGGTGAGCGCTGCTGCGGTGCCGGTGACGCTGGCTTCATCCACATCACCCACGAGTGAACCGTCGGGAAGGACGTTCGTGCCGACGTCGACCACCACTGTCCCGGAGGAGACGTGTCCGCCGGTCAGCAGCCCGGCACGCCCCGCGGCCACCACCACGACGTCGGCGTCCTTCGTGTACCGCTCCAAGGGGCCCGACCTGGAATGGCAGACCGTCACCGCGGCGTCGCGCCCCAGCAGCAGGAGGGACAGCGGCTTGCCCACCACGGCGGAGCGTCCAACGACCACCACGCTTTTCCCTGCCACGGGCACCTGGTAATGGTCCAGGATTTCGACGACGGCGCGGGCCGTGGCAGGCGCGAAGGCCGGCTGCCCGACGGCGAGGCGTCCCAGGCTCAGGGGATTGGCGCCATCGATGTCCTTTTCCGGGGCTATAAGGCCCACCAGGCTGTCGGTCCGGACGCCCGGTGGCAGCGGAGTTTGCAGGATGATGCCGTTCACTGACGGTTCGGCGCTGAGGTCCCGCAGCACGCTGGCCAGCACCGGCTCCGTGGCGTCATGGCCCAGGTCGATGATCCGGCAGCCGACCCCGGCGCGCTCCGCTGCCCGCTCAATGGAGCGGACGTACCAGTGCGTTGACTCGTCGGCGGTGGCCATGACCACGGCCACGACTGGCCGGACGCCGTCCAGTTCAAGCGACCGGACCTGCTCCTGGACCTCCTGTTGGAACAGGCCGGCCAGGGGTTTTCCGGAAAGCACTGCGGTGTTCAACCAAGGATCCTTTCCCGGACGCGGGCCGAGAGGGCGTCTGCCGCCATGACCACTTTTTCCTCAATGCCGTCGGTCTGCCCGGCCAGCAGGCTGCGGGCTTCGGGGTCTTTGATGGCCACCACGTTGATGTCGATGTTGACGCGTGCCGTGGTTGCGGCTGCGCGCGCGGCATCGGCTGCTGCGGCGACGTCGCTGATGACGTTGGCGTTGGCAACGTCGAACAGTTCCGTCGCGAGATCCACTACCGACCCGGCGACGGTGATGAGTTCCGCCGGGGTCCGTGCCGCCTGGGTGAGCGCGGACTGGATTCCGGCGGCGCGGGCGGCCTTGAGCTCCTCCGTGTCGGAGGGGAGCTTGTAGGAGTCGATGACTGCCTGGAAGGCGTGTTCGTCCGCGTCAGCCAGGCGGAGTGCCTCAACGACGAGGTCGTCGGCGGCCTGGGTGATGCGCTGCACCAGCGGGGCGTGCTGTTCGTACTTGTTGCCCGTGGTGTAGCGCGCCACCATTGCCACCAGGGCGGCGCCCTGGGCGGCATGGAGCGCGGCGGCGGCCCCGCCGCCCGGCGTCGGCTGCTTGGCGGCCAGCCGGGCGAGGTAGCTTGCGATTGTTTCTGAGCTGATCATGGCCCTCTACCCGCGGAGCCTGGTCATGGTGGGGTCGTACAGGGGGTCCTGGGTGACCGTGGCCACGATCCGGCGCCCGAAGTACTCGATCTCCACGGAGTCACCGATAGACACCTCGGCGGGCAGGTAGGAGTAGGCGATGGGCTTCTTGACCGTGTAGCCGTACGCTGCGCTGGTGACGTAGCCGACCGCCTGGTCCTTGTAGAACACCGGTTCCTTGCCCAGCACCAGGCTGCGGCCGTCGTCGACCGTCAGGCAGCGCAGGCGGCGTGCCGAGTTCTCCTCGGTGCGGCCTTCCAGGGCCGCCTTCCCGACGAAGTTGTCCTTGGCCATCTTGACTGCGAAGCCCAGGCCTGCCTCGAAGGGGTCGTGCTCGGTGGTCATGTCCGTACCCCAGGAACGGTAGCCCTTCTCCAGGCGGAGCGAGCTGAATGCCGCACGGCCAGCGGCGATGACGCCGAACGGCTGGCCGGCCTTCCACAACGCATCCCAAAGGCGCTGGCCGTTGTCGGCGCTGGTGTACAGTTCCCAGCCGAGCTCGCCAACGTAGGACAGGCGCATGGCGGTGACCGGGACTCCGCCGATGACCACCTTCTTGGAACGGAAGTACTTCAGGCCGTCGTTGGAGAAGTCGTCACTGCTGACGGTGCTGACGAGGTCGCGGGCTAGCGGGCCCCACAGGCCGATGCAGCACGTGCCGCCGGTGGTATCGCGGACCTGGACCCAGTCGCCGGCGCTGCCGCTTTCGGTCTGGTGCCGGGCGGCGCGTTCGAAGTAGGCGGTGTCGATGTTGCCGTTGGCGCCCAGCTGGAAGGTCTGCTCATCCAGGCGGGCCACGGTGATGTCGCTTCGGACACCACCGGCGTAGTCCAGCAGCAGCGTGTAGGTAACGGCGCCCGGCTTCTTGTTCAGGTCGGCCGTGGTGAGTTCCTGCAGGAGCTTCAGTGCGCCGGGTCCGGAGATTTCGAGGCGCTTGAGCGGGGTCATGTCGTACATGGCGACGGCGGTACGCGTCTTCCAGGCCTCGGCCGCGGCGATG
Organism: Arthrobacter sp. MAHUQ-56; assembly: GCF_019710585.1. Taxonomy (GTDB): domain Bacteria; phylum Actinomycetota; class Actinomycetes; order Actinomycetales; family Micrococcaceae; genus Arthrobacter. The sequence goes on along the minus strand of NZ_JAIFZQ010000002.1, from coordinate 200,855 downwards.
GGGGAACTGAACATGCCGGACCAGGCATCACGGGCTGGTGGCTGCCATTCGGCGGGCATCTCCTTGAGCAGGTCAGCGTTCGCCTCGAACCAGTAGGGCCGTTCCCAGCCGGCGCCTTCCAGGAAGTAGCCGCCCAGTTCCTTGTGCCGGGCGTGGAAGGGTGAAACGCGGAGGTTTCGCGGGGAGAGCTTGGGCTGCAGCGGGTGCAGGACGTCGTAGATCTCCACGAAGTTCTGCTGCGAGGTCTCACTGACGTATTCGGGCGTCAGCTGGACATCCTCGAAGCGGTGGATGTCGCAGTCGCCCAGGTCGATGCTGGACTTGCCGTCCACGAGGAGCTCGGCCACGGCGCGGGCGATGCCGGCGGAGTGGGTGACCCAGACTGCCTCAGCCACGAAGAAGCCGTCCAGTTCCTTGGACTCGCCAACCAGTGAGCCGCCATCCGGGGTGAAGGAGAAGATGCCGTTGAAGCCGTCCTCAATCTCGCTTTCGCGCAGGGCCGGGAGCAACTGCTTGGTGGCTTCCCATGCCGGGAGGAAGTCCTCCACCGTGAAGTCCAGCCGGGACGGCATGTTGTGCTCGCTGATCTCGTTCGGCTTGAAGCTGCCGAGTTCGTCCAGGTCCACGGGCATCGGCTTGTGGGCGTAGGAGCCGATGCCGTAGCGGTCGCCGTGCTCGCGGTAGTAGAGGTCCTGGTCCTGGTGGCGGAGGATGGGCAGCTGCGCACCGTTGGGCAGTTCATTCTTGCCCTGCTGCGCCGGAACCGGGGTGGTCTTGACGTACTGGTGCGCCAGCGGCAGGAGCGGCACGGACATGCCGATCAGTTCACCGACCTTGGCGCCCCAGAAGCCGGCGCAGGAGACAACGATGTCTGCCGGGATCACGCCGTCGGGCGTCTGGACGCCGGTGACGCGGCGGCCGGACTGCTCGATTCCGGTGACCTCGGTGTTGCCGATGTACTTGACGCCGGCGGCCTCGGTGCGCTTGATCAGCAGCTGGACGGCGCGGGCGGCGCTGGCGAGCCCGTCGCTGGGGACGTGCAGGCCGCCGAGGATCCCGTCCTCGTTAATAAGGGGGTAGAGCTCCTTGCACTCTGCGGCGGAGAGGATGGAGCCCTCGATGCCCCACGAGGACGCGTAGCCGAGCTTGCGCTTGAGGTCGGCGAGGCGGGTTTCGGTGGTGGCAACCTCCAGGCCGCCCACCTGGTTGAAGCAGCTGACGCCGTCCTCAGTCAGGGACAGCAGCTTCTCCACGGTGTACTTGGCAAAGAGCGCCATGGACTTGGAGGGGTTGGTCTGGAAGACCAGGCCGGGGGCGTGGGACGTGGAACCCCCGGGCATGTTGAGGGGGCCCTGGTCCAGGACCGTGACGTTGTTCCAGCCCCGGGTGACGAGTTCATCCGCCAGGTTCGTACCGACGATCCCGGCTCCGATGATGACAATGCGTGGCGACGATTCCATGTGGGTATCTCCTGCTGCTTTACGTGTTGTGTCTGCTACGGGCGGGCGGTTTACCGGAACACCACGGTGCTGGTCTGGTCCAAAAGCACGCGGTGCTGGCAGTGCCAGCGGACGGCGCGGGAGAGGGCGAGTGCCTCGGCGTCCTGGCCCACGGTGGACAGCGCTGTGGGGCCGTAGCTGTGGTCCACGCGGATGACTTCCTGTTCGATGATCGGGCCCTCGTCCAGGTCGGCGGTGACGTAGTGGGCTGTGGCACCTACGAGCTTGACGCCCCGGTCATAGGCCTGGTGGTAGGGGCGTGCGCCCTTGAACCCGGGAAGGAAGGAGTGGTGGATGTTGATGGCCCGTCCTTCCAGTGAGCGGCAGAGGTCGTCGGAGAGCACCTGCATGTAGCGGGCCAGGACCACGAGGTCCACGTTGTACTCCTCCACCAATTCCAGCAGCCGGCGCTCGGCGTCCGCCTTGGTGTCCGCAGTCACCGGGATGTGGATGAAGGGCAATCCGGCGGCCTCGGCCATGGCGCGGTGGGTCTCGTGGTTGGAGACCACCAGGACCAGCTCGCCGCCGAGGGTGCCGCCGCGCCAGCGGAAGATGAGGTCGTTGAGGCAGTGGCCGAACTTGGAGACCATGACCAAAACGCGCTGCTGGGTCTGGTCGTGGAAGCTGAACTTCATGTCGAACCGGCTGGCGATGGACGCGAATTCTTCTTCCAGCATGGCCGGGGTGTAGTTGGGGGAGCCGGAGAACGCGGTGCGCAGGTGCAGGGTTTCGCGGAGGCTGTCGTCGAACTGCTGGTGTTCGTCGATGTTGAAGCCACGCTCGAAGAGGAACGTGGTCACGGCCTGCATGATGCCTGCCTGCTCCTTGCAGGACAGGGTCAGCACGAACTTCTGCGCCTGCTCTTCCTTGAGCACCGGCAGGGTGGTGGTTGCTGAAGCTGCTTCGATGAGGGTCATGTCCCTCCTCCTTCTAGATATATTCGAAAGCACCGAACTGATATATTAGATTGGGTGCCAGCGTATACTGGTCCACAGGCGAGGTCAATAGTTTTTTCTGGTTTGCGAAGAAAGGGGCTCCATATGGCATTCGAAGCTTTGGCAGTGGCGGACGACGCGGGCAGGAAGTCGCTGGCGGACGTCGCCTACGAAAGCATCCGTGACTGGTTGCTGACGCTTGAAATAAAGCCCGGCGAGCTGCTGAATGATGAGCTCCTCGCGAAGAACCTGGGCGTGGGGCGGACGCCGGTGCGTGAAGCACTGAAGCGCCTGGAGCTGGACCGCCTGGTGAAGACCTACCCGCGGCGGGGCACGTTCGCCACGCGGGTTGACGTCACCGACCTCTCCTTCATCTCCGAAATCAGGGCGCAGCTGGAGCCCCTCGCGGCCGCACGCGCGGCCCGCGTGGCCTCCCCGGCGGTGAGGGCGGAGCTGCGTGCCACGCTCGAGAAGGTCGAGGCATTCGATGTCGCGGCTGCAACGGTAACCGAGACGCTGCAGCTGGACGCCCGGGTACACCAGGGCATCTACGCCGCCGCCGCCAACCCCCACCTCGAGGACATCCTGATCCGCTACGACAACCTCGCCACGCGGATCTGGTGCATGGTCATCGACCGGCTGCCGGACTTGTCCCACCACGTCCGCGAACACCTCGACCTGCTCCGCGCCGTTATCGACGGGGACGAGGAGCGGGCTGCGGAGCTGGCCAAGGCCCACGTGAGCGGATTCGAGCACGCGGTGCGCGGGGCGCTCTTCAATGCCTAGGCTGCGGCCGCTTTCCCATCCTGCTGTTGACACGTGGTGTGACCTGGCTCATACTCGAAAGCCATATTGATATATCAATCAAATATCAGTGATGGATTAAGCGGCGATGGAGCCGGCGAACGGAGAGACCAGTGGATTCACAGGCAACCCTTGATGCCCCGCGTGCTGCCAGCGACCTCGGAGAGGTCAGCACGGGCGGCCGCAACACGAAGAAGACCCTCGGCCTGCGGGGCGACTGGGGCCGCCTCCCCGGCCACACCGTCGAGGTGTGGCTGCTTGGAGAGCATGTGGCCAGCGGGGTAGTCGACCAGGCGACTGAGGACGATTCCGTGCTCTGGATAGCGGCCGAGGGCATCAGCACTCGACGCGTCTTCGACAAGTCGTCGGGCTACCAGATCTGGGTATGACCCGTCCCTTCGCCAGCAACGCAGTGGCGTCCTAGATGTACTGCCCAGGGACGTTGGTTCGGTGAATGTGATGACTCGCTGGAGTCGTTGAGCCAAAGGTGAGGACCTCCGGTTGCACAGTGGAGTTGCTTAGACAACCGCTGCAGCGACCAGGAGGTCCTCATGTCCCACGCTAATGCCGCTTTGACTCCACGCCAACGTTTACGCGTAGCGCGTCTGGTCGTGGACCACGGCTGGCCGGTATCCCGGGCTGCCGAGCAGTTCAACTGCTCCTGGCCGACTGCGAAACGGTGGGCGGCCCGTTACGCCGCGATGGGTGAGGCGGGTATGGCTGATAGGTCCTCGTGCCCGCACAGGGTGGCCAACCGAACGCCGCAGCAGCTGGTGCGCAAGGTTGTGCACCTGCGCTGGAAGCAGCGGCTGGGTCCGGTCGCGATCGGAGCCAAGCTGGCCATGCCGGCCTCGACCGTGCACGCGGTCCTGGTCCGGTGCCGGCTGAACCGCCTTCATCACGTGGACAAGCGCACCGGAGAAGTCATCCGCCGCTACGAGCACGAGACTCCCGGAGCGATGATCCACGTCGATGTAAAGAAACTCGGCAACATCCCCGACGGCGGCGGCTGGCGCTACGTCGGCCGGCAGCAAGGCAAACAGAACCGGGCAGGAACCCTGCCAAAGTCGCGCAGCAGGCACCATAACCCGCTGATCGGGACCGCCTATGTCCACACCGTCATTGACGACCACTCACGGGTCGCCTATGCAGAGATCCACGGCGACGAAACGGCGGTCACCGCAGTTGGCGTGCTCAGGCGTGCAGTGTCCTGGTTCGCCGCCCGAGGCGTCACCGTCGAGCGGGTTCTCTCCGACAACGGATCGGCCTACAAATCCCACCTCTGGCGAGACACCTGCCGCGAGCTGGACATAAAGGCAAAGAAGACCCGGCCCTACCGCCCGCAAACCAACGGAAAGATCGAACGCTTCCACCGGACCCTCGCCGATGGGTGGGCATTCAAGCGCTTCTACGCTACCGAATCAGCCCGCAGAAACGCCCTACCGGCATGGCTGCACCACTACAATCACCACAGGCCCCACACCGCAATCGGAGGCCACGCGCCCATCAGCCGCTTAACCAACCTGCCTGGGCAGTACACCTAGCGCAGTCCGTGGGTGTGGGCCAGCGCTATGGCTTCGGTCCTGGAGGCCACGCCCAGCTTCCTGAACACGTTTCTTACGTGGAACTTGACCGTGTTCTCGCTGATGTTCAGCGCGGCGGCTATGCTCCGGTTGCGCTGGCCGCCGGCGAGCAGCTGGAGCACCTCAAGTTCCCGCGCCGCGAGGTTCCAACCCGAGACGTCCACCGGGGAAGCGGGCGGATCCAGGGGCAGTGTGACGGAAATGTCCGCACCCCACCCCGGCATGAGGTCGACTTCCATGCGGCCATCCAGTGCCTGCACCCTTCGCTGCAGCCGTTCCATGTTCGGGGCGTCCGCCGACAGCCCGCCCCGCCCGTCATCCCGGACGTTGATCAGCAGGTTCTCGCCGTCGCAGTCCCACTGCGTGCGCACCCGCCGGACCTCCGGCTGCTCCATCATGGCCAGCAGCAGCCCGCGCACAATGGCGCGCGCCGCGATGGCCACTTCCCCGGGCAGCGCCCTGCCGTTCAAGGGGGGCTCGATGAACTGCACGTCGATTCCGCTTAACCGCGTCAGCGGACGCAGGTCCTCGCGCAGCCGCTCGAAAGCGGTGGCCACCGGTTCCTGCACCAGTTCCGCTGTCTGGTCGTTGTGCGTGCGCAGCTCCACCAGCGCCTTGGCGGCCGCGTCACTGACCGTGGCCCGTGCCGTTGCGTCATCCAGGGAGCCGGACCGTGCTGCCGCCAGAATGGTTTCAAGGGTTGTCGAATGCAGATCCACGAGCTCGCTGGTGACCCTGATCCGCTCCGCGGAGGCTGCCCGTGACTCCAGCAGGTAGGACGGCGGCGCATCCTTCACCTTCTCCTGGATGCGGCGTGCTGCCATCTCCCAGAGATATGAGACGAGCGCCAGGTCCATGAGCTCCACGTCCACGGCCTGCTGCCGTCCGATGGCCGTCACGGAGTAGGTAATGACGAGCAGGGCATTGCTGGGCGCGTACTTCAGGGCGAAGGCCTGCCGTTGCGTGCCTGCGATCTGTGCCGTTCCCGTCCAGGGCCCGTCACCGGCCACCAGGCCGCGCAGCTGCTGGAGTTCGCCGATCGATACCCGGGCCACCACCTCTTCGTCGCCTGCCTTCTTCTGCGGGCGCCCGGTGCACTCCTCAGTGAAGATCACCAGCGCATCGCCCCCGGTGTAGGGGAGGACGGCTTCGCGCAGCCGTTCGGCAATGGCGGACAGCGGCGCATCCGCGATCCGGGCCACCGCGCGGAGCAGGGGCCAGGGGAGGGCGGGCCCGGGGAACTCGTGAACCAGCCGAACGGGCGGGGTGCTCTCAGTCATGCCGAACAGGATACGCGAAGGTTGACTCCTCACCTACCCGAATGGGTGGTTGAAAACCATCCCGAATTGGCGTTTCACCTACCCCGCGGTTTCGGGACGATGGATGCCAGGAACAAGAACAAGGAGGAGACATGGACTCAACCGTTCTGACCGCTCCCGGCGAGGAAGCAACCGGCGAAGCCATCACGGGCAATATCTCCCTGGTTTTGGGGGAGATCGCGGACACCGCGGCCAACATCAGCCCGGACAGGCTGCGCCAGGCCGCCGCAATGCTGGAGAACGCCGACCGCGTCTTCGTGGCGGGGGCGGGCCGAAGCGGCCTGGTGTTGAGGATGGCCGCGATGCGGCTGATGCACCTGGGCCTTGTGGTCCACGTGGCCGGAGACACCACTACGCCTGCCATCCGGAAGGGCGACCTTCTGCTCGTGGCGTCGGGCTCCGGCAGCACCGCGGGGGTCGTGAAGGCCGCAGAGACCGCCGCAAGGGCGGAGGCAAGGATCGTAGCCTTCACCGCCAACCCCGGCTCCGTGCTTGCGGGCCTGGCTGACGCCGTCGTGGTGCTCCCCGCCCAGCAAAAGACCGACCACGGCTCCGGCGTCTCCCGCCAGTACTCCGGGAGCCTGTTCGAGCAGGTGCTCTTCGTGGCAACGGAAGCGGTGTTCCAGACACTGTGGGACAACGCCGACATCCCGGCCGAACAGTTGTGGCTGCGCCACGCCAACCTCGAATAGGCCTTTCCAGCAATTTCCCGTCCTTCGGACAAACCCAATAGAAAGAAGAACCATGAAACTCCAGGTAGCCATCGACCTCCTCACCGTTGAGGACGCCCTCGAGCTGGCCGGCAAGGTGGCCGAATACGTCGACATCATCGAACTGGGCACCCCGCTGATCAAGGCCGAGGGGCTCTCAGCCATTACCGCAATCAAGGAGGCCCACCCGGACAAGCTGGTCTTCGCCGACATGAAGACCATGGACGCCGGCGAACTCGAAGCCGACATCGCCTTCAAGGCCGGAGCCGACCTGGTCACCGTGCTCGGATCCGCGGATGACTCCACGATCGCAGGCGCCGTCAAGGCCGCAAAGGCGCACAGCAAGGGCATCGTCGTGGACCTGATCGGCGTTGCCGACAAGGCCTCCCGCGCCAAGGAAGTCCGCGCCCTGGGCGCCAAGTTCGTGGAGATGCACGCAGGCCTGGACGAGCAGGCAAAGCCCGGCTTCGACCTTAACGGACTCCTCCGCGCGGGCGAAGAATCGCAGGTGCCCTTCTCCGTGGCAGGCGGCGTGAACGTCAGCACCATCGCAGCAGTCCAGGCTGCAGGAGCTGATGTTGCCGTGGCCGGCGGCGCCATCTACGGGGCTTCCGACCCTGCATTGGCAGCCAAGGAACTCCAGGCCGCCATCAACTGACCCCCTTACCCTCCTCGCAACGGGACGGCGGCTCCACCTCTACAGGTGGGGCCGCTGTTGCGCGTTCCGCGTACTCAAGCCATACGCTGCAGCCGCAGCAGGAAGGTCGCCATGATCGTTAATCTGCCCGATACCACCACCTCGAAGGTCTCCAAGGAACTGATGGCCCTGCGCGAGCAGGGCGGCGTGACCGCCCTGGGCCGGGTCCTGACCCTGGTCGTGGTCACGAAGTCGGGGCTGGAGGAAGAAGCGATCGAGGCCGCGAACGACGCCTCCCGTGAACACCCCTGCCGGATCATCGTCCTCGCCCACGCCGGGAAGGACCACGCGGACCGGCTCGACGCCCAGATCCGGGTCGGCGGGGACGCCGGCGCGTCCGAGGTGATCGTGCTGCGCGGCTACGGCCAACTCGCGCACGAATCCGAATCCCTCGTCGCCGCCCTGCTGCTCCCCGACGCACCCATCGTCGCCTGGTGGCCGCACCGCGCCCCGCAGAACGCCTGCGAAACCACCATCGGCGCGATCGCGCACCGCCGGATCACCGACTCCGCGAACGAGCCCGACCCCCAGGCAGCCCTCGAGCGCATCCACCGGACCTACAAGGCCGGCGACACCGACCTCGCCTGGACACGCCTGACCAACTGGCGCATCCAACTCGCAGCCGCACTGGACCAGGTGGACGCGTCCTCCGTGCTCGCCGCTGAGGTCGAGGGGGCCCCTGATTCACCCAGCCCGCTGCTCATGGCTGCCTGGCTTGGCGCCGCCCTGGATGTTCCCGTTGCCAGGCGGGAGGGCCCAACCGGCACCGGCCTTCGCTGCGTCCGGCTCATCCTGCGTGAGGGCGAAATCCGGCTTGTCCGCCCGGGGCTGGCGGTCACGGAACTGAGCCTGCCCGGGCAGAGGGCCCAGCGGATCTCCCTTCCCCGCCCCAGCCTGCGTGACTGCCTCGCGGAAGAACTTAGCCGCCTCGATCCGGATCCGGTGTTCGGGGAGGTGCTCGCCGCCGTCGGACGCGTGCGGATTGAGGCGCCGGTGGCAGCGTCCCCGGAACCTGTTGCCCCCAACCCGCTGCAGGAATGCCTCGCCGCGGTTTAGGCGCACCTTAACGGCTTTGGCCCCCGGGCAGACGCGCCGGGGGCCAAAGCTTTGCCTGAAAGTTGCGCTACCGTGCCGCGCCCTTCTCCAGGTCCGGGCCTGCGCCCGGGCAGGGCGTCCCGTCGGGGCATCCGTCAGCGCACTCGTGCTTGGTCACGAGGTCAAACTGGACCCCGCGGTGCTGCTCAACTCCCGTGCGGATGGCCCGCTCCACCACGGAATCCGCCAGCCGGCGGCGCAGGGACAGCGGATCGCGCCGAAGGTCCTTGGCAAGGGCGAAGCAGAGCAGGAGCATGACGATGACGAACGGCAGGGCTGCCACGATGGTGATCCGTTGCAGGCCGGACAGGGCCTCGGACGGCTCGTCGCCGCCGGCGAGGAGCATGACGGCGGCCACTGCGCCGGTCAGTGCACCCCAGAAGATCACCAGGGCCCGCTTGGGGTCGGAGCTGCCGTTGGAGCTCAGCGACGCCATGATCAGGGAGGCGGAGTCGGCGCCGGTGATGAAGAAGATGGCCACCAGCACCATGGCCAGGACGATCACGGCCGCAATCATCCACCCGGGCAGGGGGAGGTTCTTCACCAGGTTGAACAGGGCGCCGTCGAAATCGATGGTGGCCTTGCCGTCGGTGACGGTCATCAGGCCCGGTGTGCCCGCTTTGTCCGCTTCCTGCTGGATGTGGAAGGCCGTGCCGCCGAAGATGCCGAACCAGATCACGCTGACGATGCTCGGGACCAGCAGGACGCCGGTGACGAACTGGCGGATGGTCCGGCCGCGGCTGATCCGGGCGATGAACATGCCGACGAAGGGCGTCCATGAAATCCACCAGGCCCAGTAGAAGATGGTCCAGCCCGACATCCAGGTGCGGAGGGCTTCATCGCCCACCGCTTCGGTCCGGGAGGACATTTCGGCCAGGTCCCTCAGGTAGTCGCCCACCGCCGAGGGGATGAGGTTGAGGATGAAGAGGGTGGGCCCTGCCACGAAGACGATGGCGGCCAGGACGACGGCGAGGACCATGTTGACGTTGGACAGCCACTGGATGCCGCGGCTGATGCCGGACACCGCGGACGCGATGAAGCATGCTGTCAGAATTGCAACGATGCCCACCAGAACCGGGGTGCCGATCTCGCCTGTCCAGCCGTTGGAGGTGAAGCCGCTGCCGATCTGCAGGGCACCCAGGCCAAGGGAGGCGGCGGTGCCGAAGAGCGTAGCGAAAATGGCCAGAATATTGATGACCTTGCCCACCGGCCCCTCAACCGTCCTGATTCCGAACAATGACGTGAAGGCGGCCGAGATCAGCTGTCGGCGGCCCAGCCGGTAGGTGCCGTATGCCATGGCGATGCCTACGACGGCGTACATGGCCCAGGGGTGCAGGGTCCAGTGGAAGATGGACGTGGCCATGGCCGTTTGGATGGCTGCGGGGGTGCGGCCGTCAACGGTTCCCGGCGGGGGAGAGACGAAGTGGTACAGCGGCTCGGCCACGCCGTAGAACATCAGGCCGATGCCCATTCCGGCGGCAAACATCATGGCGATCCATGAAACCGTGCGGAATTCGGGCTTTTCGCCGTCCTTGCCCAGCGGAATATTGCCGAATTTGCCCAGCGCCAGCCACAGGACGAAGACGACGAACAGCGAGGCGAGGACCATGAAGAGCCAGCCGGTGTATTCCATCACCCAGGCCAAGGCGTCCTTGGAAGTGGTGGCCAGGCCGTCCTTGTCGGCGAACCCCCACACCACGAAGGCCAGGGCGATGACACCCGTGATGCCGAATGTTGCTTTGTCGAGCGTCAGTTTCAGGTTGCGGCGCTGGGTAAGGGCCTGTTCCCTGTTACTCAGCCGCAGTTCCTCCAGGATCTGCTCGTGTTCGTTGGCGGCGGGAAGGGCCGCCGTCGCTTCCCCTTGATCGGTGTCCAGCGGCTCGGGGGGAACGCCGTCTGACGGCGGCACCTTGGGCTTCGGGGAGGTCAGTTCACTATTGATGGCCATGAAAGCGGGTCCTTTGGCTAGTCCATGGGCTTGCGTTTAGTGCTGGGCGTCGGGCAGCGCAATCCGGGGATGAATTGCCGCCAAGCCGTTTTGCCAGCGGGGCAGGGTCGTGAGCCCTATGGGGGAGGTGTTCCGCAAAGATCAACAGAGTTCGCGCTAAGCAACAAGAGTGCGGTACGTCACTTTGAAAGTCAAGGGTGTCATAGGGCCCGAACCTCTTGACACACCTCAAGTGGTCCACCACGCTGTTGCATATTGCGCTCTCTGTTGCGCAAAGAGAGATTTTGAAGGGAAACTATGCAGACGCTTGCGATCGTGGGAGCCTCCCTGGCCGGACTTTCGGCCGCCCGGGCTGCCCGCGCCCAGGGCTTTGGCGGGCGGCTGGTCATCATCGGCGATGAACAGCACCGTCCGTACGACAGGCCCCCTTTGTCCAAAGATTTCCTCCTCGGTGCCATCACCGCGGAGGACCTGTTCCTGGAAACACCTGACGACGGACTCGATGCAGAATGGATCCTCGGCGTCAGCGCGGTGGGCCTGGATGCTGCCGGTCGCACCATCACGCTCTCGGACGGGCGGAGCCTGGCCGCCGACGGCATCGTTATTGCCACAGGTGCCCGCTCCCGTAAACTGCCGGCCCTCGAAGGGCTGGACAACGTCTCCTACCTGCGGACCATCGCCGACGCCGAAGGCCTGGCACCAAAACTTGTCGCAGGGAACAGGATGGTCATCATCGGCGCCGGATTCATCGGCGCCGAGGCTGCCTCGGTGGCTGCCTCGCGCGGCATGGACGTCACCATGGTCGACTACGCCCGGGTTCCGTTTGCTCCGCAACTGGGCGAGGACATGGGTGCTACGGTGGCAAAGCTCCACACCGCCAGGAAGGTCGACCTGATCTGCGGTGCGGAGATCGAATCCTTCGCCATCGAAGACGGCCATGCCACCGCCCTGCGGCTCGCTGACGGGCGCAACCTCCCGGCCGACGTCGTCCTTGTCGGGATCGGCGCCCAGCCCAACGTCGAGTGGCTGGAGGGCTCCGGCGTCGAACTGCGCAACGGCGTGCTGTGCGACGCCATGGGGCGCACCACGGCGCCGGGCATCGTCGCGGTCGGTGACTGCGCGAACTGGTTCGAACTCACCCTGGGTGAGCACCGCCGGGTGGAGCACTGGACGGGCGCACTGGAGCGCCCCGCCGTTGCGGTCCAGGCTCTGCTCGACGCCGACGCCGACGCTCCGGAGCAGCCGGTCAAGCCGCCCTACTTCTGGTCTGAGCAGCACGGCGTGAAGATCCAGTTCGCAGGCCATTCCGCAGGGTACGACCGGCTGGTCATCGAAGCCGGGGACCCGGAGGAACACAACTTCCTGGCGGTCTATTACAGGGGCGAAACGCCCGTGGCGGTCCTCGGCATGGACCAGCCCCGCCTGTTCACCAAGTGGCGCCGCAGCCTCTCGGCCGCGGCCACGAAGCCGGCACCGCTGCTGGCAACAGCTTCCTGAGGCCGCTGCCGCGGTTTCCAGAGTTTCGAAATACCAGACGTTCCCATGCACTGGCGCATGGGTTTTTGAGGAGGAACGTTGACCATAGAAGTAACCACCCCAAGCCTGATCCCCACGCTGCCGGGATCGACGTACGTGGATGAGGGGTTGTTCCGGGCCGAACAGGAGCGGATCTTCGAACAGATGTGGTTCTGCGCCATCCGTTCCTCGGACCTGGACAAGGCCGGGGCCTGGCGGACCGTCCAGATCGGCCGCGAAAGCGTCCTGATCAGCCGCACCCGCAAGGGCGAGATCCGAGCCTTCTACAACATCTGCCGCCACCGCGGCGTGAAGCTCTGCATGGAAGAGCAAGGCGAAGCAGCCCGCTCGTTCCAGTGCCCGTACCACGCCTGGACCTACGACTTCGAGGGCAAGCTCATCGCGGCGCCGAACCTGACCAAGATGCCGGACATCGACCGTGACGAGTACGGCCTGGCCAAGGTCCACGTCCGCGAGTACCTGGGCTACGTCTGGGTGTGCCTGGCGGGGGAGCCGCCGTCGTTCGAAGAGGACGTCATGGGCGCCATCGAGGAGCGCCTCGGCGACCTCAAAGCCATCGAGGGCTACGACGTGGCCAACCTGAGCCTGGGCCGGCGGATCAAGTACGACGTGAAGGCCAACTGGAAGCTCATCATCGAGAACTTCATGGAGTGCTACCACTGCGCCACCATCCACCCGGAACTGACCGAGGTCCTGCCCGAGTTCGCCGACGGCCTGGCGGCACAGTACTTCGTGGGCCACGGCGCCGAGTTCGGCGAGGACATCAAGGGCTTCACGGTGGACGGGTCCGAGGGCCTGGACATCATCCCCGGCGTGGGCGAGGACCAGGACCGCCGCTACTACGCCATCACCATCAAACCCACCGTGTTCGTGAACCTCGTCCCGGACCATGTGATCATCCACCGCATGTTCCCGCTGGCGGCGGACCACACCATTGTCGAGTGCGACTGGCTGTACCTGCCGTCCGTCGTCGAAAGCGGAAAGGACGTCTCTGCCTCTGTTGAGCTGTTCCACCGCGTCAACATGCAGGACTTCGACGCCTGCGAACGCTGCCAGCCGGGAATGGCCTCGAAGACCTACGCCAAGGGTGGTGTGCTGGTCCCCAGCGAGCACCACATTGGGGCTTTCCACGACTGGGTGCAGGAGAAGGTGGGCGACGCGCCGTTGTCCGGCGATGTCCGGCTGGGCATCACCGCCGACACCCCGCCGCTGGAGGAGCGGGCCGTCACGGTCGAGCGCAATGAGCCCGCGGTGGCCGCAGCGAACTGAAGCACTGATGAGCGCAGATGACCCCCGGGTCCGGCCCGGGGGTCATCTGCGTTATTACTTGACGGTGTAGCCCATGTTGGCGCTGGCTTGGAGCCCGGCTTCCTTCAGTGATTCCAGCAGGCCCGGAATCTTTTCCGGGTCGAATCGGAATGCGGGCCCGGAGATGCTGAGGGCGCCGATCACGTTGCCCTGGTGGTTGTATACGGGCACGGCCACGGCATTCAGGCCGATTTCGAACTCCTCACGCACCACGGCGTAGCCCTTGGCGCCAATCTCGAGGAGTTGGGCATCCAGTTCCTTCCGGCTGGTGATGGTGCGCGAGGTGCGGGAGGGCAAGCCGGTTTCCTTCAGGATGCGCTCACGCTCGTCTGCTTCCAGCGCCGCCAGGAGGACCTTTCCGCTGGACGTGGCGTGCAGCGGTGTCAGGCTTCCCACCCAGTCGTAGGTGGCCAGCGTGGAAGGTCCCATCGCCTGGTCCACGTTCACGGCGTAGTTCGAGCGCAGGACAGCCAGGTTGACGGTTTCCTTGAACTCCTCGGCCAGGCTTTCCAGTACCGGCCGGGCTTCGTGGACCAGGCTGAGCCGGCCGGGAATGGAGCTGGCGAGACGCAGGATCCCAAAGCCAAGCTGGTACTTGCCGCGCTCGCTGTTCTGGTGGACCATCTCCCGGGTCACCAAGGACCCCATCAGCCTCGAGACGGTGGATTTGTGGATCCCCATCTCCTCGGCAATTTCGCTGACGCCGGCATGCCCCTCCCTTGCCAGGATTTCCAGGACGGTGAGGGCACGCTCCACGGACTGCACGCCGCCGGACTGGCCGCCTTCGCTGTCGGTATCGGATTCCGGTTCATTTTTAGGAGCCATACTTCCTGATCCTATGCCGGGAACTGTGACGGCGGTGACATTGCGTTAACCCGGGTGGTTTTCAACCGGCCTGAAGGGCCTGCTAACTCCCCCGGTAGGTGGAGTAGGCAAAGGGGCTCAAAAGCAGCGGTACGTGGTAGTGCTCGGGGCCGGTGACTTCGAAGACCAGGTCCACTTCGGGGAAGAACGTCTGAGTCTGCAGGCCGGCGTAGTAGCTGCCGGTGGCGAAGCTCAGTTTGTAGTGGCCCGGTTCCAGCCGCTCCGGACCCAGGTCCTTCGCCCGCCCGTCCGAGTCCGTGGTGGACGCTGCCAGCTCACGCCAGGTGCCGCCGTCGTTTGTTGAAAGCACGACGGCGACACCCGCCGCCGGGCGCCCGGCACCGGTGTCGAGGACATGGGTGGTGACGTGTGAAACGCTCATTCGCTGATCAGTCCTTCGAGCCGCAGTACGGCAATCTCACGCAGCTGCTGCGCCACGATGGTGTCTTCGTCTTCAGGGGAATTGGAGAGCCGGGTATCCAGGGCCTCCAGGATCTCCGGCGCGGTGCGGCCGGCGGCGCGGATCAAAAAGACCCGGCCGAACTTCTCCTCGTACTCCCGGTTGCCCCGGGCCAGGGCGTCGGCCGCTGCGGCATCTGCCGGGTCCACCCCGGCCTGCTCCGAACGCGACATGGACGCCTCGGTGCTTGCCGCCGTCGGACGCTCCCCAATCCGGGGATGGTGTGCCATGGCAGCTTCCACCTCGGCGGACGTGAAGGGATTGGCGGCGTTGGCCGCGAACTCCAGGAGTTCGTTCCGGTTTGCGAAAGGCCGGGCCTCTGCCACGGCATCCACCCACCTGGTGATATCAATGCATGGGCGCAGGGTGGCCCTGGCCGCGGCGGGATCTGCCGCGTTGAATTCGGCAAGCTGCATGCTGGCTCATTCCTCGGTCTGCTGGCATCCATGGTGACGGCTATGCGGAGGCCGGGAGACTCGGCGCCTGAACCGGCAAAGGGCGGCAGGCTTCCGCATCATGGAACTGTTATTTCAGCATACGTAATATTCAAGAACAGGGCCTCGGCCCGTGTCAAGAGCGTACAGCAGGTAAC
The DNA here is from genome assembly GCF_019710585.1 of Arthrobacter sp. MAHUQ-56. Classification (GTDB taxonomy): domain Bacteria; phylum Actinomycetota; class Actinomycetes; order Actinomycetales; family Micrococcaceae; genus Arthrobacter. Next base: position 185,505 of record NZ_JAIFZQ010000002.1, on the reverse strand, counting down.
CGGCCCTGGCCCGCACCAGGCCGGGCCGCCAAAACTGGGAAACCTGGCCATTCACTGCTCCGAATATCTTGTGGAAACCTTTGCACCTGCTTGCCAGGACGTTGAGGAACTGCGGGGACACTCGAAGGGAAGCGAACGGCTTCCAGGCAGGGCTCGACGACGACCGCACCGGAAGCTGCACTGCTTGCGGAAGGCGGGGAGGCGATGGAACAACTCAAGAGGACCGGAGTGGAGAAAGCCAGGGCGCTGCTGCGCCTCTACTTCCATTCCCGGAAGGTCCGCGCAGCGGCCAGGGACCTGGAGCACGCACTCGCGGAATCGCGGGAGTTGTCCAGCTGGCCCGGAGACAGGCTCCCGGTAGGGGAGGAAATGTCGCGGCAGGTGGAAAAGCTGACCCGCCGGCTCAAGCTGGAGACCGAGGCGCACCACAGGCTCGAGGATCTTTTCCACACTGCTGCCGGAAGGCGTTCCGTACCGGCGGTTTAAGTGCCACACTTAGCAGCAATCGATTGGCTGGGGGATACCAGGTCAGGAGATTGCAGTGGGTTCTTTGGCAGGTTGGGCGTACCTTTTGGCGGGGCTGATGACCATGGACGCGCTGCTCCTTGCGCTGTGGGCCATGGAAGTTGACTGGGGCAAGTACTGGCGCCGGAAGTGAGCCCTCTCCTCCTGGTGCTGAATCAGCCGATTTCTTCGGCGAGTTCGACGATGATGCCCTCCGGGCCGCGGACGTAGCAGAGCCTGAAGACGTCCCCGTACCGTTCGATGCTGCCCACCAGCTCGCCGCCGTGCGCTTTCAGCCGGGTGACGGTGTCCTCGACGTCGTCCACGGCGAAGCAGACATGGCGCAGGCCCGGGACGTTGGCGGGGGCCTGCGGGTCGCCGTCGGGAGTTGGCGGCGTGTGGAAGCTGCTGAGCTCAAGCCGTGACCGGCCATCCGGGGTCTCCAGCATGGCGATTTCGGACCGGACCCCGGCGACCCCAATGATGCGGTCCACCCAGGCGCCCTCCACTTCTCCGCTGCCCACCGGCGTGAGGCCGAGCTCCACGAAGAAGGCTGTTGCGGCAGCCATGTCAGTCACCACGATGCCCACGTGGTCCATGCGTTGGATTGCCATGGGTCCGATGCTAGCCCAGCTCAGGCCGCTGTTGGAGGTCCAGCCGCATCAGCACGCGGGGAAAACCATTCAATACGGATTCGGTGTCGGCAGCCTTGGTGAAGCCTGCGTCCTCGAAGAGCTTGCGGGTGCCCACGTAGGCCATGGTGAGGTCCACCTTGCTGCCGCGGTTGTCCACCGGGTAGCCCTCGATGGCCGGCGCACCGTAGGAGCGGGCAAACTCGACGGCCCCCGCCAGCAGCCTGTGCGAGATGCCCTTGCCGCGGTGGCCGGGGCGGACCCGCAGGCACCACACGGACCAGGCATCCTGCCCGTCCACGTGGGGAATCCTGCGGTTCCGGGCGAAACTGGTGTCCGCACGCGGGTGGACCGCTGCCCACCCAACTACTTCGCCGCCGTCGTACGCCAAAACCCCGGGCGGCGGATCCTGCGCAACCAGCTGCCTCACCAGTTCCCCGCGCTCGGCCCCGCGCAGGGAGACGTTCAGCTTGGAGGGTATCCGGTAGCTCAGGCACCAGCATACGGTGGCGTCGGGGCGCTTCGGGCCCACCATCGTGGCTACGTCCTCGAAGGCCGTTGCCGGGCGCACCTCAATCGCCATGCTGCACTCCTAATCCTCTGGGACCCGGCCGATGCTCCATGCGGCAACCTTGCGGAGATCAACCCTGGTTGCCTGCAGCGGCACCCTGGTTCCACCCGAAAGCAGCACAGGCCCCAGGAAATGGATGTACCGGTGCTGTTCCCCGGTCAGCGGACCGGCGTCATCCGCCCTCTGTTCGACCGCCCTGGAGTCCCAGGCGTCGAGGGTGCCGGCGATGGCCCAGCTGCCGATCCGCACCTGGTCGTTCTGCCGCTGCGTCCACGCCCGCTCCGACACCACCGAGCCGGAAATGACCGTCCCGTCAACCACCACGGTGAGCTCCATGGTGGCATCGGGGCCGGTTCCTAAGACCGAGGTCAACAGCAGCAGGAGGCGCGGGTCGGTCCCGTTGTCCCACGTTTCATCCGACATGGCTTCCCTTTCTCCTGGTAACAGTGCAAGCCGGTCAGTCCAGTTTCCACCCTGTTGGCCCAGGTTGTGCCTCACTACACTGGGACCCATGACCCAGCAGGAACCGGGCAGGACCGCTGCGGATCCCGATACTGCCGGCACCTTGCCACGTACCCCGGCCGAGCGTTCACGCACCTTCACCAGCATCCTGGTGAACACCGCCCTGGCCAACATCACCACCAGCTACCTGTGGTTCGCACTGACTTTCTGGCTTTACCTGGAGACACGCAACGTGATCGCCACCGGGGTGGTGGGCGGCGCCTACATGCTCCTGATTGCCCTGTCGAGCGTCAGTTTCGGCACCTTCGTGGACCGCTGCCGCAAGCTGGCCGTGATGCGCTTCGCGGCCGGCTTCAGCCTGGTGATGTTCGCGCTGTCCGGGGTCATGTTCCTGCTCACGCCTGCGGCGTCGTTGCTGGACCTGGGGCGTCCCTGGTTCTGGAGTTTCACGTTGGTCATCCTTGTCGGCGCAGTAGTGGAGAACATGCGGAACATCGCCTTGTCGACAACCGTCACCATCCTCATCGAGCCGGACCGCCGCGCCAACGCCAACGGGCTGGTGGGGATGGTGCAGGGGCTGATGTTCATCGTGACCTCCCTGCTGTCCGGACTGTCGGTAGGGTTGCTGGGAATGGGCTGGACCATCGTCGTCGCGCTGGTCCTCACGGCCGCGGCCTTCGCGCACCTGCTCACCCTCCGGATGCCCGAGGAAGTACGCGTGGCGGCAACGGACGCCCACGGCGGATTCGACCTGCGGGGCTCGTTCACGGCAGTGCTGGCCATTTCCGGGCTGTTCGCGCTGATCCTGTTTTCGACGTTCAACAACTTCATCGGCGGCGTCTACATGGCACTGATGGATCCGTACGGGTTGGAGATGTTCTCCGTGGAAATGTGGGGCGCCGTCTTTGCGGTCGGATCCACCGGGTTCATCATCGGTGGTGCCCTGATCGGCAAATTCGGGCTGGGCGCCAACCCCCTGCGCACCCTGCTCCTTGCGGTGGCGGCCATGGGGGTCCTCGGAGCGGTCTTTACGCTGCGGGAGTGGGCGTGGCTCTACATCCTCGGGATCTGGCTGTACCTGGTGCTGGTCCCGTTTGTGGAGGCGGCCGAGCAAACCGTGATCCAGCGGGTGGTGCCGCTGCCGAAACAGGGCCGCGTGTTTGGCTTCGCCATGGCATTCGAGTCCGCCGCGGCGCCAGTCACGGCGTTCCTCATTGCGCCGATTGCCCAGTTCTGGATCATCCCGTACGCCCGCTCCGCGGAGGGGTCGGCCGTCCTGGCGCCGCTGCTGGGGGAAGGCACCTCCCGCGGAATCGCCCTGGTGTTCCTGGTGGCGGGGATCATCATGATTGCCGCCGCCCTGCTGGCTTTCCTGACCCCGGTCTACCGCCGGGTTTCCGCTTCATATGCGGAGGCGCCGGCAGAGGCCAAGGCCGCAGGTTAAACGCCGGATGCCCCAGCAATATGTGCTGGGGCATCCGGGAAAACGCTGCAGGATGTAATGGAGCGTTAGAGTCCCAGGGCTTCCTTCAGGACGGCGACGTGGCCGTCGGCCTGGACCTGGTACTGGGCCAGGGTGACGTTGCCGTCGGGGTCCACCACAACCGTGGAGCGTACGATCCCTTCATGGATTTCGCCGTTGACCAGCTTCTCGCCCCAGGCGCCGTAGGCCAGGGCGACCGCGTGGTCGGGGTCGGAGAGCAGCGGGAAGGTCAGGGAAAAGTCGTCCGTGAAACCGGCCAGGGCCTCGGGGGCGTCGGGAGAGATGCCGACAACTTCGTAGCCCTTGCCCTGCAGGGAGGCCAGGCTATCGCGGAAGTCGCAGGCCTCGGTGGTGCACCCGGGGGTGGCGGCCTTCGGGTAGAAGTACACGATGACGTTCTTGCCACGGTAATCGGCCAAGGAGGTTTCCCGGCCCTGGGCGTCCCGGAGGGTGAACTCAGGAGCCGGGGTGCCGGGCTGGAGTTTGGTGGTCAGGGTGGGGCTCATGGCGTTCCTTTGAAAGACTCGGTCAGTGATGGCCAAACATCTAGTGAAGCGGGTTGCCGCTTAGAGATACAACTCCCGCGTCATATGCAGTATTCCGCCGGTCCCCGGACAACCGCGTGGGGCCCGGGGACAAACTGGTAGCCGCCGCCGCGGACGGTGGCAACGGCGTGCCGGGCGTTGCCCAGCTTCCGGCGGACCCGCCCTACGTAGACGTCGATGGCCCGGGCGGTTGCGCCCGGGAAATCCAGCGACTCGAGGAACTCCTGCAGTTCCTCGCGTGCAACGGTACGGGACAGGTGGGTCACCAGGTAGCGGAGCACCTTGTACTCGACGCCGGTCAGGGGCACCGGCTGGCCGTCGAGCAGGACCATCTCGGCGGCCAGGTCCACGGCCATGGTGCTGACGGGGCCGGCCGACGGCGGCAGGTGGGTGCCGCCGTCGGCATCAGTTGCGCCGGGGTTCTCCGCGATGGAAGAAGCGCGAGAGGAGTCGGCTGCGGCTCCTTCCGTGGCGGAGAACCCGGCCGTGGGGGCTCCGGCGGCAGGCCAGTGGACTTCCGCCTCCGGAGCAGTTTCGAGGGCCCTCGCAAGGACCATTTGGGCGGCGTGGCGCAGGACTTCGGGGCTGGTTCCTTCGGCTGGAACAACCCACAGTGCCAGGCCCCGTGCCGCTGCCCGTTTGGCGTGCACAGGACTCCGGTGCACGCCCCTGGGGTGATGGGCTTCCACAGCCATGGCGCGTCCTATACGCCGCCGCGGCGGATCAGCTTGCCCGTTGGGGTCTGGCCGTCCACCACGGCGCCGCGCAGGAAAGTCTTGCGGACCACGCCCGCCAGGGTCTTGCCGTCGTACGGGGTGATGGGGTTCTTGTGCTTGAGCTTGGAGACATCCACCACGAAGGCCTCGTCCGGGGCGAAGACGGCGAAATCGGCGTCATAGCCCAGCGCCAGCTGGCCCTTGTTGGTGAGGCGGGCCAGGTTGGCCGGCTTTTCGGCCATCCAGGACACCACCTGCTCCAGCGGGATACCGCGCTGCCGTGCCTCGCTCCAGATCAGGGACAGGCCCAGCTGCAGCGAGGAAACGCCGCCCCAGGCCACGGCGAAGTCGCCGTTCTCCAGGTCCTTCAGGTCCAGCGTGGAGGGGGAGTGGTCCGAGACGATGCAGTCGATGGTGCCGTCCAGCAGGCCCTGCCACAGCAGTTCCCGGTTGGAGGCCTCGCGGATGGGCGGGCAGCACTTGTAGGCGGTGGCGCCGTCCGGGATTTCCTCGGCCATCAGCGTCAGGTAGTGCGGGCAGGTCTCCACGGTGAGCTTGACGCCGTCGCGCTTTGCGGAGGCGATCATGGGCAGGGCGTCCGACGACGACAGGTGCAGGATGTGCGCACGTGCGCCGGTCCAGCGGGCCCGCTCGATGACCTCGGCGATGGCCTTGTTCTCGGCGCCGCGGGGGCGGGAGGCCAGGAAGGTGGAGTAGTGGTCGCCGCCCGGGTGCGGGGCGCGGTCGATGGCGTGGGAGTCCTCTGCATGGACGATCATGAGCGAGTCGAAGGACTTCAGCTCGGCCATGTCCTCTTCCATCTCGTCCGCGTCCAGGTGCGGGAACTCGTCCACGCCGGAGTGCAGGAGGAAGCACTTGAAGCCGAACACGCCTTCATCGTGCAGGGGGCGGAGGTCCGCCTTGTTGCCGGGGATGGCACCGCCCCAGAATCCGACGTCGATGAACGCCTGGTCCTCGGCCACCTCGCGCTTGAGCTTGAGGTTTTCCACGGTGGTGGTGGGCGGGACGGAGTTCAGCGGCATGTCGATGATGGTGGTGACACCGCCGGCTGCCGCGGCACGGGTGGCGGACGCGAAGCCCTCCCACTCGGTGCGGCCGGGCTCGTTGACGTGGACGTGGGTGTCCACCAGGCCGGGAAGCAGCGTCTCGTCGTCGGCGAGTTCGATGATTTCGGCACCGGCCAGGCCATTGCCCAGCGGTTCGATGGCCACGATCTTGCCGTTGCGGACTCCCACTTCACGCGGGGCGATGCCGGCGGTGGTCAGGATGCGCCGGCCCCGGATGACGAGGTCAAAACGTTCTTCAGACACGGAGGTCCTCCTTGGTGCTTGGGGTGCGGGACAGCCTGTTGGCTGCCAACCTCCCGCTGATCTGGGTGCCGAGCTGTTCCAGAAGCTGTCCGGCCTCTGCTATGCACCTGTTTACATCGCTTTCGAGTTCGGTCAAAGCGTAGACGTCTTCGAATCCGGCGGCCGCTGCCTGGCTTTGCCCGAGGGTGGTCCGGCCGCAGACGGCGACCACCGGGACGCCCTGCGCGGCGGCTGCCCGGGCAACACCCATCGGGGTCTTTCCGAGCAGGCTTTGCTCATCGAGGCTGCCTTCGCCGGTGACCACGAGGTCTGCGCCGGCCAGGCGGTCGGCCAGCCCGGTGAATTCGAGGACGACGTCGATTCCCGGCCGCCGTGTTGCGGCCAGGACAGCGATGGCGGCGTAGCCCACGCCGCCGGCCGCGCCGGCTCCGGGAGCCTCCGCGGCCTTGACGGCGCGGAATCCGATTTCCCTGGCCAGGACTTCGACAAACCTGGCCAGGGCGGCGTCGAGCATGCCGACGTCTTGTGGGGTGGCACCCTTCTGCGGGCCGAAAACCGCCGCGGCGCCCTGTGCGCCCAGCAGGGGGTTGTCGACGTCGGATGCCAGCACGAAGCGGGTGTCCACCAGGCGGGGTTCAAAGTCGGTGAAGTCAATGCTGTGCAGGTTAGCCAGCGCCGCTCCGCCGGGTGGCAGTTCGTTGTTCCGGGCGTCCAGGAACCTGGCGCCGAGCCCCTGGAGGAGCCCCGCGCCGCCGTCGGTATTGGCACTGCCGCCAACGCCGAGCACGATCCGCCGGCAGCCGGCATCGAGCGCAGCCCGGATGAGCTGCCCGGTGCCCAGGCTGGAGGCGGCTGCGGCGTCTGCGGAGTCCGGGCGGCTGCCCTTCCTGACGCTTGGCACCAGGGCAAGCCCCGACGCCGTCGCCATCTCGATGACAGCCTCATGGCCGCGTACGGCGAACTCGGCCTCGACGGGTTCACCCGTCGGGCCGGTCACCGTTGCCGTGCGCCGGGTGAAGCCGGAGCCGACGGCGGCGTCAAGGGTGCCCTCGCCGCCGTCGGCCACCGGAATCCGGACCACCTCAAGGTTGCTGTTGTGTGCCGTACCGGCCGCGCGCTGCAGGCCCTTTTCCAGGTGGCTGCACACCTCCGGGGCGGACAGCGATCCCTTGAACTTATCCGGAGCAATCACGATCCGCATGGTTAGCCCTGCAGTGCCAGGATGGCGGTGGGGGCGTCGGCGGCGGTTTCGGCCAGTTCCTCGAACTCGTTCACGGCGTTGATTTCCACGCCCATGGAGATGTTGGTGACCTTTTCCAGGATCACTTCGACCACCACGGGAACCTGGAATTCGCCCATCAGGGCCTTGGCCTTGTCGAACGCGGCGGCGAGGTCGTTGGGGTCCTCCACGCGGACGGCCTTGCAGCCCAGTCCCTCGGCCACCTTCAGGTGGTCCACGCCGTAGCCGCGGGTGTCCTCGGACAGGTGGGAGCTGTTGATGTTCTCGAAGGCCAGGGACACGTTCTGTTCCATGTTGAACCCGCGCTGGGACTGGCGGATCAGGCCGAGGTAGGAGTTGTTCACCACCACGTGGATGTACGGCAGGTTGAACTGCGCGCCCACGGCCAGTTCCTCGATCATGAACTGGAAGTCGTAGTCGCCGGAGAGGGCCACCACGGTCTGGTCAGGGTTGGACCGTGCCACGCCGAGGGCTGCCGGGGCGGTCCAGCCCAGGGGGCCTGCCTGGCCGGCGTTGATCCACTTGCGCGGGCCGAAAACGTGCAGCATCTGCGCGCCGGCGATCTGGGACAGGCCGATGGTGGACACGTAGGTGGTGTCGCGTCCGAAGGACTTGTTCATCTCCTCGTACACGCGCTGCGGCTTGATGGGGATGTTCTCGAAGTGCGTCTTGCGGTGCAGGGAGGCCTTGCGGTCCTGGCATTCGGCAACCCAGGCGCTGTAGTCCGGCAGGGACCCGGCAGCAGCCCGTTCCTTGGCGAGCTCCACCAGCCCGGCCAGCGCCGCACCGGCGTCGGACGCGATGCCCAGGTCCGGGGAGAACACGCGGCCGATCTGGGTGGGCTCGATGTCGATGTGCACGAACTTGCGGCCGGCGGTGTAGGTTTCCAGGCCGCCGGTGTGGCGGTTGGCCCAGCGGTTGCCGATGCCGATCACGAAGTCGGACTGCAGGTAGTTTTCGTTGCCGTAGCGGTGGGAGGTCTGCAGGCCCACCATGCCGGCCATGAGCTGGTGGTCGTCCGGGATGGTGCCCCAGCCCATCAGGGTGGGGATGACCGGTACGTTCAGGGTCTCGGCGAGTTCCACCAGCTGCGCGGAGGCGCCGGCGTTGATGATGCCGCCGCCGGCCACGATCAGCGGGTGCTTGGCGGCCAGGAGCATGTCCAGGGCCTTCTCCAGCTGCTTGCGGGAGGCCTTGGGCTTTTCGATGGGCAGGGGCTCGTAGGTGTCGATGTCGAATTCGATCTCGGCCATCTGCACGTCGATGGGCAGGTCCAGCAGTACGGGGCCGGGGCGGCCGGAGCGCATCAGCTGGAAGGCCTTCTGGAAGGCGCCGGGAACCTGGCCGGGCTCCAGGATGGTCATGGCCATCTTGGTGACGGGCTTGGCGATGGACTCGATGTCCACGGCCTGGAAGTCTTCCTTGTGCAGCTTGGCAACTGGAGCCTGGCCGGTGATGCAAAGCATGGGGATGGAATCTGCCCAGGCGGCGTACAGGCCGGTGATCATGTCGGTGCCGGCCGGGCCGGAGGTGCCGATGCAGATGCCGATGTTTCCGTCCTTGGCGCGGCTGAAGCCGTCGGCCATGTGGCTGGCGCCTTCAACGTGGCGGGCCAGGGTGTGGCGGATGCCGCCGTGGGCGCGCATTGCGGAGTAGAAGGGGTTGATGGCGGCGCCTGGCAGGCCGAACGCCTCGATGGCGCCTTCCTTTTCCAGGATGGCCACCGCTGCATCAACGGTACGCATCTTGCTCATGGGGTGCTCCTTGTTGTGCCCCTTTGGGGGCGAAGTCTGGGTGTTTTTGGGTGTGCTGAAGTACCCCCACGACTTGTGGTGGGGCACTTTGGGGGTGGCCGCCGTCGTAATTGACGACGGCGGCCCGCGTGTCTGTGTCGAAGTGCCCCGTTTTGGCGGGGCTGCTCCTACTTCCTGCCGCTGAGCTGGAGGACCTGCTTGAAGAGTCCGGAGTGGTCCAGTGCGCCGTCGCCCTGGTTGACAGTGGCGGCGACGAGCTGTGCGACGACGGCGCCGAGGGGGATAGCGACGTTGGCTTCGCGGGCGGCGGAGGTGACAATGCCCAGGTCCTTGTGGTGCAGGGCAAGGCGGAAGCCGGGGTCGAAGTTGCGGTCCAGCATCTTCTGGCCCTTCTGGTCCAGGACCTTGGAGCCGGCCAGGCCGCCGCCGAGGACCTTGAGGGCTGCGTCGGTGTCCACGCCGTAGGCTTCAAGGAAGGCGATGGCTTCGCCGAGGACCTCAATGTTGACGGCGACGATCAGCTGGTTGGCAGCCTTGACGGTCTGGCCGGAGCCGGAGGGGCCCACGTGGACGATGGTCTTGCCCACGGCGTTCAGGACGTCCTGGGCGTCGTCGAAGTCCGCCTTGTCGCCGCCGACCATGATGGAGAGGACGGCGTCGATGGCGCCCTGTTCACCGCCGGAGACCGGGGCGTCGAGGGGGCGGATGCCGGCTTCGCGGGCTTCGTCGGAGAGGCGCTTTGCGACGTCGGGGCGGATGCTGGAGGCGTCGATCCACAGGGTGCCCTGCTTGGCGTTGGCGAAGACGCCGTCCTTGCCGCTGACTACGCCCTCGACGTCGGGGGAGTCCGGCACCATGGTGATGACGACGTCGGCATCCTTGACCGCGTCAGCGATGCTGGAGGCGCCCTTGCCGCCTTCGGAGACCAGCTTGTCGATCTTGTCCTGGCTGCGGTTGAAGCCGGTGACGGTGTGGCCGGCCTTGACCAGGTTGATGGCCATGGGCAGGCCCATGATTCCGAGGCCAATAACTGCAACGTTGCTCATGATGGTTCTTCTTTCTGGAAAGTCTGTGGGGGCGTTGGTGGCCGTTTTCAGCGGCTGATGCGCTCGCGGATGGCCCAGCTGAAGGCCGTCTCCTGCGGTTCCTTGTATTCGAGGCCGATGTAGCCTTCGTAGCCGAGTTCGCGGCTGCGGGCGATCCATTCGCCGAGCGGGAGGGTGCCGGTGCCGGGGGCGCCGCGGCCGGGGTTGTCGGCGATCTGGATATGGCCGAAGTCCTTGGCATGGTTTTCGATGACGGCTTCAACGTCGTCGCCGTTGACTGCCAGGTGGTAGAAGTCGGCGAGGAGCTTGATGTTGCCGACGCCGGCCTCGGCCTTGACGCGGGCGATGACCTTGAGTGCGTCGTCGGCGGTCAGGAGCGGATACTTGGGTGCGCCGCTGACGGGTTCGAGGAGGACGGTGCCGCCGATGCGGGCGACGCCTTCGGCAGCTGCCGCAAGGTTCTTGGCGGCGAGTTCGTCCTGCTCTTCGGGGGTGACGTCGTCCTGCCGGTTGCCATAGAGGGCGTTGAAGGCCTTGCAGCCCAGGCGTTCACCGATGCCGGCCACCACGTCGATGTTGTCCTTGAACTCGGAGCAGCGGCCCTTCCAGGAGACCAGGCCGCGGTCACCGCCGGGCATGTTGCCCGCGTTGAAGTTCAGGCCGGTGAGCTGGACGCCGGCGTCCGTGATGGCGTTCTCGAACTTGGTGATTTCGCTGTCCGCGGGGACCGAGGTTTCGAAGGGCCACCAGAACTCGACGGCGTCGAAGCCTGCTGCCTTGGCTGCGGCGGGACGCTCGAGCAGGGGCAGCTCCGTGAGGAGGATCGAGCAGTTCACTGTGTACGTCATCGTAGGTCCTTCCGAGGGAGGGGCTTTGATCTATCTTCCCTTGCTTCCGGCATCTTCACCGTTTCCGCTTTGTGGAATTTAGATTCTGCTTTATGAAAAGTGTAGGGAACGTGGGGTGGGGGAGTCAAGGGGAGGGCAGGCTGTGGGCGCGGTGGGCGCCGGGCTGTACCGGAGTCGGGTTAAAAGGCAATGGGTCCCGCGCGCTTCTGCGCACGGGACCCTTGCCTTTGTGATCGCTCACCCGCCGCCGCGGCTACCACATTGCGTTGCTGAGGGGCGTGACCGACAGGCTTTCGAGCCTGGCGGTTCCGCCCTCTGCGAAGACCGCAAGGGCGTTGGCGCCGGCTGCCGGGAACACCTGGTCGGTCAGTGTCGCCAAGCCGTCCTGTGCAAATACTTCGACGGGGGAGTGCGTAGCTGATCGGTGGAGCGGGCTGGGGGCCGGTCAAAGAACCCCAATGAGGTGCCGGTGGCCCGGAGCCTGGGGAGCCTCCCTTTCCAGGTGGCTGCTGGCCTCCGAAGATGTGAATCCTAACGGCGGATTGCCACATGTGACAAAACGATTTATCTTCCAGCTCCCCTTCACGTTAGGACGCCAGGGCCCCAACCGTCAATAGTTCATATTCGTGAAGGTGTGACCCTTGACACTCGGCTCTAAGGCGGCCTATCTTGTTGCCAAGTCGTTTTAGCAAAACGATTTTTCACCCCATAGCCAGTCTCGCCATTTCCGTTCGAGAGAAAGTGAGTCGACAGAGATGTCCACTCGTAAGACCATCACCAGGCTCGCCACCATCGGCGGCATCTGCACCGCCGTAGCACTGGCCGCCTCCGGGTGCGGCGCGGGGGGCCCGGCATCGTCGTCCGGGAGCGCCGGCACCAGCACTGTGAACGTCCTGGTCGAAGCCGGCGGCCACGCCGAACTCACGGGCGTCGCCGAACAGTGCAAGAAGGACACCGGCGTCGACGTGAACTTCGTCGAACTGCCCTACGACGGCATGTTCAACCGCCTCTCCAGCGAATTCTCCTCCGGCAACGTCTCGTTCGACGTCGCCGCCCTCGACTCTGTGTGGCTGCCCAGCTTCAAGGACGCCGTCCAGCCCATCGACGAACTCTTCACCGATGAGGCCAAGAAGGACATCTTCCCGGCCCTGGTCAAGGAAGCCAACGTCAACGGCCACTTCATCGGCATGCCTGCCTGGACAAACGCCGAAATCATCCTCTACCGCAAGGACCTCTTCGAGGATGCCAAGAACAAGGCCGACTTCCAGGCCAAGTACGGCTACGCCCTCGCAGCCCCCACCACGTGGAAGCAGTACCAGGACATTTCCCAATTCTTCACCAAGGACGGGATGTATGGAACCGACGTGAAGGGCGGCGTGGAAACCGAATGGCTGGCCCACGTCCTGCAGGCCGGCTCGCCCATGGTCCTGGATGACAAGAACAACGTGGTCATCGACAACGCCGCCCACAAGGAAGCCCTGGACTTCTACACCAGCCTGGTCAAGGACGCCCCCGCCGGCGCCGCCCAGGTGGACTGGGCCGCCGCGCAGAACCTCTTCAACCAGGGCAAGACGGCTATGACCCGCTTCTGGGCGCACGCCTACCGCCAGATCCCCAAGGACTCCGCCGTGGCAGGCAAGGTGGGAACTGCTCCTATGATCGCCGGTTCCGCCGGCGTCGGAGGCGTTCCCGGGCCTTGGTACCTCACCGTTCCCAAGGCCACCAAGAACGCGGACGCCGCCAAGAAGTTCGTCAAGTGTGCCTACGACTACAACGACAAGGGCATCGAATCCAACCTGGGCCTGGCAGCCCGCATCTCGGCCTTTGAGAAGTACCAGGACCAGCCCGGCTACGAGAGCTTCAAGCCGCTGATCGAAACCCTCAACGGCAAGGCCACGGCAACCCGCCCGGCCACCGAGAAGTGGCAGCAGATCGTGGACACCGTGCTGGTTCCCATGCTGCAGAAGGCCGTCGCCGGTGGTGACTCCGCCACCCTCCTCGCCGACGCCAAGAAGCAGATCGAAGGCCTCCTTAAGTAAGACCACCGCGGCCGGCGCCTGTATGACCGGCGCCGGCCGCGGCCCCAACCAGCGGAAGAGAAAACCGTGCGTATCTCCGATCGCCGCTTCGCATTGTTCCTGATGACCCCAGCGGCGCTGTTCCTGGCAGTGTTTGTTGCCTTCCCGCTGTTCCGCCTGGTGGCGGACAGTTTCTTCAAGATCTCGCCGATTGCCGGCGGACCCCGGGACTTCGTGGGCCTGGACAATTACTTCCGGGCCTTCGCTTCCGAGGCCTTCACGGGCGCTGGCTGGCGGACTCTTGCCTACACCCTGGTGGTGGTGTCCCTCGAGTTCGCGCTCGGCCTGGGCATGGCGCTGCTGTTCACCATGCTGGGCAGGAGCTCCCAGATTTGGCGGACCGTGTTCATGTACCCGCTGATGATCGCGCCGATCGTGGCAGGCCTCTTGTGGAAGTTCCTGATGATCGACAACTTCGGCCTGATCGGCACCCTCCTGCACCAGGCGGGCATCCTGTCCAACCCGAACCAGATCGGCTGGCTGTCGGACCCCGGCATCGTGCTGTACTCGGTGGCCATCCCGGACATCTGGCTGACCACTTCCTTCATGTGCCTGGTGCTCTTCGCCGGCCTGCAAAACATCCCCGGTGACCTCATCGAGGCGGCCCGGCTGGACGGTGCGCGGGCACCGGCCCTGCTGTTCCGCATCATCCTGCCGCTGCTCCGCCCCGTCATCGCCGTGGCGCTGGTGGTTCGCGGAATCGACGCGGCGAGGGCGTTCGACACCATCCTCATCCAGACCAACGGCGGCCCGCAGTCGGCCTCGGAGACCATGAGCCTGCTCATCTACCGCACCATGATCCGCTTCGGCGATCCGGGGCTGGCCAGCGCCATGGGCACCATCTACCTGCTGGCGATGCTCGCCGTCGCATTCTTCGCGGTGGCCACCATCTGGCGGCCAGGAAAGGACAACTGATGCGCGTCGCGGAAAGAACAACGCACGACGCCGGCACACCGGCCAGGGCGGGGGCGGTACCTTCAGTGCCGGCCGCCGTCGTTCCATTGCGAAGGCGCCGCGGCACCAACCGCGAGGGACTGGAAGCCGGCCGCCGGAGCACCCGGACTCTGCTGTGGGTCCTGCTCGCAGCCGCGATGGTGCTCTACGGCTTCCCGTTCCTGTACCTGCTGTTCACGTCCTTCAAGACGCCGATCGACACCATTGCGGTACCGCCGACCATCCTGCCCAAGGAGTGGACGCTGGAGAACTACGCCAACGCGCTGGGCCGCAGCGGTGTGCCGGCCTCCTTCATCAACAGCATCCAGACAGCCATCATCAGCACCGTGCTCTCCCTTGTGCTGGCGGTACCGGCGGCCTACGGCATCACCCGGTACAAGACCCTCAGCGGCCGGATCTTCATCATGGCCGCGCTGGTCACCCGCATGGTGCCGCCGGTGGCGATCGGCATCCCGCTGGCGTCCATGATGGCATCAATGGGCCTGGCCGACACACCCATTGCCCTGTCCATCGCGCACACCACCATCTCGCTGCCGCTTTCGATCTGGCTGATGTCCAGCTTCTTCGAAGCGGTGCCGAAAGACCTGGAGGAGGCTGCCACGGTGGATGGCTGCAGCAGGCTTGGAGCCCTGTGGCGGGTCGTGATCCCGGTGGTCTCCGGCGGCATCGCCGTCACAGCGATCTTCGCCTTCCTGGCCTCCTGGAACGAATTCCTCTTCGCGCTCCTGATGACGGCGATCCGTTCGCAGACCACCCCCGTGGTGATCGCGAACTTCCAGACCCAGTTCGGACTGGACTGGGGATCAATGACGGCGCTGGCCGCGGTCTATTCCATCCCGGTCATCCTCCTCACGCTGCTGCTGCAGCGCAGGATTGTCGCCGGCATGACGCTCGGCGCCGTCAAGGGCTAGCGCCGGCAAGGGTTAGACCACCAACGAGTAGCCTACTGGTAACCCCCAGGGGCATCACCGACCATAAGGACGTGGGAGACAGATGAGCAACAAGAACATCAATATCAAGGACGTGGCCGTCGCCGCCGGCGTCTCCGTCACCACTGTCTCCCACGTCCTCAACGAGGTTTCCTATGCCCGGATCAGTCCCAAAACCCGGGACAAGGTCAGGACCGTTGCGGAGGAGCTTGGTTACGGTCCCAACCGCCTTGCCCAGGCCCTTCGCACCCAGCGGACAGGCATGCTGGGCCTGGTCAGCGAGGACATCGCCACCACGCCGCACGCCGGCCGGATCATCCTGGGCGCGGATGAGGCCGCCAAGGCCCGGGGGTACAACCTGATCGTGATCAACACCTCTGGCTCGGCGAGCCTTGAATCCCGGCAGGCCGACATCGCGGCACTCCTGGACCGGCGGGTGGATGGGATCCTGTACGCCACGATGTACCACCGGAATGTGGAACTCCCGGCCAACCTCGGCAGCGTCCCTTCCGTCCTGGTCGACTCGGTGGCCACCGGTGGAAACATCACGGCCGTAATCCCGGACGAGGAAGGCGGTGCACGCGCCGCGGTGGAAGCCCTGCTCGCGGCCGGGCACCGGCGGATCGGATTCCTCAACAACACCGACGACGTCCCCGCCACCCGCCAGCGGCTCAGCGCCTTCCGGGCCACACTGAACGAAGCAGGGCTCGACGGCGACGCCGCACCCGTCGAGTCCGAGCCGTCCGAGGTGCAGGGCGGCTATGAAGCGGCCCGGCGGATGCTGTCCCGGAAGGACCGCGCCGACATGCCAACGGCCTTGTTCTGCTACAACGACCGGATGGCGATGGGCGCCTACCGCGCCGCTGCCGAGCTGGGACTCAGCATCCCGGATGACCTTTCAATAGTGGGCTTCGATGACCAGGAACTGATCGCCGCCAACCTGTACCCGGCCCTGACCACCGTGGCCCTGCCGCATTACGAGATGGGTGCCTGGGCCGCCGAGCACCTGATTGACGCCGTGGAGGGGAAGACCGACCTTTCCCTCATGGCGCTCCACCCGACCATCCTGGGCTGCCCCCTGGTGGTCCGTGATTCCATCACGGCTCCCCGCCAGTAGGCACCCTGCCCACCCCACGTCCCCAGAGGAAACGCCTGACCATGACCAGCTGCCTTGATGCCGCACGCCCGGAAACAGCCCCGGCGGAAACCTCCAGGTTCCGGCCTGCCATCCACTTCACGGCAAGGGACACCTGGCTGAACGATCCCAACGGCCTGGTCTTCCACAACGGCCTCTACCATCTCTTCTTCCAGAACAACCCATTCGGCAACGTCTGGGGCAACATGTCCTGGGGCCACGCCACCTCCCGCGACTTGCTGCACTGGACTGAGCATCCGGTGGCCATCGCCTGTGACGAGGAAGAGGACATTTTCTCCGGAAGCGTGGTGGTGGACCACGGCAACACGTCCGGGTTCGGTACGGCGGACTCACCGGCGCTCATTGCCATCTACACGAGCGCCTACAAAGCCGCTGCAGAACACCATGGCACGCAGGCCCAGTCCCTCGCCTACAGCACGGACGACGGGATGACCTGGCACAAATACGAAGGAAACCCCGTCCTCACCCGGGACTCCCCGAACTTCCGCGATCCCAAAGTCTTCCGCTACCACGGGGATGCCGGCGGCTTCTGGGTGATGGTTGCCGTCGAAGCCCAGCACCAGAAAGTGGTCTTCTACCGTTCGGCAGACCTCATATCCTGGGAATTCCTCAGCGAGTTCGGCCCGGCCAACGCCGATGCCGGCGAATGGGAGTGCCCCGACCTCTTTCCGTTGGAGGTGGACGGGGACCCGGAGAACATCAAGTGGGTGCTGATCATCAACGTCAACCCCGGTGCCGTGGCCGGCGGATCCGGTGGCCAGTACTTCGTGGGGACTTTCGACGGCGTCCGCTTCCTTCCGGACGCCTGCTCACTTCCGGCGCCGGCGGGGGTCAGCGCCCTGGGCGATCCCGCGGCGGCGTCTGCAGCCTTGCAGCAGTGCCTGTGGCTGGACTGGGGACGCGACTGCTACGCCTCCGTGTCCTTCAGCGACGCTCCGGATGGCCGGCGCATCATCATTGGCTGGATGAACAACTGGGACTACGCCAACCAGTTGCCCACAGCGCCCTGGCGGTCCTCGATGACCCTGGCCCGCGAACTGCGCCTCACCGCCGTCGACGGGTCCGCCCGGCTGGTCCAGCAACCCATACTGGCCGGGTTCTGCGGGGGAGAAGGGCCGGGAGGCGCCGCAGAGCAAATGAACGCAGCCCGCTTTGAGTTGCGGGACACGGCCTTCCGGTTGCCGGACGCGGTGCCGGGAAGCGCCCAGGTCATTGAGGCCGAGATACTTCCAGGAAACGCCGAACGCGTCGCCCTGAGGATCTTCGGCAGCAGCGACGGCGGAGAGGGCGCTGTCCTCAGCTATGACCCGGCCGATGCCATACTCACCCTCGACCGCAGGCAATCGGGAAGCACCGGCTTCCATGCAAAGTTCGCTTCGGCCGAGTCAGCCCCGCTGGTCCTTGAGGACGTCGTGCTCAAACTGCTGATCGTCGTCGACCATTGCTCGGTGGAGGTGTTCGCGCAAGGCGGCAAAGTGGTCATGACCGACCTTGTCTTCCCCGACGCCGAAAACCGGGAGAACTGGCTGTCGGTTGAGGGTGGCCAAGGCACAATACAGAAGCTCACCGTCTCAACGCTCACCTGAAAGGACGAAAAATGCCAACAGCCCAAAACCCCAGCGCTGACGCCAAACCAGGCAGTGACGTGGTTGTTGTCGGTGAAGCCCTGGTGGACATCGTTATCTCTCCCGAGGGTACGGTGGAGCACCCCGGCGGATCGCCCGCAAACGTAGCCTACGGACTCGGCCGGCTGGGCGCGGATACTGCGTTGCTGACCTCGATCGGCAACGACCACCGTGCCACCGCCATCGAGGAACACCTTCAAAGCGCAGGGGTACGCCTGCTTCCGGGTTCCCGGAACCTGGGCGCGACCGCCACAGCCACCGCGGTCCTTGCATCGGATGGTTCGGCGCACTACGACTTCGACATCCGCTGGGACCTTCCGCGGATTGCTCCGGCGATCCTGCCCAAAGTGCTGCACACGGGCTCGATTGCCACCTTCCTGGCACCGGGAGCGGCAGTGGTGAGGGAACTCCTCGGGCAATCGCACAAGCGCTGCGTGGTCACCTACGATCCCAACATCCGCCCCGCCCTGCTCGGCAGCCACCATGAGGCACAGACCCTCTTCGAGGTACTGGTCCCGTTCACGGATGCGGTTAAGCTCAGCGATGAGGACGCGCGGTGGCTCTATCCGCGGCTGTCCCCGGACGAGGTCTCCCAACGGATTCTCGGACTGGGGGCCGGTCTGGTCGCAGTCACCATGGGAGCGGAGGGATCACTGCTCACCACTGCGGGCGCGCGGGTCAGCGTTCCCCCGGTTAAGTCTGCCGTCGTGGACACCATCGGGGCAGGCGACTCGTACATGTCTGCCCTGATTTACGGCCTGCTTATGCGGGGAGCGGACGGTCTGGCGCCCTCGGTGCTGGAGTCGCTGGGCCGCATGGCATCCAAGGCGGCGGCCATCACAGTACGCCGCCCGGGCGCCCAGCCGCCCACTCTGGAGGAACTGCAGGACGATCTCCCTGAGCACCAGACGATGGCCCAATGATGCATCACCACAAGGAAGAAGCAATGCCAAGCAGCAACTACTACGACGTGACAGCATGGCCAGTCGGCAACGCGTCCAAGGATGTCGGCGAAGTCATCAACAGCATCATCGCCGACATCAAGCACCGGCAAACCGACACCAACGTGGACAGCGGCGGAAAGCCGGGAGCGGTGATCTACATCCCGCCAGGGGACTACCGTCTTCGCACGCAGGTGCTGATCGACATCAGCTTCCTCAGGATCCAGGGCTCGGGACACGGCTTCACGTCGTCGAGCATCCGCTTCAACGTTCCCGAGGACGAATGGCCCGACCTGCATGAGCTGTGGCCCGGAGGGAGCCGCATCCTCGTTGACCTTCCCCCCGCCGCGGACGACCCTGCCAAGGGAGCAGCCTTCTACGTTGAACGCAGCGGCAGCCCGAGGATCAGCTCGGTGGAATTCTCGGACTTCTGCATAGACGGGCTGCACTTCACAGCGGACGGCTCCTCCCTGCATCCGGAAAACACCTACGTCAACGGCAGGACCGGCATTCATGTGGCCAGCGCCAACGACTCCTTCCGCGTCAACGGCATGGGTTTCGTGTACCTGGAAAACGCCCTCACCATCCACAATGCGGATGCGCTGTCCATCCATGACAACTTCATCGCCGAATGCGGAAGCTGCATCGAGCTGCGCGGCTGGGGACAGGCGTCAAAGATCACCGACAACCTGATAGGGGCAGGCTTCAAGGGCCACTCGATCTACGCCGAGAACCACGGCGGCCTACTGATCACAGCGAACAACGTCTTCCCCCGCGGTGCGAGCAGCGTTTATCTGCGCGGGGTCACGCGCTCGAGCGTCAGCAACAACCGCCTGCATTCGTTCTACCCCGGCATGGTGATCCTGGCCGACAACAGTTCCGAGAATCTCGTGGCCACCAACCACTTCCTGCGGGACCACGAGCCCTGGACGCCCTTCCTGGAGGTCGACAATGGACTGGACGACCTTCACGGGCTTCTGACCATCAATGGCAACAACAACTCCGTCATCGGAAACCACTTCTCGGAGGTCATCGATTCACAGAGCATCCGTCCTGAAGGTGCCACACCGGTCATCATCCGTTTGACCGAAGGGACAGGCAACTTCGTCTCCAACAACCATGTGGTGGCGCTGGACGTGCACGCCAGCTCCAGCGACTCCTGTTTCTCGGCGCAGGTGGACGCCCTGCTGGCTACCGGGGCTTCGGAAGGGCTTGCGGTTGTGGTCGTCGTGGTTGATCCCGCATCAGCCCGGAACACGATCCTCGACTCGGGAACGGAAGCGCAGGTGATTGCGGACAGGACCGCCAACGCCTTAAGGGCCACGCCCGCAATCGGCGGCTAACGCGAAAGGGGTTCCCGGTCAAGGGGAGGGCAGGCGGAGCCGCGGCCCGGTGGGCGGCAGGTCGGGCGGCCAACATATACTCCGAGCATGCCAATCATGCGCCTCGACCGAGACCTTCAAGTGACGCCATCAACCTCCGGGCACTGCGGAGCGGACCAGTGAGCGGCGGCCTCGTAGCCTTGCTCGACGACATTGCCGCCTTGGCGCGCATCGCAGCCGCATCGGTGGATGATGTGGCCGCCGGAGCTGCCAAGGCCGGCACCAAGGCGGCGGGCGTGGTGATTGACGACGCCGCGGTCACGCCCCAGTACGTGTCCGGGGCCGACCCGTCCCGCGAACTGCCGATGATCAAGAAGATCTTTTGGGGCTCGCTGCGGAACAAGCTGCTGATCATCCTGCCGGCACTGCTGCTGATCAGCGCCTTCATCCCCTGGATCATCCCGTTCATCCTCATGCTGGGCGGCACCTACCTCTGCTACGAGGGCGCGGAGAAGGTCTGGCACAAACTGCGCGGCCACCACGAGGCCGACGAAGACTCGCCTGCCGTGGACCGGGGCGCCGACGCCGAATCCAAAGTAGTAAAGGGCGCCATCACCACCGACTTCATTCTGTCCTGCGAGATCATGGTGATTGCCATGAACGAGGTTCCCGATGCCTCCCTGTGGGTCCGGGCGCTGATCCTGGTCGTCGTGGCGATAGTGATCACCGTGGCCGTCTACGGCGCCGTCGCCCTCATCGTGAAAATGGACGACGTCGGCATGCACCTTGCCGCCAAGGACTCGGCAAGCTCCCAGCGCTTTGGCGAAATGCTGGTGCGGGGAATGCCTGCCGTGCTGGGCGCCATCACCTTCATCGGGACGATCGCCATGCTCTGGGTGGGCGGCCACATCATGCTGCAGGGATCGCACGATCTCGGCTGGCACGCGCCGTACGACCTGGTCCACGCCCTCGAGCACCCGTTCGCCGGCATTCCCGTGGCGGGCGGCTTCCTTGCCTGGCTCGTCAACACCCTCTGCTCCGCGGTGCTCGGGGTTCTTTGGGGCGGCATCGTCATGGCCGTCCTGACGCCGTTGCTCAAGGCACTGCCGTCCAACAAGGCCAAGGCGAAGGACAGCCATGCGGAGGGTGGCAGCCACGCCGCCGCCCAGCCGCCGGCGAAGAACGACGGCGACATGGCCTCCTAGCCGCGGTCCAGCGCCGGGCGCGAATGAAAAAAGAACAGCGACGACGGGCTCCGCACCAGACCAGGTGCGGAGCCCGTCGTCGCTGTGGAGAACCTAGTGCTGCAGGTCCTTCCCCTTGGTTTCGGGAATGGTGAACACGAAGACCGCGCTGACCGCCAGCAGCAGCACTGCGTACACGTTGAACACCTGCGGCGCCCCCAGCGAGGAGCCCAGCCACTGCTGCAGGTACGGCGCGGTCCCGCCGAACAGTGCCACGCAGATGGAGTACGGCACGCCCACGCCCACGGTGCGGATCGACGTCGGGAACAGCTCCGCATAGACGGCCGGCACAATGGCGGCGCTCGCGGCGATGAAGACCAGCATCACGGACATGGAGACCGCCAGCTGCCAGGCGGAATCCTTCAGCAGCAAGGTCATGGGGAAGTGGAACACCGCCGAGCCGATGGCGCCGGCCAACAGCACCTTCTTGCGTCCGATCCGGTCCGACAGCTTGCCCCACACCGGCAGGGCGGCGATGAACACGATATTGGCGATGACGCCGGCCCACAGCGCCTCGCCGCGGTCAATCTTCAGTGCGGTGGTGGCGTAGCTCGGTGCCACGACGCCCCAGATGTAGTAGATGACAGTGAGGCCGACGGTCAGGCCGATCACCTGCAGCGCCTGCTTGCGGTGGCGGACAATCTGCGGCCAGATGGGAGCGCGCTTCTCCGCCAGGGCCTCGCCCTCGAAGGCCTCCGTCTCGTGCAGGCGGGACCGCATGATCAGCGCGTACAGCCCCATCGCGGCGCCGATCAGGAACGGAATCCGCCAGCCCCAGGCGTTCATTGCCTCGGTGCTCAGGGCCATGTTGAGGACCGCGCCCAACAATGTGCCGAACAGGATGCCCACCGTCCCCGACGTGTAGATCAGGGTGGCCCAGAACCCGCGGTGCTCCTTGGGTGCCATTTCGGAGAGGTATGTCTGCGACGACGGCAGTTCGCCGCCGTGCGCCAGGCCCTGGACAAGCCGGGCCACCAGCAGCATCAGCGAGGCGAACGCACCAACGCTGGCGAACGTAGGCGCGATGCCGATCATCAGGCTCCCCAGCGAGGCGAGCCCGACGGCGAGGGTCATCGACGCTTTCCGGCCCACCCGGTCGCCGATCCAGCCAAACAGGAAGCCGCCGAAGGGGCGTGCCACGAAACCGACGGCGAAAATCGCGAGGGTGGAGAGCACGGCCGACGCCGGATCCTGCTTGCTGAAGAGCTGGCTGGCGATGAACGGGGTAAACGTGGCGTAGATGGCCCAGTCGTACCATTCAACGGCGTTTCCGATGCCGGTGCCGACGATGGTCTTCGCAGTGGACATGCGTCCAGTCTGTGGCGTGGTTGCTGTGACTGACATGATCTTCTTCCTGGGTGTTGTTTCGTCTGGGGTGGGACGGGCGGCGGCGCTGCCGCCCTTCGGTGTGCTGCCCATGGTCAGGAGGCCTGCGAAAGCGCGGCCAGCCGGGAAACAGCGAGTTCGGCGTAGAGTGCTGCCCCGTCAGCCAGCACGCCGTCGTCGAATGTTGCGTACGGGGAGTGGTTGAACGGCGATGTGGCCGGGTCCCCGCCCGGGGCGACGGCGCTGAGCCCGACGAACGTGCCGGGCACCTCGGCCAGCACCCGGGAAAAGTCCTCGGACCCGCTCAGCGGCGTGGCCCAGCGTGAGAGGCGGCGCTCGCCGAAGAGCTCCGTAATCACCTTTTCGGCGGTGTGCGTTTCATCCTCGTCGGTAATGGTGAGCGGGTATTCCTGCAGGTAGTCGACGGCTACCTCCACCCCGTGCGCCGCGGCAATTCCCTTGAGCAGGCGCGGGACGGCCTCCATCATCTTCACCCGCGATGCTTCGGAGAATGTCCGGATCGTGGCCTCGATCCTGGCCGACTCCGGGATGACATTGCGTTTGGTACCGGCGTGCAGCACCCCCACGGACAGGACCACGGGATCGAACATGTTGAACTGCCGGGTGACCATGACCTGCAAGGCAGTCACCATCTCTGCGGCAACGGTGACGGGGTCCTTGGCGGAGTGCGGCGCGGAGCCGTGGCCGCCGGCGCCGAGCACCGTGACCTCGAGCCCGTCGGAGGAGCTGAGCATGACGCCGGGCTTGGTGCAGAAGGTGCCGTGCGGTTCCAGCGAGGAGAAGACGTGCATGCCGTAGGCGGCCTGGACGCGGGGTCCGGCGGCGTCGAGGACGCCTTCGCGCAGCATGTAGCTGGCGCCGTCAAACCCTTCCTCGCCGGGCTGGAACATCAGGACGACGTCGCCCTGCAGCAGGTGCTTCTTCTCGGCCAGGAGGGTGGCGGCTCCGGCAAGCATGGAGGTGTGCAGGTCGTGGCCGCAGGCGTGCATGGCGCCGTCCGCCTGGGACGTGAAGTCGACACCAGTCTTCTCCTGGACGGGCAGCCCGTCCATGTCGGCACGGAGCAGGACGGCGGGGGCAGCGCCGTTCCTGTCGCCGTGGGCATTGCCGCCCGGGTTGCCTCCGCGCAGGACCGCGGTGACCGACGTCGTTTCCTTTCCCAGGGTGATCTCATACGGAAGGCCGTCGAGCGCCTGCAGGACCCTTTCCTGCGTGCGGGGGAGGTGGAGGCCGATTTCGGGCTGCCGGTGCAGGTCGTGGCGCAGGCGGGTGAGGTCTTCCTGCAGGTCTTTGGCATCGTCGGCAATGGGCACGTGTACTCCTCGGCAGCTGGCATCAGGGCTTGTGGACTATTCTGAAGTGGTGTGGTTCACAATCTGCGAAAGCGCAGGAATTATGCTGCAGAGCAGGCTCATGATCAGGATCCGTGCACATCGTGGGGGCGGCTTTGGAGCTCGCTGAGGAGGATCTTGCCCTGATCCAGGTCCTGCAGGCATCGCCGCGGATCGGATGGGCGGATGCGGCCAAGGTGCTGGGTGTCCACGCCACCACCCTTGCCGCCCGCTGGGAACGGCTGAAATCCGGCGGCTCCGCCTGGGTTACGGCGCACTTGGCCGGGGATCCGCGACAAATGCTCCTCGCCTTTGTGGCAGTGGACTGCGAGATGAGCAAGAGGGACAGCGTCACAGGCGAGTTGGCGGCCATTCCGGAGATCGTCACCGTTGAGGAGGCGGCGAGCAACCGGGACCTGATGCTGACGGTCATCACCACGTCGCTGGCGGAGTTCAGCACCAAGGTGGTGTCGCGGCTCAAATCCATCGAAGGGCTGACAAAGTACCAGACGGCCCTGTGCACCAGGCTGCATACCAGCGCCGACGAATGGCGGCTGAATATCCTCGACAAGACCCAGCTCGCCACCCTCCGAACGCTGGGGCACGGGATCCCGGGGCTGAACCGGCACCAGCCGGCCCCCGGGCCGCTTCCGCAAAGCCATCTGGACCTGCTGCCCTACCTGGCGCGGGATGGGCGGGCAACGGCTGCGGAAATTGCCCGGGGCCTTGGGCGCCATCCCGCTACGACGCAGCGCCAGCTGAACCGCGTGCTGGCCAGCGGCATCCTGCTCTTCCGCTGCGAGCTCGCGCAGGGCTATTCATCCTTTCCGGTTACCTGTCAATGGTTCGCGAACGTTCCCGCTGGCCGGCACGAAGAGGCCGCTGCGGCATTCCGCACCATTAGTAACGTCAGGCTCAGTGCCTCCACGACCGGGCCCACCAACTTCGTCATCATCATGTGGCTGCAGTCCTTGTCGGACGTTATGACCGCCGAGTTGGCGCTGCAGCAGAAGGTGCCGGGCATTGAACTGGTGGAGAGTGTGGTGATGCTGCGGACGGTCAAGCGGGTGGGCTGGATGCTGAATGAAGATACGACGGCGAGTGGCGCCGTCGTGCATGCCGGAAGCCTGGGTGCCGCCGCGGACTGAAGCAACGACAAAGCGGGAGCCAGAGGCGGTGCCACTGGCTCCCACTTTGCGCGGGGTAAAACGCCTAATGCCCGTGATGGTCCACTTCCACTACGGCGCTTTTCTCCCATGCGGTCCAGTCCGACCAGTGTCCGCCGTGGTTCTGCACCCGGAACGACACGAGTTGGTAGACCTCTTCACCCTTGCGGTGATGGTCGCCGACATCGACCCGGTAGTGAAGAGTCCTTGCGTCGTCGTGACGATCAAAGTCAACGGTGACCAGCCGTTTGGCGAGGAGGTCGTCGTCGTGATGACCTCGCTCGTCCTCGTAGATGCGCTGGCGGATCTCGACGGTCTTTTCGCCGTTGCAGTCGACCTTGATACTGAAGTCGACGTCGTCGCCGTGGAGGTCCTTTGGATCCAGCGGGTCCACCGTACAGCCGTAGCGGCTTGTTTCGGCGCTGGCAGGCGCGGCCATTGCCACGGAAGCCCCGAGCAGGCCCAGGGAAAGGACTGGAACCAGGGTGATCTTTGCCCTGGTTGACCGGTTCATTGGGGTGTTGGACATTTTGTTGCTCCTCAAAGGATGCGAATACCTTTGCGGGCAGGCTTGAGGCGGTCGAGTGATGAGCGTGTTGTGATAGACCAGTGCGGCGGCGCCGCCTGCCCGTCCCATTTCAAACGGCGCGCCCGGCAGAGGGGGCGGCTTCGGCCCCGGATCCCTTTATCTATGGGCATCCGGTTGTTTAATCATCCGACTGTATTTGGGGGGATGCCAGAGGGGTGCCTACCCTACCTGTGGGTATTCTTCAAGACTTGCGGTGCCCTGCTGTTCCTGCTGGATCAGTCCCGCTCACCGGTTCCAGGAAAGCGCTCCCGGTCAACTTAATAGTTCCGCATTGCGGATTTATCTTTCCGGAAACATGGCCTTCCTACTGTTGCTCACGACCCTGCGGCACTACTGTGCCGCCAGTCCCTCAACGAACAGGCCCCGGCATGAACACCATAGCCACAGCACCCGCTCCGCAATCCGGTCCCGCGGCGCGCAGGAAACCGATGTACAAGTCCCTTTTCTTCCAGATCATGCTGGCGGTCATCGCCGGCATCGTGACCGGCCATCTCTGGCCGGATCTCGGCGCAGGACTGCGCCCCCTTGGTGACGGGTTCATCCAGCTGATCAAGATGATCATCGCCCCGCTGATCTTCCTGGTGATCGTCACCGGCATCGCGGCTGTCAGCGACGTCAAGGCCGTCGGCCGGGTGGGTATCAAGGCCCTGGCCTATTTCACCGCCGCGACGATGTTCGCGCTGGTATTCGGCCTGGTGGTGGGAAACCTGGTGCAGCCGGGCGCGGGCCTTAATATCGACCCCGCCAGCCTGTCCCAGGACGCCCTCAACGCGAAAACCTCCACGGCCCCGCCCAAGGATGCCGGCACCTTCCTGCTGGGGATCATCCCCACCAGCGTGGTGGGCGCATTCGCCAGCAACAGCCTCCTGCAGGTCCTCTGTTTCTCCGTGTTCTTCGGGGCCGCGATCGTCGTCGTCGGACGCGAACGCTGCCTGCCGGTGATCACCTTGCTGGAGACCGTCCTTGAGCTGTTCTACAAGATCATGGGGTGGGTCATGCGGATGGCACCGGTCGGCGCGTTCGGCGCCATGGCGTTCATTATCGGCCAGTACGGGCTTGGTTCCCTGGGCACGTACGCTCTGCTGATCGCCGCCTGCTACGGCGCCGCGGTGGTGTTCATCGGGCTGCTGTTCGTGGTGGCGTGGGCTTACCCGCGGGTGCCGCTCTGGCAGTTCATGAAGTACACGCGGGAGGAATTCCTGCTGGCCCTCGGCACGGCGTCCACGGAGTCCGTGCTGCCGCGGATCATGACCAAGCTGACCAACGCCGGCTGCTCCCGCGCCACCACGGGCCTGGTGGTTCCCACCGGGTACTCCTTCAACCTGGACGGTGCCGCCCTGTACCTTTCCATCTCGCTGCTCTTCCTGGCCCAGGCCTTCGGTTACAACCTCGACCTGGGCCAGCAGCTCGCGGCCCTCGGCGTGCTGATGCTGACCTCCAAGGGCATGGCAGGGGTACCCGGCTCCGCCTTCCTCGCCCTGTCCGCCACCGCAGGTGCCCTGGGCATCTTCCCGGTGGCCGGCGTCGCGCTGCTCCTGGGTGCCGACCGGCTGATGGACTCCATGCGCGTGGTGGTGAACCTGCTGGGCAACTGCGTGGCCACGTTCGTGGTGGCCAAATGGGAAGGCCAGTTCGACCGTAGCGCCATGCTCCGCGCCTTTGCGGGGGACTCTGCAGCTGCAATGGATGGAGCCGTGGCCTCGGAGGCCGCACCGGCGGAGCCTGCACCTGCGGGGCCGGCGGTGGCCCGCTAGCCTTTCCCTGGGTTGTCGGCGCCCTGCCGCGGACCGTCCCCCTGACCTTTGCCCTCCAACTGGACAGCACGCGGGCTGCCATTGCCGACGCCATGCCCTCGCTGCTGGGCTAGGTTGTTGCGGCGTGCGAGTGGATCGCGGCAAACGGGGTAAGGGAGGCACATGAAACCGTTGCCTGCACTTGAGCTCGTCACCCGTTTCGAGGACGCCGAATGGCTTGACCCGTTGGCCAAGAGCGTCCGGAAGATCGTCAAGATGGCCATTCCGGCCCGCTGGGCACGCGATGTCCTGCACGGCGTTCCCATTGGTCACCCCGTGCACCCGCTTGCGGTCCAGGTGCCGATCGGCGCTTGGGTTTCCGCCGGCGTGCTCGACGCCGTCCCGGGAGGTGAAAAGGCTGCGGGGCTGTTGATCGGCGTGGGAACCGCGAGCGTGTTGCCGGCCGCGCTGGCCGGCTTTACCGACTGGTCGCAGCTGCACCCGCAGCAGCAGCGGGTTGGACTGGTGCACGCCGCCGCCAACGTGACGGCAACCAGCCTGTATGTTGCCTCGTTGGTGCAGCGGGCCCGGGGAAGCCAGGGCAGTGGGAAGGTGCTGGCGTACCTGGGGCTGGCAACAGTGAGTGCCGGTGGATTCCTGGGCGGCCACCTCACCTACCGGCAGGCGGCCGGCGTGAACCACAGCGAGGAAATCCCGCACCGCTTCCCGTCCGGCTGGCACCCTCTCGCGCCGCTGTCGGAGCTGCCCCAGGGCGAGCTGCAGAAGCGTGACGTGGCGGGGATCCCCCTGCTGGTGCGCCGCGACGGAGACACGGTGGACGTGCTGTCCGACGTCTGCAGCCACCTTTCCGGGCCGCTGCACGAAGGCAAGATCAAGGACGACGGCGGGGACCCGTGCGTCGTTTGCCCCTGGCACCGGAGCACCTTTTCGCTGCGCACCGGCGAAGTGAAGGCCGGACCCGCGACTGCCAGGCAGCCGCGTTTCGAAACGCGGGTGCGCGGCGACGTCGTCGAGGTGTGCCTTCCCGGCGCGGACGGGTAGAAAGGCCGTTCGGCCCTACTGGCTGTGGTGGTGCCGCGTCACACTGGGTCCATGGCGGGGTCCAAGGGAGTGCATGCACCGTGAGCAATCTTCGGCAGGACACCGCAGACCTCTACAAGGCGCGCAAGGGATCCGTTGACTTCGTTGACGTTCCCTTGCTCCTTTACGCGGTGGTGCGCGGCGAGGGCGACCCCAATGGGCCGGCCTTCGCCGAAGCTCTGCAGGCGCTCTTCACCATCAGTTACGCGGCGCACTTCCGCGTGAAGAAGGAGTCCGGCGCCGTCACGAAGATGATGCCCCTCGAGGCCCTGTGGTGGTTTGACGATCCGGCCCAGGGGGAGCCTGTCGAAGCCGTCGCTGCCGGCTTCGCGGGCATGTCCGGTGGGCGGGAATCGTGGCGGTGGCAGGCCATGATGGTGCAGCCTGAGCCTATCGACGAAGCGTTGCTCGAGCGGGCGGTGCAGGATTCCAGGCCCAAGGCACTGCCGGCGCTGGACCTGCTGGGCTTTGAACGATGGGAAGAAGGCCGCTGCGCGCAGACACTGCACGTGGGTCCCTACGCCGACGAAGGTCCCACGATCGCCACGCTGGATGCGGCTATAACAGCGGCGGGGCTCAAAGTCAGGGGGCGGCACCATGAGATCTACCTGGGCGACCCGCGCCGCAGCGCGCCGGAGAAGCTGCGGACTCTGATCCGCCACCCTGTGGCGTGACTGCACGGCCACCAGTGAGGACGTGGGAGGTCATGACAGACGGGGGCGTTCGAAGACTTGCAGGATGGACAGGCCTGGGAATGGTGGCCTTTTCATTGGCCCAGTTCCCGCTCTATCTCATGCAGGATCCATCGATTGGGATGTATGACGGTGCAGCCGGCTCCGCAGAGGCGCTGCGGTTGCGGAATGTCATCTTCACCCGGGTGCTGCTGGACCTTTTCCTGTATGCATCGGGTATGGTTTTCGCCGCAGGACTGGCGCACCTGATCCGCCGTGCGGATCCCCTCCACGGCTGGGCAGCATCGCTGGTGATGGCCTCCATGTCGGTCTGGCTGGGGGTGACGCTGGTAGCCAACGGTTTCGAAGGCGGCCTCGCTCTTGACGCCCAGGCGCCGGAACCGGACCCTTCCGTCAACAGGGCGTTGACCATGGGCTACGTCCTCATCTACAACAGCTCCGTGGCCTTCGTGATTACCGCCCTCTTTATCGGTTCCGCGGGATACGGAACAGCCGCTGCACGCGTCCTGCCATCATGGACCCGATGGGTGGCCTACGGGGCAGTGCTGCTCTGTGCGGCGGCCGTGCCTTCGATGTATGCCGGTCCGGCCGAACCCGCGGGTTTCTATAACGCTGCCGGGTGGGGGCCGGTGGTCATCGCCAACTTCCCCCCGCTGATCTGGATTGTGATTGCTTCCGCGCTGCTCCAGCGACGGCCGCCATCAACAGTCCGGCCGGGATTGGCCCCGTCCGAGTCCTCGAATTCCGATAAGGGCGGCCACGGAAAGGGCCAGCCATGGGCGTCGTAAGGGAAGCGGGACCACGATGATGCGTGTCAGCGAACCCCGCGAGATCGCTCCCGGCGTCTTTCTCCTCACCGCAGGCACGGGGCCGATGGCTTCGAACCTGTACCTGGTGCGTTCCGGCCCCGTTTGTATGCTGGTGGACACTGGATGGGCGGGCACTGCGGAACCGGTACGCCGGGCAGTGGAGCGTTTGCTCGGGCCCGATGCAAAACCAGTCGCGATAGCGCTGACGCACATCCATCCCGACCACTCCGGCGGTGCAGGCGCCTTGTCCCGATTGTGGGAGGTGCCGGTGTACGTCCATCCTGCGGAGCTGCCGATGGCCGCCGGGAAGTATCTTCCCGAGTTCTCGATGCCGCTGGACCGATGGATCACCGCGCCGCTGATGCGCCTGCTGCCTGCACGGAGGCGGCGCGGGATCGAGGCTGCCGGTGACATTTCCGATGTCGTGCGTCCCTTGGGCCCCCGTGGCGAAGTACCGGGAATGCCTGGGTGGGTCGCCGTCTCCGCACCCGGACACACCCCAGGCCATGTTGCCTACTGGCGTTCCAGCGACCGGGTCCTGATTACCGGCGACGCGGTGGTGACCGTCAACCTGAACACCCTCCAGGGGATCCTGCTGGGAACGCCCGACCTGGCGGGTCCGCCGCGCTACACCACCTGGAACTGGAAGACCGCGGTGGAGTCCATTGCTTCGCTCGCCAACCTCGGCCCCGCCCTGCTGGCGCCAGGTCATGGACAGCCGCTGGCCCTAGCTGTTGCTCCGCGGTTGCGGGGGCTGGCTGCGGGGAGGCGGAGGCAACGGAAACGGCTGGGCCAGCGGGCGGGGGCGCCCAAGGCCGCATGGGAAAGGCTCGTCGGGCTGCTGGCCAAGAGGGGCCTGCAGCCGTAGGAGCGCTGATGTGGCAAAGTGCGGCAGGAGCCCTGCCACGAGGCGGAGGTCAGGAGGGTGCGGCGGCCCATTTCCCCCCGCGCAGCACTCCGGCCAGGTTCAGGTCCCGGTCAAGGACCACGACGTCGGCCCGCATCCCTTCGCGCAGGTCACCCACCCGCGCGGCGACTCCCAGCACGGAGGCTGGGACTGCTGACGCGGACACCACGGCGTCACGAAGCGGAACGCCGGCGGCAACGGTGGCCCGGACAACGTCCAGCAGAGTCGCGGTTCCACCGGCGATTGCACCGGTGCCATCCACCCGGGCAACCCCCTGGTCCACTGTCACCGCCAGGGAGCCCAGGCGGTACTTGCCGTCGGCCAGGCCGGTGGCAGCCATGGAGT
The DNA here is from genome assembly GCF_019710585.1 of Arthrobacter sp. MAHUQ-56. Taxonomy (GTDB): domain Bacteria; phylum Actinomycetota; class Actinomycetes; order Actinomycetales; family Micrococcaceae; genus Arthrobacter. Next base: position 154,104 of record NZ_JAIFZQ010000002.1, on the reverse strand, counting down.
CGGTGACCAAGGCAATGTTGTCCGGCCCCACCAGATCAAACACGAGCTTGACGGTCTCGGGTGCCAGGTGGACGCCGTCACCGATCAGTTCCACTACTGCCGTTCCCGCCCGCGCCGCATCGAGGCTGGCCGACACCGGCCCGGGGGAGCGGTGGTGAAGGGGAGGCATCGCATTGAACAGGTGGGTGACCGTGGGCCGGTGCCTGCCGGCGGAATGTCCTGGCGCACCCAGGCCCGCGGCTGCCTTCGCAAGGAACGCCGCCGCCGTCGTATGGTCCGCCGCCGTGTGCCCCAGCGACGGAACGATTCCGCGGGAAACGAGGAGTTCCACCAGTCCGGCGGCGCCGGGAAGTTCGGCCGCCACCGTCATGGACGCGAGGGACGGGCCCGCCGCGCCGAGCAGTTCCGCCACCACTGCCATGTCGGGTTCCAGCAGGAGCCCGGGGTCGTGGGCGCCGCACTGCAGCGTGGAGAGGAACGGTCCCTCCAAGTGGGATCCTGCAACCAGCCCCAGGCCCGTCAGCTCCCGCAACATCGTTAAGTTCCGCACCAGGTCCGCTGGCTTTCCCGTGACCAGGCTGGCCACCAGGGTGGTGGTTCCCCGGCTGTGCAGGTAGTGCGCCGCCCGCTTCGCACCGTCCAATGAGCCTTCCGAGAAGTCCGAACCGTAAGCGCCATGGCAGTGCAGGTCCACCAGCCCCGGGACCAGGACCCGGCCGGCCGGTGCTTCCGCTGGAAGCACCCCGGGAAAATCCGACGCCGGCCCGGCGAAGGTGACCAGCCCGCCGTCGACCGCCAAGACCCCGTCCGCAATGTCCAGCGAGGCTGAGACGATCCGTCCCCGAAGAGCCAGCTCATTGCCCACTGCTACACCCCTCCCGTCATCGATGCTCCAGCGGCGACGGCGGCGGCCATCCGTGCGGCCAGGCCGGGGTCTGCTGCGCCGGCCCGGCCCCCGCCCGAAGCACCACTGTGCCGGAGGCGCGCCGAAGTGTGCACGGCATGGACACCCGCTTCAAGCAGCGACGGTACCAGCCCCAGGGTCACACCCCCGCCGGCCATGATCTGTACGGTGGGCGCGTGCCGGCGTCCCTCTTCCACAAGCCGGCGCAGCATCTCCAGGCCTGCAGCGCAGTCGGGGCCGCCACCGCTGGTCAGGACCCGGTCCACGCCGGCCTGCTCCAGCCGGGACAGGGCCGCCGCCGGATCCGCGCCGGACGCCAGGGCTGCATCGAACGCGCGGTGGAAGGTGACCTCGGCATCGGGCCGCAGCGACCGCACGGCCTGCACGATGCGCCGGATGGCCGAAACATCCGGGCCGCCGTCGGGCGACAACACACCAACCACGACGCCCGCAGCGCCGGCACGCACAACGGCAGTGGCGTCCCGCTCAATCACCTCCAGCTCGGGGGCGGAATAGGTGAAGTTTCCCGGCCGTGGCCGCACCAGGACATGGATGGGAAAGCCCAGGCTGCACGCCTGCTCCACTGCGCCGGTCCCCGGCGTGATGCCCCCTGTCTCTGCCAACGCGGCGCACAGTTCCACGCGGGCGGCGCCAACGGCGGCGGCCAGCCGGACTCCGTCGCTGTTTTCCACCGCAAGCTCCAGCTGCGGGACCGTGGCCGTGGGCAGCCGGCTGGCGCTCAGAGTCCCTGCCATGCCGGCTTCCGGCCGAACGTGTCCTGGTAGTACCCGCGGTGGGCGAGCCGCGAGGCCGCGGCCTCGTCCACGAGCACGGAAACGTGCGGGTGCAGTTGCAGGGCAGAAGCCGGGCACACGGCCGCGACGGGACCTTCGACGGCGGCAGCCACCGCCTCTGCCTTGGCCTCGCCCATCGCGAGCAGCAGCAGGTGCCGTGCCTCCCGGATGGTTCCCAGCCCCTGCGTCAGCACATGGTCCGGGACATCCTCCAGGGCAGCAAAGAAACGGGCATTGTCCTGGCGGGTCTGCCGGGTCAGGGTCTTGATCCGCGTGCGGGAGGCGAGCGAGGACATGGGCTCGTTGAAGCCCACATGGCCATCCGTGCCGATGCCCAGGACCTGGATATCCACGCCGCCTGCAGCCGCGATCCGGGCCTCGTATCGGGCTGCCTCGGCCGCGGGATCGCCTGCCAGGCCGTCCAGTCCGTGCACTGTACCGTCGCCGAAATCCACGCTTTCGGTGAACTCCTTCCGGATGAACGAGTGGTAGGACTGCGGATGCGCCGCGTGCAGGCCCACGTACTCGTCCAGCAGGAAGGCCTGCGCGGCGGCGAAGCTCAGTCCGTCTTCCTGGTGCCGCCGGATGAGCTCCTGGTAGGTGCCCAGGGGTGTGGAACCGGTGGCCAGTCCCAGGACGGACGGCCCGCGCCGGACCTGCTCCTCGATGGCGTCCGCGGCCGTGCGTGCCACGTCGTCAGGGGTGGGAAGGATGATGATTTCCATGCTGGATGTGCTTTCGGTTGGAGGTCTGTTGCCCGGGCGGGTTACTTCGCGGCTTCGGTTTCCACCGTGACTTCATCGTCCTCACGGCCCGGCGTGCGCAGGTTCCAGCGCTTGATGACGAAGGAAAAGAGGAAGTAGTACACCACGGCGTATCCCAGGCCAATGGGAATCAGCAGCCACGCGTTTTGCGCTTTGCCGAAGTTGAGGACGAAGTCGATCAGGCCGGCGGAGAACGTGAAGCCGTGGTGGATGCCCAGCGCGTTCACCAGGGCCATGGAGGTGCCGGTCAGTGCGGCGTGGACGATGTAGAGCGGGAAAGCAACGAACATGAAGGAGTACTCGAGCGGTTCCGTGATGCCGGTGAAGAAGGCGGTGAGTGCGGTGGAGAGCATGATGCCGCCAACGATCTTCTTCTGTGAGGGCTTGGCGTGGCGCCAGATGGCCAGGGCCGCGGCGGGCAGGCCGAACATCATGATGGGGAAGAATCCGGCCATGAAGATGCCCGCGCTGGGGTCGCCGGCGAAGAAGCGGTTCAGGTCGCCGCGGACAAGGTGCCCGGACGCATCGGTGTAGTCGCCGATGAGGAACCAGACGCCGGAGTTCAGGATGTGGTGGAGGCCGGCAGGGATCAGCATGCGGTTGGCGAAGCCGTAGACACCGCCACCCACCACCGCGTTGCCCGCCACGGCCTGGCCGACTGCGGAAAGGCCGGCGTTGAAGAGCGGGTACAGGAGGGCCAGGACGACGCCGGCCACCAGGCTGGTCACGGACGTCAGGATGGGCACCAGGCGCCGGCCGCTGAAGAAACCGAGGAAGTCGGGCAGCTTGGTGCGGTAGAACCGCTGCCACAGCCCGGCCGACAGCAGGCCGACCACGATTCCGGCGAGGACGCCGTAGTTGATCATGGCCGGCTTGCCGGCAGGGTCCAGCTGGCCGGCCAGGACCAGCGGCGACATGGCCTTGAAGACCCCGTCGATCACCATGTATCCCACTACTGCCGCGAGGGCGGTGGAGCCGTCGGCCTTCTTGGCCCAGCCAACGGCGATACCGACTGCGAAGATGAGCGGCAGCCAGGTGAAGACTGCGTTGCCGGCCGCGGAGATGACGGCGGCGCCGCCTTCGAAGCCGGGGATCGCGCCGAGCAGGTCGGCCTGGCCGATGCGCAGCAGGATGCCGGCGGCGGGAAGGACGGCGATGGGGAGCATGAGGCAGCGGCCCAGCCGCTGGAGTGTGGCGAAGACCCTGTTTGGCTTCTTTTCTGGCGCCAGGGCTGTGGTCTCGGAAGTTGTCATGGTTGCACCTCTGCGGGGTATGGGTGGGGGCTTGTGGAAGAGCGGTTCCAGCCGGTACTGTCTGGTTATGACCAGTTCAGTGTGATTCATCCCACGGTCGCTGTCAAGGAACGGATATTCCTTCCACGGCAAGCCGGCCGGCGGCAGATGAAGCCATCATTGGTCGTACCCCAGGCCGCCGGCCGGGGTTTTGGATGATGTGCTCCGTACGGGCACCGGCAGGAAGGGCAGCAATGTCCAAAGCAGAAAAGATCATTGAAGGCCTGGGTGGGGCCGGGAACATCGTGGAAGTAGAGGCGTGCATCACGCGGCTTCGCACTGAAGTCAAAGATTCATCGCTGGTGAATGAAGCATCCCTCAAGGCTGCCGGAGCCCATGGCGTCCTGGCCGCCGGCACTGCCGTGCAGGTGATTGTTGGCCCCGAGGCAGACACCCTCGCCGAGGACATCGAGGACCTCCTCTAGTGGCGCAGTCCTTGATGGTCCATGCCCCGATCGGCGGGTCCGTGGTTCCGCTGTCCGACGTGCCGGATCCCGTGTTCGCTAGCCAAATGGTGGGTTCCGGCGCGGCGGTGGAACCCCCGGCGGGTGTGGCGTTCGACGTCGTCTCCCCCGTAGCGGGGAAAGTGGTCAAGCTCCTGCCCCACGCCTTCGTGGTGGTTGAGTCGTCCGGCAGGGGCGTCCTTACACACGTGGGCATCGACACCGTCAAGCTCAAGGGTGAAGGCTTCAAGCTTTTGGTGGCCCAAGGTGACACCGTTGCAGCGGGTGAGCCTGTCATGCATGTCGACCCCACCGCCGCCCTGGCCGCGGGCTACTCGATGGTGAGTCCCGTCGTCGTCCTGGATACAAAGCCGGACGCCGCCACCCTGCTGGCCGCCGGAGCGGTGGCAACGGGCGCTTTGCTGTTTTCGCTCGGCTGACGCCGCCGGTTACAGCCTGACTTCCATGGTGAGTGAGTAGCGGTCCGAGCGGTACCAGGAGCGCGAATGTTCGATGGCCAGGGTGCCCGAGTAGGACACGCGGTCAAACGCGAGCACCGGTGCCCCCGTTCCCGTTCCGAGGAGCGCCCCGACATCAGCCGGGGCTCCCTCGGACCGGACGCTTTGGCGTGCCCGGTCGATCTGGTGCCCAAACTGTGCGGCCAGGGCCTTGTAGACCGAGCCGGTGAGATCGATATTCAGCAGTCCTGGCGCATGCTGGGGGTTGTACCAGGCGTCGTCCACGCTTACCGGCCGGCCGTCCGCAAGGCGGAGGCGCTTAAGGTGGTACGCTTCCGCGCCCGGAGCAAGGCTGAGCGCATCCGCTGTGTCCTCCGGGGCTGCGGCGTGCTCGGCCACCAGAACCACGGTGCTGGGAACGTGGCCCAGCGCCTCCATCTCCTGTGTGAACGAGGCAAGGTGCAGGGTGGACTGGACGGGCGAGTCTGCCACGAAAGTGCCCTTGGCGGGGACGCGCACCAGGTGCCCCTCGTTGACCAGTCGGCCGATCGCGGCCCGGACGGTGATGCGGCTGACGCCATAGGCGTCCATGAGGGTCCGTTCGCTGGGCAGCCTGGCCCCGGGCTCCAGTTCTTCCTTGGCGAGCTTAAGGATGATGAGGCGGAGTTGTTCGTGCTTAGGGATCTGTGAGTTGTTGATGGGCGCGGTTGCCGCCTGCGCCGTGCTCCCTGGTGTGGCGGACATCCCAGCCTCTCCTTTGTCTGGAGCGGTCCGGTTAGGACCACTTTCTCGGATTATTCCACATGAGGCCGTTCCGGAGATGCGCCATCGCGGCTGCTGGTGATGCGCCTTCGCCTTCGGGGCGCGCCCAAATATGGTTCCCCAGCTATTTGCGTCTTCCCGGTAACCCTTTACAGTGGAAACACTAAGCATGCTTTCTAATTCTGGAGGTTGACCTGATGCGAAAAGTTTCCGCGCTTGGCGTGATGACCGCGGCCCTGCTGGCCCTGGCCGGCTGCTCGGGAGGTGGCGGCGGCTCCGCGAGCCCTTCCGGTACGGCGACGGCGTCTGCGTCCGCCAGCAAGACCGCCGAAGCCAAGGTGTACTCCGAGGACGAGCTCCGCAACCTCATCTCGGGCATGAAGGACGATGACGGCAACGAGCTGAAGCTCTACTCGAAGGAGCAGGTGGACCAGGGCGGGAACATCGCCAACCTGCTGATGAGTACCGCAACCATCGATCCGAAGGAGTGCAAGGACATCGCAACCGCTGGCCTGCTGGACAAAGTGGAGAACGGTGACGTCGCCGTCGCGCTCTCCCAGGGCAACCAGCCCCGCACGCTCTCCGCACAGTCCGGCGGCAGCGGCCCGGATGCGGTGAAGACCCTGGAGGACATCAGTGGCAAGATGGGCCAGTGCGCAAAGTTCTCGGTGTCTGCACTCGGCCAGAAGTACGACGTTTCCAGCGAAGAACTGAAGGCGGAGACCGACGCGGACAAGACGTTCGGCACCGTCAGCACCCGGAGCGGGGACAACCAGCAGAAGCTGATGCAGGTTTCCGCCGCCCAGGGACGCTTGCTCGTGGTTGCCACCAAGAGCGGCACCGACCTGGGTGACAAGGACCAGAAGGAGCTTGAGAACCTCATCAACGATGTGTTGGCGAAGGCAGGGGGCGGCGCAACCTCCACCGCCACCAGCTCTTCCGGCGGTTCAATGGGCACATCCTCCCCGAGTGCCACGTCCACGGCTTCGGCCACGGCTTCGTCGACGATGTCCTCGGGAGTGGGGACTTCGCCGTCTCCGAGCGCTTCCCGGTAGCGGGCGCAAAGAAAGGGAGGGGCAGGACCTTATGGTCCTGTCCCTCCCTTTCTGCGTTGTGGGGTGCCTACTCGGGTTTGCTGCCGAGTCCCACGCGGTTGCTGTTGACGACGGGAAGCTCGGTGACCATCTCGGGGGTGGGTGCGCCGCGGAACTTCGGCGACGGATCCTGTCCCGCACTCAGCCGCTCGAGCTCCTGGCCCTCGAAATCCTCTTCCTTGCCCAGCAGGATCGCCGAATCGTGGTTGGTGATCTCGCCCCTGAAGGCGCGCAGCATGACGTTGCGGTCGAACTGGCCCTCCCACTTGGAGACGATGAACGTGGCGACGCAGTTGCCGAGCAGGTTGACCACCACCCGCATGGAGTCCATGAGCCGGTCGGCGCCCAGGAGGAGCGCGACGCCGGCAACAGGGAAGATGCCCAGTGCTGCGGCGGTTGCCGAAAGGGCAAGGAAGGAGGAGCCGGGAACGCCGGCCATGCCTTTGGAGGTCAGCAGCAGCACGCCGAGGGCGGCCAGCTGTTGGCCCAGGTCCAGGTTGTGGCCGAAGGCCTGCGCCAGGAACAGCAGGGAGATGGACAGGTAGATTGCCGCGCCGTCAAGGTTGAAGGAGTAGCCGGTGGGGACTACCAGGCCGGTGGTGGCCCGGGAACAGCCGGCGTTGGTCAGCTTCGTCATGATTCTGGGCATGACGGCCTCGGTGGAAGCCGTGCCGAGGGCCAGGAGGAATTCCTCGCGGGTGTACTTCAGGAAATGCCACAACGGGACGCGGGCGAAACCCCAGGCAACGAGGAACAACAGGCCGATGAATACCACCGCGGCGCCGTAGCAGGCGGCGATGAGGAGCGCGTAGGTGCTCAGTGTGTCCAGCCCGTACTGGCCGATGATGAATGCCATCGCTCCAAACGCGCCGATGGGCGCGACCTTCATGATCCAGGCCATGATCTTGAAGACCAGTTCCAGGACGGTCTCCATGAGGCTGATGACAGGCATGCAGCGCTCGCGGCCGATCACGACGATGGCTGCGCCGAAGAACACGGAGAAACAGAGGACCTGGAGCAGGCTGTTGCTGGCGAACGCGCCGATGACGCTGGCGGGAATGACATCCAGGATGAAGGACGCGGCATCCTTCGGGGCCCCCGAGCCGGTCTTGGCATCCAGGTCAGCCTGGGACAGGGTGGCGGGGTCGATGTGCAGGCCCGCGCCGGGCTGGACGATGTTGCCCACGATCAGCCCGAAGACCAGGGCGAACAGTGTTGCCGCCGTGAAGTAGAGCAGGGCCTTGACCCCAACCCTTCCAACCGCCTTGACGTCGCCAACGGCCGAAATTCCGGTAACGATCACCAGGAAGATCAGCGGCGCGATGATCATCTTGATGAGTTTGATGAAGCCATCTCCGAGCGGCCTCAGTTGTGATCCGAGGTCCGGCCAGAAATGCCCGATGAGGACACCTGCCACGACGGCGATCAGAATCTGGAAGAAGAGCGACTTATACAGCGGCTTCCTCTTCGCGGGCACCGAACTCGCCTTCAGTGCCTCAGGGTTTGGGATCTTCATTGACCTTTGCCTATCAATTGGGAACAACCCGTTTGCGGGGCTAAGTCCAACGTAATCCCGGTCACACTCATTCCGCAAGAGGGAATTCCATTTCCGTATGACGGAATGCCTAGGAACGTTTTGTGACTGGCGCGGACAGTCCCACGAGCCCCGCCAACTGTTCCGCGAGCTGCGCCGCAGGGGCGGACGCATCGACCTTCGTGAAGCCCGCGTACTCCGGCAGTTCCCGGTATGCGGCGTGGAAAGCGGTGAGATCCGCAAGGCTTTCCCGGTCCGTGCCGCGCGCTGTGATCCGCCGGTGCGCTTCGGCAGGGTCGAGCTCCAGGTGGAAAACCGCGTCCGGGCGCGGAAGGCGGGCCAGCAGCCACGGCATGAAGCGCCCCCGGGGCATGCCCCTGGCGGTCCGGAGCGCCAGTTGGCAGTACAGGTGCCGGTCCATGACCACCAGCCCGTCGAAGCGGCATGCGCGCAGGTGCGAGGCCAGCACGTTCCACACGCGAAGGGAGCTTTCGACGGCGTCAGCCAGGCGGCCAGGCAATGCCAGTCCCAGCCGGGCGGAGAGGTTGGCCATGCTCCGCCTGCCCGCGTGGTTGCTGAGCAGCAGGGCGTGCCCGCCCCCTGCGTTCACCGCTGACACCAGGGTGCGGGCCGCAGTGGACTTTCCCGATCCGTCGATTCCCGTGAGGACAATGATCACCCGGCCTCCTTTCGCCGATGGGTTTAACGGCGCGGGCCGTCCCAACGTCCCGGATGAGCTGCAATTCACAGCTTCGGCACAGCGCGCGGGCACGGCGACGGCCCGCCGGCTTTCGCCGACGGGCCGTCGATTCGCGCTGCTGGGCAGGTGCTTTACATGATGCCGGTGGGAACCAGCAGAGCCCAGGCCAGCGCCGGGGCCACCAGGACCACGCCACCTGCGTAGAACATGAGCTGCTTGTACACGCGCTGCCGGTCGTCGTCGCGGGCGTTGGCCACCACCAGCGCACCGTCCGTGGAGAAGGGGGAGACGTCGACGACGGTGGCCGCGATGGCCAGCGCGGCAACGGTTCCGGAGGCGCTGAGGGAGCTCGTGGCCAGCAGCGGGCCGGCGAGGGGAATGAACGCGGTCAGCAGGGCCGTGGACGAAGCGAAAGCGGAACCGACGCCGATCACGTAGCACAGGACCAGGGCGATCAGCAGCGGCGCACCCAGGGCCAGGGCCTGCTCGGCGAGGGTATCGATGACGCCCACGTGCTCCAGCAGGGATACGTAGGTGATCATGCCTGCAACCAGCAGGACAGTGGACCATGAGATGCCGCCAATGAAGGTCTTGTGCTCCTTGATGTTGATGAAGGCAAGGAGCAGGCCGGCGGAAAGGGCAACGAAGCCAATCGGCATGCGGAAGCCCAAGGTGCACACCAGCATCGCGGCGATCAGTGCCAGCGTCAGGATCTGCTGGCCGTGGGGGCGGCCGGCGGAGGACGTGTCGATATCCACGTGCACGCCGCTGGCGCCGTCACGCAGCTTGCCGATCAGGGCGAACACGATGATCGTCAGCACGGAGAGAATAAGGTTCAGGGCGAAGCTGGCCAGGAACAGGCCGCCCTGGGAGATCGGGAAGTCGTTCTTCAGGGCAATGTTGTGAACCAGCACGCCGGCCACGGACAGCGGGGAGAAGCCGCCGGCGTGGGCACCGTTGATGATGAAGGCGCCCATGACCACCGGGTGGATGCGGGACTCGTAGGCGAACCCGATGGCCGCGGGAGCCAGCAGCGCGATGGCAGCCGGCGAGAAGGTGCCCAGCGCGGTCAGTGCCGCGGCGATCAGGAAGAACACCCACGGAAGCAACAGCGTCTTGCCGCGGACCATGCGCACGCAGCCCTTGACGATGATGTCGATGGTGCCGTTGCGCTGGGCCATGCTGAAGAAGTAGGTGACACCGATAATGGTCAGGACAATGCTGGCGGGGAATTCCTCGAGGATCTGCTTGTCCGACATCCCCAGCATGAAGTAGCCGACGCCGAACGAGGCCACGAGCCCCATCACACCAATGTTCAGCGGCCACTTGGTGGCGACGACGAACATCACCACAAGGATGACCAGCGGAATGATCTGGGTGGCTGTCATGGTCGGCTCCGAACTCGTGGCGGCAGCCTGGTTGAAGATGCCGCCGCCGAAGAACAGGGCAACTACAGCCAGGATGGCCACGCCGGCCACCGTCCACAGCAGGATACGGCGCCGGGAGGAAGTCCGTGCGGGACGCTCGTCCAGTGTGTCGTTTACGGGCGCAGCGGTGCGCTCCGCATCCTTGGTCAGAAGGGTCTTAGTCATGATGGGCTCCTCAAAGGGTAGCGCCCGCGAGGGAAGCAGCGACGTCGCTGCCGGACACCTCGGGCAGATGGATGATGGTGGTGGCGATGGTGCGGGCGGTACGGTCGACCCCGACGAGCAGGCTTCCGGCGTGCTCCTCGCTCCAGGTCTCGATCACCCCGGCGGGAGTGCGGAGGCGCAGCGTGCTTCCAGTGGCGTCAATGGTCATGGCGTTAAGCACCGTGCCGGGCGTGCGGGCGGCCAGTGTCAGTGCGATGCTGCCGGTAATGGCCAAGGCGGGATGGGGCTTGCCCATCGAGAGCATCATGACGTTGATATCGCATGCCGGGTCCGCGTCGGTCCGCGGGCCAACGATGGCGACCTTGGGGATGGCGCGTGCCGCTGCCGCAGTGGTGGGAGCCAGTCCCATCCGGACCGCTGCCTGCCGGCGGATCTGTTCCAGCGTGCCGAGTTGTTGCTCCACGCCCGCCTGCCAGCTGTCGTAGCGGCCCGTGTCAAGGCCCAGTTCCCCGGCCTGGACCATCACAACGGGAGCTCCTGCATCCACCATGGAGACTGTCCAGCGCGTCCCGCCGGCTGTGATCACATCCGTTGAAGCACCGGTGGGCAGCAGCGCCCCGGTGGTCTTGCCGGCCGGATCCTGGAAGCCGAGCCCCACGAGGTGGCCCGGGAAGGGGACTCCGGGCATCTCCGCGGCGGGGGAGTCCGGCAGGCCGCCGTTGGGCGTGGCCACGCGCTGCACGATGATCTGGCCCGTGTTGGTGTTGCGTGTGACAATCCGGGTGACGTCCCCGGTGGGAACCACCCACCCCTTCTCGATGGCGTACAGTCCCACCACCGCGGAGCAGTTGCCGCAGTTGCTGCCCCAGTCCACGGCGGCCTCTTCGATGCCCACCTGGGCGAAGGTGAACTCGATGTCCACACCGTCCTCGGCCGGGCGGTGCAGGATCACTGCCTTGCTGGTGGTGGAGGTCGCTCCGCCCACCCCGTCGATCTGGCGGGAGTCGGGGCTCCCGAACAGGCGGGGCAGCAACACGTCCAGGCCGACGCCGCCTTCCTGGAGGTGCCCAGCCTCAAACACCCAGCACTTGCTGGTGCCGCCGCGCATCCATTCCGCTTCAAACCTCATTGTTGTCCCACATCTCCTTGTGCCTGGTTTCCTCTGGGGCGCCTACATCGAGAATGAGCCAGCTCACAAATTAAGACAATGTTCGATACTTGTGGAGGGTTGTAGGATTGCTTCAATCACTTGCAGCAGAAGGTGAGCGAAGGCAAAAATGCTGGTCGCTTGCCCGGATTTTTGGCTGTTTTCCCGGGTCCTTGCACTGATCCTGCAGGTGATTCAACAATCCAGCAGGAGGGTTAAGCGATGCTTCAGGAAGACGACGACTATTTGTTTGACATCAGGCGGCTCTCGCTGCTGATGGAGGTGGTGGAACAGGGGTCCATTACCGCCGCCGCCGACCTGCGCCTGTACAGTCCCTCCGCAGTCTCGCAACAGCTGCGCAAGCTGGAGCAGGAAGTGGGCCAACCCCTGCTCAACCGCCGCTCCCGTGGTGTTGTGCCCACGGAGGCGGGCCAGATGCTCGCAGCCCATGCACGGAAGATCGTGCGGCAGATGCGGGCAGCCCAGGCCGACCTGAACCAACTCGCCGGCCTCAAGCGGGGATCCCTCACCGTGGGTACGTTCCCCACCCTGGCCGGTTCCTTCCTGCCGCTTGTCATCCGGGCATTCAAGAAGCGCTACCCCGCCATTGGCCTGTCGCTGCGAAGCGCGCGGTTCGATGAGCTTGTGGCTGACCTGGAGTCCGGGGTGACCGGATTGTGCCTGCTGTGGGACTACCCCTGGAACCCCTTCCATGACGACGCCATCCGGGTCACCGAAGTGTTCCGTGAAAGCACCGTGGTGCTTGTGGCCCGCGGACACCGGCTCGCCGAACGGGAAGAGGTGAGCATGGCGGACCTGCGCAACGAATCGTGGATCGTCCGAGCGGAGGCGCACCCTGTGGTGGAGGTACTGCAGCGGTCGGCCCACGACGCCGGGTTCGAACCCGCCATTGCCTTCCAGGCCAACGACTACCAGGAAGCCCAGGCCATGGTCAGCGTGGGAATGGGGGTGGCCATGGTTCCCAAGACCGCTGTGGCACTCCAGCACCCGGACGTACGGATCCTCAGCCTGGGGGAGGCAGCCCCGCTGCGCCGGGTGCTCCTGGCGCAGCGGCAGGACAAGGTCTACGCCCCGGCCGAGGTCGCCTTCCACTCAACCCTGTTGGAAATCGCCCGGGAACGGGCAGCGGATTACCTGTAGACCGTAGGGTGGAAAGCGGACCGGGTGCACGCCCGGCCATGCAAGGCAGTTCCCAGGTGAAAGGCAGGACCATGACCGTTTCCAGTGACGATCCCCAGAACGCCGCAGACCTTCGCGGGCCCGGCGACCCGGACGAGGCGAAGGACGCTGCCAGGAAGGCGCCGCAGTCCGGCCAGCACCCCGAGCAGCCCGGTGCAGCGAACATCCGCGAGGAACAGCAGGCCCATGCAGCCGGCACCGTGCCGGCGTCGTATGTTGGAGGCGGCGCAGCGGGTCAGGAGCACAAGCCCGAAGAGGCCGTGGAGGAGTCCGGAACCTGGGATGACGAAGTCTGACCATGCTCACCCGCGCCGATATTGACCAGGCCGCGCAGCGGACCGCCAGCCTTCTCCGCAGGACACCGGTGCTGGCGGCAGACAGCGGGACCGGACCGGGACAGGTGTGGTTCAAATGCGAATTCATGCAGCACACCGGAACATTCAAGGCCCGGGGCGCGCTGAACCGGATCCTGGCGAGCAAGGAGCGCGGGGAACTAAGGGCGGACGTGGGCGTGGTGGTGGCATCGGGCGGCAACGCAGGGCTCGCCAACGCCTATGCAGCCAAGCAGCTCGGGGTGCCGGCCACCGTCTTCGTCCCCGAAGCGGCCCCGGCCGTCAAAGTTGCCAAGCTGAAGGCGATCGGTGCCACCGTAGTCCAGGGCGGCGCCGAATATGCCGCCGCCTACCAGGCCGCCATTGTGCACGCCGAGGAAAGCGGGGCGGTTTACTGCCATGCCTATGACCAGCCCGAGATTGCTGCCGGTGCCGGAACCGTGGGCTCCGAGTTGCTCGAACAGGTTCCGGACGTGGACACCATCCTTGTGGCCGTGGGCGGTGGCGGGCTGATGGCAGGCGTTGCCGCTGCGGTCGAAGATTTCGCCAAAGTGGTGGCCGTGGAACCGGAATCGGCCCCCACCTTGCACGCCGCGCTGGCGGCAGGGGAGCCTGTGGACGTCGCTGTGGCGGGCGTTGCCGCGGACTCCCTGGGGGCCCGCCGCATAGGCGGCATCGGCTTCTCCGTCGCGGTCCGCTGCGGCGTCGAAAGCGTCCTGGTCTCCGACGTGGACATCACCGCCGCGCGCTCCGCGTTGTGGAACGACTACCGGATCGTCGTCGAGCACGGTGCCGCGGCAGCCTACGCGGCGCTCACGTCAGGCGTGTACGTGCCGGCGGAGGATGAACGCGTTGCCGTCATCCTCTGCGGCGCCAACACGGACCCGGCAACGCTCTAGGCCATCGGAAAAGGGACCGGGCGCCCGCAAAGCAGAGCGCCCGGTCCGTTCACGAAGGGTCCTAGCCGGCGGCCTGGCAGAACTTGGTGTAGGTGCTGCCGGCTTCCTGGTAACCGGACTGGAGGTCGGCCAGCTTCTCCTTGTCCGGGTTTTCCTTGGCCTGCTCGTCCGTGTAGGCAAGGATGGACGCCAGGGCGGGCTTGAGGTCGTCCGAGGCCACCGCGTGGATGGGGCGGATCTGGTTGGCGAGGTTGTTCATGCCCGTCTTGCCGGCGTTGTTGGCGGGGTTCGACACAACGGCCTGGATCCGCTCGCAGGTCTCAGCGGTGGTCAGTTGATGGGAAGCGGAGCAGGCCGTGGCGGAAGCTACGAGGCCGGCGGCAAACAGGGCTGTGGCGAATTTCTTCATGGGTCCCTCGGTAGTGGTCAGAGGTTCCGATTGTAAGCAGATTAGGTAGCCCCATGCCTTCGCGGGCCTTTCTGCAGAGCTTAAACTGGCAACACCAATCGTGCGGAGCTGCCGCAGATGGGCCCCGCGCGCATCAGCACCAGACTAAGGAACCAGCATGCGCCGATCAATACGACGGCGGGCCGCAGCGGGACTTGTGGCCGGCTTTGCCTTGCTTCTCCCCACGGCCCTTCCGGCCCTGGCGGACCCGCCTTCCGGCGTCATAGAGCTCGACGGCGCCACCTCCGCCGAGGGCATCGCAGCGGGCGAGGGGAAGACTTTCTATGCGGGCGAGCTCACCACCGGCGACATTTTCCGCGGAGACATCCGCAAAGGCACGGCCAGCCGCTTCATTGACGCACCCGCGGGCCGTGCCGCCGCCGGCATGAAAGCCGACACCTGCAACGACCTACTGTTCGTTGCGGGCGCAGGCACCGGCAAGGCATTCGTCTACAACACGGACACCGGCAAGCCCGTGGCGGACGTCAAACTGGGGTCGGGGTTCATCAATGACGTCACGCTGACCGGGGACGGGGCGTGGTTCACCAACTCGATGGCCGCCGAACTCTACTTCCTGCCCGTGGGTGACGGCGGCAAACTCGGCAAGGTCCAGACCCTCAAGCTGAGCGGCCCGGCCGCCGAACTCACGCAGGGCTTCAACCTCAACGGCATCGCCGCGACCGGGAACGGCAAGACGCTCATCGTTGCGCATTCCACGAATGGAGCATTGTACACGGTCAATCCGAAGACGGGCGAGAGCGCCGTGATCAAGGGTGTCAGCGTCCCGTTCGTGGACGGCATCCTGGTGCATGGCGATGACGTGTGGGCGGTCCAGAACATGCTGAACCAGATCGCCCGCATCGACCTGACCAGCGACCTGTCCTCGGGTGTCCTGAGGGACACCATTAAGAGCCCGGACTTCAACGTGCCCACCACTGTGGCCCGGTTCGGGAACACACTGGCCGCAGTGAACGCCCAGTTCAACCAGCCGCCGAGCCCGTTCGAGGTGGTCCTGGTTCCCGCGCACGACCCCGACCTTTAAGGGCGAAACTGGCCGGCAGTACGGACTGCCGGCCAGTTTGGTGGGCGGCAGCGTCAGACGGTGCGCGTCGCCTTCGCCAGGTTGTCCTTCAGCTCCCCGGCGGTCTGCCGCTTCACGTAGGCCGGGCGGTCCCGCTCCACACGCCAACTCTCGGAGAGCGGGCCGACGTCCACGGTATCGAAGCCGAACTCGTCGTACAGCCGGGTTACCAGTTCGGCCGCTTCCGGGTAGTCGCTGGCGGTGGCCAGCGCGCGCCGGTCCTCGGTCCCGGCGGGACTTCCGTCGGTGGTGATGTCCCTGGCCATGATGTGGTTGAAGCCCTTGGCCACCTTGGAATCGGGGAGGTGCTCCTGCAGCAGCCCTGACGTGGTGGCCTCGCCGTTGTCCAGGGCGGGGATGCGGCCGTCCCGCTCCCAGTAGTAGTTGTTCGTGTCGATGACGATCTTGCCGGCGAGGGGCTCCACCGGAATGTCCTTGTAGTTCTTCAGCGGCACCGTGACCACGGCGAAGTCGCCTGCGGCTGCCGCTTCGGCGGCGGTGGCCGCCCGTGCCTTCGGGCCAAGTTCCGCCACCAGGTCCGTCAGGGTTTCCGGCCCCCGGGAGTTGCTGATGACCACGTCATAGCCCAGTTCCACCGCCTTCCGGGCAACCTGGCTTCCGATATGTCCTGCACCGATGATTCCGATTGTTGTCATATGGGCGGCAACAGCGGCCTTCGCGCGGATATTTCAGGCACTTTTGGGGAATAAACCGGCCCTCGTGCGGCTACTTTCCCAGATAGCGTCCGGGCCGGTGGTTCAGCGCGAGGATGAGGTTCAGCAGGGTGGCACCGGCCGCGGACAGCAGGACCATCAGTGGCGGAACCAAGGCCAGCGCGGCCAGCACTATGGCCACATCCAGCACCATCTGCACGTAGCCGGCCCGCCACTTCAGTTTCTCCTGCAGCAGCAGGGCAAGGATGTTGAAGCCGCCCAGGCTGGACTTGTGCCGGAACAGGATCAGCAGCCCGACGCCGGCCAACAGGTTTCCGCCCAGCACACCGTACAGGGGGTCAATGTGCAGCGACCCGAGCGCGGCGGGGTGCAGGCTGGCCATTACTGAGACCAAGGCGATGGCGGCGCCGGTCCGAAGGGCGAAGTTCCAGCCCTTCTTCCAGATGGCCAGCCCGAAGAACGGCAGGTTCACCCCGAAGAAGATGACGCCGAACGGCAGTGGAACGGTGTAGCTGAGCAGCAGTGCCAGGCCGGCGGTTCCACCCGTGACGGCGGCGCTGGACTTGAGCAGGAACAGCCCCAGTGAGGCGGCGAACGTGCCGGTCAGGATGCCCAGGACATCCTCCACCACGGAATGCCGGACGGCCGACGGCGGCGCGGCGCCTGCCGCCGTCGCGGCGCCTGCCGCCGTCGTGGTTTCTGCAACGGGTGTAACGGCGGTGCTCATTGCCCTGCGCCTGATGCAAGCCCGAACCGCCCGCGGTCGGCCAGGACAGCCAGGACCCTGTTGTTGGTCTCGGGGTCGGCGAGCGTGATCCGGACACCGTCCACGGCGTAGCCGCGGGCCAGGATGTCGGCCTCGCCGAGGGCGGCGAGGAGCCGTTCCCGGAGCTCATCGGAAGTGCGAAGCCAGTAGAAGTTCGCCTGGCTGTCCGGCACGTCCCAGCCGTAGCCGCGAAGGGCTTCGAGAACCCGTGTCCGTTCCGCAGCCACCGCATCCGTCCGCTCACGGATTTCCTCTTCGGCGGCCAGCGACGCAACCGCGGCAGCCTGCGCCATCCTGTTGACGCCGAACGGCACGGCGGTACGGCGCAGGCCCTCGGCGATGTCAGGCCGCGCGATGGCGTAGCCGACCCGCAGTCCTGCCAGCCCGTAGGCCTTCGAGAAGGTACGCAGGATGCAGAGGTTGGGGTAGCGGCGGTAGAAGTCCAGCGCGTCCACGCCCGGGCCGCGCTGGAATTCGATGTAGGCCTCGTCCAGTACCACGAGCACCCGCGGCGGCACGGACCGCAGGAAGCGCTCCAGCGCATCCCCGCTGATGGACACGCCGGTGGGGTTGTTGGGCGAGCACAGGATCACGAGGCGCGTCCGGTCCGTGATCGCCGCGGCCATGGCATCGAGGTCGTGGTGTTCGTCCGCCAGCAGCGGCACGCGGACGGAGACCGCACCGGCCACAGCCACCAGGATGGGGTAGGCCTCGAAGGACCGCCAGGCGAACACCACTTCGTCGCCATGTCCGCACACCGCTGAGATGATCTGCTGCAGCACACCGGAGCTTCCCGGCCCGGCGGCAACTTCATCGGCGTCGACGCCGTGATGCTGCGCGATTGCTTCCCGTGCCTCCACGGCACCCATGCTGGGGTAGCGGTGGATGCGGCCGGCCTCGGCGGTGATCGCCTCCACCACCGATGGCAGGGGAGTGAAGTGGCTTTCGTTCGAGGCCAGGGCCGCGGTCAGCTCAGTCTGCGCGCTCCTGCCAGCCACGTAGGCGGGGAGCTGGGCGACGGCGGCACGCACTTCGGGTACGGCGGTTTCGGGAAGGGTGGTGGTCATGCACAGCATGGTGGGGCAACGCAGGACGTCTGCGCAACACGGCCTTCCCCAGCAGGACAGATCCGGGTACATCGAAGTAATCCGGTGGCAAAATGCTCAGTATGCACCTCATTGATGCCCTAGACGCAGAGATCCTCCTCACACTGGACCGCGACCCCCAGGCGACCGTCCTGTCCCTGTCGAGGTCGCTGGGCGTGGCGCGCAATACCATCCACGCCAGGTTGCGCCGGCTGGTGAACGACGGAAGCCTGGCCCCGTTTAGCCAGCGCGTCCGCACCGCAGCCCTGGGCCTTCCGTTGACCGCTTTCATCTCGATCTCCATCAGCCAGTCCTCCAGCGATGCCGCCGTGGCCGCGCTGCAGGACATTCCGGAAATCATCGAGATGCACGCCACCACGGGCGATGCCGACCTGCTCGCAAAGGTGGCCGCGAAAGACCCGGCCGACCTGCACCGGGTGACCAATGCGATGCTGGCGATTGCCGGCGTCGTCCGCACCAGTACGGCGATGTCCCTGGTGGAAGTGATGCCCGCCAGGACTGTGCCGCTGCTGCAGGCGGTGGCGGCGAGGTAGCGCGGGCGGTGGTTTTCGGTGTGTGCACAAGCAAACGTAACTGAACAATTTCTCCCAATCACTTCGGTCAAACCCTTGACCAGGATTGTCATGCGCTGATAAACCTAGAGGGCGGAAAGCGCTTTCTAAGCGCAGCGGACCCCATGTCAATCACACGTCAGGGGAGTTGCTGCTGCGCGGTTGAAACGTTCCAAACTCGCGTGCGGCAGACTCAGCTGCCGCCGCATCAAAGGAGATGTTCTTTTGGCAAACCCCTCAATATGTTCCTTGAGAAACCGCGCTGGCCGGGCATGGAAGGCTGCGCCCGCCGGGGCCGCAGCCACGCTGACGGCGGCAGCACTGGTGTTCACCGGTGTTCCCCTCGCTGCGGCCGACCCCGATCAACCCAATCCTGCTGCGAACGGAGTGGCGCCGCAGTCGCAACCCAAGCGCCAGGTGGAAAACCTGGACCGGGCGCCCGTCGCAGTGCTGACGGACCAGGGTGTCAACCTCGGCTGGCGGATGCTGGGCCTGGACAGGGACAGCGTGGGCTTCCACGTCATCCGGGACGGCGTCCAGATCACCGACGAGCCCATCCGGAACACCACCACCTACGTGGATCCGGCAGGGACGGCGGACTCCAAGTACGTCATCAAAACAGTGGGGAACGGCAACGGGCAGGACAAACTCACCGCCGAATTCAGCCCGTTGGCGCAGAACTACCTGCCCATCAAGCTGGACAAGCCGGCTGACGGCGTCACCCCCGCCGGGCAGGCCTACAGCTACACCGCCAACGACTCCAGTGTCGCTGACCTGGATGGCGACGGCACCTACGAAATCATCCAGCTCTGGAACCCCACCAACGCGCAGGACAACTCCAAGTCCGGCTACACCGGCAACGTCTACGTGGACGCCTACAAGGTGGACGGCACCAAGCTGTGGCGTATCGACCTGGGCCGCAACATCCGCGCCGGGGCCCACTACACCCAGATGCTGGCCTACGACTTCGACGGCGACGGCAAGGCCGAGGTGGCGTTCAAGACCGCGGACGGCACCACCGACGCGGCGGGCACGGTCATCGGGGATCCTGCAGCGGACTACCGCACCAGCGCCGGCTACGTGCTGTCCGGCCCGGAATTCCTCACGGTCTTCAACGGTGCCAGCGGCACCATCATGGACACCGTCCCCTATGACCCGCCGCGCGGCACCGTGTCCGCGTGGGGCGACAGCTACGGCAACCGGGTGGACCGCTTCCTCGCGGGCGTGGCCTACCTCGACGGCGAGCACCCCTCCATGATGTTCAGCCGCGGCTACTACACCCGCACCGTCCTGGTTACCTACGACCTGGTGAACGGCAAGCTGGCCAAGCGCTGGAAGTTCGACTCCGACGCGGCGGGCGCCGAGTATAAGGGGCAGGGCAACCACAACCTGTCCGTGGCGGATGTGGACCAGGACGGCAGGGACGAGTTCGTCTTCGGCTCCATGACCATCGACGACGACGGAACCCCCCTGTACAACACCAGGCTCGGCCACGGCGACGCCATCCACACCGGCGACCTCGACCCGTCCCGCCCGGGGCTGGAGACGTTCGCGGTGCACGAGAGCATGTCCGCCAGCGGCAACCGCGGCGCCACGTTCCGTGACTCCGCCACTGGCGAGGTGCTCTGGAGCATCCCCGCCGTCAAGGACACCGGCCGCGGCGCCACCGGCGACATCGACCCGCGCTTCCCGGGCTCCGAGAGCTGGGCCGTGGGCGGCGACGCCGCGTGGAACTCGCCGGTGGGCTACCTCATGTCCGCCAAGGGCGAGCGGATCGGGGACAAGATCCCGGCGGCCAACTTCATGGCCTGGTGGGACGGCGACCTCCTCCGGGAAATCGTGGACCACGACTTCGATGCCGGGGCAGGCATGGGCGTGCCCACCATTTCCAAGTGGAACTGGGAAACCCAGACCAGCGACCGGCTCCTGACGGCCGCCGGTGCCCGCACCAACAACCACACCAAGGGCAACCCGTCACTCCAGGCGGACCTCCTCGGCGACTGGCGTGAGGAACTGGTCTTCCCGTCGGCTGACAGCACCGAACTGCGGATCTACACCACCACCTCGCCCACCGAGGTCCGGCTCCGCACCCTGATGCACGATCCCATGTACCGGACGGGCGTTGCCCGGGAGACCGTGGGCTACAACCAGCCGCCGCACCCCAGTTTCTTCATCGGCCATGACATGCAGGCCCCGGCCATGCCGTCCGTGTTCTACGCGGGTGACGCGAAGTAGTTCATTCCCGTTGACGCGAAAGCGCCGCCCGCCTCGGGGGAGAGGCGGGCGGCGCTTTGGCATTCACCGGCTAAAGCCGGGGCCGATCCGGCGGGGTCGCTCCGGCCGGCTTAGTGCCCGCCGAGGTTGCCGCCCACTGGCGGCAGTCCGCCGTCGGACCGGCGGTCGTCCTCGCGCCGCTCGCCGGCGCTCAGGTTCTCGCCTTCCAGGGTTTCGTCGGACTCGCCCGTGGCGTCCACCAAGCCGTTGGTCTGGTCGAACGGGTGGCCGATCCGACCGTCGTCCAGGTCGCCGATCGAGCCCGATGCTGGCGCAGTGCTTGCCGCCGGGGTCTCCGATTCGGTCCATGCTGCGCCGGTGGTGGCCCCCGTGGTCAGCGGTTCGGCAGGAACGACGGGCTCCACCGGGGTGGCTTCCGTGACCGTCACGTCGCGGGTTTCTTCCTTGTTGCCGCTGGCGGCCATAGCTGCCGCGGCACCTGCCGCCGCCGCGACACCAAGGCCTGCGGCCATCTTGCCTGAAACGCCGGCCTTGCCGGAGTCACCCAGGGATGCCCCTGCGTGCTCCACGCCGGGCGATCCAACCGTTGCGCCGGGGTTGACGGCGCCGCGCCATGCAC
Organism: Arthrobacter sp. MAHUQ-56; assembly: GCF_019710585.1. Taxonomy (GTDB): domain Bacteria; phylum Actinomycetota; class Actinomycetes; order Actinomycetales; family Micrococcaceae; genus Arthrobacter. Next base: position 132,709 of record NZ_JAIFZQ010000002.1, on the reverse strand, counting down.
CGCTGGCGTAGCCTTCGTCCTCGATGAACTCCTTGAACCGCTGCAGGTCGGCTTCGGCCTGCCGGTCCACGACGTTGAGCTTGTCGCCCACCTTCTCAATCAAACCTTCGGGCTCGTATTCGAGCGTCAGCTGCAGCGACGTCTGGCCGCCACCCACGTCCTCGAATTCCACGGCGCCGGCGTTCGTGGCGCCTTCCGTGGCGGCCCAGGCAACCTTGCGGTCCGGGACCTGTTCAAGGATCTTTGCTTCCCACTGGCGGCGGACGCCGCCGATCTCGGCCACCCACTCCAGCCGGTCGTCGCTGAGTTGCGTCACGCTCTTGACGCCGCCCATGAAGTGCGGGAATTCCTCGAACTGGGTCCACTGGTTGTAAGCCGTGCTTACCGGAACGTTCACCAGAATGCGTTTTTCCACCTTCGTGCTCATAACGTCTCCTTCGCAGTGTTACCGGAAAGCCGATGAGTCAGTAAAAATCATCAGCATGCTTACCAACATACCTTTTGGCCGCCCCTGCCGCCACCCTGATTCCTGACCCAACTGGGTAGCAGTAAGTGTCGTTGCGAACCCTCAAAACGACACTTACTGCTACGTACTTGGGGCCGGGGCGGGATGTCAGCGCAGGTGCTTGCCCACCAACGCCAGGTTCTGGATGACCGCGAGCCCGAACTGGGCGGTGTCATTGGTGGAGACGGTGGGGGCCTCGTCCACCGGCAACAGCACATGCGGCGCCCGGATCTTCCGCAGCGTGAAGGCCGAGTCGTGGTTCAGGTGCTCCCCGCCCTCGGCGAAGCTTTCCCACGTCCGCCCGGCCAGCTCCGGATCCCCCAGTCGGGCGGCGGCATAGGCGGTGAGCCGGCTATGCGCCTGGGTGAGGTAGATGCCCGGCAGCGGCTGGCCCACGGCCTCGATCTGCTCCTCGGGCGTGGCCAGGAACAGCCGGCAGTACTGCAGCCAGGCCCGTTCGAAGTCCGGGTCATCCACCAGGTCCACCAGCTCGCTGCAGATCTCCACCAGCCCGAACACGGCGCTCAGGTGCGACACCGAAATCTGCTCCCGCCGGGTATCGAAGCGGCCCGTGTCCAGGCTATACAGGGCTTCGCCGGTGAGGAAGCCGTACTTGAGGGCGCCAATGTCCGCCATGGTGCCCAGCAGCCGGTCGCGGGACCGCGGGTTGCCGGTGCGCTCCCAGTCGGTGAGCCAGGTTGCCGCGAGGGAACCCCAGTCCGTGCCGAGTCCCACGCCCAGGGCGCCGCGGTCCGGGCGGTAGGTGGCTGCGTCGGGCCGTACCTTGCGCACGGGGTCCAGGCCCAGGAAGTTCTGGTCGCTGTCCACCAGTTCGGCGAGGAGGTCGCCTGTGCGTTCGTCCGCCGTCAGGTAGTAGTAGAAGCGCCGGTAAGCGGGCGTGCTGATCCGCAGCTGCTTGGCGCTGCAGCCCCAATGCTGGACATTATGCCGGGACCCCAGGCCCTTCCACGGCCCCAGGTGGTAGACGTCCACCTCGCCGGTGTGCCGGGTCATGGCCTCGGCGAACCGGAAAATGTCCGCCCGGCCGGACCGCAGGTAGGAGTACCAGAGCCATAGGTCCGGGGAGAGTTCCGAGTTGTCCCATGCATAGCCGCCCACGTCATAGCGCCACACATGCCGGTCGAAGTCGTAGGTGTGCATCACGTCGCCGTAGTTCCAGAACCCGTACCACCGGCGCTGTTCCACCTGCCCGGCGTAGAAATCGAAGAGGAAGTCCAGCCGGTCCTCCAGCCTGGCCCGGGCCGGAGTGCTGCGGTCCACCGGATCCCAGTCGCCGAAGACGCCCGCGGAGTGGAGGTACTCCGGCGTGGCCTGCAGCAGGGCCGGTGTGGCGGCGGCTGCGGCATCGGCTGCGAGGCTTTCGGTCGGCGGGGTGCTGTTGTAGGCGAAGAGAGTTAACTCAGATGTGCGGGCAATGCCTGTTGGAGTGCCGAAGCCCGGCTCGTAGTCCTCGTAGGTGACTTCCAGTCCTTCGAGCTGCTCCTCGAACGTGTCCTGGCCCAGGCCGTCGTGGTAGAAACGCAGGTCCATGGGCTGCGCTTCCGGGGAGTAGAGCCAGGCGGTGAGGGTGGCCTCGCTGGCGGCCGCGCCACGGATGTCCAACTGCCCGGGGTGCGACTGCCAGAAGTCCCTGATGCCAACGCCGAGCCCGCCGCGGGTATCGCTCAGCGCGCAGAACCCGGCCGACCGGGTCCCGCCGGAAATACCCACCCAGCCATGGCCTGGAGCCGTCCGCTTGCGCAGTTCGAAGCCGTCCGCGGTGAGTTGGGCGAGGGTGTAGTCGCCCCAGGTGGGGATAAGGTGCAGCCGTTCGGAGACCTCCGGGTTCCAGGTTTCCGGCGGGGGAGTGGGCCTGCCGGCAATCTGCGCTTCGCGGACCGCCCCGCCCGGATCGCGCCGCAGTCCGGTCAGGCCGCGGACAGCTTCGGTGAGGAAGCCGCCGTGGGCCCCGGCGATGCGCACGTGCCGGTCATGCAGGTCGGCCTCGAGCGGGACGGTGAAGCGGACGCCCAGGCCGGCCAGGAAGTCGCGCTCCGCGTCGCCGTCCCAGATGAAGGAGTGGACCATCCGTACGCTGCGGGCGTTGGCGTAGAAGTAGAACCGGACCACGAAGGGCAGCCACTCCCGCCCGCCGCCGGGCGCATCCGGGCGGTGCCGGCCTTCCAGCCGGACCACGGCGCGGACCGGCCCGTCCTGTTCGACGGCGACGTGGGTGACCTCGCCGGTGAAGGCGTCCCGGCGTGCAGTCCCGGCTCCTTCGGGGACGCCGTCCTGCAGCAGGCTGACCAGCCGGGCGTCGCGGGCAACTTCCCGGCCGTCCCGGGAAAGGCTGCTGAACAGGGTGCTGCCGCTGCGGTTGATCTCCATCTGCAGGGTGCCGGTGTCCACCGTGAGGGCGCCGGCACCTTCGGTGACGGTGACCCGGGCAGTGGACGACGCCGGCTGGCTGGCTCCGGAAGGTGCCGCGCCGCCGTCGAACGTCACGTGGTAGCTGCCGGAGGGTGCGTCCGTGGCGCCGAGCGCAATGCCCGCCCACTTCAGGGACCCGTCCGGCCACGTGGCCAAGGGCCACGCCTGGCTGGTGACGGGTTTGCCGTCGGCATCCTGCACCGCCAGGCTGCCTGACCCGCTGACTGTTCCGCGCGCGAAGGGCATGCCCCACGTGGTTCCGCCGCTGATCCCTGCCGGTGCCCCGCCGTCGATCCACCTGATGAGCGTTTCCGCCATGTGCTTCAACTCCGTTGTCTTGTGCCCGCTGTTTGAAAGCGTTTTCTGATACGTTTCAAAATAGTCCGCAGGCGGAGGTGCCGCAAGGGTGGACCAGAAGATTGGCCGCACAGGAAAACCTCGGGACCAAAGACTCTTAGTCCGCGCAGTGCGGGAGTTGAAGCTGGAACTGTACGAGGCAATGCTGCAGGAACGGGGCTAACTGCATTTCGGCATCCGCCGAGTACGCATAACCAGCACCGCACCACATTGAGGAAGCAAAAATGTCTGCGTCATCAGCGCATCCCGGCGTTGGCGCGAGCCACCACCGCACTGCAATCGAACTCACTGCCCTTGTTTCCGGCGGGGTCTTCGCCCTTGTGGGCATCCTGGGATTCATTCCCGGCGTCACTACGAACTACTCGCAGCTGGCCTTCGCGGGTAACGCCTCCGGCGCCCTGCTGCTGGGTGTTTTCCAGGTGTCCATCCTGCACAACATTGTCCACCTGCTCTTCGGCGCGGCGGGCCTGATCATGGGCCGGACCGCAGCCCAGTCCCGGTACTTCCTGCTCGGCGGCGGCGTCGTGTACCTGGTGATCTGGCTTTACGGCCTGTTGATCGACCAGGCATCGGCGGCCAACTTCATCCCGGTCAACACTGCGGACAACTGGCTCCATGCCGTACTGGGCGTGGCGATGATAGTCCTCGGCTTCGTGCTGGGACGCAACGAAGCCGGCACTGAACGGAGGAGCTAGCTTTTCGCTTCGGCCCCGTCGTCGTCCGGTCCTTCGGCGGGGTCCTGGCTGTGCACCCGGATGTCGGCCGGGTCCGCATCGGGATCGCCTTCTGCGGGTGATTCGGCGTGGACCCGGTCGTCGTCGTCCCGTGAATGGTCTTCGGTCATGGCTGCTCCTTAAAGAGCCTGGGGAGTTGCGCTACCCATCATTCAGCGCCCAGGCGCGTGGCCTGTCAAGCACTTCCCGCCTTTGCTCCTGCTCTGGTCGGGGACGGCTGTCTGTGTTGGACTGGGGAGGCAGTGGGCACCACTCCCGTTCAGGGGCGGTGCTGTTTCCAGTCACCGTACAGCCAGCCGGCGTGCTCCGGCTGTTGGAAAGGAACACGCATGGCAACGTACAAGATCGGGTACTTCGTGGGCAGCCTGGCGAAGGGCTCCATCAACAGGGTCCTGGCCAACGCCTTGATCAAACTCGCACCGGAGGAACTGGAGTTCATCGAGATCCCCATCACGGACCTACCGTTGTACAGCTACGACTACGACGCCGATTTTCCGCCCGAGGGGCGCGCCCTCAAGGATGCCATCGCAGCCGCGGACGGCATCCTGTTCGTTTCCCCCGAATACAACCGTTCCATTCCCGGCGCGCTGAAGAATGCCATCGACTGGGGTTCGCGCCCGTGGGGCACCAACTCCTTCGCGCGCAAGCCCACGGGCATCATCGGGGCATCCCCGGGCAGCATCGGCACGGCCGTCATGCAGTCCTCCATGCGTGCTGTCCTGAGCTTCCTGGACGCCCCGCAGTTGAATGCCCCGGAGGCGTACGTCAAGTACGATCCCGCCGCTTTCGGGGACGACGGCGAGGTCAAGGATGAGTCCACCGCCAAGTTCCTGGGGCACTACATGGAGGAGTACGCGGCGTTCGTGGCGCGTGTCCTGGCTGCGAACGCACCGGGCCACATCGGCGACCTGCAGCCGGATTCGGCCAAACTGTCCCGGTAGGCATACGGATGCCCGCCGTCCCAGCAACGGCGGGCATCCGAGTGTGTGGGCTCTGGTTCGTGGACCAGGGGGCCGGGATCAGTCCAGGGGCAGCGTCACCGTGACGCTGGTGCCGTTGCCCGGGGCGGAGGAGATGTCCACGGAACCGCCGGCCTCCTGGACGGCCACCGACATGAGGCGCAGTCCGTAGCCGTGGTGCCGCCCGCACGTGGCGCGCTGGCTGTCAAAGCCCGTGCCGTCGTCGGACACTACAAGGCGGATGCCGTGGTCAACGGCGGCCAGCTGGATGTTAAGCGAGGACGCGGCGGAGTATTTGTAGGCGTTGCTGAGTGCCTCGCGGGCGGACTGGTAGAGGAGGGACGCGCAGTCCGCCGGGATCTCGATGCCCCAGTGTGGAGTATCCCAGTGGACCGACGTCCCTCGGTGGCGCAGGGGCGCGGTGAGCCGGTCGATGCAGCCCGCCAGCCCCAAGGTGTGAAAATCCAGCGGCCGCTGGTCCGTCAGCACGCCGCCGATGGTTGTGACTTCGCTGTCCAAGGCTGTTTGGTGTCCCATGACTTCCTGCTCCCCAAGCTGGTTTGTCTGATGGCTCCAGCGTGCGCGTGCAAGTTCTAGGTGCCGCAAGGTTTGCCGCAAGATCCCATCAATTCTGCGCGTGGGGCGTGACGGGAATAGTCTGGCGTCTTGACGGGTCGGCAGCCTCCACCTGACCGGCCGTTGTTTCATTCCTGCGGAGCTGGGGACGGAAGGCTTATGCCTACTTGGTTAATGTCACTCGTATGGGGCACTGGTGCCGGCGCGGCCCTGGTCCTGGGATCCGCTGTGTCGTGGCGGTGGTCGATCCCTTCCAAAGTCGTGTCCACCATCATGGCGTTCGGCGCCGGGGTGCTGATCTCGGCCCTTGCGTTCGAACTCGTGGATGAGGCCGTGAAGGGCGGTGGCCTATGGCCCACGGTGGCCGGCTTCCTGGCCGGGGCGGTGGTGTACGTGGGGGCCAACATGCTGCTGTCCCGGGCGGGCGCAAAGCACCGCAAGCGGTCCGGGGGCCAACAGCCCTCGGAGCAGGACAACCCGGGCAGCGGCACCGCAATCGCCGTCGGGGCGCTGCTGGACGGTGTCCCGGAATCCGTGGTCCTTGGCGTCGGCCTGCTGGCGGGGGGAGCGGTGAGTCCCGCCATGCTGGCCGCCGTCTTCATCTCGAACGTACCGGAGGGGCTCTCGGGAACGGCGGGCATGAAGAAGGCCGGACGGAGTGTGGGCTACGTATTCGGCCTGTGGGGGAGCATCGCGCTGCTCAGCGGGCTGGCGGCGCTGCTGGGATACGTGGCACTGGAGGATGCGCCCGAAGAACTGGTGGCATTTATTACCTCGGTGGCCGCCGGCGGCATCCTGGCCATGCTGGCGGACACCATGATTCCGGAGGCCTTCGAGGAGCACCACAACCTCACCGGGCTGACGGCGGCCGTAGGCTTCCTGACGGCGTTCACTGTTCATCATTTGGGGTGACCCGCGCAGGTATTAGGCCCCCGCCAGGACCGGCGAGGCGAGCCGGCCGTCCCGCATGGTGGCCACCGCATCAGTGAGCGGCACGAACTCGGTGTCGTGCGTGACCAACACGGTTGCCACCGAAAATTCGCTGGTCACCTGCCGGAGCAGGCCGACAATGGCGGCGCTGCGGTCGTGGTCCAGCGCCGCCGTAGGCTCATCCACCAGCAGCACCTTGGGACTGCCCATGAGTGCCCGGGCAATGTTCACGCGCTGGCGCTGCCCGCCGGAAAGCTGGTGCGGCAGTTTCCGCGCGCTCGAGGAAAGTCCCACGATGTCCAGCAGCTCGTCTGCTTTCGCCCGGGCCGTCCTGGCCGGTTTCCTGCGCAGGTGGTCGCTGATGATGAGCTGCTCGACGGCGGTCAGCGAGGGCAGCAGGTTGGGCTGCTGGAAGATGATGCCCACCTTTTCCCGCCGCAGCGCCGCGAGTTCCTTTTCCTTGAGGCCCGCGGTATCGGTGCCGTCGATGACGACCTGCCCGCGGGTGGGGCGGACCAGCGTGGCGGCAACGGCCAGCAGGCTCGATTTTCCGGAGCCGGAAGGCCCCACGAGTGAGACGACCTTGCCTGCATGGGCCGTGAGGTTGACCCGGTCCAGGGCGGTTGTGGTCCCGCCGCCGTCCGGATATTCGAGGGTGACGTTGACCAGGGACAGGGGAACGGGGGCGGACATCGGGAAGTTTCCTTTCAACGGTGCGGGTACTAGTTACCGCCGAGCGCCAGGAGCGCGTCGACCTTGGTGGCGCGGCGGACGGCGAGGGCGGCGCCGGCGAGTCCCAGGGCGACAATCCCGACGACGGGAAGCACCGTGGTGGCCAGGTTCAGCTGGAACGGGGCGGCTTCGGCGGCGAGGAACCCGGCCGCCACACCAATGGCCCCGCCGACGGAGGCGCCCGCTGCCAGAACGATGGCGGCCTGGGTGATGGCGTCCCGGAGGATGTAGGAGCCGGGGGCGCCCATGGCTTTCAGGACGGCGATGTCGCGGGTGCGCTGGATGGTCCAGACGGTCAGGAACGCCACGATCACCAGTGAGGAGATCCCGTACAGGAAGGCCTGCATCAGGGTCAGGGAGCCGTTTTCGCTCTTGAAGGAGCCGAGGGCCTGGAAGGAACCGGTGCGGGACTCGCTCACGGTGTTTGCCGCCACGTCCGCGGCGGCGCCGTCCACCGTGGCCCCGTCCGCGTAGGTGACGGCAACGACGGTGGCCACCTGGCTGCCGTCGGACACGTGTGCCGCCTTGGCCCATGCCGGCAGGGCTGTCCACACGACGCTGGTGTGGGCGTACCACTGGTCCGGCACCACGGCAGCGACGGAAACCTCTACACCGCCCAAGGACACGGTGCCGCCCTGGCCCACGGACAGGGCCTCCGCCACTGAGGCACCCAGCACGGCGGTCCCCGCGGACACGTCAACCGGCGCCAGGGCGCTGCCGGGCGACACCCCAAAGACCGCCACGTTCGCCGTTCCCGAACCATCCGGGGTCTGCGCCCGGGTCTGGGTGATGCCCAGCGGGTCGGCGGACTGGACGCCGGGCTGGTTCCGCCAACTCTCCACCTGCGCGGCCGTGACGGAGCTTTCCGTGTACGACGCCTTGGGGGTGCCGGTTCCGGGGGCGCCGAAGGCGATGGTGTCCACCGGTTTGTCGGCTGCTGCGCCCAGCTTGCCGATGGCGGATGTCGACTGCTCCGCCAGGCCAGCCGTCAGGCCGGACAGCATGACGAGCAGGAGGGTGATCAGGGCTACGACGCCGCCCATCATGGCGAACCGGCCTTTGGCGAAGCGGATATCGCGGATTGCCAGGAACACGTTGTTCTTCTCTCAGCAGGGGTGGATTCTTTTCGTCCTTCCACTCTCCCGGCAGGTACTCCGCGCTCCATCACGGATACGGTTGATCCCCTGGAATGGAACGGTTGGTCCGGGAGTCAACCATTCGGTTGATCCCGGGGAACCGATCGCGGCATAAGCTGAAGAAATGCCTGCCACGCCCCCGCCGCCACCCTTGACGACGGCCGCCGGCGTTCCGGCGAAGGGGCCCCTGAACGCCCTGGAAAATGCGTCCTCGGCGGCGATCCTTCGCATCCTGCGGGTCACCCTGCACACCGGATTCGCCATACTCCTGGCCGTGGCCCTGGTCCGGATGCTGATGGCCGGCGGTCCGCTGCGCTGGGTGTGGGCCGGCGCCGCCGTCGTCCTTGCCGCTGTCTACCTGGCCGGGACTGTCCTGGAGAAGCGCCATGCGGAAGGCCGCGTTGCCTTCAACCCACGCCGCTACGGGCTCCTATGGCTTGCACTGGTCACGGCACTGTGGGTTTTCCTGCTTGCCGGGAGCGCCGACTTCGCCTGGCTGGCCTTCCCCATCTTCTTCCTCCACCTGCACCTGCTGCCACGGCGCGCCGCGCTGCTGACGATCGCGCTGATGACCCTCGCCGTCATCGCCTCGCAGTGGGCTGTCAGCGGCATGCCGGTCCCGCACGCGGCCGCCGTCGTGGGCCCCCTGCTGGGAGCCATCTTCTCCGTGATCACAGGGCTTGCCTATGCCGCGCTCTACCGGGAGGCCGAAAACCAGCGGCGCGCGGCGGACGAGCTGCGCCGCACGAGGGAGGAACTGGCCCGCTCCCAGCACGAGGCCGGCATGCTGGCCGAGCGGGAGCGGCTTGCCCGCGAAATCCACGACACCCTGGCCCAGGGGCTGTCCAGCATTGTGCTGCTGGGGAGGGCGGCCGGGCAGTCCCTCGCCGACGGGGACACCGTCACGGCGTCGTCGCGGCTGGAGCTGGTGCAGCAGACCGCGGCGGACAACCTGGCCGAAGCGCGCAGCTTTGTCCGCGGCCTGTCCTCGCCGCAGCTGGAGGGGACCTCGCTGGTGGAGGCCCTGCGCCGGCTGTGTGCGGCGACGGAAACCGGTGCCGCCGCGTCCGGGCTGCCGCTGCGCTGCCGCCTCGAGGTGGACGGCGAGGCCCGGGATATGCCGCAGCCTCTCCGCGTCGCCCTGCTGCGCGCAGCCCAGGCGAGCCTCGCGAACGTCCGCGAACACGCCCGGGCCGCGAACGCCGTCGTCACCCTCGCCTTCCTGGGAACCGGGGTGACTATAGACATTTACGACGACGGCACGGGCTTTGATCCCTCCACTGCGGATGGCGCCGCTCATGCTCCGGACGGCAGCGGGTTCGGGCTGCGCTCGGTGCGGGAGCGTGTCGCCGCGTTAAACGGATCGCTGACGGTGGAATCCGCGCCTGGTGAGGGTACGGTGGTGGGCATCCGGCTGCCGCTGGACGGGCCCCATGCGTGAGGTCCGGGTCCTGCTGGTTGATGACCATCCCGTGGTCCGCGCCGGCCTGCGCGCCATGCTGACCGGGATCGAGGGGGTTTCCATTGCCGCGGAGGCCGCCGACGGGAAAGCGGCCCTGAAGGAGCTGGCGCGGCTGGCGGCGCTTGGCGAACCGGTGGACGTTGTGCTCATGGACCTGCAGATGGGGGAGGGGATGGACGGCGTCACTGCTACGGCCGGCATCCGGAAGCTCCCTGCTCCGCCCCGCGTGCTGATCCTCACCACCTACGACACCGATGCCGACATCCTCGCGGCAGTGGAAGCCGGGGCCAGCGGCTACATGTTGAAGGACGCACCGCCCGAACAGCTCCGGCAGGCCGTCCTGCAGGCCGCGGCGGGCGGGACGGTCTTGGCACCGCGGGCGGCGGCGTTGTTGATGGACCGGATCAGCAACCCGGGCATGTCGTTGACGCCGCGCGAAGTGCAGTTGCTGGAGCTGCTGGCCACGGGGCTGTCCAACCGGGCCATCGCCAAACAGGTCTTCATTTCCGAAGCCACCGTCAAGACCCACCTGGTGCACATCTACGGCAAGCTCGGCGTGGACAACCGGACGGCCGCCATAGCCGCGGCAACCCAGCGGCGGATCATCCGGCCGCCGGGCGCCAAAGGGTGACCTGTGGGCACACGACGGCGGGACGCGGCGTGTGACGGCCATCGCCTTGCAGTAGGTTTGTTCCACTGTGCTTGCGGAGGCCGCTGTTCCTCGGTGCCGTTGTTTTTAGCTGCCGCTGTTCGCAAGCCAACTGTTCAAAGGAGAATGAATGTCCCGTCCGGTTCCAGCCGTCGATGCCCTTCTCGCCACCTACGGCGCTCCGGACGCCTGCGCAGCCGAGCTCCTGTGCGACAGCCACGATCCCGACGCCGTTGCCTTCACCGTGGTTGAAGCCGACCTCTCCGCGGAGGACATCACCTATGGCGAGCTCCGGGAGCGCTCCGAACGTGGCGCGGCTGCCCTGGCGGAGCTCGGGGTTGGTCCCGGAGACGCAGTGGCCACCCTGATGGGAAAGTCGGCGGACCTGGTGGTCATGCTCCTGGCCATTTGGCGGCGCGGGGCGGTCCACGTTCCATTGTTTACAGCCTTTGCGTGGCCGGCCATTGAACTCCGCCTCACAGCCTCCGGCGCAAAGGCTGTGATCACCGACGCCAACCAGCGGGCGAAAATCCAGGAAACCGGGGCCGTCGTCGTCGTTGCCGGTGAAGAAGCCGCCCAGCCGGACCTGGCGCTCACGCCGCTGCTGGCCAGGCAGCAACCCGGGATCGCGTCCGAAACCGTGGGAGGGGACGGTGCCCTGGTGCTGATCTTCACGTCCGGGACCACGGGCGCCCCCAAGGGTGTGCCGGTGCCGGTCCGGGCGCTGGCGGCGTTCCGCCAGTACGTCGAACTGGGCCTGGACGTCAGCGAAGACGATGTCTTCTGGAATGCCGCAGATCCCGGCTGGGCGTACGGCCTGTACTACGGGATCCTGGGTCCCATGGCGGCCGGCCGGCGGAACCTCCTGCTGCGCCCCGGTTTCTCCCCGGAACTGAGCTTCAAAGCGCTGGAGGCGTTCTCCGTCACCAACTTCGCGGCCGCTCCTACGGTGTACCGCACCATGCGCGCGAAAGCCGATGCCGGAACGGGCCCTTTCCACCTTCGGCGTGCCTCATCTGCCGGCGAACCGCTGACCCCGGAGGTGATCAGCTGGGCCCGGGAGGTGCTGGGCGTTCCGGTGCGGGACCACTACGGACAGACAGAACACGGCATGATGATCATCAATGCCTGGCATGACGACGTGCGGACGGAGCTGAGGCCCGGTTCCATGGGCCGGCCGCTGCCGGGATGGAGCTGCGCCGTCCTCAAGGACAACGCCGACGAGCCCGCCGCGCCGGGTGAGCTGGGCCGCGTAGCCGTCAACGTGGCCGGAAGTCCCATGATGTGGTTCACGGGATACCAGGATGCACCCGAGAAGACGGCAGAAAGATTCAATGACGACGGCACGTGGTACCTGACCGGTGACGCCGGCATGGTGGACGCGGACGGCTACTACTTCTTCTCCTCCCGCGATGACGACGTGATCATCATGGCCGGCTACCGGATTGGCCCGTTCGATGTGGAGAGTGTCCTGTCCACTCATCCGGCGGTCCTGGAAAGCGCCGTAGTGGGTGCTCCGGACGAACTGCGCGGAGAAGTCCTTGAGGCGTATGTTGTCCTGGCGGACGGGATAATCGGCAGCGATGCCCTGGTGGCCGAACTGCAGGCCGTGGTCAAGACGCAGTTCGCTGCACACGCTTATCCGCGGCGCATCCACTTCGTGGCGGACCTGCCCAAGACGCCGTCGGGAAAGCTGCAGCGCTACATCCTAAGGCAGCAGCGGGCTGCGGCCGCCGGCAGTTAGCTGACGTGGGGGACGGAAAATCCCCGCCTCTTCCGGCGCCTTTTGCCTCGGGGGCTGTTAGCGTGGAGGCCCAGCCAACGAAGGAGGAGCGATGTCCATCAATTCACCTGACTCACTGCCGGAGGACGAGCCGCAGGAGGGTGCGGCCGGCATCGAAGGATCCGGCAAAGGCAAGGCCGACGGCGGGATCCCCGGCGGCAAGGACGGCGTCGGGATTTCCGATGGCGCCGAGCCCAACACCTTTGAACCCGAAGAGGATCCTGACGCCACCGCAGGGCCGGGGGCTTAACAGTTCCCCTTCGTTCCCCGGCTGCCTCAAGGTTCGATCAAGATTGGCCAAGATGGGGCGAAACGGAAATGTCGCAGGCCTACTGGCCGGTAAGTTTTTCCTGTTTCCACTTTGTTCCCCCGAACACGGAAGCAACAGAAGCCCCCGCGCTGGAGCATGACTCGCGTGGGGGCTTCGCCCCAATCCCCAGACACCTCAGAGCTCGGTGGAGCTCACCATGCGGTAGTGCTCCACTACCGGAAACGGTTCATAGAAGTGGTGCAGCAGCCCGCGCCACCGCTGGTACTCCGGGGAGCAACGGAATCCGATGGTGTGGTCCTCCAACGTCTCCCATTCCACGATCAGCAGGTACGTGTTGGGGGATTCGATGGACCGGGACAACCGCAACGAGATAAAGCCCGGCATCGACGCGATGATGGTCCGGGCCTGGTTGAACGCGGTCTCGAAGTCCCCTTCCTGGCCGGGGATGACCGGAAGCAGCGCGTGTTCGGTGATCATCCGGTATGCGCTTCCCGCTCGGCTGTATCGATCCAATAGCGGCGCTTACCGTTGCGGCTGTCCTCGTAAAGGCCGCCGTTCTTTTCGATCGTTGCGCGCGAGCCGGCATTGTCCTCGTCGCAGGTCAGGAGAACCCGCTCGATCCCTAATGCCCGTGCCAGCGGAAGCGCGTCTGCCAGCGCTTTTGCCGCATGGCCGCGTCGCCGTGCCGAGGGCACGACGCTGTAACCGATGTGGCCACCTTCGTTAAGGAGGTAGTCATTCAGCCTGTGCCTGATGGCCAGCGAACCCAGGAACGAGTCGTCCTCCACGATCCAGAGATAGGTGCACGGTACGTAGCCGGGCTTCCGCACCGTCTCCGGGAGGGCGTCCTTGAGCAGGACCTCGACGAAGCGGCGAAAGACCTGGGGGTCCCTGAGGTCTTCCAGCGGCCATCCTTCCGCGCCGGCGCCGTCAAGATGTGCCCCTTTGAATTCGTCAGTCCCCCGCAGCCAGGAGGAATGCAGTGCAGGGTCCGGAGTGATGAGATGGGCCATCCAAAGATCGTATGTGAAGACTTTGGTTCCGCGGTGCGGCAATACCGGGCCGGCTGGAGGAGTGCGGCCGGCCCGGTATCACCTTGCCGATCAGTTCAGGTCGAAGCGGTCCAGCTCCATGACCTTGGCCCAGGCAGCCACGAAGTCGTTGACGAACTTCTCCCTGGCGTCCTCGCTCGCGTAGACCTCGGCCAGGGCCCGCAGCTGCGAGTTGGAGCCGAAGACCAGGTCCACGGGGGTTGCGGTCCACTTCAGTTCACCGGTGGAGACGTCGGTGATCTCGTAGACGTTCTCCTCGGACTCGGAGGCCTTCCACTTGGTGCCCGGCGAGAGCAGGTTGACGAAGAAGTCGTTCGTCAGGACCTGCGGCTTGTCCGTCAGGACGCCGTGGCTGGAGCCGCCCACGTTGGTGCCAAGGGCGCGCATGCCGCCCACCAGTGCCGTCATTTCCGGCGCCGACAGGTCCAGCATGTACGCCTTGTCCAGCAACAGGGTTTCGGGCTGCAGCTTCTCCCCGGCGCGCAGGTAGTTGCGGAACCCGTCAGCGCGCGGCTGCAGGTACTGGAAGGATTCGACGTCGGTCTGCTCCTGCGCGGCGTCCGTCCGGCCCGGACGGAACGGCACGGTGACGGGGAACCCGGCGTCGGCCGCTGCCTTCTCCACGGCGGCGGCGCCGCCGAGGACGATCAGGTCCGCGAGCGAGACCTTCTTGCCGTTCGCCTGCGCGGAGTTGAACTCCTCCTGTACCCGCTCAAGCACCTGCAGCGCGTTGGAGAGCTGCTCGGGCTCGTGGGCCTCCCAGCTGCGCTGCGGTTCCAGCCGGATCCGGGCACCGTTGGCGCCGCCGCGCTTGTCGGTTTTGCGGTAGGTGGCGGCCGAGGCCCAGGCTGTGCCGGCGAGCTGCGGGATGGTCAGGCCGGAGTCCAGCAGTTTTGCCTTCAGCGAGGCGATGTCCTGTTCGTCGATCAGTTCGTGGTCGACGGCCGGGACGGGGTCCTGCCACAGCTGCGCCTCGGGCACCCAGGGGCCGAGCATGTGCGGGCCCACAGGTCCCATGTCGCGGTGCAGCAGCTTGTACCAGGCCTTGGCGAAGGCCAGGGCAAACTCGTCCGGGTTCTCCCGGAAGCGGCGGCCGATCTTCTCGTAGGTGGGGTCGAAGCGCAGCGACAGGTCGGTGGTCAGCATCGTGGGGCGGTGCTTCTTGTTGGGGTCGTGGGCGTCCGGGATGATCTCGGGCGCGTCCTTGGCCACCCACTGGTTGGCGCCGCCGGGGCTCTTGACCAGTTCCCACTCGTATTCGAACAGGATCTCGAGGAAGCGGTTGCTCCACTGCGTGGGCTTGTCCGTCCAGGTGACCTCGAGACCGGAGGTGATGGTGTCGCCGCCCTTGCCGCTGCCATAGGTGCTGAGCCAGCCCAGGCCCTGCGCCTCAAGATTCGCAGCTTCCGGCTCGGGACCTACGTGCCCGTCGGCGGGAGCAGCGCCGTGGGTCTTGCCGAACGTGTGGCCGCCGGCAATCAGCGCGAAGGTCTCTTCGTCGTTCATCGCCATCCGCTTGAAGGTCTCGCGGATGAACGCAGCAGCGGCCACCGGGTCCGGGTTGCCCATGGGGCCTTCGGGGTTGACGTAGATGAGGCCCATCTCGGTGGCGCCGACGTCGTCCGCCATCTTGCCCTCGGAAACGTAGCGCTCGTCGCCAAGCCAGGCGTCCTCGGGACCCCAGAAGATCTGTTCCGGCTCCCACACGTCCTCGCGGCCGAAGGCGAACCCGAATGTCTTGAATCCCATGGACTCGAGGGCAACGTTGCCCGCAAGGACCAGAAGGTCGGCCCAGGAGACCTTCTGGCCGTACTTCTGCTTTACCGGCCACAGCAGGCGCCGGGCCTTGTCCAGGTTCGCGTTGTCCGGCCAGCTGTTCAGTGGTGCGAACCGCTGGCTGCCGTCCCCTGCGCCGCCGCGGCCGTCATGGACGCGGTAAGTGCCGGCGGCGTGCCAGCTCAGGCGGATCATCAGGCCGCCGTAGTGGCCGAAGTCCGCCGGCCACCATTCCTGGGACGTGGTGAGGACCTGGGTGATGTCCTGCTTGAGGGCCTCGACGTCGAGCTTCTGGAATTCCTCGCGGTAGCTGAAGCCGGGGCCCAGGGGGTTGCTTTCCTGGCCGTGCACGTGGAGCACGGAGAGGTCCAGCTGGTTGGGCCACCAGTCCTGGTTGGTCCGCGGCCGGTGTCCTTTGGGCTGCGGTGAATCGATGGCCGGGTTTTCGCTTTCGCTGCCGTGGGCGGTGGCACCGCCATGGGCCACCGGGCACCCTCCCTCAGCCTTTTGGTCTACTCCCTGTGCGCTTGCGGGCGTGGGAACCGGGGGGTGGTCTTGGCTATCGGTCATGTGCTTCTTCCTTCCGTTGGGCCGAGGCCGCGGTTGGACTCGGGCAGCCGGTCAACCCTCCTATTTGAACATGCACCGGTGACAGCGCAAGTCACGCCTACGCCGCCAGCGAACCACCGCCGTGGCGTGACTGGAGGAGGGCCCGCGCATGGTGGCCACCCCGCTGCCTCAGAGCTGGCGTGCGCTTCCGCGGACAATCAGTTCGCAGGGGAAAACTACTTGGCGCGCAGGTTGCCCGGGGGTGATGATCCGTTCAACCATCATGCGGGCTCCTATTCGCGCCATCTCACGGCTTGGCTGGCGGACGGTGGTGAGGCTGAAGGAATCCCAGGCCGCCATGTCGACGTCGTCGTAACCGATGACCCAGCACTGCTCCGCCGATATCTGATGGGCGCGCAGGGCGTCCAGGGCGCCGAAAGCCATCAGGTCATTGGCGCAGAAGACAGCCTGTGGACGGTCGGACCGCGTGAGCAGCCTGTTCATGATCTGTGCCGCGATGTCATGGGAAAACTGGCCGTTGAAGCGGAGGTGTTCGGGCACTGGCTGTCCCTGGTCGGCCATTCTGTCCAGGAATCCCCGCCCACGGTCCCGCGTGGTGCTGGCGCTTTCCGGGCCGCCGATGAAGGCCACCCGTGTTTTGGCGTGGGCCAGCAGATAGTCGGCGACTGCCGCGCCGCCGTCGGCATTGCTGCTGGTGACCTGGTCGCAGTCAAGCCCTTCCACCACCCGGTTGATCAGGACGATGGGGCTGTTCTTTTCAATCGCTGTCTGCAACTCGATTGAGTCCTCGGTTGCCGTTGTAAAGATAACGCCGTCCACCGCGTGTTCCCTGATGGCCTTCAGCGCGTCCTTGTGGCTGCCGCCCCCGGCGTTCCAGATGACTACGCGGAAACCGGAGGTATCGAGTTCCCGGGTGAGTTCGTCCAGGGCCTCCGAGTAGAAAGGGTTATTAAGGTCTGCCACCACGACTCCGATGGTGTTCGTGCGCCTGGTTTTCATGGCCTGGGCCCCGGCATGGGGCACATAGCCCAGGGTCTCCATGGCGGCCTGCACCCGGGCCCTGGTGGCAGCGGACAGCTTGGGGGACGAGGACATGACCCGGGAGACTGTCGCCTGGGAGACTCCAGCCAGTTCTGCGACGTCGCGGCTCGTCACCATCTGTTTCCGTCCTCTTTTCTTGTTTGGCGGCATTCGTGCGGGCTTTCAGACTAGCCAATCACGTCTGCCGGCACCCTCTGCATCCGACTCAAGGCCGGGTGCAGAGGGCGCCGGCGGAACCGGTTCGTTAGCGGGATGTTGTGGGATCGTGTTCTGCGCTGAGTCCCTTGCGGAGCCGAACCTGGGGAGCGGTTTCCGGCGACCAGAGAGCACCAACGATGGTGATGACCGACGTGACCACCATGTAGAGGGCGACGAGCCAGTAGCGGTCAAACTCCGGACCGATCAGCGCGGTGGCGATCAGTGGGGCGAAGCCACCGGCGAAGACGGCAGCCACCTGTGGGCCGACCGATGCCCCGGAGTAACGGAGCTTGGGTTCGAAGAGTTCGGTGAAGTAGGCCGGTTCAACGGAGTAGCAGAGGTCGCGTCCAACGTTGCAGGTCAGGACCAGGACGAGCAGGACCATGAAGAAGTCACCGGTCTGGACGGCCCAGAAGAAGGGGAACGCCATCAGGAGCATCGTGGCGGCACCGGCGATGACGGTGTAGCGGCGGCCCCAGCGGTCTGATACCCAGCCCCAGAACGGGATGGAGAAGACTCCCAGGCCGGCCATGATCATGGTTGCCAGCAGGATGGTGTTCTTCTCCAGCAGGACAGCGGGACCGTAGGCGAGGAGGAAGGTTGTGTAGATGTAGTAGTTCGCGTTTTCGGCGAAGCGCATCATGATGACCTTGAGGATGGTCAGCGGCCGGGTCTTGATGACCTTGACCACGGGCATTTTCTCGATCTCACCCTTGCGCTTGATTTCCTCGAACGCCGGGGATTCGTCCACCTTGCTGCGGATGTAGAAGGAGAGCACTACCAGCAGGATCGATACGAGGAACGGGATGCGCCAGCCCCACGAAATGAAAGCCTCCGGCGAGATCAGGAAGCCCATGACGTAGAAGGCGCCGTTGGCCAGCAGTGTTCCTGCCGGTACGCCGATCTGCGGCCAGGAGCCAAAGAAGCCTCGGCGCTTGGCAGGGGCGAACTCGGTTGCCATAAGGGCTGCTCCGCCCCATTCACCGCCGACGCCGATGCCCTGGACGATGCGCAGGAGCACCAGCAGGATCGGGGCGGCCATGCCGATGGTGGCGAAGTTGGGCAGGCAGCCGATAAGGAAGGTGCCGCCGCCCATCAGGCCCAGCGTCATCATGAGCATTTTCTTCCGGCCCAGGCGGTCACCGAAGTGGGCAAAGATGAAGCCACCGATGGGGCGGGCAGCGAAGCCGATGGCGTAGGTGCTGAAGGACAGCAGGATGCCCACGAAGGGGCTCGCGTTCGGGAAGAACTGGCTGTTCAGGATGATGGCGGCTGCGACGCCGTAAACGTAAAAGTCGTACCACTCGATGCAGCTGCCCAGGACTGATGAGACCAGGGCCTTGCGGCGCATCTTCGGATCAATAGCGGGTGGCGCTGCGGTTGTCGTGGGGGTGCTCATTATGAGACTCCTTTGTCTTCGACCGGACAGTGACGGCAGCCACATCAGCTACCTCGTGCCATGGAGTGTATACGTAAACATGACAACAAGACAACGTCTTGCCGTGACCGATGCATACGTATACACTCATTTCCCATGCAGGCCTGCTGGCCTGGTCCGGGGCGCTCCATAAGTCGCCCATCGATGAAGATGGAAGGTATTGCTCATGACCGTCACAACAGCAACCAGCTCGGCCGTTAACTCCGTGATGTTGAAAGAGCCGGCCCAGAACAGCGTGAACCGGGGCAGCACGCCCGAGGTGCGCGCCACCGTTGAAGGCGTCATCGCGGACATCCGTGAACGTGGCGACGCGGCAGTCCGCGAATACTCGGAGAAGTTCGACAAGTACGCACCCGAGTCATTCCTGCTCACCAAGGAGCAGCTGGAGGAAATCCTGGCCCGCGTTCCCGAACAGACCATCGAGGACATCAAGTTTGTCCAGGAGCAGGTCCGGGTCATGGCGCAGAAGCAGCGTGAGTCACTGACCGACTTCGAAATTGAAACCCTTCCGGGCGTATTCCTTGGCCAGAGGAACGTTCCCGTTCAGGCTGCCGGCGCCTACATTCCCGGCGGAAAGTACCCGCTGCTGGCCAGCGCACACATGACCATCATTACTGCCAAGGTGGCCGGCGTTGAACGCGTGGCCGCCTGCACCCCGCTGATCCAGGGCGAGGTCCCCGACGCTACGGTCGCCGCCATGTATCTTGCCGGCGCTGATGAGATCTACCTGCTCGGCGGCATCCAGGCCGTGGCGGCCCTCGCCATCGGCACCGAGACCATCAAGCCGGTCAACATGCTGGCCGGGCCCGGCAACGCCTTCGTCGCGGAAGCCAAGCGCCAGCTCTTCGGCGAAGTCGGCATCGACCTTTTCGCCGGCCCCACTGAAGTCCTGGTTGTTGCCGATGAGCACGCAGACCCGTTCATCGTCGCCGTCGACCTTCTCTCCCAGGCCGAACACGGGCCCGATTCGCCCGCAGTCCTGATCACCACCAGTGAAGAGCTGGGCCGGAAGGTCATTGAGCACATCGATACGATCCTCGTGGACATGCCCACGCGCGACTACGCCGGTGCGGCATGGCGCGACTGGGGTGCCGTCCACGTTGTTGAAACCCTGGACGACGCCTACGTCCTGGCGGACGAGTACGCCTACGAACACGTACAGATCCTTACCGAGAACCCCCGCGAAGCACTGGAGAAGATGCACGACTACGGTGCGCTGTTCCTCGGCGAGGGAACCTGCGTCTCCTACGGCGACAAGGTCATCGGCACCAACCACGTGCTGCCTACCCGCGGCGCCGCACGCTACACCGGCGGCCTCTGGGTCGGTAAGTACCTGCGCACCGTCACCTACCAGGAAGTGACCAACACCGAATCGAGCGCCTTCTTCGGCGAACTCTGCGGACGTGCCGCCCGCGTGGAACGGTTCGAAGGACATGCACGGTCCGGCGACGTCCGTGCGGCGAAGTACCGCGGCACCACCCTGCCCTGGTCGGACCACGCCTTCGGCAACTAGGAAGAACCGGTGCCCGATTTCCGCCTGGACGGCAAGAAAGCACTGGTCACCGGAGCAGCCCGCGGGCTCGGCAAGGCCATCGCCGATGGCCTTGCCGAGTCCGGCGCGACTGTCTACGGAACCAGCCGTGACGCTGAAAGCGCACGCCTCATCAGTGAACGCTACGGGACTCCCGCCTTTCCCGTTGACGTCAGGGAACCCGCGCAAATCGTCGAATTCGCCGACGACCTCATGCAGGAAAGCGGTGGCATCGACCTGCTCGTCAACAACGCCGGCGTCAACGTGCCCAAGCCCGCGCTCGAACTCACAACGGACGACTGGGACACGGTCTTTGATACCAACCTCAAAGGCAGCTTCTTCCTGACCACCGCGCTGGCCCGCCACTGGATAGAAAACGGAACCCGGGGGGCGATCGTCAACGTTGCGTCGCAGGCGGGAATCGTCGGAATCGAGGAACGGGCTGCCTACGGCACCAGCAAGGCCGGCCTGATCCACCTCACCAAGATCCTTGCCCTGGAGTGGGCCCAAGCCGGAATCCGCGTCAACGCCGTCGCACCCACCTTCGTGCGCACGGAACTGACCGCTTCAACCCTCAGCCGCCCCGACTGGGCAGCCGAACTCCTGTCCAGGATCCCCATCGGCCGCTTCGGGGAACCGGAGGACATCGCAGGGGCTGTGGCGTTTCTCCTGAGCGATGGCGCTTCACTGATCACAGGACACACCCTGGCCATCGACGGCGGCTACACCATCCGCTGATAGGCCCCTTCTGCGTTCCGCTGCCCAGCAAATACTTCCGAGGAGTACGTTCATGACCACCAGAGACACCATTTCAACCACCGCCGTCGTGGGGTGCGGCTATATGGGCGGCGGAATGGCCCAGGTGCTGGCCCTGCACGGCTACCACGTCATGCTGGGCGATGTCGACGGCGAAACGGCAGAAGGTGCCCGCGTCCGGCTTGTGCAGCAGGCGCGGGACTTTGAGGCCAACGGGCTCCTGCCTGAGGGGGCCTCGAACATCATCGAGGGGAACCTCGTCGCGGCCGCGAGCATCGAGGAGGCAGTAGCGGCGGCGGACTACATCGCTGAGGCAGTCCCGGAAAAGCCGGACCTTAAAGCCATGATCCTTCGCAGGGTCTCGGCCGCCGCACCGCCCCACGCGATCATCGGAACGAACACGTCCGCCATCCCCATCGGTGACCTCGCGGTGTCAGTGACGCATCCGGCGCGGTTCCTGGGCGTCCACTGGATGAATCCCGCGCCGTTCATCCCCGGAGTTGAACTCATTCCCGGCCAGGACACCGACCCGGCTGTCCTCGACCGCGCCGAAGAGCTCATCCGCAGCCTGGGCAAGGCGCCGGCCAGGGTGGCGGACACACCGGGGTTCGTCGCGAACAGGCTTCAATTCGCGCTGTACAAGGAGGCGGCCCGGATCGTTGAAGAAGGCGTTGCGAAACCAGACCAGATCGATGCCGTGGTCAGCAATACGTTCGGATTCCGACTGGCGTTGTTCGGCCCCTTCGCCATCGGCGACATGGCAGGACTGGACGTGTACGAGTCCGCATACCGCACCCTGGAGAAGGCGTACGGTGAACGGTTCGCCGCCCCGGAGGCCCTCGTTGCCACTGTCAACGAAGGCAATATCGGGCTGAAGAGCGGCCACGGCTTCCTCGACATCGACCCCGCAGAAAAGGCAGCCCTCCTCGCTTACCGCGACGACGCCTACGCTCGCTTGTCCCAGCTCCGTGCGGAGCTGGGAGACGCGCCGGGGCTGTAGCTGCACCTGCCCTCGTACGCCGCCAGCGAACCGGCAGTTTTCCGGTGAAATGCCCCGGTCAATCCCCAGCTCACGGACGTACACTGACCTTCGCACAGGTTTTGTGGACACCCCGTCACGTTGGAGCCGCCCATGCTCTGGAAGCTGCTTGTCGAATACCTGCGGCCGCACCGCGCGCTGCTGGTCGCCGTCGTCATTTTCCAATTGGCGCAGTCCATCGCGTCGCTGTACCTGCCCACCCTGAACGCGGACATCATCGACCAGGGTGTGGCCCGGGGCGACACCGGCTACATCCTGTCCACCGGCAGTGTCATGCTGCTGATCACGCTGGCCCAGATCGCCTGCGCGGTGATTGCCGTGTACTTCGGGGCGAAGGCCGCGATGGGCCTGGGCCGGGACCTGCGCGGCGCCATCTTCGAACGGGTGGGCGGGTTCTCGGAGCAGGAAGTCACCAGGTTCGGCGCGCCCAGCCTGATCACCCGTTCCACCAACGACGTCCAGCAGGTCCAGCAGCTGGTGCTGATGTCCGCCACGCTGATGGTGGCCGCACCCATGCTCAGCATCGGCGGGGTGATCATGGCCATCCGGCAGGACGCCCAGCTCTCGTGGCTCATTGCCGTGTGCGTCCCGGTGCTGCTGATCGCCGTCGGCCTGATTGTTACGCGGATGGTGCCGCTGTTCCGCAAAATGCAGGCCCGGATCGATACCGTGAACCGCGTCCTGCGCGAGCAGCTCACCGGCATCCGGGTGGTGCGGGCGTTCGTGCGCGAGGACATGGAGACGGAGCGGTTCGCCGGGGCCAACACAGACGTCACGGACGTTGCCCTCCGCGCCGGCCGGCTGATAGCGCTGATGTTCCCCACGGTCATGCTGATCCTGAACGTCTCCAGCGTGGCCGTGATCTGGTTCGGCGCGTTCCGGATCGAGGACGGGTCCATGCAGGTGGGCACCTTGATCGCGTTCCTGAGCTACCTGATGCAGATCCTGATGTCCGTCATGATGGCCACGTTCATGGCGGTGATGATCCCGCGCGCATCGGTGTCCGCGGACCGCATCGGCGAGGTGCTGGGCACCAGCTCCAGCGTGGTGCCGCCGGCTAACCCGGTCAGCAGCGCGGTGCGGCGCGGCGAGCTGGAAATGCGCGACGTCGGATTCGCCTACCCGGGTGCCGAGCATCCGGTCCTGGCCGGGATCAGCTTCACCGCCCGCGCGGGGGAGACGACGGCGATCATCGGCAGCACGGGGTCGGGCAAGACCACCCTGGTGAACCTGATGCCGCGGCTCTTCGACGTCACCTCCGGGGCGGTCCTGATGGATGGCGTGGACGTCCGGGACCTGGACCCGGACCTGCTCTGGGGGCACATCGGCCTGGTGCCGCAGCGGCCCTACCTCTTCTCCGGCACCGTGCGCAGCAACCTGCTGTACGGCAACCCGGACGCTACGGAGGACGAGCTGTGGACCGCACTCGAGATCGCCCAGGCGCGGGACTTCGTGGAGCGGATGGAGGAGGGGCTGGACGCGCCCATCTCGCAGGGCGGCACGAACGTTTCCGGCGGCCAGCGGCAGCGGCTGGCCATCGCCCGGGCACTGGTGAAGAGGCCCGAGCTCTACATTTTTGACGACTCCTTCTCCTCGCTGGACACCGGCACCGATGCCCGGCTGCGGCAGGCCCTCAAGCGCAACATCGCGGGGGCCACGATGGTGGTCATCGCCCAGCGCGTGTCCAGCATCGTGGATGCGGACCAGATCTTGGTGCTTGACGACGGCAGGATCGTTGCGCACGGAACGCACCATGAGTTGCTGGAGACATCGGAGACGTACCGCGAGATTGTGTCGTCCCAGCTGGCGGCGGAGGAGACGGTATGAGTCACGGACCCACTCAGGCGCGCGGCACCAAAGGTGCGCCTGCCTTCGGAAGCGGCCAGGCCGACGTCGTACGCATTCCCAGGCCGCGCGGCGGCCCCGGGCATGGCGGACCGTTTGCCGGGATGAACGTCCCGGCGGAGAAGGCGATGAACTTCGGCGCGTCCGCCAAGCGGCTGCTGGGCACGCTGCGGCCGGAACGGTTCTGGCTGGTGCTGGTGCTGCTGATGGCCGTCGCGGGCGTGGTGCTGCAGGTGATCGGGCCGCGGCTGCTGGGCGAGGGCACCAACCTGATTTTCGCCGGGGTGGTGTCCAAGCAGCTGCCGCCGGGGATGTCGCAGGCGCAGCTGATTGCGATGCTGCGGGCGTCGGGGGAGAACCAGAAGGCGGACATGCTCAGCGCCATGACGCTGACGCCGGGGCAGGGGATCGACTTCGCTGCCCTCGCCGGCGTGCTGACGTGGGCGCTGGTGCTGTATGTGCTGGGCTCGGCGTTCATGTGGGGGACGGCGTATGTGCTGAACGGCGTAGTCCAGCGGACGGTGTTCGGGTTGCGCGAGCAGATTGAGGCCAAGATCAACCGGCTTCCGCTGCGGTACTTCGACACGATCCAGCGCGGCGAGCTGCTCAGCCGGGTGACCAACGACGTGGACAACATCTCGCAGAGCCTGCAGCAGTCCATTTCGCAGGCCGTGACGTCGGTGCTGACAGTGCTGGGCGTGCTGGTGATGATGTTCATCCTGTCGCCCACGCTGGCGCTGATCGCGCTGGTGACCATCCCGCTGACGCTGGGGATCACCGCCCTGATCGCCAAGCGCTCGCAGAAGCTGTTCGTGCAGCAGTGGAAGAACACCGGCGAGTTGAACGGGCAGATCGAGGAGACCTACACCGGGCATGCGCTGGTGAAGGTGTTCGGCCGGCAGCGGGAGGTGGGGGACCGGTTCCGGCAGAAGAACGCCGAGCTGTATGAGGCGAGCTTCGGGGCGCAGTTCATTTCCGGGCTGATCATGCCGGCCATGACGTTCATCGGGAACCTGGTGTACGTGGGGATTGCGGTGGTGGGCGGCCTGCAGGTGGCATCCGGGGCGATGCAGCTGGGCGATGTGCAGGCGTTCATCCAGTACTCGCGGCAGTTCACGCAGCCGCTGGCGCAGCTGGGGTCGATGGCTAACCTGCTGCAGTCCGGCGTTGCGTCCGCCGAGCGGGTGTTCGAGTTGCTGGATACGGAGGAGCAGTCTGCGGATCCTCCTGTTTTGCAGAGTCCGGACGGGCGTGCGCGGGGGCGGTTGGTGTTTGAGGACGTGTCGTTCTCGTATTCGCCGGACAAGCCGCTGATTACTGGGTTGTCTCTCGTTGCGGAGCCGGGGCAGACGGTGGCGATCGTGGGGCCAACCGGGGCGGGCAAGACGACGCTGGTGAACCTGATGATGCGGTTCTACGAGCTGGATGGCGGGCGGATCACGCTGGACGGGGTGGACATCACCACCATGACCCGGCACGACCTGCGCTCGCGGATGGGCATGGTGCTGCAGGATACGTGGCTGTTCGGCGGGACCATCCGCGACAACATCGCTTACGGACGGCCTACTGCTACTTCTTCGGAGGTTCTGGAGGCCGCGCGGGCTACGTATGTGGACCGGTTCGTGAAATCCTTGCCCGAGGGGTACGACACCGTGCTGGACGATGAAGGGTCCAACGTGTCCGCGGGTGAGAAGCAGCTGCTGACGATTGCCAGGGCGTTCCTGGCGCAGCCGTCGGTGCTGATCCTGGACGAGGCAACGTCCTCGGTGGATACCCGGACCGAGGTGCTGGTGCAAAAGGCCATGAGTGCTTTGAGGAGCGACCGGACTTCATTTGTGATCGCGCACCGCCTGTCCACGATCCGCGACGCCGACCTCATCCTGGTGATGGAGAACGGGCAGATCGTGGAGCAGGGGACGCACGCGTCACTGCTGGCTGCCGGCGGGGCCTACGCCCGGCTGTACGAGGCCCAGTTCGCGGCTCCTGTGGCGGAGGTTTGAGGCCTGACGCGAATGGACGCTTTACAGGCGGACGACGGCGGGAGGTCCCGTCATCGTCCGCCTGTAACACGGGAACGAGGTCGGCTTCACATCGGCCGGCTCCTGGGCGCGGCTTAGAACGCGTCGGCCTCCGCATTGAGGTCCCGGCCCCTGGTTTCCGGCGCAAAGAACCCTGCCACAATACCGATCGCAGCGTAGGCCATGAGGATTCCGGCTACCGGAATCCACCCCGGCCCGGTCGCAGCAACGACGCTGGCTGCGATGATGGGGCCGAGACCGCCGGACAGGACCGCGCCGATTTCCTTGACCGTGGTCATGAAGGAAAAGCGGCGTTTGGACCCGAACATTTCCACCAGCCAGGTTGACTCCACGCCATACAGATTCGGCAGTGGACCGCCAACGAAGATGACGAAGACCAGGGCCACCAGCACAGGGTTACGCGTTTCGATCATCAGCATCGCGGGAATCGTAAAGGCGAACTGGAACCCGGAGAGCCAGAGCCAGACCCTGCGGCGGCCGAATCGGTCAGTGAGCTTCCCGGTCAGCAGGACTGTGGCCACGCCCAGGACGGAGCCGAGTGTTACACCGGTGGTGACGAGGTTTGCGTCCATTTTCACCACCGATACCGTCCAGCCGATCAGGAAGCCCTTGACGAGGTAGACCGAACCGTTTTCGCCGAGTTTGATACCCAGGGAGACGAGGAAGGCCTTTTTGGCGTCCGCGGCGTCACGCCAGATGCTTTGCTGCCTGGCTTCCAGACGTGCCGCGGCACGCCGCGCCTTGACCGCCTCGAAGACCGGTGATTCGCTCACGCTGCGACGAAGGTAGAGCGCCACTAGGGTGGTACCGACGCTGAGCAGGAAGGGAATACGCCATCCCCAGGCAAGGAACTCGTCCTTGGGCATCTGCGAGAGCAGCAGCCACAGTCCGCTGGCCAGGAGCACGCCGGTCGCCGTTCCCAGTGCCACCACGGCGCCGTAAAAGCCGCGCTTACCGGAAGGAGCGGATTCCACCAGCAGCAGCGAGGCCCCGGATAGCTCCGCGCCCGCGCCGAAGCCCTGGATAAGCCGCAGGAGCACCAGGAGGATTGGGGCCGCGACCCCGATCTGGGCAAATGTGGGCAACAGACCCATTCCCAAGGTGGCGATACCCATCATCCCCACGGTGATGACTAGGACGGATTTCCGCCCATACTTGTCCCCAAGGTAGCCGAAGTAGATTCCGCCCAGGGGCCGGACGAGAAACCCGGAACCGAACGCGGCAAAGCTCGCCATCAATGCCATCGCCGGGTCCGTGTTGGGGAAGAAGAGCGGCCCGAAGACCAGCGCTGCCGCCAGGGTGTAGAGCGTAAAGTCCATGTATTCCAAGGCGGAACCAAGGAACGACGAAATGGAGGTGCGGCGCAGTTCAGCCGGCGTTACCTGCAGCTCCGATGCCAGGCCCTGGGGGTCGGCGGCGGCATACTTCAGGTTCGGGTTTTCTGTGACCATGGGGTTTCTCCCTTGTGTAGAGCCTGTCGGCAGGCCCGGAGGCAAACGTCGTTGTTCGGATGGTGGTGCAAGGTCTTCAAGGGCAGTTCAGTTCGGGAGCAGGGAGACAGTCTCCGCTATGCAGGCAGGCTTTTGCGAGCCTTCCAGTTCGATCAGGTGATTGAACTGCAGCTGCCGCCCATTGGCTGTCTCGCTCACCGAGGCCAGCGTCAGCCGGTCCCTGATGCGTGAGTTGACCCTGGCCGGCGCCGGGAACCTTACCTTGTTCAGACCGTAGTTGATGATCATCGCGGCCCCGTCGACCCGGTAGACCTGGCCGGCCAGGTATGGCAGCAGCGACAAGCTGAGGTAGCCGTGGGCTACAGTGGCCCCGAAGGGGCCGCCTGCTGCCCGCTCCGGGTCCGTGTGTATCCACTGTTGGTCCAGGGTGGCGTCGGCGAAAGCCTGGATCTGGGATTGGTCCAGGGTATGCCATCCACTCACCCCGATTTCCTGGCCAGCCATACTGGCCAACTCGGCGGCGTCCTTGAACAGTCTCATCTAAACCCTCTCCAGCAGCATGGCGACGCCCTGGCCCAGGCCCACGCACATGGTGGCCAGGCCGCGGCTGGCGTCTTCGCGTTCCATCCGGCCCAGCAGCGTGACGACGATCCGTGATCCGGAGGAGCCCAGGGGATGGCCCAGGGCGATCGCACCGCCGTCGTTGTTGACAATTCCCGCATCCATTCCGAGCAGCCGCATGCAGGCCAGTGCCTGCGCTGCGAACGCCTCGTTGAGTTCGACGGCGCCCACCTCGGCCAGGTCCCAGCGCGCCTTGGCCAAGGCCTTTTGCGTCGCAGGCACCGGGCCGATGCCCATTACGTCCGGAGCGACACCGGCCGCTTGGCTGGTCACGATGCGGGCCCGGGGCGTGAGCCCGTAGCGCTCCACGGCCTCGCCACTGGCCACCAATACAGCTGATGCGCCGTCGTTGAGGGAACTGGAGTTGCCAGCGGTGACCACTCCGCGGGGCGCCACGATCGGCCGGAGGGCGGCCAGGGCATCAGCGGTTGACCCACGCCTGGGTCCCTCATCGGTGTCCACCAGCGAGACTTCGCCCCGCCGGCCCGTGACCGGAACCGGGACTATCTCGTCGCTGAAACGGCCGGCGTCGATCGCCGCCACCGCCAGGTTGTGCGAGCGAAGTGCAAAGCTGTCCGCCTCGGCACGGGAAATCCCCTCCCGCTTCGCTACCTCTTCTGCCGTTTCGGGCATGGAAAACAGTGCCCCCGACTCCATCCGCGGGTTAACAAAACGTGCACCGATTGAGGTGTCCGCGAGTTCACCCGGTTTGGAGTAGGGCTTCTCCGGCTTTGCCATCACCCACGGCGCGCGGGTCATGGACTCTACGCCGCCGGCCACCACAAGGTCGGCGTCACCGTTGCGCACCGACTGCGCCGCCATGCTGATGGCGGTTAGCCCGGAGGCACAGAGCCTGTTGACGGTCACGGCCGGTACGGCGTGCGGGAACCCGGCCAGCAGTGCGGCCATCCGGGCAACGTTACGGTTGTCCTCACCGGCCTGGTTAACACAGCCAAAGATGACCTCGTCAACGGTGGCAGGATCGACGCCGGCCCTGTCCACTGCGGCTTGAAGCACAAGCGCGGCCATGTCGTCGGGACGGACCGTTGCGAGCACGCCGCCGTGACGGCCCACCGGGGTGCGGACGCCCCCGACGAGGAATGCCTCGGGCATCAGCGGGCCCCGCCGTTAATGTAAAGGGTCTGGCCGGAGACGTAAGAGGAGTCGTCACCGGCGAAGAAAGCCACGGCCCCTGCCACTTCCTCCGGCTGGCCTACACGTCCCAGTGGGGTTCGCTCCGCCACCGCCTGCTGGTGCTCGGCCGGGCTGGCCCCCACCCGCTCTGCCGTTGCGGCAGTCATTGAGGTGGCGATGTATCCCGGCGCCACCGCATTGACCGTGATGTTGAACGGACCAAGTTCGATGGCGAGCGTCGCGGTCAGGCCCTGGATGCCGGCCTTTGCAGCCGCATAGTTGGCCTGGCCACGGTTGCCCAGCGCGCTGCGGCTGCTGAGCGAGACGATCTTGCCGTACTTGGCCGGAACCATGTAGCGCTGTGCAGCCCGCGTGCAGAGGTAGGCGCTGGTGAGGTTCGTGGCCAGGACCGAATCCCAATCCTGCCGCTCCATCTTGAAGAACATGTTGTCGCGGGTGATCCCGGCGTTGTTGACCAGGATGTCCAGCCGGCCGAACTCCCGGTGGATGTCATCGAATACCCGGTCTACGGCTGCCTCATCCGTGACGTCGCAGCGGGCGGCAACGGCCTTTCCGCCCGCCGCCACGACGTCCTTGTGGTCCGAGATACGCTGTGCAGTGTCCTTGGCGCGGTCCTCGTTGAGGTCCAGGACGGCGACAGTGGCGCCCCCACTGGCCAGTTTCAGCGCGGTGGCTGCGCCGATCCCCTGCGCCCCTCCAGTGACTACTGCCACCCGGTTGGTGAAATTGCTCATGAGATTTCCTTTGCTGGTGTTTGGAGCGTGCTTTGGCAAGCCCGCGTCGGGCCCGCCCGGGAGCTAGCTGAAGGCGGAGAGGCCGGTGATCTCGCGGCCAACGAGAAGGGATTGGATCGAGTCCGTGCCCTCATAGGTGGAGACGACCTCCATGTCGGTCATGTGCCTCGCCACGTGGTTCTCCAGCAGCATGCCGTTGCCGCCGAGCATGTCCCGTGCCTCTGAACAGATCCAGCGGGCTTTCCGGGCCGTGTGCATCTTGGCCATGGAGGCCATGGGCCCAGTCATACGCCCGTCCTCGGCCAGCACGGCAAGGCGAAAGCAGATCAGCTGCATGGCTGTCAGTTCTGCAAGCATGTTGGCCAGCTTGTTCTGCACCAGCTGGAAACTGCCGATTGGTTTACCGAACTGCTGGCGGGTCTTCGCGTAGTCCACTGCGATCTCGTATGCGGCCATTGCGTGGCCGTAGGACTCCCAGGACGCGCCGCTGCGTGTGGAAGTGAGGACCCTGGTGACGTCCTTGAACGAATGGCATTCCGTGAGTCGGTTGGATGCAGGGACCCGAAGGTTCTCGAGGGTGATGTCCGGTTGGAGGATCGCCCGCTTGCCAATCTTGCCGGTGATGACTTCCGTGGAATACCCCTCTGGAAAGCTGCCGTCCTCGTTACGCTCCATCACGAACGCCTTGACCTTGGCATCCGCTTCGTCGCGGGCAAAGATGATGACGACGTCGGCCATGCTGGCGTTGCCGATCCAGCGCTTCCGCCCGTTGATGATGTAGCTGTCCCCGTCCCGCCGGGCGCTGGTTTCAAGCGCCACCGAATCAGACCCGTGCTCGGGTTCGGTCAGGGCGAAGGCGCCGATCTTGCCAAGGGCGGCCATGGAAGGGAGCCAGCGCTGCTTTTGCTCCTCGCTGCCGAGCATGTTGATGGTTCCCATCGCCAGTCCGGACTGGACGCCGAGGAAGGTGTTGACGGAACCGTCGCCGCGGGACACCTCGGCGGCGACAATCCCCGCGGCAAGCCGGCTTAGCCCAGGGCATCCGTAGCCCTGAATGGTTGTTCCGACGATGCCGAGCCCGGCAAGTTTGGGTACAAGTTCGAAGGGGAACTCGGCACGTTCCCAATAGCCGTTGATGACCGGCAGCAGGTCTTTGTCGACGAAGGCGCGGACTTTGAGCCGGAGCGCCCGGTCCTCAGCGCTGAGGAAATCGTCCATGAGGTAAAAATCGGTGCCGTTCGCGGCCGTTTCGGGTGTCATTGAGTGAGCTCCAGTGGTGTGTGATCGGGGACCTGTTTGCCCTGCGGGTCTGTAGTTCCATGTGAAGGCTGGAAAAGGGTGAGCCAGTGACGCTCGTGTTCCGCCAGGGGCCGGGACTTGCCAGTGTCCGGCTGGACCGAAACCAGCACGGTACGGCCGTCGACGGCGACCTCCCCGTATTGGCTGCCCCTGAATTCCAGGCTGAACGAACTCGTGCCGATCCTGGTCACAGCGAGTTCAACCTCCAGGTCTGCGCCGTGGTGGACTGGCCGCCGATAGTTCACTTCGAGGCTGGCTACCACCGTGGGGGTCGCCTCGGCTCGGCGTATGCCCGGCATCGAAGACCGCCATTTGATTCTTGACTCCTCCAGGAGCGTGACGACGGCGGCGTGGTTGACGTGCCCGTTGAGGTCCTGGTCGGACCAGCGTGGGCAGACTCGGGTCCGGTAGGTTTCAGGCATCGACCAAGGCTTTCCGATGGAGTAGCCAGTCCCGCACCAAGCGGGAGCTTTCGTTCAATCCCGGGGGTGCGAGCGAATAGTCCACCGGCGTAAGGGAATATTCGACAGGATGGCGGACCGTGGGTATCTTCCGGGGCCCGTCGCCAGCCATCACTACCGGGTTCAGCCCCAGCTGTTCAGCGAGCTCCACACCGCCGCGGACATCCTGGATCGGAGCGCAGGGCAGCCCTGCCGAGGAGAGCTCACGGAACCATTCGTCGGCTGACTGGCTAGCCAGCTGGGCGTGAAGGATGCCGCGCAGCTCGTTACGGTTGGCGTTGCGCTGCAGCGTTGTGACGAACTTTGGATCACGGGCGACTGCGGGAATCCCCAGCGCCTCGCACAGCCGGACGAACTGGGCATCATTTCCCGTCGCGATGATGATGGTGCCGTCCTCGGTCTGCATCGGAGCGTATGGATACATGCTGGGGTGTTCGTTCCCCATCCTGGTCGGTACTACACCGCCCGTTACGTAGGCTGCAGACTGGTTCACCATGCCGGACAGGGCCGAGGTCAGCAGGTTCAGTTCCACCAGCTGACCCTCGCCGGTCCGGTCCTTGTGGTGTAGTGCCCCCAGGATGCCGATGGCAGCGTGCAGGCCTGTGATGACATCGAACAGCGCGATGCCTGCCCGGTACGGTTGGGTGTCCTGGTCCCCGGTAAGGCTCATCATCCCCGAAGCGGCCTGTACCAACAGGTCATACCCCGGAATATGTGCGCCCGCTCCGGTACCGAACCCAGTGATGGAAGCATAGATAATGTCCGGGTTCAGTTCGGCCGCGGACGCGTAATCCAAGCCCAGCCGCGCCATATTGCCGGGCTTGAAATTCTCGATCATGACATCAGCGCTGGCGATCAGCGAACGCGCAACGTTGAGGTCCTCCGGGTCTTTCAGGTCCAGGGCAATGGAATGCTTGTTGCGGTTAACCGCGAGGAAGAACGTGGCCTCGCCGTCCCGTACAGGGGGCATATACGTGCGGGTGTCGTCACCCTCAGGTCCCTCGACCTTGATCACTGTGGCTCCCATGTCGGCCAGGAGCATGGTGGCGTACGGGCCGGCCAGCACCCTGCTGAAATCTGCCACCACAACGCCGGCGAGGGGACCCGCACTGGCCCGGCCCAGGACGTCACCTGCAGGATTGTCGTCACCGCCAGCGGGACGACTATGTCCGCTGGAAACCGGTTCGTTGATCGGTTGTGTCATCTGCTTCCTCCGCTTTGTGGTCTGCATCACCTACCCTCCCAAGCGGACTGATTCGCGTCCAATACACATTGGGTGCCGGACTGATACCTCAACGCCATCAATGTCAGCTGGGTCTCCCTTCTGTATGTTGGGCTTATGAACAACGACGTTTACCCCGGCAGGAGCTGAGCGGGAGTGGAGATACACCAGATCCGGGCCTTTCTCGCCGTAGCCGAGGAACTGCATTTCGGCAGGGCCGCGCGTCGGCTCCACATGGCTCAGCCGCCGCTGAGCCGGTCCATCCAGCGGCTTGAGCATGAGCTGAAGGCGCCGCTGTTCATTCGCAGCACCCGGACGGTGCAGTTGACGGCCGCCGGTGAGGCGCTTATCGGCCCAGCACGCGAGATTCTGGAAGGGTGCCGCCGCGGCCGCCTCGCGGTTGCCTCAGTGGGCCGCGGCGAAACCGGGCGCGTGCGGGTCGCCTTTGCCGGGGTTTCCTCGCATGTGATGGTTGGCAGGCTCGCCAAGCGGGTCCGGGAAGTACACCCCGGAATCGACTTCGAGCTGTCCAGCTCCAACTTCGCCCTTCCGGCCATGGACAAGGTCATGGGCGGGGCCATGGAAATCGGCCTGGGCCGCTGGAATTTCATACCTGCTGTCCTCGACTCGAGGATCGTGGCCAACGAGCGCCTTGTCGTAGCTCTGTATGAAAGCCACCCTCTCAGCGGTCAAGCTTCGCTTCGCATGGCAGACCTCGCGGGGCAGCCTTTCGTCACGTTGCCGGAGCACCCGGGCGCCATCCTCCATGACCACCTTCGGAGGCTCTCCAGTGCCGCGGGATACGTCGTGGAGATCGCCCAGGTGGCGCCGGATTCCCAGACGCTTATGGCGCTGGTGGCAGCCGAGATTGGTGTCGCCCTGACAGTTTCCTCCGTGCCGGAAAACTTCAGCCACCCGGGTGTCGTGTTCCTTCCCCTTGAAGACCCGGCTGACGCCATCCAACTGCGGCTGGTCTGGCGGAAGGACAACACCAGCCCGGCGCTGCGCGAGGTCCTTCGGCTCTCGGAAGAGGTCCTTCCGTCGCCGGACTGACCGTTGATTGATGCTTATGGGGCATAAGCGGAACCATTATTAGGTATTGGAT
Source organism: Arthrobacter sp. MAHUQ-56 (assembly GCF_019710585.1). Lineage (GTDB taxonomy): Bacteria > Actinomycetota > Actinomycetes > Actinomycetales > Micrococcaceae > Arthrobacter. Next base: position 98,852 of record NZ_JAIFZQ010000002.1, on the reverse strand, counting down.
CGGAGGGCAATCGGACTGGCACAGTGGTTCAGGTCACCGGGTGGTGCATATCACGCCCGTTCCGACGCCAGCCCCCTTGACCTGCCAGGAGAACCACTGTGACCGTAACCGCACCCGCACCCGCCCTGGTCTTCGACGACGTGCTCAACCTCGACAGCCTCCTGACCCCCGCGGAACTGGAATTGCGCAGCACTGTCCGTAACTTTGTGGATGAACGAATCCGGCCCAACATTGCCGGCTGGTACGAGGACGCCCGCTTCCCGCTCGAGCTTGTTCCCGAGCTTGGGAAGTTGGGGGTCCTCGGGATGCACCTGAAGGGTTACGGGTGCCCAGGCCGCAGCGCCGTCGAGTACGGCCTCGCCGCCATGGAGTTGGAAGCCGGCGACTCTGGGCTTCGGACCTTCGTCAGCGTCCAGGGTTCCCTGGCCATGAGTGCCATCCACAAGTGGGGGTCCGAGGAGCAGCGGAACGAGCACCTGCCCGCGATGGCGCGGGGCGAGAAGATCGGCTGCTTCGGACTTACCGAGCCGACAGCCGGCTCCGATCCTTCCAGCATGGCGACATTTGCGGCACCCGACGGAGACGGCGGTTGGGTCATCAACGGGGCAAAGCGCTGGATCGGGCTTGCCTCCGTGGCCCAGATTGCGGTCATCTGGGCCAACACCGCTGAGGGTATCCGCGGGTTCATCGTCCCGACGGACACCCCCGGCTTCACCGCGACGCCCATCGACTCCAAGCTGTCCATGCGCGCCTCAATCCAATGTGACATCGCCCTGGATGAGGTGCGGCTGCCGTCCTCTGCACTCCTGCCCGGCGCCCGCGGGCTCAGCGGCCCGTTCTCGTGCCTTAATGAAGCCCGCTACGGAATCATCTGGGGTGCCATGGGCGCCGCGAGGGACTCGTACGAAACCGCTCTCGCCTATGCCCAGGACCGGCTCCAGTTCGGCAAGCCCCTCGCCGGTTACCAGCTCACACAAGAAAAGCTGGTGAACATGCTGCTGGAAATCCATAAGGGAACGCTGCTGGCGCTCCATACAGGGCGTCTGAAGGACGCCGGGACACTTGAGCCGGTGCAGATCTCCGTAGGAAAGCTGAACAACGTCCGGGAGGCCATTGCCATCTGCCGTGAGGCGCGCACCATCCTTGGGGGAAACGGAATCACCTTGGACTACTCGCCGTTGCGGCATGCAAACAACCTTGAATCGGTGCGAACGTATGAGGGTACGGACGAGGTCCATACACTGATCCTGGGCCAGCGGGTCACGGGCATTTCAGCCTTCCGCCAGGAGTGATGTCATTCCGCGCGGGTATGCGGCGGCGGTCCTGCCGGTCTGGCGCTCAAAGCCGAAGCGCTGGCTGATTGGATTTTCTGCCTGGGTGTCCGCCGGCATGATGTTCCAGCCGATCTTCTTCAGTAGCTGGCCCTGAGCAGCGGGGCCTTCAGCAGCATGGTCAGGCTGGGCTGATGTTGAAGGCCGGCCGCGCCGCAGGCTGCAGCCTGATGACCGCGCCAATGCCCGGATCGATCTTCGCCTGCCCAATAAACTGCACGGGGGGGATGGCGGGCCCAAGGCTGCCCGCATTGGCCAGTGCGGGCAGCCGAAGTCACAATGTCAGACCCTCATGACAGGGTTTGGTTATGGAGACGACAGCGGTAGTCGGAGCGGGAGGCAAGGCCGGGTTGGCCGCTGCCGTCACATCCCTCGCCCGACTGACTGACGAGCTTGCCGCCATCCTGGCCTGTTCGCCGGACGCCTCGGAGCGGGGTGCCCGCAATGCTGATGCGGATCCGTTGCGGGCTGTTGCCGGTTCATGCCTGGACGGGCTGGCAGTTGTGGCCCGGATTGAAGCCGTCACTGCCGCAGCAAAAGTCCGGTTGTTGGCGAACTATGCACAGGCAGTGGACGCGCTGGAGGCGCCGGCGAAAACTGCCTACGAGTCGTCAGCGCGCGAAATGAGCCTGGTGGCGGAGGTTGCCTGCGCTCTGACCGTCGGGGAACGTGCCGCGTCCGCACTTTTGGGGGAGGCGCACGCGCTGACCACGTCCTTGCCGGCGGCGCTGGATGCCCTGCACGCCGGCAAGATTTCCTGGCAGCACGCCCGGATCATCGTCGATGAAACCACCGGGATGGGCATTGCCGGCGCCGCTGCGCTGGAGGCTCACTTCCTGGACCCGGAGGCGCCGAACGCGGCCAGGGGTGCCGCGCCGGGGGAGTTGGTGCCGGCCCGCTTCCGGCGGAAGGTGCGTGCCTGGCGGGAACGCCACCATCCGGAGTCCCTTGAGGCCAGGCACGCGAAGTCGGTTGAGGACCGGCGGATGGAGTACTCGCCGGACCGCAACGGGATGGCTTGGGTTTCGCTGTACCTGGCCGCGGATAAGGCCTGTGCCATCTGGAACAGGACGTCCGCCGTGGCGCGTGGGATGCAGAGCCCGGATGAGCCGCGGACCCTGACACAGATCAAGGCGGACGTAGCGGCAGAGCGGCTGCTGGGGAACGCCGGCCACTCCGCCGGGTCCGGGCCGTCCCTCAAAGCGGATGTGCTGGTCACGGTCCCGGTCTTTTCCGCCCTCGACGTCACGGAGGAGCCCGCAGAGCTTGATGGTTACGGGCCGATCCCGGCGTCGATGGCACGCAAGCTTGTCGCGGACGGTGCCGGTTCGTTCTACCGGGTTCTGGTGGATCCCCGCGACGGGGCGCCGCTGGAAATTGGCCGCACCAGCTACCGGCTCCCGGAATCGTTGAAGCGGTGGCTGCGGATGCGCGATGGAAAATGCACTTTCCCCGGCTGCAGCAACCACAGCCAGGACAACGAAGCGGACCATCTCAACGCCTGGGAGCACGGGGGATCCACCGGGATCAGCAACTTGGGTCAGCTGTGCCCCAAACACCATCGACTCAAACATCGAACAGGCTGGACGCCCGGGCCGGCCACCAAAAACGAGCCACCCGCCTGGATCTCACCCACCGGCCGCAAGTACAACGCCGAGCAGCTGGACCGGGAACCGACACTTTGGCCGCCGGGGTGCCTGCCGGAAGAAACCAGCCCTCTGGAAGCAGCGATCGTGGACTACCTCATTGCCTGTTAGGGATGCAGCTTCCCCATTTCATGTCAGGGGAGGCCTTACAGCTCAGGGGAGGCATGGACGCAGCCTGGGCGTGCGTCCGCCGTTGTTCTGCTGCGCTGTTCTGCTGCGCTGCGCGCCGGTAGACCCTCCCCAGCCGCCATACCCGTAAACAGGCCGAACTCACTCGCGCCCCATGAGGTTGTTCCCTCTCGTTTACCAGCCAGCAACCACTAAGCCGCGAACCGTTTCTGCAGGTCGACCAGTCTTTTCACGCACCCTTCCGCCCGGCCGCCACGGCAGGGCAAGAAATCCCCGAGGTACCAGGAGTACTCCGTGTTCGTAAAAAGCACCCTCGCCGTTGCCACCCTTCTTGCCTCCTTGGCCGGGACAGCAGCAGTCCCCGCCCAAGCCCAGGCTGAGGCACCCACGCCGGCGCCCGTCGTCGTCGGCCAGCCCCTTGCCGGGACGCATGCCCACAACGACTACGAGCATGACCGCCCGCTGTTCGACGCCCTGGAGCACGGCTTCACCAGCGTCGAGGCGGATGTGTGGCTGGTGGACGGGGAACTGCGCGTGGCCCACGACCTCGCCGACGCCAAGCAGGGCGTCACCCTGGAAAGCCTCTACCTCGATCCGCTGGAGGACCTGGTCCGCAGCCAGCCCGGCCACAGCGTCTACCCGCAGTGGGACGGCAGCCTGCAGCTCCTGATCGACATCAAGAGCGAGGGCGAGTCCACCTACGCCGCCATCGAACAGGAACTGGCGGAGCACCACGACATCATGAGCCGCTATACCAACGGCAACGTCAAAACCGGCCCCGTCACCGCCGTCATCAGCGGCAACCGCCCGCTGGCCACCATGCAGGCGCAGGACAAGCGCTTCAGCTTCTACGACGGACGCGCCAGCGACCTCACCTCCGGGATGCCCGCCAGCCTGATGCCGCTGGTCAGCAACAACTGGACCAAGCTCTTCACCTGGCAGGGCGTCGGCCCCATGCCGGAGCTGGAGCGGGCCAAGCTGCACGCATACGTCGAGACCGCACACGCCAACGGCTACCGCGTCCGCTTCTGGGCCACCCCGGACCAGCCCGGCGACGCCCGTGATGCGGTGTGGACCGAACTCGCCGACGCCGGAGTGGACCACATCAACACCGACGACCTCGCCGGCCTCCAGCAGTTCCTCACCGCCCGCGGCGCCTAACCCCACCGGAAAGAGCATCCCCATGCCTTCAAAGACAGTGAAAAGTACGACGGCGGCGCTCACCCTGGCGTTGGGCCTCCTCGCGTCCCAGCCCGCCTTCGCCGAAACCGCCGTAGACGGCACACGCGACAGCAGCAGTGGCAGCAGCCAGGCCTTCACGTTCGCCGCCATCGGCGACATCCCCTACGGCGCCGCCGAGATCGCCAAGTTCCCATCCCGCGTTCAGGACCTGAACGCAGACAAGGACCTGAAGTTTGTAGCACACGTGGGCGATTTCAAGAACGGCTCCTCCGTCTGTTCCGACGAGTACTTCTCCTACATCCGCGACCAGTTCGACACCTTCTCGCACCCGCTGGTCTACACGCCCGGCGACAACGAGTGGGTGGACTGCCACCGCACCAACAACGGCGCCTACAACCCGCTGGAGCGGCTGGACAAGCTGCGGGAAGTCTTCTTCAACGAACCCGGCAAGACGCTTGGCGCCACCATGCCCGTCAAAAGCCAGGCAAACCTGGGCCTCCCCGAGGATGTCCGCTTCACCCAGAACCGCGTTGCCTTCTCCGTCCTGAACATCCAAGGCAGCAACAACTCCCTCCTCCCGTGGACCGGCCTGGGCAAGACCACGGCCACCCCGGAGCAGCTGGCCGAGGTGGAGCACCGAACGGACGCCGTGATCGCCCAGATCCGCCAGACCTTCGCGGACGCCCGCCGCAGCAACGACCGCGCGGTGGTTCTCATGCAGCAGGCGGACATGTTCGATCCCTCGCTGCTCGAGGCAGCAACCGCGGATCCCGCGGCTGTCTCCGGCTTCCGCGCGATTGTGCGGGCAATCGTCGAGGAGACCAACAGCTTTGACGCCCCCGTCTACCTGATCAACGGCGACAGCCACGTCTTCGCCGAGAACCAGCCCCTTGCCGCGGGCTCGCCCTGGCTGGACATCTACGGCTCGGACGCCGCGGACAACCTGCAGCGCATCACGGTGGACGGCGCCAGCAACGCCGTGGACTACGTCCGCTTCACGGTGGCGGCCAACAGCGCCAAGGGCGCCGACGTCCTGAGCTGGGAAAAGGTCGCCTTCAGCCAGTAGTCGCCAGACGGAAGCGGG
>NZ_JAIFZQ010000002.1:0-93463 GCF_019710585.1 Arthrobacter sp. MAHUQ-56 | reverse complement strand
ACGGCGGGCGCCCACCCGCCGTCGCCCGCTTCCGTTTTGTCGAGCGCCTAGAACCGCGTGGTGCCCCGCATCTTGCGGGGGCGGCCGTCCGGGTCGATCACAAGCCGGTTGAGGGGATTGGCCCATAGGCGCTGAAGGGGCGTGACGGGTTTCGGCCTGTGATGCCGCACCTGGCCCTTGGGGCGGGGCGAGCCATCGTTGGCTTCATGCCACTGGTCCAAGGCATCGGCGGCGGCATTCCACAACGCGAGCCAGTTCCCAGGGGTGTGGAGCTGGGGGTCGTCCTGGTCCAGGCCCAGGTGTTCCGCCCAGAGCTGGAGCCGGAGCGCGTGCGGCAACTGCCGGGAAGCGCGGGGACCAGCATCGGCGCCGGATGCTTCTTCCTGGCTGGCAGTGGTATCGACCACCGCGCAGGTCAGTTCGCTGTCCGCGGTCCAGGACCGGCGGTTGAAGTTGTCAGACCCGATGGTGAACCAAACGTCATCGATGATGCAGATCTTGGCGTGGACATAGATCGGGGTCCCGGCCTTGTTCTCCAGATTGAAGACGCCAAACCTGTCGGGGGCAACTCGGCGCATTTTCTCGATGGCGCTCAATTGCCCGAGCCGCTTGGGTGGCCCTCCGAGTGGACCGTCGGAGTCCGGGTAGCGGGGTACCACCACGATCACGTTCAACTCCGGGTTCTGTTCGAGGGCCGCTGCGATTCCGCCGGCGACCTCGGCCGACCACAGGTACTGGTCCTCGATATAGATCAGCGACCGGGCCTGCGCGAAGGCCTTCGTGTAGGCCTTGGCAACGCTCCGCTCGCCGCCGGGCGCGAAAGGGAACGGCGGATGTTTCACGCCGTAGGTGCGCAGCAGCTGCACGGCGTGGGGGCCTGCGGGCGGAGGTGGCGGCGCGGTTTCGGGCAGGGGCTTGGGGTGCCGGGGCATGTCCGCAAGGCGCTGCAGCAGCATCCGGTACGGCGTGCGCCGGTCCAGGGGATGGGGGTCGTTCCACCTTTCCGCGAACAACTCCAGCACATCTGCCACCACCGGGCCGCGAAGCTCAAGGGCGGCGTCGTGCCACGGAGGCCGCTTTCCGTACCGGGGATCCATGTCCACCGCCTGCGGGTCCCCCTCGTGGCCGGCGTCGTCGCGGCGGCTGTGGGAGAGGTCGATCCCGCCCACGAACGCGACGTCCCGGGAAGGGTCGTCACGGCGGCGGATGACCACCAGTTTCTGGTGATGGCAGCCGAAGAGCCGGACCCGCTGGTCCAGCAGCACCTCACCGCCGGCGTCATTGATCTGCTTGCTGAGCAGCTCGTTGGACCGGCCGCTCATGGGTGCGGAGATGCGCTCTCCGTGGGATCGCCAGACCAGGCCGCGCACTTCCACACCGGCTCGTGCCAACTCTGCCAACAGCCCGCCGATGGTGGGCCCGTCCTCCGTAAGCCGCTCGTCGCCGTCGCCACGCCAGTCGGTGAACCACACCCGGTCCCCGGCGTTCAGGGCGGACAACTCCTCCTGCAGCCGGGCGAAGTAGGTGGCGCCATGAACCAGGGGCCGGACAAGGTTGCCCTCTGACCAGGACGTGGATCCGGCACCTCCGGCATGGACGCCGGTGGCCGCGTTTCCCCGCTCGGCGCTACTTAAGAACCAGTAACCAGCACTACTGTCCACTCGATGTTCCCTTCGAGGCCCGGGCCGCCCTCAGTGTCCGGCCTACCCAGTAGCCTACGGGGGCGGTCAATGTCGCCAGGTGCACGTCCGTGGGGCGGACGACGGCGGGCGCCCACCCGCCGTCGTCCGCCCGGCAATTGCGGAGGTCTGGACACAGGTAGCCGCCGGATCTATCGTGCAAAGGTGGCGGCTGCCTGACTGGCAGGATGGCCAGTGCTGCCGGTCCGATCTTGCGGCCGTCCGTCATGGAGGAGGAAGCAGATGGCACACGTTGAAGAGGTCGAAGAGACCGTTGAAGTTGCAGTCCCGGTGCGGACCGCGTACAACCAGTGGACCCAGTTCGAATCCTTTCCGCAGTTCATGTCCGGGGTGGAAACTGTCACCCAGTTGACCGACACCACCAACCACTGGGTGACCAACGTGGGTGGTGTTCGGCGGGAATTCGATACCGAAATCGTTGACCAGGAGCCGGATGACCGGATCGCCTGGCGCAGCATCGACGGCAAGTCCCACGCCGGCATCATTCGGTTCACTCCGCTGGATGCCGGCCACACGAAGGTCAAAGTCCACTTCGAATGGGCGCCGGAAACCGCTACTGAAAAGGCAGGCGCAGCGCTGAAGATCGACGAGATGCAGGTCAAGGCCGACATGCGGAAGTTCAAGGACTTCATTGAATCGCGCGGCACGGAGACCGGCGGCTGGCGTGGTGAAGTCTAGGACCCCCGGCCCACCGCGGACGGGCCACTAGGCCAGGCGCAGCTCCATGAACACACTGTTGGGATCCAGGACGTAGCCGGCGAACGGCGGGCATTCAGTGAAGCCGTGCCGCGTATACAGGCGCCGCGCGGGAGCGAAGTAGTCCTCGGTGCCGGTCTCCAGGTAGACGCGTACGAGGCCGCGGGCCCGGGCGTCGTCGAGGATGTGCCCGAGCATGAGGGTGGCCACGCCGCGTCCCCGCGCGTCTGAAGCGGTGCGCATGGACTTGATCTCGCCATGCGGGGATGGGCCACCCGGCGGATCGAGGAGTTTGAGCGCACCGCACCCCAGCAGCTTCCCGTCCTGGCGGGCCGTCCAGAACGTGATCGACGGCGCGGACAGCGCGGAGTGGTCCAGGGCGTGGACGCTTTCCGCGGGCGAGGTGGCGAACATGTCGGCCAGGTGCTCGCTCAGGAGCTGGTGGACATCGGCGCGTGCGGGATCGTCCCGGTCAATGGAAATCATCGCCCCCAATGTACCCGCTGCCCGGGGTGCGGCGGGATCAGCTGTCCAGGAGTCCGCCGCTGGCCCAGCGGCGGACGGCCTGCTTCTCTGCGGCGTCGAACTCCAGCAGCGCCACGCGGCATAGTTCTTCCACGTTTTGGGTCCATGCTGCCGCCAACTCCTGCGCTGTTGCCTGGTCGGTGAGCTGGAAGTTGGCGTAGGCGAGGCCCTGCAGGACAAAGCTGACGGCACTGCGCGAAACCGGGTGCCCGGCATTGACGCAATCGTCCCGCACCTGCCGGGACAGTTCAGTCCGGCTTAGGGGCGGTTGCTCCCGCAGCCGTTCTGCCATGGCCTCGAAGATCTGCCGGAACTGGGCTGCCGAAAGCGCCGGCACGTCCGTCACCCGGGTAACCCGCTCCTCCACCCCCTGCTGGACATCGGCGGGGACGGGAACATCTTCGAACGAGAACCGCTTCGAGTCCCAGACCCAGCCACCCTGCGCCGCCGAATACTCAACGTTCTTCCCGATCTGGGATACCCACGTCCCAAACTTTCCAAAGCCGCCCCAGTCCGTCTTCAACGAAGGGTCGGCAGTGAGCGCCCGGTGGGCGACCATCGCACCCACCACCGGGCCAGGGGCGGACCGGATGAACTCTGCCACCTCGCGGACAGCGGGCGACAAGGTTCTTGCCTTCGTCGTGGCTGCCGCAGCGGCCTCCGGCTGCTTCCCGGAAGCAACAGCGTGCACCGGTTCGGCCGTGGTGCCGTTAAGGATCGCCACGAAGTCATGCGACTCCACCACGTGGTCCGCCATCTCCCGGTAGGCGAAGGCGACTGCACCGGCAGCAATGACGGTGGTCATCCGGTCGGCCGCGCGGAACCGCTGGATCAGGGACGTGAAGTCGGCATCGGCCGAGGCGATGAAGAACTCCTCGATGCCGCCGCTTCCGGAGAGGGCGTCCATGGCATCGAGCACCAGGTTGATGTCCGTGCTGCTCTTCCCCCTTTGCGTCAGGGAGGGGCAGTCGATCACCCGGAATCCGGCGCGGGTCCAATACGTGCGGTACTTCGAGTACACCATGGGGTTCAGGTAGCAGTTGCGGATCAGGAAGCGCCGTGCCCCCTCTCCGGATCCACCGCCGGACAGCGCGTCGGCCCAGTGTTTGGGGTCCTCCGCGAACCGCTTTGCCGCCTGCGGGTCCAGCGCTTGCAGGCCTGTGAAGACATTGTCGAAATCGACAAACATCGCGGCACGGATGCCGGGCCGGCGCGAAGGTGTGAGTGCGGCGTTCATTGGGCCAGTGTGCCAGCAACACGGGGTACCGGCGACCACAACATGGAGCGACACGGAAACGGACGACGGCGGGCGCGCCCACCCGCCGTCGTCCGCTCCTCACTGGTGGCGCACCAGGGTGAGCCCGGCCTCCTCTGCATGGCGGAACTTCGCATCGACATGGACCACGTCCCGGCCGGCGCGCTGCAGGAGGCTCGCCGCCACGGCCGAGCGGTAGCCGGAGCCGCAGTGCACCCACAGCCGCCCGGCGGGCACCTCGTCCATCCGCCGGAGCAGCTCGTGAAGCGGTATGTTGACGGCGTCCTGGATATGGGACTCCTCGAACTCATCGGTGCGGCGGACATCGAGAATTCGGTCCTCCTTCGGCCGTTGCAGCACCTCCTGCCAGCCCACGCTCTCATAGGAGGAGGTGGCGGCCCCGGGAGCCAGGTCCGCAGGTCCGGCACCGATGGCCGCGTCCGGGTTGTCGATGCCGATGCGTGAGAGATCCCGGATGGCGTCCTCCACGTCCTGGCGCTCACCCACGAGTGTCAGCTTTTCGTGCCACGGCAGCACCCAGCCAAGGAAAGCGGTGAACTTGGTGCCGTCGCCATACTCGAAGCTGACGCTGCCGCGAAGGTGGTTGCCGGCAAAGGCGATGCGGTTCCTCAGATCCACCACCCACTCGCCCCGCTCGAGGCGGGCGGCGAGCTCTTCCCCGTCCAAGGAATCGGGCACGTCCAGATCCGGTGCCGTGGGCCCTGCCAGGTTGATCGGGGCCATGTGCGCGTAATAGGAGGGGTAGGCCGTGAGGTTGTGGATCAGTTCGCGGACAAAGTGCTCCTCGTCGGGGTCCGTGAGGGCGTGGTTCTCCGCCAGCTGCTCGCCGATGGTGGAGGACTCCGCCCCGCTGGCCGGGCCGGAGGAGCAGAAGGAACCGAACCCGTGCGTCGGGTAGAGCCCGGCATCCGTGCCCGCTTCCTCCACAAGCTTCCGCACCGAGGCGTACTGGTGGTGGGTGAGCGGCACGGTGTCCTCCTCGCTCACCAGGTCGGTGCGGCCCACCGAGCCGTACAGCAGGCTGCCCCCGGAGAACACGGCCTGCCGGTCGCCGTCCGTGACGATGTAGGAAAGGTGGTGGTGGGTGTGCCCCGGGGTTGCCACGGCTTTGAGGACCATCCGTCCCACCCGCACGGAGTCGCCGTCCGAGATCGGCTGGCGCTCGTAGGGGACGTTGTCCTCCGCGCTGACCAGGTAGGCGGCGTTGTGGTCCCGTGCCAGCTGCAAACCCCCGGTGACGTAGTCGTTGTGGATGTGCGTCTCCGCCACATGGGTGATCCTCACGCCGGCGTCGGCGATGGCCTTATCCACCCGGTCCGTGTCGCGCTGCGGGTCAATGACCACACCCACCTCGCCGTCATGGACAAGGTACGAGCGGTCGCCCAACTGCGGCGTTTCGATGGTGACGACTTCCATGCCCGGTTCCTCCTCGAACTGCCTGCAGGGCTACCGCGGGCTCTTGTCGATCACGCAGAACCGGTTCCCGTCCGGGTCGGCGAGGACCACGAAGTCGGGGTCCTCCGGGTAGAGATCCCAGTCCACGCGTTTGGCGCCGAGCGAGACCAGCCGCTCCACCTCGGCTGTCTGGTCCTCCGCATACAGGTCCAGGTGGATCCGCGGGTGGTCCTGGACCGGGGTTTCGCTCAGCATGAGGGACAGGTGGGCTCCGGGTCCCGACGCCGGGGCAAGGGTCACCCACGTTTCGTCACGCGGCTCCCGCGGCACATAGCCCAGGGCGGCGTTCCAGAAGTTTGTAGCGGCGGCGACGTCATTGACGCCGAGGACGATCGTTCCGATAGTCAACATCCGCCCAGCCTAATCCCGCCGCTGCGGCCCGGCTAGACTCGCGCGGGACCATCCGATGCAGTACGGGGGACAGTGAAATCCAGTTCCCGTTGATGCGTCGGAAATTTCCGACATATACTGCACTGCGTGCTCAACGATGTCTTCGCCGCCGTGTCCAACCCGGCGCGGCGCACCATCCTGGACGAGCTGCGGCAAGGACCACGGACGGCCGGAGAGCTGACCGGCCTGCTGGACCTCAGCCGCCCGGCGGCGTCCGAGCACCTCGCCGTGCTCCGTGAGGCGGGGCTGGTCCGGGAGGAACGGCAGGGCAGGAACCGGGTGTACCACCTCCAGCCCGCCGCCCTCGCTGAAATCGGCGGCTGGGTGAAGCACTTCGAGCACTACTGGAACCAGCGGCTGGATGCCCTGGCAGACCTTTTGGACGAGGAGAAACCGACATGACCGAGAACGCCATCCGGCTCGAACGCCGCTTCCCGCACCCCGCCCCTGCGGTCTGGGCCGCGCTGACGACGCCCGAACTGCTGGCCCGCTGGTGGGCGCCCGGCGACATCTCCGCGGTCGTCGGCCACCGCTTCACCATGGACATGGGCACGTGGGGCCAGCAACAGTGCGAAGTCCTCAGCGTGGACCCCGGCACGTCCATCAGCTTCCTCTTTTCCGAAGGCATGCTGGACACCACCATCACCTGGCGGCTGGAACCGGTCGACGGCGGCACCGTCCTTCACCACGAACACGCAGGCTTCCGCCTGGACACGCCCATGGGGCGGCAGGCCATCGAGGGGATGGGCAACGGCTGGCCCGGCCTGCTGGCACGCATCGACGGAGTCATCGCCGGAGTCTCCTGACGCGTTGCAGGACGGACGACGGCGGGACGCGCCCGCCGTCGTCCGCTGACACGGGCCCCTAACGGCTGCGCCCGCCGCCCGCCAAGGGGATGACTTCCGCCCCCGCACCCGGTCCGAGGACCACCAGGACGTGCCGCGCGCCATCCAGCGCAGCACCGTCCACCGCTGCCACCACGCGCCGGACAACGTCCGGCGCGACTGGGGACGCGGCTTCTGGGGACGCCACGCCTGGGGACGCCGCAACAGGTGCCGTTCCGCCGTCGTCCGCCCGCCACCAGGCCGTCACCTTGGCCCCGCCGACCGCCTCGGCAACGCCCCGCACCAGTGCCTCGGCTTCGGCAACAGTCGCCGGACGCGGGCAGACCAGCGTGAGGCGCTCAATCACCCGCCTGCCCGCAGGAGCCTCTGCTGCCAGCAGTTCCCGGTCGTGCCGCCACAGGGCAAAGTGGTACCCGGCGACAAGTCCGGCCGCCACCAGCAGCCCCAGCGGTGCCCGGATCCGGTCGATGACGCTGCCGCCGGAGACGTCGCCCAGCAGGAACTCGAAGAGCCGGTAGCCAATCACCAGCAACGAAATGAGCGCAACTACTGCGCTGACGCCAAAGAATGCCACGAGGTACACGCGGCGGCCCGGCGGGATCTCGGCGGCAGTCCGCGGCTGGTGCCGCGGCTTCCACGCCAGCCACCACACGGGGCCGCCCACCACAAGGGAACTGATGCCGCCGAGGAGCAGGGTGCGGGTGGCACTGCCGGCCAGCGGCGACACGGCTGCGGCCAGCAGCGCATTCACCACCACGCCGATGCCGGACGCGGCGGCCGCCAGCGCGACGGCGGAGGTCACCAGGAGGCTGGCGCGCCTGGTCCTGGCGGAGCGGGACGCGGATTCGCTGCGGTGGTAGCGCCACACCAGGGTGCCGATCAGCGCCGAGGCAATGGCGGGGGCCAAGGGTTCCAGCAGCAGGTTTTCCGGGTCGCTCCGGTCGAACGCGAGCCGCAGGAGCACGAACAGCACCACGCCCAGGCCGCCCAGGGCCGCGGCGCCGGCAACGAAGATGCCCGCGGCGATCATGGCGGCGTCCACCAGGCCCGTCTGGAAACGCCGGCCGCCTTCCCGGAACCAGTGCCACCACCACACCGCGGTTCCACCGGCCGCCCACACCACTGACCGCAGCACCGGGTACCACCACGGCTCCAAGGCTGCGGTCAGCGGGAAGCCCCGGATGGCGACGTCGAGCAGGGCGCTGAGGGCGCCAATCCCTGCGCCTGCGCCTAGCAGCAGGCCAAAGAGGGACCCGACGACGGCCCGCACGTCCTCCAGGTGCGTCGACGGTTTCGCTGGGTGCTTCCACATCCACCGGTGCCACAGCCAGATGCCTGCCCAGACCAGTCCGTTGGCCAGGGGTGACTCCCATGATGCTTTCTGGGTGGCGATGAAGGACGAGGCAAGATTCAGGAAGGAAGTGGTGAAGAGGATCAGCGAGAACGCGTACATCGCGGTCAGGTAGAAGCCCCAGCCGGCGGCGGTCCGCTCCGATTCGTCGTCCAGCCGGCGCCAGACAAACCACCAGAGCAGGAGCGCCAGCGGTCCGCCGATCAGGGTGAAAGCCAGGGACAGTGCGAGTCCCGCCACGCCGCCGGACACCAGGATGGAGGCGGAGGTGAACAGCCGCTCCAGCAGCCCGCTGAGGCCGGTAGCCATGATGACCACCAGGGCGAACAGCAGGACGTACAGGATCAGGCGGCGCAGGGACGCCAGTGTTCCGCCGGCGGGCGCCCCCGGGGGAGTGGTGGCGACTTGGGACGTCATTGCTTCACCGGCATTCCCGTGCAGGACATCAGCGGGTAGGGCGCTTGGTCGATCATCCATTTTCCGTTCACCTTGATGAGGGAGAAGGCGTCCTCGGACTCATACTCGGACGAACCAAAGGGGCCGCCCGGGGACGTCTGGACCAGCGAGACCCTCACCGTGGCAGTATCGGCGCGCTCTGTCGTCGAAATCAGCACCACCCGCGTGGGCCGTGGCGCCCCCGGGTAGGAACCGCGGCACGTGCTCCGGGCGGCGTCGGTGAGGTAGGAGTCTGCGGTGGCAGTATCGCCGTCGATCACCGCGGCGCTGTACCGCTGGACCACACCCGCCGGGCTGGCCTCATCCAGCGGGGCCGGTCCGCCCCGGGAGAAGACGACGGCCAGCGCCACTACCACCAGCACAGCCACGACGCCGACAATCGCCAGAAGGATCCGGTCCGGTTTTCGCGCTGTGTGGTCGTCCATGCCGCAAGTATGCACGCGCGGGGGCGATCGGGGCCTGTGCCATTGGGCCTGTTTCTTGCTTGGATGCGTGTCCCTTTCCGTTCCAGATTTCTATCAGGATCTCTCGCTTATCTCAACGATGTTGCTTCTCTTGCAACTTGGTTCGCCGATCGGGCGAAGGGGCCCCGCAGTGCTTCCCTGCGCAGTCTCGGGCTGGAAATATTGCGTGCGGTTACTCGAAAAGCTATTGACTGTGGCGCGTATCACGACCTATGTTGAGACAACCACGTTGCAATCTCTGCAACTCCAACTCTCACTGGTGGTTACATGCGCACCGAATCAAACCTTCCCGGGGCAGGAGCCATTGCCGATGGCGCCAGCGGCCTTGCCCCCGCCGGCGCTGCCAGCGCCATGCCCAGCAAAGAAGCGGCCAGCTACGACGTGCCCAGCAAAGATGTACGGCGCCGGGTGGTCACTGCGAGCTTCATCGGCAATTTCGTCGAATGGTTCGACTATGCCGTCTACGGCTACCTTGCCGCCGTCATCTCCTCGGTCTTCTTCCCGGAGGCTGACCGGCAGACCGCGCTGCTGGCAACCTTCGCGGTCTTCGCCATTTCCTTCTTCGTCCGGCCGCTGGGCGGCTTCGTCTGGGGCCACATCGGCGACAAGGTCGGCAGGCGCAAGGCCCTGTCGCTGTCGATCGTCATCATGTCCGTCTCTACCTTCTGCATCGCCCTCATCCCCGGCTACGCCACCATCGGGCTCCTGGCGCCGGTCCTGCTGCTGCTGGTCCGCATCGTCCAGGGATTCTCGGCAGCCGGCGAGTACGCCGGAGCCTCCGCCTTCCTGGTGGAGTACGCCCCGGCCAACCGGCGCGGACTCTATGCCGCCGTCGTGCCTGCCAGCACCGCCGCCGGGCTGCTCCTCGGCTCGCTGATCGCGGCACTGCTCAGCTCCGTCCTCAGCACCGAACAGCTGCATGACTGGGGCTGGCGGCTGCCGTTCCTGCTCGCCGCCCCCATGGGCCTGATCGGCCGGTACATTCGCACCAAGCTCGAGGACACCCCCGCGTTCCGTGCCCTCGCGGCGGAGGAGGACCAGGCCGTCAAGGCGCCGGTGTTCGACATGTTCCGGACCTACCGGAAGCAGCTGGTGATCGCCTGCGGGGCCGTGCTGCTCAACGCCGTCGGCTTCTACGTCATCCTCAGCTACATGCCCACCTACCTCTCGGCGGAACTGGGCTTCGGCTCCACCGAATCCTTCCTTGCCACCACCATCGCCCTGGCCAGCTACATCGGCTTCATCTTCCTCACCGGCATGGCCTCGGACCGGTTCGGCCGCAAACGGATGCTGATCACCGCCTCCGTGCTGTTCATGCTGCTGACGGTTCCGGCCTTCATGCTGCTGGACACCGGCAACTTCCTGGTCATCGTGCTGGTCCAGATCCTGCTGGGCGGCATGCTCACCCTCAACGACGGAACGCTGCCCAGCTTCCTGGCCGAGCTCTTCCCCACCAAGGTCCGCTACAGCGGATTCGCGGTCAGCTTCAACCTTTCCAATGCCCTGTTCGGCGGTACCGCACCCTTCATGGCCACCCTGCTGATCGGCCTGACCCAGAGCAAGCTTGCTCCCGGCTGGTACCTGGTGGCGGCGTCGGCGGTGTCCCTGATAGCCGTGCTGTTCGCCGCGGAAACCTCACGCAAGCCGCTCAAGCACGTCTGACCTGCCGCCAGGCCCCTTCACCATCCTTCACATCACAAGCAGCAGCGCCGCAAACACAGCAGCGCTGGAACCCAACCACACCCAGAAAGGCACACTTACGTGACTATCACCGCCGACAACGCATCCTCCATCGCAGAGCTCGAGCGCCTCAAGGTCCTGCACAACGGTTCCAAGGGCAAGCTCACGTTCTCCGACGCAGAGTTCGAGCGCCGCCTGGGCGGACTGCGGCAGATCATGGCCGCCAAGGACCTGGATGCCGTCATCCTGACCAGCTACCACGGCATCAAGTACTACTCCGACTTCCTGTACACCACGTTCGGCCGCAACTACGCCCTGGTGGTCACCGCGGATGACTCGGTCACGGTCACCGCAAACATCGACGCCGGCATGCCATGGCGCACCTCCTACGGCGAGAACATCGTCTACACCGACTGGCGCCGCGACAACTTCTACTTCGGCCTGCAGGAGGCCCTGCGCCAGCGCGGCGTCAAGGCAGCCCGCCTGGGTGTCGAGGACGACTTCCTTCCGGGCCTGACGCGCGAGAAGATCGCCGCCGCCTTCCCGGGAGCCGAACTCCTGGACGTCTCCCAGGACGCCATGCGCCAGCGCATGATCAAGTCCGCCGAGGAAATCGAAGTCATCAAGCACGGAGCCCGCATCGGCGACCTCGGCGGCGAAGCGATCCGCAAAGCCATCCGCGAGGGCATCACCGAGTACGAGGTTGCCCTCGCCGGCACCGAGGCCATGGTGCACGAGATCGCCCGGACCTTCCCCCACCGCGAGGTCCGCGACACCTGGGTGTGGTTCCAGTCCGGCATCAACACCGACGGCGCCCACAACTGGGCCACCACACGGAAGCTGCAGAAGGGCGACATCCTCTCGCTCAACTGCTTCCCCATGACCTCCGGCTACTACACCGCCCTGGAGCGCACGCTCTTCCTCGGCCAGCCGGACGAGCGCTCGCTGGAGCTGTGGAACATCAACGTCGAGGTACACCGCCGCGGCCTGGAACTCATCAAGCCCGGCGCCGTCTGCAAGGACATCGCCGCCGAGCTTAACGAGATCTACATCAGCCACGGCCTGCTCGCCAACCGCACCTTCGGCTACGGCCACTCCTTCGGCGTCCTCAGCCACTACTACGGCCGCGAAGCCGGCCTGGAACTGCGCGAGGACATCGACACCGTCCTTGAGCCGGGCATGGTGGTCTCCATGGAACCGATGATCACCGTGGCGGACGGCCAGCCGGGCGCCGGCGGCTACCGCGAGCACGACATCCTGGTCATCGGCGAAGACAACACTGTCGAGAACATCACCAAGTTCCCGTTCGGCCCGGAGAAGAACATCATCGAGGCCTAACCAGCAGCACCGGCAGGGCGGCGTCACGGACACGTGGCGCCGCTTCCGCCGTTTTATGAGGAAAGATGGTGTCCACCATGACTCCTGCACAAGCCAAAGACGCCAACGGCAACGGAACCGGCACCAACGGCGGGACGGATGCGAAAGGCGCTTCCGTCGTCGTCAATGCCATCGCCGTCCTGCGCACCTTCACCGCCGACGAGCCCCTGCTCGGCGTCACGGAAATCGCCAACCGGGTGGGCATGCACAAAAGCAGCGTCTCCCGGATCCTGGCGACCTTCGAGCAGGAGAACCTGGTGGAACGTGATCCCGAGACCAAGCGGTTCCGCCTGGGCCTGGGCCTGATCGCCGTGGCCGGCCCGCTGCTGGCCGAGATGGAGGAACGCCGGGTCGCCTACCCCGTCCTGCGGCAGCTGACCGAGCAGACCGGGGAAACCAGCGCCCTCATGCTGTGGAACGGCGATGAGGCCGTCTGCGTGGAGCAGATCGCCAGCCACCACCAGATCAAGCACACCACGCCCTTGGGGGCGCGCTACCGCGACGCGATGAGCGCCTCCGTCCAGGTCTTCCTGTCCACCCTGCCGGCCGAGCGGGTGCGCGAACTCTTGCGCAGCGGGACCATCACCTATCCGGGACTGGACGACGCCGGCCTCGAAGCTTACGAGGCAAGGCTCCAGGACGTGGGGCGGAGGGGATGGGCCGGCAATTATGGCGAATCGTCCATGGACGAGGTAGGCGTTGCCGCCCCCGTCCGCGACCACCGGGGAGACGTGGTGGCAGCCGTCCTGATTCCGGCGCCACGGTTCCGGGTGTCCAAGGAGCAGTTCGAGAGCCTGGGCGAGGCCTGCGTGGCTGCCGCCGCCAAGGTCACCACGCGGCTGGGCGGGCGGACGTCAAGCTAGCGCTGCCCAGTCAGGCGGTGGCGGCGCTGACTGCGACGACGCCGCCCCAGGGGTCCCTGATCACAGCGCTCCTGAACCCCGGGGTATCGGAGGGGGCAAGGACAGTCCCGCCACCCAAGGCAACAGCCCGGCTTGCAGTATCGTCCGCATCGCTGACCGCGAAGTTCACACTCCAGTGCGGGGGAACATCGGCGCCGTCGGTGGCGGTAACCACTGCCACCACCCGGCCTTCACGAAGCCACAGTGAAAAGGGAGCGCCCGGCGTAGACGTCAGCTCCCACTCGAACATCGTCCGGTAAAACTCCTGCGCCTTTCCAATATCGGGGGTGTGCAGGGAACTCATGGCCCAACAGTTCGGCTGGTCGGCCAGTTCAATGCCGTCATTTTCCCCCGCCTGCCGCAGGCAGAACAGCACGCCGGAGGAGTCGGCTACCAGTGCCGCAGAGGCCAGGGCACCAAAGGCCCCGAGCCGCCGGCCCCCGGCCTGCTCCGCGCGGGCAACCTGCTTGCCAACGTCACCCACACGCACGTGGGTCAGCCATCCCGCAGGCGACTGCGGCGGGGCCTGCCCCACGCCACCAACCAGGCGTCCGTCAAGACGGGCCGGGAAGTATTCACCCTCGAACCCGGACAATGGAATTGCATCATCGAAGCTCCAGCCGAAAAGTCCGCCATAAAACTCCTTGGCGGCCCTGGGATCCGGTTGCCAGGTATCCACCCAGCACGGTGCACCCACCGAGGAAGTATCCCGCTTGGACATAGACTGCACCCCTTTTCCAATCCGACCGGCCCGGCGTGGCCCGGTAAGCATACTTCTGGAAACGCAGGCATGGAGGGCTTTTTGATGTCTGGGTGGATAGTGAGCCACACCGCTGCAGGACTTTGAGCCCTAGCCCCGGCGTATCGAGAAAGGGATCCTCGTAAGGGACGCAATGTCCTTCAGGCCGAGTGTCATGTGGAGTCTTCGATGGCAATTCCAATTTCGTCCCCAATTGCCCACAGGCCCGCGCTGCCGGTTGTCTGGCTTTCGCGAACGGCCGTGGTGCTATTCATTGTGGCCATGACCGTGGCGTCGATACCGTTTGGGGAACCACCTACGGGGGAGGTTATCTGGGCAACTGTCGTCGTCGGCAGTTTTGTTCTCAGCGCCGCAACAGGGATCGCAGCCCAGGTGCGGAAACACCGCGTAGCCCGCACGCGGCTGGGCTACTGGGCCCTTGCGTTCTTCATCCTATCGGCCGCGATCATGGCTGCTGCCCAGGTACTCTTCACGCCGGGGGCGCAGCTTCCCGTCACCCCGGACGTGTTCATCTCCACAGCGACCTATGCCCTCACCGTGTCGGCCGTACTGTTCATCCTCGCGGCGTTCCGGGCTGACGGAGAGACCATCCGCTTCCTGCCGACAACACCGGTCGGATGGTGGGCCGCGGTCTTCCTGGTGGTCGGCCTGGTTCTCGCGTACAGCCCCTGGGCCGTCCTGACACCAGCTGCAGGGGCCGCTCCGGCCCTCGCGCTGGCCGGAATTATCAGTTACCGGGACCGGTCGGTGCTGGCAGCTATCGCCTTGGTCGCCGGCCCGGCACAGCTGGCCCTCTTTATCTTTACCTTCTTTATCAACCTTTTTGTACTCCACCCGGGCGCGTAAGACATGTCACTGGCAATCACCCCACGATCGGCAGCCGGACGCTGGAGTCTGCTCTTCGCGGGCATCACCGTCCTGGCGGCCCTCGTCGCATGGATCATTCTGCTGCCCATGATGGACGTCCCGTCCGCCGCCTGGGTGTGGCACGCCCTTGGCCAGGCATGCGTCGGACCAGCAGCATCAGCCACAGCACTTGGACTCGTCGGCATCATTCATTACAGGGAACGCTCGGTACTGACCTGGGCTACCACCACGGGCGCATTCGCCGCCGCGGTGGCGGCGGGCGTCATGATGTACTCCGCTGTCGCACAGTACCAGTAGGCCGAATGGGCGCATTCCGGGCGAATTTGAGCTGATACCTGCTGGACCCGGCCGCCGTGAAAGGACCGGGGCCCGGACGAACGAGGTGCATGAAATGGACAAAACCCTTCCTGTGCGGCACGGACTCGGAAAGGCGACGGGCGCCTCCGTCGCCGCCGCGGCCGCCGTCGTCGTGGCCTCAGGCGTAGGGCTGGGGGCAGGGGTGGGCAGGTATGCCCAGTCCCAGTCCGTCCTGGTCTCCCAGGGAGCGGACGCGGCGAACCTGATCGTCGTGGTGCTCGTCCTGGCTGCCTTGTGGTTCGCGCGCCGTGGTTCGCTGACCGCGCTGCTGCTGTGGCCAGGGGGCCTGTTCTATCTGGCCTACGCCTATATGCCGTATCTGATTGGGGCGCCGTTCACGCCATTGCTCTTCGACGACGCCGTGGTCTTCCTCGCGGCCGCCTTCGGTCTTGCATCTTTGTCAACCGCGATCGACGGGACGGCCCTGCGGGAGCGATTCTCCGGCGCCCCGGCCAGGGCCGTGGGCGCTTTCCTGACGGTGATCGGCGTGCTCGCCTACGCGGGGCTCGTCGTCACGGCCGTTAGTGCGTTCGGCAGCAGCGCGACGGAGGCGGCCTGGCGTGGGCACTGGGTCGCCGACTGGATCCTCGGCACTCCGGTGCTGATCCTGGCCGGGGTCCTCCTGTGGGCCAGGCGTCCCTTCGGCTATACGGCAGCTCCCGGGCTGCTGCTGGTATCTGCACTCGGCGGCGTCGTATTCGCTGTCTCGGCCGTTCTCGACAACCTCACCGGGGGCATCCGGACCGACCTCTCAGTGGTCGTCGTCCACCTGGTCATCGGCGCCGCCAGCCTCGCAGTCTTGATCTGGTTCCTCGCCACTGGCCGCCGCGCCGAAAGGCGAGATCCGAAAGGCCATCTGCGCCGCGGAGCAGCGGCGGGAACAACCTAACAAGTCTTAAAGCCAGGAGGAATGTGTCCTGGGACTGCGTCCTGCGTGACCGCGATTCCTGTTATCTTCGCGGGTTCACTCGACTACAGCCGCTTCTGAAATCCGGGGAGTGCGCCATCATCGCGAACTTCCCACCGGTCACGGCAGCCCCGCCAGCCGGGCCGCAAGGTGCAGCGCCGCGAGCCGCCCGGTGCCGCGCGGATCACCGCCGCACAACTCGAAGATCCGCTGCAGGCGGTGGTGCATCGACTGCCGCTCCAGGTGCAGTTCGCGGGCGGACTGCGCCGTGTTGCAGCCCGAGTCCAGCCACACCTGCAGGGTCTCCAACAGCTGGGACTGCCGTTGCGCATCATGCTCCAGGACGGCCCCCAGCTGCCGGCTGACAAACGCTTCCCGCGCCGAAGCGTCCACCACCGTGAGGGCCAGGCTCTCCACCGCGACGTCTTCCGCATCGATAACCACCAGGCCGCGGGCCGGGTACCGTCGGCGCGCCGACGCATTACGCCGCCGGATCTGCCGCACTTCCAGGGCCCGGCGCGCCTCCGCGAGTGACCAGGCCGCCTCAGCCACCCTGCCGGCAGGCGGCCCTACGGCGATCACCGCATCGTGATCACCTTCCAGGGCCTGCAGGGACTCCAGGAGCGTCCGCCGCTCGCCGGCCGTCCCGGTGCAGGGGAGTCCGATCATCACCACCAGTTCGGCGTCGTCAAGGTAGGCGGCGCAGGGGATGCGGCGCGAACCCAGGAAGTTTTCGACGGCGCCACGCAGCTCCTGCGGTGAGGCGGCATGGATGGCCGCCACCACGGCGGGGGAGCCAGTAGGAAAGCCGGCGCCGGGAGCCAGCTGCTCCAGGCGCCACTCCGGCGCGGAGTTAAGCACCGCGCGCATCAGCTCAGCGCCGGCCAGGGCATGCAGCCCGGGAGGTGTGTGCTGCAGCAGCGCCAGGCCCAGGATGTCCACGGCCCGTTCCCCGGCCACCTGCGCGAGCGCGGTGTCCGCATCTTCCGGCACATGCACTTCGAGCCGTCCCATGAGGACCCCACGCACGGGGATGTCCACGGTGATGGCCGTTCCGCCGGGCACCGCGTAAAAGGCGCCGTGCGCGCCCGCCCCGGGGCCGTCGTCGTCCGCTGTTCCTTCCCCGTCCACCTCATCTCTCCAGCCCTCCGGCACCGCGCTGCCCATGGTGACGCCCCAGGGGGAGGTGAGCTTGACGGCAGAACCGGTGATGCCGGCGAGCACGCCCAGGATCTTGTCGAGCGAAGCTCCATGGGCAAGCTCGGCAGCCATGGCACGGGTGGCGGCGTCCGCCTGCTGCAGGTGGCCTACCGAGTCGCTGACCAGCATGGAGTTGATGGCCTGCATGACGCCCACGAACGGCACCACCTTGCGCAGCTCCACCACCGGCAGGCCGAACTCCGCGGCCTTTTCCAGCATGGCGGGCGGGATCTCCGGCAGCACGCCGCCCGTCTCAACCGCCAGGGCTGCGATGCCCCGCTGCGCCAGCTCCCGGACGTAGTCCTCGCGTTTGGCCGGGCTGGCCGCTGCCAGTGTGATGCCGCCACACAGCAGCAGCTCCCCGCCTCGAAGCAGGGGAGCGATGTCCAGCACTTCGCTGGAGTGGACCCAGCGGACCGGCTGGGAGCCCGCGTCCGCCCCCAGCGGGTGGACCACGGGGTCGGCGGCGGCAAGGGCAGGATGGGCGAGTATTTCGCCGAGAAGGACTGACACGACATTCCGTAACGTATTAGGAGAATCTGTTCGACACATCGTATCTTGTTGCTTGTGATGAGGGCCACATAGCCTTTTGGTACTTATTCACCTCACGGAGGCCCCCATGCAAGAAAAGCTTTCAACAGCAACGCACGGGCAACCTGCCCAGGCCACACAGGACCACAACGTCGTGGACCACGAAGCCTGGCTGCAGGCCATCCCGGAATCAGCACGAACGCGCAAGGTATCCGGCCAGTTCTGGATCTGGGCCGGTGCCAACCTGGCGCCGATCAACTGGGTGCTGGGGGCACTCGGTATCCAGTTGGGACTCGGGCTCGCGGACACCATCACCGTTCTGGTGCTGGGCAACCTGATCGGCATGCTGCTCTTCGGCTGCTTCGTCCTCCTGGGACAGAAGACCGGAGCCACCGGCATGGTCCTGGCCCGGGCAGCGTTCGGACGGCGCGGCAACTACCTGCCGGCCGCCATCCAGGCCATGCTGGTCATCGGCTGGTGCGCGGTCAACACCTGGATCATCCTGGACCTGGTCATGGCACTCTTCGGGACCCTGGGCTGGGTTGACCCCGAGGCGCCCAACTACGCGTGGAAGATCGGCGTCGCCACCTTCATCATGGCCCTCCAGGTGGCCATCGCCTGGTTCGGCTACAAGGCCATCGCGGCCTTCGAAAAATGGACTGTTCCGCCCACCATCCTCATCCTGGCCGTCATGTCAGCGGTGGCGTGGTTCGGCATGGACATCGACTGGAGCTACGCCGGACCGGCAGGTGCGATCCTGGAAGGCTCCGAGCGCATCGCCGCCATGAGTGCGGTCATGACCGCCATCGGTATCGGCTGGGGCATCACCTGGTTCACTTACGCGGCGGACTATTCCCGGTTCGTCAGCACCAGCGTCCCTAAAAAGAAGGTCTACCTGGCCTCGGTCCTGGGGCAGTTCATCCCGGTAGTGTGGCTCGGTGTCCTCGGCGCGAGCCTGGCCACCAACAGCGGCGAAATCGATCCCGGCAAGCTCATCGTCCTCAACTTCGGCGCCATGGCGCTGCCCGTGCTGCTGATGGTCCTCCACGGACCCATCGCCACCAACATCCTGAACATCTACACCTTCTCCGTCGCCACCCAGGCACTGGACATCTCCATCAGCCGCCGCAAGCTCAACCTGTTCGTCGGCGTCCTCTCGCTCGCCGCCGTCGTCTTCTTCATCTTCCAGGAGGACTTTGCCGCGGTGCTGGACGCCTGGCTGATCGGCCTGGTGGCCTGGGTGGCCGCCTGGGGCGGGATCATGCTGGTGCACTACTTCTGGCTGGACAAGCGCTGGCCCGGCGACCCGGAAAGGCTGTTCGACGGCGTTGGCACCCATCGGCTGCCCGGCGTGAACTGGGCGGGCGTCGTCTCCCTCCTGGCCGGCATCTTCGCCACATGGCTGTTCATGTACGGCCTGATCCCCGTCATGCAGGGGCCGATCGCCGTCGCACTCGGCGGCTGGGACCTCTCCTGGCTGGCCGGCGGCCTGACCAGCGCCGCCGTCTACGCGATCCTCGGCCCGCGCCAGCACATCCGCTACCTCGCCCTGGAGCCCCGGACTGCAGAGACCCGGCCGACCGGCAGCACGCCTGCCCTGCCCGCCCTCTAACCTCTTCTTCCCCCAAACCTGGCGGGCGCACTGCGCCCGCCGAAAGGATTTCCTCGTGAACCATCCCGCCATTGCCGATGCCCTGCACCCGATCACCTGGCCCGACGGTGCCAAGGCCGCCGCGTCCTTCACGTTCGACGTCGACGCCGAGTCCTGCACCATCGCCCACGATCCCGCCAGCACCCGGCGGATGTCCCTGATGAGCCACCAGTCCTACGGGCCCAGGATCGCCGTGCCGCGGCTGCTCAAGATCCTCGAGCGCCAGGACATCCTTGCCACCTTCTTCATCCCCGGCTTCACCGCCGAGTCCTACCCTGACGTGGTGCGGCAGATCGTGGACGGCGGCCACGAGGTGGCCCACCATGGCTACCTGCACGAACCGATGCAGGGCATCGACGCCGCCACCGAGGCCAGCTACATCGACCGTGGCCTGGAAGCCCTGGCGAAGGTCGCCGGGGTCCGGCCGGTGGGGTATCGGGCGCCGTGGTGGGAACTGAACTGGCACTCACCAGGCCTGCTGGCCGACCGCGGCTTCCTCTACGATTCAAGCCTGCTCGACGGCGATGCCCCCTACCGCTTCGCCGTCGCCGCCGATGATCCCCGGGACATCGTGGAGATCCCGGTGGACTGGACCCTGGATGACTGGGAGCAGTATGCGTTCTACCCCGGCGTCACGGGCAGCGGCGTCATCGAGAGCCCGGCGAAGGTCCTGGAAATGTGGACCCTTGAAGCCGAGGCCCACCACTCCCAGGGCAGCTGTTTCGTCCTGACCAACCACCCCTTCATCTCCGGCCGGCCGTCGAAGGCTGTGGCATTGGAGCGACTGATCGAGCGCGTCAAGGCCATGGACGGCATGTGGGTGACCACCATGGAACGGATCGCCGAACACACCAGGGCAACAGTCAACGAGATCCATACCCACGGCAGGATCACCGTCCCGACGTTCCCGGGGGCCGGCGCGGCGTTTGAGCCGGCCCGCGTCAGCGAAGGTGCCGTGGCATAGCAGCCCGTCTTGTTTACAGCCGGAACAAGACGGGTAACGGTCGGATATGACTGATCCCGGAGCCGGCAACGTGAACGACCCGATCGACAGCGCCGAGGACGTGGCTGGCGCGGCGGCCTTCGAGACGCCGGAGAGCATCGCGGACGAGGTCCGTGACGAGATCCGCCTGGGCCATGTCCAGGACGACGTCAGCCATGTCCTCGAAGAACGCTTCGAAGAGGCGGGAATCAGGGCCCGCCCCGAAGAAGTGGATGACCTCGCGGAAGAAATCGAGAAGGACGCCTCCAGCTGATCCCTGGCATCTTCGCCAGGGATCAAACCGGCGGGCCTGAAACGGCAGGTAACAACCTGGACCAGTGCGCTGGCCGTGTTGGGCGCATGGCTTCACCGAAGTCATACCAGTGGTCCAGGTGGCCCGTCCCCGGGCCTTAATGCGTCAGCCCTGATATGTCAGGGCCAGTCGGCGCGGGTGAAGCGGATCGGCGCCCGCACGAGCTGAAGGCAATCGGTAGAGGTCCAGTCTTTCCCCGGAATTTCCCGCGGCTGCGCTGCCGCCTCCTGCTGTGGATCCGGGCATGTGGTTTCCGAAGAACTGTCTGTTGAGCTGTTCATTTTTCCCCCTTGGCAAGCTCGTGTGCCAACACTAGGAGCCTGTTCAGGCGGACGGAAGAGGGTTTGTCCAGTTACCGGATAAACTGCGCAAATCTTGAGGGTCCTACTGCTCCACCCATCTAGTTGAAGGTCAGGACAAGCTGGGGCGCCGCCGTGCTGCCGGCTTCCTTGGAGTTGAGGGTCAGCCCGTCGGTACTGGCGGTGTCGATCCCCAGTGACAGCTGCTGGCCGGGCTCGCCGGCCAGGCCGCTGACGGCCAGCGGAACGCTGTAGCCGGTGTTGATCGCCGTGGGTCCAAGGGTGCCGAGGACGGTGCCCAGTGCCGGCCTGTTGTTATAAGTGATGCCGCCCTCGGTCCAGCTGTCATCAGCCACGAGCTTGACGTTCTGTTTGCCCGTGGACGCATTGGCGGCGCTCTGCAGCTTGAGCGTGGCACTTTGCAGGGTCCTGCCCGCGTAGGGCGACAGGTCGAATTTCAGGTACGCCACCTCCACCGGGCTGTTGTCCACGGCCAGCGTGGTGCCCGCGCCGTAGTTCGTGCCCGTAGCCCCGCTGTTGACGTAGCTGTCGGCAGTGGCCGTGAGCGTGACGGTCTGCGTGCCTCCGCCACCGGCGGAAGCCGTGGTGAAGGTCCAGGTCTTGTCAGACGCGAGCGCGTTGCCGGCAGCATCCTTCACGCCGCTGGAACCGCCCTTGATCGTTGCCGTATACGTCGTACCGGCCGCCAGATCCGCACTGGGGTTCAGCGTCGCCACATTGCCCGTGCTGCTGTACGTCACGGTGGCCGGTACCGTCGTCGTGCCTGCCTGCAGCGTGAACGTGCTCGAAGTGATCGTCGAGCCATTCATCGCTTCCGAGAAAGTTCCGGTCACGTTGGTTGTCACGGCGACGCCGGTCGCACCGCTGGCCGGGGTTGTGCCCGTCACCGTCGGGGCCGTCGTGTCACTGGTCCCGCCGCCAGTGCTGGGATCGAAGTAGTGCCAGTAGCGGCTCGTGGCGTTGACATCGGCCAGCACCAGCAGGCCGCTGTTGGCCGTGCCCCGCGCCGCGCTGTTGAGGTTTTGCTTGGTCGACGTCACGTTGTGGACGTACTGGTCGGCGTCGACGATCCTGGCGGTCTTCGCGCTGGTGAAGTTGATGTTGTCCAGCGGGGTGGACTTTTCGTAGATCGCGCCGCCCGAACTGGTACAGACACCGGCGTTCGTTGTGCCGCTGGGTTTGGGATAGGTGGCGAAGGTGCGCAGCATCTGCGTGCTCTCGTCAACCAGGACGATCACCCGGTTGGGGCACTCCGACACCGGCGCGATCGTGTGCGCTGCCCACGTGGTCCCACTCAGGGCCAGCAGCTGGATGAGGGGCTGGGCCGACGACGTGAATGACGTCTTGACGGCGGCGAATACCCGGCCGCCGGAGGAGTCAAGCCACTTCAGGTTCATGTGGTCATCGCCGCTGCGCAGCCCCGACACCGCAGCCACCGGAGTGCTCCAGGCGGTGCTGGATGCGCCATCGGTGTGGTAGCTCCAGTACATGCCGTCGGTGGCGTCACCAACCTGGCGGCTCCACATCACGCCCATCTTGCCGGGGCCGAAGGCGATCACGGCCGATGTGTCGTCCACGGACACGTTGCTCATCGACGAAGGATGCTGGAACGGCGTGCCCCAGGTTTGGCCATCCGTGCCGGTGACGTTCAGCCAAATCCTGTTGCCCTGCTGCCATGTGGCCCACAGCCGACCGGTGGAGTCCTTGTCGATGGTCAGGACCTCAACCTTGTAGTTGTTGATGGTTGACGAACCCAGCGACGTGTACTTCTTCGTGCCCGCGTCGTAGCTGTAACGCCGCAGCGTCGTGGGAAAGTTTGGTTCCGCGGGCAGGCCGTCGTTGACGAACCGGTAGCTCGCCACGAACAGCGTCGTCCCGTCCCATAGCACGTCATGGTGGGTGTTGGCCCGCGTCTCGGCCACAACACCCGTATCCGCCCACGAGTTTGTCGCGGAGTTGAACCGGAAGATATGGAAACTCAGGCTGGACGTATCCCAGAGAACCCCCCACCAGGTTCCATCGTTGAACCACAACGTGCTGGTGGCCCGCTTGGTGCCGGTTGGTGTTCCAGTACCGGAGTGGGAGGGGCCCTGAACCCCGACATCGCCGGTGGCGGCTGACGCCGTACCCGGTACCACCAGGGCGGCCAGTGCAAGGATCAGTGCTGCCAGCAGAGCCGGGAGCCGGGACTTGCGGGCTCCGCTGCGGACGTCCCGGTGGAGAATTGGATGGTCCTGCATTGTTGCTCCCGGAATTGCGCAGATGAAAGCCCAGTCCCCAGGTGCGTTCAGTGTCAGCCGCCAGTGCACCAAAAGCAATCCCTAATTTGTTGGCGCGACAGAAACCCCTAATTCCGGATCCATATCCCCTAACTGCTGCTACCCGGCCTTGGCCAGGAGCGACTGCATCTGGGTGGCGGAGTCACTCCCCAGGGCCGGGGTGTAGACCACGATGTGCAGGTCCGGCCGGTCGGATGGGGAGACCTGGTGGTGCTCAAGTTGGAGGACACCCACTGCGGGGTGGTGGAACAGGCGCTCGCGGGATTCGAAGCCCAGGATGTCGTAGCGGTCCCATCCCACCCGGAACTCCGGACTCGCCTCCTTGAGCCGTTCCACCTGGTACTGGATGTCCGGGTCGCCCAGGCGCTGCCCTGTTTCGGCCCGGAACTCGGCAAGGAAGCGTTTGCTGGTGGTCTCCCAGTCCGGGAGCAGGTCCCGCACGTAGGGGTCCGTGAACACCAGCCACAGAAGGTTGCGGTCCGCCGGGGCCACTGTGGCGATGTTCGGATACAGCGCAGCGTAAGCCTTGTTCCACCCGGCCACGCCCCAATCGGGAAACAGCGCGAATGACGGGTTGGGGTCCAGGGCATCCAGGAGGCGCTGGATGTGCGGCGGCGCGGCATCGGCGGCAGGGCTGGCCGGTGCTGCTGACGCATAGCCACCGAGTGACAGGACGTAGCCGAGGCCGGTCGCCGAAAGGTGCAGGGCCCGGCTGACGGCTTCCAGCACCTGCCGGGAGGGGCTGATGTCCCTGCCCTGCTCCAGCCACGTGTACCAGGTGACACTCACTCCGGACAGGAAAGCGACCTCCTCGCGCCGCAGCCCCCGCTCACGGGAGCGGCCTATGGGCGGCAGGCCGTAGTCGGCCCGCAGCGCCTGGTCCCTGCGGGCGCGCAGGAACAAGCCAAGTTCTTTGCGGCGTCCGGGTTCATTCACCTGAAAATACTATTACTCTGGTACTCCTACTACTAGTAGCAGGAGCGTCTTCCGCGGCTCGCCCGGAGCGGACAGGATGGTAAACATGCCTGCACTTCGCTCTAAAACAGTCACCCACGGCCGCAACATGGCCGGAGCCCGCGCACTGCTGCGCGCCTCCGGCGTCGCCAACTCGGATATCGGCAAGCCGATCATCGCCGTGGCCAACTCCTTCACCGAGTTCGTACCCGGCCACACCCACCTTGCTCCCGTGGGCCGGATCGTCTCCGACGCGATCCTCGCCGCTGGCGCCGTGCCGCGCGAGTTCAACACCATCGCCGTGGACGACGGCATCGCCATGGGCCACTCCGGCATGCTCTACTCGCTGCCGTCCCGCGACCTGATCGCCGACTCCGTGGAGTACATGGTGAACGCGCACTGCGCCGACGCCCTGGTCTGCATCTCCAACTGCGACAAGATCACCCCCGGCATGCTCATGGCCGCCCTGCGCCTGAACATCCCCGTAGTGTTCGTCTCCGGCGGCCCCATGGAGGCCGGCCGCGTGACCCTGACCGACGGGTCCGTGCGCTCCCTGGACCTGGTGAACGCGATTGCCGACGCCGTGGATGAGTCGATCTCCGATGAAGACATCAACCTCATCGAAGAGAACGCCTGCCCCACCTGCGGGTCCTGCTCCGGCATGTTCACCGCCAACTCCATGAACTGCCTCACCGAGGCCATCGGCCTGTCCCTGCCGGGCAACGGCTCCGTGCTGGCCACCCACACCGCACGCAAGGCGCTGTATGAGAAGGCTGGTGCCACCGTCGTCGAGCTGGTGAAGCGCTACTACGACGGCGACGACGACTCCGTGCTGCCGCGCTCCATCGCCACAGCCAAGGCCTTCGACAACGCCATGGCCCTGGACATCTCCATGGGCGGCTCCACCAACACCATCCTGCACCTGCTGGCCGCGGCCCAGGAGGCGGGCGTGGACTACGGCCTGGCCGAGATGGACGCCAAGTCCCGCCAGGTGCCCTGCCTGGCCAAGGTGGCCCCGAACGTGGCCAAGGACAAGACCTATTACATGGAGGATGTGCACCGCGCCGGCGGCATCCCCGCCCTGCTGGGCGAACTGAACCGCGGCGGGCTCCTGCACAAGGACGTCCATTCGGTGCACTCCGCCGACCTGGACGGCTGGCTGGACGACTGGGACATCCGTGGCGGCAAGGCCACCGAGGAAGCGAAGGCCCTGTGGCACGCAGCTCCCGGCGGCGTCCGCTCCTCCACCGCGTTCTCCCAGTCGAACGAGTGGACCTCCCTGGACACCGACGCGGCAGGTGGCTGCATCCGCTCCGTGGAGCACGCCTACTCCAAGGACGGCGGCCTCGCAGTGCTCCGCGGCAACGTGGCCGTCGACGGCGCCGTGGTGAAGACCGCCGGCGTGGACGAGTCCATCTGGATGTTCTCGGGCCCTGCCGTGGTGTGCGAATCCCAGGACGAAGCCGTGGAAAAGATCCTGAACAAGACCGTCAAGGAAGGCGACGTGGTGGTCATCCGCTACGAAGGCCCCCGGGGCGGCCCGGGCATGCAGGAAATGCTCTACCCGACGTCCTTCCTCAAGGGCCGCGGCCTTGGCAAGAAGTGCGCCCTCATCACGGACGGCCGCTTCTCCGGCGGCACCTCCGGCCTGTCGATCGGGCACATCTCCCCGGAGGCTGCCTCCGGCGGCGCCATTGCCCTGGTGGAGGACGGCGACATCATCAGCATAGACATCAGCCAGCGTTCAATGCAGTTGGAGGTCTCCGACGAGATCCTCGCCGAACGCCGCGAAAAACTCGAAGTCAACGGCGGGTACAAGCCCAAGGACCGGGACCGCCTGGTGTCCGCGGCGCTGCGGGCTTACGCCGCCATGGCGCTGTCCGCGGACAAGGGCGCCGTCCGGGACGTGTCCCTGCTGGAGCGGTAACAGCGCGTCAGGCGCAGCGCGGCGGCTTGCCACGGAAAGAGGCCAAAGGCCCCGTCCCCCCGTGCTGCGCCTGACGGTACCCTTTTCCCATGGTGCAGGGAATGGCTGATTACGGCGCGGAAGGCATCCTGCTCGCCGGAGCCGGGCGGGCGATCCTGCTGCAACTGGCCAATCCTGCGATCGGCAGCGGAGTGGCGGAGCACAGCACCTTCACCCAGCGCCCCGTCAACAGGCTCAAGGGCACCCTGACGTACGTGTACGCCGTCGTGTACGGCAATGAGGAACAACTCAAAGAGGTCCGCCGCAGGGTGAACCGTGCCCATGTACCGGTGCGCCGGCCGGCCGACGGGTCCTCTGCCGGGTACAACGCCTACGATCCCGAGCTGCAGCTCTGGGTGGTCGCCACGCTCTACGACACAGCAGTCACCATCATCGAAAAAATCTACGGACCGCTCGACGACGACTCAGCCGATGCGATGTACCAGGACTATGCGCGGATTGGCACAGCCCTGCAGCTCCCGGCGGGCATGTGGCCCAAGGACCGGGCGGCCTTCGCCCGGTATTGGGAGGAACAAATCTCCAGGCTGCAAGCGGAGGACGCCGGCGTGCGCGTCGGACGCGGCCTGCTGTTTCCTAAGCACACGCCCCTTTGGTACCGCGCCATCATGCCTCCGGCCAGGTTCCTCACCGCCGGGCTCCTTCCGTACCACGTGCGGGTGGACTTCGGGCTTCCCTGGAGCGACCTGCACGCCCGTCGGTTCGACCGGACCATGCGGATCCTGTCGGTGGCCTACCCCAGATTGCCGCGCGGCATCAGGCACTGGTTCAAGGATTACTGCCTTGCCGAGCTCGACAAGGACCTGGCGAGGTAAGGGGGTCTGGTGTAACCAGGTTCAGCGGGGCCCTCGCTAGGCCGTCCGAGGCCCGGTTTGATGGAAACCATGGCGACGAACACCACCGCAACCAATACCGGCCTGCGATCCCCCAGCGGGCAACACCCTGCCCACTGGGGAGGCGTCTTTGCCATGTCGCTGTGCGTTTTTGCGCTGATCGCCTCCGAATTCATGCCGGTCAGCCTGCTCACGCCGATGGCAGCAGACCTCCAGGTCTCGGAGGGGATGGTGGGGCAGGGAATCGCCATCTCCGGCCTGTTCGCCGTCCTGACCAGCCTGTTGGTGTCCACGCTGGCTGGCGGAATGAACCGCAAGACCCTCCTTTTGGGCCTGACGGCCGTGATGGCTGTCTCGGGAGCCGTTGTGGCCCTGGCGCCGGGATACCTCCTCTTCATGGTCGGCCGTTCCCTCATCGGCGTGGTGATCGGTGGCTTCTGGTCCATGTCCGCAGCGACCGCAATGCGGCTGGTCCCGGCACACCAGGTTTCGCGTGCCCTGGCGGTCTTTAACGGCGGCAATGCCCTTGCCACAGTCCTGGCGGCGCCGCTGGGCAGCTACGTGGGCTCCGTCATTGGCTGGCGCGGCGCGTTCCTTTGCCTGGTGCCGGTGGCCCTGCTGGCCCTGGTGTGGCAGTGGATCAGCCTCCCCGCCATGAAGGTCGAACGAGGCACGGCGGCACCACAAAGCGTCTTCCGGATTTTCGCCGGTTTCAGGAGCCGGAATGTCGCGTGGGGGATGGCGGCGTGCGGGTCCTTTTTCATGGGGCAGTTCGTCCTGTTTACCTATGTCCGCCCGTTCCTGGAGACGGTGACGCATGTGGACGTGGCCACCGTGCCGCTGGTTCTGCTGGTCATCGGTGTTGCCGGCTTTGCGGGTACCGTCCTCATCGGCCGTTTCCTCAAGAAGGGGCTGTACCGGACGCTGCTCTTCATTCCAACTCTCATGGCCGTCATCGCGGCGGTACTTGTTCCCGCTGGCGGCTCGATCGCCGCCGTCGTGCTTCTCCTGGGTCTGTGGGGCCTGCTGTCTACCGCCGCGCCCATGGGCTGGTGGAGTTGGGTGGCGGCGGCCATGCCTCACAACGCGGAGGCGGGTGGTGGGCTCATGGTCGCCGTGGTCCAGACCTCGATTGCCGGAGGGTCGACCCTGGGCGGCGTGCTGTTCGACGCCGCCGGGTACGGCGGCACCTTCCTGGTGAGCGCCGCGATTCTTGCGGCCTCCGTTGTCCTGACCTTCGTGACCTCCCGGGCCAACATGCAGGCAACATGAGTCACCAACGGATACACCAATAACAGGAGGAGAACATGAAATACACCAAGAGCGGCGGCCAGACCGGAGCCGGGCCCGCCGAATGGTTCACCGGGACGGTCCAGATCGACGGGATCCGGAACCCCGACGAACAATCAGCTATCGGCTGCGCGCACGTCCGGTTCGCCCCCGGTGCCCGCACGGCCTGGCACTACCACCCCAAGGGCCAGACCCTTTACGTCACGGACGGCATCGGGCTGGTCGCCCGGCGCGGCGGGGATATCCAGGAAATCCGCCCCGGCGACGTGGTTTACATCGAGCCGGGAGAGGAACACTGGCACGGGGCCGCCCCGGACCGTTTCATGGCGCACATCGCGGTGCAGGAAGCCGACGGAAACGGGCAGGTGGTGACTTGGCTCGACCACGTCACCGATGCGGAATACGGAGCCTGACCAGCCCAGCCACAGAAGAAGGTGGGCGGACGACGGCGGGAGGTTCCGCCGTCGTCCGCCCACCTACCTTGTGTGACAGGTCAGTCCTCGTACGTGTTCGCGATGTAGACATCGCATGGGGCGTTGTGCGCCACGCTGTTGGCGACGCTGCCCAGGAGGCGGCCGATGCCGCGCATCCTCCGGTTGCCCACAACGATCACCCGGGCGTCCAGGCGGATGGCTTCCTTGATGAGGGAATCGGCAGGCTTGCCCCGGGCGGCGAAGTGGGTGATCTGCACGCCCGGGTGGGACGCGGCAAGGGACTTCGCCACCATTTCCGAGCTGTCCGCGTTGGAAATCCTGACCTTGTCTGATCCCACGCCGAAGGTTTCGGCGTTCTCGGCTTCGAAGGCGGTCACCACATGGAGCGATGCCCCCAGCGACTCCGCCAGACCCAGGGCTACTTCCGCAGCCTTCCGTGCCGACGGGCTGGCATCCACGCCCACAACGACTACATTGCCCATTTACTTGCTCCTTCGTCTCGTCCTGGCAGAAAACGTTCACTTGCCAGTCTAGGGAGTACGCGGCTGGAGCCCCGGCCAAGCACACGGTCCCTGAACGCCGGTTCATTCATGAGACTGGTGGTCCGCGCCAATCGGTATGCTGGCCGGAGGACTGCACCCGGAATCTATGTCAGCTTTCCCGGCACGGCCCGCGAGGCGCTCGGTTTCTACGCGGAAATTTTTGGGGGCCGGCTGTCGCTGCATACGAATGAGGAGTTTGGCCGGACCGGCGGTGCGCCGGATGCCATCGCCCACGGGCAGCTCACGGGTCCTGTCGCCTTGGCCGGTTCCGATACCCCGGCAGGTGGCAAGAGCGCCCGGTTCGAAGGCGTGATGCTCTCATTGCTGGGCGCGGCCGAACCTGCAATTCTGCATGAGTGGTTCAACAAACTCAGCTACGGCGGCAGGGTGGTGTACCCCTTGGCCCCGACGCCATGGGGCGCCTCCGACGGCCAGGTCATCGACCGCTATGGGCTCCACTGGCTGGTCGGCTATGAACCCGGCGGCGACGCCCCCGCAGCCTCCTAGCTGCGCACGGGCGCCTGCGCCGCTGCCACGATGTTCTCCGTTGCAGCCCAGGAGGCCAGTAGCTTGAGGGCTTCCTCGGAGGGGCTGCCGGGAGTGGCGGGATAGACGGTAAGGGTGTGCCCCGGGTCCTCTTCCAGGCCGAGGACCTGGTAGTTCAGTTCGAGGAGCCCCACCACGGGGTGCTGGAAGAACTTGGTGCCCGCGTAGTGGCGCCGGACGTTGTGCGCGGCCCAGAGCGTGCGGAACTCGTCGCTGCGCATTGACAGTTCGCCAACGAGTTCGGCGATCCCCTTGTCGTGCGGATTCCGTCCCGCTTCCCGGCGCAGGATGGCCACGTTGGTTTTCGCTGCCCGGTCCCAGTCCGTGTAGAAATTGTGGGCGCGCGGGTCAAGGAAGATGAATTTGGAGTGGTTGGCCGGCCGCGACGGGGTACGGTACATGTCCGAGTACAGGGCGTAGCCCAGGGTGTTGGCGGCCACGATATCCAGCCGGTTGTTGCCGATGAACGCAGGCGCCCCGGTGATGGTGTCCAGGAGGTACTGCAGCTCGGGCCGCACCCGTGACGGGGTGGAACCGGCTGCGCCCGCGGCACGCTTGCGGTCCGAGGTGTTGGCTGCCCTGGCCAGGTCGTAGAGGTGGTCGTGCTCCGCCCGGTCCAGCTCCAGGGCACCGGCGATGGCGTCCAGGACGCTGTCCGAGACCCCGCTGAGGTTTCCCCGTTCCAGGCGCGTGTAGTAGTCCACGCTGACGCCGGCCAGCCGGGCCACTTCCTCACGCCGAAGCCCGGGCACACGCCGCCGGCCGCCGTACGGTTCGATTCCCGCCTGCTCGGGGCTGATGCGCCCGCGGCGGGAGGACAGGAACTGTCGGACCTCGGCTCGGTTATCCATGAGGAACACGTTACGACGAATCCAGGATCCCTAAGGAGGTACTGCCAGAACCACCGAAGAAGTCACCGGCCAAGGGTAGGACTCCCAAGACCAGTTACAGCAGGGCCTCGCTAAACCGGCTCGTTTCCGGGTTTGATGTCATTCGGCCCGGGTAGCATTTCAAACATCCCCCAACAGACCACAGGAGAACCATGACCACCGTCAAGGCTTACGCATCCCCGTCCGCCACCGAGGACCTGGTTGCAACCACCATCGAACGCCGCGCCGTCGGCCCCCGCGACGTCCTGATCGAGATCAAGTTTGCCGGCATCTGCCACTCCGACATCCACACCGTCCGCGGCGACTGGGGTCCGCAGCAGTACCCGCTGGTCCCCGGCCACGAGATCGCCGGCATCGTCACCGAAGTAGGCGCCAAGGTCACCCGCCACAAGGTGGGCGACCGCGTCGGCGTCGGCTGCATGGTCAACTCCTGCAAGGAGTGCGTCAACTGCCAGAAGGGCGAGGAGCAGTACTGCCTGAAGGGCAACGTGGGCACGTACGGGGCCGTGGACCGCGACGGGACCATCACCCAGGGCGGGTACTCCACCCACGTCGTCGTCACCGAGGACTTCGTGGTGACCATCCCCGAGGGCCTGGACCTCGACGTGGCCGCGCCCCTGCTGTGCGCCGGCATCACCACCTACTCACCGCTGCACCACTGGGGAGCCGGCCCCGGCAAGAAGGTCGCCGTCGTCGGCCTCGGCGGGCTGGGCCACATGGCCGTCAAGATTGCCCATGCGATGGGTGCAGAGGTGACGGTCCTGTCGCAGTCCCTGAAGAAGCAGGAAGACGGCCTTCGCCTGGGTGCCGACCGCTACTACGCCACCAGCGACGAGAACACCTTCGCCGAACTCGCCGGTCACTTCGACCTGATCATCAACACGGTCAGCGCCTCGATCGACATCAGCTCCTACCTGCAGCTGCTGAAGCTCGACGGCGCACTGGTGAATGTGGGCGCCCCCGCCGAGCCGCTCCCGGTCAACGCCTTCGCCCTGATCGGCGGCCGCCGGTCCTTCGCCGGTTCCATGATCGGCGGCATCCGCGAGACCCAGGAAATGCTCAACTTCTGCGCCGAGCACGGTATCGGCGCCGAGATCGAGGTCATCCCGGCGGAGAAGATCAACGACGCCTACGAGCGCGTGCTGGCTTCCGACGTCCGGTACCGCTTCGTGATCGACACCGCCACGCTCTGAGTCGTGTGGCGTTGCGCGGCGGGCTGCTCCGAAAGGCGCGGCCCGCCGTCGGGCTTTAAGTCGGGCTTTAAGTCGGGTTTTAAGGAGAACGTCCGACGGCGGCCCAGGCCTTAGGGCCGAAGGCTCGCCAGGATGGAGGCGGCCGGGCCCTCGACGGTGCTCCGGTAGCCGACGCCGGCCCACAGGTTCAGCCAGTCCGGATCCCCGGCGGCTGCCGCCGCGGCCCGCAGGGGAGTGGTGAGGTGGTGGATCTCCGGGTACCCGCGGGGCGCGTCGCCGTCGTGGCGGCGCATGAATTCGTTCAGCAGCCCGCGGGCGTTGCGGCCGGAGAAGGAATGGGTCACCTCAGTGGTGGTGAACCGGTCCGGCGCTGCCAGCGCGGCCCGGTGGGCCGCCTTGGTTCCGGCCTCATCGGCGCGCAGGAACGCCGTACCCGCCTGGACGGCCACGGCACCGACGGCGAGGGCGGCCCGGCTATCGGCTGCCGTGGTGATCCCGCCGGCCGCAATCAGGGGCACTTCAAGGTCCCGCAGTTCCTCCAGGATCCCGTGCAGGCCAACCTCGGGGGAAGCGCCTGCGGCATCGAACGTTCCACGGTGGCCCCCGGCCTCGGGGCCCTGGACGCACAGTGCATCGGCCCCGGCCTCCAGTGCCTGCAGGGCTTCCCCGCGGCCTGTCACCGTGGCAACCACGCAGATGCCCCGTTCCCGGAGGGCCGCAATGACCGCTGCGTCGGGAATGTCGAAGGTGAAGGAAACCACCGCCGGGGCCAGGTCCAGCAGGACTTCGACCTTGTTGTCCCAGTCGTCGTCGTCATGCCTGGGCTCGCCGAGGCTGACGCCGAAGCGCTCAGCATCCGGTTCGAGCGTGCGTGCATACTGCTGCAGCGCTTCGGCGCTGATGACCGATGGCTGGGGGACGAACAGGTTGACGCCGAACGGCGCCCCCGTCAGGGCCCGGACGGCTTCGATCTCGGCCTTCGTGGCGGCAGCCGTCTTATAGCCGGCCGCAAGGAAACCGAGCCCGCCGCCGGCGCTGACTGCCGCGGCGAGGGCCGGCGTCGACGGGCCACCGGCCATCGGAGCCTGGATGACGGGCAGGGCCAGGGACTCGAGACTGAACCGACTGGATTTCCGCTGGATAGTCATGGGTCCCTTTCTGGCTGGCTGCGCATACCTGACGAATGCTACGCCGTTCCGCGCTGCCGGGCGTCAGCCGGCTTCGACCAGGAGCTTGAGGTTCTCGAGGGTCTGCTGGCGCGCGCGTTCCTGCATGCGCTCGATAATGACTTCGTCCGCCAACTTGCCGATCGCACTGCCGGGCACGTTGTAGTCGATCTCGGCCGTGACGAGGGTGGTGCCGTTCCCGGCGGGATCGTAGTCCCACGTCTGCTTTCCCTTGAGCGGGCCTTCGAATTCGATGCGGAACCGCTGCCCGCCGGCCGCCGTCGTTTCCTGCCCGGTCACCCGGGTGGTGACG
Organism: Arthrobacter sp. MAHUQ-56; assembly: GCF_019710585.1. GTDB lineage: Bacteria > Actinomycetota > Actinomycetes > Actinomycetales > Micrococcaceae > Arthrobacter. Next base: position 60,034 of record NZ_JAIFZQ010000002.1, on the reverse strand, counting down.
TGGAACGGAACGCCCGCCATGAGGTACTTGTGTTCGACGACGGTTCCCACTCCGCCGTCGCCCTCGATCTTCTCGGCCTCGCCCAGGTTGACCCACCAGGCGGCCCAGTGCGTAGGGTCTGACGCGATCTCTACGACACGCTCCACCGGCGCATCGATCGGCATGCTCACCTTGATATGGCCCATTGGATTCTCCTTTTGCGACGGTCAGGCCCCCCCGGCTTGTCCTGCGCCGCGTCGGGCGCGGCTGGCGGGCCTTGCTATCGAGGCTATAAGCGCCGGATCAGCGCCAGACAGGGACCAAAGCCCCATAGGTCGCAAGGCCAAAGAGAAGGGGAGCGGATGACGGCGGGAAAGTCCCGCCGTCATCCGCTCCCCTTCTGAGGCGGGGCCGCCTAGACGGAAGCCAGTGCGTGGTCCTCGCCCCGCACGCTCAGCGTGAACGTGTTGGGACCGCTGCAGGTGACGGCGATGCGGCAGTTGGTGGTGTTGTGGCGGGCTGAAAGGGCGCTGACCGCGGAGTCAAGGGTCTCGTGCAGTGCGGCCCTGTCCCAGATCTTCAGGGATACGGATTTGGCAGTGTCAAACGTCATTGTTCAGTACTTTCCTACATCGGTCCGGCGATCCGCGCCGGGGTTCGGCCTGTCCGCGCTCCGGGGCGTCGGTGGGCTGTGGCTCACCGGTGGGCCTCGTTGCGTCACCAGGATGTCAAGGCGGAGATTCCCGCCCTCCATTCCATAGTGCCCAAACCGGAGGGGCTGGCCCAGCCGAAAAGCGTTTTATTGCGAGTGAGTCTCATCACGTGTGACCGGCGCCACAGCGCTTCTTTGCGGCGCCTTGCCTACTCGTCAAAGTGGGTGGTGATGTGCTCTTCCCCTGAAATGGACGTGATCACCGTGGCCGCCACATCCCGGAGTTTGACGTTTCGGGTGCTGGAGGCCCTGGTCAGGATGCTGAAGGCTGTATCCCGGTCGCACCGGTTTTGCGCCATGACGGCGCCCACGGCCATGTCGATCACGGTCCGGGAATGCATGGCAGCCGACAGGTCATTCCGGGCGTCACTGAGCTGGGTGATCCGGAGGATGAGGCGCAGTGAGCTCGCTGCCTGCCCGGCGAAGGCCTCCGCCGAGGTGATGTCCTCCCCGGAAAACCCGTGGCTGCACCCGGAATACAGGTTCAGGACGGCCTCGGCGTCGCCGGCAAGGTCCAAGGGGACGGCAAGAATGGAGGCGACGCCGTGGTCCACGGCGGTCTGGACGTAGGGTGCCCACCGGCTTTCCGCGGTGAGGTCCGGGACCAGGATGGTGGTCCGGTGCCGGAGTGCCGTGAGGCACGGACCGTCGCCGAAGCCGTTCTGCAATTCATCCAAGGCTCTGGCGGCGGCATCGCTGGCGGCCACGGCCTCGGGCTTCTTGCGCCTCAGCACCGTGACACCCGCGTGGATGCTGTTTCCCGGAACGGACAACCGGGCGGCAGCGAGCAGGGCCAGTTCAGCGAGGAAGCCCTTAATGTCGGGGTTCTCCAGCACCATCTGCTGGAAGGAATGCACCGGGTCCGTGTCCGCCGCTTGAGCCAGGCCGTCCGGCTCCTGCGCCTGTCCATCGTTTCCGGTCATCGGTCGTCGTCTCCGGCCAGTTCCGTCATGGCGGTCTTGATCAGGCCTACCTGCGCTGCAGGAAGGCGCAGCGCTTCATTGAGGTAGGCGTCCAGGGACACCTCGTCAACATCCCCGCCGATTCCGTAGTAATACGTCCACAGCTTCATGAGCGGGAAGTCGGCGTCACGGAAACGCTCCGCCGCTCCATGGCGTTCCTCGTCGGCCTCCAGTTGCTGGTCCGGGCCACGGGTCCAATCTGCGGTCATGCCTGCGCGCCGCAGTTCTGTGTGGATGTGGTGGGTGCGTTCTTCATGGGCCGTCCGGCCTCGATCCTTTGTTACGCCTGGGGGCGTTTCCCCTGGCTTGCGGCCTCCGCTCTCAGCGCGGGCGGCCCCTGCATTCAACCTCCGGATCAGTCACTATCCCGAAATCTCCTACCTCTGACAGTACGCCCCCGCGGTTTATTCCGGTACAGGCTGGGGGTGATTGGCCGGGTACAAACAGCCATTGTCCTGGCTGCCGACAGTAGGATGAACCCATGCCAAATGCCGATAACGAGTCCGTCCTTCTCCTCCAGGAAATCCTCGTGGGGGCCGGGAACGCGCTGGAATTCCTGTCCGGCCTCTCAGGGTTGGCTGCCGCGGCAGTGTCCGAAGCTGCCGGGGACGACATCGAATGCGCCGTCACCCTGAAGCTCCGCCGGCGGCCGGCCACCGTCGCCGCGAGCAGTGCGCGGGCACTGGAACTCGACAACCTGGAACAGGCCCTGGGCGACGGGCCCTGTATCCGGGCGCTGCGGGAGATGACCCCTGTCCTCATCGATGATGTCGCCAAGGATTCGAGGTGGCGGACCTACTGCCGGCAGCTGACGGAACGGAACGTCCACAGTACTTTGGGAGTGCCGCTGGAAATTACCGCCGATGCCAGCGCGGCGCTGAACTTTTTCGCCACCAGCACTGGAGTGTTCACCGCGGACGTGTACGACAAGGCGATTGGCTTCGCCGCCGCCGCCCACAACGCGCTGCATCTTTCGGTGCGCATCAACAACGCCCAGAACCGGGCGGACGACCTGGAAGCGGCCCTGGAGAGCAGGACCGCCATCAACCTGGCCTGCGGGGTGATCATGGCCCAGAACCGCTGCTCCCAGGAGGAGGCCATGGCTATCCTCACGAAGGTGTCCAGCAACCGGAACCGCAAGCTGCGGGACGTCGCCAGGGAACTGATCGAGCAGCTCTCCGGCTCCGGCATCAAGACCCACTTCGACGCGTAGCCACCGTTCCAGCCGGCGGGGTTGGGCGGACGGTTGTGGTCAGCCGGCCGGCAGGACGGACACGACGGCGGCGCCGGACTGGTTGCGGATGTCCCAGCAGTTGCCGCGGCCTACGACGTCGTAGTCCTGGCCGCCGGCAGCCTCCAGCACCAGGGCGGTGCCGTCGTCGATGGCGACGGCGCGTTCCACGAGCCGCGCAGCCACCGCGCCCACCGCGCGGCTTAGTGTGCCCGCCTGTGCGGCGTGCACATCCACGGCGAACGGGGCGAGCCCCAAGCCATCACGGAGGTCCACGGCATCAAGGCCTTCGGAGCACTCTTCGCCGCACACCTCCACCCCGTTGATCCGGTAGCCGCCGATCAGTGCCCTTTCGGCCGCAACCATGGCCCCTGCGGAGAACCCGAGGTAGGGGGCTCCGGCGGTAACCAGCCGCCGGATTGCCGGGCCCGCCTGGTGCAGCCCTGACCAGTAGGCCGGAGTGAGACCGCCGCCCACCACCAAGGCATCCACGCGGTCGAACATTGCCGGGTCAGCGGGCACGCCTGCCTCAAGGAGCACCGGGGCAATTTCGCAGGTGATCCTTGCCTGGAGGGGCTGCGTGTAGGCGGCCAGGAGATCCGGCGCTCCAGCGCCGGTGCCATGCACCGCGACCGCGATCCTTGCCGGACGTCCCGGCCCGATGCGACGGGAGGCGTCCGCCGCGAACCGGTCAAAGACGTCGGGAAAGCCGGCAGGATCCGGCCCGGCGCCGGCCAGGTAGATGCTCATGGGATCAAACTACCGGCGGCCAAACCGTTGACACGGCAGTTGCCCGACGAATATGAACAGATCTGGCGGCAACCTGCCGCCCGCATAGCCGGCGTTCCCGCTGAAGGTTAGGAAGGCATTGCCATGACAGTCATCAGTACGGATAAGAACCCTGAGGCCCTGAGCCTTACCCTCGTTGCCGAGTTCGAGGCCGGCGCGGAGCGCGTCTGGCAGCTCTTCGAGGACCCGCGGCAGCTGGAGCGCTGGTGGGGTCCGCCCACCTATCCGGCCACGTTCTACAAGCACGAATTCGTGCCCGGTGGCCAAGCCAGCTACTACATGACAAGTCCGCAGGGGGAGAAATCGCACGGCTGGTGGGAGTTCACCAGCATCGACGCGCCGCATCGGCTCGAATTCAACGACGGCTTCGCCGACAGCGACGGCAAACCCACCGGTGACTTGGGCATCAGCCATGCGACGGTGAGCCTGGAACCGCTGGGGGAGCGGACGCGCATGACCATGCTGTCGACCTTCGAGTCCGAGGAACAGCTGGAACAAATTATGGCCATGGGTATGGAAGAAGGCCTGAGGGAGGCAGTGGGCCAGATGGACGGTATCCTCGCCGGGCGCTGACCCGCCTGGGCGTTGATTGGCGCGGCAAGCTTCTGAATACTGGACCAGGGGCAACGCGATCGGTGGTGGCAGGAGTGGGCAGCGGGGCAAGTGATTTCCGGAAGCGACTGGAGCGGGCGGCGGAGGTCCGCTCGTACCGGGGTGCGGGCATCAGCGCCGAAGAGGAAGCCGCCCTGGATGCCCTTGAGGAGAAGGAACGCGGGAAGCGCAGGAAGGTCAGCGATGCTGCCCGCGCCGAATACCTCGTGCGGGACGCCATGGCGCAGGGCAAGTTCGACAACCTCAAGTACGCCGGCAAGCCAATTCCCGGACTTGGCGAGTCTTATGACCCCGACTGGTGGGTCAAGGGCCTTATCCAGCGGGAGAACATCAGTGGTCTGGGACCCGCGGCCATCCTCTTGCGCACGGAGGACGCTGGGCTCGACGCCAAGCTTGACGCGCAGTACACCGAGCAGCAGGTCCGCGACATCCTGGCGGACTTCAACCGGCGTGTGATCGACGCCCGCCGGCAGCTCCAGGGCGGTCCGCCGGTCATCACCAAGACCCGGGACGTGGAGGGGGACGTGGAGCGCTGGCGGCAGCGCCGGGCGGCACGCACTCCGGAGCCAGCCCGGGAACCGGAGCCCGAGCGGTCGTGGTGGCAGCGGCTGTGGAAGGGGACGGGCTAAGGGCCGCTACGGCTTGGGACTGGGTGACGGGTTCGGCCCGATCATCGAAGCCGGAGGCGGCGGGAAGGCTCCGGCAGGATAGAGCGGAGCGACCTTAAGCATGTAGTTGGCCCACTGCGGGCCGGCGATCATATAGCCATCAAGGCGGGGGTAGAACGTACCGTTGATGGTCACGTTCTGCCCGGACCGCTTCTGGCCTTCAAGTGCGTCGCCGAAGAAGGACGCCGTGACGATTCCCGTCGTATAGCCCACCACCCAGGTGGACCCGTTGTTGTTGGACGTTCCGGTCTTGGCCGCCGTCGGCACCTTGTCATGGACCTTGGGGTTGATCCAGACGCCCGAGCCCTTCTTCAAAACATCCTGCAGTACCGAGTTCACCCCGCGGGCCACGTCCGGTTTGACGGCGTCGCGGCATTCCGGGGCCTGTGCCGGCAGCTTTCCGCCGCTGGCATCCCTGACTTCCAGGATGGCGATCGGGGCACAGAAACGGCCGTCGGTGGCGAAGGTGGCAAAGGCATTGGCCAGGTTGAGCGGGGAGACCCCGGTGCCGCCCAGGAGGTTGCCCAGCTGGTGCATGTTGATGGGGGCGCCGTCGAGGCCGCTGTGAAGTCCAACGGCATCCACCATCTTCTGGATGCCGCAGAAGTCCAGCTGCGCCGCTGATGCGAACGTGGCGGTGTTGATCGAGTTGTAGAGGCCGTAGTTGACCGGCATGGGCCGGTAGAAGCCGTCCTCGGCGTTCTGCAGGTCATCGGCGGCGCCCAGGGTCGGATTATTCTGTGCAGTGCTGTACGCCCCCAACACCTTGCCGCAGCTGTCCCGCCAGGGGAAGCCCAAGGGATAAACCCGGCGCGAGGCGTCCACCTCCGCCGTCAGCGTCTTGCCCTCGTTCAGCCACTCCGCGAATGTGAACGGCTTCATGGTGGACCCCGGCTGGAACCCGCCGGCCCCATTCAGGTCGTTGCCCTGGGCGTCCTTCGCATCCACGTTGAAGTTCAGGTTTGTGTCGAACTTGCCCGGCTCCGGCAGGAAGACGGTGTTCTGTGCCATGGCCAGGATCCTGCCGCTGCCCGGCTGCACCGTCACCAGCGACGCTGCCCACCGGTCCGGGTTGGCCCCGGCTGTCCCGTCCACCTGGGCCTGCGCTGCTGCCTGGAGCCTGCTGTCCAGGGTGGTGACGATCGTGAGGCCGCCGCGGTACAGCTTCCGCTCCCGCTCAATGTCGCTTTGCCCGTAGGCGGGGTTGTTCAGGATGAGGTGGGAGACGTAGTCGCAGAAGTACGGCGCCATCGCCGCGTACGCACAACCCTGCCTCTCAGGCGTGATCTTGAGTTCGATCGGTGCGGCCACGGCCTCGTCGTGCTGGGCCTGGGTGATCTTGTGCAGCCGCAGCATCTCCGACAGGACCTGGTTGCGGCGCACGATCGACTTATCCGGATTGGTCTCCGGGTTGTAGAAGGTGGGGCTGTTGACCAGCCCGGCCAGCAGCGCGGCCTGGGGAAGGGTGAGATCCTTCGCGGTGGTGCTGAAGAAGTAATGGGCTGCCGCTTCGATCCCGTACGCGTTGCTGTTGAAGAACACGATGTTCAAGTAGCCCTCAAGGATCTGGTCCTTGGTGTACTTCTTCTCCAGCGTGATGGCGAGCTTCATCTCCCGCAACTTGTCGCCCATGTTCTTTTGGCCGCTGAGGACCACTTCATCCGGCCTGTCCTGCGAGAGCTGGGCTTCGTTCAGGACATTGGTGACATATTGCTGGGTAATGGTGGACGCGCCCTGTTGCCCGCCCTTGGTCAGGTTGGAGACCACCGCACGCAGGATGCCCTGGGGATCCACGCCGGCATGCTCGTAGAACCTGCTGTCCTCGATGGCCACGATGGCGTCCTTGATGAAGGGTGACATCTGGTCCAGCGGTACCCGCACCCGGTTCTCGGCATAGAAGGTGGCGATCGGCTGGCCGTCTGAGGTGAGGACTTTGGTGGCTTGCGACGGCGGTTGCACGGTCAGTTCCGCCGGCAGGTTGTCGAAAAAGCCGATGGAGGTGCTGACCCCAAGGCCCGCCGCCGCGACCGCCGGCACAACGAGGCTGGCCGCCAGCACGCCGCACATCACGCTCGCTGCGAGGAACCCCACGAGCCGTCCCACGACGGCCCCGAACCCGCGCCTGGGCTTGCTCTTCTTCGCCATCTCCAGCCCCCGTACTCGGCAGGTGTGAACAGGATACGCCGCCCACCGGGGGCCTTCCAGACGCCGAAAGGTCAGGATTTGGTCACGCCGAACCGTTGACGAGCGATAGTTACCGACATATCGTTAACTATCGCTGACGACAGCAGCGGACTCTTACGAAGAAGGGAAGATGCCACCATGAAAGGCATATTTGACGAAAAACAGCCCGGCCCGGAATTCGGCAAAGGCCGCTTCCAGCGGGGGAGGGGGCGCAAAGGGCCGCACGGACACCGCGGGCCCGGCTTCGGTCCGGGTTTCGGCCCCGGCTTTGGTCCGGGGTTCGGACCTGGATTTGGTCCCGGGTTCGGCCCGGGCTTCGGCCGCGGGGGCCGCCGTGCGAGCCGGGGCGACGTCCGTGCCGCGATCCTCTCGCTCCTGGCTGAGTCGCCGTCCAACGGTTACGGACTGATCAAGACCATCGCCGAAAAGACCGGCGGCATGTGGCGGCCCAGCCCGGGATCGATATATCCCACCCTCCAGCAGCTGGTGGATGAGGGGCTGATTGAGGCGCTCAGTGAAGGCCGCGGGACGGAGTTCGCGCTCACGGATGCGGGCAAGGCTTACGTGGCCGAGCATGGCGATGAAATGGAGAATGCGTGGAATGCCGAGCCGGACAGCTCGGACCGGGATTTCCACCAGAGCATCGCCAAGCTGATGGGTGCAATCCACCAGTTCCGTGCGGGTGTCACCGAGGAACAGCGCGCCGCTGCCATCGAGAAGATGGATGAGACGCGCCGCGCCCTCTACAAGATCCTTGCGGACTGAGGGCAGCTGCCGGCCGGGGCCGCGCTACGCGAAGGAGTCTTCCTTGGCATGCAGCTCCTGGCCGGCGGTGGCGGGGGCCGGTGCAGGCTTGTGGGGTGCCGCGTGGCCCAGCGGGTTGAAGCCGGCGCCCATCTCGCCGAAGGCGTAGGCGGTCTCGGCGTGCTCGGACAGGTCCACCCCGGCGGTCTCCGCCTCCTGGCTGACACGGAAGCCCACGGTCTTGTTGATAACCCGGGCAATGACCGCGGTGCCGACGCCTGACAGCAGGAGGGTGATAACGACGGCGGCCGTCTGGGCGATCAGCTGCTGCACCCCGCCGCCGTAGAAGAGTCCGCCGCCCTGGCCGTTCACGGGGAGGGCGATGAAGCCGAGCGAAAGCGTACCGATGAGGCCGGCGCCCAGGTGGACACCGACGACGTCGAGGGAATCGTCCAGGCCAAAGCGGTACTTGAGGTCGACAAACACGGCGCACGCCGCACCGGCCACCAGGCCCAGGCCGATGGCGGCCACCGGGCTGATGTTTGCGCAGGACGGGGTGATGGCCACCAGGCCGGCGACGACACCCGATGCGGCGCCCAGCGAGGTGGGGTGTCCGTGGCGGACCTTCTCGGTGACCAGCCAGCTGAGCATGGCCGCGGCCGGGGCGACGAGGGTGTTGATCCAGATCAGGCCGGCCTGCTCCGCGCTCGTTGCAGCACCGCCGTTGAAGCCGAACCAACCAAACCACAGGATTGCTGCGCCCAGCATGATGAAGGGCAGGTTGTGCGGGCGGTGGTTGGGGTCCTTGGCGAAGCCGTGGCGCTGGCCCACGATGACGGCCAGGACCAGGGCTGCGGTTCCGGAACTGATTTCGACTACCGCGCCGCCGGCGAAGTCGATGACCTGGCCGAAGATTGCCGTGACGGCACCTCCTGCGCTCATCAGCCCGCCGCCCCAGATCATGTAGGCCAAGGGGCAGTAGATGACGGTAATCCAGACCGGCACGAACAGGGCCCAGGCGCTGAACTTCGCGCGGTCGGCGATGGCGCCGCTGATGAGTGCCACCGTGATGATGGCGAACGTGGCGCTGTAGCCGGCCTTGAGGAGATCGGGGGAGCCCATGAGGTTCTGCAACCCGAAACTGGTGAAGGGGTTGCCGAAGAGACCGAGCACGCCGTCGCCGGTGGTCATGGAGTAGCCGTAAAGGACCCACACCACGCCAACGATGCCGGCCGAGATGAAGCTCATCATGATCATGTTGAGCGCAGCCTTGGCGCGGGTCATGCCGCCGTAGAAGAGGCCCAGCCCGGGGGTCATCAGCAGTACCATCGCGGCTGAAATCATCAGCCAGACCTGTTGGGCAGTGATCTCCACCGGTAGTCCCTTCGCAACGTGAACTCGACTTAGGGCCCGACTGGCCCCTGGCATTTCCCCCGCGGTCTATTTTTCGGGGGCCGTGTTTCAGCCAATGCCGCTTAAAGTTGCGGTCACGTTACACAAATGGGGTCTGCGTGAAGTTCGCGTGTCAGCTATGTTTCGGGAATGTAAACCGGTGCCCACCCGGCTTCCGCTGCCATAGCTCCCGCCCCGCAAAATCCCCCGGAATCGCAGGGCAGGCGCCGCGCCCATGGTGAGAACCGCCGTCGCACGCCCTTTCCCCCATGTTTCGGAGCCATGAACGGCGGCTCACGCGCTCAGAAACGGCGGGCGTTCGCCAGGACCGGCAGCTTGGCCCGCACTTCCTCAACTACCGCCGGATCGATGTCGACGACGGCGAGTTCGGGTTTGCCGCCGAGCGCCACCACGGCGGAGCCCAAGGGAGTGATGACGGCACTGTGGCCGATCCCGGTGGGTGCCGTCCCGGCGGGTCCGGCGCCGACGGTTTCGGGATCGCCCTGGCCGCAGGCGACCACGAAGGTGGTGCTGTCCAGTGCCCGCGCGCGCACCAGCAGGTCCCACTGCTCCGCCTTGCCTTCGCCGGCGCCCCACGAAGCGCACACGATATTCACCTGCGCACCGGCGTTGGCGTTGGCGGTAAAGAGGGCAGGAAAGCGGACGTCGTAGCAGGTAGCCAGGCCGAAGACCGTGCCATCGAGCTCGAACGTTACGGGCGCGGTTCCGGCGTCCACCGTCCTGGATTCCGTGAAGCCGAAGGCGTCAAAAAGGTGGACCTTGTCGTAGGACGTGTCCAGCCCCGGGCCCGTCACCAGCAGCGTGTTGCGGACGCGGCCGTCATTCCCGGGGGTGAACATCCCGGCCACGATCGCGATATCCAGGTCCTTCGCTATCCGGCGCACCTCGCTGGCCCAGGGGCCGTCCAGGGGCTCGGCGATGTCTTTCAGGGAATGGCCGAACGCACGCATTGTGGCCTCGGGAAAGACCACCAGCTGTGCTCCGGCATTCTTGGCCTGGGCAGCGTAATCCCATACGAGCCCAAGGTTCGCTGAGGTGTCGGCGCTGCTGATGATTTGCGCGACTGCAATGCGCATGGAAGATCTCCGATCTCTGGGCGGCGGAAGAAGGCGCCCGGGCCATGGCCGGACCCGGGCGCCTGGGATGCTTCGGTAAAGCTACTGCCGGTAGCCTTCAACTTCGCTGACGGGCCGTGCCTCGGCGTCGTTCGGGTTCTCGCCCGAGTCCTTCTTCGCCCGGCGCTGGCGCAGCAGGTCCCAGCACTGGTCCAGGCTTTCCTCCACGTGCCGGAGCCGCGCCTGGTCAGGCACTCCACCCTCACCGGTGCCGTCGCGGAGGGAGTGCTCTTCCTCCACCAGGGCCTGGATGCGCGTCAAAATATCCTCATCATTCATGGCTTTCCCTTCCTCCGGTCCGGTCCCCTTCAGCGTACGTAGTAGGTGCTGAAGCCACCAGCCCCCGCGCGGTACCATCAACTTCATGCCCACCGCGCTCGACATGGCTGGTCCCATCCTGGAAGTGCTTACCTGGTTGTGCCTGCCTGCCGGGCTCGGACTGCTCTTTTACACCGGTTTCCTGCGGCGCTTCGTGCACCCCTGGGATGTTGCCGAGGCCGTCGTGTATTCCGACCGTACCGGTGTTGGCTTCCGCTGGTCCGACCGGAAAGGCCTGGTGCACCAGGCGCCCATGTCGCCCTACGACATCAGGGACATGGCTCCCGGCGACACCCTGCACATCTACTACCATCCCAAGCGTCCCACCCAGTGGCAGTCCACCGTGCCGGAGGAGCCCGGCAGGACGGCGTCTGTCCTGGGCCGCTGCCTGACTGCCATCGGCACCGTGGCGCTGCTGGCCGGCTTCGTCCTGCCGATGTTCTAGGCGCGGCTAGCCGGTCAGGACCACGGCAATGCCCAGGCCGCCCAGGGCTACGCCGGCAAAGGCGGTCCAAAGCACCGCAGGAAGGTCCGCTTCGATGCTTTCGCCCGCGAGGCCGTGGGCCCTGGCCCGGTACCGGCTGCGCTGGGTGAGGTAGATGGCCAGGGCCGCGCCGGCGGAGACCGCAAAAAGCATCAGGATGGGAAACCCGTACACGGGCAGCCAGCGCAGGAAGAAGGCGCTCGCCGTCACCAGCGCGAGCATGGTGCGGCCCCAGGCGAGGGCCGTCCGCTCGGGCTGGAGCCCCGGATCACCGTGCGGGTTGGGGTTGCGGGACGCCATGGACGGTCAGCGCAGCAGGATGAAAACGACTACGACGGCGGCTGCCAGGGCGCCTGCCCCGGCCACCAATGGCACAAGGAGGGGCAGCGGCAGCGGCGCCTTATTGCGCATGCTGCGTTCCACCCTGACCCACCGCACTGCTGCCCCGCTGCTGAGCATCATGCCGAGCAGCAGCAGGAGGACGGCCAGGCCTTTCCGGACCGGCTCCAGGAACAGTCCCGACGTGAATGCCTCGATGGCGATGCCGCCGGCCAGCAGTGCGAGGGACGTGCGGATCCAGGCCAGGAATGTCCGCTCGTTCGCCAGGGTGAACCGCGGATCCGGTTCCTCGCCCCCGGGCAGCAGCAGCTGTGCGATTTTGCCGCGCGGCGGCGGGGCCGTGGCGGGGGTGGGCTGCTCGCTGTTGGTCACGGGGCCAGTCTAGCCGCGGCTACGGCGCCGGCCGGGCCTTGGCCAAGCCGTTGCCTGGTAGGGCAGCTTCCGGGGTAACCAGCCAGCCATCATGCCAGCCGGGAATGCTGCAGCCCGCCACACGGTTGGGGCTGGTATGGAGCGCATCGGATTTCTGTCATTCGGCCACTGGGGACCCGGCCAGGGTTCCCGCACCAGGACCGCGGCGGACGCGCTGCTTCAGGGCATCGAACTGGCTGTCGCCGCCGAGGAGCTCGGGGTGGACGGTGCCTTCTTCCGCGTGCACCACTTCGCCCGCCAGCAGGCATCGCCGTTTCCCCTCCTGTCCGCCATTGCCGCACGCACCAGCCGGATCGAAATCGGAACCGGCGTCATCGACATGCGCTACGAGAACCCGCTGTACATGGCGGAGGAAGCTGCGGCCACGGACCTGATCAGCGGAGGCAGGCTGCAACTGGGCATCAGCCGCGGTTCACCCGAGCCCGCGCGGGAAGGTGCGTCAGCGTTCGGCTACCGCCCGGAGCCGGGGGAGACGGACGCGGACATGGCCCGCCGCCACACTGCCCTCTTCCGCAAGGCCATCACCGGCGCAGGCGTGGCCCAGGCGGACCCGCGCTACGCCGGCGGCGCGTCCGGCCTCCTGCCCGTCCAGCCCCAGTCCCCGGGGCTGGCCGAGCGCATCTGGTGGGGCGCCGGCACCCGCAAGACCGCCGTCTGGGCCGCCGAACTCGGCATGAACCTGATGAGTTCCACCTTGCTCACCGAGGACACCGGCGTACCGTTCCACGAGCTCCAGGCAGAACAGATCCAACTTTTCAGGGACGCCTGGGCGGCCGCGGGACACGGGCACGAACCCCGCGTCTCGGTCAGCCGCAGCGTCCTTCCCATCGTGGATGAAGAGGACAACTACTACTTTGCGGGGAGCGCGCTCCGCGATGGGCGGGACCAGGTGGGCGTCATCGACGGCCTGACCGCCAGGTTCGGCAAAAGCTACGTGGGCCCGCCCGACCAGTTGGCGGAACAGCTCAAGGGGGACACCGCGGTCCAGGCCGCCGACACCCTGCTGCTGACCGTTCCCAACCAGCTCGGTGTGGATTTCAATGCCAAGCTCCTGGGCAACGTGGCGCGGTTCGTTGCGCCCGCGCTGGGTTGGAACCGGCGATCGGTGGGTACGGGTGAAGGGTAAGGAACAACTAGGCGCGAAAGTACCCAGGGAACTCTCTGGAGGGCCGGGCCGTTACTCTTAAGGTGCGGCTTGGGGGCTTAGCGCCCCCAACCAGTGTGACTGCGTACCGGTCATATGACGGAGAGAGAGAAATATGGCTCGCGCCGCCCTAGGCTTTAAATCATGATCCGGCTACGACAGCTGGCCCAGGCGGCCTCCGTGCTTACCACGCCTCTGGCTCCAGAGGACGTCCTTGCCCTCTTCAACCCTGTCTACTCCGCGCGGCAGCTCCGTGGCGTCGTCACCCGCGTGGTGCAGGAGACGGCCCAGTCAGCCACGATCTTCTTCCGCCCCGGCCGCGGCTGGAAGGCGCACCTTGCGGGACAGTGGGCGCGTATCGGCGTCGAACTCGACGGCGTCCGCCATTGGCGCTCCTACTCGCTCAGCGCCCCGGCCGGCAAGGACCCCGCCATCACCGTCACGGACGTCGGTGCGGTTTCCGGCACCCTGGTCCGCACCACCAAGCCCGGTGATGTCCTGTTCCTGGCCCCGCCGCAGGGTGATTTCGTGCTCCCGGAGCATCCCCGCCCCCTTCTCATGGTCACCGCCGGCAGTGGCATCACCCCGGTGATGTCCATGATCCGCACCCTGGTGCCGCGGCGCCCGGATGCCGACGTCGTTCTGGTCCACTCGGCCCGCACTCCCGGCGACAGCCTCTTCCGCGAGGAGCTGGCGGAACTGGCGGACCAGTTCCCCAACTTCCGCCTGGCGCACTGGTACACCGGCGAGCAGGGCCGGATGGACTTCTCCAGCACCAAGGAACTGGACGAGATCTGCCCCGACTGGAAGGAACGGGCGGCCTACGCCTGCGGTCCGGACAGCTTCCTGGACGATGCCGAGGCGCTGTGGAAGCGGGCAGCCCTGACCACGCGCGCGCCGGGGACCGATGTTGCCGTGGCCGGTGATCCAGGCAACCTGATGATCGAACGCTTCAACACCACCTTCAACGCCGGTGTGGGGCACGACGGCGGCCTGGTCACCTTCGAAGCCTCGGACCGGGAGGTGGAGGCCGACGGCGACACCCCCATCCTGGACATCGGGGAGGACGCCGGGGTGCTGATGCCCAGCGGCTGCCGGATGGGCATCTGCCACAGCTGCCTCACCCCACTCCTGGCCGGGCAGGTCCGCGACCTCCGCACCGGGGAAATCCACGGCGAGCCCGGCCAACTGATCCAAACGTGTGTCTCGGCAGCCGCCGGACCCGTCAACCTCGAACTCTGAGGAGCAGTACCGTATGTCTGTCATCTCACCCACAAAAACCACCGCCGCGGGTGCCAACGCCGGCTCCTCACGCACGCGTCCCGGCAAACTGGCCGAATCCGGCAGCCCCACCGTCCGCCCGCCGGCAGCAGCCCACCTCACCGACGAACAGGTGGCGGAGCTGGGCCGTGAGCTCGACGCCATCAGGGACGAGATCCTGGGCAAGCGCGGTGCAGAGGACGCGGCCTACATCCGCCGCATGATCAAGATCCAGCGGGGCCTGGAACTCTCGGGCCGGGCGGCCCTGCTGGTCAGCAAGAACAAGGCCGCCTGGGTCACCGGCACCACCCTGCTGAGCCTGGCCAAGATCCTGGAAAACATGGAACTGGGCCACAACATCCTGCACGGCCAGTGGGACTGGATGCGGGACCCGGATATCCACTCCACCACCTGGGAATGGGACTTCGTCACCCCTTCACGGTCCTGGCAGCACACGCACAACGACCTGCACCACCGCTGGACCAACGTGGTGGGCAAGGACAACGACGTCGGATACAACCTCCTGCGCATGGACGAGCAGCAGCCGTGGAAGCCGATCAACCTTGCCAACCCACTGTTCAATGCCATCCTGGCGCCGGTCTTCGAGTGGGGCATCGCCATCTATGACCTCGAGCTGACCGAGTACAAGGAAGGCACCAAGTCCAAGGAAGCCCTGCTCAAGGACCTCAAAGCCCTGGGCAAGAAGGTGGTCACGCAGTTCACCAAGGATTACGCGGCCACCCCTGCCCTGGCCATGCTGACAGGTTCCGCCAAGCAGGCGCTGTTCGGCACCATCGCAGCCAATGCCATCCGCAACGTCTGGGCCCACGCGGTCATCTTCTGCGGACACTTCCCCGAAGGCACCGACACCTTCACGGAGGAGATGGTGGACGGCGAAACCCGCGGCGACTGGTACGTGCGCCAGATGATCGGCTCGGCCAACATCTCAGGCTCCAAGTTCATGCACCTCATGACCGGCAACCTCTCCCACCAGATCGAGCACCACCTCTTCCCGGACCTGCCCTCCAACCGGTACGCCGAAGTGGCGCCCCGGGTCCGCGAGATCTGCCAGCGCTACGGCCTGAAGTACACCACCGGGCCCCTGCTGAAGCAGGTTGGCTCATCCTGGGCGAAGGTCTTCAAGCTGGCACTGCCCTAAGGGGAAGTCAGTGCCGCTGCAGGCTGGGCGAGAGGACCATCCCGTCCAGCTTGGGCAGCGCATGGCGAAGCCGGTGGTCCGCGCTGCGCATGATGTCTTCCGCCTGGGACAGCTCGATGTCGGCCAGTTCGATGCGTGCCGCGCCCTGCAGCCGGTGGCCGGACCACCGCAGCTGCAGGTCGCGGACGGCCAGCACGCCGGGGGTCTGCTCCAGCGCAGCCTGCGCCCGTGACAGCAGTTCCGGTTCAATGCCGTCCATCAGGCGACGGCCTATGCTGCGCACCGTTCCCCACAGCAGCACCATGATCGCCGCCGAGATGATGATGCCCACGATGGGATCCGCCAGCGGGAAACCGAGCATGACGCCCGCGGCTCCCATCACCACGGCAAGCGAGGTGAAGCCGTCCGTCCGGGCGTGCACGCCGTCCGCAACCAGTGCCGCGGAACCGATCCTGCGTCCCACCCGGATGCGGTAGACCGCAACAGCCTCGTTGCCGGCAAACCCGATGATGCCCGCGGCCATGACCCATCCAAGGTTCTGCAGCGGCTGCGGGCTAATCAGCCGGTCCACCGACTGCCAGCCGGCGACGACCGCTGAGAGGGCCACCACGGCCACGATGAACAGCCCGGCGAGGTCCTCGGCCCGGCCGTAGCCATAGGTGTAGCGACGGCTTGCCCCCTTGCGCCCCAGGACGAAGGCAACCCAGAGCGGCACCGCCGTCAGGGCGTCCGAGAAGTTGTGGATCGTGTCCGCGAGCAGTGCCACGGAGCTGCTGAACAGGACCACCAGGAACTGCAGCATGGTGGTGGCCAGCAGGAGGAACATGCTGATCTTCAGCGCCCGGATGCCTTCGGTACTGGCCTCCATGGCGTCGTCGATGGAGTCCGCGGCGTCGTGCGTATGGGGAACGAAGAGCTCGGACAGCCAGCCCTTGAAGCCGCCGTGGTGGTGATGGCCGTGGCCATGGTCATGCCCATTCCCATGATCGTGGTCATGGCCCTGCCCGTGATCATGGTCATGCGGATGGCTGTGCGTGTGCGTTGACTCATGGTGTGCGCCGCTCATCGGGAGGTCCTCTCTGTGCCCTTGCCGGGAAGGCGGTGGTGGGCCGGTTCGCCGCCCAGGGCGTGTTCTGCCTGGAAGATGGCATCAGCCACGAGTTGCCGTGCATGTTCGTTCTCCAGCCGGTAAAGGACACGCGTCCCTTCCTGCCGGGTGGAGACCATCCTGGCCAGCCGCATCTTTGCCAGATGCTGGGAAACCGCAGCAGGGGACTTGCCCACTGCCTCGGCCAGCGCGCCTACGGCCATCTCGCCGCCCCGCAGGGCCAGGATGATCCGGACCCTCGTGGCATCGGCAAGCATGGAGAAGACTTCCACTGCCAACTCCACATACTGGCTGTCGGTGGCCAGTGAGCAAGCATCACTATCTGCATTCATACGCAAATAATGACATAAGGGAATCCATGCCGGGAAATGCAGGCCCTTGGCCGGGCCCCTGGAGCAGGACCCCTAGAGTAGGAACAGTGCGGGCAGGCGCCCTCTGCCGCCCGCCCTGATCAGTCTCGAAAGGAATACGCTGCGATGGCTTTCATCACCGTAGGTACTGAAAACAGCACCGACATCGAGCTCTACTACGAGGACCATGGCGCGGGGCAGCCCGTGGTGCTGATCCACGGCTACCCGCTGGACGGATCATCCTGGGAGAAGCAGACCTCAGCCCTCCTGGACGCCGGCTACCGCGTCATCACGTACGACCGCCGCGGCTTCGGCAAGTCCAGCAAGCCCACCGACGGCTACGACTACGACACCTTTGCCGGGGACCTCAACACCCTGCTCACCACCCTGGACCTCAGCGATGCCGTCCTGGTGGGCTTCTCCATGGGCACCGGCGAAGTGGCACGATACCTGTCCAACTACGGTTCGGCCCGGATCTCCCGCGCTGCCTTCATCGGTTCCCTGGAGCCGTTCCTGCTCAAGACCGATGACAACCCCGACGGCGTTCCGCAGGACGTGTTCGACGGGCTGAAGGAAGCGGTGACTGCTGACAGGTACGCCTTCTTCACCGATTTCTTCAAGAATTTCTACAACTCCGACACCTTCCTGGGTACCCCGCGCCTGAGCCAGGAAGCCGTCGACGCCAGCTGGAACCTGGCCGCCAGCGCCGGGGCCACGGCGTCGGTGGCCGCGCAGCCCACCTGGCTCACCGACTTCCGCCAGGACATCCCCAAGATCGATGTGCCCGCCCTGATCCTGCACGGCACTGCGGACAACATCCTTCCCATCGACGCCACGGGACGGCTGTTCGCCAAGGCCCTGCCCAGCGCCGAGTACGTGGAGATCGAGGGCGCCCCGCACGGCCTTCTGTGGACCCACGCCGCGGAGGTCAACCAGGCGCTGCTCGGCTTCCTCGCCAAGTAGCCCCCGCCAGCGCCAGCGTAAACGGCGGCGGCCGGGGATCCCGCCGTCGCCGTTTGCTGTGCTGTTTACTGCCTGGTGGCTACCAGAGGCAGCCACCAGGCCTCATTTTCAGGCAGCCAATTCAGTGCAGCGGATTGCCTGGGACATGGGGCTCCTGTGAAATGCGCGCCGGGCACAGCTGTTCGGCAGCGTCCCGAAGTTCACTCGGGCGGAATGGCTTGGTCAGGTAGGCTGCAGCCCCTGATGCCATGCCGGCCAGCACGTCGTCCTCCCCGGAGCGGGCCGTCAGGAAGAGCAGCGGCGCGGCGCTCAGCGCGCGGATGGCACGGGCCGCCACGTGCCCGTCCATGTCAGGCAGGCCGAGGTCCAGGGTGATAAGCATGACGGCGGGATCGGCGGCCGCCACGACGCCCTCGCCGCCCGTGGCCGCGGCCCTGACCTCGAAGCCCGCTCCGGCCAGGACCGTTGAAATGAGATCGCGGATGTCGTCATCGTCCTCGACGACAAGGCAAACACGCTGCTGTTCCATCCAAGCCCCCCAGGCCGAAAAAATTTGGCAACAGTCTATCGCCGCCCATCCCCGTTCGCCGGAATGGTGACTAGCCGTCGTAATGTGTACGGACGGGCCCCTGTCCCAGGGAATTGACCACTGCGGTGGCCACGTCATGCAGCTTGGAATTCCGCGTGCTGGACGCCGTCCTCAGGATGTCGAAGGCGTCCTGCTGGCTGCAGCGGTTCTGCGCCATGATGATGCCTACTGCCATGTCGATGGCAGTCCGGGACTCGAGGGTGGCACGGAGGTTGGCAGCCGTCTCGCTGTAATGGGCGAACCGGACGGCAAGCCGCAGTGCCAGCGACGTCTGGCTGACGAAGTCCTTGGCGAAGTCCAGGATGCGGCCTTCAAAGCGGTGGGCCCGGCGGGAGTACAGCAGCAACGCTGCCTTGGTCTCCCCTTCGAGCCGGAACGGAACGGCTGCCACGGAACGGACGCCCTGGGCCACCACGGCTGCCGTGTATTCCGGCCAGCGGCCATCCTCGGCGAGGTCCGGGGCGTGGACGGTCTCCTGGGCGGCGGAGGCAGTCATGCTGGGCGTTTGGGTGTACTTGTGCTCGAGCCGGCCAATGGATTCGGCATCCTTGCTGCTGCTGGCAACCGTTGCCGCCTTGCGCTGCCGGAGCAGGGTGATGGCGCACAGCATCTCGTCACCAGGCTCGGAAAGGTTGCGCGCAGACACCTGCGCCAACTCATTCAGGAAGTCCTCAACGTCGGAGCTGTTGAGGACCAGTTCGTGCAGGTGCTCTGTAATGGATGTATCGGTTTTTGCTGTTGACTCGCTGGCCACGGTCTTCTGGTGCCATTCGCTCAGGTCAAAACGAGCCAGCTACACACAAAGGGCCCCGCCCTTGGCGGGAACCTGTGATGGTCGCTGGATCGACGAACTTTCCAACGGCCTGCTGCTAAACCGATACCCAGAAGTATATACATCCGTGCACGTGCCAGAACGTCATATTGCCTGCCTCCCGGCGAGCGGATGCTGGCGCCCCCGGCGGGGAACCGGCACAATGAAGCAGGCGCCGGCGCTGCCGCCGACGGGCCGGAATACTGGCGCCATGCCGCGGAGGGACGAAGAACATGACCAGGTTGCTCATCATCGGACCGCCGGGCTCCGGCAAGGGAACCCAGGCAGAACACCTTGCCCGCCATTTCGGGATCCCCGCCGTGTCCACCGGCGAGATCTTCCGGAGCAACGTCAGCCAGGAGACGGAGCTGGGAAACCAGGCGGCCGGGTACCTTGACGGCGGCGACTTCGTGCCGGACCGCCTCACCAACGCCCTGGTGAAGGACCGCCTCCTGGCGGCCGACGTCAAAAACGGGTTCCTGCTGGACGGCTACCCCCGGACAGCGCTGCAGGTGACGGAACTGGACAACATGCTCGCTTCGCAGGGCCGCATGCTGGATGCCGTCATCGAGCTGCAGGCTGGGGATGCCGAACTGGAGCAACGGATGCTCCGGCGCGCCCGGGAGCAGGGACGCACGGACGACACGATCGAAATTTTTCGGCGCAGGCTGGACCTCTACCACCGCCAGACCCATGAAGTAGTCTCGGTGTACGCGGGCCGGGGCATCCTGGTCTCCGTCAACGGCAGCGGCGATCCGGGGGAGATCACGGGACTGGCCATCGCCGCCGTCGAAAAGTTCCTGGCCTCCCCGCGTCCCCCGGCCTGACCGAAGTACCGCACGCACAGCTCCTCTACTGCAACAGAAGGAATCACTGATGAGAATTGCCGTAACCGGCGGAAGCGGAAAACTCGGACGCCATGTGGTGCGCCGGCTCAATGACGACGGGCACCAGGTCCTCACCCTGGACCGGGCAGGGGCGCGGAGCCCTGAGCTGCTGCTGGTGGACCTGCGCAACTACGGCCAGGTGGTGGACGCCCTGCTGGGCGTGGACGACCGGCATGACGGGTTCGACGCCGTGGTGCACCTGGGCGCCATCCCCGCCCCCGGCATCCTGCCGGACGCAGCCACGTTCGAGAACAACATGCTGTCCACCTACAACGTGTTCCAGGCGGCCCGGCGCGCCGGCATCAAGAAAGTGGTGTACGCCTCCAGCGAGACGGTGCTGGGGCTGCCGTTCGACGTCGACCCGCCCTACATCCCGGTGGATGAGGAATACCCGGCCAGGCCCGAGAGCACCTACTCCCTGGTGAAGCACCTGGAGGAACAGATGGCCGTGGAACTGACCCGCTGGGACCCGGAACTGAGCATCACGGGGCTGCGGTTCTCCAACGTCATGGACGAGGCGGACTATGCCCGGTTCCCGTCCTTCGACGCCGACCCCATGCTGCGGAAATGGAACCTGTGGGGGTACATCGACGGCAGGGACGGCGCGCAGGCCGTGGCCCGGGCTCTGGAGAACGCCACACCGGGGTTCGAGGCGTTCATCGTGGCCAACTCGGACACCGTCATGAGCCGGTCCAGTGCCAGCCTTGCCGCTGAGGTCTTCCCGGATGTCAAGGTCACGAAGGAACTGGGCGAGCATGAAACGATGCTCTCCATCGACAAGGCGCGGCGGCTGCTCGGGTTCGAGCCCGAGCACAGCTGGCGGAACCACGTGGCGGCCGGTTCCGGCGCGGCAGGAAACTAAGGGAAAACGCCGCCGCGCAGGACCCGCCAAGGGTTGGCGCAGGATCCTGCAAGGAGCCGGGAGTGCTGCGCTTCCGGCTCCTATCCTTTTGGTACAGGGGGCGGCTGTCCCCTGCCGGAACCCCGCCACCACAAGGACCCCAAAATTCGCACCCGATTCTTTGTGCTCCCCGCCCTCACCGCAGTGCTTTCCGCCGTCGCGCTTTCCGCCGCGGCCGTGCCGGCCGCCGCAGCCGCCGCCGCTGCCACCTCCGGCCGCTACATCGTCCAGTTCCCGGCCGCTGCCGACGTCCCGGCAGAGGCGGCGGGACTGCGCGCCCAGGGCCTTGGCGTCGGCCGGACCTTCGCTCACGCCCTCCGCGCCGCCGTCGTCACCGCCACTCCCGCCCAGGCGGCCGCGCTGGCCATGTCGGGCAAGGTGCTGTCCGTGGAGGCGGACGCCCCCGTCAGCGTTTCCGGAACCCAGCAACCGGCGCCCTGGGGCCTGGACCGGGCTGACCAAAGGACGCTTCCACTCTCCGGTTCCTACTCGTGGACCGCGGCCGGCGCGGGCGTGACCGCTTATGTGGTGGACACCGGCATCCTCGCCTCGCACACCGATTTCGGCGGCAGGGTAGCAGCCGGCTGGACCGCCGTGGCGGACGGTAACGGGACCAGCGACTGCAACGGCCACGGCACCCACGTGGCCGGCACGGTGGCCGGCTCCGCTTACGGTGTGGCCAAGAGCGCCACCCTGGTGCCCGTCCGCGTGCTGGACTGCGGCGGTTCCGGCTACAACTCCGACGTGGTGGCCGGCCTGGACTGGATCGCCGCGAGCCACGTGGCAGGCACACCGGCCGTTGCCAACATGAGCCTGGGCGGGGGCGCCAGCACGGCCGTGGACAGCGCGGTCCAGGGCGTCCTGAACGACGGCGTCACGGCCGTGGTTGCCGCCGGAAACTCCGCCGTGGATGCCTGCACGGCTTCGCCCGCCCGCGTTCCGGGGGCCGTCACGGTGGCGGCGAGCGACTCGGCGGACAAGCAGGCCTCGTTCTCCAACTACGGCTCCTGCGTGGACCTGTACGCTCCCGGCGTCGGGATCACCTCGGACTACTACACCTCGCCCACCGCCACGGCATCGATGTCCGGAACCTCCATGGCCAGCCCGCACACAGCCGGCGCCGCCGCGCTCCTGCTCTCCCAGGATCCTGCCCTGACCCCCGCCCAGGTGGCCGCGACGCTGGTGTCCAACGCCACGGCAGGGGTGGTCGCCGGCGCCACCAGCGGGACGCCCAACCGGCTGCTCTACACGGGCGCCTCCGCAACGGCTGCCGCCCCCGCGCCGGCTCCCGCCCCGGCCATGACTTCGGCTGCACCCGCGGCCAATTCCACGTCGATAGCGTCCGGAACCAACGTAACGGCCACCTTCAGCGCCTCCGTCCAGGGCGTCTCGGCGTCGACGTTCCTGCTCAGGAACGCGGCCGGCAGCACCCTCGCCGCCACTGTCAGCTACAACGCCACCACCCGCACGGCCACGCTCGACCCTGCGGCTAACCTGGCTCCGGACGCAACGTACACCGCCACGCTCGTGGGCGGCAGCTCGGCCATCCGGGACACCGCGGGCACGCCGCTGGCGACCACCAGCTGGAGCTTCACCACAGGTCCGGCACCAACGGTCAGCAGCTACACACCCGGCAGCAATGCCCTCCTGGTACGGCGGTCCAACAACATCAGCGCCACGTTCAGCGAGGCGGTCCAAGGCGTTGCTGCCTCTACCTTCACGCTGCGGAACAGCTCCACCGGCGCAGCGGTGGCAGCCACGGTGTACCGCAACGGCACCACCAACCAATGGATCCTGGATCCCAAGGAACCGCTCGCTGCCAAGACCCGCTACACCGTGACCCTGGCCGGCGGCACCACAGCCATCCGGGACGTGGCCGGAAACCCGCTGGCAAACTGGAGCTGGCAGTTCACCACAGGTTCCTTCTAGCGTTCTGCAGCGCTGACTTCGCTGGGGTGGAGCGGCCGGCCTCCTGGCCGGGATAATGTTCACCCTAGGCAATCAATACGGCGCAGGGACGGGCAGCACTTTGGCACATGAATCGGCAGGCTCCGGAAGCCCGGAGAAGAACAGCGGCTGGTGGCGCACCTTCCACGACAAGTTCGTGGTGGAGGAGCGCTACGTGGATCCGGCCGACCGGCGCCGGCTGTACCGGGCGTCAGTCATCCTGGCCGTGGTGGGGGTGGCGCTGTTCATCAGCACGCTGATCAGCGTGGTTCAGGCGGACGGCCTCTCGTCGGCCGACATCCCCGTGCGCGACTGGCTGCTCGCCGAGCGTTCCGACGCCGTCACGGCCGCCATGATTTTCCTGGCGGTGGTCTTCGGCCCCGTGGTCCTGCCCATCATTGTGCTGGTGGTCATCGTGGCATGGAGCATTGCCGCCAAGCATGCATGGCGTCCCATCCTGCTCGCCTCGGCCATGCTCAGCGGCGTGGTCATCTCGCAGATCATCCTCCAGATCGTCCGGCGTTCCCGGCCACCGGTGGACCAGATGCTCTTCGGCGTGGACCAGACCTTTTCATTTCCGTCCGGCCACGTCCTGGGTGCCTGCGATTTCCTGTTGGTGGGGACGTTCCTGATCTTCTCGCGGCGCAGGAACAACCGCGCCGCAGTACTGGGCTTCATCGGCGCCGGAGTCGGCATCGTGCTGGCTGCCGTGAGCCGCCTTTACCTGGGCTACCACTGGCTCAGCGATGCGCTGGCTTCCTTCTCCCTGTCGCTGCTCATCCTCGGTGGCGTGATTGCCCTCGACACCTGGCGCACGGCCAGGATCCCGGGGGAAGCGATCACGGGAGAGCTGTCCAAAGCGGAGTCTCCGCGGGACTGAGCTGGTCCCTGTCCGCGGGGCTACTCAGGCTGTGACCGTGCGCGTTTGAGGGCGCGGTGCAGCTTCAGGTTCGCAGCCTCCAGTTCCAATACTTTGGCGACGCCGGCAAGGTTGAGTCCCTGCTCCAGGAGTTCCCCGATCCGCAGCAGCACGGCAATGTCATCGTCGCTGTACTGCCGCGTGCCCCCCGCGGTGCGCGAGGGCGTCAGCAGCCCCTTGGTCTCGTACAGCCGGATGTTCTGCTGTCCGGTTCCCGTGAGTTCGGCCGCTACTGAGATGGCATACAGGGCGCGTGAGCCGGGAGGCCTGGGCCCCCGGCCGGCGGCAGATTCGGCCATATCGTCTCCTCCGAAATTCGTGCCTGCTGTCTCTTGCTTCAGTTTCCCACGGGTGCTATAAAAAATCTATATCCACCACCATAGATTCTGGCTGGTGGGTAGGAGCAGATCCGGCACCTGGAAGTTTAAGGAGTAGGAAATGATGTTGATGCGTACGGACCCGTTCCGTGAGCTGGACCGGCTCACGCAGCAGGTCTTCGGGACTGCGGCCCGCCCGGCCGCCATGCCCATGGACGCGTGGCAGGAGGACGGCGAATTCGTCGTGGCGTTCGACCTCCCCGGAGTGAAGATGGATTCCCTGGACCTGAACGTTGAACGCAATGTCCTCACCGTGCGTGCCGAACGCCAGGATCCAACCCAGCCCAATGTGGAGCTGGTGGCCGCGGAGCGTCCGCGCGGCGTCTTCAGCCGGCAGCTGATCCTCGGCGACACCCTGGACACGGAGAAGATCAAGGCAAGCTACGACCAGGGGGTCTTGACCTTGCGGATTCCCGTCGCCGAGCAGGCCAAGCCGCGCAAGATCGAGATCCAGACGCAGCAGGGCCAGCGGCAGGAAATCGGAACCTAGCCGGGGCGGCTGCAGGAAGCCTGCGCCGGGCGGGGCAGCAAGCCGCTCCGCCCGGCACCACGGGAGGGCCGGGATGAGCGACAAGGGAGACTACTACAGCATTCTGGGCGTGGGTGCCGATGCCACGCAGCAGGAGATCGCGCGCGCCTACCGGGCCCTCATGAGAAGCCATCATCCGGACATGGACAGCAGCCTGGGCCAGGCAAACGGAACCGGCCAGGAACCCGCGCAGGAGGCCGAACTCCTCAGGATCATGCAGGCGTTCAGCGTGCTGCGTGACCCGGAGCGCCGCGCCGCCTACGACAGGAAACTGAATTCATCGGCACCCATCATCATTCCCGTCCGGCACGGACCCGGCCGCAGCGAACCGTCCGGACCAGCGATCCGCGTGACGCCGGTCCGCTGGGAAAGCGGCCCCTGGGCCTGACACACCCCGAGGAGGACAACCGCATGAGCGACTGGCGCCGCTACGACTCGCCCCTGATCCCGGCCTTCCATGAGCGCTTTGAACAGCGCTGGGGCAAGGGCACCGCCCCCTTCCTGGACCCCGAGGCACATGAAGAGCCGCTGCCGCGTGCCCAATGGATCAACCCGGCAACAGGCGCCGCACTGGCCGTGGTGCCGGTCTGGACGGCGGAGGACACGCAGCAGCGCTCCTTCGGGGTGTTCTACCTTCCGCCCGCGGGTGACATTTGGATGCTGCGGCCTGGGTACACCGGCTACCTTGAACCGTCCGACGGCGACACTGAGCACCTGGTGACCCTGCGCAACGACGCCTTCCGCAAGGCCGTGGCACATGCGAAGGAGTTCCTGTTCGGCTCCCAGTAGGCGCCGGAGGGGCGCCGCGGAGATTCTCCTCGTAAGCTGCCCTCCGCTGTGCCATTGTGGGACGTACTCCAATTACCGTCACAAAGGCTGAACCTCCATGCACATCTCCGCCAAGGACCTCGCAGCACTCATCCCCCAGGGGTTCACGCTTGGCGTCGCCACCGCAGCATTCCAGATCGAGGGCGCACTGGACGAGGATGGCCGCGGGCCGGCGGGCTGGGACGTCTTCGCCGCCAGGCCCGGGGCCATCGTGGACGGGCACAGCCCGGTAGTGGCCACGGACCACTACCACCGCATGCCGCAGGATGTCGCACTCCTGAAGCAGTTGGGCGTGGACTCCTACAGGTTCTCCTTCTCCTGGCCGCGCATCCAGCCGGGCGGAACCGGTCCGGCCAACCGGGCCGGCCTGGCCTTCTATGACCGGCTCCTGGACGAGCTCCTGGACAACGGCATCTCGCCCATGGCCACGATCTACCACTGGGACACGCCCCTGGAACTGGATGAAGCCGGCGGCTGGATGAACCGGGACACCGCCTACCGCCTGGGGGAGTACGCCGCCTTGGCGGCGGAGGCGTTCGGGGACAGGGTGGCCCGCTGGGTGACCATCAACGAGCCGGCCACCGTGAGCGCCAACGGTTACTCATTCGGGCTGCACTCACCGGGCAAGGAGTTGGCCCTGGGGGCTTTTCCCACGGTCCACCACCAGTTGCTGGGCCACGGACTCGCCGTGCAGGCCCTCCGCGCGGCGCGCGTGCCCGGCGAGATTGGCATGACGAACGTCTACTCGCCCATGGTGCCGAATTCGATCAATCCCCTGGACAAGATCAGTGCCGGGCTGATGGACCTGGGACAGAACCGGCTCTACGCGGACCCGGTCCTCACGGGCAAGTACCCGGACCTCATCCGTGCCGCCAAGTTCTTCAGCTCCTTCGAGCACCCTGAGGAGGACATGGAAATCATCTCCCAGCCGCTGGACTTCTACGGGCTCAACTACTACATGCCCACCAAGGTGGCGGCGGGACCGGGCGGCGGCGCGGTGCCGTCGAGCATGGCGGAGGCCATGGGCAGCGACCTCACCGCCACGGGCAGCGGTGCAACCCCGTTCCATGTGGAGACCTGGCCGGAGGCGGACATCACCGCCTACGGCTGGCCCGTCAAGCCGGAGTACATGGCGGTCGCGCTCAAGGAGATGGCCGAACGCTACCCCAACCTTCCGCCCGTGATCATCACCGAAGGCGGAGCGAGCTTCGAGGACATCATTGTGCGGGACAAGTCCACCAACACCAGGTTCATCCCGGACGAGCGCCGGCTTAAGTACATCTCAGACCACCTCGAAACCGCCCTGCGCGCCACGGCTCCGGGCGGTGAGGCCGCGTCCGTGGACCTGCGGGGATACTATGTGTGGTCGTTCCTGGACAACTTCGAGTGGTCCGCCGGCTACAACCAGCCGTTCGGCCTCCTGCACGTTGACTTCGAGACGCTGGAGCGGACGCCCAAGGCCTCCTATTTCTGGTTCCAGGAGCTCATTGAGGAACGGAACCTCGCGGCAGCGGCGGACGCCGCGATTGCACAGGCGGCGGTTCCGGAGGTCCTTGCAAGTGAAGCGCCCGACGACGGCGCTGCCCTGGGTGCCAGCGCCTAGGTCAGGCGTGGTGCAGGGCGGGCCGTTGTGGGCCAGGGTCAGAGCAGGTCGAGCATCGCCAGCTGTTTGGCGATGCCGGCGCCGTCCGGCGAGTAGATCCACGGCACCCGGGACGTGGTGTGGTCGCCGTCCTCGGAGTGGCCGCCGGCGAACACCGACTCACTGATGGACAGCTGCCGGATGGCGATGGCCGCCACCTTGTCCGGGTTCTGCGCGGCAAAGGCTGAGTAGATCGCTTCATCGTGCTGGCCGTTGTCGCCAATCAGGAGCCACCGCATGTCCGGGAACTCCTGCGAGAGCCGCTCCAGGTTGCGGTGCTTGTGTTCCTGGCCGCTGCGGAACCAGCGGTCCTGGGTCAGCCCCCAGTCCGTCAGCAGCAGCGCGCCCTTGGGGTACATGTTGCGGTTGAGGAACCGCGCCAGGGTGGGTGCGGCGTTCCAGGGCCCGGTGGACAGGTAGATGACCGGGGTTTCGGGGTGCTCAATGGTCAGCCGGTCCAGCAGCACTGCCATCCCGGGCGTGGCCATCCGCGCCCGCTCGCTGAGCACGAAGGTGTTCCAGAGGGCAAGGAAGGGCCGCGGGAGGGCGGTCACCATGACGGTGTCATCGATGTCCGAGACGATCCCGAACTTCACGTCCGGGGCGATCACCTGGATCAGGGCCTCGGCGGGCTCCGTTCCCTCCGCCCGCAAGACTGCTGTGTGCCAGCCGGGCGACAGCTGGACATCCACTTCCGTGTCGATCAGGCCGCCGCGGTCCGCCGTGACGTGGGTGACGGTGCCGTCGATGGTGATTTCGACGTCGCTGTACTGCAGCGGCACGCTGGTAAAGGCCCGCCAGCCGCGGATGTTCTGGTTGCCGTTCCTTGCTTCGTGTTCGGCCTTGCTGCCCGGCGCAGGCTTCCGCGTCAGCAGTACCCGTCCCAGCACCCGCACCCGGGTGGTGGAGCCGTAGCCCTGGTAGGCGATGGTCTGGGGAACGAAGTTCCAGCGTTGGGCCAGCTGGATCCGCACGTCGTTGACGGCGTCGGAGAGCCTGTGGGCCAGCCGGAAGACCTGGTTTCCCGAGAGCGCATTATCCATGGCACCACTCTGCCACAGGGTGCGGCGGAGCCCGCTGCAGGCGGTGTTCCGTGGCATCAGCCGTCTCCAAGGAGGCGCTTCAAAGTCTCCGCGTTGCGCACGGCGTTGCCGCCGCCGTCGTTGTTGAAGTACGCGTAGACGTCAAGGCCCGCGCCCGCCCACTCCCTGATCCGGTCCGCCCACCAGTGCAGGTCCGCGTCCGAATACGACCCGCCGTACAGGTGCTGCTGGTCCGGCCCGTGCAGCCGGACATAGGCGAAAGGGGCTGTTGTGCGCAGCGTGCAGGGAAGGTTGGCGCCGCTCATGATGCAGTAGGCGGCCTGGTGGCGTTCCAGCAGCGCAAACACCTCGGGGCTTTCCCACGTGGGGTGCCGGAATTCCACGGCCACCCTGATCCAGGACGGAACCGCCGCCAGGAAGTAGTCCAGCCTCGCGTCATCCCGGGCCAACTGCGGCGGCAACTGGACCAGCAGCACGGCCCTTTTGTCGCCGAGCTCATGCCAGCACCGGGCAATGCGCTCCACCCACACCTCCGGGGAGTACAGCTTCCGGGCGTGGGTCAGCCCCCGCGGAGCCTTGACGGACATGCTGAACCCGGGCGGCAGGCGCCTGTTCCAGCCGGCGAAGGTTGTGTCGCGCGGCCACCGGTAGAAGCTGGCATTCAGTTCCACGGTGTCGAACCGGGAGACATAGCACTGCAGCCTGTCCCGGACGGGCAGCCCCGGCGGGTACAGGACGTTTTCCCAATGGTCGTAGCTCCAGCCGGAGGTGCCGATGTGGATTGCCATTTGCCTCAGGCTACACCCGCAATTTCCCCCTCCCGCGGCACCTGTGTGTGGCAGGGTAATGACATGGCGCGAATTGAGGACTACGCGGTGGTGGGCGACCTTCAAACCGGAGCCCTGGTCAGCAAGGAAGGCTCGATCGACTGGCTCTGCCTGCCACGGTTCGATTCGCCGGCCTGCTTCAATGCGCTGCTGGACACTCCAGATGCGGGCCGCTGGCTGCTTGCGCCCGAAGGCGGCGGCACCTGCACCCGGCGCGGCTACCGTGACGGCAGCCTGATCCTTGACACGGAATGGGAAACGCCCGAGGGGACGGTCCGGGTCACCGACTTCATGCCGCCGCGTGACTCCGTAGCCGACATCGTCCGGATCGTGGAGGGGATCAGTGGCACCGTCAGGATGCACGGCGAGCTGACCCTGCGGTTCGATTACGGGCACATCGTCCCCTGGGTCCGCCGGGACAAGTATGGCCTGCACGCGATCGCCGGACCGGACGCGGTCTACTTCGTTACCCCTGCGCCCCTGCACGGCGAGAACATGCACACGTTCAGCGACTTCACCGTCAAGGCAGGGGAGAAGGTGCCGTTCGTCCTCACCTGGGCGCCCAGCCACGTGGGGCGTCCTGTCACCGTGGAGGCCGAAAAGGTCCTGGAGAGCACGTTTGCGTTCTGGCGCGGGTGGGCTTCCCAATGCACGTTCCAGGGGCAGTACCAGGAAGCGGTGCTGCGTTCCCTTGTCACGCTGAAGGCGCTGACCTACGGCCCCACCGGCGGAATCGTCGCAGCCGTCACCACCTCTTTGCCGGAGCAGCCCGGAGGACAGCGCAACTGGGACTACCGCTACTGCTGGCTGCGGGATGCCACCATGACGCTGCAGGCCCTGCTGGCGGCAGGCTACACGGCGGAGGCTGCCGCCTGGCGGGACTGGCTGCTGCGGGCCGTGGCCGGTGACCCTGCCGACCTGCAGATCATGTACGGGATCCACGGTGAGCGGCGGCTGCCCGAGATGGAGCTGAGCTGGCTGAAAGGCTACGAGAATTCGACCCCCGTGCGCATCGGGAACGCGGCGGCGGAACAGTTCCAGCTGGATGTCTGGGGCGAGGTGCTCGACTGCCTCGCCCTGACGCGCAACTCGCTGCTCAAACACACCGACGAGGCCTGGGACGTGCAGGTGGCCCTGATGGAACACCTCGAAACCATCTGGGACCAGCCGGACAACGGGCTCTGGGAAATGCGGGGCCCGCGCAGGCACTTCACCCATTCGAAAGTCATGGCCTGGGTGGCGGCCGACCGCATGGTGAAGGGGGTGCGTGAATCCGGCCTGCCTGGTCCCGTGGAGCGGTGGGAGGCGCTGCGGGACACGATCCGTGAAGACATCATGGCCAACGGTTTTGATGCGGAACGCAACACGTTCCTTCAGTCCTACGGCCGTCCCGAGCTGGACGCCAGCCTGCTGCTGATCCCCCGGGTGGGGTTCCTGCCGCCCGACGACCCCCGGGTGGTCGGGACCATCGAGGCCATCCAGCAGGAGCTGACGCAGGACGGTTTCGTGCTGCGGTACCGGCCGGAGAAGAGCGACGACGGCCTGCCGGGTGATGAGGGTGTCTTCCTGGCCTGCTCGTTCTGGCTGGTGGAGGCGCTCCTGGGTGCGGGCCGGCGGGAAGAGTCCAGGGAGCTCTTCGAGCGCCTGCTGGAACTGCGGAACGACGTGGGGCTGCTCAGTGAGGAATGGGCAGTGAAGGCCCGGCGCCAGCTGGGCAACACACCCCAGGCCTTCAGTCACTTCGCCCTTGTGACTAGCGCTCTTGAGCTGCATCAGGATACGGTTCGGCGCAGTGATACCCCCATTCCGCCGGACAGGGTGGATTCGCGCTGAGGCGGCGCGGGCCGGGGCTGGAACTTCTCCTTCGCGGAATAGATAAGTATACTTACCAACACCTCACGGTGTGTTCCCAAGCATCGCGCCGTGATTGACCGAGGAGTGATAGCAATGGCCGGACATTTTGAGCTCGTGGACGCCCCCGACGGTGGTTACCGCCTCAGGATGCTGGACGGGGCCGGTAACCTGATGGCCATCTCAGTGACCTTTCCAACCAAGAGGGCGGCTGTCGCCGGCGTCGCCATGGCGCGCGAAATTGCCGGCACCGGCCTGATCCGGGACAAGAGCCACGACGGTGCGGGCTCTGTCATCCGTGACCGCGTGCGGCCTGTCAGCGTACCCAAGGAGGAAGCGGCGAGGCGCAAGAAGGTGCCTGCGGCACACAAGAAATTGCCCACGGCACGTGGGGCGGTAGTGGGCTGATGGCCGCCGCACCACCCCCTGGCGGCCGCCGCCGGGGGGTTCTCTTTGACGTCGACGGGACGCTGATCGATTCGTCCTACATCCACACCCTCTCGTGGTGGGGTGCGTTCCGGCAGTACGGCTACGATGTGCCCATGGCCAACATCCACCACTTCGTGGGGATGGGCGGAGTCAGGCTCGTGGACAACCTGCTTCCTGACGGCCGGGACCGTTCCGAGGATGAAGACATTATGGCCAGCCATGGCGCGCTGTATGCCTCGCACTGGCCTTCCCTTCGGCCGTTCGACGGCGTGAAGGACCTC
The DNA here is from genome assembly GCF_019710585.1 of Arthrobacter sp. MAHUQ-56. GTDB lineage: Bacteria > Actinomycetota > Actinomycetes > Actinomycetales > Micrococcaceae > Arthrobacter. The sequence continues at coordinate 28,207 of NZ_JAIFZQ010000002.1, read as the reverse complement.
CTGGGCCAATGCCACGCCGGCGGCCTGGCGGTGGCGCTCGCCTCATCGGCCCGAGAGAAGGACCTCCAGGTGATGCGCCAGGTGCTGGATGCCGATGCCTTCATCGACGCTGCCACCAGCGCCAACGACGCGGCGGAAAGCAAGCCGGCCCCCGACATCCTCCAGGCGGCGCTGGACGCCGTCGGCATGGACGCCGGGGACGCTGTCTACGTGGGGGACGCGGTCTGGGACATGAAGGCAGCCGCGGCGCTGGGCATCCCTTCGATTGGGCTGACCTGCGGGGGAATCAACGCGGCAGAACTCCGGGATGCCGGGGCCGCCGAGGTCTACAGCGGCCCCCGCGACCTGCTGGACAACCTTGGCTCCAGCGTGATCGGCCGGCTCCTGGCCCTGCAGCCGAACCCCTGAGGACCGCCGGCTTGCCTCGGAGCGGCTGGCCTTAGAGCGGCTGGCCGCCCGGCACCGGGCCCTCCCCCCCTGCCACCGCGGGCTTGGCCCAGGACACGGCCACCTTGACGGACCCGTCGTCGTTCCGCTCGACGTCGGTAACGATATCGGCGGCCGGCGCGCCCATCTCGCTGATCCGGGTGCGGTAGGTGTTCACCAGTTCCGCCAGGCTGGCTTCGGTCCACTCGCCCGGCCGCATGCGCGTGGAGATCTCGACTGGTTCCGGCTGGTACAGCGACATGGCGTTCCTCTTTCGTTCGCAATCCGGTCATGCCTGGGTACGTGGCCCTTCCAACGCTAGAAGCAGCGGCCACGGACCACAAGTATTTGATCAGCATGCTTACTTTTCCTGCGAAAAGCAGATAGCGTCGAAGGACACTCTGCAACGAAAGGGAGACTGTGAAAGCACTGACGTGGCAAGGAAAACGGTCGGTAAGTGTGGAAGAAGTGCCCGATCCGGTCATCCAGGAACCGACGGATGCGATCATCCGGATCACGTCCACCGCCATCTGCGGCTCGGACCTGCACCTGTACGAAGTCCTGGGCCCCTACATGCACAAAGGCGACGTGATCGGCCACGAGCCGATGGGCATTGTGGAGGAGGTGGGCAGTGGCGTCTCCAACCTCCGCAAGGGCGACCGCGTGGTGGTCCCGTTCAACATCTCCTGCGGCTCCTGCTTCATGTGCAAGCAAGGCCTGCAGTCCCAGTGTGAAACCACCCAGGTGCGGGAGAAAGGCTCGGGCGCGGCGCTCTTTGGCTACTCCGAACTCTACGGCTCCGTCCCTGGCGGCCAAGCTGAGTACCTGCGCGTGCCGCACGCCGACTACGGCCCGGTCAAGGTGGGCAGCGAGCTTCCGGACGAGCGGTACCTGTTCCTCTCGGACATCCTTCCCACCGCCTGGCAGGCCGTGGAATACGCGAACGTTCCGGCGGGCGGAACCCTGACCGTGTTCGGTTTGGGACCCGTGGGCCAGTTCGCCGGCCGGATCGGCGTGCACCAGGGCTTCCGCGTGATCGGCGTCGACCCCGTCCCCGAACGCCGCGCCATGGCTGCCCGGCACGGTGTGGAAACGCTGGACTACAGCAAAACCATCGGCGACGAACTCCGGGAGATGACCGGCGGGCGAGGCCCGGACGCGGTGGTTGACGCCGTCGGAATGGAAGCCCACGGCTCGCCCGTGGCCGGTTTCGCCCACCAGGCGCTGGGGCTCCTGCCGGACAAGCTGGCGCAGAAGGCGATGGAGACCGGCGGGGTGGACCGCCTGGCCGCGCTGCACGCCTCCATCGACGCTGTGCGCCGGGGCGGCACGCTCTCGCTGAGCGGCGTGTACGGGGGACAGGCCAGCCCCATGCCGATGCTCACCATGTTCGACAAGCAACTCCAGGTGCGGATGGGCCAGTGCAACGTGCGGCGCTGGACAGACCAGCTGCTGCCGCTGGTGGAGGACGACGCCGATCCGCTGGGTGTGATGGACCTGGTCACCCACCGCTCCAACCTCGACGGTGCGCCGGCACTCTACGAGAAGTTCCAGAAGAAGGAAGACGGCTGCATCAAGGTGGTCCTCAACCCGGCGGCCTGAGCCGCTAAACCAGCAGCAGGCGCCGTTATGGAGGTCCATAACGGCGCCTGCTGTTGTGTCACGCTGGGCCTGCGGAAAGCCTAGGTCAGCTTCACCTGGCGGTTCATGTCCTTGTACAACAGGTAGCGGAACTCGCCCGGCCCGCCGGCGTAGCAGGCCTGCGGGCAGAAGGCGCGCAGCCACATGAAGTCGCCGGCCTCCACCTCAACCCAGTCGTTGTTGAGCAGGTACATGGCCTTGCCCTCCAGGACGTAGAGGCCGTGTTCCATCACGTGGGTCTCCGGGAACGGGATGACGCCGCCGGGCTGGAACGTCACGATGTTCACCTGCATGTCGTGCGCAAGGTCGTTGGAGTCCGTGAAGCGGGTGGTCTTCCAGACGTCGTTGGTGTCCGGCATGGACGTGGGTTCAACGTCCTTTTCGTTCGTGACGAAGGACTTGGCTTCGTACCCCTCAAGGCGCTCGTAGGCCTTCCGGATCCAGTGGAAGGACACAACGTCGTCAGAGACGTTCTCCAGGCCCCACTCAGCACCGGCAGCCAAGTAGGCGTAGCCGCCTTCCTCGAGCTGGTGCAGTTCGCCGTCGAGGGTGAGGTTGACCTTGCCCCTGGTGACGAAGACGACGCCTTCCACGCCGGCCTCGAATTCGGCCTTGGGGGCGCCGCCGCCCGGGCCGATCTCAACGATCAGCTGGGAGAACGTGGTGGCGAAGCCCGAGATGGGGCGGGCAATGATCCAGGAGCGGGTGTTGGTGAAGCCGGGCAGGTTGGACGTGACGATGTCCGTCATCACGCCCTTCGGGATCACCGTGTACGCCTCGGTGACGATGGCCCGCTCGGTGGTGAGGTGGGTCTGCGGCGGCAGTCCGCCGCTGGGGGAGTAGTACTTGCCCATCAAAGGATCCTTTGCTTAGGAGTTGGAAGTGGTGGCGAGCCGGGGGTGCGCCAGCCCCGTGAGCTGGGGAATTCCGACGCCGGCAAGCGCCTGGACTTCCTCGGCACCGACGGCGCCGCACTGGACCCCGCGAAGAACGAAGGCGGCCAGCGCTCGGGCGGTGGCGGGTTCGTCCATGACGCCGCCTTCGGTGCGCTCCACGTAGTTGCGCAGGCGGGCGGCGGCGGCCGGCAGGCCTTCGCGGTAGAAGGCGTAGGTGGCGGCAAAGCGGCTGGGCAGCTGGGCGTGGTGCAGGTCCCAGCCCTGGTAATAGCCGCGCTCCAATGACCGCCGGACCAGGCGGCCGTGCAGCTGCCAGGCGTTCTCCACGTTGTCACCCACAGGGATGATGTTGGTGGAGCCGTCGGAGAGCCGGATCCCGGTCCCGGCCACGGCCAGCTGCATGACTTCCTTGGCGAAGTCGGCCACCGGGTGCTCCATGGACTGGTACTCGGCGGAGATCTGCAGGGACGCGGAGTAGTCGTACGTGCCGTAGTGCAGGCCGCTGATGCGCCCGGGCACGGCGTGCGGCAGCTGGGCCACCGGCGACGTTCCTTCCGGACCCAGGATCAGCTGCGGCGTTTCCACCTGGACTTCGAAGCGGAGCCGGCCCGCGGGGAGCGAATGGACCTCCTCCAGCCGGGACACCGCGTAGTCCATGGCCTTCACCTGGGCCACGGTGGTCACCTTGGGCAGGGTCAGGACCAGTCCGTCGGGCAGCTCGCCGGCTGCGGCGAGGCCCGAGACGAACAGGTCCAGTGTCCGCAGGCCACGCGCGCGGGTGGCCGCTTCGAAGCATTTGAAGCGGATGCCGATGAACGGGGGAGCCGAGCCCGCCGCGACTGCCGCTGCCACTGTGGACGCCGCAGCAACCGCGGCGGCGTCCTCGGCGTCGTCGCCCCTGTCCCCGAAGCCGTCCTCGAAGTCCAGGCGCAGGTCCTCGATCGGTTCCGTGGCCAGCTTGGCGGCCACGCGGGCGGCGACGGCCCCGGCGAGGCCCGCTTCCTGGCCCAGGAGCAGGCCCAGCTTTTCGAATCCGCCGTGCGCTTCCGCGGTCGCCGCCGCCTGGGCGCCCCAGTCGGCGGCGAACGACGGCGTGAAACGGTCCGCGGGCACGTACACGGTGTGCACGGGCTGGCGGGAGCCGTCGTCGCCCGGGTAGTTCCGCTCCAGGAGCCGGTCCGTGGCGGCCAGTTGCCCATCAATGGACGCGAGGTCCCCCGCCGAGAGCGAGGGCTTGGGTGCTGTCATCTCAGTCCACCAGTTCGTAGGCCGGAGTGGTGAGGAAGTCCGTGTAGTCGTCCGAGAGACAGATGTCCGCGATCAGTTCGCTGGCCGGCTGGTAGTAGCGGCGGAAGGCCTCGTCACCGAATTCGGTGCGGAGGCGTTCGGTCTCTTCGGCCAGGATCTTTTCCACCAGTTCCCTGGTCACCGTGTTTCCGGTGTCGGCCAGGATCGACTTGTTGCGGATCTGCTGCCATACCTGCGAGCGGGAGATCTCCGCCGTGGCGGCGTCCTCCATCAGGTTGTGGATGGCCACGGCGCCGTTTCCGGACAGCCACACGGCGGTGTAGGCGACGGCGACATACAGGTTCAGTCGGAGGCCCGCCTCGGTGACCTGGCCGTCGGCGGACTGGACGTCAAGCAGCTGTTCCGCGGTGACCGATACTTCCGGGCGTTGCTTGTCCACCTGGTTCGGCTTGTCACCGAGCACGGAGTCGAAGACTTCCCGGCAGGTGGGGACCAGGTCCGGGTGGGCAACCCAGGAGCCGTCGAAGCCGTCGTTTGCCTCGCGGGTCTTGTCCGCACGCACCTTCTCGAAGGCGGCTGCGGTGACCTCGGGGTGGCGGCGGTTGGGGATGACTGCTGCCATGCCGCCCATGGCGAAGGCGCCGCGCTTGTGGCAGGTCTTGACCAGCAGCTCGGTGTAGGCGCGCATGAACGGGGCGGTCATCACCACGGAGGCCCGGTCCGGCAGGACGAATTCCTCGCCGGCGTCGCGGAAGTACTTGATGATGCTGAAAAGGTAGTCCCAGCGGCCGGCGTTCAGGCCGGAGGCGTGGTCACGCAGCTCGTAGAGGATCTCATCCATCTCGAAGGCGGCGGGGATGGTTTCGATCAGGACCGTGGCCCGGATGGTGCCCTGGTTCAGGCCGAGGTAGTCCTGGGCGAAGACGAAGACGTCGTTCCACAGCCGGGCTTCAAGGTGGCTCTCCATCTTGGGCAGGTAGTAGTACGGGCCCTGGCCGTTCAGCACCAGCTGCTTGGCGATGTGGAAGAAGTGCAGGCCAAAGTCCACCAGCGCACCAACGGCGGGCTCGCCGTTGACGAGGAGGTGCTTTTCCTGCATGTGCCAGCCGCGGGGGCGGGCCACCACGACGGCGAGCGGCGCGTCGGTGCGCAGGCGGTACTCCTTGCCCTCATCCGAGGTGTAGCTGAGGGTGCCCTGGGCGGCATCCCGCAGGTTCAGGATGGCGTCGATGACATTGGCCCAGGTGGGTGTGCTGGCGTCCTCGAGGTCCGCCAGCCACACCTTGGCGCCGGAGTTCAGGGCATTGATGGCCATCTTTGCCGGTGACGCAGGCCCGGTCATCTCCACCCGGCGGTCCTGCAAGGCTGCCGGGGCGGGCGCAACTTTCCAGTCGCCGTCGCGCACGTCCTTGGTCTCCGGCAGGAAGTCCAGCTTGCCGGTCTCTGCCACGCGCTGCCGCTTGGCGGAGCGGGCCGCCAGGAGCTCGTTGCGGGTGCCTGCGAAGCGGGTGTGGAGTTCCTCCAGGAAGGCCAGTGCCTTCGGGGTGAGGATCTCCTCCGCGCGGGCGATGGGCCGGGGATCTGTGACGGTGATGGCCATTTCTGGTCCTTTCCTTTGGCTGGAAGTCGGGCGGGTCAGGCGGAGGCGAGTGCCGGCACTGATTCCTTGGCAGAGTCGGCCGGTTCGGCAGCCGTTGCAACGTTTGAGGCGTGGGCCGCAGCCGCGACGGCAGCCGCGACGTCCGCGGTCACGTGCGGGTCGAAAATGCTCGGGATGATGTAGCTCGCATTGAGCTCATTATCATTCACCCGGTTGGCGATCGCCTCTGCGGCGGCCACCAGCATGTCCGGCGTGATGTCGCTTGCCCCGGCGTCCAGGAGTCCGCGGAAGAGCCCGGGGAAGGCCAGGACGTTGTTGATCTGGTTGGGGAAGTCGCTGCGGCCGGTGGCCACGACGGCGGCGTGCCGGGAGGCAACTGCCGGGTCCACCTCGGGGGTGGGGTTGGCCATGGCGAACACAATGGCGTCCTTGGCCATGGAGGCAACGTGCTCTTCCCCGAGGATGTTCGGTGCGGAGACGCCGATGAAGACGTCGGCGCCCACCAGGGCCTCGTGCAGGCTGCCGGAGAAGCCTTCCTCGTTGGTGTTGTCAGCGATCCAGGTGCGGTGGGAATCACTGTAGGTTTCGCCCTTGTGGATGGCGCCGGAGCGGCCCGCGGCCACGATGTGCCGGGCGCCCTGGGCCTTGAGCAGCTGGATAATGGCGGAACCGGCGGCGCCGACCCCGGACACCACGATCTTGACGTCGGCGATCTTCTTGCCCACCACGCGCAGGGCGTTGACCAGGGCGGCCAGGGTCACGATGGCGGTGCCGTGCTGGTCGTCGTGGAAGACCGGAATGTCCAGTTCCTCGCGCAGGCGGGCCTCGATCTCGAAGCAGCGCGGAGCGGCGATGTCCTCTAGGTTCACGCCCCCGAAGACGGGTGCAAGCAGCTTGACGGTGCGGATGATTTCCTCGGTGTCCTGGGTGTCCAGGCAGACGGGCCATGCGTCCACGTTGGCGAACTGCTTGAAGAGGGCGGCTTTGCCCTCCATGACCGGCAGGGCGGCGGCGGGGCCGATGTTGCCCAGGCCCAGCACTGCGGAACCGTCGGTGACCACAGCGACGGTGTTGCGCTTGACGGTCAGGTTGCGGGCGGCTGCGGGATCCTCGGCAATGGCCAGGCAGACGCGCGCGACGCCGGGGGTGTAGGCGCGGGACAGATCGTCCCGGTTGCGGAGCGGCACCTTGGGGACGACTTCGAGCTTTCCGCCCAGGTGCATCAGGAAGGTGCGGTCCGAGACGTGCTGGACCGTGACGCCGTCGAGGGCGTTAAGGGCGTCCTTGACGCGCTCAGCGTGGGCGTCGTCAGTGGTGTTGCAGGTGACGTCCACGACGAGGGTTTCGTGGTGGGACTCTGTGACGTCCAGCGCGGTGATGGCAGCGCCTGCTGCTCCCACGGCTGCGGCAAGCTCGCTGGTGGCGGTGAAGCTTGACGGTGCTTCCACGCGCAGGGTGATCGAATTTCCGGGGCTGGGGTTCGCCATTGAATGTCCTCCTGTTGGGCCTTGACCGGCTTCTGCCGTATCCGAATCTTTTCGTATTATGGATATTATTATCTACTTTATGGAAATACAAGCCCTTCGAATGTGACCGGCGGCCATCCGTCGCCGCGGCGCGCGCCGTGCTGTATGTTGGGTGTTCTAAGCAACTCTTTTCACGATGCGGATAAGAGTTGTCGGATTCCGAGCCATAGGAGACAACGGAATGGCAGAAAAAGCCTCTGGCGGGGTTCAGTCGGTGGAACGCGTCTTCGAGCTGCTGGAGCTCATCACCGATGCCGGCGGCGACGTCACGCTCAGCGAGCTCTCCTCGTCCACGGACCTCCCGCTGCCCACCATCCACCGCCTGCTGCGCACCCTGGTGTCGCTGGGCTACATCCGGCAGCTGCCCAACCGGCGCTACGCCCTGGGGCCGCGGCTCATCCGGCTGGGGGAAGGCGCCAACAAGCAGCTCGGCGCACTGGCCCGCCCGCAGCTGAAGACCCTGGTGGACCGGCTGGGGGAGACCTCCAACATGGCCGTGCTGGACTCGGACATGGTGATCTACGTGGCCCAGGTGCCTTCGCTGCACTCGATGCGCATGTTCACCGAGGTGGGCCGGCGCGCCCATACCCACGCCACCGGCGTCGGCAAGGCCATCCTCGCCCAGCTCGACGACGACACGGTCCGCGGCATCGTTGCCCGCGCGGGTATGCCCACCCCCACGCCCAAGAGCATTGGCGACGTCGAAGAGCTCCTCGCCGACCTGAAGCTCATCCGGGAGCGGGGCTACTCCATCGACGAGGAGGAGCAGGAGCTGGGCGTCCGCTGCTTCGCCATGGCTGTGCCCAACGCCCCCACGCCGACGGCGATTTCGGTCTCCGGCCCCGTCTCGCGGGTGGATGAGGACTTTGCCGACAAGGCCGTTCCGATCCTTCGGGAAGCTGCCGAAGCCATCTCGCGCGAGCTGAACCGCACCTAAGGCACCCGGGCGGCCCGGACTGCCATAACCACGCGCGACGGCGGCCCCTTCCTTTCGGGAGGGGCCGCCGTCATGCGCCCATTGCGGAAGTGTCAGTGCTCTGACGCCTTCTCGGCTGACTGGATGGGCACTTCCTTGCCGTCGCAGTCGATGAGCTTACCGTTTTCAAAACGGTCGCCCTCTGCCAGGCAGCGGAGGTCCTCGGCGCGGACCAGCCGCTCGGTGCCCGCGACGAACACCGACTGGTTGTCCGAATTGCCGGCGCGGAGGTGGTTGAACAGCAGGTTCAGCAGGATGGCCATGACGGCGGCGGAGCTGATGCCCGAGTGGAAGATGGTGCCGAACCAGGAGGGGAACTGGTCGTAGAACGCCGGGGCGGCGATGGGGATCATCCCGAAGCCGATGGAGGCTGCCACCACGATCAGGTTCATGTTGTTCTTGTAGTCCACCTTGGACAGCGTCCGGATGCCGCTGGCCGCGACAGTGCCGAAGAGCACGACGCCGGCACCGCCCAGGACGGGCGTCGGCACCGCCGCGACCACCCGGCCCAGGACGGGCAGCAGGCCCAGGACCACCAGGATCACGCCGCCGGCACTGACTACGAACCGGCTCTTGACGCCCGTAATGGCCACCAGGCCGACGTTCTGTGCGAAGGCGCTCTGGGTGAAGGAATTGAAGAGCGGGGAGACGGCACTGGAGAGCATGTCAGCACGCAGGCCGTTGCCGATCCGCTTGGAGTCCACCTTGGTGCCCACGATCTCGCCCACGGCGATGATGTCCGCGGACGTTTCGGTGAGGGTCACCAGGATGACGATCAGCATGGAGATGATGGCCGCGACTTCAAACGTGGGCGGCCCGAAGGCGAAGGGGGTGGGGAAGGCGACGATTTCGCCCTGGCCCACCTTGGAAAAGTCGGCCATGCCGAAGACGACTGCGATGAGCGTGCCGAGGACCATGGCGAGCAGGATGGACAGCCGCGAGATGGCGGCGCTGCCCACCTTGCTCAGGAGCAGGACGATGCCCATGGTGGCCGCGGCCAAACCGATGTTGGCCACGCTGCCGTAGTTGGGCGCCTTGCTGTTGCCGCCCATGGCCCAGTTGGCGGCGACCGGCATCAGCGTCAGGCCGATGGTGGTGATCACCGTTCCGGTCACTACCGGCGGGAAGAACCTGATGATTTTCGAGAACAGGGGGGTGATCAGCAGGCCGATCAGGGACGCTGCGATAACCGATCCGAAGACGGCCTGGATCCCGCCGCCGCCGTGGACGATGGCCACCATCGTGGAAACACCGGCGAAGGAGACGCCCTGGACCAGCGGCAATTGCGATCCGAAGAAGGGGACGCCGACGGTTTGCAGGATGGTTGCGAGGCCGCCGACGAAAAGGCACGCCGCGATGAGGAGGCCGATGTCCTGGGAGTTCATTCCCGCGGCGGCGCCGATGATCAGGGGCGGGGCGATGATGCCGCCGTACATGGTGAGGACGTGCTGGAAGCCGTAGGCGAACGTGCTTCCAATCGGGAGCCGCTGGTCCTCCGGGCGGGCTGGCTGGGTGCCTTTTGCGGCGGCCGCGGTGGCCGGTTTCCTTCTGATGTTCATGGCAGACTTTCTGGGTTCATGGCAGACGTCATCGTCTGGCTAACGTTGTCTGGCTAACAGGTGAAGCTGTGGGGTGACCCCGACGGGCCCAGCCGCCAGTGGTGGTTGGGCCCGTCGAAACCTGGTGTCGTGCTTTAGCAGAAGCCGGCGATACCCGACCAGGCGGCCGGGGCCGCCGTAGCGTCTTCGCGCTGGACAGTGGCCTCGATCAGGCCGTACGGGCGGTCTGCCGCGAAGAAGACCTCGTTCGGGTTGTCCAGGCCGAACGGGGAGAGGTCCACCAGGAAGTGGTGCTTGTTCGGCATGGAGAACTTGATCTCATCGATCTCGCTGTGGGCCTCAAGGACCTTGGTGCCCATGTCGAACAGGGTCTGCTGCAGGGCGTGCGAGTACTTCTCGGTGAAGCCTTCGAGCAGGAGTCCCTTGACGTCGTCGTAGCTCTTGTTGAAGTCCAGGGTGCTGAAGTCGGTGCCGGTCTTGAAGCGCCAGCGCGCTGAAACGTCCGTGGCAAGGATGCGGTCGGTGGTCTCGGGGAGTGTGGTGTAGCGGTCCCTGGGGTAGCCGACGAAGCCGGACTGGGTGGACTTCAGGACGGTCAGGTCCTTCAGGCCGGAGACCAGGTGGCTGGTGGCGCCGTCGCGGACCAGGACGGCGGTGCGGACTTCCTGGCCGTTCCGGACGAACGAGTGGTCGTGTTCGCTGCCGTGGGCCTGGATGCGGTTCCAGGCGTAGGACTCGGCCTCCCAGCGGCCGCCGGTGACCCAGTCGAAGCTGGAGGTGAAGTGCTCGCCGAGCCGCAGCAGGAATGCTTCCGGCGAGCCGATGCCGTCGCGGGCGAAGGCGTAGATGGTGTTTTTCTGGGTGTCCGTGGCCACCACGTGGGCGTTGTCGCCCTCCAGGTGGGCCGCGGCGAAGTCGCCCCGCAGTTGCGAGGTGACGTTCAGGTCCTCGATCTCGTGGCGGTTCGTGTCCCTGGTGATCTTGACGACGCGGACTTCGGCCTTGCCGTACTGGTTTTCGCCGAGGATGATCTTGCTGCTCATGGTCATTTCCCAATCTCCGGTAAGTGGAACCAAGGTTCCATCACTGAAATTAAGCGCGCATTTCAAGCGCGTTTCCGGTGGAGCCGACCCAACAAAAAAGAGCCGGCATCCATTGATGCCAGCTCATTACGACCCTGCCTGCTGCTCCCAGGTTACGTGACCTGCGCCACGAGTTGCCTAAAAGCGTACCCCTGGAAGCCGGTGGTGTACATCACAAGTCCAAAATTCATTTTGTGACTGCCCTGCTGCCCGGCGTTGGCGGTACCTATTGACGGTGTCGCCATCTCGCCCGTACGCTTTTCGTATAGCAAAATTTAGTTTCCACAATATGAAACAGCGCTTAGACAACGAGGAGGATCAGATGTACCAGCAGGACAGGACACCCGTCGCACCGCAGCCACCCGCCGCACCTTCAGCCCAGGAGTTCTATCTCCCCCTCGGCGGCGGCACGGATCCGGATTTCTACGTACCGGAGGACCGGGTCCATGAACCCAGCCGCTTCTCACGCTGGATGCACGCGCTTCCCGGCTTCGGCCGCCGCTGACGCCAGCCCTCCAGTCAGTCCCCGGCGGCGGCCCATTCCTTGCCGGCCCACGGGTCGTAGTCCGCAATCAGCTCCTCCTGGGCCGGGCGCTCAGTCTCCGGAACGTGCTGCAGGTTGACCCGCACCCGGTACCAGAGCGAACTGGACCCGCGCATCCCGTCCACCATGACGTCGGCGGGACTCAGGGATGGGGTGACGGCGGCGTGCCGGGACTTCCACTCCTCCAGGGCCGCGAGGGCTTCCGGCTTGGTCCGGGTGCGCGCCACTTCAATCAGTGGCATCACCGACTGCCTGCGGCCGGATCCGTTTCCGGCGCGCGGCGCTTTTTCCGCCGGGCCCAGTTCCTTGGCCAGCGCCAGCAGCCCGTCCAGCGAACCCACGGCGCCATCAATGCCCGCGTGGGCATCGCCCGACTCCGCGAACCGCTTGAGCACGGTAGGAACGGTGAACTGTTCCGGCCGGATGGTGCGTACTTCGCCCCAGGCCAGCGGCGTTGAGACCCGGGCGTCAGGCAGCGGCCGGATCGAGTAGGCGGAAGCCACGGTCCGGTCCTTGGCGTTCTGGTTGAAGTCCACGAATACGCTCTCGCCGCGCTCCTCCTTCCACCACCGCGCCGTGGCGAGGCCGGGGGCGCGGTTCTCCACCTCCCGCGCGAGCGCTTCCGCGGCGAGCCGCACGTCGCGGTAGGACCACCGGGGTGCGATGCGCACCAGGATGTGGAGCCCGCGCGACCCGCTGGTCTTGGGCCAGCCCACCAGCCCCACATCATGGAGCACCTCCTGCGCCACGTACGCGACGTCCACGATCTGCGACCAGTCCACGCCCGGCATCGGATCCAGGTCCACGCGGAGTTCGTCCGGATGTTCCAGGTCCTCGGCGCGGACCGGGTGCGGATTGAGGTCCAGGCACCCCAGGTTCACCACCCAGGCAAGGCCCGCGGCGTCCCGGATGACAGCTTCCTCGGCCGATGTTCCGGAGGCGTAGTGCAGGGTGGTGGTGTCGATGAACGGCGGATGGTTCTCCGGGACGCGCTTCTGGAAGAACGGCTCGGCGTCGATACCCTTCGGGAACCGCTTGAGCACCATGGGCCTGCCGCCGGCCCCGCGCAGCGCACCGTCCGCGACGGCAAGATAGTAGCGCACCAGGTCCAGCTTGGTCAGCCCTGGTTCGGGGAACACCACTTTGTCCGGGCTCGAGATCCGGACTTCCTCACCATCGATGTCCAGGATCTCGGCCGGCGTCTTTGATGGAGTCATGGCGCCACGCTAGCAGCGGGGTGGATGCCTGTCAGCCGTTGACCAGGCCTTCGTTGACCAGGCGCCGTGCCGCCGCCGAATGCTCCGCGATCAGGCCTGCGACGTCGAGTCCCGGTATCCGGCCGTCCACCACCCGCCAGCGTCCGCCCACCATTACCCGGTCTGCCCGGTCGGCCGCGCACAGAAGCAGCGCCGCAATGGGGTCGTGGCTGCCGGAGAACCGCAGGTCGTCGAGCTTGAACAGGGCCAGGTCCGCCTGCATGCCCGGCGCCAGCTGTCCCAGTCCCGGCCGGCCCAGCACCGCGGCGGACCCGCGGGTTGCCCACGCGAGCGCCCGCTCCACCGGAACGTCCGCGCCGTAGCGCAGCCGCTGGAGGTAGAGCGCCTGCCGCGCTTCGAGGATCATGTTGGAGGCATCGTTCGACGCCGAGCCGTCCACCCCCAGCCCCACCGGGACTCCCGCGTCCTCCAGTTCCAGGACGCGGGCAGTGCCCGACGCGAGGCGCATGTTGGAGGTTGGGCAGTGTGCGACGGCGGTCCCCGCCGCCCCGAGTTGGCTGATCTCGGCGTCGCTGAAGTGGATGCCGTGCCCCAGCCAGGTGCGGTCCGTCAGCCAGCCGACACTGTCCAAATAGTCCACGGTCCGCAGCCCGAACATCTCCCGGCAGAAGTCCTCCTCGTCCAGCGTCTCGGCCAGGTGAGTATGCAGCCGGACGTCGAGCCGCTCGGCGAGGGCGGCACTCTCGGCCATGATCTCCTTCGTCACCGAGAATGGCGAGCACGGCGCCAGGGCGATCTGGATCGCGGCGTCGTCACCGCGCTCGTGGTACTGGCCGACCAACCGTTCGCTGTCCGCCAGCACCACCTCCGGGTCCTGCACCGTGGACTGCGGCGGCAGGCCGCCGTCGTCCGTTCCCAGCGTCATGGACCCGCGGGTGAGCGTTGCCCGCATGCCCAGCCGGCGCACCGCTGCCACTTCGATGTCGATCGCATCCTCAAGGCCCGCCGGAAAGAGGTAGTGGTGGTCGGCGGCTGTGGTGCAGCCCGAAAGCAGCAGTTCGGCCAGTGCAACGGTGGTGGCGAGTTCGAGGTCCTTTGGCGTGAGCCGTGCCCATACCGGGTACAGGTTCTGCAGCCAGGGGAACAGCGGGGCGTTGGCCACAGGTCCCCAGGCACGGGTGAGGGTCTGGTAGAAGTGGTGGTGGGTGTTGATCAGGCCCGGCAGCAGCACGTGGCTGCCGGCGTCGAACGTCTCCTCGCAGGGTGCGGACGGCCGCTGCCCGGCTGCGAGGACTTCAGTGATCGCGCCGCCGCTGACCACCACCCCGCCGGACGCGTCAAGGGAGTTGGCGGTGAACGCGGCCAGGGGGTTCCGGATCCAGAGCCGGGATGCGGGGATGGGCTGGTGCATGTGGATGTCCTGTTCTGAGCAAAGGGGCAGTTAATCCAGCTCAGTGAGGCCCTGTCTGCTGATCCAGGTCGCCGCCGTGCCCGAAGAACCGCGGGCCGCGGGTCCGATGACAGTAGCCAGCCCGTGGGCGGCGGGTCAACGCCGGCGGAATGTGACCAGCGGCCCGGGGGAGGGCGGTGAAGGACCCGAAACATTGATTTCACATGGCGAAATAAAATTTCCAGAAAACTATGGCGTGGCCCACAAAGCGGTGCTAATCTCAATTCTGCCAAAGGCGGGCACCCGAACCCGGGAAGCTATCTACCAGGCGCAACTTAACCTTCACAGCACATGCTGAAGCCTGGTAACCGTTCGCACCTGGTTCTACTGGTCCTGCACGGCAACAGGCTTCCCGGCAAAAGGAAGTCGCATCATGAGTACCACCGTCACGGCCGAACAGTTTTTGGCCAGATCCATCCGGCTGGCAACGGCCAACGTCCTCAACAGCGGCGGGCCCTTCGGCGCCATGATCGTCACCGCGGACGGCACAACCTTCGACGGCGTCAACCGCGTCACCGCGGACAACGATCCCACCGCCCACGCAGAAGTCACCGCCATCCGCACCGCCTGCCGCGAACTGGGCACGTTCGACCTCAGCGGCGCAACCCTCTACACGAGCTGCGAGCCATGCCCCATGTGCCTGGCCTCCGCACTCTGGGCCCGCGTGGACCGGGTGGTCTACGCGGCGGACCGTCACGACGCCGCCTCGGTCGGCTTCGACGACGCCGTCTTCTACGAATACTTCGAAAACCAGGACAGGGACTCCCTGATGCCGGTCTCCAAGCTGGAACTGGGCGATCCCCAGGCCCCCGCGCCGCTGGAGCCGTTCAACACCTGGAACACGCTCGAATCCAGGATCGACTACTAGGCCCGGCGGCAAAGATGACCATCCTGGACCATTCCCACGAGGAGCATTCGGCTCCAAGTACCCCCGCCACCCGGCAGGCCCCGCGCACTCCCAAGCTGCCGGCGTCGAACTCCTTCCTTGACCGCTTCTTCCACATCACCCGGCGGGGCTCAACCCTGGCCCGCGAATTCCGCGGCGGCCTGGTCACCTTCTTCACCATGGCGTACATCGTCATCCTGAACCCCCTGATCCTGGGCGGCTTCAGCGCGGACAACGCTCCCACCGACGTCGCCGGGGGTTGGCTCTCCGCAGCACAGGTGGGCGCCGTCACCGGCCTTACCGCCGGCGTCATGACCATCCTGTTCGGCCTCATCGCCAACCTGCCGTTCGGGCTGGCCGCCGGGCTCGGCATCAACTCCTTCCTGGCCGTCTCGGTGATCCACGAGGTCACCTGGCCGGAGGCCATGGGCCTGGTGGTGATCAACGGCATCCTGATCGTGCTGTTCGGCGTCACCGGCGCCCGCACCGCGATCTTCCGCGCCGTTCCCAAGGAACTGAAGGCCGCCATCACGGTCGGCATCGGCCTGTTCATCGCCTTCATCGGGTTCGTGGACTCCGGCTTCGTCCGGCCCACCGCGGGCGGGCCTCCCGTCCAGCTGGGCGACGGCGGCTCCATCACCTCCGTGCCCACCCTCGTCTTCGTCGTCGGGCTCCTCAGCATGGGCATCCTCGTGGCCCGCAAGGTCCAGGGCGGCCTGCTCATCGGCATCGTCGGCACCACCGTGCTGGCCGCCATCGTGGAAGCCATCATGAAGATTGGCCCGGCCAGCGCCACCAACCCCGGCGGCTGGCACCTGAACACCCCGGTGCTCTCCGGCCAACTGGTATCCGCCCCGGACCTGGGCCTGGTGGGCCAGTTCGATCTCTTCGGCTCGTTCGCCCGGATCGGCGGACTCGCTGCCACCATGCTGGTCTTCACGCTGGTGTTCACCAACTTCTTCGACGCCATGGGTACCATGACCGGCCTGGCCAAGAGCGCCGGCGTTGCGCACAAGGACGGCACGTTCCCGCGGCTGAAGTCCGCCTTCATCGTGGAAGGCTTCGGCGCCGTGGCAGGCGGGGCAACCTCAGGCTCCTCCAACACCGTGTACATCGATTCCGCTGCCGGCATCGGGGAAGGCGCGCGCACCGGCCTGGCCTCGGTGGTCACCGGCCTGCTGTTCCTGGGTTCGATGTTCCTCACCCCGCTCACCAGCGTGGTGCCCCTGGAGGTCGCAGCCGCCGCGCTGGTGGTGGTGGGCGCGATGATGATGGCCCAGATCCGGGAGATTAAGTTCACCAAGTTCACCGTGGCCCTCCCGGCATTCCTAACCATCGTGACCATGCCTCTGAGCTACTCGATCGCCAACGGCATCGGCGTGGGCTTCGTGAGCTGGGCCGTGATCGGCGCGGCGTCAGGCAAGGCGAAGAAGATCCATCCGCTGATGTGGGTGGTGAGCGCCGGGTTCCTGGTGTACTTCGCCCGCGGACCCATCAACGCCCTGCTCGGCGGGTAAGCGCCCGCCTGCTTCCCCAACCACCTGGAAGGACCGACAATGGACACCACCGCCGCGCGGATGAAGGAGCGCCGCCATGCTTGACCTGATCCCCCTGCCTGAGAGCTGGCTGCACGGGCTGCTGGGGCAGCGGTTTGCCGTGGCCACCATCGTCTCTGCTTCCGGTTCGGTGCCCCGCCCGGTGGGCACGTCCATGCTGGTCAGCGGCTCGGGGGCTGTGCTGGGCAGCCTTTCGGGCGGCTGCGTGGAGGGCGCGGTGGTTGCGCTGGCGGAAGAAGCAATGGACGACGGCGGCTCCCGGCTGGCAACCTTCGGCTTCAGTTCGGCGGACGCCTTCGCTGCCGGGCTCACATGCGGCGGCGCACTGGACATTCATGTCCAGCCGGTGCCCGGCAAGTGTCCCGGCGGGGCAGTGCACCCCCTGCGGGCCGCCCTGCTGCAACTCGCCGGACGTGGACCGGGCCAACCCGTGGCGCTGGTACGGCTGCTGGACGGGCAAGGAGGCGGCGCCGTCGTGCTTTCCAACCCCGCCGCTGCCCGCGTGGGAACATTCCCCGGGCTCGCACCAGTGCTGCACGGGGAGCCCGCGCTGCAGGTGGAGTCCCTGGTACGCAGCGGCGGAGCGGGCTTGGTTCGGCCGACCGGGGACGGCAACTGCCTCCCCGGCCGGCTGGGCCAGGCCGGCCGGCCCGAGGCCGGAGAACCACTGATCCTCGTGGAGTCCCGCCTTGCACCGCCACGGATGCTGGTCTTCGGTGCCAACGATTTCGGCGCCGCCCTGGTCCCGGCTGCCAAGCTGCTGGGCTACCACGTGACCCTCGTGGATGCCCGGCCTGCCTTCGCCCACCAGCCACGGTTCGCTGCCGCCGACGCTGTGGTCACCCAGTGGCCGCACCGCTACCTCGCGGCGGAAGCTGCCGCGGGCCGCCTGGACAGCCGCACCGTGGCGGCCGTCCTTACCCACGATCCCAAGTTCGACCTCCCGCTCCTGGAAGCAGCACTGGCGCTCGACCTGGCGTATATCGGCGCCATGGGATCGCGCCGCAGCCACCTCCAGCGCATGGAGGGGCTCCTCAGCGCGGGGGTCCGGCCAGAGCGGATCGCCCAGCTGCATTCACCCATAGGCCTGGACATCAATGCCGTTACCCCGGCCGAAGTGGCGGTGTCCATCACCGCCGAACTTATCGCCGCCCGCTCCCGGTCCGCAGGCTGCACGCCGCTCCGGGACACCTCCGGCCCTATCCACCAAACCGCGCCGCCGGCGCCCACAGACTTCATCAAGCAGGAGATCGCATGGACATGAACACCATCGAGGCGGTGGTCCGCACCACCGACCCCGCACAATGGCGCGACGGCGACGCCTGGCTGGCCGGCGGCACGGTCCTGTTCTCCTACGGCAGCTACGCCTTCGGTCCGGAGCCCCTCAAACGGCTCCTTGACCTGGGCGAAGCCGGCTGGGAGCCGGTCACCGTCACCGATGACGGGATCGAACTTGCCGCAACCTGCACCATCGCCCAGCTGTACAGCCTGCCCGGTTCGCCCGAGGTGTCCGGCCGCACCTGGCCTGCGCTGGACCTGGTCCGTCCGTGCTGCGATTCCTTCGTGGCTTCGTTCAAGGTGTGGAACATGTCCACGGTGGGCGGGAACGTCTGCACGTCGCTGCCGGCCGGTCCCATGATTTCGCTCTGCGCCGGACTGGACGGCACCGCCACCATCCTCGCCCCCGGAGGCACCAGCCGCACCGTTCCGGTGGCCGAATTCGTCACCGGCGACGCGCAGAACTGCCTGGCACCCGGCGAGCTGCTCCGCAGCATCCACCTCCCGGCGTCGGCCCTGTCCTCCCGGGTGGCGTTCCGGCGCTTGTCACTGAGCAACCTGGGCCGGTCCGGGGTGCTGCTGATTGGACGGCTCGACGGCGGCACCTCCCTTGTCCTGACCGTCACCGCGGCCACCAAGCGGCCCGTGCAGCTCCGGTTCGACGGCCTGCCCGATGCCGACCGGCTCGCCGAGTCCATCGGCGCCGCGATCCCCACCGACCTTTACCACGACGACATCCACGGGCTGCCGGCCTGGCGTCGCGACATGACCTACCGGCTGGCCGAGGAAATCCGCGCAGAACTCACCGCTCCCGCAGGGGAGACCGGGCTGCGGGTTTCCGGCGATTTCTGGCCGCCGGCGCACCGCGGCACCGATGCCCGGCAAATTAGCGCACAGCAGGAAGGGGCCTGAGCATGGCCATCGAGATCAACGGAACGGTTTCCGACGCCGAGCCCCGCCCCGGGCAGTGCCTGCGCACCTTCCTGCGCGAGCAGGGCAACACCGGCGTGAAGAAGGGCTGCGACGGCGGTGACTGCGGTGCCTGCACCGTGCACGTGGACGGGACGCCCGTCCACAGCTGCATCTACCCGGCTGTCCGGGCCGAGGGGCATGCCGTCACCACCATCGAGGGGCTGGCGTCTGCTGCGGGCGGCACGGAGTTGCACCCTGTCCAGGAACAGTTCATGCAGCGCCAGGGTTTCCAGTGCGGGTTCTGCACCGCGGGCATGGTGATGACGGCGGCAACCTTCGACGACGAACAGAAGGAGAACCTGCCCCGGAACCTCAAGGGCAACCTCTGCCGGTGCACCGGCTACCGGGCCATCGCCGATGCGGTGTGCGGGGACGCCGGCCACCCGGATCCGGCCGGGCAGGGTTCCGGCATTGCCGGGCCCGGGCAGCCGGATCCCGAACCGGGACAGCTGGGCGACGACGTCCCGGCCCCGGCCAGCCGGGCGGTGGTCACCGGTGCTGCCCGGTACACGCTGGACGTTCCCGCGGACCAGCTCCAGGGCCTGCTGCACCTGAAGATCCTGCGCTCGCCGCACGCCCACGCCCGGGTGCTGTCCATTGATACCGAGGCGGCCCTGAAAATCCCGGGTGTGGTGGCTGTCTTCACCTCCCGGGACGCCCCGGAACAGCTGTTCTCCACGGCCCAGCATGAACTCTTCACCGATGACCCGGACGATACCCGCGTGCTGGATGACATAGTGCGGTTCCGCGGCCAGCGGGTGGCCGCCGTCGTGGCCGAAACCGTGGCCGCGGCGGAAGCCGGTGTACGGGCACTCCGGGTGGAATACCAGGAACTTCCCGCCGTCTTCTCGCCGCAGGACGCACTGCTGCCCGGTGCGCCGCTGGTCCACGGGGACAAGGACGCCACAGGTTCGCGCATCTCCCGGCCGGACCGGAACGTGGTGGCCGAGCTTCATTCCGAACTGGGGAGCGTGGCCGAGGGGTTCGCTGCGGCGGACTTCATCCACGAACAGACTTACCGCACCCAGCGCGTCCAGCATGTCGCCCTGGAAACCCACGCTGCCATCGCCTCGGTGGACGCCGAGGGGCGCCTCCAGGTCCGGACCTCCAGCCAGGTGCCATTCCTGGTGCGCCGCACGCTGTGCCGGCTGTATGGCCTGGACGAGGACCAGGTGCATTTGGTGGCCGGGCGCGTGGGTGGCGGATTCGGCGGGAAGCAGGAAGTCCTGACCGAGGACCTTGTGGCGCTCGCGGCCTTGAAGCTGAAGCGGCCGGTCCAGCTGGAACTCACCCGGACCGAGCAGTTCACTGCCACCACCACCCGGCACCCGTTCACCATCAAGCTGAAGGCAGGAGCCGCCAAGGACGGGACGCTGACGGCCCTGGAACTGGACGTGGTCACCAACACCGGCGCCTACGGCAACCACGGCCCCGGCGTGATGTTCCACGGCTGCGGCGAATCGCTGGCGGTCTACAACTGCGCCAACAAGAAGGTGGACGCACATTCGGTGTACACCAACACGGTGCCCGCCGGGGCATTCCGCGGCTACGGGCTCAGCCAGATGATCTTCGCGATCGAGTCCGCCATGGATGAGCTGGCGGCCGGGATCGGCATGGATCCGCTGGAGTTCCGCCGGCGGAACATGGTCCGCGAGGGGGACCGGATGCTGTCCACCCAGCCCGACCCGGAGGAGGACGTCCACTACGGCAGCTACGGCCTGGACCAGTGCCTTGACCTGGTGCGGGACGCCCTGGACCGAGGCAAGGAAAGGTACCGGGACGCAGGCCTCGACGACCTCGGCCCGGACTGGATGGTGGGCGACGGTGCCGCACTGTCCATGATCGACACCGTGCCGCCGCGGGGGCACTTTGCCCATTCCCACGTCCGGCTCCTGCCGGACGGAACGTACCAGGCCGACGTCGGGACCGCCGAGTTCGGCAACGGCACCACCACCGTGCATGCCCAGCTCGCTGCCACCGCATTGTCCACGGAGGCGTCGAAAGTTGTGGTGCGGCAGTCGGACACGGACCTGGTGGAGCACGATACCGGCGCGTTCGGGTCGGCCGGGACGGTGGTGGCCGGAAAGGCCACGCTGGCGGCAGCGGAGGAGCTTGCCGTCCGGATCCGGGCCTTCGCCGCCGGCATCCGGCAGACCCAGGCCTCCGCCTGCGTGCTGGACGGCGACGCCGTGGTGATCGACGGGACGCCCGTGTCACTGGCGGAACTCGCGCAGCAAGCCGCGGAAGCCGGCGTCGAACTCGCCGCCGAAGGGCGATGGGGCGGCACGCCGCGCTCCGTGGCGTTCAACGTCCACGGCTTCCGGGTGGCGGTGAACCGCGGCACCGGCGAACTGAAGATCCTGCAGAGCGTGCAGGCGGCGGACGCCGGCGTGGTGGTCAACCCGCGCCAGTGCCGGGGCCAGATTGAGGGCGGCATCGCCCAGGCCATCGGTGCCGCGCTGTACGAGGAAGTGGTGGTGGACGACGCCGGGAAGGTCACCACGGACATCCTGCGCCAGTACCACATTCCTACGTTCGCGGACGTGCCGCGCAGCGAGGTCTACTTCGCGGACACGAACGACAAGATGGGGCCGCTGGGCGCCAAGTCGATGAGTGAGAGTCCGTTCAACCCCGTGGCGCCGGCGCTCGCCAACGCCATCCGGAACGCCACCGGGGTTCGGTTCGCGTCCCTGCCCATCGCGCGGGACCGGATCTATGTGGGGCTTAAGGAAGCGGGGTTGGTGCCCAAGCTTGAGCACGTTCTTTCCTAGGACGCTTGTCCGGAGCAATATTTCCCGGGGCAAGGCGGGGTCGGATTGGGTGCGTCCTGCGGGCCGGATCTGACCCCGCGTTGCATCGTTGCATATAGTCAGGGGATGGAACACCGGATTTTAGGTAAGACCGGACGTAGCGTCTCCATTGTGGGGCTGGGGACCTGGCAGCTCGGCGCGGACTGGGGCAACGTGGACCCGGCACAGGCGCAGGCCATCCTCGCGGCATCCGTGGAGGCCGGCGTCACCCTCTTCGACACCGCCGATGTCTACGGCGACGGCAAGAGTCAGCAGGCCATCGGAAAGTTCCTAGCGGACAACCCTGGCCTCGGCGTCACGGTGGCCACCAAGATGGGCCGCCGCGTGGACCAGAAGCCGGAAAACTACACCTTGGCCAACTTCCGCCAGTGGGTGGACCGCTCACGCAAGAACCTGGGCACGGACACCCTTGACCTCGTCCAGCTGCACTGCCCGCCCACCCCGGTGTACAGCAGCAACGAGGTGTACGACGCCCTGGACACCCTCGTGGCTGAAGGCGCGATCCGGAACTATGGCGTCAGCGTGGAGCGGACTGACGAGGCGCTGGAGGCGATCCGACACGAGGGCACCGCATCGGTCCAGATCATCCTGAACGCCTTCCGGCTCAAGCCGCTGGACGAGGTCCTTCCAGCTGCCAAGGCCGCCGGGGTGGGCATCATCGCCCGGGTGCCGCTCGCGTCCGGCCTGCTGTCCGGCAAGTACTCCAAGGACACCACCTTCGCGGAGAACGACCACCGCAACTACAACCGCCAGGGCGAGGCCTTCGACGTCGGCGAGACCTTCTCCGGCGTGGATTACGAGCTGGGCCTGAAGGCCGTGGCGGAGTTCGAGCAACTGGTGCCTTCGGGCGCCACAACGGCGCAGGCAGCCATTGCCTGGATTGCAGCACAGGACGGCGTCACCACCGTTATCCCGGGCGCCCGCAACGTGGAGCAGGCACGGGCCAACGCCGCCGCGGCCACGGTCAGCATCGGCAAGGAATTCGACGACGGCGTTAGGTGGATCTACGACCACTACTTCCGCGAAACCATCCACCCGCGCTGGTAGCGTTCGCCGGGGGTCCGCAGCTTTCACGCGAGGAGGTTCCGGTGAGTAAACGGTCGGATTACCGGGCGGTGCTGGAATCGCTGCCGCCCGGACAATGGACGGCCTACCTCAACGCTGAATCCGGGCTTCCCGGACCCCGCGGGAACATCGAACTGGCGCAGGCGTTTTCCGATGTGGCGGACCCCGCCCTGATCCGGCTGTGCGCTGGAAGTCCTGACGAGTACCTTGCCATGTGTGGCGCCGTTGGTCTCGGCCGCCTGCTTGTGGAGGGCGATTCTGGTGCAGCCGCAACCCTGCGGACGCTGGCCGAAGACGGCCGCTGGCGGGTGCGCGAGGGGGCAGCGATGGCCCTGCAGCAACTCGGGGATGCGGACATGGCGGCGTTGTGGGCGTTGACGGAACAATGGGAGGACGGCGGGCCGCTGGTGCAACGGGCCATTGCGGCCGGCATCTGTGAGCCCCGGCTGCTCCGCGCTCCGGAGGATGCCGCCAGGGCAGTCCAGGCCCTCGACAGGATTACCGCTGCGGTGGAAGCAACGGATCCTGCAGCCCGGCGGTCTGAGCACTTCCGCGTGCTGCGCCAGGGGCTTGGGTACTGCTGGAGCGTTGCCGTCGCCGCTGCGCCGCCCGCGGGCTTCGCATACCTCGAAAAGTGGGCACGGAGCCAGGACCGGGACGTGCGCTGGATCGTGCGCGAGAACCTTCGAAAAGCGCGCCTGGCGAAGGCCGATCCGACGACGGCGGAACGTTTGACTGCCATCCTGGAACAGTCCGGCGCGTGAGGGACCCTGCTGTCAGCGCCTTCGTGGACCGGCTCGCCGCCGTGGAAACGGGGCCGGATTCCACTAATTTCTTCGACCATGCGGTTCCGGCGAATGGGTTGCGCCGGCGAAACCTGGAACTCTACCTGCAGGAGATGCTGGACCGGCGGCCAAAAGTGCTGCTGGTGGGGGAGGCCCCTGGATTTCGGGGCATGCGGATCACGGGGGTTCCCTTCACTAACCGGACCATCCTTGGAGGCCCCGCCAACAGCTTTGGGTTGTTCGGCCCCGGCAAGGGGTACGTGTTGCCGCCCGAAGCTGCAGGGGTTCCAGCCGAACCCACGGCAACTGTGCTGTGGCAGGTCCTGGCTGAGCTCGACTTCCTTCCGTTGCTGTGGAGCGCATTCCCCTGGCATTCGCACCGGCCCGGGCTGCCACAGACCAACCGGACACCCAGGCCTTCCGAGACGAAGCTGGGGACACCGTTCTGGCAGGAACTCTCGGAGTTGTTCGGCATAGAGACCCTTGTGGCGGTGGGCAACGTAGCGCAGCACAGCCTGAAGCGCGTCGGCCTGGATGTTCCAAAGATCCGGCACCCGGCCCACGGCGGCCGCGAAGGCTTCAAGCAGGGGCTGCAGGAACTGCTGGACAGCGGGATGCAGGCTTGACCTGAAGCCTTCACAGAGGGAATGTCGTACCCCTTTGCCATGATGTGTTTATGGGGAAAGCAGCGGTGGCCAAGGCATATGCGGATATCCGTGCTGCCCTTGCTGTGCTCAATGCTGAGGTCGAGGGATGGGGTCCCGAGCCGTTTTCGGCGGCTGATCCGATGGCCGGTTTGGCGGATGGTTGCCTGGATGTTCTTGCCGGGGCCCGGGAGGCCGAGGCTGGTTTCGCGGCGTTGAAGGCGAAGGCCGCTGTGACGTACGCGGACAGTGCCCACGCTGTTGCCGGGCCGGATGCTTCGGTGCAGGCGCAGGAGATGGCTGTCGCGGCCGAGATCGGGTGTGTGCTGTCCCTGGGGCCGCGGGCGGCGTCGTCGTTCCTGGCCGCGTCCCACGCCCTTGCCACCACGCTGCCCCGGACGCTGTCGGCACTGGAAGCCGGGGACCTGTCGTGGCAGCATGCCCTGGCGATGGTCGACGAGACGGCCAGCCTTGATGCCGCCGGTGCCGCCGCACTGGAAGGGCACTTCCTGGACCCGGGCGCCCCGGACCCGGCACGGGGCTGCCCGGCCGGGAAGATGCCCAGCCCCGGACCCGGCACGGGGCTGCCCGGCCGGGAAGATGCCCGCGCACCGGTTCAGGGCCAAGGCCCGCACCTGGCGGGAACGCCACCATGCCGAGAGCATCGAAAAACGCCACACTAAGTCTGTGGCGGACCGGCGGGTGGAGTTCCGGCCGGACCAGGACGGGATGGCGTGGTTGTCGGCGTGCCTGCCGGCTGCTCAGGCGTTGGCGGGGTGGAACCGGCTCACCGCTATCTCGCGTGCCATGCAGGGCCCGGATGAATCCCGCAGCATGTCCCAGCTGCGCGCTGACACCTTCGCTGAGGCGGTCCTTGGCAACAGCTGCCCCGCCGGCGTTGCCGGCGCGGACGGCAGTGGAGATGCTGGCCTGTCGTCGCGGATCCGGGCGCAGGTGCTGGTCACGGTGCCGGTGTTCTCGCTGATGGGCTCGACGGACGAGCCGGCTTTGTTGGACGGGTATGGGCCCATTCCGGCGTCGATGGCCCGGGACCTGGTGGCGAACGGGGCGGGGTCGTTTTATCGGGTGTTGGTGGATCCGCGGGACGGGGCGCCGCTGGAGATCGGGCGGACGAGTTACAGGGTCACGGGCGCGATGCGGGCCTGGTTGAGGATGCGGGACGGCAAATGCCCTTTCCCCGGCTGCAGTAACAACTCCCTGGACAACGACGCCGACCATCTCCTTGCCTGGGCCAACGGCGGCACTACCGGGATCTCGAACCTGGGACAGCCCTGCCGCAAGCACCACCGGCTCCGGCACATTACCGGCTGGGCACCCACCCCGGCCACCGAAAACGAACCACCCGGCTGGACCTCACCCGCCGGCCGGCACTACACAAGCGAACACCAGGACTGGGAACTACCACGATGGCCCGGGGGACTGCCAGCCGGCGGCATCGACATCGTTCACCACGGCGGGTCGCCTTGGGAAGAGGCCCTCGCGCGGTTCCTGCGCGCCCCCGCCTGACCGGCTTCAGATGCTGGTGACGACCTGCAGGTGCTAGTGGAGAAGGCGCAGCTGGTCCGGCGTATCCACATCCTCACCACTGGACTGGTCGGTGCAGTCCACCTCATCCACCAGGTCTGGATGGCTGCGCAGGAAGCCGCGAGCCCCGGCATCGCCCGTTACCGTTGCAGACACGGCTTCGCGCAGGGAGGCGTCGATGAGCAGTGGGTGTCCGCGGCGGAGTGCCGCCCCGCCACCGTCGCCGGAATCACTGTGGCGGTACGCGGCGGCAGTGATGCGTCCCGGGCGGTGCCGGGCCAGCAGCCGCGCCACGGTTTCCGCGGTGAGGCCGGGCTGGTCCACGAGGGCGATCAGGACGTGGTCTGCAGGATCAGCGGCCTGGTTGCCGAGCAGGAAGGAACTTCCCATCCCCGACTCCCAGCCTGCATTGGTCACCACGCGGAAGCGGTCCAGGTTGGCAGCCGCATCAACGTCCGACGCTCCTGCGCCAAGAACCACCACCACTTCCCGGCAACCGCCGTCAAGCACTGCGCGGGCGATGGCCTCCACCAGCGGCCGGCCGTGGAAAGGCAGCAGTGCTTTGGGGCCGAGGCCCAGCCGGGTTCCGGCGCCGGCAGCCAGGACCACCCCGGTGGTCCTGGTCCCTGCCGAGCCGGTCCCGTTGCTGTCACCCATAGCTGCACCCTATCCGGTGACTTAGGCGTCTCCGCCTGCCCCGCCCGTGGTGCCGGCGTTGACGTCCAGGAGCTTGTAGCGGTCCATGGCGTACGAGGGCGCGCCCTCCTCGACTTCGCCCCTCGCCGCGAGCATTTGCAGCGCTTTGACGACGATGGAGTGGGTGTCGTTTTTGAAGAAGCGGCGGGCTGCTGCGCGGGTGTCGGAGAAGCCGAAGCCGTCGGCGCCGAGGGTGGCGTATTCGTTGGGGACGAATTGCCGGATTTGGTCGGGAACGGCTTTCATGTAGTCGGAGACGGCGACGACGGGGCCGGTGGCGCCTTCGAGTTGCTGGGTGACGAAGGGGACGCGGGCGGGCTGGCCGGGGTTGAGGAAGGCTTCCTCTTCGGCGGCGAGGCCGTCGCGGCGCAGTTCGTTCCAGGAGGTGACGGACCAGACGTCTGCGGAGACGTTCCAGTCGTCGGCGAGGATCCGTTGGGCGTCGAGGGCCCAGGGCACGGAGACACCGGAGGCGAGGATCTGGGTGCGGGGGCTGCTTTCATTCAGTCCTGCGGCCTTCGCTGGGTTGAGCAGGTAGATGCCCTTGATGACGCCTTCGATGTCGAGGTTCTCGGGTTCTGCGGGCTGGACGATGGGTTCGTTGTACACAGTGAGGTAGTACATGACGTTCTTGTCGCCGTTGTGTCCTTCGGACTCATCTCCGTACATGCGTTCGAGGCCGGAGCGGACGATGTGTCCGATTTCGTAGCCGTAGGCGGGGTCGTAGGTGATGACGGCCGGGTTGGTGGAGGCCAGCAGGGGTGAGTGTCCGTCGGCGTGTTGGAGGCCTTCGCCGGTGAGGGTGGTCCGTCCTGCGGTGGCGCCGATGATGAAGCCGCGGGTCATCTGGTCGGCGGCGGCCCAGAAGGCGTCGCCGGTCCGCTGGAAGCCGAACATGGAGTAGAAGACGTAGACCGGGACCAGGGGCACGCCGTGGGTGGCGTAGGCGGTGCCTGCGGCGGTGAACGCTGCGACGGCGCCGGCTTCGTTGATGCCGGGGTGGATCAGTTGGCCGGCGGGGGATTCCTTGTAGGCCAGGACGAGGTCGCGGTCCACGGACAGGTAGTTCTGGCCCGTGGGGTTGTAGATCTTCGCCGTCGGGAAGAACGCATCCATACCGAACGTGCGTGATTCATCCGGCACGATCGGCACAATCCGGCTCCCGAACTTCTTGTCGCGGAGCAGATCTTTGAGCAGGCGCACGAAGGACATCGTCGTGGCGGCCTGCTGCTTTCCGGAGCCCCGCCTGGCCACCTCATAGGACTTCGCGTCCGGCAGTTCTACAGCCTGATGGCTGGAACGGCGTTCCGGAACGGAACCGCCCAGCGCCCGCCGGCGCTCCATGAGGTAGGCGATCTCGGGTGCCTCGGCACCCGGGTGATAGTAGGGCGGGCGGTAGGGATCGGCGTCGAGCTGTTCATCCGAAATGGGAATGCGGAGGTAATCCCTAAAGTCCTTGAGGTCCTCGACCGTCAGTTTCTTCATCTGGTGCGTGGCATTCCTGCCTTCAAACCTTGGTCCGAGGCCGTAGCCTTTGACGGTTTTGGCGAGGATGACGGTGGGCTTGCCTTTGAATTCGGTGGCTGCCTTGTAGGCGGCGTAGACCTTGCGGTAGTCGTGGCCGCCGCGCTTGAGGTTCCAGATCTGGTCATCGGTCAGGTCCACGACGAGGTCCTTGGTCTGCGGGGTCTTGCCGAAGAAGTGTTCGCGGACGAACCCGCCGGATTCGGCCTTGTAGGTCTGGTAGTCCCCGTCGGGGGTTTCGTTCATGATTTTCACGAGCGAGCCGTCGGTGTCGCGGGTGA
>NZ_JAIFZQ010000019.1 GCF_019710585.1 Arthrobacter sp. MAHUQ-56 | reverse complement strand
CGAACAACGCTACCGCGGTCTCGCGCTGTTCATCAGATAACGAACTACTCTCCTGCATAAAACTGCTCCCCGATAGAAGGACCGATTTCTCAGTCCAACTTTCGGGGAGCAGTTCACTGACGGGTGTCGGCCTTCCTTGTTTGCCGGTCAGGTTGACTGGTTTGTCACTCTTTTGCTGCTGCTGGTGCCATTGCTTGGATCACGCGGACCTGCGGAAGCTGGTGGTGATTAGCGCCGCCCTGCAGCTTGTGGTTGTCACCGCCCTGTACCGCCCGCGAAGCCCCCCTGTGCTTTAGAAGCCAGCACCTGGGAGTGGTTCCGTGTCCGCCCCAGGATGAGGCGCTGTGTAGTCCCGTGTCGTCCCTGCTGAAGAAAACCCGAGCGCTCTTCAAGGTGCGCCGGCAGCGGCGGCCTTTGACCATGGGGAAGGCTGCCGCTGGCACCCCGCGACCGTCGAGGCTGTGCACATACGCCGGCCCCGGCGGTGACGTTCGTGCGGGTGGTGAGCCGGCGTCTGTGTGCAGCCGGTCCGGTGGGTCCCGTCGTCCACCTGTGTGCGGGAAAAGCCCAAAGGGTATAGCTTTTGCCGTGCCCAGGTGGGCGAGGGGCAGGCTTACTCCGACCCGATTTCCCCACCATTGGAGGATGGCGTGCTGTCGTCTGCAGTGCGCGTGGTGGCCGGCTTCCGTCGCCGCGCTGCGGCCCCGGATTCGAGCCCGAGCTTCTTCAGTTCCTCGGGACTCCACCCGTCCTTGGTGGCGCGAACGTAGGCACGTTTGTCCTCACGCTCGGCGTCCGCGAGCTGCTCGCGCAGGTCGGTGATGCGTTGCCTGGTCTTGACCAGGTTCGTGACGGACTCGATGCGCGAATCCAGCAGGGCGCGGGCCTGGTTGCGGGTCTGTTCAATATCGATGGTCGGCATGATCCCACCGTAACCACAAGGCAAGCCGATTGTGTTGGAGCGACGCGCAGCGGCGGTCCAATTCGCGGCCCGGCCAAGGGTGTGAGCCGCTAAAAGGGCCTGAGGTCACTTCGCCGGAGCAAGCTATACATTTACACGGGCGTAAATGGTGTGTCGCTCACGGCCCGGTGGTTGTTTGCTTGGCACACTGGCTTGTGTGGTCCCCGGTTTCGGGTTCGCTGCGCTGGGCTGGAGTGCTGTGTCGTTCGAGGGATTGGGGGAGTGCGTGTCTGAAGAAGATGAGAAGCGTTCCCCAGTGTCCCGGCTTTCGAAGCGGCGGCGCGCGAATTCGCCGGCGGGGACGAAGAAGCGACGTGATGTGTGGGTGACCGCGGAGGAAGAGGCGGCCCTGGTTGCGAAGGCTGCCCGGCAGAAGGTCACTGTCCCGAACCTGCTGCTGAGCGCTGCGTTGTCGGAAGGCTCGGAGACTCCGACGGAGCGGCGGGCGGCGATGGCTGAGCTGATGGCGATCCATACGTTGTTGGCGCGGGTGTCGAACAACGTGAACCAGATCGCCCGGCACGCGAACGCCGGCGACGAGTTTCCCCAGGACGCCAAGGCGGCACTGGCCTATGTGCGCGAGGTTGCGGTGCGGATTGACCGGACGATTGAGGGGCTGATGTAGGGATGATTCCGAACATCACCCGTGGATCCAGGATGTCCGGGCTCATGCTGTACCTGGCCTCCACGGACACGGATAAGACGAAGAACGCGCATACCGACCCGCACCTGGTCGCGGGGGACGCGGCGATCATGGCGTGGTACGACGACGGCGTCTTGGACAAAGAGGACGCGGCGGCGATCGCGAAGCACCTGGACCAACCCCGCAAAGCTTTCGGTGTTGAGGTGCTGCAGAAGGATTTCCGCTGGGATCCGGTCAAGAAGGAACGCGTACCGAACGGGCACAAGCACGCCGATGTGTGGCACTGCTCGCTGAGTCTCCGCGCTGAAGAGGGCGCCCTAACGGATCAGCAGTGGGGTGACATCGCGAACGACTTCGTGGACGCGATGGGTTTCACCGAGGCCAGCGGAAAAGCCCAGTGCCGGTGGGTTGCGATCAACCACGGCACGAGTGAGAACGGCAACCACCACATCCACATTGCCGTGTCCCTTGTCCGTGAGGACGGCACCAAAGCGTCCACCCACGGTGACTACAAACGGGCCCAGCAAACCTGCCGGGAACTGGAAACCAAGTACGGGCTCGAGGAACTCTCCAGCGTCCATGCCACCCGCGGTTACGACCGGGCCGAGAAGGCCACCGCCATCCGCGACGAACGCGAGATGCACCGCGCCTCGATCTCCCGCAAGGTCAGGGCCTGCGCCACAGCTTCAGCCACCGAAGCTGAGTTCGTCCGCCGGGCCAGGGACACCGGCCTCCTGGTCCGTCCGAGGTATGCGAAGAACACCACCGATGTGATTACCGGATACGCGGCAGCTGAGCGTCCGAAGCCGGGACAGAAGCCCGTGTGGTTCGGCGGCAGTTCCCTGGCAAGCGACCTGGGTCTCGGTCAGCTCCGGCAGCACTGGGCCGACAGCCCGCAGGGTGCGACCGAGGCAGCGGCGGAGTGGAATGCCGCTGCGCGCAACAAGCGCAAGGTACACAAGACCGGCCCCGAGAGAACGGCGCCGGCAGCAGACGTTTGGGTGGAATACACCCGCAATGCCACCGCTTTGGCTGATGAACTGCGCAAGATCCCGCGCGATGATCACGCAGCCTGGGCCAAGGCAGCCCGGGAGGTTTCCGGTGCCTTCGCGGCCTGGTCCTACCGGCTGGAGCCGACCCCCGGCCCGCTCGCCGCCACCGCCGCGGAACTGTCCCGCACAGCCCAGCTCCGCGCCCCAAGACAGCACGGCAAACCCGTCGCCCTGCCCTCCATCGCCGGCACGGCCATGCTGTTCATGGCAGCGTCAAGCAAGAACAAGACGGCCGCGCAGACGGCACTCATGGTGCAGCTGATCAACACCGCCTTCGCGGTGTATGAAATGCACGCCCAGTCCGGCCGTGCCAGGGAAGCACAGCGCATCCGGTCAGTGGTTGAAAACCAGCTGGCCCCGTTCACCGCGACGATGCCCAAACCTGTCCTTGTAGGAGGTGGACAGAAGCCGGAACTGCCGGTCCAACCGAGGGCAGTGGATATTGCCCGCCGCGGCCTGGCCCCGATCCGTCCCGGTTCCGTGGTCCCCACGACACCGACACCTGCAACACCCGCGAAGACCCATCAGCCGAGCCGGGAGACCGGGCCGGGACTCGACCGATAAGAATCACACCACTAGTGCAAGGGGAACACCATGAGTGAATCAGACGGCATCGACGACTTTCTCGACAACGGAATGCGGCAATCCCTGATGATCGCCGCACGCATCGCCGAGACGCTGGCCCGCCGACGGCAGGAAGCCCAGCGACAGCAGGAACACCTGGACTCCCAAGCGGCTCATGAAGCCCAAACGCGCTGGAGGGCTGAACGGAGCTCAGCCCGCGCTGTCCTCGCACCCGTACAGAAAGACGAGTGGTGGGACAAGGCAGAGCCGGCCGACATCGCCACGGCACACGCCGTCGCCGAAAGCTGGAAAGACCACGACCCCACCATCCTTGAAGCCTCCGCGAAAATCCGCGAAGAAGTCCTCGCCCGGTACGGCATCGACACACACGACGTCGGCACCGACACCGCCTACCTTGAATCGGGAATCGCGACCATCGCAACCGAAAAGGCCCGGCTGGACGAGCTGGCACGCAGCCAGGAACAAGCAAGGAAAGCCGCTGCCGAACACGACAAGGCCATGCAGCTGATCGCTGCCGCGCAGGCAGAGGAACTGCGGGCCCAGGCCACGAAGCTGGCACCGGAAATGGAGCGCCACCAGGTACCCGTGGAGTACCTGGCAAACCCCGAACTGGCACAGGCCCTGCAGCGCGCCCACAACGCGAAAACGCCCAAAGCGACTGCGGTTGCAGACGATGAGATCAAAGAGCGTCTGTTCCTCATCGGCAAGGACGGCATCAACGGCCCCGACATTGAGCAGCTGCGCAAGGAAACCGCCGCGAGCATCAACGGAGCCGGCGATACGCACTTCCAGGACCCCATGTTCGTGAAAGCGGCCAAGGAGATGCACGAAGCCAAGCTCCTGGCCGAGGGCGGCTTCACAGGCTCGCAAGTGGCGTCAGTGGAGCAGCGGTATGAACGGGCCGAAAAGGAACTCTTCGCCCGCCTCGAAGGCGTCGGCCGCGAAATCGAAAACCGCGTCACCGGCAACCACAGCAGCCTTACCGATCAGGGACTCAAAGCAGAAACCGCATCAGCCGCCGGCTACGGCTCAGCCGAACACCACGCAAAATTCGCTGAATCCCTCGAGAACACCGGCGCCAATGCAGCCCAGATCCGCGGGCGGCTCACTGCCGCACGCAGCGAAGGCACCCACCCCAGTGCCGCCGTAACTGCGGACAGGGGGGTCGCCAAGGCAAGGAAGACCCGCCCCGGCAAATCAATGGGGGCGGAACGAGGGAAGAGCGGCCTGAGCAGGTAACCCCTCCCATCCGACCCTGCACTTGTCCCACAGGCTGTGGGACAAGTGCAGACCTCGTCTAAGAGAGAGCAGCCCGCCGTGCGCCGAACCCATGGTGGGCCGGACTCGGTGTGTCAAAGCCGGCTGATCCTCCGTCTGGCGCCCAACTGTCCAAAGTTCTCTGGACTATTTACTTCCAGATTGGAAGCCACGTAGGAGTGAGTTCCGAATTGTCCAAAGTTCTTTGGACTATTTAGGGGTCGGCCGTGCCGAGGTCCCTGTCTGCGCCAACGACTAAGGTGGGGGCGTGCCCCAGATAGAACCTGAACTGCCCAACGGCTATGCCGGCATCCTCGTTTCCCTCAAGGAACTCGTCAGCTCCGCACAGTCGCGTGCTCAGCAGGCCGCAAGCAATGCCATGGTCCAGATGTACTGGGAGATAGGATCCACGATCCTGGAACGACAGGCGGCCCAGCCCTGGGGGACCAAGATGCTGCAGCGATTGGCAACAGATCTGAAATCAGCGTTTCCTCACATGCGTGGATTCTCACGTTCAAACCTCTTCTATATGCGCGCATTCGCAACGGCCTGGGACTTGTCCGACCCCGAGGACAAGGCTCGGGTTGGTGGCCTGCCGTGGGGGCACATCATCGAACTGCTCAAACTGAAGGACCCCGAA
This sequence comes from Arthrobacter sp. MAHUQ-56, assembly GCF_019710585.1. GTDB lineage: Bacteria > Actinomycetota > Actinomycetes > Actinomycetales > Micrococcaceae > Arthrobacter. Next base: position 56,338 of record NZ_JAIFZQ010000019.1, on the reverse strand, counting down.
ATCCGCAATTGGTATGCGGAACGCGCAGGCGAGTACAACTGGAGGCTTGAAGTCCTTGAGCACCAGATCACGACTGGACTTCATCGCAGGGCTGGTGCTGCACCGAACAACCTTGAAGAACGCCTGTCCGAAGATGGGGCGGCCTTGGCACGCAGTGTTGCCAAGGATCCCTTGGTCTTCGACTTCCTGGGCTTAACCAAGGAAGTCGAAGAACTGGCCATGGAGGAGGCCATGACCCAGCGGATGTCTCAGACGTTGGCTGAGTTCGGCCGAGGCTTCGCCTTCTATGGCCGGCAGTTCCACCTCGATGTAGAAGGTGAGGACTTCTACATCGACCTTCTCCTGGTACATGTGCCGACCAACCGTTTTGTTGTCGTGGAACTCAAGTCCGGCAAGTTCAGGCCCGAGCACCTGGGGCAGTTGAATTTCTACGTGGCGGCTGTCAACGACTTGGTGAAGTTCCCAGGGATGGCCCCTACGGTGGGCATACTCGTGTGCGGCTCAAAGCATGAGCCGACAGTCAGGTACGCACTCGACGGGTCCTCCCAGCCCGTCGCCGTTAGCTCCTACACCTACGACTCCCTTCCTCCGGAGGAACGGGCGGCGCTGCCGTCTCCGCAGGCGATTACTGCTGCCCTTGAACAGGGAGCAGTGGCAGATTCCCGTGACGATGACTGAAAACGAGAAACACAAGCTATGAAATGAAGCCTCTGGTGGACCGTTCCTAGCGTCGGCGCCATCCTGGAGCATCTGATCCGGGCAAGAAGCCGCTCCAGTGCAACAAGACCTGGCCGGGTTGCGCGCAAAGTGGCCGCACAAGCTCCTGGTAAAGGGCGTGCTCAGCGCGCGCGATGCCGTCCGTGTCATGGACGCAGGAGCCGACGGCATCATCGTTTCGAACCACGGCGGCCGGCAGCTGGACCGCACCCCGGCAACGCTGGATGTCCTTCCCTCGGTGAGGGAGGCAGTAGGCCCCGAAGCGACCGTCATTCTTGACGGTGGTATCCGGCATGGCCAGGACGTCATCGCGGCTATTGCCTCCGGCGCTGACGCCGCGATGGCTGGGCGTGCATACTTGTATGGGCTCATGGCTGGTGGGGAGCGCGGTGTGGAGCGGGCAATTGAAATCTTGCGCATGGAGTACCAGCGAGGACTTCAGCTAATTGGTCTGGACACAACGAGCAAAATCAGCCGTGACCACCTCCAAACGGCTTCATCGACATTCGCGGCAAGCCACTACTGAGGCTTGGCGGCGTCCCGCAGTGCTTTTCGCCGAACCTATTCTTGACGCGCTTAGCGACAGGTCGACACGGCGCCTTGGGCAGCGCCACTCCTTGATCGTTGCCGGCGTCATCCTATGCCCGTTGGCGGAAGAATGTGTCACTTTGCTTTTTCCATTCAAAGGAATTGCCGTAAGTGTGGTCATCCCTTCTGCCGCACACTGGAATTGGAGAACCACTCCGGCACCGGGCCCCCGCAGCGAAGCGAGATGCAGTCATGGCACGAACAATCATCAGCACACAGGTAGCCATCGTGGGAGCCGGCCCTGCCGGGCTGATGCTGTCCCACCTGCTGGCCAAGGGCGGGATCGATTCGACGGTGATCGAGGTCAGGAGTCACAAGCAGATCTCCGAAACCGTCCGTGCCGGCATCCTCGAGCACGGGACGGCAAACCTGCTGGTGGACAGCGGGGTCTCGGACCGGGTGCTCCGCGATGGTGACCGGCACGACGGCATCGAGCTGCGGTTCAACGGCGAGAGCCACCGCATCGATTTCAAGGGCCTGGTGGGGGAGTCCGTCTGGCTGTATCCGCAGACGGACGTGTTCCTGGACCTCGCTGCACGCAGGAAGGAAGACGGCGGGGACGTGCGCTACAGCGTCACCGACACCACCGTCCATGACCTGGAAGGCAAGCCGAAAGTCTGGTTCACCGACCCCGACGGCGTTGAATACGAGATCCAGGCAGACTTCCTGGTGGGCGCGGACGGCTCCCGCAGCCACTGCCGGTTCCAGATCCCTGAAGCCAACCGCAAGTGGTACTTCCATGAATACCCTTTCGCCTGGTTCGGCATCCTGGCCGAGGCGCCCCGCAGCTCCGACGAACTGATCTACGCCAACTCGGCCAACGGCTTCGCCCTGATCAGCCAGCGCACCGAAACGGTGCAGCGGATGTACTTCCAGTGCGACCCCAAGGAAAACGTGGCGGAATGGGATGACGACCGGATCTGGGCCGAATTCCGCAGCCGCGTCAACGGCAACGGCTTCGAGCTCAAGGAAGGCCCGGTCCTGGAAAAGATGGTGCTGCCGTTCCGCAGCTTCGTCCACACTCCCATGCGCCACGGCAACCTCTTCCTGGCCGGCGACGCCGCGCACACGGTCCCGCCCACCGGCGCCAAGGGCCTCAACCTGGCCATCAACGACGTCAAGGTCCTCTTCGAGGGGCTGGACAGCCACTACAACTCCGGCTCGGACAAGCTCCTTGAGACCTACAGCGAGCGTGCCCTGGGCCGGGTGTGGAAGGCGCAGCAGTTCTCCTACTGGATGACCACCATGCTGCACACTCCGGCCGATGCCGACGATTTCTCCCGTGCCCGCCAGCTCGGCGAGCTCAACTCCGTGGTCTCCTCCCGGCACGGCATGGCTTACCTCGCCGAGGCCTACACCGGCTGGCCCAAGCGGCGACAGAATCGACGGTGTGCGGCCGATTAGAAGTGATTTCTCTATGGACGGTCGCTTCCGAGGCTACGAAGCCCGGGTCTTGCCGCAGAGTCCGACCTGAGTTGGCTCAGGGGCTGCAATTTCGCAGGTACGTCGGTCGTTGGCCTGCGGTGATGTTTGCGGTGGGCGGTTTTCACGCACTAACAGGATTTTGTTCTCGTGTCGCCGTGTGGCATTCATCAGGAGGGTTCTGACGGCTTCCAATGGGACCGGAGTGCAGATCGCGGAGTATGTCCGGGCCGGCGGCGCATCGTTGAGCACGTCGGCTTGGCGCATGCGAAGGCCGAGTTCGGTGCGACCTGCGCCGAACCCGTCTGGGATACAGAGCAGCACCCGGGCTCCTGGCCTACCGTGTGGGCGTACTCCGGCAAGAGAGCCGTCCACGACAACAAGACGCTCACGGCCGGGGAGAACTGGGCCAGCGAGGTCATCGAGGGCCAGAAGGCGGCCCGGACCCCGAGGTCTGTCAAGACTTCCGGCGGGGCGCGCAGCCTCGACAAGGCGTCATTGACGCGTGCCCGGCAACTGGCCGGCCTGAAAGGTTACCTGACGAATATCCCTGCGACCGTCATGGCCGCAGGGGAAGTCACTCAGCATTTACCACGAGCTGTGGGATGTCGAGCAGGCCTTCAGGATGAGCAAACCAACCTGCGCGCCAGGCCCCTGTTTCACCGCAGCCCGCGACGCGAACGAGGCGCACCAGACCATCGCGTTCGCCGCGCTTGCGGTTCCCGGGTTGTCCAGTGCCGGACAGGGCTCACCATCAACGGCACCACCCGGACATTCGCCCCAAGGATTGCCGTCGAGCAGCAAGTCATTCTCGACGCCATCCGGAGCCCATAAGTCACGCACTAAGCAATTGAGCCAAGTCAGGTCCGATGTCAGCTAGTTGGAGATGAACCTGCCGCTTCTCAGGTGCTGTCGGGTTCCACGGCAAATTCGTCGATGGCCTTCAGTTCCTCCTCACTGAATTTCAGGTTCGTGATGGCACCGAGAGTGTCTTCGAGTTGTGTAACACTCGACGCTCCTACCAATGCCGAGGTTACCCGCGAACCTTTTTTCTGGTGGCGAAGGATCCAGGCGATGGCCATCTGGGCAAGAGTCTGGCCGCGATTCTCGGCGATTGCGTTGAGTCCACGGACGCGGGTCAAAGTGTCTTCGGTGAGCGCCGACTCGGACAGGAAGCCCCCCTTGGCCGCACGGGAATCCGCAGGCACACCCCTCAGGTAGCGGTTTGTGAGCAGGCCTTGAGCGAGGGGTGAGTAGGCTATGGATCCGGCTCCCACCTGGTCGAGGGCCTCGTACAGGTTGGGGCTGCCGTTTTCGGTACAGCGGTTCAGCATCGAATACCTGGGTTGGTGGATGAGCAGTGGCGTCCCCATTTCCTTTAGGATCCGGGCAGCCTCAATGGTCTGCTCCGGGGTGTAGGAGGAGATGCCAGCGTAGAGCGCCTTGCCCGAGCGGACCGCATAGTCCAGGGCACCCATGGTCTCTTCCAGCGGCGTTTCGGGGTCCGGCCGGTGGCTGTAGAAGATGTCCACATAGTCCAGGCCCATCCGTTGGAGCGACTGGTCCAGGCTGGAGATCAGGTACTTGCGGGAACCCCACTCGCCGTAGGGGCCGGGCCACATGTGGAACCCGGCCTTGGTGGAGATCACCAGCTCGTCACGGTACGGCTTGAAGTCGTCCCGGAGGTGCCGGCCGAAGTTGGTCTCCGCGGACCCGTCCGGCGGGCCGTAGTTGTTGGCGAGATCGAAGTGGTTCACGCCGAGGTCGAAGGCGCGGCGCAGGATTGCGCGCTGTTCATCAAAACGCTTGTCATCGCCGAAGTTGTGCCAGAGGCCCAGGGAAATGGCCGGAAGCTTCAGGCCGCTACGGCCGACCCGGCGGTAGGGCATGCAATCGTAGCGGTCATCCGCTGCTGAATAAGTCATCTATGCTTTCAGTGGTTGTTTCCGGACAGTACTGGTTGCTGCTCTCTTTGGGCCAGCCATCAGCGCTCTGGGATCTCTTCCAGGTCCTCAGTTATAGTGAAGCGTTTGCAGGTCATACGCACCGCCTTTAACCCGCGGCATCAGCATCGCTGACCAGCACGCCAGTCCTGGGGCGTCAGACTCGAGTTATGGCCTGTGCGTTATCAGACTAAAAAACGGCAATGGGGTTGACGGGGGATCCAGTCCCATTGAAAATCCGCAGTGGGGACACAGTCATCATGAATTCCCAGCGATTCCTCGAAGCACATGCCCTGGAAAGCTCTTCCATGTCCACGTGGTCCAGCAGCCACAGGCCCATAGCAACAATCCCAATCTGGTGGATCGGCGCCGTGTATTTCTCGTACCGGGATGGATAAACCTCGTTCGGCCCATCGCAGGCGATAACCGATATTCTCCGTTCATGAAAGAAGGGAAGTAACTCAGGATCTGGCCCAGCACTGCCGGTGAGTAGCGGATTCAGTGGTCCAGTGACCTTGCGGTGTCCTATCTGTCCTGTGCGGATCATGAGGATATCGCCGGGGCCGACTTCAAATCCGCACTCTCGTTCCGCGGCTTCAATGTCTGACAGCCTGACGCTTTCTTTGCGTGGCACGACGTCGATACCGCGCAGTCTTGGGACATCCACTAGAAGGGCACGCCCGACGATAGCGTCCCGGACGACATCGATACTGAGCGATTTGGCGCCTTCCGAGTTTGACACAAGGGTGGAGGGGAATCCGTTGTACATCCGGCCGTCCCAGAAGAAGTGCGACAGACTATCAAGATGTGTGACGCCGTTTCCGTGGAAGATGAGGCCGAAGTAGTCCGCAGCCATCTGCAGGTTAGGGCCCTCTCCGGGTCGGTAGGCGTCACCGCTTGATGTCATGTAATGATCAGCCGCGTGCGGGACATCCGCAGCAGTTTCATAGGAAATAAGTCGCGAGCAGCCAATGGTCACACCGTCCGTGACGAGCCGAGCAGCGGCGGCGCGTCGTTCAGGCGTGATGTGATTTAGGGTGCCCAACTGGTCATCTTCTCCCCATCGGTTCCAGTTGGAGAGGGATGTCATCCATTTGTCCAGATCTGTTTCCGAGGGCAGCTCTGAGCTTTGCATAGTGCTCCTGTACTTGAAAGGGCGGTCGGGTCATCCCAGCTGAGGGCGAACTACCGGAATCTGATGCATGGTGCGCTAGAAGGCGCTGCTGATAGGCGTGGGCGTCGCAATTTCAGACTGGGAATCAATTGTCATGGACCGTTTCGGTCCGTCGATGCGGGCGGTAGTCCCTTCGCCAGGAAATATGTGGACGAGCTCAGGCGGAAGGCTGATCCAAATCTCGTCCCCTTCAGAAAAGGAGGCTACGCCGTGCCATTTGGCCGTTACCTTGACACCGCTCACATCGAGGTCCCAAACGGTGCAATCGCCAAGGTAGGACCTCGCCTTCACAGTTGCCCGGCAAGTGTTCTTGCCCGCCTCCGTGGCAGGGCGAACGTCTTCTGGACGAATGCCTATGACAATTTCCCTGTCGTCCCCTTGATAGCTGGACCCGGTTACTTCCACGGGACCAAGAGAGGATTGGACGAGCGTTGATTCTTTGCTTGGAGGGGTGAGTAGTTCTCCCTGGATGACGTTCATCTCACCAAGGAATTGGCCAACGAAGGTGCTGTTGGGACGTCCGTAAATTTCAGTGGGGGTTCCGACCTGGATAACGCGGCCCTGATCCATTACCGCCACTCGATCAGCCATCGCCAAGGCCTCGGACTGGTCATGAGTGACGTAAAGGGTTGTGATTCCCAGGCTGCTTGTGATGCGCTTCAAGTCCACCCGAAGCTTTGCCCGAAGCTTCATGTCCAGATTGGACAACGGCTCGTCCATGAGCAGCACTCTGGGCTCGAGAGCGAGGGCCCGGGCCAAGGCCACACGCTGCTGTTGGCCGCCCGACAGCTGGGCGACGGGCCGCTGCTCCTGCTCCTGGAGGTTGAGCAACTGCAGCACCTCATCGACCCGCGACTTGATGACCTTGGGGTCGGGGCGCCGTGCTCCCTTACGCAGGGCAAACTCGATGTTTCCCCTGACGTCGAGATGGGGCCACAGAGCGTAGGACTGAAAGACCATCGCGATCGGCCGTTGCTGAGGCGGAACGTCTTGTCGTGAGCTTGACGAATAAACGGATGTATTGTTGATCCGAATATTGCCCGACGTCGCCGTTTCCAGCCCTGCCACGCACCGAAGGGTCGTAGTCTTCCCCGATCCGGACGCACCAAGCAGAACGAAGAATTCACCCTCTTTTATTGAAAGGTTAACATCCTTCATGGCGTCAACCTGGCGCGTTATCTTTCCCCGCTTCCGCAGGAAAAATGACTTTGTTAAGTTTTCAATTTCGATCATATTTTGAGTCATTTCCTGACCTCACATTATCTGCTGTTCGAAGGGGGGTGACCCGTAAATGGAAGGCCCTCCGCATTCTGGCAGTTTCTTATTTTGATTGACGATCGGAGCGCCGCACGACTATTTCAAAAATAGTGACGACGATGGCTATGGCGACCAACAGGATCACGCCGATTGCAGAGGACAGCGTTCGCTGCCCTGCTTCGCTGAACTTGAAGATCGTTGTCGAAAGTAGCTGGGTACTGTCGGTGCTCAGCATTGCCGGAACCGTCAAGTCGCGCATAGCCAGGAGTGCAACCCAGAACCACGAGAACATCAGTGCCGGTTTGACCAACGGAATCACAATGGAGCTGAATGTTCGCCCTTTGGAAATGCCTGAAGTCGATGCTGCTTCTTCAAGTTCTGGCGCAATTTGGACCATTGATGACGAGATTGTCCTGTTGGCCCACGGGATTTGCCGGGCAACGATAGCAAGGACCAGGATCCAAATTGTCGTGTAAATGGGGACAACCTTGTAAATCAATAGTCCAACGTAGAGGAAGGAAACCGTGCCGACGATCGCCGGTATTGCCACTGAAATCATGATTCCCCCGTCGAGGATCTTCCCTGCACGCGACTTCGTCCGGGTTACCACGAGAGCTGTGCTGGCAGCGATCAACACAGCTACGGTTGGCACTGCGACGACGACGGCAAGCGTGTTTCCGAGGATCGGGGCTATCTCTGCGAAGGCTTGCTTGTAGGCGTCGAAGTTCATGGCTGCAAACGCTGCCGGCGAGGGAGCCTGGAAGTAGGAAAGCACCGAGGACCACAGGAGAGAAAGGACAGGCAGAACAATTGTCAGCAGAATGTAAATGCCAATGAATGCCCACGCGCCAATCTGAGCCTTCCTTGACAGCGGGATGCGCAGCTGCTGGGCGGGTTTTCCGGTAACCAGGATATTCCGCTTCGCCCGCCGCATGGCCCTCAGATAGAGGACCATCAGGACACTGATGATCAGAATGGCAAACATGCCAAGCGCTGCAGCCTGTCCGTATTGCGGCGCCCCACTGGCGGGCTGAACGAGAGCGTACAGCCAGGTTGATAGGACGAACCGCTGTACAGGGAGGCCGAGGACGGCAGCAAAGTCGAACATTTCAATGGCTGCGATAAAGTAGAAGATGGCGGTCGCGATGATCGCCGGGGAAATCAAAGGTAGCGAGATGTGCAGTGTCGTGGACAATCTGCTCAGACCGCTAACTTGAGCAGCCTCCTCCAGCCGGCCGTCCATGGCTTCAAAACTGGGCACCAGCATGAAAAATGCCGGAGTGGAAAGGATAGTTCCTTGAAGAAAGACCATCCAGAACATGTCTGATACGTCAAACACGGGCCCCTGAATTCCGAACCAGTCCCGCGCCAGCAGGTTGGCAAGACCATTGGCGGAATTGAGCCAGTAGGTATAGCCGATCGCTACGATGAACCCAGGCATGGCCACCGGAAGAGTAACCAGAACGAGCAGCAGGCTTCTGCCCCGCAGTGCCGTACGCGCATACAGCCAGGCGAACGGCACTGCGAAGAGAAGCATAAATACGATACTTCCGGCGCCAAGTAGAAGCGTGTTCCCCATAGTTGGCAGGAAGAGCGGATTCAGGAAAACATCAGAAAAGTTGTTCAGTGTTGCTTCGAAGCCTTCGAAAAGCGATGTTCCGTTGAAGGCAGCGATGATCAGAACGATCAGTTGCAGCGAAACAAGGGCAACACCAACCAGCACGAAGAAGCCCACAACGCCGAGGCGAAAGTCTGGCAGCCGCAGTTTCGATGAGTTGCTCGCCGTTGGGCGGCCAGACTCGTCAGGGATTCCTACCGGCGCTACGTCCAGGACTTTTTGGCGTTCACTTGTCTTTGTCATGGGTTCCTCCCACGCCTAACCTTGATGTCGTCTGTCGATCAGCTGAGTCCAAGAGCCTTGGAGAATTTCGGGACCCATTCCGGAACAACTGTGGTTTGGAAATCCACCGGCGCGACCACCACTCCTGCATCATTGGCAATTTCATAGGCCTCGGTGCCCTCGTTGGTGTGTTTGACCCACGTCAGAACCTGGAAAGCAGCTGCCTGTCCGGCTTTGGCTTGCGTCAGGAAGTACGCCAGCAAGGTCGCCGCCGCAGGATGCGGAGCGGATTTGAGTGGTACGGCGCCTGCGGGAATCACGCCCGTCTTCACGTGCGCGGAAGCAATGGGCGCGCCCTTTCCGCGGAGGGGCTCAGAAATAAGGCCGATACCGATGGAGTACTGCCCGTCAGCGACACCCTGCTGAACTTGGCTCAACGAGGGCAGAAGGGCCATCTTCTGATCCTTGACAAGCTTTGTGACCATGTCCACAGCCTGCTGCTGTCCGGTGGCGAGGCCGACTGCCGGCCACATCGTGGGAAGCGGAACGGAGGCGATTTTGCCGGTGTACTTGGGATCGTACAAGTCCTCCCACGACTTCGGGACGTCTTCCTTCTTAACCAGATTCGTGTTGTAAATAATGGCTCGAACCGAATCCTGAATGTACAGCGAGTCAGCGCCGGGAACTTTGAGGATGTCGTCTGCGGGCGCGCCCAGGGCTGCCCAGTCCACTGATGCCGCCTGACCGTTCTGTCCCAGCTGGGAATTGAAGTCCATCGAGGCAACCCAAAGGTCGATCTGCGGAGTCGCCCCTGCCTTGAGGCTCTGGGAGACTTGCTGATAAGCATCGGGCCAAGATCCGAGTGACTGTGTCTGCACCTTCAGGTCAATACCGAAGTACGCGCTTACGGCCTGGGAAAGCATAGCCTGCTGGTCGGCCGTGTATTTAGCGGAGCCGACGAACAAATTTGCCGTTCCCTCGGCTTTGGCTTTCTCGATCAAATCTTTGAGAGCGGGCGTGAAATTCTTCGAAGCCGTTTCACCTTCTGATTTGGCCTGTGCCACTACATCGCCGCCCTTACCACTGCCTGCGGGACTCGTTGCTCCGCCGCCCCCGCAGGCAGTGGCCAACATGGCCACTACGCCTACGGCAAGGGCCGAGCGCAGCATTCGAAACTTTGCACGATTCATGGGTTGTATCCCTTATCTCCGTTGATGGGGTTGCCCTTCCGCGCGTCGCGGAGACAGGGCGATTGGTCATGCTAAGGAAAGCTATAGTAATGCTTTACTGTGATGTAGCGTACGTCGCTGTCCATGGCTAGTCAAGATGCTTTTGAACGGTGGCTGGCCGAAGCCGCGCTGCAACTTTGGCCCAACGAAGGCTACAGATGGAACTTCAAAGGCATAGGCACTTTTCTCAGTCGCTGGGGTGACCGAGTATTTCTCTGCTGTTCGGCTCGTGGCCCCGCTCATGCGGCAGTTAACATGCCGAGCATCGCTGACAGCTACTTCGACGGGGGAGCCGGTAGCGACTGCGATGTCGATCCCGTCAGCGCTGGTCCAGGCGTGTGCCCAGAAGATGCATGGAACCAGCTCGTATACCGCCGCAGGACCATTTCGGCCCGTCGCCTGGACGCACGCCTGCGCACCGGTTCAGTCCTTAGAACTGAAGGCGGCGTCGAAGCTGGTTTGGGAGGCGGGGAAGTCGTATTTCTTGAGGGCTGCGAGGGCTTCGGGGGCGCCGTGGAGGCGGTCCATGCCGGCGTCTTCCCATTCGATGCTGATGGGGCCGTTGTAGCCGATGGCGGCGAGTGCGCGGAAGGAGGCTTCCCAGGGGACGTCGCCGCGGCCGGCGGAGACGAAGTCCCAGCCGCGGCGGGGGTCGCCCCAGGGCAGGTGGGAGCCGAGGACGGTGTTGCGTCCGGTCTGGCGGATCTTGGTGTCCTTGCAGTCCACGTGGTAGATCCGGTCCTTGAAGTCCCAGATGAAGGAGACGGGGTCGATGCCCTGCCACATCATGTGGGAGGGGTCCCAGTTCAGGCCGAACGCTTCGCGGTGGCCGATGGCTTCGAGGGTGCGGACGGTGGTCCAGTAGTCGTAGGCGATTTCGGAGGGGTGGACTTCGTGGGCGAAGCGGACGCCGTTTTCGTCGAAGACGTCCAGGATGGGGTTCCAGCGGTCGGCGAAGTCCTGGTAGCCGGCGTCGATGACTTTTTCGGGGACGGGCGGGAACATGGCGACGTATTGCCAGATGGCGGAGCCGGTGAAGCCGACGACGGTGTCCACGCCGAGGGCTTTGGCGAGCCGGGCGGTGTGTTTCATTTCCTCGGCGGCGCGTTGGCGGACGCCTTCGGGGTCGCCGTCGCCCCAGACCTTGGAGCGGACGATGGCCTGGTGGCGGAAGTCGATGGGGTCATCGCAGACGGCCTGGCCGGTGAGGTGGTTGGAGATGGCCCAGACTTTGAGGTTGTATTTGTCGAGGATTGCGAGTTTGGAGTCGATGTAGCCGGGTTCGTCCCAGCGCCAGGCGTCGAGGTGGTCGCCGGACGCGGCGATTTCGAGGCCGTCGTAGCCCCAGCCGGAGGCCAGGCGTGCGACTTCTTCGAAGGGCAGGTCGGCCCACTGGCCGGTGAACAGGGTAAACGGGCGGGACATGGTCAGGCTCCTCGAGTAGCGAAAACGGGCGTGTCAACGGGCGTAAGGGAACTCCTGTCAGCGGCCGAGGTTTCGATCGCGCTCAGGACACGTTGGATCTGCAGGCCGTCTTCGAACGAGGGCGACGGTGCCTTGCCTGAGCCGATGGCGGTCAGGAAGTCCCGGATTTGATGCGTGAATGTGTGTTCCCAGCCGATGATGTGGCCCTGCGGCCACCACGCCGCCAGGTAGGGATGTTCGGGTTCATTGACCAGGATCCTGCGGAAGCCCTGCTCCCGGACGGGCACGGTGGCGTCCAGGAAATCCAGCTCGTTCAGATTCTCCAGATCGAACGTAAGTGCTCCCTTCGTGCCATAAACCTCGATCTGCAGAGAGTTCTTCTGACCGGTCGCCACGCGGGACGCCTCTATGGAAGCGCCGATGTTACCCGTCAGACCCAGCGTTGCCCATACAGCGTCATCCACCGTGACTTTTTCCGGACCCCTCGGGCCCGGCCGTTCCGTGACAAACGTTCTCAGCGTTCCAGTTACTTCTGCAACCCTTCCACCCGTAAGGTACTGGATCTGGTCAATAGCGTGGCTGGCGATATCACCAAGGGCCCCAGAACCGGCAGATTCCTTCCGCAACCGCCACGTCATCGGTGACCCGGCGTCGGCAAGCCAGTCCTGCAAATACGCGGCCCGGACATGGCGGACGGTACCGAGCCGGCCCTCAGCGATCAGCTCTTTGGCCAGCGCGAGGGCCGGGATCCGGCGGTAATTAAACCCGATCATCGACTGCACACCCCGGGAACGTGCCCTCGCAGCCACGGCAGTCATCGCTTCTGCCTCGGCAACAGTGTTCGCGAGCGGTTTTTCAACCAGCACGTGTTTACCAGCCTCAAGCGCCGCGATGGCAATCTCGGCATGCATCCACCCCGGGGCACAAATATCGACCACATGAATGTCATCCCGGGCTATCACCGACCGCCAGTCCGTGGCAGACTCTGCCCACCCATACCTGTCCGCAGCTTCAGCCACGTGCTCCGCATGCCGCCCAACGAGGACCTTCTGTTCAAAGGCCGGTACATCAAAAAAGCTGGCCACATTCCGCCACGCGTTCGAATGCGCCTTACCCATAAAGGCATAACCGACCATGGCCACCCCGAACGTGGCCGGGGCTGCGTGGGAGGAATCTGGAATGGAGATCAAAGAGGCTCCTAAAGTAGTGGGGGAAGGGTGTCGATGCGTTGCCGATCCGGAAGGGTGCTGTCACCCAGCCTGATGCCTTGCACCGGACTAGGGCACGCGCGTGGGATGTGTGCTCCGGGACTTGCATGATTACGACGTTCTGGGGACGTGCAACTCTGGAGCGCGCAGCCAAAAATACTGGCGGGATCGACCAACCGCTGCGTGCCATCATGAGAGGCACATTGATCTGAACTCCAGGGTGCCACCTATTTCAGCAGGGACTTGCTGTCAGGCGTGCACGAACCGCATCTCGGTCGGCAATGAGTTCAGTTCCACGCACCCGTCCTCGCTTACATACATATTGCCGCCGATGTTCACGCGGGAACGGCCAATCGAGGCGTTTGCTTCGACTTGAAACAGCATCCCTGGCTTAAGAATGACGTCCGGGTGATCGATGGGACGCTCGAACACATCCTTGAACTTGCTCGTAATGCTGACATCAATGTCCTGGGAGACTCTGCTGACTAGCTGGAGGGGCGATTGGCTGTGAATCTGAGGGGTTAGCTGCCAGGCCCCTGCCGGCTCCAGAGGGGCACTCATCGCCAGAGCCAGCTCCTCAAAACGAATTCCGGGCCGCATTGTTGCCAAAGCCTGTTCATAGCATTCTCGGGCGATCTTCGCCGCACGGATATAGGATTCGTCGACGTCCCCAACGCCGATACACATCTGCGCCGATGCTTCAACGTTGCCGACCGTTGCAAAGAGTTCGGAAAGAATAACATCACCGTTCTCGATGGTGCGGGGCTTTTGAGGCCGGGCCAGCCAGCGTGGACGGGCCCAGCTCAGGTTTCCTTTTCCGCTGTGGAAGTTCATGGGCGTAGCGTTTACGCCGCGCCGATAAATTTCGCCCATGACTGCGGCGTAGATATCCGCTTCGTTGGCTCCCACCTTTGTTTCTTCAAGCATCACCTGGCAAGCGGCCTCTGCCACGCCAGCTACATAATGGTGAAGAACGAGTTCATCGTCGCTCTTCACCATCCACCGCAGAACGAACTGTTCGACAAGTTCAACGAATTCCGCGTCAGGGAGTGCCTCCTGAAGCTTTGCCCACATGGGCGCCGGGGTCCAACCATGGGGATTGAGGTGCGTGCCACCCAAGACACCGATAGTTCCGATCCGGCCCTTTTCCAGGCCCTTCTCCTTAAGGATCGCCGCAATGGAGGGCACCCCGGGGTGGAATCGCATGTCGCGAACCCACGACTCTTCATCCCATTCGTGGGCTTGCAACCAACCACCGGCCACAAAGCCTCCCCGCTGAATGGCGGTGGGCTCGCCTATCCTCGGAAATATGACTGTGGATCCGGGAGAGTCGTTGGTGATGTAGGTATCAGGACCGTCGAATCCAGTGGGCGGAACAAGAAGACAATCGACGTCGTTCTCTTCCATCAGCTCACGCAACATGTTCCACCGACGGTCACGCTCGCGTGTGGTGAGCGTGGGGATTTCACGGGCTGTATCTAGCAACTTCATCAAAACGTCCTTCGCGTTGTGTGCCGCGGATTCATTCATCCTTCGCGACCGTGAATGGCCAATCGAGGGGATGCGCCAGGTTGGAAAGCCAGAACGGCCTCCGAAAGCCAAGGCGCTACAGGCCAGCAGTAGACCGGCATAGTAATCCTTTACTACGCCAGTAAAGTGCCTGTCCCCTTGTTAGTCAAGACTCCCCTTGTGATCAAGCGCAGTTGCCCAGAACTGCCGGCGAAGGTAGCCGTCGACCACCTGCAATTCGTTCTTCGACAGCCGGGGATGCGTCATTTCAACCTGCCGGCGCAGCACATTAAGTAACCCGTCAGGGATGGCGGGCCGGAAGATGCGGGCCAGCTCAAAGTCCTCAATTTCGGCGGCCTCCCGCCACTTCCGCGCCGCTTCCGCGGCAATCCGCTCGGAACTGTGCTGCAGCGGATTCTCTTCCGGGGGAATGGCGCCAACGACCGCCCTGATCTTGTCTGACATCATGAGTGTCTCCAACACGTCATCGGCAGGATGCATTGGCGATTCCGGCTGTTGGTCGGCTACCAGTTGAGCGAAGTGGGTGAACTGATACACGCGTCCGTCCCCAGCCCTAAGCCCGAACGGGCCAATGTGGCGGGTACATCCGTCGCGACGGATGTATCCCATTTCCGTAGGCATATAGAACCTCCCCCGGAGCTCGAGTCGGGCGTCAGTTCCGACGATCGTGGCCGTAGTAGGCGATTGGGCTTCCAAGGTCGTCCCCAGGACGCCCATCGCGTTCCGGTACTGCAGAATGGCGTTCACGGTCGCATCCACACCTGTTGAGGTAAGTGTTCCTACCGCGGCGATCTGCGTTGTGTAACCGAGCACCATTTGCATGAATGAAAGGGGGTAGATGCCCAGGTCGAGCATTGCACCGCCCGCGAGCGAAGGGGCGAACAGCCGACTGTTCGGATTGAACTCGAAGTATTGCCCGTGGTCCGCTGATACGTTTACGATGCGTCCGAAATGGCCGTCCCTCAGAAGTTGCTTGATTACAGCCGCCTGAGGAAGGAAGCGCATCCACATCGCTTCCATCACCAGGACTCCGGCGTCGCGGCCTGCAGCGAAGACGGTCCTGGCTTCATGTGCGTTGCGAGCCAACGGTTTCTCGATCAGGACATGTTTTCCTGAAGCAATAGCCAGGAGGGCATGCTCCGCATGAAAGCTGTGGGGCGAGGCGATGTAGACGGCGTCGACGTCCTTATCAGCGACGAGCCGAGCATAGGATGAATAGGCCCTCTCGATCCCATGCTGCGATCTGAACTGTTCTGCACGTTCAGTCGATCGGGAACCGACGGCAATAACCCGCTGCCGACTTAGGCGGTGGAGGCTGTTCACCACCCTGCCTGCAATGTCTCCTGGGGCCAGCACCCCCCATCTGAGTGCTGGCCCTGATTTCGGATCAGGGATTACGGGCATCGGAAAGTGCAGGGTATTTGTCATTCAGGGGCCCTCTGAATCTTTCTCTGATGCATCACCAGTGCTGATGCCGGGTCGAAATAAGCGTCATAATCGCCGCAGACACAGCTTCCAGCCGTCCGCTGGCGATGCGCCCGTGGGCGGGTTGAAGAGGTGGCGTTCGAATACGCATGGAGACGGAGAGGTTGACCGCCACGCCTGGTCTATCAAAACGTACAGGCATTGTAATCACAGAACCCTCTAGCGGGCAGTGTAGTAATGCATTACTATCGTTGTGGACGCACTCGCCGGACGGCTTCAACCGCGGAGGCCTGACGGCCAGACGCGGACCGCGCCCGGCCTGTCAACTGGGTCATCTGACCACCTGCCCTGTGTAGTGCAGACCGTCAGTTTCTTTCTGAATCCCTGGCCCTTAATGAAGAGGAGCACGCGTGGCGAACAGCCAAAACACCAAATACGGGGTCGACCTCGTCACCCCGTCCAACTTGCCCTGCTGGGGCGTGAAGTCCGTGCACTTGGCTACGACGTTGGCGTCGGTGAACTCATGAGCCAGTCAAAGTACCGTTTTGTCTTCATTCAGCCATTCGCCATCGACAGCGAGAGTGAATTTCTTACCTGGACTGTCGAAGGTGAGAAGGAACAGCTGCTGATGAACTACGAGAATCTGGGCCTTGGCCGCTATCTCGAGGGTGTGGACTGGGATTTCCATCCGGGTCCGAGGGCGCCGTATGGCGACTGGCCCGTGGAAAACCGGGAGGAATTTGCGCTGGTCGCAGCAGCGCGATTGGCGATCGTTAAGGAGGCGTGCGAGTCCGGGCGCTACAACGGCATCATGCTGCTTGGAGGCGGCGAACCCGGCGCCCTGGAAGCCAGGGAGATCGGCAAACGCTACAACATCCCCGTGACGTCGTGCGCCACCGCCCAATTCCAAGTGGCATCAATGGTGGGCCAGAAGTTCTCTATCATCGACCTTGCCGAGAGCCACGCCATGTATTACCGGAACCTGGTGACCCAGGCAGGTATGGAGAACCGGTTTGCCTCGATGCGGTTAATCCCTTACCCCTTGGGCCGTCCCGGTTATGACGATCAGGCCGACTCGCTGCCCGTACACAAGGCTCGCGCGCTCCGTGGCGAAGACTCCTCAGCGGTGAAGGCGGCAGTCGATGCCGCCGAGGCGGCGATTCTCGAAGACGGGGCGCAGGTCATCACCTTCGGTTGCTCCGGGACATTTTGGCTGCAGCCCTTCGTCAAGGCTGGCCTCTTGGAACGCGGATGGGACGTCCCGGTGCTCGAGGGATACTCGGCAGCGTTTACGCAGCTAAAACTCCTCGTTGACCTCGGTCTCGACGCCAGCTCCCTCATGTTCCCCGCCGACCGCCCAATGCGGTCCCGCGACAAAATTCTCTAGATCCCAAAAGAAAGGTATAACAATGCGCAGCAAGATTCAGGTCCCGCCGGAGAAGCGCGAACTCGACTCCTCGTTTGAACAGGGGTTCGGTATCGACTTCATGGTCAGCGGCAGCACCACCGGCTCGAAGAACATCGTCATGGGCTACACACTCATGCCCCCGGGTTCCCGCAACCAGGCCCACGTGCACAACAACGTCGAGGTGATCTGGTACCTGCTTAGTGGTCACAACACCCATCTTTCCGGTTCGGAAGAAACCAACGACTTCAAGTCCACCGACTGCGACCCGGGAACCTTCGGATACGTCGGCAAGGGCGAGATCCACGTCGGCATCAACCGCAGCGACACCGATTTTGGCGAAGTCATCTTTTGCTATGCCGGCGTCAACGAAAAAGACAATGCCGGCACCGTGTGGGTCGACCCGCCGTCGGTCGTTGTCGATCACCTGGCGCAGCGCGGCATCACGCTCGACTCGCTGGACATGGAAGCAAAGAGCTGACAAACGGTCCGCTCGATAGAAGAAACCGCTAAAAGGAGCACATTATGGGCCTGACCAAGGTCATTGACCGAAAAAACACCGTTAAGACTGACGACTACTGGCCGGGATTCCGGTCGGAGATCATTGCGTCCGCCGAGGAATGCCAGTCGCAGGACTTGTTCTACGTTGACGCAACCATCGAACCCGGGACCGAAACCGAGCTCCAGGTGCACGATACCGAAATCGCTCTCTTCGTCGCACGAGGCACGGTGCTGCTTGTCCTCGTTTCGGAAGACGGTGCCGAGTCGGAGTCCTACGTCTGCACGAAGGGCGCCAGCGGCTACGTGTCACCCGGCGAAGCATTCCTTGCCCGCAACATTGGCCAGGATGAAGCAGAAATTCTGATGGCGCACCAGGGCGCAAATACTCAGGAAACCGCCAAGGGGCGCAAAGTCGCTGTGCCGGCGCACGCCCAGGAGAAGATCGACCAGGAGCTCTCCAAGGTGTCCGTCTAACAGGGCGTCCAAAGCCGATGTGATGCACAGTAGCGGGGTTGCCACCCAGCATCACATCGGCTCTGCTCGTCAACTAAGTGGTCGAGGGTCCTGCTCACCCCCATTCTGTTCAATGCTGACCAGACATAGCGAGCCGGGCCCTCGACATTTTGGCTTAATACGGCAATAAAAATGCTAAGCAGTGAGTCCCCCGTCGAATAGTCCCAACAGCAATGCCCACAGCCTAAAGGGCTGTGGGCATTGCTGTTTAGGACCGAAACGGGGCCCGCGGGGGACTTATATCTCAGGTGACCGGGCTTAGTCACACATGGGGAATATGCAGGGACTCAAGGACTTCGCGTGCCCGCGCCTTGGCCGCGACGTTATAGTCTCGCGTCGCTTGTCGGGCACCGGCAAGGTCCCTCCGGCCCAAGGCGTCCAAGAGCCTGGCCTGGATCGACAGGAAACGCTCCGAGGACTCTGCCGTTGAACCGAAGCTCCGCTGCATTGCCGCTCGCACCTGCAGTCCGGCGTACGCTGCCATGACGCGCGCGTTGGCGGCCAAGGAGACGACACCGGAATGGAAAGCATTGTTGGCATCGAGGTAGCGTTCGAAGTCAACAAACGTGTTCGCGATCAGGAACCTCGACATTTCATCCCAATTCGACTGCAATGCCGCGATCTGGTCGTCCGAGATAGTCTCGGCCCCCAGTTCGAGCGCTGCAAGCTCCAGGGCGCAGCGTGCGTCAAAGGTCATGTCGGCTGCCGTCGCGCTGAATGGCTCAACGATGAATGAATCCTGTTCTCCCCTCGACATGAGGCCATCGGAAAGCATCCGCGTGAGGGCGAAATAGCAGGCCGCATGGTCCAGCCCTGATTCCCTTGCGAGGTCTTCGGCCGTGAGCGACTTACCTGCCAGGTATTCTCCGCGGATGATCCGGGAACGGACCCATTCGAGGGCATGCTCGTCCCGTTCTTGCTGGAATTTGCCAAATCCACCACGATAGTAGGCCAGCGGCATCCCGGGTGAGGCTGAAGCGGCCTGGACGCGCCCTAGAAACACGGTATGAGTTCCGGCCTGCACGGTCTCGGCGACGTCGCAGACGATATAGGCGAGTGAGTCCGAAAGGACAGGGATATCGTCGAAGGATTCAGCCAAGGACACTCCGGCGAACTTATCCTCGCTGGGGCGTGCAAATTGTAGTGCCAGATCTCCTTGGCCAGCTCCCAGGATATTGACGGCGAAGCGTCCCGTTTCGGCCACCACAGACGTGGTTGGGGCAGACCTGTTCAAGCAGGCAAGGATCATGGGCGGCTCCAGAGAAAGTGAAGTCACGGAGCTTGCCGTCATTCCGTGCCGGCCCTCAGTGTCCTGTGTTGTCACCACCGTCACTCCGCTCGGCAAGTGCCCCACAACAAAGCGGAACTCCTCGCCGGTCAGTGGCGGCAGAGCTCCTGCCTGGGTCTGCGTTTCGGGCTTGTCTACCCCTGCTGTCATCGCATGTCCTCCGGATTTCGTGGGCGATCGGTCTCGGCTCCGATCCTCAACGAGTCAAAGGTATAAGCGCGCTGAACAGCACCGCTTCTGTCTTAGCGGCAATACTTTCCGGACGAATTGACGGAATCCGACACAGTCGCGTTCCGGACGCGGGGCGGTTCACAGGTTGCGGACCTGGCGCCGGCCGCGATTGGACCTTTCCGCCAGTGCGTGCCCGGCGCAGACGCGATTTGATCTAAGAGTTCGGCGCTGAGCGCGACAAGCACCATGAAAGGAACCATCGTGCGACTGGGTTATTTCGCGATGCCTATGCATCCTTCCGACCGGCCATGGCAGGATACTTTGGCGGAAGATCAGGAAGCTGTCATCCTTGCGGATCAACTCGGCTTCCATGATGCTTTCATCGGAGAGCACCTGACTGACAGGTTCGAGACCATCACTAACAGCATGCTGTTTCTTGCAACGCTGATTGACCGCACGAAACAGATCAAACTTGGAACGGGTACGACCAACCTTTCGCATCAGCATCCGGCGCTCGTGGCTGTCAACGCCGCCATGTTCGATCACCTATCGAATGGTCGCTTTATTCTCGGAGTCAGCCCCGGTGCTCTCCCTTCCGACGCCGAACTGCTTGGCATCCTGGAGGAAGACCGAAACGGCATGTTCGCGGACGCCGTCGAGGTCATTGTCAAGCTGTGGGAGTCCGACCCGCCATATGACATCGAGGCCGGTCGTTTTTCTGTTTCGACGCGACGGACGATCGATAAGGATCTCGGGGTCGGCGTTGTCGCCCGGCCGCTGCAGACGCCACGACCGGAGATTGTGGGTACTGTCGTCGCACCATATTCCAAGGGCGTCATCGCCATGGGGGAGAAGGACTTTCACCCTCTGTCCGCCAACTTCCTGCTGCCCGCCTGGGTGGCCACGCATTGGCCCAACTACGTCCAGGGACGTGCGCAGCTGGGCGCGACGGCGGACACCAGCGATTGGCGGGTTGCACGAACAATCTTCGTTGCGGACGATGAGGCCACCGCCCGCGCCTACGGCAAGGACGACCCCCGGAGTCCCTATCGCGCCTACTACAGTCAGATGCTGCAGAAGATGACAAAGATTGGACGTCTTGAATTATTCAAATCCGATCGTAACCAGCCTGACGAGTCCGTGACGCTCGAAAAGGTCTTGGACGACTTGGTAATCGTCGGTACTGCTGAGTCGGTCGCGGAGCAGATCCTTGGCCTCGTCGAAGCAACCGGAGAATTTGGCGAACTGGTCTACGCAGGCCTGGATTGGGTTGACCCCAAGCTTGCGCGCAGGAGCATGGAACTCATGTCCTCGGTTGTGATGCCTATGGTGAATGCGGGCTTGAAATAGTGTCGCAGGAAACAACCTCTCAGGTCCGCATCGGGATGCCGGAGCGTAAGAACTGGTCCGATGCCCAATCTGAAGCCGCGGCGTCGGTGGCCAGTGGACCCAGGGGGGCCTTGTACGGTCCCTTCAAGCCTCTCCTGCATTCTCCCGGCCTGATGGGCCCACTGCAGGACACGGGGGCATACCTTCGATACGGCAGCGAGCTGCCACGTCGGTATTTCGAGTATGTCGTCCTGCTGGTGGCAGCGCACTGGGACCAGCCGTTTGAGTGGGCACATCATGAGCCCCTGGCCCGCGCTGCCGGGGTCACAGACGAAGACGTGCGTTCCGCCCGGGCGGGTACCCAACCGGCATCTGACGATCTTGTTCCACTACACGACATGGTTACCGAATTGCTCCGCACTGGACGCGTCTCCTCCCACCGGTTCGCGCCGGTCGAATCGCTGCTGTCTTCGAGCAAACTGATCGACCTTCTCGGAACTGTGGGCTACTACACGTCACTGGCACTGATCATGAATGTGGCGGACGCACCGGTCACAGCCGGGCCAAGCGGGTCGACCCCCTAGCTAGGGGCTTGGTGGGGCGCGCATGCTGGTCATGGAACCCTAGTGTGCGCGCCCCTGGCCGTTGCAGGGCTGAGTGTTAGGTCAGCGACCTGTAGTGGACTGGCGCACGACTAGATCAACGCCCAGAATCGTCCGCTGAGGAACTGCTTCCCCGTCGATAAGCTGCATCAGCAGGGACATCGCGGTGGAACCCATCTCATGCGTTGGAAGGGCTATGGTTGTTAGCGAAGGGCGCAGGAAACGGGCGGTCACAATATCGTCGTAACCCATCACCGCAAGGTCATTCGGTACGCCGAGTCCCATATCCGCGGCCGCTGCCATGGCACCGATGGCCATGGCATCATTTGAAGCAATGATCGCCGTCGGCGGAGACTTTCGTTTGAGAAGTTTCTTGGCGGCGGCGTAGCCGCCTTCCGCGGAGAAGTCCGATTCAACGACGGATGTTGCCCGGCTGGTGAGGCCAAACTCTTTCAGCACCTCCAAGGCGCCGGCCAGACGATCAGCCGACGCAGTCGCGGTGGCAGGACCTGTAATGGCCCCGAGCCGACGGTGACCCAGTTCCAGGATGTGTCGTGTGGCCAGCTGCCCTGCGGCGCGGTTGTCTGACTCAACGCTGGGGAACACAGAATTCGAATACCGTCCAACAACGATGGTCCGCATCCGGAATGGCCCGATGGCACCCAGCGCCCGATCCGGATCGAGCCCGCCTCCGGCCAGAATGATACCGTCTACACGTTTGCTCGCCATCTGGTCCAGATAGGAAGCCAGCCTGTCCGGCTCGTTATCCGTGCTGCAAAACTGCACGGAGTAGCCGTTTGCTGCTGCCGTTTCCTCTACACCGCGCACGATGTCTGGATGATGTGGGTTGGAGAGGTCAGGGACAACCACTCCAACGGTAAAGGTTCGCTCCTGGAGAAGACTCCGGGCCAGGTCGTTGGGCGAATATCCGAGCCGGCTGACAGCCTCCAGGACCCTCGCCCTCGCGGCTGCAGATACCGGATATCCTTTGTTGCTGGTGACTCGAGATACTGTCGCCGTGGAGACGTTGGCTTCCCGGGCCACGTCCCTCACAGTTGCTTGACGTGGACGCTCGCCAAGATCGTCGCCTCCGGCAACGGCAGTGGTTTCCACCGCATACGTCCTGCGGGGCTGGAGATTTGCCTTTGCAGCCCGTGTCCTGCCGGTGACCTTATTGGCACCCCCGGGCCTCTGGGCCGAAGTAGTCATCGAAGCACCATATCCTATCCTTGTTCCCTTCTGACCATTCGCAGCAGGCGGAGGGCCACCCGGAGTTCGGTACGTCTGGTCTGCCAAGGCTGGCCCAGAAGGTCGTCGATGCGCTTGAGCCGGTTGCGTACCGTGTGTTCGTGGACTCCCAGCTTTTCAGCCGTCGAGACGTGGCTGTTCAGGTCCAGCCACAGGGCTAGGGTCTGCCGCAAGCGCTCAGCTTCCGGCGTCGGCTCACTGAGAGGGCCAAGTTCGGCCGCGACGAAGCCAGCGGCAGCCGGTACATCTCGTAGGAGCAGGATTTCAAGCGCTACGTTCTCATAGGACAAAAGCCGCGGAGCGTCATTATCTTGCCAGCCCTCCCTGACGGATTCCACAGCGATGGCTTCGCGGTAGGCCTGACGGAATCCTTCCATTCCTTGGTGTGCTCGGCTGAATGAGGCCATGACGCTGGCACCCTGCAGCGCTTCGACCAGTTTCCCCTGCTGCTTCTGGGACCAGGCCCGCGGGTACCCCGCCCACATTGTGACCGACTGCAGAGACCTCGGCTGCACCAACGTCTGGATCCCGGGCAATTGCTTGCGAAGAGCCTCGCGTATGCTGCCACAATCTGCCTCTTTGGTAGAGGGAAGGATGATTGCGACGTGGTTTGCCTGCAATGGATAACCTAGGATGGCCGCGTCGGAAGGGGGGATAGCCTGCGTTGCTTCTGCCAGCAGGTCGCGGACGATCCGTTGTCTCAAGTGCCCCCGGGACTGACTGAGCAAGTCATAATCACTCGCGTAAATGTCCGCCACCTCCGAGGCCACTTGATCCTGATAGGCGAATATCAGCACTGACAGGTCGCATTGCGCAGCCAGCGCATCGTCGCGTTCTACGTTCAGCCGTTTCGCGGCTGCGTCAAGCCGTGCGCTCCAAGCTGACCATATCTGAAAAAAGGCAACCCGATAGGAGCGTTGCAGCAACGTCTGCGGAATTACCAGCTTCGCCTGAACTGTGGCGAAGGCATGCACATGGTCCCGCGGACTGGTCCCCAACCCCGCTGTCCCCGTCAAGAGCTGGCGAATAGCTGAGAGGTTCTGCCAAACGCTCGCCCTCAGCGCCAACACAAACTCGTCGTCTCGGCGGTAACGCCCAAAGACTGCGGTCAGGCAGGCCGAAACAACCCCCTCGGCCAACTGACCCAGATCAATCTCCCCGGCGGCTTCCGCAGCCCATGGAGGCAAATCCGGCCGATCGGAGATCAGACGGGCGGCCGGCGTGGGTACCGTGCCACGCGACCCAGGATGGCTGGCATCAAGCATCGGGTCCAGGTGACCAAAGCTCCGATCGACAGACAAGTTGCGCCCGAGCTAACCGACGCGCTCTATCGCGCCCGACCGAACGGAGGCAAGAATGGCTTCAAAAGTAGCCACGTTGGACCGAATCTCCGCATGAGTAACCGGATACTCCGCGTCTCCTGTTGCAGCCATGGCAAAGGCTTCCACATTGGCACGAACGGCCGAATAGGGTGGGGAAAAGTCCACCTGCGTGTCCTGCCCCCGCAAGCTGAGCGCAAGGTCCCAACCCGTCGAAGCCTCAGGATGTGTCCTATCGCGGATCTCAAACCACCCCTCAGTCCCGTAGACAGCGGCGCGGCCCACAAAAGGCGTGACAAGAATTGCATTGATCGTGGCCGTCCGCCCCTTGGAAAATTTGAGACTGATACTCAAGGAATCGCCGTTATCAAACCCGGCAAAATCACTAGATAGGTTCGCCCACACCTGGTCCGGATGGCCCAGCAAGGAGATGGCCATGTCCACAAGGTGAATGCCTGTGGCCGAAAGCGGTCCGACGGGAGCATGCTCTGCGGACAGCCGCCAGTTATCTCGCGGCAGGGCCAAAAACTTGTCTTGGCTGAAATTGCCCTCGAAAGAGACCGCATCTCCCAGCTTTCCGGAGCTGACGAGGTCCCTCATCTGCATCACGGCTGGCTCAAAGCGCCGCTCATGCCCGATGCCAAGGACGACACCGGCCCGCGACACCGCATCGAGCGCCTCTTCGGCCGCGCGAACGTTGTCGGTAAAGGGCTTTTCGCAAAAGACATGCTTGCCTGATTTTGCCGCCGCGACGACCTGGGCGGCATGGAATTTGTGGGGCGTGCAGAGCAGTACTGCATCAATGGAAGGGTCGGCGACGACCTCTTCGAAGGAGCCCGCCATCCGAAGTCCAAGATCCCTGCCTGCCAGCATCCCCGCTTCATTTGGGTCCACCCCAGTGCTGATCCGGATGCTGTCGGAACCCTGCAGGGTCCGCACCAAAGTGCTGCCCCACCAACCGAGGCCGATCACCGCTGCGTTGATCACATTAACCTCCAAAATCCCTCGTTCCGACCGCATCGTCGGAACACTTTACCCTCATGGCAATGCTTTACTATAGCAGCACAGTAATGCTTTACTACAAGTAGTGGCGCGGAAGTATCGTCGTTTGATACGACCTGATCGGCCTACACGAGGACTGCTGATGTGAATGGTTGGCTCAGATGGGCCAGCCACTCGATGACCGGTTCGGCGTAGATCGCTCAAGACTCCTCCGCCGGCTCGCAAAAACCTTGTTCAGGAACGCGTCGTTTGGCTGGGGACGGCAGCTCCTTCCGATTCCTTCATATCAACCCACCCCAGACAAAAGGATCAGTGGCTAAATGTCTTCTCCTGGCACATCGTTCGGACACAACAGCGAATCTGTGGACGTGTTGATCATCGGTAGTGGCCCGGCAGGATCGGCACACGCCCGGCGCCTCTATGACCTCATGCCCGAAGCCAACATTCTAATGATCGATGCCGGGCCAAGGCTGACCGAAACGTGGGGACGCAATGTTCGCAACCTCCCCGTTGCAGAACGTGGTGCTGCGCAGAAGGCCTCTGAGGGTTCGCACACAGACGGACAGCTGAGCGGCGATGCTGAAATCGTTGCCAGACCTGGCACCCATCTCGTCCGGCCATTTGCATCTGGATCGCTCCAGAAGGACATGCCGGCCGCAGCAATGTCCACCAACGTCGGCGGGATGGGCGCTCATTGGACATGTGCCTGCCCACCGCCCGGCGGATCCGAGAAGATTGACTTCATTGACGGTGCCGTTCTGGACAAGGCTTTTGACGAGGCCCGCAGGTTGCTGAGGGTCACCCAGACTGCCTTCCCGGAAACCCCGGCGAACGCGGCGATCCGACGGACGCTGTCAAAGATTTACGACGAGGGGAGGCCAGCAGCCCGTCGCGTGCAGGCCATGCCCCTTGCCTGTGAGCCCACAGGTGGTCCGCTGCCGGAATGGACGGGAGCGGACAAGATCCTGGCCGCGCTCTCCGATTCGCAATCGTGGGAACGCTTCGAAATCCGAGATCGTACCGTATGCGAGCGGCTTTTGACGGAACCCAACCGCGTTTCTGGCGCGAGTCTGCGCGATCTCCGTACTGGCAGGAGCTACACGGTTCAGGCGGCGTGGGTAGTTGTGGCAGCTGATAGCCTCCGGACCCCGCAGTTGCTGTGGGCCTCAGGGATCAGGCCTCCGGCGCTCGGTCACTACCTCAATGATCAGCCTCAGATTGTGAGCGCCATCGAGATAGATCCTGGCAAGGTTAGTGTCACCAGCTCTGAGTTCGCAGCCGCGGCCGACCTTGCGGACAACCGCGACCAACTAAAAGGTGTCCTGTGGATTCCTTTCGATGACGAACGTCATCCCTTCCACGGGCAAATCATGCAAATGGAGACGGCGCCGATAACGGTGGACGGAGTGGATATCTCCGAGAATGAGCACCTCGTCACGTTTGGCTGGTTTGCCCCCAAGGATATTCAGTTTGAGGACTGCGTTACCTTTGATGAGGCTCAACTGGATGACAACGGTCTTCCAGCCATGCGGATCACTTACACGCTGACCGAAAAAGACCAGGCAAATATTGCTGCGGCCATCGCCGATCTGGATGCTGCTGTGACCTCGTTGGGCCGGTATGCCTCCGGCGGTGAGGCGCGTCTCCTGCCCGCCGGTAGTTCCCTTCATTACCAAGGCAGTTACAGGATTGGGCCCCTGGAGGACGGCACGAGCGTCTGTGACTCCCGTTCACGCGTTTGGGGATTCGAGAACCTCTACCTTGCTGGAAACGGTTTGATACCTACAGCGACTGCCTGCAATCCAACGCTCACCAGTCTGGCGTTGGCCGTCCTGGCGACGGACTCGATCGCAGATTCGCATCGACCCCGGGAGCATGCATTTGCTCGCGAGAACGCCACACTTCCTTCCTCCCATTTGGACGTCGAATGACCAGACCGGTTCTGCTATTTACCGGCCAAGCGAGTCTGTTTCCTTACCGGCGGATCACCGGGCTAGCGCCCCTCTGGGTTAGAAGGACTTCGCCGATGGCGGTGTTGATTCTTCTTGCCGGGTTATCGCCCTGGGCCACCGACATGTACCTCTCAGCGTTCCCGGACATGCAGACCGAATGGGGCACGTCGCCGTCAGCGGTGCAGATGACCCTCACCGGATTTCTAATCGGGATGGCGGCAGGCCAGCTGCTGATCGGAACCCTCAGCGATGGACTGGGCCGGCGTGGGCTGCTGCTCATCGGTTCCGTGGCCTTCACTGTCTGCAGTCTCCTCTGTGCCATTGCTCCCACCATCGAACTCCTGATTCTCATCCGAGCTGTTCAGGGATTCGCAGGTGCTGCCGGCGTCGTTCTCAGCAGAGCAGTCATTTCTGACGCCAGTCACGGACACAGTGCTGCGCGCCGCTTCGCTATCCTGACCTCGATAGGTGCCATGGCTCCGGTCGTGGCACCACTCTTTGGCAACGTGGTCCTTGCCCTGGGGAACTGGCGCCTGATCTTCGTCTCGCTGGCAGCGCTGGGGGTTCTGATGACGGCCGGTACTCTCACTTGGATTCCGGAAACCCTTCCAGCCTGTCGACGCGGAGGAATATCGGTTCGAGCCAATCTCCAAAGAATGCATCAGCTGCTAACCCAGCGGACTTTTGCGGGATACGTCATAGTCGGAAGCCTGGCGCAAGCAAGCCTCATGACCTATGTCGCCGCTTCATCATTCGTCTTGCGTTCAACTTACGGTGTCCCACCAGCCCTGTATTCGGTGATTTTTTCCATTAACGCTGTCGGCATCGTCGGCGCCGCGGCACTGTTCGGCGTGTTGGCAGGACGATTTCGACACCAAGTGCTTTTGGCCGCTGGCCTGATGTGGGGTGCTTTCGGGGCAACTGCGCTGCTTATTTTTTCCCTGATGGGACAGCCGCCGCTGTGGCTCACCTGCGCTTGCTTCTTCACGCAAACATCGGCCACGGGCCTGCTGATGACAGCAATCATGTCCCTGACACAGGCGGATTCCGCAGGATCAAGCGGCGCGGCTTCAGCCCTCGTCGGTGGTTCCCGGTTGCTGGCCGGCGCATCAGTGATACCACTCACCGGTTTGGTTGGAACCGATTCGCTGGTTCCCATGGCAATCATCATGTCAACGCTCATGGTTGCTTCACTCGTGACATATAGACAGTCCGGACCGACCCGACCCGCTGAGGTCGAGGAAACCTAAATCGACTTTTCCGAACCCCGAGCCCGGCAGCCGTCCGAGGACCGTCAGATTTGTTGGAAGGAACGATGTGTCTGAATCCACGCATACCCCCGTGGTCATGCTCCACGCGCTGGGCGTCTCCGGCCTGTCCTGGTCCCCCATAAAGGTACTGCTCAAGCGAGCCGCAATTCAAACTCCAGATCTGCCAGGTCACGGGTGTCGCCCTATATTGTCGGGCCAGCCAAACGATATCGATACGTGGGTTGACGATGTGATGACTCAAATCTCTCCAGATGATAAGAGTGGCGGCATTCACTTGGTTGGTATGTCTCTGGGAGGGATCATCGCTGCTCGGCTTGCCGCCCGCTATCCAGACTTCGTGAAAACCCTCACCCTCGTCGCGACGGTACCACGCTACCCAAATGCCCTACGAGATTTATGGAGAAATCGAATGAACTCTGTACCGGCTTCAGGGATGGTTCCCGTGCTCGAGGCAACAATGAACCTCTGGTTCACGGCCGAAGCACTCAGCATCGGCGGTGACACAGTCGCGGAGGTGCGGTCAGCCCTGCTCGAAACTGCCCCACAGGGATATGCCCAGGCTTGCTCACTTCTGGCTGCTGCCGACATTACTGAAGATCTGCCAATCATCAGCAGCAAAACGCTGGTCGTGTGCGGAAGAGACGATGCCGTCGCCTTCCAATTAGGAGCCGAGACCATCGCCCGCCTGATCCCGAATTCAGGTCTTAAGTTGATAGACCACGGCCGTCACGCAGCCGCCCTTGAGCGGCCAAACGTCTTCGCCGACATACTATCCGAACACCTCACGCACGGGTAAGTGGCCAAATGACGCGACGTTACCTGTGTGGACGGTGGTCGGCCTCCAAATCGCCAACCGTCAATCTCCCTCGAACTGTCGGCCGGGTGAGGACCGGGGTCTCTGGATGTATCCACCTCCGGCCACCGACCGAAAGGCAAGACCTTGAAAGAACATCTGAAACGTCTCGGCGTCCGATTTGTCGACCTAGCCGACATGGGAGGTGGATCCGGTGATTGTGAAGAATCAGGCGCCGGGAAACGCACCCCTCAGGGCCTCTTGACGTCGGACCCGTGGGCCGGCTGGTGGCATCGTGAATCCGAACGACCCAGCACCTACCGACTCCCTGATTCTGTGAGATGTCCCGAGGGCCGTCTGACAAAACCGGGGGAAGGAATGAGCGTATGAATTCGGCCGGGAAACTCCTGCCTGAGCAACGGAACAGACCGACACGATATGGGTACAGGAGATCCGTCGTTGCGGACTGGTGCGAGCTCATTCCGGGGGACTCTGTGCTGTTGCTCGGCCCCGAGGGCGAACCCGATTACAAGGGAACCGTGGACGCGGTGCTGCCTGACGGCACCATCGTATGGCTGATTCTGGACAACGGATGCGGCCGCAGGCTGTTCCACCATGCCGATGGGCACCAGGCCCTTGTGTATCCCGCCAGGTCCAAAACATGAAGGTGGCAAGGAAAGGATTCCCGCTGGAAGACATTACCAACACGCAGCCCGAAGCCCATGCCAGCACGGGGGACCATCATCCGGCTCATGGCAGGGCCTCACAACTCTTCCGATCCAAAATTCCCGACAATGAAAGCGAGGTGCTCATGGGCAACCAACATCCGGCAAACTACGGACCTGAATTCCGGATCGGCCAAAAGCTGGCGCTACACGTGTTCCCTGGCGAAGACCGGACTTGATCAGGTGAGTAGCCCCTGACCGAAGATCCAAACTTTCCATCACCCTCCGACCACTGGCTCAGTTCCGGAGGACGGGCGACGGCGATCCGACCGTCGCGATTCAACGAAAAGGAAGCAATTCAATGTCAATGTCAGACGAAAAGCCGCAGCTGCGGCTCGCAATGGATTTCATCACGATGTACAACACGGATTTGTGGGGGCTGGACGACTACAGCAAGGTCTACTACCGTGACTCCGTGTCGCCAAAAGTCTTTTGGGACAAGTCACTCGACATCCTCGAGAAAGTAGGCATTCAGGGGGTTGAACTTACGGTCGGACTGAGCGACTGGCGTAACGCCCTGGAGCGCTACACGACCGTTGACGGCTTCGTACGTGCCCTTGGGGACCGCGGCCTGGAACTTTGCAGCGGCTTCTACTGTGGTCTGCTTTTCAACGACCCAGCCAACTGGGACCGGACCGAATGGATGAAGCCCGAGCGCCAGAAGGAAATCCTGGCGGAGGTTGCTGCGTATGCGGACTTCATCCGTGCTGCAGGTGCGGACATCATGGTGGCCGGCCTGCCGATGCGTCCCCTCTGGAATGAACCAGGCGCCGGCTTCGTGGACCTTGCCTATGCCCAGAAACTCGCCGACTTCATCAACAAGATGGGACTCGTCACACGCCAGCATGGTGTCCGGCTTGCCCTGCACGCGGCCTCGGGGTCGGTCTTTTGGTTCCGTCGCGACATCGACCTTTTCCTGACACTGACCGACCCTGTGTTTATCGACTTCTGCCCAGATACTGCTCAGATCCTCGCTGGCGGGACTAACCCTGTATCCGTGTTGGAGGATCACTCTCAGCGGGTTTCGATAACCCACTGGAAGGACGTTAGCGGTCCTGCTCGTGAAAACATGGCCATGATCAAACCCGCCGCGCACCAGGAAATGTATGCCCGGGTAGGTTCAGGAGCAGTCGACTGGGCTGCGTGGGCGTCCAAGTTGCGCGATGTGGACTACTCCGGATGGGCACTTATCGAACTGGACGCAGCTGCAGACCCGGCAGCTGATCTCATCGCTGCGCGTGAATATATGGAGGAACACGCGCTCCCCGCGTACTACCGCTGACCGTCGTCCGGTATCGCCGGGCGGTGGCCTAGTTCACCCACTGAGCCACCGCCCGCAGGTCCACGGAGCGCATGTGCGCTCTTTCCTGTCCGCTATGGCCATGAGCACGTTTCCAAGGCGGGCCTGGCCGCTTGCGATATTGAAATGCAGGCTGTTGTATACGAGCCAACGTCAGGAAATCGCTTGGCTATATCAGGGGTCGACAGTTCAATCTCATGGATCTTGTTGCCGGAATTCCTCCGGGCCTCCGTGCAGATGATTGCCGTACCGCCCGGGTAGAGGCATCTAATCAATATAGGAGGTACTGCATGCGTTACAGAAGAGTGGGGAATTCAGGACTGGTCGTCTCGGAGGTCGGACTTGGGGGCAATAACTTTGGAAGGCGTCTCGACCTTAAGGAGACCCGGGCCGTCGTACATACTGCTCTCGAGCACGGAGTGACCTTCATCGATACCGCAGAATCCTACGGGGCAATCCCAGGCGCATCGGAAGAACTCCTTGGAGAGGTGCTTGAATCCAAGCGCGACCAGGTGATTATCGGTACAAAGTTCGGGCACCACAAGCTACGTGCCAATGCCGGCCCGCAATCCGGATCACGTGGAGGGCGTTCGGCAATTCGAATAGCTCTCGAAGGCAGCCTGAGGAGACTCAAAACTGACTACATCGACCTCTACCAATACCACCGATTCGACCCTGGAACACCCCTTGAAGAAACTGTTTCCACATTGGCTGACCTCGTACGGGAAGGGAAGATCCGATACTTTGGACACACCGCCTTCCGTGGTTGGCAGATTGCAGAATCACAGCACCTGGCACGGTTGCAGGGCGGTAATGGCTTTGTGTCCGGTTCATATCTCTGGAACATGATCGAGCGCTGGGCCGAAACAGACACTGTCCCAACAGCAGTCCATTATGGTCTTGGCATATTTCCGTACTTTCCGCTCGCACAAGGTCTACTGACCGGAAAAATATCTCGCAAGGAGATTCCTCTAGGGGCGCGCTTGAGCACGACACCGGAGCTGGCCACCAATGAAGCACTCGACGTTGTTGAGAAATTTTCCGCGTGGGCAAGGCCTCGCGACCTCTCGGTTCTAAATGTGGCTTTTGGCGGGCTAACACACAACCCTGCAGTGGCCTCTGTTATCGCTGGTGCCAGCAACCCGCAGCAGGTCATCGCGAACATTGAAGCCGCTGAATGGCATCCTTCCGAGGCTGAGTATGCGGAAATCGATGCTCTGAATCCGTCCACGCCGTGGACCGAATAGACGCTTCTGAGGGAAACCAAAACATGCATTAGATGCACGACTGTGGTGGCTTCAGCGCTTCACGCAGCAGATGCGCGAGACCGCTCTGATAACAGAGGCGGCTCCTATCTGTGGAAACGTCAAATACGTCCAGGCTGGAGTTCCCGCAGCTACTTCAACTCGTTCCACTCGAACCCCGATAAGGAGATCTCGTCAATCTGGCGGAGTGGGCGATCCACCTTGGCAGCAGCTGGCGAATCGGGGACGATCTCATTACCGGTTCTCCTGCCCGTCCGGGATAAAGGACATTATCGCCGCGTACCAGGTTCCGGCAGCGCCGCCCTCTCCAGCAAAAGCCAACGGGACACCCCCGAAGCCGGCGCTGGCGGGAGCGCCCGGCCGCAATGGCCGGCCCGGACAGGCAGAACCCGCTGTCACTTCGTATCGTCTGGTGTGAACTGGACTAGACGCATGGCGCTAACCAAAGCGAAACCCTTGCCGCCCTGACAGAACTCAGCGACCACTGAGGGGCCGTGGATCCGCGTATCGCGGCCAGGGCCTGTGACGAGTGAGCAGCCGGGGCCACTTGGAAAGAAGTCGGGCGCATCCTCGGCATAACGAGACGAGCTGCTTAGCAGCGTTTCGGAGCGGTCGACCGGCAGGAAAATGGTCTTGCTGACAATGCGAAGTTCAGGGACTCTTTAGACCTCCAGAACCCGGAGCTGTGAAGCCATTACCGCGACGTTTGGCAAGGCTCGCGATCCGCAGATCTGCATGCACGGTCCGGAAATTTCCGTGCAAGTCATCCCAGCAGCCGGGGAACCGGCCGTGGGTTGTCCATTCCCAGCCGCTCCACGCCCACGGTTCGGGGCGGAACCCGATGCGCCATACAGTGCCGGCCGGCGGGATGATGGCCAGTTCGTTCTGCTCCATCCTGCGGCCGTGAAGGCACGGGCATCGGCAAGGACGGATTGTGCGGCCTTGTCGACATGGCCCTCGCGATGCAGCAGCCTGTCCGGCGGGACGTCGTCCAGCTTCGGGTTCAGGCCCCGGAACCAGGCCTGGGCCACGGTCGGGAGTGGCGCTCGGCCAACAAGGCCGCGACGTGGTCGGTAGGCCGGAGCCGGGTCATCGCCTCGGTCGAGCATCACGTTAGGCCGGGGAAGTCCTCCAGCAGCACCACTTGCAGGCCGGCGGCGTCTTGTGCTGCACGGAAAGCGCGAAATCGGCGGGGGATTCGGCTCGGAAGTGCATCAGGACGATGTCGCCGGGCCGTAGGGTGTTGCCGTATTGGTAGTCCATGCGGCCGGATTGGCTTTGGCTTCCCAGGTGATGATTGCTTTGAGTCCGGCGGCTGCGGCTGCTTGCCGCATGGTCGTGGAGTAGGCGCCTCCAGGGGGCCTAAACAGGGCGGGTTTGCGACCGTATTGTTGTGCGGCGAAATCCTGCATCCCGATAATGTCGTCGAGTTGCCGCTGGTAGCCCCACTGGGTGGTCATGTTCACGTTATGGCTGACGGTGTGGTTTTCGATCCGGCTGCCTCGTTCCATGAAGGCCTTGAAAAAGGCCGGGTTGTCCCGGACCGTGTTGCTCGTCAGGAACAAACTGGCAGGAAAGTCGTTTTCGGCGAGGAGTTGGATGCTGTCCGGGAATTTGACCGCTCCATCATGAGTATTTGAAGGGTTGGAGGCCAGTCGATCTTGCCTTTGGGGGCCATTGATATTGCCGGTGGGGGCCAGTGGCCGTGGCTATGGGGGCCGCCGGCTCCCACCGGGGTTTCTTATTGCGTCACTCTGGCGTGTTCACGCATGTTGTGGTTGCCGGTATCGACCCAGATGGTGTTGTGCACGATGCGGTCCATGATCGCATCGGCGTGGACCCCGGAGCCGAGTCGCTTGTGCCAGTCCTTCTTGGCGTATTGGGTGCCGACACGGTGGAAGCTGTGTCGTACCTGCGCTCGAGTAGCTCCAGCAGCATGCTGTGCATGCCCTCGTCGGGGTAGTCGAGAAGCCATTCGTCGATCACCAGCAGGGTGAAGGCCGCGTATTTCTTCAGGAACTTCGTGACGCCCAATGGCTTGTCCTTTGCCAGCGCCCAGGCTTCCTCGAGGTCGGGCATGCGGACGTAGTGGGCCCGGATCCGGTGCTGGCAGGCCTGCTTAGCCAGAGCGCATCCCAGGTAGGACTTCCCGGACCCGGTAAATCCTTGAAATACGACGTTCTGCTGCCGTTCGATGAACGAGCACGTGCCGAGCTGGGCGATCAGGTTCCGGTCCAGTCCTCGTCCACGAGGTCGAGCCGGCGCAGGTCCGCGCCCGGGTAGCGTAATCCTGCCCGTCGAATCAGTCCTTCGACCTTGGCGTGGTTGAAGCCGGAGTGGGCTTCGTCGACAATCAGGCGGAGCCGTTCCTCGAAGGCCATGCCGAGCACGAGCGTCTCGTCCTGGGCCTCAAGTGCTCCGAGCATCGGGACGGCGCCCATCTCACGGAGCTTGCGTTTGGTTTCCGTGTCGATCGCGCTCATTTCACCCGCGGTTGCCGTGTCGTCCCGGGAATCGCTAGTGCCTGGCTTGTCCGATGGGCATTGGACCGGCGACGGAGTTCTTTCCGGCCGAAAACCCGCGGTAGTGATCCTTCGCCTCCCCGAACACGATCTCTTCGGCTGCCGGGACAAGGGTTGGGTCCCGTGGAGGCGCACCGGCATCCTTGGCCGCCTTGATTATGTGGCGTATGTGTCGTTCACGAATGCTTCGGCCGCTCCCCAAACTTCACGGGAACGCAACTGCTGGATGTAAAGGACGGGAAGTTCTTCGTCCAGGCGGGGATTGGCCCCCGTCAGCCAAGCCAACGCTACATGCCTGCCTTCGGCAAGCTGAAGGGTCTTCGACACGCCATGACCCAACCTCAGGCGGAACTCGACGTCCGGCCGGGGTTCCGGGCCGTCAGGCTTAGCCCACCGGAACGGGGAGGTGCGGTCCTTCACGCCGGCCATCGTCTGGACGACAGTCGTCCCCAGGTTTGCATTGAATTCGCGCACAAGATCGTGGATGTTCATCCCGGTGGTCCCCAGATGGATCTCATGCCGGGTCGCTTCGTCCATGGCCCCATCGTCCCAGAACAGCCAGCCAAGCAACACAGATGCCACACAAAACAATCCGGGCTCCGGTGCGTCGCGAGCGGTTATGCCCGGAGAGGACGATTTCAGAGGTTTAGTGGGCACCGCGGCGGGCCCGGCGGCATTCCCGCCCGTACCGAGGCGCATGCCGGTGTCGCCACGGTTGGCGAAGTCGTGGTCGTCCTCGAATCCGGTTTGGACGCCATGAAGTTATTCCCGCTGGCCCCGCAGGCGGTGCAGTTCTGCCCCACTGGGGGGTGTATCAGCCTGGCCACGGCCCGGACACCTGAAGCTGCCCAACGTGACCTGCGTGGGCGGCCGCTGGATCTCCCCCGCAAAGGCCGTCGCCGCCAAGGGCTGGGACCGCATCGCAACTCTGCCGGCGGGGCGGCATTACTCAACCCGTAGGCGTCAGCCCTCGGGCCGATGTGCCCTCACCCGGATCCGATGCTCCGAAATTAGGAGGGGTAGCCTTGGGGGTTGCTCTTCTGCCAGCGCCAGTGGTCCTCGCACATCTGGTCCACGGTCTTGGCGGGGGACCAGCTCAGGTCCTCCAGCGCAGACGTGGCATCGGCCCAGAAAGCAGGAAGGTCTCCCGCGCGGCGGCCGGTGATCTCGTAAGGAATGGGCTTACCCACGGCCTTCTCGAAGGACCGCAGGACCTCCAGGACCGAGGAGCCCTTTCCCGAGCCAAGGTTCCAGCGGAAGACACCAGTGCGGCCTGCAATACGGTTCAGTGCCGCGACGTGCCCCTCTGCGAGGTCCACCACGTGGATGTAGTCGCGCTGGCAGGTGCCGTCGGGGGTGTCGTAGTCGCCGCCGAACACCATGAGCTTCTCGCGCCGGCCCACGGCAACCTGGGCGATGAACGGGACCAGGTTGTTCGGGATGCCCTGCGGGTCTTCGCCGATGCGGCCCGAGGGGTGCGCGCCCACCGGGTTGAAGTAGCGCAGCAGTGCTATGTGCCAGCGGGAGTCAGCGGCGCCCAGGTCCGAGAGGATGTCCTCGATCTGTTCCTTGGTGCGCCCGTAGGGGTTGTTCGCGCCGATCTCCATCCTTTCCACGTACGGGATGGGGTTGTGTTCCCCGTAGACGGTAGCCGACGAGCTGAAGACGATGGACCGGACATCGTGCCTGTCCATGACGCGGACCAGGTTCAGCGTTCCCACCAGGTTGTTGTAGTAGTACTTCAGCGGCTCCTGCACTGACTCCCCGACGGCCTTGAGTCCCGCGAAGTGAATGACGGCTTCAATATCGCTGCCGGTAATGACGTTTTCGAGGGCGGCCTCGTCCACCAGGTCAACGTTGTGGAACTCCGCAGTCTTGCCGGAGAGTTCGGCCACGCGGCGAAGCGATTCGTCGCTGGAATTGACCAGGTTGTCGATGACGACCACGTCGTGGCCAGCTTCCTGCAGGGAAAGAACAGTGTGGGAACCGATGTAGCCAGTGCCCCCCGTAACCAGAATTCTCACTTTTGTCGCCCTCAATCCAGCCGGGCGCTACAACGCGTGGACATGTTCAGTAGCTCTGTTCCATGATGGTGCCAAAGGGTACGGCCGCGGATATCGCTACTGAATAGTGCGTAGGCGAGTGCCGGGTAACAAGGACTCCGTGACGTTCATCCACGGCGGCCGGCTGCAGAACGGCAACTGCCGAGTCAAGCTCTTCCTCGACTGCTTGAGGGGCGGCGACATGGAATTCAATATGGTTTAGGGGGGTCATGATCGCTCCTTCTTGATGCGCTGGGTGGGACTCTATTTCTCGGCAGGGCCGAGATCGGGTGCAGACGTGAATTGGACAACGGTACTGGTGCTCCCGTGAAGTTCAACGATGGCAAGCTCGTTAATGCCTTCCTGCAGGGCCGGACCGGGAATGTAGAGGGTGCGTTGAGGCCCCCGACTCCAGTACCGACCAAGATTGAATCCGTTGATAAAGACGGAGCCCTTGGTCCAGCCATCCAGTCGTAGGTACCGGTCACCGGGATGATCAAGCCTGAACTGGGCAAAGCAAATGGACGGCCCACCTACCCCAGCATCGGGATCGAGTGGCGTTGCTTCGGCACCGAGGACAGCCAGACGATCAAAGTCCACGCTTCGCACTCTCCAGCCGTGGATCTCCCGGCCGTTGAGTTTGGCTGGCCCGATCAAACCCTTGACCTCGCCGATTCGCTGCCCGTAGTTCACGCGGCCTTGGTCCTCCAGCAGCACCGCCAACCGGCCCTCTCCCGGAATGGTGATGCTCCGTTCGCCGAGTTCACGGCTAAGCACTCCGATCGGTGTACCGTCCAGGAAGAATTGTGCGCGGTCACGGATCTCCTCAAAGGTCAGCACTCCACCGGATGCCACTGATGCTTCGTAAAGGTAGAAACCACGGTACTGACCGGTGCGTTCGACCGTCGGTACCGGTCCCGAGGTCTGCATTGCTTTCCCCAGATCGTCGACGACCTTGAGCAGCGGCACAGATGCGGTCATGGATAGCGCCGCATCAGCGGCAACCGGGCGCCTTAGCGGCACACTGTCCGGTATTTCGACGTGTTTGGCAATGACGTCCCGGAAAGCGAAATATTTGTCGGTTGGGTGCCCGTCTTCGGTGAGCGGCGCGTCGTAATCGTAGGAGGTGATGGTGGGTTCGTAAATGCCTTTGTCATTGGCACCGTTGGTGAAGCCGAAGTTCGTGCCGCCGTGGAACATGTAGATGTTCACAGAGGCCCCCGCCGTCAGCAAGGCGTCCAGTTCCGCCGCCGAGGCGGCAGCATCCGTCGTGTGGTGCTGTGTGCCCCAGTTGTCGAACCATCCGTTCCAGAACTCGGCGCACATGAGCGGGCCGTCCGGCTGACGTTCCCGCAGGAATGCGAGCCGCTCGTCGGCACGTGAGCCAAAGGTCGCAGTTTTGTGCAGCCCGGGCAGGGAGCCGTCTTCGATCATGGTGCCGAAGGGCTGATCGCAGGTGAACAGCGGGACATCTATCCCGGCGCGCTTTGCCGTATCCACCAGGTGCTGCAGGTAGGCCTTGTCCGAGCCGTAGGCGCCGTACTCGTTTTCGATCTGGAAGAGGATGACCGGGCCGCCTCGGCTGATCTGGCGATCCACCACGGTGGGTAGGACTTGCTCCATGAAGTGGTCGACGGCGGCCAGGTAGCCAGGTTCGCTGCTGCGGACACCAATCGTGGGGTCCGCGAAGAGCCAGGCGGGAAGTCCGCCGTTGTCCCACTCGGCGCAGATGTAGGGGCCGGGCCGGACGATGGCGCGCATCCCCTCTGCTGCTACAAGATCAAGGAACCGGCCGAGGTCCAGGCCACCGTGAGTGATGAACTCCCCCGCGGTTGGTGAGTGCTCATTCCAGGGGACATACGTCTCGATGGTGTTGAGACCCATGAGCCGCGCTTTGTGAATCCTGTCAGCCCACAGGTCGGGGTGGACGCGAAAGTAGTGGATGGCGCCGGAGAGGATCCGGAACGGTTCGCCGTCCAGGAGGAAGTCATGGTCGCCGATGGCAAAAGTGGGCAAGAAGAGTTCCTAAGTAGAGCGCAGGGCAGCGGAGTAGGCGTAGGAGGCGTTGCTCCAGACGACGAATAGCAGTGGCGCCGGCGCCAGGGCAACGCCGAGGACGGGCTGGAGCAATGCCGCAGCGGCGATGATGCCCAGCAGTACCAGCATGGCCAGGCTCAGGTACCAGCGCTGCACGGAAAGGTACAGGGATGCCTTGAGCAGGCTTTTCAGCCCGGCCGTGGGCAGCAGGACGACGCCGGCAAGCGCCATCACAGCCACGCTGAGGGCGACCGCGGAGGCCACCACTATCACGGGTACCAGTACGGCTCCGGCAGGCATGGGCTGGACTATGGCAAGGTCCATGCCGAGGAACAACAGTACCGCCACGGCCGCCAGGCCCAGCGGGGCTGCCCGCCGGAATCCGCGCCGGTAGCCGCGCAGGAAGGAGGCGACAGGCTTCGTCGCGGCCCCGTCGTCATTCAATGCCTGGAAGGAGGCGAAGAGGCTGGCGAGCGACGGAGGGATAGTGACGGACAGCGCCAGGAAGAACGGCCACGCAGCGAGAGGGTCGGCAACCAGGGCCAGGCACAGCACCAGTGGGGCATTGGCCAGGGCCATCAGCACGTTTCCGGTCAGGAAAGTGTAGATGAAGCCGAAGATACCGCCGAACGTTTCGAACCCGGGGCTGGGGATGCGCCCAACCAGGCCGCGCCGACGCACCGGGTGCTGTGCCATGAAGGTCATCCTTTCATGCCGCTCGTGGCGATGCCCTGGATGAAGTAGCGCTGGCCGATCAGGAAGATGACCAGGATGGGGAGCACCGAGATAACCGAGCCAGTCATGATCATGGCGTACTCCGCGTCAAACTGGCCGACGAACGAGCGCAGGCCCAGCTGGACGGTCCAGAGGCGGTTGGAAGTGAGGTAGATGAACGGGCCCATGTAGTCGTTCCAGGTGTTCACGAACGTCAGCAGCGCCAGGCTGGCCAGAGCCGGCTTGGACAGCGGCAGGATCACCCTCGCCCAGATGCCATACTCGCTCAGGCCGTCAATCCGGGCCGCCTCGCACAGTTCGTCCGGGATGGTCATGTAGTACTGGCGCATCAGGAAAACACCGAACGCACCGAAGGCCTGCAGCAGGATCAGGGCGTTGAAGCTGTTGGTCAGGCCGAGGTTCTGCATCATGATGTACTGCGGCACCATGTAGGCCTGCCACGGCACGGCGATGGTTCCGATATAGGCCAGGAACAGGACATCGCGGCCCGGGAAACGGACCTTGGAGAACCCGTAGGCCGCCAGTGAACCGGTAAGCACCTGGAGGCAGGTAATGATGACGGCCAGGTACAGCGAGTTCTGCAGGTAGCCCATCATGGGGATGCGTGTCCAGATGTCCGCATAGTTGCTCCACACGAACTCGCTGGGGATCCACTGGATGGGCACGGTCAGGACCTGGTTGTTTTCCTTCAGCGAGGAGGAAAGCATCCAGATGAACGGCACCATGAGCGCCACCACGAGGACTGCGAGTACCCCGTAGATGACGTAGTCGGTGGTGCGGGCCTTCTTTTCGCGGCTGGAACGGTTGGTGCGCCCCGTGGGCGACGGGAGGGCTGTACCGGCCCCGAAAGGTGCCTCGGCTTTGAGGTCTTCGGCCATGTTGGTCATCAGCGTTCCCTCCGCTGTTGGATCTTGAATTGCAGGACGGTGACCGTCAGGACAATGAGGAACAGCACCAGGGAGATGGCCGAGGAGTAGCCGAACTTCCCTTCGCCAATGCCTTCCTGGTAGATGAGCTGGGACAGGACTGTTGTTGAGCGTCCCGGCCCGCCGTTGGTCATGACTACGATGAGGTCGAACACCTTGAAGCTGGAGACGGTCAGCATCACGACCACGAAGAACGTGGTGGGGCGCAGAGAGGGGATGGTGACGTTCCAGAAGCGCTGCCAGGCGCTGGCGCCATCAACCTCCGCTGCTTCATAGAGTTCGGTAGGGATGGCCTGCAGGCCGGCCAGGTAGAGCACCATGTAGTAGCCCATGTCCTTCCACACGCTGGTGATGATGACCGCGGGAAGGGCCCAGTCCGAGCTGGAAGTCCAGCCCGGTGCATCGGCGATGCCGATGGAGTGCAGGAGCTGGTTGATGGGGCCGTTGTCCGGACTGAACAGCATGTTCCAGACGACGGCGACAGCCACCAGCGAGGTGATGTAGGGAAAGAAAATGGCGACGCGGAAGAATCCGATGCCCTTGAGCTTGCGGTTCAGGAGCATCGCGAGCAGAAGGGCCAGTGCCATGGTGAGGGGGACGTGGCCCACGGCGTAGACCACCGTGTTCCGCAGGGCAATCCAAAAGGAGTCACTGGCCAGCATCCGCTGGAAGTTGGCC
The DNA here is from genome assembly GCF_019710585.1 of Arthrobacter sp. MAHUQ-56. Classification (GTDB taxonomy): domain Bacteria; phylum Actinomycetota; class Actinomycetes; order Actinomycetales; family Micrococcaceae; genus Arthrobacter. The sequence continues at coordinate 14,956 of NZ_JAIFZQ010000019.1, read as the reverse complement.
AAGCCCACCCACTTGGGGGCGCTGAAGGAGGTCCACTCCATGAAGGAGAGCGCGAACGCGGCCAGTACCGGGATGAGGGTGAAGGCGAGGAAGCCGATGAAGTTCGGCAGGATGAAGGTCCAGCCGATCAGCGTGTTGCGCCTGGCCTGCTTCCTGTTGCCGCGGCTCTGCACGGGGGCAGGTGCCTGGGGGATGGTTTCTGTAGTCATGATGACCGCTCCCGTGGCTGGAAGCGTTCCTCCTTTTCAGGATCAGGAGAGTTCAATTCCGGTTCCGGTGCCGCATGTGGCGGCACCGGAACCAGGGTTCATTATTGGCCGAGGACTTCGCTCTTGACGCGCTTGCCCATCTCGGCGATGCCATCGGTTACTGACTTTTCGCCGACCATGATCAGATCATGCTCCTGGTTGAGCACCTTGTCGGTAGCGGCAGACTTGTCGCTAACCGGCATTTCCAGCGCGGTCTGGTCCGGAGTGAAGGCCTTCTTGGACAGGTCGTCGGTAGGCATGCCATCGAGCTTGAAATAAGCATCCTTCACAGCATCGCTCTGGAAGGCAGGGACGACACCAATCTTGGAAATGGCCTTTGCGCCTTCCTCCCCGGCGGCCCAGGTGATGAACTTCTTGGCCTCGTCCGAGTGGGAGGCGTTCTTGTTCACGGCGAAGGCCGTGGGAGAACCGAACGTGTTGACCTTGCCGTCGTCATTTTTCTGCGGCATCGGAGCCAGGCCCCAGTTGACGTTGGTCTTGCCGTCCTTCTTGGCCTGCAGAACACCGGCGATGTACCAAGTGCCCATGGGCATCATTGCAGCCTGGCCGGTTTCAAACATGGTTCGGTAGCTGGTCTTCTGGCTTTTGGCGGTGCCGTAGTCCAGCGTGGCCCCGCTCTTCTGAAGGTCCAGCGCAGTGTTGTACTGGTCCTGGAAGTAGCTGTAGTCACCGCTGTTCTGGTCCTTGCCGTTTTGGGCCGCGGAAATGGCCTGCACGACCGAGCGCCAGATGTGCTGGTAGGTGCCGTATACCTTCTTGCCATTGGCCTCGGTCGTGAGTTTCTTGGCCAGCGCCGCGTACTCTTCCCAGGTCAGGTTTTTGGGGTCATCGACACCGGCGGCCTTGAAGAGGTCCTTGTTGTAGTAGAGGAGCCAGAAGTCCTGGCGGTACGGAGCAGCGAAGTACTTGCCGTTGATGTCGAACGCGTCGAGGGTGGCCAGTTTATCCTTGCCGACTGAGTTGACCACGTCGCCGATCTCCTGCAGCTGTCCGTTGTTGGCATAGCGGGAGTAGTCGATCACGTTCTTCATGGTCAAGACATCCGTCTTGTCCCCGCCAGCCAGCATGGTGGTGACCTTTTGCGGGTAGTCGTCGGCGAGGATGTCGACCGGCTGGATGTCCACGTTGGGATTGGCCGCCTCATATGCGTCGAACAGAGCCTTGAACTCCGGGGTTCCCTCGTAGTTCCAGACAGAAACGGTCAGAACGGTCTTGCCGTTCTGTCCTTGCGGTTCTGCGGGGCCGCCGGCGGCACCTGAACAGGCCGACAGGCCCAGTGAGGTGGTCACCGCCAGTGCGAGGGCGGCGAAAGTTCTGCGCTTCATTGCGTTCTCCTTTTGTGGGATTCGGTAGGGGCCGTTTCTACGGCCTGTGGGTTTGGTCAGGCGCTGAGGGACAGGTCTTCGGAGACCACTTGGGCCAGTAGCTGTTGGCCAGTCAGGTACCGCTCCAGGTCGTCCAGTGCGGCATCGGACATCCTGCGGGTTTCCGTGCCAAGCGACCCGGCGATATGTGGGGTGATCTCGACATTGGGCAGGTCGTACAGAACTGAATTTGCGGGCAAAGGCTCGGGCTCTGTGACATCAAGGATGGCGTGGATGCGGCCGGTGGAGCATTCGGCCTCGAGCGCCTTGGTATCCACCAGCGAGCCGCGCGCTGTATTGATCAGGGTTGCGTGGTCCTTGAGGGCACGCAATTCCGGGCCGCCGATCATGTGCCGGGTCTCCGGAAGGGCCGGGGCGTGCACGGAGACAATGTCTGAGGTGGCCAGCAGCTCCGGCAACTGGACCAGCCTGCCGCCGACGGCAGCAACCGCAGTGGCGTCTGCGTACGGGTCTGCGACCAGGCACGTGACATCCTGAAGCTGCTGGACGAGCTGGACCACTCTACGGCCGATGCGCGAAAAGCCGATGATTCCGATCGTCCTGCCGCTATTGCCCAAGTCACCGCGACGGGTGCTGTAGCTCCAGTCCTCACGGAAAATGCGGGCGTCATTAGCCAGCACCTGCGCCTTCTTGCCAGCGAGCACGATGGTCGCGAACGTGAACTCGGCGACCGGGATGGCATTGGCATCGGCGCCATTGGTCACAAGGATGCCTCGGTCCCACAGTTCCTGGCTGACGAAGCTCCGCACCGTACCGGCACAGTGAAATACTGCGCGCAGTTTCGGCATACGCTCCAGCGCCACAGCGTCTAGCTGCGGCACGCCCCAGCTGGTCAGCAGGATTTCAACTTCCGAAAGATGAGGTGCCAGCTTCGGGTATTCAAGGGAATCGGTCCATGGCTGTCCGCCGAGGTCGACCAGGCCCGACAGGCGGGCGAGGCGTGTGGCGTCAAACTGTTCTGCAAAGGTTCCGCGGTTCATGACCAGCAGGGCCTTTGGCTTGTGAGACATCCGGGCCTCCTCTCTTCTTTGGGTGGTGTCGCCGGTTTGTTCGAGCATGTCTTGCATCACATCTAACAATCATTAGATACTCAGGAACAAGACAGAACAATCGACTCGTTCATAGTCAATACAAAACAATCTAACTCGAACATTAGGTACCGTAATGACATCCTCCAGCGCCTTTACAGTTCCGCACGAGGCGGGGTCCATGCCCTTGGCGTCCTCATGGGGCCCCGCTGCTTCTGTGGCACAACTTCAGGTTCTGCTGGAAGGAGCCGCCGCCCGGATCAGCGTCCCTCCTGCCGCCGATGCAGTGTGGAACTCACTGTGCGCCGATAGCTTGGGCGAGCTATGGCAACAGGCCGCCGCGGAGAGGGGCACACCATGGCCGCAACCGCTGGTGTCGCACTACGCAAGGTACTTCCGTGACGGCAACCGGACGGCCTACGAAACCTTGGTGGCCGGACGGCAGATGCGACTCACACGCGCAGTCGTCATGGCCCTCGTTCCCGAACATGCCCAGGTGGGAGATTCGGACCCCAGTGGTTCGAGTCTGAACGAATGGCTTGACGAAGTCATCGATGGCGTCTTCCTGCTCTGCGAGCAAAGCTCCTGGAGCTGGGCCGCGCACGACGACGTCTTCGCCCATTCCGGCGGCGTGGTCCCGGATATGACGCGCCCTTTCCTGGACCTCGGCGCAGGCGAGGTTGCTGCACAACTGGCATGGATTGACCACGTCCTGGGGGAGCAGCTTGACTCGAGGGCCCCCGGGCTGCGTAGGCGCATCCGCAAGGAGACGTCCGAACGCGTGGTCCAGCCATTCCTGGAGCGGCTGGACTGGCACTGGCTGGGCCTGAAAGGGGATGTTCACAACTGGAACCCCTGGATTCACACTAACCTGATCGTCGCTGCACTGTTCCTGGTGGATGACGCACACACGCAGGCGCGCGCTCTGGCCAGATGCATCGAAGGGCTTGACCGCTTCCTTGCCTCCATCCCTCCTGATGGTGCCGTCGACGAAGGCTTCGCATATTGGTGGAATGGTGCCGGGCGTGCGCTCGAAGGCCTCGCCCTGCTTGAACAGGCCACCGATGGCGTGCTCGACGGCGGAATGCCGGTGGTCAGCGAGCTTGTGGCCTTTCCGCACAGGATGCACATCGGCGGCACCTGGTTCCTGAACGTGGCCGACGGTCCCGCCCGTGCGGCGAAGAGCCTACCGTGGGAGATGCTGTATCGGTGGGCTCGGCGCCTTGGTGACGAATCAGCGGGCGGGCATGCCGCAGCCATGATGACCGGCGCTGTTGAGGCCGCCGCGGGACTTGGCCGGGTGTTGCACTTCCTGCTCGCCCGGGCAGCCCCACCCGAGAGTGAGGGAACAACGCGGCCGCCACTGGTCGAACTTGCATACCTGCCCTCGGTGCAGATCATGACTGCACGTGAAACCGGCGGCACCGAGAAGGGCCTCTACCTCGCAGCCAAGGGCGGACACAACGGTGAGCACCACAACCACCGGGATGTCGGCTCCGTTGTCATCGCAGTTGACGGAGTTCCCCTGCTGGTCGATGCGGGCCAACCGACCTATACAGCAAAGACCTTCGGCCCCGACCGGTATCAGATCCGCGCCATGCAAAGCGCCTGGCACAGTGTCCCGTCACCCTTCGGGCTGGAACAGGGAACCGGGAAAGCGTTCGCGGCGAAGGTCGTGGAGTCACCTACCGCGGGAAACCCAGGCCTTACGCTGGCCCTCGGTGCGGCCTACGGGCTCAAGCCGGAGAACTGGATCCGCAGTTCCTGCCTTAACCGCGAACCCGGGGCGATCACTATTTCCGACCGGTGGGAACTGCCGGCCCAGCTGCAGGACGCCCAAGGCAAAGACGTACCGTCCGACGTCGACATCACTTACCTCACGGCCGGCACGCTCCAGCTGCAACCGGGGCGCGCCACCATACGGCCAACAGGAATTCCCGGGGCCCGCCAGGACCGGGGAGCCACCCTTCGGTGGGAACCTGGCTCCGCCGACGCCCTCGTGGACGAATGGCACCTCGACGATCCACTGCTCGCAGATGTGTGGGGCGCCAAGCTCACCCGACTGCGATTCCGAATGCCCACCAAAAGCCGCGCCGCCGGCGCATTCATCCTCACCGTGGAGGCAACATCATGAGCCCTGACCGAACAAACCCCGAACCAGCAGGCAAGTCCCTGTTCTCTTTGCAACGGCGGGAGCGGCTCATGGAGGAGCTTCGCGCGCACGGCGCCATCACCGTCCGCGACATAGCCGCCAAGCTGGGCGTCAGCGAACTGACCATCCGCCGTGACGTGAACATCCTCGCCGACGAAGGGTTGGTATCCCGCGTGCACGGCGGCGCGACGCTGCCCAGCGCACTGGACAAGACGACAGCTGCAGCACGGCAGGCAGCACGCAGTTATTCCATCGGCATGGTGGTGCCCTCACTGGACTATTACTGGCCACAGGTGATCAGCGGTGCCCGGGCCGAAGCGGACCAACAGAACCTGCGGATCCTGGTCCGAGGTTCCGCCTACGATGCTACCGACAACCGCCGGCACGTCCAGGCACTGCTGGACACGCAGAACATCGACGGCCTCATCATGGCTCCGGACATGACCGGAGAGCAGGGACAGGAACTGCTGCGCTGGTTGAACGCTCTGCCCATACCTGTAGTGCTCGCCGAGCGCCGCGCACCTGCAGACACCCCCGCGCACCGCCTCGAGTGGGTTGCCACTGACCACGCCTTCGGCGCAGGCATGGCGGTTCGCCACCTGTGGCAGGAAGGACACCGCAGGATCGGCTGCCTGACCGATTCGTCCAGCCCCACGAGCCCGCACGTCGTACGGGGTTGGCGGCAGGCACTGGCCGCGCTGAAGATCCCGCTGGATGGCTCGGTCCACGAGGATTCTGCCAAACAGGAAAACGGTGAGCGCAGTACACACTTCGATCACGTCCTGGACTTGTGCAGCAGGACTGGGACCAGCGCCATGCTGGTCCACTCAGACACCCAAGCGGTGGCCTTTGTCCAGCACTGCGGAGACCGGGGCGTGTCCGTCCCCGGTGAGATGGCGATCGTAGGGTACGACGACGAGGTCGCCTACCTTGCGGAACCTGCCATCTCGGCCGTCCGCCCACCTAAACAGTACGTCGGGAAAGTGGCGGTGCAGCTGATGGCGGCCCGGCTTGCCGAAGGGCGCATGCGTCCCGTGCACCGCATCGACCTGAACCCGGAACTGATCCTGCGCGAATCCTCCGTGGGTGCACCGCGGCTTGCGGCCGCCAGCGTCCTGCAGGAATCCCTTTGACCGCCCCGGGGTGTAACCGACCCACGGCTCTGTTGCTCAGCGGCACCGGACGGTACGCCGACCCCTGGCATCCCTTTACCGACACCTCTGCCGCGTTGGCAGACCTGCTCGGCGCGGCAGGCTTCGAGGTCAGTATCCCTGACGAGGTCGATGCCGCCCTGGCTGACCTTGCAGAAGCGCAGGACGCGGCCCTGCCTTCCCTGCTCGCAATCAATGTAGGACTGCCGCGCGATGGCGCCCCGTCCCCGGGCACACCCGCGGCCGCAGCAGGGCTCACCCGTTGGCTGCACTCGGAGCGGCCGCTGCTGGTCTCCCATTCCAGCTCGACCAGCTTCAAGGACCTGCCTGCCTGGGAGGAAGGACTGGGCGGCCGCTGGATCCGCGGCACATCCATGCACCCGAAATACGGGCCGGCCACCATCGACGTCCTTCCCCACTCCGGCGCAGTAACGGCGGGAATCCCCGACTTCGAACTGCTGGATGAGCGCTACAGCTACCTCCGCACCTCGCCTGACATCACAGTCCACGCCACACACAGCCATGACGGTGCGGACCACCCGTTGCTGTGGTCACTGGAACGCCGCGGCACCGGAACAGGCAGGGGCGGGAGGACCTTCTACGACGCCCTCGGCCACGACGCCGCTTCCTACCAGTCACCCGAACACCGCGAGATCCTGCGCCGGGCCATCGCCTGGATTAGCCGCGATTGAAGCCGCTGCCGCCCTGACGTAACCACTGCCGCATAACCAATAGCTCCTAGTGAGGAACCCATGCCCTCCACGGCCCCACCCCTGGCCTTGTCCCTGCCTCCCCTTGATCGGGACCTGTCGCCCTACACAGGCCTGACCCGTGAGCACTGGTGCGCCTACGCCGACTACATGCTCCGCTCGGCACATCGCCACGCCACCGACGACCACGCCAACCTGCACCTCCCCGGCGCAACCAGCGCTTACGGCCGGCGCAGCGATTCACTCGAAGCGTTCGCCCGGACCTTCCTGCTCGCCTCCTTCCGCATCGCCGGCGACCCTGAACAAACCGGCTGGATCGCCGATTGGTACGCGCAGGGACTCGATGCCGGGACCGACCCGCACAACCCGGACCGCTGGCCCACGCCGGGTGAACTGGACCAGGCCAAGGTCGAAGCCGCCTCGCTGGCCGTGGGCCTGGCCCTGACAAGGGAGGTGCTCTGGGACAAGCTCCCGCAGCGCGTCCAGGAGCAGCTGGTGACCTGGTTCGCGACGGTGATCGGCGAAAAGTATCCACCGATCAACTGGGTGTGGTTCCAGATTGTCGTCGAGATATTCCTCGCCAGCGTCGGCGGAGGGTACTCCGACGAGGACATTGACGCCGGACTCGCGATCCACGATGCCCTCTATCGGGGCCACGGGTGGTTTGCCGACGGCTCAGAACGGGCCTACGACCACTACGTCGGCTGGGCCTTCCAGGTCTATCCGCAACTGCTGCAACTGATGGCGCCGGACGACCCGAGGGTCCGCGCACGCACCAAAGTGGACGGTGATCGCCTGGCAGACTTCCTAGACGACGCCGTACACCTGGTCGGTTCCAACGGAGCCCCCTTGATCCAGGGACGCAGCCTGATATACCGCTTTGCGGCAGCAGCACCGTTCTGGGCTGGCCAGGTACCCGGGCATACCCGGCTCACCCCAGGCGTTTCCCGGCGCGCCGCATCCGGCATCCTGAAGTACTTCATGGACCGAGGTGCCCTTAACGACGACGGCTTGCTCACCATCGGTTTCCACGGCGAGTTCCCAGGCATGAAACAGTCATACTCAGGTGCAGGATCCCCGTACTGGGCGGCGAAGGGCATGATGGGCCTCGCACTGCCCGCCGAGCACCCAGCATGGACGTCCGTCGAGGAACCCCTACCCGTCGAACTCACTGACACCCGGCACTTGATTTCCGCGCCCGGTTGGCAGGTCGATGGAACCGTAGCCGACGGCATCGTACGGGTCCGGAACCATGGAACCGACCACGCCAACCCCGGCGTCCGGGTCGCGGACTCTCCTCTGTACGCACGGTTAGGTTACTCGACCGCGACCTTCCCCGACCTTAAGGCTGAATCTCTGGACAATGCCGTCGTCTTTGTGGACGGGGCCGCCCGGCTGACCCACCGCACCGGTTTCGAGTTTCTCCGCCATTTCGAACGGGACGGTGTGCAGGTGGGAGCTTCGCGCGCCACCACGAACTGGATTGAGGTGGATCCCGACGGCGGCCCTGACCACGGCAGCGGCGCCGCCGGCACAGCCACCCCCGGGCCGGAGGCCACCGTGGTGTCCCTGACCCACGGCGCGGTCGAGTTGCGGCTCGTGCGGGTGCGCGGTGCGTCCGGTTCCGACGTCCGACTGCGCATTGGGGGCTGGCCAGTGGATCCAAGCTCGGAGGTGCTCTCTGACGTCCGCCCGATCGCGTCGGGCGGACAATGTGGCGACGCCGGCACGTGGTGCCAGGACGCACCGCACCCCATGGGCAACCACTTGATCATTCCCTGGATCGGCACCTCCGGCCCGGCAAGAGACGGTGACTATGTGGCCCTGGTCGGGCTTGGCGGCGAGGGCCTGCGGCTGGAAATGGACGGCGCCGGTTTCACGGATGCGGGCACGTTCGAATTCGCTGATGGCACAGCGGTGGATGTTGACTCTGTATGGGCGGCGCTGACGCCGGGAAGTTGACCCTCAGCCACATCGAAGGGCCCTTGGCGGTAGTTACCGCCAAGGGCCCTTCGATGTGCAGGAATGCTGTATGGAGGGGCGTCCAGCATTCCTGGACCAGCAATGTGTTTGCTGGTCCAGGGATGCTTGGACGTTTGTCACTTTGCGGTGCCGGGCTTTAGCTTTTGAGCAGCCCTACGGGAGGAGACCGCGCCCGGGGCGGTCTCCTCCGGTACGGTCAGCAGGTGTAGGCCGGGTAAGCCACGGACCGCTTTTGTGTGGTGGTTTTACCATCAACGGCGCCCGTCAGGACTACCTCCACCGAGCCGGCCGAAACGCTGGAGGCCAGGGTGTTGAACGGATGCGTCCGGCTCTTGCCCGACGGGATGTCGTCGAAGGTTTTTGTTCCGATCGGACTATTCAGTGTCACCGTGACCGGCAGGTCATTCTTGTTCTCTGCGGTGATCATCAGCACTGCCTTGTTAGCGACGCATTTGTACTGGGTCGTCACCGTGACGGGAATCGCCTTCACCAGCGCGGCTCGGGCCTGGGACAGGGCCTGGGTCGCGGCGTCGACCTTGTCCTGCAGGGTGCTTGGCTTCCCGAGAATGGTGCGGGCTCCTTCCAAAGCCGCGGCAAAGGGGCTCCAGGACTCCGGTGTGTAGTCGTCGGCGCGAAGCGTAGAGGCGGAGTCAACGGCCGTCTGCAGCCCTGACATGTCGGTCAACTTGGCCACCGCGAGCCAGGAGATGACGGGCTTTTCGCTGCCCGCTCCCTCGTTGGTGACCCGGTATTCGACTGTTGCCGGCTGGGTGAGGGTGAACTTCAGGTCACCCGAGAGCGGGCTGTTCGTACCGGACAACGGGATGTTTCCCTTTGCCAGCTCTTCTCCTGCCACGGAGACGGTGTGGTTGAGCGTGCGCGCCAGGTTCCACCATTCGGTGAAGCCCGCCGTAAGGGCGTAGGTGCCCGCGGAAAGGGGCAGCCGGTAGATCAACTGCGTGGTGTCCTGGTACAGGCCGGTGGAGTATTTATCGGCCAGATCGGTCCCGGCCTTGACCTTCATCCCGTCGGCGACGTAGCCCCACTGGTCTGCGCCCTGCGATGCCTGGTCGGATTTGTCGTTAAGAAGAGTGGTCCGGGAATTCTTGACCGAGGTGAATTGTGGAGAGTCCGCGCCGTTGGTGCCGGAGTCAATGTAGTAGGACAGCTGTGCGGGGACGACTTCGTAGCGGGCAACGATGGGCTGCCTGGCTTGGCTGTCGCCGATGGTTCCTTTCAACACCAATGGCTTGTAGTCGGTGCGTTGCTGCGCTGCGGAGTCCTTGTCCCAGGTAACAGGTGCGGACTTTCCGTCGACGGTGACCGTCGTTGGCAGATCTGCATCCGTGGTCAGGGTGCCCAGGAAACCAAGGTCTCGGGGGACTGCCTGCACGTAGAGGAGCGCCATCCGGGCGTTGTATCCGCTGGTGCCGTTGGTACCGAAGGAGACATTGACCACCGCAGGATCAGTCAGCGTGATCTTTTGAGTGATCGGTGTCGCCGCCCCGGTCGAGGTGGCCGTGACCTTGTTCTGGTAGCTGCCTGACGTGACCGTTGAATAGATGTTGGTCGTGGTATTTGCCCGGGGCGCCTGGACCGCAACGATGTTATACGTACCGGCGGGCAGGGACAGGTGGTAGTCAATGGGCTGGTTGTAATTGGCCGACAGGTACGACGATCCCCAGTCGGTAGAGCTGCCGGGCACCGGAGCGGCCGTGGACGCGGTGGAGTAACCCCAGGTCGTCCCGGCGTCGGAGCCGTTCCACTTTTGGTCTGCCACAGCATTGGACAGGCCCGGCTGGGCGGCTTTCACCGCGGCGTATGCGGAGCCGGTACCTGCGTCGCCGGAGCCGGAATCGATGAAGTATGCCAGGTCCGCCGGGGTGAGCAGTGCCGCTGCGCTGAACCTTTGGTAGAGGCCCGTTGACGGCAGTTTCTGCTCGGTGCGGCCGGTGACCTGAACGGAGGCGAGTTCTTTGGCGCCTGCCACGGTCGGCGCTGCACTGGTGTCCCATACGACGGCTGTTTCCACCCCGTCGATGGTCACGGTTTTGGGCAGGGCACCGCCTGCTGTCACTGAAAGTACTCCGAGGTCCCGGACGTCAGGGCTGACGTCCTTCGGGACCAGCTGTGTGCCCGCTACAGCGAGGCGCGCGGCCAGCGCAGTGGCTCCTTCTGTGTCGAGGCCGTAGCCTGCCGGGTTGGCCACTGCCTTTTGGGCGTCGGCGAGGATGTCTGCCAGCGGGGCCCAGGTCGCCGTGCTCCAGTCGGCCTCGTTGAGTGCTTTGGCCGTTGCAATCTGGGTCTGGAGGCCGGTGGTGTCGACAGCGGCGGCGTCTGCGTTGGCTTTGATGACCCCGACGGCGTCGACGTTGATGGCGTCGTCGGTTGCTGTTTCCAGGACAACGGTGTGCTCGGTGTTTTCCAGTCCGCGCAGGGTAAAGGTTGTGCGTTCGCTGCCGGCCTGCCAGGTCGGTGCGTTTGAGGCGATGCGTATGCCGTCGACGGTGACATTTAGTTTCGCGGTGCCGGGGTTGTTGCCGATCACGTCAAGCCCGGTTCCGGTGAACGTGCAGGTCAGGGCTGCGCCTTTGCCGGTGCTCTTGGATGCGGTGCGCTGCCATTCGTACATGCCCTGGCCGTTGGCGTGGCTCCACTTGTCGTTGAATTTCAGCACCGGGGTGGAGTTGTTGTCCCAGCTGGTCTGGTGCATGCCGTCGATGACTTGGGTGTAGTAGGCCGTGTAGCCGGGGACCTTTTCGATCTTAAGGTTGTCGAACTGGGTGATGGTGAAGGCTGATCCAAGCTGGATGCGTCCGGTCGCCTGGGGGGCCGTGTCGGTGTAGGAGGTGACCTCCACGCCGTTGATATAGGCGGTGTAGACATTCCCTGCGACCTGGACCGCGATGTTGTTCCAGCTGTTGGGGCCGGCGCGGAAGTTCGTGGCGGGTTTATCCGTGGCGGTGCCGCTGGCGACGACGCTGCCGTAGCGCAGAAGGCTCCATGCCCCGGTTGGTTCGACCTTCAGTTCGGCGGCGGAGACGTTCTGCCCGTTGCCCGAACCGCCCTGCTCGCGGGCGCCGATGGTGGCGTATTGGCCGGTTCCGTCGTCGAAGCGGACGTCAACGGAGGCTTTGTAGTTGGCCCACCGGTAGTCTCCGATGGTTGTCTTCGGGTCGCCGCCGTTCCAGGCTCCACCCGCCATTCCGGGACCTACCTGTTGGCGCAGAACTCTCCCGTGGGCCGGGTCATCCGTTGCAACGGATTCGAAGGCTCCGTTGGTGTCATTGGTGTAGCGCGGGGTAGCCCCGTCGTCCTCGGGCTGGACGTTGGGAGTGCCCGCCGGCTTGGCCTTGCTGCCCCGGCTGTCCAGGTACGTCTGGTCGGACGGGGAGAGCGCCCCGGTCTTCGGATCGTAGGCCAGGATATTGGCTTCTTCTTTATAGTTGAAGTCATCGGCGTAGAGGAACTTATCGTCCACTGCACCGTTGGTGTTGCCGCTTGCGTCGGTGTCGAGCACGTCGCGGCCACCGTTCGGATTGGTGTATTCGGGCGAGGTCGGCAACTTCGGTCCGTAGCCGTCCTTGGCAGTCAGGGTGCCATCGGCGTTCCTGGTCGCGTGATCAAGCGTCGTTGCGGTTAGGGTCGACCACGGCTTGATTGTCACTGTGTAGGTGCCGCTCCCATCGGGAGCTACCTCTTGGACGGGCACCACGTAATTGGCGTCGTACTTCTGGCCGGCGTCGGCGGCGCGGGTTTCCCACAACTCCATCGTGGAATCGGCACCGAGGTTCAGATCAGTAGCTGTGATCTTGTAAGTCTTGGTGAATGCGCTGTCGTTGACGATGACGGTGGAGAAATCGGACTTATCCGGGGAGGCCAGCGTCGTGTAGGACGCGGCGCCAGTCTGCGCCCCACTGGGCGGGTTTCCGCCGCCCAGCGCACTGCCCGAGGCCTGGGGGATGCCCCGCCAGATGCCGGCCGTGTTGTCGGCGTTCTCCCAGCCAAGTTTCGCGAACTGTGTGAACTGTTCGATGGCGGCCAAGCCGCCGTCATAGTAGAGCCACCCGGACCAGGGGTCACGGGCGCTCACCAGTTCCTTCGACGAATACTGGAAACCGTCATAGAACGAGCCGATCGCGGGCTGGAAGATATTGAGGGTCCGCCGGGACTTTGAGAAGCCCGTCGTAACCCAGTTGCTCATCTCGAGCGGTCCGCCCGTGCCGCCGAACTTCGTGCCCGTCCCGCCTTGGCCGTCGGCGCTGGTGTTGTTCGGCCGGTCCGCGGAGTTGGAAAAAGTGGCCTGCCCCTCGGAGTTCCACACTTCCTTGTCGTAAGTCTCGGCAAGCTTCTTCATATTGCCGTTGGCGTCGTCCGCTGTTGCGTAGTGAAAGCCCACCGCATCAACTGCATCGCGAAGGGAGGAATCCGTTGGCGAGGTGAGCTGGTCGCCGAAGGACGTGGGCGGGGTTGAAACGGTGTCGCCGGCAACGGTCTTGATGGCCTGATAGAGGGATTTCTCCTTATCGGATTTGAATCCATTGTTTGGGTCGTCGGCAGTTGCGCCCTCGTACCCCGCGGTGTCCGCACTCACCCAGCCGGAGAACGTTTTGTAAAGCTCCACGTTCGGGCTGCCGGTTTCGTTCGTGTCCGGGTTGATGGAACCGACCATCACCCCGTATTCGCGATAAGCGGCCAAGACAGTGTTCTTGAACCAGATGTACTGCGTTGCATCACTCGTCACCCAAGCTGGACGGCTCCACCGGAGCAGGCTGACCTGAAGGTCCCCGTGGGCCACAGACTGGGCGTCGGCTGCCAATTGGAAACCGGGCTCCCGCTGAACGTTCGGATATTCGTCCCGAGACCGCATCGTGGCGGCATTGGGTCCCGTTGAGGTGTTGCGGTCATTTCCCATCTCAATCTTGATCGTCGACATGATCGGATGGTCACCGCCAAACAGGGTCTCGATGAGCTCCCAGTACTTCTTGGGCTGCTGGGCTTTGTAATCCATCAACAACGAACTCGTTGAGTTGGCTGAGAGAACGCCGAAGCCCTTGAACGTAAGGCCATTGCGGTTCTTCGCGGCCGCGTCGACATCCGCCCCCTTGAGGTTAATCAACTGAGCGACAGGGTCTACGGCTGTAGCTTCAATGGCCCGCGCCATCGATGCCCCTTGAACCAGTCCAGTCAGCAGAAGGGCTCCTGCCGTACTGAACGCGGCAGTCCGAAGCCCTGATCTGACCCCGACGCGGGAGCGGCTGGCTCGTGCTGCGGTCATCCACCATCGTCGGAAGGGACGAGATGATGCCGGAGATTGATTGGAATTAGCAGTCGTCAATTTCATTCCTCATCTTTGAGTTTGACGTTCGCAGGGAACGCTCCGCCTTTCGAACGCAGAACATTGCAGTGGAAAAGGCGGAAAGACAGAGACCTGTGGGCAACTCACATCTAATCGCCAGCGGATTCCCATAACAAGGCATGTGATCGGCCTCAGTCCCAATTGTTCAAGCTCAAACAGGGCTTGACCACGACGAACTCCTTTGCTCTGCTCTTGCCCTTATCGGCGGCGACCAAAGCGATTACGGGTTCAGTGCGAAAACTGACATCTGCAATGAGAACGGACACACTGATGCACAATCTGCCCTAGTGGAGGCTAAGACAAACTGCCGATAATGGAGATTTCGGCAACCAGTTAAGGGGGAGCGGCGTATCCGGCACGGCCCCGAAACTGTCCTTTCTCGAAACTCTGGACAGATCGCGGTCGTCGCGTTCGCGTGGACATGGTTCTCGTTCCGCGCTTAAGGCAGCAAATGGAGGTTCAGGCGTTGCCTGAACCTCCATTTGACTCTGTTGTTGTGGTGGTTACTGGCGTTGTTCGCGGCTTTGAACGGTGAGGGAGGCGGTGTCCTCAGCGGGGCCGGCGGTAGGGTTGGCACCGGTCATGGCGGAGAGGCGTGCCTTCTGGGTGGCTGGGCCGAAGATGGCCAATGCGACTGCGCCGAACAGCCAGGTGCCGGCGATGAAGAGGAAGACGCTCTGGTAGCCGCTGCCGTTGTAAAGAGCCGCGATGATCAGGGGACCGGCTGCGTTGGAGAGGCGTCCCAGGCCGTAGGAGACGCCTGTGCCCATGGAGCGTCCGGTGGTGTCGAACAGTTCGGGCGAGTAGGCGTAGGCCAGTGCGGTGTAGCCGCGTTCGAACAGGTTGACCAGGAAGCCGAACATGACGATGAGGCCGGGGTTGAACGTGAGGCCGTAGAGAAGGCCGCAGACGGCGATGA
>NZ_JAIFZQ010000018.1 GCF_019710585.1 Arthrobacter sp. MAHUQ-56 | reverse complement strand
CAAAGGACCTCAAACGGGTTCAGGACAGCCTCAACAACCGGCCACGCCCCACCCTCGGCCTCGCAACCCCCAAGCAGAAATTCAACGAACTCCTCCTCGCCGCAGCAGCCTAACCGTTTCAACCACCACTTGACTTTCCAGCCTCCAAAAGGGCAGTTACGGAGTACTCGATGAGAAAAGAAAAAGAAACGGACGACGCCGGTCCCCCACCAAGGAGGGGTGAGGAACCGGCGTCGTCATAAATACCCGAGGCGACCACGAGCGACAGGCGGGGGTGATCCGGCAGCACGCGTAAAAGGGGCCCCGCCCCCAGCCACCATCAGAAATGGCGGCAGCGGAAGGCGGGGAATAGCGTGCAGAGGATCAGCGCCGCCAGGCGCCCCAAGGGACGCGAGGAGAGAGTTACCAGCCGCGCTCGGCGAGGCGGTGCGGCTGGGGGATCTCGTCGACGTTGATGCCCACCATGGCTTCGCCGAGGCCGCGGGAGGCCTTGGCGATGACGTCGGGGTCGTCGTAGAAGGTGGTGGCCTTCACGACGGCGGCGGCGCGCTGGGCGGGGTTGCCGGACTTGAAGATGCCGGAGCCGACGAACACGCCGTCGGCGCCGAGCTGCATCATCATCGCGGCGTCAGCGGGCGTGGCGATGCCGCCGGCGGTGAACAGGACCACCGGGAGCTTGCCGGCGGCGGCAACTTCCTTGACCAGTTCGTACGGGGCCTGCAGTTCCTTGGCCGCGACGTAGAGCTCGTCCTCGGGCAGCGCGGAGAGCTTGGCGATCTCGGAGCGGATCTGGCGCATGTGTCCCGTGGCGTTGGAGACGTCGCCGGTGCCGGCCTCGCCCTTGGACCGGATCATGGCCGCGCCCTCGTTGATGCGGCGCAGGGCCTCACCGAGGTTGGTGGCGCCACAGACGAAGGGGACCTTGAAGTTCCACTTGTCGATGTGGTTGACGTAGTCGGCCGGGGTCAGGACCTCGGACTCGTCGATGTAGTCAACGCCGAGGGACTGCAGGACCTGGGCCTCGACGAAGTGGCCGATGCGGGCCTTGGCCATGACCGGGATGGACACGGCGTCGATGATCTGGTCGATCATGTCGGGATCGGACATGCGGGACACGCCGCCCTGGGCGCGGATATCGGCAGGAACACGCTCCAGCGCCATGACGGCCACGGCACCGGCGTCTTCGGCGATGCGGGCCTGCTCGACGTTGACGACGTCCATGATGACGCCGCCCTTGAGCATCTCAGCCATGCCACGCTTCACGCGGCTGCTGCCCGTGACGCTGTTCGCGGACGAACCGGCCTCGTTGCTTACATCAGGTGTAGACACAAAAACCCCTATGGGTAGACAGATGATCTTCGCCGGGCATGCGGCGGCAACTGCCGGAGGTGCACGCACGGGTTGCCGGGTCCCTTGACCGGGCACTTATATACTAGTCCCCCGGCGCCCGGCCGGCTTAATCATGCTTAATCGGCGGGCGAAGGGGCCTGCAGCGACTGCCGCCGCACGGAAACCATGCGCTGCACCACGGTGACAAAACTGGCCATGGCCAGCAGCACCAGCGTCACCAGCAGAACTGCCGGAGGCAGTCCAAGCCCGGTCAGGCCGGTGACCACCAGCACCGATACCAGCCGCTCTGCACGTTCTGCGATACCCACGTTGGCGCTGAAGCCCAGCGACTCGGCCTTGGCACGGGCGTACGAAACCACCATGCCCAGCACGAGGCAGAGCAGCGCCGCGACGGCGATGGTGGTGTTGGCCCCGCCGGTGAAGAACCAGATGGCCAGCCCGGCAAAGAGTGCACCGTCCGCGATCCGGTCCAGGGTGGAGTCCAGGAAGTTGCCCCACGGACTTTTCACGTCCTGCATCCTGGCCATGATGCCGTCCAGGACGTCGGAGAAAATGAAGGCCGTGATGAAGACGGTGCCCCAGAAGAGTTGGCCCAGCGGGTAGAACACAAGCGCGCCCGCTGCCACGCCCGCGGTACCCAGGATGGTTACCGCGTCGGGGGAAACGCCCATTCGGAGAAGCCACCGGGCCAGCGGGGTGAACAACGCGGTGAAGAAGCCGCGGGCATGCCTATTCAGCATCCGACTCCCCGGGCCAGGCGTCGGCCACCTGCTGGCGGACCTCGTCAAGGGTCTGGGTAATGGCCTTGGTCTGGGCGATGATGGGAAAGAAGTTCCCGTCGCCGCCCCACCGCGGAACGATGTGCTGGTGCAGGTGCCCTGCAATCCCGGCACCGCCCACCACGCCCTGGTTCATGCCCAGGTTGAACCCGCCAGGGTTCGAAACCTTCCGCAGGACCCGCATCGCAGTCTGGGTAAGATCGGAAAATTCGGCGGTTTCCTCCAGTGTGAGGTCCGTATAGTCCGGAACATGCCGGTACGGGCAGACCAGCAGGTGCCCCGGATTGTACGGGAAGAGGTTCAGCACCACGTAGCAGGTTTTCCCGCGGTAGACGATAAGCGCTTCCTCGTCGCTGCGGGCGGGACCTACGCAGAACGGGCAGTCGTCTTCGTTCTTGAACTGGTGCTGTCCGCCCTTGATGTAGGCCATGCGGTGCGGAGTCCACAGGCGCTGGAAGGCGTCCGGGACACCGGCGAGGGCGAAGTCGTCGGTAACGCCGGCATCCCCTGGATACCCCGCGCCTGTGTTCTCCTGCACTGTCTGCTTCCGTTCCGCTAGCTGGTCCGGTTCCGGACGGCCTCGGTGATCCGCTTGACGGCTTCGGACACCGGCACGCCGTTGTCCTGGCTGCCGTCGCGGAACCGGAACGAAACGGCACCCGCCTCGGCATCGTCGCCGCCGGCAATCAGCACGAACGGGATCTTGTCCTTGCTGGCGGTGCGGATCTTCTTGGGGAACCTGTCCGAGGAGGTGTCCACCTCGGCACGGATGCCGGCCGCCTTCAACTGGTCGACGACGTCGAACATGTACTCATTGAAGGCCTCCGCCACGGGGATGCCCACCACCTGGACCGGGGCCAGCCACGCAGGGAAGGCGCCGGCGTAGTGCTCGGTGAGGACGCCCATGAACCGCTCCACGGACCCGAAGAGGGCGCGGTGGATCATGACCGGACGCTGGCGTGAGCCGTCCGCGGCCTGGAACTCCAGTTCGAAGCGCTCAGGCAGGTTGAAGTCCAGCTGGATGGTGGACATCTGCCAGGTACGTCCCAGCGCATCCTTGGCCTGGACGGAGATTTTGGGTCCGTAGAAGGCGGCTCCGCCCGGGTCCGGCACCAGCTCCAGCCCGGACTCCTGGGCCACCTCGGCCAGTGTCCTGGTGGCTTCCTCCCAGGCCGCGTCCTCGCCGACGTACTTTTCCGGGTCCTTGGTGGACAGTTCCAGGTAGAAGTCGTTCAGGCCGTAGTCCTTGAGCAGGTTCAGGACGAAGGTGAGGGTTTTGGTGAGCTCATCCTTCATCTGCTCGCGGGTGCAGTAGATGTGGGCGTCGTCCTGTGTCATGCCCCGCACGCGGGTCAGGCCGTGCACCACGCCGGACTTCTCGTAGCGGTAGACGGACCCGAACTCGAACAGGCGCAGGGGCAGTTCGCGGTAGGACCGGCCGCGGGAACGGAAGATGAGGTTGTGCATGGGGCAGTTCATCGGCTTCAGGTAGTAGTCCTGGCCGGGCTTGCGGACTGTGCCGTCCTCGTTGAGTTCGGCGTCCACGTGCATCGCGGGGAACATGCCCTCCTTGTACCAGTCCAGGTGTCCCGAGACCTCGTACAGGTGGCCCTTGGTGATGTGCGGTGTGTAGACGAACTCATAGCCGGCTTCGACGTGGCGCTGCCGGGAGTAGTCTTCCATTTCCTTGCGGATGATGCCGCCCTTGGGGTGGAAGACGGGGAGGCCGGAGCCCAGTTCGTCGGGGAAGGAGAACAGGTCCAGCTCGGAGCCAAGCTTGCGGTGGTCGCGGCGCTCGGCCTCGGCAATGCGTTCCTGGTAGGCCTTCAGGGCCTCCTTGGTGGGCCAGGCGGTGCCGTAGATGCGCTGCAGCTGCTGGTTCTTCTGGTTGCCCAGCCAATAGGCCGACGACGAGCGCGTCAGGGCGAACGCGTTGGAGATCAGCTTGGTGTTGGGCAGGTGGGGGCCGCGGCAGAGGTCGCACCAGACGGTGGTGCCTTCCTTGCGCTCGACGTTGTCGTAAATGGTGATGTCGCCGGCGCCGACCTCGACGTTGACGCCCTCGCCGGCTTCGGCGGCGTCGTTCTTCCTGCCCAGCAGTTCGAGCTTGTACGGCTCGTTCTTCATGGCCTCGCGGGCCTCGTCCTCGCTGACCACGCGGCGAACGAACTTCTGGTTCTGGTTGATGATCTTCTGCATCATCTTTTCGAGGGTCTTGAGGTCCTCGGGGGTGAAGGGCTCGGCGACGTCGAAGTCGAAGTAGAACCCGTCGGTGATGTAGGGGCCGATGCCCAGCTTGGCGTCGGGGCGCAGCTGCTGCACGGCCTGGGCCATGACGTGGGCCGTGGAGTGGCGCAGGACGTTCAGTCCGTCCGGGGAATCGATGGTGACGCCTTCCACCTCGGCGCCTTCGGGCAGTTCCTGGTCCAGGTCCTTCAGTTCACCGTTGACGCGGGCTAGGACGACGTCGCGGCGCTCAAAGAAGAGTTCCGCACCGGTTGTCCCGGTAGTCACCTTGGTCTCTTCGCCATCGACGACGAGGGTGATCTGCTGGGCATCTGACACGGGTGTCTCCTATTCAAAGTTGAGGCTTCATAGCTTGTGGCATACGGGGACCACAGCCAGCCATCGTCAATGCTATCGGTTCACCCAAAGGCCGACCAACGCGGCACACGGGCGGCTCAGCCGTTGAAACCGGTAATGGCCAGGGTCCTGCTGATCCCGTCCAGGGGATGCGGACCATCAGGGGCAGGCGTGGGGAGGGCGTCCGGGAACGGCAGGGTTTCGGTCCTGCTGAGGTCCCATGCCATGCTCGCGCTGAGGCTGATGCCGCGCGGACCGGTCCTTCGGGTGGTCCCGCGGATCAGCAGGAGGCGGGTTCCGAACAGGAGCGGACCGGCACTTTCCTGGGCCTCATGGAAGAAGACGGAATCGACGCACCCTGTGCCGTCGTCGATGCTGATGAACACCACCCTCCTGCCTCCGCGCATCGGAGGTGTCTGGGTGGCCACCCGCACCCCCGCCACCAGAACTTCGGTGCCATTGCGCAGGCTTAGGAGTTTGTCGGCAGTGGTGACGCCGAGCCTGTCCAGCAGGGGGCGGTGGCTGTCCATCAGGTGGGTGCTGACATCGACTGCCATCAGGTCGAGTTCGGCCCGGACATTGTCCACCAGGGTGGGTGCCGGCAGCCCCGGCTTGATGTTCCGCAGTTCGACATCGCCCAGGGGCAGGGACAGTTGGCCCTCCAGGACTTCCCTGCCTTTCCGGGTGCTGCTTGAAGACTGCAGCTTTTGCAGGTGCTGCACGAGGTCGGCACGGTTTGCGGGGCCACCTGCATTTCGGTGCAGGGAATCAAAGGCACCGAGCTGTGCCAGGCGCCGTATGCTGGGCTTGCTCAGCCTGGAGCGTTCCCGGAGGTCTGCCAGGGAGTCATAGGGCTGTCCGGCCACAATCCTCTTCAACTCCGCGGCGGACAGGCCATAGATGCCGTTGAGGCTGAGCCTGATCCCCAGCTTGCCGGTGTCCGGGCCGGACAGCACGCGTTCCACCCGGTATTCGGCTTTGCTGAGGTTGATGTCCAGCGGGAGGATGGGGATCTTCAACCTGCGGGCTTCCGAGACCAGCAGCCGCTTGGGGTACATCCCGGGGTCGTGCTCCCACAGGCCGGCGAGGAAGGCCTCGGGATGGTGGGCCTTAAGCCAGGCCGACTGGTAGGTGGGGACTGCGAAAGCAGCACCGTGGGCTTTACAGAAGCCGAAACTGGCGAAGGACTTCAAGGTCCCCCACACTTTGTCCACGACGTCGGGCGGGTACCCCTTGGCTTTCGCTTCACGCCTGAAGAATGCCTCTACCTGCGCTTCACCTGTTTCGCTGCTCAACGCCCTGCGGAACTCGTCGGCTTTCGCCAGTCCGCATCCCGTCATGATGTCGAAGGTCTTCAGGATCTGTTCGTGGAAGACCGTCACCCCGTGGGTTTCCTGCAGGACAGGCTTAAGGTCCGGGTGGGGGTACACCTCCGGGGCGAAGCCATGACGGTGTTCCAGGAAGGGACGCACCATGTCGGACTTCATGGGCCCGGGACGGAACAGCGAGATATCGATGATGAGGTCGTTAAATTCCCGGGGAGCCATCTTGCCGATGAGTTCACGTTGCCCGGGGGATTCGATCTGGAAGCATCCGAGGGTATGCGTGCTCCTGATCAGTTCGTAGGTTGCTTCGTCGTCGAGGGGGACGGCGTTGAGGTCGATCCTCCCGTCGGCTGCAATATAGTCCGGGCCGGAACCGTCGGGACCGGGCTGGTGGCCGCCGGCCTCGACCACCTCCTTCTTGCCGGGATGGATCCGGATAATTTCCCGGACGGCAAAGGCCATGGCACTTTGCATCCGGACACCCAGGACATCGAGCTTAAGCATGCCCATGGGATCCATGTCGTGCTTATCGAACTGGCTCATGGGCAGGCCCAGGCCGCTGGGCTGGACCGGGGTGCGGTCCAGCAGGGTGGCGTCGCCCAGGATCACGCCGCAGGGATGCATGGAGATATGGCGCGGCAGGCGGTCCAGGCGCTCGGTCAGGTCCACCAAAAGATCCAGTTGCTGGTTCCCTTCGGCGTCGCGCTGCTCCACACGGCCGGCGAACTCCCGCAGCTCGGGTTTTTCCTGCAGCGCTTCACGGAACTTCCGTGCGGAGAAGCGCCACAACTGTTTGGCAATCTCCCCCACCTCGCCGTCGTCCATGCCCAGGGCCATCCCGGCGTCGCGCACCGCTCCCCTTGCCCGGTACCCGTTCTGCATGCTCATGAGGGTGACCCGTTCGGAGCCGAAGCGTTCAAAGATCCGGTGGTAGACATTGTGGCGTTCTGCACTTTCGACATCGATGTCGATGTCGGGAAGCGTTGCGCGGTCATTGGAGAGGAAGCGTTCGAAGATGAGGTCGTGCTGCAGGGGGTTCACATGGCTGACCTCCATGAGGTAATTGACCAGGCTGGAGGCCCCGGATCCCCGTGCCGCTGCCCGGACCCCCATGTCCTGGATCATCCGCGACACCTCCGCCACGGTAAGGAAGTAGGAGGAGAAGCCCAGGTTGCTGATGATGCCCAGCTCGTGGTCCAGCCGG
Organism: Arthrobacter sp. MAHUQ-56; assembly: GCF_019710585.1. Classification (GTDB taxonomy): domain Bacteria; phylum Actinomycetota; class Actinomycetes; order Actinomycetales; family Micrococcaceae; genus Arthrobacter. The sequence continues at coordinate 188,229 of NZ_JAIFZQ010000018.1, read as the reverse complement.
GACAGCATGGCGGTTTCGCCCGCGCCGGTGATTCCCGGGAACCGTTTGCCGATTCCTGCGCGGCAGCGCTGGACCAGTTCAACATGCGGATCCTGGCTGATGCCTATGACTGAAGCCTCGGGCACCACCGGATGTTTCCATCCCATGTCCGTGATGGGATCGATCCGGCAGAGATCGGCGAGCGCCTCGGTTTGGGCCATCAGCTGCTTGAGGTCTGCCGCGCCATAGCCGGCTGCGGAAATGATCTCCCTGCCAAGGCCCAGCATCTGGTCCGCGGTCTTCAGCCACCCCTGGCCGGTTGGCTGCAGGAGGGGCTCCCCTGCCAGTTCCGGCAGGGACTTCAGGGTCCTTGCCGAGTCCAGGACGTCGGCAGTGGGCGCGCCGTCAGCCGCACAGTACCTCACGGCGTTGGTGAGGATCGCCGGTACATGGTGTTCCTCGGCGAGCCGCAGCATGCGGACTGCGTGGGAAGTGCTGAAGGGTGACCCCGGTGCGCTGAGCTGCGAGACGATTTCGGCCACTAAGGTCCCGCGTGGCATGGCGTCCAGCCATTGCTTGAACAGGGTCCTGGGCCGCAGGTACCTCCGGCCTCCCATGGCACGGCCGACGTCGGAATCAGGACCCAGCAGGACAGTCAGCACCGGCTTGAGGGTGTGGGGGTCAAGGGTGCGGGATGCCAGTTCGGCGCGGGTGACTGCTGCCGGCACCGCTCCCCCGGCTTTTCCAGAGGTCCTGGCATGGGCATCGGACACCAGCCTGCAGAGGGCCCGGTACCCCGCGCCGTTGTTGTGCCCGCGGGCCAGCACCACCACCCGGCCTGCCACTAGGGTGCGGTGGTCGCCGTCGTCGTCAAAGACCGCAAGGTCCACCCCCACAATGGGGTCGATGCCCGCGGCCATGCATGCCTTGAGGTGCTTGATGGTGCCGTAGAGTCCGTCGCGGTCGGTGCAGGCAAGCGCCGTAGCACCGTCAGCGGCCGCTGCTGCTGCCAGCTCCTCCGGCCAGGAGACCCCATAGTGGGCACTGAAGGCAGTGGAAACGTGAAGATGGGTGAAGCTCATGCTGTTCTGGTCAGGCAGTTCTGGGGCGCAGGCCGTCATGGATCCGCAGCAGCCGCCAGCGGCCACTGCGGATATGGCGCGTGAGGTCAAGGGTGAGGGGTTCATCAGCTGTAGCGGCGGAAGCCGGCAGCACCTGGACCCGCCAGATTTCGTGGTCCACCACTCCCGGACCACCACCCAGGGGCGCCCGGGTGTCTTCCACCCACCATTGGCGCCGTTCATACCAGCGCAGGGGTTCGGCGCATACCGTATAGTCCACCCCTGCCCAGGTAAGGGATTCCGGCTGCCCGGCGGCAGAACACACCACATCAACGGACTCGCTGAACATGCCCATGTGCACCTCCCCGGACGTACTCTTGCCGAACCTTCTATTCGAAGATGTGTTCGAATAGAACCAGTCTACGCCGGGCTGGAGGTTAAACCTAGGCAGGGGTGGACGGACCGTCCGCCAGGGAGCAGGATGATGGCATGGATACCGATGAAGCACTCCTGAAGCAGGCAAGCATCAAAACCCAGGACTCCACCCTTGTGGCCACGTTTGACATCGACGGGACAATTCCCGGCTCCGGCGCCTACGTGGTGGGGTTGATGGGGGCTGCACCGGACTATTCGTCGCAACGGCGACTATGCATCGAGTTCATGAACGGGAAGGCGATCGCCTGCTACTCGTTCAACCGGGACCAGGGAATCGAGGAAGACTACGATCTTTCAGGCGTGACCCATTCCGGTTCCACCATCACGGGCAGCTTTCCCCGGTCAGCCCTGAACGGACTCGGCAAGGGACATGTACTGTCTGCCTTCAGCGAGGCCGACGGCCGGGAGTTCCAGCACGGAGTCCCGGTGGAGGAAGCGCTGTAGCCTCAGCTGCTTTCCTTGTGGATCCGCATTTCAAGTTCGATGAAAGCGGAGATCATGGCCCGGTAGGTCGATTCAACGATGTCCGGGTCGATGTCCTTTTTCTCCGCAGCGGACCGGACATTCTCGATGATCCGCTCCACGCGTCCGGGCGCCCGCACTTCGGCGTCGTCGCCCTTGAGCGTCCCGGCAATCCGGATCAGCCGTTCGCGGCGTGCGATGAGGGTGACAATCTGCTCGTCCACCTCGTCCACGGCGATCCGAACGGCAGCGAGCTGTTCCCTGTCGGCGCGGGCATCCCTATCGTTTCCTTGAATTGTCGCCATCATCTGACACTATCGAAGCATGGAGCCCAGAGTCGACTTTATCTCCCTCGGCGTCCGCAGCGTTTCCCGCTCGCGGGCCTTCTATGTTGACGGCCTTGGCTGGCCGGTGCACCGCGAAGTAGCCGATGAAGTCCTGTTCATCCAGGTGAACCATGGCCTGGTGCTGTCGCTGTGGGACGTGCGCCAGATGCGGGCAGAGGCCGGGGTCAGCCCGCCGGACGGGATTCCCCCCATCACCCTCAGCCACAATCTCGCCAGCGCCGCAGACGTGGACCGGGTGATGGAAGAGGCGGCCGAAGCCGGCGCCGCCATCATCGCGGAGCCGGTCACCCAGCCGTGGGGAGGCTATACGGGCTACTTTGCCGATCCGGACGGGTTCCGCTGGGAGGTTGCCTACAACCCCAACTGGACAGTGGACGACGCCGGCACGGTCACCGTGTGAGGGAACGGGCCGCCATCGGCAGCGGCTGCTGGAACAGGGCCTCCATTGGAACAGGGCTTCAGCTAGAACAGGGCTTCCACCGGGCGGATCAGTTCAGGCCCGTTGTTGCGCACGTTGCCCACCTCTTTGCCCACTGAGTCCACCTGCCAGTCCGCGGCCGCGTCCTTGACTCCTGCCCGCACCAGGTCCACCAAAGCGGCGGCGTCGTCCGCCTGCGGATCCAGCCAGGCCTCCATCGTGGCTTTGTCCATGGGCAGCGGCACCCGGTCATGCAACGCCGTCAACTTTCCGAAAACCGTGGATTCCGTCCCGGGTGGCGGTGTGTCCGCCGTCAGGATGGACGTCGAGAGCAGCCAGCGTCCAGGCTCACCCTCGGGCACGGACGGGTCCTTCCACCATTCGTACAGGCCGGCGAAGACCAGGCCGTGGCCCTGCCCGGGATGCACGTAGTAGGGCTGCTTCGCCTTCCCGGGACCCTGTTTCCATTCGTAGTATCCATCAGCCGGCACAGCGCAGCGCCGGGACTGCGCTGCCTTCCGGAACGCCGGCTTCTCCAGTACTGTCTCGCTGCGGGCATTGATCATGCGCGAACCGATTCCGGGATCCTTGGCCCAGGACGGAACCAGACCCCAGCGGGCGACGTGCAGCTGGCGGACTTCATGGTCGTCCTTGACCCGCTCCAGGACGATGGGGACGGCATCCGTGGGGGCCACATTCCAGGAGGGCGGAATGCTGACCTCGTCTTCCAGTTCGGCGTCGAATTCGGCCAGCAGATCCCCTACGGCCCGTGCCATTACGTAGCGTCCACACATGGCACCAGCATGCCACCGGCGCCACATACTGTCATGCAGGCGGCACACCGCGCCGCCGGGGACGGGGAATACGCCTGTGCACGCTACCGTTGACGGTAAGGAAACCTTTCAATCGACGCTAGGAGAGCCCTGTGGACTTCACTCCCGAATCCGGCACCATCACCATGTTCTCGACCACCTGGTGCGGCTACTGCAACCGGCTGAAGAAGCAGCTCGACGCCCAGGGCATCGGCTACACCGAGATCAACATCGAAGAGGTGGACGGTACCGCCGAACTCGTGGAGCAGCTCAACGGAGGCAACCGCACCGTCCCCACGGTCCTCTTCCCGGACGGCACGGCGGCCACCAACCCGTCGGCAGCCGAGGTCAGGGACCGGCTGGCCGCCTAAGCGCCTGCCGGGACTTTTCTGATGCGGGTCATGCCCCCAGGCTGCTGAATGGAGCAGATTCCAGGGTGGCATGGCCCGCATAGGTCTTAAGGAGGGCCTGCTCCACGTCATCCACGGCAAGGCCCGGCACGAGGTCGTTGGCGGCGCCGGCGGTGGCGGGGTCCCAGTCCAGCCCGAGTGCGGCGTAACTGTCCGTGAGCACTTTGCGGATTGGTGGAGAGTCTTCCACCACGATCACGGAGCTGAAGAGCCAGCCGCCGGAGACCACCCGCTGTGCGGTGCCCACAAGTTTCACGCGGCGGGAGCTGTCGGCGGGGTCGGTGCCGTGAACGCTGAACTCCCCGGGACAGTACTCCCCCGGGATTTCCCCTACGTCCGCCTGCACCCCCACGAGGCGCAGGGCCTGGGCGAACAGTTCGCCAAAGTAGCCGAACCGCGTCTTCGATCCGGCAATGGCGTCCGCGTCCGGCTCGATGTGGTCCACCACCAACGTTCCCTGATGGTACGCAGCGGCGCGTCCCCCGGCCCGGCGGACCAGTGGTTCGAAGCCGTCGTCGCGGCAGGCCTGGGCCGCGGCTTCAAATCCGGGCAGCCGGGTGTCCCGCTGGCCGAAGGCAACGGTCGGCGCCGGGCGGTACAGCCGCAGGGTGGGGCCGATCCCGCCGTTTTTTGCCCGCGCCAGCAGTTCCAGCCCGAATTCAAGGTCGCGGCCTGCGCCGAGGGACACGTCCTGCCGTACCACGGTCAAAGTGCGCGGCGCGTTCATGTGGCCAGTCCCGTTCCGGCGTCGTGCATCTTGCCTTGCTCCCTGTGTCCCGCGGTCAGTGCCAGTCCTGGCGGACGGCCACCCCTAGGTTACGCCGTGCCACTGCCTGTCCCTGACACGGCAGGGAAGCCTGCGGAGGTCAGTGCCGGCGGCCCACCCACAGCCCGTGGAGCAGCGGAAGCGCAGACGCGATCATCAGCACGCTGCCCAGGACGGGGTCCGCGCCCCGGAGCACGGCACCTGAGACGAGGAGGGCGCCGAAGACCATGACCGACGCCGAACGCCTGGCCACGCGGTCCAGCCGGGCCACCTGCCGCTCCAGCCGCGGGACCGCCAGGGGCAGCGATCCCTCTTCGAGCCGGGCAGCCAGGGCGTCCAGCCGCCCGGGCAGGCCGAGGGCTATTCCGGCGGCGTCCACCGCCTGCCGGGCAACATCCTGGACGAAGTTGCCGCGCTCGTCCCGCAGCAGCTGCGCCGCATAGGGTTCCACCGAATCCCACAGGTTGAACCGCTCGTCCAGCGAACTACACACCCCGGAGGTCAGGGACATGGCGCGGATGATCAGCAGGAAGTTCTCCGGCAGCTGGAAGGGCAGCGAACGGACCACATCGCCGAACTCCACAGCGAAGTCACGGAATTCGCGCGGATCCACTTCGCGCAGTTCGGCGAAGCCCATCCCGCCGAAGCGGGCAAAGAGGTGTGTCATGGCGCGCTCGAGCTCCACTGTGTCCGCGGTGGGCACCAGCACGCCTACTTCCCGGATGGCGGCCACGAGTCCCTTGCCATCGCGGGCGGCGGCCGCAATCAGCAGTTTCCGCAGGCCTTTGCGTGTCGAGGCGGGAACTTCGCCCATCATGCCGAAGTCGATGAATGTCAGTTTCCACGGGCGCCCGTCGCCGCCGGCCGGGACAGGGGTGACAAAGATGTTGCCGGGGTGCGGGTCGGCGTGGAAGAAGCCGTTCGTGAACAGCTGGTCGAACATGACGGCCGCGAAGACGGGGGCCACCTCGGCGGGGTCGATTCCAAGCGCCCGGAGCCCGGCCTTATCGGTGATCTTGACGGCCGTCACGTCCTCGAGGGTGAGGACCCGGCGGGTGCACCGCTCCCAGACGACGCCGGGCACGGCCACCTTGGCGTCCCGGGCAAAGTCCTCCGCGAACCGCTCGCAGTTGGCTGCCTCGTGCAGGTAGTCGATCTCCTCGAAGCTTGTCTGCGCGAATTCCTCCACGAGGGCGGGCACGTCGGCACGTTCGGCGACCACCCGGAACCGCTTGAGCCATCCGCCCACCCTGCGCAGGGCGGCGAGGTCGACGTCGACGATGGCGCCGATGCCTGGCCGCTGCACCTTCACCACCACCCTGTCCAGCCCGGTGTCCGCACCGTCGAGCGGATTGAGGCGGGCCAGGTGTGCCTGGCCGAGCGACGCTGCCGCGATCGGAACCTCCTCCAGGGCGGCAAAGACCTCTGCGAGGGGCGCGCCAAGTTCCTTCTCGGCCAGGCGCCGGATCTGCGGAAAGGGAACGGGCGGCACCTCGTCCTGCAGCCCTTCGAGCTCCTTGGTGATCTCGGGGGGAAGGACGTCGAGCCTGGAGGACAGGAACTGGCCCACCTTGATCATCAGGCCGCCAAGTTCCACGGCAAGGTCATGGAAACGCCGGGCGAACTGCCGCATCCTGCGCGAGCGGGTCCGTTCTGCGAGCCGGCCCAGCCCGATCCTGGGGAGGAACAGCTCAAACCACCAGATGGCTGCCAGGTTCCAGGCGGCGAAGCGCAGGATGCGGCGGTAACGGGCACGGGTGCTTCCGGCCCGGACTTCTCCGTCCTGGCCGTCCCCGGCGCTGCTGTTTACGGCACCGCCATCTCCGGCGCCGGGCAGGGGCCCGCCGCGGTCCTGGACGCTTGGCGCCACCCGCGTCAGTTCCGCGCGAGGATCGCGTACATCCGGCGGCGCGCCTCATCGAGCACTGCCACCGCCTCCTGCACCTGCTCCGGCGAGCCCGTGCGCCCCACCTGGGCTGTAGCCTGGGCGAGCTCGACGGCGGCCCTGGGCAGGGATCCGGAGCCGGCGGCCGCAGCATCCCAGGGCGCGGGGCCGTGGTGGGCAGCTGCCTCTTCGCGGCCCGACTCGGTCAGGGAGTAGATTTTGCGGCCATTGGATTCCTCGGCCTTGATGGAACCTTCGTCGGCCAGCAGCTGCAGCGTGGGGTACACGGAACCCGCACTGGGTTTCCAGGCGCCGCCGCTGCGGTCTTCGATCTCGCGGATGATCTGGTAGCCGTGCATGGGACGCTCCGCCAGCAGTGCCAGCACCGCCGCACGCACTTCACCTTTGCCTGCACGGGTGCTCCCGTGTTTTTCAAAGCGTGAGCGGAGCTCCTCGACGGCCTGCCACATGGCGTCGATGTTGTTGCCGCCGAATCCGCCTGCCGGGAATGAACCACGCATGGTGATCTCCTCTGTGAAACGCCAACGATATACAACGATACATCCGGCACGTTGCCTACCGCCTGCCTCCGCGGACCTGCCCCGGACGGCCGTCCCCTGCGCGTTTACGGGGGGCGCGGGCTCGTCAGGTCCTGCGGAGCGTCAGGATCTGCTCGGCCCGGCCAAAGGGCCCCTGACGGTCGTGCAGCACCGTTGAGGTGAGTCCGATCCCGTCGCGGCCGAACGAGACGGCGTTGTCCAGCCCCAGCCACTCGCCCCCTGGCCTGCGGTACATGTGGATCTGGAGGTCCAGGTTGGGAAAGGCGTAGCTGTCCTTGCCGGGCGGGACGCGGGCGGCGATGCCGTTTGCGGTGTCCACCAGGCCCATGAGCCGGGCTGTGTCGCCGCTGTCGGCCTGGTCCGTCAAGGGGTGCTCCGTGCGCAGCCACACCTTGCCTGCTCCCGGCCGGTGGCCTTCAGCCACCCGCATCTCCAGCGAACGGATAAAGCCGCCGGGCCAGACGGCGGAGCCGTCATACGGCTTGCATTCGTCGGGGCCCGGAATCGTCTGATCCTCGACGGCGGCCACGCCACTGGTGTCGCTGGTGACCATCCGCCACGCGGTGCCACGGATCGCCGTGCGGCCGCCGGCCACGAGTTCGGCCTGGACCAGTTCTATGGTCTTCCCGGGCCGAAGCGTGGTGGTCTCAATCTGGAATTCGCCCCCTGGAATCAGCCCCAGGATCTCGTAGCTGAGCCGGGCCATCCGCAGGTCTGCGCGCGGCTCGTGCCGCTCCAGGGCCTCGGCCATCAGTCCGGAGGCGGGAGCCATGTGCTGTTCGTGGGCATTCCAGGCGCCCTGGGCGTGGATGGTCGACCGGAAACGGCCGCCACCGAGCGCCTGGTAGTAAAAGTTGCCTTCGGCGAGTTCGGGCAGATCTGCAGTCAACGCTGGCCCCTTCAGGGATTTCGGTGAATTGGCCCTAACTCTATCCCGTGCCGGGACGGCACGCCGGGCAGCGGGCGAAATGTTGGGGTGTCCGTGCAGGCATCGCACTAGACTCAGGAACTGGTCCTGTCAGCAACCTCAAAAGAGGTATTTCATGCGCGTCATCAGCTACAACCTCCGCAAGCACAAGGCGAGCGGCGAACTTCTCGCCCTGGCACGGAATCACGACATCGATGCGCTCTGCCTCCAGGAGGTGGATGCCAGCGACCTGCCCGAGACGCTGGGCCCGTTGCACCTGGCAGACGTCACCAAGGGCAACCGGCTGGGCCTGGCCATCTATTACCGCACCAGCCGGTTCACCGCCCTGGACACGCAGTCCTTTGCGTTGAAGAAATCCATGCACGACCGCGTGCTGGCCCCCGCGCACGAGCGCCTCATCGGGACGCGTGTCATGGACAACGAGACCCAGCACGAACTGGTCATAGGCTCGTTCCACGCGGCGCCGCTCACTGCCTCCAACTCCCTGCGGCGCAAGCAGATCCATGCAGCGCACGCCGAACTGCTGAGCATGGGCAGGGGCTTGATGACGCTGATGGTAGGGGATTTCAACTACCCGTTCTTCACCAAGAACCTGGACATGCACATGAAGAACTCCGGGTACGCGCTCTCCCTCAGCAACCGCCGCACCTACACCCGCTACAAGGTGTTCAAGGGCCACTTCGACTTCGCCACCTCGCTGGGCCTGGACATCGCAAGCGTGGAAACACTTCCGCGCGGCAACTCCGACCACCTGCCCATCCTGGTGACGGCCGAATACGGCGAGGGGTACTAGGCCCGTCCGCCAAGTCGGTCCAAGAGGCCGGGCCAGGATGCCGCGAACCCTGGGTGGAGGTCCAGGCCGTCCACCTCGGACAGCGGAATCCACAGCAATGCGATGCTTTCCGGGTCGCTGATTACGGGGTCGAAGGATTCCCGTACCCGCACCACCACGGTGGTATAGGACCAGTAGCCGTGGTCCAGCACCGAGGTGAAGAGCACCTCCACGCTCTCCGATGGGACCGCAGCCTCTTCGTAGGCCTCGCGGAGTGCGCCGTCGACGGCTTCCTCGCCCTCGTGCAGCGCCCCGCCGGGCAGCCCCCAGGTTCCGCCGTTGTGGCTCCACACGGCGCGGTGCTGGAGGAGGACGCCCTTGGCGGGGTCGTACGCCAGGACACCGGCCGCGCCGAACCTGCCCCAGTAGCGGCCGCGGTCACCCTCCACCCAGGCATCACCCGGGTCGCGCGGACCTGTGCGCTGCGGAGGCCGTGAGGACGAAGCGGAGGCCGGAAAATGTTCCATTGCTCCAGTCTGACAGGTGCTTCCGGCTTACAGCGGAACTGCGTTACAGGGGCAATGCGCCGGCGGGACGTCAGGTACCGGCGGGTGTCAGGTTGCGTGGCCGCGTTCGACGGCGAAATCGCCGCCGGGGTACATGACAGTCTCGTGCCCGTCGTCGAAGCGGACAACATAGGGCGGGGCCCCGCCCTGGCCACGGACTTCCAGGATCACCCCGTGCCGGTCTGCGGATCCGACGGTCCGTCCGCGCACCACGATGCGGTCGCCTTGGGCTGCCTCCATGGCAATCACCTCCCAGCCCCCAGATTACGACTCGGCGGCCTGCGGGAACAGGGCAGGCATGGCAGGATTCCGGTATGCCGCTGAAACTGGTTTTTCTCGCCGACACCCACGTGCCCAAGCGCGCCAGGAACCTGCCGGAACGGGTGTGGGCCGCCGTCGAAAGCGCCGACGTGGTGTTCCATGCCGGCGACTGGGTGGAGCCGGCATTGCTGGATGAGTTCGAGGAACGCAGCACGTTGCTGCTGGGTGTCCACGGCAACAATGACGGCCCGGAACTGCGCCGGCGGCTCCCGGAGACGGCACGCATCACCCTGGACGGCGTCCGGTTTGCGATGGTCCACGAGACGGGGCCGGCCAAGGGCCGGGACCTGCGCTGCGAGTCGTTGTACCCGGACGCGGACGTCCTGGTGTTCGGACACAGCCACATCCCGTGGGACACCACCTCGCCCGGGGGGCTCCGGCTGCTGAATCCCGGCTCCCCCACCGACCGGCGCCGGCAGCCGGCCTGCACCTACATGGAAGCGGCCGTTGACGGCGGGCGGCTGGCGGAGGTCAGGCTGGTGGAGGTTCCCCGCGCCTGAGCGGGTTGGCAGGGGCGGAATGATTGCCTAGGCTGGGAAATGTAAGCATGCTTAGTTTTTTGCGCGATGAGGAGGACCGCATGACCGACCAGTACACGTTCCGCAACCCCGTGACCGCCTACGGGAAGATCTCCCCGCCAGAGCAGCACCAGCCCGAACCGGGCCTGGACGCGGAACTGGAGCCCAAGGCCGACCTGGGCGAAGAGACCTACCGCGGCACAGGGCGGCTGGAAGGCCGGCGCGCCATTATTACCGGGGCGGACTCCGGCATCGGGGCGGCAACGGCGATTGCCTTCGCCCGTGAGGGGTCCGACGTCGTCCTGTCCTACCTGCCGCAGGAAGAAGAAGACGCATCGCGGATCGCTGGAATCATCGAGGCCGCGGGACGCAAGGCGGTGAAAGTCCCCGGCGACCTCAAGGACGCGGCGGCCTGCAGGGACCTGGTGGATACCGCCGTGGCCGTCTTGGGCGGCGTGGATATCCTGGTCAACAACGCCGGCAAGCAGGTGGCCCAGAAGGACCTGCAGGACATCACTGACGAGCAGTTCGACCACACGCTGAAGACCAACGTCTACGCCATGTTCTGGCTGACCAAGGCTGCGGTGCCGCACATGCCTCCGGGCTCCACCATCATCAACACCACCTCGATCCAGGCGTACAACCCGTCACCCACGCTGGTGGACTACGCCACCACCAAGGCCAGCATCAACAACTTCACGAAGGGCCTTGCGCAGCAGCTGGCACCGAAGGGGATCCGGGTGAACGCGGTGGCTCCGGGCCCCATCTGGACCCCGCTGCAGGTGAGCAGCGGCCAGCCGAAGGAGGAACTGCCGGAGTTCGGCCAGTCCACTCCCCTGGGCCGGGCCGGGCAGCCCGCCGAACTGGCGCCCGCGTATGTCTTCCTCGCCTCGCCGGAGTCCAGCTACGTGGTGGGCGAAACGCTCAACGTCAACGGCGGCAGCCCCACGCCGTAGCAGTTGCCGTTATCCGGCAGCTTCCTGTTCGGCAAGCAGCGCGTCGGTGGCCTCGTCCGGCTGGCCGTCGAAGAACTGGGCCAGGACGGTCTTGAACACTGTTTCTCCGGGCGCCGCCCGGAGGAACAGTGTCATGGAGGACCGCAGTTTCTGCGCATCGATGCCGCCCAGGATATCCTCGGCGGACCGGTCGGGGTGGTTGGTCAGGGCCTGCGCGCATTCGAGCAGCCGGGGGCCGAGGACGTCGTGGTCCAGGTACGCCCGGGCTTCGGCCAGCGACGCGATGGCATAGGTGCGGGACGTGGCACTGCGCCCCAGTCCGGCGATCTGCGGAAAGATGAACCACATCCAGTGGCCGGTCTTGTTGCCGACCTGCAGCTCCCCCAGCGCCTGTTCATAGGTTCCACCGCGGTTTTGGGCGGTGACAAAACGGTCGAGGTCAAACGGTTCGTTCATTGGATCTCCCAAGTGCGTTTCTAAGGGTCAGGTCCTTTTCAAGGGCGTCCGCGGCCGCCTGCAACTGCGGGTCCGGGTCTTCCCGCCACCTTGCCAGGACAACGTCGGCGCGCTGCCGTTCGCGTTCCCCCAGTCCCGCCAGCAGCGGCACCAGGACGTGCGCGAGCATCGCTTCCGCCAGTTCCTGCGCCAGCGCGGTACGGAGGAACCCCTCAAGGCGGGTCAGGTCCGAATGCCTGAGGATGCGGACCTTTGACTGCAGCAGCACGACGGCGGCCAGGCGCCGCTCAAAAACGGGCCGGGCACCGGGTTTGGGCTGGCCCCAGAGCGCCGAAGCAAGCATGACCGTGCCGTCGTGGTCAAGGGCCTTGAATTTGCGCAGGGCATCGCGCACAGTACCGCGGACCGCCCCCACGGACGAGCCGTAGGAGGCAAGGGCCCCGCCCAGCCTGCTGCCAACGTCGTCCGCCCGGTACCAGGCGCCCTCGTTCTGGAGGGTCCGGTCGATGAACTCCGCCGCAGCAGCCACCGTATCCGTGGCACCGGTCATTGTCCCCGCCCTGCCGCGGCATGCCGGATGCAATAAGGGGTCCACGGCCGGGCTTCCAGCCGGCCCTCGGCGATGGGCTCCCCGCACACGGCACAGATACCGTAGGTGCCGGCGGCGATCCGGGCCAGGGCCGCCTCCACCTGGTCCAGGCCCGCGGAACTCTGCTTCAGGAGGGCCGACGCCTGGGAGAGCTCAAAGGCAATCGTGGCGCCCTCGGGGTCGTGCTCGTCGTCGACGTTCGAGTCCTGGCGCGCCGAATTCGCCGCCGCGATATCCGCCCGGAGCTCGGGCAGCAACGCCGACCTCCGTTCCCGCTCCTGCTCGAGCAGCACCCGGAACCGTTCAACGTCTGGCATAGGGAAAGCCTAGCGCCCCTCAGTAACAGTTCCCGGATACGAGTGGTTCCAGGCGCCGCACGGGGAGTCATAGTTGGCACCGCCGTCACCGGTGATGCGTCGGGCACCGAGGGGGCCGGGCTGGCGCGGCTTCCGGGAGCCTTGATCCTGGTCACGGCCAGGGGCATAGTGCAGAAGCTTACGGGGTGCTTACCCGGCCTTGGCGGAGGTTGGTGCTGAAGCGTTACCAAACCGTCCCAAGCAGGCAGCAGCAGCAGGCCAAAGTGGGGCATCAAGACGATTGCTGAATTCGAGAGGAAAGCATCGCATGTTATCCAAATGTGACAATTGGCCCGAGCGCGGGTTATGGTCGGATGGTGTCCCTCCCAGACGGGACATTCCCATCAGCTTGCCGAGCCCTGCCGCTGACCCGGGATTCGATCGTTTCCAGCTGGCAGGGACGGGGGAACCACATTTCCATGGCCTCTTGAGGCCTTGGGGTTAAGTCGAATAGCGCCTCCGTCCGTCGCGGGTGCTTTCGGCCGGGCATCTCCAGCCCGAACCCGACAGCTCACCCCGCAGGCATGGGAGAGGCGATCAACCGTGTCAAAAATTTCCAATGCAGCCCGTCACCGCGCGACTCCGGCCCGCTCAATTGTGCTCGAGGGCCTCGCCGCGACAGCAAAGTCCCAGGCCCGCTCGCTGGGCCGCCCGGCGCTCGCAGTGGCAGCAGCATCCGGCATTGCCTTCGGGGTCGGTGCGCCGGCCCACGCAGGTGTAACCGCCCCGGACACCACAGCGCAGGCTAACGTCGAGGCCACCGCCGCGCCCGCCGCGCAGGTTGCAGCGCCGGCTGCTGCTGCCGGCACCGTCCACACGGTGGTTTCCGGCGACACCCTGGGCGCCATCGCGGCAGCCCACGGTGTTGGCCTGAACGACGTCCTGTCCGCCAATGGACTGGGGCTGTCCTCGATCATCTACCCGGGCGACCAGATCCAGATTCCGGGTGCCGGCTACGTTGCGGCAGCCCCGGCACCTGCTCCGGCACCCGCTGCCGCCCCGGCACCCGTGACGGCGGCTGCGGCGTCCACCCCGGTGAACACCGGGATGAACATGTCCTACGCGTCGGCCACCCCGGCCTCCACCGGTACCGGCACGGGCGCAGCGATCCTCGCTTCGGCCTACGGCCAGCTGGGTGTCCAGCAGGACTGCACCGCCATGGTGGAGAAGGCCCTGCGCTCCGTGGGCAAGTCTGTGGGCGATCTGGCCCCCACCCAGTTCTTCCAGTACGGCAGTGTGGTGGGCAGCCCGGCCCCCGGTGACCTCATCATCACCTCCGGCCACGTTGGCGTGTACGCCGGCAACGGCCAGGTGGTCAGTGGCGGCGTCAACGGCTACACCACCGAGGTACACTCCATCAGCTGGCTCGGCGGCTACTCCGCGGTCCGCGTAGCCTAACCACCGCGCGGTTTAAAGAAGGGCGGCGGCCGGGACTCCCGGCCGCCGCCCTTCTGTGTTCAGGTCCCGCAGAAGGTCATGTAACTCCCGAAGTCTTCGGGCGCTCCCTCGGCGTAGCGTTCCAGCCCGGGCCGCTCGGTGAAGGGTTCAGTGACCGCTTCCAGCAGCCGGCGCAGGGGACCCAGGTCTCCCCCGGTGGCGGCCGCAAGGGCTTCTTCCACCAGGTGGTTGCGCGGAATGTACGCCGGGTTCACGCTGTCCATCAGCTCCTGGTCGGGACCCAGGGCCTGCCACCGCCCAACCCAGGCATCAAAGGCCGCCAGGTCAAGGACCATGCCGCGGGCGGGCCGGAGGTCGCCGCCGGCAGCCTTGCCGAGGTTCCGGAAGAACAGGGTGTAGTCGACGGGGCCATCCTTGAGGATGGCGATAGCCCCGTCCACCACGGCTGAGGCTTCCTCATCGCCGGCCGCGGCCTCGGGAATGCCCAGCTTGGCCCTCATGCCGCTGGACCACGCGGCGCTGTATTGCCCGCGGAATGCTCCCAGCGCCTCCACCGCCGGCGTTACTGCCTTCTCCTGGTCCTCGTCGATCAGCGGCAGCATCGCCTCGGCCAGCCTGGCGAGATTCCATTCGGCAAGAACGGGCTGGTTGGCGTAGGCATAGCGTCCGCTGACGTCGATGGAACTGTAGACGGCACCAGGGTTGAACGCGTCCATGAAAGCGCACGGGCCGTAGTCGATCGTCTCCCCGGAGATGGTCATGTTGTCCGTGTTCATCACCCCGTGCACGAACCCGACCAGCATCCACCGGGCCACCAGGGAAGCCTGGGCCGAGACCACGGACCGGAACAGTTCCAGGTAGGGGTTTTCCGCCTCCGCAGCGCCCGGGTAATGGCGGGCAATGGCGTGGTCCGCCAACCTCCGCAGCAGGCCGGTATTCTCCGTTGCCCGCGCGTACTGGAAGCTGCCGACACGCAGGTGGCTGCCCGCCACCCTGGCCAGGACGGCCCCGGGCAGCATCCCGTCGCGCCGCACCTGCCGCCCGGTGGCCACGACGGCAAGGGAGCGGGTGGTGGGGATCCCGAGGGCATGCATGGCCTCGCTGACCAGGTACTCCCGCAGCATGGGCCCGACGACGGCACGGCCGTCCCCGGCGCGGGCGAACGGAGTGCGGCCGGAGCCTTTGAGGTGGACATCGCGAATGCGTCCGCTGCGGTCCGCCACCTCACCCAGCAACAGGGCGCGGCCGTCACCGAGCAGGGGCGAGTACCCGCCGAACTGGTGCCCGGCATACGCCTGTGCCACCGGTGTGGCACCCTCCGGGACATGGTTGCCCACCAGGAGCCGGACGCCTTCGGGGCTGCGGAGGTAGCCCGGGTCCAGGCCCAGATCATTGGCCAGCGCCTCGTTCAGCACCAGCAGTTCCGGAGCCGGGGCTTCCTCGGCCTGCCAGGGAACGGCGAGTTCGGCCAGTTCGCGGGCGAACTTGCCGTCGAGCGTGACCATGGATTCAGCTGCTGCCGTCATGTTTCAACCCTATCTCCGTGGTTCGTCCTGGGGGGTGCGGGGCGCGAATCCGGTCCGGACCGTAAATCCCGGCGCAGTGCGCCTCGGGGGAACGGCGATGCGCTGCAGGTCGTCCGCCGCCACCACCGCCACAGCGGGGGCGCGCGCCTTCGCCTGGGCCGCCAGCAGTGAGACGTCGTCGCCGTACCGCGCCGAGAAGTGCGTCAGCACCAGGATGCGCGCGTCCGCGGCCGCCGCCAACTGCCCCGCCTGCCCGGCGGTGAGGTGGCGGTATTGCTCAGCCAGCCCGCCGTCGTCGTCGCTGAACGTTGATTCCGTGACCAGCAGGTCCGCCCCGGAGGCGAGTTCGTCGGCGCCGGCGCAAGGCGCCGTGTCCATGATGAAGGCGAAGCGCTGGCCCGGCCGCGGAATGCTCACTTCCTCGAGCGGCACCCCCTCAAGGCTGCCCCCGCGCTGCAGCCGCCCGATGTCCGGGCCGGCGACGCCGGCGGCGCGAAGCCGCTCCGGCAGGAAAGTGCGGCCGTCCGGTTCGGTGAGCCGGTAACCGAACGTCTCGATCCGGTGCTTGAGTGGCCGGACCTCCAGGCCCTCGGCCACGGTTCCGGCTGAACCATGGGGGTGCAGCCGCAGGTCTACGCCTGGCGAACTGACGGAAAGAAGGGCCCGGACGATCTCCTCGCCGGCCGCCGGATAATGCAGGTGCACCGGGTGGGACACGCCGTCCAGGGCCATCCGCGACAGCACTCCCGGCAGGCCGAAACAGTGGTCGCCGTGCACGTGGGTCAGGCAGATCCTGGTGATCCGGGTGGCAGAGACGCCGGCGTGGATCATCTGTCGCTGGGTGCCTTCACCGGGGTCGAAGAGCAGTCCTTCTCCGTCCCAGCCCAGGAAGTAGCCGTTGTGGTTCCTGGCCCGCGTGGGCACCTGCGAGGCGGTGCCCAGGACCACCAGCTCACGCACCGGCCCGGTCCGCCTCCCCTCCGTGCAGCCCCTTGGCGTAGGCGGCCTGGCCGGCATGCTGGAGGCAGTCGGCAAGGATGCTCACCAGCCGCACCCCGTAGGTGACCGGTGGGTCCCAGTTCCTGTCGACAACGCGGTCAAGGTCGGCGTCCCGGAGCCCTGACAGGACGGTGGCTGTTTGCCGGTGCACGGCGTCGTAGTATTCCTGCAGGAGTTCCCGGGGCGCATGCACCGCGTCCACCTGGCCGCTGGTATGGCCGTAGCCGGTGTCCTGCCGGGTGAGCGGCAGCCCGAAGCGGGACACGAAATCCTGCGCCGTCCAGACCTGTTCCAGCCCGGCAGCCGGAGCCACCTGCGCATCCTCCACCCGGGCAAGGTGCCAGATTAGCCACGCGATGGAATTGCCGGTGCCCGCCGGCCGCCGCTGCAGGGCGGCCTCATCGAGGCCGTCGAGGGTTTGCGTTACCACTGCCTGGATCCGCCCGAAGGCGTCAGCCAGCAGTTCGTTGGTCTTCATGGCGTCTCCTCCCCTGCCTGCCGCGGCCGCGCCGGCTGGGCTGTCAGTGCTCCAGGTCCTCGGGTTCGAACTCGCTGAGCGGGGAGCCGCCGAAATTCTCCTCGTCGTCGCTGCCGTCCGCTTCCAGGCCGGTGGGCACTTCGCCGAAGTCGACGTCTGCCGCTGCCTCTCCGAGCGTGGGCGCATCCGGCGGCACCTGCTCGTCGCCGGCTTCATACCGCGCCCGGGCGGTCTCATCACGGAGGGTTTGCTCGCTGAGGAAGTCTTCCTCTTCGCCGGATACCGCCTCGTCCTGCAGCAGCGGGTCCTCCTGCCAGCGGTCCGGGTTGTTCTCCGCGGCCCCCGGGTAGCTGTCGGGCTCCCCCGATACCGGATCAAGTTCAAGGGAAGAGGCGGCACCGGGCGCCTGGTCGAGCAGCACGTCGTCTTCCTGGACTACTTCCAGTTGGTCGTCGGGGAGGTTCTGTTCAGTCATGATGGTGCCTTTCTCTTCGGAGGACATTAGTAAGCATACTGACGAATCGTGCCCCGTGGGAACCGCCCGGCGGCAAATTTGACCACACGGGGGCACCGGGCGGGCCGGACGCCCCTTGCCGGATTATCCAGTCCTGTGACTTTTGGCCCTACAGCGCCGCGGCGCCCGGAGCCAGTCTTGAAGGGCAGGACCACGGCATGGCTGGGCTGCGGTCCGGGCGCCTGGCGGCGCCCTGCTCATTACTGGAACTTTCGAAAAGATCAGGAAGTGCGGCCATGACAACCCGTAAACCAATCGCTGTGGCCACCAATGATTCGGCCCAGAGCCAGGCCGCGGTCCTGTGGGCGGCCGCCCGGGCCAAACGCGCCGGCCTGCCGCTGGTCCTCCTCCATGTCGTGGACGACCGCTGGGTAGCGGAGCCGTACCCCTGGTTCGGCACCCTCCAGGAAGTTGGCCAGGAACTCCTGCAGAAGGCTGCCGCCCGCCTGGACGGAGTTGAGCCGGCGGTCAGCACCGAACTCCTCACCGGCAGCGTGGGCGGATCATTGGCCAAGTACTCCAAAAGGACGTCGATGATGGTGGTCGGCTCCGGCAGCGGCCACCTCGGCGGCACGCTGGCCGACCGGGCGCTGCAGGTCGCCAAGGGCGCGAAGGTCCCGGTCGCCGTCGTCGGAACCCAGGACCTTGAGGGCAGGACGGGCGTAGTGGTCGGCGTGGACGGGTCCCCCGAAGCAACCCAGGCCGTTGCGTTCGCCGCAGCGGAAGCGGACCGGGACGGCGACGAACTGACGGTGGTCTACGCCATCAGCGTCCCCAACCCCGTTATCGACGCCGGCCTGTCAACAGCCACCCTGGCAAGCCTGGCCGTCGATGAAGAACGGATTGTGCTTTCCGAAACCGTCGCCGGGCTCAAGGAGGACTACCCGGACCTCACGGTTCACCAGCGGCTTGAGACCGAGCGCGGACCGGTGGATGCGCTGGTGGATGCCGCGTCCGGTGCGCGGCTGCTGGTGGTGGGCAGCCGCGGCCGGGGCGCCTTCAAGCGCCTTCTCCTCGGTTCGACCGCCCACGGTGTCCTGAGGCACCTCCCCTGCCCCACCATCATCACCAGGACCGAGGCCGGCGTGAGCCAGATCTAGTGCGCAGCGGCAGCTGCGCCCTGTCCCACCAGCTCCTCTTCCACGCCGAGTTTCCCAGGTGCAAGGAACCACACCATGAAAAAGCCCGCCGCCATCATCATGCTCATTCTCGGGATCCTGCTGGCGGTGCCGGGCCTGGCTGCCCTGGCGGGCGGTGCCGTGGCGTCAGCCGTGGGAGCCGCCCAGGGCGACGGGTACCTGACGTCCAGTACCAACCGCTTTTCCGTCAGCTCCTATGCAATCACGTCACCACGGATGGAGACTTTCCGCGAAGACGTGCCGGGCAGGGTTCCCTTCGACATCGGGACGCTGCGGTTGCGGGCGGAATCCGCATCACCGGGCAAGGAGGTGTTCATCGGCATCGGCCCGCAGGCGGACGTCGAGCGTTACCTCTCAGGCGTCCATCGTTCGGAGCTGCTCAATGCCTTCCGGCGGGGCGACCGTGCGGAGTACCGCGACATCCCCGGGGACACACCCGCCACGCCGCCTGCCGGGCAGGGTTTCTGGACCACCTCGGTGTCAGGTCCGGGGCAGCAGGAGCTGACCTGGGACCTCGCGGCCGGCACCTGGGAAATCGTGGTGATGAACGCTGATGCCTCCTCCGGGGTGGACGTCCGGATGCAGGCCGGCTTCCGGTCCGAGCTGATCGGGCCGGCAGCCACCGGCCTGCTGGTGGGCGGAACCATCGCCCTCCTGATCGGGATCCCCCTGATTGTGTTCGGCGCCATGGGGCTCGGGCGGCACGCGGGTCCGCCGGCCAGGCCGCCGGCAGGCGGTCCCTACACCGGCAGCACCTACCCCGGAGGGCCCTACCAGGGCGGTCCGTATGCCAGCGGCGGCCCCTATCCGGGCAGTGCCTATCCCGGCAGTGCGTATCCAGGCAGCGCCCCTCCCGGCAGCCCCTACCCCGCCGGTCCGGCGGGGCCAGGGGCAACGCCGGCGGGAGCGGCCCCACCCGGTTCGCCAGGCGCTGCAGTCCCGCCCGGACCAATTCCGCCCGGAACAGTGCCGCCCGGAGCAATTCCACCCGGAGTTGTCCCGCCAGAATCCGTCCAGCCAGGAGCCGTCCCGCCCCCGCCCGGCGGCTTATCGGCTGACTACGCGCCCTACCCGGCACGGCTCTACGGGGAACTCGATCCCCGCCTCTCCCGCTGGATGTGGCTCGTGAAGTGGTTCCTGGCCATCCCGCATTTCATCATTCTGTTCTTCCTCTGGTTTGCATTCATCGTCACCACCATCGTGGCCGGCTTCGCCATCCTGTTCACCGGCCGGTATCCGCGGCCGCTGTTCGACTTCAACGTCGGCGTGCTCCGCTGGAACTGGCGGGTGGCCTTCTACGCCTATGCCGCCGTCGGTACTGACGTCTACCCGCCCTTCACCCTGGCCCGTACCAACTATCCGGCCGACTTCGAGGTGGACTACCCGCAGCGTCTCTCCCGGGGCCTGGTCCTCATCAAGTGGTGGCTGCTCGCCATTCCGCACCTGCTCCTGGTGGCCGCTTTCGCAGGCACCACCTGGCGGTGGGAAGCCGAACAGAACTTCTTTGGGACTACGTACGAGCGGGGCTCAGGCCTGTCGCTGCTGGGACTGCTGGTCCTGGTCGCGGCCGTTGCCCTGCTGTTTACGGGCCGGTACCTGCGCCCCCTGTTCGACCTGATCCTTGGGATCAACCGCTGGATCTACCGGGTCATCGTCTACACCGCGCTGATGCGCGACGAATACCCGCCGTTCCGGCTGGACCTGGGCGCCGCGGAGCCTCCCATGACCTTCGGCCCTAGCCCCGGCGGCCCTGGCCCGGCATGATTGCGGTGACCGGACCGGACAAACGAGGGAGCTGACATGAGTGTTGCCGGAGCACCAATTGCCCGGATCCTGGTGGGCGTGGATGGATCGGAGCCGTCAGTTGAGGCGCTTCGGCAGGCCCAGCGCTTTGCCACCTCCCTGGGTGCCAAGGTGGAAGCCATGGGCTGCTGGGAGTACCCGCAGATGTACGCCGGCTACGTCATGATGGGCATCGAGCACTTCGAAGAGGGGGCCAAGGCAATCCTCGATGAGGCGGTGAAGACGGCCTTCGGCGACGAAACGCCGGCGAACGTCACGGTCAGGCTGGTGCGCGGGCATCCCCGCGAGACACTCATCGAGGCCAGCCGCGACGCCGACATGATGGTGGTGGGACGCCGCGGGCACGGCGGCTTCGCCGGCCTGCTGCTCGGCTCGGTCAGCTCGGCCCTCGTGGCCCACGCCCATTGCCCGGTGCTGGTGGTCCACACTCCCGAGAAAGCGCACAGGGCTTCCTGAGGAAGCCGTGGGCACCACCGCCGGGACAGCGCGCCGGGGTCCGTAATGGCAGCGTCGGGCAAGGAAGTACGACGTCGGGCCGTCGCCGTCGTGGTGGTGCTCGCGTTGGCGCTCCTGGCCGCGGTCCTTGCCGTCCTGCTGCGGCCGGGCGGCGGCAGCCCGCCGCCGGCTTCGCCCACCGAATCGTCCCCGCCGGGCTCCAGCGGCTCCGCCACGGTCACTGCGCCCCAGGAAACCGGGACGCCGGAAGCCGGCCAGACTCCGGTTGAGCCACCCGTCACGGTACCTCCGGAGCCTCCGGCCACCGCAGAGCCGGCACCCGCCGCGCCCTTCCCCGGATCGCTGCTCGGCCAGGACCTCACCGTGCTACCCGGGGCGGGGCGTGTTGTTGCGCTGACGTTCGACGCGGGAGCGAACGCGGCGGGGCTGCCCAAAATCCTTTCCGCCCTGTCCGCCAAAGGCGCCACGGGCACGTTCTTCCTGACCGGCAACTGGGCCGCCAACAATCCACAGGGCGTGGCGCAGATCGTGGCTGCCGGGCACCGGGTGGGAAACCACTCCATGACCCACCCCGGCTTCACCGGCCTCACCGACGGCGCCATTGCCGAACAGGTGCGCGGGGCGGAGCAGGCCATCCTTGCGGCGGGCGCGGATCCACGGCCGTTCTTCCGGTTCCCCTACGGCGATCGCGACAGCCGGACCATCACGACAGTCAACAGCCTGGGCTACGTGGCGGTCCGGTGGACGGTGGACACGCTGGGTTGGAAGGGCACCAGCGGTGGCGCCAGCGTCCAGTCCGTGGTGGACAGGACCTTGGCGGGGCTGCAGCCAGGCGAAATCGTCCTGATGCACATCGGCTCCAATCCTGACGACGCGACGACACTGGACGCCGACGCGCTGCCGCAGGCCATCGACCGGATCAGGGCCGCAGGTTACGGCTTCACCACCCTCGATGCCCTGCTGGGAAGCTGATCCCGGCACCATGGCGAAGATCAGGCAAACCAAGGCCGGCCAGGCAACCGCCGGCAGGCACCAGGGCCACAAGGGGCCGCGCCCTGGCGGTGCCGTGGCCGGCGATGCAGCACAAACCAAAGCCCCGGAGCCCGCCCACCACGGGTTGCCTTTCCATGAAGTCGTCCTGCTGCTCGGAAGTGATGCCGTCCGCGGCCTGGACCAGGAGCAGGTCAGCCAGCGACGGGCCCAGTTCGGCGAAAACGTGCTGCCGAGGTCCCGCAGCGGCAGCGTCCTGCGGAAGTTGGCGCGGCAGTTCAATAACCCGCTGGTCTATGTACTGCTGGCTGCCGCCGCCGTCACCGCAATCCTGGGCGAGTTCCTGGACACCAGCGTCATCCTTGCGGTGGTCCTGGTCAACACACTGGTGGGGTTCATCCAGGAGGTGCGGGCGGAAGCGGCCCTGGACGCCCTTCATTCGCTGGTCCGCACCAAGGCCGTGGTGATGCGAAGCGGCAGCAGGCACCATATCCCCTCGGAGGACCTGGTGCCCGGGGACCTCGTGCTGCTGGAAGCAGGCGACAAAGTACCGGCTGACCTGCGCCTGGTCCGGCTGTCCGCGTTGCGCGTGGACGAGTCCGCCCTGACCGGCGAATCGGAACCGGTGTCCAAGGACGAAGTGGTGCTTCCCCGGGCCACGCCGGTGGCTGACCGGAGGAACATGCTCTACAGCGGCACATTGGTGACCGCAGGCACCGGGGCCGGGATCGTCGTCGCCATCGGCGGCGAAACGGAGCTCGGCGAGATCCACCGGCTCATGGGGGCCGTCCAGCCTGTGGCCACACCGCTGACGCAGAAGCTGGCACGGTTCAGCGGGACCCTGACGATTGCCATCCTGGCTTTGGCTGCCGTGGCCTTCCTCGCCGGGGTGGCACACGGCGAGCAGCCTGCACAGATGTTTACTGCCGCCGTCGCCCTCGCTGTGGGGGCCATCCCCGAAGGCCTTCCCGCCGCCGTCACGGTGACGCTGGCCATCGGCGTCCGCCGGATGGCCCGACGCCGGGCCGTGGTCCGCCGCCTGCCGGTGGTGGAGACCCTGGGGAGCACCACGGTGATCTGCTCCGACAAGACCGGCACCTTCACTGAAAACCAGATGACGGTCCGGGCAATCTGGACCCCGGAGCGCAGCTACCGGGTCACCGGTTCCGGCTACGGCCCGGAGGGGCACATCCACCCCGCGGGCCAGCCGGAGAAGGGTGCCCAACCGGTGGCAACGGCCGACAACATGGCACTCTACTGGTCCCTCCTCGCCGGAGGCGCCTGCAACGACGCCAGCGTCTTCCCGGAGGGAGCCACCTGGGGAGCCCGCGGCGACCCCACCGAGGCGGCAATGCTTGTGGCAGCCGGGAAAGGCGGTGTGGACGTTGCAGGGTTCCTGGCGGCGCGCCCCCGGCAGGCCGCCATGCCCTTCGCCTCCGAGCACCAGTTCATGGCCACGCTGCATCCGCCAGGTCCCCCGGACGGCCGCAGCATCGTCCTGGTCAAAGGCTCCGCGGAACGCGTCCTGGACCTCTGCGCGTTCCAGATGGACGGAAAAGGCGGAACGGCACCGGTGCACCACCACGCTGCACTCACTGCGGCACACGCGCTCGCGGACACCGGGCTGCGGGTGCTCGCCACAGCCATCCTGTACCTGCCCATGCCAGGCAGCCCCCTGACCGCAACAGCTCTGCGCGGCAGGATGACCCTCACCGGACTCCAAGCGATGCTCGATCCCCCGCGTGAAGCGGCCGCCTCAGCTGTCCACGCCTGCCAGCGCGCCGGCGTCGCGGTGAAGATGATTACGGGTGACCATGTCCGGACTGCCATGACCATCGCCGCGGCCGTGGGCCTGGCCTCCGGCCACGGCGACGGCACCGCCTTGACCGGCGCGGAGCTGGACGCCATCCCGGCTGACCGCTTGCCGGACGCCGTCGAACGTGCCACTGTGTTCGCCCGCGTTTCGCCGGAGCAGAAGCTCCGCCTCATCGGGGCGCTGCAGTCGCGCGGACACGTTGCTGCAATGACGGGCGACGGCGTGAACGACGCCCCGGCACTGCGGCAGGCGGACGTGGGAATCTCCATGGGACGTTCGGGAACGGAGGTGGCCAAGGAGGCGGCGGACATCGTCCTGACCGATGACGACTTCGCCACGATCGAAGCAGCCGTCGAGGAAGGACGGAACGTCTTCGACAACCTGACCAAGTTCATCGTCTGGACCCTTCCCACCAACATGGCAGAAGGGCTGGTGATCCTGGTGGCCATCCTGGTGGGCGGGGCGCTGCCCATCCTGCCCACCCAGATCCTGTGGATCAACATGACCACTGCGGTGGCTCTCGGGTTGATGCTCGCTTTCGAACCCAAGGAGCCGGGACTGATGTCCCGTCCGCCCAGGGCACCGGACCGTCCCCTCCTGACCTGGACCCTCACCCTTCGGATCCTGCTGGTCTCGGCGCTCCTTGTCGCCGGAGCCTGGTGGCTCTTTGAACATGAGCTCAGCGTGGGCGCATCCGTTGCCGAAGCCAGGACCGCCGCGCTGAACCTCTTCGTGGCCGTTGAAGTGTTCTACCTCTTCAGCTGCCGCTCCCTGTCCCGGCCGGCGTGGCGGATCGGGCCCTTCAGCAACCGGTGGGTGATCCTCGGCGTCCTGGTCCAGGCAGCCGCGCAGCTGGTCCTCACCTACACACCAGTAATGAACGACCTCTTCCACACTGCCCCGATCGACGGCGGAGCCTGGCTGCGCATCCTGGGCCTCGCAGTTCTCGCGTCCCTGGTCGTCGCGGTGGAGAAGCGCTTCCGGCGCCGCAGCTTCTAGCGCCGCACGCCCTGGCGCCTGAGCCTTTAAAGCCGGTGGCCCGCGGGCCGGTCCTCGGTGAGGAGGCGGACCAGGACCAATCCGCTCACCAACGCCATGGCGGCCGCCATGAGGACCGCCGCCCCCGCGCCGATGGCGGCGGTCAGCCATGCCGCCTGCCCCGGCTCCCACAAAGGGGTCGCAACCGCCATGAAGACCGCCAGTCCCGCCGCCCACGCGGCCGCGCTTCCGGCGATCCAGCGCCACGCCCGCGGAACATGGTGCCGCAGTTCGATCCATTGGGCCAACCCGATCGAGCCAAGCAACAGGACTGCTGCCAGCGCCCCGGCCGCGATCCGGGCCGGAACCGGCCAGTCCTGCCATGCCGGCCAGGCCGACGGCAGCAACCCGACAGCCCAGGCAACGGCGGCAGCAACGGACGTGAGCAGCACCCATCGGCGGGAGGCGAGGGCGGGCAGGCGGGTCCGCAGGAGCCGCACCTGGAACCAGCCCAGGACCGCCCCCTCGGCAAAGCCTGCCAGTACGAGGAGCAACGGCACGCCATCAGGCCAGGCGTTGGCCCCGATGTACTCGGCGAGGACCGGGGCAAGGAAGCCCAGGCTCTCGCCAAGGGCGACCCACCCGATCCAACGGGCAAGGAAGCCCGTTCGGGGAAGCGCAGTGGCACGGGCCTTCCCCCTGTCCTCCATGGGCGTTCCTCCTGGTTCTCCTCCCCAGACTGGCGGAGCCGGTCGTACCGTGCCAGTGCCAAAAGCCCCCGCGGCAGCCGGCCAGACCCGGGGGTGGGTGCTTTGGAAGGGGGACCAATGGCTCTGCCGCGGTGGCCGCGCTCCTGCCGATACTGGAGTCAGCGGATGGCCGGCATCCGTTCTACAGTGACCGGAGGTCAGGGAAGTGTACGGCTGGAACGACGGCATGGGCCTGTGGGGCTATGTCCTGATGAGCATCAGCATGGTGGTGGTCTGGGGAGCTGTCATCACCGGCATCGTGCTGCTGGCCCGCTCGCTGCGGGCACCCTATCCGCACAACACCCAGTCCCCGTCGATGCGAACAGCGGAGGACCTACTCGGTGAGCGGTTTGCCCGCGGGGAAATCGACGTTGCGGAATACCAAAACAGGCTGGCAGTGCTGCGCGGCCAGCCAGGCAGCTAGCAACCACGGAATGGATATTGGGGGCAGTCGTGCCACTCTCGGAATTTGAGCAACGGGAGCTTGACAGCATCGCCCAGGGCCTGGAGCAGGATGATCCCCGGCTCGCCGCGCTGCTCAACAGGAATGGTCCCCCGTCTTCGCTGCGGACCCGCCTGGGCCGCGGCCTGGTCTTCTTCATGGCCGGCCTCTGCGTCCTGGTATTGGGCCTGGTGGTCCGGGCGCCCTTCATAGGGGTCACCGGATTCGCCGTGATGAGCGTGGCGGGCTACTGGACAACAAAGGACCTCCGATGGCCGTTTGGGCGCTCCAAACGGCAGGTTCCACAACTGGAAGGCAACAACGAATGAATGGTGTACCGGCCGCAGGAAAAGAGGCATCCCACGAGGCACGGGCGCTGAAGGCGGTGGAAACGCACCACGCCGATATGCTTCGGCAGCTGAACGGCATGGCCGGACTGCTGACAGAGGCCGTCGAGGCCGGGGACGCGAACGCCGAGCAGGGCAGCCAGGCTACGTTGCTGGACTGGTGCGACCGGGAACTGGTCCCCCATGCCCTCGCCGAGGAGGGCCCGCTGTACAGCGGGCCGCGCGGCAAGCCTGGTGCGAAGCTCCTGGTGGAGGGCATGCTCGCCGAGCACAAAGTCATCGTCGACCTGGTCGAGGAGCTCCGGACCTCCAGCGGGGTGGCCGCCGCCGTGGCGGCCGGGGCCATCCAGCGGATCTTCGCCCTGCACCTGGACAAGGAGAACCGCCTGCTGATGCCGTTCGTCGTCGAATCCCCGGATTTGTCGCTTGCCGACGCAGTGGCAGGACTCCACGAACTCGTGGGGGCAGACGAAGGGCAAGCTGTCCATCACCACCACGACCACCACGCGGACGAGCACCGTCACCACGCACAGGGATAGCGGGCACAGGGTTAGCGGGCCCTTCCTACGGCTGGCCTTCCTGCGGCCGTCCTTCTTCCGGGGCGTGGACCACCAGGACGGGACAGTGCGCATGGCTTACGCAGGCTGAACTCACCGAACCGGGGACGAAGCTCCCATGTCCCCGGCGACCCACAATGAGCAGCAGCGCATTGCGGCTGCCGTCAATCAACAGCGGGCTTGGTTTACCGCGCACCAGCCTGGGATGCACAAAGGCCGGCTGCTCGTCGAAGGCGTCTTTCAGGGCCTGCTGCAGCACCTGTTCCGCCGCGAATTTGAATCCTTCGATTCCGACGGCCAGGTAGACGCCATAGCCGGCCGGGACGTCCCAGCACGCCCACGCTTCGACTCTCGCCGACAGGGGCTCCGCCAATGCGCGGGCAACCCGGAGGGCGGCCACGGAAGCCTCTGACCCATCCACTCCCACGATAATTCTCGGGTGCGTTTCCGCGGCTGCCATCGCCATTTCCGTTCTCTCTCATGGTGCGGTCCGTCCCAGAGTGGACTGCCCGCGGCAAGCGGGGTAGGGCCAAAGGTCATCAGGGTGGCGGCGTTGCCAGCACCGGACAGCCAGCTGCCCGCCACCTGCCGGCGGCCCCGGGCTGCGCGGGGCGCTGTGGACTTTGGTCCCTTCCCGCCGATCCGTCCGCAGGGAACAATGGGACTAGTCCCTCGAGGGGACTGCCCCTCCGAAAGAAGGGCCTGGTCCGATGTTGGGAGCATTAGGTGCAAAACCATGAAGCGGGGGCCGAGCACGCAGCAGCTTCTTCCGGGGCGATGCGCGTGTTCATCCTCGATGACCACGAGCTGGTCCGGCAGGGGCTGAGGGACCTGCTGGAGGGTGAAGGGTTCCTGGTGGTTGGCGAGAGCGGCTCCGCCGCCGAGGCCACACGGCGCATCCCCGCATTGCAACCTGACATCGCCATCCTGGACGGGCGCCTTCCCGACGGCACGGGCATAGAAGTCTGCCGCGACGTTCGTTCCCTCGACCCCCGGCTGCGCTGCCTCATCCTGACCAGCTACGACGACGAACAGGCCCTTCGCGGTGCTGTCCTGGCCGGCGCATCCGGCTACATCCTGAAGCAGATCCGGAGCGATGACCTTCTGACCGGGATCCGCAGGGCCGCGGCCGGTGAGTCGTTGTTCGAGCCCGGGGTGGAGCAGCGGATCATCGAGGGCCTGTCCAGGGCCCCGGTTGACCCGCGCCTGGAGGCCCTCAGCGCGCAGGAAAAGAAGGTCCTCGCCTTGATCGGGAAGGGACTGACCAACCGGCAGATCGGTGACGACCTGTTCCTGGCGGAAAAGACCGTCAAGAACTATGTCTCGTCGATCCTGGCAAAACTTGGCTTTGAGCGCCGGACCCAGGCTGCGGTGTACGTCACCCGGAATGCCACGGATGAATCCTGACATCGAGGCTGGACCGTCCCGCCCCGATTACGAAAGCCGCGCCGTCCACTGAACGGCGGTGCCTTTTCCGGGCACGCTCTCGATGACGCAGGTGCCGCCCAGCAGCCCCGCCCGGTAGCGCATGTTTGCCAGGCCGCTGACCTCGGCAGGCTCCGTAAACCCCCGCCCGTTGTCGCTGATGAACAGCTGGACCAGGGTCCGGCCCACCGTGACGGCAACCTGGATCTCGTCGCCTCCGGAGTGTCTGAGTGCGTTGCTGAGCGCTTCCGAGACGACTGACAGCAAGTGGACGGCCACCTCTTCCGGGACCGAGTCCACGGGCCCGTCCAGGGCAACCTTGGGAGTGACCGCGTAGCTGCGGGAGTTCTCCCGGACTACCCGCAAAATCCGGCCCGTCAGGGCTTCCCGCTCCTCCTCCCCGGTCCGGAGGGAGTAGATCGTGTCCCGCAATTTGCGGATGGTGTCGTCCAGTTCCCTGGTGACCGCGCCGATCCGCTCGTGTGCCACGGGATCCGGTGTGTAGCGCCGCAGGGTCTGGATGCTCAGGCCGGCGGCGAACAGCCGCTGGATGACAAGGTCGTGCAGGTCGCGGGCTATCCGCTCCCGGTCAGTGAAAAGGAGGTTCTGTTCCCGCAGCGCGTTGACGCGGGCCAGGTCCAGTGCCAGCCCGATCCGGCTCCCGAACGTGGCGCTGGATTCGACATCCGACTGGTTGAACACCGGGGCCCCCTGGGCACGCGCCACCAACAGCACGCCGTTGTCGCTGTTGCCGTGCCCGAGCGAAAACACCAGGACGGAACCAAGCTTCTTGGCCACCTCATCCTCGAACACCTGGCCCGGCTCGCGGACCACCAACGATTCGCCCGAATCAATGACAGAGGAGATCGTGGCGGAGACAGTGATCTCCTGCCCGGCCTGCAGGCCCTGTACCCCCAGGGAGGACTGGCAGCGGAGGACGCCCTCACCGGCCGGAACCGCCACCACCGCCAGCGCGGCATCCGAGACTTTCAATGCGGTTTCAGCAATCAGGTCGAATCCGTCCGCATCGCGGGGATGGGACGCCATGATCAGCCGGCTGCTCAGCTCCATGCCTGCTTCCAGCCATCTTTGCCGGCGGGCGCTGTCCTCGAAGAGGCGGGCATTCTGGATGGCGACTCCCGCCGCGGCAGCCAATGCCACCGCCAGGTCTTCGTCCTCCGGGGTGAAGTCCTTTCCGCCGAACTTCTCGGTGAGGTACAGGTTTCCAAACACCTCGTCGCGCACGCGTACCGGGACGCCCAGGAACGTCTTCATCGGCGGATGGTTCCGGGGGAAGCCGGAGGTGATGGGATGCCGGCCAAGATCGTGCAGGCGCAAAGGCTTCGGTTCCCGGATCAACAGGCCCAGGACGCCGTGTCCCGTCGGCAGGTCGCCGATGGAACGGATGCCCTCCTCATCGATACCCACCGTAATGAAGTGGCTGAGCCTGCGGTCCTCGCCAATGACGCCCAGGGCGCCATATTTTGCGCCCACCAACGCGCAGGCAGAGCGGACAAGGCGGTCAAGGACAGCTTCCAGGCTCAGGTCCTCGGCGAGGGCGACGACGGCGGCCAGCAGTCCGTTGATCCGTTCCTGGGTATCCAGGAGCTCATCTCCCCGGACGTTCAAATCCCGCAGGAGGTCCTCAACCCTGTTCCTCATGGGAGAGTTCCACTGCCGCTCTGTGCCCACGCTCCACCTCCTGCGGCATGCACCTGCGTCCTTGCAGGCCCCTGGCGCGATTCAAACGCCCGGAACGGAGTACGGCCCCGTCCCTGAATGCGCCTCCCCCGAGCACGAAGGCATGTCCTGGAACCATTCTAGAAGACCCCGGCGACGACAGACATAGCCGGGCCTGTTACGAATTCAATTCATCGGTCACTGGCGTTGCTGCCGGCGGGACCTTCTTCCCTAGCCGCGGCTGCTTCCCAGCCCTAGGCTACGGCCATGAACACAGCAGCAACAGAACCCGGAATCCAGCATCTCGGCGTCCATGATTGTTGGAAATACCTTCGCTCCGCTTCCCTGTGCCGGGTGGCCTTTGTGGACGGTGAGGCCGTGGAGAACTTCCCTGTCAATTACGTCCCCACCAACGGCACCTTGCTGATCCGGACAGGCGACAACACCAAGCTCGCCTCCCTTGCCGGCCGGAAGTCCGTAGCGGTCGAGGCGGACGGGATGAACCAGTACGGGACCATCGCCTGGAGCGTCATCATCAAGGGCCACGCTGCTGTCGTCTCGGACGCGGAGGAAGTCCAGGACGCCATGGACGCCGGACTCTCGCCGTGGCAACCGGGACAAAAGAACGTCCTGCTTCGGATCACACCGGAGGACATCAGCGGCCGGCGGTTTGTCATTGCGGCACCAACACACTGGTGGCCGCCCCGGGAGCCCACAGCCGACTAATCCTGCTGCGCGAAACTGCCCACCCCTCAAACCTTCCAACCCCACCACCCACCCCACCAGACCCGCAAGGATGGCCACCATGGCACCAAGCCAGCCCATCGCCGTCGGCATCACCGACTCGCCCGCCTCAAACGCCGCCCTGTACTGGGCAGCGGCCCGTGCCAACCGGCTCAAAGTGCCCTTGGCCGTACTGCATGTCCTGGATGACCGGTGGATGGCCGCTGAGGTACTCCCCTACGTCGAAGTGCTCCGCGAAAGGGGCCTGGACCTACTCAAGGAGGTCGGCGAGAAGGCGCGCGCCGCCGAGCCGGGCCTTCAGGTCACGCTGGAACTGCTCGAAGGAGGCGTGGGAGCCGCACTCGGGGACTATTCCAGGAACGCGTCCATGCTGGTCCTGGGTACCAGCGGCCATTCCCGCGGGGCCTTGACCGACCGCGCCCTGCAGGCCGCTGCCACTGCCGAATGCCCGGTGGCGGTCATCGGCATCGGCCAGGAGGACGGGCGGGGGGTCTTCGTCGGCGTGGATGGATCGCGCGAGTCCACCCAGGCGGTTGCCTTTGCGGCGGCGGAGGCCGATGTCCTGGGTGAAGAACTAACGGTCCTCTACGCCTTCACCGGCCCCAACCGCTGGATCGCCGCAGGGCTCCCCTCCTCCAGTTTCGCCGGCCACGTGGTTGAGGAAGAACAATTGGTGCTGTCCGAGACGCTGGCAGGCCTCCGCCAGGAGTACCCCGACCTTGTGGTCCACAGCGTCCTGGAGACAGTCCTGGAGCCCGCGGACGCCCTGGTCCGGACGGCTGCCGGGGCGCGGCTGCTGGTCCTCGGCAGCCTGGGCAGGGGCGGGTTCGGGCGGCTCCTCCTCGGCTCGACAGCGCACGCGGTCCTGACCCAGCCCCCATGCCCCACCGTTATTACCCGCATGCACAAGAGCCAGCACAAGGAGTAACGGCGGAAGCTGTTCCTGGTCGCGCCATGTCCACAGCCGGGCAGAACCAAAGCGTCTCGGGCGCCGCCGCGGGCCATCGCGGGGCGCCCGAAGGCCTCTCCACCGCTGAAGTACTGGAACGGACCCACAGTGGGCAGGTCAACAGCGTTCCGGCAGCCACGAGCCGCAGCGTCTGGGACATCGTGCGGGCCAACGTCTTCACCCTGTTCAACGCCATCGTCGGCGGGAGTTTCCTCCTGCTGTTGGTGCTGGGCCAGTGGCGGGATGCCCTCTTTGGCCTGTCCGCCATCAGCAACGCGCTGATTGGCATCATCCAGGAGTACCGTGCCAAGCGTTCCCTCGATCAGTTGGCTATCCTGCATGCCGCGACCAGCCGGGTCATCCGCAACGGTGCCAGGACAGAGATACCCTCAGGGGAACTGGTAGCGGATGACCTGGTGGTGCTGAGCGCCGGAGACGAGGTCACCGCGGACCTTCAGCTTCTGGACGGTGCTTCCCTCGAAGTGGACGAATCCCTGCTGACCGGGGAGTCGGAGCCCGTGCCCAAGCTGCCGGGCGACGTGCTTCTCTCGGGCTCATTGGTCCTGGGCGGCAACGGCTACGCCCGGGTCCTGCGCGTCGGACCGGCGACGTTCGCCTCCGGGCTGGCGGCCGAAGCCAGGCGCTTTTCCCTGGTCACGTCGGAGATCCGCCGGGGCCTGGACAGGGTCTTCCGCGTGATCTCATGGCTGCTGCTGCCCACCGCCGCGCTGCTGGTGAATGCCCAGATGCTGGAACAGGGCGGGTGGTCGGCCGCCTTCACCACATGGAGGTGGGTTCCAGCGGCTGTGGGGACAATTGCGGGCATCATGGCCATGATCCCGCTCGGCCTGGTCCTGATGACCAGCGTGGCCTTCGCCGTGGGCGGCCTCCGGCTCGCCGGCCAGAAGGTCCTGGTCCAGGAACTTGCGGCCGTGGAGGTGCTGGCGAGGGTGGACGTCCTGTGCCTGGACAAGACGGGGACGCTCTCCTCCGGCCCCATCGAGTTTGACGCAGTCCATGGCACCGGAAGGCGCCCGGAGGACGGGTGGCGGGCTGCCGTGGAATGGTTCGGGGCCGCATCGGATGCCAGCAGCACAGCCGCGGCCATCGGCGCAGCATTCCCCACCACCGTTCCGCTCCCGGAGGTGGCATCCGTCCCGTTCTCATCGGCGCGCAAGTGGAGTTCTGTGACGTTCGGTCCCGAATCCGGGGCATTCGGGACCTGGATCCTGGGGGCGCCGGACGCGGTGCTCGGCGGGTCCCCCGGCAGTTCGCGGGCACGCGACCAGGCAGCGGCGCTGGCCTCAACCGGGCTCCGCACGCTGGCGCTGGCGCACCTGCCGGCCCCCCTGCCGCCTGGGGCCGCGGAATCCGGCTTGCCGGCGGACCTTTCCCCGGTGTTCCTCCTGACCTTCCGGGAGAGCATCAGGACGGACGCCCCCCGGACCCTCGACTACTTCCGGCGCCAGGGCGTCACCGTGAAAATCATTTCCGGCGATGATCCCCGGACTGTTTCGGCCCTGGCCCGCGGCCTGGGCTTCGGATCCGGTACCGCCTACGATGCGAGGAACCTGCCCGAAGAACCGCTCCTGCAGGATGGGATCGTGGAGTCCCAGGACCTCTTCGGCGGGGTCACGCCGTCGCAAAAGAGGGAACTGATCCAGTCACTGAAACGGCAGGGACACACCGTGGCCATGACCGGAGACGGGGTCAACGATGTCCTGGCACTCAAGGAGGCCGACCTGGGCATTGCCATGGATTCCGCGGCACCGGCAACCAAGGCCGTAGCCCGCCTCGTCCTCCTGGACGGGCGCTTCGACAGGTTGCCGGCAGTGGTTGACGAAGGGCGCCGGGCCATCGCCAACATCGAGCGGGTGTCCCTGGTTTTCCTTAGCAAGACCGTGTACGCAACTGTCATCTCGGTCCTGGCCGGCATCCTGCTGCTGGCGTTCCCTTTCCTGCCCCGGCAACTGTCCGCCCTCGACGGCCTGACCATCGGCCTGCCGGCCTTCTTCCTGGCCCTGCAACCGGGAGCGCGGCGCTATGAATCCGGCTTCCTCCGCCGCTCACTGGCTTTCGCCGTACCCGCCGGGATCTCTGCCGCGGCATGCGTGCTGGCCGTCGCCGCCTACGCCCAGTCCTCGGGCGGGAGGGACACTGAAGAGGCCCAGTCGGCCTCCGCCGTGACCCTGGCGCTCGTAGCGGCGTGGATCCTGGTGATCGCATCACGGCCCCTCACCACACCCAAGCTCCTGATCCTGGCCGGCATGTACGCGGGACTGGCCCTGCTCTTCACTGTCCCTTTGACCCAGGACTTCTTTCGCCTCGGACTGCCGCATGCGGAACTCCTGGCCGTCGCCGTCGCAGCTGCCCTGGCGGGGTGCCTGGCCGTCGAAACCGCCGCACATTTTGCCCGGCGGACAGGCGCCCGCACCGGCGGGAGCAGGCTGGGACCTTTGACTCTGGAACCTGCTTCCCGGGAAGCGGATGGTGGAACTGCCGGGCAACCCGATGATCCGGCGTCCAGATGAGCAGGAGGCAAGAATGACAGACCTGATGAAATGGTTCGACACCCGCCGCTCCCCCATGGATCTGATCGAAAGACTCTTCGAGGGCGAGACGGGGTCTTCCGCCATTCGGGTTGAAGAGATGGTGGATGGCAACACGCTGGTGGTGCGGGCCGAACTGCCCGGCATTGATCCCGACAAGGACGTGGACGTGACAGTCGCCGACGGCGTGCTGTCGATCAAGGCCGAGCGGCAGGAGAAGAAGGAGCATAAGGACAAGGACAGCTACAGGTCTGAATTCCGCTACGGCTCGTTCATGCGCCGGATCCCGCTGCCCAGCGGCGTCCAGCAGGACGACGTTTCCGCGTCCTACAAGGACGGCGTCCTGGAAGTCCGCGCCCCGATGCCGGACCAGGGGCAGGTGGCAGCTTCCGCAAAGATCCCCATCAGCAGGGGCTGAGGCCCGCCAGCAGCCGACGGCGGTGCCTGGCCTGCGTGCAGGCCAGGCACTTTGCTTGCCCTGGCGGCCGGGGCTCTCCCAGCTACCCTTTGGCGGCGGCCTCGGCAGCGGCGATGATGGGAAGGGTCTTCAGGAACGTGTCCGGGTTCAGCGACACCGAATCGATGCCCTGGGCCACCAGGAACTCGGCGAGGTCGGGGTGGTTGCTGGGCCCTTGCCCGCAAATGCCGATCTTGATGCCGGCGGCGTGTGCCTTGCCGATTGCCTGGGCAATCATGGACGTGACGGCGGGGTCGCGTTCGTCGAACAGCCCCGCGAGTTCCTCCGAGTCGCGGTCCACGCCCAGCACCAGCTGCGTTAGGTCGTTGGAGCCGATGGAGAACCCGTCAAAGCGGCGCGCGAAGTCCTCCGCCAGGACCACGTTCGAGGGGATTTCGCACATCATGTACAGCTGCAGTCCCGCCGCGCCGCGGACCAGGCCGTGTTCCTCCATCGCCTGGATGACCAGGTCGGCTTCATTGACGGTCCGGCAGAACGGGACCATGACGATGACGTTGGAAAAACCGATCTGCTCACGGACCCGTTTGAGGGCACGGCACTCGAGGGCGAACCCTTCCCGGTAATGGCCGCTGTAGTACCGTGAAGCGCCGCGGAACCCCAGCATGGGGTTCTCTTCCGGGCGCTCAAAGTAGCTGCCGCCCACCAGGTGGCTGTATTCGTTGCTCTTGAAGTCGCTGAGCCGGACGATCACCGGCTTCGGGTGGAAGGGGGCCGCAATCTTCGCGATGCCGGTGGCAAGGACGTCGACGAAGTATTCCTGCGGGTCGCCATAACCGCTGGTGAGTTCCCGGATCAGCCCGGCCTCGCCGGGATCTGTGACCCGTTCCGGGTGGACCAGGGCCATGGGGTGGATGCGGATGAGGTTGTTGATGATGAACTCCATCCGGGCCAGGCCTACGCCGGCCGCCGGAAGGCGCCACCATTTGAAGGCAGCGGCCGGGCTGGCGATGTTGACCATGACGCCGGTGCGGGTGGCCGGGAGGGCCTGCATGTCCACGTCGTCCACCGAGTAGTCCAGCAGCCCCTCGTAGACGCGGCCTTCTTCCCCTTCGGCGCAGGACAACGTGACCGGGCCGCCGTCGGACAGGACATCCGTTGCGTTGCGCGTCCCGACGACGGCCGGCACCCCGAGTTCCCTGCTGACAATAGCCGCGTGGCTGGTGGGGCCGCCGTGGTCGGTGACGATGCCGGCAGCGCGTTTCATCACCGGAACCCAGTCCGGGTCCGTCATCCGGGTGACCAGCACGGAACCGTCGACAAAGGACTCGATGTCCTTCGCATCCGTGATCACGCACGCCTGCCCGCGGGCGATGGAATCGCCGATGGCGGCACCGGTTGCCAGTACCCGCCCCGTCCCTGCAAGCCGGTAGGTGCGGAAGGTGGAAATGT
The DNA here is from genome assembly GCF_019710585.1 of Arthrobacter sp. MAHUQ-56. Classification (GTDB taxonomy): domain Bacteria; phylum Actinomycetota; class Actinomycetes; order Actinomycetales; family Micrococcaceae; genus Arthrobacter. Next base: position 152,226 of record NZ_JAIFZQ010000018.1, on the reverse strand, counting down.
CCCGCCGGGCCTGGACCGTTTCCGGCCGTGCCTGCACCATGAACAGTTCGCCCGTCAGTCCGTCCTTTGCCCATTCCATGTCCATGGGGCGCCCATAGTGGTCCTCGACGGCCGCCGCCCAGCGCGCCAGGAGGACAATCTCCGGGTCCGCGAGCACCAGCGAGCGCCGTTCCCGTTCGCTGGTCTCAACAGTCCGGGTCCGGGCATCCCCGCCCTGGCTGTAGACCATCTTGCGCTCCTTGGCGCCCAGCTCCCGCTCGATGATGGGGCTGAACCGCTGGTCCGCCAGCAGGGGCTTGAACACCTGGTACTTGTCCGGGTTGATGGTTCCCTGGACCACCGTCTCCCCGAGCCCCCACGCCGCGCTGATCACCACCACCTGGGGAAAGCCGGACTCCGTGTCGATCGAGAACATCACGCCCGAAGCGCCCAGGTCCGAGCGCACCATCCGCTGCACGCCGACGGACAATGCAACGTCCAGGTGGTCGAACCCCTTTATCTCCCGGTAGCTGATGGCCCGGTCGGTGAAGAGCGAGGCGTAACAGCGCCGGCAGGCGTCCAAAACGGCGCGGCCGCCGGCAACGTTGAGGTAGGTTTCCTGCTGTCCGGCGAAGCTGGCGTCCGGCAGGTCCTCGGCCGTGGCGCTGCTGCGGACGGCCACGGCTGCCTGGTCCTGGCCCGCGCGTTGGCACAGTGCCCGGTAGTGCTCCTGGATGTCCTTTGCGGTGTCTTCGGGGAAACTGGCCTGCAGGAACAGTTCGCGGATGGCCGCCCCCGCCTGCCGCAGCGTGGAACGTCCCGCCCGGTAGTCCTCAATGCGGCTCCTGATGCCCGGCTCCAGGTTGTTGGCGTCGAGGAAGGCCCGGTAGGCGGTGGCGGTGGTGGCGAATCCCTCCGGAACCCGCACTCCGGCGGACCGCAGGGCACGGCTTAGCTCACCCAGGGAAGCGTTCTTCCCACCAACGGAGGGGAGGTCAGCGATTCCGGTCTCTTCGATCCACGTGACGTGGACGCCGGCCAGCGATGTTTCGGCGGCTGAGGTCATGGCTCGATTCTGGCGTTCTCCGGCCCGGACACGGCAGAGTCTTAGGTCCCGGCCGCGCCCTGGCTGCGCCGGGCACGTCCCCGGATGGCTTTGTGGGTCCAGTCCGCCAGCAACACCGCCGGCACGGCCAGCAGTGCCAGCAGCAGGCCCAGGGGCGGCGGCGGAGCCTGGCCAAGCAGGGCTGCGAGGTATGGCACGTACAGGCATACGGCAAGGATCCCCAGCTCGGCCAGCACAGCACCGGCGAGGAGCCTGTTCGTACCCCAGCCAAGCCGCCAGGGCGGGACCGTGGCGCTCCGGCAGGCGTAGGCATTGGCCAGCTGTCCCAGCACCACGGCAGTGAAGGCGGCACCGGATGCAGCCATCAGCAGGCCTGCCTCCGGGGCGGTGCCGCGGGTCCAGCCGCCCTCGGCAAGGACAGCGGAAAACACCGCCATCTCGATTGCCGCTTCTACCGGCCCAAGCACGCAGAACACCCTCACGATCAGCCGCCGGTCCATGAGGTGCCGCCGCTCGGGCGGGCGGGCCAGGACATGTTTGGCGGGCGGCTCAGCGCCCAGGGCCAGGGCGGGAAGCAGGTCGGTGCCGATGTCCAGCGCCAGGATCTGCAGGACACCGAGGGCCAGCGGGAACCTGCCGCCGGACAGCGCCCAGATGACGAAGGGGGTCAGTTCCGCGACGTTGTCGGTGAGGTGGTAGGTCAGGAACCGGTGGATGTTCGAATAGGTGGCGCGGCCCTGTTCGATGGCCGAGACAATGGTGCCGAAATGGTCGTCGAGCAGGACAAGGTCCGCGGCTTCGCGCGCAACGTCGGTTCCACTCCGTCCCATGGCCACGCCGATATCCGCTTCACGCAGGGCCGGCCCGTCGTTGACGCCGTCGCCGGTCATGGCCACCACGTGCCCGCGGGCCTGCAGCGCCTTGGCCACGCGGAGCTTCTGCTCCGGGGACACCCGGCTGACCACCACCCCGTCACGGTCAAGGAGCGCACCCAGCAGTTGGTCGTCGTCGGGCAGGTCCGATCCCTCGTAAATGCGTTCCGGCGACCCTATCAGCCCAATCTGGCGGGCGATGGCTGCCGCCGTGGCGGGGTGGTCGCCGGTGATCATTGCGATCTTCAGTCCGGCCTCGCGGGCCGTCCGGATCACCTCGCCCACGTCCGGCCGGGGCGGATCCTGCAGCCCGATCAACCCCAGCAGCTCGAGGCCGGTTTCCAGGTCTCCCGCGGTGCTTGACTGCCACTCCCCGGATGGCCCCGCCAGCCGCCGTCGTGCCACCGCGATAACCCGCAGGCCGCGCGATGCCATCACCTCCACCTGTTCCTTTACGTGCCCGGGCACGGACCCGCACAGCGGAAGCACTGTCTCGGGAGCCCCCTTGCAGAAGAGCTCCGCCCCCATGACCACCGACTCGCGGCGCCGCACGGGGTCGAAAGGCAGGCGCCTGGCAGGCACCATGGTGGCTTCGGTGCCGGTCAGCCTGCGGGCGAGGACATCCATGGCCGCTTCCATCGGATCACCCTGGGCGTGCCATTGCCCGCCGCGCAGCTCGGCCCGGCCCTGGGAAGCCGCCCGCGCAGCCACTGCGGCCTCCGCGGCCTTTTCCGTGCCCTGCCCGTGGACCACGGCCACGGGGGCATATCCCTCCCCCGCGACCTGGACGGATCCTTCCGCCGTATAGACCTCGACGGCGTTCATCCGGTTCTGCGTCAGGGTCCCCGTTTTGTCAGTGCAGATGAAAGTGGTGGATCCCAGGGTCTCCACCGCCTCCAGGTTGCGCACCAGGGCGTCCCGGGAGGCCATCCGCTGGGCGCCCATCGCCAGTGACAGGGTGACGGTGGGCAGGAGCCCCTCAGGGACCAGCGCCACAGCAACGCCAATAGCGAAGAGGAACGAATCCCGCCACTGGAAGCCCACCAGCAGCGACACCAGGAAAAAGAGGCCGGCAATGGCCAGGGCCACCCCGGCGATGACCCTGACGATCCGGCGAAGTTCCAGGGACAGCGGCGTGGGAGGCGGCACCGCGCCGCTGGTCAGGGCCGCGATGCCGGCCAGCCGGGTCCCGGCGCCCGTCGCGGTCACGGCGGCTTCGGCCTCGCCATTGACCAGGAACGTGCCTCCCCACCCGGAGTCGCCGGCAGTTTTTGCCACCGGTTCGCTTTCTCCGGTGAGCATCGATTCGTCCACGGCACAGGCCGAGGCGGAGAGCATGGCAACATCGGCGGGGATGCGGTCACCGGCGGTGAGCAGCACGACGTCGCCCGTCACCAGTTCGCTGGCGTGCACTTTGCGGACGCGGCCGTCCCGGCGCACCACGACGTCGGCCGGCAGCAGTCCGCGCAGCCGGGCGGCTGCATGCTGGGCCCGCTCCTGCTGGATATGGGCAAAAACGCCGTTGACAATGACGACGACGATGATCGCCACAGCGAGCTGGGGCATGTTTGCCAGAAAGGCCAGCCCGGCGGCGCACCACAGCATCAGCGCGAAGAAGTGCGTCATCTCCCCCCAGAGCTTTCGCCACTGCGGGACCGGTTTCTCCGCCGGAAGCAGGTTGGGTCCCGACTCCTTCAGGAGTGCGGCCGCCCGCTCCGAGGTCAGGCCCTCGGCGGCCCTCACACGGCGTCCGCCTCCTGCCCCACCAACAGCACGGGGCACGCCGAATGCGCGGCGCATGCCTTGCTGACGGAGCCCATGGACGTTCCCAGCAGCCCGCCCTCGCCGTGCCTGCCAACCACCAGCATCTGGGCCCGTTTGCTTTCCTCCACCAGCACCTTCGCCGGTGGCCCGAACTTAACCGCAACTTCCATCTCTCCGGGCCGGTCCCCGGAGAATGCCCGGCCCAGGGCCTCCTCGACCAGGCGGCGGGCTGCGTCCTCCAGCCTCGCCGTGAACTGCCGGTCGGCGCCCTCAAGGCGGGACAGCACCAGGTAGTCCGGCATACCGACGCACGTGATCACCTCCAGCCGGGTGCCCAGCCGCGCCGCCAGCGTGCCCGCATACCGCAGGGCGGCGGAGGAGTATTCGGAACCATCGACACCGACGATCACGGGCTTCGGGGCTGTTTCTGCATTCATAGACACCACGTTCCCGGCCCGGGCAGGCCGGGGGAAGGGCCGAAAGTCATGCCCGGCCGGCTGTGTCAGGGTTTCCGGTCGGCGCCGTGGAGTGCCCGAAGGCCATTCAGGATTGTTGCCAGGTCCACCAGTTCCTGCAGCAGGGCCCCGGTGACGGCGGGGATGTAGCCCGTCATGGCCACTGCCATCAGCCCGATGCTTAGTCCAATGCCCGTCCAGATGCTCACCAGTGCCACCGCGACGGTCCGCTTACCGATGGCAACCGCCTGGGCGACCTTGGAAAGATCATCCAGCATCACCACCACGTCCGCGGATTCGCTGGCCGCTGTGGCGCCCTTGGCTCCCATCGCGATGCCCACGTCCGCTGCGGCCAGGACGGGTGCATCGTTCACCCCGTCACCGACCATCAGGACCGGGCGGTCCGCAATGGCGGCCACTGCCTGGACCTTGTCCTCCGGAAGGCACTCCGCCTGGACTGTGCCGATGCCGGCCTCCTCCGCGATGTGGGCAGCGGTCGCGTGGGCATCACCGGTCAGCAGCATCGTGTTCCGCACGCCAAGCCCCTGCAGCCGCGCGAGCGTGGCGACGGCGTCGTGGCGCAGCGGGTCCTTCATGACCAGGGCACCCGCGTACACTCCGTCGATCGCCACGTGCACGGCGAGCTGGCCGCTCTGGAGCGCCGAATCCCGGAAGCCCGTTGACACACTGCGCACAAGGCCCGCTTTGCCCACCACCACCCGGCGGCCACCGCACAGGGCCTCCACGCCCTGCGTTGCCGATTCGGTGGCGTTCTGGACGGGCAGCAGTTCGAGCCTGGCTGCTGCGGCGGCCTCGATGACGGAGGCTGCCAGGACATGAGAGGAATACTGCTCGGCCGACGCAGCGAGCTGCAGGATCCGCTCCGGACTGGCGGCGGCGCCCGCGCCGTCATCGCGTACCCGGATGTGGTCCAGGACGGGCCGCCCTGAGGTGAGGGTCCCGGTCTTGTCGAACACCGCGGTGCGCGCCCTGGCCAGTTGTTCCAGCGTCTTGGTGTTCTTGATGATGATGCCTTTGTGGGCGGCCTGGCTGGTGCCGGCGAGGAACGCCACGGGCGCCGCGATCAGGAGCGGGCAGGGGGTGGCCACCACCAGCACCTGGGCGAAGCGCAGCGGATCGCCGGCCAGGAACCAGGCGGTGCCTGCCATCGCGAAGGCGAGGAAGGTGAAGGGGACGGCATAGCGGTCGGCGAGCCGGACCACCGGCGCCCGGCTGCTGGAGGCCTCCTCCACCAGGGCGATGATGCGGCTGTACTGGGACTCCGCTGCCGTGGCTGTGGCCCGCATCCTGATGGCCGCCTCGCCGTTCACCGAGCCGCTGAGCAGAAGCTCTCCCCGGGACCGCTCCACGGGCAGGCTCTCCCCCGTCAAGGATGATTCGTCCAGGCTGGCGGAGCCGGACAGGAGCTCGCCGTCAACGGGTACCAGCTCGGAGGGGCGCACCACGAGCACATCCCCGGGGGCCACGTCGCCGATCGGGACGTCATCGAGGACTGCGGCCGCGCTTTCGCGGTGCGCGAAGCGCGGGGCCCTGTCCAGCAGTGACCTCAATTCGCGGGCGGCACGGCCCTGGGCGAAGTTTTCCAGCGCTTCCCCGCCGGTGAGCATCAGGATGACCACCAGCGCGGCAAGGTACTCCCCTACCGCGATGGTGCTGGCAACGGCCATGAGGGCCAGCAGGTCTATCCCCCAGCGCCCCTCACGCAGGGCACGCACCATTTTCGGCACGCGCGCCAGCACCACCACGCCGGCATAGGCAGAACCGAGCACCCTCACCTGCGGTTCCAGGCCGGCCCGCAACAACAGCAGCACGGCCAGCAACACCAGGCAGGTGAGCGCGACGACGGGATACAGCCGGATGAAGCGAACCAGCCGGTTCCCGGTGGGGAGTCCCGGTTCGCCGGTATCAGCAGCCGGGGCTGTCTTTCCGGGAGACACCCCGGGATGGGGCGCCTGCTTCCTCATCCCGGGCACCCGGGCCGGGAGCGGTCACGACGCATAACCCGAGCCTACGGCCCTGCCGTTTCCTGCGGTAGGGCACTTCGCCCTGCCGCCACCATGGGCGGGCGGTCATGACTTTCGGCCCTCCCGACAAGTCCCGGCAGGGCGCATGGTGGAGGGGAGCTACCTGGACAGCGTCGATTTCCGGGAAAGGACCGACATGACAACGATTGTTTTGTACGACTCCGCCTACGGCAACACCCGGACCATTGCGGAGGAGGTGGCATCGCACCTGGGCGGCGCAGCCGCTGTTCCTGTGGACGGATTCGACGCCGGCGCGCTGCACCCGGGTGACCTCCTCGTCGTCGGCAGTCCCATCAACGGCTGGCGACCGACCCCGAAGATCAGCAAGGTTCTGGATGACCTGGCGGGACGGGGGCTGGCGGGGGTGAAGGCGGCCGCCTTCGATACCAGGGTCAAGCTCTTCATCCACGGTGACGCCGCGGGGAAGATGATTAAGGCCCTCAAGAGTGCCGGCGCCAGCATCGTGGGCGGTCCCATGGCCTTCTACGTCAAGGGCAGCGAGGGCCCGCTGCTCAGCGGTGAGGTGGAGCGCGCCGCTGCGTGGGCCGCCGACCTCGAAGCAGCGCAGGCGGAGCCCCGCGAGCCCGAATCTTGATGACCCGCCCCGACAGCCCGCCTCCCGCCATGCAGCCGTGGACAGTGGAGCGGTTCTTCGAGGGCGCAGCACCCGCGTATGCGCTCTACCAGGCGGTGAAGCGGATGGCGGACAGCCTGGGGCCGATGGAAGTCCGTGTTTCCAAGAGCCAGGTGGCGTTCCGGCGCCGCCGGGGCTTCGCGTATCTCTGGCGCCCCGGCATGTACGTCAAGTCCACGGTCCCGCTTGTCCTGTCACTGCCGCTGCCGAGGAATACCGCGTCACCCCGCTTCAAGGAAACAGTCCAGCCGTCCCCGGGAATCTGGATGCACCATTTGGAGCTTCGGGACAGTTCCCAACTGGACGACGAGGTGCTCCAGTGGATGCGTGAAGCCTATGATGCGGCCGGCTGACCTGCGACCGCTTCCGGCCGGACCTGCCCTCTGCCCTCTGCCCTCGGGAAATTAGAGTCCTAATGCCCTGTCGCAGGATGGGGTCATGGCTGAGCCTTGTGGGATGAATGGGAACAGCCAGGAGCCCCGAAGGATCCACCTGACCGGCCAGCCGGTTGCCGTGGTGCGTGAAAAAGTCCGCATGGACTCACTCCCCGGCTTCTTCGAGCGGGCCTTCGGCGCCGTCATGGCCGCCGTCCAGACACAGGGCGCCAGCCCGGCCGGTCCGCCCTTTGCGCTGTACCGCGGCATGCCCACCGAAACTGTCGACGTGGAAGCGGGTTTTCCGGTCGCCGGGCACTTCACGGGGACGGATGACGTGGTGGCCGCGGCGCTTCCGGAAACCGATGCGTTCGAAGCGATCCACACCGGCCCCTATGACACGCTGACCGCTACTTACGACGCCATCAGGCAGCGCATGGAAGCCGACGGCGCCGTCCCTGCGGACGTGATGTGGGAGTACTACCTCAGTGATCCGCGGGAGCAGCCTGACCCGGCAACGTGGCAGACCAGGGTGGTCTGGCCCGTCGCTTGAGGCCCCTGCCCCGCCATTCATTGCACGCCATTCCATGAGTGGCATCTCCCGGTCTGTTATCCCCCCGACCCGGGCTTCCCCCGACGGAACCGTCCCGGCCCTAACCGTCCCGGCCCTATGGGGCGGGGCGGCGGGTGAATGTCAGCTCCCAGGGCTGTGTGCCGTGGCCTGTCTCAAGCCACCCGTCACGCGCTATCTCCCCGCGCAACTGCGCCAGGCTTGCCTCCAGGCCCGGCGCCCACTTCTCCTCAGGCGGGGTCGCGTTCAGCGGTGGCCCGGGAAAGGTGTCGCTGGCATAAAGCCTGCGCCCCTCCGGAGTCCTGCCAACAAAGCGCAACTGCGTCCTGCCGTACTGCGAGCCCAGGGTGTACAGGATGCGGGCCCACCATTTGCTGGAGGCGGCATCCTCAAGTTCTATGCGGAGTCGTTCCTCTGCCGCCATGTGTCTACCTCCGGAGTGCGGACTTTTGGACGGGGGCCCGTTGTCACGGCCCACTGCACTGCCAAGAGTAGGATCGCCGAACCGGTCCGCACCAGGGCCGAAGGTCGCCACCGGTGCACCGTGCGAAAGGAGCAGAAACAGGAAGGAGCAGAAGCAGGAAGGAGCACGGGACAAAGGGCACTACCGGGTGCGGTGGCGGGATGGAACAGTGCAGGCATGACCGGCCCAGGCACGACGGCTTCCGGCCCCTCAGCCCAGCATGGCGCACAGGGCTGGCAGCCTCTCTACCTCCTCGCAGGCGTGGGAGCGCTTCTCTTTGTCTTCCTCCTGGTGGCGGCGCTGGTGCTGGACCTTCTTGCCCCTCCCCCGGTCCATGGCGGCGAAGCCACCCTCCTCTTCATAGCCGACAACAAGCCGGGCTACGTGGCCGAGCAAATCCTGTGGATCCTGCCCAATATCCTTCCGGTACTGGTCTTCACGGCGCTTTTCGTGGCTCTCTTCACCGTCCAGAAGAGCCTCGCCCTCACAGCGCTGATCTTCGGCGGCCTGCCCTGGGCACTGCTGCTGGCCGTCCCGGTCAGCAGCCGGGGCTCACTGAACCTCGTCTACCTCAGCGACCGGTACGTCGCGGCGGCGACGGATGAAGAGCGGCAGGTCTATGCCACGGCCGCTGAGGCAATCATTGCCGAGAACAACACGCCGGCCATCGTGGGAGCCCTTTCCGCGGTGGGAATCCTGCTCGCGGGAGCAGCGATGCTCAAGGGGCACCAGGCTGATTTTCCGCGGTTCCTGGCCTGGCTGGGCATCGCCACAGGAGTCCTGGGCGTCCTGTCCGAAGTCCTGCGGCAAGCGCTGCCGGAATTCTACGGGGGCTACGGCGTCCTCCTCTGGGCGTGGTTCGCCGCAACCGGAATCGCCCTGGTCCGGCTGTCCCGGTCAGCTCCCCTAGCACCGGCCGGCCGGAGGATCAGGGACTTTGGTCCCTAATCCGCGGGACTGTCCTCTGGGACGGTGGATGGGGGCCGAAAAACGCACAGTGGCTGGGACTTGCGTGGCCTGCTGGACCGCTTGCGGACCACTGGAGCCTCCACATTCAGGGGAGGCGGGACGTTGAGGAGAACAAAGGCTTATGGCGGGTACGTTCGAACTGTTTGTCGATGAAGACGCGCAGATCCGTTTCCGGCTGGTTGCAGCCGACGGCAAGGTGCTGGCGGTGTCCGGGCAATTCAGCGATAAACGGGCGGCTGCCGCTGCCATCGAAGATGTCAGGGAGTGCGCGGGAATGGGCCTGATCAAGGACGTCGCCGCACCGCGGGCCGCCACACCGCCTGGCCTCGTCCTCGCGGCGGCACCAGGGCGCGACGTCCGGCGTGCCCGCCCGGGCGCCCTCGGATCCCGGGGTGCTGCCTAACCTCCGTTTCCGGGCGCGGTACCGGAAGGATTGTGCCCGTGCTGCATGCCGGAGGGCAGCGCTAGAAGCCCGAGGAACTGCCTGAGCCCGAGAAACTTCCTCCGCTGCTCCCGTACCCGGTAGTGCTTCCGCCCCCGCCCCGTGCCGAGTTGACGCTGCTGACCCCGGAATTGAGGCCCGAGTTAAAAGTGGCCACCGAGAAGAAGTAGTAGGACGGATAGACCGTGCCCAGGATGCTCGGCTCGTAGGTCCGCTGCCGGCGGTGGTCAGCGCCTTCCTGGGCGCCCTCCATCTGTTCGCGCATCAGGCGCGCCTCCCGATCGTTTTTCGCGAACGCGTGAATGACGGTTTCGGCGTGCTCCTGCAACAGTACTGACAGCCGGGAACGGGCGTCATACAACTGGTCGAGGGCATTTTCCGGTGTCATCCGCCCCTCCGCCAGCTCGGCCGTCCAGCGTTCGATGTCACGCAGGCTGTGGTCGCGGAAGGAGCGCAGCGCGGTGGCCGTGGCCGAATCACCCTGCCCATGCCGCTTCGCCAGCAGCTGTTCCAGGCCGGCGAGGTCGTTCCGGAAGGGCGCGAGCTGCCGGTCCCACGCCGTGGGCCAGGTCCCGGCCCGGTTCAGCAACGCGTTGCTGTCGGCTATGACGTCGTCGAGAGCGTCAAGCTCTGCGGCGGCATCGGCGTATTCCCTGACGAGTTTCAGGTTCTTGCGGCTGCCGAGCGATCGCCCGCCCAGCGCATGTACGCGGTTGGACAGCTCGCTCGCGGCGTTATAGCGGTTCAGGAATGAGCGGTGCTTCTCCAGGACCTGACTGCCGTACTTCGACGATGCGGGGATGGTGCCGGCGTTCAGCTCCGTAACCTCCAGGTCCATGCTGACGTTGGCATAGCTGCGGTCCCCGCGTTCCAGCTGCTTGCGGCAGGAAGCCCTGGTCACGACCCGGACAATCAACCAGGCTGCGGCGCCCAGGGCGGCGAGGCCCCCCGCCACCCAGGCGGTGACAACAAAGGCGGCGGAGCGGTACCACGGCTGGTTGATCAGTTCGGCTGCGCGCCGCACGCCGGCTATGGTTCCCTCGGTCCACTGGGCGTCGCGCAGCAGGTCCTTTGCCGCGTCCTGGATGTCGCTGCGCTGTTCGAGGGACACTTTCCGGTCTTCGCCCATGTAGGTGCCCACGTGGCGGCCGACGGGATCGAGCGCGAAGATGAACAGCCCGTCAGCCCATTTCTGCCCGTCCGGACTGATCCATTCCGGGTGTCGGGTCCTGGCGAACCTCAGCACCTCCTCGTTGAGGTTGTCCGCTTCCCGGCCGTTATAGGTGTAGACGACGACCCTGGTCGGTTCATGGAAGTCGAGCCGTTCAAGGGCGGGCACCAGCGAGTTCCGGTCAAGTACCCCCGCCGTGTCCTGGATGTCGACGCTGACCGGCGGAACGGCGAGCGCGACGGCGGCGCCGCCCAGCAGGAATGCCGTCAGCATGGTGAAAATGGCAGCAACTCCGGCTACCGTTCTGCGGAACCTCAAACCGCATTCCACCCGTTGTCGGAGGCCAGCACCACGCCATTGATGTTCGTACCGTCCCTGCTGAGCAGGAACGTGATTCCGGCAGCAAGTTCACCCGCTTCGGCGATGGGAGGCACGTTCACCTGCATGAAGGGTCCCAGCACCTCAGTGGCCAGCTGGGATTTGAATTCCGCGTGGATGTTGGTCCGGGTGCCGCCGGGAGCCACTGCGTTGACCCGGATTCCCCTGCGTGCGTACATCACTGCGGAGCTGCGGGTGAGGCCAATGACAGCATGCTTTGACACGGTGTACGCGGCACCTGCGGCGGATCCCCGCAGCCCGGCCTCGGAGGAGATGTTCACAATGGAGCCGTAGCCTGCCGTAAGCATTGCCGGCACCACGGCACGCATCAGCCGCATCATGGATGTCAGGTTGATGTTCAATACCCGGTCCCAGGTGTCGTCGTCGACCTCGTGCACCGGCTGGAAGCTGTCCATGATGCCGGCGACGTTGGCGAGCCCGTCTATCCTGGCGCCCGCAGCCGCAACCACCTGCTGCACCACGTCTTCCTGGCTGATGTCTCCGGCGACCGGCACGAAGTCCAGCTCCCCGTTCCCTGCCACCAGTTTGTCCAGGCCCTCCCGGCTGAGGTCGCTGGCAACCACCCGGCCGCCTTCCCGGGCGACGCGCATCGCCGTCGCCAATCCAATGCCGGAGGCTGCCCCGGTGACGATGACTGTCTGGCCGTCAAACCGGCCGGGGGTGATGATTTCCTGCCAGGCGGACATGCGCTGCTCCTCGCTACGTAGAATCAGGATGGAGCCAGGAAACGGGCCCGTCACAGGGCCTAAGGTCCCCTGATGAGGAGCGCGGTGACCCATGCAGGATCCCAGAGCCATAGTCGCCGGCTTTGACGGTTCGGCCGAGGCGGCGGCTGCTGTGCGTTGGGCTGTCCGCCAGGCCCGGGCCGCCCGTTGTCCCCTCCACGTGGTGCACTGTTCGCTGTGGCCACTCCTGACCAGGCATCTGGGACCAGTCCCTGGAGTTTCCGGCAGCGGCCTGGAACAGTCTGCCCAGTCCATCCTCGAGGAGGGGGTTGCGTGCGCCAGGGCGGAAGGCCCGGGCCTGGACATCAGGGGCACCCTGCTGCACGGGCTTCCTGCGCAGCTCCTGGCCGAGGCCGCAGCAGGCGGGAGGATGCTGGTGGTCGGCAGCCGCGGCCTGGGCGGCTTCCTGGGCCTGCTCGTCGGTTCCGTCAGCCTGGAACTGGCCGCAACTGCGGCCTGCCCGGTTGCCGTCATTCGGGAGGATCTGCACCCGGCCGGTCCCGTCGTCGTCGCGGTCAACGGGTCAGGCTCCCGGGCCGCGCTGGAGGATGCAAGCCATCTGGCCGCCGGTGCAGGGGCAAAACTCATCGTTGTCCATGTCCGTCAAACCCAGGCACGGCCCAAGCACGGAGGACCGGACGCGGAAGCCGCCGGGGACGACGTGCTGCAGGCGGCGGTCCGGGCCGCAGCCGCCCTTGCGCCCGCCGTCGACGTGCAGGGAAAGCTCCTGTCCGGCAAGTCCGTGGCGGCAGCCCTTCTCGGGGCGTCTGAAGGCGCTGCCGTGCTGGTTGTGGGAACCAAAGGCTACGGGGCGGTCAAGGAAACCCTGGGGTCAACCGCCCACGCTGTCCTCCACCATGCCCGCGGGCCGGTCCTCGTCTCCCGCCGCCGGGGCTGATGGGACGAAGGCACTGAAGGTAATCATCTCTGCCTGGGCGGTTGCGGGGTGTCCGCCGGCCTGTGGCCGGAGCCCGGCCTAAGCTGGCTGGGTGACCCCTGCCCCCTCCCCCGCCCCGCTGGACGTCATGGTCCATTCAGGGCCGGCCGACTGGTGGGTGATCCTCGCCGGGCTGGGCCCTTTGGCGGTGCTCATCGCTGCCCTGCTTGCCTTCTACATCAACTGGCGCACGCTGAAGCAACGCACCACGGCTGACAGGACGGCCCTGGAGCAAAAGACCGAGGCGGACAGCCGGGCGGAATGGTGGCGGCGGACGCAGTGGGCCCTGGACCGCGCGCTGGACGGTGATGAAGGAACCAAGGCTTTGGGCCTGGCCACCCTGGAAGTCCTGGCCCGCAGCGAGCTTGCCCGCACCGAGGAGCTCGAATTGTTCGACATTGCCTGGCAGAGCGTCTCCGGCGAAGACAACGGGGACGGTTATGACCAGGAGGGCGGGCCGGCCTTCATGGACGGCGATGCGAACTTGGGCGAGAATGGAACAACGGATGAAAACAACACCAGGGAGGTTGGACCATGAGCGCGGCATCTCCTGAGCACCGGTTTGTGTACACTTCCCGGAATTCCGCCGCCAAGCCGGCGAAGAAGAAGACCACCCCGGCCGAGCACCGGGTCCAGGTGGCTGCGGCCAGGCTGCGCGTCACGCTCGATGAGCGCCTGGGACGTGAGACACCGGCCAAGACCAAAGCGCTGGCCAAGGAACCCATCTGAGTTCCGGGCATGCGCAGGTGGTTCGTGTGCGCAGTCCGCGTTTTCGTGCGCCATCCCGTTGGTGCGCTGCCGGCCTGTGCGGGCTGAGGTGAGCAGGTGGCTGCACTGATTCTCGGTTGGGACATCAGGGCGTGGAACCGCTGGAACTATGACGCCGTCGTCGAGCACGTAGCGGTGACCGGGCAATACCTTGACCGCTGGACCATCGGTCCGCGCTGGAACGCCGGGCCCGGGACGGAAGCGTGGCTCCTGCTGCAGGGCACCAGTGACACGGATACCGGGCTCATAGGGCATGGAGTGGTGATGTCCGAACCGTTCCGGCCCGTCGCCGACAGCCCGTCCGGCGCCGGGGCCTGGTTTGTCACGGTCGTTTTCGACGCGCTGCTCCCGCTTGGCGAACAGATAGGCGCCGAGACGCTCCGCGCAGCTGTCCCCGGTGTGCCGTGGGACAACGCAAGCGGCCGGGCCGCCATGGCCCTGACCCCGTCATCCGAGCCTGGCCTTCGCCGCTTGTGGCGGGAGCAGGGCCCGACGGCGGCCGGCTGGGAAGAGCTGGTTTCCGGCACCTTTCCGCCGCAAGCAGTCAGCCGGACCGGGGTGAACCGGTACGAGCGGGACGCCGACGCACGCCGGGTGTGCCTGGCCTTCCACGGAACCTCCTGCGCGGCCTGCGGCCTGTCGCTCGAAACCGCCTACGGTGAGGCCGGCAGCGATGTGCTGGACGTTCACCACGTGGTGCCGCCGGAGATAGTGGGAAGCGGGTACCAGCTCGATCCCATCACCGATCTCGTACCGCTGTGCCCCAATTGCCACGCCATGGCGCACCACCAGGTGGCAGTACCGCGGACCGTCCCGGAACTGCGGAGCCTGATCGCCGCCGCCGGCCACCTTAAGAGCGAGCCGGTCAGCGAGAAAGCCCTCGAAGCGCAGGAGGATGCGCGGCGCATCCTTGAGGCCGGCCGCGACTGACGCTTACGGCCCGGTAATATTGGGGAATGACCGCGGTGGCCCCGCCTTCCGGCAGCGCCTTTTCCTTTGCCCGCAGTGCCCGGGGAGTATTGCGCCGTGTTCCTGTGTGGACATGGCGCCTGCTGATGCTGGCTGTGGGCCCGCGGGAACGCGCAAGATTCAACACAGATCCAATCACCGAGGTCGAATACACGCACGACGTCGACTACGCGGGGAAGGGCCTGCGCGCCCAGCAGCTGGATGTGCTCACTCCCTTGGACGCAACGGGTTCCTGCGCCGGGGAGGCGGGAACGGGAGGGCCCCTTCCCGTCTACGTCTATTTCCACGGCGGGGGGTGGACGTCCGGAGACAAGGCGGCCGTCACCAAGTACTGTGCCAGCCAGGCGCTTGGCGGGATGGTAGTGGTCAACGTCAACTACCGCCTGTCACCCCGCTTCCATCTGGGCCATGTCCTTCATGACGCGAATGCTGCTCTGGCCTGGGTGGCTGAAAATATCGGCGATTTCGGGGGCGATCCGCAGCGTGTGGTCCTGGGCGGTGATTCCGCTGGCGGCCAGATCGCGGCCCTGCTTACCGCCGCAAGCCTGCGGCCGGAACTGGCCGCGCACTATGCGCTGCGGCCCGCCCTCGACCGGGAGCACCTCAAAGGACTGGTGCAGCATTGCAGCGCGGTCGATTTCTCCGTGTTCTTCGAGCGCGGCTTCGTGCTGAGCCTGGACTTTGTGCGGATGCTGCTGCCGTCCGCTGCTGCGCCGTCGCGCCGTTTCAAAAGGCCGGCGACGTCCGGCTTTGCCGTTGAACGGCTGAAGGCCGCTGCCGCTTTCATGTCCCCGATCGAATGGCTCGACGCCGGGCACCCGCCAGTGTTCGTCAGTACGTCGGAGCGTGACTTCTTCTACCGCGCGAACCTCAATTTCATCGAGCGGCTCCGGCAGCATGCCGTGCCGGTGGACACCTTGATCTACGACTGGAGCAGCACCAACACCGAACACACCTGGCAGCAGGACTACCGTTACCCGGAATCGCAGGAAGTGTACCGGCGCCTGCACGCCTTCGTGCGGAGGGTGACGCGGCAGGCTGCGGCCCCGGCGGCTGACTAAGCCCCCTCCGCTGGGCTATTTTTGAAGCATGCTGGAGCCGGAGCCACGGGACTACGGAATCAACCCGGAGGAATTCGGTTCCGCCCGGGTGGATGCGGCCGCCCTGCTGGACGCGGAACTGGGCGATGTCGATTGGTCCGTCCTTCCCCCGGGATCGGTCCGCTGCAGCATCACCGCCCCCAGCGGCACCCTCGCAGGCCTTGCCCTGGGCAATCCCGGGGATCCCGCCGTCGTGCTGGTGCCAGGCGCCACCGGCTCCAAGGAGGACTTCTCGCTCATGATGCCCAGCCTCGCCGCCGCCGGGTATTTTGTGCTCAGCTATGACCTTGCCGGCCAGTATGAATCCGCAGGGGCGGGACCGGAGAACCTCGTTCCGCCCAGGAAACACTACGACTACGCCCTGTTCGTCGACGACTTCCTGGCGGTCCTGCAGACAACAGCTACGCCCGCCCACGTGGTGGGGTATTCCTTCGCCGGCATTGTCGCCCAGCTCGCCTACGCCCAGCGCCCCGAACTGTTCCGGTCCCTGACCCTGCTCAGCTGCCCGCCTGAACCGGGTGCCAGTTTCCGGGGGGTGAGCCGGATCGGCCGCTTCAGCACCTGGGTGAACGGCCGGGTCGGCGCCGCCCTGCTGATCTGGGGCATCCGCAGCAGCAGGGTGGTGCGGGTTCCGCCGGGCAGGCGCCGGTTCGTCAGCTACCGGTTCCGCTTTACCCGCCGGGCCTCCGTGCGCGACATCTACACACTGATGCAGAACGCCCCGGATCTTCGGCAGACCCTGGCTGCGGCGTCCCTGCCGAAGTTTGTCGCGGTTGGAGAGCACGACCTGTGGCCGCTCAGGCTCCACCGTCTGTTCGCACAGTCAATCCAGGCGCGCATCGGGGTCTACCGGGGTGGCCACAGCCCGTGTGAGACCTCGCCCCACGAGTTCAGCCGGGACCTCCTGGCGCTCTATGCCAAGGCGGACCGGCCCTCCTAGCGGGAGTCCTGCCTGTGGGAGCGGCGCCAGCGCATGCGCTCCAGCCTCCGCCGCAGCGGCGGCTCATGGTGGAACTCGACGTCGAAGGTCACCACGGACATCACAACGCGCCGCCGGAATGCCGCCCAGCTGGCGAAGGGCCGGGCGGAGACCCCTACCCTGAGGCTGGGATCGTAGATGACCTCCATATCCGGCCGCAGACGGTAGGAGATGTCCAGATCGTCGTGGACCAGGGCGTTGTCCCGGACGACGGCGTCGCGGATGCCCGCCCAGACCTCCCGGCGGAGGGCGAAGTTGGAGCCGTAAACCGGACGGTGGCCGAGCAGGAACGCAACGATCCTGAAGTAGCCGTCCAGGAGCAGGTGCCTGCCGGCCCAGCCCGCAAGCCGGTTCCCGCCGTAGAAATCGCCCGGCCCGGTTACGGCGGTCAGCGGGCCGGCAGCGCTGAGCGTACGCTCTATGCGTTCGAGCCAGTCCTGCGGCGGACGTGAATCGGTGTCAAGCCGGGCGATGATCCCACCCGAAGCGGTATCGAATCCGGCGGCCGCGGTGGCCGGGATGCCCGGCAGGTCCACCACAATCCGCCGGACACCAGCCGCGGCGCACACGTCAGCGGTGTCATCGGTGCTCGAGTTGTCCACCACGATGATCTCGTCGGCAGGCCTGGTCTGCCGGGCAAGCAAGGCCAGGCATGTCCTCAGCTGCGGGGCGTCATCCCGCGTGGGGATGACGACTGAGACGGCGGTGGCGGCATCCATAGCGAGAGCCTACCCGTTGCTTGCTCCGCAGCCCGCCAGGACGTGGGCGGGGAAAATGACGTGGGCGGAAAAATACGGGCCCGTCCAGTGCATGCACGAACCGGACCGCCAGGAGAGGCTCTTGACGCGGGCAAAACGTTTTGCATATAGTGATGCAGGCAACATACAAAACGTTTTGCAAAGGACGAAGTCGATGGCGACAAAGGTGAACATCCGGGACGTGGCAAAGGCCGCAGGCGTCTCCGTCACCACCGTGTCACACGCCCTCAGCGAAACGCACAGCTCCAGGGTCAACGCCCAAACTGTAGAACACATCAAAGCCGTGGCCGGCGAACTCGGCTACGCACCCAACCGGCTGGCCAGCGGCCTGCGCAACCAGCGCTCCCGGATCCTCGGCCTGGTCAGTGACGAGATCACCACCACTCCCTTTGCCGGCGCCATGATCCAGGGTGCACAGGACGCGGCCTCCGAACACGGGCACCTGCTGATGGTGGTCAACTCCGGGCTCGACAACGAACTGGAGCGGCAGGAAATCCGCGCACTGCAGCAGCACCAGGTGGACGGCGTGGTGTATGCCCGCATGTTCAACCAGCGGGTATCCGTTCCTGCGGAGCTGCAGGGCCTGCCCACCATCGTGCTGGACGCTACCTCGGACAACACGGCACTGTCCTCGGTGGTTCCGGACGAGTTCGGCGCCGGAGAAGCCGCCGCCGAACTCTTGGTCACGGCAGGCCACCGCCGCATCGCCATGATCAACAACGAGGACGATATTCCTGCCGCCCACGGACGGCTCCAGGGCTTCCGCGCCGGGCTGGCCCGCCACGGCGTGGAGTTGCCGGCGGACCGCCTGGTCACCGGCCATCCCAGCACCGCCGGCGGCCGGCAGGCGGCCCTCGGGCTCCTGGCCGCCCCGGAACGGCCCACCGCGCTGTTCTGCTTCAGCGACCAGATGGCCATGGGTGCCTACCAGGCAGCCTGCCACCTGGGCCTGAAGATCCCCGCCGACGTGTCTGTCGTGGGCGTGGACAACCTCGAACTCATCGCCGACGCGCTGTGGCCGGGACTGTCCACCATGGCCCTCCCCCACTACGAGATGGGCCGGTGGGCCGTCCTGAAACTCCTCAGCGAACTCGAGAACCCCGGCGCGTCCCCTGCGCACGAAAAGGTACCCTGCCCGCTGGTCGAGCGGGGTTCCGTGGCCCCGCCCAAAAACTGACCTGACGCCACAAACCGACCCGCACGGCAGCCGCCAAGGCTGCCCTGAATCAAACCTGTCATCCCCACAAAAAAGGGGAACGCAGCCGTTGCAGCGGCCGCGCTCCCAGCAGGACCCCGCAATCCCCCCACCCTGTCGAAGCAGAAAGACTGACCATGAACACGAAGCTCACCAAGGTCCTTGCGACCAGCATAGCCGCCGTCGCCCTCACTGCCACCCTCGCCGGCTGCGGCAAGGGCAGCGCCTCCTCCTCCACTGAAGGGTCCGGCGAGATTGCCCTCTGGACCCACAACGCCGGCAACCCCGACGAACTGGCCGCCGTCCAGAAGATCGTGGACTCCTACAACAGCAGCCAGGACAAAGTGAAAATCAAAGTCCAGGCCTTCCCCCAGGACTCCTACAACGACTCGGTAGTCTCCGCCGCTGCCGCAGGCAACCTCCCCTGCATCGTGGACATCGACGGCCCCAACGTGCCCAACTGGGCCTGGGCCGGCTACCTCAAGCCGCTTGAACTGAAGGCGGACCTCTCCAAGCAGCTGCCCAGCACGGTGGCTGAATGGGACGGAAAGCCCTACGCGGTGGGCTACTACGACGTCGCCCTGGCCATGATGGCGCGCACCTCCGACCTGAAGGCAGCGGGCGTGCGGGTTGCCACCATGGAAAAGCCCTGGACCAAGGAGGAGTTCCAGGACGCCCTCACCAAGCTCAAGGCCCTGGGCAAGTGGGAGTACCCGCTGGACCTGGGCACCGCCGGCACCGGCGAATGGCTTCCGTACGCCTACTCCCCCTTCCTGCAGTCCTTCGGCGGTGACCTGGTCAACCGGGACGGCTTCCAGAGCGCGGACGGTGCGCTGAACGGAGACAAGGCAGTCCAGTGGGCCGAATGGTTCCGCGGCCTGGCGGACCAGGGCTTCATGGCCAAGAAGAGCGGCAAGGACTCCACCCAGGACTTCCTGAACAACAAGAGCGCCATCGTCTACACGGGTTCGTGGGCTGCGGACAAGGCCAAGGCCGCGCTCGGCGAAGACCTGGTGGTCATGCCGCCCGTCGACCTCGGTGAAGGCCCCAAGATCGGCGGCGCCTCCTGGCAGTGGGGCGTCACCAGCAAGTGCAGCAACTCCGAGGCTGCCATGGACTACCTCTCCTACTCCCTGAAGCCGGAGAACGTCGCAGCGGTGGCCAAGGCCACCGGCGCCATCCCTGCCAGCAATGAGGCAGCAGCCCAGATCCCGGCGTTCGCCGAGGGCGGTGCCAACCGGATCTTCATGGACTTCTCCCGCAAATATGCCGTGATGCGCCCGGAGACGCCCGCCTACCCCTTCATCGCCACCGAGTACGGCAAGGCTGTGCAGGACATCCTCAACGGCGCCGATGCCAAATCCACCCTGGACAACGCTGTGAAGGCGATCGACGCCAACATCAAGTCCAACGGCGGCTACAAGAACTAGCCGGAGCCGCCGGAGGCCTGCCGCGCCGCACGGCACGGCAGGCCCCCTCCGGCAGCCTGATCCACGAAAGACTCCCATGGCAACTGCTCCCCTTCCCACCCGCCCGCGCATCCCGTCCGGCACCCACGCCGCCACCCCGCCGTCGCACGCCAAGCCCGCACCGCACCGCCGGCCCGGCTTCCGCCGCGAGCAGCTCAGCGGCTGGGGCATGATCGCCCCGGCAGCGGTGCTCCTGCTGGCCTTCATCTTCATCCCCGCGATCCTGGGGTTCGGCCTGGCCTTCACGAACGCGCGCCTCATCTCGCCGCGACCCATCGAGTTCGTAGGCGTGGACAACTTCGCCCGCCTGTTCACGGACCCCACGTTCTACCGCGCACTGCTCAACGTCGCCTACTTCACCGTGGTGATCGTTCCGGTGCAGTCCGGCCTGGCCCTGGTCATGGCGCTGCTGATCAACAAGAAGTTCCGCGGCGTGAACTTCTTCCGCACCGTGTACTTCCTGCCCGTGGTCACCTCCATGGTGGTGGTTTCGCTGCTGTGGCTGTTCATGTACCGCAAGGACGGCCTGGTCAACGAGATCCTCTCCGCCGTCAGCTTCGGCCTGATCAACGGCCCGGACTGGCTGGGCGACCCCAACACCGCGATGCCGGCCATCATCATCCTGTCCATCTGGCAGGCGGCCGGCTTCCACATGATCATCTGGCTCGCCGGGCTGCAGGGCATCTCGGGCGAACTCTATGAGGCATCCCAGCTGGACGGCACCAGCCGCTGGCAGCAGTTCCGCTACGTCACCTGGCCGGGCCTGTTCCACACCCGCAGCCTGGTGCTCGTCACCATCACCATCCAAGCCCTTGGCCTGTTCGACCAGATCAGCGTGATGACCCAGGGCGGACCCATGGATTCCACCACCACCATCATTTACGAGGCGGTCCAGTCCGGCTACCGGCAGCAGGAAACCTCCTATGCCTCCGCCATTTCGCTGGTGTTCTTCGTCCTGGTACTGATCGTCTCCGCGGTGCAGCGCTACCTCACCCGGGAGAAAGACTGACATGAAAAACCAACTCCTCCTGCGCAGCGCCGGTACCATGCTGGTGCGCATCCTCTTCGCCGTCGTCGCCGCGTTCCCCATCGTGTTCATGCTCGTGTCCTCGCTGAAGCCTGACCAGCAGATCTTCGGCGACATGTCCTCCCTGGCCGCGTTCCTGCCGGTGGGCAACATCTCCTTCGACAACTACACGGCCGTCTTCGACCGCGTCCCAGCAGCGCGGTTCCTGCTCAACTCGGTGGGCGTCTCCGCCGTGACCGTTATCCTGGGCATCTTCGTGAACAGCCTTTGCGCCTTCGCCCTGTCCCGCATGCAGGTCCGCGGCAAGAAGATCGTGTTCACCGCCATCCTGGCCACGCTGATCGTGCCCTTCCAGACGCTGGCCCTGCCGCTGGTGTGGTGGGTCAACCAGCTTCCCTACTTTGAGCTGAACGGCTTCAGCCTCGAATTCTCCAAAGGCTGGCTGGACACCTACCAGGTGCAGATCATCCCCTTCATCGCCAACGCCTTCTCCATCTACCTGTTCCACCAGTACTTCGAATCCATCCCCAAGGAACTGGACGAGGCAGCGCGGATCGACGGCGCCGGCTGGTTCAAGATCTACCGCCAGGTGGTGATGCCCCTGGCCGGACCCGCCACGGCAACCGTGGCCATCCTGACCTTCCTGCCCGCCTGGAACTCCTACCTCTGGCCGCTCATGGTGGTCCAGTCCGAGGAGCTGCGGCCGGTGATGATCGGCATCCAGTACTTCTTCCAGCTGAACGTCTCCTGGGGTGAAGTGATGGCGTATGCCTCCCTCATCACTGTTCCGGTGGTGGTGCTGTTCATCGCTTTCCAGCGTTCCTTCGTCAACAGCATCGCCTCCAGCGGCGTGAAAGGCTGACCATGAAGACAATAACGACGGCGCTTCCCACTGTGGCCGGCACGGACCGTTACCGGCCGGAGTTCCACTACACTGCCGACCGCAACTGGCTCAACGATCCCAACGGGCTGGTGTACCTCAACGGCACCTACCACCTCTTCTACCAGCACAATCCCTTTGGCCCGGATTGGGGCAACATGTCCTGGGGCCACGCAACGTCACGCGACCTGCTCCACTGGGAGGAGCAGCCGGTGGCCATCCCCTGCGATGAGCATGAGGCCATCTTCTCCGGCTCTGCCGTGGTCGACGAACACAACACCACCGGTTTCGGTACGCCGGCCAATCCCCCGCTGGTAGCCATCTACACCAGCGCCTACAGTGACGCCTCGCCGCTGGCGGGCCGGCAGGCGCAGTCCCTGGCGTACAGCCTGGACGAGGGCCGGACATGGACCAAGTACCAGGGCAATCCCGTGCTGGACCGCGGGTCAGCCGACTTCCGGGACCCCAAGGTCTTTTGGTACGACGGCGATGCCGGCAGTTACTGGGTGATGGTCGCCGTTGAGGCGGTGCAGCGCCAGGTGGTGCTCTACAAGTCCGCCGACCTGAAGGCGTGGGAGCACCTGAGCACCTTCGGGCCCGCCAACGCCACCGGCGGCGTCTGGGAGTGCCCCGACCTGTTCGAGCTGCCCGTGGACGGAAATCCGCAGGACAGCCGGTGGGTCCTGATCGTGAACATCAACCCGGGCGGCATCGCTGGCGGCTCGGCAGGGCAGTACTTCCTGGGAGAGTTCGACGGCGTGACGTTCCGGTCCGAAACAACCGCCACCGAGGGCCTCCAACAGGACGACAGCCGGATGCGGGACTACCGCTGGCTGGACTGGGGCCGCGACTACTACGCCGCTGTCTCGTTCAGCAACATGCCGGACGGCCGGCGGATCATGATCGGCTGGATGAACAACTGGGACTATGCCCGCGAGACGCCCACCGGGGCGTGGCGCAGCGCGATGTCCCTGCCGCGGGAGGTGTCGCTGACCCGTTCCGGCGGCCAGCTGACGCTGCGGCAGGAAGCCATTGATCCGTTGGCCGCGCTGGACCCAGTGGCCTTCCGCCTTGACGCGCAGCCCCTGGCACCGGGCGAGGTGGAACTCCCGACGGCGGCGTCCGTGGCCCGCATCGATGTCGAATTCCGGCCGGGTCCGGCGGCCGGCGTTGGGCTGGTGCTGCGCGGCGGCGATGACCAGCGCACGCTCATCCGCTACGACACCGCTGACGGGATGCTGCGGCTGGACCGGCGGGAGTCGGGGCACGTGGACTTCCACGAAACCTTCCCGTCCGTGGAATCCGTGGCGTTGCCGCTGCAGGACGGCCGTCTTCGGCTCCGGATCTACCTGGACCGGTGCTCCGTGGAGGTCTTCGCCCAGGACGGGCTCGCCACCATCACGGACCTGGTGTTCCCCGCGGAGGCGGGCACGGGGATGGCGGTCTTCGCCGAAGGTGAGGGCGCGCACCTCGTGGCGCTCGACGTCGTCGGCCTCTGAGCCCCCGGGCCCTCTACGCCTGAGGGGCGACGGCGGGCCTTGTTCCGGCTGGCAGCAGGACCGCCTTCAGGATCTTCCGTCAATGCTTTGGCAAAGCTGGGCCGCACGGGCGTGGCCCGGTGGTACGCTCCGAAAAGATAGCGGCCCGGATGTGAAGCCAACGCACCGGCGCGGCCCGCCAGAGAAGGAGCGTCCTTGACGGCTTCCGAACAGTTCCCGGTCCCCACCATCGTC
Organism: Arthrobacter sp. MAHUQ-56; assembly: GCF_019710585.1. Lineage (GTDB taxonomy): Bacteria > Actinomycetota > Actinomycetes > Actinomycetales > Micrococcaceae > Arthrobacter. Next base: position 128,482 of record NZ_JAIFZQ010000018.1, on the reverse strand, counting down.
CCCAACCCCGAGAAGGAGGCGCCGCCGCACAACGCCTTCGTCCGTTGGCTGCTCGAACACCGCGTCCACCAGCCCGTGGGGCCTGAGACGGTGGAGGACCATGGCCCGCAGCAGAGCTGGTGGAAGGTCATGTGCCTGACAGGTGTGGACTACTTCTCCACCCTGTCCTACCTGCCAGGCATCGCCGCCCTGGCCGCGGGGGCCCTGTCACCGCTGGCCACGCTGCTGATCGTCGCCCTGACGCTCCTGGGGATGCTGCCGATGTACCGCCGCGTTGCCCGCGAAAGCCCGCACGGGCAGGGCTCGGTGGCCATGCTGGAACGGTTGCTCCCCTTCTGGCGGGGCAAGGTCTTCGTCCTGGTCCTGCTGGGCTTCGTCGCCACCTCCTGGATCATCACCATCACGCTTTCGGCCGCGGATGCCACAGTGCACCTGCTCGAAAACCCCTTCCTTCCGCCGGCTTTGAACGGACAAGCGGTGCCCATCACCGTGGTGCTGCTGCTGATCCTGGGCGGGGTGTTCCTGCTCGGCTTCTCCGAGGCGGTGGCCGTCGCCATTCCGCTGGTGGCGGTGTTCCTCGTCCTGAACGGCATCATCATCGGGGCGGGGCTGGTGGAAGCCCTTTCCACGCCGGGCCTCATCACCGACTGGACCTCGGCATTGGCCCGGCCTGGAGCGGGCATTACGGGCATCATCGGTCCGGCGCTCATTGCCTTCCCCCTGTTGGTGCTGGGGTTGTCCGGATTCGAGACGGGCGTCAGCATGATGCCGCTGGTCGCCGCGAAAGGCACGACGCCGGAGGAGAAGCTGGACAGCAAAGTCCGGAACACCCGCAAGCTCCTCACGGTGGCCGCCCTGATCATGAGCGTCTACCTGATCGGCAGCAGCTTCGTGACCACTGTGCTGATTCCGGCCGGGGAGTTCCAGGAAGGCGGCGCAGCCAATGGGCGCGCACTGGCGTACCTGGCGCACGAACACCTGGGGAACGGCTTCGGTTCCGTTTACGATATCAGCAGCATCCTGATCCTGTGGTTTGCCGGCGCATCAGCCATGGCGGGGCTCATCAACATCGTGCCCCGGTACCTGCCGTCCTACGGGATGGCCCCGGACTGGGCCCGCGCGGTCCGGCCCGTGGTCCTGGTGTACACGGCCATCAGCGTCCTGATCACCATCGCGTTCAGGGCGGACGTCAACGCGCAGGCCGGCGCCTACGCTACAGGGATCCTGGCGATGATGGTTTCCGGTGCCATCGCCGTCACCATCTCCGCGATTGCCAAGAAGCAGCGTGGGGCGGCCATCGGTTTTACGGTCCTGTCACTGGTCATCCTTTACGCCCTGGTGGCGAACGTCGTCGAGAAACCTGACGGCATCACGATCTCCGGCTTCTTTGTCCTTGGCATCATTGCCATCTCCCTGGTGTCCCGGGTAAGCCGGACCACTGAACTGCGCGTCCACAGCATCGAGTTCGACGACGCCGCGCGCCAGTTCATCAGCGATTCCCTCGCCTACGACGGGCGGCTGAACCTGATCGCCAACCGGCCCCAGGCACGTGACGAGGCAGAGTATCTTGGCAAGGAGGTTGACCAGCGGGAAAACAACCCCGTGCCTGGCACAGCGGACGTCATCTTCCTTGAAATCGACGTCACCGATCCTTCCGGATTCAGCGATGTGCTGCACGTGAGCGGCGTCGAAGTGGGGCGCCACCGCGTCCTGCGCGCCGAAAGCCCCGCTGCGCCGAACGCCATAGCGGCCATCCTGCTGGCGCTGCGCGATGCCACCGGCGTCAAACCGCACGCCTATTTCGAATGGTCCGAAGGCAATCCCGTGGCGCACCTCATGCGCTACCTGCTCCTCGGGCGCGGCGATACCGCCCCGGTGGTCCGCGAAATCATCCGTGAAAACGAGCCCGACCCGGAGCGCCGGCCCGGCATCCACGTCGGGTAGGCGGAAGACTGGGGCGGCGGGGCTTCGATCGCCCGGCAGATGTTGGGGCAGGAGGCCGGGGCAGCGGCGGAAAGGCGGTTGACGTGGGCGGAGACAGAGGGATGACCGGCCTGCACTGGCGGCGCGTCATTGCGGCGCTGGGGAACAGCGACGCCCGCACGGCCTATGCGCAGATCGTTCTCGGCACCGCTCTGCCCGACGTGCTTCCCGATGTAAAGGAACAACGGCGCAACCGGGCAATCTCCAACCTCCTGGAGTCCGGGCTGGTGGAACAGCGACCCTCCGGTGGACTGGCGGCATCTGAGCTGGTCTTCCGGAACCTGCTCGAACAGCAGCCGCGGCGGCAGCGCAAGACCGGGCTGGACAGGTTCATGCATCTGGGGCGGATTGAGAGGTACCCGGCGAACCAGGCCGAACGTCGTGAGCTCCTTGCCAGGATTGCCGGTGAGATCGCCGCACCCGGTGAACGGCTCTCCGAACGCCAGGTCAACGAGCGGCTCCTCAGCTACACGGACGACGTTGTGCTCCTGCGCCGATACATGGTGGACTTCGGGCTTCTTGAGCGGACGCCCTCGGGCTCTTCCTACGCGCTGGGCCGGGGAGAGCCGCAGGACGGCGAACTCAGGCAGTTGTAGCCCGGGCCACCCGCGGGCCGGAAAGTGCAAGTGCCCAGCCCCCGGCGACGCCGATGGCGAGCAGGACGGTTACGAAGCCGATGGCCGGTACGCCCGGCCATGCCAGGGCGCCGCCATACCGAAGCAGGGCAAGCACCTGCAGAACGAAGAACGCGACTGAGGTCAGCGCCACGGGGCGCACCGTGTGGGGGTCCCGGCTGAACTGGCCCTGCGCGGCCGACCACCCAAGACCCACCAGCCACGCTCCGACAGCCCTCGCCGTGAGCTCGGAGAGTGGCCACGGCCACCACGTTGCGGCGGCCATGGGTATGGCCAGGAGCGCCGCGCCGTACAACAGCAGTACCGCGGCGATTCCCATCAGGAGCAGCCGGAGTGCAAGGGGCAGCACTGCCCCTCCACGCGGTACGGAGGTTGGGACGTCACGCGGGGACCGGATCTGCATCCAGCTGATGAGGAGCATCGCGATGGGCACGACAGCATAGATTGCCAGCCATGCCCAGGTGGATGCCTGGGCAACGGGGCCGTTGGCCGGCGAGAGGTGGAAGCGGTCGAGATGGACCAGGGTGACTGCCAGCGTCAGCGTCGTGAAGATGAACACCGGCAGGACCGCCAGCCTCGCCGCACCCCAGCTTGCCGAGCGGGCCCCCGTCAGCTCCAGCCCGGCGCTGGCCCAGTAAGCCGCCCCGAGGAAGACCGCGGTCATCGGCGGATTGACTGTCCACGCGAACCACTCAGCCGTCCTGAGCGGAAACACGAACAGCACGAGCCCGGCAAGGAACACGAGGAAGGCAGCCACGTAGAGCAGCCACCGCATCGGCGGTATCAATGGTCTGGCCTCAGTTGAAGCGGACATCCCCGGAATGCTCCTCGGATGGGGCTGCCTCCCCGGTAGCAGGGGTCGGTTGAGGCAGTGGATTCTCGGCCAGGTAGGTGTGCAGCATCGAGACTACGGTGGCGCCATCCCCCACAGCGGTCGCCACCCTCTTGATCGAACCGGCCCGCACGTCGCCAATCGCGAAAATACCCGGCATGCTGGTTTCCAGCGCCAATGGCGGCCTGCCCGCCCTCATGGATCGAGGCCCGTTGGCATCCCGGCTGGTGCCCGTGCGCAGGAATCCGGCCGGGTCACGCTCTACGGTCCCGGGCAGCCAGGAGGTCCGCGGCACCGAGCCGATCAGCACGAACAGACCGCCCGCTTCGATCTCCTCGCTTGAGGATGGCCCGGCAGTGCCGGATGCGGCGACCGTGACGGCGGCAAGGAACCCGTCCCGGTCCCGGGCGCCCACTACGGCGGTGCTGCAGCGGATCGCAACGTTCCGGGTGGCCTCGAGTTGGGAGATGAGGTAATCCGACATGCTGGCCGACAGCGTCCGTCCGCGCACCAGCAGCGTCACTTTCTTCGCGTACTTCGCAAGGTGCAGAACAGCTTGACCGGCCGAGTTTCCGCCACCCACCACACAGACCTGCTTTCCGGCCATCGATGGGGCCTCGGACACTGTGGCACCGTAGAAGACGCCCCTGCCGACCAGGGCCTCCAGCTGAGGTATGTCGAGGCGGCGGTAGTCCACGCCGGTGGCCACCACCACTGTGCGGCAGCGTACGACGCTGCCGTCGGAGATCGACACGGCGTACAGGTCTCCGTCCGCTTCGAGGCCGTTCACCTTCCGCAGGAACAGGAAGTCGGTGCCCAAAGTCCAGGCCTGGTGGAATGAGCGGTAGGCCAGGTGGGCGCCGCTCACGCCGCGGGAGAAGCCAGGATAGTTGCGGATCAACGAACTGGTGCCGGCCTGGCCTCCCACGGCTTCCCCCTCCACCACCATCGTGGAGAGGCCTTCGGAGGAGGCATAGACGGCAGTCGCGAGACCGGAGGGACCGGCTCCCACGACCACCACATCGAAGATTCTGTCCGGCGGCGGAGGCCGCGTCACCCCCATCGCTTCGGCGATCTCCAGGTCGCTGGGGTTCTCGAGGACGATGGGTGGGGCGGTGAATTCCAGCACCATGACCGGCAGCTTGGGGTCGCGCAGGCCCAGGCCCTGGAGCGTCCGGTCCGCCGTTTCGGAACCAACAGCGTAAAAGCCCACGGGGATGTGGTTGCGGCTCAGGGAGTCACGCAGGGAGTGGGTCCTTTCGTCGCCGACGTCCCCGATCAGCCGAACCGCCTCGAAACCGACCCCCTGGGCCAGGTGCCAGTCGTCCAGGGCGTCGGTGATCGCCCCGTGGAATTCCTCGTCGCGCGGGCGTTCGGGACGTATGATCAGCAGCTCGGCGTATCCCTGCGCGATCGCCCGGAACACCGTGGGGGCGCTGGCGAAGTCGCCCCAGGTCACCACAACGGCCCGCTTGGCGGCCGGGTGGAAGCCGTAGGCGCGCCGCAGGAAATCGAGTCCCCCACGGTCAGCAGGCCCATAGCACCCAAGGATGAGTGCTACCGGGCGACCCCATCGCCGCAGCCCTTCCAGCACCGCCCGGCCATGGGCGTGGCCGGAGCACACCACCACCTCGTAGTCGGCGCCATACCGCCGGCGCAACTCGTCTCCGAGAATGCGCCGGGAGGTCGGGTCTGTCGTAGCAATCAGCATGACCGGAACCGAGTCATCCATGGCCGCCGTCTTTCCGGTTCAAGGGTTCGGTGGCGCTCACGATACTCGCGCTGGAACATCGGGGACAAGGGGTGCCCGGGCGTGAAGATTCTGCCACAATAACTCCCGACGTGGGCAAGCGCGATGGCCTGAGCAGTGAATCGAGGACCCATGGACGAGCGACCTACCCCGGGAATCAATCTCTCCGCCACCCCCAGTGGAACCGGGTGCCGGGAGTGCCTCAGCGGGGACGGCCCCGGATGGTGGTTTCATCTGCGCCGCTGCGCGGAATGCGGCCACATTGGATGCTGCGATTCATCGCCTTCCCAACATGCCAGTGCCCACTCGCGAGCGGTGGGACACCCCGTCATGAGGTCCTTTGAACCCGGGGAGGAATGGTTCTACGACATCACGACGAAGAAGTTCTTCCGCGGTCCGCGACTTCCGGATCCGCAGTCCAGGCCACCGGAGCAGCCCTCCCCGGCACCGGCAGACAAGGTGCCGGCGGACTGGCGTGAGCACCTGCACCGCTAGACCCAGCCCGGAACCAACCGCGGCAAGCCAATGCACCCCAGCAAGCATGGGGGGGGAACTCTTGAGGAAAACCTGCGGTGAATGTGGGCTGTCATTCAGGATGGGCCCCTACCTTGGACGCATGGCCCCACTGCTGGTGGGAGGGGCCTGGAAGAAGGGACAGGGCCGGCGGCCAAGGCATCCCCGTGAGACCGGATGTCACCCCCCAACCGCCGCCGGCCCGCCCCCCTCCGCGCCCGGTCCATACCTCTTCGGCTGGGAGTCAGACGCGCACGGCCCCCGGTCGCCCGTTCCTGACGACGAAGGAGGCATCCACGGCAGCGGGTGATGTGGTGTCTGCGGCTGAGGGAACGATGATGTAGTCGCTGCGGAACTCGTCGGCGGTCACGGTGCAGCGGGTCCAGCCGCGCTTATCGGGGTTGATGTAGCGGGTGTGCGGGTTGGCTGGCAGCCCGTCCTTGATGGCTTGGGCCCAGCCGCAGCCGGAACTGATGGAGGTGCCAACGAATTCAGTGGTGACGACCTTCGATGCCGGATCCGAGTGGTCGAGAAGGACATCGTTGACGAAGGCTGCGTGCCAATCTCCGCTCAAGATCACGGGATTGGCAGGGTTCTGCTGGTTGATGAAGTTGGTCAGGCGGTTGCGGGACACGACGTAGCCGTCCCACTGGTCGTGGTTCACGGAGAGCGTCTCCGTGGGGTCGTAGTCGTACTGGGCCATCATCGTCTGCTGGGCGATGACGTTCCAGCGTGCGGTCGAGGATGAGAGCCCATTGAAGAGCCATTGTTCCTGCGCGTCCCCCATGAGGGTGCGCGAAGGGTCGTAGACGTCGGGGTGCTGCGGACCGCCGGGGAAGTTCTCGGTCAGCTGGTCGGAACGGTACTGGCGGGTGTCCAGGACATGGAACTTGGCCAGGCTGCCGTAGTCCAGTGCGCGGTACAGGACCATGTCGGGGCCGGTGGGGCGCTGCGGCCGGCGCAGCGGCAGGTGCTCGTAGTAGGCCTGGAATGCATTGGCGCGCAACTGGAGGAACCGCTGGGGTTCGTTGGAGGCCTCGTTGTCAGGCTGTGAGACACCGCCCGCCCAGTTGTTTTCGACTTCGTGGTCGTCGAAGGTCACGACGAAAGGGAACCGGGCATGCGCTGCCTGCAGGTCTGGCGAGCTCTTGTATTTGGCGTGGTTGTTGCGGAAGTCGGCGAGGGTTTCGTGGTTCCGGCCCTCGTAGGTGTAGTCGCCGACGTGCACAACCAGGTCGAGGTCCTCCTGCGCCATGGTACGGTAGGCGGCATATCGGCCACCCGCCCAGGACTGGCAGGACGCCAGGCCGAAGGTGATCTTGCCGGGATCCGATCCGGGGGCCGGCGCGGTCCGGGTATGTCCGGCGGGGCTTTCCTCGCTCCCGACCCGGAATCGGAACCAATAGTCCGAGGAGGGGTTGAGCCCGGCGACCTCAACGTGCACCGAGTGGGCCAGCTCAGGTGCCGCGGTCTCCGTACCAGCCTTGACGACGGCGCGGAAATCCGGGTCGGTGGCGACCTGCCAGACTACCTGGACCTGATAGGGCGGCATGCCACCGAGTCCGTCCGCTGCCTGGGGTTCCGGCGCCAGGCGCGTCCACAACACCACCCCGTCCGGGGCGGGATCACCGGACGCAACGCCCAGGGTGAACGGGTTCCGGGGAAAACGGGGTTCTGCCCATGCGGGCGCAGCAGAGAAGCCGTAGATGGCAGCGGTCGCGGCTGCACCTCCGGTCAGCGCGAGGAAGCTGCGGCGGGATGGGAACATTCACCGCCCAGCGCGTGAATGTTCGGCAAACTCCCGCCTGTTGAGGCTGGAGGGTGCGGATACTGGAAAGCATGCGTTTTGTTACCCACCAGTACGTTTCCTCGCCCACGAGGCGCCAAGTCCTTCGATCTGCCGGAATTGCCGCTGTTGCCACTGGGGCCGCAACTCTTGCCGCCCATCCTGCGCACGCAGCAGATCCAGTGTTCGCCCACGGCGTTGCCTCCGGTGATCCGTATCCGGACAGTGTGCTGCTCTGGACCCGCGTGACCCCCAGCGCTGAAGCCACGCCTGGCTCCGGACTCGGCCCAGCGGTGACAGTGAATTGGGAGGTGGCCACCGACCCTGCCTTCAGCAGGGTTGTCTCAAAGGGCTCTGCGAAGACCGGTCCGGAACGCGACCATACCGTGAAGGTGATCGCCGGCCGGTTGGAGCCGGGCACGCCCTACTGGTACCGCTTCTCGGTCGGACGCGCCGTGTCCGGCGCCGGCCGGACCAGGACCGCGCCGGCCACCGGCGCTCCGGTGGATCACCTCCGCTTCGGCGTCGTCTCCTGCACCAACTACCAGGCCGGCTACTTCAGCTCTTACCGCCACCTGGCAGAACGCGGGGACCTTGACGCCGTGCTCCACCTGGGCGATTACCTCTACGAGTACGCGCCCGGGGAATACCAGGCACGGGACGTCGTCGTACGTCCTCACGATCCCACCGTCGAAATGACCACCCTGGCCCATTACCGGCGCCGGCACGGACAGTACAAAACCGATCCTGACCTGCAGGCCCTGCACTTGGCTGCCCCGTTCATTGTCACCTGGGACGACCACGAGGCGGCCAATGATGCGTGGAGCGGAGGTGCAGAGAACCATACCGAGGGCGCAGAAGGGCTTTGGAGCGAACGCCGCGCCGCTGCCAACCAGGCCTATGCGGAGTGGATGCCCGTGCGCTACGAGCCCGGCGGTCCGCTGTTCCGCCGCCTGGATTTCGGCGCCTTGGCCAGCCTGTCCATGCTGGATCTGCGCTCCTACCGTAGCCAGCAGGCGGCAAACGGCGTCGACCCTGCGGTGGACAGCCCGGAACGGACCATCACGGGAGCGGCCCAAATGGACTGGCTGCTCGGCAACCTCACCTCCGGCGGCCCCCAATGGAAGCTGGTGGGCAACCCCGTGATGATTGCCCCCGTCCGCATTCCATCCACACTCAGCCTTGCCGAGGTCGCGGGGGTCCAGAAACTCATGGGCGGCACCACCATCGACGGAGTCCCCTACAACGTGGACCAATGGGACGGCTACGAGGCGGACCGGAGCCGGGTGGTCCGGCACCTGCGGGACCAAGGGATCAAGGACACCGTCTTCCTTACCGGCGACATCCACTCCGGGTGGGCCTGCGACCTCCCCGCCGACCCCCTCACCTACCCCACGACGGGCGACTCGGTGGCGGCGGAACTGGTCTGCACGTCGGTGACCAGCGACAACCTCGACGACATACTTAACGCTCCGCCGCGGACCTCCTCCTTGGCGGTGGAGGCAGCCATCAGGACGGCCAACCCGCACGTGAAGTATCTCGACTTCGACTCGCACGGCTACTCCGTCCTGGACGTCACCCCTGCAGGAGTGCGGATGGACTGGTACGTCCTTGCCGACCGGACCGTGCAAGCGTCAGCGGCCACGCTGGCCACCTCGTTCACGGTCGGTGCCGGCACCGGCAAGGCAGTCCCGGCAACCGGCGGCGTGCTGTGAACCCGGACCGCCGCCAGTTCCTGCGCCTGGCCGGCGCCGGAAGTGCCGCCGTCGTCCTGTCAGCAGCGCCCGGTAGCTCCTGGGCCAGCCAGGCGACGAATCCCGGTAGCGCACGGACCCGCACGTATGTCCTTGTCATTGACGGCTGCCGGCCCGACGAGATCACCCCCGGGCTGACCCCGCGGCTCGCCGCCCTCCGGGCGGAGGGCACCAACTTTCCTGCCGCACGGTCACTGCCGGTGATGGAGACTATTCCGAATCACGTCATGATGATGACGGGCGTGCGGCCGGACCGGTCGGGAGTTCCCGCCAACTCGGTCTTCGACCCTGCCGAGGGGGCAGTCCGGGACATGGACCGCAGCACCGATCTTCGCTTTCCCACACTGCTGGAGCGCCTGGGTACGTCCGGCCTCACCACGGCCTCCGTGCTCAGCAAGAAGTATCTGTACGGAATCTTCGGGACCCGGGCGAGCTACCGCTGGGAGCCCTCCCCCTTGCTGCCGCTGACCGGTCATGCCCCTGACGCCGCCACCATGGATGCCCTGCTGGCCATCGTCAGCGGCCCCGACCCGGACTTCACGTTCACCAATCTTGGCGATGTTGACCGCCTGGGCCACTCCGACCTGACCGGCACCACCCTGCAGGCGGCCCGCAATACTGCCCTTGCAGATACTGACCTTCAGGTGGGCCGGTTCGTGGACCATCTTGTGGGCACCGGCAAGTGGGACTCCAGCGTCCTGATGGTGCTGGCGGACCACTCCATGGACTGGTCATTGCCCAGCAATGTGATTTCGATAGACCTGATCCTCCAGGGCCGGCCGGATCTGCAGAACTCGGTCACTCCCGCCCAAAACGGTGGTGCCGACCTCTTGTACTGGACCGGACCTTCTGACCAGAAGGCTGCCGGGCTCGAGTCCGTGCGCTCCCTGGTTCAGTCACACCCGGGCGTGCTGTCGGTGCACGATCCTGCCGAACTGCGGCTGGGGGTGGAGGCCGGGGACATGGTGGTCTTTTGCCGCGCCGGCTGGCGGTTCTCGGACCCGTACGTCGTCTCGAACCCCATTCCGGGCAACCACGGCCATCCGGCCACCGAGCCCATCCCGTTCTTCATCTCCGGCGGCAGCCCCAAGGTAGCCCGCGGCCGCACGTCCTCCGAACCGGCACGCACAGTGGATGTGGCTCCCACCATCGGTGCACTCTATGGCCTCGAGGCACCCAGAGGCGGATATGACGGTGTTGCCAGGACATCGGGGTTCGTCCCCTGATACAGCAAACCGCAAGCAGGACGAGGCGGGAAGGGACATCAAGAAAGAGCGTCAGCGACCCCACGGCGTTGCCGTTCTTGTCCGAGGGGAATTCGCCGCCGTTGGACAGGCGTCTCGCTGGTCGTCTTCTTCGGGTCAGTCGGGTTCCAGCTCGGAACGGGCCTGTACAAACTTCTTGATCAACTCTTGGCTGCTTTCGGGTGCTTGTCTTGCGCAGCGCCCGGCATCATGGGGCCCAAGACCTATGCCCCTTGCACTTACAGCCATCTTGGGTGCCGACGACATAAGCAACGAAAAGGCCCGGTGTGAGGCCCGGACCTTTTCGAATAACTTCTCCTGTTACCGCTAGCGGACTACGCGGGTTCCACCGCTGTAGGTGCCCGGGATGGCCAGGGTCGCGCCGCTGGTGTTATCAGTGACGACAACGTCCGTGTAGGACCATGCGGTGAGGGTTGCCGTCTGTCCTGAGGGGCAATCCAGAGCGGCAGCAGGATCCTGGGGAGTCAACGTCAGCGAACCGACGATGTTGCCGTTCTTGTCGGCCGTGAAATACCCGGACGCGTAAACGGGAACATCCGTGACCGTCTTCTTGATGTCAGACGGGTTGTGCCCGGACTTGGTGAGGCACTGGTAGGTCCCACTGAAGTCAGCCGAGGCAGTGACGAACTCAGTCTGCCCTGAAGGCAGCCCGGTCTCCTTGAACGAAACGACAAGGTTGGAGCCGGACAGCGAAGCACTGGTCGCGTTCTTGATGAAGTGCGGATTTCCGTTTGGTGGTGCTGCCTGGGCAGGGCTGCTCATGACGAAGAACGCCGTGAAAACGGCAGCAAGAATGATGAGGATGCGCTTGAACATTGTTGTCTCCTGGAAAGGACACGAGGTTTAGCTGAACCGCCTGATGGGTTCGGGCGGATGGAGACTGGGTTCCCCAGCCAGGCCCCTGCGCCAAGGTTCACGCCGCGTCAACACGGCGCCCCACGCCTGCCGCAGCCCTCAGTTGCCCGGGAAGAGTCCGGGAGCGGGAGCCGCCTTATCCCACGGGATGCCCGTGCGAGCAGTGATCCGCTCCAGGCAGGATCTCGTACCCCTGAATGCAGGTGCGCTCGGGCGGGAGCGGTCTCCCATGTTGGTGCAGGAAGATACTGCTGTACGCGTCTTCCATCCGTTTGTCCTCGTGCTTCAGCCACTCCCCCAAATGTGGGGCGTGGTGCGCCTTCTCCGGGGGCTCAGGTTCGTCCTGATCGTGCCTCCGATGCCTGAAAGGATTGTTCGCCATGGCACTCGCGACCTTCAGAGCCGTCCCTGCAGGGTGCAGGGAGAAAACGGTGCATTCATGCTAGGACCGCTGCTGTGGAAGGACAATCCCTAAGGAATTGCGTGACCGGGCCGAGGGGGCGGACGATGTATCGGGCTAGCGCCGCTTCCGGTACCCGCGCACCCAGATAACGTCTGCAACACCGCCCAACGCCAGCGGGAACGTCACTACCGCGGCCAGGTGGCGCGTCAGGTGGTAGGGGTCGTTCATTGTCGCCCATGCCAAGAGGATCCCCGGCAGCCCTACGCAGACACTCACCCACACCGGGTTGCCCCGGGTATGCGACCACACGGCGGCCGCAAGGGACAGCGCGCAGCCACCGTAGACGTATAGGTTGCCCACCCTGGACCGTTCCATCTCGGAGGGGACCGGCAGCCAGACCGACCAACCGGCGCGGAAGATGCCGTACGCGATCAGGGCCATAGATGCGAGGACGAGCAGGACCCAGGCGATGGTGCCAGCACGCCGGCGCGCGGCTGCAGACATCCAGGCCGAGTCCCCCAACGTCATTGATTCAGCGTACCTGTGGCAGGACGATCCGTCGCCGGACATGCAGCTACCTCAATAGTGGCCGTGGCCGCCCCCAACAAAATGGCCCCCGAATGCAACAGCGGCATTCGGGGGCTAACTTTGCCACCGGGGTCCAGCAGCGAAAAGAAAAAATGTGAGTTGCAGGTCTATGTGGAAGAGACTTTCAAGAAGGAACAGCCTGTTCCTGCTTGAAAACGTACTTGTAAACACGCAAATGGGGTCAGTTGATTTGGAAGTTTGCGCTGTAGGCACAGCCTGAAGTTCAAGGAAAGTCGGGCACGCAAACTTGAGCGAGCCCCTCCGTGAATGGAATTCGCTGCGGGAGTTCGGGGTGAGGCAACGATGCTGACTTTGCCATCCTGCTCACCTGTAGTCCTAATTTGGTGCGTCTTTCTGATGTCGCAACTCCAGTGTGAGTTGATCTGCAGCGGCAAACTCGCGCACCCGGAGCTGAACAGTGCGCTTGCGTATGACGTCTTCCGACTTTGATGATGCAAGTGTCCCGAATGGGTCTTGCACGGCTCTCACGAAGGGTGAGGTATTCTCCAGGTCGGCGCGAAGATTGCCAACGAGGTAGAGCCAGAAGTGATTTCTTAATTCGCCCCCGGCCGTCTTCCACTCATTCCAACTCATGGCTTGAACTTGTGCGTCGACTCCGGACGACTTCAATTCAATCATTCGATCGATTGAGCCATTCTGGATGGTCAGGACGTCGAAGCCAGGGTAGAGCTCGCTGATGCCCTGCTCAGCGAGCTGGTCAAACACCTGGCCAACCACGGCCGGATCGCCGTGCACCCGGTGTGGCTGACGGCCGTGAACCGCGCCGCGGGGATCCTGCTCCCCGGGGTGGCCACCGCCGGCTCCGCCGGAGGCGGACGCCGGGAGTACTATGGCGTGCGCTCCATCCGTGGCGTCGAGCGCGCCGCGGCGAGCTGGAACGGGGCCGACCTCGGGCCCCTCGCTCCGGTGGACCCGCCCGTCCGCTTCGGCTTCAGCTCCTTCCCCCGCACGCCGCAGGCCCTGGCCGTCACACGACGATCCGCCCCGCCCGCCGCTGAGGCGGGACCGGTAGCGGAAGTGGGTAGCGGCGTTCGTTGCGGGAGGCAACAAGACCTTTCCTGCTCAAGCTCGGGCCTTGCCCGCCCGCCAGCCGCACAAGACCGTCCTTCACCACGGCACTCAACCGGCGGAAAACGGACGCTCATAACGCTGCGTTGCCGAGACTCCCGGATGGGGGGCTGCCCCCGGTTTAGTTGGGTCGACACTACTAGACGGATGGTGGGCAGGCTCCATGCCCTCGACGATTCGTGACGTTTTCGCGGACCCTGATCGTTCGCGTTAGGACGCCACCGACCGACCAAAGACGCCGATGGAACAGTCATCCTTAGTCGCGTTGCGCACTCTGATGTCTATGAACTTCCGCCACTGCTTCTTGTGTTTTGAGTTCTGACTCAGTCTGGCGGGCGCAGATCCGACAGCCACAATAAGCTTCTCGCAGGCCGCCGCCAGCTGACGCGTGCGAGCGTTGAAGAGGCTGTCCCCAGCGCCATCACTCATGAGAATGAATCCGGTCACTCCCTGCAGCGAGCCCCGAAAGAGTCGCATCGACCCGGCGGCACCGTGAGAAGTCACGAAGGTGGTCTGATTGGTGAACTCGCTGTTATCCGGAGCGGAGATGACACGCAGGTCACCGTCCTTGAGGTATCCAATTACGCCGTCGCCAACATGTGCACCAAGAAACTTGTCGCCAGAAACCGCAACGCCGAGGAAGGTCGAGGCAAAATCTTGAACGTCACGACCGTGTCGTTCGGCGAGCATGTTGACCTTGGCGAGAAGTCGTTCTAGGAGCTCGATCTTGATCTGGCCGCCGTCGACGCGCGCGACAAGCTGTTCGAACTGCTCGACCAGCGCGGCGCATCCTTCGTCTGCCACCGCTTGCGCGCCAAATTCGGAATGCGAAGCGGACCCAGCGCCGTCAGCTAGACAGATCGCTTGAACACCGCCGCGTGAAAGGTACTGAGTCCGATCCTGACCGCGCGTTCCGTCAAGCTCGTGCCCTCGGCCACGCACCTGATGATGGAACTCATTGAACACTTACAACTCCGCCCAGCCAGCCAAGCCCTCAAGATCAAGCTTGACTGTGTCTCCAGGGGTGGACCTGGAGACACGGGAAACAGACTTCGACAGCCACTCGAAGAACTCCTTAAAGCTCAGGCCTTGGAGCCGAAGCGGCAGACGGTTCGGGCTGAATCGGGCCAGCACATTCATGTCGGCATCAGCCCCGATCCCGATCGGGAATACTGTGAGCTTCTTCTGGGCGACAAGTTCCGTCACGCGGTGGACTGCGCGTTCGAGTTCGTCAGGACGTCCGTTCGGCTTACCGTCGGTCATCAGAACGAGCCAGGGCTGGTAGTACAGGACACCAGCGTTGGAATAAGTGGACTTTCGCTTCTCGAGCGTGTCGAGGGCGAGGTTGACTCCCTCGCCGAGGGCCGTGCCGCCCGTCGCATCGATGGCATCGATTCGGTTTAGTCGCTCGATACTAGCGAAGTCCTGAATCAGGCTCACAGCAGAGTTGAACTCGACGATGCTCACTTCGGCGGCGTCGTGGGCGTCGTCATCTTCGTCAATCGCGTCGTAGAACAGGTTGACGCCCTTGACAAGCTCGCGGATGTTGTCTCCCATCATCGATCCGCTCGTGTCGAGGCAAAGCGCGACGGGGACGCGCGGAGTCGGGTTCTCGACGAGGTCGTCGGCGCCGATGTTGAGTGCCATGGGATTACCTTTCATTTGATGTGCGCGCTTAATCGTGGATCAGGAGCTCAGCCACGTGACGAGGCGCTGCCAGAAGCTCTTCTTCGGCGGCGCGGCTGAGTTAGCGGAGGAGGGCGACGAACCCGGGGCTGTGCGCGGCGGGCGCGAAGCAGTCGATCGCAGTGGACATGGTTTCTTTGTCGCGGTCTGATGAGACTTTGGAATATCGAGCCCTTTGGATCGGAACCACCGCTCGTGATCGAAAGTGATGAAGGGCTGGTGACACTCGGCACAAAGCCGCGCCGGGTTGAGTTCCGCTGCCTTCTTGACGCACGCAGCGCAGCGCCCGTAAGAGAGTCCGGTCCTCGCTGTCAACGTCTTGCAGTCCTTGCACGGAACCGCTTGACAGTTTGAGCATCGACCATCGACCAGGTACGTCTGGGCAACTTCCCTGTTGCAGTTCTCGCACGTCGCGTAGTTGCGCTTGCGGTTGCAGTCCCAGCAACGACCGTCCTTCAGTACGTCAGCAGGCCTTGGTTTGCCGCAGTCGGCGCATCTAGATTTGCTCTGATTGCAGTCGTAGCAAAGGCTGGGTGCGTGGTAGGACTGGCTCTCTTCGTCCCACCTGCCGACGATTGCGCTCGGCCGCTTACACTGCGGACAGACGCAGATGGGTGTGTCAGGACGGAATGCACGGAATCGAAAAGGGTAGACATCGTTCGACATAGGGTCGAAATCGTCGTTGCCACCGAAGAAGTCGCGGTATTCGCGGAATGCCGCGAGCCACTCGTTCGCTGTCGGGCGACGATCGAAGCGCGAGCCGCCCTGGCGCTGGAACGTGTGCCAGAACAGGCGTTTGATTTGAAAAGGGAGGTGGCTCCACATGAACTTCCAGTTCCCCTCGGGCTGGTCCTGGTCGGACGCTCCCTGGAACTGGAATGCGAACTTTCCTTCCTTGATTAGGGGTGCAAAGTCGCCACCATCAGCTCCGGCGCGCGCGTAGGGGAACTGACCCGTGATGAGAATCATGAAGAGCATCGTTGCGATCGCAAAACGTTCCTCCTCGACGGTGCGCAGCGCGTCAGCGTAGTCGCCCGTGATCGTGGACGCCGTGAACATCGCGGTTCCCACGGGGCAGGGGTACCCTTCCACTTGCCATGAGTCCGCATCGATGATCCAAACGTTCTTATGCTCGTCAACCATGAGATTCTTCGGATTGATATCACCGAGGAGGATGTTCAGCGAATGCAGGTAGGCAACCTTTTCCAGGAATGAGACGCAAACATCTACGAGGTCTGCTTTGGTCCAAGTCGGATACATCCTTTTGAACCGAGCAGGACGCATGATCGTCGCCTGGAGCTCCTTCCCAGTCGCTCGGGGCATGGCGTAGCCAACGAAGTCACCGTCACCATTTGTGATGATGTGCGAGGGAAAGCCAATGCCTTGCGTTTCAAGTTCGTGCGAAAGAAGAAGTTCGAGCTTTGCCTTGCGATGTTCGGTTCGATGGTCCTTATCGAAGATCTTGACAACCTGACTGGGATTATCTCGCACGGCATAGACCGACCCCTCACCGCCCTCGCCAACCAAGTCGCCCAAGACGAGCGCATGACGCGAATGCAGTGACACTGCGATCACCTGGTCACCCGACTTGGGGATGACGGCGTCTCCAAGCAGCTGATCCTTCGGCTTGAGCGTCGTCACACGCTTGAAAGCTCCGTCCGCTCGTTGCGAAGCGGGCCTCGTTGCCGCCCTGGTGTCGCGCCTGCCTCCAGGCCTCGCGTCGATGTCGGCGACGCCAAACGTGTGCTTGAACTTGTCCAGCAGAGGCGCCAGCGCCTCCACTTCGGCATAGTCTTTGGCCTTCGCAAGCCCCTCATCGACGTGCCGCGTAATCCGCGCGAGCTTTCTAGCGCCACGTTCGTACAAGTCCTGGTCGGTATCCACTGCAATCCGACCATTCACATCTACCGTGCCTGCCACAAGCTGACGCTTCGCCTCGGCCGCGAGCAGTCGGATGCGCAGCCGCAATGTGATGTCGTTGGTCAGCAGGCACATGTCGTACCGGTCGCTGAAGTGCGTGAAGAGATCGACGAATAGGTCGTCTGCATAAGGGTTCGATCCGTCACCAAGGTCCTTGCGAATGAGTCCGTGGGCTGCCGCGGACTCCAGCGCCGTGAGCCATTGGCCAGCACGACGCACTGCGGCCGCGCGCTCCTCAGTGAACAGCGAGGCATCCAGGCTGCTCTGCTTGGAGAGTTCATCGATCACCTTGGACGGGACGACGATGCCGTTGCCCTTTCGGATGGCGACATCCTTGCAATGCTCGAAGAGCATCTTCAGACCCGCTGAGCGTGCAGTATCGGTGTCCATGAAAACGTTCGTATCGATGAAGAGCCGGCGGCCGGTCTCGACGAAATCCTCAGGCGCAAGAACGGATGCGACGAGGTGTTCCGCAGAGCGTCGAGTCGGGGTTTCACCAATCGGTGGGCGTGGTGTTGGCAGATGTCCTGTCGCGGGCACCAGTGACCGTGGATTCGCCACCTCACTCCTCTCCTTGACCGCTAGCGCGGAACGTAACGTTACTGTGGAAGCCGGCGGCCGAACGAGAAGAGAACTCGGTGAGCAGTTCTGCCGCCCTTTCCTGGCTCACCTGACGGGCACGCTGGAATGCAACCAATTCTTCGGCGGGGATGCGGTGGTGCGTCCCAACTTTCACAGCTTCGATGCTGCCTGATTCGATGAGCTTCATGAGCGTCGCGCGAGAGACACCGAGCAAGGTCGAAGCTTCTGTGGTCGTGTATAGCTCCTTGACGGGAACGACGACGGCACCCGATCCATGCTCCGATTCAAGGAGTCGCAGAATATTCTCTGCACTCCCGCGCGAGATCGTAAGGGTTACTTGTACGTGATCGCTAGTCCCTCGGAGCGCGCGGCGTAGCACGTCGATCGAGTCTTCTTCCTGCCCGGTCATGCCGCCTCCATTGCCATAACTGCCGCTAACTGCTGTAACCGTAACATATGTGCTGCATCTGCAAAGGGCGCGGCGACAAAGTCTGCGAAGCATCGCGCACTTACTTTGCATGAGCAATCGCAACGCCAGAGAAACCCCACCCGAAGCGCTAGTCACCCTTCCGCGTCATGTGGACGTCTACAACGACAGGGACGTGGACCTGGTGGCCGCCAAGTGGGTGGCCCAGCGCAACCACAACGGCCTGTACTCGCACCTGAAGCCGGCCGCGGATGTGTTCAGGGAACGCATGAAGCAGGCCGTGCTCACCCAACTACGCCCTGAAGAAGCAGGAAGCCGCGGACCTTAAGCTCACCGACGGGGACGGACCCGGGCTCAAGGGCGTCACCGCCGCCGGGTCCGGGGTCGTGCGGGAGAAGAAGAAGGGCACCTTCGGGGAACTCATCGAGCACATCAACAAGCTCTTCGAAGGCGTCGGGATCAGCGACGAGGACCAGATCAACGTCATCTCCTCCGTCATGCGCCACGCCGAAAACAACGAACAGCTCCAGCGCGAGGCCATCGCCAACGGACCCGTCGCCTTCGCCGCCTCCCCCACCCTGCACGAGGCCATCAAGGAAATCGTCTACGTCGCCGGCGAAGGCCACCAGAAGGCCATCAACGCCCTGCTCGAGATGGCCGACAACGGCGGGCTCGTCCACGTCCTCCTCCGCGGCGGGCTCCAGCAACGCCTCCGCGATCGAGCCCAGCAGGAAGCCGCCGAGGTCGGCTGAGTCTCCCACAGTGCAGGAAGGCCCCGGCTCCAAAAGGAGCCGGGGCCTTCCTGCGTCGAGCCCAGTGCAGACAAGTGTGAAATCTCTTTGGCCAACTATCTTGGAATCTCACAGCAGGTGCGCGCCATGACATGGATAAACCAGATGGTCCTTTATGCTCCCGTCGTGGTTCCGGATCCGCCTCCTTTTGCTCGCCCTGAGATTTAGAGGCGGCCCAGTCGTGACACTAGGGGCTCGATTCTCCAACTGCCCCGCACTGTACGGCCGGAACGTCTCGCGATGCCGAGGGTTTATGTCCCACGTCGGTAGCGAGCCGCCGATGACCTGACACAGGCTGGGCCGTGCTCCAATTCCGGCCAGAACGGAATGAAGGTGCAGGGTGGAAATGGGGGCGCTCCATCCCCCTCACATGTAGCTGTCACCTCTAAGTAGCTCAGATGTTCCCGGGTCTGGCAGGGCATCGAGAGCGAGCTGCAACCTCGAGCGACGTTCAACCGCACTCCGGGTTTCTAGATCGGAGCGGCTCATGCCGCAGAGCGACTGCTTCGTTCGTCGTTTGCCCAATGTGAGCTAAGGGCTGCAACTGCTAGTTCGCGTTGACAGGTTCTTCTTCCGCAGGAGCTCCGGTCTCTGACGTTGCGTCCGCGAAAGGCCACTCGTCTCGTTTCATATAACCGAGAACCACCGGCGGCAGGCCGAGTGCTGCAGTCATTTGAGTGAAGAACTGACGGATGTAGGGGTAAGCGATGAAATAGACATTGGTCTCAATCCAAGCCGAAACTGTTGCGGCATGGACATTTAGCTCCCCAAGAACATTGAACGCCACGATGTGGTTGGCCCGGATAGTTGTCGCGTTGTCTTCGTCCTGGCCAGCAAAGCAGCTCAGGATGTGTTCCAGTCGAACCAACAGGACGTCCGCTGCGGGATCGTAGGCGAAGCCGGGCTCGCCGCGAACTAGCCTCACGGTCATGTCAGCGGCAGCGCTTTGGACAGGCCCGGCATGGACTTCATCCAGACGGACTTCCACTGGTTCGGTCGCGGCTACGAGGGCAGCTACGTCAGAGGGGTTTACGGCAGCGTCCTCCGGCTCAGCGTGGATCCGCAGCAAGGTCACAATATCTCCGATTCAATTTGCTAGACATGGGCGGCCGCCCCCACAAGGTCGTAAACAGCTGTTACGGCCTTCTGGGCACGGCCGCCCGCGCTAACGCGGACGGCTGGCAAAACGGTTTGGAACTTCGGCTGAACCGAAGGCAACTTGATCGAGGCTTGATGCCATTCAACAGTTGTGTGATCAGGATTGCGCATCAAGCAATTCTCAATCTGGGTCATCAGCTCAAGGCTTGGAAGATCTTCTTCCAAGTCAAGTGCGCGGGCAGACTTGAGCCAGGCGGCAATTTCCGTCCACGCCCATATCTTCATCGAGCCGGCACCGATGTAGTCAAAGGGCACCGGAAAATCCTTGGCCATCGTCCACTTTCGCGCCCCTTCGCGGCTGACGCCGGCGCGTAGAGCGATGTCCGATATACCGACCAAGTCGCGGTGCACACCCACGACTTTAAGACCGTTCAACTGCTTTTCCAGGCGGTGGGCGACATCGATGATGTCGGCGACCGCACCGTTGCGCTCAACGAAAGCAGTCACCGTGATCATGCCATCAATCGTTTCCCAGATCGTGTCGGGGAATTGTTCGGCCAGGACGTTTTCAGTGGCTTCAGAGTCTAGATCGATACCGGATACGCGCAGAGTTACTTCAACCATTTTCGCTCCCCAGATCTATAGCTTTCCCTAACTATCGCACAGGGAGTTGGCAACTGCCAACCGACTATCCGCCATCCTTGCGTACAGTCCCGTAACGATTCATCCGTACTCGAAGTGCGTCACGTTGTGTCTTCAACGCACCCAGCCGGGCACCCAGCCGCTCAACTGTTGCATCCTTTGGGGGCAGATCCCTGAGCGTGAGCTCGGCTGTCCGAAGTTGAGAACTTGCGCTTCCTAGCAGCTGGGAGGAGGCGACGTCGGCGCCATCGGCGCCCAAAAGCTCACCAACCAGATCTTTAGCATGGTCGAAGCTCCGGTTGGCCTCATCGAAGGCCGCCTCCGCCTCGGCAAGCTGCTCGGAGGCGAGCTCCAAGATTTCAAGCATGTGCTGCTCTGCGTCGTCCCGGTCCAGAAGAGCGCTGGCCGCCTTGAGGAGCCTCGCAGCGTCCTCCAGCGCGGTCTCTGCCCGACCGAGAGGGCCGCTGAGGTCACCATGTTCACACCGCTTGACCTTCTTGCGGGATGTACGCGCTACGTCTTCCGCGCCCTTGCCGGTCGAAAATACCCGAATCTTGTGGTTCGGATCAGCGCCCGGGCAAATCAAGGTCAAGCCACCGTGACTTGTCGCCTTCTCACTGGACCACCCGAGACGCCGGGCCAGGTCCAATGTCTCCTCCCACTCCTTATTCGGATGGGTCCAAACGGACTCTGCCACTCCGCCCCCTCCGGTGGTCCAATGAAACTTGTACATCCTGGTTTTGGCATAAGCCGCGACTTTCCTGGCCGCCGTGAGTTATCACGGATGCCACGTCAATTGCCAACCTAACTTGTCATACATGCCGACTATCTTGGCAACTAGAAACCGAGGACCAACTAGGTTGTCCAAAGGACCAAATAGGTTGTCCATCTACAGGAATACTAGAAGTCCCAGTCCTCATCCTCGGTGTTGACGGCCTTGCCGATCACGTAGGACGAACCGGAGCCCGAGAAGAAGTCGTGGTTCTCGTCCGCGTTCGGGGAGAGCGCCGAAAGGATGGCCGGGTTCACGTCGGTGACGGACGCCGGGAACATCGCCTCGTAGCCCAGGTTCATCAGCGCCTTGTTGGCGTTGTAGTGCAGGAACTTCTTGACGTCCTCGGCCAGCCCCACGCCGTCGTACAGGTCGTGGGTGTACTGGACCTCGTTCTCGTACAGCTCGAAGAGCAGCTCGAACGTGTAGTCCTTGATCTCCTGGCGGCGCTCCTCGGACACGGTCTCCAGTCCGCGCTGGAACTTGTAGCCGATGTAGTAGCCGTGCACTGCCTCGTCGCGGATGATCAGGCGGATCAGGTCGGCCGTGTTCGTGAGTTTGGCGCGTGAAGACCAGTACATGGGCAGGTAGAAGCCCGAGTAGAACAGGAAGCTCTCCAGCAGCGTGGATGCAACCTTGCGCTTCAGGGGGTCGTCGCCCTGGTAGTAGTCCATAACGATCTGCGCCTTCTTCTGAAGGTTCTCGTTCTCGGTGGACCAGCGGAACGCCTCGTCGATCTCCTTGGTGGAGGCCAGCGTGGAGAAGATGGAGGAGTAGCTCTTGGCATGGACCGACTCCATGAATGCGATGTTCGTGTAGACGGCTTCCTCGTGCGGGGTCAGCGCATCCGGGATCAGGGAGACAGCCCCGACGGTACCCTGGATGGTGTCCAGCAGGGTCAGCCCGGTGAACACGCGCATGGTGAGCTGCTGCTCGGCAGGCGTCAGCGTGTTCCAGGACTGCACGTCGTTGGACAGCGGCACCTTCTCCGGCAGCCAGAAGTTGTTGACCAGGCGGTTCCAGACCTCCACGTCCTTGTCGTCCTGGATGCGGTTCCAGTTGATGGCCTCGACGTGGCTCAGAAGCTTGACCTTTTCGGTCATGTCATCCCCTCATTGTTGGGTGGTTCTCTAAGTTAAAGCGTACGACGGCGGGCGGTCGCCCGCCGTCGTACAGGCAAGATTTAGTTGAAGATTAAAGTGCGCAGGAGACGCAACCCTCAACCTCGGTCCCTTCCAGCGCGAGCTGGCGGAGGCGGATGTAGTAGAGGGTCTTGATGCCCTTGCGCCATGCGTAGATCTGGGCCTTGTTGATGTCGCGGGTGGTGGCGGTGTCCTTGAAGAACAGCGTCAGGGACAGGCCCTGGTCCACGTGCTGGGTGGCAGCGGCGTAGGTGTCGATGATCTTCTCGTAGCCGATCTCGTACGCGTCCTGGTAGTAGTCCAGGTTGTCGTTGGTGAGGTACGGCGCCGGGTAGTAGACGCGGCCGATCTTGCCTTCCTTGCGGATCTCGATCTTGGCCGCCACCGGGTGGATGGAGGACGTCGAGTTGTTGATGTAGGAGATCGAGCCCGTGGGCGGGACGGCCTGCAGGTTCTGGTTGTAGATGCCGTGCTCCATGACGGAGGCCTTCAGCTCGAGCCAGTCATCCTGGGTAGGAATGTGGTGGCCGGCAAAGAGCTCGCGGACGCGCTCAGTCTCGGGCAGCCACTCCTGCTCGGTGTACTTGTCGAAGAACTCCCCCGACGCGTACTTCGAGTTCTCGAAGCCGCCGAACGTCTGGCCGGTTTCGATCGCGAGCCTGTTCGAAGCACGCAGGGCGTGGAACAGCACGGTGTAGAAGTAAATGTTGGTGAAGTCCAGGCCCTCTTCGGAACCGTAGTGGACCCGCTCCCGGGCCAGGTAGCCGTGCAGGTTCATCTGGCCCAGGCCGATGGCGTGCGACTTCGCATTGCCCTCGGCCACGGACGGCACCGAGTTGATGTAGGACATGTCCGACACCGCGCTCAGTGCGCGGATGGCCGTCTCAATGGAAGCACCGAAGTTCGGCGAATCCATCGTCTTGGCAATGTTCATGGACCCGAGGTTGCAGGAGATGTCCTTGCCAACGGTCTGGTAGGTGAGGTCCTCGTTGTAGATCGAGGGCGTGGAAACCTGCAGGATCTCCGAGCACAGGTTGCTCATGGTGATCTTGCCGGCAATCGGGTTGGCCCGGTTCACGGTGTCCTCGAACATGATGTACGGGTAGCCGGACTCGAACTGGATCTCCGCGAGGGTCTGGAAGAACTCGCGGGCGCTGATCTTGGTCTTCTTGATCCGGGAATCGTCCACCATCTCGTAGTACTTCTCGGTGACCGAGACGTCAGAGAACGGCATGCCATAGACGCGTTCGACGTCGTACGGCGAGAAGAGGTACATGTCCTCGTTCTTCTTGGCCAGCTCGAACGTGATGTCCGGGATGACGACGCCCAGGGAGAGCGTCTTGATGCGGATCTTCTCGTCGGCGTTCTCCCGCTTGGTGTCCAGGAACCGGTAGATGTCCGGGTGGTGGGCGTGCAGGTACACGGCACCGGCGCCCTGGCGGGCACCGAGCTGGTTGGCGTAGGAGAAGCTGTCTTCGAGGAGCTTCATCACGGGGATGACGCCGGAGGACTGGTTTTCGATCTGCTTGATCGGAGCGCCGTGCTCGCGGATGTTGGTCAGCGACAGGGCAACACCGCCGCCGCGCTTGGAGAGCTGCAGCGCGGAGTTGATGCCGCGGGCGATCGACTCCATGTTGTCTTCGATGCGGAGCAGGAAGCACGAGACGAGTTCGCCGCGCTGGGCCTTTCCGGCGTTGAGGAACGTGGGCGTTGCCGGCTGGAAGCGGCCGTCGATGATCTCGTCCACCAGGTGGGTGGCAAGCTCCTCGTTGCCGCGGGCCAGGTGCATGGCCACCATGCAGACGCGGTCCTCGTAGCGCTCCAGGTAGCGCTTGCCGTCAAACGTCTTCAGCGTGTAGGAGGTGTAGAACTTGAACGCGCCCAGGAAGGTCTCGAACCGGAACTTCTTTTTGTAGGCGCGGTTGAACAGGTCACGGATGAAGTTCATCGTGTACTGGTCCAGCGTCTCGCGCTCGTAGTACTGGTTCTTCACCAGGTAGTCGAGCTTCTCCTCCAGGTCGTGGAAGAACACGGTGTTGTTGTTCACGTGCTGCAGGAAGTACTGGTGGGCTGCCTCGCGGTCGGCGCCGAACTGGATCTCGCCGTTGGGACCGTACAGGTTCAGCATGGCGTTCAGCTCATGGTAGCCAAGGCCCTTGAAGGCGGCCGGCATCTCGGGCTTCTGGGCCCTGGTTACTTCTGTGTCTGCGACAGTCGTGTCCAAAACGTGTCCAATCCCTTGTTTACGCGGGCCACGTCTTCTGGCGTGCCCATTAGTTCAAATCGATAAAGGTGGGGCACCTGGCATTTGGCGGCGATGATGTCCGCTGCCAGGCAGTAGTTGTCCCCGAAATTCGTGTTGCCGGCCCCGATGACCCCGCGGAGCAACTCCCTGTTCTGCGGGTTGTTCAGGAACCGGATGACCTGCTTGGGAACGGATCCCTCTCCCCCGGTGCCGCCATACGTCGGCACCACCAGCACGAACGGCCGGGTGGCAAGAAGGGGTGCGTCCTTCGCATAGAGCGGGATCCGGGCCACCTCGCGGCCCAGCTTCGAGACGAAGCGGCTGGTGTTCTCGGATGCCGAGGAAAAGTAGATGAGCCGGCTGCTGGTTCGGACCGGTTCCGGGTCACTTTGCGGACTGGCCGGCTGTGACACACCCACGCGCTGAGCCGCGTGCAGTGAAGCCGCCTGTAGTGAAGCCACGTGGTCCTGCTGCGCTGTGGGTGATGCCATGGGAGTCACCTCAGCTGGTTGACGGTTGCCGGATGGAAAAATGTGGCTCCTAGGCCACGGAGGTGACAGCGGAGAGGGCAAGTTCCTCGATCTTGTCGGGGCGGAAGCCTGACCAGTGGTCCTGGTCCGTGACCACAACGGGTGCCTGCATGTAGCCAAGTGCCTTCAGGCGCTCGAGGGCCTCGGCGTCCTGGGAGATGTCCACGCTCTGGTAGGTGATGCCCTTTTTGTCGAGAGCACGGTAGGTGGCGTTGCACTGAACACAAGCAGGCTTCGTGTAAACCGTTACGGTCATTGTCGCTGTCCCCTTAGTCGAAATCTTCGCTGGTTCGGTGTCCCCGTCCAAGCTGTATGTAGATACTACATGTAGTGCAGGCGCCTCTTCGGAACCCCAAGATGATGTATTACAAGTATGTCATTTAATGCACCTTTAATCCACAGGGAGTAGCCTTCAAAATGTCCGGAATCCCGGCGTTTTTGCGGACGGAATCCACATCCTGTGGAGTACTTAGCCACATTTAACGGCCAGCGTGTCGCGGAAAAGACGGCGTGTCGCGCCTCGGCCTGGGCGCCCCGCAGGCACCAAAAAGGGGCCCCGGAGTGACCTCCGGAACCCCCATGGGTGACTAAACGCACGCCCGGGCGAAGATGCCAAGGCGGCAGGGCCCGCTAGAGCGGGGCGGGCCTGCTGCAGAGGATCTGCTCCACCCCCATCCGCCCCTCGGCAAAGCTCCGGAGGGCACCCACCAGGTACAGCCGCCACACCCGGACGACTTCCGGACCCATCATGGCCTCGGCGCGTTCCTGGTTTTCCTCGAACGTGGCGTACCAGGCTTCCAGGGTGTGCACGTAGTGCCTGCGCATTCCCTCGACGCCCTCCACCTCAAGGCCTGCGCCTTCCAGGAAGTCCAGTGTCTCCCCCACGGGACG
Source organism: Arthrobacter sp. MAHUQ-56 (assembly GCF_019710585.1). Lineage (GTDB taxonomy): Bacteria > Actinomycetota > Actinomycetes > Actinomycetales > Micrococcaceae > Arthrobacter. The sequence goes on along the minus strand of NZ_JAIFZQ010000018.1, from coordinate 102,303 downwards.
CATGTGCATGTCCGGGGCGATGAAGGACTCGATGAAGGGGCCGCCGCCGGGGTGCCGGCCGCGGCGCGACATTTGCTGGACCAGGACTCTGCCGCCCGGCACCAGGTTGTCGAACAGCGCCCTGGCATAGATGGGGTAGTTTTTCTGCCCCACATGCTCCCCCATTTCCAGGGAGGCGACGGCGTCGAAGGGTCCGTCCGGGATCTCGCGGTAATCCTGCACCCGGATCTCCACCCGGTCCTCCAGTCCGTGCTCCCTGATCCGGCCGTCAATGAAGGCCTTCTGTTCCGCGGACAGCGTGACACCCACAACTGTGGCGCCGTAGTGCCGTGCGGCGTGCAGGCTCAGGGAACCCCAGCCGCAGCCGACATCCAGCATCCGCATGCCGGGTGTGAGGCCGATCTTCCGGCACACCAGGTCCAGCTTGTCGCGCTGGGCATCCTCGACGCCGTATCCAGGCCCCGGAGCCTCGGTCCAGTAGCCGCTGGAGTAGGCCATCTGCGGGTCCAGGATCAATCCGTAGAAATCGTTGCTGAGGTCATAGTGGTGGCTGATCGCCGCACGGTCGCGGATCAGGCTGTGCAGGCGTCCGGAGACTTTGGCCTGCGTGGCCGGCGGCGCGGGCGGGGTGCCCAGTGCGCCGGCGGCCCGGGCGATCCTTCCGATGCCGGCGATTACCGCGGGGGTGGGCCGGATCCCGGACAGGCGGCGCCGGCGCACCACCTCCCACAGCTGCTGCAGGGCCGAATTGAGGTCGCCGTCGATGTCCAGCTCACCGGTAACGTACGCCTGGGCTGCGCCCAGTTCCCCCGGGGCCCACAGGAGGCGCCGGATGGCGTCGGGGCTGTTGAGCCGGACCACGGGAGCGTCGGCGGGTCCTGCCTCGGAGCCGTCCCAGACCTTCAGGCGGACGGGCAGGTCCCCGCCGACCACGGGCCGGAGGGCATCGGCGATGGTCTCCGCCAGGGCGGCCGTCACAGCGCGGCCCCGCGCCCGGGTGCGCTTCTCTTCCGGTCCAGCACGATCTGCTGGACATCCAGGTAGCCGGACGCGAAACCTGCCCTGGAGTAGCAGAGGTAGAACAGCCACATGCGCTGGAAGACTGCATCGAAGCCCAGCTCCGAAACCTCTTCCTGCCTCTCCATGAAGCGCTCCTCCCACAGCCGCAGGGTCTCGGCGTAATGCTCCCCGAAGGCCAGCCGTTCGCGCACCTGCAGCCCGGTCTGTTGCTCGGTGACTTCCTCGATGGCCCGCACCGAGGGGATCACCCCGCCCGGGAAGATGTACTTGTGCACCCAGGTGTATCCGGTGCGGGTGGCCAGGAGGCGGTCGTGGGCGATGGTGATGGCCTGGATGGCCACCTTGCCGCCCGGCGCCAGGAGCCGTTCGATGGTCTGGAAATAGGTGGCCCAGTACTGGTAGCCCACGGCTTCGATCATTTCGACCGAGACCACTGCGTCGTACTCGCCTTCAACGGCGCGGTAGTCCTTGAGCTCGATCGTGACGGCGTCGGTATACCCGGCCTCGGCGACCCGTTTCCGGGCGAGTTCCTGCTGTTCGCTGGACAGCGTCACCGAATAGACGGTGGCGCCGCGGGCGGCGGCGCGCAGGGCCAGCTCGCCCCAGCCGGTGCCGATCTCCAGGAGCCGGGTTCCGGGCCCGACGGCGGCCTTGTCCAGCAGGCGGTCGATCTTCGCCTGCTGGGCGGCGGCGAAGCCGTCCCGGTCGGAGTTGCGGACGGCACCTTCCGCGGACGGGAACAGTGCGCTGGAGTACGACATGGTGGGGTCGAGGAACGTGGCGAACAGTTCGTTGGAGAGGTCGTAGTGCCTGGAGATGTTGGAACGCGTGTTCTCCAGGGAATTGCGTTCGCTGCGTGGCTGGCGCGGCAGGAACAGGGCGCGCAGTTTCTGCAGCGGCTCCGGGACCAGGGTCCCGGCCCGGGCAGCAAAGACTTCAAGGAAAGCGGTGAGGTTGTCCGCGTCCCAGTCGCCTGCCATATAGGACTCGCCGAATCCGATCAGGCCCCCGTCGCCGAGGCGGCGGGCGAAGTCACCGGGCCGGTGGATGGTCATAACGGGCGCGCCGGCGGGCGCGGATCCCAGGACCTCGCCGTCGGGGTACCTTACCTCCAGCGGAAGATGGCGGACCGCGGCCTTGAAGATGCCGGCGGCAATGCGCGCCGCAACGTCGGCCCTGAATCCGGCCGGAAGCGCTGCGATGCCCGGCCAGACCGCAGCATCGATGACCGCGGGAGGGCGCGGCACTGTGTACGGGACGCTCCCGGAGGCGGCCGCCGTCGTGGTTCCGTTGTCGTCCGTCATTGTCATTGAACTGCCTCCTGTGAAGGGTGGTGTGGTCTTGCGACGACGGGCAGGCGCCGTGCCCAGAGTTTAACGCCCTGCACCCTGATCAGGGCGGATACCAGCAGTGGCGCGGCCGGCACGGCGCATGCCGCAGCCAGGATGTTGCGGACCGTGGCCGGCCGGCGCGTGCCATCCATGGTGGCGACGAACGGCCGGTGCCCAACACGTTCCAGGACGATCGAGACGGCGAGCCGTTCGCCGGGGGCGGGCAGCTTCATCCGGTAGTGCCCGTCGACGTCGTTGAAGGGCGACACGTAGAACGCTTTCGGAACGGAGGCGCGCCCCGCGGGGTCCGTCTGCAGCAGGTAGCAGTGCCGCTCGCCGTAGGTGTTGTGGACCTCGGCCACCACACACTGGAGCTCGCCGCTGGAGCGGTAGCACCAGAACAGGGTCAGCGGGTTGAAGACGTAGCCGAACACCCGTGCGCTGGCCAGCATGTGGATGGGACCGCCGTCGGGCTCGATGCCCTGGGTTCGCAGGTATCGCTCCACGTTGGACCGGATGCTGGCGTCCGGATCGCCGAGATGGTCGGCGGCGCGGAAGACCGCCAGGGGCCGGAGCGGGAGCGGCAGGCGCGGCAGGCGGTCGACGTCGACAAACCAGCTGTAGCTGCGGTAGGTGAAGGCGTTCTTCAGCGGGGAGTGCCGCACGTGGGCGATCGAGGTGCGGTAGATGGCTGCACTGGTGGACATGGTGCGCCCGCTGCTCATGCAGCCTCCCCTGCGGACAACAGTTCCCGTTCGCCGTCGCCGGAGCTGTGCTGCGGGTCTTGCGGCCTGGCGGCCGGCCAGGTGCGTCCAAGCTTTTCGGCCGCCCGGACACCGGAGAGCGCGCCGTCCTCATGGAAACCCCAGCCCAGGTAGGCCCCCGCGTACGCGATCCGGCCGTCGCTGAGGGCGGTGATGGCCTGCTGGGCCTTCAGTGATTCCGGGGTGTACTGCGGGTGCTCGTACACCATTCGTTCGAGGACAGCGTCATCGGAGATCAGCTCCGACTCCCCCAGGCTCACCAAATAGCGCCGGCCGTCGCCGGGCACCAGCCGTTGCAGCCGGGTCAGGTCGTAGCTGACCAGGACCTTGTCCGGGCGGGCGTCGCAGGATGGCAGCCGGTAGTTCCACGAGGCCTTGGCGTTGTCCGCTGCGGGCAGGACAGCCGGGTCCTGGTGGAACACCGTGTGGTTCACCGAGTACGGCATCCCGCCGAGCGCTTCCTTCTCTCCGGGCGTCGCGTCGGCCAGGAACCCGAGTGCCTGGGCGGGATGGGTGGCAATCACGACGGCGTCAAAGTGTTCCAGCCCGTCCGCGGTTGCCAGCTCCACTCCTTCGGGAAGCCGCCGGATGGCGGTAACGGAAGCGTTGAGCCGGACGTCGTTCAGCGTTGCGGCGAGCTTCTCCACGTACCGGGCCGAGCCGCCGGTGACTGTTCGCCACTGGGGAGAGCCCTTGATACCCAGCAGGCCGTGGTGGCCGAGGAACGTGAAAAGGTACCGGGCCGGATAGGCCAGGGCGGTGGTGGGATCGCAGGACCAGACCGCACTCACCACGGGGGTCATGAAGTGGGAGATGAAGTACGGGCTGAATTTTTCCCGTTCCAGAAACTCGCCAAGCGTCAGTTCCGGGACCTCCACCTCAGTGCTGATGGCCGACGGCGGCGCCGCCTTGAGCAGTTCGCGCGCCTTGCGGTAGAAACGGGTGACTTCCAGCAGCATCAGCAGGTAGCGGCCACGCAGCAGGCTGGACGGCCGGGCGATGATCCCGCGGGCGCCCCCTCGTGCACCGGCGTACTCCAGCCCGCAGCCGTCGCAGCGGATGGACATGCTCATCTCGGAGTCCTGGGTCTCCACGCCGAGCTCGGCAAACAGCCGCAGCAGGGTGGGGTACGTGCGCTCGTTGTGCACGATAAACCCGGTGTCGACGCCGAGGACAGTCCCGTCAGGCTGCGGCATGTCGTGCGTGTGGGCATGGCCGCCCAGCCGGGAATCGGCTTCGAAAAGGGTGACGTCGTCCTCCCGGTTGAGCACGTAGGCCGCCGTTAGTCCTGCCACGCCGCTGCCGATCACGGCGATGCGCCGGCGTCCTCCTGCACTTGCTGCTGGATTGGATGACAACTGATGCTCCTCTGCTGAACATTTGCCAGTGATGGTTATACAGAGGGCAATTCGGCACACGGTGGCCACCGGATGGGTGCGGGTTGCAGCTTCTTCGCCGGAAGGCGGCGGAGTACTGTGGGCTGGTGGTGAATCCGGTGCATCTGAAAACCCTGCTGGAAGTGACACGGCTGGGAACGTTCGCGGCGGCGGCCGCGACGCTTGGTTATACGGCCTCCGCTGTTTCCCAACAGATGACGGCGCTGGAACGGGAGACGGGCGTAACCCTCTTCCAGCGTTCGGCGCGCAGCGTGGTCCCCACGGAAGCCGCCGTCGTCATGACCCGCCATGCCGCCAAAGTGCTCACGGACATCGAGGCGCTGATGGCCGCCGCGTCCAGGGCGAAGGACACCGAAAGCCAGGAACTGCGGCTGGGGATCTTTCCCAGCCTGGCCACCTACGTCCTGCCCCGCATTTTGAAGAACCCCGCGTGGAAGAACCTGGGCATCGACCTGCGGGTGTCCGTGGCCGAGCCCGGCCAGACCATCCAGGGCCTGCGCACGGGCGGTGACCTGGACCTGGCCGTCGTGTTCCAGGTGGGACAGACCGGGTTCGCCTGGCCCAACACCATCAACCGGCAATGGATCGGCGACGACGACTTCCGGGTGGTGCTGCCCGCGGGCTGGGGCTTCCGCGCCGATGCGAAGGTGGCCGCGGACCACCTCTCGGAGATGCCGTGGATCATGCACCACCCCGGCACCAGCGACGCGATGGTCATCGAACGGCTCTTCGCCGGCTGCAACCTGCATCCGCGGGTGGTGGCGCACAGCGACGATTTCCACGCGAGCCTGGAGATGGCCGCCGCGGGCCTGGGTGCCGCCCTTGTCCCGGAACTGGCACTGCGGAACAAACCGCAGGGAATCGTGGTGCTGGACGTGCCGGAAATCCGGTTGGCACGCAACGTCTTTGCCCTGCTGATCAACGACAGGAAGACGGCCAGGGTACAGCTGTTCGTGGATCTGCTGGCAGAAACACTCGCCGGGATGCGCACGGCGGTGAATTAGGCCGGAACGCTGGAATGGTCTGCACTTCGGGTCTATGTTGAGACTATGAACAAGGTAGCGAGCCAGCACTTTGGAGAGATCGAGCTCAACCACGGCCGGGATCACTTCATCGCCGCCAAGCACGAGCTGCGCGGCCACCCGCTGGAACTCGACCTGAACATCACCGCCCACGACCACTTCGATGAAGCCGCACTCCGCAAAGTGGACTACCGGCTGCGGTTCCTGCCCGAACTAGTGGACGAGGTGCGCGACATGATCGCCGAGGAACTGGAACAGGAAGGCACCAGCCCCCAGGAGTACCTGCACTTCCACTGCAATGCCCTCAAGGACGAGCACCTGCAGAAGGTCTTCGGTGTCCAGGACCGCAGCCAGCTCACCAACGAGGTCTTCCTGAAGGCGCTGAAGCTGGGCCACGTGGGCATCTACCCTGGCCAGCCGGAGCGCTACTTCGTCATGGACTTCACCCTGGGCGAGCACTTTACGGACGAGGTGCTGGTGGCTTCGGCGGATGAAGACGGCGTGGTGGACGACGAGATCGTCTGGGAGTCCTGAACCCGCCTTTTAAAGCACGACGCCGGCTGGTCACCGAGGTGACCAGCCGGCCTTCGTTTCTCTGCCTGCTTACTTCGCTGCTTCCAGCAGGCCCGCGCGGACTGCCTCGGTCGCCTTGACCAGGTTGCGCAGGGACTCTTCCGTCTCGGCGTAGCCGCGGGTCTTCAGGCCGCAGTCCGGGTTGACCCAGAGCTGGCGGGACGGAACGTGCTTCACCGCGGTGGCGAGCAGTTCCGTGACCTCGGCTTCGCCGGGCACACGCGGTGAGTGGATGTCGTAGACACCCGGACCGACGCCGCGGCCGAAGCCGTGGGACTCGAGGTCGTGGACGACCTCCATGCGGGACCGGGCCGCTTCGATCGAGGTCACGTCGGCGTCCAGGCCGTCGATCGCGTCGATGATCACGCCGAACTCCGAGTAGCAGAGGTGCGTGTGGATCTGGGTGGCGTCGGCGGCTCCGGCGGTGGCCAGGCGGAAGGAGTCCACGGACCACTTCAGGTAATCGGCGTGGTCTGCCTTGCGCAGCGGGAGCAGTTCACGCAGGGCGGGCTCGTCCACCTGGATGATCCTGATGCCGGCGGCTTCGAGGTCGGCGATCTCGTCACGCAGGGCCAGGCCAACCTGGTTCGCGGTCTCGCGCAGCGGCTGGTCGTCGCGGACGAAGGACCAGGCAAGGATGGTGACCGGACCGGTGAGCATGCCCTTCATCGGCTTGGCGGTCAGCGACTGTGCGTATTCGGCCCACTTGACCGTGATGGGGGCGCTGCGGGTCACGTCACCCCAGAGGATGGACGGACGCGTGCAGCGGGAGCCGTAGGACTGCACCCAGCCGTGGACGGTGACGTCGAAGCCTTCCAGGTTCTCGGCGAAGTACTGGACCATGTCGTTGCGCTCGGGCTCGCCGTGTACCAGGACGTCGTAGCCCAGCTCCTCCTGCAGGTCCACGACGCGCTTGATCTCGTCCTTCATGAGCTGCTCGTACTGTTCGTCGCTGAGCTCGCCCTTCGTGTTGCGGGCACGGGCGGAGCGGATCCCAGAGGTCTGCGGGAAGGAGCCGATGGTGGTGGTGGGCAGCGGCGGCAGGTGCAGTGCTTCCTCCTGCGCGGCTTCACGGACCGCGTACTCGGAGCGGGTGAAGTCGGCGGCGGTCAGGGCTTCGGTGCGGGCGCGCACGTCGGCCCGGCGCACGCCGTCGGCCGTGGCACGGGAAGCGATCACGGCGGTTGCCTCGTCGATGGCAGCCTTAGCGGAGGCAGGGTCCGCCAGGTAGGACGCCAGGGTCCTGACCTCAACGGCCTTCTGGTCCGAGAACGCCAGCCAGCTGCGGAGCTGCCCGGGCAGCTGGGTCTCCTCGGCGACGTCGTGCGGCACGTGCTGGGTTGAGGTGGAGGTGGAGACGGCGAGGTTGCCGGCCGCAGCTTTCAGGTGGTCCAGTTTGGCGGCGGAGGCTGCAAGGTCATTGCGCCAGATGTTGTGGCCGTCCACGACGCCGGCGACGAGGGTCTTGTTGCCCAGCCCCGCCAGTGCTGCAGCGGAGGGAACGGCGCCCTTGAAGACGTCGATGTGCAGGGCGTCGATATTGGTGGCGGCGAGGGTGCCCAGCTGCGCGTCGAGGGACCCGTACGGCGTGGAGACGAGGATCTGCGGGCGGTTGGCCGCACCGGCCAGGACCTCGTAGGCCCGGGCAACGGCGGCCTCGATGTCCGTTGCCGGGGTGTCCTGGTCAACAACCAGGGCCGGCTCATCGAGCTGGACCCAGCCGGCGCCGGCGGCGGCGAGCTTTTCGAGGAGCTGGACGTAGACGGGCAGGATGTCCTCGAGGCGGGACAGCGGCGCGAAACCGGCCGGGGCGTCGTCGGAAGCCTTGGACAGCAGCAGGTAGGTGACCGGGCCGACGATGTAGGGGCGGGTCTCGATGCCGTTTTCCAGGGCGAAGGTGAACTCGTCGACCTTGGTGGTGGAGGCCAGGGAGAATTCCGTCTCCGGGCCGATCTCCGGGACGAGGTAGTGGTAGTTGGTGTCGAACCACTTGGTCATTTCCAGCGGCTGCTGTTCGTTGGTGCCGCGGGCCAGGGTGAAGTAGCCGTCGATGTCCAGCTGTCCGTCAGCGTTGAGGAGCTTTCCGAACCGGGCCGGTACGGCGCCCAGGTGGGCTGTGGTGTCCAGGACCTGGTCATAGTAGGAAAACGTGCCGGGCACGGCGGCCGCTTCGGTCAGGCCGAGTTCCTGCAGGCGCCTGGCGGTGGCCAGCTGGATGTCCTTGGCGGCGGCATCGAGTTCGGCAGCGTCGATCCTGCCGGCCCAATAGGCCTCGACGGCCTTCTTGAGTTCGCGGCGGCGGCCGATGCGGGGGTAGCCGAGGAGTGAGGCGGACGGGAACGGGGTGTTTTTGGGTGCAGTCAGTTCAGGCATGGAAGATTCCTAGGTTTTTGGGCAGCCCTGACGTCGGGCTGGCGTGATGAGTACGGGCAGCTGGCGGGACAGTGCTTAGCTGGCCAGCTGGGGGGACGCGATGTCCCGGCGGGCGCTGGACCGGTGGTGCCGCGGGAGGGCGAGCTTGTCCAGCACCTCCAGCGCGCTCTGGTGCTCATTGAAGGTGTAGATGTGGATGCCGGGTGCGCCGGCGTCCAGGGCCGCGTTCGAAAGGTCGACGGTGGCGTTGACGCCGATGTGCAGGCGTTCCAGGTCGGAGTCGGCGGCAGCCAGTTTGGCCATCAGTTCCGGCGCGGGCTCCACACCGGTCAGCTCACCCAGGCGGTTGAGCCGGCGGAGGCTGGTCAGGGGCATCACGCCGGGAATAATGGGGATGGTGACCCCGGCCCGTCGTGCCCTGGTGAGGAGGTCGGCGTACTGGTCCGCGTGGAAGAACACCTGCGTGATGGCGAAGTCGGCGCCGGAACGCTGCTTGGCCAGCAGCACCTCGACGTCGTGCTCCTCGCTCGGCGATTCGGGATGCCGCGCAGGGTAAGCCGCGACGCCGACGGCGATTTTTCCCGCACACAGCAGTGCCGAACGCCGCTGCTCAACCCGGCGGATGAGCTCGATGAGGTCCTGGGCATAGCGGAGCGAGCCGTCGGTGACCTGGCCGTCCTTCGGCAGGTCGCCGCGGAGGGCAAGGATGCCGCGCACCCCGGTGTCCAGCAGCTGGCCGATGATCCCCGCCAGTTCCTGCGGCGTGTTGCCGACACAGGTCAGGTGGGCCAATGGCCGGAGCGTGGTTTCGAGCAGGAGCCGGTTGATGAGTTCGACGGCGGTGTCCCGGTTGGACCCGCTGGCGCCGTAGGTGATGGAGACATAGTCCGGCTCGGTGGTCTCGAGTTCACGGATGGTGGTCCACAGTGTCTCGGCCGCAGCCGGGGAACGGGGTGGGAACAACTCGTAGGACAGCGCCACGGGGGCGGCGTCGGAAAGATTTGGATGTGTCTCAATAAGGCTTGGTGGTGACATTTGCGTCCTTGGCTTTGGGCCATTGGGGTGCTGCCTGCCACGAAAGTGGCGGCAGTCCGGCAATGAATTTGAGTTTGGGGAACACGGAAGAACTCCACAGGACGCAGCCGCGACTGTTACGCCTGGAACGAAGTTTTCCGTGAGCAAATGTCAGGCCCACATGGGGGCACCCACACCCTCCGTAACGGAGGATCGCTGACACGTTACCGCGGTAACTTGTATAAGACTCTATGGGCAGTGGCAGGCGGTGTCCAACTCGGTTGCCGAATTAAGACACAGTTTTACGACCTGTTTTACCTGCAACGCAGAATTTTGTTCGCCCGGCGTGCCCTCACCATGGGCGTTCCGGCGCGGGGGCCGGATCCCTGTCCAGGTATTCCTCCCTTTCACGGCCACTGTTCCGCTGCCGCTCCGCCTGCCGCGCGCTGTCCTGGAGCTGTTCCAGCTGGCCCTGGTTGGCCTCCTTCGAAGGATCGCCGGGCGCCGGTTCCGCCGGCGGCGCCTGCTTCGGGGCAGTTGCCTGCCCGGCGGCGTCGAGCTTGCCCGCCAGCCGTTGGCTGGCATCCGCAAGGCGTCCGCCCGCCCCGGCAGGTGCGCCGGGGGCAAAGCAGCCCTCCGGGGACTGCCCGGCGACATCCAGCGCTTCCCGGAAGAGGGCAGCGGCCGACGCCGGATCCTCCGCCCGGAGCTTGTCGTCGCCGAGGCGTTCAATCACCAGGACCAGGTTGACCCGGACCAGGCATTCGTCCCCGGAACCCCGGGGAGCGCCGGCGAGCGCCTGCTCGAATCCCGCGCGGGCGGTGCCGAAATCCCCCGCGAGGACAGCGGCGTCCCCCGCGGCGAACGGCGCCTTGTACGGTTCGAGGACGTTGACGACGCCGAGCCCCGCCGCCGCGGAACCGACGGCGGCCGCGTCCCCGGCAGCAAAGGCATGCGCCGCACGGTCGGCCAGGATACCCGTGCTGAGGAGCTTGGCCGCCGCGCACAGGACCAGGAGTACCGGCAGCAGCGACCACAGCAGCAGGCGGCGCCGGCGGACTGGAGGCTTCACCGGAGGACCTCCCTGGCACGTCCAGGATCGGTGGCCGCGTTGCCCCGGGCGGCCGGCCCGGGCACGGCGGTTCCGGGCCGCGGGAGCCTGCGAAGCTGGCGGACGATGACCACGCCTTCCGGCAGGGCCAGCAGGAAGGCGCCGGCCGCAAGAATCCAGTAGAGCTCGGCATTCGTTGCGAGCGAACCGTCCTCCTGGGTGTGCACGGCAGCGGCGGGGTGCGCCTGCTGCATCATGGGCGATACGGCGTCTCCGGCGGCACGGTGGACGTAGGGCACGTTGAGCTGCCCGGCGATGGTCCGCAGCCTGCCTTCGTCGATGACCGACACAGCGGCCCCGCCCCCGGTGTCCTGCACGTACTGGCCGTCCCCGCCGTCCGCCGCGCCGGCGTCGTCCTCCATTCCAGTGTTCACCTTCATCCGGCCGCCGGCCGCGGTGCCGTAACCAAGCACTGCTCCCCCGTCCACCAGGCCGCCCCCGGGGTTGAGGGCCTCCGGTTCCCTGCCGCTGGTCTGTTCGCCGTCGCCCAGGTAGTAGACCAGCCGGGGCCTGCCGGGGTGGCTGTCGCGGGCTGCGGTCAGCCGTTCGGCTAGCACCTGGCGGGCTGCGGTGATGCTGCTCCCCTTTGCATAGGCGGTCACCTGCGGCTCAAGGACGTCCGTGATCGTTTGCAGCGCCAGGGTGTCAGTGCTGAGCGGCATACGGACATGCGCGCTGGTGTCGAAAGTGATCACGGAGAAGCGCGCTCCCGGCAGCTCTTTGGCAATGTCCATGATGTCCTTCCGGACGCCGTCCAGCCGCGGGGCGCCGGCGCCGTAGTCCTCGGCCACCATGCTGGTGGTGGTGTCCACCACAAAGAACACGTTAAGGTCCCTGCTGGCGGCCTCGGCGGTACCGCCGGGAAGGCCTGGGCGCAGGGCTGCCGCCAGGACCAGCAGGACAATGGCCGCACGGCGTGGCCAACTGAAATCCTTCGGCACCCGGGGCCTGTGCAGCTGGCGGAGTGAACGCGGGAAGCGCGCCCGTGCAGGATCCAGCCGCCAGGACGCCAGGCACAGCGCCAGGGCGGACAGGAGCGCAGTTACCAGCAGGACACCGGGCACGTCCGAGACGACGGCCCGCGGTGCGCCCTGGATGCCGGCAGTTTCGGTGTCCTCCACGGCGGCCACGATCCCGGCCACAGCGTCGGGACTGTCGAGGGAGTAGTACCGGCCGCCCGTGCCCTCCACGGCGGCCCGCAGCTGCGCGCCGGGCTGGTCCGGGTCGCGGCCGTAATCCAGGTCGCCCGGGTTCAGCGCGTAGACCCGGACGGCACGGTCCCTGGCCAGCCTGGCTGCCTGGTCCAGCGTCATGATCGGCTCACCGGAGAGGAGGTTGTCGGTGGCCAGCACTACGGACCGCGAGCGCTGGTGCTGGTCGCTGCTTTGCCCACTGCCTGGGCCGGTGCGCCGTGCCGCAGCGCCCGGAAAGCTGTTGAGGCACGAGGCCAGGCCGTCTCCGATCAGGGAGGAGCCGCGGCCGCTCCAGGTTCCGTCCAGGAAACCCGAGCTGCCGGGTTTGCCGTCGAAGGCGTCCCGTGCGAGCTTCAGCTGTTCCTGCGCATAGGCGTAGTCATCGGTCAGGGGGAAGACCTGGATGGCGGTGCTGTCGAAGACCGTCAGGCCGATCCGTTCGCCGTCGAACTTCCGGGCAAGTTCAGCAAAGGTGTCCACCACGGCGGCGTCGGCGCTGCTCATGGAACCGGAGGCGTCCAGGCAGAGCATGATGTCGCGGTTGTGCAGCCCGGGCGTGACGGTGGAGACGTCCACTGGGCGCGCGGCTGCCACAGCCGTGGTCACGAGCAGGACGGCACAGGCCGCGCCAGCCGCGGCCAGCCATGCCCGGTGCCGCCGCAGGGCCGCCTGGTATTCCGGCAGCGCGGTGAGCCGGTCGGCGTGTGCCACGGGCCGGCGTCGTTCGTTCCACGCCCGGCGCCGCAGCGCCGTCCACGCCGCGGCCGCTGCGGCGATGGCTGCCAGTGGCAGCATCCACCAGAACATCAGGTCCATGCCCGCACCGCCTCGCAGGCCAGTGCGGCGGAGGTTCCAACGTGGGGCAGCGGGTCCGGGCCGAACTCGGCCGGGTAGAGGACGGCTACGACGGCGGCCGCCGCCGGGAGGGGATGCCGCGCCAGGTCCTGCTGGGTCATCCTGGTGGCGTCCACCCCTGTGGCGTCCCGGACAAAGCCGCGCAGCAGCAGGCTCAGTTCCTGGTGTGCTTCGCGGGCAGTGAGGTGTCCCCCGGCCGCATCCACTTCCACGTCGTTGATCCGCTGCAGGTAGGCCGCTTTGAGCGCGGGGAGGTCTGTCAACGCGGTGTGGGTGCGCTTCGGTTTCGGATCCGGCCGGGTGGTGGCGAACACGAAGACGAACCAGCCTGCCACCAAGGCCAGCAGGGCAGCGCCGCACCACATCCACAGCGGGCTGTACGGGAGCGGGCCGTAGTAGGCCGGGTCAGCCTGCACGGCGGTGCCTTTCCAGGAGCGCGAACAGCGCACTGATGACATCATGGCTGCCGGCCACTTCGCCCTCGGTAATCCCGGCGCTGCGGAGCATTGTCTTCCGGCCTGCGTCGCGCAGTGCAGTGGCGTGTGCATAGGCGGCCGCAACAGCATCGGACAACGCTGGCTCCCCGACAAGCAGGGAGGAGTCGGCCACGCTGTAGGACTCCGTCCCCGGCGCGAGGTGCGCTGGTGCCAGCTCGGCGTCACGGATGGTCAGCCACAGGACCTCATGCTGCGCCCGGAGCCTGCGGAGGATCTGGGCCGTGGCGGCTGTGGCAGGAATTTCGTCCGCGACCACGAACAGGAGGTGGCGGCCCTTGATGATGCGCGCCAGGAAGTCGAGCTGGTCGTCGATGCTGCTCGGGGGCGCGTCCAGCCGGGTGTGGGAGTCGATGTGCCGAAGTAGCCGCTCCAGGTGGGCTTCCCCTCCCTTGGCGGGCAGCGTGCGCGTGCCGGAGGCGTCGCCGCAGACCAGCCCCACGGCGTCGCCGTGCCGGTGCGCCAGGTAGCCCAGGACGCCAAGGGCGAGGACGGCGATGTCCTTCTTCGTCTCCCCCGACCGGGACTGGGCGGCCATGTTCCGCCCCGTGTCTGTCACCAGGAGGACCGTCTGCCGGCGGACGGCCACGTAGCGCCTGATCAGGGGTGAGCCGTGGCGGGCCGTGGCCTTCCAGTCGATGTCACGGACTTCGTCGCCGGGCACGTAGGCGCGCAGGTCGTCGAAGTCGAGGCTGCGGCCCCGGAAGACCGAAGCATACTCGCCGTCGAGCATGCCGCGGGCTTTGCGGTGCGCGAAGATCGCCATCTTCGACTTCACGCGTTGGAGGAGGCTGGCCATTGGCAGCCTAGGGGGTCTGGACGGCGCCGACGACGGCATCGATCACCGACTCGACCGGCACCTGTTCCGCCACGGCGTCGAAGTTCAGGATCATCCGGTGCCGCAGCACCCGGTGCGCCAGGGACCTGACGTCCTCCGGGATGACGTGGTCGCGGCCGTTGAGCAGGGCCACTGCGCGGGCGGCCTGGCTGAAGGCGATGCTGGCACGGGGGCTGGCACCGAATTCGATGAACGCGGCCAGCCTGGCGTCAATGTACTGGTGGGCATTGCGGGTCACGTACACCAGCCCCACGATGTAGTTCACCACCGCGGGGTCGATGTAGATACGGCGGACCAGTTCCTGGATTTCGGTGATGGCGTCCAGTGATGCGGCCGCCGGGGGCTTCAGCCCTGGGTCGAACACCCCGGCATCGATCCGCCGGATGATCTCCGCTTCCTCCGCCGGTGAAGGGTAGTCCAGCACGTCCTTGAGCATGAAGCGGTCCATCTGGGCTTCGGGAAGCTGGTAGGTGCCCTCCTGCTCAATCGGGTTCTGGGTGGCAAGGACCAGGAACGGCGAGGGCAGCCGGTAGTCCTGGCCGCCGATGGAGGTCTGGCGCTCCTGCATCGCCTCAAGCATGGCGCTCTGCGTCTTGGCGCTGGACCGGTTGATCTCGTCCAGCAGCACGATGTTGGCGTGCACCGGTCCCAGCTGGGTCTGGAAGGTCCCTGTGGCGGCGTCGTAGATCTGGGTGCCGACGATGTCGCTGGGCAACAGGTCCGGGGTGCACTGGATCCGGCGGAACTCGGCACTGACGGCCTCCGCCACGGTTTGCGCCGCCGTGGTCTTGGCCAGTCCCGGGACGCTTTCGAGCAGGATGTGGCCGCCGGTGAGCAGGCCTACCAGGAGTGACTCCCGCAGCCTGGCCTGGCCCACCACCTTGGCGTCAAAGCTGCGCGAAATGTTGCCGACCACCTGCTGTGCCCGGGCCAGCTCCGCTGGTGTGATTCGTGCGGGCACGCTGGTCGAAAGCACTGTATTCCCCCTGGTGATGGTGATGGGCGCACGGGCCGGGTCCCGCCGCCATCCTATCCAAGCCGGGGACCGTCCGGTCCTGCAATGGGGACCCCTCCCCCTGCGGGGCCCGCAGGTCTATCCTTTTGCCATGATTGAGCTTCCAGCCAGCTACAAGGAGTTTCTCGCCGACAAGAGCCAGCTGTTCATCGACACGGTCAGGCCCGTGCTGATGCAGTCCGCGGCGGAAAAACTGCACGGCGTCCGGGTGGTCTACAACCCCGGGGCCACCGGCCACCAGGCCCACCTGGACGACAGCATTCCCTTCGGAGTGGTCGTCGAGGACATCGACTAGCCCCTGACCGCGCCGGACAAAGCCAGGGCAGCGCCGGACCCCCTCCCCACAATGACGTAGAGGGCCAGGACCGGCACTGAATACAGGATCGAAAATGCGGCCAGTTGTCCGTACGCAACTGCCCCATGCTGTCCAAAGAAGCTGAAGATGGACACCGCTGCCGGCTGCCGGGCCTCGGACAGGAGAAGAACGAAAGGAACAAAGAAGTTCCCCCAGGCCTGGATGAACACGAAGATGAACACCACACCCAGGCCGGGCCGCATGAGCGGCAGCACGATGGTGCGCAGGGCGGCCATTCTCGAGGCACCGTCCATCCAGGCTGCCTCCTCCAGCGCCAGCGGCACTGCGTCCATGAAATTCCGGGTCATCCAGATCGCCATGGGCAGGCTGGTGGCGGCGAGGAAGAGCACCGTCGCGGGCAGGGAGTCCAGGAGCTGCAACTGGACGAAGAGCCCGTACACCGGCACCATGATGGCCGTGACCGGCAGGCACGTGCCGAACAGGACGCCGTACATGAACGGGCTGTTGAACCGGGAACGGTACCGCGAAAGCGGGTAGGCGGCCAGCACGGCGGCGGCCAGGGTCACCGTCCCGGTGCCCGCGGACAGCAGCACGCTGTTCCACAGCGGACGGAACAGCAGGTCCGGGGTGAGGACGGCAGCGAAATTGTCCAGGACGGGTTGCTGTGGAACCCTGGTCCCGTGCCCGGCCGCCGCATCCAGGGAGCCGAAGACCAGCCACAGCAGCGGCAACAGGAAGCACGCACCTATGATCAGCAGTACCGCGTCCGCCATGGCACTGCCGCGCTGCCGGGCTCCGCGCGCCCTGGCCACCTGCGGGGAGACCTGTACGGGGGCGGTCACGGCCGCTGTTCCCGCAGCAGGCGCAGGTAGGCCACTCCGAACACCGCGCCGAGAAGGAGCAGCACAACGGCCACTGCGGTTCCGTACCCGATGTCGCCGAACCTGAAGGCCTCCTGGTAGGCCAGCACGGGCAGGGTGGTGCTGGCATTGGCCGGTCCGCCCGCCGTCATGACCCAGACCAGGGTGAAGACTGCCAGGGTCTGCAGCGTGACCAGCATCAGGTTCGTGGCAATGCTTCCCCTGATCACCGGCAGCGTGATGAACACCAGCCGCTGCCACGGGCCGGCGCCGTCCATGTGCGCGGCTTCGCTCAGTTCGGCCGGGACACCGCCCAGCGCCGCCCTGTAGACGAGCATCGAAAAGGCCGTGCCGCGCCAGACATTTGCCAGGACCAGGGCCACCATGGGGACCGCATACAGCCAGTCGGTTCCCGGCTGCCCCATGGCGCCCAGCAGCTGGTTCAGCGTCCCGTCCCGGCTGAAGAAGGCATAGGCGGCAAATGCCGCCACGATTTCCGGCAGGACCCAGGCGGCCACGACGGCGGTGCCCACGGTTGCAGCCACGGCAGGACGCGCGCGGCGCATCAGCACGGCCAGCGCCAGCCCCAGCAGGTTCTGGCCGAGTATCGCCGACCCGGCAACGAACACGACGGTCAACCCCACCGAGAACGGGAAGACCGGGTCCTGCAGCAGCCGCTGGTAGTTCTCCAGCCCCACCCATTGCGGGTTCCTGGCGTTCCGGCCGGTGAGCCCCGCATTGGTCAGCGACGCATGGAAGGCCCACAGCACGGGCCCCGCAAGGAACACGGCCAGCAGCAGGATGGCGGGGAGGACCGGCAGGTAGCGGGCCACCTGCCGTGCCCGGTGCGTTGCCGGCACCGGCTACTTCCGGACGGTTTTCTCGCCGCCCACGATTCCTGCGACCGCGGCATCGTAGTCAGCGGCTGCCTGTTCGGGGGTCTTGCTGCCCGTGATGACGGCCTCGGTGGCTTCCTGGACGGCGGCCGAGATCCGCGGATAGTCGCTCGTCGCGGGACGGTAGTGGGTGACGGAGACCAGTGCTGAAACGTCCTTCACGAACGGGTTGGCGGACTGGTAGCCGGCATCGGCCGCGACGTCATTGCGAACGGCGATCTGCGAGCTTGCCACGGTGAAGTCCAGCGAGTTCTTTGCGTTCAGCGCGGTGGTGAGGAAGCTGAAGGCAAGGTCCGCCTGCTTGGTTTCGGCACCAACCGCCAGCGTCCAGCCGCCGGACATGCTCACAGCTCCCGGAGCCTGCCCCTTCTGCGTGGGGAACGGGGCAACACCCATCTCCTCCGCATAGCCGGGCCACTCGTAGCTGCCGCCCTTTTGCCAGAACGACGGCGAGTAGGACCCTTCCACGGTGGCTCCCAGCTTCCCTTGCGGGAACCATTCACCGAAGACTTTCTTCCAGACGTTCGGGTCCAGGGCGTCCGCCGGGGCAACGGCAAGGTTCTCGCTGTACAGCGTCTTGAGGAACGTCAGCGAGTCCGTGAAGCCGGTGGAACCGACCACCCACTTCTTCGAGTCCTGGTCGTAGAGGCTGGCACCGGTGCCGTACAGCAGCTCATAGAACCCCTGCATGACCGTTCCCTCGCCGGTGCCCTTGCCGGCGTACATGTTGAACGGGATGACGGAGGGGTCACTGGCCTTGACCTTCCTGGCCGTGTCCAGGATGTCCTGCCAGGTGGCTGGACGCCAGGGCAGGGCGACGCCGGCCGCCTGCAGGACCTTCTTGTTGTACCAGATGGCCCGTGTGTCGGTGCCCAGCGGGACCGCGTACGTGCCGCCGTCGTCCGCCTTGCCCGCTTCCTTGGCCGCGTCGTCGAACTTCTCCCAGTCCGCCCACCCGCCAAGCCGGCTGTCCAGGTTCAGGAGGTAGCCGGCGTCGACGTCCGAGCGCACCTTGAAAGTGTCCTCGTAGAACACGTCGGGCGCCGTGGACGGCGAGCGCAGGGCCAGTGCGAGCTTGGTTCCGTAGTCGTCGTCGTTGGCCTGGATGGGCTGGAGCTCGACCGTGACGCCCTGGTGGGCGGCTTCGAACTCTTTCTTGGCGGACTGGAACATGGTGTCCAGGGCGGTGAACGCATCCGTCTTCTGGTAGGCCACCTTGATGGTCCTTGGGCCTTCAGCCGGGTTCCCGGGGGTGCAGGATGCCAGGGCCAGCACGGTGGCGGCCAGCAGGGACAGTACGGTCAGGGGCCTGCGTGCCATGGTGTCCTCAGCTTTCCAGGAGAAGCCGCTGTGCCCGCGGCGCGAGGGTATGTTCCAGGACCAGCGAGGCCGCGCCGATGGCGCCCACGTCCTCCCCCACCCCGGTCCCGACGACCTCGATGGGGTGGATGAGCCGTGCCGCGCTGTTGGCGTCAAGCAGGGCCGGGATCCTGTCCAGGTAGCGTTCTGCCAGGCCGCTCCAGAACGGGCCTCCGAAAACCACCCGCTCGACGTCCAGGGCGTTGGTCACCACTGACGCTGCCCTGGCCACCAGGACGGCTGACTTGTCCAGGATGGCGGCGGCCTTTTCGTTGCCCGCATCGGCGAGTTCGCACAGCCGGGAGAAGCTTTGCTGGACTTCGGCGCCGCTGCCCTCCGAGCCGGAGCCATCGAGGATCCCGGCGGCTTCAGCCTCGGCCACCAGGACCTGCGGGATAGCGGAGGACTTTACGCAGCCGTGCTGGCCGCAGTCGCACTCCGGCCCGTCCGGGTCCACCACGATGTGGCCGATCTCGCCGGCGTTGCCCGAGGTGCCGCGGACAACTTCATCGTTCAGGACGATGCCGCAGCCGATGCCGGTGCCCATGTACATGAAGACAAAGCTGCCGGCACCGCTGGGACCGCCGGCCCACGTTTCGGCAACGGCGGCGCTGGTCACGTCCTTGTCCACCAGCACGGAGTAGCCGGTTGCCCTGGCCAGGGCATCACGGAGTTCCACCCTGTCCCATCCGGGCAGCAGCGGCGGATCCACCACGGTGCCGTTGTCCAGGTCGATGGGGCCGGGGGCGGCGACGCCCAGGCCGGCGATCCGGTGGTGGTCCACTCCCGATTCCGCCACGAGTTGGGCGATTTCGGTGGCAATCGTGGTGATCACCGCGGACGGGTCGTTTCCGCCAGGGGTCTTGATCCGGGAATGCCGCACCACCGCGCCAACGAGGTCAAGGACCACAAAGGTGGTCACCGCGGGATCGAGGTGGACGCCCAGGGCGTACATGCCTCCGGGATTCAGGCGGAGGATGGTGCGCGGCTTGCCGGGGCCGCTGCCTTCCTTGCCGGCCTCGACGATCAGGTTCTGGTCCAGCAGGCGGCGGGAGATATTGGAGATGGTTTGCGGGGACAGGCCCACGATCTGCGCGAGCTCCACCCGGCTCAGGCCACCGGAGGTCCGGCGGATCGCATCCAGGATGACCGTGAGGTTGAAGTCCCCCATCCTGGGCAAGTTGGTTCCGCGCCTCGGAGAGGATTGGCGGATCTCAGTCACGGTGTCCCCTAAACGTCTTCGGCTACCTTTTACGGTGATGCTTTGAATCGTACGTTAAGGGTGCGCGCAGGCACACACATGTGCCGGAGGCGGCGCGGCGGTGTTTTCCCTGTTGGGTCCGCTTTCCGTGCCGAGGCGGCAGTGCCCGTCCCGGCCCGCGCGTGGCGGGCCGCCGCTCAGGCTCCGGGTCCCCGGCGCGTGCTGCGGGTGACGACGAATTTGGGGTTTTGTCCCTCCACCACGGTCGGGCCCACGTGCCGCTCCAACGCCTCCCGGTACTGCAGGTGCCGGTTGAAGACAGTCCACAGCTCGCCGCCGGGGGCCAGGACGCGGCCCGCCGCCTCGATCATCTTCAGTCCTGCCCCGGCGTGGACGCCGGCACCAACGTGGAAGGGCGGGTTGAGCAGCACGACATCTGCCGCCCCGCCGGGGAAGGTGCTGAGTGCGTCGTCCTGCATTACGCTGATCCGCCCTTCCAGCCCGTTCGCCTTCGCGGTGGCCAGCGCGGACTGCACGGCAGCGGCCGACTGGTCCGTGGCCGTGACCGCCGAGCCCGGAAACTGCCGCGCGTACATTGCGGCGAGGATCCCGGTGCCGCAGCCAAGGTCGACGGCGTGCCGCGCCGGCTTCATCGCGGGCAGGAACGTCAGCAGGAACCTGGTGCCGATGTCCAGCCGGGCCCCAGCGAACACCGCGCCGTGGGCGGCTACGTCAAGGTCCAGTTCCGCGAGGTGTTCCACCACAGGAAATCGGGCCGGGACCGTTCCGGGCCTGATGCCCCGGGCCAGGACCACCCGGGACTTCTGCCGGGCAAGCTGCGGCTGGACCGAGCGGAAGTACCGCTCCAGGACCGCGTTCATGCCCAGGGACATGTGCTTCACCCGGCCGCCGGCCACCAGCAGGACGTCGGGCGAGGCGTACTGGGCGATGGCGGCCGCAATCTCCTCCAGTTCGGCAAGGGTCTTGGGCAGCTGCAGGAGGATGGCATCTGCGCCGGACAGGAGTTCTGTCCCCAGGGGCAGCTGCACGAATCCGGCCGTGCCTTCCGCTGGCCCCGGGCCGGCCAGCCCGGCGGCGTTGAGCCGCAGCGCGCGTTCCCCGGTCACGAGGTCCTGGTGGACGCGCAGCGTTGCCGGGGCGAGCACGGCGAGGGCGCCCAGGGTCAGGGCCCCGTAGCGGTCGCCGATCACTGCGAGGCTGCGTCCCTGCACTCCCAGTCCAGCGGCCGTTTCCAGCAGCAGCCGGTCCGTGGCGTCCCAGGCCTGCAGGTTGGGCGCTTCGACATCGGGCCGCCGGCGCAGGACGCGGAACACGTCCTCAAGGGTGTTTGCTGCCACCGGTGTCCCGCCGCCTTCTGTTGTCATTCTTTGCCCGCCCGGATCAAACGGGTCAGCCCCACGTTACCGTTTCCGCCGCCGTCGCCATTCCCGGCAGTTCCAGCAGCGCGGCAACCGCCGCCCGCCCGGCCCGGTTGGCGCCAATGGTGGACGACGACGGCCCGTAACCCACCAGGTGCACGCGCGGCTCGGCGGCCACCCGGGTACCCTCCATCGCGATTCCCCCGCCGGGACCCCGAAGGTGGAGCGGCGCCAGGTGCTCGAGTTCGGCCCGGAATCCGGTGGCCCAGAGGATGGCGTCGGCCGCCAGGAAGCTCCCGTCCGCCCGCCGGACGCCGTCCGGTTCAATGGCGGTGAACATGGGCTGCCGCTCGAGGACGCCCCGCTCCTTGGCGGCCCGCAGGGCGGGAGTCCAGATGAGCCCGGTCACCGACACCACGCTTTGCGGCGGAAGCCCCTGGCGCACGCGTTCCTCCACCAGGGCCACGGCGTCATGCCCCGCCTTGGCGTCAAAGGGTTCGTCCCGCCACACCGGCTCCCTGCGGGTGAACCAGCTGGTGGACGTGACGCGGGAGATTTCATCCAGCAGGCCGACGGCGGAGATGCCGCCGCCCACCACGATGACATGCCTGCCCCTGAACTCATCAGCGGAGACGTAGTCAGCAACGTGCAGCTGCCGGCCGCGGAACGAGGACTGGCCCGGGTAGATGGGCCAGAACGGGCGCGTCCACGTGCCGGTGGCGTTGATGACCGCCTTGGCGCTCCAGGCACCGGCCGACGTGGTGATCCTCAACCGCCCGGCCGGGTTGTGGTCCTCCCGGCTGACGGCCCGGACTTTGACCGGCCGGTGGATGGGAAGGCGCAGTTCCGCCTCGTAGGTTCCGAAGTATCGGGCGAGGAATTCGGAGCTCGCTTCGGCAGGGTCAACGTCCGGCTTGGCGATGCCCGGCAGGTCGCTGATCCCGTTGACGGTGCCCATGCGCAGGCTCTTCCAGCGGTGCCGCCACGCACCTCCGGGACCTTTCTCGGCGTCGAGCACGGCGAAATCCAAGCCGCGGCGCCGCAAATGGTAGGCGGCCGACAAACCTGCCTGGCCCGCACCGATGACCACGACGTCGGCCAGCTCAGGATTCACTCCCCCATGATAGTCGCGGAGGGCCCCGCGGCTTTAGTGTTGGCGCATGGATACAGCGGAAGATTCACGGGCGGAACCGGGAACCACGGGACATGCGGCACGCCTGGCCAGGGCGCTGGCCGTCGTACTCGGGACCCCGCAGATACCCCTGCGGCTGCGGGCGTGGGACGGCTCCGAAGCCGGGCCCCCGGACGCACCGGTCCTGGAGTTCCGGTCCCGGAAGGCGCTGCGGCGGATGCTGTGGTCGCCGGGACAGCTGGGCCTGAGCCGCGCCTATGTAGCCGGCGAGATTGACGCGCCCGGAGACATTTTCGCCGCCTTTACGGCCCTGAGCTCGGCCGGCAAATTCGCCGAACCGGGTCCCTTCCGGCCGCCTGCGGCCGGGGAACTGTGGCTGCTGCTGCGAACCGCGGTACGGCTCGGGGCCGTGGGCCCCAATCCCGTTCCGCCGCCGGAGGAGTCCCGGGTCACGCGCAAGGGCAAGGTGCATTCCCGCCGCCGGGATGCCGCCGCGATCTCGCATCATTACGACGTCGGCAACGACTTCTATGCCCTGGTGCTGGGCCCGTCCATGGTCTATTCCTGCGCGGTGTGGCCGGACGGGACCACACCTGCAGGAGACGGCGGCCCGGCTGCCGGCCTCGATGCCGCGCAGGAAGCCAAGCTGGACCTGGTGTGCCGCAAGCTGGGCCTGGAACCGGGCATGCGCGTCCTGGACGTTGGGTGCGGCTGGGGCAGCCTTGCGCTCCACGCTGCCGCGAGGTACGGCGCCACGGTGGTGGGTGTCACCCTTTCGGCGGAGCAGGCCGCGCTGGCCCGGAAACGGGCGGCCGACGCCGGCCTGACGGACAAGGTGGAGATCCGCGTCCAGGACTACCGGGACGTGCAGGACGGGCCGTTCGACGCCATCAGCTCGATCGGCATGTCCGAACATGTGGGCCGCGAGCAGACCCCGGCGTATGCTGCGGCGCTTTTCGGGCTGCTCCGCCCCGGCGGCCGGCTGCTCAACCATGCCATCTCCTGGAACGCCGGCCCCACCAGCCCGGACCCCGATTCGTTCATCCCCCGGTACGTCTTCCCCGACGGCGAAATGATCAGCCTCGGTGAAGTGGTGGTGGCCCTGGAAACCGCAGGCTTCGAGGTCCTCGACGTCGAGGCCCTGCGGCGCCACTATGCGCTGACGCTCCGCGCCTGGGTGAGCCGGCTGGAGGAGAACTGGGAGCGTGCCGTCCATCTTGCCGGCGAGGGCCGCGCCCGGGTGTGGCGGTTGTACATGGCGTCCAGCGCACTGGGCTTCGAGAACGGGCTGACCGGTGTGAACCAGGTCCTGGTGCGGCGCCCGGGCCCCGGGGACCCGCCGCTGCGCCGTACCGGGTGGCTTTAAGGTGAGCGCCCTCCTGCCGGGACGTAACCCGGCAGGAGGGCGGCATAACCCGGGAGCTGCCCGGGATGGTCAGGCTACCGGTGAAGGTCCGCCCGGCTGGGTGTAACGCTGGGTCTTCTCGATCTCCACGACCTTGGGGTCCGTTTCGTCCGCGGCGTAGTCGGTGGGCCTGGTGAGGTCCTCGCCGGTCCGGACCTTCAGTGCACGCAGCACGAGGGTCAGGACGGCGGCGACCACCAGGTTCAGCGCGAACGCCGAAACGGCGATATAGACGCTGAAGTCCGTGCCGGGGATCGGCGCCACGGACCCGCCGAAGTGGGCCTTGGTCACGGGGTTGATCACATTGTAGGCCGACACTGTGCCGAAGACGATACCCGCCGCCCAGCCGGCCAGCAGCGCCCACCGGTCGAACCAGCGGGTGTACAGGCCGGCGACGACGGCCGGGAATGTCTGCAGGATCCAAATGCCGCCCAGCAGCTGCATGTTGATGGCGGTGGACTGGTCCATGGCGATGACGAAGACCAAGGCGCCGACCTTCACCACGAGGGAGACGATCTTGGAGACCTTCGCCTCGGTCTTGGGGTCAACGTCCGGCCGGATGAAGTCGCGGTAGACGTTGCGGGTGAACATGTTGGCCGCGGCGATGGACATGATGGCTGCCGGTACCAGGGCGCCGATGGCGATGGCCGCCAGCGCGATCCCGGCAAACCACGCCGGGAAATGGTCCAGGAACAGCTGCGGAACCACCAGCTGGGGGTTGACGGAACCGTCCAGGTCAACGGGCTTGGTACCTGCCTTGATGGCTGCGAATCCCAGCAGCGCCAGGAACCCGAGCATCAGCGAATACAGCGGCAGGATGGCCGCGTTCCGGCGGATGGTGTTCCGGGCCTTGGAGGCGAGCACCGCCGTGACCGAGTGCGGATACATGAACAGGGCCATGGCCGAGCCCAGCGCCAGCGACCAGTAGGCGGAATAGTTGGCCGTACCGGGGATGAAGACGCCGGCGGGTTTGCCCGTCGCCTGGTTCACGGTGCCCAGCTTCTGCTGCGCGGCACCGAAGATCGTGTCCCAGCCGCCGAATTTGATGGGCAGGTAGATGATGGCCACGATCACGGCGAGGTAGATCAGCAGGTCCTTGACGACGGCGATCATCGCCGGGGCCCGCAGACCCGACGTGTAGGTGTAGGCGGCCAGCACCACGAACGCCAGGATCAGCGGCAGGTCGGTCAGCAGCACGTTGTCCGGGCTGCCGAGGCCGAGGACGGTCAGTACCGCCTTGATGCCCACCAGCTGCAGGGCAATGTAGGGCATGGTGGCCACGATCCCGGTGACAGCGACGGCAAGGGACAGCCAGCGGCTTCCGTAACGGCCGCCCACGAAGTCCGCGGACGTCACGTAGCCGTGCCGGTGGGACACCGACCAGAGGCGGCTCATGATGATGAAGATGATGGGGTACAGCACGATGGTGTACGGCACGGCGAAGAAGCCGCTGACTGCGCCCGTAGCCCACATGGCCGCCGGCACCGCGACGAAAGTGTACGCGGTGTAAAGGTCCCCGCCCAGCAGGAACCAGGTGATCCAGGTCCCGAACCCGCGGCCGCCCAGGCCCCACTCGTCGAGGCTGTGGAGGCCTTCCTCGCCGGTCCGCCGCCACTTGGCCGCCAGGAACCCCATTACGGCCACCACCACGAACAGCAGCACCACGATGACCAGCGCGATCCAGTTGATGTCGCGCCCGCTCATGGCCGCTCGCCTCCCGGCCCTGCCTCGGCGGAGCCCTCGCCTGTCCACGGCGGGCCGCCGGCACGGACCGCTGCCCGCCGTCGTCGGTCCTCCCTGGTGACAAGCCAGTAGGCGGTGCCCGTCAATGCGGCGGAAACCGGCACCCAGAGCAGCTGGTACCAGTAGAAGAACGGCATGCCGCCAAGCCGCGGCGCATCAAACGAGTACAGCTGCGGCATCAGGGGAAACAGGATCGCGGCGGCCAGCAGGATGCCGGCACCGACATACGGGGCAGGCCTGGCCGGGCCGCGGATGGCGGTATCGCGCGTCAAGGGCGATCCGTTTGAAGAAGCTGCGCCGTTCGGGCTGTAGCCGGAACCATCTGCGTGGGACATCTGCGACCTCCTCGTCAGCACGTCCCGCGGCAGCCGCCTTGGGTGGAAGCGGTCCGGAGGCGGGACGATGTGCCCTCAATCACAGTTGTACCGCGCTTTGACCTGCGCCGGAAGGGTTTTGGTCCCTAACAGTTGCTGGCGGCAACAACAAAGGGAACCATCACGCGTGATGGTTCCCTTTGCCTACTACGGTGGAGCTGAGGGGACTCGAACCCCTGACCCCCTGCATGCCATGCAGGTGCGCTACCAGCTGCGCCACAGCCCCGTACTTTTGTTCCTTCCGGTCGAATTCCCCGGAGCAACCTGACCAGAGTAATGCACTTTCGTCCGGGATGCCAATCGGGACCACGCAGCCCCAAACACAACGCCCCATCACCTCCGGTGACGTCCGGTCCGGGGCCTGCCGCGGCAGGGCGCTTGCGCGCCGGCGGTGCAGCAGGACGGGATGGGGCGTCTGGGTAACTGCGTCGCGGGGTTCCAAAAAGGGAAATAAAAAAGTCCGCCGGAATCTCACGATTCCGGCGGACTATCCGGTGGAGCTGAGGGGACTCGAACCCCTGACCCCCTGCATGCCATGCAGGTGCGCTACCAGCTGCGCCACAGCCCCGGATTGTTGCTGCCCTTTCGAGCCTTCTTCGCGGTCTCCCCCGAAGCAACTCAAATATCTTAGAACAGCAATTCCGAAAATTCCAAATCGGGAATATTCCCTGCCGGCTACTCGGCTTCCGCAGCAGCGCCGGCCTTGGCCGTGGCGTCGTCGGGCAGCTGCAGGTCCACCACGGGGCAGTCCTTCCAGAGCCGCTCCAGGGCGTAGAAGACGCGGTCTTCCTCGTGCTGGACATGGATGACGATGTCCGAGTAGTCCAGCAGCACCCAGCGGCCCCCGGACCGGCCTTCGCGGCGCACCGGGTGGAGTCCCTGCTTGCCGAGTTCTTCCTCGATGCCGTCAACGATGGCGTTGACCTGGCGTTCGCTGTGTGCCGAGGCGATCAGGAAGACATCGGCGAGGGCGAGCCGCTCGCTTACGTCCAGGGCAACAATGTCCTGGGCGATTTTGTCCGCGGCGGCCTTGGCGGCTGCCCGGGCGAGGCTGATGGACGATTCTGATGCGGTCACGGGACTCCTTAGTGGGATTTAAGTATTGGTGGCTCGTTGAGCCGGTCAGCGGGACATGCCGCTGATGATCAGGATGATGCCCGAGACGAGGGCGACGATCCCGAAGGCGAGGATGCAGAATTGCAGGATCCGGTTCCGCCGGGCGCGCGCCAGTCCTGCCGTGGCTGCATCCAGAGGGTCGAGGCCGTGGGCGTCCCTCGCAGGGATCCGGGGCAGCTCCTCGAAAAGGTCGTCGGACTGGTCATCCGGCAGCACCACGGGCTTCGGCCGGCGCGCGGCCTTGGCGGCGGCCTCCGCCCGCGCAATCACCTGCGACCGGCCGTTGCCGGGATCGGCCGGGGTTGTCCCCGGCCTCGCGGCAGGCTTCCGCTTGCCGGCCCCGGGCGGAACTTTTGTCCCGGGCCGGGTGGTAACCGGCACATGCGAGGTTGCCGGCGGTTTCATCACGGGGCGGTCGACGCCCGGCACCTGGACGAATTCCAGCGGCGTCACCATGGCGAGGTTGTTCGCGGTGGACGGCCCGGGTGTGTCCTTGGCGGGAAAATCCTTGGGCGGGCTGGCAGTGCCGCCCGCCTGTTCTGCAAGTTTCTGCCGGGCCATGGCCCGGCGGTTCATGACGGCGGCACGCTCAGCCAGCGCGATCTGCTCGGCCAAGATCTCCGGATCCACCGCTTCCGGATCCAGGGAGGCGATGTGCTCCATCTTGGCGATCTGGTTCTTCGCCTGTTCGGCAATCAGTGCCCGCGCCGCGAGGGCCTGTTCAACCGTCATGCCCTGCGGTGCGGACGAAGCAGGAGGCTGCGCGCCGCCGGTGCCCGGCCCGCCCTGGCGGGATTCCCTGGGCTTTGGGGCGGCCGGGGCTTGTGCAGCCGCTGCGGGGCTCCCGGCGGGGGGAACCACGGGGTTGGCAGCTGTCAGCGTCTGTTCCTTGAGCTGCTGCAGCCGCAGCTGGCGCCTGGTGGGCGGTCCACCGGCATTCAGCTGTCCCTCCTTTTCCTCCAGCTCCTTGATGGCGCGCAGGGCGGCGCGGTCCCTCGCCCGGATCTGGGAGGAGCGCTGGGTGGCGGGCGCGGCATCGGCAGCGGGCCCGGGTTCCGCGCCAGGAGCGGCGCCGGCAGCGGGCGGGGCCTCAACGGCAGAGGTTGGGCGGGCAGGAGCATTCCCGGGGCGGGCGGGAGCAGCCGCGCCTGCTGCAGGCCGATCCGCCGCCGGGGGACGCTGCTCCGTGGCGGGCAGGGCTGCCTGCTGGGCGTCCCTGGCCTTCCGGAGTTCCCGGCGGCTGCGGATGGGGGGCTGTTCCTGACTCATTGAGAACTCATTCGGTACTGGCTGGTTCGCGTGCTTCGGAAGTTGGACCGTTGCCGTTGGCTGGCACCTCGGAGTAAAGGCCGTATTTGGCGATGTACTGGACCACTCCGTCCGGGACGAGGTACCAGACGGGGTCGTTGGCAGCCACCCGGGTTCGGCAGTCCGTCGATGAGATGGCCATGGCCGGGACTTCGAGGAGGCTGACGTCGTCGCGGCCCATGCCGTCCAGGACGTGGCCGGGCCGGGTGACCCCCACGAAGTGGGCCAGCGACCACAGTTCGTCGATGTCCTTCCACGACAGGATCTGCGCCAGGGCGTCCGCTCCCGTGATGAAGAACAGGTCGGCTTCGGGCCGTTGCGCCCGAAGGTCGCGCAGGGTGTCGATGGTGTAGGTGGGACCGGGGCGGTCCACATCGACGCGGCTGACGGTGAACCGGGGGTTGGAGGCCGTGGCGATGACGGTCATGAGGTACCGGTGC
The DNA here is from genome assembly GCF_019710585.1 of Arthrobacter sp. MAHUQ-56. Classification (GTDB taxonomy): domain Bacteria; phylum Actinomycetota; class Actinomycetes; order Actinomycetales; family Micrococcaceae; genus Arthrobacter. The sequence continues at coordinate 73,774 of NZ_JAIFZQ010000018.1, read as the reverse complement.
TCGGGCTCGCTGACCTGTTTATGGGACTTCTGCCATGGCTGGCCGGTAGGAACGAAAACCACCTCGTCGAGGTCGAATTCGGCCGCGACTTCGCTCGCAGCCACCAGGTGGCCGTGGTGGATGGGATCGAAAGTCCCGCCCATCACGCCCAGCCGCAGCCGCCCCCGGGCACCATTGCGGCGCAGATTGTGGGAAATCTTAGTGACCCTGCCCGCGATCGTGCTTGTTCGGGTGCTGGCGGTGCGGATCCGCGTGCTCCTCGGTGGCAGCGTGGCGGTTGCCCAGGTTGGTGTAGGAGAGCGTAATGAACATCAGCACCACGAAGATGGCGAACATGCTGACTCCGAAGACCCACGGTTCGGCCCACAGCGGAGCGAGCTCTTCGTGGCCTGCTTCACCTGCGGCGGCGACGGACGTGGCAATCTGCTGGAGCATTTTCTCCCCTATGGTCAATGATTACGGGGCAGCGGAACCCTCCGCTGCCTATGAGGTTCTGGTCTATGTTACCGCGTCGCTACCCGCGGACCTGGCCTTCGCCCTGGACGATCCACTTGGTGGTGGTGAGTTCCGTCAGCCCCATGGGACCGCGGGCGTGCAGCTTCTGGGTGGAGATGCCCACCTCCGCCCCCAGGCCGAGCTCCCCGCCGTCGGTGAACCGGGTGGAAGCGTTGACGATCACGGCCGCCGAATCCACCTCCGCGATGAACCTCTCGGCGTTGGCAAGACTGTTGGTGAGGATCGCCTCGGTGTGCCCCGTGGACCAGGTGCGGATGTGCTGGATCGCTTCATCCATGCTGTCCACCATGCCCACCGCCAGGTCCAGGTCCATGTACTCCGTGCCCCAGTCCTCGTCCGTGGCCGGCTGCGCCTCGATGCCGGCGGGCAGGGCGGCCCGAACGCGGTCGTCGGCGTGGAGCCGGACACCTGCGGCACCCAGGGCAGCAGCGACGGCGGGCAGCACGCTGGAGCCCGAGTGGACCAGTAGCGTCTCCACGGTGTTGCAGACGCTGGGGCGCTGGGTTTTGGCGTTGAGCAGGATCTCCACGGCCATGTTTTCGTCGGCGGATTCGTCGATGAAGATGTGCACGTTCCCCTCCCCCGTCTCGATGACCGGGACGGCGGAGTTGGTGACCACGGTCTGGATCAGCTCCCGGCCGCCGCGGGGAATCAGGACGTCCACGCGGCCGCGGGCCTTCATGAGGACGTTGGCGCCCGCACGGCCGTACTGGTCAATAGTCTGCACCGCGTCCGCGGGAAGTCCCACCGATTCCAGGGCTTCGCGCAGCACCCGGACCAGGACCTGGTTGGTTGCCTCCGCGGCGCTGCCCCCGCGCAGGATCACGGCGTTGCCGCTCTTGAGCGCCAGCCCGGCGATGTCCACGGTGACGTTGGGCCGTGCCTCGTAGATGGCGGCCACCACGCCCATGGGCACGTTGACCTGCCGCAGGCGGAGCCCGTTGGGGAGGGTCTGGCCGCGCACCACGTTGCCCACGGGGTCGGGGAGGCCGGCCAGGTTTTCGAGTGCGGCTACCAGGCCGGCGATGCGGGCTTCGTTCAGGGTGAGCCGGTCCAGGAGTGCCGCGGAGGTTCCGTTGGCTTTTCCGGCGGCAACATCCTGCGCGTTCGCGGTAAGGACCGCCTGGGTATTCTCCCGGAGTGCGGCTCCCACAGCCCGGAGCGCGCGGTCCTTCCATGCCCGGTTGGCCATGGCCATCCGGCGCGCTGCGTGGCGCGAACGGTCGGCGATGGCGTGGACTGCTGCCTCCACGCCGGCACCGGACGCCTCGGCTGATGCCTGGGCTGCGGAAGCCGCCGGTTGCGGCTGTGCCTCAGCGGCAGCGTCTCCGGGGTTTTCAGCAGTGTGGTGGATCAGGGCTTCAGTCATGGTCCAAGTTTAGGCGAGCCCCAGGCTCAGACCAGCACCAGGTCGTCAACATGAACAACTTCGCGGTCATAGCCGCTGCCAAGTTCCTCGGCCAGCTCGTGCGTGGACCGCCCCAGCATCCTGGGCAGTTCCTCGGATGAGTAGTTCACCAGTCCGCGGGCAATGACGGTTCCGTCGGCAGCAGCGAGCTCGACGGCGTCGCCCGCCTCGAAGTCGCCGTGCACCGCGGAGATTCCGGCCGGCAGCAGGGATGTGCGGTGGTGCCGCACGGCGCGCACGGCACCGTCGTCGAGGACCAGGCGCCCCTGGACCGAGGCGACATGGGCCAGCCACAGCAACCGGACGGGCTTGCGGGACCCGTTGACGGTGAACCAGGTGCCCACGTCCTCACCGTTCAGTGCTGCGGCCGCGTTCGGAGTGGATGTCACCAGGGCGTGGATCCCGGAGCCTGCAGCCATGCTGGCCGCCTCCACCTTGGTGAGCATGCCGCCGGTGCCGACGCCGGCCTTCCCGGCCTTGCCGATGGACACGCCCTCCAGGTCGTGCGCCCCGGTGACCAGGGGGATGCGCTTGGCACCCTGGGAGGGCGGTCCGTCGTACAGGGAGTCGACGTCGGACAGCAGCACAAGTGCATCCGCGCGGACCAGGTGGGCCACCAGCGCAGCAAGCCGGTCATTGTCGCCGAAGCGGATCTCGTGGGTTGCCACGGTGTCGTTCTCGTTGACCACCGGAACCACGCCGAGGTTGAGCAGCCGGTCCATGGCGCGCAGCGCGTTGCTGTGCTGGCTGCGGCGCATCAGGTCCTCGGCAGTGAGCAGCACCTGGCTGACGGTGACGCCGTGCGCGCCGAAAGCCTGGGTGTAACGGGCCATCAGCAGGCCCTGCCCCACGCTGGCGGCGGCCTGCTGGGTGGCGAGGTCGCGCGGCCGCTTGGCCAGGCCCAGCGGAGCGAGGCCGGCGGCGATGGCGCCCGAGGAGACCAGGATGATTTCGGTGCCTGCGTTGCGCTTGGCAGCCAACGCATCTGCGAGGGCGGTCAGGGCTTCCTCCGAAATGCCGCCCTTGATGCTGGTCAGCGACGACGAACCGACCTTCACCACGATGCGGCGGGCCCCTGCCAGCACGCTTCTGTCGGTGGGCGCCAGCGGTTCGGCCGCCATGGCCCTAGAAGTCATCGTCCGCTTCCGCTCCGCTCTCCCTGAGGGGCTGGGCGGCGCGGCGTCCACTGACGGACTCCGTCCAGATCCCGGCCTTCCGCTCCGCCTCAAGCTCGGCGCGGGCGGCAGCCTTGGCCTCGCGGCGCTCCAGCTGCTCCTCGCGCTTCTGGCTGCGGGTGGGGCGGTCGCCGATATCGGCAAACCGGACGTCGGTGCCGCGCGGCGAGGCCAGGAGCTCAGCCCCTGCCATCATGGTGGGCTCCCAGTCGAAGACGACGCCGTCATCCTCACCGATGACCACAGTGTCGCCCGGCTTGGCGCCCTGCTTGAAGAGTTCTGTTTCCACGCCGAGCTTGGCCAGCCGGTCGGCCAGGTAGCCGATGGCTTCCTCGTTGGTGAAGTCGGTCTGCTTGACCCAGCGCTCGGGCTTTTCACCCAGGACACGGAACAGCGGCTCCAGGTTCTTTTCCTCGCGCCGGATCTTGAACCCGGTTTCATTGACGGCGCGCGGCCGCAGCACTGCCGGCTGGACCTTGGGCGGTGCAGCTTCGACAGCGTCGCGCGCGGCCTTGACGATCTCGGCCATGGCAAAGCCCAGCTGGCGCAGGCCCTCGTGGCTTGTGGCCGACACCTCGAAGACGCGGTAACCGCGGGACTCCAGTTCGGGACGGACGAATTCGGCCATGTCCTTGCCGTCCGGCAGGTCCACCTTGTTCAAGGCCACCAGGCGGGGGCGGTGGTTCAGGGGAACCACCTTGCCGTCCTGGCCCGCGTAACTCATGTCCACGGCGTACTTCTCCAGCTCGGCCTCGATGATGGCGAGGTCCGAAAGGGGGTCCCGGTCCGATTCCAGGGTGCCGCAGTCGAGCACGTGGACCAGGGCCGCGCAGCGCTCGACATGGCGGAGGAAGTTGTGCCCCAGGCCCTTGCCTTCGCTGGCGCCTTCGATGAGGCCCGGAACGTCGGCGATGGTGAACCGGACGTCGCCGGCCTGCACGACGCCAAGGTTGGGGATCAGCGTGGTGAACGGGTAGTCCGCGATCTTGGGCCTGGCGGCGGACATGGCGGCGATCAGGCTGGATTTGCCCGCGGACGGGAAACCCACCAGCGCAATATCCGCGATGGACTTCAGTTCCAGCACGATGTCCCGGGAGTCGCCTTCGATTCCCAGGAGCGCGAAACCGGGTGCGCGGCGCTTCTGCGAGGAGAGGGCGGCGTTGCCGAGGCCGCCCAGGCCGCCGGCGGCCGCAACGTACTCGGTACCTTCGCCGACGAGGTCCGCCAGGACGGTGCCATCCTTGGATTTGACCACTGTGCCGTCCGGGACGGGCAGGACAAGGGTCTCGCCGTTCTTCCCGCCGCGCCAGTCCCCCATGCCCGGGCCGCCGTTGCTGGCGTGCCGGTGCGGTGCGTGGTGGTAGTCAAGCAGGGTGGTGGTCTGGTGGTCGACGCGCAGGATCACGTCGCCGCCGTTGCCGCCGTTGCCGCCGTCGGGCCCGCCCAGCGGCTTGAATTTCTCACGGTGGACGGAGACGCATCCATGGCCGCCGGTACCGCCGGATACGTGCAGTACTACCCGGTCTACAAAGCTGGCCACGTGGATCTCCTCAAAGCTGTTTATGCGGCGCCCGTGGACGCCACATCGATTGTAATGCGGTTAAAAGAACAGTGGAGCGGACCAACAGGCCCGCTCCACCACTTCAGAACTGGTTGTTACTCTGCAGCTGCAGCAGCAACGATGTTGACGACGCGGCGACCGCGGCGGGTGCCGAATTCAACGGCGCCCGGGGTCAGGGCGAACAGGGTGTCGTCGCCGCCACGGCCAACGCCGGCGCCCGGGTGGAAGTGGGTGCCACGCTGGCGGACGATGATCTCGCCTGCGGAAACTACCTGGCCACCGAAGCGCTTCACACCGAGGTACTGAGCGTTGGAGTCGCGGCCGTTGCGAGTGGAGCTCGCGCCCTTTTTATGTGCCATCTGAAATGCCTGCCTTTAAATTCTGGGGAATCTGTTGAAATACCTGAACAGTAACCGAAGGTTACTTGATGCCGGTGATCTTGACCTTGGTCAGTTCCTGGCGGTGACCCTGGCGCTTCTTGTAGCCGGTCTTGTTCTTGAACTTCTGGATGACAATCTTCGGACCACGGAGGTCCTGGAGGATTTCAGCCGTAACAGTAACCTTGGCCAGGTCGGCGGCGGCGGAGGTGACCTTGTCACCGTCAACCAGGAGCAGGGCGGGCAGCTCAATGGTGCTGCCGGCTCCACCGGCGACGCGGTTCAGGGTAACGAAGTCTCCAACGGAAACCTTCTCTTGGCGGCCGCCTGCGCGGACAATCGCGTACACCACTTGGGAACTCACTTCTCTCGACGTTTATAACAAAATTGCGTGCGGTACCGGCCACATAAGCCTGGCTTCTCGCTGTGCCTCAACGCCGTGGGGTCAGAAACCCAAGTGTTGGCGTAAGCACCGAAGATCAAGAATACGCTAGGTTCGTCTCCGGCCGCAAATGAGGCTGGTTCCGGCGGGTGGGTTGTGATAGCAACCACAAGCCCAAGGCTACGCCGTTACCGTGCCGTTCCATACTACCGGCGCCGCAGCCGGCGGAGTGTCAGGAATAGAGTCGCGGCGCGTCGAAGAAGTCGACTTCGAGCCGGCAGGACTGCCTGAAGGCCGTTACCATCGCGTCCCTCTCGTGCTCCGGGGCCGCCCGGCCGGCACCATCAACGATCGAAATGGCCTGGCGCGTGGCTTCGGCGAAGCCCTCGTCGGCGTAAGTGCGCAGCCAGTCCGCATAGGGGTGCCCGGCGGGCTCCCCTGCTGCAAGGAATTGCGCGTGCAGCTTTTCGCCCACCTCGGCGTAGAGCCAGAAGCAGGGCAGGACGGCCGCGGCCAGCACCGCGTAGCTGCCTGACGCCGAGGCAGCGGTGAGGTGGTCAACGTAGGACTTGGTCACGGGGCCGAGTCCGTCCTGCGCCGGGCGGGTGCTGAGCCACGACCGGTGCAGTTCCGACTCCACTTCGAGGCACTGCCGGGCCGATCCCGCCCAGAACAATTGCTCCGCCTCTGATGGAGCCAGTGCACTGGCCCGCGCAAGGACCCGCGAGTAGCCGTTCAGGTAGATCGCGTCCTGGGCGAGGTAGTAGGCGAACTCCTTTTCGGGAAGGTGGCCGCCGGCAAGGCCGCGGATGAATTCGAGCCCGTAGATCTCGGCCAGGTACTGTTCGGATTCCGCCCACAGCCGGGCAGCGAAGCCACCCTCCGGCAGTGCAGGCCGCATGTGGTGGAAGTGGTGGACGGGACCGTTTCCCTGCCCCACATCCAACTGTCCTGAGTTTTCGAGCGCCCCGGCCAGCCAGGGCTTGACCGTGCGCAGGGATGCTTCCCAGTCGCCCAGGCGCGCCTGTACCGTGGCCATCGCGGATGACAGCGAGCAGCCGGTCCCGTGGCTGTTGCGGGTGGGCACCCGGTGTCCGGGCACCTCCACCACCTCGCTGGAGAGCTGGCCGGAGGTGTTGACCAGCGCGTCAGGGCACGCCGTTCCCCCCAGGTGCCCGCCCTTCACCAGGACGGTTGCGCCGGTTGCATTTGCCAGGTGCCGCCCCTGGTTCAGTGCCGCCTCCCACGTTTGCGCCTGCTCCCCGCCCACCAGCATTGCGAGTTCGGGAAGGTTCGGTGTGATGAGGTGCGCCAGTGGCAGCAGTTCCCGGAGCGCAGCTTCTGCGGACTCCTTCAGCAGGCGGTCACCGCTGGTGGCCACCATCACCGGGTCAAGGACCACGACGGCGGGACGCACCGTGGCGAGCCATTCGCGGACAGTACGGATGACGGCGTCCTCACCGAGCATGCCAATCTTCACTGCGTCGATGCAGATGTCATCACTGACCGCATCAAGCTGCTGCGCCACGAAGGCGGCAGGCGGAACGTGCACAGCCTGGACGCCACGGGTGTTCTGCGCGGTGAGAGCGGTGATGGCCGCCATGCCATACCCGCCGTGCGCGGCGATGCTCTTGAGGTCGGCCTGGATGCCAGCGCCGCCGGAGGGATCGGACCCCGCGATGGAGAGGACCCGGGGAACAGCACGGCCCACGGTGGAAGCACCGGGCGCAGCAGGCAGGGGCAAGGAAAGGGTGGAAGACAACAGACATCCCTTCGCCGGTACTAGCCGGACAGGTTCAACGGGTGTGGATCTCAGCCGGCCCTGTGCGCGGCACCCCGTGTCGGTTCCCCAGCCTAGCTGCCCGGGTGCACCCGGGGGAAAGGTGACAGGGCCGGGCACGCAGAAAGTCCCCGCCATGTGGACAGTTCCCCCGCACTTCGCGGGGGAAACGTCCACGCAACGGGGACTTTCAGTGGCCGTGTTGGCCATGCCTTACGGGAGCTCCGGGGTTAGAGCTCCGAGGCCGGGACTCCGACGCCGAGGATGATGGGCTCCCCGGCAACCTTGCCCGGCTCCGCTGTGGCCGCCTGTGCCTTCACCGTATCCGGGGCCTTGGCCTCGTGCGAGTGGCCCCCGGCGGACGCCGGCGCGTTCTCGTGGTGCTGGACGGTGGTCTCGTTGGCAGCACCCTGGGCACGGCTGGCACCGCGGTGGCGCCGCGGCCGCCGCTGGCGGGACTGGTCCGGCGCCGCCTGTTCCGTTTCCGGTACGGCGGCGACAGGCTCCGGCTCCCGCAGCACGTCCGCAGGCTTGGCTTCCTGCGCTGCTTCCACCGGCTGGGCCGCTGCGGCTTCCGCCGGAGGAGCTGGCTGCCCGAGGTGCGCGAACGCTTCCGCGAGCCGGTCCAGCGTGAAGGCGGGCTGTGCCTGCTGCTCCCCCGCGTGCTCCACGAACGGCAGTGGCACCGTCTCGCCCCCGAAGGTGAGGACGGCAGCGGGCCGGGTGCCGGCGTCGTGCTTGTCGGCTTCAGCCGCGGCAGGCTGCTCCACCGCCGGCGGCGCGGGCGGCGCCTGCCGGGCGGCAGCGACCTCGTCGTCGTGCAGGTGCGCCGCATGGGCCGCTGCGGCGATGTTCGCGAGGGCCAGCCTTGTGGCTTCCGCCTTGGCGTGCCGCTCGGCGTCGGCGGGGTCCGGATGGACAGTGTGCACATGAACGGCCGGTGCCGGGGCGGGCTCCGGCTGCTGGCCGCCGCGTCCGCGCCGCCGTTTGCGCTCGGAACGTCCGGCGGGCTGGCTGTTGTCGGTCCGCTGGCCTTCGCTCCGGGAGGCTTCCCCCCGGCCCTCGGGCCGGCTCTCTGACCGCTGCACGTGGTGCTCAGCCGCCACGATGTTGGCACGGCGGTGCTCCACAGGATCGTCGTAGGTGACCACGCCGCGGCCGGCACACGCTTCACACTGTTCGCCGAAGACTTCGAGCAGCCCGGTACCCATGCGCTTGCGGGTCATCTGGACCAGGCCCAATGACGTGACCTCGGCAACCTGGTGCTTGGTGCGGTCCCGGCCAAGGCATTCCACCAGGCGGCGCAGGACCAGGTCGCGGTTGGATTCCAGGACCATGTCGATGAAGTCGATGACGATGATGCCGCCGATGTCGCGCAGGCGGAGCTGGCGCACCACTTCCTCGGCGGCTTCGAGGTTGTTCTTGGTCACCGTTTCTTCGAGGTTGCCGCCGCTGCCGGTGAACTTGCCGGTGTTGACGTCCACCACGGTCATGGCTTCGGTCCGGTCGATCACCAGCGAGCCGCCGGAGGGCAGGAAGACCTTGCGCTCCAGGGCTTTGTGGATCTGCTCATCGATCCGCCAGGCTGAGAAGATGTCCTGGTCCTTGGTCCACTTCTCCAGGCGCCCCACCAGGTCCGGTGCCACATAGGTGACGTAGGCCTCGATGGTGTCCCAGGCCTCTTCCCCGGACACGATCAGCTTGGAGAAGTCCTCGTTGAAGACGTCGCGGACCACCTTGATGGTGAGGTCCGGTTCGCCGTACAGCAGTTCGGGAGCGAGGATCTTGGTGGACTTCGACTGGCTTTCGATGCCCTCCCACTGGGCCCGCAGCCGGTTGATGTCGTGCGTCAGCTCTTCCTCGGACGCGCCTTCGGCAGCGGTCCGGACGATGACGCCGGCCTGCTCGGGGAGCCGGTCCTTGAGGATGCGCTTGAGCCGGTTGCGTTCGACGTCGGGCAGCTTGCGCGAAATGCCGGTCATGGAACCGCCGGGGACGTAGACCAGGTACCGGCCCGGCAGCGAGATCTGGCTGGTCAGGCGGGCACCCTTGTGGCCCACGGGGTCCTTGGTCACCTGGACCAGGACCGTGTCGCCGGACTTCAGGGCGTTTTCGATGCGCCGCTGCTTGCCCTCGAGGTTGACGGCCTCCCAGTTCACTTCGCCGGCGTACAGCACGGCGTTGCGGCCGCGGCCGATGTCCACGAACGCAGCTTCCATGGACGGCAGCACATTCTGCACCTTGCCCAGGTACACGTTGCCGATGAGGGAGTCCTGCTGGGTCTTCGAGACAAAGTGCTCGGCCAGCACGCCGTCTTCGAGGACGGCGATCTGGATCCTGTCGTCGCGCTGGCGGACGATCATCTGCCGGTCAACGGACTCCCGGCGCGCCAGGAACTCCGCCTCCGTGATGACGGTGCGGCGGCGTCCGGTGTCTCGTGACTCACGGCGGCGCTGCTTCTTGGCTTCCAGGCGCGTGGAACCCTTCACGCTGGCTACCCGGTTGCTGGCCGGCGCCTCGCTCACGGGACGCGGGGCGCGCACCCTCGTCACGGTGTTGGGCGGGTCGTCATCCCCGCCGCCGGTCAGTTCAAGGTCCTGGTCGCCACGGCGGCGGCGACGACGGCGACGGGACGTTACGCCGTCCTCCAGCTGTCCCCCGGCGTCCTCGTCGGTATCTTCAGCGCCTTCGGCGTCCGTGCCGGCGCCGCCCTCGGTGTCATCTTCGGTTCCGCCCAGGCGGCTGCGCCCGCGGCGGCCACGGCTGCGGCGCCGGCGGCGGCCTGAGGCGTCGTCCGTTTCGGCCTCTTCCTCGTCCTCTTCCGGCTCGGCCGCGGCGGCCGTGGGGCGCTGCACAGCACTGAGGTCCGGTGCCTGGAAGAGTACCGACGTCGGAGAGCCAGGCTCCATGAAAAGGGAAGCAAAGGGGCTGGCAGCCTCGGCGGCGGGCTTTCCTTCCTCCGCGGCTTCTGCTTCGTCCGCTGCCTGCGGAGCGTCGGCTTCGGCGGCCTGGGCATCGGTGGCCTGGGCATCGGCGGCATGGGCTTCCGTGCCCTGGACACCAGGGCTTTGGGCCTCGGCCGTCTGGTTGCCGGCGGCCTGGCCTTCGACCGTTTGGGGGTCGTTCCCCTGCTCCTGTGCAGGCTGCGTTTCGGCTGCGTCCTGAACGGCCGCTTCCTGGGCCGGGGCCGGAGCCGCTGCCTTGCGGGTGGCTACCCGGCGGCGGCGGACGGGCTTCGCCTCGCCTTCTGCCTCAGGGGCCGGCGCGGCGACGGGACCGGCACCAGTTGGGGCCTCCGGCGTTGCTGCATCCTGCATGGCGACGCCCTGCGTGGCGCCGTCGAGTGCGGCGACAGGGGAAGCCGCCGTATCCGGCGCGACTGCAGCGGAGTCACCGTCGCCGGCAGCGAAGGCCGGCAAGGGTTCGGTGGAGTCCGCCTTCTTCCGTGCCCGGGTCCGGCGCGCCGGCGCCTTGGGCTCGGCTGCCTGGGGCTCGGCTCCTTCAACACCGTCCACAGCGGCAGTGCCCTCCGGCGCAGCAACAGTACCTTCCGGCGTGGCAACAGTGTCTTCCGGTGCAGCGGCAGCGGCCGCCGCACCCTTGGGCGCCGCCTTGCGGCGGGTGCGCGTGGCCCTCTTCGGCGCCGCTGCGGCTTCTGTAGCCGCCGCATCTTCGTTAACGGCCAGTTCCAGCTCATTGTCCATATGTGGCAACACTCCTGCCCCTGACGTACCGCCACATCCGGCACCCATTGGGGCACATATTGTCAAAACCCGCAGGCGTTGACAGAAGTCAAGTGGATACTCCCAGGTTCGCACCGGCATGGAGGGTGCGGCAGCCCGTAGGAGCCGGTGATTGTTTCGAAAACCCGTTGTTCTACGTGCCACAACCAGGTGCCGCGCAATGGAGTCGCGGGAGTTGTCGGAAGCTTCCGAAGCCTGCCCTGCTCATCATTGGCGGTCTTGGGAACAAACCACCGGACCGGAGTCCGAATGTGGATCGGCTTCCAGCCACGTTCATTCTCTCATACCCGGGCTAAATCACGGCGGAAGCTGTGAGCCTGCTCCGCCAGCTGGGAAAGGCCTCCAGCCACCGGCGTTACAATCAGGCACAGGAGCACCGGACGAAAAGGACGCCACACCCATGCCCAGCATCTCCCCCGTCAGCGGCAGCCAGGCGCAGGAACGCGCCGCCAATTCCGTCAGCAGTGCTGCACGGACCGCCCCGGCCATGACCCGGAACCGCCCGTTCGGCTGGCTGTTGGTCGTTACCGGCGTGGTGGGCTGGCTTGCCTCCGGAACCCTGGTCCTGGAAAAGCTCGAAGTGCTCAAGGACCCCAACCACACCACCGTGTGCGATGTGAACCCGTGGATTTCCTGCGGGCAGGTGATGCAGACCTGGCAGAGCTCGTTGTTCGGCTTCCCCAACATGTTTATCGGCATCGTGGCCTTCGCCATCACCATCACCGTGGGCATGGCGCTGTTGTCCGGTGCCACCTTCGCCCGCTGGTACTGGCTGGGACTGCAGGCAGGCGTCACGCTTGGCTTCGCCTTCGTGGTGTGGCTGTGGTCCCAGGCCCTCTACGCCATCCACATCCTGTGCCCGTTCTGCATGATCGTGTGGGCGGCCATGATCCCGCTTTTCGTCTGGACCACCATCAGGAACATTTCCGCCGGCGTCATCCCCATGCCGACGGGCGCGGCCCGCGTCCTGTCCGATTCCGGCTGGATCATTACGGCGCTGCTCTACGTGGCCGTCATCGCCACCATCTTCTTCGCCTTCATCCAGGTCTTCGTGGGGACCTCCGGCTTCTAGGCGTTTCCGCGCCGGGCCAAATAGTTTCCGCTCCTGCCAGATAATGGATAAGGCCAATGTTCACGACGAACATTGGCCTTATCCATCACCCCGCACCCAAAGACGCGGGGCGGAGACGGGTTACTTGAACCAGATCTTGATCTCGCGCTCGGCGGAATCGGTGGAGTCGGACCCGTGCACCAGGTTCTGCTGCACCTTCAGGCCCCAGTCGCGGCCGAAGTCACCGCGGATGGTTCCGGGAGCCGCCGTCGTGGGATCGGTGGTGCCGGCCAGGGACCGGAAGCCCTCAATGACGCGGTGGCCTTCAAAGATGGCCGCAACCACCGGTCCGCTGAGCATGAACTCCACCAGCGGCTCGTAGAACGGCTTGCCTACGTGTTCTTCGTAGTGCTGCTCCAACAGCTCGCGGGTGGCATCAACCTTTTTCAGTTCGGCAAGGCTGTAGCCCTTGGCTTCGATCCGGGCCAGGATGGCGCCGGTGAGGTTGCGGGCGACGCCGTCGGGCTTGATCAGGACGAGGGTGCGCTCAGTAGTCACAACTGCTCCAATGCGTTGGTGGGGGTTTGGGATAAGTCTACGGGGACTGGCCTAGGGAGACTGCGGCTGGGGCCCGGCCGCCTGGTCCGGGTGGGCTGCTTCCCATGCGGCCTGTTCGCGTTCGCGCTGGGCTGCTTCGCGGTCCAGCCGGATGCCGGTGCGGATTCCGTACCACCAGGCCAGCGCGAACAACGCGCCCACCAGGAACATGGCCGGCTCGAAGACGCCCGTGAGGACCAGGACAACCTGCAGGATCCAGCCCAACGCCAGGCCCCACGGTTTGTTCAGGACCGCGCAGGCCAGGACCATCACCACGCTGAGGGCTATGCCCACGCCGAGGATCAGGGCGGGCGGGAACTCCCCGCGGCGCAGGCCGAAGACCACCAGGGTTGCGAAGAACATCACGAACGCTTCCAGCAGCAGCACCGTGGAGGCGAACATGACCTTGGTGGAGCGGCGCTTCTTTGGCATGCCCGGGCGCCATTCGCGCTGGGCTTTGGTGAGTCGTGCCACGGGCTAGGCCTCCGTCTTTCCGAGGAGGATGCGCGCTTCGGCAACAAGCGTGATGGAGCCCGTGACCAGCACTCCGCCGGACAGGTCCTCGTTCGCCTCGGCGCGCTCCACAGCCCATTCCAGTGCATCGTCAAGCTTTTCGGCGATGTGGACGTTGTCTTCGCCGAAGCCCAGGTCGATCGCGAGCTCGGCCAGCTCCCCGGCCGGGACGGCACGGGGCGAGTTGGACTGCGTGAAGCAGTACTCCTCGGCAACGCCGCCCAGGGATTCCTTGAGCTGGCGGAGGATCTCCTCGGCATCCTTCTCCTTGAGGACGCCCACCACGGGAACGAGCTTGGTGAAGGTGAACGCCTCCTGCAGGGCGGCGGCGGAAGCCTGGATGCCGCCGGGGTTGTGCGCAGCATCCACGATGATGGTGGGCGCGGTCCGGACCACTTCCAGCCGCCCGGGGGACGTCACCGCGGCGAAGCCTTCCTGCAGGACGTCGAACGGCAGTTCCTTGTCACCGCCGAAGAAGGCTTCCAGCGCAGCCACCGCCACAGCGGCGTTCTGCGCCTGGTGGGCACCGTGCAGCGGCACCAGCAGGTCCGGGTAGCGCCCGGCGATCCCCTGGATGGTGACCATCTGGCCGCCCACGGCCACGGCCCGGGATTCGACGCCGAACTCCACTCCTTCGAAGCGGAAGGGAACCCCCACCTCCCTGGCTTTCTCCAGCAGCACCTGCGCCGCGTCCACCGGCTGGGCGGCACTGATGAGGTAGCCGCCGGGCTTGATGATGCCTGCCTTCTCGTGGGCGATGTCCGCGGTGGTGTCCCCAAGCAGGTCCGTGTGGTCCAGCGAGATCGGGGTAATCACCGATACCTGTCCGTCCCCGACGTTGGTGGCATCGGTGATACCGCCCAGGCCCACCTCGATGATGGCCACGTTGACGGGCTGGTCCGCGAAGATGGCGAAGCCCAGGATGGTGAGGCATTCGAAGTACGTCAGGCGGGGCTGTCCCTCCGCCTCCAGTTCGGCGTCCACGATCTGCAGGTACGGCCTGATCTCGTCCCAGATCCGGACGAAGGTCTCGTCGGAGACCGGGTGGCCGTCAATGCTGATCCGCTCGGTGACCCTGGACAGGTGGGGGCTGGTGTAGCGTCCGGTGCTCAGGCCCTGGGCGCGCAGGACCGATTCGATCATGCGCGCCGTGGACGTCTTGCCGTTGGTTCCGGTCACGTGGATGATCGGGTACGCCTTGTTCGGCTCGCCGAGCACGTCCATTGCACGGAACAGCGGGGCCAGCCGCGGCTCCATCTTGTTCTCCGGCGCCCGGCCCAGGAGCTCGGCGTAGACGCTTTCCACGGAAAATTCGTCGGTCATGTCCTAGGCCTCCACTTTTTCGACCACGACGGCGGGCTCGGACACATCGGCAGGCTCAGCGGCCAGGTCGACAGTCAGCGTCTCGCCCTTGACCAGTTCAGCGTTGGCCAGCAGCGCGTCCACCACGTTCCGGGGTGCGGTCACGGTGGTACGGATCCGGTCGCTCACGTTGAGCCCGGCATCCTTGCGGGCCTGCTGGATGGCACGGACCATGTCGCGCGCCAGGCCTTCGGCCTCAAGCTCCGGCGTGACCTCGGTGTTGAGCACAACGAAGCCGCCGCCTGGCAGAACTGCCACGGCCTTCGATGCCCCTTCCCCGCCGTCGGAATCAGCCACGACGGTCTCCAGGGTGTACTCCTGGGGCTCCAGCTGCAGTCCCCCGGCGGTGACCACGCCGGCGTCGTCCACGCTCCAGTCACCGGACTTGGACCCCTTGATGGCAACCTGCACGTTCTTGCCCAGCCGGGGTCCGGCGGCGCGCGCGTTGACCACCAGCTTCTGCTGGATGCCGAACTCCCCGGGTGAGGCGCTTTCGGCGTCCAGCAGGCGCACGCTGCGGAGGTTGAGTTCATCGGCGACGACGGCGGCGAAGCCTTCCAGCGCACCGGCACCGGGTGCCACCACGGTGAGTTCCTGCAGGGGCAGGCGGACACGCAGGTTGGCTGCCTTCCGCAGCGACGAGCCGGTGGAGCAGATCTGCTGCACCCGGTCCATGGCTTCGACCAGGGAGGGGTTCGCCGGGAAGAGGTCCACGTCCGGCCAGTCGGCAAGGTGGACGGAGCGGCCGCCGGTCAGCCCGCGCCAGATCTCCTCGGTCACCAAAGGCAGCAGCGAGGCCGAGGCGCGGGTGACCGCCTCAAGCGCGGTGAACAGCGCGTCGAACGCGTCCTGGTCTTCGTCGAAGAAACGCTGGCGGCTGCGGCGGACGTACCAGTTGGTGAGCATGTCCAGGTAGCTGCGAAGGGAGTCGCAGGCGCCGGAGATGTCATAGGTATCCAGTTGCGCGGTCATGTCGCGGACCAGCTCGCCGGTGTTGGCGAGCAGGTACTGGTCCAGGGTGTCCCTGTAGCCGTCGTAGCGCAGTTTCGCGTCATAACCCGAACCGCTGTTTGCGGCGTTCGTGTACAGCGTGAAGAAGCTGTACACGTTCCAGAGCGGCAGGATCACTTGGCGGACGCCGTCGCGGATGCCCTGTTCGGTGACGATCAGGTTGCCGCCGCGCAGGATGGGGCTGGACATCAGGAACCAGCGCATCGCGTCGGACCCGTCGCGGTCCAAGACCTCGGAGACGTCCGGGTAGTTGCGCAGGCTCTTGGACATCTTCTGCCCGTCGGAGCCCAGCACGATGCCGTGGCTGATCACGTTCCGGAACGCGGGCCGGTCGAACAGCGCGGTGGACAGGATGTGCAGCATGTAGAACCAGCCGCGGGTCTGGCCGATGTACTCCACGATGAAGTCGGCCGGGTTGTGGGTGTTGAACCACGCCTCGTTCTCGAACGGGTAGTGCACCTGGCCGTAGGGCATGGAGCCGGAGTCGAACCAGACGTCCAGGACGTCCTCCACCCGGCGCATCACGGACTGGCCCTCTTCGGGGGTCCGCGGATCGTCGGGGTTGGGCCGGGTGAGCTCGTCGATGAACGGGCGGTGCAGGTCCACCTGGCCGTCCTTGTTCAGGGGCAGCCGGCCGAAGTCGGCCTCGATCTCCGCGAGGGAGCCGTACACGTCGGTGCGGGGGTACTCGGGATCGCTGGACTGCCACACCGGGATGGGGCTGCCCCAGAAGCGGTTGCGGCTGATGGACCAGTCGCGGGCGTTCTCGAGCCACTTGCCGAACTGGCCGTCCTTGACGTTGCCGGGGATCCAGTTGATCTCCTGGTTCAGCTCGGACATGCGGTCCTTGAACTTGGTGACCTCCACATACCAGGAGGAGACAGCGCGGTAGATCAGCGGATTGCGGCAGCGCCAGCAGTGCGGGTAGCTGTGCTCGTAGCTGGCCTGGCGGACCAGGCGGCCCTGGGCGCGGAGCACCTGGGTGATGGGCTTGTTGGCCTCAAACACCTGCAGGCCGGCGATGTCGTGCAGGTCGCCGTGCTTGAACAGGGGCAGGAACTTGGCGCCCTCGTCCACGGACAGCACCACGGGGATGCCGGCCTCCTCGCAGACCTTCTGGTCATCCTCACCGTAGGCGGGTGCCTGGTGCACAATGCCGGTGCCGTCGGTGGTGGTGACGTAGTCGGCAACCACGAACCGCCAGGCGTTCTCCATGCCGTACTTCTCGTTGTCGGCGAAGTCGTCCCAGAGCCGCTGGTACTCCAGGCCCTCCAGTTCAGCGCCGGTGTGGGTGGATACGACGGCGGCTTCAGCTTCCTCGAAGCTGTCGTACCCGAGGTCCTTGGCGTAGCCCGCTACCAGGTCGGCGGCGAGCAGGAAGCTGCCCGTCACAGGGGCGTCGGCCGAAGCCGCCTTGATGCCGTTGGGCCCGGCGGGCAGCACGGCATACGTGATGGAAGGCCCGACGGCGAGCGCGGCGTTGGTGGGCAGCGTCCAGGGGGTGGTGGTCCAGGCAAGCGCCTGCACCCCTGCCAGCTGCGTCGACAGTTCCGACTCCCCCGCCAGGATGGGGAACGTCACCGTGACGGTTTGGTCCTGGCGGTTCTTGTAGACGTCGTCGTCCATGCGCAGCTCATGGTTGGACAGCGGCGTCTCGTCCTTCCAGCAGTAGGGCAGGACGCGGTAGCCGTTGTACGTCAGGCCCTTGTCGTGGAGCTGCTTGAACGCCCAGAGGACCGATTCCATGTACTCGACGTTGAGCGTCTTGTAGTCGTTGTCGAAGTCCACCCAGCGGGCCTGGCGGGTAACGTAACTGCGCCATTCGTCGGCGTACTTCATAACGGATGCGCGGCAGGCGTCGTTGAACTTGTCGATGCCCATGGCTTCGATCTGGGTCTTGTCCGTCATGCCCAGCTGCTTCATGGCTTCGAGCTCGGCGGGCAGGCCGTGGGTGTCCCAGCCGAAGCGGCGCTCGACACGCTTGCCGCGCTGGGTCTGGTAGCGCCCCACGAGGTCCTTGGCGTAGCCGGTGAGCAGGTGGCCGTAGTGCGGCAGGCCGTTGGCGAAGGGGGGGCCGTCGTAGAACACGAACTCGTTGCTGCCCGGCTCCCCGCCGGGGACGTCGGCGCTGCGCTGGTCGATACTGGCCTGGAAAGTGCCGTCCTGGTCCCAGTACTTCAGGATGCGCTCTTCGATCTCCGGAAACTTCACGGAGGCGGAAACGCCTGCACTGCCGCTGGTGGAGGCTGAGGCCTTGGGGTAAAACGTCATTTTCGACATCCTGGGTTGAGCGTGGTGAGCCTCCGGCAGGGGCCGAAGATTCCGTTCAGGATGCGAGGACGGCGTCCGTGCCGTCCCTGGACTGCACGCTCACCGCGGTACCACCTCACTTACCGGCGCTGCGTGTTCCGTTAGGAACGGGCGCTGCCCCGGCCTCTCATTACTGCTGTAACGGGCTTACCCGTCCGGTTCTACTGACGCCCCCTGCCCTGCGGGCGGGGTGGCGCGTTCTTCCGGAAGCTCACCGGTGATAGCCGGGTCATAGCCACTCCCGAGTCTACTATTGCGGCAGCGCCAGTGCCATTCAGGCGGCCCCTTGCCTAGACTCGATTCATGGCAGCTTCCGCGGCACCCGGGACGGGGCGGCGCACTGCCCGGATCTGCAGGTGGCTGTTCGTTCCCGTCGCCGCTCCGGTTGCCCTGGTGTCCACGTTCCGTGCCCTGCCTGTGGAGTGGCCCGTCCTTGCCGTGCAACTGGTGGCCTTTACGCCGTGGCTGGCCGCGCCCGCCGCCGCGGCAACGCTCCTGGCGTTCCTGGGGCGGAGCCGCCCGCAGCAGGTCCTCGCGGCCGTGCTGCTGGGATGCCAGGTGTTCTGGCTTTTCCCGCTGGACGCCAGGGAACCGGCCGCTGAAGCAGCCGGCACGCCGGTCAGCCTGGTTGCCATGACCATCAATGCCGAGGTGGGCCGGGCGGATGCCGACGGGATCGTGGCGCTTGTCCGCGGCCGGCATGTGGAACTGCTGGCGGTGGAGGAGTTCACGCCGGAACTGGAAGGCAGGCTCACGGCGGCGGGACTGGATGCGCTGCTGCCCTACCGGATTTCCCATGCCCGGGACGGCGCCGGCGGCAGCGCCATCTACTCCGCGCGCAACCTCACGGCGTCAGGCGTCATCCCGGACACCCGCTTCAGCATGCCTGTTGCCCGCCTCGACCTCGGCGACGGCAATGGCGCGGCACTGCGTGTCGTTGCCGTGCACGCCCTGGCGCCTGCCGGCGACGCCGTGGACCAATGGCGCAGCGACCTCGATTCGGTGGCCGGGGCAGACAATGGCTCCGGGCCGCTGTTGCTGGCCGGGGACTTCAACGCGACGTACGACCACCGGGAGTTCCGGGCACTCCTGGCGGGGACCGGCGGCCGCCGCGCCCTCGTGGACGTGGCGGCCTCGCAGGGCAGCAGACTGGTGCCCACCTGGCCGATGCGGGACTACCGGCTGCCGGGCATAGCCCTCGACCATCTGGTCACCAGCCCCGACATCAGCAGCTCCGGATACTCAGTGCACCGGATCGAAGGCACCGACCACGCAGCCGTGGTGGCCGCCTTGCAGATCCACGTCCCCTAGCCCTTCCTGATGAGCTTGTGGGTGGCGGCCTGCGCCACGGGCCGGATCACGATCTGGTCCAGGTTGACGTGGTGGGGCGCGGTGACAGCGTAGCGGACCACGTCTGCCACGTCCTCCGCCGTCAGCGGCTCCGCCACGCCCTGGTAGACCTTCTCCGCGGCCTGCGCATTGCCCAGCCGGTTGAGGGCGAACTCCTCGGTCTGGACCAGGCCCGGCGCCACCTCAATGACGCGGATGTTGTTCTCCGCCTCCTCCAGGCGGAGCGCGTTGGTCATGGCGTGCTGGGCGAACTTGGCTGCGTTGTAGCCGCCGCCGCCTTCGTAGGCGTCCAGGCCGGCAGTGGAGGTGAGGTTGAGCACCGTCCCCTTGCCGTTGGCCCGCAGCATGGGCAGGAAGGCGCGGGTCAGCTTCATGGTGCCCAGGACGTTGACGCGGTACATCCACTCCCAGTCCTCCGTGCTGGCGTCTCCCACCTTGTCGGCACCGCGGGCACCGCCGGCGATGTTGATGAGCGTGTCAATCCCACCCGCCGCGGTGACCTGGGCAAGGAGCCGGGACACGTCGTCGTCCTCTGCAATGTCGGCAGGAATGGCGACGGCGCCCGTCCCGCTTTCGAGCGCAGCGAGGCGTTCAGCCCGGCGCGCCACGGCGAACACCGTCCATCCGCCGGCGCGCAGCGCGCGGACCGTTGCCTCCCCGATTCCGCTGCTCGCCCCGGTCACCAGTGCTGCCTTGTTCTGCAAGTCCTCAGTCATGGCACCACCCTAACGGTGTCAGCCGGCGCGGCGTCCCCGGACGTAGTCGAGCAGGACACGCGCGTGGTTGGCCTCCGTGTCCCGGGCTGCGTACAGCAGGGTCACACGCCGATGGCCGGCGGCGAGTTCCAACAGGGTTTCCACGGCGGGATTGGAGTCCAGTTCCTGCGTGTAGCGTTCGCTGAAATCGGCAAAACGTTCGGGCCGGTGGTTGAACTCCTTGCGGAGCCCGGTGGAAGGCGCCACGTCCTTCAGCCACAGGTCGACGGCGGCGCCGGCCTTCGTGAGGCCCCGCGGCCAGAGCCGGTCCACCAGCACCCGGCAGCCGTCGTCGTCCTCCGGCGGCTCGTAGATGCGCTTGACGGCAAAGGTTCCCCGCAACTCTCCCATGGGCGCATGCTACCCGTCCCCAGCCCCTCCCGGGCGCTGGTTCGGCGGGACGGAAGCGGACATGAAAGAATTACCCAATGGCTGAAGACACGCAGGGTACAGACACGCCCACCACCGCCCCCATCAACGTTCCGGACAAGCCGGCCCTCGAAGGCCTCGAGACATCGCTCACCCAGCGCTGGCTGGCCGAGGGAACCTACAAGTTCAACCCCGACACCACCCGGGAGCAGGTCTACTCGATCGACACTCCCCCGCCCACCGCATCGGGGTCGCTGCATGTGGGGCACATGTTTTCCTTCACCCAGACGGACGTCCAGGCGCGCTACATGCGCATGACCGGCAAGAACGTCTTCTACCCCATGGGCTGGGACGACAACGGCCTGCCGACGGAGCGTCGTGTCCAGAACTACTACGGTGTCCGCTGCGATCCCGCCATCCCCTACAACGCCGACTACCGGCCGCCGGCCCAGCCGGCCAAGAACCAGCGTGACTTCGACGTCGTTTCCCGCCAGAACTTCATTGAGCTGTGCGAGGAACTCGCTGTCGAGGACGAAAAGGTCTTCGAGAACCTGTTCCAGACCCTGGGCCTGTCCGTGGACTGGGACCTGACCTACCGCACCATTGATGACACTTCCCGCGCGGTGTCCCAGCGTGCCTTCCTGGCCAACCTGGCCGCCGGCGACGCGTACATGGCCGAGGCACCCACGCTGTGGGACGTCACCTTCCGCACGGCGGTTGCGCAGGCCGAGCTGGAGGACCGCGAAGTGCCCGGCGCGTACTACCGGTACCCCTTCTTCACCGAAGAAGGCGACAAGGTCTTTATCGAGACCACGCGTCCGGAACTGCTGGCCGCGTGTGCCGCGCTGGTGGCAAACCCCGACGACGAGCGGTACCAGCCGCTGTTCGGCAAGACCGTGCGGTCCCCGCTGTTCGACGTCGAGCTGGAGGTCAAGGCCCACCCGCTGGCCAAGGCCGATAAGGGCTCCGGCATCGCGATGGTCTGTACCTTCGGTGACCTGACCGACGTCACCTGGTGGCGGGAACTCCAGCTGCCCACCCGGGCCATCATGGGCCGCGACGGCCGCATCATCGCCGAGACCCCGGAGTGGATCACCACCGCGGCAGGCAAGGAAGCGTACGCCGCAATTGCCGGCAAGACGGCTTTCTCGGCGAAAGAGGCCGTGGTGGAGCTGCTCAAGGAAGCGGACCTGCTGGACGGCGAACCGAAGAAGATCACCCACCCGGTCAACTTCTTCGAAAAGGGCGACAAGCCCCTGGAAGTGGTCACGTCCCGCCAGTGGTACATCCGCAACGGCGGCCGCGACGAGGACCGCCGCGAACGCCTCATCGGCCGCGGCAAGGAGATCGACTTCCACCCGTCGTTCATGCGCTCCCGCTACGAGAACTGGATCGCCGGCCTGAACGGTGACTGGCTGGTCTCCCGCCAGCGGTTCTTCGGCGTGCCCATCCCCGTCTGGTACCCGCTCGATGCGCAGGGAAACCCGGACTACGACAACCCCATCCTGCCTTCCGACGAACTGCTGCCCGTGGACCCCGCGGCGGATGCCGCCCCGGGCTTCGACGAAACCCAGCGGGACCAGCCCAACGGCTTCACAGGTGACGCCGACGTCCTGGATACCTGGGCAACGTCCTCACTGACCCCGCAGATCGTCGGCGGCTGGAGCCGGGACGAGGACCTGTTCGGCAAGGTCTTCCCGTTCGACCTCCGACCCCAGGGCCATGACATCATCCGCACCTGGCTGTTCTCGTCCGCGGTACGTGCCGATGCCCTGCAGGACTGCGCTCCCTGGAAGCACGCTGCCATCTCGGGCTGGATCCTGGACCCGGACCGGAAGAAGATGTCCAAGTCCAAGGGCAACGTGGTGGTCCCCACGGATGTGCTGAACGAGTTCGGTTCGGACGCGGTCCGCTACTGGGCCGCCTCGGCACGGCTTGGTGCCGACACCGCCTACGAGATCGCCCAGATGAAGATCGGCCGCCGCTTGGCCATCAAGCTGCTGAACGCGTCCAAGTTCGTGCTGAACCTCGGTGCCACCGAGAACTCAGTGCTTTCCGGTGATCTTTCCGTCCTGACCAACCCCTTGGACCGTGCGCTGCTGGCGCAGTTGGCCGACGTCGTGGCACAGTCCACCAAGGCGTTCGACAACTACGACTACGCCCGCGCCCTGCAGCTCACGGAAACCTTCTTCTGGCAGTTCACTGACGACTACGTTGAGCTGATCAAGGACCGTGCCTACGGCGCCGCCGGCGAAGCGGAGCAGGCATCCGTGCTGGCTGCCCTGGCGACCACCCTGGACACCTTGCTGCGGCTCTTCGCCCCGTTCCTGCCCTTCGCCACCGAAGAAGTCTGGAGCTGGTGGCGGACTGGCTCCGTGCACCGTGCCGCATGGCCGGCTGCGCTGGCGATTCCCGGCGGGGACACCACCATGCTCGCGACGGTGGGCGTTGCGCTCAGCGGTGTCCGCAAGGCCAAGTCCGAGGCCAAGGTCAAGCAGCGCACCGAAGTGTTGTCCGCCACCATCACCGCACCGGAGGGGCTTACCGCCCAGCTGCAGGCCGGGCTGGCCGACCTGAAGGCAGCCTCCAACGCCAGGGACATCACCCTGGTGGTTGGCGACGGCGACCTGGCCGTGACCGACGTCGCCCTGGCCCCGAGCGACGAGCCGGCGAAGGCCTGATACCGGCGAAGCCCTGATGCCGGAGGGCCCCCAAGCATGTGGGAGCCCCGGGCATGTGGGATCAGGGCAAAGGGGAAGCCCCATCAGCGTTTTGCCGTTGGTGGGGCTTCGACTTTTCGGCCATCCGGTGACGTGCTCTGATGGTCTGGCAGGATCCGCTGATTTTCAGGTCTTACTACCCCGTCACTGGTAGCTTGCATTCAACTTTGCCGATGGCTGCGTCAAACTACATATCACTGAATCTTTGGTTCCTGCGTCCCGCTTCTTTCGAAGTGGGTAAGAACCATTCTGGCCCTGCCCCGCGGCACGCGCAAGGGCCCCGGGGAAACTACAAACGCGTAGTTCCCCCGGGGCCCTTGGTGTGCTTCCGGCAGCCGCAGCGCGGCTGCTCACCCGAATTCCGGGCGCTCTGTGCGGCTCCTCTTCAGCTCGAAAAAGTGCGGGTAGGCCGCAATGGCGGTGGTCGCGTCCCACAGCCTTCCGGCCTCCTCGCCGCGGGGAATGCGGGTGAGGACGGGCCCGAAGAACGCTGTTCCGTTGAAGGCCACCACAGGCGTTCCAACATCCTGGCCGACCAGGGAGATGCCTTCCCCGTGGCTGGCGCGAAGCTTGTCGTCATACGCGTCCGTGGCGGCTGCCTCGGCGAGTGATGCCGGCAGGCCGCACTCCGCAAGCGCCTTGGTAATCACCAGGGAGCGGTCCTTTTCGCCCCCGTCATGGATCAGGGTCCCCATGGCGTCGTAGAGAGCCTTGACGGTTTGGTTGCTGTGCTCCTGCTGTGCAGCGATGATCACGCGGACCATGCCCCAGGCGTCATCCATGGACTTCCGGTAGTCAGGGTCCAGGTCGCGCCCCTCATTGAGGACGGCCAGGCTCATGACGTGCCACTCCGTCTCGATGTCGCGGACGGATTCCACCTCGCCGATCCAGCGGGAGGTGATCCAGGCAAAGGGGCACAGGGGGTCGAACCAAAAATCGGCCTTGTTTCCGGCAGGTGCGGTCATGGAGGTCCTCCTCTGATGGTGGCCGCCCTCATGGGGGCGGTCCTGGTGGGCGGGCAGCGCGATGTCAGGCCGCCGGGACCGGGCAGCCGCTGCGGGGGGCGACGGCAGCCGCTGCGGGCAGCGACGCCGGTCAGGCCGACTTACGGCGCTTGGTCTCGTGCGGGATCATGGTGGGTTCGGCACCTCGGAGCACAACGTCCTCGGTGATGACCACGCTGGCTACATCCTCGCGGCTCGGCAAATCGAACATGACGGGAAGCAGGACTTCCTCAAGGATGGCACGGAGACCACGGGCACCGGTGCCCCGTTCGAGGGCTTGGTCGGCAATGGCATCAAGGGCGGCGGGATCGAACACCAGCTCGACGCCGTCGATCTGGAACATCTTCTGGTACTGCTTGACCAGCGCGTTCTTGGGCGTGGAGAGGATCTGGATCAGTGCGTCACGGTCCAGGTTCGACACGGTGGTGATCACGGGGAGCCGGCCGATAAATTCGGGGATCAGGCCGAACTTGAGCAGGTCCTCCGGCATGACCTCGCCGTAGGAGTCCACCTTCTTGCTGGCCTCGTTGAGCGGGGCACCGAAGCCGATGCCCTTGCGGCCCGAGCGGGAGCCGATGATTTCCTCGAGCCCGGCAAAGGCGCCTGCGACGATGAACAGGACGTTCGTGGTGTCGATCTGGATAAATTCCTGGTGCGGGTGTTTCCTGCCCCCCTGCGGCGGAACCGACGCAACCGTGCCTTCCAGGATTTTCAGGAGGGCCTGCTGGACGCCCTCGCCTGAGACGTCCCTGGTGATGGAAGGGTTCTCGCTCTTCCGGGAGATCTTGTCGATCTCGTCAATGTAGATGATGCCCTGCTCGGCCTTCTTGACGTCGTAGTCCGCGGCCTGGATGAGCTTGAGCAGGATGTTCTCCACATCCTCGCCCACATAGCCGGCCTCGGTCAGGGCAGTGGCATCAGCCACGGCGAACGGAACGTTGAGGCGCCGGGCGAGGGTCTGGGCGAGGTAGGTCTTGCCGCACCCGGTGGGGCCGATCAGGAGGATGTTCGACTTGGCGATCTCGACGTCGTCGTGGTGGCCGCCGTCGCCCAGGCTGCCGGACTTCGGTGCATGGCCGGCCTGGATGCGCTTGTAATGGTTATAGACGGCGACGGCGAGGGACCGCTTGGCGGGTTCCTGGCCGATGACGTATTCCTGCAGGAAGTCGAAGATTTCGCGGGGCTTGGGAAGTTCGAAGCTTCCGAGGTCAGCTACTTCCGCGAGTTCCTCTTCGATGATTTCGTTGCACAGCTCGATGCATTCATCGCAGATGTAGACTCCCGGCCCGGCAATGAGCTTGCGCACCTGCTTCTGGCTCTTTCCGCAGAAAGAGCACTTCAGCAGATCCGTGCTCTCGCCAATCCGAGCCATATGTGAACCCCTTAGTATCCTGCTGCCATGCAGCCTTGCACCGTTGCTGAAATCGTTGCCGGCCAGCGGGACCGGTTTGTGACATCTTCCACTCTAGGTCACATTCGCTCCCAAGGGTGGAAAGAAAAGGCCGGTGCGGCCAAATGAACTGGGCCGCACCGGCTTTCCGTACTGCTACCTCGTGATTGCCTGGGGCTTGATCTTCCGTGAATCCAGGACCTGGTCGATAAGGCCATAGGCCTGGGCCTCGTCCGCGGTGAGGATCTTGTCACGCTCGATGTCGTTGTTGACCTGCTCCGACGTGCGCCCGGAGTGCTGGGCCAGCGTGTCCTCGAGCCAGGAACGCATCCGCATGACCTCGGCGGCCTGGATCTCCAGGTCGGAGGCCTGGCCGCCCTGGCCGCCGGAGAGAGCCGGCTGGTGGATCAGGACACGGGCGTTGGGGAGGGCGAGGCGTTTGCCCGGAGTACCCGCGGCCAGCAGCACTGCAGCGGCGCTGGCGGCCTGGCCCAGGCAGACTGTCTGGATTTCGGGCCGGATGTACTGCATGGTGTCGTAGATCGCGGTCATCGCGGTGAACGAACCGCCCGGGGAGTTGATGTACAGCGTGATGTCCCGGTCCGGGTCGGTGGACTCGAGGACCAGCAGCTGGGCCATGATGTCGTCGGCTGAGGCGTCGTCCACCTGCACGCCGAGGAAGATGATGCGGTCCTCGAAGAGCTTGGTGTACGGGTCCTGGCGCTTGAAGCCGTAGGGCGTGCGCTCCTCGAACTGCGGCAGGACGTAGCGGCTGGATGGAAGATTGCCGGCGGACCACCCGAAGTTGTAGTTCATTGTGTTTGCTCCTGATCGAAAGGGTTCTGGTTGCCGGTTAGTTCTGGGACGCTGATTCGCCGGAGGACCCGTTGGAGGTTCCGCCGCCGCCCGACACGGAGCCGGCGTGCGCGGCGATCTTGTCGAAGAAGCCGTATTCAAGGGCCTCGGTGGCCGTGAACCACTTGTCGCGGTCGTTGTCCTTGAGGATGGTCTCCACGGTCTGTCCGGTCTGCTCTGCCGTCAGCTCCGCCATGACCTTTTTCATGTGCAGGATGAGCTCCGCCTGGATCTTGATGTCGGAGGCGGTACCGCCGATGCCGCCCGAGGGCTGGTGCATCAGGACGCGGGCGTTGGGGGTGGCGTAGCGCTTGCCCTTGGTGCCGGAAGACAGCAGGAACTGGCCCATGGATGCGGCCAGGCCGGTAGCAACGGTCACGACGTCATTGGGGATGAACTGCATGGTGTCGTAGATCGCCATGCCGGCCGTGACCGAGCCGCCGGGAGAGTTGATGTAGAGGTAGATGTCCTTTTCCGGGTTCTCGGCAGAGAGGAGCAGCAGCTGTGAGCAGATCGCGTTGGCGTTGTCGTCCCGCACCTCCGAGCCGAGCCAGATGATCCGCTCCTTGAGGAGGCGGTTGTAAATGTAGTTGTCCTGGGCTGCAGGATCGACAGTCGCCATCCGGGGGGCCTCCTGGTGCTGTGACATGTTTACTTACCTCTCGCTGGTGACGGTGACATCACTGAAAATCACTACTTGGACACTAACCGGTTTCACCGACATTTTGTTCGCGTCCCAGCGGCTGTTCGCTGACGGCGCACGATGATCAGACCCCGCGCCGCCAGGCCCCGCCAAACGGCAACGGCCCCCGGATCACGGGGATCCGGGGGCCGTTGCTCTGGCGTGGTAAGGACTAGGCCTTGGCTGCTGCAGTGTCCTCGGCCTCGGCAGCTTCGGCCTCAGCCTCGACAGCTTCGGGAGCCTCTGCAGCCGGACCTTCTTCACCGGCGGGGCGGACGAAGTCGCTGAGGTCAACGGCGTTGCCCTCGGAGTCGGTCACCGTGGCCTGGCCCAGCACGACTGCCAGGGCCTTGCGGCGGCGGACCTCGGACACCATCATGGGGACCTGGCCGCTCTGGTCGATGATCTGGGCGAACTGGTTCGGGTCCATGCCGTACTGGCTGGCCGTGCTGACGATGTAGTCGATCAGCTCGTTCTGGCTGACGTTGACTTCTTCCTTCTCCGCGATGGCGTCGAGGATGATTTCGTTCTGGAAGGCGCGGGCCGTGTTGGCACGGACCTCTTCGCGGTGCTCTTCGGTGTCGTGCTCGCCCTCGCCGTGGCCGTTGCCCTCCTGGAAGTGGGCTTCGAGCTGCTCTTCGACGACGGAGTCCGGAACGGGCACCTCAACCAGCTCGACGAGCTTGTCCAGGACCTTGTCGCGGGCTTCAACGCCCTGCTCAACGATCTTGGAGCTGGCTGCCTGCTTGGCCAGGTCTTCGCGGAGTTCGGCGATCGTGTCGAACTCGGAGGCCAGCTGGGCGAAGTCATCGTTCGCTTCGGGCAGTTCGCGTTCCTTGACGGCCTTCACGACGACCTTGACCTGCGCGGCTTCGCCGGCGTGCTCGCCACCTACGAGGGTGGTGTCGAAGATGGCGTCCTCGTCGGCGCTGAGGCCGGTGACGGCTTCGTCCATGCCTTCGAGCATGGTGCCTGCGCCCACCTGGTAGGAGAGGCCGGAGGCCGAGTCAACTTCTTCGCCGTCGATGCTGGCGGTGATGTCGATGGTGAGGAAATCACCTTCGGCAGCCGGGCGGTCAACGGACTTCAGGGTGCCGAAGCGGCCACGCAGTTCGTCCAGGGCCTTGTCGACGTCGGCCTCGGAGGACTCGGCGGCGGCCACCTGGACCTCGATGCCGGCGTAGTCCGGAAGTTCGATCTCGGGGCGGACGTCCACCTCGGCGGCGAACTTCAGGCCGCCGTCGGTGGCGGAGGGGTCCGGAACCTCGGTGATCTCCACCTCGGGACGGCTCAGCGGGCGGATGCCGGATTCCTGCACGGCAGCCTGGTACCAGCCGTTGAGGCCGTCGTTGATGGCGGTCTCCAGGACGTAGCCGCGGCCGACGCGCTGGTCGATGAGCTTGGCGGGGACCTTGCCCTTGCGGAACCCGGGAACCTGGATCTGCGAAGCAACAGTCTTGTAGGCCGAGTCGATGCTGGGCTTCAGTTCCTCAAAGGGGACCTCAACATTGAGCTTGACCCGCGTGGGGGTGAGGTTCTCGACAGCGCTCTTCACGGTCTAAGTACTCCTGGGTTGTGGGATGGGGTTCTGCAAACGCAATATGTCCGGAACCGAAGGGTCCGGGCCGCAGAGTCGGGGTGACAGGATTTGAACCTGCGACTTCCTGCTCCCAAAGCAGGCGCTCTAGCCAAGCTGAGCTACACCCCGTTAGTGCACAGGCAAGTCTACGGTGATACGCGTCGCGATTGCACATTTGACACGTAGGCCATGGATTAGGTTTAGTTGTATCCGGCTTGGACAGCCAGCCCGAAGTTTCCGCCAAGACGGATCTTCCTTCGGGGACGTAGCTTAATGGTAAAGCCTCAGTCTTCCAAACTGATTACGCGGGTTCGATTCCCGTCGTCCCCTCCAGTTACCCAGAAGGCCCCCTCGATCGAGGGGGCCTTCTGTCTTTTACCTGGCTAATCCGGCGACTGGCAGGTTGGGCACCAGTAGAGGTTGCGTCCGGCAAGGTCCGCCATCAGCAGGATGGTCCGGCAGACGCGGCAGGGCAGCCCGTGCCGCTTGTAGACGAAGTGGGCGTCGTCGCGTCCCGGGAAGCCTGCGTTCCTGGGCGGGACGGGCAGCCCCGCAGCGGCCGCTTTGGCGGCCGTGGTGCCGTCGAAGGCCCAGTACTTGGGCGGCGTGGTGATGATGCGCCCGTCCGCTACGCCGTCGTTCATGACGGCGGCAATGTCGCGCCAGAGCCTGCGCGCCACACCCTCCGGTACCGCGGCACCGGGCAGCCAGGGATCCAGCCGACGGCGGAACAGGACTTCCGCGCGGTAGACGTTCCCGACGCCGGCAATCACCTTCTGGTCCATCAGCAGTGCGGCCAGCGGGGTTTTCTTGCCTTGGAGATTGGCTGCGAACCGGCCGGCGTCACCGCGCAGGTTGCGCAGCGGGTCCGGCCCCAGGCGGGCCAGGACGGCCTCTGCCTCGGCAGTGGTGATGGTTTCGCACGTGGTGGCGCCGCGCAGGTCCGCCCACCCGTGGGTTCCGGCGAGCCTGACCCGCACCGCCCCCACGGGTGCCGGCGGGCCGGCGTAAGGTGCGTTCCCGCCGTCGTCCCCGCCAGCAAAGGACTCCTGCTCCCCCAGCCGGCGCGGGGCGCCGATACTCGAGGCGCCGGCGAAGGTGCTGTCCCCGCCAAAACTCCAGGCGCCGTACAGGCCGAGGTGCACGTGCAGCACCAGCGCGTTGTCGAAGTGCAGGAACAGGTGCTTGCCGTGGGCTTCGGCGGCGAGGAGGGTATGTCCGTCCAGCAGCGCCGCTCCCCCGCTGAACCTGCCCTGCGGGCTGGAAACGGCCAGTGCCTCGCCGGCAAAGACGTCGCCGAACTGCCGGGCGAGCCTGCGGACGGAATGGCCCTCGGGCACTACTCGATGACCTCGCCGGTTGCCTCGAACACCGCGATCTTTTCGATCCTGCGGATGTGGCGCTCGTCATTACTGAACGGCTCGGCAAGGAACGCCTCGACCAGTGCGGTGGCTTCCTCAACGGTGTGCTGGCGGCCGCCCAGGGCGACCACATTGGCGTCGTTGTGCTCGCGGGCCAGGGTGGCCGTGGAAAGGTTCCACGCGAGGGCCGCGCGGATGCCCTTGACCTTGTTGGCGGCGATCTGCTCACCGTTGCCGGAGCCGCCCAGTACGATGCCGAGGGCGTGGATGCCGGCTTCCCGGTCGGCAACCACGGCAAGCGCGGCGTTGATGCAGAACGACGGGTAGTCGTCCTGGGCGTCGTAAACCTTGGGTCCGTGATCCACCACCTCGTACCCTTTGCCGGTCAGGTGGGACACAAGGTGGGCGCTGAGCTCCATGCCTGCGTGGTCGGTGGCGATGTGGACCCGCGGGGAATCAGGGGCAGTGGTCACGTGCTAAGTCCGTTCATTGGTGGGGCTGGCGGGGGCTGTCGAGGCTGGAACGACACCGATAAGGATACTAGGACTGCCCGGCCTGCGGGTTCGGGCCACCCGGCGCAGGCGGACCTGCAGCGCGGCGGGCCCGTGCGGCCACCCGGGTGAGGACTTCCGCGAGCCGCGCGGCGGAGGCCGGACTGCCGCCGCTGACGGCGAGGCGCTGGCCGTCCGTCTTGCTCACGACGACGGCGGGGCCGCTGCTGACGAGCATGGCGGCGGTACCGCGGTGGTGCCGGTAGCCCCACCCGCCATAGTCGGCCGCCCGCACATCCGCGGCGCTGGCGTCCGAAATTGCGGCGGCGGGGACGTCCATGACAGGCACGACGCCGGCGAGGAGCACCTTCAGCCCGCGCCGGTCCGCCCTGACCCGGGCGCAGAGGAACGCGGCACCCACGACGACGAGGACCACGAGCAGGATGCCAAGCCACGGCACGGCAACGGCGATGAGTGCCGCCGGGAACAGGACGATGGTGATCATGACAAAGACAGAGCTGCGGGCGTGCACCCAGAGCCGGATGCTGTCCCGGGCAAGGTCCGGGTCCAGTTCCCTGGTGATGGCGTCCTGGAGGGCCCGGTCGTCGTCGGGCGACCACTGCCGGTCTGCCTTGTAGACCATGGCCATGGTGACCCCGAGGGAGACGGCAGCGCCGCTGCCGAGCGCCAGTACGGTCATGTCCACCCGCGATTCGTGGGCGTCCGCCAGGCCGGCCTGGCCCACAAGCCCGGCGGCGAGGGCGGAGGTGATGAAAAGGCTCAGGAAGAGACCGGCGCCCATCATGATCCTGCGCATGAGCACCGGCCTGCTGAGCGGCACTGCCTGCAGCAGGACCAGCCAACCCGCGACGATAACCGCGGCGGCGCCCACCCCCACATAGGCGCCGAAAGGCGCAAAGGAGGCACCGCCGTCGTCCGTCCACCGGATGGCGAGCGGCTCCGGCAGGTCCTTGCGCAGCAGTGACGCGCAGAAGACGAAGGCGGCGGCGAGCACCACCGGGAAACCGATGGCGAAACGCAGGGCCTTGCCGTCCACCGAATCCAGGAACTTACCCATGCTTTAACGCTACCCCTGTGCGGTACGGCGGGCGGCAGTGGACCAGCCGCCCGCTGTGACCGGCATAACTTGCCAAGCGGTCAGGGAATGGAAGAATGCATCACAGTGCCGGGCACGGGATTCCCGCCGGCAGCCGAACTTCTCTGGAGGCCCCCCTTTTGCCAGGCATGAACCTGACGCGCGCCGAAGCCCGTGAGCGCGCCGAACTGATCACCGTCGAGTCCTACGATGTCAGCCTGGACCTGACCCGCGGCGCAGAAGTCTTTGGCAGCACCACCACCGTGAGGTTTACCGCGCCGCCGGGGACCGCCAGCTTCATCGACGCCGTGACCCGGAAGGTACACAGCGTCACCCTGAACGGCGCCGCCCTTGATCCGGAGTCCGTGTCCGACGGCGTGCGGATCCAGCTGCCCGGCCTGGCGGAGCACAACGAGCTGACCGTCGTCGCCGACATGCCCTATATGAACACCGGCGAGGGCCTGCACCGCTTCGTCGACCCGGTGGACAACGAGGTGTACCTCTACACGCAGTTCGAGGTTCCCGATTCACGCCGGATGTTCGCCGTCTTCGAGCAGCCCGACCTGAAGGCCACCTTCGCGTTCACGGTCACGGCCCCTTCGCACTGGGATGTCATCTCCAACTCCCCCACGCCTGTTCCGGCGGACGCGGCGCCAGCGGAGGACGGGACCGCCCGGTCCCTATGGGCCTTTTCCCCGACTCCGCGGCTGTCCTCCTACGTCACTGCGCTGATTGCCGGGCCGTACCAGGCCGTGCGCAGCGAGGTCACCAGCTCGGATGGCCGCACCATCCCGCTTGGCATCTTCGCGCGGAAGTCCCTGATGCAGTACCTGGATGCGGAGAACATCTTCGAACTCACCCGCCAGGGCTTCGGGTTCTTTGAGGATCAGTTCGGCTGCCCCTACCCGTTCGAGAAGTACGACCAGCTGTTCGTCCCCGAGTTCAACGCCGGCGCGATGGAAAATGCGGGTGCGGTGACCATCCTGGAAGGGTATGTCTTCCGGAGCAAGGTGACCGGCGCACAGGTCGAGCGGCGTGCCATCACGGTGCTGCACGAGCTGGCGCACATGTGGTTTGGGGACCTGGTGACCATGCGCTGGTGGAACGACCTCTGGCTGAACGAGTCCTTCGCCGAGTACATGTCCCATCTTGCAGCCGTGGAAGCGACGCCCTTCACCAGCGCCTGGACCACCTTCGCCTCCGTGGAGAAGTCCTGGGCCTACCGGCAGGATCAGCTGCCCACCACGCACCCCATCTTCGCGGAGATCAACGACCTGCAGGATGTGGAGGTCAACTTCGACGGCATCACCTACGCGAAGGGGGCCTCGGTCCTGCGGCAGCTGGTGGCCTGGGTGGGCCCCGGGCAGTTTATGGCGGGTGTCCGGGAGTACTTCGCCAAGCACTCCTGGCAGAACACCGAGCTGGGCGACCTGCTGGTGGAGCTGGAGAAGGCCAGCGGCCGCGACCTGGACGCCTGGGGCCGGCAGTGGCTGGAAACCGCGGGCGTGAACACCCTGGCACCTGAGCTGGAGGTGGATGCGGACGGGACGCTGCGGTCCTTCGCCATCGTGCAGTCCGCGGTGCCGGAATGGCCCACCATCCGTCCGCACCGCCTGGCCGTCGGGTTCTACAACCTTGACGGCGCGGGCAAGCTTGAGCGGGTGCACCGCGAAGAGCTGGACGTCGACGGCGAACGCACCGAGGTGCCGTCGCTTGCCGGGCATGCCCAGCCGGACCTCATCCTGCTGAACGATGACGACCTGGCCTACGCCAAAGTACGGCTCGATCCGAAGTCGCTCGCGACGGCGACGGCGCACCTGAAGGACTTCGGGAACAGCCTGCCCCGGACCCTGGTCTGGAATTCCGCCTGGGACGCCGCCCGGGACGGGCAGACCCCGGCGCGCAAGTACGTGGAGCTGGTCCTGGCCAACGTCGCCGCGGAAACCGACTCCTCGGTCATCCTGGTCCAGCTCCGCCAGCTGGCCACCACCCTGAACTTCTATGTGGCGGAGGAACACCGGAAAGCCACCACGGCGGCTGCAGTGGACCGGCTGTGGCAGCTGGCTTCCGAGGTTCCGGGCGGCTCCGACGCCCAGCTGCAGTTCATCAAATCCGTCGCCCTGCTGGCCTGCACTGATCCCCAGCTGGACAACGTGGGCGGCCTGCTGGACGGCTCGGTGGTCCTGGAGGGACTGGCCGTGGACCAGGACCTGCGCTGGGAGCTCGTGGCGTCGCTGGTAGCCGGCGGCCGGATGGGGCAGGACGGGATCGACGCCGAACTGGAGCGCGACAACACGTCCACCGGGCAGAATGCGGCCGCCCTGGCGAAGGCCGCCATTCCCACCGCGGAGGCCAAAGCCGCGGCCTGGGAGTCGATCGTGGTCAAGGGCGAGCTGTCCAACGCCCTGCAGGGTTCCGCGGTGACCGGATTCATGCGGATCCTGGACCGGACACTGTTGGAGCCGTACTCGGAAAAGTACTTTGCGGCTGTGCCCGGCATCGTGGCAACGCGCACCCACGCACTTGCCCAGCAAATCGTCGTCGGACTCTACCCTGCGCTGCTGACGACACAGGCCACCATCGACCGCACCGACGGCTTCCTCGCCGCGCTGCCGCCCGAGAGCGCCGCCCTGCGGCGCATGATGCTGGAAAACCGCGACGGCGTTGCCCGGGCCCTGCGCGCCCGCGCCGCCGACATCCTGCCGGGCGGCGACGCCTAGTGGGCCTGGACGAACACCGGTACTCCCTGTCAGTCCAGTGGACCGGCAACAAGGGCGAGGGGACGTCGTCCTACCGCAGCTACTCGCGGGACCACGACGTCCTCATCCCGGGCCTGCCGGTCCTCAAGGGTTCCGCGGACCCCACCTTCCACGGGGACCGTGGAAGGTACAACCCCGAGCAGCTCCTTTTGGCGGCCCTGGCCCAGTGCCACATGCTGTCCTATCTGCACGTGGCCGTGAAGCACGGCGTGGTGGTCATCGACTACCGGGACGAGGCGTCGGGGCTGATGCGGCTCAACCGGGACGGCAGCGGCCAGTTCGAGCGCGTCACCCTGCACCCCACGGTGACAGTGGCGGACGCCGCACAGCTGGAGCTGGCCGGATCCCTGCACCATGAAGCGAACCGGGTGTGCTTCATCGCCCGCAGCGTGAACTTCCCGGTGGAGCACGCGCCCGTCACGGTGGCCGCCCCCCGGTAGCGCCGCGGAGCCCCTCCAGCGGCGCTAGGGTTAAAGGAGAAGCAAAGCCCAACCCCCAAGGAGCTATACCCCTTCATGGTCAGCATGTTGTCGATCCTTCCCCCCGCGAGCCAGCCGGACGGCGTCAGCATTCCGGGCATCGTGATCAGCCTGGGCATTGGCGTGGCTGTCTGGCTGGTGGCCACGTTCGTCATTTCCCGCATTACCAAGCGGGTCGCGGCAGGAAGCAACTTCTTCAAGAAGCCCCGGTTCAAATGGGTGGCACCGGCGCTTCGGGCCCTGGACCATGAACGCCGCGTGCAGCGCGCCGAGACCATCGGCTCGCTGCTGAGCAGCGTGGTGGGCGTCCTGGTGGTGATCATCACCGGCATGTACGTGCTGCAGAACCTTGACATCAATATCGCCCCGCTGCTCACCAGCGTCGGTATTCTGGGTGTCGCGATCGGCTTCGGCGCCCAGCAGCTGATCCGCGACTTCCTGGCCGGGATCTTCATCACCATTGAGGACCAGTACGGGATCGGCGATGTCATCGAGACCAGCGAAGTGGTGGGCGTGGTGGAATCCATGGGGCTGCGCATCACCCGCGTCCGCTCCGATGACGGC
This sequence comes from Arthrobacter sp. MAHUQ-56, assembly GCF_019710585.1. Lineage (GTDB taxonomy): Bacteria > Actinomycetota > Actinomycetes > Actinomycetales > Micrococcaceae > Arthrobacter. The sequence continues at coordinate 38,534 of NZ_JAIFZQ010000018.1, read as the reverse complement.
GCCATCTGGTACCTGCGCAACGGCGAGATCCTGCGCGTGGGCAACCGGTCGCAGGGCAACTATGTGCCGCTGCACGAGGGACCCGACGGCACCACGGACCAGGGATCCGCCCACGGCCCGGAAACGACGAAGACCAACCAGCAGGCCGGAGAGTAGCCATGACCATTCCCATCGAACCGCAGCGGCCCAAGCAGCTGATGCAGAACGACCCGTTCAGCCAGCCCGGCTACACGGACAGCTTTTATGACGCCGTGGGCGGCCATGAGACGTTCGTGAAGCTCATTGACGTCTTTTACGACGGCGTCGCCACGGACCCGCTGCTGCGGCCGATGTACCCGGAAGAGGACCTGGGGCCAGCCAAACGGCGGTTCCTGATGTTCCTGGAACAGTACTGGGGCGGACCCACCACGTACGGTGAAGAGCGCGGCCACCCCCGCCTGCGCATGCGCCACATGCCGTTCAAGGTGACGCCGGAGGCGAAGGACCGCTGGCTGTATCACATGCGCGCCGCCGTGGACGCCCTGGAGCTGCCCGCGCTGTACGAGGGAACGCTGTGGGACTACATGGAACGGGCAGCCCTGTCCATGATCAACAGCCCGTCCGGAGACTGAAGCGCCGGGCCTTCCGCGGGGCCCGGTGTCCGGCTTTCGTGCCGTATTTCTCCTGCGCGTTTTTCATTTGTCCTGCGCGTTTTTCATTTGTCCTGCGCGTTTTTCCGCGCCGCCGTCCCGTGGTGTGCTGCTATAGCAGGCCGCTGCCGGTCCGGGCGAGGACGTGCCCGCGGGGACCGGTGAGCCGGAACCAGCGTCCGGCGCGGTAGAGCTTTTGGTCGCCGTCGCCCAGGAATCCCAGCGCAAGGGCAGCGAAGGCCGCGCCCAGCGGCAAACCGGTGCTGTCCAGTTCCCGGCCCCAGACGGCAGCACGGGCATTGTTCACGATCAGGGCGCCCGGCTTTTCCGGAACGATCCCCGCCACTTCTGCGATGCCCGCTTCAGCCGCCGTCCGCACGGCAGCGTCGTCCAGGGAACCCACCAGCTCCCATCCGCCCCGCGGGGCGCCCACGCCCGTCCACGATTCGGTGACGGTGGTGGGCGGAACCGGCAGTTCGACGTCGTCCGCGCCCGCGCGTGCCAGCCGGTCCAGGACCGCTGAGAGCTGGACGGTGACGTCCGTGCCCGACGGTTCGGCGAGGGCCATGGTGCGCAGGCCGAGGATGGTGGGGGTCGATTCGCCCAGCAGCCGGGGCCGCAGCACGCACACGTACGCGGCCAGGACGGAACCGGCGGCCTGCAGCCGGATCGCGCCGTCCTCAATGGCTTTGGCACGGGTGGCGAAGGTCTTCAGGTCGGCCAAATCCCGGGGATCGGCGAAACGGAAGGACGAAGTGAGAAGATCAGACACACCAAGAACACTACCGGCTGTGTCCCGGTTGAGTGGTGCAGGGGCGCCGTCTAGAGTCGGACCATGACTGAAGCCGACGCCGGAATCCTGGCGCCCCCCGCCGGAGACCCCACCTCCTCGTTGATCGAACTGCTTGACCTTGGCCAACTTGAGGGCGCCCGGACCGACGAGGATATCTTCCTCGGTCCTTCCCAGCAGCAGCCCCACCACCGCGTCTTCGGCGGGCAGGTGCTGGCACAGTCACTGGTCGCCGCCACGAGGACAGTGGACCCTGGACGCTTTGTCCACTCCATGCACGGCTACTTCCTACGGCCGGGCGATGCGAACCAGCCCATCACGTTCGGCGTCCAGCGCCTCCGCGACGGCCGGTCCTTTTCCGCCCGGCGCGTCCATGCCTACCAGGACGGGGTGCCCATCCTGTCCATGATCGCCTCGTTCCAAGGAGTGGACGAAGGGATCGACCACTCCTCCACCATGCCCGCAGGAATGCCGGACCCCGAGTCGCTGCCCAGCACGGCCGACCTTTTGGGAAAATTCGACCATCCCGTGGCGCGGCACTGGGCCTACGAGCGACCCTTCGACATCCGGCACGTTGACCCGGCGCTGTACGTCTCGGCCAGCGGGCCAAGGGAGGCGCGCAACGCGGTGTGGATGAAGACCTTCGGCCCCATGCCTGACGACGCCAACCTGCACCGCGCTGCCCTGGCATACGCGAGCGATTACACGCTGCTGGAATCCATCCTCCGCCGGCACGGCCTGAGCTGGATCACCCCGGGGATGAGTGTGGCGAGCCTGGACCACGCCATGTGGTGGCACCGGCCGGCCCGCGTGGACGAGTGGCTGCTGTACGTCCAGGAGTCCCCCAGCGCGCAGGGTGCCCGCGGACTGGCCACTGGCAGGATCTTCAACCGGGACGGACAGCATGTTGCCTCCGTGGCGCAGGAGGGCATGATCCGCGTTCCCGGCGCCGCGCCGTCCAGCTAACCCTTCTTTCCGGGCATGCGGCAGGCCGGCACCCGAGGGGTGCCGGCCTGCCGTTGTTTCCTTGCTGCCGCCGCCGGGTAACCGGCGCGGCCCGACCCCTAGTCCCGGGTCAGGCGGCGGTGGGTGACCCGGTGCGGCTTGGCGGCATCGGGGCCCAGGCGGTCCACCTTGTTCTCCTCGTAGGATTCGAAGTTGCCTTCGAACCAGTACCACTTGGAGGGGTTTTCCTCATCACCTTCGTAGGCAAGGATGTGCGTGGCCACCCGGTCCAGGAACCAGCGGTCGTGCGAGACCACCACGGCGCAGCCGGGGAACTCGAGCAGCGCATTCTCCAGGCTGCTGAGGGTTTCGACGTCGAGGTCGTTGGTGGGCTCGTCAAGGAGCAGGAGGTTTCCGCCCTGCTTGAGAGTCAGCGCGAGGTTCAGGCGGTTGCGCTCACCACCGGAGAGCACGCCGGCCTTCTTCTGCTGGTCCGGGCCCTTGAAACCGAACGCTGCCACATACGCACGGGACGGCATTTCGACATTGCCCACCTGGATGAAGTCGAGCCCGTCGGAGACGACCTCCCACAGGGTCTTGTTGGGGTCGATGCCGCCGCGGCTCTGGTCCGCGTAGGAGATCTTGACGGAGTCACCGATCTTCAGCTCGCCGCCGTCAAGCGGCTCCAGGCCCACGATGGTCTTGAAGAGCGTGGACTTGCCCACGCCGTTGGGACCGATGACGCCGACGATGCCGTTGCGCGGCAGGCTGAAGGAGAGCCCGTCGATGAGGACGCGGTCGTCGAAGCCCTTCTGGAGGTTCTTTGCCTCCAGGACCAGGCCACCCAGGCGGGGTCCCGGCGGGATCTGGATCTCCTCGAAGTCCAGCTTGCGGGTGCGGTCCGCTTCGGCGGCCATCTCCTCGTAGCGGGCCAGGCGGGCCTTGGACTTGGTCTGGCGGCCCTTGGCGTTGGAGCGGACCCATTCGAGTTCCTCAGCGAGGCGCTTGGCCTGCTTGGCGTCCTTCTTGCCCTGGATCTCAAGGCGGGCGCGCTTCTTCTCCAGGTAGGTGGAGTAGTTGCCTTCGTACGGGTACAGGTGACCGCGGTCCACTTCAGCAATCCACTCGGCCACGTGGTCCAGGAAGTAGCGGTCGTGGGTGACGGCGAGGACGGCACCGGGGTAGCTGGAGAGGTGCTGTTCGAGCCACAGAACGCTCTCGGCGTCCAGGTGGTTGGTGGGCTCATCGAGGAGCAGCAGGTCCGGCTTCTGCAGGAGAAGCTTGCACAGCGCCACGCGGCGGCGTTCACCACCGGAAAGGTTGGTCACGTCGGCATCGGCCGGCGGGCAGCGGAGGGCGTCCATAGCCTGCTCCAGCTGGGAATCAAGGTCCCAGGCGTCTGCGGCGTCGATGGCCTCCTGCAGCTTGCCCATTTCCTCGAGGAGCGTGTCATAGTCAGCATCGGGGCTGGCCATTTCCTCGGAGATCTCGTTGAAGCGCTGGATCTTGCCGTAGATCTCACCGACACCCTCCTGGACGTTGCCCAGGACGGTCTTTTCCTCGTTGAGCGGCGGCTCCTGGAGCAGGATGCCCACGCTGTAGCCGGGGCTGAGCCTGGCTTCACCATTGGAGGGCGTATCCAGCCCGGCCATGATCTTCAGGATGGTGGACTTACCGGCACCGTTCGGGCCCACAACACCAATCTTGGCGCCCGGGAAGAAGGACATGCTTACGTCATCAAGAATGAGTTTTTCGCCAACGGCCTTACGGGCCTTGGTCATTGTGTAGATAAATTCCGCCATGGTCTCAAATCTAGTGGGTTGGCGGGCAGATCTCACATTTGCAGCGGGAAAGTCCGTGCGGTCAGGAGCCCACGAAGCACTTGCCGCTCGCCAGGACGGGAAGGACCGTGACGGTCACTGCACCTTCGCGCACCTGGCCGATGACGCAGTCCTTGCCTTGGCGGACGGCTGCTTCGATGGCGTCCGCCTCCAAGCCTGTGGGTGTACGGCTCTGCGAAACCTGGAGCGCGCCGGGGTCGATGCCTGCTCCGGCGAGCGCCTCGCCCACTTGGGCAGTGGCAGGCTTTGGGCTTCCGGCCGCCAGCCTGGTGAGCGCGTCGGTGACTGTCCGCTTCATCGCTTCCGTGGCCGCGGCATCTGCCGCTGAAGGACCGGCAGAGGTGTCCGCGGGTGACCCGCCGCTGCGCCCTTCGCCTGGCGCCGCTGAACGCGAAGCCTGGGCCCGGTCCTGGGCCGTCGCCGCCTCCGTGGCCGCCGCCGGCGTCGAAGCCTTTCCGCCGTTGCCCTCCATGGCGGGTTGGTCCGCGGAAGGACCGGGAACACACCCTGACAAGAGGGCTGCCAGGACGGCGCATGCGAGCGCTGCACCGGCCCGGTTGTTGTGCCAGTGGTGAGGGGTGTGACGCATGAGGTCATTCTGCCATGGCCACACGGGACCCCTGGCCGGTTGGGTGGACGGCCCGGCCTCACGGAGGGCTGCGACACGGGGCGGCCGGAATTGGCGGGCGGACGGAAGACGGCCGGGGGGTGCCGCCGTTCCGCCCGCCGCGTTTGAGGGGGAACGCCGATGCTGCTGTTTCGTGGACTTTGTTTCCTGGATGTCCGCGCTTGCTGGGCCCGGTGTTTCCAACGTCCGCGTTTCCTGGACGTCCGCGCTTGCTGGACTCCTGCGTCTCAGGGCTTCGGTGTTTCCTAGACTTCGGCGAGCTCGCCCGTTTCGAGGTCAAGGGAGGCGAGGCCGCCGTCGTTGTCCTCGATAACCACCGCAGGATGGCCCTCGTCGTCGGGATGTTCGTCATCCCTGTCCTCCGGCTCGTCCGGGAACTGCTCAGCGCCGGGCTGGATGTCCGTAGGCGCAGATGATTGTTCAACGAGCGATAGAACGGGCTTCGATGCCGTCCGGATGAAGTTGGCCGAACCAAAAGTGAGGTCATGCCCCACGGCGTCGGCGTCAATAATGGTGGAGTGGTACACACGTCCGTCCTTCTCCCAGGTGCGGATCTTCAGCTTGCCAACCACGATGACCGGCTGGCCTTTCCTGATGCTGCAGCCCATGGCTCCCGCGAGCTGGCGGTAGCCCTGGACCGTGAACCAGTTGGTGTGCCCGTCCGACCAGGTCTTGGATTCACGGTCGAAGCGGCGGGAGGTGGAGCCGAGGCGGAAAGAGGCCGTGGCCACTCCCCCCGGCGTGGTGGAACTCGTTATCTCGGTGGCCACAAAGCCCCGGATGGTGATCGTTTCGCTCATCTCTTCGTCCTGTCTCAATGGTGGCGCCCTTAGCAGGCACGACCAGCATGGCGCTGGCTGGCTGCGGACAGGAGGCACGGATTGGCCTATGTGGATAAAGGGCGTTTCCTGCACCTGTGTGGAGGGGAAGTGGCTCCTTGATGACACCGCCGGCAGCCCGGGCAATGTAGACTTTTTGAGGCGCCGGCCTGCAGGCCGGAAACCGATGCCTCAGTAGCTCAGGGGATAGAGCAGCGGCCTTCTAATCCGCCGGTCGGGGGTTCGATTCCCTCCTGGGGCACCTCACTAAGGACGCCCCGGTCTCTGGACCGGGGCGTCGTCCGTCCAGGGCTAGGCATGGAGCCGGTGCGGCGCCTCAACAAGTGAGCGGATGACGCTGCCCGCAGCACCCAGCAGGGCGCCCGACTCACCCACGGCCGACACGGTGACCTGCTCGGGGGTGTACTTGCCGGGCGCGTATTTCTGCAGGCTTTCCAGCAACGGTTGGCGCAGCCAGGGTTCGAGGACCGCAAAGTGTCCGCCCAGGACCACCGAGTGGATATTGACCACCCTCGCCGTGGACGCCAGTGCTATGCCAAGGGCCCGGCCCGCACGCCTGACGGCGGACAGCGCCTTGGTTTCCCCGGCCTCCAGCGCCTGCCGGAGGGCGGACATGCCGGCAGAACGTGATGCGCCTTCCAGGGCCAGGCCGGCGGCGGCGAAGATGGCATCCTGCCCGGCGATGGTTTCCAGGCAGCCCGTGCCTCCGCACGAACAGCGGCCGCCGTCGGGGTCCACCACGATATGTCCCACTTCTCCGGCATGTCCTTCCGGGCCAGTGAACAGCTCGGACCCAATGACGATCCCGCCACCGACACCAACTTCACCCGACACGAAGAGGAAGTCGGAGGCGCCGTCCGGCCGGTGGCGAAGTTCAGCCAGTGCTGCAGCATTGGCCTCGTTGAAGAGCGCGACGCCCAAGGGAGTTTCGGGCAGCAGGGCATCGAGGTCGAGGTCTGCGTCCACCCAGCCCAGGTTGGGAGCTATGAGAACCCGCCCCGCGGCAGGCTCTACGAGTCCCGGCACCGCCAGTCCACCACCGAGCACCTCCACCCCCTGCTCCCCCGCCGTACTGCGCACCCGGCCGGCCAGGGTTGCCAGGGCTGCCAGCACGGGGGCATCTGCGCTGTTGCGGTTATCGCGCTCCCTCACCTCGCGGATGACGACATTTCCGGCCAGGTCCACCGCGGCCGCCGAGATGTAGTCGACGTTGACCTCCATCCCCATGACTGCGCGGCCGGGGTTCAGCTCCAGCCCGACACCGGGCCGGCCGCGCCCCTGCGGGTTCAGGCCTACCTCGCGGATGATTCCGGCGGCCAGGAGATCGAGCACCAGGCTGGAGACGGAGGCTTTGGTCAGTCCGGTGGCACCCGCTATCTGGGCCCGGCTGGGACAGGTGCCGGGGGGAAACTCGGCAATGGCGCCGAGGACCAGGGCAAGGTTGCTGCGCCGGACATCCCCCACGCTTCCAGGGGCTGCGCCTCCGGGTCCCGCCACTGCGGGTGCCGGCATCACCATCACAAGCTCCTCGGTTCAACGCTGCGTCAATTTTTCCGGCTGTCGCAAGCTGGACTATTGACCCCACCCTACGTCCCCTCATATAGTTCAGGCAATGAACTAAAGCTTCGCAACCCTGCGGAGCGACCGATCGCAAGGACGCATCATGACTCTCTCCCCTAGCCCTGCAGACAAGTTCACCTTCGGCCTGTGGACCGTCGGCTGGACCGGTGCCGACCCGTTCGGCGTTGCTACCCGCTCCCCCCTTGACCCGGTTGAAGCAGTGCACAAGCTCAGCGAGCTCGGCGCCTACGGCATCACCTTCCATGACAATGACCTGGTTCCCTTCGACGCGAGCGCCTCTGAGCGGGACCTGATCCTGAAGAACTTCCGTGCGGCCCTGGCCGAAACCGGGTTGAAGGTTCCGATGGTCACCACGAACCTGTTCAGCCACCCGGTGTTCAAGGACGGCGGCTTCACCTCCAACGACCGTTCCATCCGCCGCTTCGCCCTGTCCAAGGTCCTGCGCAACATCGATCTGGCTGCCGAGCTCGGCGCCGAAACATTTGTCATGTGGGGCGGCCGGGAAGGCAGTGAATACGACGGCTCCAAGGACCTCGCCGCCGCCCTTGACCGGATGAAGGAAGGCGTGGACACGGCTGCGGGCTACATCAAGGAGAAGGGCTACAACCTCCGCATCGCCCTCGAACCCAAGCCGAACGAACCCCGTGGCGACATCTTCCTCCCCACCGTCGGCCACGGCCTGGCGTTCATCGCCCAGCTGGAGCACGGCGACATCGTGGGCCTGAACCCCGAGACCGGGCACGAGCAGATGGCGGGCCTGAACTTCACCCACGGGATCGCGCAGGCCCTGTGGGCCGGCAAGCTCTTCCACATCGACCTCAACGGCCAGCGCGGCATCAAGTACGACCAGGACCTCGTCTTCGGCCACGGCGACCTCACCAGCGCGTTCTTCACCGTGGACCTGCTCGAGAACGGCTTCCCCGGCGGCGGCCCCAAGTACGACGGCCCCCGCCACTTCGACTACAAGCCCTCCCGCACCGACGGCTACGACGGCGTCTGGGAATCCGCCAAGTCCAACATGGCCATGTACCTGCTCCTCAAGGAACGCGCCCTCGCCTTCCGCGCCGACCCGCAGGTCCAGGAAGCCCTGGCCGCCTCCGGCGTCTTCGAACTCGGCGAGCCCACCCTCGCCTCCGGTGAGAGCACCGCGGACCTGCTCGCAGACGCCGCGGCCTTTGAGGATTTCGACGCCGACAAGGCCGCCGAGCGGTCCTTCGCGTTCGTCCGGCTCAACCAGCTCGCCATCGAGCACCTCCTGGGCGCCCGCTAAGCCATGGCCCTGGTCGCAGGCATCGACAGCTCCACCCAGTCCTGCAAGGTGGTGGTCCGTGACGCGGACACCGGAGCACTGGTCCGCCACGGCAGGTCGTCCCACCCCGACGGCAGCGAGGTCCACCCGGACCACTGGTGGACTGCGCTGCAGAAGGCCATTGCCGAAGCCGGTGGCCTGGACGACGTCAGCGCTGTTTCCGTTGGCGGGCAGCAGCACGGCATGGTGTGCCTGGACAGCGACGGAGACGTCATCCGGCCGGCGCTGCTGTGGAACGACACCCGCAGCGCCGGCGCGGCCGCCGAGCTTGTCACGACAGCCGGCGGCGGCGATCCCGCCGCCGGCGCGCAGTACTGGGCCGATGCAACCGGAACCGTCCCGGTGGCTTCCCTGACACTGACCAAGCTCCGCTGGCTCGCGGAGAACGAACCGGACAACGCCGCAAAGGTGGCCGCCGTCTGCCTTCCCCATGACTGGCTGACCTGGCGGCTCGCCGGCTACGGCCCTGGCAGCGGAGCTGAGGGACTGGCCGCCCTCGCCACCGACCGCTCCGACGCATCAGGCACGGGGTACTACTCCACCGCGCAGGGACATTACTTGCCGGATGTCCTGTCCGCGTCCCTGGGCCATGTTCCGGCCCTCCCGCGGGTCCTCGGTCCGCTGGAGGCGGCCGGCAGGACCCCGGGCGGCGCGCTGCTGGCCGCAGGTGCCGGGGACAATGCCGCGGCTGCCCTCGGTGCAGGGGCGGCGCTCGGGGACGTGGTCATGTCGCTGGGCACCTCCGGCACCGTCTTCGCCGTCTCCAGCAGGCCGGCGGCGGACCCGTCCGGCCTCGTTGCCGGATTCGCAGATGCAGCCGGACACTTTCTGCCGCTGGTGTGCACCCTCAATGCCACCCGGATTTTCGACGCAACGGCAGCCCTGCTGGACGTGGACCTGCCCACGTTCAATGAGCTTGCGCTGTCGGCCGGGCACGGCGCCGGAGGACTGACCCTGGTCCCCTATTTCGACGGTGAGCGCACCCCCAACCTGCCGGACGCCACCGGCTCGCTGCACGGCATCACGCGCGCCAACTACACGCCGTCGAACCTGGCCCGGGCCGCCGTCGAGGGTGTGGTCTGTTCGCTGGCCGACGGCCTCGCGGCACTGCAGGAGCAAGGGGTGGAAGCGCGGCGCATCCTCCTCGTTGGCGGTGGAGCGCAATCCACGGCGGTGCAGGCCGCCGCGGCGCGGCTTCTTGGAACCACGGTCTGCGTTCCCCGGCCCGGTGAGTACGTCGCGGACGGTGCGGCGCGCCAAGCCGCCGCGGCCCTCACGGGACGATTCCCGGACTGGACGCTGGACGCCGTCGAACTTTCCCCCGGTACGGACGACGGCGGCGTGCTGGCAAGGTACCGCCGGTTCGCCTCGCTGTACACCTAGGAAAGCACCATGCAGAAGGTCCGGACCGCTGACGGTCCGGACCTTCTGCATGTGGGGCGCAGGCTTCTGCCGGTCACTTTGGAAACGCGGCAGGAGCCCGCGGTCTTGAAATCAGGAGTACGGCAGCACAAGCTCGGCGTAGCGCTCCTTGACCGTCGCCAGGACCGTAGTGCCATCCGTGTCCCAAATCTCCTGATTGAAAATTTCCACCTCGATGTCGCCGGTGTATCCGGCGTCGCGCACCCAGCTGCCGATCGTGGCGAAGTCCACCACGCCGTCGCCCATGTACCCGCGGGACAGCAGCGGATCGGCGGCGATGGGCATGTTGAAGTCGCACACCTGGTAGGAAGCGATCCTGTTCTCCCGGCCGGCGCGCTCGATCTGCGCCTTCAGTTCCGGGTCCCACCAGACGTGGAAGGTGTCGACGGCGACCCCCACCGTTGCGGCGTCGAAGGGCGCTGCGAGGTCCAGGGCCTGCCCAAGGGTGGAGATCAGGGCACGGTCGGCTGCGTACATAGGGTGCAGCGGTTCCAGCACCAGGCGGATACCGTTCCCTTCCGCGAACGGAACCAGGTCGGCCAGGCGGTCCGCGACGCGCTGGCGGGCCGCCACCACATCCTTCTCCCCCGGCGCGAGGCCGCCGACCACCAGGAACAGCTCCCTGGTGTCCAGGGCTGCTGCCTCGAGGATCGCGGCCCGGTTGTCGGCGAGCGCTGCGGCCTGGCCTTCTGCATCTGCCGCGGTGAGGAACCCGCCGCGGCAGAGCGAGGAGACCCGCAGCCCGGCATCCTTGATCAGGCGTGCCGCCTTGTCCAGGCCTGCTTCCTCGACGCGGTCGCGCCAGGGTCCGATGGCGGGGATTCCGGCGTTGACGCAGCCCTCAACCACCTGGGCAAGGGTCCATTTCTTGGTGGTGGCGCTGTTGATGGACAGGCGGGAAAAGTCGGTCATACTCCCACCCCGTTGATCCGCAGGTAGTCGGACATCCGGAAGGCGGCCAGCGCCGGGTCGCGCAACAGGCCGGCCTGGTCGGCCAGTTCGAAGGTCCTGGCCAGGTGGCAGACCGAGCGGCCGGAGTGCAGGCCGCCCACCATCTGGAAGCCGGGCTGCTTGCCGTTGAGCCAGGACATAAAGGCGATCCCGGTCTTGTAGTAGAACGTGGGGGCACTGAAGATGTGCTTGCCCAGTTCCCGGGTGGAGTCCAGAATTTCACGCGCCCTGGCATTGTTTCCGGCGTCGTAGTTCTGCAGGGCCACCGAGGCGGCCGGGTAGATGGCGGCGAAGATGCCCAGCAGGGCGTCCGAGTGGTGGTTGCCGTCGCCGTCGATGAGTTCGGGATAGTTGAAGTCATCACCCGTGTAGAGGCGGACGCCTTCGGGCAGCGCGGACCGCAGGGCTACCTCATGGCTTGCGTCCAGGAGCGAGACCTTGACGCCGTCCACTTTGTCCGCGTTGTCCTTGATGAGGTCCAGGAAGGTTTCCGTGGCGGTGGCGACGTCCTCGGAGCCCCAGTAGCCGGCCAGGGCGGGATCGAACATGGTGCCCAGCCAGTGGAGGATGACCGGCTGGTCCACTTCCTGCAGCAGGGTGGAGTAGACCTTCAGGTAGTCCCCGGGACCAGTGGCAACCTTGGCCAGGGCACGGGAGGCCATGATGATGACCTTCGGCCCGGCCTCGCTGATGACGGCGACCTGCTCGCGGTAGGCCTCGAGGACGGCCTTGATGCCGGCGTCGCCTGCTGGCAGGGCGTCGATGTCCAGCTGGTCGGTGCCGGCGCCGCAGGAGACGAGGTCCCGGACCGATTTGCCGGCGGTAGCCGGGTTGTTGGCGGAGACGACGGACGCTGCTTCTGCACCGGTGCGCTTGATGAGCTGCTGGGTCGCCGCCCAGTCCAGGCCCATCCCGCGCTGGGCGGTGTCCATGGCGTCGGCCACGCCGAGGCCGTAGGACCAGAGCTCGTGCCGGTAGGCCAGGGTGGCGTCCCAGTCCAGCTGGGCGGGAGCGCCTGGGGTGTTGTCGGCCAGGACTTCGGGAATGACGTGGGCCGCGGCGTAGGCGCGGCGTGCGGTCAGCGGCGCGGTGGGACGGGCCCACGTGGTGCCGCCCTGGAGCCGGTATTCCCGGGTACCCCCGTCGGAGGAGGGAAGGATGAGTGATGTCATTAGAGGGTGATCTCCGGGATGTCGATGGTGCGGCGTTCGTCGTTGGAGCGCAGGCCGAGCTCGGCGAGCTGGACACCGCGGGCTGCGGAGAGCAGGCCGAAGCGGTGCTCGCGGCCGGCGACGACGTCGCGGAGGAATTCCTCCCACTGCAGCTTGAAGCCGTTGTCCAGTTCGGCGTTGGCGGGGACTTCCTGCCACTGGTCGCGGAAGGATTCGGTGACGGGCAGGTCCGGGTTCCAGACTGGCTTGGGGGTGTGGGCGCGCTGCTGGGCGACGCACTTGTTCAGGCCGGCGACGGCGGAGCCGTGGGTGCCGTCCACCTGGAATTCGACCAGTTCATCGCGGTAGACGCGCACGGCCCAGGAGGAGTTGATCTGGCCGACGACCTCGTCGCCGGCCGGGGTCTCCAGTTCGAAGATGCCGTAGGAGGCGTCGTCGGCGGTGGCCTTGTATTCCTTGCCGGCTTCGTCCCAGCGGGCGGGGATGTGGGTGGCTGTCTTGGCGTTGACGCTCTTGACCTTGCCGATGATGCCCTCGAGGACGTAGTTCCAGTGGCAGAACATGTCCGTGGTCATTCCGCCGCCGTCCTCCTTGCGGTAGTTCCAGGAGGGGCGCTGGGCGGCCTGGATGTCGCCTTCGAAGACCCAGTAGCCGAACTCGCCCCGGATGGAGAGGATGCGGCCGAAGAAGCCTTCGTCGACCAGCCGGCGGAGCTTGACCAGGCCCGGGAGGTACAGCTTGTCGTGGACAACGCCCGCGGTCACGCCCGCTTCCTTGCCGATCCGCGCCAGCTCGATCGCTTCCTCAAGGGTTTCGGCCGTGGGCTTCTCGGTGAAGATGTGCTTGCCGGCCTGCATGGCCTTCTTCAGCGTTGCGGCGCGGAGGCTGGTCATGGAGGCGTCGAAGACGACGTCGACGGTGGGGTCGTTGATGACGGCGTCGAGGTCGGTGCTCCATTCGGCGACCTTGTGCTTTTCGGCGAGTTCCCGGATCTTGGCTTCGTTGCGGCCCACCAGGATGGGCTCAACCTGGACACGGGTGCCGTCCTCCAGGGTGAAGCCGCCGGCGTCCCGGATGGGGAGGATGGAACGCAGCAGGTGCTGCCGGTATCCCATTCGGCCGGTGATGCCGTTCATGGCGATGCGGATTGTTTTTGTTTCGAAGCCCATGTGTCCTCCACGGTGAGTGAGCGGGTTTGGTAAAGCCGGTCGGGAAAGCGCATTCCCACTGCTTCAATGATGCACGCGCGGCCGCCGCTTGGCAAGCGCTTTCCGAAAAGTCGTGCCGGCTGCCATAATGTGCTTACGTTCGATCCCCTACTGACAACCAGGAGATGGCATGGCCGCAAGTACCCTTACCGAGGTGGCCCGCCTGGCGGGGGTGTCCCCCGCCACGGCGTCGCGCGTGCTGAACGGCTCCGCGCGCAAGCCCGGCCCGGACATCGCGGAGCGGGTCCGGCAGGCGGCGGAGTCCCTGGGCTATGTCCCCAACGCGCAGGCGCAAGGGCTGGCGAAATCCAGTTCGGGGTTGATCGGCTTGATCGTGCACGACATCGCCGACCCCTATTTCTCCGCCATTGCCAGGGGGGTGCAGGAGGCTGCGCGGGAACAGCGCAAAATGGTGCTGCTTGCCACCACCGGAGGAGGCCCGGCCGAGGAGAAGGAGGCGGTGGCGGCATTTGCCGCCCGCCGCGCCGACTCGATCGTGATCGCCGGGTCCCGCTCGCGCCGCCCCGGGGACACGGAGGGCAATGCCGAACTCGCCGCGGAACTGGACCGGTACTGCCGCAACGGGGGCCGCGTGGCCGTGGTGGGCCACCCCGTGGTGGGTGCCACCGCACCGGAGGGGTACCACGTGGTGCAGGTTCCCAACCAGGAACTCGCCGGACAACTGGCGACCGAGTTGGCGAAGGACTGGGACGGAAAGTTTGTCATCATCGGCGGCCCTGAGGGACTTTTCACGTCGGATGACCGGATCCGCGGCTTCCAGGAAGGCCTCGAGCGGGCAGGGCGGCAGCCGGCCGAGGTGCTGCGCAACTCGTTCAACCGGACCGGCGGCTTTGAGGCGGGTCTCCAGTTGGCGGCCCGGATCAAAGCCGAGCAGTCCGAAGGCGGGGAGCATACGAAACTGTGCATCTTTGCCGTCAACGACGTCATGGCGATCGGCGCTGCGGCAGCGCTGCGGGCCGAAGGACTGCGCATCCCCCGCGATGCGGCCATCGCCGGCTTCGACGACATCGAAACACTCCGCGACTTCCGGCCTGCCCTCTCCACCGTCCGCCTGCCGCTGGAAGAGATTGGCCGGATTGCCACCCGTGCCACCGGGCGGCCCGGGGGCCACAGTGCAGACCAGGACAAGGACCATGACCAGGAGTTGGAGCCCGCCGGTACGATCCGTGGCGAGGTGACTCTGCGCCGCAGCACCGAGGTGGCGGCGTGATGGAACCGCGCGGACTGTCTGCCGTTCCGGCACGTACAGCAGCCCCAGGTCCCCGTCCGGCCATCCTTGTCCTGCCTGGCGGCGGATACGCGCGCCAGGCCGGCCACGAGGCTGAGCCGGTAGCGGAATGGCTGGCCTCGCTGGGCCTGCATGCGTTCGTGCTGCGCTACCGCGTTGCCCCGGACCGGCACCCGGCGCCCCTCGAGGACGCCAAAAAGGCCATGCTGCACATCCGCAGCGGCCGGCACGGGCTCGCCGTTGACCAAGGCCGGGTGGGCGTCCTGGGGTTCTCCGCCGGCGGACACCTGGCAGCCACACTGTCTACCGGAGTTGCCACCGGAAGTCCTGGCCTGGATGTCGCCGCCGCCGTCCCGGACCTTTCCGTGCTCTGCTACCCCGTGGTGTCCTTCACCGGAAACGTCCACCCGGGCTCGGTGGACAACCTGCTTGGCGACGCGCCGCCGTCGAACCTTCTCACGGCTCTGTCAGCCGAGCTGCACGTCACGGCCCGCACCCCGCCGGCATTCATCTGGCACACCGCCGATGACGAGGCGGTGCCCGTAAGCCACAGCCTCGCCTACGCCGGAGCCCTGTGCGGGGCCGGGGTGGCAGCTGAGCTGCACGTCTTCCCGGAGGGGCGCCATGGCCTGGGCCTGGCAGGTGGCGAGCCAGGGCCCGGGCAATGGCCGGCGCTGTGCGCGGCCTGGCTGGAGCGGGCGGGGTGGGTGCAAGCCCTTAGTTCATAGCGCCCGAATGGTCCACGCCGCTGAGTGGGACTGGCCGGGCTGCAGGTGGATCAGATCGGTCCCTGAATGCAGTGCGTCCGGCGGGCAGGTCATGGGTTCGACGGCCAACCCGAGCCGGTCCGGGCCGATGGGCTTGTCCCCCGTGTGCACCTGGACCCAGCGCCACTCCGCCCCCCATTCCAGCTCCACGCCTGTACCTGATGGATCCAGCACCCGCACCCGCGCCAGTCCGGCAGCGTCGCGTGAGATGTCAGTAAAGGCGTGATCGATTTCGACCGGTCCCAGGCGGCGCGGCGAACGGAAGTCGAAAGCGTCCCCCTCCACCTTCCGCAATCCCACCGGGAGCAGCCGGTCCGGCGTGACCTCCAGATACGTATTCGCGGGAAGTTCCAGCGACCAGTCATCCAGGGGGGACGGACCAGCCACCACATAGGGATGCGGGCATACTCCGTACGGCGCGGAAACGGAGCCTGTGTTAACCGCCCGCACCGTCCCATGGAGTCCGTCGTCCGAGAGGGCGTACGTGACCGTGAGGTCAAGGGTGCCAGGGTAATCGGGGCCGGACGGTATGCGGCAGCGCAGGACCGCCCGGTCAGCGGCCGCCTCCTGGACCTCCCATGGGAGGTGAATCGCCAGGCCATGGAGGGCGGACCTCCGTTCGGGCTCATTGACGGCGGCGGCATAGGACTTGCCCGCATAGGTATAGGTGCCGTCAGCGAGGCGGTTGGGCCACGGCGCGCAGATGACGCCCCGGTAGTCGGGCACTGCACCTTCCGCCCCAAACCCCACAACAAGGTTCCGGTCCCCGAAGCGCAGTTCACGGAGCGCTCCGCCCCGGACGGTGACGACGGCGGAGTAGCGTCCGTGGGTAAGGTGGACTTCAGTTCCGGTCATGGGTTCCCTCTGGCTCAGAATGTGTTAGCGCTCACCAGCGTACCGCACGCCTTGCGCCGATACTGGCTAAAGTGGCCGCATGGAAACGGCCGCCGACCAGGACCTCGTTGACGCGGTCCGGAGTGCGCTGCGGGACCTCGCCGATCCGGAACGGGCCGCCGGCGCGCAGGCCTACATGAAGTCCTCACTTCCCTTTCTCGGTGTCCGGGTTCCCGCCGTGCGCCAGACCGTGGCCCGGGCCTCCCGGCAGTTTCCGCCGGCCTCCGCCGCACAGCTCCGCGCCACTGTGCTGGAACTATGGCGCACGGCGGCTTTCCGCGAGGAGCGGTACGCGGCCATCGACCTGACGGACCACAGGCTGGCAGCCCGGGACCTGGAGATGCTGCCGGTATACGAGGAGATTATCCGGACCGGCGCGTGGTGGGACCTCGTGGACGGCGTGTCCGGCCGGATCTGCGGCCTGTTGCAGGCACACCCGGCGGAAATGTCCCGGATCCTCCGGCGGTGGAGCCTGGATCCGGATCAGTGGGTCCGAAGGGCGTCCATCACGTCGCAGCTTCGGGCGAAGAAGGCGACGGACCCGTTGCTGCTGGCGGCCGTCATCGAACCGAACCTCCCGGACCGGGGGTTCTTCATCCGGAAGGCGATCGGGTGGGCCCTGCGGGAGTATGCCAAGACGGCACCGGAGTGGGTTGAGGCATTCGTTGCCCGGCATGCGGCCACCATGAGTCCGCTGTCGCGAAGGGAAGCCCTCCGGCGGCCGGCGGCCACACCTGCAACGGAATAAGGGGGACGCCTAGATAACGGGACGTTCGACGACGGGCTCGTGCGTCTTGCGGAAAAGCCGGCGGGTGCGGGGGTCCCAGAAGATCAGGTACAGGGCGAACAACAGGGCGGTCACCGCGGCGGCAATCCGCGCCAGGGCAAGCGCGAAGCCCAGGTCCTGGGTCTGCAGGTACGGGAAGACGTCCAGCTGGTCCGAGATGGCGTAGATCATGAAGAAGGACACAATGAAATACAGCGCCTTGACCTGCCAGTCGTTGCGGATGCCCGTGACGGCGAAGAGCGGGATCAGCCACACCACATACCAGGCCTGGATGATAGGGGCCAGCAGGACCACGGCGGCCAGGCCGAGGGCCAGGCGGCGCATCAACCGGTCGTATTCCCCCCTGAACATCTGCCAGGCGACGACGCCCACGGCCAGCAGCTTGCCGGCGTCAAACACCCACCCGGCAGGCACCGACCCGTCCAGTCCGAAGGCGTTGGCCAGCGAGCCCACCACCATGCCGATCAGGCCTACGGGGGCGTACCAGATGGAGATGCTGCCCGGAGCCGACAGCCCGTTGATCCAGCCGAATCCGAATCCGTTGACCAGGCTAAGAGCCGCCAGGACACCGAGGCTCAGGGCGGCGGTCAGGGCCCAGAACACGCCCTTTCGCACCCAGCCGGCGTCCTTTCCGGCCCACAGGAGCCCGATGAACGGCAGGAAGAGGATCGTGATGGGCTTGACCGCAATGGAGAGCGTCACCAGCAGGATGCCACGGATGGGGCGGTGCGTCGCGGAGTAGTACAGCCCGGCCAGCGCGAGTCCGATCATGAGGGAGTCGTTGTGCACGCTGGCAATGAAATTGGTCAGGAAAAGCGGGTTGGCCACCGTCAGCCAGAGGGCCCGGTGCGGGTTGACACCGTGCAGCTCCGCGAGGCGGGGCACGTAGATCACGCAGAGCACCACGCCCGCCAGTGCCACAAGCCGGAACAGCATGATGCTCGCCTCGGGCTGGACATTGGTCAGCCACACCACGAACTGCTCGATCCACAGGAACAGCTGCCCGTACGGCACCGGGGCTTCGGTCCACATCTTGTCCGCGCCCAGCTGGAAGTAGTTGGAGAGGGCGGAGATGCCGTTTTCGTAGGGATTGAAGCCCTCGACCATCAAACGGCCCTGGCCGATATAGGCGTATACGTCGCGGCTGAACAGGGGCACGCAGAACATCATGGGCAATCCCCAGGCCACCACCGCGGCAAGGGTAGCCCGCCGGGCCTGCAGGCCCCACACCCGGACCTTCTGGCCCAGCCGCAGCCAGGCGCGCACCAGCAGCATGCCCCCCACTGCCAGCAACACGATCGACAAGGCGACGCCGGGCGCTTCAGTGCGCATCCAGATGAAGAGGGGCATGCGGCGCAGTTCCGAAACGGGGGCCAGCCAGCCAACGCCGATGGAACCGAAAAGCATGAAAAGGGAACCGAGGAAGCCGGCAAGCAAGGACGAGCGGGGATTGTCCACTTCGGCACCCCTTGCGCCGGGGATACCGTCCGCCGCCATCTCCCCCGCTGCGGGCACAGGCGCCGTCATCTCAGGATTGTCCAATCTTCTTGCGTTACCGCGTCACGTCCCGTTGTCCGGGGCACGCTCCAAGGCGGAGGGCGACCCGCCGCGTACCCGAAATCCTAGCATCGGCCGGTGGCCGGAGGCTGTAAAGGTACGCTGGTCCGGTGCCTATAACTAACGAACGAATTGTCTGGATCGACTGCGAAATGACCGGTCTGGACATCAAGAACGACGCCCTCATCGAGGTCGCAGCCTTGGTCACGGACTCGGAACTGAACATCCTGGGTGACGGCGTCGACGTAGTGATCAAACCCGACGACGCGGCAGTGGCCCAGATGTCCGACTTCGTCCGTGACATGCACACCAAGTCCGGCCTGCTTGCCGAACTTCCGCACGGCAAGACCATGGCCGAGGCCGAGGCCGCCGTGATGGAGTACATCTCCGCCTGGGTTCCGGACCCCCGGAAGGCCCCGTTGGGTGGCAACTCCGTTGGCACGGACCGTGTGTTCCTCTCCCGCGACATGCCCGCCGTCGTCGAGCACCTCCACTACCGGGTGATCGATGTCAGCACCATCAAGGAACTCTCCCGCCGCTGGTTCGCGCGCGCCTACTTCCAGTCCCCGGCGAAAAAGGGCGGCCACCGCGCCCTCGGCGATATCAAGGACTCCATCGACGAACTCCGCTACTACCGTGAAGCGGTGTTCGTGCCGGCGCCCGGACCCGACAGTGCTGCCGCCCAGAAGATCGCCAGGCGCATCACCGGCGGGGATGCCGGAGCGTAATCTGCGCCACGTTTGCAGGAAATTTGGTGGAAATCGCCAAAAGTGGACAAAGCACCCCTTTCGAGCAGGTAAGCTATTTGAGTTGCGTTTCCAGGGAGCCGGTTGAACGGCCTTCCTTGAAGCTCATGGTGGGCGTAGCTCAGTTGGCAGAGCGCCTGGTTGTGGTCCAGGAGGTCGCGGGTTCAACCCCCGTCGCTCACCCTCACAGGGCGGCACATGCAGCCGTCAAGAAGGAGGCCGCACCGGATATCCGGTGCGGCCTCCTTTGTCATGCATCACTTTTTGCACTGGATACCTCCGGAGGGCTGCGAGATGACCGTTCTGCCGATCACCATCTGGGGTGAACCCGTCCTGCACCGGCGGGCCGCCGAGGTGGAGGTTTTCGACGACGAACTCCGCACCCTGATTGCCGACATGTTCGAGACCAACGACGCCGCCAACGGCGTGGGTCTCGCGGCTCCCCAGATTGGGGTGGGCAAACGCATCTTTGTCTACAAATATGCCAATGACGACGGAGCTCCCCCCACGGGCGTGCTGGTCAATCCCGTGCTGACCCTGTCCAAGGTCTCCGGCGCTGCCCCCGACCCGGATGAAGAGGAAGAGGGCTGCCTGTCCTTCCCCGGGGAACAGTTCCCGCTCAAACGCGCCGAGTGGGCGCGCGTGGAGGGGTTTGACGGCTTTGGCCGGCCAGTGAAGTTCGAGGCCACCGGCTGGTTTGCCAGGGTCATCCAGCACGAGTACGACCATCTCGACGGCAAGCTGTACGTCAACAGGCTGATTGACCGCTACGCCCGCAAAGCAAAGAAGCAGGCAAAGAAGAACGGCTGGGGCGTGCCGGGGCTGACCTGGCTGCCGGGCGTCGACCCTGACCCGTTCGGCCACTGACCATCCGCGGCGGGGGTCGGCATGTACTGATGGTTGGCGTCAGCGCGTACTGATGGTTGGCTGCTCCGGGCAGGAGGAGAGGACCCGCTTCATGGCGTCCTTTTCCGCTTCCGTGACCCACAGTCCGTAGGCGGCCTTCACCGAAATCTGGCGGGCCACGTAATGGCAGCGGATCGCGGTGTTCTTCGGCAGCCACGTAGCAGCATCGCCCGAGCTTTTTTGCTGGTTCGCCGGACCATCAACGGCAATGAGGTTCAGCGGATCGTTGGCCAGGCTCTGCCGGTCCTTGGCAGCGAGCCCCTGCGCGCCCTTCTGCCAGGCATCGCCCAGGGCCACCACATGGTCGATCTGCACCGCGCGGCTGCTCTCTGAGCCGCGCCGGAAGTCCACCGCCTGGCCTGTATAGGGCTCCCTGAAATGCCCCGCTGTCACCCTGCAGCGCGATCCTTCCGCGAACACCACATCCGCGAGGTCCCGCCGCAGGATGTCATTGCGGGTGTCGCAGCCGTTGCGGTCAACATCCAGCCAGGCCTGGCCGAATGCCTCACGGTCGTAGCCGGTGTTCGCAGCCCGGCCCTTCACGGCCAGCCTGTCCAGCGCGGAGAGTGCCGGACCGGCGGGAACCGCATGCGGTTGCGCCACCGGTTTCATCCAGGCGGGGTCGATGACCGGCGCCTCTGTGGGCGCGTCCGGCGCAGGTCCGGCGGCGGCGAACTGGCCGGCGGTGAAAAACCAGAAGACGGCGGCGAGTACTGCTGCCGCGCACGTTGCGAGGACAGCCCAGGCCTGGCGGGAACGCCGGCGTGCACGGCGGTAGGCGGACCAGCTGATGCTCATGCGGCCAGGGGGCGGGAGTCAGGCATCCCATGAGCCTAGGACACAGGATGTGCCAGGCCGCCGATATCCACACTGTTGAGGACGAGTGATGGATCACACCCTGCCCTGCTATTGCTCGCGCATGACCCTTCGCAGGTCTTCCTCGGCGATGGCCAGGAGCCCCTCAAGCTGGCGGACCCGGTCCTCGGTGACATCGCCGGTCTTCTGCGCGGCCCGGGCACGCTCAAGCAGCCGGACGGCTTCCTTGTGGTTGGCCTTGGCTACGTCGAGTGCGTGTTCCAGGGTGGTCTCGTGCTGAAGCGTCGATTCGTTGTCCATGGGAACAGTGTGGTCCCCTTTCCCGGCTGATTCCAGAGAACCAGCCGGGAATTCGCTGGAACGTGCTAGACGGCGATAGCTGCGAGCGCCGAAGCCGTTTCCTTCGCGGGGAACGACGGCGGGTTCACGCCGGCCATTTCCTCCATGACGCGGACCACCTGGCAGCTGTAGCCGAACTCGTTGTCGTACCAGACGTAGAGGACCAGGTTCTTGTCCGCGGATACGGTGGCGAGGCCATCGACGATGCCGGCGCGGCGGGAGCCCACGAAGTCGGTGGAGACCACCTCGGGAGAGTCGATGTAGTCGATCTGCTTGCGCAGGTCGGAGTGCAGCGACATTTCCCGCAGGTAGTTGTTGACCTCGTCCTTGGTGGTGCCGTTTTCCAGGCTGAGGTTCAGGATGGCCAGGGAGACGTCCGGGGTGGGGACGCGGATGGAGCTGCCGGTCAGCTTGCCCAGGAGTTCGGGGAGGGCCTTGGCCACCGCCTTGGCGGCGCCGGTCTCGGTGATCACCATGTTCAGGGCGGCGGAGCGGCCGCGGCGGTCGCCCTTGTGGAAGTTGTCGATCAGGTTCTGATCGTTGGTGAAGGAGTGGACGGTTTCCACGTGGCCGTGGACCACGCCGAACTTGTCGTTGATGGCCTTCAGGACCGGAGTGATGGCGTTGGTGGTGCAGGACGCAGCGGAGACGATCGTGTCACTGTCCTCGATGTCCCGGTGGTTGATGCCGTGGACGATGTTTTTCAGCTCGCCCTTGCCCGGTGCAGTCAGCAGCACCCGTGCAACACCCTTGCTCTGCAGGTGCTGGGAGAGGCCTTCGGCATCGCGCCAGCGGCCGGTGTTGTCCACCACCAGCGCGTTGTTGATGCCGTAGGCGGTGTAGTCGATCGTGGCGGGATCATTGGAGTAGATGACCTGGATCCGGACGCCGTTGGCCGTGATGGTGTTGGCCGCCTCGTCGATCCGGATGGTGCCCTCGAAGGAACCGTGGACGGAGTCCCGGCGGAGCAGGCTGGCGCGCTTGGAAAGGTCGTTGTCGGATCCGCGGCGTACCACGATGGCGCGCAGGCGCAGGCCGTGCCCACCACCGGCCTTTTCGATGAGGAGGCGCGCCAGCAGGCGGCCGATCCGGCCAAAGCCGTAGAGCACGACGTCGGTGCTGGTGCGCTCGTCTCCGCCGCGCTTGCCGACGATCTCGGCGAGCTCGCCGCGGAGGAACTCTTCGAGGGAGGCGCCGTTGCCTTCCTCCTTGAATTTCTGGTTCAGCCGGGCGATGTCGATGGCGGCCGCACCCAGTTCAAGGCCGGCCAAGGTGTTCAGCAGGGGTGCTGTTTCCTCCAGGAGCAGCTCGTCCTTGCTCATCCGGCGCGCAAAACGGTGCGCCTTGAGGATGTTCATGGTGGACTTGTTGATCAGGCTCCGGCCGTGGATGCTGGTCACCACGTTGTTTTCGCGGTACAGCCTGCCGATCACCGGGATCATGGCCTCGGCGAGGGCCTCCCGGCCCATCCACGTGTCAAGGCAAGAATCAGACGTCTGGCTCACAGAAATACCTTCCTCGGTTCAGCCGTGTACGTCCTCGTACACAGATGTAGGCCACCTGATGATGTCCAGGGGCACCGGCGCCTGCAGGGGTCGGCCCCCAGGCACCTGGATCGCTGCAAAGAAAAACCGCCGGTTGCGAACGCAATTCCCGGCGGAAGAACTCCTGCGTCCTTCCACTATTCTAATTTGGCCCGCACCCCGGAACAGGACCGTATCGCGTGAAATCACTCACACAGCCCCCACCGGATGCGGGCTCTCAGTTGTGGAGTGCCGAATAGAGGTTCAGGCTGGCGGAGAAGACCACCCAGGAGAGATACGGCAGCACCAGGAGCCCGGCGCCGGCACTGGCGGGGCCGAAACGCAGGACCAGGAATGCCAGGGAAACGGCCAGGGCGCAGATCACGGCGAACGCCGCCCATAAAGCGGCCGTTCCCAGGATCGGGAAGAGGCCAAAGAAAGTCGCCGGCCAGGCGGCGTTGAGCAGGAGCTGGGCTGTGTAACCGGCCAGGGTGCCGCCAACCATCGCTCCCCTGCGCCAGACCAGCCACGCGGCGACGGCAACACCGGCATACAGGGCCATCCACATCGAGCGGAACATCCAGCCCGGCGGCATCCAGGGTGCGTTGGCGGCAGCAGCGAACCAGCCGCCAAGATTCAGGATGATGGGGATGGAGGCAAGCGCCCATGCCGCCGCGGAAAGGGCCAGGAAGCCGATGAAGGCGACGGCCTGGAGGCCGTGCGACGGGAGCTGCGGATGGACTTCTGCGGTCACGGTCGGGGGGTCGGTGTTTACGGCCACGGTCCAGCATCCCCAACCCGCAGTGTCAGGTCAAACCGGGATGCCGGCTTGACCCGGGTGTGCGGATGGGACAGCCGGTACGCCGGGTTCTGTTCCCCCGTCCCGTTACCGGAACGGGGGCGACGGCCATCCATCTACGAGTACCGTTGCCGGCACCCTCCAGCGGCCTACCCGGACACTTGGGCGGGCAGCCCTCAAACGTGTCCTGTCTGGCCTTGCTCCGGGTGGGGTTTACCTAGCCTTCCCGGTCACCCGGGAAGCTGGTGGTCTCTTACACCACCGTTTCACCCTTACCCGCGCTCCCCTGTCCGGGGACGGGGAAGGCGGGCGGTCTGTTTTCTGTGGCACTGGCCTGCGGGTTACCCCGAGTGGGCGTTACCCACCACCCTGCCCTGTGGAGCCCGGACGTTCCTCGAGCCACCTGCGTGGCGCGCGGCCGTCTGGCTGTCCCATCCGCCATCCAGTCTACCGGCGCCGGAGGCGATCCCTGTCGCCGGTAGGATCGGACGGTGCTGATTCTGCTTCCCCCTTCCGAAGGCAAGACACCCGCAGTCCGGGGATCCGCCGTCGACTGGCCGTCACTGAGCTTCCCCCAGCTGAACGCGTACCGCGCAAAAGTCCTGGACGCCCTGGGCACGGTGAGTGCGCACGAGGATGCCCTCGCGCTGCTGGGCGTGGGGGCTTCGCTGAAGGACGACGTCGAACGCAACACCCGCCTGCACGCAGAACCGGCCGCCCCGGCACACCGCATCTACTCCGGCGTCCTCTATGACGCCCTGGGCTACCAGTCCCTGACGCAGACCCAGCGGCGCAAGGCGGACGAGTGCGTGCTGGTGGTTTCAGCGCTCTGGGGCGCCATCCGCCTCGGGGACAGCGTGCCCGCGTACAGGCTGTCCATGGGGACCCCGCTGCCCGACGTCGGGCGGCTTGCCACGTTCTGGAAGCCGCAGCTCACCGATGCGCTCAGGGAGGCTGTGTCCGGCCACCTGCTGGTGGACTGCCGGTCCACCACCTATGCGGCGGCGTGGGCTCCGCCGGCGGAGCAGACCGTGACGGTCAACGTCTTCACGGAGGCAGGCGGGGTGCGCAAGGTGGTCAGCCATTTCGCCAAGCACACCCGCGGCGAACTCGCGCGGCACCTGCTGGCGCGCCGCGGAAAGGTGCCCGCAACGCCGTCGGACGTGCTGAAGGCTGCGCGGGAGAAATGGGACGCGGAGCTGGTGCCGGGGTCCGCGCGAAAGCCGCACGCCCTGAACATCATCCTGCCGGGCTGACCTTGCGGCTCAGGACCATTCGTCCGAGCGGACCAGGATAGCGCCGGAGTCAGGGCAAAAGACGACGTCGTCCGCCGCGGCCGTCTTGATCTCCGCCAGGTCGCCGGGGCTCAGTTTCATGCCCGACGCCTCGGAGGTGCCATGGAAGAGCCGGGCCGCACCCACGCCGCGCCTGGCCAGGGTCTTTTCGTAGACGGCCAGCAGGCCGGCGTCCAGGCCCCGGGCGAATTCGTTGCGCCTGTCCTGGACGCCCCGGGCCTCGGCGTCAACCTCTGCCAGCGCGGCGTCAAGCTCCCCGCGGATGCCGGCGAAGGAACCCTGGATGTCATCGACGATCCGCTGCTGGGTGGCCTGCCGCTCCCGCAGCGTGTCCAGCCGCTCCAGGACCTCCAGTTCCACATCCTCCAGGTCCGAGCGCCGCTTGGTCAGCGAGGCGATGTCCTTCTGCAGCGCCACGAGGTCCTTCGACAGGCCGGTGCCGCTGTTCAGCCGCGCCTCGTCGCGTTCGATGCGGGAAGCAACCTGCTCGACGTCGGCCTCCGCCCGCTTCAGTTCGGCCTCGGCATCGTGCACAGCCACCTTCGCCGCGCCCAGTTCGCCGTTGGCGACTGACAGGGCGGCCTCAAGGTCCTTGATCCGGGGGTCGTTTTCCAGCGTGCGGCGGCGGGTGGCGAGGGCTTTCAGGCTGGCGTCCAGGCCCTGCAGTTCGAGCAACTTCAACTGTTCCGCCGGTGCTGCCTTGGCCACTGTTACCTCCGCTTGAGACCTGCCGGCCGGGGCCGGGCGCCTGACCGGCGCTTCCTAGACTCTAGCGCGTGTCCTGTTCCCCTGCCTCGCCGTGCCCCGGGGTTAGCCCGGGGTCAGGATGAAGTCCCAGGGGTCGCTGTTGGTGGTGCTGACCTGGATCTCAACGTCATGGCCCTGGTCCGCCAGCACATTGCCGAGTGCTGCCGCGGCGGCCGGCAGCCAGAGCCATTCGCTGGCGAAGTGCGAGACATCCACCAGGTAGGGCCGGCCGTTGAGGGCAGCTTCGCGTGCCTCGGAAGCGGGATGGTGCCGGAGGTCGGCGGTGACATAGACGTCTGCGTTGCTGGCCCGGACCTCGCTGAACAATGAATCGCCGGCCCCGCCGCAGACGGCGATGCGCCGCACGAGGCCGTCCTTGTCGCCCGAGACGCGCACTCCCCCGGCCACGGATGGGAGGATCCCGAACACCCTGGCGGCGAAGTCGCCCAGGCTCATGGCGTCCGCCAGGTCCCCGACGCGCCCGATGCCCTCTTCCGGCAGCCCGTTGGCGGACACGGCCAGCGGTGCAACGTCCTGGAGGCCCAGGGCGTCGGCAAGGACGTCGGAGACGCCCCCGACGGCGGAGTCCCCGTTGGTGTGCACGGTGAGCAGTGCTGTTCCCGACTCGATCAGCCGGTGCACCGCGCGGCCCTTCGCGGTTGTGGCGGCAACGGATGTGACCCCCTTCAACAGCAGCGGGTGGTGGGTGATGAGCAGTTCGGCGCCCCATTCCACCGCTTCCTCGATCACCTCCAGCGTGGGATCGACCGCGAACATGACCTTGGTCACCGGAGCAGCGGGATGGCCTGCCACCAGGCCCACCTCGTCCCAGTTCTCGGCCAGGGACTCGGGCCAGAGTTCCTCCACGGCGAGGAGCAGTTCGCCCAGCGTGGGCGCGCCCATGCCGGCGGCCGGGCCGCCGGAGGAGCCGCCGGCGTCGTGATCTTCGGCGTCGTGATCTGCCGGGCCGGTAACGTCGGTGTCCACAGGTTCCATAGTCTTAGTTTTACCCCATCGCCCTTGCGCCGCCTTATGTTGCCCGTCCGGGCACCGGCGCCCGGGAATCATCCGACGCCGCCAACCATTGAAGAGGTCATGAAAACTTTTGTTCTTGGCGGAGGCTGCTTCTGGTGCCTTGACGCCGTCTACCAGAAGACCAGGGGCGTCAGCTCAGTGGTGTCCGGCTACACCGGCGGCCACGATCCCCAGCCTGACTACTACTCCGTCTGCAGCGGAACCACCGGGCACGCGGAAGTGGTGGCGGTGACCTTCGATGAGGAGGTCATTCCGTCCGAGGTCATCCTTGACATGTTCTTCGCCCTGCACGACCCCACGACCCTGAACCGCCAAGGATACGACGTCGGCACGCAGTACCGCTCGTCCATGTTCTACGAGACCACGGAGGAGAAGATCCTGTTCGAGGAGGCCATCGAACGGAACCAGGCGCTGTGGGCGCATCCGATCGTCACGGAAGTCAGCCGGCTGCCCCGGTTCCACGTGGCCGAGGAGTTCCACCAGAACTACTACGCAAAGCACCCGGAGCAGGGGTACTGCCAGGTGATCATCAACCCCAAGCTCGCCAAGGCGCGGAAATATTACTCTGCATGGCTTAACGCTTAGCCACCGTTACGCGGCCTCGTTAGGCTGACCTCAGTATTCACCCTTCAGAGATAGGCGTATGTACATGGCACGGATCTATGACGATGTAACGCAGCTGGTAGGCGGAACCCCGCTGGTCAGGCTCAACCGGCTCAGCGAGGGCCTGGGCGCCACCGTCGCCGTCAAGCTGGAGTTCTACAACCCGGCCAACAGCGTCAAGGACCGCATCGGCGTTGCCATCATCGACGCCGCGGAAAAGTCCGGGGCCCTCAAGCCCGGCGGAACCATCGTCGAAGGCACCTCGGGCAACACCGGCATCGCGCTGGCCATGGTGGGTGCTGCCCGCGGCTACAAGGTCATCCTCACCATGCCGGAGACCATGTCCACCGAACGCCGGGTCATGCTGCGCGCCTTTGGTGCCGAAATTGTGCTGACCCCGGGTTCGGAAGGCATGCGAGGCGCGGTCGAAAAGGCCCAGGAGATCGTTGCCAACACGGAGAACTCCATCTGGGCGCAGCAGTTCGCCAACGAGGCCAACCCGGAGATCCACCGCAAGACCACCGCTGAGGAGGTCTGGGCTGACACCGACGGCGAGGTTGACATCTTTGTCTCCGGCATCGGCACCGGCGGGACCATCACCGGCGTCGGGCAGGTGCTGAAGGAACGCAAGCCGGGCGTCCAGATCGTGGCCGTGGAGCCCAAGGATTCCCCGATCCTCAACGGCGGCGCCCCCGGCCCGCACAAGATCCAGGGCCTGGGTGCCAACTTCATTCCGGAACTGCTCGACACCAACGTCTATGACGAGGTCCTGGATGCCACCCTCGAGGACTCCGTCCGCGTGGCCCGGGAGCTTGGCGTCAAGGAAGGCATCCTGGGCGGCATCTCCTCCGGCGCCATCGTCTGGGGTGCCCTGGAGCTGGCAAAGCGTCCGGAAAACGCCGGCAAGCTGATCGTCGCGGTGGTCTGCGACTTCGGCGAGCGTTACATCTCCACCGTGCTCTATGACGACATCCGCGGCTGATTCCAAGCCGTCCTCCGCCCGTTTCCTGTAGAAAGAACTTTGTGGGCTTTTTCGCAAGACTGAAGGAAGACCTCGACGCCGCCCGGTCCCACGACCCGGCGGCTCGAGGTTCTTTTGAGAACTTTTTCGCCTATTCCGGCCTGCACGCCATCTGGATCCACCGGCTGACGCACCGGATGTGGCAGAACCCGGCGCTCCGGTTCCCGGCACGGCTCCTGTCGCAGCTGGGGCGCTCCTGGACCGGCATCGAGATCCACCCCGGCGCCACCATCGGCAGGCGGTTCTTCATCGACCACGGCATGGGCGTGGTCATCGGCGAGACAGCCGAGATCGGTGAAGACGTCATGATGTATCACGGCGTGACGCTCGGCGGCCGGTCGCTGGCGCGGATCAAGCGCCACCCCACCATCGAAGACCGCGTGACCATCGGCGCGGGCGCCAAAATCCTGGGCCCCATCACCATCGGCCGTGACAGCGCCGTCGGAGCCAATGCCGTAGTGGTCAAGGACGCCCCGCCGGAATCGATCGTCACGGGCGTTCCCGCCAAGTGGCGCCACAGGGATGCGCAGCGGGAGACCAAACCCGCCGTCGACCCGGCCGAGTACGACATCGAATACCGCATCTGACACCTGGCCGCGGGCCGCTTCGCCGCAGCCACCGCCAGCCATGCAAAAGGCGGGCAGTTCCCGGATTTTCCGGGAACTGCCCGCCTTTCGTGCTGCTGCTGCAGGTCCTAGTGGGTGTCCACCGCTGCGATTTCGGACTTGTCCTCGCCCCAGAGGGTGTGGAACGTGCCCTCGGCGTCAACGCGGCCGTACGTGTGGGCGCCGAACAGGTCGCGCTGGCCCTGGATCAGGGCGGCGGCCACGCGCTTGCGGCGCAGGCCGTCGTAGTAGGCCAGGGAGGAAGAGAAAACCGGCACCGGGATGCCGAGCTGCACCGCCGTGGCAACCACGCGGCGCCATGCCGGCAGGGCCTCGGCAATCGCCTTGGTGAAGGCGGGGGCGAACAGCAGGTTGGCCGGCTTTTCGTCCGCGGCGTAAGCCTTGGTGATGTCCTTGAGCAGTTCGGCGCGGATGATGCAGCCCGCACGCCACAGGGAAGCAATCTCGTCCAGCTTCAGGTCCCAGCCGTACTCCTTGGCTGCGGAGGTCAGCATGTCCAGGCCCTGGGCGTAGGAGACGAGCTTTGACGCGTACAGCGCCTGGCGGACGTCCTCCACGAAGGTTTCAGGGATTTCGACGGCGGATTCCCCGCCTTCGAGCAGTTCCTGGCCCAGCTTGCGCTGCGCAGCCTGCGAGGACAGCGCACGGGCGAAGACCGATTCGGCGATGCCGGAGACCGGGGAGCCCAGCTCAAGCGCGGAGATGACGGTCCAGCGGCCGGTGCCCTTCTGGCCCGCGGCGTCCACCACGACGTCGACGAACGGCTTGCCGGTCTTCGCGTCGACGTGGCCGAGGACTTCGGCGGAGATCTCGATCAGGAAGGACGACAGGTCGCCCTTGTTCCACTCGGTGAAGATCTTGGCCTGCTCGGCGGGTTCAATGCCGGCACCGGAGCGGAGCAGGTCGAAGGCCTCGCCGATGACCTGCATGTCGGCGTATTCGATGCCGTTGTGGACCATCTTGACGAAGTGGCCCGCGCCGTCGGTTCCGATCCATGCACAGCAGGGTTCGCCGTCGACTTTGGCGGAGATCTTTTCCAGCAGCGGGCCGAGGGCCTTGTAGGACTCCTTCGATCCGCCGGGCATGATGGACGGACCTTTCAGCGCGCCCTCCTCGCCGCCGGAGACGCCAACGCCCACGAAGTGCAGGTCCTTCTTGGCCAGCGCGGCCTCGCGGCGGCGGGTGTCCTCGTAGTGGGAGTTGCCGGCGTCGATGATGATGTCACCCGGCTCCAGGAGCGGCTCAAGCTGCTCGATGACGGAATCAACCGGCTTGCCGGCCTTGACCATGATGAGCACGCGGCGCGGCTTCTCCAGGGAGTCGACCAGTTCCTGCAGGCTTTCGGTCCGGATGAAGTCGCCCTCGGAGCCGTACTTCTCCAGCAGGGTGTCGGTCTTTTCCACCGACCGGTTGTGCAGGGCAACCGTGAAGCCGTTGCGGGCCAGGTTGCGGGCCAGGTTGGCGCCCATCACTGCGAGGCCGGTGACACCGATGTGTGCAGACATCAATAACTCCAATTCATTGTGTGCGACGGATGCTGCCTTCCACGGGCGGAAGACGCCGAGGCATATCAGGGGGTCGGAATAAAGCATATATATTCCGGCGGCGACTGGAAAGTAACGGCCGCGTAATGGAACTGTTTGTGTCGCGGCCAGTCTACGACCGCTGCCGCCCGGCATCGCCGCCCGCACTAGGCTTAGCAGCATGACCAGCAGCCTGCACCACCGTGCCATCGAGAACCTTGGCACCCGCATCATCTCGGGCGACCTTCCCGCTGGCCACATCATGCTCGCCGAACAGCTGGAGGACGAGCTGAAGGTATCCCGGTCCGTGGTCCGCGAAGCGGTGCGGGTCCTGCAGTCACTGGGGCTGGTGGAGACCACCAAACGGGTGGGCATCCGGGTATTGCCGCCGAGCCGGTGGAACCCCTTCGATCCGCAGGTCATCAGGTGGCGCCTGGCCAGCGACGCCCGAGGTGCCCAGCTGCGCTCCCTCGCGGAGCTGCGCGCCGCCGTCGAACCCGCCGCCGCTGAGCTCGCCGCGCAAAATGCCCCGGCGCCACTGCGGCTCGAGCTCGTCGACGTTGCCCGCGCCATGCGCGAAGCCGGCAACAACGGCGAGACCGCACGCTTCCTGGAACTGGACATCCGGTTCCATTCGCTGCTGCTCTCCGGGTCCGGCAACGAAATGTTCGCCAACCTCATGGGGCAGGTGGCTGAGACCCTGACGGGCCGGACCGTCCATGGCCTGATGCCGGACCACCCGCACCAGGCGGCGCTGCAGTGGCATGTGGACGTGGCAGAGGCGATCGCACGGGGCGACGCCGCGGCTGCACGGGAAGCTTCGGACCGCATCATGCGCCGGACCATGTCCCAGATGTCGGACACCTGGACCGAGCAGCCGCGGGTCTTCATTCCCGTGCACCACTGACCACAAGCCCCACGCCGCTGCCTGTTCAGTACTTTTGCCGCTATTCAGTATGATGAACAGCATGACTCCAATTACTACCGTGGCCATCGCCGTCCCGCTCGAGGCCGAGTTCGTGGACCAAATCCGCGCCGTGGACCCCTCCGTGACTGTCCTGTACGAGCCCGACCTGCTGCCGCCTGAGCGGTACCCCGCCGACCACGCGGGGGACCCCGCCTTCCAGCGGACCGCCGAACAGGAAGAGCGCTACTGGGACATGCTGAACAGCGCCCAGGTGCTGTACGGCTTCCCGAACGAGAGCCCGTCCGGGCTGGCGCGCGTCGCCGTCGAAAATGGACACCTGCAGTGGGTCCACGCGATGGCCGCCGGAGCAGGCGGAGCCGTGAAGGCCTCCGGATTGGACCAGGAGGTCCTGCAGAAATTCAAGGTCACCACCTCGGCCGGCGTCCACGCCCTGCCGCTGGCGGAGTTCGCGACCATGGGGATCCTCAACGGCTTCAAGCGCACGGCCGAGCTGGTGCGGGACCAGGAAGCCAAGGCCTGGCCCGCGCTCCGCACCCCGACCCGGCTGGCCAGCGGCTCACGGCTGGTGATTGCCGGCCTCGGAGAAATCGGCCTTGAAACAGCGCGCCTGGCCCGCGCCCTCGGCATGCAGGTCAGTGGAACCAAGCGCACGCTGGAGCCCCTGGAAGGCATCGCGGAAGTGGCCGGCAACGAAGCCCTGCCGCGCCTCCTGGCCACCGCCGACGCCGTGGTTAACACCCTTCCCGGAACGCCCTACACGGAGAACCTCTTCAACCGCGACGTCTTCGCCGCCATGAAGCCCGGCACCGTCTTCGTCAACGTGGGGCGGGGAACCGTGGTGGATGAGGAGGCGCTGCTGGAAGCACTGGACAACGGCCAGGTCTCCTACGCCTGCCTGGACGTCTTTGCCGTGGAGCCGCTCCCCCACGACAGCCCGCTGTGGAGCCACCCCAAGGTCCTGGTTTCTCCGCACACCTCCGCCTTGAGTGCAGCGGAAAACCGGCTGATTGCCGAAAGGTTCTGCAGCAACCTGCGCACCTTCCTGGACGGCGGCGAACTGCCGCACCTGGTGGACACAGTCCACTTCTACTGAGCCCCGCAGCTGACAGGCCCAGCGCCTGCCCAGCAGCAAAACGCCCGGCCGGAGTAAACCGGCCGGGCGTTTTAGTGAAAGCTGTCAGCTGGCGTCCTCGACCAGGACCAGGTCCCGGCCACCTGCTTCCGGAGTGAAGAAGGTGGTGAGGAACGAGATCAGCGCAAGCACCAATGAATACAGCGCGGGCACCAGCCAGGAGTGGTTCGTGGCGGCAAGGAGTGCGACGCCGATCATGGGGGCGAACCCGCCGGCGAGGACGGCGGAGATTTCCCGGCTCAGGGCAACACCGGTAAAGCGGTGCTGGGAACCGAAGAGTTCGGGCAACAGGGCGCACTGCGGACCAAGCATGGACTGTACGCCCAAAGCGATGCCCACCACCATGACCACCCAGACGAGCGCCACGTTGCCAAGCGTTACGAGGTAGAACGCCGGAAGCGCGATGACGGCCTGGAACAGTGCGCCATAACGGTACACGGGGACACGGCCGTAACGGTCGGACAGCGCACCAAAGGTAACCACCATGAGTGCAGCGAAGGCTGCGGCGATGAGGAGGCCGGTGGGGCCGATGAACTTGTCCCCGGCGAAGACGCCGGCAGGCATGCTGATGAACGACACCAGGAGGGCGGAGTAGATCGAGGAGTTACCGTTCTCCCCCATGCGCAGGCCGATGCCCACCAGGACGCTTTTCTTTGAATGCTTCCAGATCTGGCCGACAGGGTTCTTCACCACAGCCTGGTGCTTTTCCAGTTCCTGGAAGACGGGCGTCTCCTTCAGGCGCAGGCGGATGAATACCGCAATCACGATCAGGATAAAGCTGGCCAGGAACGGCACGCGCCACAGCCAGCCCTGCAGGACGGCCTTGTCGGCCAGGGCCATCAGCGCGAATGTTCCGGCCCCGAGCAGGGTACCCAGTTGGATGCCGACGAACGGCAGTGAAGCGAAGAAACCACGACGGCGGCGCGGCGCCACCTCGGAGATCAGGGTGGTTGCGCCTGCCTGCTCAGCACCGGCCCCCAGCCCCTGGATAATCCGCAGGGTCACCAGGAGGACCGCCCCGAGCATGCCGGCCTGTTCAAAAGTTGGCAGCAGGCCGATGGCAAAGCTGGCCATGCCCATCAGGCCGATCGTGAGGATCAGGACCATCTTGCGGCCGAACCGGTCCCCGACATGGCCGAAGACGATGCCGCCGAACGGCCGCGCCGCAAATCCCACACCATAGGTGGCAAAGGAGGCGATGACCGCTCCACTTTCGCCGAGCGGAGCGAAGAAGAGCGGCCCGAAGATCAGCGCCGACGCCAGGCCGTAGATATAAAAGTCGTAGTACTCCAGAGCGGAACCGACAGAGCTGGCAAGAGTTGCCCTTCGCAGCTGGTCCGGATCGACAGCGGTATCGTCGGCGGCCCGCGGTGCATTAGTACGAGTTGTCACAAGAACTCCCTCATCACGCGCCAGGCCCCCGTTGGCCTGGCAGGTCAGCGACAGCATCGACCATGCTGATCACTATGATGAACAGCGTACAGCAAGTTGAACGGGTGGCAAGTGACGGACCCGATATGTTGCCCGCGGCTTCTTCTCCGTTACGAACCCATGGGGTTGCCCAGCGAGTGGGCCAGTTCCCGCAGTTCCTTGACCATCTGCGCTCCCTGCTCCGGGGTGTACGTTGCCTTGAGTGCGGTGACGGACAGGCCCAGGCTGGGCCCGTGGGCGCCCCTGGTGGGAACGGCTACGCCCAGGCAAACCACGCCGGTGGTCGATTCCTCATCCTCGAAGGCGTAGCCCTGCTCCCGGATGACCTGAAGCTGGGCCTTGAGTTCACGGCCGGTGCGGAGGGACTTGGGTGTCATCACCGGAAGCTGCGCATCATCGGGGAACATGTCGTCAAGGTCGTGGTCCCGCAGCCTGGCGATCAGGGCCTTGCCCACGGCGCACAGGGACACAGGCATCTTGTCCCCGATGTTTGACGTCAGCCGGACGGCAGGATGGCCTTCGTACCGGGCGAGGTAGATGACGTTGGTACCGTCCAGCATGGCGATCCGGACGGTTTCACCTGACAGGGTGGGTGCCTGCTCGCAGTACCGATAGAACTCCTGGACCTCGTCCAGCCGGCTCAGGTAGGCGGCGCCCAGCTCCACGAGCTTGCGTCCCAGGGTGAATTCGGAACCCTGCCGGCTGATCAGGCGGGCCTCCTCCAGCGCGAGCAGCAGATTGGACGTGGAGGATTTGGGAATGCCAAGTTCGCGGGAGAGGTCGCTCAGGGTGAGCCTTCCGCCCGCCGAGGCGGCAAGGGCATCCAGCACGGCAGCGGCGCGGGTAACGGCCGGCGCCGGCGACGAGCTTCCCAGTCCGTCGGAAGAGCGGGTGGTGCGGGAATCGGCCATGATTCTCCTTCGGTAGGCGCCTGCGCTTGTGGTGCTGTCCATCCAGCTGAACACTAACCATGATAGTGGCGGGGCGAAGGCCTCCTGCGGCCGCGAAAGGCCAAGGGAGGCATGGGCGCGACATGAAACGGCGCGTGACTTTTTGTTTCCGGCGGTTCACGGTATATTCATCCCAGGCCCTTCACCGCGGCATCCCCCAATAGCCGCGGTGGAGGGTTTTCCAATGCCCGAAAGCCCTGGGTCACGCCGCGTTAACAGTCGATTCGCGGAGCCGCCAGCCGCCGCCGAGGCCGTCCCGCTGCAGGTACATCGTGGTGAGGGCGGACCTGCTGTTGCTTCCCAGCCTCACCTGCAACTGAAGGACTTCGACGTCCACCCTGCTGTTGCCCTTGGGCATCCTGCGGTTGGTCTCCCACCAGTTGACCCGCTCGAACCACCTGACCGGCTCGGCGCCCACAGACCATTGCCTGCCTTGGGCCAGTACCGCCGTCGGCATCCCATTGTTGTCAGTGCGCACTATGACGTGTTCCATGCCTGCAATCTAGGACAGGGGTCCGACAATCACGCCGGGCCCCCGGGGGCGACGGCGGACAAGCAAAAAACCCCGCTGTACCCGCGGGCAGCGGGACAACGGGGTGTTTCCTGTGGGTCCTACCGGGATCGAACCGATGACATCCACGGTGTAAACGTGGCGCTCTACCAGCTGAGCTAAAGACCCAAAATCTGTGGTTTCCGGCGATTCCCGCCGCAACCAACGAACATAGACTCTACCCGACGTCCGGCCCCAAACGCGAATCCGCACGAATGCCGGCAGCGGCTAGCGGGGCGGAAGTTCGCCTGCCAGGTAGGCGAGGGCCTGGCTGACCCCGGCTTCAAGCTTGATGGTGGCTTTGTCATCGCCGCGCGTGGCTCCCCTGTTGATGATGACGACGGGCTTGGCTTCCTTGGCGGCATGCCGGACGAACCTCAGCCCGCTCATCACCGTCAGCGACGAGCCTGCCACCACCAGTGCCGCCGCTTCATCCACCATGGCGTAGGACCGTTCCACCCTGTCCTTGGGAACGTTCTCGCCGAAGTAGACGAAATCAGGTTTGAGCGTCCCGCCGCAGGCGGGGCACACTGCAACCACGAAACTGCCGATGAGTTCCTGGTCCTCCACCGTTGAATCGGCATCCGGTGCCATTTCCACCAGGCCGCTGGCTGCTGCCCGCTCCAGGAACCCGGGGTTCAGTTCCTCCAACATGCCGGCCACCAGGCGGCGCGAATACGTCCGCCCGCAGTCCAGGCACACCACCTGGTCGTACCTGCCATGCAAATCCACGACGTTGGAGCTGCCCGCGTCCTGGTGCAGCCGGTCCACGTTCTGCGTGATGAGGCCGGTCAGGTAGCCGCGGCGCTCCAGTTCGGCGGCGGAGTAGTGGCCCTGGTTGGGGTCCGCGTGGCGGAGGTGGGACCAGCCGATGTGGTTCCTTGCCCAGTAGCGCTGCCGGTTGCCGGCCTCCCGCACGAACTCCTGGTAGGTCATGGGTGAGCGGGGCGGCGAGTCCGGGCCGCGGTAATCCGGGATGCCGGAATCCGTGCTGAGGCCGGCGCCGGTCAGCAGGGCAAAACGGGAGCCGGCAAGCAGGTCCCGGATCCGGACCAGCACCTCAAGGTCGCTGGCGGACGGCGGGTCCGGCACGACGGGCGGCAGGCTGGCAAACCCCGTAAGGCCTGTCCCCTGCCGCCGCCCAGCCACGGTTCCCTTAGGCCCGTTTCAGGCCGGCGAGGGCGGAGCGGTACTCGGCGAAGTCGCGGGCCTGGCCCCGGGGATTCACGACGCTGTAGCGGACCTTGCCCTCGGCATCAATGATGAAGGTGGCACGTTTTGCCATGCCGCTGTCTGCATCGAAGACGCCATAGGCCTCGGCGACACCACCGTGGGGCCAGAAGTCGGCGAGCAGATCAAAGCCGTAGCCCTCCTGTGCCGCGTAGGCCCGCAGGCTGAACTTGCTGTCCACCGACACTGCCAAAACCACGGCGTCGGCATCCTCGAAAGTGGCGAGGTTGTCCCGTATCTCGCAAAGTTCGCCGGTGCAGATGCCGGAAAAGGCAAATGGATAGAAGACCAGTGCCACATTCTGCCCGCGGAAGGACGACAGCCTGACCGGCTCACCGTACTGGTTGGCGAGCTCGAAGTCCGGTGCTGCCGACCCGAGGGCGGGAAGAGCTGCGGTAGCTGCCTCGACCGCTGCCGTCACTTGTTCTTCCTGCTGACCAGGCGGGTTGCGCTCCAGTCCTTGGAGACGCCGGCCGAAGTGGTGACGTGAAGGCCGGCGGTGGGAGCGGCCTCCTGGATGTCCGCGGGCGAGACGTACCCGTCCCTTCCGGACTTGGGGGTAAGAATCCAGACAACGCCCTTTTCACTGAGGGTGGTGAGGGAATCCACCAGGCTGTCCACCAGGTCCCCGTCGCCCTCGCGCCACCACAGGATGACGGCGTCAGCTACTTCGTGATCGTCCTCGTCCAGCATTTCCGAGCCGGTGAAGTCCTCAATATCGTCACGCAAGTCGAAGTCGACATCGTCGTCGTAACCGAACTCCTGAATCAGATCCCCATTCTTGAAACCCAATTTTTCCGCCACATTTACCGAAGTGGCGGCGTCGGCCTCGCTCACGTGTACCTCCAATACCTCATTTATGCGGTGTGCATAGTGATTTCCGTTACTCCCAAGCCAACACCCTTTGTGCCTGCGCTTCAAGCTGCCGCCCCCGGAACTGCGCATATTCTGCGTCACATCCGGTTCCGAAAGCCCTGCCGCAGCGGCTTTTCGTCACACACCAAGTATGACGAACGA
The DNA here is from genome assembly GCF_019710585.1 of Arthrobacter sp. MAHUQ-56. Lineage (GTDB taxonomy): Bacteria > Actinomycetota > Actinomycetes > Actinomycetales > Micrococcaceae > Arthrobacter. The sequence goes on along the minus strand of NZ_JAIFZQ010000018.1, from coordinate 748 downwards.
AATACAACCGCAGGGTCCGGGCCGCGGCTACGCATCGTGTTGTGGTCAGGGCTAGAGTGGCTGGTGACAACTATGCCTGCGGACGACGACCTTGTGACTCCGCGCGGACATAGGAGCGCTAGGAAGCTGCCCGGCACACATGACCGGGCTGTTGTAACCGATACGTCGCACATGGCGTATGTACGCCGGGCAGTCACCCTGCCTGGCCTGAGTGCGCCGATTCATGCGCGCAAAGAGAGGTTGGACGTGGCTGCAGGAGAAGATACCTCCCATATCCTCAGCGGGTTGACTAACCAGCTGCCTGATCGTGATCCGGAAGAGACTGCCGAGTGGGTTGAGTCCCTGGATGCGTTGATCAGGGAACAGGGCACCGAGCGTGCCCAATACATCATGCGGAGCCTGCTGCAGCGCGCGGGCGCGCAGAGCGTCGGGGTGCCGATGGTGACCACCACGGATTACGTGAACACGATCCCGGTGGACCAGGAAGCCGAATTCCCCGGCAACGAGGAATACGAGCGCCGCTACCGGGCCTACATGCGGTGGAACGCCGCGGTCATGGTGCACCGGGCGCAGCGGCCCGACATCGGCGTTGGCGGGCACATCTCCACCTACGCCGGCGCGGCGACCCTCTACGAGGTCGGCTTCAACCACTTCTTCCGCGGCAAGGACGCCCCCGGCGGCGGGGACCAGGTGTTCTTCCAGGGCCACGCCTCCCCCGGCATGTACGCCCGGGCGTTCATGGAAGGCC
>NZ_JAIFZQ010000017.1 GCF_019710585.1 Arthrobacter sp. MAHUQ-56 | reverse complement strand
CCTCGTAGCCGAGGAGTTCGCAGCCGGCCGGCCGCTCAACGGGGCTTCCGCTGATTGCCAACGAGCTGGAAGGCTTGAGGAAGTAGGACGGCTGGGCCGGGGTGCGGCCGCGCTGGGCCGCCCGGCTGGGGTAGTTGATGTGTACCGCGATCACCTTGCGCGCTGCTGCCAGGGTGTCGCCGTTGACCTGCTCCAAAGCCTTCTCCTCATCAGGTACGAAATCGTATACGAATAGTGCCTCAAACGAATAGTTAAGTCAACCTGAACTGCATAATCGGTTCCCTTGTGCTTTATAGCTGGATAATCGATTCTGGCTGCGATACTGTTTATCGACATGTAGCGGCGGTCACATGCCCGCTGAAGCCACCAAGGAGTAAGGAGACAAGGATGTCTTGGGGATTGATAAGCGCCATGGGGCACGTAAGCATTCAGACGACGGACCTGGCTAACTCGGTATTTGATGCGACTCAGATCCTTGGACTCCGTGAAACGGAACGGACCGCTGATGCCGTATACCTCGCGGCCGCCAACGTGCACCACGAACTGGTCTATGTCGAGTCCGAGGTCAATGGGGTCGATGGTTTCGGCCTCGTCGCGGCCAATGGCGACGCGCTGCGGGAAATCCGGCGGCGTGTGGAGAACGAGAACCTGACGATCGTTAGCAACAAGCCCCGCGGTGCTGGCATCGAGGACGGTTTTTCCTTCATAGGACCCGAGGGCGTCGTTTTCGAAATTTATGTAGGCATGCAGGAAAACAGCGCCATCCAGCAGTCCTTCGGTCCAGACCGGTACGGACACTTCAACTTCCACCCCCGTGACGTGGGCGGCATGATGCGATTCCTGCACAGGGTGCTGGATTTCCGTCTTTCTGATGTCATCGGTGACGACTTTGCCTACTTCATGCGGTGCAACCCTGACCATCACGGCATAGCGCTGGTCCGAGGCGAGGGAACTCTGCACCACCACGCTTGGCAGACGCAGAGCATCGCAGATCTCGGAAAACTTGGTGACCGGCTGAACAAGCTGGGCCGCGAACTCATCTGGGGCCCGGTGCGGCACGGCGCGGGCCACAACATAGCCGCGTACTATGTGGAGACCTCGGGAGCCGTTGTAGAGCTTTATACGGATCTGGAACAGATTTACGACGACTCCCGCCCTCCCGTCGTCTGGGGGGAGGACGAGAATTGGTACAACATGTGGAGCGCCTACCGCCCCATGGAATTCCGCAAGTTCGGGCTTGCCCCGGTAGATCCCCGCTTCCTCAGTAATCTCCACAGGTAGGCTGCACCTTCACGGGGGTAGGGGCGGCGGGCGCCTCCTTCCATCCTGGCAACCAGTCAGCCAGGATTAAATACTTTGACCACGGTTATGCCTTATTGATTGGTCATCTGCTGTGATCTCCGTCATGCTTAAAAGAGCGCATGGAGGGGTTGCTTCGCGATAGATCAATGTCATCGTCGGTCACCGAACTCTCACAGCTTTCGAAAAGAGATCATGTTGAAACCGAAAACCGCTCACGAGAGAAGCCAGAAGCCGGCCGACCTGTCATCGAGCAGCATCCAGTCTCCGGTTGAGTCGTTAAACACCAAAGACATGCGCCGCATCCTGGGCTCCAGTCTCATCGGCAGCATCATCGAGTACTACGACTTCATCCTGTACGCGACGGCTGCCTCCCTGGTGTTTGACCGGGTATTCTTCGCCAACCTCGGCCCCGGGCTCTCGCTTTTTGCCTCCTTCGCGACCCTTGCAGCCGGATATGTCGCCCGTCCTCTTGGCGGCATCGTGTTCGGACACTTCGGCGATCGCATCGGCCGGAAAAAGATGCTGGTGCTGTCGATGCTCATGATGGGCGGTGCGACCGTTTTAATCGGGCTTCTGCCTACCCCGGCGCAGGTCGGCGCTGCGGCGCCTGTCATACTGGTCCTCCTGCGCGTCATCCAAGGAATTTCAGTTGGTGGGGAGTGGGGAGGCGCTACCTTGATGGCCTTGGAGCACGCGCCCACGAAAAAGCGCGGTCTCGCCGCAGCATTCGCCAACGCCGGCGGACCGGCCGGTGGGCTGCTGGCCACGCTAGTGGTCTCCGCCGTTTCCGCCCTGACCGGGGACCAGTTCCTGGTGTGGGGCTGGCGGATACCCTTTCTCCTCAGCGCCCTCCTGATCCTGATCGGCATGATCATCCGTCTTCGGGTGGCCGAGACACCGGTCTTCCAGCAGCTCGACGCCGAATCCGCCAAAGTTAAGCACCCGCCCCTGCTTGAGGTACTCCGCAAGTATCCGCGTATCGTTGTGGTGACACTTGTGGCAACGCTCGGATTCTACGCCTGCCAGGGACTGCTGACCGTATGGGGAGTCTCCATGGCTGTAGGAAGTGGCGTTGATCGATCCGGAGTCCTGAACTGGAAAGGAATCGCCGCCGTGGTGACGGTGGCAGTCTGCTTCTACAGCGCCCGCCTCAGTGACCGGATCGGGCGGCGCGCCGTCCTTACCGGCGCGGGCATCGGGGCCATCGTCCTCGCCTTTCCCCTGATCATGCTGCTCACGAACGGGACCTTGTGGGGCTTTGCGGCGGCAGTGGTGATTGGCAACGGACTGGTTCAGGGGGCGCTGGCGGGTCCCATCGGCGCCTACATCTCCGAGCAGTTCCCCACCGGGGTTCGCTATACGGGAGCATCCCTGTCCTACCAGGGAGCCTCGATGATCGGGGCGGGCTTTACGCCCATGATCGCCACGGGCCTCGTTCTGGCAGCCGGTGGCGGAATATGGATGGTGGCGGTGTTCTGGATCGCCATCCTGGTTGCGGGCCTCATAGCAGTGCGCCTGACGGCTGAAGGCTCACGCGTCAAGCTCGACGCCGTATAAGCCTTCCCCCACGGGCAGATACCGAAGCGGGGGGGCACATGAGGCTTTCGTCGTTGTGGTTCATGCCCACCTAACCCCCATTGTCAGCTTTATTGAAATTATTGTGCTGAAACTTCTGCATTTACGGGAGAACAGACGACTGCCATGCTGAAGGCAGAAAGGCGCCTGGATCGGCGCCCACTCACGAAAGGAACCGGGCAATGAAGCCTAAGAATCACATGGTGCTCACCACCTTCATGCTGCCGGCGGGATACCACAAGGACAGCTGGCGAATGGAGGGAAGCCGGGCTGAAGAGCTGGGCAACCTGGAATTCGTGGCAGATCTGACCGCGATGGCTGAGGCCGCCAAACTTGATGCCGTCTTCTTCGGTGACATCGTCCACGCCAACACGGTCATGCGGGGCGACATCAAGATGAACGGGTTCTACGAACCGATGACGGTACTTGCCGCGCTGGCGGCTCGGACGAAGAACATCGGCCTGATCGGCACCATGTCCACGTCCTTCTGCGAGCCGTACAACCTGGCCCGGCAGCTGTGCGGCCTTGACCACATGTCCAACGGCAGGGCCGGCTGGAATATCGTGACGTCCTCGGATGGGTTCAGCAATTATGGGGTGGAGGACGTTCCGGACCCGGCGGTGCGCTACCGGCGGGCCACCGAATTCGTGGACGTGGTGCAGCGCCTCTGGGACAGCTGGTCCGATGACGCCATCATCGTGGACCGGGAATCCGGCGAATACGTGGACCGAACCAAGCTCAAGGCCATCCGGCACAAGGGCGAGTTCTTTCAAGTCGAAGGGCCCATCAACATGCCGCGGTCGCCGCAGGGGCGCCCCGTGCTGGTCCAGGCGGGATCCTCAGGGCCCGGCATGGACCTGGGCTCCTCAGTGGCGGACGGGATTTACACCGCCCAGCCGTTCAAGGAACCGTCCATCGAGTTTTACACCAAGTTCAAGAACATGGTGGCGGAAAAGGGTCGGAACCCCGACGACGTCAAAATCATTCCGGGCATCCTGCCCATTCTCGGCGACACCGAGAAGGAGGCGCAGGACCTTGCCGACGAGTTGGCCAGCTACGTGCACCTCGGTAACGGCCGCAAGCAGGTGGGTGCTGACCTGAAGATGGATCTGTCGGAGTTGGACTTCGATGAGAAGATCCCGGCCGAGTGGTTTTCCGACGACCCCAGACTGGGGAGCCGCTACCAGATCTACCGGAAGAAGAGCGTGGACATGGGCATGACGTTGCGCGAGCTGATCGTGGACCTTGCCCGGTCCACCGGACATCAATGGATGGCCGGGACTCCCTCGCAAGTTGCCGACCGCATGGTGGACTGGTTCGAATCGAAGGCCTGTGACGGTTTCAACCTCAACGCTCCCTTCAACCCCGGAGGCTTCAAGCTGATCTGCGACAAGCTGGTGCCGGAGCTGCAGGATCGTGGCTACTTTCGCAGTGAGTACGAGGGCAGCACTCTACGCGACAACCTTGGACTGACCCGCCCTTCGGCTTAAACCACCACCCCCGCCAGTCCAGGGCCGCTCGGCGCCGTGCCCGCGGAGCCAAATCGTTCGACGGCCACATCCACCCATGCCTGGGCTCGGGCGTTCAAGCGCATGCTCCGCGTCCAGGCCAGCGAAACGGTGGCCGGTGGGCGGGTGTCGACGCGGGGTGCCACAACACGCTTCAGGACAACTTTCAGTTCCTCGTAAGGCGCGTCGAGCATGGGCCGCTGGAAGAGCACCGCAACCCCGCGGCCCGCAGCAACGAGGGATCTGACCGTGGCATAGCTGCGTGACCGGTGCCGGATGTTCGGAGTAAGTCCGGCGTCGCGGTACATGTCCAGGATGCGGGTAGAGATGGGCGGGGCGTCGAAGAAAATGAGTGGGCTGGCGGCCAGATCCCGAAGCGAAACCACCTCGGCCTCGCGCAGGGAATGATCCTGTGGGAGCAGGATATAAGGTTCCACCGAGAGCAACGGCGCCGTCTTCAGGGCAGGGGAGATGTCCATGTCATAGACGAAGGCGGCGTCGATGGAGCCGTTGAGCAGGCGTTCCTGAAGGTCCTCGTGATACCCCTCGATGAAGTCGACCTCCACGTGCGGGCATTGATCCGCAAAATCGGCCAGCATCTGGGGAATGATGGTGGGCGCCAGCGACATGAAGCACCCCACGATCAACGGGCCACGGATGTCTGTACGGTCGCTCTTCGACAAGGACGTTATGTCGTCGGCGAGGTCAAGCAGTTGGCGCGCCTGCCTGAACACCACAATGCCGGTGGAGGTAAGTGTTAGGCCCTTGGATTTGCGCTTGATGCACAACTGCGCCCCGACAATTCGCTCGAGTTCGGCGATGGACATGGAGATGGCTGACGGTGCCATGTGCAGTCTGCGGGCCGCCTCGCTCATGGTCCCGGTTTCCGCGGCGACCACAAAGTGCAGGACTTGGCGCAGCGTGATCGACGGGTGCAGGCTGATATTCATATTGTCAATTCTACTGATGAGCATGAGCAAAAACATGGCATTTACTTGATGAATTCGGCTTGCCATGATGAAAGAAACGCCTTAGACCGAGGCGACCCAATTCGTTGCCGCACCCGCGGCACCTTCACCGAAAGTGATGTGATCTTTATGGATGCCCAAGCCGCATTCCTCGACGAGGCGGAAGCCATTATCGGCAAAGGCAACGTTGTCCGCCCCACGCCCCAGGAGGGCTATATCGATCCCTACCCCCTGAACTCCGGGCGGGCGAAGTGGCCGGGCGTTCGTCCCGGCAGTGTGGAGGAGGTCCAAGCGCTCGTCCGTCTCGCCAACAGCACTGGTGTTCCGCTGTGGTCTTTCTCCAAGGGTAAGAACCTGGGCTACGGAGGGCCGGAACCGCGCGCCCGCGGCATGGTGGCGTTGGATCTGAGCCGCCTTAACAACATCCTCGAGGTCAATGATCACTTGAATTATGCCGTCATTGAGCCGGGCGTCACGTTCTTTGATCTCTTCGAACACATCCAGGAGAAGGGTTTGAAGCTGTGGATGTCCGTTCCTGCCCTGGGCTGGGGTTCCATTATGGGAAATGCGCTGGACCGGGGCTACGGCATGACGCCGATGGGGGACCATGTGCAGTCCATTTGTGGCATGGAGGTGGTCCTGCCTGACGGTGAGCTGGTGCGTACAGGAATGTGGGCCATGGAGGGTACGGAACTTGGGCCCATCTTCAAAGGCGGATTTGGCCCCACTCTGGACGGTATCTTCACCCAATCCAATCTCGGCGTAGTGACCAAGATTGGTCTTTGGCTGATGCCCTGGCCGGACGTGTACATCAATGGCGACGTTGTGGTGGAGCGCGAGGAGGACATGCCAAAGCTGGTGGACATCCTTACCCAGCTCCGGCGCGAGGACGTCATTCAGAACAACGCCCTCTGCGGCAACGTGGTTCGGGCAGCCACCATGAACGGTCCGCGGTCACGCTGGTACGAGGGGGAGGGATCCATACCGGACGACCGTCTGGAGGAAATGCGCCAAGAGATGGGCATTGGCCAGTGGAACGCAAAGTTCGCGATCTACGGCGACAAGGGACTCGCCCAACGCAGGCTTGAGATCATTCGGGAACGATTCGCCGGGCTTGAAGGGTTTACCGTCAAAGCCAGGCTCTATGAAGGTGTGGATGGCGTACAGGTCGCCTACGAAGATATTGCTGACATGGACCGCACGCAAATGGCCGGCGTGCCCACCCTGAAGCCCTTGTCCACAGTGGCATGGGCGGCCGAAAACGGTGGGCATATCGACGCTGCCCCCATCATTCCCGCCCGAGGGGAGGAAGTGTGGGCGTTCTATCGGGAAGCTAAAGAGCTTTACCGCCGGTTCGGCTTCGACCTGTACATCGGCTACCACCTCTACCCGCGCCACATGGTGCACGTGACCATGATTTTCTTTGAAAACGACAACCAGGAACAGCTGGCTCGCGCCAGGGCTCTCTACTCGGCGCTGCTTGCCGCGGCCCGCAGCCACGGGTACGCGCCCTACCGCAGCCATGTCGACTACATGGACGTCATCGCTGACGGCTTCGACTACAACAACAACGCCATTCGTCGCCTCCAAGAGACACTAAAGGATGCGTTGGATCCCAACGGTATTCTGGCGCCCGGAAAGCAGGGGGTTTGGCCCCGGCGCTATCGTGAGGTCGGAGCGGAGGCCCCGGACGCGGCGGTCGAGTCGGCTGTGCCCTTGTCAGGACGACTGTCCTAGAGAGCCACCGACAAGTTCCCGTCTGAACCTTCATGCGTCTGACCTGCATGTACGTGGTTACTTCTCCTGGCCCATCCAACGCCTCGACGATTTCGTGTGGCCGCAAACCCAGTGGACCAGCCGTGAAATCTGATTATGCCGAATGTCCCGCTGTCGAATCCCCGCCGCATCGCCGATGCGGAGCCGGATCGGCCGCTCAACTCCACTTGGAAGGGAAATAGCGATGAGTGTTCTGGCGCATTACCTGAGACTGCTGTCCCACCTCAGAGACAAGCAGGATCTCGCCCTGTGGGAAGCCGAACTGGCGGCACCCACCATCAAATTGACCTCATCCGCCTGGCTGGGTTGGTATGAAGCAGACCCCGAGGCGTGACAGAGAAGAGTTTGCGGGCGCCATCTAGTTCCCTGGAGAACTACCTATGAGTTCGCCACTTCACCTCTCTGAAGTTACGGCGTACGAGTCGGCTATTCGTCGAGTGGCGCTAACGGGCGGAGCGGGTGCAACTCTCCTCGCTTTGGGTGCCGGTTTAGTAACCGGGCGCAGCGGATCATGCCCAAGTGCGAGTATGCCTGGCCTCGAGAGCACTTTTAATTAAGGAGAGAAACTTGGGCGCAGTCAATACTGCCTTTGGCACCAGCACTCCCACTGGCGTTGCACCGGACATTCCTCTGAATCACATAGTCGTCGCCGCTGTCATCCAGTGGCGGGGCAGGATCGCCTTGTTTAGAAGAAGCGGCCGCTCTAGCCACGACCCCGGTCTTTGGCAATGTATCACAGGGTTTCTGAGCGCAGGGGCGACACCGGAACAGCAGGCACTTGAAGAACTCTTCAAAGAAGCGGGGCTGCGGGTCGAAGACCTCCAGGCGCTCCATCAAGGGCCGGACCTCGTGGTCACGGACCGCTCTGGAACCCCGTGGCTCGTTCACACTTTCACTGCCCTAACATACCGAAGGCGGCTAGGAATCAATCGGGAGTACGACTGCTACCGGTGGACGGATCCGCGCAAGGCAAAGCGGTTTGCTAATCGCGTCAGCTGGCTAGATAGCGTGCTCAGTGCAACGGGTCACGGCACCTCGTCAGTCCCGGCCCCTCAACCAGCAGTAGCTCCTCGGGACGAGGCTAGGCCAGCAGTTGGGTCAATGAATGGAACCAGTCTCAGGGCACATTCCGTGTAAGTTCTTGTCACGCAGGACGACGCCGGGGCTCGCCTTTGGGGCGCCGTCGACGCCAGCGCCGGGTCGCTCTGCATATCCATTGTGGTCTCACCAGGGGCGTGATCCCGGGAAACTGTTGTTGTAACTGGCCGTCATCTTTGGTCTCGGTATCCCTCCCTTGAAGTTTGTCCCCTTCTTCTGCGGGCCCGGCCGCGAGCTCCTAAGCTGCCCCGGTTGGACGGCGGCTTCCACATCTGCACGGCCTCGCTGATGGAGGACTCCCTGCAGTAGCAGCACTGATGAGGTCGGAGTACTGTTCGACCAACTTGTTAATCTCCTAGGCCCAGCGGCCTATTGCCCGCCCGGTGCCTTTAGTGCCCAATTCTTCACCCCCCGCAGCGCTTCCGCTTCGGCTTCGTAGCCTGGAGAGACGTTGTAGGACCCCGAAAGCGGGTTGCTGGAGTGCCGGCGGCTGCGGCACCTGCGCGAGGTCAAGCTTGCCGGAGTCCGCTTGGAGAACCCACTACGCTAGCGGTCTTTGAATCCAGCGCTGAAAGCCGGCTTTCTATTGGTGTGCCTCCTGCTGCCTGGCCGGAGGCAACCAGCTGCAAGGTCTTCAGCGGCAAGTAGGCATTATCCATATACCTGATTGTGGCCTGCCTTGTAAGCCCGATGATCCGGAGCTTTGTGCCGATGGGGTCCAAGGTCGCGCCAAGCATCGCCAACCCTACAAAACCGTTCAAGGAATGAGCGGCTTAATGGGCCGCGTGCTAGCCCTGCGCACCTCGGCATGAGCTATTGCAAAATGACGAATCTAGAATCTACACTCTAGGGAACGACCTGGTGTGGTCGGGATCACTGAGAGGGAAAGCAATGTCGCTTGCACTTGCCGCGTTGTCACACGCGCCATCATTTGGAAACGTCGATCCAGGCGGAACGATTTTCGCGGAAATTAACGAGGCCCTGGGAGAAGTCCGCTCATTCGTTGAGGACTTCGACCCGGACGTCACCGTCATCTTCGGCCCGGACCACTTCAACGGCGTGCTCTATTCGATGATGCCGCCGTTCGCCATTGGTGCGCAGGCCGTGGGCGTTGGTGACTACGGAACCGGCGAAGGGCCCCTTCCTGTCGATTCCCGGACTGCTCGGGAACTGCACGCGCTCACCATCGCCCAGGGAATAGACATCGCCCGCTCCGAGCGCCTCGAAGTTGACCACGGCGTCATGCAGCCGCTCGAATTCCTGTTTGGCTCGGGCTTCACCAACCCATTCGTTCCCGTATTCGTGAACGCCATCGGAAAGCCCCTTACCCCCATGGCCCGGATCCGTCTGATGGGTGAGGCGTTGGGTCGCGCTGCCCAGCAACTGGACAAGCGCGTTCTCCTGGTGGCCTCGGGCGGGCTCTCCCACAACCCGCCGATTCCCGAGTACGACGGCGCGCCCGAACCTGTGCAGCAGCGATTGGTCTCTTATGCCCCGTCGAAAGAAGACCGTGCAGCCCGCGAAGGAAAGATCATTGAGGGCATCCAGGCCATTGCGGACGGTCGGGCATCCAGCGCGCCCCTTAATGAGGAATGGGACCAGAAGCTGATGAAGGTGTTCCGTTCTGGTTCCCTGAGCGACGTGGATTGCTGGGACAATGATGAGTTCATCGCCGAAGGCGGAAGCGCGGCGCATGAGATGCGTTCCTGGATCGCGGCCTTCAGCGCATTGTCGACGGCGGGGGACTACAGCATGGTCGTGGACCGCTACTGGCCGGTTAAGACCTGGGGCGCCGGCTTCGGCATCACAGCTGCTCTTCCCCAGAACGCATGACCCAGGTAACCATGTGGGGCGAGATCGCCGATCTTCCCCACACCCTTGAGTATGTCCAAGTAGGACCATGGCGCACACGGGTTCTCACAGTGGGCGCCGGCGAACAGACCTTGGTCCTCCTCAACGGCACCAGCGGGCACATTGAAGCATGGACCCACAACCTCCGGGCGCTGGCCCAGAATTACAAGGTCATCGGTTACGACTACCCCGGGCATGGCTTTTCCACGTTGGCTGATGCCGACCTGGAAATCCCGGATTACGAGGCACATCTCCTGGAGCTCCTGGATGTGCTCGGCCTGGACAAGGTCCACCTCCTGGGCGAGTCCCTCGGTGGGTGGATCGCCATCAAGTTCGCCGCCCGCCACCCCGAGCGCCTGCACACCATTGTCCTAAGCGCTCCCGGCGGCCGCATGATGGGCCCTACGTCCATGGACCGCGTCAGCCCAGTTAGCCGCAAGGCCGTGGAGGATCCCAGCTACGAGAACGTCAAGGCGCGGCTACAAGTCGTCATCCACAATCCTGAACAGATTACGGACGAGCTGGTGGAAGTACGCCGTGCCGTCTACGGCCGGCCGGGCTTCATCACCTCCATGGAGCACATCATGGCGCTCCAGGTTCCGGACATCCGCGCACGGAACCAAGTGACCAAGGAAGACTATGCTGCCATCCCGGTGCCGGCCCTGCTCGTGTGGACGGACCATGAACCGACCGGCGGTGTGGCAACAGGCGAGACCCTGGCGGCGGCAATTCCTGACGGCGAATTCGCGCTGATCCGCAACGCCGCCCATTGGCCGCAGTGGGAGGATCCCACGACATTCAACGAAAAAGCACTCGACTTCCTCAGCAGAAAGGCGTGATGAAGATGCCGGACATCATTACGGAGATCGCTGACGATCTCTACAAAGCGCGTACAACGCGCACCCCTATCGAATTCGTTCGCCACCGGCTGCCGGAGAAGGACAAGGACGCCGCCTACCGCATCTCCGAACTCGTCACCCAGCAGCGCGAAGCCGCGGAAGGCCGCCGTCGTGTTGGCCGGAAGGTTGGCCTGACCAATCCTGTGGTCCAGGAGCGTGCCGGCGTGGACGAGCCGGACTACGGCATCATTCTCGACAACATGGTCTTTGAGTCCCCGGTTGAACGGCCGTCGTCAGCGTACTTCCACCCCAAGATCGAAGCCGAGCTGGCTTTCGTCCTGAAATCAGACATCCTGGATTCGGACCTGGCATCAGTGGAAGCGGCCATCGACTATGTAACGCCTGCAATGGAACTGGTGGATAACCGCTATCACAGCTACAAGATGGGCATCGTTGACACGATCGCCGATAACGCCGCGTGCGAGGGAATCGTCACAGGATCTGTCCGCGTCCCCTACGGCGAAGTCGACCTCAAACAAGTGGAGATGGTCCTCTACCGCGGCAACGAAGAACTGACGCGCGGCGTCGGAGGCAACGTCATGGGTGATCCCATCAACGCCGTCCAGTGGTTGGCGGAAACCTCGTTGAGGATCGGCAAACCCCTTCGCGCGGGAGAGATCCTGCTCTCCGGATCCATCGGCCTGATCGTGGACTGGGATCCCCACATTACGTACACGGCCAAGTACTCCCACGGGTTCGGAGACGTCGTCGCACACCTGACGGAGGCCGTCGATGCGTAAGGTGACAATCGAAACCCGGGTGGCGATCGAGGCACTCGTCGCGGAATTGCTGTGGCGCCTCGATCACGGCAAGGCGGACACGACCTGGGAGCTCTACACAGAAGACGCTGTATCCACCGGTCCCCTGGGGGACATGGATGGCCGTGACGCCATCAGGGCCTGGGGCGAAAGTCGCGCCAAAGTCACGGGAGTTGTGGGTCGCCACCTTATCGGCGGCATCCGCTTGGAATGGGTCGGCGAGGAACTCCGCGGCTGGACGCAGTACCTGACTTTCCGGGACTCCTCGGAGAACCCACTCATGCCTGCCAGCGTAGGTGAATTCCGGGAGGTCTACCGCGAGGTAGACGGCGAGTGGAAGATCGCGCGACGCGAGATCAACCCCATCTTCGGCGGAATGAACGCTGCCGCCCACGCCAAGCGCCTGACGGAAAGCACCGCCAAATGAAGTGGGAAAGCCGCGGCGGCCAGCCGCCCGCCCTGTTGCACCAAGCCATTCCCTCCCTCTCCGTCACGGAGTGGGCGCTTGCAGCCGGATACGACGGCGTAGTGGTCGACCTGCAGCACGGCGAAGTGGGACTCGAAGCAGCCTGCACCATGCTGCGGGCCGCACCCCGCGAGTCCGCCTACACCTATGCCCGGGTGGGAAGCCTCGATCCGGCATCCATCCTTCGTCTACTGGACAGTGGCGCACGCGGAATCATCGCCCCCACCATCGAGTCGGGCGCACAAGCGCGAATGCTGGTGGAAGCTACCAAGTACCCCGGCGTGGGCAACCGCAGCCTCGGTCCCAGCAGACCCGCATTATATAAGGGAGAGTCCTACCCGGAGGCCGGCAACCACGCAGTGTCCACTATCGCCCAGATTGAAACAGTGGCGGGCTTGAAGAACGCGGAAGAGATCGTCACCACTCCCGGCCTGGATTCCATCTACATCGGACCGGCCGACTTGGCAGTTTCCTTCGGCCTTCCCGGCCGGGGAGACTGGGACGACGGACCGGTCCGGGAAGCCATCATCCACTTGGCAGCTTTGACGAGGGAACACGACGTCACCTTGGGCATCTACTCGGGATCCGGTGCCTACGCAGCTGACCTTCTTGACCGGGAACTCATCGACTACGTCGGCCTCGGCATCGACCTCGTATTCCTTAGCCGTGCGGCACAGGAATCCATCAAGACCCTGAGGGGCACAGAATGAGCGACCGCAAGGACGTCATTATCGTTGGAGCCGGGCCGGTCGGTTTGACCCTGGCCAACCTCCTTGGCCAGTTTGGCGTAAGCACTGTGGTCTTTGAAGGCCGCGATGAACTTATCGACTACCCTCGCGCTGTCGGAATTGACGATGAGGCCCTCCGGACCATGCAGACCATCGGTTTGGTGGACAAGGTGCTGCCGCACACGGTTCCGGACCAGAAGATCCGCATCGTCAACGGTGATCGCAAGGTGCTGGCGGAAATCAACCCAACGACGCGTGAATTCGGCTGGCCCCGACGTAACGGCTTTATCCAGCCCCTGGTTGACGAGGCCCTGCTCGAAGGCCTCGCACGCTATCCGCATGTGGAGGTGCGTTTCGGTTGCCGCGTTGAAGCTTTCGAGTCAGCTTCCGACGGCGTCACCGCCACCGTCAGCACACCCACCGGTGAGGAGCGGGTTACCGGCAGCTACGTTGTGGGTTGCGACGGTGGCCGGTCGTTGACACGTCAGCACCTTGGCTTGGCGTTCGAAGGCGAAACCCGGTCGACCCGCGGGCTGGTGATCGACGTCGCCAACGATCCCATCGGCACACCCCACGCGGTATTTGGGGGAGACCCAAGCCGCGGCTACGCCACGCTGAGCCTGCCCCACGGCATTCGCCGCTGGGAGTTCACGCTGTTCGAAGGTGAATCCGAAGAAGTGGCCGAGGACGATGCATTCGTCTTCTCGCTCCTTGCTCCCCACGTTCCGGATCCAGCAAGCTTAGACATCATCCGCCGTCGGGTCTATGCCCATCACGCCCGCGTCGCGGAGAAGTTCCGGGTGGGACGTTTCCTGCTGGCGGGCGATGCCGCCCACGTCATGCCGGTCGTGGCCGGCCAAGGGTGGAACTCCGGCATCCGGGACGCGTTGAACTTGGGCTGGAAGCTTGCAGCCGTGGTCCAAGGCAAAGCGAATGACAGCTTGCTGGATTCCTACGAGGATGAGCGCCGTGAACATGTGAAGGCCATGGTCGCGTTGTCCCTGAACATGGCAAATCTCGTCACGGACCACAACAGGCTGCGTACGGCTGTCCGGGACATTGCCGCCGCGGTAGTAGATCGGCTCCCCAAGGCCCGCGCACGGCTCAACAGCCAGGGCTACAAACCGATGCCCAAGTACGATCACGGCGTAGTGGTCCCATCCGCCCTTCCCGCCTGGAAATCCTTGCCGGACCGGGAAGACGCACCGCGTGCGGTGGGAACCCTGTTCCCACAGCCGACGGTCCAAAATGAGAACGGCCAGTCGGTCCTGCTCGACGACGCCACGGGCCAGGGCTGGCGGGTGGTCGTCTGGAACAATGACCCCCTGGCATTCATCGCTGAGGTTGAGGTGGAAAAGCTCACCGGACTCGGCGGCGTGATGGTTCACGCGGTGCCGGCCTCCCAGCTGCCGTGGGCGAAAGCTGCAGCTGCACCTGGAGTCCGCGTGGTGGGCGACGAAAGCGGTGTCTTGAAGTCTTGGTTTGATGAAAGGTCCTTCTCAGCAATCGTTGTGAGGCCGGACCATGTGGTGGCCGCCGAGTGCCTCGCGCAGGAACTGAACGGCGTCTTAAAGCAGGTCTTCAGCGCGGCAGCGGTCACTTTGGAACCACAGAACGCATAAGAATTCAGGCTCCGTAATCCGCACTAATACATTCACTTCAAATTCCGTTGCTGCCACCCGTTGGTAAAGACCGCAGGCAAAGGCCACGCAGCGTTCACTCAAAGGAGAGCGAATCAATGAACATCAAGAAAAGTCGTACAGCGGCCATCGGAGTCGTAGCCCTGGCCCTGGCACTCAGCGGCTGCGCATCCGGATCTGTTGACGGCAGCGCCCCCGCCGCCGCAGACACCAACTCCGGAGCGCTGACCAAGGTCACCTACGGGATCTTCCCGTCCAACACCGTGGCAGCATTCCAGGTCGCCAAGGACAAAGGCTTTTTCGAAAAGCATGGCATCGACCTGCAACTGGTAGTAGGAGCAGGCAGCAGCGCGGCACAGCTTCCGGCGCTGGCAACCGGCGACCTGGATTTTATGCTGGCAAGCCCGGTGACGGCGCTGACGGCCACCACCCAGGGGCTCGATGTCCGCATCGTCGAAGGTGTCACCCAAAACGACCCCAAGACCGTGGAAGACTCCACCGCCGTAGTAGTGGGCGCCTCGTCCACCATCAAGACCGCCAGGGACCTTGAAGGCAAAAAGGTCTCCGTCAACGCGCTGGGAGGCATCGGCGAGATCGGTATCCGGGAAGCAATAGCCAAGGACGGTGGTGACCCGAAGAAGGTGACGTTCGTCCAGTTGTCTTTCCCGGAGGTTGCAGCCCAGATCGAAGCGGGCCAGATCGACGCCGGCATGGCGGGCTCTCCCTTCATGCAACAGGTAGTGGCCAAGGGCGGCCGGGTCGTCAGTGACTTCATTCACGACACCGGCCTTGGCGCCAACGAACTGGTCTCCATCTCCAGTGGCAAACTGGTGCAAAGTGATCCTGACAAGGTCAAGCGGTTCACGGACGCCATGAAGGAGGCCCTGCCTTTCCTGACCGAAAACAATGGTCTGATCCGCGAAGCCATGCCGGCGGCCCTCGGCACCGATCCGGCCGCTGCGAAAAAAGCCCAGCTCTCGCTCTACAGCCCGGACGTCTCACAGGAAACCATCCAGTTGTTCGCTGATCTGCTCGTCAAGTACGGCATCGTGAACACCAAACCCGATGTGGCGAAGGTGATCTGGAAGCCATAAAGCCGCTGTCGGGGCCGCTCCCCCCTGCGGCCCCGACAGCCAACTGATCGCACAAATGAGAGCAGAACAAGAACCGTGGAAACGCAAACTCCAATCCTGAGCAGCGTGGCAGTGAGTACCCTGCCCACGCGGGGACACACAGCGCGCCGCGCTGCCCAGTGGACTGCTGCGGGGCCCTACGTCCTGGGTGTCGCCGGCATCCTGGCGGCACTCATTGCCTGGGAGCTCTTCTCAGCCTTTGGCCCAGTCAGCCAGCACCACCTGCCACCACCATCGGTGGTCATTCCTACCTTCCTTAACAACTTCACCTTTACGCAGTTCTGGCTCACGGTGGGCCAGACGATGTGGGCCTGGTTCCTTGGGCTGACCCTCGCCACCTTCGGCGGCCTCGCCGTTGGCCTGCTTATCGGGTCGAGCAGCTTGCTGCGCACTGGCACGCACACCACGGTGGAGTTCCTGCGCCCCATCCCTGCTGTAGGCCTCATTCCGTTGGCCGCATTGTTGTTCGGGCCGCGCATCGGCGCCGAACTCCTGATTGTGGTTTACGGCTGCTTCTGGATTGTGATGATCCAGGCCATGTACGGCATCACGGACATCGACAAAGTGGCCGATGACACCGTCCGAACCCTGCGCATGACGTGGCTCCAGCGGGTCCGGCATCTGGTATTGCCTACGCTCCTCCCATATCTGATGACCGGCATCCGCCTCGCTGCCACAGTCGCCCTTATCCTGGCAATCAGTTCCGAACTCATTGTCGGTACGCCCGGTATTGGCCGGGCTGTGGCGCAGGCCCAGCTGAACGACAATCCGGCGGCGATGATCGCCCTTATCCTGACATCCGGCCTCCTGGGCATTCTGGTGAACCTTATTTTCCGCTTCATCGAGCGCAAGGTGCTGTTCTGGCACAGCTCGGTCCGTTCGGAGGTGGCGGCATGATCGTCCTCAAACGCCTGGCTTTGTGGTTCGGTTTGCCGGCAATCCTCATCGCTGTTTGGTGGGCGTTCACAGCCCAGGGAGTCAACTTCTTTGTTCCGAAGCCGGACAAACTTGCCAACACGTTCGTCACAGTGTGGTTCAGCGAGAAGTTCTTTACAGACGTGATGCCCAGCATGGGCCGACTGCTCATAAGCCTTGCCGTCTCCCTGGTACTCGGGGTGGCGCTGGGGATCGCCATCGGGCTCTCGCGCACCTTGCGCTGGCTTCTGGAGCCCTTGCTTGAATTCATCCGGGCAGTGCCTTCCACCATTCTCATCCCGGTGTTGCTCCTGCTCATTGGCATCAATGACGCAATGAAGATCACCGTAATCGTCCTGGGCTGCCTCTGGCCCATCCTGCTCAATACGATCGAAGGCGTACGGTCGCTCGACGAGGTGCTGAAGAATACGGCGCTCGTATACCGGCTCCGCGGATTCGACCGCATCCGCTACCTGGTGCTTCCCGGCGCTTCGCCACTCATCATGGCCGGCATCCGGCATAGCCTTGCAGTGGGGCTTATCCTCTTGGTCGTCTCGGAGATGTTCGCTTCGACCGACGGTATTGGCTACTCCATTATTAACTTCCAGAACCGCATTGCGATCCCCGAAATGTGGAGCGGAATATTTCTTCTGGGGATCATCGGAGTGCTGCTTTCAGTGGTGTTCCAAGCAATCCAGAAGCGGGTTCTGGGATGGTATTACGGTCTGAAGGAGGCCTCCAATGACGGCTAGCAAGTCGGATATCCGGCTCAGTGTCCAGCAGGTGCGAAAGGTCTACGGCGCCGGTTCTCGGAACGAGGTGGAGGCTGTTCGGTCCCTGACCTTCGATCTCCACGCCGGGGAGTTTGCCTGCCTGGTAGGGCCCTCCGGTTCCGGAAAGACGACGCTGCTCAAATGCATTGCCGGGCTCCTGGATCCAACATCCGGTGAAGTGGTCCTGGATGGCAGGCGCGTCTCAGGGCCCGCCGAGGGCATGGCCGTGGTCTTCCAGGAATACAGCCGGAGCCTCTTCCCTTGGTTGAGTGTCGAGGACAATGTCGAGCTGCCGCTCAAGACTTCCGGCGTGCCCAAGGCTGAGCGTAAGGCCCGGGTCAAGGATGCGCTTGATGCAGTCACCCTGTCCCACGCTGCCAAGAGCTACCCGTGGCAGCTCTCCGGGGGCATGCAGCAGCGCGTGGCGATCGCCCGTGCCGTGGCTTCCAACCCCAGTGTCCTGCTCATGGACGAGCCGTTCGCTGCAGTCGACGCGCAAACCCGGGGAGAGCTGGAGGACCTGGTCCGTGAAGTCTGGAAGCGGTTGGACATGACCATCCTCTTCGTGACCCACGACATTGACGAATCCGTCTACCTGGCTGAACGCGTCCTGGTGTTGTCCAGCTCGCCCACTATTGTCCAGGCTGACATCCACATCGACCTTCCCGATGTCCGCAGCCAGGCTGACACACGGTCCCTGCACCGCTTCGGCGAACTTCGCCACCAAGTGTACGAGGAAGTTCAGTTCGCCAAGACCAACCCAGGCGGCGAACGGATGTCCGTCCGGGATGGGTTGCCCTCATGAGCCCGCGGGCAGACGCCGAGGCAAGGAACAACGGAGGAGACAAGCCGGAGGCTGGCAAGCGGCGCCGGGTCCACCAGTCCACGCCGGAAAACGAACGCGCCATCCTGGAAGCCGTGTTGCAGCTCGCTGTGAAGGTGGGCTACGAGGGAACGACGATGGCAGAGGTGGCCCGCGTGGCTGGACTGCCGATCGGCTCGGTGTACTGGCATTTCGAGAACAAGGAAGGCTTGTTCGCCGCCCTGATCGACTACTGCTTCGAGCACTGGAAGACGCGCCACCGCGGCCCCGAAAACAGGGCCATCCTCCGCACGAGTATCGCCGGTTCTGCCGCGAACTCCGCCGATCCTGCCAATGCGCAGGAAGCGTTCTGGATCATCGGCCTGCTCTTCGCGCTTGAGAAGCGGTTGGCGGGCAACGCGGCACGCCAGAAGTACTTGGAAGTCCGTGAGGAGATGTACGAACTTATGGTCGAGGCAGTGACGCCGGGCATCCCGCAGGAAGCGCTGGACGTCAAGCCGGATCTCGCCCGCAAGGTGGTCATGCTCGGCCGCGCACTGACAGATGGGTTCTACATTTCGGCGTCGGCCGGGGACCAGATCGACTTCGCCGAGGCAGCAGAGCTTTCTGCCCTGGCCATGGAAAAACTCGTGCAGCACTACGCTGAGCTGGGTGCCATGGGGGAGCGGGCATGAAAAGCCAGGACCGCGTCGCACTGATTGTCGGAGGCGGACGCGGGATCGCGGCCGCAACTATCCGGGCCTTGGCGGCGGACGGATTCCGGGTTGCCGCCATGTCCCCGTCCGGAAGTGCCATGGAACTGGCCCGCAGCCTGGGCGGGGTGGGGCTGGAAGGTTCCAACCGCTCCGTTGCGGATCTTGAGGCAATCACGGAGCTGGCGCTGTCCGCAGGTGGGCGTATCGACGTCGTCATCAACAGCTCCGGCCACGCTGCCAGGAAGCCGGTGCTGGAGATCAGCGATGACGAATGGACCGAAGGTTACGAGCTGTACCTTTTGAACGTCATTCGGATCGCGCGAATCGTGACTCCCCATTTGCTTGCTGCCGGCGGGGGATCGATTGTCAATGTCTCCACGAGTTCACCCTATGAACCGAACCCTAAATACCCGGTCTCCGGGACTTTTCGTGCCGCCCTGGGTTCCTTTACCAAGCTGTATGCGGACGAGTACGGGCCGTCCGGGATCCGGATGAACAACGTCCTCCCTGGCTTCACCAAGGAAGACCCCGATGCTGTGCCGTCTGAATGGACTTCCCGGATACCACTGCGCAGGGCTGCCGGCACCGAAGAAGTGGCCAGCGTCATCCGTTTCCTCGCCAGCGGGGAATCCAGCTACATCACAGGCCAGAACATCCGCGTGGATGGTGGCGCGTCACGCTCCGTCTAGGTGCCGGCACCTGAAAGAAAGGCTTTTTAAGGACTTCCCGGGTGGCGTTCTTCGGCTTCAAGGTTTCGGACGTCATCGGCCAGGATTTTGCATACGTCCTGCGGTGCCAACCGGACCATCATGGCATTGCCCCCATCAATGGTCGTGGTTCCCTGCACCACCACGCCTGGCAGGCGCAGTTTGTCGCGGGTCCTGGATGGCTGGGCGACAGGCTGTCGCACGGACCGCAGGCTGATCTGAGGCCCGGTGCGGCACGGCGCCGGGCATCACATCGCGGCTTATTACGTCGAGCCGAATGGCAGGGTGGTGGAGTTGTACACCGATCTGGAGCACATCCATGAGGTTGACCGTCCTCCCATCGGATGGGACCAGGGCGACCGGAGGTTCGACCGGTGGGGCGTCTGCAACGGCGAAGATTTTCGTTTCCACGGAGCCTTTCCCATCGCAGTGAAGTAGAACCGGACCGGGCTGCCCCTACTCCCTCGGCAGCCCGGCTTCGGGAGGCCGGATGGAGGCTTCGATGTGTCCCGGGACGGCTGGCCGGCTCAATGGCAAGAGTGAGGCCGTATTCCTCCACACTGCACGCAAGTGCGCCCCGACAGCGGAGTTCTTCCCGTGTCCGTAATCAGGAAGCCCGGGGGCCTGGAGCGGCACTTGGTGCAGTAAAAGTGCATACACACTTACCCTAGCTATACATTCATGGTTTAATAATGCATTATCAATCTTGATTCCAAATACAGGTACGGCCGGGAGGAATGACCCCGGTCGCAGAAAGGATAAACATGCGCTACGCGAGTTACCTCAAT
This sequence comes from Arthrobacter sp. MAHUQ-56, assembly GCF_019710585.1. Lineage (GTDB taxonomy): Bacteria > Actinomycetota > Actinomycetes > Actinomycetales > Micrococcaceae > Arthrobacter. The sequence continues at coordinate 171,418 of NZ_JAIFZQ010000017.1, read as the reverse complement.
CAGGACGGACAGACCACGTGGGGCCTTGAAGCCGATGGAGAGCTTCTGGACCTGGGGCCCAGCGGTGCCAACCTCAGCCCGTCCCTGCAGACGGCGATCGTGGAAGGCTTGCTGTCGGCCCCCTTGGCGTCGGACAACGCGCCGTCGCAACCGGTTGAGGGGACCACATTCCTGCCGCTTCTGTCCACCCCCGGGAAGGTGATCTGCATCGGCGTCAACTACAGGAGCCACCAAGAAGAAACCGGACGCGACTCGGTCGGCAAGCCCACCGTCTTCGCACGTTTCTCAGATACCCTGGCTGCCCACGGCGCAGACCTGCCGATCCCCGCCGAAAGCTCCATGTACGACTACGAAGGCGAAGTCGCACTGGTAATCGGAGCCCACGCGGATCACGTCAAGCCGGAAGAGGCTTGGAACTACATTGCCGGCTACGCAGCGTTCAACGACTTCAGCGCCCGCGACTGGCAGCGCCACACGGGTCAGTGGACCCCTGGCAAGAACTTCCCGCTGAGCGGAGCCTTCGGCCCATACTTCATGTCCGCCGAGGAAGTCGGTGACGTCACCGAACTCGTGGTGGAAACCCGCGTCAACGGTGAGGTGAGGCAGCGTGCCGCCGTGGCCGACCTCATCTTCGACATCCCCGCCATCATGGAGTACGTCACCGCGTTCACTCCGCTGGCTCCGGGCGACGTCATTGTCACCGGTACGCCCGGCGGTGTGGGGCTGTTCATGGAGCCGCCAACATTCCTGGTCCCCGGTGACGTGGTTGAGGTCGAGGTCGGCAAGCTCGGCACCCTTCGCAACGTCCTCGTTGCTTAGGGATGCGTGGAGGTAACACCATGGAGGACTTCGAAGTTGCGGTCGTGGGGGCCGGTCCGGTGGGACTTACGGCGGCCCTGTTGCTTGCCGACGGCGGTGCACGCGTTGTGCTGCTCGAAACCGCCACGGCGCCGATGGATCTGCCGCGAGCTATCAGCATCGCTGACGAAACCTTCCGGACGATGGACCGCTTGGGCCTCGCGGACGCGCTGAAGGCGGAATCGCTGCTGGGAACCGGCAGCCGCTACTTTGGGCTGAATGACAGGCCACTTGCTTCGTCCACGCCCGTTCCCTCCCGTATCGGGCATCCTGCGAAGTCGCAGTTCGACCAGCCCGTGCTGGAAGAGCTGTTGTGGAACAAGGCCCGGAACCACCAAGGGATTGAGTTCCTCGCCGGTGCGCAGGTAACTTCCATCAACCGGAAATCCGACGGCGTGTGCCTCGGATTCGAATCCGACGCCGGCGCCGGCACCGTGACGGCCTCCTGGCTTGTTGGGGCAGATGGCGGTCGCAGCTTTGTCCGCGAGAGCCTGGGCATCGACCTGGTAGGTTCCACCCAGCAGGAACGATGGATTGTGGTGGACTTGATCAACGTCCCCGGGACACGCGAACCTTTCGCCGAGTTCCACGGCAACGGGACTCGTCCCTACGTCCTGGTTCCTGGAATCAAGGGCCGCCTGCGGCTTGAGTTCATGCTTTTCGATCACGAAGACGCGGATGAAATGACGTCCCCGGAAAAGATCCTGGAGCTGTCCAGACCCTTCCACCCGGAGCTCCGCACCGAAGACGTCCGGCGTGCTGTGGTTTATGTAGCGCACCAGCGCCTGGCACGCACATACCGTTCGGGGCGCGCTTTCCTGATCGGGGATGCGGCACACTTGATGCCTCCCTTTTCCGGACAAGGGTTGAACGCAGGCCTGCGTGATGCCCTCAACCTGAGTTGGAAGCTGCTTGAGGTGCTTCGCGGCGTTGGCACGGATCGGCTGCTGTCCACCTACGAATCTGAACGTCGCACCCACGCGGCGAAGATGGTCAGGGTTTCGCGCAGGACCGGCGCGGTGGTCATGGCAGTCGGTGCGTTCCGAACCAACCTCCGGGACATTGCCTTCCGTACGGTCAGCCTGATTCCCGCTGTCCACCGCTACCTGGGATCGATGCGGTTCATCACTCCACCGGACTACCGCAACGGCGTGGCGATCAAATCAGGTCGCGACGTTGACCGCCGAGTAGCGGCCTGGGTGGGCCGTGCCCTGAGTCAGCCTTCAGCAACCGATGAGGACGGCCTCACAGCCCCGCTGGACTCCCTTTTGGGTAGCGGCTGGGCACTCATCACCCTCGAAGCCGAAAGCACCCGAGCAGTTGTGGGAAACGAGTTCTGGTCCTTGCTCGGTGCCCGCCGGCTTCGACTGGTGGGACATCCCCCCGCATCACCCGGAAACGGCAACGAGCCACTCCTGATTGACAGCGGACGGGTCCTCGCATTACCGGGGCTGACGAAACCCCACACAGTCGTGGTTCGACCGGACCGTTACGTCGCTGCCGTGTTCACAGAGCATAGCGAGCAGGCTGTCATCAACAAACTGCGGTCGTACGTCGACCCGCTCGCGCCGCGCTGAACAACCAAGGAGGAAAGAATGCCCAGCATGCAGGGAACGAGGTCTGGAACAACGCGGTTTGACGACCTCTACTGGGAGGCAAACGCGGAGCCCATTGTCGACGACGACGGCGAACTGGAAAAGATCGTTGCGCAGGCCGAACTTCCCGTCCTGTTGGCCGCCATTGCGGCGGCACTGGGCGACACCTCGTTCCTCACGAGCGACTTGCAGCCTCCCCTGACCTTGGTGGATACCCAGCCTCATCCACATGGAGGCATGTCACCGGATCAGCAGGAACGCGCCAAGGCGCTGGCCTTGGAGGGCTTGCGCCAGCTGCGGGACAAGGCAATCACCAGCGTTGACATGCTGGAGGGCAACGCCGTGACGGACCTCCTCGGGTTCCTCACAGGTGGCCGCGAACACTGGCACCCGTCGCTGAAGCATGAGCTCGATCTCGCTCCTGACAAGGGCGGGGCCCCTGGCTGGCAGTTTGAGGAGGTGGCTGATGGTCGTGACTTTCCCGTCCTGATCATCGGCGCTGGGATTGCCGGAATTGCTGCAGCTTATCGCTATTCGCAGGCGGGCGTGCCTTTCACCGTGGTGGAAGACGCACCCGCCCTAGGCGGGACCTGGGCGAAGAACACCTACCCCGGTGTGCGCCTCGATACGCCCACGTTCGGCTATTCTTATTCCTTCGCCCAGCGAGGGGACTGGCCGCATCAGTTCGCCGAAGGCGGAGATGTCCTGGACTACGTCCGGGATGTGGCCGAGCGTGCAGGGCTGGTGGAATCCATCGAGTTAAACACCCGTCTTGTCCGCTTGGTGTGGGACGAAGAATCCCGCGCGTGGCAGGCGACCACCCGCCACGGCGGGCAGGAGCAGGTCCGGACTTTTGCCGCCGTAGTCAGCGCGCTTGGGCAACTGGACCGGCCCAACATTCCCGATTTCCCCGGCGTTGAGGTGTACCGCGGGGTGACCATGCATTCGCAGGAGTGGTCGCACGACGCCGACTACCGCGGCAAGCGCGTGGCGGTCATCGGCACCGGTGCCAGCGCGTATCAGATTGTGCCCGCGCTGGCGGACGAGGTCGACGGGCTGGTGCTGTTCCAGCGCAGCGCGCCGTGGATGCTGCCGGCTCCCAATTATCACGACACCGTCAGTGACACCTTTGACTGGTTGCGGCGCAAGGTGCCCCACTACGCCCAGTGGTACCGCCTGTGGGTGACACTTCAGGGCATCCCGGGCCGCATGCACACCGTGACGGCCGAGGATGGGTGGCAAGGGGCGCCCTTGAGTGTCTCCGCCAAGAACCAGGACGTTCGGGAGGTGCTGATCGAGCGCCTCAAGGAGCAGTTCGCAGACCGCCCTGAACTGCTGGAGAACGCTATTCCCAACTACCCGCCCGGTGCCAAGCGGATGCTGCGTGACAACGGTGTGTGGGCTGCGGCCCTTAAGTCCGAGCGCACCACGGTGATCACCGCGGGGATCGACCGGTTCACTGAAAGCGGCATTGTTGACAACGACGGCGTTGACCACGAGGTGGACATCGTGGTTTTCGCCACTGGGTTCAAACCCTCCGATTACCTCGACGAGGTGGAGGTTGTTGGCCGCGAGGGCGTGGAGATCCACGACTTCTGGAAGGGCGACGCCAGGGCCTACAACGGTGTCACTGTGCCCGGGTTCCCCAACTTCTTCCTGATCTATGGCCCCAACGTTGGAGGAGTGGTGGCGGGAAGCCTGCACTTCATGATCGAGCGGGCCGTTGAATTCTCCCTGAAGGCGGTCCACGAGGTCCTGCAGCGTGGCGCCTCCGCGATCGACGTCACGCCAGCCGCTCTGGACCGGTTTGTGGAATGGGTCGACGCCGGAAACCGCCGGATGGCTTGGGGGCAGCCTTACGTGCGCAGTTGGTATCAGAACTCGCACGGCCGGGTGTCGCAAGTATGGCCCTACACCAATGTTGAGTACTGGGAAGCGACGGAGACGGTCAAGGCCGACGATCACGAGTTCCTTGCGTAACGTCGCTGGCTTGCTTGGCACTGGCTGAGCGAACTTGTACAGCGTGAAGACGCGCTGACGGGGCGAGTCCAGGAGGCAGTCGGGTGCCCATGGATTCCCAGTACTTTTCTTCATCCCCAGAGGTTTTACGACCGTCCCGGACACGAGCCGCGCTGGCGGAAGGCCAGGGGGCCCGGTTGGCGCGAATATCACATCGACAGCGCGCCGCCCTCACCCTCGGCCGTAGAACCCCTAGTGACCCAGATAGGAGACAACCCTCCAATGCACAAAATTGCGGACATTGAAGTTCAGGAAAAAGCTGGGCTGAATGAAAAGCTCGACGCCGCAGTCGCAGCCGCTCATTCTGACCCACGGGCAAAGGGGGGAATGGGGGTTCTTATAACCCGTCATAAACTTCACCACTTCACCGTGACCCTGTCACCCGACGTCCCATTCGGCCTAACCCAAGAAAAAGATCAGGCGTGACGCGGAGTCTCGAAGGAGCAACCGATGGCTCCCGCTAAGGACAGCATCCCGACCACGGGAAACACTTCCGGATCCAAGGCTATGCATCCACTGCTGGCCTGGACCAACATCCGCACCGGAGCTGCCATTGCTCTCCGGCTACGCGGGGGCCGGAAGCTGGTGGGCGTAGTGGAAACAGGAACAGCCGACGGCCTCATCATCTGGATCAGAACCGACATGAACGAGCGCAAAATGGTTCACTTCCATGATTGCGAATCCGTACAGATCCTAGACGATGAATGGTAAAGGACGGCTCGACGCTTGGGCAGGATAACGAAGTGAACCTTCAGCTGAACCAGTCCGGCTTGTCATCCCAGGAACACGTAGTCGTCGGCCTCAATCCTGTCAGTGATCCGCCAATATTCGGTGGTTTTAAAAGGCCACACCTGGGAGACCCTGTTGAAGCGGTTCTTGTACCAGTTGGTCACATAGGGCTGCCCCCACGTCATGCGGCGGTTCTCGGCGTCCACCCACTCGATGTGCCGGTCAAGTGCTTCCTGTTTTAGGTCGAGCGCAGCCTTGTCCCGCAGGAGGAGCTGGTGGATTGCCTCGACGACGTACTCGGCGGCGCGCTCCATCATGATGTGCAGGCCGCCCGCCGCCACTCCTGTGGTGTTGGGTCCCAGCATCATGAACAGGTTGGGGAAATTGGGCACGGTGATTCCTGCAAATCCCTTTGCATCGCCCTGCCAGTAGTCGTGGATTTCAAGTCCTCCGCGTCCAACGATTTCAATGGGGTCCAGGTAGTCGGAGGGGCGGAACCCGGTCGCGTAGATCACCACGTCCACATCGATGTGTTTTCCGGCGCCGGTAACCAGTCCCGTCGGGGTGAACGATTCCAGCCCGTCGGAAATCACGGTGGTGACTGGTGCCATGAGCGCGGCCGCCCAGACGCCGTTGTCGCGGAGCATACGCTTGGCCGACGGTGGGTAGTTGGGGATTGCTTTTTCGAGGAGGTCCGGACGGCCTTCGTATTGGAGCTCCATGCGGCGGATGACCTCCTGGCGGAAGGCCTCGTTTCTGGGGCCGACGCTCAGGGGAGCCTTGTCCCAGCCCTCTGCGACAGTTGCGACGTTAATGCGTCCTTCGATGCCGAGGGCAGTGACCCAGAGACGGAACCACTTGCCGTAGTGGGGAACCTTCGAATGCAGCCAATTGGCGGTTTCCGACATCGGCTCGTGGTAGCTCTCGGCGGGCAGCATCCAGGGCGCGCTGCGCTGGAAGACGTGAAGGCTCTCGACCTGGTCAACGATTGCCGGGATGATTTGGTAGGCGCTTGCGCCAGTACCGATCACGGCCACCTTCTTGCCGAGAAGGTCCACGGAGTGGTCCCACTCCTGGGAGTGCATCTGCGCGCCCGTGAAGTGCTCCTGCCCGGGCCACGTTGGAATGTGGGGATGATCGAGCTGGCCTACGCAGGTGATGATGGCGTTGAAGCGGCGGGTTTGCCGGGTCCCGTCTGCGGATCCTGTGGTGGCTGCCCACGTTCTGGTTACCTCATCGAACTCGGCCTTCTCCAGCCACGTATGGAGTTCGAGTTCGTCGGCAAGCTCCGCGCGGGCCACCACCGTTTCCAGGTAGTCAAGGACTTCCTCGCCCTTGGCGTACTGATGAGGCCAATCGTCGCGCTGCGCGAAGGAAAAGCTGTAACCATAGGTTGGGGTGTCCAGTCGGACTCCGGGGTAGTGGTTCTTCCACCACGTTCCTCCAATCCGGTGGGAGGATTCAATCCAGGTGTAGGGGAGTCCGGCTTCCTTGAGTCTGTACGCTGCAGCGATGCCGGAGACACCCGCGCCCACAATCAGCGTCTCGAAGGTTCGTCCCTGGGAAAGCTCCTCGAAAGACCAGTTGGCCGAACCGTTCCTTTTGGGGCTGATGAGTAATTCATGCTGCATTTCTCCCGCCCAGCCAGGATCGGAGCTGGTGCGTCCGCCGGTGAACCAGTCGAGGATGTAGTCGGCCTGCTCCGCGGTAAGTTCGGCTACGGTCCGGATGTCTTCATCGCGTAGGCGCCTGAGCCCTTCGAAGGCAATCTGCCGTCCGCGGGCGATCTCGTCCTCGTTCAGGCCTCCGTGGGGCTGTGTGGTGGCGCCCATGGGTGGCAACGGTGGGGAGAGGTCCGGCTCCAGCAGGGACATATCCTTCAGCGCCGCGGCCAGCGCGACCATGAGGACCGGCAGTTCCGCACCTTCAACGAAGGTCCATAGCTCCTGGTCGGTCTCCGTCACCTGGGCGTAGGCGTCCCTGGCGTAGAGGTCTCCGAAGCGGACGGGCGAGGTCAGGTCGGCGGTGGTCGCGGGCGAGGTCAAGGCATTCATGAGTTTCCTCCTGCGCGCCTTTACGGCGCGGGTTATGACGACGTTGTCTTGGTCAGGAAATAGCGCGTTATCGGCGCGGTTACTCGGGAACTGAGAGAAGTACTGTCAGCCCCTGTGAAGGCGGAAATCGTCCGTGGCGGTCCGTACGGCTGCCACGATTTCCGTGATCCGCGGTCGCATACGCTCAGCCGGCCCGGAGACTGTCACAGCGCCCAGGACTTCCCCTTGACCGTCACGGACAACAGAACTGACGCCGATGACTCCCGGTTCGCTTTCTTCATTGTTCAGGGCCCAGCCCCGGTTGGAGATTTGGGCGAGTTCGGCAAGCAAGTGGTCGCGGTCGTGGATCGCCAGATCGGTGCCGGTGGTCCAGCTCCGTTCGCCGGAAAACATGCGATCCACTTCTTCCGGGGGAAGGGCTGCCAGAAGGCATTTCCCAGCGGAAGTTATGTGGGCCGGTAGGCGATGTCCCACCCGGGAGACGGCGCGGATGATGTGCGGGCTTTCTACGCACGCAAGGAACAACGCCTGGTCTTCCTTGAGCACCAGATAGTGGGCTGTCTCACCGGTCTGCTTCGCCAACCAGGCAAGGGTCGGCTCGATCTCGGTCCGGATGTCGCCCTTGTTGGTCAGGGCCTGCGCCAGTTGCATCAGCGCCGGACCCGCAACGAATGACTTGTCCGTCGGGTGGCGTTCCAGTAACCCGGCTTGGGCAAGGGTGGACACCATTCGATGCGCCGTTGATCGTGCCGCACCAAGTTCCTCAGCAACGTCGACGATGCGGATGCTGGCCCTTGAACGCAGCATGAGGAGGGTGCGGGCGGCGTTCTCAACCGACTCGATCGGATACCGGTAGGCCGGATCCGTCGAGGACTCCTCGGGGACGGTGACGTTCATGGCGCTCAGCCTCTTCGTATGCGGGTGGTCTGTAGCCAGCATAGACATACCGTGGACCGCGCCGGCACTACGCATGGGCAGAACCTCCCACCAGCATGGCGGCCTCTTCATCTCCGGCCAACATCCGTGCCTCCCGGGTTATGTACGCCCGAAGCTGGTCAATGGATTCCTCCAAAGCCCCTGCGCCCTTGCCGGCGTCGAACACGTAAGCATCCGGCCGGACCAGCACCCATTCGGCGTCAGCGGCACCCAACCAATCCGCGAAGCGGCTTCCTTGCTCAACAAAGCGTCTCGGGGTGGCGCCAGCCGGCCCCGCACAGATGGCGGCTACTGAGACGTCCAGCAGTTCCAGATGACTCTTGGCGGTGGCAGACAAGCTGTCCAACACCTCCGGCTGAACCGTCAGCAGCGTCAGGGAGGACCCGAGGAGATCGTCCAAAAGGACGTCCTGGGCACCTGCAATGCGCGGTTGAACGGCCAGTCGACCGCCCAGGGGACCGTCAACGAAACCGGCTCCGAGTCGGGGCTGGAACGGCGGTTTTGCCTCCGTTTGGGCCTCCAGTTTACGGTCCCGTTCGGCCGCTTTGGCCGGATCCGTCTCGCAGACCATCTGGCCCACGCGGACAGATTCGGCGATGTACTCCGTCACGTGGGGTCGTCGGCTGTCGGTATAGGCGTCCAGGAATTCGATCGGAGCGGTACCCGTTAGCACCTTGTTGAGCGTCCAGGACAGCGTCATGGCATCGCGCATTCCGCTGATCATCCCTTGGCCCATGAACGGCGGCATGAGGTGCGCAGCGTCGCCGGCCAGCAATACGCGGCCCCGGTTGAAGGTCGAGGCCACCAAGGACTGGAACGTGTACGTGGTGGACCGGAGGAGAGTGGCTGTCTCTGGAGTGATCCACCGACGCAGCTTGGACCAGACGTTCTCCGGCTTGGCTGCTTCCACGGGATCGTCGCCATCGACGATCATGAACTCCCAGCGGTAGTGGTCGCCACCCAGCCAGGCCATGTGCGAGGGCTGCGCGGGATCAAGCACCTGACCGGTGTCCGGGACCTTGGGGGCTTTGGCACCCGCTTTCATTTCCACGTCGATAACCACCCAGGTCGCCTCGAATCCGAGGTCATCCCTCGCTATCCCCGCCTGCTCACGGACCAGGCTGTTGGCACCGTCCGCCCCCACAACGAAACGCGCACGGATTGGTTCGGTCCCGCCGTCGACCTTTAACTCAATCCGGTCACCGAGGTCGGAAACGGTCCGCACGTTAGTGGCCTGGCGAACGGTCACGCCTGGCGTTGACTTGGCCGTCGCATCGAAGATGCCCTCGATGTCCGGCTGGTAGAAGTGGTACGAAGATTCCCAGCCGCTTGGAGTTTCCCAGCCACGTGGCAGGTTGGACAGGACGCTAAGGTCGGCGCGGAGCAACAGGTATTCGCGCGCAGGGACAATTGCGTCATTGATCTCCTTGGAGATCGCCATCGCCTGCAGGATCCGCATCGCCTCATGGTCCAGGTGGCAAGCGCGGGGGAGGGGATACAGGCCGGCTTGCTTGTCCAGGACCAATACCGACCATCCTTGACGTCCGAGCAGCGTGGCCAAAGTCTGGCCAACCGGGCCATAGCCGACGATCGCGACGTCATAGTTCGTGGCTGCTTCCATCTCCTACTCCAGCCCCTGGCGGCGGAAGGACGCCGGCTCCGGGGTCTTGGTCATTGTGGTGCGCTGGGTCCCGAGGCCCTCGATTTCGATCAGCACCTCGTCGCCGGCCTGCAGCCACGGAAACTCGCCTTCGCCGTGGGTGCGGCTCAGTTCAAGGATGCAGCCCGTGCCGCAGGTGCCTGAACCAAAGACGTCCCCCGGGCGGACTTCGGTGCCGCGGCTCGCGTAGGAAACCATCTCCCCGAACGAGTAGTGGACGTCAGCCCAGTTGGCCCGCGAGTATTCGACGCCGTTGACCTTAAGGGACATGGCGCGGTCAAAGCCCGTCACCGTCTTGTACGGCTCCAGTTCTTCCTTGGTGACCAGCCATGGGCCGAGCGAAGTGGCGGTATCCTTGCCCTTCACGGGGCCCATCGACAGGAGCATTTCCTCATGCTGGATGTCGCGGCCGCTCCAGTCGCACAGGATGCTGTAGCCGATGACGGCGTCTTCGCCCTCCTCGGCCGTGAGGTCCTGCCCGCCCTTGCCAAGAACAGCGGCAACCTCGAGCTCGAAGTCGAAGCGCTCCGAGCCCGGGGTCATGGGGATTTCGCCTTCGCCCTTGAAGTTGTAGGGGTTGGAGAAGTAGAACACCGGGATCTTGTACCAGAGCGGGTTCATCTCGAGGCCGCGCGATTCCCGGCCGGCCTTGACGTGCTGTTCGAAGGCATAGAAGTCGCGGAACGTGGGCGGCGTGGCAATCGGTGAGAGGTTACGGACCGTTGAAGGATCGACGACGGCGCCGTCACGGGTCGCTTGTTCGCCCGCCTCCCGCAGGGCTTCTTCGCCCTGCTGGATCAGGCCGAGCAGGTCATGGTGGCCCTCGATGACCCGGTAAGTGCCGTCGACAACGACGCCGACGCGGGGCAGTTCGCCTTCGCTGGTGAATCGAACGAACTTCATGGCTTAGCGTCCTCCCACAAGCAGGGTGTTCTGGCGGTACTTGGACGGGGTGGGGGCCAATCCCAGGGCGCGGAAGCCTTCGGGGAGGTAGTCGTTCCACTGGTTCCACCAGACTTCGCCGTCTTCCCACACCACTGGTTCGCGGTTGTCGTCATAAATCTGTTCGATGTCGGTGTAGAGCTCCACCACATTGCCGGAGTGCTCTTTGTAGTAGCAGGCGATGTTGTTGCCGGCGCCGTGCCGGACGGGACCCCACAGCAGTTCCCGGCCCAGGGCATGGAGCCGGTCTCCGGCTTTAGTAAGGTCGCTGACGCCCTGGACCTCCCAGGCGTGGTGGTGGAAGGTGCCGCGTCCCTGCAGGACGGCGATGCCGTGGTGTTCGGTGTTGCAGCGAAGGAAGTAGCCCCTTGAACCGCCGGTGCCAATCACATCTGAAACCCGGAAGTCCAGGACCTTGGTCAGGAATTGCACCATCCCGTAATGGTCCTGCGGATGGAAGTTGAAGTGGCCGTAACGGTTGGGGCCGAAACCCTTGGGGGCGATGCCGGCCTTTTGCAGGCCCAGGGAAATTTCGAAGGCGAAGCCTTCCGGGCCGATGAACGTGAAGCCGTCCTCTACGCCTTCTCCGGTGGGCTTCTCGGAGACGACCAGCAAGCCCTCGTCCTCTACCCGCCGTCGTATTTCCCTGAGCGCGTCACCGTTCGCGGCGATGAGTCCCAAGGCCTCCAGGCCGTCGACGTCGGACTCGACGTACGTCAGTTCGTGGTGCACGTCTGCGGCGGCCAAGTATGAGACGCCATCGGCTCGCTTGGTTTCGCGCAGTCCAAGAATCTGCGTGGCATCAAAGACGGACTGTTCAAGGTTGGAGGTCCGGATTGATACCGGTCCCATTTCGGAAATTGCGCCCCAGGACATTGGTACTCCACTTCTGGATGAGTTTGCATGTTCTGCTAAGTAGAACGTGTTCTGCTTTGCGGATGTTATGAGGACGCTAGCAGCTTTGGCTCAGCCCCCGCAACCCCCTTTTTCAGCTTAAACTTGGGGCTTGTGCTGCAACTCTCACCTCCAGTAGCGTGTGGTCATTCCCGCATAGCAGAACATGTTCTGGTATGCGAAACTGCAAATTTCCCCTCTACAAAGGTGTGACTTGGGAAAGGACATGACATGACAGAACGGACATTTACGCGGAGCCCGGAGTTGCGCAGCAGCTCCCGGGAACGCCGACGCGTGGTCTTTGCGACCGTCGCCGGCACCACCATCGAGTGGTACGACTTCTTCCTTTACGCCACCGCCGCGGGCCTGATCTTCACCAAGGTCTACTTCGAGCCCGCGGGATCAGCCGCCGCACCGCTTCTGGCATTCCTGACGGTTGGCATCAGCTTCCTATTCCGTCCGCTCGGTGCGTTCCTGGCCGGGCATTTCGGTGACCGATACGGCCGCCGCGTTGTTCTGATGGCCACCCTGGTGTTGATGGGTGCTTCGACCGCACTGATCGGCCTGTTGCCGACCTACGATTCCATCGGACTGGTGGCTCCGATCCTTCTGGTCGTGCTGAGGATCCTGCAGGGTATCTCGGCTGGAGGCGAGTGGGGAGGCGCCGCGCTCCTGGCCGTTGAACACGCCCCCACCCGCCGACGCGGAATCTTCGGAGCATCACCGCAAATCGGCACTCCACTGGGTCTGCTTCTCGCGTCGGGCATGTTGGCCACGATGACCATGATGGCACCTGGTGACGCCTTCCTTGAGTGGGGATGGCGCGTGCCGTTCATCCTTTCCGTAGCGCTGATCGTCATCGGCTACTACATTCGGCGGCGGGTGGACGAGAGCCCGGTGTTCAGTGAACTGGCCGAACGCAAGAAGGAAGCCCGCGCGCCGATCGTCGAGCTTTTCCGGAAGCACTGGCGCCTCGTGCTGCTGGCGGCTTTGATTCCTTCCGCAAGCCAGGCTGCCGGGTACATGACTACCGGCGGCTACATCCAGCGCTACGCCACCGATCCCGCGGGCCCTGTTGGTTTGAACGCCGGGGAAGTCCTCTGGGTGGTCACTGCCTCGGCCGTTTCCTGGCTGATATTCACCCTTGTTGGCGGATGGCTCTCTGACAAGTTCGGACGCCAAAAGACGATGCTCCTCGGATGGTTGCTGCTCTCCGCGGCGCTGCTTGGGCTCTTCCCGCTGGTGAACACCGCGTCGATCGCCGGCCTGTTCGCCGGACTGACCCTGGTCACCGTTGGCCTTGGAATGGTCATTGGCCCGTTGTCGGCGCACTACACAGAGATATTCCCTGCGACAGTGCGCTTCTCCGGGGTTTCGATTGCCTACGCACTGGGCGCAATCGTTGGTGGTGCTTTCGCTCCGACTATTGCCCAGGCCTTGGTTCAAGCCACTGGCTCCACCGGCGCCGTGACTGTCTACCTGGAAGTGATGGTGGTGGTGTCCATCGTCGCCACCCTCCTGGTCCGCGACCGCACGGGCGTGCCGCTGGGCGCAGAAGCGGCGGAACGGGTTGAAAGCCCCATCCACGGAGTCAACGCTTGACATGCTGCGGCGCACGGACAGCCCGCGGCCGGATCAGATGGAGCCGGACCAGAAGAAACTGTACGAAGCTATCACGCAAGGCGCCCGGGCCCAAGGCCCGCAGCACTTTGCCCTGACGGATCAGCAAGGCCGTCTCAACGGGCCGTTCGGCGACTTCCTGTTGTCGCCGTCGGTCGGGATGGCGCTCCAAGGGCTTGGTTCCGCGCTGCGCTACGAAACCAAATTGACCGGGCGGGCGCGTGAACTCGCCATTCTCCTCGTCGCGGCCCGCCATCACTCAACCTTCGAGCGGGAGTCGCATGAGGCCATAGCGCGGGCCCTCGGGTTCACCCGGGATGAGTTGGAAGCCATACGGCGGGAAGATGTGACCTCTTTCGAGGGCGTTGAGTCCCTGGTCGGCCGGACGGTCCTGGCGCTGCTCGACGGAGACCTCGGTGATTGGGCTTGGAGCGAGGCGCAGGATGTCCTCGGCCAGCGCACGGTCTTCGAACTGGTGACTTTGGTGGGTTACTACTCAACCCTGGCATTGCAGCTCCGCGTGTTCCGGGTGGATCCCCATGGGCCTGCCGGAACGCCATCGAGGGGGCTGACGCCGGCCACTGACTGAGCATCACCGGCTGCCCTTGAGCGTTTCGTTCAGGTATCGAAGCTGACGGACCCAGTGGTGCTCTTGACCACCCTCATGGTTGCTAAAGGGATAAACGTCAATGGATTTGGCTGACCCTTTTTCTAACTTCGAGACGCTTCTGGCTCCGTAGCTGTTGTACGAGGCGAAGACTGTCGATGGCGGGCAGACATCGTCAAGCAGGGCTACCGAGTACAAGGCGGGTGCGATAGCCCTGCTGGCGAGGTGGACTCCGTCGAAGTAGTTGAGGACCGCGAACGTTTGTTCGTGGCGGTCGCGGTGGCGGGCCAGGAAGGCGGTGATTTCCGGGTAGGGACCCCGTTGTGCGAGGTTGATCGCGCGGGGGAAGTCTTGGAGGAAGGGCACATCTGCGAGCACCGCCCGAATCCCATCGAGCCTGCCGGCTGCAAGCCCGGCGGCCGCGAGGGCGAGCCCGCCGCCTTGGCTTATCCCTGTCAGGATGATGTTGCTTGGATCCACCTCCGGGAGGTTTTGAACTGTCTCTATCGCCCGGAACGCATCCACATACAGCCTGCGGTAGTAGTAGTCCTCCTTTGAGCCGAGCCCCCGCGTCATGAGGCCGGGGTAGGCAACTCCTCCGGCCGAGGGGTGGGGGTCCGGGGTGTCGCCGGTGATCCCGCCGTAGCCCTGGCCACGTGTGTCCATGATGAAGTGCGCATATCCTGCCTGCGCCCACTTTGTGTCCTGTTGCACCAGGCCTCTGCCACCGGAGTATCCGATGTACTGGACCACTGCGGGCAGCTGCCGGTCACGCGCCCGGCGAGCTGGCAGGTGCAACCAACCATTGATCCGTGCCCCTCCATAACCCGAGAAGGAAACGTTGTAGCTGTCGATGACTGGCAGCAGATTATCAACGGGTGTTACGAGCGGTGCCAGTGGGAGTGTCCTGGCCTCAGCGAGGGTGTCCTTCCAGAACCGGTCGAAGTCCTCCGGCTCAGTTGCTGCTGACTTATAACTGCGCAATTGCTCAAGCGGTATATCGGCGGTCGGCATACGGGATCTCCACTATCTGGGCTTGTCTCTCCACCTCTGGAAGCGGCGGATTGTAGGATCTGGAAATGATTCACTAGAAATAGGACAGAGGACGTCCCATCTCCTGTATCATCAGTGTAAACGAATGGTCGCCGCCGGAGTGTGACCGAAGGAGATGACGTGACAGCAACACCCGCCTCGGTATCGTCTGCAAGGTTCAGCGCGCAGATCCGCTCCCAGGCTTTGCAGACAAGGATCATGGATCTGATCCTGGAGAGGGGCCTTGACGTTGGCGATGCGCTTCCGACCGAGAGCGAGCTGTCCGCTGAACTGGGTGTAGGCCGAAATACGGTCCGCGAGTCATTAAAGGTCCTGCAGGCCTTGGGCGTCATTGAGATCCGTCATGGTTTCGGCATGTTTGTTGCGCCGAATAACTTCAGCGCCTTGGTGTCGGGACTGACATTCCGCGGCCGCCTCTCACTCCGCCATAAGGGCGAGGAGGCGCGGGAGCTGATTGATGTGCGTCAGGCCCTGGAATCGGGCCTGATCGGATCGGCCATTGATCTTCTGACGGACGAACACCTTGCTGATCTTCGCGCCACCATGGAAGCAATGGAGGCCGCGGCGGGGCAGAGTGAACCCCTTGCCCAGCATGATGCGGAGTTTCACCGCCGTCTTTACGCACCCCTGAACAACGACCTGCTGATCAACCTGATGGACGTGTTTTGGCAGGTGTACCGCCAAATCCATGAGGCGCTGGGTTCAGGCCCGGTCAACCTTAAGGAACAAGTTCAGATTCATTGGGACATTTACGACGCCGTCGCCAAAAGGGATAAGGCTTTGGCTTCGGAACGCCTCCAGCGCCACTTCGACGGGATCCGCCGGAAGCTCAAAGAAGTCGCGTCCTCCTAGCCTCACGGCACCGGGGTGGAAGAAAAACGCCCTGCCGTCCCGAATCGGCGTGTTGATTGTTCCGCGCCTTTTTCGTTTCCAGCATCTGCCGCAGAACGGCCCGATGCCGCCACCTTAGTAGAGAGCGCCCTTTTGCAATGGAAATTTATGTCGTTCCTGATGCCCCCGCGACAGGAGTCGTTGCCGCCGGTATCCTCGCTGCCGTCGTGCGCAGCAAACCGAATGCAATCCTGGGTGTCGCAACCGGCAGCTCACCTATTCCGGTCTATGAGGCGTTGGCCGCCCATGACCTGGACATGTCACAGCTACGGACGTTCGCCTTGGATGAATACGTCGGCCTCCCGGCGGGGCATCCGCAAAGCTACGCGGAAGTAGTCCGGCGTGAAGTGACCGAACGCCTGGGCTTGGACCCGGCACGTGTTGCCGTCCCTGATGGCGGTGCCGGCGATCCGCATGAGGCGGCAGTCAATTACGATTCAGCGATCCGGGAGGCGGGGGGCATTGACGTGCAGCTGCTGGGGATAGGTCATAACGGCCACATCGCGTTCAATGAGCCGGGCTCGGAGCTGGATTCGCGAACGCGGGTGGAGGTCCTGGCGGACCGAACCCGGCAGGCCAACGCTCGTTACTTTCGTTCCCTTGATGACGTCCCGACCAGGTGCATCACCCAAGGGCTGGGAACGATCCTGGAAGCCCGGCAGCTGTTGATGGTGGTCCGTGGGGCCGACAAGGCCGAGGTTCTGGCCGCGGCGCTGTCTGGTCCGGTTTCGCCCGAGTGCCCCGGGTCCGTGCTGCAGCTGCACCCGCACGTGACCGTGGTGGCGGACCAAGCTGCAGCAACTCACTTGGATGCGTTTAGGCAGGTGACCCTGCAGGTCGCCACTCCCAGCGCCTGACTAAGAGGAAAGACCCCCAGCAGCAAGCTGCAGGGGGTCTCGCTCTTAATGGCGAAATGACAGATCGTCAGCCATGCCGAGGACTGTCCGCGAAAGCGGACGGCCACGGCGGAACACTTTGATGGGGCGGAAGTCATGGTCCACGACGACGATGTCGGCCTGCAGCCCGGAACGGAGGCTTCCGACGTCGTCGTTGAGGCCAAGGATCATGGCGGGGACAGCCGTGGCCGACAGCACGGCCGCCGCGGGGTCCGCACCGGACGTAATCGTCCTCCGTACAACGTCAAGCAGCGTAGCTGTACCGCCAGCGAGTGAACCGTTACTGCGAAGCCGGGCCTCACCACTGGTGACGACGACCTGCGCGGGCCCGAGGTCGTAGTCGCCATCGGGCAGGCCGGTGGCAGCCATCGAATCGGTCACCAGAAGGATGTTCGCGCTGCCCACCGATGCGAAGACCATCCGGACGGTTTCCGGGTCCAGATGTACGCCATCGGCCACCAGTTCCACCGCCACCGTGCCCGCTGCTGCCAGGCGCAGACACGCGGCAACGGGCCCGGGCTGGCGGTGGTGCAGCGGCGGCATCCCATTGAACAAGTGGGTGACGGTGGGCCGGGCGCCGGCTCCACGCGGGGATGAGCCGAGCAGGTCGGCTGCTTGTGACAGTGACTCCGCTGTTATTTGGGCACTCGCGTCGGTGTGGCCAAGGGATGGGGTGACGCCGAGTTCCGCCATTGTTTGCACCAGGGCTTGGGCGCCTGGAAGTTCGGGTGCGTAGGTCATGGTCCTCAGGTGGCCCCCGGACCTGGCGGTAAGGTCACGGAGCAGCGGGAGGTCCGGTTCGAGGAGGAACCTCGGGTCTTGGGCGCCGCAGCGGGCGTGGGACAGGAAGGGGCCCTCGGCATGGATGCCTGCGATGAGTCCCTCATCTGCGAGGACTCGTAGGGCTGCCGCGGCCCCAAGCAGGTCCTCGCGTGACCCTGTGACCAGACTGGCCAGAAGGGTGGTGGTGCCGCTTGCGTGCAGGAAGTCCACAGCAGAACGGGCCAATGCCGGATCGCCGCCGGGGAAGTCACCTCCTGCCGCGCCGTGGCAGTGCAGATCGACCATGCCGGGAAGGAGCATGCTGCCGGGCGGCAGCAGCACCTCCTCCAACTTCGAAAGCGTGTCGGGATCGAAGCCGGTTCGCGGCCCGGCGTAGGTGATGCGTTCCCCGGAAACGGCGACCACCCCATCCTCAAGAACGAGCCCGTCGCTGATTATGGTGCCGGAAAGCAGGTATGGGGACTGTGCCTGGGTCATCACTTTAGGGCGTCCGTGAACCAGCCGGTGATGGTGGCGGGGTGGGTGATGGCCGTTCCCACCACTACTGCATAGGCGCCGGCGTCCAGTGCCTGGCGGGCTTGGGCAGGGGTGCGCAGCCGTCCTTCGGCGATGAGCGGAACACCGAAGCCTGCTGCGGCTATCTGCTCGAGAAGTTCCAGGTCCGGGCCATGGGTCTTGGGCCGTTCGCCGGTGTAGCCGGCCAACGTGGTTCCGATCAGGTCTGCGCCGGCTGCGGCTGCGGCAGCGGCGTCTTCAAGTGAGCCGCAGTCAGCCATGACCAGTGCGTGGGCATTAGCGTGGATTCCCTTTACGGTCTCGGCGAGGGTGAGCCCATCAGGGCGGGCCCGCCGGGTCCCGTCGATTGCCACGATGTGCGCGCCGGCATTGGCTACAGCCAGTGCGTGCCGGAGGGTGGGAGTGATGAAGACGCCCTCGTGTCCGTCTTTCCACAGGCCGATGACCGGGACCTCCACCGCGGAACGCGTGTGCTGGATGTCCGCCAGACCCTGGACCCGGACGGCCACGGCGCCCCCGAGGACCGCGGATGCCGCGACCTGGGCAGTGGTGCGGGGATCGCGCATCGGCTCGCCCGGGTACGCCTGGCAGGACACGATGAGCCGGCCCCGAAGGGATTCGAGGGCTTCGGAGGTCAGGAGCATGGCCAAATCCTTTGGGACGTTTGGGCGGATTCGTGAACGGCGGATTCAAAGGCGAACCGGGCGGCGCCGGTAATGGCGGCGGCATTGCCCAAGGCAGCGGGCCGAACCGGAAGACCGTCCAGGGCCGGAAGGAGTTCGGCGCGCAGTGCTGCCTCCATGGGCCTCCACCAGCGGTCCCCGGCGTCGGCCAGCCCGCCGGACACCAGCACCACCTCGGGGTCCAGGATGTTGGCGAGGCCCCCGACAGCCTGACCGGCAGCGGCAGCGGCAATACGTACGGCTTCGGCGGCGGTGGCATCGCCGGCTTCGGCCAAAGCAAAGACAGCCCGGGTGTCAGGCACGGAAGACTGTCCGGTCCGGCGGACGTAGGACTCCAGGATGGCAGGACCGGACGCGACGGCCTCCACGTGCCCGGAGCGGCCGCAGACACAAGGGAGGGGTGTGCCGCCGTCGTAGGCGTACGGGGAGGCGAAATGCCCAACGTGCCCACCGGCATGGCGGTGTCCCAGTACGGGTCTGCCGTTTACCACGAAACTGCCCCCAACGCCGGTTCCGAACGCCACCAACAGCGAGCTTGAGCTCGCCTCTGCGGCTCCGATCCATGCCTCGCCGAGCGAATGGGCATGGACATCGTTGACCGCCCGGACGGACGACGGCGGAAGGTCCAGCCGCGCGGCCAAGCCTGCAGTGAGTGCAGTGCCGGCCCAGCCGCGGATGGCATCAGTTGCGGAAACCACCACGCCGCGGGCGGCATCGATGACCCCGGCTGAGCCGACGCCTACCCCGGCAAGGTCCAGGCCCTCTGCATGTGCCCGGGACATAAGGGAAGAGACCAGTGCGGCCGTGGCATCGAGGATGGCCTCGCCGCCGTCGCGGTTCAGCGTGGGGATGGTCTCCGAGAAGAGCACCTGACCGTCCGCGGAAACAACCCCGGCAGCCGTCTTGGTTCCGCCGAGATCAACACCAACGGCATACACGCGGGCCTAGACCAGCCCATTGCGTTCGAGGATGACCTTGATGGCGGTCGTTTCCTCCTCGTTCAGCGCCGGCATGGGGAGACTCATGGTGTTGGATTCGATGATGCCCATGATTTGCAGCGCGGTCTTGAACGCACCCAACCCGGCCGCCCCCCCGGAAACCCGTCCGTTGGGGGTGTAGACGATCTCGAAGAGGTCGGCCAGGCGGTCTTGCTCGGCGGCGGCCTTCGCCCAGTCACCGGCGGCGGCAGCATCCACCAGGTTGCGGTAGCCGCGCGGGTCCACGTTGCCCAGCCCCGGGACCACGCCCTGCGCGCCGCCGAGCAGCGCGCCGTCCACCACCACTTCGTGGCCGGTGAAGATATCGAAGTCCTCGATGTCCTTGGCGGCGAGCAACAGCTGGCGGAAGGAGACGTCGTCGCCGGAGGAGTCCTTGACACCGGCAATCACGCCATCGCGGCCCAGGCGGACCAGCAGGTCGGTGGGGAGCTTGTAGTGGGTGCGGACGGGAACATCGTAGGCGAAGACCGGCACATCAACCGCTGCGTGGATGTTGCGGAAGTGGGTCTCGGTTTCCGCTGTGTTGCCGATCGCGTAGTACATGGAGGTCACCACGATGGCGTCTGCGCCCTGGTCGATGACCTTCCTTGCCTCGTTGATGACGCGGTTGGTGGTCTGCTCGTTGGCGCCAACGATCAAAGGCACTGCCCCTGCGTTGGCGTCAGCGATGGTGCTGACCACCTGGGCACGTTCGGCATCGGTCATGTACGGCACTTCGCCGGAGGAACCCAGGACGAAAAGACCGGACACACCGCCGTCGAGCAGGTGCTTGGTCAGGTTCCGCAGCGAGGCAGTGTCAATGCTGCCGTCTGCGTGGCGGGGTGTGACAACGGGCGGGATGACGCCCGAGAACTGGGAAGACACGGAAAACTCCAATGTGAAGGTTGAAAGGTGGGTGGAAAAATCAGGTGTGAAGCAAGCTTGGAGCGGCGCCGAGGAGTTTGCGGGTGTAGTCGTTCCGGGGGTTGTCGAACACCTGGGCAGCCGGTCCTTCCTCCACGATTTCGCCGAAGTACATGACGCAGATGCGGTCGGAGACATAGCGGACGGTCTGGATGTCATGGGAGATGAACACCATGCCGAGGTTCAGCTGGGTCTTCAGGTCCGAAAGCAGGTTCAGGACCTGTGCGCGGACGGAAACGTCCAGGGCGGAGGTGGGTTCGTCCGCAACGATGATGTCCGGGTCGAGTGCCAGGGCCCTGGCGATGGCCACGCGCTGGCGCTGGCCGCCGGAAACCTGCGACGGCGTCACTTCGGTTGCGGAGGCCGGCAGGCCAACCAGCGCAAGGAGTTCCTTGACCTTGGCGGCCCTGGTGGTGGCGTTGCCGATACCGTGTATCTGCAGCGGGTCGGTGAGGATGTCCTGGATGGTCATGCGCGGGTTCAGGGCGGTGGCGGGGTCCTGGAACACCACGGAGACGGCCCGGCCGAATTCCTTGCGCATGGTTGCGTTCCGCTTGATGGCGGGTTTGCCGTGGAAGAGCACCTGGCCGGAGGTTGGGGTCTGCAGGCCGACCAGCACGGAGGCGAGGGTGGATTTGCCGCAGCCGGATTCGCCCACGATGCCCACGGTTTCGCCGCGGCTGATGGTGAAGTCCACGCCGTTGACGGCCTTGACGATGTTCGGCCGGAAGAGGCCGCCGGTCCTGGCCCGGTGGTGGACTTTCACGTTCTTGAGTTCAATGACCGGCTTGCCGGTGGATACGCTCACTTGGCGTCCTCCTCAAGGTGGCTGGCCCAGTAGTGGTCCGCGCCGCCGCCCACGGCGGTGAGGACCAGTCGCTGGTTGGGGTCGGCGTCAGCGCGGAGGGACCGGGGCGCGAAGCGGTCACCGGGGGCAAAATCCTGCGGTGACGGCACGGTCCCCGGGATCTGGTGCAGCCGTGTTGCGTCCGCTTCGATGGACAGCACGGCGCCCAGCAGGCCCCTGGTGTATTCGTGCTTCGGGTTCTGCAGCAGTTCGGAAGCCTGGGCCGATTCCACCACTTGGCCGGCGTACATCACCGTGATCCGGTGGGCCAGTGATGCCACCAGGGCGAGGTCGTGGCTGACGAACACCATGGCGAAACCCAGCTCCTCGCGCAGTTCGTTGAGCAGGTCCACCACCTGTTTCTGCACGGTGACGTCCAGGGCTGTGGTGGGCTCGTCCGCCACCACGATCTTGGGCGAACGGGACAGTGCCATGGCGATCAGGACGCGCTGGCGCTGGCCGCCGGAAAGTTCGTGCGGGTAGCTGGCCAGGGTCCGGACCGGGTCCAGCTTCACCATTTCCAGCAGCTCTCCCGGCGTTTTGCGGCCGCCGCGGCGGGTCAGCTGGAGCATCTGGTCCTTGATCTTCATGGACGGGTTCAGCGAACTGAGGGCGTCCTGGTAGACCATGGCAATCTGCTCACCGCGAAGGCCCTGGTAGGCCTTGATGTTGCTGTGGCTGGTGTTCGGGTCAAGGAGCTCCTTGCTGTCGAACCGGATGGAGCCGGTGATCCGTGCCGTCTTGGGCAGCAGGCCCATGATGGCGAGTGAAGTGATGGACTTGCCGCAGCCGGATTCGCCCACCAGGCCCATGGTCTCGCCTTCGCGGACCGTGAATGAGACGTTGTCCACGATGGCCGTCTCGCCGAAGCGGCCGGGGAAGCGGATGGACAGGTTCTTCACTTCCAGCACCGTCCGGGCACCCGCGGGCACCTGCGGGAGCCGGTCAGTGCGCTGGGCTTCGACGGCGGCGAGCAGTTCCAGCTCGCGGTCCAGCAGGGCATGCGGATTGGCTGCGGTCTGAACATCGGTGAGCAGGGCTGAAGTGTCCTGCCGGCTTTCGGTGGGGGTTGTTCCGGAGGCTGGCAGGACGCCGTCGAGCTCGTGCTGTTCTACGACCGACGGCTGGGCAACCGAGGTGGCCACTTCCGTGTCCACCGCGGAGCCGGTGACAGCGGCGCCGGCTACGGAGGCGGCAGCACCGTCGTCGTCCTTCACTGCCGGTGCGCGGCGCAGCCGGGGGTTGACCATGGCGTCGGTGAGTCCCTCAGCGAGGATGTTCAGCGCCAGGACGGTGAGGAGGATGGTGAGGCCGGCGAAGGTGGTGGCCCACCAGCCGCCGGACAAAACGAGGTTGCGGCCGTAGGAGATCACATTGCCCCAGGACGGCGCGGGGTCCTGGACGCCGGCGCCGAGGAAGGAGAGCGAAGCCTCAAGGATGATTGCGTCCGCCACCATCACGGTGGCGAACACCAGGACGGGGGCGGCGGTGTTGCGCACGATGTGCTTGGCCAGGATGTAGAAGCGGCCGGCGCCGATGACGCGTTCGGCACGGACGTAGTCCTCGCCGTACTGCGCCAGCACGTTGGCCCGGACCACCCGGGCCAGCTGCGGGGTGTAGATGATTGCGATCGCGACGATGATGGTGGGCACCGAGTTGCCGAAGGCGGCAAGCAGCACCGCTGCCAGGGCGATGCCGGGGAAGGCCATCAGGATGTCCATGATCCGCATGATGAGCTCGTTCACGGGCTTGCTGGACGTTGCCGCCAGCGAGCCTAGGAGGGCGCCCGCCAGGACGGCCAGTCCGACGGCGCCGAGGCCGATCATCAGGGAGGACTGCGATCCGTACAGGAGACGGGAGAAGATGTCCCGGCCAAGGCGGTCGGTGCCGAAGAAGTGCTCGGCGCCGGGCGGGGTGGCCGGCATGAAGGTTTCCAGAGGGTCGTGCGGCGCCAGCGTCGGGGCGAACACGGCGGCGAAGGCGATCAACGCCAGGAAGGCGAGGGCCAGCCGGGAGCCCCAGGGCAGGGCCTTGAAGCGGAGTCCGGGGGCGCTCAGACGTTCAGCGAGTTTGCTGCGCATGGTCACACGGTCCTGATTCGGGGGTTGATGAGCAGGTAGAGAAGGTCCACGGCGATGTTCACCAGGACGAAGGTGACGGAGATGGTCAGCACCACGCCCTGCACCAAGTTCACGTCCAGGTTGGTGATGCCGTTGAGGATCAGTTGGCCCATGCCGGGCAGCGCGAAGATCATTTCAATCACGACGGCGCCGCCCAGCAGGTAGCCGATCCGCAGTCCAAGGACGGTTACCGGGGTAACCAGCGCGTTGCGGAGCACGTTCTTGGAGACCACTTCACGGTAGGGGACACCGTTGCCGATGGCTGTCCGCACGTAGTCCCGGTCCAGCTCCTCGACCATGGAGGTGCGCACCACCCTGATGAGGGAAGCCGAGACCGGGATGCCGAGTGCCAGTGCGGGCAGGGCCATGGAGTTGAGCCAGCCGCCAAAGCCGGACTCGGGGGTGGCGATGCCGCCGGACGGGAACATCGGTGCCGGGCCCAGTGCGAACCATTGGATCAGCAGGATGCCTAGCCAGAATGACGGCGTCGCCACTGCGGCGATGGAGAAAACCCGCACCAGCTGGTCCTGCCACTTGTCCCGGTACAGTGCGCCGATGATGCCGAAGACCAAGGAGACCACGACGGCGATGATGACGCCCAGGAACGTCAGCTGCAGCGTCAGGGGGAACGCTGAGCCGATCATGCTTGCCACGGACTTGGCCGGGGGAGTAGTAACCCCCAAGTCGAACTGGAGGAGCTTGCCGAGGAAGCGGAAGTACTGCAGCAGCAGGGGATCGTTCAGGCCGTTGGCCTGGCGGTACTGCTCTTTGGCTTCCTCGCTTGCCCCTTCGCCCAGGGCGCTGCTCGCCTGGTCTCCGGGGGCGGCCTGCAGCACGAGGAACACGAGCAAGGTAATGCCCAGGACCATCAGTGGCAGGGCTGCCAGCCTCCGGCCCAGGAGGCGCAAAATCGTGGTCAATGTAGTCTCCGGTTGGTGTGGCTAAGCGGTACGGCCCACACCAACGAAGGACACTCCGGTGGTGGGAAGGGGCTTGAAGCCGCTGAGCTTCTTGGCATCCCAGGCGCTGGGAAGCTGGCGGTGGAACAACGGGTAGAGGGGGACTTCCTCGGAGACGAGATCCACGATCTCGCCCGTGAGCTTCTTGGCCTCTTCCCTTGTGGCCTGGCCCGCCTTGGCCATCAAGTCCACCAGCTGTGCCCGTTCCGGGGTGTCGCCCCAAAAGGCACGGTTCTTCATCCAGGTGTCACCGGCGTAGAACCAGCTCAGCAGCAGGTCAGCGTCATTGCCGAAGACGGAAGGATCGCCCGGAGCGGCAACAACCGTGTAGTCACCCTTACCCACGCGGTCCGTGTACAAGGCGCCGGACTGCAGGTTCTTCAGGGTCACCTTGACGCCGGGGATCTTGTTCCAGGACTCGAGCATCAGGGGTGCCACGTCCTTGACCCAGGCGGTGTCCGTGGTGAGGAGTTCAAACTCGAGGCTGGTCACGCCGGCCTGCTTGAGGAGGTCGGCTGCCTTGTTGGGATCGTAGGTGTAGACGTTCTTGGCCTTGACGTAGTCCGGGTGGCCTTCCTGGAAGTACGAACTGGCTGGCTTGGCGTTGCCGAACAGGGCCTTCTTGATAATGGAGTCCTTGTCCAGGCCGTAGTGCAGGGCCTGGCGGACCAGCTTGTTGTTGAAGGGGGCGGCGTTGCAGTTGAACATCAGGAACAGCAAGCCGAAGGACTGCACGGATTCAACGGTGGCAGCGGACTTAAGCCCCTGCATGTCCAGGTAGGGGACGTCTTCGATGGCCTGGACGCGGCCGGACTGCATGGCGGTGACCCGGGCGGCGGCGTCCGATAGAAGGAGCCAGGTCATGCCTTTGGCCAGTGCCGGCATGGGTCCGTTGTAGGCCTGGTTGGCCTCGAAGATGATCTTGTCGTCCTTGACGGCCGAGATCAGTTTGTAGGGGCCGGTTCCAACAGGCTTGGCATCGAAGGACTTCAGCTGGTCTGAGCCCACCGGGAAGTTGGTGAGGGCCTTCGGTACTACCTTTACTACGGAGATGCGCGGTCCGAAGCCGGGGAAGGCGTACTTGAGGATGAACTCCACCGTCTTGGCATCGAGCGCCTTGACTTCCTTGATGAACGGGATGAACTGCGAGAACAGGGACTTATTTGCGGGGTCCATGACGCGGGTGAACGAAAACACCACATCGTCAGCGGTCACCGGGCTCCCGTCATGGAACGTCGCTCCGTCCCTAATGGCCACCTGGTAAGTGGTGTCATTGACCATCTTGGGGTCGGCAGCGGCCAGGGCGTTGTAGGGCTCGCGGGTTGCCGGATGCAGCTCGATCAGGCCCTCGAAGATGTGCAGGTTAGCGGCCATGGGGGTGGCGCCGGAGGAGGAGATGGGGTCGAAACCTGTGGAGAGGGCGTAGGAGATGCCGGCCTCAATAGTGAGGTCCTTGTTGATGGGGGAGGTGTTCTCAGCTGCGCCGGTGGTGGTGGCCGCGGGTCCCCCACAGGCGGACAGGGAGCTGGCGAAGGCTGCAGCAAGGCCCATGGCCCCGCCGAGCTTCAGGAAGTTCCGGCGGCTGGCGTCATTGACCAGCGGCAGGTTCTTGATGTTGTTCATATGCCTCACCGTTCAGAAGATGTTTATCGGATGTAGGATGTCCTAGCTCGTAGTGAAAACTGTAAGTGCGATCACAGCGAGCGTCAAGTGGACTAAAACACCTCAGCGGCGTGCGTCTGCCAAGTACCTCTTTTTCGAATGGAGTTCCAATGTCTTTGATCATCGGTGCCTACGCCGCCCAGCCAAGTGAACTGCGGGAGCAGTTCTACGAAGGCCTCGGAGCGCTTCCCTCGATCCGCGGGCTGGAGCTCCCCTTTGGTCCCTACGGTGGCGGGGGATGGCCGGCGGGGGCGCCGCGGGGCTGGTCCGCGGTGGTGACCTCCATCCCCGGCACCATGCAGCGGCTGGGTGGGTCGCCAACCTTCGGCCTGGCTTCCCCGGACGCCGCTGGCAGGCGGGAAGCCCTCGACTTCGTGGCCGGAATCCATGCATACGTACGGAGCCTCGAAGGTGAGGGACATGCGGTGGAGGCCGTCGAGTTGCACTCGGCGCCGTATCCCGGGGCGTCCGCACCGATGTTCAGGGAGTCCCTCAAGGAGGTCCTCGACTGGGACTGGGGCTCCACACGGGTGCTGGTGGAGCACTGCGACGCGCCCAGGTCCGACAGCAGGCCGGAGAAAGGGTTCCTCGCCTTCGCCGAAGAGGTGGATGTGCTTCATTCCCTCCAGCTCGATGCAGCGGTCCCGGCTGGCCTGGTCGTCAACTGGGCCCGGTCGGTCATTGAAACCCGGAATCCCGGCACTGCCGCGGAGCACATCGCGCAGGCCCGTGCGGCGGGCGTCCTGGCAGGGGTCATGTTTTCGGGGTGTTCATCCGTAGAGACGGAGTTCGGCTATCCGTGGATCGACGCGCACCTCCCGCCGGTGGAGGTGGACGGCACGCCGCAGAGCTCACTGCTCAACCGCGCTGAGATCCAGCGGTGCCTCGCGGCTGCCGGTCCGGTTCCCGTGCTTGGTTTCAAGATCGGCCTGCCGCCCGTTGGGCTTACCGCCAGCCAGCGGGTGGACCGCCTCAGGCAGATGTGCACCCTGGTGGAGGGGAATCAACCACGGTGACGTCACCGGTGGCGACGTCGAACCGGAAGATCCGCGACAGCCGCACCAGGGAACCGGTGCACTGCCACTCCATCGCGTAGACGAGTTCCAGGACGTCCTTCTCCATGTCCGCAGCCGTGACTGTGTACGAGGGGTTGAAGTAGAGTGCCTCTCCGCCCGGTGGCAGATCGGTGGCGGGAAAAGCCTCGGCCCCGGGCCCGGCGAGCCGGACCTGCGTGACTGCTGTGCCGCCGTCGTTCCTCGCCCTGCCGGTGAACGCCAGGATGTCGCCCGCCTTGTAGCCCGGGACGATAGGACCGTAGTTGAGGTCCTGCGCCTCCCGGGTGCCAAGGACCTGGACCTGCCCGGCTGAGTAGCCCTGGCCGATCTCCTTCGACGCCGGCCCCCAGTCGCCCCCATCTTCTGCCATGACATGGAACTCGCCCACGTTCTGCCATTCGGACGGCAGGCCCGGCGTGACGGAGCGGAGTTCCATGTCGAACGCGAGGCCGCGCTCCGGCTCTGTGTCTGCCTGGACGGGGACTGCGGCAAGCTGTTCCGTCAACTGCCCCGGCGGAACCGAGGCAAACACGATCTCCCGGTATCCCTGGCGCTCGTACAGTACGCCGATGTTGCCGTCCGGCAATCGGGTGGCCGTGGAGTAGGCGGAACTGCCCGCGCACAGGACCAGCCCGGCGCGCCAGGTCTTGCCGTTGTCGGTGGAGAGACTGAGCACCGTGTTCCGCCGGAGGGCGGTGTCCTGGTTGTTGGTGGCCACCAGCCACCCGTCCGTGGGCGGTATGGCGAGGCCCTTCACCGCCGGCAAGCCGTCAAAACGGGCTAGCGATCCATTGTCACTCGGGTCCGGGAGGTCCGCAACGGGAACCAACGCGCTCCAGCTCTGCCCGCCGTCGCTGGAGGTGGCAGCTAGCCGGCGCGGCATGGCCCGGCTGTGCAGGAGCAGGCTCCCGTCGGCCAGGGCCGCCACCTTGTTCTCGTTCGGCGCGGCGCCATGGGTCCCGGCGCCGATGAGCTCCCCGAACCTCCAGCTGTCCCCGTGGTCGTCGCTGTAGGCGGAGGCGGCCATGATTTTGCCCCCGCACAGCAGCACGAACTGCTGGACCAGGCGGCCCCGGAGCGGGCCGGTGTGGATCTGGATCCCCTGCCCGGCTGCGGCGAACATGCCAGTGATGTCCCGACCCGCGGGGATGCTGCCCTTCAGCTCCGCGGTGAGCCGCCGGTGATGCCAGGTGACTCCGTCGTCGTCGGACCAGCTGAGGTCGCAGTGCTGGACGGACTCGTCGTCTGCGTCCATTCCCGTGGTCGACTCGAAGAACCCGGCGCGGGTGCCGGCGGCATGGAACAGGAAGATGCAGCCTGTTTCGGCGTCCACCAGCAGGCTGGGATCGCCGAAACCTTCCAAACCGGTCCCGCGCCGGACCACCTCCTGGCCGCCCCAGGTGGCTCCGCTGTCCGTGCTGCGCCGGACCAGCAGGTCGATGGGGCTGGGCAGGTCGTCCAGATTGGGCCTGCCGTCATAGGCGGCAAGGAGCGTTCCCTCTGCGGTGACGGCGAGCGCCGGAATGCGGTATTGCCGGTATCCGCCGCGGCCTCGGGTGGCCAGGACGTGCTCAACAGTGGGGCGGGCAGGGGCTAACCGGGGTGATAGGTAGGACGTCACATCTTCAGTCTAGCTTTCCTGAGGAGTGTGCCATATGGTCGTAGGACGTCGTATGTAGCAAGAATCACAGTGCGGACATCCGCGGCGGCGTTCACCTCCACTTGAGCCGCACTGCGGCGTCCAGAAAGGGCATGGGTTTGCGAATCAGCACCAAGAGAACCAGGAAAAGATCAGTGGGACAGGCAACGGGCACAGGCGCCCTGGTCCTGGCCCTACTCGCTGGAACCGGGCTGCCGGCCCAGGCGGCCCCCATCCCGTCCACGAGCCCGACCGCGCCGCCGGGCAGCTTCCAGGAGACCAACCTCGCAGCGGACCGAACCGCCGCCAATTTCTTCTACCGGATCCCCGCCCTGGCATACCTGGGCAATGGCGTGGTCCTCGCCGCATGGGACGGCAGGCCAGGCAGCGCGGCCGACGCCCCCAACCCCAACTCGATCGTGCAGCGCCGCAGCACCGATGGCGGCCGGACCTGGGGACCCGTGCAGGTCATCGCCGCCGGGCACGTGGCCGATGCCACCGGCCCGAAATACGGCTACAGCGATCCGTCCTACATTTACGACGCCGAGGCCGGGAAGGTCTTCGCGTTCTTCGTCTACTCGAAAGACCAGGGCTTCGGCGGCAGCCAGTTCGGAAATGGTGATGCGGACAGGAACGTCATTTCGTCCCCAGTCATTGAATCGTCCGACGGCGGCGCCACCTGGAGCCAGCCCCGCCTGATCACCGAGGTCACCAAGCCGGGCACCAGCAAGACCAGTCCCGTGGCGGGCGACGTCCGCTCCAACTTCGCCTCCTCCGGCGAAGGGATCCAGCTCAAGTACGGTCCCTACAAGGGCCGCCTGATCCAGCAGTACGCCGGCGACGTCCGCCAGGCTGACGGCAGCAACCTCATCCAGGCCTACAGCGTCTACTCCGACGACCACGGCGCCACCTGGCACAAGGGCGCCAACGTGGGCGACCGGATGGATGAGAACAAGACCGTGGAACTTTCCGACGGGCGGGTCCTGCTCAACTCCCGGGACAACGCCAACCAGGGCTACCGGAAGGTGGCGGTTTCCACCGACGGCGGCGCCACCTACGGGCCGGTAACGCAGGACACCGAACTGCCGGACCCCGCCAACAACGGTTCCATCGCCCGGATGTTCCCCCACGCCCCGCAGGGATCGGCAGACGCCAAGAAACTGATCTTCACCAACGCCAACTCCAAGACCGCGCGGGAGAACGTCTCCGCCCGGGTGTCCTGCGACGACGGCGCCACCTGGCCGGGCGTGCGCACCATCCGCTCCGGCTTCTCCGCTTACTCCACAGTGACCCGGCTCGACGACGGCCGGTTCGGCGTCCTGTACGAAGCCAACTACACGGACAACATGCCCTTCGCCACGTTCGACGACGCATGGCTGAACTACGCCTGCGCCCCGCTAAGCGTTCCCGCAGTCACCACCGCACCCGGGGCCACCAAACAGGTGGCCGTCACCCCAGTGCCAGCGGCCCGCAAAACCTCAACGCCGCATTCACGACGGCGGACGGCCGGGTTTCGCAGGCCACCTTCACGGCCACCGTCCCGGTCGCACCGCAGGTGGGCCTCACCATCAGCGGTTCCGCACAGGACCGCGACGTCGCGGCCAGCCCGTACCAGGTTGGCGACGTGCTCAGCTACACCTTCAACGTCAAGAGCACGGCCAACGTCACCGCAAACTCCGTGCCCATATCCGGTACCTTCGACGCCGGGTTCCTGCCGCCGTCGGCCCCCAACTGCCGGTACAGCAACCTGGCCGCCGGCGCCTCCTATACCTGCACCACAGCCAGGCACACGGTGACGGCCGAGGACATCTCCCGCGGCTACTTCGTGCCCCAGGCAACTTTCAGCATCACGGCCAGCGCCACGCCGTCGCTCACCACGATGGTCACCTTCACCGGCGCCGCCGTGGCACTGCGCGACGGCCTGGTGGCCGCGAACATCATGGGCAGCCGCAACGACGCCGGCCGTGACCTGGCCGCGCAGCCGTACAGCGCGGGGGAAGCCTTCCCCTATAAGTTCGATGTCACCAACACCAGCCCCCTGGTGGAGAAGGTGATGCCCACCTCGGGCAACTTCAGCCCGTTCGTGCCGGACGGTCCCGGGAACTGCCGGTACAGCGTACTGCCCGCCGGCCAGTCGTATACCTGCGCGACGCCCCGCCATACCGTCACCGCCGAGGAAGCAGCACAGGGCTTCTTCGTCCCGGACACCTCGTGGGAGGTCAGCGCCGCAGGCCAGACCACCCGGACCTATGCCGTCAACGGCGGAGAGGTGGACCTGAAGATCCGCGACGCCAGGCTCGAAGGCACCGTCGCGGTAAAATGGACCGACAACGACGCCGACCGATACGCCTCCGTAGGTGACACCGTTACCTACACCTACACCCTGGGCAATGCCGGCAACGTGGCCCTGACCGGAGTAACCTCCCCGGACGCCGGCATCAGCGAAGCCCTCCTCGCCGCCGGCAGCAGCGTAACCACCACCCGGGACCACGTACTCACCGGGCCCGACATCGCAGCCGGACAACTGGGGCCCGTCAGCTTCGAGGCCGCCGCGGACAACGGCTCCAAGCACGTAACGGTCACTGTGACGGGCGCCGGCATCCAGCTCGACCTCCAGCCCGCCCAGCCCGACACCATGCCGGCTTTGACGGTGCAGGACTTCGACGGCCAGACGCCGCCGTCCGATCTCGGAACCCTGGACAAGTACCGGAACGGCCAGAAGGTGGTCCTCAAGGGACTCGACTACGGGCAGTGGTACTACGTCTACCTCAACAAGCACAGCTATCGGCTCGGCTGGATCTTCCCCACCACCGACAACACGCTGGAATTCATCCTGCCCGCCGACGTCCAAAACGGCCGCGACGACGTCGTGGTCCTGAACAAGAACGGCGAACAGGTCTCTTTCGGCCGGCTCCAGGTGACGCCGAAAGGATAAGGACAAGAAGTAGAGGCTCAATCACTACCCTCAGTCGAGGGTTCAAGAGACAGCATTGCAGGAACGGCCGGTGAAACACCGGCCGTTCCTCGTTGCATTAGCCAAGGGCCGTATGGACGTCGGCATTGCTGTCGGGCAACACACCAGGCAGCATCCCGAACACACTCACGTCCAGCATCCCGTCACCGGCGGGCGACTCGCCGCTTCGACGTCGCTGGGGCGCCGATAATGGTGATTCCGTCGGCCTCAACAGGGCGTCACCGGCAAAAATAAGAGTGTGGACATTGTCCACACTCTCGGCTCTGGATCGGCTCTTACTGGCTTCGTACTGGTCCGGATTCCGGATGTTTCTGAGGGTTCCCAGTGTTTTCAAGGACTGGAATGTAGTTCGAGTCCCACCTCGGGCACGAGAGACTCCCTCATCCGAGGCGATTTTGCTCCGACGCGTTGACAAAGCTTGTGGTCTCGTGGCTCTGGCGATTGGTGTGCGGGCTGTGGCGTCCGCGGAGCGTATTAAGGTGTGTGGGTAGCGGGAGCAGGCCCCTGACCGGCGGGCTTTCTCCTGCTGGGAGTGGGTTTCGACGGTGGCCCAGGCGAGGGCCGCAGAACGTTGCTCGGTCCTGATCCATGTGCCGGCGGTACCTTGCGGTCCAAGCCAACTGTTTCCCCTGTGGACTACAACTGTCAGCTGGTTGACAGTCGCTCCCGCTATCGAGCCGTTTAGGTGCATTAAGCGTCTTGTTCGCCCATTCCGGAGGCAGCTGCAGTGCGTTGTTTGGCCGCGGAAGGCTGCCGGTTGTGCCGGCACCTGGCCTATACTTCAGCAACTGGACCGATGGGGCGGGCGGGTTCGGGCTGGGGAGGACGCAGGGGAGCGATGGTTGAGGAAGAACGGGATGATCTCCTGACGCAGTCGCTGCTGCTCGACGAGATCGGCCAGTCCGTGATTGGGATGGACAGCAAGTGGCGGGTGACGTACTGGAACCGCGCTTCGGAGCGTTTGTATGGTTTCGACGCCACTGAGGTGCTGGGCAGGACGCCCCGCGATTTGGGAATCGTCACGGACCTCCAGGCCGCCGGGCCGGGGCCGACGGGGGAAGAAATCGCGGAACTTATCGCGCACGGACACGACTGGGCGGGTGAGTTGTGGATCCGTGATCGCGACGGTCGGCACTTCCCGGTGCATGCAACGATCAGCCCGATCAGGGGCAGGCACACCGTGCCCGTGGACATTGTGGCCATCTCAAAGGACATCACGGACAGGAAACGCAAGGAAGCGGTCCTGCGCCGCCTCTCCGCGATGGTGGAGTCCTCCGGAGACGCCATCATCGGCGCGGACATGGACGGGAAAATCACCACGTGGAACGCGGGGGCCATCAGTATGTTCGGGTGGAGCCGGCCCGAGGCCATGGGGAAAACCCACGAGTTGTTCACGACGGCAGACTCCGAAGACCTGGACCATCGTGTTGCCGAGCGGATCCGTAGCGGGGCATTCGTCACCGGAGTGGAAGCCCGGTGGCGGCGCAAGGACGGCTCAATCATCGATGTTGAACTGACGGTGTCACCGGTATACGGGCAGGACGGCAAGCTCGCCGGTGCCTCGGCCATCGCCCGCGACATCACGGAAATCAAGGCACTCCGGGCCGAAGCCGACGCGGAGCGGCGACGGCTGCTGGCCGCCCAGGAGATGGCCCAGGTGGGAAGCATCGAGTATTCGGCCGACGACACGGCGACCTGGCACTCGGAGGAATTCGGCCGCATTGTGGGGGCGAAGGGCGGTGATTCCTTATCGCGGGCATGGATGCTGAAAAGGACCCACCCGGAGGATCGCGGGCGGGTAAGGCAAGTTTGGCACAGCCTGCACGCGGGTTCGGGATATGCCGATATCGAGTACCGCATCATCCGGCCCGACGGCGGTCAACGCTGGCTGCATTCACGGATCCGGACCGTGCACGGCCCGGATGGCAGGCCGGTGCAGTTTCTGGACACGGTGCTGGACGTGACCGAGCGCAAGGACGCGGAACAGGTCCTGCAGTGGCAGGCGCGCCACGACGCCCTGACCGGCCTGCCGAACCGCTACCTGATCACCGAGGTACTCCAGGGATTCCTTGACCGCGGCTCGCGGCCGGCGGTGATGTTCATTGATATTGACAGGTTCAAACTGGTCAATGACGGCATCGGCCACCGTGGGGGTGACCGGATCCTGATGCTCCTGGGTGAGCGGCTGATGGAGGCTGTCCGGGAAGGCGATACCGTGGGTCGTTTCGGTGGTGATGAATTCATCATCGTCTGCGAAAACCTGGGGGTGCGTGCTGCCAAGGTCCTGGCTTCGCAGATTCGCGAATGCCTCAGGGCCCCTTTTGAAGTTGAGGATCGCCAGGTGTTCCTCAATGTCAGCGTCGGCATTTCATTGGCCGGTCCGAAGGAGACGGCCGAATCCATGCTCGGCGGCGCCGACACCGCCATGTACCGGGCTAAATCGGCCGGCGGGGACGCATCGGTGGTCTACCACTCCAGAATGACCCAGCGGGCGAGTGGGCGGCTTGATCTGGAGTCAGACCTGCGGCTGGCCCTGGACCGGGAGGAACTTTGCCTGTACTACCAGCCGATCATGGACCTCGAGGCGGGCGTACCGCTCGGATTCGAGGAATTGCTCCGCTGGCAGCACCCCGTCCATGGGTTGCTGACTCCGGACAGGTTTGTCCCCATCGCCGAAGAAACCGGCCTGATTGTCCCGATCGGGACCTGGCTGTTGAAGGAAACACTGAACCAGGTCCAGCAGTGGCGCACGGACCTGGCGGAAGGGGCTGACCTCACCGCCGCAGTGAACATCTCAGGACGCCAGCTCGTCGCCGAAGATTTCCCTGACATCGTGGAGACAGCGATCCTGGAAACCGGCATCGATCCTTCCGCCGTAAACCTCGAAATCACCGAAACAGTCCTCATGGACGAACCCGACCTGCCAAAGGAAACGCTGCAGCGCCTGTACCACATGGGGGTCGGCCTCTCCATCGATGATTTCGGTACCGGCTACTCGTCGCTGAGTTACCTCAAATGGCTCTCCGCGCGGACCCTGAAGATCGACCGTACCTTCGTTCAGGAACTGGCCGTGGACCCCCGCGCAGGAACAGTGATCGAACTCGTCGTCGGGATGGCGAACAGCCTCAAACTGGACGTCATCGCGGAAGGTGTGGAAACCGAAAACCAGCTACGTGAATTGCGCCGCCTGGGCGTCACGCGGGCCCAAGGGTTCATCTGGAGCAAACCAATACCGGCCAAACAAGTGCCCGCCTTCCTCAGCGGCTTCCCCGCCCTCAAGAAACGCCAGGCGCCAGCACGTTAACACGGCATCCCTCCTGCGCAGGAACGGCGGCTGTTACCTCGGGTGGCCGGATACCAACGGGTCGAGTATGGCTGCAAGCTCCCCGTTGCCGGGTCCGCCGCGAACTCGCCGCAAAGTAGTCCGGGAGCCAGCCCTGCGGCGACTGGCTCCAGCCCGTTGCCTCGTTGATTCAGCACTCGTCAATGATTTTTCCGACCACGCTTCCTATCGCCGCGCCCAGGGCAGCGCCACCGGAGCCGCCGAAGTAGCCACCAATCACTCCACCCGCGCCGGCGAGAGTGCCCTGCCAGTTGCTACCCGATTTCTTGTAGACCACCGCAGTTGATCCATCGCCTCCGTCGCCGGACACGTAGGACCCGACGGCGCCGGAGGCGTAGGCCAGAGCGACAGGGCTGGCGTTGCCTTTGACCAGCAGTTCCTCGTACGCCTTCTTGACTTCCTGGTAAGCCTTACCGGCGTCGTGCTTACCGCCCGTCGCCGCGTGGCCGAGTTCGCAAATATGGCTCAGGACGGGCAGCTCCGACTCGGTGATGAAGCTAAGCTCGTGGAGTTTGGCGAGCACGATCTTGTCGGCTTTCAGCCGGTCGCCTCCGGCTTCAGCCATGATGCGCTTCACTTCCCTGGCCGCCGCGCTTTGCATCTCGTAGACGCCGATCCCGCTAAAGGATTCGAAGCTGGTCATTGGAACGCCCTCCTGTTCGATGGTCAAGGCGCGGGAACCGCGCAGTCGCAGTTTGCTCCCGTCGCGGAGGTAATGGAATACCCCAAAATTTAGGGATCCGGTGCCTTAATGGAAGTCGTACCACTCGATTGTTCTGGCGCCCTCGATCTGCGGGTTTGCATTTTTGCGGTAGTACCTCAGGCAACCCTCATGGACATCGTTGCCCGGGGGAGGTAAATGCACCCTTACGCTTGTTCCTGGGATTGCTCCGGAGCGGCATGTTGGTTTGTTTGTTGTCGAAAGTGAGTGCCGGGGGCGCCGCCGGGTGCGCGCGCGAGGATGGCTTCGGCGGTCACATGCATGCGCGAGCCTCCTTGCTGTGAGGCTCTGGCGAGGATGCGGGTTGCTTCCTCGTATGAACACCTGTTCCGGCCCATGATGACTCCGCAGGCGACGTCGATTGAGGTGCGGCGCGCCAGTACCGAACTCAGTTGTTCTGCAACCGACCGGGCCGCCCTTAGCTGGTCGGCCAATTGAAAGCCATTGCCCGCAGCCAGGACAAAGTCGTCGACTGCAAGGACAGCGGCTGGAGTGAAAACGTTGTCGAGGGCGCAGAGGAATGTCAGGGCCGCGGTACGGTCGGCACCGAGGAGCAGCGGGGTGGACAGGACCGAACGGTAGCCGGCTTCCGCAAAGGAGTGCCAGTGTGCGGACCAACGGGGGCTGGCCGCGTGGTGCTGGCCGAGGATTGTCAGTTTGCCTGCGAGGGCTTGGGGCGCGGCGCCGTCTTCGGTGTCCTGGTCGGCTTGGGCGGCGCACAGGGCGCGGTGGCTGGTACCCAGGAGCAGGGGCCGCTGGTAGGGGTTTGGAAATGACACCGTACAGTCCATGGCGTGTCCGGTCGCATTGGCCAGCCTCGATGCCGCCAGTTGAGTCAGGAGGGTAAGCGACGCGTCGGTGCTGTCCGCCCGCATGTCCAGAACAAACTTCGCCGCTCCTGAAGCGCCGGCCCCCGGGAGCAAGTCCTCCGGGGGCGGGAGCTGCGGCACGCTGCTCTTCCTCGTCCAGGCGGCGCCTACGCGCCACGGACGGGGTCACTCCCTGCTGCAGGCCCGGTTCGCTGCCCCCGTCGTCCACGTGATGTCGGACCCTGTCACCAGGCCACGTCGCGTCCATGAGATGCCCCGTTCATTCATCATGAATGGCAGAACATGGCCGAGCCAGCCATGAACCCGCTGGATCACGGTTTGGAGGGGGCTGCGCTGTCCCCTCCGAACCCTTTCACCCCACCCAACCCCGAGAGATGATCTCTGCGGCTCCTGATGCGTTCTCACCGGACAGCACATGAGACGGGACCGTGCTGGTGCGGTACCAAACACATAGACAACTACAACTCTTGTCAATTCCCTGCCTGAAGTGTGGACTGCGCTGCCTGGCCCGTCAAGGGCACACAGGGGCTTCCCGTAAGGCGCGGTAGCACGACAGCGGAACCTGGCTGGAGCTTCCCCTCGGGGCAGAACCGGCCGCGCCCGCCGTGCGGAGCAGGGCCCGAAGCTAATGTTGAGGGACGGGGCGGCTTCGCACCGTTCAACACCTGGTGAGAAGAGCCGAGCATGAGTGTCAACGAGTACGAGGCGTCCGTGGTCATCAAATCCGGCGCGGAACTGCTGTTATCAGCGTCATCCGACCCGCGGTCCGATGAGGGCTATGCCGGGGTCAAAGCCAATATGGCGGCAGCACTGGAACTAATGGCACAAGCGCTTGAGAACTTCGAAGCCGGAGTGAGTGGGCCAAACCGCTCGACCGGCTGGGTTCAGGACCTCCGAAGGGTGGCAGATGATTTAGGGGAAAAGTAGTCCGTTGCCGCCAGATGGCGTCAATACCTGGAAGGCATCATCTTCTTGCCCTCCCGGTACATCGCCGAGGACACAAGCGGAGGTCTGGTGGCACTGCTGACCCCTGAATCTGCACCGGGCCGTGATTCGTTGGGGCTGCGCGCCCGGCCATCCGCATATGCTCTTCACAGACCCCGAACGATTGGATGGATATGAGCCGCCGTTATGTCATCGATGCGATTCCCGGCGACGGCATTGGCGTGGATGTCACCGACGTCGCGATGCAGTGCGTCAACGCCGTCGCCGGACTCTACGACTTCGACGTCCAGTGGCGGGTCCGCGACTGGAACAGCGATCTGTACCGCAAGGCGGGCCGCATGATGCCCGTCGACGGGATAGAGCAGCTGAGCAGCGGCGATGGCATCTACCTGGGAGCCGTCGGGACACCGGACGTGCCCGACGACGTGACCCTCTGGGGGCTCCTCATTCCCATCCGCCGGGAGTTCGACCAGTACATCAACCTCCGGCCCATGCGGTTGCTGCCCGGCGTCGTCGCTGCCATGCCCGGCATTGAGGACCTGGACATCGTGGTGGTGCGGGAGAACGTTGAAGGCGAGTACTCCCAGATCGGGGGAAGATTCGGCAGCGGAACCGACGGCGAGTTCGCCGTTCAGGAAAGCGTCTTCACCAGGCGCGGTATCGCACGGGCCGCGCGCTATGCCGCCAACATCGCAACGGAGCGCGGAGGCCGGCTCGTCTCCGCAACAAAATCGAACGGCATCATCCACACCATGCCGTTCTGGGACGAGGTGGTGGCGGAGACGGTCAAGGCGTTCCCCGGCGTCGTCGTCGAAAAGGTGCTCATTGATGCCCTGGCGGCACGGCTGGTGATGAAGCCGACGAGTATCCGGACCATCGTTGCGTCGAACCTGTTTGGGGACATTCTCTCGGACCTGGTGGCTGGTATTGCCGGCTCCATTGGCATTGCCCCCAGCGCCAACCTCAACCCGGAGCGCCGGCACCCGTCGATGTTCGAACCTGTGCACGGCTCCGCTCCGGACATTGCGGGCAAGGGAATCGCCAATCCGGTCGGCGCTCTGTGGGCCGCGGCGATGATGCTGAACCATCTCGGTGAGGCGGACGCCGCCCGGTCCCTGACCCTGGCCTTTGAGGGCACGCTCGCTGACGGCACTGCGACACCGGACCTGAAGGGAACCGCTACCACAGCGGAGTTCGCCGCCGCGGTGCTGTCGCGACTGTCCTAAACAATTAACTGGTGCGCAGACGCTTTTCCAGACGGAACGCGACCAGCGAGGCCGCCGCCCCGGCTGCTGCGACCACCGCTGCCAGGGTCCATCCAACGGCCGGACTGAACTGGGAGAAAACGATCCCGAACAATAAGGGCCCCAGCGTCCCGCCGATGTAGGTTCCGCTCTGGGTAATCCCTGTGGCCTGGATGGTGAACGGATGCGCCGTCCGCGAGACCACGTAATGGGCCAGGCCGTTCCACCCCCAGCCCAACCCGAAAGCGATAACGGCTCCCGTTCCGTAGGCGATCGGGGAGCCGGAGGCCATGCTGAGCAGCCCCAGGCTTCCGGCCCCCATCATCAGGGACACGGTGGCCATCGAACCGCCGATTCCCCGGTCGGCAGCGATACCCACGAGCGGGCGCGCCAGAATCCCGGCCACGCTTGCGGCGCCCAGCAACAGGCCCGCCCCTGCGGCGGAGAATCCCGCCTGGACAGCCATGGCCACCGTGAATGCACCCACCACATTGGCCTGCCCCGCTCCCAGCGCGCTGGCCACGGCGGTAGCGAAAAGGAATTGTTTCAGCCTCCGGGGGAGCGGCTCCCTGGCGGCTTTAGCGGAGCGCCGATGGAACGGGGCAGTCCGTGGGAGGGCGCCGAGGAGCGCCGGGACCAGGGCGGCCGCCAGCAGTGCTGCGAGCGCAAAGGTCCAGTTCCACCCCACGGTAAGAGCGAATATCGGGACCGACAGGCCGGCGGTGAGCGTCGCTGTCGGAATGGCGGCCTGCTTGAGGCCGAATGAGAAGGCGCGGTTGCGTACCGCCACCTGGTCCACGATCAGGCCGTT
Organism: Arthrobacter sp. MAHUQ-56; assembly: GCF_019710585.1. Lineage (GTDB taxonomy): Bacteria > Actinomycetota > Actinomycetes > Actinomycetales > Micrococcaceae > Arthrobacter. The sequence continues at coordinate 131,631 of NZ_JAIFZQ010000017.1, read as the reverse complement.
GGACAGCGGGTGGATGAGGGCGTTCGCGGCACCGGCGAAACTGAGCCAGACGATCAGCCATGCCCAGTGCGGCGTGACAAACGCGATGCCGGCCAGTGCAACGAAGCCCAGCCCGACGGCGAGCGGGACCCCGCGGCGGAGCCCGAGTTCGCTCGCGACATATCCGGCGGGGGCAGACAGCAGCGCAGAGACAGCCCAAAAGGTGGCCACGGCCGCTCCGAGGGCTGACGCCGTCATGCCCAGGTCCTGCTCAAGCTGGACAGCCAGCCCGCCCACGAGGAAGACAGGCAGCACCGCCACCACCGTTGTCAGCGCCGCGATGGCCGTGGCACGCTGTCCCGGTCGGCGCGCAGGTGTTGGAACGGCTTCGACGGCTGCCGGCTTCATCGTGCGGATCGGCTCTGTGAAACGCCTGCCGCGTCGTCCTGTACGACGGCGGCGCCGGCCAACGTGGAGCGACCACCGGACCGCACCTGGGCCAGCAGGCCGCCGGCAGTGAGGACGGCACGTTCGGCAGGCGAGAAGTCGAGCCCGAGCGTCAGCTCGGTGCCTCCGTCCACACGGGCGGTGACGGAGCGGCGACCACCGGCCAAAGAGTCGGCAAGCCCTTCGATGACCCATCGCTGCCCGGTTGAACTTTGCGTGCCGGCGGGGAGTATCAGCGGCACGATGCCGGCGGCGATGAGGTTGCGGCGGTGGATCCGGGCGAAGCTGCGGGCAGCGACCACCCGGACCCCCAGGTACAGCGGGATCAGGGCGGCATGCTCCCGCGACGAACCCTGCCCGTAGTTTTCCCCGCCCACGATGATCCCGCCACCCCATTCAAGGGCGCGGTCGTGGAAACCGGGGTCCAGGCGGCGGAACATGAAGCGCGCGCAGACGGCGATGTTGGACCATACAGACATGGCGATGGCGCCGTCGGGAGCCATGTCACCGGTGGAAATGTCATCCCCGACGGCGATCAGCACCCGGGCGTCCAGGCCAGCCGGCAGCGGTGTGGGCTGCGGCGGCGGGACGAGGTTGCTGCCCCGCTCGATCTCGATGGTTCGGCGCGCCTCAAGGGGCAGGACGCCGGCGATGTGCAGGTCGTGGACTTCCGGATGCGGGGGAGCCGCGGGGCGCAGCTCGCCCCGGCTGACGGTGGAGGCGTCGACGATGGCGCCTTCCAGCGCGCTGGCAGCAGCGGTGGACGGCGAACACAGGTACACGCAGTCCTCGGCTGTGCCGCTGCGGCCCGGGAAATTGCGGTTGAACGTGCGCAACGACGGCGCACCCTCCGTGGGTGCCTGCCCGATGCCCACGCAAGGGCCACATACCGGCTCAAGCATCCGCGCCCCGGCCGCCATCAGGTCTTCGTAAACACCGGAGGCGATGATCGTCTGGAGGATCTGCCGTGATCCCGGCGTGACCGTAAGCTGGACGGACGGATGGACGGTATGTCCCTTGAGGATGGCCGCCACAGTGGCCAGGTCCTCATAGGAACTGTTCACGGAAGAACCGACGCAGACCTGGACCACCTCGGTGCGCGGCAGTTCCGACACGGGACGGACGTTGCCTGGTGAATGCGGCAGCGCCACGAGCGGAACGAGGCTTGAGAGATCAATCTGCTCCTCCTCGTCGTACCTTGCCCCGGCGTCTGCGGCCAGCGGAACAAACTGGTCCTCGCGGTGCTGGGCCCTAAGCCACGCGAAGGTCTGGTCATCGGAGGGAAAGATGGCTGTGGCAGCACCTGTTTCGATGATCATGTTGCAGATGGTCGCGCGCGCTGAGACTGACAGGGAAGCCACGCCCTCGCCGTAGAACTCGAAAACCTTCCCGCGGCCGCCCCGCACGCCGTGGCGGCGCAGCAGCTCCAGCACCACGTCCTTCGCTTCTGCATTGGGTCCGGGCGTGCCCGTCAGTTCCACGCCCACGACGGCGGGGCACACAAAGTCGAACCCGTAGCCCGCCATCGCCACGGCCACCTCCAGCCCGCCGGCGCCGAGGGCGAACATGCCGAGGGCGCCCGCCGTGGAGGTGTGGGAGTCCGCGCCCACCAGGACCTGGCCCGGCCGGGAGAAGTGCTCCAGGTGGATGTAGTGGGAAATGCCGTGCCCGGCGGGGGAGTACCGCAGCCCGTAGCGGGCGGAGAACGTTCTGAGGTAGTGATGGTCCTGCATGTTCTTGTCATCGATCTGCAGGACGTTGTGATCGACATACATGACCGCCAGCGGCACAGCGATGGAATCCACGCCGAGCATTTCGAACTGCATGGCGGTCATGGTCCCTGTCGCGTCCTCGATGAGGACCTGGTCCACAGCGATGGTGATGTCGGCGCCGGGGGTCAACTCGCCGGACGCGAGGTGGCCGGCCAGGGTCTTGTGAGTCAGTGTCTCGGGCATTGCGGGTGGTCTCCTCAGACAAGGCGCGGTAACGGAACAGGCACGCCATCCGCGGTGGATGGCGTGCCTGTCTGTTTCGGGGCTACTTCACGAATTCGTTCGTGTAGGTGTCCGCCAGCTTGATGTCCTTATTGCCGACTTCGGGGTTGGCGACCTGCTGTGTCTTCAGGACTGCCTTGACGCCGTCCTCCGTGAAGGTGCCGTCCTTACTGAGGGTCTTCTTCAGATCCTCGATCACCTTTGCGTAAAGGTCCATGTCGCCGCCGGCGAACTTCTCAGGCATTTCCGCCGCGATCTCCTTGCCGGAATGGCTGTTGATGAACTCCAGCGTGCGCTTGATCGCCTTGGCGAGCTTGCCCGCGGTTTCCTTGTTCTGGTCCAGCCATTCGGTCTTGGCGTAGAGCGAGGCGGACGGCCACGCGTCGGTGTCAAAGACTTCCTTCAGCCCTTCCTCGGTCCGGACGTCCTCCAGGATGACCGGGTCGTGGCCGATCCGCTTGGTGAGCACGGAGATGTCCGGCTCCAGCATCACCGCGGCGTCCACCTGGTTCTGCTCCATGGCAGCCACGGCAGAAGATCCGGCGCCGATGGCCGATACGGCGGCATCCGTCTGCTGCATGCCGTTCTTGGCCAACAAATACTTCACGAACATGTCCGTGGACGACCCCGGTGAGGTCACGCCCACGTTCTTGCCCTTGAGATCCGCGATGGACTTGATCTGCCCCTCATTCTTGGGCGCCACCAGGAGGGCGAGCCCCGACGACCGGCCCATGTCAACGAACGCCTTGATGGGCTGGTTCTTTGCCTGCATCTGGATGGTGTGCTCGTAGTAGCCGCTGGTCACTTGGGTGCTGCCCCCGACCATCGCAGTGAGCGCCTTGGAGCCGCCCTGCAGGTCCTGGAGTTCGACGTTCAGGCCCTCATCCTTGTAGTAGCCCAGTTCCTGGGCCAGCGTGGTGGGAAGGTAGGTCAGGAGTGTCTGGCCTCCGACGCCGATAATCACCTTTGCGCCGTCCCCGCCGCCGGCGGCACCCGTGCCGCCCTGGCCGGGTGGTGCAGCCGCGGGGGCGCCGCAGGCGGAGAGTGCGAGGGCAACGGAGGCGAGAACGGTCAGCGGGCGGAAGAGGCCCCGGCGCCGGTGCCGGGTTTCGTTCGAAGTCATGGGGATTCCCTTTCAGGCGGTGATGTGTTGGGTTACGAGGAGCGGACCGGGCGCCACCTGAGGAGGTGCCGTTCGAGGCGGTTGACCAGGAGGTCGATGATGAGGACCACGAACATCAGGATGAACATGCCGGCGAAGACCCCCTTGGTATCGAAGACACCCTGGGCCTGGGCGATGGCATAGCCCACGCCGGCGGAGGCCCCGAGGTATTCACCCACCACTGCGCCGGTGATGGCGAAACCTACGCTGATGTGCAGGCTGGAGAAGATCCAGGTCAGGGCGCTGGGGATGAACACGTGGCGGAGCAGCTGCTTCTCGCTGGCTCCGAGCATTTTGGCGTTGTCCACCAGGACCCGGTCCACGCTCTTGACGCCCTCAAGGGTGTTGAAGAAGACGATGAAGAACACCAGGGTGAAGCCGAAGGCCACCTTGGACCAGATGCCCAGGCCGAACCACAGCAGGAAGATCGGCGCCAGCACCACGCGGGGAAGGGCGTTGAACATCTGCAGGAACGGGTCCAGGAGCCGCTCCAGGAAACGGACCCTGGCCAGCAGGAAGCCCAGCACCAGGCCGGCCGCGGCGCCCGTGAGGAAGGCGAGGACCGATTCCTGCAGGGTGATCCACAGGTGCGGGAAGACAAAGCCGCTGGAGATCCAGACCCAGACGGTCAGCAGGATGTCGGAGGGGAGCGGGAAGAAGAACGGGTCGATGACGCCGACGCGTCCCAGCAGCTCCCACGCGCCCAGGACGACGGCGGCGAGGGCCAGCTGCCCCATCCGGATGGAGAAGTTCGAGGCTTCGGACCGCTTGCGCTTGGGCCGCTGGGCCACCGCCGGATCCCGGTCCTTCCGGAGGGGAGAGCGTTGTGTGTTCTTGGAAGCTGGTGCCACTGTCATGCTGCGTCGCTCTCTTCCTCTTCCCGAGCTGATTCATAGGTTTTGGATACCTCGACCTTGAGGCGTCCCCAGATTTCCCTGTGGAGTTCGACGAATTTGGGATCGTCCCGGATGTCCAGGAGGTCGCGGGGGCGGGGGATGTCGATCTCGTAGCTGCCGACGACGGTGCTGCCCAGGCCGGCGCCGAGGATGACCACCTCGTCGGACAGGGCAATGGCCTCGTCCAGGTCGTGGGTAATGAAGACGACGGCCTTGTCAGATTCCTGCCAGAGCTGGAGGAGTTCGTTCTCCATAATCTGCCGGGTTTGGACGTCCAGCGCGGAGAACGGCTCGTCCATCAGCAGGATGTCCGGATTCACGATCCAGGCCTGGGCGACGGCGGTGCGCTTGCGCATGCCGCCGGAGAGCTGGTGCGGGTAGCGGTCAGCGAAGTTCTTCAAACCCACCTTCTCCAGCCAGCGGCGCGACTCGTCGTAGGCCTCGGCTTTGGAAACCCCGGCCATGGTGAGCCCGAGGCTGACGTTGTCGATCACCGACTTCCAGGGCAGCAGGGCGTCCTGCTGGAACATGTAGGAGGCGCGGCGGTTCACCCCGTGGACGGGTTCGCCGAAGCTGTGGACGGTTCCTTCGGATGGATTCAGGAGTCCGGCTGCCATGTTGAGGATGGTGGACTTGCCCGATCCCGTCGGCCCGACGATGGAGACAAAGCGCCCTGGCTCCACTTTGAGGTCGATGTCCCGCACAGCGAAGTACGAGCCGCCGCCCGGCGTTGCAAACTCCTTGGTGCATCCGTTGAGCTCGACCGCGTAATTCGAAGACTTAGGCTGAAAGGGGTGCGTCATTGCTGTTCTCCCGCTAACCACATTGTGAGTCGTTGGTCATATAGTGGGCACAAGGCTAACAGTAACGTCTGTCACACTACAAGGGGGGCCAATAGGGGCCCCTCCCGTATTGCGAGAAGAAGGAATCCGGAATCCATCCATGAGCGCAACCGAAAATGCTGCCCCGCTGCTGGTACTAAAGAAGATCACGGCCATCCTGGACGCCTTCTCGCTGGCGCGGCCTGAGATGAGCCTCGCCGAAATCCGGGCCGAGACGGGGTTGCCGCACTCCACGGTGCAGCGGCTTGTCACCAACCTGGTGCACGAGGGAATGCTGGACCGGCGCGGCGACCACTTCCGGATCGGGTTGCGGATGACCCACTGGGCGGCCCCGGCCCGGCAGGGCCTAGACTTCCTCGAACTGCTCACGCCCGTCATCCGGCGGCTGCGCGATGAACTGGGCGAAACGGTCTGCATCTTCCGGGAATCCCGGGGCAGCAGGGTCTGCATCGCGGTGGCCGAGACCCGGCGGGTCCTTCGCCGGGCGGTGGAGGTGGGCGACATCATGCCGCTCCACGCCGGCTCCGCGGGCCGGGTGCTGCTCGCCTGGAATACCGACCTGGCGGAGAAGGTCTACGGCTCGGGCCTGCAGTCCATGACGGACCGCACCATCACCGACGCGGCAAACCTTGATGCCGCGGTGGCCAAGACCCGCGCGGACGGTTTTGCCATCACTACCGGGGAGCGGGTATCCGGGGCCAGCGGCTTGTCCGCTCCGATCTTCGGACCCCAGGCTGAGCTCTACGGTGCACTGACTGTCATGGGGCCCACCATGCGGATGCCCTATGACGTGTGCGCTTCCTGGATCGAGCCTGTCATCGCCGCAGCTGCTGAGGGCACCCGGCTGATCGGGGGAAGTCTTCCCTCCGAAGAAATGCCCATATCGTGATTTTCTGTTCACAATATGACGAGGGGCGTGCATACTGGTTCGTGTAGGACGGTGCTCGACCGACCCTCCGGGCGTGTTCGGCGCCCACGGGTCCGCATCAGGAACCAGGAGTTGAGATTTGATGAAGGTTTTCGAAACCGGCACAGCTGAACAGGGCAAGGGCGCCGCCGACGGGGACCGCCCCGGAACCGTTGCCGACACATCGTGGGCCCCTGCACGCGCGACCCAGCCCGCCGGCGACGCTGCCGGACCCCTGTCCGGGTTGCGGGTCCTCGAACTGGGATCCCTGATCGCCGGGCCCTTCGCAGGACGGCAGATGGCGGACTTCGGAGCCGAAGTCATCAAGATCGAATCCCCGAACCGGCCAGACCCCATGCGCGAGTGGGGCCGGGCACAGGTCAACGACCACACCCTGTGGTGGTCGGTGCAGTCCCGCGGCAAGAAGTGCGTCACCCTGGACCTGAAAGCCCCGCGCGGGCGGGAGCTCTTTCTTGAGCTCTGCAAGGAAACCGACGTCATCCTGGAAAACTTCCGCCCGGGCACCATGGAAAAGCTTGGCCTCAGCCCGGAAGAGCTGTGGAAGGTCAACCCCGGACTCATCATCGCCCGGGTCTCCGGCTACGGACAGACCGGCCCGGAAGCGTCAAAGCCAGGCTATGCCTCCGTGGCCGAGGCCCGGAGCGGGCTGCGGCACCTCAACGGCTACCCCGACCAGCCCCCGCCCCGCACCGGCATCTCCCTGGGGGACAGCCTCGGCTCGCTGTATGCCCTGCAGGGGATCCTGCTGGCGCTGTACTGGCGGGATGCGCGCGGGGGCACCGGCCAAGTGGTCGACGTCTCGCTCGTCGAGGCGTGCTTTTCGCTCCTGGAGAGCGCCGTGCCCGACTATGCCGCTACCGGCATTGTCCCGGGGCCCAGCGGTTCGGGACTGAAGGGAATCGCGCCGTCGAACATCTTCCGGTCCAGCGACGGCAAGTGGGTTGTCATCGCGGCCAACCAGGACTCGGTCTTCGTGCGCCTGGCCAACGCGATGGGAATGCCCGGCCTGGCGGCGGATCCGAAATACCGCGACCATGCGCAGCGGGGCCACAACCAGGAGGAACTGGAAGGTCTCATCGCCGACTGGGCGGTGCACTACACCGCCGGCGAGCTGGTCAGCCTGCTTGACCAACACGGTGTTCCGAACAGCACGGTGAGCACCGTTGAAGATATCTTCGAGGACCCGCAGCTCAAAGCCCGGGACATGCTCGTGGAAGTGGCTGACGACGAGCTGGGCGCCGTGGTCCAGCCGGGAATCGTCCCCAAGCTCACGCGCTCGGCCGGCCGGATTGGCTGGAACGGACCTCTGGTGCATGGATCCCACAATGCCGACGTGTACCAGGGCCTCCTGAACCTCACCGACGAAGAGCTGCAGAAGGCGCGTAGCGAAGGAGCAATCTGATGGCGTTTGCGTATGGAACCAGGCCGGTCTCGATCGTGGACGTCAGCCCGCGCGACGGCTTGCAGAACGAGAAGACCCCCGTAAGTACGGAAGACAAGGTCCGGCTCATCAACGAGCTGATCCGGATGGGTGCACAGCGGATCGAAGCTGTCAGCTTTGTGAACCCCAAAGCCGTTCCCCAGATGGCCGATGCCGACGCCGTGATGGCGGCGGTCCCGCGCACCGATGCCGTGAGCTACATCGGTCTGGTGCTCAACACCAGGGGTGCCCTCCGGGCTGTCGATGCCGGGGTGGACGAAATGAACTATGTGCTCCCTGTGACCGACGCATTCGCCAGGGCCAACCAGAACACCACGGTCGCTGCAGCGCTCACGGCGCTGGAGGAAGTGTCGCGGATCGCTGAGTCTGCATCCATTCCCCTCAGCGTCACGGCGGCTGTCGCTTTTGGCTGCCCCTACCAGGGTGATGTCCCGATCGGGCAGACCCTCGAAGTTGTCCGCAGTGCAATTGGCCGCGCGAACCTGGCGGAAGTGGCCTTGGCCGATACGATTGGCTGCGCCGTGCCGTGGCAGGTGGGCGAGGCTTTCGCCAGGCTGCGCGAGGAGACCGACCTGCAGTTGCGGGCCCACCTTCACGAGACCCGCCATACTGCGCTGGCTAACACTTATGCGGCGATGGCATCGGGTGTGGATGTGTTCGACAGCAGCGTCGGTGGTCTCGGAGGATGCCCCTTCGCTCCCGGCGCAGCCGGAAATATCTCCACGGAGGATCTCGCGTGGATGCTCGGGCGTGCCGGCTTCCAGACAGGCATCGACGTGCAGAAAGCAACGGAATTGGGCCGCTGGATCTGCGGCCTGGTCGGTACGAATCCGCGTTCGGGACTGGCAGGGGCCGGAGTGTTCCCTGCGGCAGCGTAAGCCGGAATACTTTGCCTCCGCCCCGCATCGGCTGACTGAGTTCAGTGATGTTCTGCATCCCGCTGCCACCATCTTCCCGGCCGCGGAGGGGTCAGGTCAGTGGAGTGAGGGGAGTCACGGAGAAGGGGACCGACAGCAGACGCTCCACCCCAATGACGAATTCCTTGACGTGCGTTTCCCCGTTGTGTGCCGTGAGGTCCTCGCGGCGGGCCCATCCTTCGATGAGGACGAAGGTGCCGGGCCTTTGGTCATCGGAGAAAACGCTGTACTCCAAACATCCCGGATCTTTCCGGCTTATCGTCTGCAGCGTCCCGAGCGCTTCCTGGAGGTCGGCTTCATGTCCGGCTTTGGCGACAAAAACCGGCATGAGCCAGACTTCATCGGTGCTGGGGCGGGTGGGAAGTGGTTCGGTCATCGACGGTCCTTGGGGGTGCTGGGGGAGGGGCGGTCCGTACCGCCCCTCCCGGGGCTGATGGGTCAGGCGCCGACTTGTGGGACCTCGACCCAGGATTCCTTGGCAGCGGATTCAACGATCGCGTCGTCGATCAGGGCGACCTGGTAGCCGTCCGCGAAGCTGGGGCTTACGCTGCCGCCTTCCGCGATGGCCTTGAAGAAGTCATGGGCTTCGATGATCTTCGTTTCGCCGTACCCGATCCCCAGTGCCGGGATGGGCCAGAGTCCTTCTCCATACGGGTGGGCCGGCCCGGTGTAGACAGTGCGGAACCCGCGCCGGTCGGCTTGGTCGGAAGCGAAACAGACCTGCAGTTCGTCGCGTCGTTCGTAGTTGAAGACGATGCTGCCTTCGGTTCCGTGGATTTCGAAGGTGATGTAGTTGTTCCTGCCGTGCGCGTTTCGTGTCGCTTCTATGGAACCCACGGCTCCGTTGGCGAAGCGGATCATGGTCATGACTTCGTCATCGACGTCGACGTGCCCCTTGGGACCTTCTCCGCCTCGCACGTTACCCAGGGCGTCGGCTCCCCCTGTCTGCAGCGGGCGCTCCGGGATCCAGGTGGAGAGAAGAGCGTTTACGGCGCTGAATTCGCCGACGAGGTAGCGGGCCATATCGACGACGTGCGTTGCGATGTCGCCGAGGGCGCCGGAACCTGCGATGGACTTTTGGAAGCGCCAGGACAGTGGGGAGTTGGGGTCGGCGCTCCAGTCCTGCAGATAGGTTCCGCGGAAGCTCAGGACGCGGCCGATGGCACCTTCTTCGATGTACTTCTTTGCCAGCGCGACCGCGGGCGTCCGGCGGTAGTTGAATGCAACCATATGGACGATGTTCTTGTCTTTGACTGCGTCGTACATGGCCTTGGATTCCTCGCCGGTGCGGGCCAGGGGCTTTTCGCAGATGATGTGCTTGCCTGCTTCTGCGGCTGCGATGGCAATTTCGGCGTGGAGGTGGTTGGGAGTGGCGATGTCTACGACGTGGATGTCCGGGTCGTCGATGATGCTGCGCCAGTCCGAGGTGGAATTTTCGAAGCCGAAGCGGCGTGCCGCCTCGGCAGCGAGATCCGCGTTGGCTTCTGCGATGACTTTGCGGACCGGCAGCGCCGGTGCCGGCCAGAAGAACATAGGCATGGCGGCGTACGCCAGGGAGTGGGCCTTGCCCATGAATCCGCCTCCGATGAGGCCGACGTTGAGGTTTTGCATGTGAATCCTGTTCCTTCCGGAATTTACGGGCGCCGAGTGGCTTCCCATGGGTCAAAAAGTGAGGTCAGAGGAGTTTTTCGAGGTACTTCTTGCTGATTTCGGCAGCGGCTTTCGGGTCGCCGTCGTAGCCGTCGAGCTCGACCATGAGCCAGCTGTCATATCCGCTTTCGCGGATCGCGGCGATAATGTCCGGGAAATCGAGTTCGCCTTCGCCGAGGGGGAGGAAATTGAACGGGTCGTGCTGGAAGTCCTTGAGGTGGACGTGCCGGATCCTGTCGGGGTACTTCCGGATGACAGCGGCCGGATCTGCACCCCCGGCTGCAAGGTGCGCGGTGTCCGGGCAGAAGCCGATCCGGGTCAGTGGCATGAGCTTGTCCAGCTCGTCCGGGCTTTCGACGATGGTGCTCAGGTGTGGGTGGTAGCTCGCGGACAGGCCGAAGCCCTCTGCGATCTCCGTGACCTGGTCCAGCGCCTGGCCCAGGCGGTGGTAGTCGTCCTCGGTGGTTCCGGCCGCACGGCGTGCTCCGCCGCCCACGACGAGCCGTTCGGCGCCGAAGCCCGCAGCCAGCTCCGCGGCCCGGTGGATCCGGTGCATTTCGTCCGGGAGGATGTCGGCGTAGATGAAGTTCGCCCCGGTGTAGACGCTGGTCAGCTCGATGCCGTTGCCGCTGAGGATCTCTTTGAGTTCTTCGGGCTTGTCGGCGTATTCGGCGAGGTTTCCGTCGAACATCTCCACGCCCTGGTAGCCGACCGAGGCGATGTCCTGAACGGCGTCACGCATCGACCCGTGGGTCATGTAGAAGAGGTCCTTGACGCTTGTCACGCCTTGGGGGTGGCCGACGACGCCGCCCCAGGTGATGGAACAGTATCCGAGTTTCATTGCTTTTGCCTTTCAACTGCAGGGGAAGATGTGAGGGATCGGTTGCCGGTTGTGGGGACGGTGACCCATGACTGTTGCGCTGCGGAGGCGACGACTGCATCGGTCAGAAGTGCCGCCCGGAGCCCGTCGCGGAAGGTGGGCAGACCTTCGGGTTCCTGGCCCCGGACAGCCGCGTAAGTGTCTGCGACGAATGCGTTGAAGCTGTCCTGGTAGCCCTGCGGATGACCTGGCGGGAGCATGGCGTATCGCCTGCCACCGGGGGTGGAGAGGGTTTGCGGGCCCACGGGAACGTCGGTGCTGGCATCGGTGCGTCCGATGTGCAGGGTCCCAGGCCGCTCCTGGTTGAAGCTGAAGGACGCCTCAGTTCCGTCGAACGAAAACCACAGGCGGTTCTTCCTGCCGGGGCTGACCTGGCTGACAACCAGTGAACCTGCGGCGCCGTTGTCGGTTTCGAACAGGATCGTCGCGCCATCCTCGGTGGCCACAGAGGACAAAGTGCCGCCGGTTTCGCGCTGCCCGTAGGCCCGGCTTGTGCTGGCCATGATCCTGGTGATTTTGTGGCCCGTGGTGAACTCCATCAGGTCACACCAGTGCACTCCAATGTCACCGAAAGCCCTGGAAGCCCCTCCGAGTTTCGAATCAACCCGCCAGTTGGACGCTTCTGCACCTGCCAGCCAGTCCTGGAGGTAGGAGCCGTGCAGCAGCCAGAGTCGCCCTGCCTCTCCGGCCCGGATACGGTCGCGTGCCTCTCGGACCGCTGGATAGAACCGGTAGACGAAGGGCACGGCGGCGGTGACGCCTGCCTGCCGGGCGAGATCAGTCAGTTCGGCGGCGTCATCCACGCTGGTGGCCAGGGGTTTTTCGCAGATGACGGCTTTGCCTGCTGCGATGGCCTTGCGTGCCAGGTCGGCGTGCGTTGCATTCGGGGTGCAGATGTGGACAACGTCCACATCGTCTCGTGCGATCAGCGCCTCGGGTGTGGCTGCGGCGGCCTGGGCACCCAATCCTGCCCTGGCCGCCTCGGCCGATGCCTGGCTGCTTCCAGCGACGGCGCTGACGGTGCTGCCGGCTGCGCGCACTGCGTGGGAGTGGACGGCGCCCATGAATCCTGTGCCGATGATCCCGGCCCGTAGTGTGGCAGTCATGGACCCGTTACTTCTTCCGGGCGAGGGCGACTGCCAGGATGATGATGGCACCACGAACCACCTGCTGCTGGCTGCTGTCGAGTCCGGCAAGGATCAGTCCGTTGTTGATCAAGCCGATCAGCAGGGCGCCGAAAAGGGTTCCGATGATGGATCCGAATCCGCCGAAGAGGCTGGTGCCGCCGAGGATGACAGCGGCAATGGCGGAGAGCTCATCGCCGGCCCCCCACTGGAACCGGCCGGACTGCAGACGCCCGGCGTAGAGCATGCCGGCGACGCTCGCGACCGCACCAGAGATGAGCAGAACCTGGAACTTGATGCGTTTGGTGTTAATGCCGGTGAACTCTGCTGCGTTGCGGTTGCCGCCGGTCGCCAGAACCTGCCGGCCGAACCGGGTGCGGTTCAGGACGACGGCGCCGATGGCGACGAAGACGGCACTCCAGACGACCAGACCGGGGATGGGACCGAAGTCGCCGGATCCGAAGAGCATATTGAAGGTGTCGTTAAGGATCGGTTGCGGGGCGGATGCCGTAATCCACTGCGCAACACCAGCGGCGATGCCGAGCATGCCCAGGGTAACCAGGAATGAGGGGATGCCCAGCAGGCTGACCAGTGCACCGTTGATGGATCCCACCACGAGCCCGACGGCAAGGCCGGCGAGGATGCCTGGGATCAGGCCCCACTGTGACAGGGCCATGGCCGTGCAGACGCTGGACAGGCCTGCAACCGATCCGACGCTGAGGTCGATTTCGGCGCAGGAGATGACGTAGGTCATGCCCACGGCGATGACGGTGATGGTGGCCGTCTGGCGGAAGATGTTCAGCAGGTTTTGCGGGGACAGGAAGCCCTGGTCGCGCAGCAGAACTGCGAAGAAGAGGAAGACGACGACGAAGCCGATGTAGATGACATAGCGTCGCCAGTCGAGGTCCTTCAGCATGGTGCCGAAGTTTCGGGGTGCGGTGCCGCTGGGGGTTATGGTGTTTGCCTTGCTCACTGTTCAGACTCCCTGGACTGCAAGTTGAAGATGTTCCTCGTCAGCGATGTCGCTGCGGGGGATGTCACGGATGACGGAGCCGTCCTTGAGGACGAGGACGCGGTCGCTGACCGCGAGGAGTTCGGGGTATTCCGAGGAGATGACGATGACGGCTTTGCCGGCGCTGGCGAGTTCCCGGATCATGTCGAGGATTTCGCTTTTGGTGCCGATGTCGACGCCGGCTGTCGGCTCGTCGAGGATCAGGATTTCGGGGTCGGTGCCGAGCCATTTGGCGATGACCACTTTTTGCTGGTTACCGCCCGACAGCAGGCGCACGGGCCGGTGGGGGTGGGCAACCTTGACCGCGAACTTCTTGATGAGGGACGAGGACAGTTCCTTGCCTTTGGCGTTGTCGAGAAGAGGGCCCCGCGTGATTTGGCCGAGCAGCGGCAGCAGCAGGTTGTCACGGACGGAGTGGTCCAGGACGAGGCCCTGGGCACGCCGGTCTTCGGGGATGAGCGCAATGCCTGCGTTGATGGCCTGCTGGGGCGAGTTTAGATTGACTTTCTCGCCCCTGATGAGGATGTCCCCGCTGTCCCTGCGGTCGATGCCAAAAAGCGTACGTGCGAGTTCGGTCCGGCCGCTGCCCATGAGGCCGGCCAGGCCCAGGATCTCTCCGGGACGGAGTGAGAAGGACACATCCTTCACCCGCTTGCCCGCGTTCAGGCTCCGGACTTCGAGGAGGGGCGCACCTTCGTGGTCCACCCGGCCCCGTTCGCGGTAGGCCAGTTCCCCCTCGATCTTTTTGCCGACGATCCCTTCCACGATTTGTTCGGGGGTTACGTTCGTCAGGGGTTCCGTGAGGAGCCGGCGGCCGTCGCGAAGGATGGTGATCCGGTCGGCAAGCCGGTAGACCTCGTCCATCCGGTGTGAGATATAGATGATGGAGATGCCGCGCTGTTTGAGGCGATCGATGAGTTCAAAGAGGGCTTCGGACTCATGCCGCGCCAGACTGGCGGTGGGTTCGTCCATGATCAGCACCTGGGCGTTTTGCGACAGTGCCTTCGCGATCTCCGTCAGCTGCCAGTAGGCCGTTCCAAGGCGGGAGACTTCGGCGTGCGGGTCGACGCGGACCTCCATCTCAGCAAAGATTTCCTGGGCCCGGCGCGCGGCCGCACGATCATCAATGAGCTTTCCGACGCCGAGTGGTTCAGCGGCGAGGAAGATATTTTGAGCGACCGTCAAGCTGGGGACGAGGCTGAATTCCTGGAAAACCATCCCGATGCCCGCTGCCTTCGCATCGTGGATCGAGTTGATGGCAGTGGGTTGACCGCCAATGAGGATTTCGCCTTCATCTGCTTGGTAGACACCCTGGAGGATCTTCATCAGCGTTGACTTGCCTGCGCCGTTGCCTCCTGCGAGGGCGTGGACTTCACCCTTCCGGACATCAAAGCTGACGTCCTTCAGAACGGAAACGCCGTTGAAGCCCTTGGAGATCGAGCGCATCTCGACGACATTGTCTGCGGTGTTCATGGTTGCCCTTTCGGCATGGTGCGAGGCCGGGAGCCCCGCACCATCGGGTCTGGCTACTTCTTGTAGGAGTCCTGGATGTCCTTCGGGGCGTCCTCGTGGTAGACCTGCTTCCAGGCCTCCAAGACGTTGGAGTGATCAACCGGCAGTGCGCTGAGCGCTACATACGCCGGAGCCTGCTTGCCAATCAGGGCTCCTGCGGCCAGCCGCGCCTCGGTCACGCCCTGGTCGAACGGGACCTGGGCTCCGAGTCCGATGACGAGCTGGTCTTTGGCCAAGGCGATGGCGACGTTCTTGCCGAGGTCCTCAGTGGCGATCTTCAGGTCCGGCCGGCCGGCGGCACGGGCAGCGGCCATGACACCTTCGGCGGGCACATCCCAGACTGCCCAGATGCCTGACAAGTCGGCATACTTACTCAGCATCGCGTTCGCGGCGGCCTGCGCGTCACCGGCGAAGTCAGGACCGGCGATGCCCTTTTCCTCGACGATCTGGATGTCGGGGTATTCCTTGGTGATCGTCTCCTTGAAGCCCTCGTAGCGCTGCTTGGTGACAAAGAAGTCGGCCTGGTGGAAGATCACGCCGATCTTGCCCTTACCGCCAAGGGCCTTCGCCATCTGGTGGGCCGACACAACCCCGTTGCCGTAGTTGTCAGCGGAAACGACCGACACGTAATCCTTTCCGGCGGTCAGTCCTTGCGGGATGTTGTCCATGAAGACGAGCTTGGTTCCTGCCTCCGCTGCCTTTTTGTAAGCTCCGGCCGTGGCTATGGGGTCGGTGGGAATGGAGACGATGATGTTCGGCTTCTGCGTCATGACGGTCTCGATGTCCGATACCTGCTTGTCAGGCTTGAAATTAGCGTCGGTCGTGGCGATGACCTTGATGCCGAGCTTTTCAAATTCACTCTTGAGTCCGTTGGTCTGGGCCGTTGCCCAGTCGTTGCCGCCGTAGTGCATCACGATCGCTGCGGTTGCGTTAAGGCCCTTGACCTTGGTGATGTCCTCGGGAGTCAGATCAGCCGCGGACGCAGGCGAGGGCGTCTCGCCGTTGGGACCCTTACTCAAAACCTGGCCTTTGATTTTGTCGAGGGCCTGCTGCGCCTTGTCAGACACCCCGGCGTTCGGTGCGTTAGAGCCAGCTGTCGTGGAACTGCTGCAGGAAGCGACGGAAAGGGACAGGGCTGCGGCCAGGGCCACGAAGGAAAGCCTGCGGATCATCGTTGTTCTCCAGTGCTTATAGTGATGAATGGTTGGGGAGGGGGTCATGCCAGGGCCAGCGCCAAGGCAGGGGGGACCGGTGACAGGATGAGCCCACCGGCGGCGGAAGCAGCCCGGATAGCAGCAGCCTTGTCGGAGGCGCCGAGGATGGTTTCTGCATGCGTCTTCTGGACAAAGAAACCCAAGGAGCAATGCCCGAAGCGCGTTTGAACCCATGCCACGGCGTCCCGAGCAGCCTCGGTCAGACTGCCTCGCGTCTCAGCAAGTGAATGCTCAAGCATGGATACTGGGGTGAGGCCACCCTCGTGATCGACGGACAGGACCAGGCTGGTCCACAGGAGGCCGCCATTGAAGACGCCGACAACGGCCCAGGTTGCGGGGGGCACGAATTTACGGGCGGCTGCCGTGAGGTCACCACGGTCTGCATTCGTCAGAAGTACTTCCAGATGGGTCCACTGGTCAGGGTCCTCAACTTGAAGCTCAATGCCCGGCATGAGTGCCTTGGGGTTTTCGACGCCCACTGCCCAGCACCTCTTCCTTGAAGTCGTTCCGTAATCGTTTACGATTGGTACCGTGAACGTTTACGGAAGAGCGTAAACGTTCACGGCGCTTGGTGTCAATGGTCACACTCGGGCAACAGCGTAATGATCTTCGAATGGGTTCCACGGCGTAAGATCGAGCGGTACGAAAACGCTGTCGGCTCGGCCTGGGACTGGCAGGACAGGAGAGAGCATGACGGGCAAAATCATCACCTCAAAGGCAGCCGGCGGGATTCCGGAAAGATCGCCCCGCCGGAAACCGACGATTAACGACGTGGCGCGGGTGGCAGGAGTTTCCTTTGGCACGGTCTCCCGCGTGCTCAATAACGCCCCTGATGTCAGCGCCTCCACTCGCGAGCGGGTCCTGCAGGTCATCCAGGACATCGGGTACCGCCGGAATCGCGCCGCGACCGCGCTGGTGACCAACCGGTCGACCTCGATCGGGATAGTCACTGATGGGTCGCCACGGTTCGGCCCCGTCGGGACACTGATGGCCCTTGAAAACGTTGCCCGGAAGAAGGGCTATGCGATAACAGTCATCAGTGCCGAAAGGCCCTACGATGACTCCGTGCAGGCTGCCCTCGACACTCTCGACGACATCGGCGTAGGGGGAATTATCGTTATCGCACCTGTGGTCGATATGGCGGCAGCTGTTTGGAATGCGTCCTGCCGCGTGCCTGTGGAGATGATTGCCGCAGGAGCGTCGTCGACTCCGAACGTCTTCACATACTCGGAAAACCAGGAGCTTGGAGCCAGGCTCGCCACCCAACACCTCATCGACCTCGGCCACACAGACATCGCCCATATCGCCGGTTCAATGGACTGGTTCGATGGACGTGTCCGCAAACGCGGCTGGGAGGCCGCGCTCCGTGCTGCAGGGCTTCCACCAGGGCTCTGCCTCGAAGGCGACTGGAGCCCCCGCTGGGCCTACGAAACCGGCCTCCAGCTCGTGCGCGAGGGCAGCGTTCCCCAGGCGATCTTCGCCGCCAGCGACCACACCGCCCTCGGCCTCATTCGGGCCTTCACGGAGAATGGTGTCCGCGTCCCGGACGACGTGAGTGTCGTTGGCTTCGACGATATCGAAGGCTCGGACTACTTCCTGCCGCCGCTGACCACCGTCCGCCAGGACTTCACCGCATTGGCACTTATGAGCATGGAAGTGCTGATCGGCGCAATGGAGGGGCGGGAGGTGGACCGTACGCCGATCCCACCGACACTTGTTGTACGCAACAGCTCCACCCGTGCCACACCCCGCAAGGGGCAGCCAGCCAAGGGCGTGTGACACCGTTCTACGTCCTGGCAGGTCAGTTGTCAGGCTGTGCAGGGCTTTAGAAGCATCCGCGGCGCTCCGAAAAGTGCCAGTGCGCACTCGTCCTACCCCTGGGGTGCTCCCGGGGGTAGGAAGGACCGCTCGGCCGGGTTGAGGTCAGCGCCCCATCCTGGGATCCCGGCCGGCAAGTCCTCCGCGGACTTGCCGGCGGGGCTGGCCGCCGTCGTGCCGTCGCGCCGGCGCTTGGCCACGGTCACCAGCAAGGTCAGTACTGTGCCGGTCCAGGCCAGCACAGTGAGGAACACCAGTCCGATCGCCACCAAGGGGTGCATGGCCAGAGTCTAGGCTGGCCGGGCTTGGAGGGCATTACGCCACTCCGCACCATGGGAACCGAATCCGCACTGGCTGCTCCCGTGCGTGAAATACCTGCGCTCCGTTCGCTGGGCGCACCTTTCAATGCCCTCGCAGCGTCGAGGACGGGAGTATCTGTCAGCAGCCCCTGCCGGGAGATGGAAATTCCCGGCTTCTGACAATCGCCAGGAGCCGGGAATTGGACAAAGGGTGCTAGTTTTTGCGTCCCGGGAGTACGAGGAGGGCGTCGCCGACAGGACGCTCGCCAGCGGCGTCCGAGGGCGAGTTTACGACGTGTCCGTCCTGGACCATGGTGGTGGATCCGCCGCCGTCGAGGTTGATGGCGTTGACCATGCCCAGGGACCGGGCGACGTCGGCTGATTCCTTGATGCTCAAGCCAAGGCTGGATGTCTGGCGGCCATCGGCGGTGACCAGTAGGGTGCGCCCCTGGGCGTCGGTGCCGGCGATGGTGCGGGGGTTCCGCTTGTGAACCCAGCCGTAGAAGAAGCTGTTGCTGTCGTTGGTGCGGACCATGCCGTCGCGCTTGGCCGTGACGTTCAGCTGTCCGTTGTGGACCAGGGTTGGGCCGCCGTTGACCACGTCCGTACTGAGGCCGGTCTTCAGGGTCTTGCCGCTTTCGTCAAGCAGGTCCGTGCCGACTTTCAGCGTGGTACCCGGGGCAGCCAGGGTTGCGAGCTTGTCGGCGTCCGCTCCGATGGCCTGCAGGGTCCGGCCGCCGGCCGGCACCGCGGTGCCGCGGGTGTGGTTGACCGCGGTGACGGTGCCATTGCCATCAAGCACCACTTCGAGTCCCGGTCCGGCAGGGGTGGTGGGACCGTATTCGGGCGTGAAGGCGATAATCTCATCGGCGTCAGTGCAGGTGAAGTCGTGCAGCGGCAGGTTGGTCGGGGTGTCGTCCGTGCCGCCGCAGTTGCGGATGAGCCCGGGCACCCGGTTGATCCCGTCCAAGGAAAGGTCTTCGGCCTGGCCCGGGCCGGTGACTGAGCCGTGCCAGTGCAGGCGCTGAATGGAGGTGCCGTTCTTGTCGATGACCAGGGAGGGCCGGTCACCGACGGGCTCGCTGAGGACCTTTCCATCGTGTACTGCAGCGCCCGCGGGATCACCGGGGGCACCGGCGGCGGGGTCCATGACGAAGTAGCCCCCGTTCGTTGCAGCCAATGCACCGGCAGCGGCGGCGAGTGAGCTGGTGGTTTCGCGGTCTTCGAGGTTCGCGCCGAAGGACGAGGTGAGGTTGCCGCGGAATTCCTTCGGGTCGATGGTCAGTACCTGCAGGTTCCACGGGCCGCGGTCATCTTCGCTGGTGCCCGCGTCGCCGTCCCAGCCGGTGTAGATGACGGAGGATTTGTAGCCGGCGGCCTTGATCTGGTCGACGGTCGCCGCGCCGTCGGCCTTCGCGGTGAACTGTCCCGCCCGTACGCGGTATCCGAGGTCTCCGCCGGCGTCGGCCAGCTGGGGTGACTGGACGTGCTCGACGCGGGCAGCAACTCCGGCCGCGATGAGCTTGTCGGCAACCTGCTGCGCCTGTGCCTGGGTGGACAGCGCCGTGGCGGGAGCGTCGGGGTCCGGGGAGGTGGACGGGACGGCCACCTCGGCGGTCCAGAAGAAGTCCTGGTTGGGAGTGCCGCGGGTGATGGCCGTCCTGGTCAGGCCCGGGGCGAGGGTGGTGACTGTGCGGGTCTCGGGCTGATCTGCCGCACCAAGATCCAGATGGGCCGGCTGTGGCGGTGTGGCAGTCGGCTGGTCCTGTGCCGGAGCCATGGGTGCCGCGGTGGAGGCGCCGGCCGGGGCAAGGAAGGCGACGGGAAGGGACACTGCCAGCGCGGCGATGACCGCACGGTGCCGGCCCGCGGTCACGGGGGCGCATCGGTTGCTTTTGGAGCTCAATGTGGGCCTCTAAGGTTGGGGTCTCAACAGGAGTCCTCAAGTTACTAGTCGGTAATTAACCGGAAGTGGCGCGCTGATGAACTCCGCCTGTCGGTGATCCTGGGCTGGTCGAATCCTGCCACGACCTTGTTCCGGGTGATGCGGGCGAAGCATCTCCCGGCCGCTGCCACCGGGCAATCCGCCTTCTTAGCCGACGCGGTCGTTGCACCATCCGTACGCTGCGGGTGGTGCAACGACCGCTTTGGCCCTTGTGGAAGGACCGGCCAATGGCCTAGTTGCTCAGGTAGCCGTTCGGGTCCAGAACGTACTTCGTGGCGGCGCCGGCGTCGAATTCCGCGTACCCACGCGGCGCGTCCTGGAGCGATATGGCGGTGGCGTTGACAGCCTTGGCGATCTGGATCCTGTCATGCAGGATCGCCATCATGAGTTGCCGGTTGTACTTCATCACGGGGCACTGCCCGGTTGTGAAGGACAGGGACTTCGCCCAGCCGGTTCCCAGGGACAGGGACAGGCTGCCCTTCCGGGCGGCCTCGTCCGCGGCACCCGGGTCCCCGGTGACGTAAAGGCCGGGAATGCCCACGGAGCCGCCGGCGGCGGTGAGGTCCATCAGCGAATTGAGTACGGTGGCGGGCGCCTCCTGGGCGCCGTGACCGTGTCCGCGGGCCTCGAACCCGACCGCGTCGATACCGGCATCGACTTCCCGGACGCCGAGAATCTGTTCGATCTGGTCGGCCGGGTCGCCGTTGGCTACGTTAACGGTTTCGCAGCCGAAGGACCGGGCCTGCGCCAGGCGGTCCTCATTGAGGTCACCCACGATGACCACCGCGGCCCCCAACAGTTGGGCGCTGGCCGCCGCGGCAAGCCCCACGGGGCCTGCCCCTGCAACATAGACGGTGGATCCGACGCCGACACCTGCTGTGACTGCGCCGTGGAAACCGGTCGGGAGGATGTCCGAGAGCATGGTCAGATCCATGATCTTCTCCAGGGCCTGGTCCCGGTCGGGGAACCGCAGCAGGTTCCAGTCCGCGTAGGGGACCAGGACGTACTCGGCCTGGCCGCCGACCCATCCACCCATGTCGACGTAACCGTAGGCGGACCCGGGCCGGTCCGGGTTCACGTTCAGGCAGATCCCGGTCTTGCCCTCCTTGCAGTTCCGGCAGCGTCCGCACGAGATGTTAAAGGGGACCGAGACGATGTCACCCACCTTGATGAACTCGACGTCGGGCCCCGTCTCGATGACTTCGCCGGTGATCTCGTGACCCAGGACGAGACCGGCCGGGGCGGTCGTGCGGCCACGGACCATGTGCTGGTCCGACCCGCAGATGTTGGTGCTGACGGTGCGCAGGATGACCCCGTGCGGGACCTTGCGCCCAACGTTGACCGGATTGACGCCAGGGCCGGCCTTCAGTTCAAAGGAGGGGTAAGGGGTATCGATGATTTCAACGATCCCCGGGGCCTTGTACGCAACGGCTTTGTTACCTGACATGGATTGGCTCCTAGGGTTGGCGATCGAATGTCGAATGCCCGCAGAAGGTCTGATGCTGGCCGCATCAGACCTTCTGAAAGGCAGTTGTTATCAGTTGTCGTGAAGCAAATGGATCAGGGGCAGCTGCAGCGACTAGGCATCGATCACCAAGTCAGTCTGCGCTGTAGAGCAGCAGGGCAGGAACTTGCCTGCATCGATCTCACGTTTCCGGATACCGCCCTGGTGGTTCATGTCGACCTCCCCGGAAAGCTTGACGACCTTGCAGGAGCCGCACATGCCTTCCTGGCAGTTCGCGCCAATCCGGACGCCCGCACGCTGGGCCGCCCCGAGGATGTGTTCGGTCGGGTCGATCCGTACATTGATGCCGGTGCGCATGAAGGACATGGTGAGGCTGCCCGTTCCCACGGTGTCGAAGCTCGAGGCGTCGGGGGAAGCGGCCTCCGGAGCCGCATCCGGGGTGCCTCCGGAGGACGGCGCCTCCGGCTCCACCGTTTCCAGCGGAAGCCCCGTGGCCGGCAAGGTTCCCTCGGCGTCGTAACCCGGTTCGTAGAGCCCGAACGCGCTGGGCTGGCTTTCGAAGTAGTCCTCGGCGGAATCGGCGATTTCCTCCGCGATCTCCTCAGCAATGTCCGACGCGAGCGCGATCTCTGCCTGGTATTCAAGGAGCGTCTTGCGGTCCCCCGAGAAGAATTCCATGTAGATGGACGTGTCATCGACGCCGACCTTCTTCAGGAGCTCCGTGGCACTGTTCAGGTAACCTTCGGGTCCGCAGGCATAGACCTGGCGGCCATTGGCATCGGGAGCAACCTGGTCGAGCATGGCTGCCGTCAGCCTTCCGCTGAGCCCTTCCCACCCATCGGGCTTGCTGCGGTCGCCCAGGGAGTAGAAGACCTTGACCCGCGAGTCCACGGAAGCGATGTAGGCCAGCTCCCGGTGGAAGGCAAAGCCTCCAGCCTCGGCTCCGTGGTAGAGCACCACAACGTCTGCGTGTCCGGGCAGGGAGTGGATGGTCCGCACCATGGACATGATGGGCGTGATACCTGCGCCGGCGGCCAGCAGGAGGTAACGCGCCCGCCGGTCGGCATCGGGCAGGTGGAACGCCCCCACCGGTCCCAGCATCTCGAGCACAGTGCCGGGTTTGACGTTCTCATGCACCCAGGGTGAGACCAGGCCCGTAGCATCGCGCTTGACGCTGATGCTGAACGTCCACGGCTGCGTGGGCGAACTGGACAGCGAGTAGCTGCGATCCACCGGATCCTGGTCGTCGCCGTTCACGGGAAAGGCGACGTTGACGTACTGGCCCGCACGGAACGCCAAGGGCGCACCGTCGCAGCGGCGGAACACGAAGGTCATGATGCCGCCGGCCTCGGGAATGGTTTCCACGCATTCGGCCATGAACTCCTGCGGGTGCCAAGGGCCCAGTGCACGGGCAGCGCGCGCGGGTGCCTCGGTGCTGCCCATCACCCTGTTCCATGGCATTTCAAGACCGCGGATGCGCTGTGGTTCCTCGATCACCGTTTCAATGAGGAGTTCAGTCATGCCAAGTGCTCCTGCACCCGCTGCACGTACCAGTTGATGAAGGCCTCCACCTGGTATTCGCTCTTCATGTACGGGCCTGGCTCGTAGGCGGGGCTGGCAGCGCCCTGCTGGCACAGCTCCACGAACGCCTTGTCCTGGAGGTTGGTCTGCTTCCAGGTGTAGGTCAGCTTCTCCAGGTCGTAGTCCACGCCTTCCTCGGCGTCGTCAGCCACCAGCCAGGTGGTGCGGACCAGCGACTGGTGCTCATTGATCGGGAAGACGCCGAACGTGATGACGTGGTCGCCAAGGAAGTGGAACCAGCTGTTGGGCTGCAGGTGCATGGAGCAGCGGCCCAGGCGGAAGTCCGGCAGGTCGCCGAGCAGCTTCTTGGACAGCCGGCGCCCGTCGGCCGAGAACGACTCGCCTTCGCCGTCCAGGGATTCGCGTGAGATGCGGATTCCGGCGATGCGGGTGTCAAGCTCCTCGACCACCTCGTAGGGCAGGCCGTAGCGGCGGCAACGCTCTTCAAGGGAGGACTGGGCTTCCTTGTTGCGGTCCCATACTTCCTCAAGGTGCGGAGGGATCAGGCCCTCGGTCAGGCCCCACGTGGGGAAGAGCGAGCAGGCGAGTTCCGGGTGTCCGTCGCAGTGGTAGCACTCACGGTTGTTCTCCATGACGAGCTTCCAGTTGCCCTCTTCGATGATGTTCTGCTGGTAGGCAATCTTCGTCTTGGAGAGGTCGTGCGGGGCCAGGTAGGGCTCGAAGATCTTCGAGGTCTCGTCGAAGTCTGTGGGCGGTTCGTCAGCGATGCAGACGAAGATGAGTCCGGCAACCTCGCGGCTGTGGGCGCGCTTGAGGGCGAAGCAGTTCTTGTCGAACTTGGCTTCGCCGGGAGCGGAGGCGTGGATCAGGTTGCCCTCGGGGGAGTAGGTCCAGGAGTGGTAGCCGCAGACGAGGTTTCCGGTGGAACCGGCTGCTTCGGTCAGGACGCGCGCGCCGCGGTGGCGGCAGACGTTGTGCAGGACGTTGACATCGCCCTCGTCGGTGCGCAGCACGATCAGGGAGTAGGGGCCATAGTCGACCGTGATGTAGTCGCCCGGCTCCGGCAGCTCGGCAACGCTGCCGGCAAAGATCCAGTGCTGGCCGAAGATGGCCTCCATGTCGATCTTGAAGATCGTCCGGTCGGTGTAGAAGGGGGCGTCAAGGGAGTAGCCCGTGCGCCGGAACTCGAACAGCGCGGCGATCTCTGCCTGCTGGTCTGCAGGCAAAGTCGAAGCGAGTTTTCCGCGTGAGTTGAGGGGCACGTTCACTGGAGCAGTCATTTTTTCTCCCGGAGGGCTGTGTAGTAGGCGAGACGTAAGGGACCACGGAGTCGGTGGCGGCAACCGGCGTCGTCGAAACGTTGTGGTTCTGAGATCAGGGAGGATCGACCTGCGCCAGCGCGTCCGATGAGCACCTCGCCGAACGCGCTGTACGCAACATCGATCACCATATGCAACAGTGTGACTCGTGCCACCCTTGGTGTCAATCTATTAACGGAAGGGGATTAAAACTGCGGAAATGCAGGGAAATGGAGGCTCGCGGGCACCTCGACAGCCAATCCTTCCGAACTGACTGTCGCCTCTCGTCTGAAGCTGCGGCGGAGCCCGCGTGATGCGCAGGCCCGGCCTCAGATGTGAGCACGACGACGGCGCCCGCTTTGAGGAGCTTCGACCAGTGATCTCTGGCTCACTTGCGGCCAAGCAGGAATAGGAACGCCCATCTGTGCCTTGTTCCTGATGAGGCGCCGACCGCTGGTTGCCTCACTCGAAAGGACCCTCTTGCCTGTAGCTTTCATTCCATTCACCATGCGCGCTTCCGTCCGCGACGGCCACCGCCGCACCTTCCGCACCGACATCGAGCGGCTGACCGACGGCCACCTCCGGTGGACGCCCCTGGATATGTTGAAGTCAACCAGCACCCAGGCCGAGTTCCGGGGCGCGGTCCCCAAGGGGCCGCACACCGCCAGCGACGTGAGCCTCGCACGGTACCTCGAAGACCGCTTGGCAACGGACGACATCCACTTGGATCTCAGCGTCAGAATCGAGCAGTAAGGACTTCGGGCAAGCCCCGGACCGTCTGCGGTCCGGGGCTTTTCGGTGCCTAGGGGCGAGCGAAGCCCAGAGGGATACCCGGGAAAGACACGCCAACCCTGTCCTGTTGCTCCCGGCGAGGTCTGGGATATGCTCCAGAAATGGCACCGCGAAGTTTTCTTCAATGGCCGGTTGTCCGTCAGCTAAGCACGGGCGACCTGCTGGGCCGTGGCCCGGCGGTCACCTCGGCCCGGACCAAGGCCATAACCCCCCGGACGGCCACTGCCGACAGGGTGGTGCAGAGCGTGTGCCCATACTGCGCAGTTGGATGCGGCCAGCGGGTCTACGTCAAGGACGAGAAGGTCATCCAGATCGAAGGCGATCCGGACTCACCCATTTCCCGCGGCCGGCTCTGCCCCAAGGGTTCCGCCAGTGAGCAGCTGGTCAACTCACCGGGCCGGCAAACCAAAGTCCTCTACCGTGCTCCCCGCTCCACCGAATGGGAGCACCTGGACCTGGACACGGCCATCGACATGGTCGCGGACCGGTTCATCGAGTCCCGCCGCAGGACGTGGCAGCAGGAAGACGACCAGGGCCGGCTGCTCCGCCGCACCATGGGCATCGCCTCGCTGGGCGGAGCAACCCTGGACAACGAGGAAAACTACCTCATCAAGAAGCTCTTCACGGCTGCGGGGGCGGTGCAGACCGAGAACCAGGCCCGTATATGACACTCCGCCACGGTTCCCAGTTTGGGAGCCTCGTTTGGACGCGGTGGTGCAACGCAATCACTGCAGGACATGGCCAACGCCGACTGCATCGTCATCCAGGGTTCCAACATGGCCGAGTGCCATCCCGTGGGGTACCAGTGGGTCGCTGAGGCCAAGGCCCGCGGCGCGAAGGTCATTCACGTCGATCCCCGGTTCACCCGGACCTCTGCGGTGTCGGACAAGCACATCCCCATCCGGGCCGGCTCCGACGTTGTCCTCCTTGGCGCCCTCATCAACTACGTCATCGCCAACGACCTCTGGTTCGAGGAGTACGTCACGGCGTACACGAATGCTGCCACGCTGGTCCATGACGACTACCGCGATGCAGAGGACCTTGGCGGGTTGTTCTCCGGCTTTGATCCGGAGAAGGGTGCCTATGACACGTCGTCGTGGGCCTATGCCGAAAAGGACGACGGCAAGATCGAAGAACCGGGCCCGGGATCCGAACACGGCGCGGAGGCCTCGGAGCGCGCTGCCGGCGATACCCTGGGCAGCGGCGGACCGGCACTGGAACACCCGCATGTCCAGCGGGACGAGACGCTGCAGGATCCGCGGACCGTCTTCCAGATCGTGAAGCGGCACTACGCCAGGTACACGGCGGAGATGGTGCAGGACATGTGCGGCATCAGTATTGCTGACTTCGAGTATCTGGCCCGGACCATCACGGAAAACTCCGGCCGCGACCGGACCACGTGCTTTGCGTACGCGGTGGGCTGGACCCAGCACTCCCTCGGAACGCAGTTCATCCGGGCTGCGGCCATCCTTCAGCTGTTGCTCGGCAACGTCGGGCGCCCCGGCGGTGGCATCATGGCCCTGCGCGGCCACGCCAGCATCCAGGGCTCCACCGACATCCCCACCCTGTTCAACCTGCTGCCCGGGTACCTGCCGGTGCCCAGCGCAGGCCGCCACGACACGCTCAAGGATTACCTGGACATTATCGGGTCCAAAAAGCAGAAGGGGTTCTGGGCCAATGCCGACGCCTACACCATCAGCCTGCTAAAAGCCTGGTGGGGCGACGCGGCGACGGCGAACAACGACTGGGCCTACGATTACCTGCCCAGGCTGACGGGAGCCCACGGGACCTACGAGACCGTGATGGCCATGCTTAGGGACGAGGTGGAGGGGTACTTCCTGCTGGGCCAGAACCCCGCGGTGGGTTCGGCCCACGGCCGGATGCAGCGGATGGGCATGTCCCACCTGAAGTGGCTGGTGGTGCGGGACCTGAACCTCATCGAGTCCGCCACCTGGTGGAAGGATGGCCCGGAGATCGACTCGGGGGAGCTGCGCACGGAGGACATCGAGACCGAAGTGTTCTTCATGCCCGCGGCCACCCACGTGGAGAAGGCCGGTTCCTTCACGCAGACCCAGCGGCTGCTGCAGTGGCGGCACCAGGCCGTGGCGCCCCCGGGCGAATGCCAAAGCGAACTGCAGTTCTTCCATGAACTGGGGAAGCGGATCCGGGCGAAGCTGGCCGGCTCGCAGGACGAACGCGACCGCCCGCTGCTGGACCTGACCTGGGACTATCCCGTGGATGAACACGGTGATCCGGATGCCGAGGCAGTGCTTGCCGAGATCAACGGCCGCCATCTTGATGGCCCTGATGCCGGCAAGCCGCTCTCGGCCTACACCGAAATGCGCGCTGACGGCTCCACCGCCGCCGGCTGCTGGATCTACACCGGCGTGTACGCCGGCGGCATCAACCACGCCGCCAACCGCAAACCGGGTCAGGAGCAAGGGCCGGCCGCTTCCGAATGGGGCTGGGCATGGCCGGCCAACCGCCGGATCCTCTACAACCGCGCCTCCGCCGACCCCGCCGGCAAGCCATGGAGCGAGCGGAAGAAATACATTTGGTGGGACCAGGAACAGGGCAAGTGGGTCGGCGACGACGTTCCCGACTTCCCGGAGGACCGTGCGCCGGGCAGCCAACCCGACCCATCTGTCGGCGGTCCCGCAGCGCTCACTGGGGATGACCCCTTCATCATGCAGGCGGATGGGAAGGGCTGGCTGTTCGCACCGAGGGGCGTCATGGACGGCCCCCTCCCCACCCACTACGAAGCGCAGGAATCCCCGGTGGCCAACGCGCTGTACCCCCAGCAGCAGAACCCTGCCCGGCTGGTGTTTCCCCGCGCTGACAACCTGAGCGCGCCCAGCGCGGGGACCCCGGGCGCAGAGGTCTACCCCTTCGTCTTCACCACGTACCGCCTCACGGAGCACCACACCGCCGGCGGGATGAGCCGCTGGCTCCCGTATCTGTCGGAACTGCAGCCGGAGATGTTCTGCGAGGTCTCGCCCGAACTGGCCGCTGAACGCGGCCTTGAGCCTTACGGGTGGGCCACCATCATTTCGCCGCGCTCCGCCATTGAGGCCAAGGTCCTTGTCACCGACCGGATGGCTCCGCTCAAGGTCGGCGGCCACACCGTGCACCAGATCGGCCTGCCCTACCACTGGGGCGTCGGCAACAGCGCCGTCGTCAGTGGCGATGCGGCCAACGACCTGCTCGGTGTGACGCTCGATCCCAACGTCCAGATCCAGGAATCCAAGGTGGCGTCCTGCGACATCCGCCCAGGGCGCCGGCCGCGGGGCAAGGAACTGCAGGCCTTGGTCGCTGAGTACCAGGACCGTGCCGGCCTGACCGTCGAGACCGGTAACCGCGCCGTCACCGATCCTGCGGCGGAAGGGATCGAAGCCGGCCCGCGCGGGGACGGCTCCACCGACGGCGGGCCGAACTGATGCACTTGACCGCTACTGCCATAACCCAGGCACACATTGCCCCGCCCGGACTGCCGATGACTGCCGGCGGCGCCCCGGGCACCGACCCGACGTTGGAGGACTAGATGGGCCAGCTGTCCGGACCGACCGACCCCACCGCCGATGCCCACTGGGAACACATCCATCCGCGCAAGGGGTTCTTCACCGACACCTCGATCTGTATCGGCTGCAAGGCGTGTGAAGTTGCCTGCAAGGAGTGGAACCACAACCCGCAGGACGGAAACTTGGAGCTGCTCGGGTCCTCGTACGACAACACCGGAGAGTTGGGCGCCAGCACCTGGCGTCATGTCGCGTTCATCGAGCAGGGCCAGGAACGCATTGCCGAGGCGCGGGAATCAGGCCGTGCCCTCGTCAGCCTCGGCATGCCGCGCATTGGTCCTCCGGCCCCGGCGGCGCCTGCCGTGACAGACCTGGCAGGAGCAGATACCACCCCGCCGGATACGGCGGACTTCCGGTGGCTGATGTCCTCCGATGTCTGCAAGCATTGCACGCACGCCGGCTGCCTCGATGTGTGCCCCACCGGGGCGCTGTTCCGCACCGAGTTCGGCACCGTGGTGGTGCAGGATGACGTCTGCAACGGCTGCGGGACCTGCGTGGCCGGGTGCCCCTTCGGCGTGATCGAGCGCCGCAGCAATGGCACGGTCAAGGTGGCCACCAGCAGGGACGAGCACGCCAAGCATCCCGCCGTCCCCAACGTGGGCATCGCCCAGAAGTGCACGCTGTGCTACGACCGGCTGCTCGACGACCAGACCCCCGCCTGCGCCAAGGCATGCCCGACGACGTCCATCAAGTTCGGCGACCACGACGACATGGTGGAGACCGCCAGGGAACGGGTCGCCGACCTGCACGCGCAGGGCATGACGGAAGCGCGGCTTTACGGCGCGAACGAAAACGACGGCGTCGGCGGAACCGGATCGGTCTTCCTGCTGCTTGACGAGCCCGAGGTGTACGGGCTCCCGCCGGACCCACGGGTGCCCACAGCGGACCTGCCGAAGATGTACCGGCGGGCAGGCATGGCGGTAGCGGGCATGGCCGCCGCAGCTGCACTTGCTTTCCTGGGAGGACGGGCGTGACCCTTTCGGAGTTCGACAGCTTCCGGCCATCGGAGCCTGCCCGCCGGCGCCGGCAGGGCGGCCAGCGTGGCACAGGCCGCCGCCGGGACAACGGTGACGGCTCGCGTGAGATGCCCATGGTGCCGGAGCCGGAGTTCGCCTCCTACTACGGCCGTCCCGTGGTCAAGCCGGCTCCATGGGGCGACGACGTCGCCATCTACCTTTTCCTGGGTGGCGTAGCAGCCGGTTCCGCACTCCTTGGCCTGGGCGGCCAGCTGACCGGACGGCCCATGCTGCGCCGCAATGCCCGGTTGGGCGCCTTGACCGCCGTCAGCGCCGGTGCCGTTGCCTTGGTGAAGGACCTGGGCCGGCCGGAGCGTTTCCTGCATATGCTGCGGACCTTCAAGGTGACCTCGCCGATGAGTGTGGGATCGTGGATCCTCAGCGCGTTCAGCGCCGGCACGGGCGTCGCGGCGGTGGCGGAGATCGACCGGATGAGTGGGAGCAGGCTTCCGCTGGGTCCGTTGCGGAAGGTGCTGCAGGCTGTCGAGGGACCGGCCGGCGTTGAGGCCGCGTTATTCGCAGGCCCGCTGGCGGCGTACACGGCGGTCCTGCTGGGCGATACTGCCACGCCGACGTGGAACGCTGCCCACGAGGAGCTGCCTTTCGTTTTCGTCAGTTCGGCCTGCCTCGCCTCTGCCGGGCTGGCCATGGTCACCACGCCAGTCCATGAGACGGGTCCCGCCCGGAAACTCGCCGTACTCGGCGTCGTGGGTGACATGGCTGCCATGAAGGTGATGGAGCACCGGATGGACCCCGTCGTGGCTGAGCCCCTGCACCAGGGCAAGGCAGGCGCCATGCTGAAATGGAGCGAGCGGTTGGCGGTGGCCGGCGGTTTGGGGACACTGCTGGGCGGCCGCAACCGCGTGGTGGCCGCGGCGTCAGGAGTGGCTTTGCTGGCTGCTTCGGCACTGACCCGCTTCGGTGTCTTTGAGGCGGGCCTCGCCTCTGCAAGAGATCCGCGCTACACCATCGAGCCGCAAAAGAACCGGCTCGCGGCCCGCCGGGCCGCCGGTGTCACCGGCGACGCGATCACCACCGGCAGCTGAGCGGGCTACCCGTTCGGCGGGCAGGGATCAGCGGATCTCGATGCCCTGCCCTGCGGTGGTGTGGCCGATCACGGGATAGCCAGGCAACTCGCCGACCACCAGCAGGCCGCCGGAGGTCTGGGCATCAGCCAGGAGCAGCAGGTCGTCTTCCGTGACGCCGGCACCGGGGCGCACGTGCGGCCGCACCCAGTCGAGGTTGCGCCGGGTCCCCCCGGAGACGAAGCCGTCGCGGAGCGCCTCCCGGGCTCCACCGATCAGCGGTACTGCCTTCCGATCGATCACGGCGCCCACTTCCGACGCGCGGACCATCTTGTGAAGGTGTCCCAGCAGGCCGAAGCCCGTGACGTCCGTTGCTGCCTGGACGCCGGCGGCCACCGCGGCGTCGGCCGCGTCCCGGTTGAGGGCCGCCATGCTCTCCACGGCTTCGGCGAACACCTCGCCGGTCTGCTTGTGCCGGTTGTTGAGAAGTCCGACGCCGAGTGGCTTGGTGAGCGTGATGGGCAGCCCGGGCCGGGCGGCGTCGTTGCGGAGCAGGCGGTCCGGATGGGCCACCCCGGTGACCGCCATGCCGTACTTCGGCTCCGGGTCGTCAATGGAGTGCCCGCCGAGCACCGGACACCCCGCCTGGGCCGCCACGTTCAGGCCGCCGCGGAGGACTTCAGTCATCAATTCCATCGGCAGGACACCGCGCGGCCAGCCGACCAGGTTGATCGCCGTGACCGGCCGGCCGCCCATCGCGTAGATGTCCGAGAGGGCGTTGGCGGCCGCAATCCGGCCCCAGTCGAAGGCATCATTGACGACCGGAGTGAAGAAGTCGGCGGTGGTAAGGACCGCAAGGTCGTCGCGCACCAGGACCGCTGCGGCGTCGTCGCCACTGTCGAGTCCAACCAGCACCTCCGCGCCCGGCTGCCCGATCAGGCCGCGGACCGCATCTTCGAGCTCGCCCGGCGGAATCTTGCAGGCGCAGCCTCCGCCATGCGCATAGTCGGTGAGCCGGAAAGCGCCGGCGGCACCATCATCGAGTTGCTGGACTGACGTCTGTGCCTCATTCACCCGCCCAGCCTACCCCTCAAGGCAACCCTGCTATATTGAGGCGCGGTGGCGTCCGGGTCCTGGTGGGCCCCCCGGTCTTCAAAACCGGTGAGGCTGAGCATCTCGGCCTGGCGGGTTCGATTCCCGTCCGCCACCGCCAACCACCGGCGTGAATGCCGCGAAAAGAGGAGGGCTGTGGACCAGGTCGATCCCCGGCGCCTGATTCCCCGCACGAATGACCTGCTGGCACTCCCGGCCGTCAGGGATGCCCGGACACGGCTGAACGAGCGCGTGATCCGTGAACTTGTCAGGAACGTCCAGGACCAGGCCCGGCGCGGTGAGCTCCCGCCCGGCCAGGTGGAACCGGCCCTGCTGGCGGCCGTTGCGTCACGTTCGGCAACAAGCCTGCGCCCGGTGCTCAACGCAACCGGCGTGATCGTCCACACCAACCTTGGCCGGGCACCCCTTTCCCCAGCCGCGGTAGAGGCCCTTGTCGCCGCCAGCGGCTACGTTGACGTGGAGCTGGACCTGGCGGACGGCAGCCGCTCGCGCCGGGGCGCCGGCGCCCGGGCTGCACTGCTCGCCGCCTGCCCCGCCGCAGAGGACGCCCTGGTGGTCAACAACGGAGCAGCGGCGTTGGTACTGGCCACAACAGCCCTCGCCGCCGGCCGGGAGGTGGTGGTGAGCCGCGGTGAACTTGTCGAAATCGGTGCGGGCTTCAGGTTGACCGACCTGATGGAGTCAACGGGGGCGAAGCTGCACGAGGTGGGCACCACCAACCGCACGCACCTGCATGACTATGCGGGGGCCCTCGGGCCGGACACGGGCTGCGTGCTCAAGGTCCACCCCAGCAACTTCCGCGTGGACGGATTCACGTCCGCCGTTCCACTGCACGAACTCAGCCGGCTGACGGCGGACCAAGGTGTCCCGCTCGTGGCCGACCTGGGCAGCGGGCTGCTGGCCCACGACCCCCACCTGCCGGATGAACCCGATGTTGCCTCCGCCCTGGCGAGCGGGGCCGACGTCGTGATCGCCAGCGGTGACAAGCTCCTGGGTGGCCCCCAGGCTGGTCTGCTGCTCGGCCGCAAGGAGATCATCACCCGCCTGGCCCGCCACCCCCTCGCCCGTGCCGTCCGCGCGGACAAACTCGCCCTCGCCGCCCTGGAAGCGACTGTCGCGGGTGGACCGCCGCCGGTGGTCCAATCGCTGCACGCCGACGAGGGGCAGTTACGGCGTCGCACCGAAAGGCTCGCCCAAGCCCTCGGGGCACCTGTTGTGGCCCATGACGGGCGCGTTGGCGGCGGCGGTGCCCCCGGTGTTCCCCTGCCGGGATGGGCGCTCCTGCTGCCCGAGGGACTGGCCCGCCAGCTGCGCGCCGGCGACCCCGCCGTGCTGCCGCGGGTCCACGACGGCTCCTGCCTGGTGGACCTCCGCTGCGTGCCCGAGCCTGACGATCACCGCATACTGGACGCGGTCCGGCAGGCGCTGGCAAGCCTGCAGGCCGCGAATGCAGGCAGGGCAGGCTGAACCGTGCACGTCGTTGCCACGGCCGGACACGTCGATTCCGGTAAAAGCACCCTGGTCCGCGCCCTCACCGGCATGGAGCCGGACCGCTGGGAGGAAGAGCGGCGCCGCGGGCTGACCATTGACCTCGGCTATGCCTGGACCACCTTGCCATCAGGCCAGGACGTTGCCTTCGTGGATGTGCCGGGCCACGAACGCTTCCTCGGCAATATGCTTGCCGGGATCGGTCCCGCTCCCGTGGTCTGCTTCGTCGTAGCCGCCGATGAGGGCTGGCAGGCACAGTCAGGCGATCACAGGGATGCCGTGGCCGCGCTGGGAATCGAGCACGGCGTGGTGGTGCTTAGCCGGGCGGACCGGGCCTCCGCGCAGCGGGTCGCCGATGTGCTGTCACGGACCCGAACGGAGCTGGGCGGGACCGGCCTGAAGGATGCACCCGCAGTAGCTGTGTCGGCCATCGACGGAACGGGCCTGGCTGACTTGCGTGCAACGCTCGACGACGTTTTGGCCCAGGTGCCTGCACCCACCGCCACCGGGAGGGTCCGGTTGTGGGTGGACCGCTCGTTCACGATCACCGGTTCCGGAACCGTGGTCACCGGAACACTGGCAGCAGGCACGCTTGCCCAGGGTGACCGGCTGGAGCTGCTCGGCCACTCCGGTTCCAGGCCCGTCGTGGTCCGGGGCCTGCAAAGCCGCGACACTGCATACGACTCGGTGGAGCCGGTTAGCCGGGTGGCGTTGAACCTGCGGGACGTTTCAGCCACGGACATCCGGCGCGGGGATGCGCTGGTTACTCCCGATGCATGGCCCACCACCGACGTCGTCGGCATCCAGCGGACCACCGGGGTGGCCTATACGGAGGTGCCCGGCCAACTCATGGTGCACGTTGGCACGGCTTCCGTTCCAGCCCGGCTGCGTCCTTTCGGTGCCGACCACGCCCGGCTCGTCCTGGACAGGCACCTGCCGCTGGTTCTCGGGGACCGGCTGGTGCTGAGAGATCCCGGAAGCCGCTCGGTGCTCGGTGGCGCGCGCATCCTCGACGCCGACCCGCCGGCACTGCGACGGCGCGGAGACGGTGCCCACTGGGCGGAGCGGCTTGCCGGCATGGACCCGGCGGGAGACGTGCTGGCGGAAGTTGCAGCCCGCGGGGCGGTGCAGGCAGGCCATCTTCGCCGGCTCGGGCTGCTGTCCGGGCATGACACGGACGCGCCCCCGGGCGTCCGGGTTTTCGGTGACTGGTGGGTGCATGCCCCTGTCCTTGAGGCATGGCAGCATCGGCTGCGCGCTGCGGCCGAGGCGCTGCAGGAGCGGGATCCCCTGGCCCCTGGCCTGTCAATGGGGGCCGCCCGGGACCTGCTCAGGTTGCCCGATGAAAGGTTGCTTTCCCACGTCATCCTTGGGGCGGCCCTGGAACAGGACGGCGGCCACATCCGGTTCCCCGGCAGCCAGGGCAACCTTGGTCCCATCGAGCCGGCCATCGCGGAGTTGGAACGCCGGCTTGGCGCCCGCCCGTTCCAGGCACCGGAAGCCGATGACTTGTCGGCACTGGGGCTGGGCGCCCGGGAACTTGCTGCCGGAGAACGGGCGGGTCGCATACTGCGGCTGCGCGACGGGGTGGTCCTGCTGCCTACTGCTCCGGCCCTTGCGATGCGCACCCTCGCCCGCCTTGACCAGCCGTTCACCACCAGCCAGGCGCGCCAGGCGCTCGACACAACACGCCGGATCGCGGTTCCGCTCCTGGAACACCTCGATTCACGCGGGTGGACCCAGCGCCTGGACGCCGGCCACCGCAACGTGGTGCGCTGACGGCCGCTGCTGCCGTGGAGTGCGTGGTGATCCCCTGAAACCTACGGGTTTTTGCCTAAGGTGGAGGATCATGCGGGCAATTGTCATGGATCGGATAGCTGGACCCCTGGTGGTCCAGGAGGTAGCTGCACCGGAGGTGCCGGCAGGCGGTGTGGTGGTCACGGTCGTTGCCACCGGGTTGTGCCGCAGCGATTGGCACGCCTGGGCCGGGCACGAGGACATCGCTCTGCCGCATGTCCCGGGCCACGAGTTCGCCGGGAGAATCGCGGCCGTAGGTCCGGGAGTCACCAAGTGGTCAGTCGGTGACAGGGTCACGGCGCCCTTCGTCGAAGGCTGCGGGGCGTGCGGCTGGTGCCGGGCGGGCAACGCGCAGGTCTGCCCGGATCAGCAACAACCCGGATTCACCCACTGGGGCTCCTTCGCGGGGCAGGTCGCGATCCACGCTGCCGACACAAACCTGGTGGCCATCCCCGAAGGCGTCAGCTTCGAAGCTGCGGCAAGCCTGGGGTGCCGTTTTGCCACCGCGTACCGTGCCCTCACGGGCCGCGCACGCCTGGCCAGTGACGAGTGGGTCACTGTCGTTGGGGTGGGCGGCGTGGGCCTCAGCACCGTCATGATCGCCAAGGCACTCGGCGGAAAGGTGGTCGCCGTCGACCGCAACCGGGAGGCCCTTGCCGCGGCGTCTTCGCTGGGCGCCGACCACGTCCTGGCTGCAGACGGCTCAGACATCCCGGCGCAGGTGCACTCCATCACGGGAGGCAGCCACGTGTCCATTGACGCCGTGGGCAGTGAGCAGACGTGCGCCGACGCGCTGCTCAGCCTCCGCCGCCGCGGCCGGCACGTCCAGATTGGACTGCTCCCGCCTGTTGATGGGCACCCCCGCGTGCCCATGGCCCGCGTGATCGCCTGGGAACTGGACGTCTTCGGCAGCCACGGCATGGCGGCGGCAGACTACCCCGGAATGCTCGCCCTGATTGAGTCAGGGGCCTTGGAACCGCAGAAGCTCATTGAACGGGTTATCGGACTGGACGAAGCCGCGGACATGCTGGCCCGGTTCGACACCGCAAACGTCGCGGGCATGACGATGATCGACCCCACACGGTGACGCTTTCCGGGTGGGCTTCGGCTGGTGGGGTTGGCCAGTGCTCCGGGTAAAGCGCTTTTTGGTCTTTAGCCTGTTCGTAGGGTGTGCCAGCGCAGCCTTCGCGTTTTGGGTCATGGGGCAACCCCGTGCCGATGTCCGTGCCGCCGTGGCTCCGCCGCCGCGTGCGGGATTCAAGGCCGAACCGGGGGCTGGCGGCATTGCCACCGCGGTGAACGTCACCAGGACCCCGGACGGGCAGTGGCTGGCGCAGGCAGCTGCCCGGACACGGATACCTGCCCGGACCCTGCGGGCCTACGTTGCTGCGGCCGCCTCGGCGAATGAAGCCACGCCCACGTGCGGAGTCGGCTGGAATACCGTAGCGGCCGTCGGCTTCGTCGAATCCGCACACGGGTCCTACGGGGGCGGCACGCTCGACACCGCAGGGCAGGCGAGCGGCCCCATTGTGGGTCCCAGCCTCAACGGCCATGGATTTGCTGCCATCGCGGACACCGACGGCGGGACGCTGGACGGCGACGGCACGTGGGACCACGCCGTCGGGCCCATGCAGTTCATTCCCTCCACCTGGCGCCTTGTTGGACGGGACGGGAACGGGGATGGGACAGCAGACCCGTTCAACATCGACGACGCCGCCCTCAGCGCTGCCACCTACCTGTGCGGACATGGCCGCGACCTCACCACCCCACAGGGCTGGACGGACGCCATCTACTCCTATAACCAGTCCGACGCCTATATCCGCCAGGTGCGGGACCAAGCCATTGCCTACGCAGGGCAGGCGTAGGAGCCGACGACGTCAGGGGGCCGGCTCCCAGCTGACGGGGAGTGCCTTCAGCCCGTAGACGATAGTGCTTTCCATGCGCTCAAGGCGGGCGCCGGGAGTCACGGCAAGTCCGGGCAACCTGGACAGCAAAGCCTCCAGCACAATCCTTGCTTCGAGGCGGGCCAGCGGTGCGCCGAGGCAGAAATGGATGCCGTGGCCGAATGCGACATGCCGGTTCGGGTTCCGGTCGACGTCGAACCGGGCCGGATGCTCGAACTGCTGCTCGTCCCGGTTGGCTGAGCCGATCCAGGCCACGACGGGTGCGCCGGCAGGCATCAGCTTGCCGCCAAGGGTTGTCTCCGTGGCGGTGACCCGGTACATGGACTGGACCGGCGACCGGAAGCGCAATACCTCTTCGAGGGCCTGGGGGATCAAAGCGGGCTCCTGCAGGAGGCGTTCGGTGGTGCCCGGCGACTCCTGCAGGCACAGCACGGCATTGCCGATCAGGTTGGTGGTGGTCTCATTGCCGGCGACAAGCAGCAAACTGCAGAAACCGAGCAGTTCGGGCACCGTCAGTTTTTGGCCGTCTATCTCGGCGAAAAGCAGGCTGCTGATCAGGTCATTACCCGGCCGGCTCCTGCGCTGCCCGATCAGGGCCAGGAAATACTCCACCATCTCTGCTGTAGTGGCGTCCTGCATCCCGCTGGCAGGAACAGCCCGCGTTTGGCCGACAATCGCGTCCGACCATCGCTTGAAGCGCTCGCGGTCCTCCACGGGGATGCCCATGAGCTCGGAGATCACTATGACCGGCAACGGGTAGGCCAGCTCCTTGATCAGGTCTGCGCTGCCCCGGGTGGCGATGCCCTCCAGCAGCTCGTCGGTGAGTCCGGCGATCCGGGGAGCCAGCGCGTCAACGGCCTTTGGCGTGAATGCCTGCGTCACGAGGGAACGCAGCTGCCGGTGCCTTGGGGGATCTGCGGTGATGAGGCTCGATGCGAACAGTTGTCCGGAACCGGAGGGATTGTCGCCCCCCATCCTCGATGAGAACGTTGCGTGCTCGGACAGAACCCGCTGGACATCGTCGTACCTGAACACATGCCAGCTCCCCGACTGGTCGTCCTGGAAGACGGGGGCCGCCGCACGCATCCGCTCGTAGTAGGGAAACGGATCAAGCGGATATTCAGGGGAGTGGGTGAGGTCCATCGTCGCCTCTCTATCCGCACGGAACTTTCGCCGTCTGACCGTTGCCGCCGACTCTACTGCAGGCCCCCGCGCGGGGGCATCAGGAAACTCTTTCCCAGCGGGGGCGCCACAGCCGCCTATGAAGTGGCAGCCCCTTCAGCGGTATCGGGCGGTGCGGCTTCCGCTGGAACCGACTGTTCCGGTCCTGCTTTGGCTTGCAGCACAACTGGCGGCTGTTCCGGGACGGCAGGTGCCACAGCCTGGGCGACGGCGGGCTTGATGTTCTGGTTGATGTGGAAGAAGTTGTCAGGGTCGTATTTGGCCTTGAGTTCGGCCAGCCGCGCGTAGTTGGACCCGAGCGTGTCCTCGATCCGGGACTGGTCGTCGGCATCCTGGAAGTTGAGGTAGCCGCCCGGTTCGGAGAATTCGTGGAGGGCAGCCCAGTAATCCCGGACCCAGGCGATGTTTCGCGCGTTCTCGGACGGTTCGGGCCACTGCGCCGCGATGACCGGCGCAAAATTCACCGTGCGGTGAGCGAAGGCTGTCGCCTCCGGGGCTACCCGCTGCACCGCCCCGTCGATCGGGTAGAAGTGGTTGGCCGAGTGGACGGTCGGGATGCCGGATGAATATTCGACGGCGGTGCGCAGCGCCTCGTCGCTGAGCGTCTGCAGGAAGTCTGCCTTCCAGTACCCCTGAAGTCCTGGGACACCGCTGAGGCCATCGAACATGATGTTGAGGGCGGGGTACGGCATGGGTGCGAAGAAGCTGCCCAGGACCTGCCCGGCGTCGAGCATTGGCTGCCAATGCGCAGGACCGGCATCGAGGTCGCCGGTCCACATGCCGGCGATGACTGCGACGGGCCGTCCGTGCCACTCTTCGGGCAGGAATGGAACGGGCGGGCCCTGGTGGAATCCCAGGAAGGCGCCCATTTCTTCGGGCTCGGAAGCGATCCACTCTCGGTAGGCG
The DNA here is from genome assembly GCF_019710585.1 of Arthrobacter sp. MAHUQ-56. Taxonomy (GTDB): domain Bacteria; phylum Actinomycetota; class Actinomycetes; order Actinomycetales; family Micrococcaceae; genus Arthrobacter. The sequence goes on along the minus strand of NZ_JAIFZQ010000017.1, from coordinate 92,468 downwards.
GCTCCGACTTCGGCGCCGGCGGCGGCATCAAAGAACATGATGCCAACGTGGACCATGTCCACCGGGTGCAGGCGGAATTCCATCGACGTGACCACGCCGAAGTTGCCGCTTCCGCCGCGAAGCGCCCAGAACAGGTCAACGTTCTCGGCCTCACTGGCTGTGACGAACGTTCCGTCGGCAAGGACGACGTCGGCGGCAGCCAGATTGTCGCAGGAGAGGCCGTACTTGCGCGCCAAGTACCCGATACCGCCGCCCAGCGTCAGGCCGCTGACGCCCGTGGAACCGATGATGCCGCCGGTGCTCGCCAGCCCGAAGGCGTGGGTCGCATGGTTGAAGTCTGCCCACGTGGCGCCGGACTCCACCCGGGCAGTCCTGGCCACCGGGTCTACCCGAACGCCGCGCCGGGCCGAGAAGTCAAGGACCAGGCCGCCGTCGACCGTTCCAAAGCCCGGTGCGCTGTGGCCGCCGCCGCGCACTGCAACGTCAATGCCAAGGCCCCGCGCGAAGCGGACCGCAGCCATGACGTCCGCCACTTGGGAGACCCGCAGGACAGCCGCCGGATGGCGGTCGACCATGCCGTTGTACACGGCGCGCGCGGCGTCGTATTCGGCGTCATCCTCTTCGATGACCAGTCCACGGACCTGTTCACGAAGCACGTTGAAGCGGTCGGTACCCATCACAACTCCAGATTCATCTCCGAGACCAGAGGGCAGCCGGCTCCATTCAAGGCCCAGCGGGCGCCAGCGTGATGACAGTTCCCGGTATACGCTCGGCACTGAACGTGGTCAAGAGTCAGCGCAAAGCGCGGCCAGGAGGGCGGCGGCTGGAGGAATCGCGGCCGGCACGCCTGTCAAGGGCATCACGCCCGGTTTTGTGCTAGCCGTTTTGGGCCCCCTAAGGTTGATGCTCGATGAAAGCCCCTGAGAAGACTTCCGACCAGCCGCGCCCCGTTCCGACGCGCGGACCCGTGTTTGTAGATGCCTCAGGCAGGCGCCTCAGGCGGGTCCAGCTGATCGGCCTGGGGGTTCTCGGGCTTGTGGCAGGCTACGTCGTCCTGGTGCTGGCCGCATTCATCGGCGGGTCCGGCGTCTCCGCACCTTTCCTGCCAGTACCTGCCGCGGCGCCTGCCCACGATCTTCCGACAGCTCCGCCGGTTTCACCCGAGGCCGACCCTCATCCTGCGGACCGACTGTCCGGGCCCGCCGTGCCGGCAGTCATCGAGTCGCCGGCGGCTGTTGCGGTGGCTGTTCCGGCCGCACCGCCGGTGGACAGCGCCGCCGCCGCGCCTCCTGTTCCTGCCGCCCCTGTTGCCGCTCCCGTTGCCACTGCCGTGCCCGCGGAACCCGGCATGAGCGGGACCGCACCCGGCTCGAGCGGGACCGCCCAGGGTGGCAGGGACACGGCCCCGGGCCAGACAACGCGCCCCTCGGTCCCCGGGCACCAGTAGCATGGGCCGCCGGAACACCAGAGCCGCCAAAAGCAACGTCCCCGCCAACGTCCGGGCGCACTGGCTTGTCCTCCTGGCCACCCTGATGGCGCTGGGCCTCGCCCTGGCGGTCCAGGGGTACCTCCACCACCTGGGCGGAGTCGGCAAGGACTCCGTGCCCGCGGACCCGTCTGCGGGCAGCGTTCCCCATGCCGTGTCCCACGGCGGCCCGGTGGTGGATTCGCGCGGCGGGACGGTACAGGCCGTCAGCCCACCGGACCGGACGGTCGCCCTGACGTTCGACGACGGCCCCGACCCCGAGTGGACGCCCCGCATCCTCGACGTCCTTCGGGAACACCATGTCCACGCGACCTTCTTCGTCGTGGGGTCGGCGGCGGTGGACCACCCGGACCTGCTGCGCCGGATGGTGGCGGAGGGCCACGAAATCGGAGTCCACACGCTGACCCACGCGGACCTCGGCCGGGCTCCCGAATGGCGCCGCGACCTTGAGGTGCAGGGCGGCCAGGACGCGATCGTCGGGGTCACCGGCCAGGCCGCCTCCCTGCTGCGTCCGCCCTATACCTCCGGGAACGAGGCGCTCACCAACGGCATGTGGTCCGCGCTGCACGGAATTGCCGATGAGGGGTACCTCACCGTGCTGAGCAGCATGGACAGCAAGGACTGGCAGACGCCAGGTGTGGGGGCGATTGAGCGCAACCTCACGCCGTCCGGGCCGCAGGGACAGGTGGTCCTGATGCACGACGGCGGCGGTGACAGGGCGCAAACGGTCGCCGCGCTGGACACCGCCCTTTCGCGGTTCTCCGACCAGGGCTACCGCGTCACCACGGTCGGTGACGCCGTGGGCGTCGACAGCATGCGCCCCGCCTCCGGCATCGAACAGATCCGCGGCTCCGCATTCGTCTGGGGCATCCGCCTCAGCGATTTCGTCGTCACAGCCATCTCATGGGGCCTCGTTGCCGCCGGCGTTGTGACCTTCGTCCGCGCCATCCTGGTGATGTTCTTCGCCGCGCGCCACAGCCGCGCCGCACGGCGCCTCCCCGGGACCGGGCGGGCCCGGCGGAGGGCCGACGTGATGGTGGGGCCGGCGGTGACCGGGCCGGCGACGGTCATCGTCCCCGCCTACAACGAGTCCGCCGGCATTGAAGCCGCGGTCCGCTCCATCGTGGCCTCCTCGCACCCGGTCGAAGTCATCGTGGTCGACGACGGTTCCACCGACGGGACAGCGGACATCGTGGAGGCCCTGGGCCTGCCCGGCGTCACGGTCATCAGGAAGGAAAACGGCGGCAAGCCGTCCGCTTTGAACGCCGGGATACGGGCTGCCAGCCACGATCTCGTGGTGATGGTCGACGGCGACACCGTTTTCGAGCCCGACACGGTCCGCGCCCTGATCCAGCCCTTCGCCGACCCACGCGTGGGTGCCATTTCGGGGAATACGAAGGTGGCCAACCGGGGCGGCATCCTGGGCGCCTGGCAGCACATCGAATATGTGGTGGGCTTCAACCTGGACCGCCGGCTGTTCGACGTCGCCGAATGCATGCCCACCGTCCCCGGCGCCATCGGTGCCTTCCGCCTCGGCGCCCTCATCAGGGTGGGCGGCGTCAGCGACGACACGCTCGCCGAGGACACCGATCTGACCATGGCATTGTGCCGGGACGGTTGGCGCGTCGTCTACCAGGAGGACGCCCGGGCCTGGACGGAGGCTCCGGCGACCCTCGGCGCGCTGTGGCGCCAGCGGTACCGCTGGTGCTACGGCACCCTGCAGGCGATGTGGAAGCACCGGGGCGCGGTGGTGCAGGGCGGCGCGGCCGGCAAGCTTGGCCGGCGCGGACTCGGCTACCTGCTTGTCCTGCAGGTGCTGCTTCCCCTCTTCGCACCCGTCGTCGACGTCTTTGCCCTGTATGGCCTGATCTTCCTCGACCCGCTGCGGATCGCCGCGCTCTGGCTGGTCTTCCTGGCGGTGCAGTTGCTGATGGCTGCCTACGCCTTCCGGCTCGACAGGGAACGGTTCGGACCGCTCTGGACCCTTCCCCTGCAGCAGTTCGTCTACCGCCAGCTCATGTACCTGGTCGTCATCCAGGCTGTTGTCACTGCGGTGGCCGGCGTGCACCTGCGGTGGCACCGGATGGAAAGGTATGGCAGCCTGCGCGTCCCGCAGGCCCACAAACAGGCCTAGGGTAAGTTCGGACGCAGCGGCACGGCAACAAAGCAAAGGGGCTCCGATGGGTGACACGTTGACGGTCGGCGGCCTCGAGCGCCTCTACACGGGCTCCATCTGGGCGGAGGGCCCGGTATGGGTGCCTTCATCACAGACTGTGCGGTGGAGCGACATCCCCAACAACCGCATCCTCGAGTTTGACCCGGCCACCGGGACAACGCAGGAATACGCCGGGGGAGTGGAGTACACCAATGGCCGGACGCTCGACGCCGATGGCAGCGTCGTGCAGTGCAGCCACGGCCGCCGCCGGGTGGAGCGTGACAGGGACGGCCGTGTGACGGCACTGGTTGACTCATTCCAGGGCTGCCGGCTGAACTCGCCCAACGACGTCGTCATTGCCAGCGACGGCAGCGTCTGGTTCACGGACCCGCCCTACGGAATTCTTCCGGGCACCAGGGAAGGGCACGAGGGAGACCAGGAGTACGGCGGCTGCTATGTCTTCCGGTTCGAACCCGGGCCGGAGACACTGACCGCCATGATCACGGACCTCGTGCATCCCAACGGGCTGGCCTTTTCGCCGGACGAATCGGTCCTCTACGTCGCGGACACGGCTGGCCCAGGCTACGGTGTGCCGCTGCGGATCGTTGCCTACGACGTGCGCGACGGGCAGTGCAGTCCGGCAGGAACCGGCGTCGAGCTGGAGGAGGGGTGTGCTGCCGACGGCTTGCGCGTAGACGTCCAGGGAAGGATCTGGACCTCCGCCGGCCCGGCGGTCCGCATCTATACGCCCGCCTTCGAACTCCTGGACAGCATCGCGGTACCGGAGACGGTCTCCAACGTGTGCTTCGGTGGTCCCGACGGCCGGGACCTTTACATCACCGCGACCACCAGCCTGTACCGCATCCGCACCGCCACCCGGGACACGGCGTCCCGGAACCCTGCCCCCAACCACGACTGATCGCGAGGACCCCATGCAGCACCGAACACTTGGCCACAGCGGCACCATCGTTACCAGTTACGCACTGGGCACCATGACGTTTGGTGCGGAAGCCACGGAGGAGGCTTCCCACGCCATCCTGGACGCCTACTTTGCCGCCGGCGGAAACTTCATCGACACCGCAGATGTCTACAGCTCCGGTGTCTCCGAAGAGATCATCGGCCGCTGGCTGGCCAAACGGCCCGGGCTGAGGGACGAGGCCGTCATTGCCACCAAGGGGCGTTTTCCCATGGGAACGGCACCGAACGACGTCGGGACCTCCCGGCGGCGTTTGACGCGCGCCCTGGATGATTCCCTCCGGCGCCTCGGAGTGGAACAGATCGACCTGTACCAGCTGCACGCCTGGGATCCGATCACGCCCCTGGAAGAGACCCTGCGCTTCCTGGACGACGCCGTGGGCCGCGGCAAGATCGCGTACTACGGCTTCTCCAACTTCCTGGGCTGGCAGCTGACCAAGGCCGTCCACACTGCACGCGCCCACGGCTGGAATCCGCCGGTCAGCCTGCAGCCCCAGTACAGCCTGCTGGTACGGGACATTGAATTCGAGATTGTCCCGGCGGCGCTGGACGCCGGAGTCGGCCTGCTGCCGTGGTCCCCGCTCGGTGGTGGCTGGCTGTCCGGCAAGTACAAGCGCGACAAGCGTCCTGCGGGGGCCACGCGCCTCGGTGAGAATCCCGAACGCGGCATGGAGGCATGGAAGGCACGCAATGAAAACCCCAACACCTGGCGGGTCATCGAAGCGGTCGAGGACATTGCCACTGCGCATGGTGTCAGCCAGTCACAGGTAGCGCTGGCCTGGCTGGCGGACAGGCCCGCCGTAACCTCGGTGATCCTGGGCGCCAGGACTGCCGAGCAGCTGGCGGATAACCTCGCTGCGGCCGAACTGCAGCTCAGCACCGACGAAATCCGCAGGCTGAGCCAGACCAGCCGCCCCCACACCGGGGTCTACCCCTACGGACCGATGGCGCAGGAGCAGCGCAGCCGGAAGATGGAGGGCGGGCGCTAGCAGCGCTTTCAGTCCCTGTGCCGCAGCACGTCCGGGAGGGCGTCGACGAAGACTGTTTGGGGCGGTTCGAAGTAGATCACCAGCACCTCCTCACCCACGGCGAAGCCGCTGGCCTTGTCGAACGGGTGGGCGTGGAAGGCCATGGTGCCGCCAAGGTAGGGGAGCATGACCTCCCCGATGGTGCCCGGACCGATGCGCCCGGTCACCCTCCCGATCCTGCCTGTCAGGCTCCGGTCCACCTCCCTGTGCATGCGGCGTTCCTAAGCCTCCGGAGACGCGGGCTGCCGTTTGGTTCCCCTGCCGTTCCCGAGAGCGGAAGCGATGGCGGGGAGGTAGTGCCCCGCCTGCGCCAGGATGCCGCCCAGCATCTTGTTGACGCCGTCGCCGCCGTTGAGGACGGTCATCTGGCCCACATGCGAGAACGGCTCGGCTGCGGCCGCGACGATAGCCGGCAGGTTTTCGGCCAGCTGCTGGGAGATGACGGCGTCCTGGTTCGTTCCCAACGCTTCCGCCCGTGCCTTGATGCCTTCCGCTTCGGCGAGCGCCTTGGCCTTGATCGCGGACGCCGCGGCATCACCCTTGGCCCTGGTGGCTGCGGCTTCGGCCTCGCCGGTGACCTTGGTGGCTCCGGCGGTGGCGGCCGCGGCCGTGGCGTTCGCCTGCGCCTGCAGTTCCGTGCGGCGCGCGGTGGCCTGTGCTTCCAGCTCCGTCCGGCGGGCCAGTGCTTCAGCGGCGCTGATGTCCGCCGCCTTCTGCCCTTCGGCTTCGGTGCGCTTGGCGTAGGCTTTCGCGTCCGCCGGTTTCCGGATGGTGGTCTGCAGCTTCTGCTCTTCCCGGTCCGCCTCGAGCTTGGCCACTTCGGTTTCCTGGACCACCACCTGCTGCCGGGCTGTTGCGTCGGCCAGCGGACCGGCCTGGGCGGCGTTGGCCCGGGCGCGCTCGGCGTTGGCCTGCGCCACGGACTGCCTGATTGCTGAGACGCTCTGTGCGTCAGCGATCAGGGCCGCCGCCTCCGCTTCCTTTTCCGCTGCCTCACGGTTACGGGTAGCCTCAGCGATCCGGGCCTCCATCTTCACCTGGGCAATGTGCGGCTTGGCGATGTTCTCGATGTACCCGGTTGGGTCCTGCAGGTCCTTGATCTGCAGCGAATCCACCACGAGCCCCAGTTTTTCCATCTCCACGCCGCTGGCACTGCGGACCTGCGAGCCAAGCTTGTCCCGCTCGCGGATGATTTCCTCCACGGTCATGCTGCCGATGATGGAGCGGAGGTGCCCCTCAAAGACGTTGTACACCTGGCTTTGCATTTTGGGCTGCTGGCCCAGGAAGCGCCGGGCCGCATTGGCAATGAACGGCGGGGCGTCGCCGATCTTGTAGATGACCACACCTTCCACGATCACCTGGATGCCCTGCGAGGTGACGCAGGAGACTTTGAGCTCGGTTTCATTCAGGGTCAGCGACAACGCCCGCACCGTCTGGAGGCCGGGAAGGACAAGGGCACCCTTGCCCGTGACGATCTTGAAATCCATGCCTGCACGCGTTTCAAGGGTTCCACGTGTGAGGCCGGAAATGATGAGCGCCTCGTTGGGTTCGGCCACCTTCCACATCAGCCTCGTTGCCATCCAGATGAAGCCGATGGCAACGACGACTCCCACGATGATGGCAAGCAGCGGGAAGAATGCTGAGAAGTCAGGCATGGCCGGGTCCTTTCGGGGGCTCTCTTGCGTTAGGGGTTCGGATCCAGGACCTTGACGTCCAGTGGCATGCGGTTTGCGCGGCGAAGGTGTCCGGTGAGGATATTGCGGAGTCCGTGGGTGACCAGCCTCCGTGCGGTCAGGAAGCGGAATTCGGCGGCGTCGGAAGTCACCAGGCGCACCACGGGGCGGGCGGCCTCCTCCGGCGACTGTCCCCACAGCCCTACGACGGCCTGCAGGGCACCCAACCGGTGCCCGTAGCCGGCCTGGGCCGTGACGTGTCCGAGCAGGTCGGTTTCCACCAGGCCAGGGTTCATCCCGTGGACACGGACGCCGGATCCCCTGGTTTCCAGCCGCAGCGTCCGGGTGAACTGGCGCACCCAGCACTTGGACGAGGCGTAGGCGTTCTGCAGCGCCACGGGACCCCGGTCACCCTGCCCGTAGATGTTGACCAGGTCGCCGTGGCCCTGGCCGAGGAACACCGGCAAGGCCGTCCTCGACCCATGGAACGTGCCCAGGATGTTCGTGCGGACCACACGCGTGAAGTCCTCGACCGGCGTGGACGCTGTGGGCCCGTACACACCGGGCGTTCCAGCGTTGTTGATCCAGATGTCAAGGGTTCCGTGGCTGAGGGCCTCATCCCGCAGCGCCTCCACGTCGCTGAATTCGCCGGTGTCGCAGCGGCGCCCGGCCGCCGCGATCCCTTCGGCCTGCAGGCGTTCGACGGCGGCTGCCACCGCCGGGGCGGACCTGGCGGCGAGCACCACCACCGCGCCCTGCCGGCCCAGTTCCCGGGCCATGGCGTATCCCAGGCCGCGCGTGGAACCGGTCACCACCGCCACCCGTCCGCGAAGGAGGGCTCCTTGGGGAAGCATGTTTCTGTCATACGCGCCGCCTTCCGGGAGGGCAAGGGCACAGAGTCCTGCCTGTTGCTTCAGGCAAGCGTGCCGGCGGTGGGTGTGCCGGCGGCAAGCCGGAGGTGCCAGGCCGGCGCTAAAATATGGCTGGGGACGACGGCGGTGCCGCCACGATGCCTGGCCGGGCCCGGCGCCGCATACGGCCAGGTTCCTTGCCACCCCATCCATTGACCGGCGGCCCGCATGGGTTCGAAGAACCGTATCTGGCAGCGGGCGGCCCTTGCCGCCGCCCTCGCCGTCTCCGGCTGCACTTACACGGACGACACCATCCCGCAGCCTGCAGAACCGGCAGCCCTGGAACCCCTGGTGCAGCAGGTCCAGCTGTTCATGGACCAAGGCGCCGTGTCAGCCGTCGTCCAGGTCCGCTGGCCCGGCGGGGAGTGGTCCCGGGCGTTCGGGGTGCGGGACCTTGACTCCCTGGCCCCTGCCCAGCCCACGGACCGGGTGCAGATTGCCAGCGTCACCACGTCGATGACCGCCGTCGCGGTACTCAAGCTTGTCGATGACCACCTGATCGGCCTCGACGATCCGGTCAACGGCATTATTCCCGGATTCAGTACCCTCCTGCAGCCGCCCGGTCCGATCACAGTGCGGCAACTGCTCAGCCACACCTCCGGCCTGCCGGAAGTCAACGATGCACTGCCGCGTGAAGCCGGCGTCCGCGACGAACTCTCCCGGACGCCCACCATGGAGGAAGGACTCGGGGCCGCGGGGAGCCTGCCCTGGCCCGCCTTCAATGTTGGATTGTTCCACTACTCGAACACGAACTACCTCGCCCTCGGCCTGCTGGTGGAAGCCCTGCGGCACAAGCCGTTTCCGCAGGCCATGCGTGATGAGGTGTTCGCTCCGCTGGGGCTGAAGAACACCAGCCTTGACCGCGTGGATGTTCGGGCGCCCGGTCTGCTGCACGGCTACGTCACGCTGCGCGGCGAACGCATAGACACCACCGACAACACCTTCGCGGCAGGGTCCCCGGCGTCAGGGGCGGTGTCCACGGTGGCGGACATGAACCTCTTCATGGCCGGCCTCCTGCAGGGCCGGGCCGTGTCGGCGTCGTCCCTGCGCGAGATGAAGACCAGCCCCGGGTTCGGGCCGTACGGCCTGGGGCTGTGGCGTTTCGCGGACTCGTGCTCGGCGGCCAGCCGCCAGGAAGGCCTGGGGTCCCTCCGGGACTTCCAGACGGTGGTGGTCAGCAGTGACGACGGACGCTACCAGGCGGCGATGACAGTCACTGCGCCGCCCATGCCCGGCGAGGTCGAGGACCCGTCGACGGCGGACAGGCGCGACCTCCTCAACGGCCAGATCGAGTCAACGCTCAATGAGGCCCTGGACCGGCTCTGCGAACCCGCGCAGTAAGGAAAAGCCCCGAGGCCATGGCACTGTCGGGATGGCCCGCACGGATCTACACTGAAGCCATTCCGAGGCGACCATGGGCACGGGAAGCTCACCGGGGAACAGAACATCCGCAGCAACCGGGAAGGGCCGGCCATGGGCAACGCGTCGCAGGGAGCCAACCGGGCGGTATCCGAGGCGGCGTCGGCAGGCCGCAGCCCCGCAGTACGGGTCCTGGCCCGCGCCGGATTCGTCTTTATCGGCCTGGTCCACATCCTGGTCGGTGCCATCGCACTGCAGATCGACAGGGGACAGGGCGGCGAAGCGGACCAGTCGGGTGCCATCGGGACCCTGGCGTCCAAGCCGGGTGGCGGCCTGCTGCTGTGGGCCGGGGCTGCCGCGTGCGCGGCGCTCGCCTTGTGGATGGTCAGCGAGGCCGTCTTCGGGGCCCGTTCCGGAACGGAGAGCCGGAAGAAATGGAGGAAGGCGGCGTCCGCTGCCGGCAAGGCCGTCATCTTTGCCTTCCTGACATACACGTTTGCGGTTTTCGCTGCCGGCGGCAGCAAGAATTCGAGCCAGTCGGCCAGTGACTTCACGGCCAGACTGATGGGCGTGCCTGCAGGGACCGTGCTGCTCGTCGTGATCGGGCTCGCCATCATCGGCGCGGGCGCGTACTACGCCTACCGGGGCGTCAGCCGTAAGTTCCTGAAGGACCTGCAGGTCGCAGGCACGGCCCGCACGGTTGTCCAGTGGCTCGGGACCATTGGCTATGCCGCCAAGGGCGTTGTGCTCGCCGTCGTCGGTGTCCTGATCATCGTCGCCGCCGCCACCGCAGACCCGTCCAGATCCTCGGGCCTGGACGGCGGCCTGAAGACCCTCGGAGCCCAGCCATACGGCGTCTTCCTCCTCGCCGCCAGCGCCGCAGGGCTGGTCTGCTACGGCGTGTACTCGATGGCGCGGGCGCGCTACGGCAAGTTCTGACCGTCCTGGACGCCTGGCCGTCCTGCCTGCTCCGGCATGAACAGCCCGGAAAGGGCGCAGGCTAGGTCCGGGCCGCCGCGACCGCGCCGGGCAGGGCAGTGCGGAGCGCCGGGCCATGGCCCGGCAGGATGACCTCCGCTTCCGTGCCGGCAAGGCTGTCCAGTGCGGCCAGCGCCCCCCGCGGGATCGGAATGGTACATCGGGTGGAGCATCTGCGGTCCCGTGGTCCGGCTGAGCGGGTGGCCGGAGACGAATGAGTCCCCGACCGCGATGGCGCCGGCACTGGGGAGGAGGATTGCCGCGTTGCCCGGAGTGTGTCCCGGCAACAGGACCGCTTCCGGGCTGCCGGGCAGGTCACGAAGCCTTGCGGCATCCCATGCCTCGGCCCGGGGAACGGGTTTGGCTGCCAGGGCGCCGGCCCGGATGGCGTGCACCATCCAGCGGAAGACGCGCGGCCGCCAGGCCCGGGCCAACACCTGCCCGAGGGTGACCTGGTGTTTCTCGCTGCCCCGGACATGCGCCACTTCTTCCGGCGCACACAGGACAGGGGTGCCGAATGACTCCGAGAAGTATGCGGCAGAACCGGTGTGGTCCACGTGCCCGTGCGTGAGCAGCAGCGCCCGCGCGTCCGCCGGTTCCAGGCCCAGGTGACGGAGGCAAGCGAGGACATGCCCGCGGTCGCCGGGGTACCCGCTGTCAATGATGATGAAGCCAGTCCCGTCCCGGACCACTATCCAGTTGGAGGCGGGCCCCACGGCAAAGTAGACGCCGGGAGCCTGCTCACTGAGTCCGGCCGCGGGGTTCCATTCGGTTTTCTGGCGCTGCACGGGCTAAATACTAGCCGCCGCAAACCTGTGGAGTTGCTGTGCATACTGTCGCAAACGGGCCGCAAGGCCTAAAGTGTCTCTCCTGTTGCCTACCATGGAACACTGACACAGTAACGAGTCGGCGGCCCGGCGCTGGGGGCGCCCGCGGATTCCAGGCAGGAGGGCGTCGGCATGCACCCCATTCTGCCGGACCGTGCGCACCGCGGCCGGATGATCAAGGCCGCAACGGCCGCCCTGCTGCTCGTGGCGGCCACATCGGCGCTCGCGGGGAGACCGCAGCCTGTCGATCCCGCCGTGCACCCCACACGGGTGGTCGTGGTCGGTGACTCCCTGAGCACAGGGCATGGAACATCGCCGGAAGACGCATGGCCTGCGCTGATGCGCAAGGACCCGCTGGGCGCGGGATTCGAACTGTTCAACGCCGCCGAAAACGGCAGCGGCTACCTGAGCCCCGGCGACTACGACGGCACCTTCGGCACCCAGGTGGAAGACTTTGTCACTCCGGACACCGGGGTGGTGGTGTTCTTCGGCTCGGAAAACGACCTCGGCTACGCCGCCCCTGACATTGGTGATGCCGCCCTGGCCGCGGTCACCCGCGCGGAGGAACTCGCACCGGCCGCGAAGATCATCGTGGTGGGCCCGCCGTCGTACACCGCCACCCCCGATCCTGCGCTCGTGGACATCAGCACCGCGCTCAAATCAGCTGCCCGTGAGGCGGGCGGGGAGTTCGTTGACCCCATCGAAGAGGGCTGGATCAGCGACGACTTTGACGACCTGATCGGCCCGGACGGGGATCACCCCACGGTGGCCGGGCAGCATTACCTGCTGGAGCACATCGGCGCCCGCATCGACCAAGCCTCGCCCGCGGCGGCGGGGATGCAAGGGCACTCCCAGCCGCAGTAGGCCCGTTGCGGGGATCGGCCGGACACCTCAGACCAGGGGCCACGGATAACGCATCCCCGTGTGGTCGGTGGGCAGCACCCCTTCCAGCATGATGCGCCGGACCCGGCGCTGGAGGGCTGCGACTTCCGCCCCGTCAAGCAGCGCAGCCACCTCGTCCGGCACGGCCGTTGCCAGCGGCCCGATGTCCGCCAGCCGCGCATCCGGAATCGGGTCACCGGCAAAGTCCCAGATGACGGTACGCAGCTTGAACACGGCAGAGAAGCACAGGCCGTGGTCGATGCCCCATACGTGCCCATCCGTGCCGCGCAGGACGTGCCCGCTTTTCCGGTCCGCATTGTTGGCAACGTAGTCGAACAGGGCGATCTGTGCGAGCGCGTGGTGGGTTTCCGGGGAATTGGCATGCAGGGTGAAGTAATGCTCCCGCAGGTCGCCCTCAATGAACCATTGCAGCGATCCCACTCCCAGCGGTGCATCGGCGCGGACCACTGTTGGCGGCACGATTCCCCACCCCAGTGCCTCGCTGAGCAGGTAGGCGGCCCGTTCCCTGCGGTACAGGCCGGGGTTGAAATCGGCGAGCGGGCGCTCGCCGGTTTCCGGCTTGTACACGGCCCACGCGGAGTCGTCCCCGCACGTCAGTTCGGCGAGGAACGTCGCGTTGCTGCCGGCCGGGATGCGCCCCAGCAGCCCGACGCGGCCTTCGGTGAGGAGGGTCAGCTCCCGGCCGGACACCGTGCGCCCCGCGCCAGTCCCTTGACAGTCACTGCGCCCTCAGACCGCTGAGGGGCTCCGACGTCGAATTCACCGTAAGCACTGCCGGCGCCATTCCGTCCGCATAGGAGATGGCGGAGACCGACGCCGGGCTGATCACCAGCCGCTGGAAGAGGTCCAGGTGGGTGCCCAGGGCGTGGGCCACGGCGGCCTTGATCGGGTCGGCGTGCGAGAAACAGACGACGACGCGTCCCGGGTGGGCGGCGCGCAAAGCTTCCAGCGTGCCCACCATCCGGGCCTGCATCCCGGCGAAGCCCTCGCCGTTCGGGAAGCGGAAAGCCGAGGGATGGTGCTGGACCGTCTGCCACTCCGGCCGGCCTGCCAGGGCGGTGAGCGCCGAGCCCGTCCAGTCGCCGAAGTCGCATTCCAGCAGCCCGGCCTCCTCCCGCACTTCCTGTCCGCTGCGCAGCGCCGTCGGCTCCGCCGTCTCACGCGCCCGCTCCAGGGGAGAGGAGTAGACGGCGTCAAGGGCAAGGCCGGTGAGGCGCTCCGCGACGTCCTCCGCCTGGGCGCGCCCGCGCCCGGAAAGATGCAGCCCGGGCGCACGCCCCGGCAGCACGGTGCCTGTGGTGGGTGTTTCCCCGTGGCGAACCAAAAGGATCAATGTGCTCTCGGTCATTGGGTCTAAGCGTAGCCGCGAGGGGGCCCCGTGCCGAGCTTGCGGGGCATGGGGAGCGGCGAAGCGGTAGCCGCGAGGGGGCCGGGAATCTGGAGGAATCTATCGATTAGCCGCAGGACGGGGATTACCGTAGAGGGGTGACTGATCGCCCCGAGATCTATACCGCCGGTGAACTGCGTGCAGCAGGGTACGTCCACAAGGACCTGCGCCACGAAATCCGGGACAACCTCCTCGCCGCCCTCGCCGCAGGCCGCGACCCATGGCCGGGCCTGTACGGGTTCAGCCGGACCGTCATTCCCCAGCTGGAGCGTGCCCTGATTGCCGGGCACGACGTCGTCCTGCTGGGCGAGCGCGGCCAGGGCAAGACCCGCCTGCTCCGCACCCTCGCCGGCCTGCTGGACGAGTGGTCGCCGGTGATCGAGGATTCGGAGCTGAACGAGCACCCCTTCGATCCCATCACGGAGCAGTCCCGGGCCCGGGCCCTGACGGAGGGGGACCGGCTGCGCGTTGCGTGGCGCCACCGGTCGGAGCGGTACGTCGAGAAACTCGCAACGCCGGACACGTCCGTGGCAGACCTCATCGGCGACGTGGACCCCATGCGCGTGGCCGAGGGCCGCCGGCTGGGGGACCCGGAGACCATCCATTACGGCCTGGTGCCGCGCTCCAACCGCGGCATCATCGCCATCAACGAGCTCCCGGACCTCGCCGAACGCATCCAGGTGGCCATGCTGAACGTCATGGAGGAGAGGGACATCCAGATCCGCGGCTACGTCCTGCGGCTGCCGCTTGACGTGCTCGTCGTCGCGTCTGCCAACCCGGAGGACTACACCAACCGCGGCCGCATCATCACGCCGTTGAAGGACCGGTTCGGCGCCGAAATCCGTACGCACTACCCGATCGAACTCGAGGACGAAGTGGCGGTGATCCGGCAGGAGGGCCGGCTCGTGGCCGACGTTCCGCCCGTCATCCTCGAGATCCTGGCCCGCTATACCCGGGCACTGCGGCAGTCCCCGGCCATCAACCAGACCTCCGGGGTTTCGGCGCGCTTCGCCATCGCGGGCGCCGAAACCGTGGCTGCCGCGGCCCTGCGCCGGGCGCGCATCCGGGGCGAGGCGGAGGCCGTGGCGCGCATCATCGACCTGGAGCCGGCGGTGGAAGTGCTGGGCGGCAAGATCGAGTTCGAATCCGGCGAGGAAGGGCGTGAACAGGGGGTCCTGGACCACCTCCTGCGCACTGCCACCGCCGAGGCCGTCAGGGCCCATTTCCAGGGGCTGGACATGGGCCCGCTGGTGGCGGCGCTGGACGGGCACCGGACGGTCACCACCGGCGAACAGGTCACCGCCCAGGAATTCCTGGACAACCTCCCGTCCCTGAACGGCTCCGGCCTCTACGACGAAATCAGCCGCCGCCTCGGTGCGGCGAACGACGGACAGCGGGCTGCCGCCGTCGAACTCGCCCTGGAAGGGCTCTACCTCGGCCGGCGGATCTCGAAGGAATCCGACGACGAGGAAACGATCTACGGCTAGGCACAGGAGGCACCATGGCCATCCACAAGCGGTCCGCGAAGTACGGCCGGTACACCGGTGGCCCGGACCCGCTCGCGCCACCCGTTGACCTGGCCGAGGCACTGGACGCCGTCGCGGAGGATGTGATGGCCGGATACTCGCCGCGGCACGCCCTCCAGGAATTCCTGCGGCGCGGCGGCCGGAACCGGGACGGGCTGGACGACCTCGCACGCCGCGTCCAGCAGCGGCGGCGCGAACTGCTGGGCCGCCACCGCCTGGACGGCACACTGGACGAGGTCCGGAAGCTGCTGGACACGGCCGTGCTGGAGGAACGCAAGCAGCTGGCCCGCGACGCCATGATGGACAACACCGACCGCGCCTTCCGGGAGATGCAGCTCCAGAACCTGCCTCCGTCAACAGCGGCGGCCGTCAACGAGCTGTCCTCCTACGACTGGCAGTCCAGCACCGCACGGGAGGCGTACGACAAGATCAAGGACCTGCTGGGCCGGGAGGTCCTTGAGCAGCGGTTCGCCGGCATGAAGCAGGCGCTGGAAAGTGCCACCGACGAGGACCGCGAGGCAGTCAACGCCATGCTCAAGGACCTCAACGGGCTGCTGGGCAAGCACCGCCGCGGCGAAGACACGGAGGCCGACTTCCGGGAGTTCATGGCCAGGCACGGCCACTTCTTCCCCGAAAACCCGCAGTCGGTCGAGGAACTGGTGGACGCCCTCGCCCGGCGCGCCGCGGCAGCCCAGCGGCTCCTGCAGTCCATGTCCGCCGAGCAGCGTGATGAACTGATGCGGCTGTCCGCCCAGGCCTTCGGCTCGCCCGAACTGATGGCCCAGCTCAGCGAACTCGACGCCACGCTGCAGGCACTGCGCCCGGGCGAGGACTGGACGGGGTCGGAGCGTTTCGAAGGGCAGGAAGGACTCGGCCTGGGGGACGGCACCGGCGTGCTCCAGGACCTGGCCGAGCTTGATGAACTGTCCGAGCAGCTCTCGCAGTCCTACAACGGATCCCGGCTCGATGACCTGGACCTGGACGCACTCGCCCGGCAGCTCGGCGAGAACGCAGCCGTCAGCGCCCGTACCCTGGCGGAGATCGAGCGGGCCATGCAGGACGGCGGCTACCTGCGCCGCGGGGCCGACGGCGACCTCCGGCTCTCACCCCAGGCCATGCGGCGGCTGGGGAAATCGCTGCTCCGCGACACCGCCAGGCAGCTGTCCGGCCGGCAGGGGAACCGGGACACCCGGGCGGCAGGGGCAGCCGGCGAACAAACTGGCTCCAGCCGGCAATGGGAGTTCGGCGACGCCGAGCCCTGGGATGTCACGCGCACCATGACCAACGCCATCCGCCGGACCATGGCCGACGGCGGCAACCCCGCCCGGGGTCTGCGCCTCGCCGTCGGGGACATCGAGGTGGCGGAAACCGAAGCCCGGACGCAGGCCGCGGTGGCCCTGCTGGTTGACGTGTCCTTCTCCATGGCCGCCGAAGGACGGTGGGTGCCCATGAAACGCACCGCCCTCGCCCTGCACCACCTCATCTCCACGCGCTTCCGCGGGGACCGGCTCCAGCTGGTTACGTTCGGCCGCTACGCCCAGTCGATGGACATCGGCGAGCTCACGGCCCTGCCCGCACTGCGGGAACAGGGCACCAACCTGCACCACGGCTTGCTGCTGGCGGGCCGGTTCTTCCGCCGGCATCCGTCCATGCAGCCGGTGCTCCTGGTGGTGACCGACGGCGAACCCACCGCGCACCTGCTGCCGGACGGTGACTCCTGGTTCAACTGGCCTCCGGACGCTGAGACCATCCGGGCCACCGTTGCCGAACTGGACCGGCTGGGCCGGGCGGGCGCCCAGACCACGTTCTTCCGACTCGGCAACGACCCGGGCCTGGAGCGGTTCATCCAGCGGATGGCGCGGCGGGTGGACGGCCGCGTCGTGGCGCCCGAAGTGGGCGACCTTGGCGCCGCGGTGGTGGGGGAGTACCTGCGCGCCCACGTCCGGAGCACGTACGCCGACGGCGACTGGTTCTGAGCGGCCGGTCCCTGCCGGGCGGGCCGCGCCGGCGGCGTCATGCACCCCTTGATCACCCTGCCGGCCCGGAATAGCATGTCCGGCATGGGCCAGCTGATGGTGGATCTGATCGTCACCCTGGACGGATGCGCTTCCGGGGAGGGATGGCCGGGCTGGTGGGGCCTGGAGGGACCGGAATACCTGGCCTGGCTCCAGCAGGAGGCGGAAAAGAACTACACCTTCCTGCTGGGAGCCAACACCTACCGCCTGATGTCGGGGATGTCGCAGGAGGCCTCCGCCGGCGGCGGGGAGTTCTCGGCGGATGAGGGAGCGGCCCTGACGGGCCTGGCGGCCGTGCCCAAGGTGGTCTTTTCCTCCACGCTCAAAGCTCCGCTCGCCTGGCCGAACTCCGAATTGGTGGCGGGAGACGCCGTCGGGGCCGTACGGGAAATGAAACGTGCAGCCTCCGGCCCCCTCAGCACCATGGGCAGCTTGAGCCTCGGCCGCTCCCTGCTGGCAGCCGGCCTCGTGGACCGGTTCCGCCTGGTTGTCTTTCCCCTGATCACTGGCCGTACCGGGAGTGAACGGATCTACGACGGCTATCCGGACGTCGCCCTGGAGGTGGTGGAGAGCAGGACGTTCGACCGGGGCCTGCAGCTCCTCGAATACATCCCCCGCGTCATCGACGGTCCGCCCGGCAGCAACGCGCTGTAACGCCGGCGCCTAGGGATTCGGCGTGACGGTGTCCCCGTCCCGCAGCACCACCACCTCCGTCCGATAGGCCTGCGACGAACGCATGCTGCCGCGGAACCAGCACACGGCGTGGACGGAGGCGTCGCCGGGCGGAACGATGGGCCGGAGGTTGTCCACCGCGGAACCGGCGGTGACGGCAGTCCACTCCCAGCTGGCGCCCGCGTCCCTGGTCCGGCCGCAGTAAACCTCGTAATGCGGTGTGGTTTCGCCGGTCAGCGGGCTGACCGGGGTGGAGATGTAGACGCGGTCCAGGTCGTGGGGGTCCACCGCGCCGAGGCCGGTGTAGTCCTGCTCATGGGGGAGCAGGGCCGGTCCCGCGGCTGCCAGCGGATGCAATTCCCAGCCCGTTCCGTCAAAGCGGGCATACAGGAGGCGGTGGTCATCGACGTCGAGCGCCTGCCCATGCTGCAGCACGCCGTTGACGTCGTTCGCGCGGCAGCTGAGGATGGCGGCCAGTTGCGTCCCCTCGCCGCGCAGGTCCACCGTCCAGCCGTGCGTGAGGACATCGCCACCCATCGCCACCCCGGCCTCGAAAACGGTGGTGAGGGTGTCCTGGTTGACGCCGGGCGATCCGGGTACGGGCTTGCTGACCACCGTGCCCTGCGCATCGTGCAGCGCGCCGTCCTGGATGTAGCCGTGGTAGATGCTGTTGTTGTAGTCCCGGGGGTGGTGGTCCGTGGTTATGAGGTCGATGCGGTTGGTGCCGTTGCCGAAGTACCGCGTGTAGCCGTTGACGTAGCCGATCTTGGGCCGGGTGAAGAGCTTGCCGCCGAAGTGCCAGGTGCCGCCGTCGTCGTCGGAGACCATCAGGGTGGGGTCATCGTTGATGGCCCGGACGAAGTTGTACACCCGTGACTCTGCGTCCAGCCGGTGCAGGTTCGAGTAGGTGGCGCCGCGGCCGCCGGCCAGCCGGGTCCAGTCAAAGCATTGTTCCGGTCCCCACTCGGATGCGTCGTGCGGCCGGATGGAGATCCGCCAGCGAGAGTAGTTGTCCGTCTTGTGCTTGGCATACATCGCCAGGTAGCGCCCGTCCGGCCTGATCAGCAGTGCCGGCGCGTCATGGTCGTCCGGCTCCAGTCGCTGGTGCAGGACGTGGATCTTGCTTTGTCCGGTGGCCAGGTCAAGGACCGCCACCTCGATGTTGCCGCCGCGTCCTTCTCCGCCGGGGCCTTCGGAGGCAGCCACCGAGCCGACCAGCAAGGTCTTGTTCGCGGGGTCCACCAGCGCACGTTCGTCCTGGAACCAGCACCAGGCCCCGTTGTCGTTGATGGTGAGGGGTGTGCGGGGCATGGGTCTCCTGCTTCCGGGAAGGGATGTCACCCTGACGTGCGGGACGGCGGGCGGGCAGGTCCGGCCGGTGTGGTCGGACCACTTGGAAGTATTCGGGGAGCGCCACTGCGGCGTCAAGGGGGCAGGAGTGACAGCCATGTCCCCATCGGCCATCGCCCGTTGTGGCCAGGAGGCCGGCTGCTGACCTTCGGCGCGTTTCCGTGTCAGGATCAGGTATGCCCCAGCGCCTGATGCTGCTCGACACCGCCTCGCTGTACTTCCGCGCCTTCTACGGGCTGCCTGACAGCATCCGGCGCCCGGACGGCACGCCGGTCAACGCCGTCCGCGGACTGCTGGACATGATTGCCAGGCTCACCACCGACTATCCGGCCACGGACCTCGTGGCGTGCTGGGACGATGACTGGCGCCCCCAGTGGCGGGTTGACCTTCTTCCCACCTACAAAGCGCACCGGGTGGCGGAAGTGGTACCGGATGCCCCGGATGTCGAGGTGGTCCCCGAGGGCCTCCAGGCGCAGCTGCCCTTGATCCGCCACGTGCTGGAGCTCGCCGGCATCGCGGTTGTCGGAGCGCCGGGGTATGAGGCCGACGATGTGGTGGGCACCTATGCCAGCACTGCGGACTGTCCGGTGGACGTGGTCACCGGGGACCGCGACCTCTTCCAGGTGTGCGACGACGGACGCCGGGTCAGGGTGATCTACACCGCCCGAGGGATGAGGAACCTCGAAGTCATCACCGAGGAGGCCGTGGTGGCCAAGTACCGGGTCCTGCCCCAGCAGTACGCGGACTATGCCACCCTGCGCGGTGACGCCTCCGACGGCCTGCCCGGCGTGGCTGGAATCGGCGAGAAGACCGCAGCGTCACTCTTGCTGAAGCACGGCACCCTGGAAGCTCTGTTGGAAGCTGCGGAAAAGCCCGACGGCGGCGTGTCCGGCCCCGTCCGGGCCAGGCTCTCCGCGGCGGCCAAGTACCTTGAAGCAGCCCCCGCCGTCGTCCGGCTGGTGCGGAACCTGGAGCTGCCCACCCTGGACGAGGCGGGTGCCCGGCTGCGCCCCGTGACCGGTGACCGGCGCTCGCAGCTGGAGCAGCTGGCCACCGACTGGAACCTGGGCGGATCGGTGCGGCGCATCCTGGCTGCGCTGGACCTGAGGGAGTAGATCCCCGCTCCCCGCAGGCTTCGCGAAGGCCAGTCCCTCGCCTTCCTCGGACCGCCGCTGCTCTTCTGTGGCGATACGCCGGTATTTCGGCAGCGGAATCGCTGCTGAAGACCCCAGCCTGACCCAGCCTGCGTGGCGCGCACCTTGCGCCAGATCCTTTAGGTAGTAAGCTTGCTGAGCATTACTAGTAAGCTTGCTGATGAGTTCGGACGATGGGAGCAGGAGCCATGGGCGCAATACTCGGTACGGCCCTTTCGCTGACGCTGACGATAACCGGCGCGGCGGTGGCCGCAGGGGGCGGCCCGGCAGCCGCGAGAAACCATCTGGCCGGCCACGTGCTCCTGGGCGTGGGCATCGGATTGTTGATCGCCACCGCACTCCGCCTCGCCGCGCGCATCGTGATCGCCCGGATTCCCGCACCCGGTCCGGAGCCTGAGGCCAGGCCCGCCCCCGCAGGCCCGACCGTCGTGACCCTCCTGCCGGCCCGCCCTGCGCCGGTGGCTCCGCTGCGGGGCAGGCATGCCGCTTAAGGACGTCCCGCAGACCGCCCAAGGGGCCAGCGCCGCCGAAGGTGGCGCAGCTCCTGTGGCACACCGCAACCCTGCGGTCCGTGCGGCCATCCTTTTCTGCGTCGCCGCCCTTGCAGCCGCCCTGGTGGCCGGTGCGGCGGCGGTCCGGCCGCCGGACGCGGACGCCACTACGCTGCGCGGCTTCCAGGTCCGCGTGCTGAGCATCAGCCAGGCGGTGGCTGAGAGCCGGACGGACGGCGCCCTGGCGGCTTTGCAGGGGCTGGAAAAGGACCTTAATGATGCCGCCGCAACGGGCCGGCTTTCAGCCGCACGGTACCGCGGCATCGCTTCCGCCCTGGAGGCAGTCAGGGCGGACCTGGCCACACAGGTGGCGGCTGCAGCCCCGGTGGCGGAGGCGGGCGCACCAGCTCCCGCCCAGGCAGCAGACACCTCCCCGCAGGAGCCCCAACCGCAGGAGGCCGCCGTTCCCGCCGTCGCGCCCGCTCCTGCCCAGGCGCCCGCTGAATCATCGGAACCCGGTTCTTCCCTCCCTGGCAAGGCCAGGGAGGGCAAAGGCAAGGGCAGGGGCCAGGGCAAGCCCTGACGCAAGCGGAAAAGTCGGCGGTTGCGGGCACAATGGACCGATGACTCCTCCTGCCCGCCCCGCCCTCGAAGACGCCTTCGATCTCGAAGCCATCGGCAGCGGGCTGGCCTTTGCCGGTTCCCTGTCCGCCCTGGCGGACGCCCTGCGGCGTGGGACGGTTCCCGGCGCAGCCGTGGTGCAGGCGCCGCCCGGCACCGGCAAGACCACCCTTGTTCCGCCGTTGCTCGCCAACGTCTTTGGCCGCACCGGGCGCGTCGTCGTCACCCAGCCTCGGCGCGTCGCCGCCCGGGCCGCCGCCCGCCGCCTCTCAGCCCTGGACGGCAGCGGGCCCGCCGGCCGGGTGGGCTACACGGTGCGCGGCGAACGCCACGCCGGTACCGGAACCCGCGTCGAGTTCGTTACACCGGGCATCCTGCTGCACCGGCTGCTGGCAGATCCAGGCCTCGACGGGACGGCCGCCGTCGTCCTGGACGAAGTGCACGAACGCGGCCTGGAAACCGACCTCCTCGTCGGCATGCTCGCCGAGGTCCGGCAGCTGCGCGGGGACCTCGCCGTCGTGGCCATGTCCGCCACCCTGGACGCCCCGCGGTTCGCCGCCCTGCTGGGTGATCCCGACGGCGGGACACCGGCACCGGTGGTCGACTGCCCTTCCGTGCTCCACCCGTTGGAGGTGGCGTGGCGCCCGGCGCCAGGGCCGCGCCTCGATGACCGGGGCGTGACGCCGATGTTCCTGGACCATGTGGCCGCCACCGCCGCCGAAGCCCACGCCCGCGCCCTGGCCTCCGACGCTGCCATCGACGCGCTGGTGTTCCTGCCGGGCGCCAGGGAGGTGGGCCAGGCAGCCGCAGCGCTGCGGTCCCGGCTGCCCTCCGGCGTGGACGTGCTCGAACTGCACGGGCAGGTGGGCGCGGCCGAACAGGACCGGGCGGTATCCGGCCGCGGCCCCGGGGACGGTCCGCGGATCATCGTCTCAACTGACCTCGCCGAGTCCTCGCTGACGGTGCCCGGCGTCCGGCTGGTCATCGACTCCGGGTTGACCAGGGAGCCGCGCCGCGATGCCGCCCGCGGAATGAGCGGACTGGTCACGGTGTCCTGCTCCCGGGCGTCCGCGGACCAGCGCGCGGGCCGGGCGGCACGGCAGGGACCCGGCAAGGCCATCAGGTGCTACAGCCAGCAGGCCTATGGCGCGGCTCCCGCCCACGTGACCCCGGAAATCACCGTTTCGGACCTCACGGGTGCCGCCCTGGTCCTTGCCTGCTGGGGTTCACCCGGGGGTGGCGGGCTGGCCCTCCCGGATCCGCCGCCCCGCCAGGCCATGGCGGACGCCGTCGAGGTCCTCCGGGAACTGGGCGCCGTGTCCGGCGACGGCCACGTCACCGCAACGGGACGGACCCTCGCCGCCATCCCGGCCGACCCGCGGCTGGCCCGTGCGCTGCTCGACGGCGCGGCGTCCGTGGGAGTGGAACTGGCGGCCGACGCCGTGGCCGCCCTCTCGGGTGACCACCGCGCACCGGGATCCGACCTGCCCCGCCTCCTGGCCCAGCTCCGTGCAGACAAGGGTCCTGCGGGCGCCCGCTGGGCCCGGGAAGCGCGGCGCTTCGCCGCACTTGCCGGGCGGCAACGCCGCGGTCCTGTCCCTTCGGCTGCGTCCGGCGGCGCGGAGGCGGTGGGGGCCGTCGTCGCCCTCGCCTTCCCAGACCGGGTGGCACGCCGCGTGCCCGGCAGCCGCGAACAATACCTGCTCACCTCCGGAACCCGCGCCGGCCTGCCCGCCGGCAGCACCCTCTCCGGGCACGAATGGCTGGCCGTTGCCGAAGTGGCGCGGGCGGGCGGCCGGGACGCGGCAGGAACCGGGGCCGTCATCCGGGCCGCGGCTCCCCTGGCGGAAAGCACGGCGGAAACCGCCGCGTCCCATCTTCTGGCCCACACCGTGGAAGCACAGTTCAGCGACGGCAGGGTCACGGCGCGCAGGATCAAACGGCTGGGCGGCATCGTGCTTTCCGCAACGCCTGTCCGGCCCACCGCGGAGCAGGGCAGGGCGGCAGTGGGTGCCGCCTTGCAGTCGGCGGGGCTTGAAGTCCTGCCGTGGTCGACGGCGGCGGCAGGCTTCCGCCGCAGGCTGGGGTTCCTGCGCCGCGAGCTGGGCGATCCGTGGCCGGACGTTTCCGACCGAGCCTTGCTCGAGCGGCTGGAGGAGTGGCTCGGGCCCGAGCTGGAGCGGCTGGCGGAGGGAGCGGCGGTCAGTTCGATTGACCTCGCCGAGCCGCTGCGCCGCCTGCTGCCGTGGCCCGAGGCGTCCAGGCTCGACCAGCTGGCCCCGGAGTGGCTGGACGTCCCCAGCGGTTCACGGGTCCGGATCGACTATCCGGAGCTGTCCGGCGACGGCGGCGCACCTGTGGTGGCCGTAAAGCTCCAGGAGTGTTTCGGGCTGGCCGAGTCGCCGCGGCTGGTGGAAGGGCGCGTTCCCGTGCTGTTCCACCTGTTGTCCCCGGCGCGCCGGCCGCTCGCCGTGACCGATGACCTGACGTCCTTCTGGTCGGGTCCGTATGCGCAGGTCCGCGCCGAGATGCGGGGCCGCTACCCCAAACATCCCTGGCCCGAGGATCCTTGGACCGCGCCCGCCGCCGCACGGGCGAAGCCGCGCAGGTAACGCCTGTTCCGGGCAGCGTGCCGGCCGCCAAACCGGCACGTGAAAACTCCGATACACGGCCGAAACCTTGCGTCGACCTGTTGAAACAACTCCTGTCTAGGCTCTTTCCTACGTGGACGGCGTTGTCCATACACCCTCTCGGAAGGACGGAACCATGTTTCTCTTGAACATCACGAACCTGCTGCTCGACGGCCGCCGCGCGGAAGACGGACGCGCCCAGGAAGACGCTGCCCGGGACGCTTTCCCCGCCGGACAGCTGACGTCGGCCGCCTGGGAGGGCTGGTGGCACGAAGAGGCCGCCTAGCGGCCCCCGGCCTCAGTGCAGCAGCCCGGTTTCCGCCATGAGCTCCGTCAGCCACGGCCGGTGTTCACGGTGGAAGGTGATTCCCTCCGGCAGTCCCTGGACGGTGGGTTCAGACCCGACAATGTCAATGGTCATCCGGCTTCCCGCGATCGGCGCATTGGTCAGGTGTACGTCACCGTAGGATTCCGGCAGCACGGGATCCATCCAGAAACCGCCGCGGGACACGTGTGCGTCATACCGCATGAGGCTGGTGATCAGCATGATCGGAGTGGTGGCAGCCCAGGCCTGCGGCGAACAAGCGGTGGGATAGGGTACGGGCTCCGCAACCTGCTCCCGGCTGAAACCGCAAAAGAGCTCCGGCAGCCGGCCGTTGGAAAAATCGGCGGCCTCCAGCAGGGCAGTGGAGATCCGCTGTGCCTCCTCGACGAAGCCGTAGCGCAGCAGGCCAGCTGCAATGATGGCATTGTCGTGGGGCCAGACTGAACCGTTGTGGTAACTGGCCGGGTTGTAGGCGCCCATGTCGGTGCCGAGGGTCCGGACGCCCCAGCCGCTGAACATCTCCGGCGACAGCAGCCGCTCCGCAACCGCGGGCGCCTTGTCGTCGTCGACGATGCCATGCCACAGGCATTGCCCCATGTTGGAGGCGCAGGCATCGACCGGCCTCTTGTCGCGGTCCAGGGCGACGGCGAAATACCCCCTCTCCGGCAGCCAGAATTCCTCGTTGAACTTCTTCTTCAGCCGCCCTGCCTCATCGGTGAGCTGCGCAGCCAGCGGTGCGTCCCCGGCGTCGTACGCCATCCACGCGCGGGACAGCAGCGCGCTGTAGACCAAAGCCTGTACCTCGCAAAGCGCAATCGGCGGCTCGGCTATGGTTCCGTCGGCGAAATTGATGCCGTCCCAGGAATCCTTCCAGCCCTGGTTGATCAGGCCCTGGTCGTTCAGGCGTGAGTACTCGACGA
This sequence comes from Arthrobacter sp. MAHUQ-56, assembly GCF_019710585.1. Lineage (GTDB taxonomy): Bacteria > Actinomycetota > Actinomycetes > Actinomycetales > Micrococcaceae > Arthrobacter. Next base: position 67,082 of record NZ_JAIFZQ010000017.1, on the reverse strand, counting down.
ACCCGTCCCCGTCCTTGTCGCCAAACTCACGGACCCAGTCCAGGGCCCGGTCGGCGTGGGGGAGCAGGGCAGCGATGGTGTCCTTGGCGAACCCCCAGCGGCTGACGGACCCGAGGGCCATGACGAACTGTGGAGTGGCGTCCACGCTGCCGTAATACACCGATTTCCCGCCCAGGGCCAGGCCGCTGGAGACGCCGAGCCGGACTTCGTGCAGGATCTTGCCGGGTTCCTCCTCGCTCATTGGGTCGACCACTTTGCCCTGCCGGTCAGCCAGTGTCTGCAGCGTGCCCAGCGCCAGGGAAGGATCCACGGGGAGGGCCATTTCCGAGGCCCAGAGCGAATCGCGGCCGAACAGGGTCATGAACCACGGCGCGCCTGCGGCCACCACGATCCGCTCCGGATGGGCAGGATCCTGGATGCGGAGCGCACCCAGGTCGTCATAGCTGCGCCGCAGTGTCCTTTCGATCGAGCGGTTGCCCATGTGGAGTTTGGGGATCTTCGCCACCCATTCCTTCCGGCGGCGGTCGCTGGGAGACATGTCGGGTGCAATGGGATGGCGGTGCTCCGGGGCCGGGGCAGGTTGATCACCGCTGACCGGGATCACGCTCAGTTGCGTGCTCCACTGCCCGTGCGCCGGGACCAGCGCCTGGTACGTCAGGACGTCGGGGGTGGAGGCGGCGCCCTCCCCGTGCACGACCACCCGTTTGAGGACATCGTGCCAGACGGCGCTGATGGTCAATGAGTCGCCGTCGTGGCTGCGGGATTCCTCCCAGGTTCTTTGGACCCGGGCCTCTTTCACCTCAAAGAGATCGGCGAAGTCGGACTCAGCCCGGACCGACACAGTGCATTCGGCGGGCTGTGAGGAATAGTTCCGGATGGTGACCCCCTCCAGGACCCCGGCGGCAACCTCCCGCAGGCGTTCCACCACCAGCGGGCTGTCCGCGTATCCGTCCGAGCGGGGGACCCGGCCGATGAACAGGGCACGGTATGGCTCCTTCACCTCCGCCGCCAGCGGCTCGAGCGCCATCCCGTTGACCCTCAAGTCCCAGCGGGAGAGGATGCGGGTGTCTTCATGGAAGACGCCGTGGGGATGGTCGGGACGGATATCCCCGTTGGCCAGGGAAATGCAGAAGCACGAACCCTCCACGAGCGTGATGTTTCCGGCTCCGACAGGTCCGGCAGCAGTGTCGGCATTCCAACCAGCCATCCCCGTTCCTCCATCTCCTTGGATGTTTCCGCGGCCCGCGGGTCCGGGGTGGGGGAAGCGCCACGGTATCCCGCTCAATCAACGCTACGCCGTTGGCCGCCGCGGTGTAAGGGTGCCGGACTCCCGGCAGCCCGGCCGTTGCCGGGAATCAGGCGGCCACGGCAGTCAACCGTTCCGGGCGCTCAGCCCCCGGCCCCGATGAAACGCGCCACCGTACCGGCCAGCGCGGCGCCGGTTTCCTCCGCGGACCGCTTTTGCCCCGCCACCGCAAAGGAATGGTCGCCGCCTTGCACCCACTCCAGCACGGCGGACGGGCCAATCCGGGAGACAACGTCCGCGAGGATCTCCGGGGTGGCGAACGGGTCCCTGGTTCCCTGCAGGAACAGCATGGGCACGGTGATCCCGTACAGGTGTTCGTCACGGAGTTTCTCCGGCTTGCCGGGCGGGTGGAGGGGGTAGCCGAGGTACACCAGCCCGGCGGCCTCCATTCCTTCCGCCACGGCCATGGACGCCATCCTGCCGCCAAAGGATTTGCCTGCCGCCCACAGCGGCCCGTTGTCGCCATGGGCGGCGGCCTGCGCAGCGGCGGCGGCCATCGCGGCGCGCCAGGTGGCAACCGCCAGCGGTGGCCGGTCGGGGAATTTGCGTCCCGCTTCCCGGTAGGGGAAGTTGAAACGGAGGGTGGCCACGCCGAGGTCATTAAGGGCGTCCGTGAATCCCCGCATGAACGGGTGCTCCATGCCGGCCCCTGCCCCGTGGGCGAGCACCAGGGTTGCCCCGGGCTGGTCGGGACGCGCGTAGACGGCGGTCACCGCGGAGTCGCCGACGGTGACGGAGAGCTGCTGTTCGAGTGCGGGCATGGGTCCATCATGCCGGAGTGCCCGCCATTCGGCGGCCCGTTCACCGGCCGGTCCCATCGCTGGGTGTACGTTGTCCCCATGGCGAGTGAACAGACCACCATCACGGTGCCGGGCCCGCACGGGGACCGCGAGATGCGCATTTCCAGTCCCAGCCGCGTCCTCTGGCCGGAGCCCGGCATCACCAAGCTGGACCTGGTCAACTACATCTGCGCGGTGGGGGAGGCATTCATCGCCGCGAACGGGGACCGTCCCGTGGCGCTGCAGCGGTTTTCCGGCAACATCGACGGTGAGCAGTTCTTTTCGAAGAACCCGCCCAAGGGCACCCCGGACTTCATCCGGTCCGTCAAGGTGGTGTACCCGAGTGCACGGTCCCACCCGCAGCTGGTTCTCGACGAGCCCGCGGCCGCTGTCTGGGCCGTGCAGATGAATACTGTGGTGTTCCATCCCTGGCCTTCACGGGCGGAAAACACGGACAACCCGGACCAGCTCCGGATCGACCTCGACCCCCAGCCAGGAACCGACTTCGCAGACGCCATCCCGGCGGCCCTGGTCCTGAAGGAAGTGCTCGCCGAAGCGGGCCTGACTACCTTCATCAAGACCTCCGGGAACCGCGGCCTGCACGTCTACGCGCCCATCGAGCCAGTCCGCGAGTTCCTGGATGTCCGGCACGCCGTCATCGCCGCTGCCCGGGAGGTGGAACGCCGCATCCCGGACAAGGTGACCACCGCATGGTGGAAGGAGGAAAGGGGCAGGCGCGTGTTCCTGGACTTCAACCAGGCCAACCGGGACCGGACCATCGCCGGCGCCTACAGCCCCCGCGCCCTTGCCCACGCACCTGTTTCCTGCCCCCTCACCTGGGATGAACTGGAGCATGCCGACCCCAGGGACTTCACCATCCTCACCGTACCGGAGCGGCTGAAGACCGTGGGTGATCCGTGGGCGGACTTCAGCGCCAAACCCGGCAGCATTGACACCCTCCTCGGGTGGTGGGAACGCGACTGCAAGGCGGGCCTGGGCGAACTGCCCTTCCCGCCCGACTACCCCAAAATGCCCGGTGAACCGCCGCGGGTCCAACCCAGCAGGGCGCGCAAGCAGGACTGAACCTTGACGCCGTAAAGGGGCACTTTGGCACGGACACGCCGTCCGCCGTCGTAAATTACGACGGCGGACGGCGGCAAAGTGCCCCACAATGGCCGGCGGTCCGCATGGCGGGCGGCCCGGCTGATTACTCGAAGCGGGACGGATCGCCCATGCCGCGGCGGATGACCTCGGCCACTCCACTAGAAAAGTCCACCACGGTGGTGGGCTCGGCCCCGCAGTCCCCGGCATCGATCACGGCGTCCACCTGGTGGTCCAGCCGCTCCTTGATGTCCCAGCCCACCGTCATCGGTTCCTCCTCGTCCGGCAGCAGCAGCGTGCTGGACAGCAGCGGTTCGCCCAGTTCGTCAAGCAACGCCTGCACCACCCGGTTGTCCGGAATGCGCACCCCCACGGTCTTCTTCTTGGGATGGAGCAGCCGCTTGGGCACCTCCTTGGTGGCGGGCAGGATGAAGGTGTAGCTGCCCGGCGTGACGGCTTTAATGCTGCGGAACACGTCGTTGCCGATATTCACGAACTGCCCCAGCTGCGCGAAGTCCCGGCAGACCAGCGTGAAGTGGTGCTTGTCGTCCAGGTGCCGGATGCTCCTGATCCGGTCCAGGGCCTCCCGGTTGCCCATCTGGGCGCCCAGGGCGTAGCAGGAGTCCGTGGGGTAGGCGATCAGGCCGCCGTCACGGATGATCTTCACTGCCTGCGCGATGGCGCGGGGCTGGGGGTCTTGGGGATGCACATCAAAGAATCGGGCCATCCCCTGAGCCTACGTTCCCTCCAGCTTTGCTGCATCAGGTCCGGCCAGGGGAGTTTCCCCCTACCGGCCGCCGAAGGCATGGGGCAGGATGTTGTCTGGCCCAGTTCGCAGCCCACGTGAAGGAGATCCCGTCATGCCGACCATCCTTAACCCCTACCTGAGCTTCCGGGACAATGCCCGGGAAGCGATGAACTTCTACCAGTCCGTGTTCGGCGGCGAGCTCACCATGAGCACCTTCGGCGACTTCCAGGCCAGCGACGATCCCGCGGAGTCGGAAAAGATCATGCACGGCATGCTGACCACCACCAAGGGCATGGTGCTGATGGGGGCGGACACCCCCAACAACATGGAGTACCACCCGGGCTCATCCATCTCCGTTTCCCTCAGCGGCGACGACGAAGTTGAGCTCCGGGGCTACTACGAAAAGCTCAGCGGCGACGGGGGAACGGTGACCGTTCCCATGGAGAAGGCACCGTGGGGCGACATCTTTGGCATGTGCACCGACCGGTTCGGCGTGGCCTGGCTGGTCAATGTCAGCAGCGGGCAGCCGGCGACAGCCGCGCCCTGACGGTCCACCAACCGGGGGCGGCCAAGGCGCACCCCAGCGTACTTTGGCAGCACTGCTGAAACCTGCCGCACAGCCTTGAGGCCACCGCGGCGGGCTGCGAGGATTAAGGGGTGAGGTCCATCCTGGAGTTCCTGGCGGACAAGTGGTGGCTGGTATTTCCGTTGAGTGCGCTTGCCGGCCGCTGGACGCACGGCTGGCGGCGTGCCGGCGAACGCCGGCACCAGCGCCGGGTCGAGCTGTACAAGCTCAAGAACGAAGCCCGGGTGGCGGAAGAGGCGTCCGTGGCGGGGGTGCAGTCCCTGATGGCGGCCCACGACGCCACCAACCGCCGCTGGCTCGACTACGAGCTCGACGTCGGCAGGCTCATCGACTTCCCGATGATGACGGATGTGCGCGAACCGCTGACGGTGGCCTTCCTCCGCGCCAAAAGGGAAGCCGACGGCTTACGGCCGGCCTCTGCAGGGGACCTGGTGCAGGGACCTGGACTCGAAGCCTACCGGGAGGCGGTGAACAACTTCGCGCTTGCCCTCGACGTGGCGGAGCGGGAAGCCCGCCGCATCAGGGACAGCCGGTTCAGCGGACCGGAACGCCAACGGCTTGCCACCGCGCGGAAGCTGCTCATGATCGCCGAGAACGAGGCCGCGACCCCCGCCGAACGCCAATCCGCCTACAAACGGGCCCGCCATGAGCTGGACGGCCTCATCGTCCTGCCGGACGTGACCCTCGCTGCCCTGGAAAAGAACATCGCACCCCAGCTGGACAGTGGACCCCGGCTGGACACAAGACCCCGGCCGCCGCAGCTCCACCAGGGCTGAAACCCCAGGCAGGCGCGGCGTGAAACGCACGCTCTACCTCGACGTCGACGGCGTCATCTGCCCCTTCGGTCCCACGGGACCCACTGCCTGGGGCTCCGCGTGGCGGCGGACTGACGCCGGCCTGCTGCCTGTCGCCTTCGCCGCCGAGCTGGTGGCGGGGCTGAACACGCTCGCCCGCACACCCGGGCTGCGGTGCGTCTGGCTCACCAGCTGGGAGGAACTTGCGCCGCAGTACCTGTGCCCCGCCGTCGGCCTGGACGGAACCCGCTGGCCCTTCCTGGCCGCGGACGGCACAGCCGGCGGCAATGGCTGGTGGAAGCTGTCCGCCATCCAGGAGGACGTCGAGGAAACGCGCCCCGACGCCGTGGCCTGGATCGATGACCAGCTGGCGTTCGAAGCCGAAGCGCAGCACTGGGCGAGGTTCCTTGGCCGGCGGATCCTCACGGTGTCGCCGGATCCGAGGCACGGAATATCGCCCACTGAGCTGGCACGGGTGGCGGACTTCCTGGCGGGGCCGTTGTTTTGACCTCATGCCCCGGACGCGTACGATCGATAAGGTTTTACCGCCGGTCCGCCGCCACCGCAATCCATTCCCCAGCAAACAGTTGGTGAATTATGCTGTGCAAGGCAGCCTGGTAAGAGAAACTGCTGAACGTCGACTCTGCAGATTGGGCAACAGGTGGATATCACCTTCATGGTGGCGCTGGTCATCGCACTGGCACTATTTTTCGACTTCACGAACGGGTTCCACGACACCGCCAACGCCATGGCCACGCCCATCGCGACGGGTGCCATCAAGCCGAAAACGGCTGTGGCACTGGCAGCCGTACTGAACCTCGTGGGCGCCTTCCTGTCCACCGAGGTGGCCAAGACGGTGTCCGGCGGGATCATCCGTGAAGGGTCCGGCGGGGTGCAGATCACTCCGGAAATCATTTTCGCCGGCTTGATGGGCGCCGTTCTCTGGAACATGATCACCTGGCTGAAAGGCCTGCCGTCCAGTTCGTCGCACGCCCTCTTCGGCGGCCTCATCGGTGCTGCAGTGATCGGCGCGGGATTCAACTCCGTCAATCTGGAAACCTTGCTGCAGAAGGTCATCCTTCCCGCCGTGTTCGCCCCGCTGATCGCCGGGCTCGCCGCCTACGTCTGCACCCGCCTCGCATACGCCCTCACGGCGCGCCACGATCCCGAGACGGGCTCCAAGCTCACCCAGAAGCGCGGCGGCTTCCGCACCGGCCAGATCTTCACCTCCAGCCTCGTGGCCCTCGCGCACGGAACGAATGACGCCCAGAAGACGATGGGCATCATCACGCTGGTCCTGATCGCCGCCGGAACCCAGGCCCCCGGCTCCGGCCCCCAGCTGTGGGTCATTGCCGCCTGTGCCTTCGCGATCGCCATCGGCACCTACGCCGGCGGCTGGCGCATCATCCGCACCATGGGTTCGGGCCTGACCGAGGTCAAGCCCGCCCAGGGGTTCGCCGCCGAGACCAGTACCGCGTCCGCCATCCTCGCCTCCTCGCACCTTGGCTTCGCGCTGTCCACCACCCAGGTTGCCTCCGGCTCCGTCATCGGGTCGGGCATGGGCCGCCGCGGTACCACCGTCCGCTGGGGCATGGTGGGCAAGATCGCGCTGGGCTGGCTGTTCACCTTGCCGGCGGCCGCCATCGTCGGCGCGCTGACGGCGCTGCTGGTGAAGACCGGCGTCGTGGGCGTGCTCATCGCCGCGATCGCCGGCAGCGGGGCCGTGCTCTTCATGTTCTTCTACTCGCGCAAGTCCGCAGTGAGCCACCAGAACGCAGTCGAGGTCGAGGAAGCGGGCCAGGCCGTCCGGTTCGCCAAGAAGAAGGCCATGGCACGTGCCCGGGCCAAGGCAAAAGCCAAGGCGGAGGCCGACGCCGCCGCCAACAACCCCAAGGCCGCCGCTGAAGCTCCCACAGCCGCCGCCAACAACCCCAAGGAGAGTCAGCGATGAAGTGGTTGGAACTCCTGACCGTTGGCGGTGCCACGCTCGTCTCAGCCGCCGTAGTGGTGACCCTCTACTCGCTCGGCGTCCGGCTGACCGCCATCGCCGGTGATGCCGACCAGCCATCACCCGGCACCAAGCGGTCCCTGGCCTACGCCTGCTTCGGCCTCTGCGGACTCGCCGTCCTCTTCGGGCTGTACCTGATCATCCCGTACTTCTCTAAGTAGCCCCGGGCAACTCCAGCCAGCGCTGGGCAGCGCGGGTGCGGTTGGCTAGGCTGGGCGCATGCCGCGCATCCAGTATTTCGTTGCAGCGTCCCTTGACGGCTTCATTGCCACACCCACGGACGACCTCGGCTGGCTCCTGCAGTTCGACGGGTTCGAAGGCGGAGCGGACAGCTACAACGCCTTCCTGGCCGGTGTGGGCTGCATCGTCATGGGCGGCGAAACCTATGCCTGGCTCATGCAGCATGAACCGGGCAGGTGGCCATACATTGGCACGCCCAGCTACGTCTTCACCCGGCACGAACACCAGGCACCCGAGGGCGCCGACATCACCTTTGTCCGCGGGGACGTGCGCGAGTTCATTGGCGATCTGCAACGGGACGCCCAGGGCAGGAACATCTGGCTGGTGGGCGGCGGAAACCTCGCAGCCCAGTTCGCCGACGCCGGCCTCCTGGACGAGATCATCCTCTCGGTCATCCCCGTGGTGCTGGGGGACGGCAAGCGGTTGCTGCCATTGAAGGGCCCGACGCCGCCACTTGAGCTGGCCGCTTCCCGCACCCTGGGCAGGGGAGTGGTTGAGTTGCGGTACCTGCTGCCGGCAGGAACCGCGTCCCCGGACTGACGGGCGCCGGCCCAGGGCTGGCTGCGGTCAGCCGGCGTCGTCCCTGAGCATGTTCGTGATCCGGGCGGTGGAAAGCCGCCGTCCTTGGTCATCGGTCATGACGATCTCGTGGGTGGCCAGCGTCCGGCCGAGATGGACCGCTGTGCAGGTGCCCGTCACCAGGCCGGCGGTGATGGACCGGTGATGGGTGGCGTTGACTTCGATGCCCACGGCATGGCGTCCCGGGCCCGCATGCATGCCTGCCGAAAAGGAGCCGAGGGTCTCGGCCAGCACCACGTGCGCGCCCCCGTGCAGGATCCCGGCCACCTGCGTGTTGCCCTCCACCGGCATGGTGGCCACGCTCCGTTCCGGGCTCATTTCCAGGAAACGGATCCCCATTTTCACAACGAGGGCGCCGATGCCGAACCGGCCCAGCCAGTCATGCAGGTGGTCCGGAATTCCGGCGGCTGCCAGCTCCCCGGCAAAGGGGCCCGGCGTGAAATTGTCAGTCATGCCAACTAGGCTGGCACCTGTGAGTGAAACAACCAAACCGGCCCCTTTCCCGTCCCAGGCAACCGATGGGGAGGCCGCGGCCCAGGACGCGTCGTCCGCCCGCAGGCCCGCCGCCCGCGCCGCCAAGCCCGCTGCCGTTCGGTCTGTTTCTGCTACCGAAGCGCCCGTCATTCCCATCACCGACCAGCCCCGACTGCTGGTGCTTGACGGCCACTCCATGGCTTTCCGTGCCTTCTTCGCCCTCCCGGCGGACAAGTTCTCCACCTCCAACGGCCAGCACACCAACGCCATCCACGGTTTCACGTCCATGCTGATCAACCTCATCAAGGAACAGCAGCCCACGCACATCGCCGTCGCCTTCGATGTCTCGGACGAATCAACCCACCGGAAAACCGAGTACAGCGACTACAAGGGCGGGCGCAACGAAACCCCGCGCGAAATGAGCGGGCAGATCGACCTCATCGCCCAGGTCATGGAAGCCTGGGGCATCAAGACCATCAAGATGCCCGGATACGAGGCCGATGACATCCTCGCCACGCTCGCCACCATGGGCGAGAAGGCAGGGTTCGAGGTCCTCCTTGTCTCCGGCGACCGGGACGCCTTCCAGCTCGTCACGGACAACGTCTTCGTGCTCTACCCGAAGAAGGGCGTCAGCGACATCCCCCGGATGGACGCCGCGGCCATTGAAGCAAAGTACTTCGTCAGCCCCGACCGTTACTCCGACCTCGCTGCGCTTGTCGGTGAAACCGCGGACAACCTGCCCGGTGTCCCTGGCGTCGGACCCAAGACCGCCGCGAAGTGGATCAACCTCTACGGCGGGCTTGAAGGCGTCCTGGAACACCTGGACTCCATCGGCGGAAAGGTGGGCGATGCCCTCCGCGAGAACATCGAGAACGTCAAGCGCAACCGCCGCCTGAACCAGCTCCACACCGACCTCGAGCTCCCCGTGACCCTGGAGGACCTCTACCAGCCCCGCCCGGACCAGGCAGCCCTGGAGGACCTGTTCGACCAGCTCGAATTCAAAACCATCCGCAGCCGCCTGTTCGCCCTCTACGGCGACGCCGACACCCCCGCCGCGGAACGGGAAAGCATCGACGCGCCCCCGTACAGCACGCCGTCGAACGCCGCGGAACTTACCGCATTCCTGGCCGCCGGGGTGGGGCAACGCTCCGCCCTCGCCGTCGACCTCGTGCCTGGGCGCATCGGCGAGGACGCTGCCGCCCTGGCCATCGTCCGCGGCGATGCCGGGGTTTACCTCGACCTTGCCGCCCTTGACGCCGATACCGACAACGTACTGGCGGGCTGGCTGCGCGATCCCGAGGCGCCCAAGGTGCTGCACGGGTTCAAGGCCGCGCTGAAGGCACTGACGGCACGCGGCCTGGAACTGGAAGGCGTGGTGGACGACACCTCCATCTCCGGGTACCTCATCCAGCCGGACCGCCGCACCTACGAACTGGCCGAATTGGCCCAGCACCACCTCAACGTGGGCATCCCGGCCGCCACCGCCAAGGCCGGCCAGCTGGAACTTTCGTTCGACGGGGACGACGCCGCGGCCGCAGACGCACTCGTCCAGGCCGCCGCCGTCGTGCAGGCCCTCAGCCGGTACTTCGAGGATGAACTGAAGGAACGCAAGGCGGAGGAACTCCTGTCCACCCTGGAACTGCCCGTCAGCCGTGTCCTGGCGGACATGGAACTCGCCGGCATCGCCATCGACATGGACCGCATGGACGAACAGCTTGCCGACCTCGCCAGGGTCATCGACCAGGCCCAGGAGCAGGCTTTCGCCGCGATCGGCCACGAGGTCAACCTGGGTTCGCCGAAGCAGCTGCAGACCGTCCTGTTCGATGAACTGCAGCTTCCCAAGACCAAGAAGATCAAGTCCGGCTACACCACCGACGCCGCGTCGCTGAAGAACCTCCTGGAGAAGACCGGGCACGAATTCCTGGTGCAGCTCATGGCACACCGCGAAGCCGCGAAACTGCGCCAGATGCTTGAATCGCTGAAGAAGTCCGTGGCGGAGGACGGACGCATCCACACCACCTACGCCCAGAACGTGGCAGCCACCGGCCGGATCTCGTCCAACAACCCCAACCTGCAGAACATCCCCATCCGCAGCGAGGAAGGCCGCCGGGTCCGGGGAATCTTCGTGGTCAGCGACGGCTACGAATGCCTGCTGTCCGCCGACTACTCGCAGATCGAGATGCGCATCATGGCGCACCTCTCCGGGGACCAGGGCCTGATCCAGGCCTACAAGGACGGCGAGGACCTGCACCGTTTCGTCGGCTCGAACATCTTCCACGTCCCCACCGACCAGGTCACCAGTGCCATGCGCTCCAAGGTCAAGGCGATGTCCTATGGCCTTGCCTACGGACTGACTTCCTTCGGGCTGTCCAAGCAGCTGGAAATTTCCGTGGACGAGGCCCGCACCCTCATGAAGGACTACTTCGACCGTTTCGGCGCCGTGCGGGACTACCTGCGCGGAGTGGTGGACCAGGCCCGGGTGGACGGATACACGGCCACCATCGAAGGCCGCCGCCGCTACCTGCCGGACCTCACCAGCACGGACCGCCAGCTGCGCGAGAATGCCGAGCGGATCGCCCTCAACAGCCCCATCCAGGGCTCTGCCGCGGACATCATCAAGCGCGCCATGCTCGGTGTCCACGCCGAACTGCAGGCGCAGGGGCTGAAGTCGCGGATGCTGCTGCAGGTCCACGACGAACTGGTCCTGGAAGTGGCCACGGGGGAGCGGGCCGCCGTGGAGAAGCTGGTTACCGAGCAAATGGCCGGCGCTGCGGACCTGAGCGTGCCGCTGGAAGTCCAGATCGGCGTCGGACCCAGCTGGTACGACGCCGGCCACTAGGCCGGAGGGCGTCCAAGCCAGCCCCGGACGCGTTTTTGCTGGTCAGGCGCCGGATTCGTTACTAGGCTCGGACAAATGGGTGATCTGAGCGGAAACTACCAAATCCGGCGCTTTCCCGCCGTGTCCAAAGGCAAAGACGGTTACGCGGAAGCCGAAACCTGGGCCCGGGCCGTGGGCTTCGGTTTCCATGAAGCAACCCGCACATCCGACCATGTGGAGCGGTCCCTCGCCACCTACGAGGCGGACGGCCGGATCTTCACCGGCGCGTACCAGACCGGACCTGTGGCGGCATCGTCCCTGCCGGCCGACGTACCCGTCGCCACCTTCGGCACCATGCGGAAGAGCCTGAACATCGGCTTCGGCCGGATGATCGAGGCCCAGCTGGTCACTGCGGTGACGGTCCGCACGTCCCACCGCAGGCGCGGCCTGCTCCGCCGCATGATGACCGAAGACCTCCAGCTCGCGAAGGAGGACGGCATCGCCGTGGCGGCGCTCACCGCATCCGAAGGAACCATCTACGGGCGCTTCGGCTACGGCGTGGCCAGCCTTGAGCGCTCCGTCAAGGTCGACACCACGGCGCGCTTCACCCTGCAGCACCAGGCCATCGGCACCGTCGAGGTGGCGGACCCGAAAGTCCTGCTCGAGGTGGCGCCCGCAGTCTTCGGCCGGGTCCACCGCCACACGCCCGGGTCCATTGACCGGCAGGAATGGTACCGGCAGCTGGCGTCGGGGTCGCTCGCCCGGGACGGGAAGGAGGATCCCGCCGTCAAGGTGGCACTGCACTATGGCCCGGAGGGCGGGATCGACGGCTACGTTTCCTACAAGTTCCTCGGCTGGGACACCGACCCGGCCACCGTCGAGGTGGTGGACCTCGTCGCCGGCACGGACCACGCGTACCTGGAGCTCTGGCAGTACCTGGCCGCCATCGACCTCGTGGAGCGCGTCTCCTGGAACGAGGCGCCCGTGGACGATCCCCTCGGCTGGGCGCTCACGGACGCCCGCTGCATCGAAGCGTCGGACAGCCGCGACATGCTCTGGCTCCGGCTTCTCGACATTCCGCAGGCCCTGGCGGCCCGGCACTACGCGTCCGATGGCCGGCTGGTCCTGGAGGTGGGGGACCCGCTCGGCCTCACGCCAGGGACGTTTGCGCTGGACGTCCAGGGCGGGCAGGCCGCCGTCGAACGCGTTGCCGACGGCACGGCGGCGGACCTGGTACTGGACGTCTCCGCCCTCTCCTCCATCTACCTGGGCGGCGTCTGTCCCGTGACCTTGAAGGCGGCCGGCACGATCAGCGAGGCAAGGCCCGGGGCTGCCCTCAGCGCCCGGCAGATGTTCGCGGTGGAGCGGGCGACGCACTGCCTCACCCACTTCTAGGCGACGGGCTCAGCACCGCTTTTGACCCGTGTTGGCGGCTGCGACTAGAATAAACGGGCGTGTACCACGTGCACGTTCTGCAGTATCTGTAACAGCAATCCACAAAATCAGGATGACCCGGCGGATCCGTTCGGATTCACCGTACATCGCGCCTGCGTTCCATGACGCGGGCGCGCCGGTTTGCCTGACCGACTAACTATCCACAACGGAGCCCCTACTACATGACCATCACCTCCACCGAGAAGCCCGGTACCCCGCAGGTCGCCATCAACGACATCGGTACCGCTGAGGACTTCCTCGCAGCAGTCGACGCGACCATCAAGTACTTCAACGACGGAGACCTCGTCGAGGGTACCGTCGTCAAGGTCGACCGCGATGAAGTCCTGCTCGACATCGGTTACAAGACCGAAGGTGTCATCCCCTCCCGCGAGCTTTCCATCAAGCACGACGTTGATCCCGGAGACGTTGTCTCCGTCGGCGATCAGGTCGAAGCCCTGGTGCTCACCAAGGAAGACAAAGAAGGCCGCCTGATCCTCTCCAAGAAGCGCGCTCAGTACGAGCGTGCCTGGGGCGACATCGAGAAGGTCAAGGAAGAAGACGGTGTTGTCACCGGTACCGTCATCGAGGTCGTCAAGGGTGGTCTTATCCTCGACATCGGCCTGCGCGGCTTCCTGCCCGCATCCCTGGTCGAGATGCGCCGCGTGCGCGACCTGGCTCCGTACATCGGCCAGCAGATCGAAGCCAAGATCATCGAACTGGACAAGAACCGCAACAACGTTGTGCTGTCCCGCCGTGCATGGCTCGAGCAGACCCAGTCCGAGGTCCGCTCCACCTTCCTCAACAAGCTGGAAAAGGGCCAGGTCCGTCCCGGCGTTGTTTCCTCCATCGTCAACTTCGGTGCCTTCGTGGACCTGGGCGGCGTAGACGGCCTGGTTCACGTTTCCGAGCTGTCCTGGAAGCACATCGACCACCCGTCCGAGGTTGTCGAGGTTGGCCAGGAAGTCACCGTCGAGGTCCTCGAGGTCGACCTGGACCGCGAGCGCGTCTCCCTGTCGCTCAAGGCTACGCAGGAAGACCCGTGGCAGACCTTCGCCCGCACCCACGCCCTCGGCCAGGTTGTTCCGGGTAAGGTCACCAAGCTCGTTCCGTTCGGTGCGTTCGTCCGCGTCGAAGACGGCATCGAAGGCCTGGTCCACATCTCCGAGCTCGCCGTGCGCCACGTTGAGCTGGCTGAGCAGGTTGTCTCCGTTGGCGACGAACTGTTCGTCAAGGTCATCGACATCGACCTGGAGCGCCGCCGCATCTCGCTGTCCCTCAAGCAGGCCAACGAGGGTGTCGACGCCGACAGCACCGAATTCGATCCCGCCCTGTACGGCATGGCCGCAGAGTACGACGAAGAGGGCAACTACAAGTACCCCGAGGGCTTCGACCCCGAGTCCAACGAATGGCTCGAGGGCTACGAAGCACAGCGCGCCGCATGGGAGCAGCAGTACGCTGACGCCCAGGCACGTTGGGAAGCACACAAGAAGCAGGTTGCCCAGCACGCTGCCGACGACGCCGCTGCGGCGACGTCCGGTGAGGGCGACTCCGGCACCACCAGCTACTCCTCCGAGCCTGCTGCCACCGACACCGGTGCCGGCACCCTGGCTTCGGACGAGGCACTTGCTGCTCTCCGCGAGAAGCTGACCGGCAACTAATTGCCACCGGCCCGGATCTTCCGGGTTCAACACCAGACCCCCTGCCTGACCGGCAGGGGGTCTGGTGCTTTAACAGGGGTCTTCCCAGCGACGAAAATGCGTAACTCATGCGGGTCGAGGGCCAACGGGTGCCGCGGATTCCCGGGACCGGCGGCTTTCAGGCAACGCAGAAGTCACGCTTTCCGGTTTCCCGGGTTGGAGCTCGAGTGGGTTAAGGCCCGGCGGTGCTAGAGCTCGACGACGGCGAGGACCGTTCCGTCATCGTCCGGCGTAAGTACGGCCCCGGCTGCCGCCAGAAGCCGCTGGGCACTGGTATTCGCCGCGAGGGTACGGGCGGTGACCCGCTGCATTCCGGCGCGGCGGGCCTCTGCCAGGAGCAGGCCCAGGGCGGCGCCACCGATGCCGCGGGAGCGGAAGCTGCGGCCAAGCCAGATGCCGGTCTCCGCAGTGTGCGTGCCGGAGGCATCGCGCTTGAGCCGGACGGAGCCGGCCACGCCCCCGTCACTGAGCACGGCCCATGACTTTTCGCCGGCCGGGCCGTCGAGTCCCACGGCAGCGGCCCGGTGGTAGCCGAAGAACCAAGCGGTCCGCTCCGGGTTCCAGCCGGGGCCGCCGAGCGGGGGAGCCACCTCGTCAGGGGAGGCGTCACGCTTGGCCAGCTCGAGCAGCTGCTCCGCGGTGGCGTCGTCAACGTCCACCAGCGATACCCTGGGCGAGGGGCTCATCTATCCACTCCGTTCCTTCGGGCGTCAGCGAGGCACTGCCGGCGGTGAGCACCTGGACTCGCTCGGCGGCAGCCGCAATGGCGCCGGCTTCATCCGCCACGGCGACACGCAGGACAGTGCCCTGGGCCCCGTAGCTTGTCGGTGCCATGGTGAAACCGGCGGCACGCAGGTCGTTTTCCAGCCGTCCCGCCGCGGCGTGCGGCACGTCCACGGCGCAGACGCGCAGCCTGCTGCGGCGCACCAGGGGCGCCAGTGACAGCGCGGAGGACACGGATTCGGAGTACGCCCGGACCAGCCCGCCGGCGCCGAGCAGGATGCCGCCGAAGTAGCGCACGACGACGGCACTGACGTCGCTGAGGTCGGCCACCCCGGGCGCCGTTTCCCTTTTGGCCAGGGCCTCCAGCATGGGGATCCCGGCGGTTCCGGAGGGTTCGCCGTCATCGCTGGAGCGCTGGATGCCCCGGTCCGGGCCGATGATGAACGCCGAGCAGTGGTGCCGGGCGTCATGGAACTCGCGGCGGAGGCCTGCCACGAGGTCCCGGGCCTGGTCCTCGGTGGCTGCCCGGCGAAGGACCGTGATGAACCTGGACCGTTTGATCTCGAGTTCGTGGCGGAAATCCGGACCGGCGGCCAGCGTCGTATAGGCCGTGGCCCTGCTCTCCTGTTCATGCACCCGGCCCAGTCTAGTGCGGGCGTACCGACTCTTTTGGCTTCGGAATCCGGCGCAGCGTCCGCACTGGCACCAGGGCTTAGGTCCCATGACAGGGGAGGGACGCTGTCCGGAGAATTGATTCATGTCGTCGTCACTGGATGGAAATCGGCTTCCCGGGCCCGTGGTGGTCGCCGCCGTGGCGGCGGCGGGTTTCTTCTTCCGGCGGTTCTCCTTGCGGTGGGGTGCCTCCGATGCCGAATTTAACGGTCCCCTGCCAGGGGATGACTTCCTGCCCGCCGCGGACCTGCAGGCAACACGCGCAATCTCCATCAATGCCCCGGCGTCGGCGGTCTGGCCCTGGCTGGCCCAGATGGGTCAGCGCCGCGGCGGGCTGTACAGCTACGACTTCCTGGAAAACCTCGCCGCCCTGGACATCCACAGCGCGGACCGTGTCCACCCCGAGTGGCAGGACCTTAAGGCGGGCGACCGTTTCCACCTGGCACCGGCTGCGTCCGCAGACCTGGAAGTGGGTTTGGTGGACCAAGGCAGGGCGCTGGTCCTGCGCGTGCCACCCGATTCGCCTCCCGGGCCGTTCGACTTCTCATGGGCGTTCGTCCTGCAGCCGCAGGCCGACGGCAGCACCCGGCTGCTGGTACGGGAGCGGTATGCCTACCGTCGATGGTGGACAGCGTGGATGGTTGAAGCCGTGGAGGTGGCAAGCTTCATCATGTCCCGGCGGATGCTCCAGGGAATCAGAAGCCGTGCCGAGCAAACCGCGTTAGCGCATGAGGGGGGCCAAGGGGCCACCGGTGATCCTTGAGGCGTGCCCTAGGGTGGGAGGGTGCTGAAGATTGGGTTGACGGGCGGCATCGCGTCCGGGAAATCGCTGGTGGCTGCGCGCCTGCAGGAGCGCGGCGCGGTCCTGGTGGATGCGGATGCGCTGGCGAGGGAAGTGGTGGAGCCGGGGACCGAAGGCCTGGCCCGCGTGGCGGAGGAGTTTGGCAAGGAGATGCTCGACGGCGGCGGGCGGCTTGACCGCGCGCGGCTCGGCGAGGCGGTGTTCGGCAACCCGGAGCGGCTCGCGGCGCTGAACGCCATCATCCATCCGCTGGTCCGTGCCCGCGCCGCTGCCATCACGGAGACCGCGCCCGACGATGCGGTGGTGGTCCAGGACATCCCCCTGCTGGTTGAGACAGGGCAGGGGAGCGCCTTCCACCTGGTCCTGGTGGTTGATGCCCCGGACGAGGTGCGGCTGCAGCGCATGCAGGAACTGCGCGGCATGACCGGGGATGCCGCGCGCGCCCGGATGGCTGCGCAGGCCGCCCGCGATGTCCGGCTGGCCGCCGCCGACGTCGTCCTGGACAACTCGGGCAGCGTGGAGCACCTGCTGGGCCAGGTGGACAGGCTCTGGGATGACAGGCTGGTGCCCTTCGCCCGCAACCTGGCTGCGGGCCGGCGCGCACCACGGGACGCCGGCCCGGTCCTGCATCCGCACCGGGAGGAGTGGGCGGGGCAGGCGGCCAGGATCGCGGCACGGATCATGGCCGCGGCACCCGGGCTCGTCCTTGCGGTGGACCATATTGGCTCCACCTCCGTGCCCGGGCTGGCAGCCAAGGACGTGATCGACCTCCAGGTGGCAGTGCCGGACCTCGAAACCGCCACCCGCATCACGCCGCTCCTGGCCGCGGCCGGTTTTCCGGCTGTCCCGGGCGTGGAAGCTGATACTCCGAAACCGGGCGAGCCGGACCCTGGCCAATGGCAGAAACGGTTCCACGCCAACGCCGACCCGGGACGCCCGGTGAACCTCCACGTCCGCGTTGCCGGCTCGCCCGGGTGGCGCTACGCCCTGATGTTCCGGGACTGGCTGCGGAACGAGCCCACTGCCCGCAGTGACTACCAGGCGCACAAAGCGGCCCTCGCGGAACGTTTTGCCGGCCGGGCCGGAACCGGGGCCTACGCTGAAGCCAAGGAACCCTGGTTCACCGAGGCCGCCTGGCCCCGGATGTGTGCCTGGGCCGACGCAACCGGGTGGGCCCCGCCGTCGTACGCGTCCTGAACCTGCGGCGCACCTGCTGCATGTTCGCCCGTAACGGACTGGACCGTCCAGTGTCGGCGCCCGGTTGTAGATTAGATTCATGAGCCTTGCGCAGGAAATCAACCGTGTTGTAGCGCCCTTCGAAGTCATCAGCGAGTTCAAGCCTGCGGGAGACCAGCCTGCCGCCATCGCGGAGCTGACGGAGCGGATCAACAACGGCGAGAAGGACGTGGTCCTGCTGGGCGCCACGGGTACCGGCAAGAGCGCCACCACCGCGTGGCTCATCGAACAGGTGCAGCGCCCCACCCTGGTGATGGTTCAGAACAAGACCCTCGCGGCCCAGCTCGCCAACGAGTTCCGCGAACTGCTGCCCAACAACGCGGTGGAGTACTTCGTTTCCTACTACGACTACTACCAGCCCGAAGCCTACGTGGCGCAGACGGACACCTTCATCGAGAAGGATTCCTCCATCAACGAGGAAGTGGAACGGCTCCGCCACTCCGCCACCAACGCGCTGCTGACCCGCCGCGATGTGATCGTGGTGGCCACCGTGTCCTGCATCTACGGCCTGGGCACCCCTGAGGAATACATTTCCGGCATGGTTACCCTCCGCCGTGGCGCCGAGATGAACCGGGACGACCTCCTCCGCAAGTTCGTCTCCATGCAGTACTCCCGCAACGACATGGACTTCCACCGGGGAACGTTCCGGGTCCGCGGCGACACCGTGGAGATCATTCCCATGTACGAGGAACTGGCCATTCGGATCGAGTTCTTCGGCGACGAGATCGAGAGCATCCACACGCTCCACCCGCTCACCGGCGAGGTCATCCGCGACGAGGAAGAGATGTACGTCTTCCCGGCTTCCCACTATGTGGCCGGTCCGGAACGGATGGCGCGGGCCATCAAGCGGATTGAGGATGAACTGGCGGACCGGCTCAAGGTGCTGGAAAGCCAGAACAAGCTCGTCGAAGCCCAGCGGCTGCGGATGCGCACCACGTACGACCTCGAAATGATGCAGCAGATGGGTTTCTGCAACGGCATCGAGAACTACTCAGCGCACATCGACGGCCGCGGGCCCGGTACCGCGCCGCACTGCCTGCTCGACTACTTCCCGGACGACTTCCTGCTGGTGGTGGATGAGTCCCACGTGACCATTCCCCAGATCGGGGCCATGTACGAAGGAGACATGTCCCGCAAACGGAACCTGGTGGACTTCGGGTTCCGGTTGCCGTCCGCCATGGACAACCGGCCGCTGAAGTGGGACGAGTTCCTGGAACGCGTGGGCCAGACCGTCTACCTCTCCGCCACCCCGGGCAAGTATGAGCTGGGCAAAGCGGACGGCTTCGTCCAGCAGATCATCCGCCCCACCGGCCTGGTGGATCCCGAGGTGGTGGTCAAGCCCACGAAGGGGCAGATCGATGACCTCCTGGGCGAAATCAAGACCCGGGTGGAGAAGGATGAGCGCGTCCTGGTGACCACGCTGACCAAGCGCATGGCGGAGGACCTCACCGACTACCTGCTGGGCCACGGTGTGAAAGTCGAATACCTGCACTCCGACGTCGATACCCTGCGGCGCGTGGAGCTCCTGCGTGAACTGCGTTTGGGATCGTTCGACGTCCTGGTGGGCATCAACCTCCTCCGTGAGGGCCTCGACCTTCCAGAGGTGTCCCTGGTCAGCATCCTGGACGCGGACAAGGAAGGCTTCCTGCGCTCCTCCACCTCGCTGATCCAGACCATCGGCCGTGCCGCCCGCAACGTGTCCGGCGAGGTGCACATGTACGCGGACCGCATCACCGACTCCATGGCCAACGCCATTGATGAGACCAACCGCCGCCGCGCCATCCAGGTGGCCTACAACAAGGAACATGGCGTGGACCCGCAGCCGCTGCGGAAGAAGATCGCCGACATCACCGACCAGCTGGCCAAGGAAGACGCCGATACGGATGCGCTGCTGGGCAGCTTCGATTACGGCAAGGGCAAGCGTGGCATCACGGGGGCCAACAAAGCCGGGGCCAAGAAGGGCGCGGCGAAGGTCCGTTCCGATGGCCTGGCGGCCGCGCCGGCCGAAGACCTGGTGGGCCTGATCGAACAACTCACCGAGCAGATGCACGGCGCCGCGGCCGAGCTCCAGTTCGAGGTGGCGGCGCGCATCCGTGACGAGGTCAGCGAACTGAAGAAGGAACTGCGCCAGATGCAGGCGGCGGGCCACGCCTAGGGCGCGGGGCTGCCGCCGCCTGGGGTACAGTTAAAGGCACGTAGGGGAGTATCCCAAGCGCTACGATCGTCAACACGCAGGGCACAGTTGCCCCGCCGGGCGTAGCGGGCCGCCACATCAGCACCAAGTGCACAGGCAGGCCGGAGAGACTTACACCGCTTCTGTGTACCCTGCGAAAGGCTTACCTGTGCTCGATTTGCCCGTATGGTTCGAGGTCGGCTCATTTGTCGTCCTCGGCCTGATCCTCCTGACCGATCTCCTCCTGGTGGTCCGGCGCCCGCACGAACCCTCCATGAAAGAAGCCGGCCTGTGGGTGGCGTTCTACGTCTCCCTGGCCCTGGTGTTCGCCGGCGCAATGTTCGCTTTCACCGGCCCGGAGTTCGGCAGCCAGTTCGTGGCAGGCTGGGTCACCGAATACAGCCTCAGCATCGACAACCTGTTCGTCTTCATCATCATCATGGCCAGGTTCTCCGTACCCCGGAAATACCAGCAGGAAGTACTGATGGTGGGCATCATCATCGCGCTGGTCCTGCGCGGCATCTTCATCCTGCTCGGCGCCATGGTCATTGAACAGTTCAGCTGGGTCTTCTACATCTTCGGCGCCTTCCTGCTGTGGACCGCCTGGAAGCAGGCCCAGGACGAAGGCGAAGAGGAAGAGGACCGGGAGAACCCGCTGATCGCCAGGATCCGCAAGGTCATCCCCATGTCGGAGAAGTTCGACGGCGGAAAGCTCCGCACCACGGTAAACGGCAAGAAGGTGTTCACCCCGATGGTGATCGTCTTCATCACCATCGGCCTCACGGACCTGCTCTTCGCGGTGGACTCGATTCCCGCCATCTTCGGCCTCACCCAAAGCCCGTTCATCGTCTTCACCGCCAACCTGTTCGCCCTGATGGGCCTGCGCCAGCTGTACTTCCTGCTGGGCGGCCTGATGAACCGGCTCATCTACCTGAAGCACGCGTTGTCCTTCATACTCGCGTTCATCGGCGTCAAGCTGGTCCTGCACGCCATGCACGTCAACGAACTGCCGTTCATCAACGGCGGCAAGCACATCGAATGGGCGCCCGAGATTCCCACGTTCGTGTCCCTCGCGGTCATCGTGGGCACCATCATCATCGCCGTGATCGCGAGCCTGGTCAGCTCCAAGGCCCAGGTTGCGAAGATCGATCCCCGCCTCGAGGAAGATGCCCGGAAGAGCCACAGCGACGTGGACTGACGGCGCAGGCACCCTGTGCAGTCAAGGTGATCCCGGCCGCGCGCGGCCGGGATTTCCTGTTTAAAGACCCTCTTCTGGTGGTGGCCGGAGAGGACTACGCTCGTCCCATGGCCCGCACACTTGCGAAGGAACAGGGCGTGCGCCAGGTGCAGCGGCGCACTGTGGTGCTCCTGGGCGCAGCCCAGGTGTTTGGCGGCATCGGCACGGGAGCAACCGTATCGATCGGGTCCATCCTTGCTGTTGAGCTTTCCGGCTCAACGGCGTGGGCCGGTGCGGTAGCCACGGTGATGACGCTGGGAGCTGCCGCAGCCGCGTTGCCGTTGGCCGCACTTGCCGACCGCCGCGGTCGCCGCACCGGCCAGGTGGCAGGGCTCTCGGCCGCGCTGGCGGGGACCGTGCTCATGGTGCTCGCTGTGGTGTCCGGGCTCTTCATCCTGCTGCTCCTGGGCGCGGCAGGCATCGGCATCGGCACCGCCGCCAGCCTGCAGGCACGCTTTGCCGCCGTCGACCTCGCTGTTGCCGAGCATCGGGGCCGGGCACTGTCCGCCGTCGTCTGGGCGATGACCGTGGGCGCCGTGGCGGGCCCCAACCTGATCCAGCCCGGCGCTGCTGTGGGAACGGCCCTGGGACTGCCCCCTGTGGCGGGTCCGTTCGTCATTGCGGCGGCCGGACTTGTGGTGGCCACCGTGCTCCTGTTTGCCGGCCTTCGGCCGGACCCGCTCCTGCTGGCGCGCGAGCTCGCCGCCAGGGGTGCCGCGCCCCAGGGCGTCCAGGCGCCGGGAAGTCCAGCCGCCCTGAAAGCTGTCCCGGGCACGCCGGGGACCGCTGGGTCGCTGGTCCGCGGCCTGCACGCCATCAGGGATTCGCGGACCGCACTGCTGGCCGTGACTGCCGTGGTCGCAGCCCATGCCGTGATGGTCGGGGTGATGTCCATGACGCCGCTGCACCTGCAGCACCTGGTGGAAGGCCCCGGCGCTTCCCATGCCGCCCACTCCGCCGCCGGGGATGTCCTGGTCATCATCGGCTTCACCATCTCCCTGCATATCGCGGGGATGTTCGCCCTGTCCCCGGCCATGGGGTGGCTGACCGACAGGGCCGGCAAGATCGAGACAATCATGATCGGGTTCGCGGTACTGGTCCTTGCGGCAGCAGTCGCCGGGTTCGGGCAGGGCGCAACCCCCGCAGTGGCCGTCGGCCTGGTACTGCTCGGCATGGGATGGTCAGCCGCCACCATCTCGGGGTCCACCCTGCTGGCCGAAAGCGTGGGACAGGAAGCCCGGGTGGCCGTGCAGGGTGTGTCCGACATGCTGATGGGCGCGGCAGGGGCCATCGGCGGCGCCGTTTCCGGACTCGTCCTGGGGTGGATCGGTTACCTGGGCCTGAACCTGCTCGGCGGAACCATCGGCAGCGCCGTGCTGGCAGCGGCGTTCGTGACGCGAACGGCACGCCGCCGGTCAGCGGCTGCCTGACCTCGCCATTCCCAGCAGGCGGCCGAAAATCCGCTCGCCGTCGTCGGCGATGCCATCGTGGTGGAAGTCGGCGGTTTCCCAGACCTGCAGTCCGCGGACAGCCGAGGCCGTCTCCAGGGAAAGGTCCCGGTCAACGTAGATGTCGTCCGTGTAGACCGCTGCGGCCACCGGAACGCCATTGGCTGCCAGCCGTTGCGGGTCATAGAGCGGCTTCCAGTCGTCCTTCGCAGCGAGGAGCCCGGCCGCTTCACGCAACGGCTGGAGGGCCGGGTCCTGCTCGAAGTACCACGGGTAGACCATCTCGCCGGTGAGCAGCAGGGGATCGGCGTCGGGGCGGAACTCCGGGTATTCCTGCAGTACGCGCCACGCGGACCAGCCGGTGGCCGCTCCCTGCCCGTAGATGGATTCATGCATCAGGGCGTAGAGGGGATTGGAGCGCCGCGAGACGACGCCCTGGAGCTGCTCCAGGAACGGGTCCGAAAGCCGGGGGCCGGTGGCTGTCTCCACGAAGGCATCCTCCAGGAGGTTGTGGAGGCTGTCCACGCGGGTGTTGCCGCCCAGGAACGCGCCCAGCATCTGGAACCGTTCCACGGTGAGGGGTGAGCCGTCGGGCAGGACCTCCGGCGCGGACCGCAAATGCGCCGCGATCCGTTCAACGGCTTTCCGGTCCTCCGGATACCAGCCGAAATACTCGGCATTCCGGGCGGCCACCCGCTGGAACGTGGCCCGGTAAACACGGTCCGGCGTGCCGGTGAGCGGCGCCAGGCCGCCGGTGATCAACGCCTCGCGGACGCCCTCCGGAGCGAAGGAAAGGTATGTCAGCGCGCAGAAGCCACCGTAGCTCTGGCCGTAGATGGTCCATGCCGGCGACCCGAGTGCCGCGCGGATCAGTTCGGCGTCCGCCACGATCGAATCCGCCCGGAAGTGTTCCAGGTAGGCGGCCTGGTCGGCTGCGGATCCCCGCCGGGGGAGGGTGTTGCGGTCAACCGGCGTGGAAAGGCCGGTACCGCGCTGGTCCAGCATCAGGATGCGGAAGTCCTGCGCCGCGGCCTTGCTCCAGCCGCCCAGGGAACCCCACCTGTTCCCCCGGCCACCGGGTCCACCCTGCAGGAAGAGGAGCCAGGGCAACCGCTCCGCGGCCTCCTCGCTGTGGTTCGCGGAGACGTACTCGCGGGCGAAGACGGTAATGGTCTCGGCGGAACCGTCCCGGGGCGCCCAGTGGTCCAGGGGAACGGTGAAGTAGTGTTCCACCGTCCGCATTCCCCGGAACTCGTGCCTTGCCCGGACCTCATGCCCTGCCGCGGGGAGGAGTGCGGGCAGCCCCGCCCTAGCCACGGGCAGCTGCGGGTACAATGCCGCCGAACTGCTCCAGCGCGTCCCCTGTGAGGCGGAAGGTGGACCAGCCGTCCATGGGGCGCGCGCCCAGGCGGCGGTAGAAGTTGATGGATGGTTCGTTCCAGTCCAGGACACTCCACTCCACCCGTGCATAGCCGTTGGCCACGGCGATTCCGGCAAGGTGCTGCAGCAGGGCCTTGCCGTGCCCCTCGCCGCGGGCCTCCGGGCTGACGTAGAGGTCCTCGAGGTAGATGCCGTGCACACCTTCCCACGTGGAGTAGTTCAGGAACCACAGCGCAAAGCCCTGGACTTCGCCTGCGGCGTTTTCCGCCATGGCCGCGAACACGCGCGGGTTGTCGCCGAACAGCACCTGTTCCAGCATCCCGGGGGTGTTCCGGACGGCGTCGGGTTCCTTTTCGTAATGGGCCAGTTCGTGGATCATCCGGAGGATGGCGGGGACGTCCTGCCGGGTTGCGGGGCGGATTACACTCATTGTTCGAGCTTACCGCCGGCGCCGGGTCAGAGCCGGTTCACGTCCGTCACCCGCACCACGGCGGTTCCGGTGGCGTCGGACTCCGCGAGGTCCACCTCCGCCGAGATGCCCCAGTCGTGGTTCGCGGCCGGGTCGTCGAAGATCTGCCGTACCTTCCAGGTGCCGCCTTCTTCCGTGATGATCAGCAGGCCCGGTCCGCGTGCATCCGGACCGGTTCCGATGTCGTCGTGCTCGTCGAAGTAGTCGTCCAGCGCATCTTCCCAACGGTCCGCATCCCAGCCCGAGCCGCCGTCGAGCTCTCCCAGCGCCTTGGCGTCCTCGTCGGCGAACAATTCCACGCGGCGGAACATCTCGTTGCGCACCATCACCCGGAATGCCCGGATGTTGGAGGTGAGCGACGGCGGGGGAGGCGGCGGTGCGTCGTGCGGGGTGGGTGCCGCCCCGGAGGCCAGTTCCTCCCACTCGTCCAGGAGGCTGGAATCCACCTGGCGCACCAGCTCGCCGAGCCACGCTGTCAGGTCAGCGAGGTCCTCCCGGAGCATGTCCTGCGGCACGGTCTGCCGCAGGGCCTTGAAGGCGTCGGCGAGGTACCGCAGCACGATGCCCTCCGACCGCGCCAGCCCGTAGAACTGGACGAACTCGCCAAAGTTCATGGCCCGCTCGTACATGTCGCGGACCACCGACTTCGGGGCCAGCTCGAAGTCGCCCACCCACGGGGCAGCCTTCCGGTACACCTCGAACGCTTCACCCAGCATCTCCGCCAGCGGCTGCGGGTAGGTCACCTCGTCCAGCATGGCCATCCGCTGGTCGTAGTCGATCCCGTCAGCCTTCATCGCGGCCACCGCTTCGCCGCGTGCCTTCTTCTGCTGGGCGGAAAGGATCTGCCGCGGCTTTTCCAGCGTCGACTCGATCACGGACACCACGTCCAAGGCGTACGACGGCGACTCCGGGTCAAGGAGCTCCAGTGCGGCAAGTGCGAAGGGGGAGAGCGGCTGGTTCAGGGCGAAGTTCGGCTGCAGGTGGACGGTGAGCCGGACCGTGCGGCCGTCGGCACCCTGTTCGCCGGCCGGTATCCGCTCGATGACCTCCGCGGCCAGCAGCTCCCGGTAGATGCCCAGCGCCTTCTTCATCAGGCGGAGCTGCGAAGGGCGCGGCTCGTGGTTCTCGGTCAGCAGGCGGCGGGCGGCCGCGAACGGGTCGCCGGGGCGCTCCATCAGGTTCATCAGCATGGCGTGCGTCACGGTGAAGCTGGAGGTCAGCGGGTCCGGCACCGACTCCACCAGCCGCTTGAAGGTCGGCTCGCCCCAGGACACGAAACCTTCCGGCGGCTTCTTCTTCACCACCTGGCGCAACTTCTTCTGGTCGTCGCCGAACTTGGCGGTGGCCTTGGCCATCGCCTTGACGTTCTCGATCACGTGCTCGGGCGCCTGTACCACTACGGTCCCGGCGGTGTCGTAGCCTGCACGTCCCGCCCGGCCGGCAATCTGGTGGAACTCCCGGGAGTTCAGCAGCCGGGTGCGTACGCCGTCGTACTTGCTCAACGCCGTCAGCAGCACCGTCCGGATGGGCACGTTGATGCCCACGCCCAGCGTGTCGGTGCCGCAGATGACCTTCAACAGGCCCGCCTGCGCCAGCTGCTCCACAAGCCGGCGGTACTTGGGCAGCATGCCTGCGTGGTGGACGCCGATCCCGTGCCGCACCAGCCTGTTGAGCGTCTTGCCGAAGCCGGCTGCAAACCGGAAGTTGGCAATCAACTCGGCAATCCGGTCCTTTTCTTCCCGGGTGCACATGTTGATGCTCATCAGGTTCTGCGCGCGGTCGATCGCTTCGATCTGGCTGAAGTGCACCACGTAAACGGGCACCTGCCGGGTGGACAGCAGTTCCTCGAGCGTCTCGTGCACGGGAGTCTGGTGGTAGTAGTAGTGCAGCGGAATGGGCCGCTCGGCGGAACTGACCGTGGTGGTGGGACGGCCGGTGAGCGCGGTGAGCCCCTCTTCGAACCGGGTCACGTCGCCCAGGGTGGCGGACATCAGCAGGAACTGTGCCTGGGGAAGCTCCAGCAGGGGGACCTGCCACGCCCAGCCGCGCTGCGGATCCGAGTAGAAATGGAACTCGTCCATGATGACCGCGCCAAGCTCCGCGGCGGACCCCTCGCGGAGGGCGATGTTCGCCAGGATTTCGGCGGTGCAGCAGATGATGGGTGCATCCTGGTTGACCCCGGAATCGCCCGTGATCATCCCGACGTTGTCCGCGCCGAAGATATCGCACAGGGCGAAGAACTTTTCCGATACCAGGGCTTTGATCGGGGCGGTGTAGTAGCTGCGGCGGCCCTGGGTCATGGCCTGGAAGTGCGCGGCGATGGCCACGAGCGATTTTCCCGATCCGGTGGGCGTGGCCAGGATGACGTTGGCGCCCGTTGCCAGCTCCATGATGGCCTCGTCCTGGGCCGGGTACAGTGACAGCCCCCGGCTTTCCGTCCACTCCAGGAACCGGGTGTAGAGGTCGTCGGGGTCGACGGCGGCGGGAACGTTCCGGGCGGGCAGATCAGTCAGCTGGTCAACGAGTTTCATTGCTTTCCAGCTTAGTGCCCCGGTGCCGGGCATTCCCGACTGGCCGGGTTAGGCTACGGCAGTACCTGGAAACCCGCCGGAATGTGGAGAAACTGATGAAATGGGACCCCGCAAAGTATGTGCAGTTCGGCGACTACCGGGACCGGCCCTTCTTCGACCTCACCGGCCGGGTCGGTGCGCAGAAGCCGGGCCTGGTGGTTGACCTGGGCTGCGGGCCGGGCAACCTGACGGCAACGCTGGCCCGCCGCTGGCCCGGCGCCGAGGTGGTGGGACTGGATTCATCGGCCGATATGTTGGCAAGGGCGGCGGGGGTGGCGGAGGACGTTCCGTCCCTGCGTTTCGAGCTCGCTGATATCGCCGGGTGGATGCCCTCGCCGGAGACGGATGTTGTGGTCAGCAACGCGGCGCTGCAGTGGGTTCCCCGCCATCAGGAGCTGATGCGGGCGTGGCTGGCCGCGCTCCGGCCAGGTGCGTGGTTCGCCCTGCAGGTTCCCGGCAACTTCAATGCCCCCTCGCATGCCCTGATGCGGCAGTTGGCGTCCTCGGGCCGGTGGGCCGCGAAGCTGCGCGGTGTACTGCGGGGCGGGGAATCGGTGGGTGAGCCGGCCGGGTACCTTGGGATCCTGCTCGACGCCGGGTTCGCGGCGGACGCGTGGGAGACCAGCTACCAGCAGGTCCTGCCGGGTCCGGACCCGGTGCTGGAATGGGTCCGGGGCACTGCCCTGCGGCCCGTTTTGGCCGCTCTTCCGGCCGATGACGGCGCAGCGTTCGAAAGCGAGTATGCGGCCGCCCTCCGGGAGGCTTATCCATCCGGTCCGCATGGCACGGTCTTTCCCTTCCGCCGCATCTTCGCCGTGGGCCGGAAGAACGGCTGACGGCTCCCTCGGCTGCTTTTCCAACACAGTCACAGGCTGTGACAGCAGCGGAAAGTGATCTGGCTTACAATGACGCCAGAGCTTTGGGGTCGAGCCGCCGGCCCTTCCATCGGCTACTGCATATTCGGGGGATATTTTGCTGGTCGGACTCATGAGGCGGTTGCTGGACGGCCAGGGGCCACGTGTCGGTGCCATCGCTCTTCTGCAGCTGGTCCAGGCGGCGGCGAACCTCCTGCTGCCCACGGTGAACGCAGCAATCATCGACGACGGCATCGTGGCCGGCGATACCGAAGTCATCACGCGGCTGGGCGCGCTCATGGCCGTCATTGCGGCCGTGCAGGCTGCCTCGGCGATCGCCGCTGGTTACCTCGGCGCGCTGCTCGCCATGCGGATCGGGCGCCGCCTTCGGGCCGACATCTTCACCAAGGTCCAGTCGCTGTCCTCGCAGGACGTGGCCCTTTTCGGGACCCAAAGCCTGACCACCCGTGCCACCAACGACGCCCAGCAGGTCCAGGCGTTCGCCGTGCTGGTCTTCACCATGCTGGTCGCCGGCCCCGCCATGGGCGTGGGCGGAGTCATCCTTGCCCTGCAGCAGGACGTGGCACTGTCCGTCGTCGTTATCATCATCGTGCCCCTGCTCCTGCTCATCATGTACCTGATTGTCCGCCGCCTGATCCCGCTGTACCGGCAGGGCCAGGACCTGCTCGACCGCGCTGGCGGAATCCTCCGCGAGCAGATCATTGGTGTGGATGTCATCCGCGCCTTTGTCCGCCAGGAGCACGAAGTGCAGCGTTTCGCCCGGACCAATGCGGGGCTGACGGCGAACAACCTGCAGTCCGCGCTGCTGGTGGCAGCGATGCTGCCGATGATCATGCTGGTGGTCAACATCAGTTCCGTGGCCATCGTCTGGTTCGGCGGCCACCGCATCCAGGCGGGCCAGATGAACCTTGGGGCGCTGACGGCCTTCATCGCCTACATCATGCAGATCCTGCTGGCCATCATGATGGCCATGTACGTCCTGATGACTGCGCCGCGTGCCGCCGTCTGTGCCGAACGCATCCAGGCGGTCCTGGATACGGAGCCGTCGGTCCGGGACACTGCGGCCAGGGACTCTGCGGCCAGGGACACGGCAGCCACGGACGCTGCGGCGCAGGCAACGCCGCGGGATGCTCCCGCAGCGCCGTCGGCAGGGGTGGAATTCCAGGCGGTCGGTTTTTCCTACCCGGGGGCTGAGGCGCCTGTCCTCGCGGACATCAGCTTCACGGCTGCACCGGGTACCACCACCGCGATCGTGGGTGCCACCGGCAGCGGGAAGACAACGCTGCTGAACCTGGTCCCGAGGTTTCTGGACCCCACCGAAGGGCGCATCACCCTCGCCGGCAGGGACATCCGCGACCTGCCCCTGGACCATCTCCGGGAGTCCATGGCCATCGTGCCCCAGCAGTCCCACCTCTTCACCGGCACAATTGCGGAAAATCTGCGGATGGCGGCGCCCGACGCGTCGGACGGGGAGCTGTGGGCTGCTTTGGAGGCGGCACAGACCATGCGGTTCATGCGCGACCTGCCGCTCGGGCTCGCCACCCCGGTCGGACAGGGCGGAGCAAGCCTGTCCGGAGGGCAACGCCAAAGGCTGTGCATCGCCCGGGCACTGCTCCGCGATGCTCCCCTCTACCTCTTTGACGACAGTTTGTCGGCGCTCGATTACGACACCGATACCCGGCTCAGGTCCGCCCTGGGCCAACGGCTCGGCGGCGCCACGGTGATTATCGTGGCGGAACGCATTTCCGCCGTGGAGGGGGCAGACCTCATCCTGGTGCTCGACGACGGCCGCCTTGTGGGGCAGGGAACGCACCAGGACCTGTTGGCGGCGTCCGCCACCTACCGGGAAATCGCCGAATCACAGCTTGCCCTGCAGGGCCCCCTGTGACGGCTCCGGAGGCAGCCGGGGGAGCAGCGCCGGGAAGGTTCTGGCCCACGGCGCGCAGGCTGCTGGGCCTGCTGCGCCCTTTTCGGGCCCAGATGGTGGGAGCCGTCGGAGCCACGTGCGCCTTTGCCGGCCTCAACGTGGCCGCACCGAAGTACCTGGGCGACGCTACCGACGTCGTGGTGGACGGCGTCCTCCAGGGCACGCTGGACCAACGGCTTGGAATCCTGCTCGCAGCCGTGACTGTGATGTACATCTTCGCTTCCTTCTTTAACTGGGTGCAGGGAGCGCTGACGGCCCGTGCTGTGCAGGGGCTCATGTACGGCCTGCGGGCCTCCGTGGAGGACAAACTCCACCGCCTGCCCTCGACCTACTTCCGGGACCGGTCCCGTGGCGACGTCCTGAGCCGTGCCACGAACGACGTCGACAACATCGCCCAGGCCCTGAACCAGGTCCTGACGCAGTTGATCGTGGCGTTCCTGATGCTGGCCGGCTCCCTGGCCATGATGCTGTGGATCTCACCGCTCCTGGCTGCCATCGCCGTCGCCATCGTCCCCGTCTCGACCTGGATCACTGTCCTCGTGGCCGGCCGGTCCGCGGAACATTTCGCCAGGCAGTGGAAGGAGACCGGCGAACTTAACGCACACGTCGAGGAGTTCATCAGCGGCCATGAAGTTATCAAGGCCTTCGGCCGCCAGGCCCACGCCGCGGAGGTCTTCAGCCAAAGCAACCGGCGCCTGGCGCGGGCGGCGGGCACCGCCCAGTACTCGGCCGGGGTGGTCCAGCCGCTGATGGTGCTGATGTCCAACCTGAACTACATCGCGGTGGCAGTCATCGGGGCGCTCCAGGTGATTGCGGGAGCCATGACCATCGGCGGCGTCCAGGCCTTCATCCAGTTCAGCAGGCTGTTCACGCAGCCGGTGGGGCAGATCGGCGGCCTGCTCAATGTCATACAGTCCTGTGCCGCCTCCGCCGCCAGGGTGTTTGCCCTGCTGGACGCGCGGGAGGATCCGCCGGAGCCGGAGGAGGCCGCCTCCGGAGCACCGGTGGGCGGACCCATCGTCTTCGAGGACGTCTCGTTCAGCTATCCGGGCTCGGTCCCCGCCGTCCGCAACCTCACCTTCACCGTCGAGCCCGGCCAGGCTGTCGCCATCGTCGGCCACACCGGAGCCGGCAAGAGCACGGTGGTGAACCTGCTCATGCGCTTCCTGCAGCCGGGATCAGGGCGGATCACCATCGGCGGGACCGACATCGCGGCCATACCCCGTGACCAGCTGCGGGGACAGTTCGGCGTCGTCCTCCAGGACGCGTGGCTGTTTGCGGGCAGTATCCGGGACAACATTGCCTACGGCCTCCCCGGCGCAACCGAGCATGCCATCGTGGCGGCCGCCGAAGCCAGCCATGCCGACCGCTTCATCCGCTCGCTTCCCCACGGTTACGGGACAGTACTGGAAAATGGGGGCGAACCACTCAGCCAGGGCCAGCGGCAACTCCTCACCATCGCCAGGGCGCAGCTGGCCGGCCGCGCCGTGCTGATCCTTGATGAAGCCACCAGTTCCGTCGACTCCAGGACCGAGCTGCTGATCCGCCAGGCCATGCGCCGGCTGCAGGAAGGCCGCACCAGCTTCATGATCGCCCACCGTTTGTCCACGGTCAGGAACGCTGATCTAATTCTCGTCATGGACCATGGACGCATCGTGGAGCAGGGAACGCATGAAAGCCTCCTGGCCGCCAACAGCTATTACGCCCGGCTCTACAACGCACAGTTCTCGGCCCGTCCTGGCAGGGCCGGCGTCCTGGAGGCGGGCCTGTGAACCCCGCCGCCGACTTCCCCGGCTCCTGGCGGCCCAACCCCGCCAGCAGCGTCGCCCTGTTCGAGCAGTTGAGGCTCCAGGTCATCCACCTTGCCGACAACGGGGCGCTGCCGCCCGGCACCCGGCTTCCCGCCGTGCGGGCGCTGGCCGGACAGCTTGACGTAGCCCCGCACACGGTGGCCCGGGCGTACAAGGAACTTGAAGCGGCAGGCGTCGTGGCAACCCGGGGCCGGAACGGGACGGTGGTGTGTGCCCGCGACGACCGGCTGGGCGGCCTCTCCGAGGCCGCGGCAGCGTACGCCGCGGTCGCCAAATCGCAGGGGGCAACCTTCGCCGAAGCGGTGAAGCTCCTTGCTGCCGCCTACGATGTTCCCTGAGGGCGGAACCGTCAGTGTTCGAAAAAGTTTTCGATTAGCATAATGGGGTGCCTAAAGCCGTAGCTGAAGAAACTCCTGCCCCCTCCGCATCCTTCGCGGTCCCCTCTGCCGCCGCCCCGCACCGGCCGGACCTTTCCCGCCTCGTGGTGAAGGGGGCGCGGGAGCACAACCTGCGCAACGTGGACCTCGACCTCCCGCGCGACGCCATGATCGTATTCACGGGCCTCTCAGGGTCCGGGAAGTCTTCGCTGGCGTTCGACACCATCTTCGCCGAGGGCCAGCGGCGGTACGTTGAATCGTTGTCCGCCTACGCCCGGCAGTTCCTGGGGCAGGTGGACAAGCCGGATGTCGACTTCATTGAAGGCCTGTCCCCGGCGGTCTCTATCGATCAGAAGTCCACCAGCAAGAACCCGCGTTCAACGGTGGGCACCATCACCGAAATCTACGACTACATGCGCCTGCTGTGGGCCCGCGTGGGGCGGCCGCACTGTCCCGTCTGCGGCGAGCCGGTGTCCAAGCAGACGCCGCAGCAGATCGTTGACCAGCTGCTGGAGCTGGACGAGGGCACACGCTTCCAGGTCCTCGCTCCGGTGGTGCGCGGACGCAAGGGCGAGTTCGTGGACCTCTTCAAGGAACTCAGCGCCAAGGGGTACTCCCGGGCAAGGGTCGACGGCGAGCTGGTCCAGCTGAGCGATCCGCCCAAGCTCGGGAAGCAGTTCAAGCACACCATCGAGGTGGTGGTGGACCGCCTGGTGGTCAAGGAAGGCATCAGCCAGCGGCTCACCGACTCCATCGAAACCGCCCTTGGCCTCGCCGAGGGCCGGGTCCTGGCCGAATTCGTGGACGTCGATGCGGATGCGCCGGAACGGATCAGGGCATTCTCGGAAAACCTTGCCTGCCCCAACGAGCACCCCCTCGCCATCGACGAGATCGAGCCGCGCTCCTTCTCCTTCAACAACCCCTTCGGCGCCTGCGCCGCCTGCAGCGGAATCGGCACCCGCCTTGAAGTGGACGAGGAACTCATCGTCCCCAATCCCGAACTCTCACTGGCCGAAGGCGCCATCGCCCCCTGGTCCATGGGCACGGCCACCACCGAATACTGGAACCGGCTGCTGGAGGGCCTTGCCAAGGAAGTGGGCTTCTCCATGTCCACTCCGTGGGAGAAGCTGGGCAAGGATGTCCGGCAGACCATCCTGCACGGCAAGGACCACAAGGTGGTGGTGCAGTACCGCAACCGGTTCGGCCGGGAACGCAAGTACAGCACCGGCTTCGAGGGCGCCATCCAATACGTCCACCGCAAGCACGGCGAGACCGATTCCGACTGGGCCCGCGACCGCTACGAGGAGTACATGCGGCAGGTTCCCTGCCCCGCCTGCAACGGCGCCCGGCTCAACCCGGCGTCGCTCTCGGTCCTGATCAACGGCAAGTCCATCGCCGAAGTCGCGGCACTGCCAATGCGGGACTGCGCGGAATTCCTGAACAACCTGGTACTGACCGGCCGCGAAGCCCAGATCGCCCACCAGGTCCTCAAGGAGATCCAGGCGCGGCTGACCTTCCTCCTCGACGTCGGCCTGGAATACCTGAACCTGGAGCGGCCCTCCGCCACCTTGTCCGGCGGCGAGGCGCAGCGCATCCGGCTGGCCACCCAGATCGGGTCCGGCCTGGTAGGTGTGCTCTATGTCCTCGACGAGCCGTCCATCGGGCTGCACCAGCGCGACAACCGCCGCCTGATCGAAACCCTCACCCGGCTGCGCGACATGGGCAACACGCTCATCGTGGTGGAGCACGACGAGGACACCATCCACGTCGCGGACTGGGTGGTCGACATCGGGCCGGGTGCCGGCGAGCACGGCGGCCAGGTGGTCCACTCCGGCCCGTACAAGGAACTGTTGGAGAACAGGGAATCACTGACCGGCGACTACCTGTCCGGACGCAAGGCCATCGACGTCCCCAAGAAGCGCCGCAAGTACGACAAGAAGCGGGAAATCAAAGTCGTGGGCGCGCGGGAGAACAACCTCCTGAACGTCGATGCCGCCTTCCCGCTGGGACTCTTCACCGCCGTCACCGGCGTCAGCGGCTCCGGCAAGTCCACCCTGGTCAACGAGATCCTCTACAAGGTGCTGGCCAACAAACTCAACGGCGCCAAGCAGGTGGCAGGCCGGCACAAGACGGTGCAGGGACTCGAACACCTGGACAAGGTGGTCCACGTGGACCAGAGCCCCATCGGCCGGACCCCGCGGTCCAACCCGGCCACCTACACGGGTGTGTTCGACAACATCCGCAAGCTCTTCGCCGAGACCACCGAGGCAAAGGTCCGCGGCTACCTCCCCGGCCGGTTCTCCTTCAACGTCAAGGGCGGCCGCTGCGAGGCGTGTTCGGGCGACGGCACCCTGAAGATCGAAATGAACTTCCTGCCGGACGTGTACGTGCCGTGCGAAGTCTGCCACGGAGCCCGCTACAACCGGGAAACCTTGGAGGTGCACTACAAGGGCAAAACCATCGCCGACGTCCTCAACATGCCCATCGAGGAAGGTGCCGAGTTCTTCGCGGCGTTCTCGCCGATCGCACGACACCTGAAGACGCTGGTGGACGTGGGCCTGGGCTATGTCCGGCTGGGCCAGCCCGCCACCACCCTTTCCGGCGGTGAGGCGCAGCGCGTCAAGCTGGCCGCCGAACTGCAGAAGCGGTCCAACGGCCGCAGCATCTACGTGCTGGACGAGCCCACCACCGGCCTGCACTTCGAGGACATCCGTAAACTGCTCATGGTCCTGCAGGGGTTGGTGGACAAGGGCAACACGGTGATCACCATCGAGCACAACCTGGACGTCATCAAGAGCGCGGACTGGATCGTGGACCTCGGCCCGGACGGCGGCTCCGGTGGCGGCCAGATCGTGGCGGCCGGAACACCGGAACAGGTGGCAAGCTCGGACACGAGCCACACCGGGAAGTTCCTCGCCGAAATCCTGCGCTGACCTGCACCGGGATCCGGGCCGAAATATTCCCCGCGCGGAATGCGAGTTTCAGGCACTGCTGGTGTCATGAGAAACTAACCCGGTGACTTCAACAACAGTGCCCGTGATCTTTGACCTGGACGGCACTCTTGTCGATCCGGCCGGCGGAATTACAGACGGTATCGCGGCGGCCCTGCGCGAACTGGGCCTCCCGGTTCCCGGCCAGGAGCTGCTCGAATCGATGATCGG
The DNA here is from genome assembly GCF_019710585.1 of Arthrobacter sp. MAHUQ-56. Taxonomy (GTDB): domain Bacteria; phylum Actinomycetota; class Actinomycetes; order Actinomycetales; family Micrococcaceae; genus Arthrobacter. The sequence goes on along the minus strand of NZ_JAIFZQ010000017.1, from coordinate 31,657 downwards.
CCCCAAACTGAGCGACTCGCTGCTCAATGTGGCGAAGGTACCGGCGGACCGCCTGGCAGAGGTGGTCCGCCTGTACCGGGAGTACTACGTGGCCACCGGCATCGCGCAGAGCAGGCTGTACCCGGGCATCCGTGACGTCCTCGAGTCCTTCTCGGCCGCCGGCCGCCCTGTCGCGGTGGCCACCCAGAAGCCCCAGCGGCTCGCCCGTACCGTCCTGGCGCACCACGGAATCGACGAATTCTTCCACGGCATCCACGGCTCCGCGGACGACGAAACGGCCGTGGAAGGCGTCCCGCTGGGCAAGACCCAGATTATCGCTGCGGCGCTCAGGGACCTGGACACCCGGCACGCCATCATGGTGGGGGACCGCGCCCAGGATGTTTCCGGCGCCATTGCCAACGGACTGGACTGCATCGGGGTCATGTGGGGCTTTGCTCCCGACGCGGAACTGGAGGATGCAGGATCCTTCGCCGTCGTCAGCGACGCCGGGGAACTGCTCACGGTCATCGACCGGCTCCAGGCCATCCACTTCGCTGCCATGAGCGGGGTGAGCAACGATGGAAATGTTTGATGTTGTCCGCTGGACCACCCGCAACCTGATCTCCGGCACCTGCCGGCCCACCGTCGTCGGGCTCGAAAACGTGCCCTCCGACGGCCCCTTCATCGTGGCCCCCAACCACCTGTCCTTTTTTGACAGCGTCATCGTGCAGGCCCTCATGCCACGGCCGGTGGCGTTCTTTGCCAAGGCGGAGTATTTCACCACTGGTGGCGTCAAAGGCAAAGTCATGAAGGCCTTTTTCGAATCCGTGGGTTCCATCCCCGTGGAGCGCGGTGAACAGGCCGCCAGCGTCCAGGCGCTCAAGACGCTGCTCGACATCCTTGAGGCGGGCCGCGGCATCGGCATCTACCCGGAAGGCACCCGGTCCCGGGACGGCATCCTGTACCGCGGCAGGACCGGCGTCGGCTGGCTCGCCCTCACCACCGGTGCACCCGTGATTCCGGTGGGCCTGATCGGCACGGAAAAACTCCAGCGCGCCGGCGAAAAGGGGGTCAAGCCGCAGCACTTCACCATGAAGGTGGGGGAGCCGCTGTACTTCGACAAAACCGGCCCGGACCACTCCCTGCCCGCCCGCCGGGAGGTCACCGACCGCATCATGGATGCGATCGCCGCGCTCAGCGGCCAGGAGCGTTCAGGCAGCTACAACCAGAGCAAGTCCGTCGACTGACCCGGCCGGCGCCCAGGTGCCGGCCGGTGCAATGACACCGGCCGGCCTCAGTAGACTGGATAGGTGGCAAATCCAGCAAGTTACCGCCCTAAGACAGGTGAAATCCCCACCAATCCGGGCGTCTACCGGTTCCGTGATCCGCACGGCCGGGTCATCTATGTAGGCAAGGCCAAAAGCCTCCGGTCCCGGCTGAACTCCTACTTCGCCAACCCCGCCGGGCTGCTGCCCAAAACCTACGCCATGGTCCACGCTGCCAGCAGCGTGGAATGGACCGTGGTGGGCAGCGAACTGGAGTCGCTGCAGCTCGAATACACCTGGATCAAGGAATTCAAGCCACGCTTCAACGTCGTCTTCCGCGACGACAAGACGTATCCCTACCTTGCGGTGACCATGGGCGAGAAGTACCCGCGGGTCCAGGTCATGCGGGGGGACAAGCGGAAGGGCACCCGCTATTTCGGCCCCTACACCGCCGGGGCCATCCGGGAAACCATGGACACCCTGCTGCGGGTCTTTCCCGTGCGCAGCTGCAGCCCCGGCGTCTTCAAGCGGGCCGAAGCCAGTGGCCGGCCGTGCCTGCTGGGCTACATCGACAAGTGCTCGGCACCCTGCGTGGGCAGGATCTCCCCGGCGGACCACCGGGCCCTCGCAGAGGATTTCTGCGCTTTCATGGGCGGCGAGGCCAAACGCTTCATCGCCAAGCTGGAAAAGCAGATGGCCGAGGCAGTGGCGGAGCTTGACTACGAACGTGCTGCCCGCCTCCGTGATGACATCACCGCGCTGCGGAAGGTCTTTGAGCGCAACGCCGTGGTGCTGGCAGAGGACACCGACGCCGACGTCTTTGCCCTGCACGAGGATGAGCTTGAGGCAGCGGTCCAGGTTTTCCACGTCCGCGGTGGCCGGATCCGCGGGCAGCGGGGCTGGGTGGTGGAAAAGGTGGAGGACTTCTCCACCCCGGACCTGGTGGAGCACCTCCTGCAACAGGTCTACGGCGAGGACGGCGACACCCATGGCCGGCTGCCCCGCGAGGTCCTGGTGCCGGTGGCGCCAAGCAACGCCGAAGACCTTGCCAAATGGCTGGGCGGCATCCGCGGGGCCAAGGTGGACATCAGGGTTCCCCAGCGCGGCGACAAGGCGGCGCTGATGTCCACGGTGCGCGAAAACGCAGAGCACGCACTGAAGCTGCACAAGACCCGCCGGGCCGGAGACATCACCGTGCGGTCCCAGGCGCTCCAGGAACTGCAGGAAGCGCTGGACCTGCCGGTGCCGCTCCTGCGGATCGAATGTTTTGACGTCTCGCACGTGCAGGGAACCAATGTGGTGGCATCCATGGTGGTGGTGGAGGACGGGCTGCCGAAGAAGTCCGACTACCGGAAGTTCTCCATTACCGGCCCTGCCGCCGCCGATGATACGGCGGCCATGCATGACGTCCTCACCCGGCGGTTCCGGTATTACCTCCAGGACAAGTCCGCGCAGGTGGATGAATCCGCCCTCTCAGCCGGCCCGGTCGGAACAGCTGGGGAAGATGCCGCACTGGACACCACCACGCCGGCGCCGAAGGCAAAGTTCGCCTACCCGCCCAACCTGGTGGTGGTGGACGGCGGCCAGCCCCAGGTGAACGCCGCGGCCCGCGCCCTCAAGGACCTGGGCGTCGATGACGTCTACGTGGTGGGGCTGGCCAAGCGGCTGGAGGAAGTCTGGCTGCCCGACAGCGACTTTCCGGTCATCCTGCCGCGGACGTCCCAGGGGCTGTACCTGCTGCAGCGGATCCGCGACGAGGCACACCGTTTCGCCATCACGTTCCACCGCCAAAAGCGCGGCAAGGCCATGACCATCTCGGCCCTGGATGCCGTGCCCGGCCTTGGGTCATCCAAGCGCAAGGCCCTGCTGGCGCACTTCGGCTCCGTCAAGGGCGTGAAGGCAGCCACCGCGGAGGAACTGTCACAGGCGAAGGGAATCGGCCCGGCGCTTGCCAGCGCCATCGTGAACCACTTCGCCGGCGACCGTGCGGAGGCGGCGCTGCCGGCGATCAACATGACCACCGGCGAAATCGTCGAATCTTAGCTAGGGTAAAGGACGGGGTTAAGGCCGGCGCGGCCGCCCCGCGACGACAAGGGAAACGGGGCGGACTTGATGGCAGACACGACGGCGGAATCCGGAGCAGGGGAGGACGGGCTGGAGCCGGTCAAACCGCTCGAAGCGGAGCTGCTGGTGGTCACCGGAATGTCCGGCGCCGGACGGAGCACCGCCGCCGACGCGCTCGAGGACCACGGCTGGTATGTCGTGGAGAACCTGCCGCCGCAAATGCTGGGCACCCTCGCCGAGCTCGTTTCGCACGCCCCGCAGTCCATTCCCCGGCTGGCGGTGGTCATCGACGTCCGCAGCAAGGGCCTCTTCGCAGACATCCGCTCCGCCCTGGGGGCCCTGGCCGCCAGTGGGGTGACCTTCCGCGTGCTATTCCTGGACGCCAGCGACAACGTGCTGGTCCGGCGCTTCGAGCAGGGCCGGCGCCCGCACCCCCTGCAGGGCGGCGGGCGGATCCTCGACGGCATCGCCGCTGAACGTGAATTGCTGCAGGAACTGCGCGACAGCTCCGACGTCGTCCTGGACACCTCCAACTACAACGTCCATGGCCTTGCCACGGCCATCACCGAGCTGTTCAGCGAAACAGGTCCCGTCGCCCTCCGGCTCAATGTCATGAGCTTCGGCTTCAAATACGGCCTGCCCGTGGACGCGAACTACGTCGCGGACGTCCGGTTCATCCCCAACCCGCACTGGGTGCCGCAACTGCGGCCGCAGACCGGGCTGGACAAGGACGTCAGCGACTATGTGCTGGAAGCCGAAGGCGTGAAGAGCTTCGTGGACCGCTATGTGCTGGCGCTCGAGCCCGTCCTGGAGGGTTACCGCCGGGAAAACAAGCACTACGCCACCATTGCCGTGGGCTGCACGGGCGGCAAGCACCGCTCCGTGGCGGTCGCCGTCGAACTTTCCAAGAAGCTGGCCCAGTACCCGCGGGTCACGGTGACCACCGCCCACCGGGACCTGGGCCGCGAATAATGGCGCTGTTCACCGGTGCCCTGCCCCTGGTGCCGCCCGCCGCCGGATCGGCTTCATCGCAGCAGGACAAGGGCCCCAACGTTGTTGCCCTGGGCGGCGGGCATGGGCTCTCGGCCTCGCTTTCGGCGCTGCGCCTGCTCACCTCCGAGCTCACCGCGGTCGTCACGGTGGCGGACGACGGCGGCTCGTCCGGGCGTCTGCGCGAAGAGTACGGTGTCCTTCCGCCGGGTGACCTCCGGATGGCACTGTCTGCGCTGTGCGATGACACAGACTGGGGGCGCACCTGGCGGGACGTCATGCAGCACCGGTTCCGCCCCGGCAAAGGCCCCGGTGGCTCGCTGGACGACCACGCCATGGGCAACCTGCTGATCGTTACCCTGTGGGAACTGCTCGGCGATACCGTCGCCGGGCTCCGGTGGGCCGGTGCGCTGCTTGGCGCACGCGGCCAGGTTCTGCCCATGTCCACGGTCCCGCTCACCATCGAAGGCGACGTCCGGGTAACAGCACCCGACGGCGCCACCGCAGTGCAGACCATCCGGGGGCAGGCCCGCTGCGCCGTGGCCGGATCGCTGGAAGAGGTGCGGCTCCTGCCCAAGGCCGCGCCCGCCTGCGTTGAGGCCCTGACGGCCATCGAACTGGCGGACTGGGTCATCCTGGGCCCCGGCTCCTGGTACACATCAGTCCTGCCCCACCTGCTCCTGCCGGAAATGCGGCAGGCCCTGTGCAGCACTCCTGCTAAACGCTGCCTGACCATGAACCTGGCCATGGACACGAAGGAAACCAGCGGGATGACCGCAGCCGACCATCTGCACGTCCTGCGGCGGTACGCACCGGAGTTCAGCGTCGACGTCGTGCTCGCCGACCCCGCGTCCGTCCCGGACCGGCAGGAGTTCGAGGAGGCGGCCGGGATGATCGGCGCCGAGGTGGTCTTGGGTAAAGTAGGGGCGTCAGGGCGCCGCCCCGTCCACGAGCCGCTGCGGCTGGCGACGGCGTACCAGGACATTTTCGGGAACAGTTAGGAAGGTGCCATGGCACTGACATCATCAGTCAAGGAAGAACTGTCCCGTCTGGACATCAAGAAGTCATCCGTGCGGAAGGCTGAAGTCTCCGCAATGCTCCGGTTTGCCGGGGGACTGCACATCATCTCGGGCCGGATCGTCATCGAAGCGGAAGTCGACCTCGCCTCCACCGCCCGCCGGCTCCGGGCGGCGATCGCCGAGGTGTACGGCCACCAGAGCGAGATCATCGTCGTCTCCGCCGGGGGACTGCGGCGCGCCAGCCGCTACGTGGTGCGCGTCGTCCGCGACGGCGAGGCTCTGGCCCGGCAGACCGGGCTCCTGGATGGCCGCGGCCGTCCCGTGCGCGGGCTGCCGTCCGCCGTCGTCAATGGTTCCGCCGCCGACGCGGAGGCCGTCTGGCGCGGCGCATTCCTGGCCCATGGATCCCTGACGGAACCGGGCAGGTCCTCTTCCCTGGAGGTGACCTGCCCGGGGCCGGAGTCGGCGCTTGCCCTGGTGGGGGCCGCGCGCCGGCTGGACATCCAGGCCAAGGCGCGTGAAGTCCGGGGCGTGGACCGCGTAGTGATCCGCGACGGCGACACCATCGCGGCCCTCCTCACCCGCATGGGCGCCCACGACGCCCTCATGGTGTGGGAGGAGCGCCGCATGCGCAAAGAGGTCCGCGCCACCGCCAACAGGCTGGCAAACTTCGACGACGCCAACCTCCGCCGGTCCGCGCAGGCCGCCGTCGCCGCCGGTGCCCGCGTGGAGCGGGCCCTGGAAATCCTCGGCGACGACGTCCCGGACCACCTCAAATACGCCGGTGAGCTGCGGGTGGCGCACAAGCAGGCCAGCCTGGACGAACTGGGCCGGCTCGCCGACCCCGTCATGACCAAGGACGCGATCGCCGGCCGGATCCGGCGGCTGCTGGCCATGGCCGACAAACGCGCACTTGACCTGGGGATTCCCGGAACGGACGCCAATGTGACGCCCGAAATGCTGGACGAGTAGCAGGCCCATAGAATCAAAAAGATTCCGGGTGCCAGACGCCCGGATGCACAATCCGAGAGTTACCAACCGGACCGCGTGTCCACGATATTGGAGGATTTTGTGACTGAGTACGTATTGCCCGAACTCAAGTACGACTACGCCGCCCTCGAGCCGCACATCTCGGCGCGGATCATGGAGCTGCACCACAGCAAGCACCACGCTGCCTACGTTGCAGGCGCCAACAATGCGCTGGCCCAGCTTGCCGAAGCACGGGAAAAGGGCGACTTCGCCAACATCAACCGGCTCTCCAAGGACCTTGCGTTCCACACCGGCGGCCACGTCAACCACTCCGTCTTCTGGAACAACCTTTCCCCGGACGGCGGCGACAAGCCCGAAGGTGAACTCGCGGCCGCCATCGACGACGCCTTCGGTTCCTTCGATGCGTTCCGCGCCCAGTTCTCCGCAGCCGCCCTCGGCCTGCAGGGCTCCGGCTGGGGTTTCCTGGCCTACGAGCCCATCGGCGGGAACCTGGTCATCGAGCAGCTCTACGACCAGCAGGGCAACACGGCACTGGGCACCACCCCGCTGCTGATGCTGGACATGTGGGAGCACGCCTTCTACCTCGACTACGTCAACGTCAAGGCCGACTACGTCAAGGCGTTCTGGAACATCGTGAACTGGGCCGACGTCGCCAAGCGCTTCGAAGCCGCCCGCACCAGCGCCACGGGACTCATCACCCTCCCGTAGCCGCCAGCAGCGCGGTGTAACAAACTTCACATTCGGACTTAAACGGGCCGGGATGTGGACCGTCCGCCCCCGCACTTGCGGGGGCGGACCCAGTTAAACGTAAGATAGGTCACGGAAGGCGGTTAGCCTTCAGCAATGAGGCTGGTCGCCCTCCGTGTTCATCATCTCTGCCCAATGGCGTGCGGGATCTGTTAGTTGGCTTGAACGCCCGCTCAACTAGTAGTGCTTTTGAAAGCACCAAGGAGACTGTAAAAGTGACGACCCGTATTGGTATCAACGGCTTTGGCCGCATTGGCCGCAACTACTTCCGCGCAGCGCTTGCCCAGGGCGCGGACCTGGAAATCGTTGCCGTCAATGACCTCACCAGCCCCGAGGCCCTGGCGCACCTGTTCAAGTACGACTCCGTAGGCGGCCGCCTGAAGGAAACCATCGAGGTCAAGGACGGCAACATCGTCGTCAACGGCAACGTCGTCAAGGTCCTGGCCGAGCGCGACCCCGCCAACCTGCCTTGGGGTGAGCTCGGCGTGGACATCGTCATTGAATCCACCGGCTTCTTCACCAAGGCGGCCGACGCGCAGAAGCACATCGATGCAGGCGCCAAGAAGGTCCTGATCTCCGCTCCCGCGTCGGATGAGGACATCACCATTGTCATGGGTGTCAATCACCACCTGTACGACAATGCCAAGCACAACATCATTTCCAACGCTTCCTGCACCACCAACTGCCTCGGCCCGCTGGCCAAGGTGGTCAACGATGAATTCGGCATCGAGCGCGGCCTGATGACCACCGTGCACGCCTACACCGCCGACCAGAACCTGCAGGACGGCCCGCACAAGGACCTGCGCCGTGCACGCGCCGCAGCCATCAACATGGTCCCCACCTCCACCGGTGCCGCCAAGGCCATCGGCCTGGTCCTGCCGGAGCTCAAGGGCAAGCTGGACGGCTATGCCATCCGCGTTCCCGTGCCCACCGGCTCCGCCACCGACCTCACCGTCACGGTCTCCCGCGAGACCACCGTGGAGGAAGTCAACGCCGCCCTCAAGCGTGCCGCCGAGTCCGAGGAACTGCAGGGCTTCCTGACCTACACGGAAGAGCCCATCGTCTCCTCCGATATCGTCGGTGACCCCGCCTCGTCCATCTTCGACGCCGGCCTGACCAAGGTCATCGGCAACCAGGTCAAGGTTGTTTCCTGGTATGACAACGAATGGGGCTACTCCAACCGCCTCGTCGACCTTACGGAGCTTGTGGCAGCCAAGCTGGGCTAGGGTTAGACACATGACACTTCACACCCTCAACGAACTCATCGCTGAAGGTGTCCGCGGGCGGTACATTCTGGTTCGTAGTGACCTGAATGTGCCGCTCGACGGCTCTACAGTCACTGACGACGGCCGCATCAAGGCCTCACTTCCAGTGCTGTCAAAGCTCACGGACGCCGGTGCCCGCGTGCTGGTAACAGCCCACCTCGGACGCCCCAAGGGCGCCCCAGAGGAAAAGTACTCCCTCAAGCCCGCCGTGGCCCGCCTTGCGGAACTCGCGGACTTCAAGGTCTCCCTGGCTGGGGACACGGTAGGCGGCTCCGCCAAGGAAGCTGCAGCCTCGCTGCAGGACGGCGAGGTGCTGGTCCTGGAAAACGTGCGCTTCGACGCCCGTGAGACCAGCAAGGACGACGCCGAGCGCGGCGCCTTCGCTGACGAGCTGGTGGCCCTGACGGGCGGCAACGGAGCGTACGTGGATGACGCCTTCGGGGCTGTGCACCGCAAGCACGCCAGCGTTTACGACGTCGCCACCCGGCTGCCGTCCTACCTCGGCGACCTCGTGCACACCGAAGTGGAGGTGCTGCGCAAGCTCACCGCAGATACGCAGCGCCCCTACGTGGTGGTGCTCGGCGGTTCCAAGGTTTCGGACAAGCTCGCCGTCATCGACAACCTGCTGGGCAAGGCAGACACCATCCTGGTGGGTGGCGGCATGCTGTTCACCTTCCTCGCCGCGGCCGGCCACAAGGTGGCTTCCAGCCTGCTGGAAGAAGACCAGATCCCCGTGGTCCAGGACTACCTGAAGCGGGCAGCGGACGCCGGCACCGAATTCGTGGTGCCCACGGATGTTGTCGTGGCGGAGAAGTTCGCTGCCGACGCCGCCCATGAAACCGTCCCGGCGGACGCCATCGAAAGCAGCAGCTTCGGGGCCCAGGGCATCGGCCTGGACATCGGACCGGACTCGGCGGCCGCCTTCGCGGAGCGGATCAAGGGCGCACGCACGGTCTTCTGGAACGGTCCCATGGGCGTCTTCGAATTCGAGGCGTTCTCAGCCGGCACCCGTGCCATCGCGCAGGCCCTGACGGAGACCGATGCGTTTACCGTGGTGGGCGGCGGCGACTCCGCGGCGGCAGTCCGCACCCTGGGCTTCGCGGACGACCAGTTCGGCCACATTTCCACCGGCGGCGGCGCCAGCCTGGAATACCTCGAGGGCAAGGAACTGCCCGGGCTCAGCGTCCTGGACCGCTAGCCCCGCGGCCGCTGCACAAATGGACTTTGCAGTCCTCCGGCCGGCAGGTTGCCTGTGGCAGCCTGCCGGCCGAACACATATCAAGTACTTTTTTGGAGATTACGTGACAACGTCAACGAACGGCGCTTTTGACCGCAAGCCCTTCATCGCGGGCAACTGGAAGATGAACATGGACCACGTGCAGGGCATCACCCTCCTGCAGAAGCTGGCCTGGACCCTCTCCGATGCCAAGCACGACTACAGCCGGGTGGAGGTTGCCGTCTTCCCGCCGTTCACCGACCTGCGCGGTGTGCAGACGCTTGTCCAGGGCGACGACCTTCAGGTTGCCTACGGCGGCCAGGACCTGTCGCAGTTCGATTCCGGCGCCTACACGGGGGACATCTCCGGCCAGTTCCTGGCCAAGCTCGGGTGCAAGTACGTGCTGGTGGGCCATAGCGAACGCCGCACCATCCACAACGAGTCCGACGACGTCCTCAACGCCAAGGTCAAGGCCGCCTTCAAGCACGGGATAACCCCCGTCCTCTGCGTCGGTGAAGGACTGGAAATCCGCCAGGCCGGAACCCACGTGGAGCACACCCTCCAGCAGCTCCGCGCCGGCGTAGCGGGGCTGACCAACGAGCAGGCAGCCGAACTCGTGGTGGCCTACGAGCCTGTCTGGGCCATCGGCACCGGAGAGGTGGCAGGCCCCGGGGACGCACAGGAAATGTGCGCCGCCATCCGGGCGGAACTGCAGACCATCTTCGGAGCCGACGTGGCAGCCAAGACCCGCCTGCTCTACGGCGGTTCCGTCAAGGCGAACAACGCCGCCGCCATCCTGCAGGAACCCGACGTGGACGGTGTCCTGGTGGGTGGCGCCAGCCTCGATCCGGCCGAGTTTGCTAATATTGTCAGGTTCGAGAGCCACCTGGTCACGGACTAGTCCGGCACCAGCGCACACTCCAGCAATTCCAACTTCCGAAAGGCCGTCGTGGACGTTCTTCATGTCATCCTGCAGATCCTCCTGGGCATCACCAGCCTCCTGCTGACGCTGCTGATCCTCCTGCACAAGGGGCGTGGAGGTGGCCTGTCCGACATGTTCGGCGGCGGGATGAGCTCCGGGCTGAGCTCATCGGGTGTGGCGGAACGCAACCTGAACCGCTTCACCATCATCCTGGGGGTGACCTGGGGCGTGGTCATCATCGCGCTCGGCCTGATCATGCGCTTCAGTGGCGGCGACTCGTAAAACCCTTCGCGGATAGGGTCTTGCGGCACTGCTGCAGTCCCTCCCGGCCATCTAGACTGTGGCTGTCGGTTCACCCGGCAGCCACAGTTCTGTTTAAGCCGCGGACGCTCCAGCGTTCCGCTTCACGGCAGGAGTTGCAATGGTCCATCCAGCATCTGGCTTCCGGGGTACCCGTGCCGGCGTTACCGCAGGTTCCGGATCCAGCCTGCAGTCGAGCGATCCGAGCCCCCATCCGCTGCCGCGCATCCGGGTATCGTACTGGTGCGCGAAAGGCCATGAGACCCAGCCTGTCTTCCTGAAGATGCCGGAGGACCAGATTCCGCTGACATGGGACTGCCGGAGATGCGGTGGGATTGCCTCCCGGGACGGACAGGCAGCGGCTGCGGACGACCCGTTTGACGACGGTTACAAGAGCCACCTTGAATACGTTAAAGAGCGGCGCTCCGGCCAGGACGCAGAAGACGTCCTGGCCGGAGCGCTGGAAAAGCTACGCGCCCGCGGCGTCCTTCCGGACGAGCTGCTGCGGGACACGTGAGGCCGCGTTCTCGTCGATCAGCCACAGGGTACGGGATGTGCCCCGGGGCCCCGCGGCAGGCACCTGGACAGGGTTCGCGCCCGCCAGAGCCAGCCCTACCGCACCGGCCTTGTCCTCGCCTGCCACCACCATCCACACCTCCGCTGCAGTGTTGATGGCCGGCAGGGTCAGGGAAACGCGCAGCGGCGGTGGCTTGGGCGAATTCCGCACGGCAACCACCGTCCGCTCCTTCTCGCGGATTCCGGCCTGCTCGGGGAAGAGCGACGCCACATGGGCGTCAGGACCGACACCGAGCAGCACCACATCCAGCCGGGGGAGGGACGAAGGCTCCTCTGGCCGGTCATCCGACATGTCGGCAGCGTGTTCGGCGGCGGCAGCATCACGCAGCTGCCGGGCATAGTCGTCCGCTGCCTCTTCCGGCGTGCCGAAGTCATCGGACGATCCCGGGGAGTGGACCCGGTCAGGGTCCACCGGGATGTGTGACAGCAGGGCATCGAACGCCTGCTTGGTGTTCCGGTCCGGGTCGGCCGACGCGACGAAACGCTCGTCCCCCCACCAGAAATTGACCTTCGACCAGTCGACGGCGGGCGCCGCCGGAGAGTCAGCAACAGCCTTCAGCGTGCCGATACCCACCGTTCCCCCGGTGAGCACCACGGTGGCTTCGCCGTACTTGTCCTGCACATCAACGAGCTTGGTGATCAGGCGCGCCGCGATGGCAGCCATGAGGACGGACGAATCAGGATGAATGCTTACTCTTGGGTCAACGCTCACTGGGTCGGACGCTCCTTAGATTGGTTCGTGGCAGTCCCATAGTAATCACTTCGCCAAACACTTCATCCGGGTCGAGCCGGCGCAGTTCCTCGGCGAGGCAGTCGCGGAGGCTGCGGCGCGGCAGGGAGATGCGCTGCGCCGGTTGGCCGGGTTGGGTGAGTTCGGCGATGGAGAGCCCGGGCCGGAAGAGCTGGATGTCACCGCCCGGGCGGGTGAGCCGGACGCGGCGTATGCCCGTCCCGGCCGGGTCCGCGACGATGGTGACAGGTGCGTCCAGGGTCAGCGTGAGCCAGGCGGCCAGGAGGATGGTGCTCGGCGAGTCCGACGCTCCTTCCACTGCGACCGCAGTGACCGGGGAGGAGTCGGCTTCGTCCAGTGCGGCCGCGAGTTGGATGCGCCAGTTGGTTAGGCGTGTCCAGGCGAGGTCGGTATCACCGGCCTTGTAGGTCCGGTGGATGCGCTCGAGGGCGGCCTGGGGGTCGGGTTCATTCGCGGAGTCGGTGATCCGGCGGTGCGCGATCGCGCCGATGGAAGTCTCGCAGGCGTTCTGCGGGGCGCCGTGCGGCCACCAGGCCACTATGGGTGCGTCCGGGAGCAGCAATGCAGCGACGAGGGATTCGGATTCGTGCGCGAGTTGGCCGTAGCCGCGCAGCACGATCACCTCCGACGCGCCGGCGTCCCCGCCGACCCGGATCTGGGCGTCGAGCCGGTCCGCGTGGTCCTTCCCGGCGTCGGCGAGGACGATGATCCGGCAGGGGTGTTCGCGGGAGGCGTCGTTCGCGGCCTCGATCGCTTCTTCCTCCAGCCCCGACTTCGTGACCACGACCAGGGTCAGGACCCGGCCCAGGGCGATCACGCCGCCCTGCTCGCGCAGGGCCATCAGTTCCTTGGAGACCTTCGAGGTGGTGGTATCGGGCAGGTTAACGATCATGGCCTTCTCCAGGTTCGTCCGTCACGGGCCAGCAGCTCATCAGCAGAGGAGGGTCCCCAGGAGCCGGGGGCATAGGGTTCAGGCTGCTCACCCAGGGAGGCCCAGTATTCCTCGAACGGGTCAAGGATCTTCCAGGACAGCTCCACTTCCTCATGGCGGGGGAACAGCGGCGGCTCACCGAGCAGCACATCCAGGATCAGCCGTTCGTAGGCTTCCGGGCTGGATTCGGTGAACGAGTGCCCGTACCCGAAGTCCATCGTCACATCGCGGACTTCCATCTGGGTGCCGGGAACCTTGGACCCGAACCGGATGGTCACACCCTCATCGGGCTGGACCCGGATCACCACCGCGTTCTGCCCGAAATCATCCTCCCCGTGGTCACGGAAGAGCAGGTTGGGGGCGCGCTTGAACACCACCGCGATCTCCGTCACCCTGCGGCCCAGCCGCTTCCCGGCGCGCAGGTAGAACGGCACCCCGGACCAACGCCGGGTGTGAATGTCCACCCGAATTGCCGCGTAGGTCTCCGTGGTCGAATCGGCAGGGATACCCTCTTCTTCCAGGTAGCCCTGGACCTGTTCCCCGCCCTGCCAGCCGCCGGTGAACTGCCCCCGTGCCGAATGCGTCGACAAATCGTCCGGGAGCTTGACCGCGGCGAGGACCTTTTCCTTCTCCGCGCGCAGGTCATCGGCGTTGAACGAGATCGGTTCCTCCATCGCCGTCAGCGCCAGCAGCTGCAGCAGGTGGTTCTGGATGACATCCCGCGCCGCACCCACGCCGTCGTAATACCCGGCGCGGCCGCCGGTGCCGATGTCCTCGGCCATCGTGATCTGCACATGGTCCACGTAGTTCGCGTTCCACAACGGCTCGAACAACTGGTTCGCGAACCGCAGCGCCAGGATGTTCTGCACCGTCTCCTTGCCCAGGTAATGGTCAATCCGGAACACGGCGTCCGGCGGGAACACCGACTCGACAATGTCGTTGAGCTTCCGCGCCGACTCCAGGTCGTGGCCGAAGGGTTTCTCGATCACCACCCGCCGCCACTTGTCCCCCTCAGCCTGCGCCAGGCCGTGCTTGGACAACTGCCGGCAGACCTGCTCGAAGGCCTTGGGCGGGATCGACAAATAAAACGCGTGGTTCCCCCGGGTGCCCCGGACATCGTCGAGTTCCTTGATGGTCTCGCCCAGGCGCTCAAACGCCGCGTCGTCGTCGAACTCGCCCTGGACAAACCGGATGCCCTCCGAGAGCTGGTTCCACACCGCCTCATCAAACGGCGTCCGCGCATGCGCCTGCACCGAGTCCTTCACCTGGGCGGCGAAATCGGCGTCACTCCACGCACGCCGGCCAAACCCCACCAGCGCGAAACTCGGCGGCAACAACCCACGATTCGCAAGGTCATAAACAGCCGGCATCAACTTCTTCCGGGCCAAGTCACCCGTCACCCCAAAAAGGACCAACGACGACGGACCGGCAATCCGGTTCAAACGGCGGTCACGCGGATCGCGCAGCGGATTACGCCCGCGGCCCGCGCCCTTCCTGCCGTATTCAGTTTCTGGCATGGTTGCTTCTGCGCCTTAGCTTTCGGTTGCGGATGCGCGGGCGGACAGGGCAGCGACGATGTCCTGCAGCTGCGCCACGCCGGCGGCACGGTCGGTGAGGTGGAGGCGCAGCACGGGACGGCCGTGCTCTGCCAGGACCTGGGCGTCCCCTGCCGCCTGGGCGGTGATGAGTTCACCGAAGGTGAAGGGACGGTCAGGGATGGCAAGGTCTTCCGTGGGCGCGGCAGTGACCTGGAGGAACACTCCGATGGCGGGGCCGCCCTTGTGGAACTGGCCGGTGGAGTGCAGGAAGCGCGGTCCCCAGCCGAAGGTCACCGGACGGCCGGTTGCTGCGGCCAGCTCATCGCGTACGCCTTCGAGTTGAGCGAACGCCAGCCGGTCGAAGTAGGCCTGGACGCTGAGGTAGCTGTCCGGCTGAAGGGTATCCAGCAGGGCACGGACTGCTTCTTCGGCCGTTGCGGCAGCACCAAGCCACTCGCCGCCGCGGACCTCGATGGCGCCGTCGACGAAGGCGGCCGGAGTAGGCTCGGGCTGCGCGTCCAGGAGTCCGCGGGCGGCCACCTTGGCAGCTTCGACGTCCGGCTGGTCGAACGGGTTGATGCCCAGCAGGCGTCCGGCCACTGCGGTGGCGAACTCCCACACCATCATCTGCGCCGCGAGGCCGCCGGCGATGGCAACCTCGTTGGCACCGAGTTCGACGTCGGCGTCGGCGCCGACCAGGCGCACCACCAGGACGTCGTCGGCGCCGGTCTTCGCCTCGGGCGATGAGGGACCGGCGACAACCGGGAGGACACCGGTGCCCAGCTTGCCGGTGGATTCGGCGATGAGCTGTTCCGCCCAGTCGGCGAAGCCCACGATGCCGGAGCCGTCCTCGGCGATGACGATCTTGTTGCGCAGCGGGCTGGTTCCGCCCAGCGCGGTACCCAGCGCCAGGCCGATGTTCTCCGGTGCGTCCTCGTTGAGGACTTCGGCTGCTTCCTCGGCCTCGTCCAGGAAGGCCCGGATGTCCACGCCGGCCAGGCCGGACGGCACCAGGCCGAAAGCGGTCAGGGCGGAGAAGCGGCCACCGACGTTGGGGTCGGCGTTGAAGACGGCGCGGTAGCCGGCCTCGCGGGAAGCCTTGTCCAGGGGGGAGCCGGGGTCGGTGACGATGATGATCCGGCTGTTTGCGTCGATGCCGGCGTCGTTGAACGCCTTTTCGAAGACCCGGCGCTGGGAGTCGGTCTCAACGGTGGACCCGGACTTGGACGAAACCACAATGGCAGTTTCGGCCAGGCGCTCCGCCAGGGCAGCACGGACCTGGTCCGGGTCCGTGCTGTCCAGCACAGTCAGCTCGACGCCGGCGGTGCCTGCGATGACCTCCGGGGCCAGCGAGGACCCGCCCATGCCGCAAAGCACGATGCGGGTAACCCCTTCGGCCCGGAGGGCGTCGCGGAGTTCCAGGATTTCCTTGACCAGAGGCTGGGAGACGGTGGCCGCCTCGACCCAGCCGAGGCGGATGGCCGACTCGGACTCCGCGTCGGGGCCCCACAAGGTGTGGTCCTTCGCGAAGATCCGGGTGGCGATCCGGTCCTCAACCAGGGCGGGGAGGTGCTGTTCCAGTGCCTGCTGTGCGGCACCGGTGGCTTCGTAGCTGAGTGTGCTCATGGGTGGTTAGGAGGCCTTCCGTGCAGCGGCGAGTGCGCCTTCGACGTCGGCCAGCAGTTCCTTCCAGCTGGCCACGAACTTGTCCAGGCCCTCGGATTCGAGGATGGCAACGACGTCGTTGTAGGAGACGCCGAGCTTCTCCAGTGCGTCGAGGGTGGCGTTGGCTTCCGCGTAGGTACCGGTGACGGTGTCACCGGTAACCACACCGTGGTCGAAGGTGGCGTCGAGGGTCTTCTCCGGCATGGTGTTCACGACGCCGGGTGCCACCAGTTCGGTCACGTAAAGCGTGTCCGGGTAGGCGGGGTCCTTCACGCCGGTGGATGCCCACAGGGGGCGCTGGGGGAGTGCGCCGGCGTCGGCCAGCAGGGCCCAGCGCTCGGTGGCGAAGAGCTCCTCGTAGACCTGGTAGGCGAGGCGGGCGTTAGCCAGCCCGGCCTTGCCCTTGAGGGCCTTGGCTTCGTCGGTGCCGATCGCATCGAGGCGCTTGTCGATTTCGGTATCCACGCGGGAGACGAAGAACGAGGCCACGGAGTGGATCTTCGAGAGGTCGTGGCCGTTTTCCTTGGCCTGCTCCAGGCCCGACTGGAAGGCGTTGATGACGGCACGGTAACGCTCGAGGGAGAAGATCAGGGTCACGTTGACGCTGATGCCCTCGGCGAGGGTAGCCGTGATCGCTTCGAGGCCTTCGAGCGTTGCCGGGATCTTAATGTGGACGTTGTCCTTGTTGACCTTCTTGTACAGGTGCTTCGCCTCGGCGATGGTACCTGCCGTGTCCCAGGCCAGGCGCGGGTCTACTTCGATCGACACGCGGCCGTCGACGCCCTTGGTGGCTGCGGCCACGGGGGCGAACAGGTCGCAGGCGTCGGCGACGTCGGTGGTGGTGATTTCGAAGATGGTGTCCTCGACGCTGGCACCGGCTGCGGCCTGGGCTGCGATGGTGGCGTCGTAGTCGGTGCCGGTGGTGATCGCGGCGTGGAAGATGGACGGGTTGGTGGTCACGCCGACCACGTTCTTCTCCTCGATGAGCTTGCGGAGGGTGCCGGTTTCCAGGCGTCCGCGGGAAAGGTCATCGAGCCAGATGGAAACTCCGGCGTCGGAGAGCTGCTGGGTGGGGGTAGTCATGGTGTTGATCTCCTAGAAGTTTAGGTTCAGGCCTGGAGGGCGGAGAGGGAGTCCTTGGCAGCGGCGGCCACTGCTTCTGCGGTGATGCCGAACTCCTGGAACAGGCGCTTGTAGTCGGCGGAAGCGCCGTAGTGCTCGAGACTGATGGAACGGCCGGCGTCACCGACGAATTCCTGCCAGCCCAGGGCCAGTCCTGCTTCTACCGAGACACGGGCCTTGACGGCAGCGGGCAGGACAGATTCGCGGTACGCGGCGTCCTGCTTCTTGAACCACTCAACGCAGGGCATGGACACGACGCGGGCTGCGATGCCTTCGGCCTGGAGGGCTTCGCGGGCCTTCACGGCGAGCTGGACCTCGGAGCCGGTGGCGATCAGGATGACGTCGGCCGGGACGGTGGCGCCGTCCTTGGAAGCCTCCGCCAGGACGTAGCCGCCCCTGGCAACACCCGCGGTGGAACCGAACGTGTCGCCGTCGGCGTCGCCCGTGCCGCGTTCCCAGGTGGGGATGTTCTGGCGGGTCAGGACGATGCCTGCGGGGTTGGCGTGGTTTTCCAGCATGGTCTTCCAGGCCGCTGCCACTTCGTTGGCGTCGCCGGGGCGGACGACGTCCAGGCCGACGATGGCGCGCAGCGAGGCGAGCTGTTCCACCGGCTGGTGGGTGGGACCGTCTTCGCCGAGGCCGATGGAGTCGTGCGTCCAGACATACAGCGACGGGACACCCATCAGGGCGCCGAGGCGGATGGCGGGGCGCTGGTAGTCGGAGAAGATCAGGAACGTGCCCGAGAACGCGCGGGTGTTGCCCGCCAGGCTGATGCCGTTCACGATCGAGGCTGCGGCGTGTTCGCGGATGCCGAAGTGCAGCACCCGGCCGTACGGGTTGCCGGACCAGGCGCCGGTCTGCTTGGAGGCCGGAACGAACGACGGCGAGCCTTCGATGGTGGTGTTGTTGGACTCGGCGAGGTCCGCTGAGCCGCCCCAGAGTTCGGGCAGGACCGGGCCCAGGGCATTCAGGACCTTGCCCGATGCGGCACGGGTGGAGACATCCTTGCCGGCTTCGAAGACCGGCAGGGCAGCGTCGATGCCTTCGGGCAGTTCCTGCGCCTCGATGCGCTGCAGCAGGGCCGCGCCTTCGGGGTTGGCTTCCTGCCAGGCGTTGAAGGACTCTTCCCATTCCTTGCGGGCGGCCGCGCCGCGGTCCACCACCTGGCGGGCGTGGTCCAGGACTTCCTGGTCCACCTCGAAGGACTTGGCAGGGTCGAAGCCCAGCACGTCCTTCAGCGCTGCGACTTCCTCGGCGCCGAGGGCGGAACCGTGGATCTTGCCGGTGTTCTGCTTCTTCGGTGCCGGGTAGCCGATGATGGTCCGCAGCGAGATGATGGACGGCTTGGAGGTCTCTGCCTTTGCCGCGAGCAGAGCGCTGTAGAGCTCCTGCACGTCTTCCTTGTATTCGCCAGTCTTGGTCCAGTCCACCCGCTGGGTGTGCCAGCCGTAGGCTTCGTAACGCTTGAGGACATCCTCGGTGAACGCGATGTCGGTGTCGTCTTCGATGGAGATGTGGTTCTCGTCGTAGATGACCACGAGGTTGCCGAGCTCCTGGTGGCCTGCCAGCGAGGAAGCCTCGGCAGTGACGCCTTCCTGGAGGTCGCCGTCGGACGCAATGACCCAGACAGTGTGGTCGAAGGGCGACTCGCCGGCGGGGGCATCGGCGTCGAACAGGCCGCGCTGGCGGCGCTGGGAGTAGGCGAAGCCCACGGAGGAGGCCAGGCCCTGGCCCAGCGGGCCGGTGGTGATCTCCACGCCCGCGGTGTGCTTGTATTCCGGGTGGCCCGGGGTCAATGAACCCCAGGTGCGAAGCGCCTCCAGGTCCTTGAGTTCCAGCCCGTAGCCGTTGAGGAACAGCTGGATGTAAAGCGTCAGCGACGTGTGGCCCGGGGACAGGATGAAGCGGTCGCGGCCCAGCCACTGCGGATCGCGGGGATCATGGCGCATCAGCTTCTGGAACAGCAGGTACGCAGCCGGAGCAAGGCTCATCGCCGTACCCGGGTGGCCATTGCCCACCTTCTCCACGGCATCCGCAGCCAGCACGCGGATGGTATCCACCGCCTTCTGGTCCAAGCTGGTCCATGACAGTTCTTGCTCTTCCAAATGTGGCACGAAAACCGGGCCCCTCTCTGTGCTGATCGCGCCGGTACACCTGGTTCGGCTGCAGGCGCGCTGTATGGCGCCCGTCGCGGGTGTACCCAGTCGCCATCGAAACGTGGATCCTTGACTCAGCCACCGCGTGCTTCGGAATGCGTTTTCCGCTACTTCCTTCATGCGGGCTGACCTGCTGCCAGCTTAGCCGTTATCCATACTTCGGGCGGCGCAAATCTCACGTTTTGGACGCAATTTCCCCTTTTGTGAATCACCCTGACGGCAGCTTGAGTTAATCTGCTCGAATCGGCATGCGAGCGATCAATTGCGCATATGGACAGGCCGGAAGGCCCGTGGCGGCGCGGTATGATATTTGAGGCCAACACCGGGTGTGCCACTACTGCCGTCCGGAGTTACCAGGCTCTCGCACGGTCCACCGGATCTGATCCTTCCGCGGCGTGCCCGGGCTGCGGGCCGCAAGACCGGAGCTGCACTGCCAGCCGCAACTGCCACACAGAACGGGTGACTGCCACCGTGAGCACAACAGATACGCCGCTGAACGCATCCCGGGCCACCGGCGCCGGGTTTGCCCGCAAGGCCAAGGCGTATCTCGCCCTCACCAAGCCGCGCGTCATTGAACTGCTCCTTGTCAGCACGCTGCCCACCATGATCTACGCGGAGCGCGGCTTTCCCTCGATCGGGCTCATCCTGGCCACGCTGGTGGGTGGCGCCTTCGCCGCCGGCAGTGCCGGTGCCTTCAACTGCTACATCGACCGGGACATCGACAAGCTGATGCACCGTACCGAGAACCGGCCGCTGGTCACCGGCGAAGTCACCCCCCGCGAAGCGCTGGTGTTCTCGTGGCTCCTGGGTGCCGCGGCCATTGTGATCCTGTGGTTCGGGGCCAACCCGCTCTCGGCCTGGCTTGGACTGGGTGCCATCTTCTTCTACGTGGTGATCTACACCATGATCCTGAAGCGGCGCACCGCGCAGAACATCGTGTGGGGCGGTGCGGCAGGCTGCTTCCCGGTCCTGATTGCCTGGGCCGCAGTGACCAACTCGGTGGAGTGGCCCGCCATCATCCTCTTCATGGTGATCTTCCTGTGGACGCCGCCGCACTACTGGCCCTTGTCCATGCGCTATGGCGAGGACTACCGCAACGCGAACGTTCCCATGCTCGGCGCCATTGCCGGCGCGAAGGTGGTTTCCGTCCAGGTTGTCCTCTATGCCTGGGCCATGGTGGCCTGCTCACTGCTCATGGTCCCGGCAGGCGGAGCGGGCTGGGTCTACACCGTGACCGCCGTGCTGGCCGGCGCCTGGTTCCTCTACGAATCACACGCCCTGTACGCACGCGCGCAGCGCGAGGACATCCCTGACAAGCGGGCCATGAAGGTCTTCCACGGGTCCATCAGCTACCTGACCCTGCTGTTCATCGCCCTGGCCGTCGATCCGTTCGTCGGACCCGCCCTGGTGGGCTAGGAAGAGCAGCCCCCTCACTGCAACAAACCGGACGCGGCCCCATCTCATGGGGCCGCTTCCGGTTTAACAGCCAGGACTTGACGCCCCCTCGCCCCCTGCCCCAAAGCGGGAAGCGCCCCATCACGTCCTGAATGCCATCTGCGCCAGTCGAAGGTGATGGGGCCTCACAGCGCCTATGACATTTTTGTCACATCCGTCACTTTTCGTGTCACTGGGCGTGACTACCTGCTTACGGTGGAGCGGACCCTATCCTCAAACGAAGGAGAATCATGGAAGCCCGACCCTCCACCATTCCTGCTCCCAGCCACAGCCCGCCGGGAGGAAAGGACGGCCGCAGCCGCTTCACGCGTTTCCGCACGCCGTTCACCCACCTTGGCGCAGATGTGCCGGCGTCCCTGGTGGTCTTCCTCGTCGCCCTGCCACTCTCGCTCGGCATCGCCGCCGCCTCCGGCGCCCCCATCATGGCCGGTCTTATCGCAGCCGCCGTCGGCGGAATCGTCGCCGGCAGCCTCGGCGGGTCACCGCTGCAGGTGAGCGGTCCGGCGGCCGGCCTGACAGTGGTGGTTGCCGGACTGGTCCAGGAATTTGGCTGGCAGGTGACGTGCGCGATCACGGCCGCTGCCGGCGTCGTGCAACTCCTGCTGGGGATCAGCCGCGTAGGCCGGGCGGCCCTGGCCGTCTCTCCGGTGGTCGTCAAAGCCATGCTGGCCGGTATTGGAATCACCATCATCCTGCAGCAACTCCAGGTGCTCCTGGGGTCCCGGCCCGCCGGCTCCGCTTTTGAGAACCTCGTTGCCCTGCCCGCCGCCATCACCAACCTCGAACTGCACGCAGCCCTGCTGGGGCTGGCGGTGGTTGCGATCCTGCTCTGCTGGAGATTCCTGCCCGCGGTGGTCCGGCGTGTCCCCGGCCCACTCGCCGCCGTTGCAGCCGGCACCGCCCTGTCGGTGGCCTTCGCGCCCGGCGTCGAACGCATCGCCCTGGACGGCTCGATCTTTGATGCGGTTGCCTTGCCGGAACTCCCCGATGGGAACTGGCGTGCCTTCGCCTTCGCCGTCCTGACGATGGCCCTCATCGCCAGCATCGAGTCCCTGCTGTCCGCCGTGGCGGTGGACAAGATGCAGACCGGACCCCGCACCAACCTCAACCGCGAGCTCATTGGCCAGGGCGCAGCAAACATGGTTTCCGGCTCGCTTGGCGGACTCCCCGTCACGGGCGTGATCGTCCGCAGCGCCACCAACGTCGAAGCGGGCGCTGCCACCCGGACCTCCGCCGTACTGCACGGCGTCTGGGTCCTGGCCTTCTCGGCCCTCTTCGCCGGACTGATCCAGCTGATCCCGCTGGCCGTCCTGGCCGGGCTGCTCATCGTGATCGGTGCCCGCCTCATCAAGGTGGCCGACATCCGCACGAGCCTGCGCACCGGCGACCTTCCCATCTATGCGGCAACGCTCCTCTGCGTGGTCTTCCTGAACCTGCTCGAAGGCGTCATGATCGGCCTCGCCCTGGCAGCGGCCAGCGTGCTTTGGCGGATGCTGCGGACCGCCATCCATGCCCACCCGCCTGCCCCGCCGTCGTCGTCGTGGCGGGTCACCATAGCCGGCTCATGCAGCTTCTTTGCGCTTCCGCGGCTGAATGGCGTCCTGCACTCCATACCCGCCGGCACTGGGGTGGTTGTCGAACTGAACGCGGACTACGTGGACCACGCCTTCCGCGAAGCCCTGCTCGCCTGGCAGCTCCAGCACCAGGCTGCAGGGGGTTCGGTCCACCTCGAAGAGCACGGGAACACCCTGTTCCAGGACGCGGCACACCAGGCGCCCCGGCGCGAGGAAGCGTCCGAACTGCCACTTCCACCCCGGCAGGAACCGCTCCTGCACGGCATTGACAAGTACCACCGCCGGTTCTCCGGCCAGGTCCGCCCCCTGGTGCAGGATCTCACCGACGCGCAGAACCCGGACACCCTGTTCGTTGCCTGTGTCGATTCCCGCGTCAACCCGAACCTGATCACCAGCAGCGGCCCCGGCGACCTGCTCACGCTGCGGAACATCGGCAACGTGGTCTGCAATGACCACCGGGACAGCTCAATCGACTCGGCGCTGTCCTTCGCGGTCAACGGCCTGGACGTGGAGACGGTGGTCATCTGCGGGCACTCGAACTGCGGTGCCATGAAGGCTGTGCTTGGCGAAGCGTCCGGGGAGGACATCGGGCTCCTCGGTTCGGGGTTCAACGCCTGGCTTGACCATGCGCGGCCCAGCCACCTGGAGTTGCTGGCAGGCCATCCCGTTGGCAGGCAGGCAGCTGCCGCAGGTTACAGCACAGTGGACCAGCTGGCGATGGTCAACGTTGCGGTGCAGCTGGGTAAGCTGCGCAGCCATCCCGTGACAGGACCGGCGCTGTCGGCTGGACGGCTGCAGGCCATGGGCCTGTTCTACGACATTGCCACCGCCCGGGTCCTGCAGATCACTGCCGACGGCATAGGCAACCTCGACTCGGCGGTGACCGCGGGACAGAAGGACCATGCCGGCGCGCTGAACCGCGGCTAGGCCGGACGGTCCATTCGCGACAGGCAAAGGCGCCCCGGTTCCAAACGGTACCGGGGCGCCTTTTCCAGCTGCCCGGAGGCCTGCGGGGGGCTGGACTAGTCCACGGGGCTGGAACGGGCGATGTCCCAGGCGTTTGTTGAGGCGGCCATGAGCAGCGCGGCGCCCAGCATGTGGGCCGCCACCAGGAGTGCGGGAATGCCGTTGTAGTACTGGGTGAAGCCGATGACAGCCTGGAGCACGGTGACCCCGAGGAGTCCCAGGACCGCGGTCCGGAACGGCCCGGCAATGCGGCGCCTGAATACGACCACCAGCGCCACCAGCGTCCCCGCCGTCACCAGGTAGGCCGGCACGGCGTGGATGTGGGAAAACAGGTCCCAGTCCAGGTTGTTGCGCGGAGCGTCGGCGTCGCCGGCGTGCGGGCCAGCCCCCGTCACCACAACCCCCAGCATCACGGCTGCGGCGGAGAAAAGCGCGACGGCGGCCGTCACCGGACGCAGCAGCCCCGGCAATGCCTGGTGCCGGAAGGACATGACGCGGCCGGTCCGGCCGAAGGCCCGGTTGACCAGCAGGGTGGCGAAGACCACCAGGGCCATGGAGACCAGGAAGTGCAGGCCCACCACCCAGGGGTTGAGGTTGGTCAGCACGGTGACGCCGCCGATCACGGCCTGGGCCGGGATGCTGGCCAGCAGTCCCAGTGCCAGCAGGAACAGGTCCTTGCGTTCCTTCCTCAGGTTCCACAGGTACACCAGCATCAGGGCAGCCACCGCGGCCAGCGCGAACGTCAGCAGCCGGTTCCCGAACTCGATGAAGCCGTGGATGCCCATTTCCGGCGTGTTGACCAGCGAGTCGGAGGTGCAGCGTGGCCAGGTGGGGCAGCCCAGTCCGGATGCGGTCAGGCGCACCGCGCCTCCGGTGACCACCAGCAGGGTCTGGCCGATCAGGGAGGCGACGGCGAGGCGGCGGACGCGCGCGTCCACGGTACGCGGCAGCCGTGACGCCAGTAGGCCTGCCAGCTGGGGGAGGCGTGAAGCCGTGCTCACAATGATCTCAATTCCACTTGAACCAACGGATGGCTGCTGCCCCGGCGATAACGGTCCAGAGCAGCAGGATGAGGGCGGCGCCGCCGTTCAGGGCGCCACCAAGGAAGGCCGCACGCATGGACTCGCCCAGCGCGCCGGAGGGCAGGAAGTGCACCACGGCCTGGGCTGCGGCGGGCAGCCTTTCGGCGGGAATGACAATGCCGCCCATGGCCCCAAGCAGGATCCACAGCAGGTTGGTGATGGCCAGGGTGGCTTCCGGGCGTACTGTCCCGGCCACCAGCAGGCCGAGCGCGGTGAAAGCTGCGGCCCCGAGAGCCAGGAGGGCCAGGCCGGGGAGCCAGCCTGCGGCCACCGGCTTCCAGCCCAGTGCCATGGCAACAGCGCCTACCACCACTACCTGGAGGCAGAGGACGGCCAGGACGGAAAGCACCTTGCCGGCGATGAGGCCTCCGCGGCCCAGGGGAGTGGTGGACAGGAACCTCAGGACCCCGTACCGCCGGTCGAAGCCGGTGGCGATGCCCTGGCCGGTGAAGGCCGTGGACATGGCGCACAGGGCAAGGATGCCCGGAACGGCAACGTTGATCCGGCTGGAGCCCATCCCGTCCAGGAACGGAGTCACCGTCAGCCCGACAAGCGCCAGCAGGGGCAGCACGACGGCGAGGATCAGCTGTTCGCCGTTGCGGAGCATCGTCAAAGCCTCGTACTTGCCCTGCAACAGGACACGCCGCAGCAGGGACGCGGGCTGCTGGGTTTGCTGCGTTGCCGCCGGGCTCATCGGATGTCCTTTCCCGAAATATCCAAAAAGACGTCTTCAAGGCTACGCGCCTGGAGGCTCATTGATGCCGGCATGATGCCCTGCTGGTCCCACCATTGGGCCAGGGCGGAAAGGTGGCCGGGCGTCAGGGTCCCGGTCACCGTGTAACTGCCGGCGCGGGGTTCGGAGACGTCCACGCCGTCCGGCAGCACCCGGGAAAGGTCCAGCCCCGGCGGGGCCTCGAAGACCAGGGTCCGCACGTGTTCCGCGCCTTGGTCTGCGCCGGGATTGCGCTGCAGGAGCTCCTGGACGGTTCCTTCGGCGACGTTCCGGCCGCCGTCGATGATGTAGACATAGTCCGCGAGGCGCTGTGCGTCGTCCATCAGGTGGGTGGTGAGGATGATTCCCATGCCGCTATCGCGGAGTTCGGCGATCAGGTCGAACACGAGTTGCCGCGACTGCGGGTCGAGACCCGCGCTTGGCTCGTCCAGGAAGAGCACTTCCGGCCGGCCGATCAGGGCCGCCGCAAGCGCCAGGCGCTGCTTCTGCCCGCCGGAAAGGCGGCGGACGCCTGTCCTGCTGAAGGCATCGATGCCGAGCCTGCCCACCAGGTCCTCCACGGGCCAGGGCCGCGCGTAGAGTCCGGCGATGTGCCGCAGCAAAGGAAGGGGACGGGCCGACGGCGGGAGCCCGCCGTCCTGCAGCATCACACCTACCCTGGCGCGCAGGTCCGCCCCTGCCGTGGCCGGGTCCTGGCCCAGCAGGGAGATGGTGCCGCCGCTGCGCTTCTGCAGTCCCTGCGCGCATTCCAAGGTGGTGGTCTTCCCCGCACCGTTGGCGCCCAGCAGGGCTGTAACCTGCCCCCGCTCGGCAACGAGTGAAACGCCACTCACCACCCGGAGCATTTTGCCGTCCAGGCTGGAGAGGGGGCCAACGTCCTTGATGAGCCCATGGATGGACAAGACAGGGGATTGGGGGGATCGCACCACAGTATTCTACGGGATGTAGTATTCACCGCCGCCTGCGGGGGAGTGGAGCCGCGGCCTGGTCATAATCGGTGCGCACCCAAGGTCAGCCTGCCCTTACTGGAGTGCGGGAGTAAATTACGACATGATTGTGTTGTGTATTCCATGACCCACGCTACAGCTGCGCCCGTCGCCGGGCCCGGTCCCGCGGGATCCAGCCCAGTGGCTGACGCCGATGAGCGGACCCGTGACCGCGTCCTTTCGGCGGTCCTGGAACACGGCCCCGTCAGCGCGGCCGAACTCGGCGACATGCTGGGATTCACCCCGGCTGCCGTGCGCCGTCACCTGGACCACCTCTCCCGCGCGGGCGTGATCGAGGTGAAGCGGATCGCCAGGCCCGGCGCCGGCGCAGGCCGTCCCGCCCGCCGCTACGTCCTCAGCTCCCAGGGCCAGTCCAGCCTGGGCAACGACTACCTGGACATTGCCGCCCTGGCACTCCAGCAACTGCAGAAGGTCGCCGGTCCTGACGCCGTCCGCGCCTTCGCCGTCGAGCGCTTCGCCGACATGGAAAAGCGCTACGCACCGGAAATCGAAAAAGCCGGGCCCGATGTCCGCGACCGAGCAGCAGCCTTGTCGGCGGCCTTGAGCCGGGACAACTTCGTTGCCTCCACGGCTTCCATTGAAGCCAAGGCGCCGCTGCCGGCTGCGCTTTCCAGCGTCCAGCTGTGCCAGGGCCATTGCCCCATCCAACAGCTCGCGGCCCGCTTCCCCGTCTTCTGCGACGTCGAAACCGAAGTCTTTTCAAGGCTGGTGGGAGTGGACGTCCGGCGTCTTTCCACCCTGGCCCGCGGCGGACACGTGTGCACCACCCACATACCTACAGGCAGGCTGTCTGCAAAACCGGCCACCGCGCCGGCCGCAGCCCCCGCCCGCCTGGACGAAGTAATCAACCATCAGCAAGAAAGGCCGTGATGACGGACCAACTATCAGAGAAAGCAGTAGCCGAAAACACTGTGATCTCGGAGATTCTGGAAAAGAATCCCGAGCTCCACGGCATCGGCAACTACGAGTACGGCTGGGCCGACAAGAACGACGTCGGCGCCAATGCACGGCGTGGTCTCGATGAAGAGGTAGTCCGGGACATTTCGGCCAAGAAGAGCGAACCCGAGTGGATGCTCGACCTCCGCCTGAAGGGCCTGAAGTACTTCGACCGCAAGCCCATGCCCACCTGGGGTGCTGACCTCTCCGGCATCGACTTCGACAACATCAAGTACTTTGTCCGCTCCACCGAGAAGCAGGCCGCCACGTGGGAAGACCTGCCCGAGGACATCCGCAACACGTACGAGAAGCTCGGCATCCCGGAAGCTGAGCGCAGCCGCCTGGTCTCCGGCGTGGCCGCCCAGTACGAGTCCGAGGTGGTCTACCACCAGATCCGCGAGGACCTCGAAGCCCAGGGCGTCATCTTCCTGGACACCGACACCGCGCTGAAGGAACACCCGGAGATCTTCCAGGAATACTTCGGCACCGTGATCCCGGTGGGCGACAACAAGTTCGCTTCGCTGAACACCGCAGTGTGGTCCGGCGGTTCCTTCGTGTACGTGCCCAAGGGCGTCCACGTGGACATCCCGCTGCAGGCCTACTTCCGCATCAACACGGAAAACATGGGCCAGTTCGAGCGCACCCTGATCATCGCCGACGAGGACTCCTACGTCCACTACATCGAAGGCTGCACCGCGCCGATCTACACCTCGGACTCGCTGCACTCCGCCGTCGTTGAGATCATCGTGAAGAAGGGCGCCCGCGTCCGCTACACCACCATCCAGAACTGGTCCAACAACGTGTACAACCTGGTGACCAAGCGCGCCGTCTGCGAAGCCGGCGCCACCATGGAATGGGTTGACGGCAACATCGGCTCCAAGGTCACCATGAAGTACCCGGCCGTCTACCTGGTGGGTGAGCACGCCAAGGGCGAGACCCTGTCCATCGCCTTCGCCGGCGAGGGACAGCACCAGGACACGGGCTCCAAGATGGTGCACATCGCACCGAACACCAAGAGCTCCATCATCTCCAAGTCCGTTGCCCGCGGCGGCGGCCGTGCCGCCTACCGCGGCCTGGTCCAGGTCCGGGAAGGCGCCAAGCACTCGGCCAACACCGTGCGTTGCGACGCCCTCCTGGTGGACACCATTTCCCGCTCGGACACTTACCCGTACATCGACATCCGCGAGGACGATGTCCAGCTGGGACACGAGGCCACCGTTTCCCGCGTCAGCGAGGAGCAGCTCTTCTACCTCATGTCCCGCGGCATGCCCGAGGACGAGGCCATGGCCATGATCGTGCGCGGCTTCATCGAGCCGATCGCCCGTGAACTGCCCATGGAATACGCCCTTGAGCTGAACCGCCTCATCGAACTCCAGATGGAAGGATCCGTCGGTTAATGACTGCCGAAGCAACCACCGAAAAGGCGCGCATCGGCGCACCGTCGATCGCCGGCTTCACCGAGGAGGGCGAACACCTGGTCGCCTCCAAGGTTGACCGCCACCACAGCCACGGCACGCAGGTCATGGCCTCCCGCGCCGAACGGCTCACCAGCCACGACGTGGCCGACTTCGCCGTGCCCAACGGCCGGGAAGAGGAATGGCGGTTCACCCCGGTGCGGGAACTGTCCAACCTGTTGTCCGACGCTCCGTCGGAAGACGGTGTCCTGGACGTTTCCGTCGAGGCGCCGGCCGCCGTCGTGCAGCGGATCCTCGGCGCAGGCGAGGCCCCCCGTGGTGCCACCCTGGTCCCCGCCGACCGTGCCGCCGTCGTCGCCTCCGCCAACGCCGGTGGCGCCCAGCTCATCTCCATCCCGGAGAACGCTGAACTGGACGCTCCCGTGCGCGTTGTCCTGACCGGCAAGGGTGCGGGCCGCCGCAGCAACTCCCATGTGGTCATCGAAGCCGGGGCCAACAGCCGCGGCGTGGTGATCCTGGAGCACGGCGGCATCGCCGACCACAACGGCAACGTGGAGGTCCTGGTCCGCCAGGGCGCCCAGCTCACCGTGGTTTCGGTGCAGCTGTGGGAAGACGACGCCAAGCACCTGGCCCAGCACGACGCCGAGGTTGCCAAGGACGCCGTGTACAAGCACATCGCCGTAACCCTTGGCGGCAAGATCGTCCGCCTGAACTCCAACGTCCGGTTCGCCGGTGAAGGCGCCGAAGCCGAGCTCCTGGGCCTCTACTTCGCCGACGCCGGCCAGCACCTGGAGCACCGCTCCTTCGTGGACCACAACGTCCCCAACTGCAAGTCCAACGTCCTGTACAAGGGCGCGCTGCAGGGCAAGGGTGCACACACGGTCTGGGTGGGCGACGTGCTGATCCAGAAGCAGGCCGAAGGCACCGACTCCTACGAGAAGAACCAGAACCTGGTCCTCACCGACGGCTGCCGCGCGGACTCCGTGCCCAACCTCGAAATCGAGACCGGCCTGATCGAGGGTGCCGGCCACGCCAGTGCCACCGGCCGCTTCGACGACGAGCACCTGTTCTACCTGATGGCCCGCGGCATCCCCGAGGATGTTGCCCGCCGCCTGGTGGTCCGCGGCTTCCTCAACGAGATCATCCAGCAGATCAAGGTCCCGGCCCTCGAAGAGCGCCTGACCGAGGCTGTGGAACGCGAACTCGCGGCGACGGACAACTAAGGGACAGGCAGGAACGCATGAGCGGGACACCCAAGGGCGAGCTGGTCTGCAGTGCCAGTGACATCAAGGTCAAGCAGGCGCTGCGCATCCTGGTCGACGGCTACCCGGTGGCTGTGGTCCGGGATTCGATGGGCGAGATCCATGCAATCGGCGACACCTGCTCGCACGCGGACATTTCGCTGTCCGAAGGCGACGTTGAAGGCTGCGCCATCGAATGCTGGGGCCACGGCTCCCAGTTCGACCTGCGCAGCGGCCAGCCGCTGCAGTTGCCCGCCTACGATCCCGTTCCGGTGTTCGCCGTCGAGCTCGATGGCGACGACGTCTACGTGGACGTCACCAACGTTTTGAACGGCGCGGCAGTAGACAACTACTGATTGCCGCCAGCACCAGACTTACGAGCTAAAAGAAAGAAGAGCATGTCAACTCTTGAGATCAAGGACCTGCACGTCAGCATTGAGACGGAACAGGGCACCAAGGAGATCCTGAAGGGCGTCAGCCTGACCATCCGCACCGGTGAAACCCACGCGATCATGGGCCCCAACGGTTCGGGCAAGTCCACCCTGGCCTCCACCATCGCAGGCCACCCCCGGTACACCGTCACCAACGGCACCATCACCCTGGACGGCGAAGACGTCCTGGCGATGAGCGTTGACGAGCGCGCCCGCGCCGGCGTGTTCCTGGCCATGCAGTACCCGGTTGAGGTTCCCGGCGTCACCATGACCAACTTCCTGCGCACCGCCAAGACCGCCATCGACGGAGAAGCACCCAAGCTGCGGACCTGGACCAAGGACGTCAAGGACGCCATGGAGAAGCTGCGCATCGACGCCGACTTCGCCCAGCGCAACGTCAACGAAGGCTTCTCCGGCGGCGAAAAGAAGCGCGTGGAGATCCTCCAGCTGGAGCTCTTCAAGCCCAAGTTCGCGGTGCTGGACGAGACCGACTCCGGCCTGGATGTCGACGCGCTCAAGATCGTCTCCGAGGGCGTCAACCGTGCCCACGCCGAAGGAAACATGGGCACGCTGCTCATCACGCACTACACGCGCATCCTGCGCTACATCAAGCCTGACTTCGTCCACGTGTTCGTGGACGGCCAGGTTGTTGAAGAGGGCGGTCCCGAACTCGCCGACCGCCTTGAGGAAGAGGGCTACGACCGCTACGCCAAGGGCGCCGGCGCTGCCAGCATCGCGGCTGCGGCCGCAGCACAGGCCTAGTAAGGACTTGCCATGACCGAAATCACGCCGGGCCGCACGGCCCTGGAGGACGTCGAAGAGGCGCTCAAGGACGTCATCGATCCTGAGCTTGGCGTCAACGTTGTGGACCTCGGGCTGCTTTACGGCCTGAAGTACTCCGACGACGACGGTGCGCTGCTGATCGACATGACGCTCACCACCGCCGCCTGCCCGCTCACCGACGTGCTCGAGGAGCAGGTGGGCAAGGCCTTGGACGGCGTCGTGGACGACTGGCGCCTGAACTGGGTATGGATGCCGCCGTGGGGTCCGGAACGGATCACGGACGACGGCAAGGACCAGATGCGGGCCCTCGGGTTCAATATCTGAACAAGAAGTACGACGACGGCCGGTGGCCTTTCCCAGGAAAGGTCACCGGCCGTCGTCGTTGGTTTATCGATTGCTGCGCAGCTGCCGTTATGACCTCGGCGGATTCATATGGTCGTTGCAACGAAACCGTTGAAGGGGTGTTGCGATGCCGGCGGGGTACGTTTTTGGGGATGCGGTCAGGGACGGGTTCTTTGCGCTTTTGCGGCAAGGGGCC
>NZ_JAIFZQ010000016.1 GCF_019710585.1 Arthrobacter sp. MAHUQ-56 | reverse complement strand
TAAAAAATCGGTATCAACAAACATGGCACACTATTGAGTTCTCAAACAACAGACACACCCGGCACCACCCAAACCAAACATTCAGGATCGCTCCGGAGCAACTTTCCAAACTTACCCGCTGACTTCCAGCTTGTCAAACCGGCCACCGCGAACTTCCTCAGCGAGATGCTTGGGGTTCCGGTTTTCCGTCTGACTTCGTGGATCAGCGCGGAAATAAACTCTACCACCACTCTTCCGGGATGGCCAATCCAGGCTCGGGGACTCCTCCCCCGGTCGTCCTCAGGACAGCAAAAAGCCCGGAATCACGGGGGATCCCAGGCTTTCTACTGTCCTGAAGACGGAGGTGTTCCAGCCCGCCGTCAGCTTCCGGCCGAAGCTCCGGGCTTGAAGAACGAAGCTCCCAGCGGGGGAAGCGTAACGGTCAACGTTGCCGGCTGGCCGTCCTGCCCAACGTCGGTGGCCTTCAGTTCGCCCGCGTTGAGGACGCCGGACCCGCCGTAGGTGGCGTGGTCCGTGTTGAGGACCTCTGTCCAAAGACCGGAAACCGGCACTCCCAGGGTGTAGCCCACATGCGGGGCGCCCGAGAAGTTGATGGCGCAGACGATCGGGTCGCCGTCGGCACCCCAGCGGATGAACGACAGGACATTCCTGTCCGCGTCTCCCCCGTTGATCCATTGGAACCCGGCCGGAACATTGTCCTGGGTGTACAGGGCCGGCGTCGCCTTGTACAGCTCGTTAAGGTCCTTGGTCAGCAGCTGCAGGCCCTTGTGTGCGGGGATGTCCGCGAGCCACCAGTCCAGGCCGTGCTGCTCGGACCACTCCGCTTCCTGGCCGAATTCGGTGCCCATGAAGATGAGCTGCTTGCCGGGGTGCGCCCACTGGTAGGCGAGGAAGGCGCGGAGGTTGGCCAGCTGCTGCCAGCGGTCGCCCGGCATCTTGCGCAGCATGGAACCCTTGCCGTGGACTACTTCATCGTGGCTGATGGGCAGCAGGAAGTTCTCCGTGAACGCGTACACCAGCGAGAACGTGACCGTGCCGTGGTGCCACTTACGGTTGACCGGGTCCTCGGAGGCGTACTTGAGCGAATCGTGCATCCAGCCCATGTTCCATTTCAGGCCGAAGCCCAGTCCGCCGTGGCTGGTGGGGGCAGTGACGCCGGGGAATGCAGTGGATTCCTCCGCGATCATGACGGCACCCGGGTGCGTCTTGTAGACCGTCGCGTTGACTTCCTGGAGGAAGGAGATGGCCTCAAGGTTCTCCCGGCCGCCGAAGCGGTTGGGCCGCCACTGGCCTTCCTGGCGCGAGTAGTCGAGGTAAAGCATGGACGCCACGGCGTCCACGCGCAGGCCATCGATGTGGAACTCGTCCAGCCAGTAGAGCGCGTTCGCCACCAGGAAGTTCCGCACCTCGGTACGTCCGAAGTCGAAGATCAGCGTGCCCCAGTCGGGGTGCTCGCCGAGGGCCGGGTCGGAGTGCTCGTAGAGGGCCTCGCCGTCGAACTTTGCCAGGGCCCACGAGTCCTTGGGGAAGTGCGCGGGCACCCAGTCCAGCAGGACGCCGATCCCGGCCTGGTGGAGGGTGTCCACCAGGTAGCGGAACTCATCCGGGTGGCCGAACCTGGAGGTCGGGGCGTAGTACGACGTGACCTGGTAACCCCAGGAGCCGCCGAACGGGTGCTCGGCCACGGGCATGAATTCCACGTGGGTGAAGCCAAGCCACTTCACGTACTCCACCAGTTCCTTGGCGAGTTCGCGGTAGCCGAGCCCCAGTCGCCAGGACCCCAGGTGCACCTCGTAGACGCTCATCGCGGAGTTGTGCGGGTCACGCTTGGCCCGGGCCGCCATCCATTCGTCGTCCTTGAACGCGTAGGAGCGTTCCACCACGCGCGACGCCGTCAGCGGCGGCACCTCGGTGTTGAATGCCAGGGGGTCGGCCTTCTCCACCCAGTACCCGCCCCGGGTCAGGATTTCGAATTTGTAGCATGCCCCTGCCGTAACCCCCGGGAGGAAGACTTCCCAGACCCCGGACGACCCCAGCGAGCGCATCGAGTGTTCGCGTCCGTCCCAGGCGTTGAAGTCGCCCTTGACCCGGACTGCCTGCGCGTTCGGCGCCCAGACAGCGAACGAGACACCGTCAACGTCCCCCATCGAAGACTTGTAGTGCTGCACGTGGGCGCCCAGGACTTCCCAGAGTTTCTCGTGCCGGCCCTCGCCGATCAGGTGCAGGTCCACCTCACCCACCGTCGGCAGGTAGCGGTACGGCTCGTCCACCGTGACCGGGTCCTTCCCGGGGTAGGTGACGGAAAGCCGGTAGTCGGGAACATGGCCCTGCTGCGGCGGTTCAAGCACTGCCACCCACACCCCGTGCGCTTCGTGCTGCATGGGAACCTCGCCGCCGGCGGTGACGACGGTGACCGCGTCAGCGAGGTGCTTCACGGTGCGGATGGTGACATGACCGTAGTCATCGAGGTGCGCGCCCAGGACTGAATGGGGGGCATGGTGTTCGCCGTTTGCGATCCGGCCCAGGGTGCCTTCATCCACGTGCAGCGGCACCCCCGGGCGGTCAGTTCGTGCTGAGCCTGTCATTTCGTTACCTTCCGATGCTGCACCGACCTGATCGCCGGTGCCGTTACCGCTCAAAAGCCGCCTGGCGGCGTTCACTGGGATCGCCAGCCAGTCGGGCCTGTTACGCATTTCATAAACAACTTCGTACAGCGCCTTGTCCAGCCACAATGCCACAAACAGGGGCGAGGTCCGGTCAACCGTACCCGGAATGACCCCCGAATAACCCTCGAGGAAGGCGTCGGCGCAGTCGTCCACCCAGGAATCCGGAACCTGGGCGCCCTCCTGCTCACGCTGGGCCGCACCGGCCGCATAGTCGAACGACCGCAGCATGCCCACGACGTCGCGCAGGGGCACGTCCGGCACGTTCCGCTCGGCGATGGGCCGCAGCGGTTCACCCTCGAAATCGAGGATGGCCCAGCGGGACTGGTCGCCCGTTTGCCCGGTGACCTGGAGGATCTGGCCGAGATGGAGGTCGCCGTGGATGCGCTGGAGGGGGCTGCCGGGTGCGGCATCGAGGCCTTCCAGCAGGGCGTCCAGCGCCTGGTCATAGGGGCCGACGGCGGAACGGGCTTCCGCCCATGCGCTGCGGACCCGCTGGGCAACAGCCTGCCCCACTGACGGTCCAGTTCCCGTCCCGGCCGATTGCCCCAGCGTTTCCGCGAGGCGACGGTGAACGGTGGCGGTGGCCGCACCCAGGGCTCTTGCCTCCGAGGTGAAGTCGGTTCCCGAGCGGGCCGCATCGACGGCCAACCGCCAAGCGTCGCGGCCGCCGACAAGGAACTCGTGGGCCACCGCCAATTCGCCCTGGACAGGCTTGGTGCCCTGGCCGTTGCCGGCTTTGGCCAGCCACTCGCCGCGGACCCAGCCGAGGGTGGCCGGAACTTCAGCAGTGCCGGCCTTGGTCAGCGCTGCCCCGACTTCGATTTCGGGGTTTGTGCCGTCCGAAAGCACACGGAAGAACTTCACCATCGCCGCCGATTCGCCGTCGTCAACAATGACGGAACTGTTCGACTGCTCACCGCTCAGGACCTTCACCACGCCCTTGGCTGTGGGCAGGCGGTAGGGGCCCTCTACGCGGTACCCCCTGGCGCTTCCGTTCGGTGCCTTTTCCTCCTGCCGGATCAGTTCCAGCCAGGCGCCCACGAATTCGGGGTCGTGCACTGCGTCGTAAACCCAGGGGCGGGACGGGTCTGTTCCCGCGGCTTCCCCGACGAGCGCGCGCTCCATGCCGCCCGCGGGTGCCGGGCGGAAGCTGAGGGGGACCTGGACCACCGCAGTCCGCGTGCCGCCGTCGGGCGCTTCCGTGGTGACGTCCAGCAGGAAGACTGCCAGCGCGGCGTGGCCGGTGGGATCTTCCAGGCCCAGGCTGCCTGCCTGGGACATTTGGAAGTCGGGAGACTTGACGGGGAACCATCGCTGCCGGGGCAGCCATTCCTTGAGCAGCGCGGTCAGGGCGGGAGTGAGGATTGGCTGGTTCATCTCAGTTCTCTATCGACAGGATGGGCATGGCCTGGGTGTAGGGCGAGGACGGGTTGGACGCCGCGGACCTGACGCGGAGCCAGAAGAAGTCGTGGCTTCCCAGTGTCAGGGTCAGGCTCCCGTCGTCATTGATGCCGGGGAACGGCTGGCCGCCGAAAACGTCACGCAGGCCGCGCCCGGCGTAGTCGGGGACGCGCAGCCTGGCAGCGACGGGGTGCTGGGAGAGGTTGAAGGCGCAGAGGACGCTTTCGCCGGCGGCACCGGCAGGGTTGTTGTCCGGAAGCTCGCGGAGGTACGCCAGCACGGCGTCGTGGTCTGCTTCAACATGCTTGAATCCGCCCAGGCCGAACGCTGGGTGGTTCTTGCGGACGCTGAGGATCTGCCGGGTCCAGCGCAGCAGCGAACCCGAATGGGCAGCCTCGGCTTCCACGTTGGCCATGCTGTAGTTGTACACCAGCGACTGGATGGGCGGCAGGTAAAGCTTGCCGGGGTCGGCGTTCGAGAAGCCTGCATTCCGGTCCGGGTTCCACTGCATGGGGGTGCGGACCGCGTCGCGGTCTTCAAGCCAGATGTTGTCTCCCATGCCGATCTCGTCCCCGTAATACAGGAACGGGCTGCCCGGTAGCGAGAGGAGCAGGGCGTTGATCAACTCGATCTCCGCCCGGGAGTTGTCCAGCAGCGGGGCCAGGCGGCGCCGGATGCCGATGTTCGCACGCATGCGCGGGTCCGGCGCGTACCAGCCGAGCATGGCTGCGCGTTCATCGGCCGTGACCATTTCGAGGGTCAGTTCGTCATGGTTGCGCAGGAACGTGCCCCACTGCGCACCCTCCGGGATATCCGGGGTGTCGCGCATGGTCTCGATGATGGGTGCGGCCTTCTGGTCCCGGAGCGCGTAGTACAGGCGCGGCATGATCGGGAAGTGGAACGCCATGTGGCATTCGGGTTCATCTTCGGTGCCGAAGTACTCCACCACCTCGTTGGGCGGCTGGTTGGCTTCGGCGATGATGACCCGGCCTGGATAGCTTTCGTCCACCATGGCGCGCAGTTGGCGGAGGAACTCGTGGGTGGCCGGGAGGTTCTCGCAGTTGGTGCCTTCCTCCTCGTAGAGGTAGGGAATGGCATCAGCCCGGAACCCGTCGATGCCCTGGTCCAGCCAAAACCGGACGACGTCGAAGAGCGCGTCGATGACCTTGGGGTTTTCGAAGTTCAGGTCAGGCTGGTGGCTGAAGAACCGGTGCCAGAAGAACTGGCGGCGGATGGGATCGAAGGTCCAGTTCGATTCCTCCGTGTCCACGAAGATGATGCGGGCGTCCTGGTATTTCTCGTCGGTGTCGCTCCAGACGTAGAAGTCACCGAAGGGCCCGTCCGGATCCTTCCGGGATTCCTGGAACCAGGGGTGCTGGTCGGAGGTGTGGTTCAGCGGCAGGTCGATGATGACCCGCACGCCACGGGCGTGGGCTTCGGCCACCAGTCGCTTGAAGTCGCTGATGGTGCCGAACTCATCCAGGACCGAGTTGTAGTCCGAGATGTCGTAGCCACCATCCCGCAGGGGCGACTGGAAGAACGGCGGCAGCCAAAGGCAGTCCACGCCCAGCCACTGAAGGTAATCCAGCCGGTCGATGAGCCCGGAGAAATCTCCGGACCCATCGCCGTTGGCATCCGCGAAGGCCCTGACCAGCACCTCGTAGAACACGGCCTTCCGGTACCACAGCGGATCATGCTGGAGGCCGGGTGCATTGAGCTCGAATGTGTTCTTGGGAGTGAAATGGCCGGAACTTTGCGGATTGAAATTCACGAATGCATTCTCCTCACGCTCAGGATGTGGGCCGGCTCCACGTGCGGGTCAAGGCGCACGTAGTTGTACTCGCCCCACTCCCAGCTTTGGCCGGAGATCAGGTCATCCACGTAGAAGCCGCCGCCCGGCGTGAGGTCCTGCGGATCCAGTTCCAGGGCCGCCAGGTCCAGGGCCACGCTGCATTCCTTAGTGACGTGCGGGTCCACGTTGACCACCACGATGAGGGTGTCCTTGGACCCGTCGGGCAGCGTCTTGTGCTTGGAGTACACCACTGTGGACTCATCCGTGCTCTGGTGGACCGTGAGGTTCTGCAGGTCCAGCAGCGCGGGGTGGTCCCGGCGGATGTGGTTCAGCCGGGTGATGTAGGGAGCCAGGGTGCGGCCGGATTCAGAGGCGGCGTCCCAGTCGCGGTGCTTGTATTCGAACTTCTCGTTGTCGATGTACTCCTCGGCGCCCGGCCGGGCCACGTGCTCGTACAGTTCGTAGCCGGCGTAGACGCCCCACAGCGGGCTGCCCGTGGAGGCAAGGACGGCCCTGACCCGGAACGCGGCGGGGCCGCCGTACTGCAGGTACTCGGTGAGGATATCCGGCGTGTTCACAAAGAAGTTGGGTCGGAAGAATGCCGGGGACTCGTGGCTGACTTCGTTAAAGTAGGCCTCGATCTCCTTCTTTGTGTTGCGCCAGGTGAAGTAGGTGTAGGACTGCTGGAAGCCGGCCCTGCCCAGTGCGTGCATCATGGCCGGCCGGGTGAAGGCTTCGGCCAGGAAGACGACGCCGGGAACTTCTTTATTGACTTCCGCAATAAGCCATTCCCAGAACCACACCGGTTTGGTGTGCGGGTTATCGACCCGGAATATCTTTACCCCGTGGCTGACCCAGAGCAGCACAATCCGGAGAATTTCGCGGGAAAGCCCTTCAGGGTCATTATCGAAATTGAGCGGATAAATGTCCTGGTACTTCTTGGGCGGATTTTCCGCATACGCAATACTGCCGTCCACGCGCGTGGTGAACCACTCGGGGTGGGACTGCACCCAGGGGTGGTCCGGTGCCGCCTGGAGGGCAAGGTCCAGGGCAACCTCGAGGCCAAGTTCATTGGCCCGCGCCACGAAGGCGTCGAAATCGTCGAAGGACCCGAGGTCGGGATGGATGGCGTCGTGGCCACCCTCCTTGGCACCGATGGCCCAGGGCGAACCGGGGTCGTTGGGGCCGGCCACCAGCGTGTTGTTGGGTCCCTTGCGGTGCTGCACGCCGATGGGGTGAATGGGCGGCATGTAGAGGACGTCGAATCCCATGGCGGCCACGGCGTCGAGCCGCTTGGCGGCGGTGCGGAAGTTGCCGGAGGTCCAGGCGCCGGTGGTGTGGTCCTTGACGGCGCCTTCGGACCGGGGGAAGAACTCGTACCAGGCGCCGCGGCCGGCGCGGTCCCGCTCCACCAGCAGGGGGAACTCTTCGGAGACAGTGACGAGCTCACGGATGGGCTCGCGGTCAACGATGCCGGCAATCTCCTGGCTGAACCCGGCTGCGAGCCGTTCTTCCGTGCCGCGGGACTGGTCGGCCAGGACGTCGGCGGCGTGGCGGAGCGTTTCCCGGTCCGCTTCGCTGCGGAAGTCCTCCTGCGCTGCGTCGGCCAGCAGCTTGGCACCTTCGGCGAGCATGAGTTCGACGTCGATGCCCGCATCGATCTTCACCTCGGCATTGTGATGCCAGGTTCCGTAGCGGTCATGCCAGGCTTCGATGACAAAGGACCAGTTGCCGGTTTCCGACGGCGTGAGGATGCCTTCCCAGCGGTCCGTGCCCATGCCTCGTTCCCCGCGGGGCGGCGCGAGCCGTACACGCTGGCGCTCGGCTCCGGCTGGATCCAAAAGCACGGCGCTGACGCCGAGCTGGTCATGGCCTTCGCGGAAGGCGGTGGCACCGACAACGATGCCCTCCCCCGGCACTGCCTTGGCCGGAAACCTGCCGCCCTCGACGACGGGCTGCACGGCGGTGATGGGAAAACGCCCGAACCGCAGACCCTCGGTGATGCGGCGCTGGAGCATTTTGGTTGATGCGGCACTGGTTCCTGAGTTAGTCGTCACAGGCTCGACGTTAGCGAGAAACGGCGAAGATTGCTAAGGCTGCTCATCAATTTCGCCGTGCCGCCCGCCATTTTCTTCATGCCCCGGTCATTTACCCAAAAGAAACCCAATGCTGGTTCCCGGCAGGCAGGTTGTCGGTTAGTGTGACGCAGGTGAAGGCAATCCGCAGGTTTACGGTCCGTACAGTCCTCCCTGAGCCCATTCGGCCGCTTGCCCGGCTGGCCAGCAATTTGCGGTGGTCCTGGCACCGCCCCACCCGCGAACTGTTCGCTGGCCTGAACCCGCGCCTCTGGGAGGAAAGCGGGCAGGACCCCATCGGTTTCCTGGGCATGGTCAGCCGTGAGGAGTTCCAGCAGCTTGCGGCGGACCAGTCGGTGGTGGACCGGGTGCGGGCGGCGGAACAGGACCTTGACCGGTACCTCGACGAGCCGCGCTGGTACCAGGGGCTGGGTCCCGACGCGCCGGCCTCCATTGCCTATTTCTCCCCCGAGTTCGGCATCACCGAAGTCCTCCCCCAGTACTCCGGCGGCCTGGGCATCCTGGCCGGCGACCACCTGAAGGCCGCTTCGGACCTGGGCGTGCCGCTGATCGGCGTGGGCCTGCTGTACCAGGCCGGCTACTTCAAGCAGTCCCTCTCCCGGGACGCCTGGCAGCAGGAGACCTACCCTGTCCTGGACCCTGACGGGCTGCCCCTCACCCTGCTCCGCGAGCCCTCCCCCGACGGCAACGGCAAGGCGCTGCAGATCTCGCTCCCCCTGCCCAACGGCAGGCGGCTTCTGGCACACATCTGGCGTGCCGACGTCGGGCGTGTCCCCCTGCTCCTCCTTGACTCCAACGTTCCGGGCAACGATGACGCCGCCCGCAGTATTACCGACCGGCTCTACGGCGGCGGCGGGGACCACAGGCTTCAGCAGGAGCTGCTGCTGGGCATGGGCGGCGTGAAGGCCCTGCGCGCCTTCCAGAAACTGACTGGCTGCGCCGCCCCGGAGGTGTTCCACACCAATGAGGGGCACGCCGGTTTCCTGGGGATCGAGCGCATCCAGGAACTCATGTCCGGGGAGCAGCCGCTGACCTTCGACGAAGCCCTCGCCGCCGGGCGCGCCTCTACTGTGTTCACCACGCACACCCCGGTGCCGGCGGGCATCGACAGGTTCGAGATCGCCCAGATCAGCCACTTCTTCCAGGCCGGCCTGGCGCCGGACGTGCCGGTGGACCGGATCCTGGAACTGGGCCGGGAGAACTATGCGGACGGCAACCCGTCAGTCTTCAACATGGCCGTGATGGGCCTGCGGCTGGCCCAGCGTGCCAACGGCGTTGCCAAGCTCCACGGCGAGGTGTCCCGCAGCATGTTCTCCGCTCTGTGGCCGGGCTTTGACCATTCCGAGGTTCCCATCACCTCGGTGACCAACGGCGTGCACGTGCCCACCTGGGTGGACAGCCGCATCTCCAAGCTCGCCCGGGACCAGTTCGGCAGCGAAGCGGAAGCGCTGGGTAAATGGGACCTCGCCTACAACGTCAGCGACGCCGACGTGTGGGCGCTTCGCCGCGAGATGCGGGCAGCGCTGGTGGAGGATGTCCGGCGCAGGCTCCGGGCAGCGTGGAAGAAGCGCGGTGCCGCCGATGCCGAGCTCGGCTGGACAGACAGCGTCCTGGACCCGGACGTCCTGACCATCGGGTTTGCCCGCCGGGTGCCCACCTACAAGCGGCTCACCCTGATGCTGCGCGAGCCGGCGCGGCTGAAGGCACTGCTCCTGCACAAGGACCACCCCATCCAGCTGGTCATCGCCGGAAAGTCGCACCCTGCGGACGACGCCGGGAAAAAGATGATCCAGGAGCTGGTGCGGTTCACGGACGACCCCGAGGTCCGCCACCGGATCGCGTTCCTGCCAAACTACGACATCGCCATGGCCAGGACGCTGTTCCCCGGCTGCGACGTCTGGCTGAACAACCCGCTGCGGCCGTTGGAGGCCTGCGGCACGTCCGGCATGAAGGCGGCGCTGAACGGTTCGCTGAACCTCTCCGTCCTGGACGGCTGGTGGGATGAGATGTACGACGGCGAGAACGGCTGGGCGATCCCCACCGCCAACAACGACGCGTCCCCCGAGGAGCGGGACGACATCGAGGCGGCGGCGCTGTACGAGCTGCTCGAAACGCAGGTGGCGCCGCGCTTCTACGGAAGCACCGTGTCCGAGGCGGCAGGCGCGGCCGGCCCGTCGACCACCAGGAGCGAGAAGGTCCCCACGCACTGGGTGTCCATGATCAAGCACACTCTGTCCCACCTCGGCCCCGCAGTCTCCGCCGAACGCATGCTCCGCGACTACGTGAACATCCTCTACCGCCCCGCGGCAGAGGCGGGACGCAGTGCCACCGCGAACTCCTACGCGCAGGCGCGGGCCCTGGCCGCCTGGTCCGCGAAGGTGCGTGCCGCCTGGCCCCAGATCCATGTGGAACACGTGGATTCGGTGGGCGTGTCCGAGGACCCGCAGATCGGTGACACCCTCCAGGTCAACGCGTACGTGGCCCTCAATGCGCTGACCCCGGAGGACGTCTGCGTGGAAGTGGCATACGGGAAGGCTGAGGAGAATGACACCCTGGCCGACATCACCATGATGGAGCTGAAGGTCCAGGAACATTTGGGCAGCGGCCGCCACCTGTTCAGCGGTTCCCTGGTGATCGACCGTTCCGGGCCTTTCGGCTACACCGTCCGGGTCCTCCCGCGGCACGACGCCCTGGCTTCCAAGGCCGAGCTCGGACTGATCGTCAACGCTTAGGCGCCGCTCCGGTGGGTAAGGCTCCTGCAGGCAGGGCACCAACCCCGACGCAGGAGGACACCATGACCGAACGTACCGTGGCCGACGCCATCGTGGAGCGGCTCAGGACCTGGGGAGTGAACCGCGTCTTCGGATACAGCGGTGACGGCATCAACGGCTTCATGGGTGCGCTCCGCAGGACTGAGGGCAGCACCGAAGGGCAGGTTGAGTTCGTCCAGGCCCGGCACGAGGAAACCGCGGCGTTCATGGCGGTTGGCCACGCGAAGTACACCGGTGGCGTGGGCGTGGTGACGTCCACCCAGGGTCCTGGCGCCGTGCACCTGCTCAACGGGCTCTATGACGCCAAGCTGGACGGCGTTCCGGTGGTGGCGATCGTGGGCCAGCAGAGCCGCACCGTGCTGGGGTCCGCCTACATGCAGGAGATCGACCTTCCCGCCCTGTTCAAGGACGTGGCGTCGCAGTTCGTGCAGCTGGTCAGCGCGCCCGAGCAGGTTCCCATGGTTCTGGACCGTGCCTTCAGGACTGCGAAGGCCACCTCGTCGCCCTGCGTGGTGATCGTCCCCCACGACATACAGTCAGCACCCGCACCCGGGCTGGAGCAGCAGCACGGGATCGTGGTGACGGCACCGTCCTGGAGTGCCGCGGCCAAGACGCCGCGGGACGAGGACCTGGACGCCGCCGCTGCGCTCCTGAACTCGGCAGAGCGTGTTGCCCTCCTGGTGGGACAGGGTGCGCGCCGGGCCGGACAGGAAGTCGTTGCAGTGGCGGAGAAACTCCAGGCCGGGATTGCCACCAGCCTGCTGGGCAAGCCCTATGTCGACGAGAACCTGCCGTTTGCCGTCGGCACGATGGGCCACCTGGGCACCACCGCAAGTGCGCACCTCCTGGGCAACTGCGATGCCCTGCTCATCGTGGGCTCCAACGACCCCTGGACCGAGTTTTATCCGCCGCCCGGCGCGGCCCGCGCCGTGCAGATCGACATCGACGAGAAAAAGATCGGCAACCGCTACCCGGTGGAAGTGGGCCTGGCCGGGGACGCCGGCTCCGCCCTGGAAGCCTTGAACAGCAGGCTCGAACACCGTCCGCGCAGCCAATGGCGCTCCGACGTGGAGGAACAGGTCAGCCGCTGGCGCATCCTCGCCGCCGACCGCGCCGCTGTTCCTGCCAGCCCCGTCAACCCGGAACGGGTGGTCCGCGAGCTCAACGGCCGGCTCCCGGCGGACGCCCAGGTGAGTATCGACGTCGGCAGCTGCGTGTACTGGTATGCCCGGCAACTGATCTTGCCGCCCGGCGTGCCCGTGCACCTGTCCGGGACGCTGGCCAGCATGGGATGCGCCATCCCGTACGGCCTCGCCGCCAAGCTGGCCAGGCCCGACCTGCCGCTGGTGGCCTTGGCCGGGGACGGTGCCATGCAGATGTCCGGCCTGGCCGAACTGGTGACCGTGGCGCACCGCTGGCAGCAGTGGCAGGATCCGCGGTTCGTGGTGTGCGTCTTCAACAACCGTGAGCTGACCGAGGTCACGTGGGAGCAGCGCGAGTCCGAGGGCGAACCGCGGTTCGCCGACAGCCAGCAGCTTCCCGATTTTCCCTTTGCCGGCTATGCGGACCTGCTGGGGCTCCGCGGCATCCGCGTGGAAGATCCGGAGGACATCGGCGCTGCCTGGGAGGAGGCCTTCGCCGCGGACAGTCCCGTGGTGATCGAGGTGCTGACCGACCCCGAGGTGCCGCTGCTTCCGCCGTTTCCCGCGGGCCGGGAGAAGGCGGAGAGCATGCGCAAGGGCCTGGCAGCGGAGGACGACGGCGGCCGGGCCGCCGCGTTGCTGGACACCTACGCTTCGCAGGAGGAGCGCAAGCAGGCCTGACTCCTCCCCCGTGGCCTTCAGCCGGACGCGCTCCTAGAGCAGGACGGC
The DNA here is from genome assembly GCF_019710585.1 of Arthrobacter sp. MAHUQ-56. Lineage (GTDB taxonomy): Bacteria > Actinomycetota > Actinomycetes > Actinomycetales > Micrococcaceae > Arthrobacter. The sequence continues at coordinate 492,343 of NZ_JAIFZQ010000016.1, read as the reverse complement.
GGTCACGGCCAGGTCCTTGCCGGCGTAGCGCTCGGCGTCCTGCAGGATTTCGCAGATGATGCCGAACGACCTGTCGGCGCGGAACGGAGCAGCCACCTGCCACAGCACGGTGACGGGAGGGTTGCCGTTGTCGGTGATGCTGTCCGCGAAGTCGTGGAGTGAATCGTTCAGGGCATCCAGGTTCACCCCATAGTGCTCCGGGAAGCTGAGGACCTCGCCGAAGGTTTCCAGGACGGCCCGCTTGCTGTCCGCGGGCGGGACCACGAGGCTGCGCCGGCCGGCGTCGGCCACCTGTTCCTGCAACTCTTCCAGGGTCCAGGTGTCGCCGGAGAAAATCTTCATGGTTGTGCTAGCTGCCTTCCGCTATGTACTTGAACGTTTCGTAGTGGTCTGCCGTGTAGTACTTTTCCCCGCCCCCGCCGGCCACGATGCGGCGGGCACCCCGGTCGGATTCGCCCGGCGTGGGAACCGTGTATTCGCGGTAGTACCCCCTGTTCCGCTGCGGCAGGACCCGTTCGAAGTTGCCGAAGGCCTGGTCGTCCTGGCTGTAGGCAAAGGGGCCGCCGGACCGGATCAGGGCCAGGACCTTCCGCCCCTCCGCCGGCAGGTCCGATTCCCGGATTTCCGGCAGGCTGGACGGGTTGGCGGCGCGGGCCGGGCTGGAAGTGGCGCCCGGCGTCGTGCCCTGGCTCTGTTGTCCTTGCCCCGCGTGCCCTTGGCCGAATTGGTCAAGGAGGCTGGTCCCCAGGCCGGTCCCGCCGAAGGCGAGCAGGGCTGCCACCACCAGGGCAGCCAGCAAGAGGGTACGGACGGAGCGGTTATGCACTGGCAGGCCGGCCTAGGTCCGGTAGATGCTGATGGACTGGGCTTCCACGAGATCCTTTTCCCCGGACAGCACCTCGGTCCCCTGGCGCAACTTGTGCAGCGGCGACGTGGTCAACCGAAGCTCGTAGGTGCGGGGGGAGGAACCCTGGACCGCGCGGGGCAGGGTGACCTGCACGTCCGAGGCGCCGCCGTTCACCACCACCAGGCCCGCCAGGTCGCCGTTCCCGGATCCGAGCAGGAGCTGCATCACCCGGTGATGGGGATCGTTCCAGCGGTCGGCGGACATGGGGTGCCCGTCCTGGTCGAACCAGTGGAGGTAGGACTGTTCGTCCCGTACCGGAAAGTCCCGTGGCTGCGCCGCAAGGAACTCCTTGCGCAGCCGGATGTACCGCTTTGTGCTGCGCAGCATCTCGTGCGCCTCCGGGGTCAGCGTCCAGTCCAGCCAGGTGATGGCGTTGTCCTGGCAGTAGGCGTTGTTGTTTCCCTGCTGCGTCCTTGCCAGTTCGTCCCCGGCCGTGATCATGGGGACACCGAGCGAGACCATCAGCGACGCCATCAGGTTGCGGCGGGACTGGGCACGCCTGGCCAAAATTGCGCCGTTCTCCGTGGGCCCCTCCACCCCGTGGTTGTAGCTGCGGTTGTCGCCGTGGCCATCGCGGTTCTCTTCACCGTTGGCTTCGTTGTGCTTCCGGTCATAGGACACGAGGTCGTTCATGGTAAAGCCGTCATGGGCGGTCACCAGGTTGACCGAGGCCAGGCGCGAGCGGCCGGATGGCTGGAAGAGGGCGGCGGAGCCGGACAGGGAATCGGCAAGCCTGGCCATCGTGCCGCCATGACCTCCGGACGCCAGTGAAGCCTGGTCGGCCAGCCAGAACGTACGGACGGCGTCCCGGAAGTGGTCGTTCCAATCCACCCAGCCGATGGGGAACCGCCCGGTCTGCCAGCCTCCGTAGCCAATGTCCCATGGCTCGGCGATCAGTTTGGTGTCGGACAGGACGGGGTCGGCGGCAACAGCAGTGAGGAAGGGGTGCTTCGGGTCGAATTCGTTCTCCGCGTTCCGGCAGAGCGTGACGGCGAGGTCGAACCGGAAACCATCGATGTGGTACTCGTCCACCCAGTAGCGCAGCGAATCGACCACCATCTGGACCACGCGCTGTTCGCTGAAATCCAGGCTGTTGCCGCAGCCGGTGGTGTCCACATACCTGCCATGGCTGTCCATCCGGTAGTACGTGTCCTCGCCGAGCCCGCGGAAGCTGAGGACCTGCCCGTCGGCACCGCCTTCGGCAGTGTGGTTGTAGACGACGTCGAGGATGACCTCCAGCCCGGCCGCGTGGAGCGACTTCACCATGGCCTTGAACTCGTCTTGGACTGCCTGGGGGCCCACTTCCTGGGCGGCCCGGGTGGCGTAGGCGGGGTGCGGGGCAAAGAACGCAGCAGTGTTGTAGCCCCAGTAGTTGGTGAGCCCGAGGTCCTGCAGGTGCGGCTCATCGATATGGAAGTGAACCGGCAGGAGTTGGACGGACGTGACGCCCAGGCTGGTGAGGTGCTCGACGACGGCGGGGTGTGCCAGCCCCGCATAGGTTCCACGCAGCTCTTCCGGAACATCCGGATGGAGCATGCTTTGTCCGCGGACATGGGCTTCGTAGATGATCGTGTTGCGCCACGGCAGGCGCAGGCGATCGTCAGTACCCCAGTCGAAGTCGGTGGCCGTGCGGACGCTGGTGATGACGCCGTCGCGCTGGTCGATGCCGTGGCAATACGGGTCCAGCAACAGGGGCTGGTTGCCGGGCCCGTCCACATCCGCGGTGGGCACCGCCAGCGGCAGGGACTGCCCGTCCCGCGCCGGACGGAAGCCGTAGCGCGAACCGTACGGCAGGTCCTCCACGATGCCGTGGTGCACGCCCCCGGTGGTGTTGGGAAGGGCCTGGACCCGCCACTTGCCGCCGGGCGGGCAGTACACGACCTCCAGGCTGGAAACGGCGGGGGCGAAGCAGGCCACGTTCGCACGGCCTCCGGCGTGGTGGCGGGTGCCGCCGGAGTCAGTGCGCGGAACGCTCACGCCAAGTGGAACAGCCGTGGAGGCCTCCATGGCGGACGTGGTGTCGAAAAGCGGCATGACCATCACCTAAATAGTAGCCGCCAGCGGCATCTGGCCAGCCCGGACGCCCCTGCGGCGCCGGGTGGTGTGTGGAATTTATGTGGGAGTTGGGCTACTTTGCGGCGCGCTGCCGGGAAACCTCGTACAGCGAGATGCCCACGGCCATGGAAGCGTTGAGTGATTCCATCGCGGAGTCGATCGGGATCGAGACGATCTGGTCGCAGTTCTCCCGGACCAGGCGGCTGAGCCCCTTGCCTTCCGAACCCACCACTATGCACACCGGTTCCTTCGCCAGGGTGAGGTCCGGCAGTGAAACGTCGCCGTCGCCGTCGAGCCCCAGCACGAAGATCCCCATGCCCTTGAACTGCTTGAGGGCGTTGTTCAGGTTGGCCGCGCGCGCCACCGGGACGCGGACCGCGGCACCGGCGCTGGTCTTCCAGGCTGAGGCGGTGACGCCAACGGAGCGGCGCTCGGGAACGATGACCCCGTGGCCGCTGAAGGCGGAGACGGAGCGGATGATCGCGCCAAGGTTCCGGGGATCCGTGATGCCGTCAAGCGCGACGAAGAGCGGCGCGTTGGCAACGTACCCCTTCTTCCACTTGTCCACTGTCTCTTCGGCCAGCTCGTAGGCGTCCGCATAGTCGTAGGGCGGGATCTGCAGAACCAGGCCCTGGTGCACGGCGTCGTCGGTCATCCGGTCCAGCTCGGGTTTGCCGGTCTCCAGCAGCGGGATGCCGCGTTCGGCGGCGATCTTCAGGGACTCCTTGACGCGGTCGTCCATTTCGATGCGGATGGCCACGTGCAGCGCCTTCGCGGGGATGCCGGCGCGCAGTGCCTCCACCACGGAGTTGCGGCCGGTGACGACTTCCTCGGTGGCGCGTCCCTTCGGGCCGGACTTGCCGGCCCCGGCGCTGCGGGCACCGGCGTTGCGCTTGGCGGCCGAGCGTTCAGCCAGCTGCCTGGCTTTGTGGGCCTTGTGGTAGACGCGGTCCTCTGCCTTGGGCGTGGGCCCCTTGCCCTCGAGGGCCTTGCGCCCGTGGCCCCCGGTTCCGATGGTTGGGCCCTTCTTCGCTTTAACCGATCGGCGACCATTGTTGGCCATGATGTTCCACCCTTGATTGTGCTGACTGACTCTGCCTACCAGTCTACTGACCAGGAAAAAATCGACTGGTTAAGGCGTCTGGATCCGGCCGCTGCCCGGGTGCGTTCAGTCGCGGCGCAGGTTCCAGGTGGCACCGTCCGGGCCGTCTTCGACGACGATCCCGGCCTGCTTGAGGGTGTCGCGGATGGCATCGGACGCGGCCCAGTCCTTGTCCGCCCGTGCCTGGGCGCGGGCGGCCAGCTGCGCCTCCACGAGGACGCTGAGGGCCTCAGCCTCGCGGGTATCCGCCGCTGCCGTGCCTGCGACGGCGTTGAGGCCCAGGACATCCGTCATGGCAGTGGCGGCATGCATCGCATTCCGTGCGGCCTCATCGTCGCCGTCAGCCAGCGCCGTGTTTCCGGCCCGGACGGTTTCGTGCAGTGCCGCCAGGGCACGCGGGACGTTCAGGTCGTCGTCCATCGCTTCCCCGAACGCCTGCATGCTCCCGCTGGACGGTCCGTAGTTCCCGGCGACGACCCCGGACCCGCCGCCGAAGCGCGCCACGGTCTTGGCCAGGAACCCGTCGATGCGCTCGACGGCGGCCGCGGCTTCCTGGAGGGAAGTGGGCCGGTAGTCCAGCACGGAGCGGTAATGCGCCTGGCCGAGGTAGTAGCGCACCACGCGGGGCGAAGCCAGCTCCAGCATCTCTGCGGGGCTGATGGTGTTGCCGATGGATTTCGACATCTTCTCGCCCTCGTAGGTCACCATGCCGTTGTGCATCCAGAAGTTGGCGAACGGGTGCCCTGCCGCCTGGGACTGCGCCATCTCGTTTTCGTGGTGCGGGAAGCGCAGGTCCAGGCCGCCGCCGTGGATGTCGAATTCGGTGCCGAGGTACTTGGTGACCATCGCGGAGCATTCAAGGTGCCAGCCCGGACGGCCCGCTCCCCAGGGGGATGCCCAGCTGGCCGTGGCAGGTTCCCCTGCTTTGGACCCCTTCCAGAGGGCGAAGTCGCGCGGGTCCTTCTTCCCCCGGGGGTCGGCGTCCGGGGCGGCCTGCATGTCCTCGATGTTCTGCCGGGTCAGTGCGCCGTACTTGCTCCAGGAACGGACGTCGAAGTACACGTCGCCGGAGTCGTCCAGTGCCGGGTAGGCGTGCCCGCGGTCGATCAACTGCTGGATCAGGGCGTGCATTTCCGGGATGTGCCCGGTGGCCCTGGGCTCGTAGGTGGGACGGGAAACGCCCAGGGTGTCGTATGCCTTCAGGAATTCCTGCTCGTAGCGGTAAGCCAGCGCCCACCATTCCTCGCGCGGCACCTCGCCCGGCTCGGGGCTGAAGTCCGACGCGAAGGACGCCTCGGATTTGGCGAGGATCTTGTCGTCGATATCCGTGACGTTCCGGACCACGGTTACGCGCAGCCCGCGGTACTGCAGCCACCGGGTCAGCTGGTCGAAGGCGATCGCGGAGCGGATGTGGCCCACATGCGGCATGCCCTGCACCGTGGCCCCGCAGTAGTAGAGGCTGGCCTTGCCCTCGACCAGGGGGACGAAGTTCCGGACTTCGGCGGAGGCAGTGTCATAGAAGCGCAGGGTCACCGCTCCAGATTAGCCGATGCCTTGCCGGTGCCGCGGGTAGACCAGGGCGGTGGCCACCGCGGAGACGCCTTCGCCACGGCCAGTGAAGCCCAGTCCGTCGCTGGTGGTCGCCGTGACGCTCACCTGCGCGCCGGCCGCCTCGCTGAGGACCCTCTGCGATTCTTCCCGGCGAGGCCCGAACTTGGGCCGGTTGGCGACGAACTGGACCGCCACATTGCCGATCTCGAAGCCGGCCGCCCTGACGATCCTGGCGGCTTCCGCGAGGAGCGTTGCCCCGGAGGCGCCGGCGAATTCGGGCCGGTCAGTACCGAAATGGGTGCCAAGGTCGCCCACACCAGCGGCGGAAAACAGGGCATCGGCAGCTGCGTGAGCCACGGCGTCGCCGTCCGAATGCCCGGCGAGGCCGCGTTCACCGGGCCACAGGAGGCCGCCCAGCCACAGGGGCCGGGGCAGGTCCTCGGGGGTGTACGCGTGGACGTCGATGCCCACGCCGGTACGCGGGAGGACCGGCTGCTGTGCGCCCATGACTAGCCCTCCACCCAGCGGGCTCCGAGTGGCCCTTCCAGCAGCCCCTCGGCGAAGATCAGGTCAAGGGGCGTGGTGATCTTCAAGGACTGCGTGGAGCCGCGGACCACGTGGACCGGCGTCCCCAGCATCTCAACCAGCATGGCGTCGTCCGTGACGGCCGCCGATTCCTGCCCGTCCAGGTCCTGCGCGGCCCGGTGCGCCGCCAGCAGCGTATCCAGCCGGAAGCCTTGCGGGGTCTGGACCGTCCGCAGTTCCCCACGCGCCACCGTCCCGGTCACCAGCTCGGGGGCGAGTGCGGCGTCGCTCCCCGTCGTTGCTGCCACCGTCTTGATCGTGTCCACAACCGGCAGGGCGGGAATGACGGCAGCCGCGCCGGAGGCCAACGCGTCAGCCACCCGGTGGAATACGGACTCAGGGGCAAGTGCACGGGCGGCGTCATGGACCAGGACCGCCTCGATGCCGTCCATCAGCGCCGCGATGCCGGCCCGGACGGAGTCTGCCCTGGTTGCCCCGCCGTCGACGACGGTTACCAGGGGGCCGCCGTCGGCAAGTTCCGCCCGGAACTCCTCGCACAACTTGCGCAGGCCCTCATCCCCTGCGGGCAGGGCAACACAGACCTGGGTAGCGACTTCGGAGGCGACAATGCCCCGCAAAGCATGCATCAGGATCGTCTCGCTTCCCAGCGGCACCGCCGCCTTGGGCATGCCGTAGCCAAGCCGTTGCCCCGAACCTGCGGCAACCACGACGACGGCGGTGACCAGGCGGGATGGTGTTTCACTCATGCGGACTAGCCTACGACGGCGCCGCTTGCTTGAGTGCCGAAGACGCCCGGGGTTTCGGGGCGGCAAAGTTTTAGGGCAAAAAGAAGCCCCGGTGGCACTTGGGTGCCGCCGGGGCTTAATTCTTAGGAAGCCAGGACCTCGTCGAGAACGCTTGCAGCCTTCTCCTCGTCGGTCTTTTCAGCCAGCGCCAGTTCTGAAATCAGAATCTGGCGGGCCTTGGCCAGCATTCGCTTCTCGCCTGCGGAAAGGCCCCGGTCGTGATCACGGCGCCACAGGTCGCGGACGACCTCTGCCACCTTGATGACATCACCGGAAGCAAGCTTCTCCAGATTCGCCTTGTACCTGCGCGACCAGTTGGTGGGCTCTTCGGTGAACTCGGCACGAAGCACATCAAACACGTGCTCCAAGCCATCCTTGCCCACTACGTCCCGGACCCCAACAAGGTCAACGTTTTCTGCTGGAACTTCAATGGTCAGATCACCCTGAGCCACCTTGAGCTTGAGATACATTTTCTCTTCGCCCTTGATGGTGCGCATCTTGATCTCTTCGATCTTCGCGGCACCGTGGTGAGGGTAAACTACTGTCTCGCCGACCTCAAATACCATGTGGACATTTCCCCTTTCCCGCAGACCAGTTTATCACGATTCAGGCATATGACCGGCCGGAGAAAGGGCTCCCAACCGCAGAAATACGCGGAAAAACGGCCCAATCGACCCCCTCAACCCCCTTGACGGATCGGGATAATAGTGCATCGCGTGAGCGTTCCCACTGCCGATGTGACAGTGCCGAATCATTGTTTGCCCCTGTTTGCGGATAGGCTATGGCTGAAAAAGACTTCAAAATTCTCGAGGAGTACGTGACGTGCGTTCCACTGCGATGAACCGGGCCCAGCGCGGCAAACTGGCACTGACGGCTGCCGCCCTTGGCGTCAGCCTGCTGACCGCAGGCTGCGGTTACATCACGCCCCAGCAGACCAGCCACCAGTACTCCGCCTCTGACGGCATCCGCGCGGACCTCGGCCCGCTGCAGCTGCGCAACATGCTCATTGTCTCCGCGGGCGAAGACAAGCCGGGCCGCCTGATCGGCGCCGTCTACAACTCCTCCTCGAAGGACGTGAAGCTCACGGTCAACGGTGCCAAGGGCTCCCAGACTGAAGTTCCGGTGAAGGCCAACTCCTACACCCTGCTGAACGAAAACTCTGACGAAGCGATCCTGAGCACCAGCGGCGGCAAGCCTGGTTCGCTGGTGGACGTCAAGATCAGCGAAAACGGCACGAACGTGTCCAGCACCGTCAAGGTTCCTGTCCTGGACGCCACCCTGGCGGAGTACAAGGACTACCTGCCGGCGTCCAGCACCCCATCGCCCAGCACCTCGGCTGGCCCGACGTCGTCGGCTTCCCCTTCCGGGACCGCCAGCTCTTCCGCAAGCCCCAGCGCATCCGCCACCACCGGCGGACACTAGGCGCGCAGGGCAGGAAACGCATAGCAAAAGGGAGGGACCGGACGGTCCCTCCCTTTTGCTATGCCTGCCTTTTCGCTATGCCTGCCGCCTACGGCTCGAACTTGTACCCGAGGCCGCGGACGGTCACCAGGTAGCGGGGAGCGGACGGGTCGGGCTCAATCTTGCCGCGGAGCCGCTTCACGTGCACGTCCAGGGTCTTGGTGTCGCCGACGTAATCCGAGCCCCAGACCCGGTCGATGAGCTGGCCCCGGGTCAGCACCCTGCCGGAATTCCGAAGGAGCATTTCCAGGAGCTCAAACTCCTTCAGGGGCAGCAGCACCTGCTCGCCGCCAACGCTTACCACGTGCCGTTCAATGTCCATCCGGACCGGCCCCGCCTGCACCGTGGACGACACCAGTTCCTCCGGCTCCCCCTGCCGCCGCAGCACTGCCCGGACCCTGGCCACCAGTTCCCGGGAGGAGTAGGGCTTGGTCACGTAGTCGTCCGCGCCCAGCTCCAGGCCCACCACTTTGTCGATCTCGGAGTCCTTGGCGGTCAGCATGATCACCGGGACGCTCGAACGCTGCCGCAACTGCCGGCACACCTCAGTGCCGGAGAGCCCGGGAAGCTGCAGGTCAAGCAACACCAGGTCTGCACCGTTCCGGTCGAATTCGGTGATGGCGTCGAGCCCGTTGTCCACCACCTCCACCTCGAACCCCTCTTTACCCAGCAAGTAGGACAGGGGGTCGCTGAAGGACTCCTCGTCCTCCACAATCAAAATCCTGCTCAAGCGCTAGCTCCTCGTTCTTTTGCGCCGGCGGCGCGGGATCCTTGGACAACACTCTGCTGGGCGGCCGCTTCACGGGCCGTCGCCAGGGCCGGGACCGGGGAAGCCGGAACCTTTTCGCCGCCCTCCTGCTCTTCCATCTCGGGAAGGCGGAGGGTGAAGGTGGAGCCCTGGCCCGGCTGCGACCAGAGCGTGACCTCCCCGCCGTGGTTTGATGCCACGTGCTTGACGATGCTCAGGCCCAGGCCGGTACCCCCGGTATGGCGGGAGCGCGCGGCATCCACCCGGTAGAAGCGTTCAAAGACCCGTTCCTGGTCCTCGGCGCTGAGCCCCTCCCCCTGGTCGGTCACGGAGATGGAGACCACGCCTTCCTTGGAACGCACCCCGATCCCCACCCGGGTGTTCGCAGGGGAATAGCGGATGGCGTTGTCGATGAGGTTCCGCAGCGCCGTGACCAGGAGGTCCTGGTCCCCGAAGACCTTCCCGTCGGTCCGGCCGCCCACCACGATGGTGATGTTCTTGCTTTCCGCCGGAAGCTGCGAGCGGTCCACGGCCTCGGCGATGACCGCGTTGATGTCCACCGGGCGGCCCTCCTGGATCACGCTGGCCCCCTGCAGGCGGGACAGTTCGATGATGTCCTGGACCAGGGCGGCCAGGCGGGCCGATTCCTTGTGCATGCGCTTGGCAAAGCGCCGGACGGCCTCTTCGTCGTCGGCAGAGGATTCGAGCGCCTCCGCAAGCAGGGAGATGGCGCCTACCGGTGTCTTAAGTTCATGCGAGACGTTGGCAACGAAGTCGTTGCGGATCTCCTCGGTACGCGTGATCTCAGTCCGGTCGTCGGCGAGGAGCAGGATGTATTCCTCACCCAGCATGGCTGCCCGGACCTGGACGATGATGGTCCCGTGCCCGAGCGGACCGCGTGGAAGCTCCAGTTGCCGCTCAAGGATGACGCCGTCCCGGCGCACCCCGGCGGTCATGTCCAGGAGTTCCTTGTGCACCACGGTGTGGCCGCGCACCAGGCCGTAGGCATAGGCTGCGGGGCTGGCACGGACCACGCCGTCCACATCGTCCAGCACCACGAAAGCGCGTCCGACGACCGCCAGTACCTCGGCTGCGCCCGCTGGCAGCGCGGGCTCCCCGGCGTCGACGTCCAGCAGCTCGCGCTGCTTTTCGCTCACCCGGTAGGCGAGCACGCCGAACGTGCCGAGCGCCAGTCCGATAAGGCCGGCCACCAGACCGATGAGCATAGGATCCACAGCTCCACTTTATGCTCCTGCTGGCAGTGGCCCGGCGCGTCCGGCCCCTTCAAGCCAACGGTTCAACTAACGTTCACCTTCATGCGCATAATCGTTTACCGGGTGCTGGCAAAGTTGCTGGTTGGAGCGCCCATTGGCGACACAATTCCTGCTGCCCTCGTGCGGGCGGGGGGAGTTACAAGGAAAGGACGCCGACGTGCGTAAGGTTTTTCAGGAAGAGCTCACCCAGGTCGGTGACCAGCTGGTGGAGATTTCGCGGCTTGTCAGCGAAGCGATGGAAAAGGCCACCACCTCGTTCCAGGTGGCGGACGTTGACCTCGCCCAGGATGTCATTGCGGCGGATGCGCGGATCGACTTCCTGCAGAACAGCCTGGATGAGCGGGCCATCGACATCCTGGCCCTGCAGGGTCCGGTCGCCAGTGACCTGCGGATGATCGTGGGTTCCCTCCGGATGAGCGCCTCGCTTGAGCGGATGGGCGACCTCGCCCGGCACATCGCCCAGCTCGCGCGCCTTCGGTACCCTTCGACCGTCATTCCGGCATCCATGACGGAGACCTTTAACAAGATGGCGGAGCTGGACCAGGAGATCGCCGAGAAGCTCACCGTCCTGCTGGAAACCCGGAACCTTGAGCTGGCCCGGGACATCCTGAAGGCGAACACGGCGATCAACGACCTGCACCTGAGCGTCTTCAAGGCCATCGCGGCCCCCGAGTGGGTCGAGTCGCCCGCCACGACGGTGGACGTGGCCCTGGCCAGCCGCTACTTCGAACGCTTTGCGGACCATGGCGTCTCCGTCGCCCAGAAGGTGACGTACCTGGTCACGGGTGCCTGGCAGCCGAACGGCATCGAGCACAGCTGACGCCCGGTCCGAACACGGGAAGCACGACGGCGGGCTGGTCACCTAAGGTGGCCAGCCCGCCGTCGTACGCGTTAATGCCTTATTTTTTGCCCTGGTTGGCGACGGCCAGGATGGCTTCCTCGGCGGCCTCCGGGTCCAGGTAGGTGCCGCCCGGCTTGACCGGCTTGAAGTCCTCGTCCAGGTCGTAGACCAGCGGGATGCCCGTGGGGATGTTCAGGCCGGCGATCGCTTCGTCGCTGATGCCGTCCAGGTGCTTGACCAGGGCGCGCAGCGAGTTGCCGTGCGCCGTGACGAGGACGGTCTTGCCTGCCTTGAGGTCTTCCTTGATGTCCGATTCCCAGTAAGGCAGGAGCCGCACCAGGACATCCTTCAGGCACTCAGTACGCGGCAGCGCATCGCCGAGGCCGGCGTACCGGGGGTCGTGGGCCTGCGAGAACTCGGAGTCGTCCGACAGGGGCGGCGGCGGGGTGTCGTAGGAGCGGCGCCATTCCATGAACTGTTCCTCGCCGTATTCGGCCAGGGTCTGGGCCTTGTCCTTGCCCTGCAGCGCGCCGTAGTGGCGTTCGTTCAGGCGCCAGTCGCGTTTGACCGGGATCCAGCCACGGTCGGCCTTGTCCAGGGCGATGTTCGCCGTGTTGATGGCACGCTTCAGCAGGGAGGTGTAGAGCACGTCCGGCAGGACGTTGTTCTCCACCAGCAGCTCACCGCCGCGCGCTGCTTCCGCGCGGCCCTGGTCGTTCAGGTCGACGTCCACCCAGCCGGTGAACAGGTTCTTGGCGTTCCATTCGCTGTGGCCGTGGCGCAGCAGAATCAGCTTGTAAGTCATGATTTTCATCCTAGCCGAGCCCTGTCGCCGCCTGCCCAGCGTTACAAGGCCCGCCGGACAGGACACCGCCGGGCAGGCAGGGATAGGGTTGGGCGGTGGTTCAAAAGGCTGAACGGGTCAACTCCCCGCAACTGTCCGGCCGGACGCCCGCCGCGCGGCAGGGCCGGCCGGTGGGCAACGTGACCCGCGGCACCACCAACCCCAACCGGATGCGGCGGGTGGACCGCTGGCTCACCGGACCGCAGGCCTGGCGGCTTCGCGCCGCCAAAGAACCCCTCGTCGTGGACCTCGGCTACGGCGCCACCCCGGCCACCGCCGTCGAACTCTATGAACGGCTCGCGGCTGTCCGCCCGGACGTGCGGGTCTGCGGGATCGAGATTGAGCCCGAGCGCGTCCGGGCCGCGCTGCCCCTCCAGCGGCCGGGCCTGACCTTCCACGTCGGTGGATTCGAACTTCCCGTCCCCGGACGCCCGGCCCTGGTCCGCGCCTTCAACGTCCTGCGCCAGTACGAGGAGCAGGATGTCCCTGGCATCTGGCGGCTGGTGCAGGACCGGCTCGCCCCGGACGCGCTGTTCATTGACGGCACGTGCGATGAGATCGGCCGCCGGGTCGCGTGGGTGGCACTTGATGCACAGCGCCCGCTGTCCCTGAGCATCTCGGTGCGGTTCGGCAGCTTCGACCTGCCATCGGAAGTTGCCGAGCGGCTTCCGAAGGCCCTCATCCACCGGAACGTCCCCGGCGAACCGGTCCATGCGTTCCTGCAGGCAATGGACCGGGCCTGGCTTGAGTGCGCGCCCCTCGCCGCATTCGGCAACAGGCAGCGCTGGGTGGGCATGTGCAGGGCATTGCGCGACGCCGGATGGCCGGTCCAGGACGGACCCGCCAGGTGGCGGCTCGGGGAGCTAACGGTGGGCTGGGAGGCGGTGGCCCCTGGCCACCAGGGTCCTGGTCACCAGGGTCCTGGTCACCAAGGGCCGTAAGGCCCCATGTTGCGGCTGCCGCCGCGGCCCGCATCCTTGACCGCTGGCCGGACATCAGCCAGGTAGACGGACGCTGCCACCACCGCGGCGAGGCCGAAAAGACCGAAGGTTCCGAGGAAGCCGCCGCCGGACGTCAGGAGCGAGAGGACGCCGATGAGGGCGGCGCCCCCGGTCAACGCAAGCCAGAAGGTCTTGGTCCGCTTCCCGGTGGCTTCGAAGGCGTTGGCCCGGTGCCTGGCGCAGTCGATGACAGCCCAGAGCTCAAGCCCCAGGGCCACCAACGCAAGGATCCAATACAGTGCCTGCTCTACAGGCCGAATAATCAGTTCACCGTCCACAGACCCAGCCTATCCGTCCAGCGCCTTCAGGGCCTGCTCCAAATCAGCCCAAAGGTCCTCCAGGTTCTCAATACCGACACTCAGCCGGACGAGGTTTTCCGGCACGCTGGCCGGTTCGGCCGTGTGCCTGCGCCGGCGCTCGATCAAGGACTCCACCCCGCCCAGGGAGGTCGCCGGGAGCCAGAGATCCAGGGCCTGGACCAGCTTGTCCGCCGCATCCGCCCCGCTCAACCTTGAGGTGGCGGCAACCTGGATGCAGATGATGGAACCGAATCCCTTCATCTGGTCCCTGGCCCGGTCATGGCCGGGATCGGTGGCAAGGCCGGGGAACCGGATGGACTCGATGGCAGGGTGGGCGGCAAGCCTTTCGGCGAGGAGCATCGCCGATGCCTGGGAACGCTCCACCCGCAGCGCAAGGGTCCGCAGGCCGCGCAGGGCCAGCCAGGCTTCGAAGGGACCGGCGATGCCGCCATGGATGATGCGGTGGTGCAACAGTTCGGAGCGGATCTCCGGGCTGGAGGTGACCAGTGCCCCCAGGACGACGTCGGAGTGCCCGGCCAGGTACTTGGTCACTGAGTGGAGGACGACGTCGGAGCCCAGCAGGAGGGGCTGCTGGACCAGGGGCGTGGAAAAGGTGTTGTCGGTGACCACGATGGCACCGGCGGCGTGGGCAGCGTCAGCGAGCGCACGCATGTCGGCAATACCCAGCATGGGGTTGGTGGGGCTTTCCAGCCAGAGCATCGCCGCGGGCCTGCCGGAGGGGCCGCCGGGAGCAATGGCTTCCTTCACGGCGTCTGTGTCGGCGATGTCCACGGTCCGGAGTTCGATGAAGCCCTTCTGCGCCAGCTCGGACGCCATCACCAGGGAGCCGGAGTAGCTGTGGCTCGGCATGACGAGCACTCCCCCGGCCGGGATCAGGGACAGCGCCGAACTGACCGCGGCAAGGCCCGATGCGTACAGCAGGCCGGGAAGGGTGGACCCTTCAAGCTGTCCGAGCGCCTCTTCGAAGGGGTCCCAGGTGGGGTTGGAGTAGCGCCCGTAGCCCCGGTCGCCGTCCCCCAGCGGTCCCGTGCCGAAATACGTGGAGGAAAGGGTGATAGGCGGGTTGACCGGCTGGTCCCTTTCCCGCGGCGGACGCCCGGCCGCCACCACCACGGTCTCGGCTGAAAGGGACGCGGCCTGATGCTCGGAAAGACTCATGGTGAAAGCGTACTGTCCGGCCCGGAACTGCAGGAAAGCAGTGACGTGCCATGTCCGCCCGGCTGGGTTCAGCCAGGGGTCAGGAAATGTCCGTGCGGCTCGGTAGGCTTGAGAAGTGAGCAAACAAAGCGCCGGCGTATTCATCGCATTCGAGGGTGGCGATGGTGCCGGCAAGTCCACCCAGGCGGCCCGGCTGGCAGCTGCCCTGGAAGGCCGCGGGTTCAACGTCCTGCGCACCCGCGAGCCTGGCGGGACACCCGTCGGCGAAAAACTGCGTTCGCTGGTCCTGGACCACGGCAACGGCGAAATCGATGCCCGCACCGAGGCCCTCATCTTCGCGGCCTCCCGGGCTGCCCATGCCGCGCAGGTGATCCGGCCCGCCCTGCAGCGCGGCGACGTCGTGCTGAGTGACCGTTACATCGATTCGTCCGTGGCTTACCAGGGCGCAGGGCGGAACCTCGGCAAGGATGCTGTCCAGTCCCTCAACGAATGGGCCACCGCGGGCCTCCAGCCGGACCTCACTGTCCTGCTGGACGTGGATCCGCAGCTGGGCCGGCGCCGCCGGACTGCGGGCGAAGCCGCCGAAGACCGGCTGGAATCCGAGGCGGACGAATTCCACACCCGGATCCGGGACGCCTTCCTTGAACTCGCGGCACGCCGGCCGGACTCCTACCTGGTGCTGCCGGCCCGCCTGCCGGTCGACGACCTCGCCGCGCAGATCCTGCAGCGCGTCGAAGCCCTGGTCCGTCCTGCCGCTGGCCGGCCGCTGCCGGCGGCGCCGGGAGCGTCCACAGGCGGTGGCGGCGCGTGACGGTCTGGGACGACCTCCAGGGCCAGCCCGCCGTCGTCGAACAACTGCGGCAGGCCGCACGGGGCGAGGGCCTGACGCACGCCTGGCTGTTCACCGGCCCGCCAGGGTCCGGCCGTTCCAATGCGGCGAAAGCCTTTGCCGCGGCGTTGAACTGCGACCAGGACGACGTGGGCCTGCGAGGCTGCGGCCAATGCCAGGCGTGCCACACGATCCTGGGTGAAACACACTCCGACGTGACGTTCGTCCGGACCGAAAAGGTCACCATCACCATCGATGAGGCCCGCGAACTTGTGGCCACCGCCGGAAACCGGCCGTCCTCCGCGCGCTGGCGGATCATCGTGGTGGAGGACGCCGACCGCATGGCCGAGCGGACCACCAACGTCCTCCTGAAGGCCATCGAGGAGCCCACCCCGCGGACCGTGTGGATGCTCTGCGCCCCCTCCCCGGCGGACGTCCTGGTCACCATCCGCTCCCGCTGCCGCAGCGTCGCACTGCGGCTGCCGCCTGCCGAGGACGTTGCGGCCCTGCTGGTCCGGCGCGACGGCGTGGACCCCGCCCTCGCGGAACGGGCAGCCCGCGCCGCGCAAAGCCATGTGGGTATCGCCCGCCGCCTCGCCAGGGACCCTGCCGCCAGGGAACGCCGGCTGGAAACAGTCCGTTTCCCGCTGGGGCTGCGGGGTGTCACGGCGGCCGTCATGATGGCAGACAAGCTGGTCAAGATCGCCACGGCGGAAGCCAACAGTTCCAATGAGGAACGCGATGCCGCCGAGAAAGCCGCGCTGCTGGCAACCTTGGGTGCGCCGGAGTCCGGAACCCTGCCGCCGGCGATGCGCAGCCAGCTGAAGCAGCTCGAGGACGACCAAAAACGCCGGGCCAAGCGGTCCATCACGGACTCCCTTGACCGGACCCTCACCGACTTGCTGTCCTTCTACCGCGACGTGCTGATCATCCAGCTGGGGAACGCCGTGGAGCTGGTCAACGTTGAGCTGAGGAGCGAGTTGGAGGAGTTCGCTGCCCGAACCGCCCCGGAGGTCACGCTGGCCCGCATGGATGCCATCAACAAGGCCCGCGAACGCATCACCACCACCAACGTTGCCCCGCTGTTGGCCATTGAGTCCATGGCAGCCAGCCTGATCCAGCCATCCAAGGAGACCCGATGACTGCCCGCCCACTGCCTGCACGGCCCCTGACGCTTGCTGTCCGTGCTGCCGGCGCCATGGTCCTGGCCATGGTCCTCGCGTCGTGCAGCCTCCTCAACGGCGGCGACAAGAAGCCTGAGGCGGCCACTGCGAAAGCCGATCCGTCGATCGTCGCTTCGGCACCCTCCGGCCTGGAAAAGTTCTATTCCCAGGAAGTCGTGTGGCAGCCCTGCGAAGGTGAGTTCCAGTGCGCCAAGGTGATGGTTCCCCTGGACTATGCCAACCCTGCGGGGGACACCATCCAGATTGCGGCACTGCGTGCGCCCAGCACCGGAAAGAAGACCGGCAGCCTCCTGGTCAACCCCGGCGGGCCCGGGGCCTCCGGGTACGACTTCGTCAAGGACGCTGCGGGAACGCATTTCTCCCAGGGCGTGCGCAGCACCTACGACCTCGTGGGTTTTGATCCCCGGGGTGTCAAGCGGTCCGCACCCGTCACCTGCATGACGGACGCGGAGCGGGATGCCTCACGCGCCAAGATCTACGACCTGCAGACGGACGCCGGCCTGGCCGAGGCGCTTGCCGACAACAAGGCAATCGGTGCCCAGTGCGCGGCCCAGACCGGCCCGGTGCTGGCCCACATCGACACCGTCAGCGCCGCAAAGGACCTGGACGTGCTCCGGGCGGTCGTCAACGACAGCAAGCTGAACTACCTCGGATACTCCTACGGCACCTTCCTGGGCTCCACCTATGCCTCCCTGTTTCCGGACAACGTGGGACGGATGGTGCTTGATGGCGCCCTTGATCCTTCGATCAGCAACGAGGACCTCACCAGCGGGCAGGCCCGCGCGTTCGAGAAGGCCATCCGCTCCTACGTGGCGAGCTGCCAGCGGCAGGACAAGTGCCCCCTCGGCGGGGATGTCGACTCTGGTGTGAAGCAGATCCAGGACCTCATCAGCGCCGTCCAGCAGACGCCGCGCACAGCCAAGGACGGCCGCCAGGTCAACGCGACAATGTTCGTCAGCGGCCTGATCACCCCGCTGTACAACGACCAAAGCTGGCCTGCCCTCACGCAGGCGCTTGAAGCTGCCATGAACGGTGATGTGAGCCTGGTGCTCCGCCTGGCCGATATCGGGGCCGACCGTGCGCAAGACGGTACCTACACCTCCAATTCGACGCTCGCCTTCAACGCGGTCAACTGCCTGGACTACCCAATGGTCTCGGACACGGCAGGCATGCGTGCAGAGGAGCAGCGGCTGGAGCAGGACTCCCCCACGTTCGGATATTTCTTCGCCTACGGAGGCGTCAACTGCGCAGACTGGCCGTACAAGAACCTGCGGACACCGGCCCCCGTCGAATACCGGGGGGACTCCCCCATCGTGGTCATCGGCACCACCGGGGACCCCGCCACTCCCGTCGACTGGGCTGCGTCCCTGCGCAAGCAGCTGGGTAACGCCTCCCTGCTGACCTGGAAGGGCGAGGGGCACACGGCATACGGCCGGGCCAACAGCTGCCTGGAAGATGCAGTGGACGGCTACTTGGTGAGCGGCAAGATTCCCGCTGACAACACGGTGTGCTGAAGGCCCCCACCGCCGGCGGGGCCCCATTTTGACCGCGGCGCACGGACTCCATTACAGTTGACTCTTGCATGAAGCCACCGGGTCCGCCCGGGAAGTTCATGCGGTGCTTCCTTAGCTCAGTCGGTAGAGCGTTTCACTCGTAATGAAAAGGTCATCAGTTCGATTCTGATAGGAAGCTCGGGATAAACCCCGGACAGCCCCTGGATTCAGGGGTTTCCGGGGTTTTTCGCTGGTTAAGCGGCCCTGCAAGGCCCCAGGCCAGGACCTCCGTGCAAGGCATGCTGACTCCCCTTCACTCTTCGTCCCCAAAGCCCGCACCCGGTTATTGACAAGAGCCCTGCGGAGTTTTTTCATCGACACATAAGTCGAGCAGTGGGCTTCCTTCCGCAGATCTTGGGAGCAACCATGGATTCCGGGATGATCCTCGGGTTCAGCTTCGGGTACCTCGTTACCATTGCAGGCGTATTCCTCCTCTACTCGCCGGTCATCGCCATGGTCCTCGTATTGCTGGTCGTGGTTGGCATCCTCAAGGTCGTGCTGCTGCCCTTCGCCGTCTTGATACGTAAACTGCGGCGGCGGCCCGAACCGGACATGGGCGGTCACTGGCTTCCCGGCACCTCGGAGCGCGCACCGGAATGAAGGGCCTGCGTGGCCGGCATGTGCCTGCCCTGTCCCTGACGGTGGCGCTCTGCGGAACGGCTGGATGCTCCTATGACTACCCCGAACCGTTGCACCCGCCAGCGACCAGCCCGTCGCAGGGCAGGGAGTCCCCGGCACCGTACCCCGATCCCCTGGTCCTGGAGCTCGAGGTCAAGAACTACGCGCAGCTGGACCGGCTCCTCAAGGCCGTTCCCGGGCCAGTCCTCCTTTTCGAGGAGGGCCCCCTGGACGGACCCGCCAGGGGCTTTGGCACGACGGCGAAGGTGCCGGCGGCCGGCCTGTACACCGTCACCGCAGCCTGTGTTGGTGCTTCCAGCGCGACGGTCGCCGTTGGACAGGAGCACCCCGGAGCCCCCTTCCGTCCGGAGGAGCTCGCGCTGGATTGCGCGGGGGCAACGTCGCGGGTCATTGCACTTGAGCAGGGGTACGTTTTCGCGCACCTGGTGCTGCCCGGCCCCGGCGATACGCCCTGGACGGGGGCAGTGGGAGGAATACGCGTGACTGGTTGAGGCGAGCGCGTGCAATTGTTACAGCGCGACGCTCCGGCGGTCACCACGGTTCAGGGAACCATAAGCAGAGCACGGTATCCTCCCGGCATGACCCCCCGCTTTCAGGCTGCCGTCCTGCACGCCGTACGAGGAGCCATGGCCCATCCGGCTGTCCCCGGCCCTCCGACCAGCGCCCCTGCTTCCGCCGTCCGGGAAGGCCGCGCACTGGCCCGTCCCTTCACTCACGGGGCGCACTGATGGAACGCTCCACCCCCCGCCACATGAGACGGGACGGGAAGGGCCCGGGCCGCCGCGCGGTGCTCCTGGCAGCGGTCATGACGTTGTCCGCGGCCGTCCCTGACCTCGAGCCGCAGCGGAACAGGCAACGCGATGAAGCGGGTGCTCCGGACGGGTTGGCCCAAGCCCCGGCCGACGACAGTACCGCACGGATCATGGATGGTGCCCCCGGCACGGAGTCGCAGCGGCAGCAGGCCCCTCCGGCCCCGTCGCGGACCGACATCATCAACACTTACGGCGCCCACGGTGCCCGGTACTGGGGCCTGGAGGCCCCGGGCGTCCTGGCCCGGCTGCCAGCAGGGACGCCGGGCATTGCCCTGACCTTCGATTTCTGCGGCGGTCCCGGCGGCAACGGCTACGACCAGGCCCTGCTCGACACCCTGCGGCAGCGGCACGTTCCGGCGACGCTGTTCCTGAACTCCCGCTGGATCTCCGCGAACCCGGCCACCGCCCGGCAGCTGGCAGCAGACCCGCTCTTCGAACTCGCCAACCACGGGACATCGCACAAGCCGCTGTCCACCACCGGCAACTCGGCATACGGAATTCCCGGGACCAGAAATGCCGGCGAAGTCTATGACGAGATCATGCCCAACGATGCCGGGATGGCCGACTTGACCGGTGCCCGGCCCCGGTACTTCCGCCCCGGTACCGCTTACATGGACGACGTCGCCGCCGACATCCTTCGCGCCCTGGGCGTAAGACCGGCGGGCTTCAGCCTCAATGGCGACGGCGGCGCCACCTTCCCTGCCGCCGTCGTCGCCCGGGAAGTGGGCCGGGCCAGGGCGGGGGACATCGTCATCTGCCACGGCAACCACCCCGGCGGCGGAACCGCCGAAGGCGTACGACAGGCCCTGGACAAGCTGCTGGCTGCAGGAAACTCTTTCCAGCACCTGCCCTGACGCATGCCTCCTGCACCGTGCTGGCGGGGCATCTGCTGATTCGATACTTTGGCAGTGAAACCTGTTCGCCTGCGCCGGCAGGACCGCCATCGCAGCCTTCCGTAAGGAGCACTCCCATGCCCGAACAGCACAGCACCACGGCCATGGGTTGGCTGCCTGCCTGGGCGGACCTGCAGGAGCGGCCCTTTGAGTCCGCCGGCTCCGGTTTCAGCGTTGGGGGCGGCGGGGGAACCGAGTATGTGGCGGCGTGGCCGGACCCGGGTGCGGAACAGTTGATGTCGAGGATTTCAAGCGAGCCCGGCGCGCGCCTGACACTGGTCTGCGCTGATGCGGACACTGCTGCCGGCCTGGCACCGGCGGGGTTGTCCCTGGCAGCTCACAGCATCCTGCTCATGGCTCCCGCGGCGGAACTGGACGTGGACGCGGGACTTCCCGACACCTCGCAGGTGGCCCAGGCACCCATGGAGACGTACGACGCCGTCGAAATCACCGTTTTCGACCGGCCGGTGGCCAAGGGACGCATCCAGGTCCGCGACGGTTTCGCGGTGGTGGCCATCACCGAACTTCCCGAAGGACCGGAACAGGAGGGCTTCCAGCGGGCCATGTTCGCCGCCATGGCCGAAGAGGCGTTCCTGCACGGCGCCGAGTACCTGCACATGATGGTCCCGCCTGCCGATGCTCCCCGCTACGAGGGGTCGGGCTGGACCATCGCGGGCCACCTCCTGACGTTCGAAAAGCAGCGCTAATCGGGCCTGCCGACCACCACCTGCGCCGGGCTGTGGGTCAGATAGCCGTTGGCCCAGGAGAAGAGGGCGCGCACCTTCTGCTGGAACCCGGGCAGCAGTGCCAGGTGGACCGCCAGCCATGACACGAACGCCAGCGGGCCCTGTAGCTGGAGGCGACGGCGCCCCATCTCCGCCACGGCAGCGCCGCGTCCCACCATCGCCATGTACCCCTTGTCCCAGTAGCGGAACGCCTCCCGGGCGCCGCCGGTGAGGTCGGCATGGATATTGCGTGCAGCCCATTTGCCGGACTGCTGGGCCACCGATCCGAGCTGGGGCAGCTTGTTGCCGGCAGCATCGGTGATGTTGGCGGCGTCGCCCAGGACGTAGACGCCGTCCACGCCGGGTGCCGTGAGATCCGGCTGCACGTCGATCCGTCCGCCCTTCCCCTGCTGCAGGCCGGATTCCGCGATGACGCGCCCGGCCTGGAGTCCACCTGCCCAGACCACGATCCGGGCGGGAATGACGGTCCCGTCCTTGAGGGTCACGCCGTCCGGCCGGACTTCGCTCACGGCCTGGCCCATGTGCAGCTGCACGCCGAGTTTGGTCAGGCGGTCACGGGCGTACGCCTGCGATTTTTCCGAGAAAGCAGCAAGCACATTGGGAACCATGTCCACCAGGTGCACGTGGCAGCGGGAAGCGAGGCCCCCGGAAAAGTACTTCGGCACCAGGTATTTGACGTTCTCCGCCAACGCGCCGGCAGTCTCCACGCCCGTGGGGCCTCCGCCCACCACGATGACGTCTGCCGTCTCACCGGGTTCGCGGTCGGCTTCATCCATGACGGCGGTGATGGCAGCGCTGAGCCGCGTCGCATCGGCCACCGAGTACAGCGGATAAGCGTGCTCGTCAGCACCCGGGGTGTTGAAGTAGTTGGGCACAGCTCCGGCGGCGATGACCAGGATGCGCGCACGGTAGGTGGAACCGTCCCCGGTCGTGACCGTGCGGCTGGCGGCATCGATGGCCGTCACCTCGGCGGTGAGGACCCGCACGTTGTTGATCCTCCGGAACTCCGCGCGCAGCGGCCGCGCCACGGCGGAGACACCGATCTGCGACGCCGCCACCTGGTACAGCAGCGGCTGGAACTGGCGGTAGTTGTTCGCGTCGATCAGCAGGACGCGGATGCCTTTGCGGCCGAGCTCCTCAGCGGCGGTGGTGCCGGCGAAACCGCCACCAACCACGATGACCTGATATGAATCCTCCATCCGAGCAAGATACCCCTGCCGGCCCACGAGCAACAGGGCACAACCGGCCGGCGCGGACGCGCGGCTGCCCGCGACCTAAGATGGCGGCATGGAAGACGAAGCCCTGGCTGGCATTGCGGACAGGCTGTACGCCGGTCCGCTGGAGGACTTCATCGCGTCCCGGGCTGCCGCAGCCAAGGACGCTGCCGGACAGGACAAGGAACTTGCTGCCGGGGTCCGGGCCCTGCCGAAACCCTCGGTGGCTGCCTGGGCCGTCAACATGCTCGCCCGGCAGCGGCCGGACGTCCTGACCGGGCTGGCCGGCCTTGGTGCCCGGATGCGCACGGCCCAGGGGTCGCTGGATGCCGCGGCCCTGCGTGAGCTGGGACGCGAGCGCCGCACCCTGCTGGCTGCCGCCGTCGACACCGCCCGGGCAGTGGCCCGGGAGCAGGGCCGCGCGATCAGCGACGCGATGGCCACGGACGTGGAGGAGACCCTGCGGGCCCTGACCGCTGACGAGGGCGCTGCCTCAGCAGTCATCAGCGGGCGCCTCTTGAAGGTTCTCTCGGCCGACGGCGTCAACGCCGTGGACCTTGACGGTGCCGTGGCCCTGCCGGCGATGCTGCCCGCCGTCGCGTCCCCTGCCCCGGCTCCTCAGCCGGCTCCGGGAACGGGCGCAAAGAAGCGTACGACGGCGGCGCGCGCCTCCCAGCCAAAACCGGCCAAGCCCCGGCTCGAGGCAGTCAGGCAGACCCCGCGGCCGGTGTCTCCCCCGGCCTTGGAACGGGCCAAGGCGGCCCTCGCCCAGGCACAGGCCGAAGAGGCTGAAACTGCGCGCCTCGCAGCGGAACTGCAGGACAAGGCGGAGGAAGCACGCACTGCGATCTCGGCGCTGCAACAGGAAACGGCCGGGCTCCGGGAGCGGCTCAAGGCCGCCGAAGAAGAGCTGGACCGGGCGCGGAAACAGCTGTCCGCCACATCCGCTGAGGCGAAGCAGGCGGCACGGGCAGCAGACAAAGCCGGCCGCACCGCCATGCTGGCGCAGGAACGGGTTCTCCGGCTGGGCAGCTGACGGAGTGCGTTCCCGGCCGCCGGGAAGATTACCCCTCGCCCAGGACAGCGGTGCGACCTACTGTGGTGCTATGGACGCCGCAGCAGCTCATGCCTTTGCGATCCCGCCGGTATCGGTGCACCGCCCCACCACGGCCGTTGAAGACGCCATCACCCTTGCCGCCGGTGTCTGGCTCCTCACCGGGACCTATGTGGACGGGTGGGCGCACAACAACCTCCGCGACCTCGAGACGTTCTTCACCCCGTGGCACGCGGTCCTCTATTCCGGCTTCGCCGCCTGCGCCCTCTGGATCGCCGCGCTGACCTGGCGCCGGCATGCCGCCGGCGTGGGGTGGACGGACGCGGTGCCCGCAGGCTACGGAGCCGCCGCCGCAGGCGTTGTCCTGTTCTTGGTTTCCGGGGTGGCCGACTTCGCCTGGCACTCGGCGTTCGGCATCGAGCAGGGCATCACCGCGCTGTTCAGCCCGTCCCATCTGGGACTCGCCACGGGCGCCTTCCTGATCCTGGGCGCGCCGTTCTCCGCCGCCTGGCAATCGCCGGCGCGGCCCTGGACCCGGCTGGCGCCCGCGGTCGCCAGCGCCCTGCTCGCAGGCATGGTTGCGGCTTTCATCCTGCAGGAGTTCGCGGTCTTCGCGCGCCACGGGCTGATCCAGACCTACATCAACGTTCCCGGGGCGCCCCCCATGGTGGCGCCTCCGACGTCCTCGAGCATCATGGTGTCCCTGGCAACGTTCTTCGTCTCAACGGCCGTGGTCTTCGTGCCCGTCCTGTTGGTGGCGCTGCGCTGGCGCCTGCACGCCATGGTAGCCGCCGCCATGGCGCTGGTCCCCGCCGTGGCGCTGCAGGTCATGGTGGCGCTGCGGGATGCGTGGCTGGTACCGGTGGCCCTCGCCGGCGCGGTCATGGTAGGCATGGTGTGGGCTGTGGTCCGCCCCGCCCCGGACCGTCCCGCAAGGATCATGACAGCGGCGGCCCTCTGCCCCATGGTGTTCTGGGCCCCGTACTTCGCGGGTGTGGCACTGCACGACGGGGCGCTCAGCTTCTCCCCCGAGGTCTGGGGCGGGACGCTTGTGTGGACCGGGCTTGAGATGCTTGCGCTGGCTGCGCTCACGCTGAAGGTGGGGGCTCCAGCGGGTGCAGATGGGCAGGTGTCCCGCAACACGCGGCGCTGATTCCGTGGAATGTCAGACCCCGGTTGCAGACTGGATTCATGGAACCCACACAGGAATTTCACGTCACGTACTTCGACGCCGACTGCGGCCGCGCCCGGTCCGAGATCTTCGAAACACTCGAAGAGGCGGAACGGTTCGCCAAGCGGCACTGCCACGGTGAAGACAGCTGGGCCGTGGTGGATGCGGTGGCGGTAGCGCAGGTCCAGGCCGCCGCCTGAACGGCATCCGCCGCGAGGCAGGAAACCCTGGCTTAAACGCCGAAGCCCGCGCTGCCGGGCATATTCCGGCAGCGCGGGCTGTTGACGGGTCAGGTTTTGGCGGGTCCGGCTGTTGACCGGGTTCGGCTGTTGACCGGGTTCGGCTGTTGACCGGTTCAGGCGGGCAACCCAGACCAGGGGCCTGTCTGCCCCGTCTGCCTCTTAGGCGAAGTCGGAAACCGCGGGGTCGGGCCCGATGCGGCCCTCGCCGCTGGCGGTCTTGTCCAGGGCGTTGATCGCCTCAACATCCTCCGCGTCCAGGGCCACCTCAAGGGCTGCGAAGTTTTCCCTGATGCGGGACTCGGTCACGGACTTGGGGATTACCACGTTGCCGATGGCCAGGTGCCAGGCGATAACCACCTGGGCAGGGGTTGCCTGGTGCTTCGCGGCAATAGACGCCACCGCGGGATCCTGCAGGAGCTCGCCGCCCTGTCCCAGCGGGGACCAGGCCTGGGTGAGGATGCCGTTCGCGGCACCGAACCCGCGCAGTTCACGCTGGCTGAAGTACGGGTGCAGTTCGATCTGGTGGATGGCCGGAACCACACCGGTCTCGTCGATGAGGCGCTGCAGGCCCTCGATGGTGAAGTTGGAGACACCAATGGACTTGACCCGGCCGCGCTTCTGGAGTTCGATCAGCGCCTTCCAGGTGTCAACGTACTTGTCCTGCTTGGGCTGCATCCAGTGGATCAGGTAAAGGTCCAGGGTTTCCAGGCCAAGGCGGTCCATGGATTCCTCGAAGGCGGCAAGCGTCGACTCGTAGCCCTGGTCCGCGTTCCACAGCTTGGTGGTGATGAAGATCTGTTCCGGGGAGAGCCCGGAGCTGGCAATGGCCCGGCCTACGCCTGCCTCGTTTCCGTAGATCTTGGCGGTGTCGATGTGGCGGAAGCCGGCCTCGAACGCCTGGCGGACGACCTTTTCAGCCACGTCATCCTCTACCTGCCACACACCGTAGCCAAGCTGGGGGATCGTGTTTCCGTCGTTGAAAGTCAAGGTAGGTGAAAGAGTCATGCATTCATCCTGCCAAAGACCCGCTGGCGCACGGCCCCGTTTTCGGTCCTGTCAGCCACACGCTTAACGGCAGGATTATCCCGCCGAAACGGGAATATTTTCCTGCCGCGAACGCAACTGCTACCCGTGAAGCTGCCGTTCGGCGTCGGCCACCTGCTGGAACACTGCCTCCGCCCGGCGCCGCACGGAGGCCGCCCCCACGGGCACGGGCCCCACGGCGAGCCGCAGCATGGCTGCCGCTTCCGCCGTGGTCGCGAGGGAATTTCCAGCTTTGGACAGGGACCGGTGCACGTCCGAGAGGCCCGCGGGAATATCCAGCCCCTCGCTGGGCGCACGCCGCTGCGCCTCCACGCACACTGCCCTGACCCGTTGCAGGAGGGCGGCCAGGTCATTGGCAATGTCCACCAGCTCGCCGTACAGCTGGTCGTCCTCCACGCCTTCCAGCACCTGGTGGAAGCGGTCCAGTCCCCGGTGGAACCGGTCGTGCGCGCGGCGCCACAACCCTTGGCCAAGTTCCGCGTCATCCTTCCGCCCCTGCCTGGCGGCGCTGAAAAAGCCCAAGCGGAACCTACAGGTACTGGCCCGGACCGTGGTCCGGGTCTTCACGCTGGCCGGACTTTGCGGGGGCTCCGGGCCGGGCACCGGCGGGGGCCCGCTGCGGCTCGCCGTTTTCCCCGATGACGACGCCGGGCGCGATCATGGTGCCCGGCGGCAGTTGGCGCAGCTGCAGCTGGGCAACGGCATGTTCCCTGGCTGCGTTTTGGGCCGCGATGGCGGTCTGGATGCCATGGAAGAGACCCTCCAGCCAGCCCACCAACTGTGCCTGGGCGATGCGGAGTTCAGCGTCGGACGGAGTGGCGTCGTCGGAGAAAGGCAGGCTGATCCTGTCCAGTTCCTCCACCAGCTCCGGCGCCAGCCCGTCCTCGAGCTCCTTGATGGACCGCTCGTGGATGGCAGCGAGCCTGCCCCTGGCGGCGTCGTCCAGGGGCGCGGACTTCACCTCTTCGAGGAGCTGGCGGATCATGGTGCCGATCCGCATCACCTTGGCCGGCTCGTCCACGAGGTCCTGCAGATTGCTGCCCCGGGGCTTGCCGTCCGGTGTAGCCGGGCTGGGGATCGGTTCCTGGCTGTCGTCGACGGGGGTGCCTTCTACCGGGAGGTCCTCAGCTTCCTGAGTGTCTTTGGGATCGCTCATGCGTTCATACTCTCATGTGCAATCCGCCGGAAGTCCCCGAAAAAGCTCCTCGGGGGGCTTGTCCGCTGCAGGCTCAATCAGCAGCACCTGCCTTGCGGATTGCTGTCCTGCCGGTCCGTACGGTCCCGCCAGAACTCCCGCTCGCCGAGCGGCGGCCCGGCGTGCCCGGCCGCCTTGTGGTGCTCCAGGTACTTGGCGTAGGCATCTGCGCCCATGACGCCGCCGAGGTACCGGGCGAACCCCCGGAACCCGTTCGCTACCACGGCGAGGCCGGAACCCATCAGTGCCCCGTCCGCTCAAGCCGGGCGTCGGCGGGCAGCTTGTCCCACTCGGCGGCAAGCTCGCGCTCGGCAGCGGTTGGCACCAGGCCTGCGGGCGCGAAGACGCGCGACGGAACGAACGGGTCCTCGTTGTCCGTCCTGGCGATCCCGGCCGCCCTGTTACGGAACGCCCTAACGGTGGCGAGGACCGCCGTCGCAATAACGATGATGCTGAGCACCACGAAGATCACGGACAGCCAGCCCTGGATGGTGGTGTTGCGGACCACGGCTTCCATGGCCGCCACCGTCTTGGCGGTGCCGAATTCCTTCTTGCCGTCCGCCAGCGCCTTGCTGAAGGCTGCGTTGTTGGCGAAGTATCCGACGGCGGGGACGGGCGAGAAGATCTTCTGGTAGCTGGCCGTGATGGTGACCACCGCGGCGAAGGCCAGCGGCAGCGCCACGATCCAGAGGTACTTGAAGGTGCCGCGCTTGGCGACGATGGCCAGGCACACGGCCAGGGCAATGGCCGCCAGCAGCTGGTTGGCGATGCCGAAGAGCGGGAACAGGGTGTTGATGCCGCCCAGCGGATCGGTGACGCCCATGAGCAGCACGGCGCCCCAGGCAGCGACCATGACGGCGGTGCACAGCCAGGCACCCGGCCGCCATGAGGCTTCCTTGAACTTGGGGACGAAGTTGCCGATCGAGTCCTGCAGCATGAACCGGGCGACGCGGGTGCCGGCGTCCACTGCGGTGAGGATGAACAGCGCCTCGAACATGATGGCGAAGTGGTACCAGAAGCCCATCATGGCCGTCCCGCCGATGAACTGGTGCATGATGTGCGCCAGCCCCACGGCCAGGGTGGGGGCACCACCGGTGCGGGAGACGATGCTCTGTTCGCCCACGTTGGCGGCGGTTTCACTGAGCAGGCCGGGCGTGATGTTGACGCCGCTCAGGCCCAGGCTGTTGACCCAGGTGGCTGCCGTTTCGACGGTTCCGCCGGTCAGGGCAGCGGGGGCGTTCATGGCGAAGTAGAGGCCGCGGTCGATCGAGATGGCCGCGACCAGGGCCATGATGGCCACGAAGGATTCCATCAGCATGCCGCCGTAGCCGATGTACCGGGTCTGCCGTTCCTTTTCCACCAGCTTGGGGGTGGTGCCGGAGGAGATCAGGGCGTGGAATCCGGAGAGGGCGCCGCAGGCGATGGTGACGAAGAGGAACGGGAACAGCGCTCCGGAGAACACCGGGCCGTTCTCGCGGCTGGCAAATTCGCTGAAGGCCGGGACGTTGACCTCGGGCCGGACGACGACAATGGCCAGCGCGAGCATGACGATCACGCCGATCTTCATGAAGGTGGAGAGGTAGTCACGCGGTGCCAGGAGCAGCCAGACGGGCAGGATGGCGGCGATGAAGCCGTAGATGATCAGGCCCCACGCGATGGTCACCTTGTCCAAATGGAACACGGCGGCGCCCCACCCGGTCTGGGCCACCAGGCCGCCGCCGATGATGGCGGCCATCAGCAGGACGAAGCCGATGATCGAAACTTCCATGACCTTGCCCGGCCGCAGGAAACGCAGGTAGACGCCCATGAACAGGGCGATGGGGATGGTCATGCCCACCGAGAACACGCCCCACGGGCTTTCACCGAGGGCGTTGACGACGACGAGCGCGAGGATGGCGACAATGATCACCATGATGAGCAGGGTGGCGATCAGGGCTGCGGTGCCGCCGATGACGCCGAGCTCCTCGCGGGCCATCTGGCCCAGGGACCGGCCCCCGCGGCGCATCGAGAAGAACATCACCAGGTAGTCCTGCACCGCTCCGGCAAAAACCACGCCGACGATGATCCAGATGGTGCCGGGGAGGTAGCCCATCTGCGCCGCGATGACCGGGCCCACCAGCGGGCCGGCGCCGGCGATGGCCGCGAAGTGGTGCCCGAACAGGACGTTCCGGTCAGTGCGGACGTAATCCTTGCCATCCGCCTTGTACTCGGCGGGAGTGGCCCGGCGGTCGTCAGGCTTGGTGATGTACCGTTCGATCACCTTCGAGTAGAAGCGGTAGCCGATCAGGTAGGTGCAGACCGAGGCGAAGACGAACCAGATGGCATTGACTGTTTCACCGCGGACGATCGCCAGCATGAACCAGGCAACGCCACCCAGCAGGGCGATGGCGGCCCACAGCGCGATCTTGCGGGGCGTCCATTTCCGCTCTTCGGCTTCCAGCCTTGCTTCGTCCACGGCGGCCGGGGGAAGATTCGGGTCTGTGGCCAGTCCGCCCTCCGCCCGTGATCCGTTCTTCCGTTGGTCAGGCACTCCGGCCATGTCTCCTCCTTGAGAGTTTTCCCGCTTCTGCTATCCGGCACCCTACCAACGGGTAGCCTTGCGGGAACGCGCGAGGGCGGCGTGGCGCCGGGCCGTGCGGCGAGCGGCGGCGAGGCGTCGACGAATGAGCCGGCGAACAGACGTGGAGGACGACGGCGGGCGGCGGCCAGGCGGAGGCTCCCGTCCGGTGTTCCGAACGGGAGCCTTGGCATCCACCGCAGCGAAGGCGCTGTCAGGCGTGGGCGTACGTGAGGCAGTCGGCGTTGTCGGCGCCCGGCCCAACATGGACCTCGGGCGCATTGCACATCAGGTGGTCGTTGTGGACGCACTCGGCGCGCTGGCAGGCCCCGACGTCGGCCAGCACCTTGGGCAGGCCGCCGTGGATGCCGGTTTCGATAAAGGTGGCGCAGGACGCGTGGTCCCGGGTTCCCGCCACGGTGATGGCGTGCGCCGTGCAGCCTTCGTGGTCATTGAACGAACAACGGGTGACACTGCAGTCGGCAACGTGGGTTGTCATGGAGCTCCTCCGTAGGTTCCGCCGCCCGGCGGGCGGCTTCTGCACCCACCGTAGGCCTGATCCCGGCCATCAAAAAGACCCAATTCTGTGACGTAATGCCTAACCGGACTGCGCCTGCTGGACCATCCGCGCCTCGCACAGGTCCAGCCAGCGGACCTCCGCCTCGGTCTGGAAGATCAGGGAATCCAGGACCAGCAGCCACGCGGTATCGGCCGCCCGCTGGTTGCCCGCGATGTCCCTGCGGGCCTTGGTGTAATCCTGCAGCGCCCGGATGGATGCCACACGCTGCGCCTGGATGATGGCCTGGACGTCCGCTCCGGGGATCGTGACGGCGAGCGCGAGCTTGATGGCGAGTTCGTTGCGCGGCGGGTTGTTCCGCTCCACGGGGGCGGCGAACCAGGTTTGCACCTCCGCTTTCCCGGCGGCAGTGATGCTGTAGACCACGTGCCCCTCGCCGTCGTCGCCCTTCTTTGCGACAAGGCCGTCCCGCTCCAGCCGGTCCAGCGTGGTGTAGACCTGCCCAATGTTCAGCGGCCAGGTGGCCCCCGTCCGGTTCTCGAACTCGACCCGCAACTGGTAGCCGTATCGCGGCTGGTCCTGCAGCAGGGCGAGGAGGCTGTGGCGAATCGACATAGTGCTCCCCCGGGCTTAGCCGTTACCGGCATGCACAGGCCCCCAAGACCTGTGCATACCGCGTATGGATAAGCCTAGCCCGCGAGGCAGGAGGACGCCAATACTGAGTATCTACCGCTACATGACCAGCAGGATCTTGCCCACGTGGTCGCCGCTGTCGAAATAGCGGTGCGCCGCACGGACCTGGTCCAACGGGAAAGTCTTGGCCACCAGTGGACGGATAGTGCCGTCGGCCACCAACGGCCAGACGCCATCCCGCACCGCAGTCATGATCGCACCCTTTTCCGCCACCGGACGGGGACGGAGGGCCGTGGCCACTACGGCAGCACGCTTCTTCAGCAGCAGCCCCAGGTCCAGCTCGCCCTTGGTGCCTCCCTGCAGGCCAATCACCACCAGGCGGCCATACTCGGCCAAAGCATCCACGTTCTGCGGCAGGTACTTGGCCCCCACCACGTCCAGGATCACGTCCGCGCCCTTGCCGCCATTCTGTCGGCGCAGGCTTTCGGGGAAGCTCTCCTCGGCGTAGTTGATGGCGATGTCCGCCCCCAGGAACGCCTTGGCTGTGCTGACCTTTTCGTCGGAGCCGGCGGTAGCGGCCACCTTGGCACCGAGCGCTTTGGCCAACTGGATGGCCATCGTGCCGATACCGCCCGTGGCCCCATGGATGAGCACGGTCTCGCCGGGCTGCAGCTGGGCAGTCATCACGAGGTTGGAATAGACGGTTGCCGCCACCTCGGGAAGCGATGCAGCCGTCACCAGGTCAACCCCGTCAGGAACCCGCAGCACCTGCTCCGCAGGCACCGCTACCTGCTGGGCATAACCGCCGCCCGCCAGCAGTGCGACAACCTTGTCCCCGATCGAGAAAGGTTTGCTCACGCCCGGCCCGAAACCTGCGATCCGCCCTGATACTTCGAGGCCTGGGATTTCGGAGGCACCCGGCGGGGGCGGATAGAAACCCCGGCGCTGCTGGACGTCGGCGCGGTTCAGGCCTGCAGCCACGACATCAATCAGCACTTCGCCCTGGCCGGGGACCGGGGCGTCAACGTCCCTGACTTCCAGGACCTCCGGGCCGCCCGGCTCTGTTATGTAGACGGCTTTCATGGATCTCTCCCGTTCCTGACTCAAACTGCCGGCCTGCAACCAGCCTGTACCGGACACCTTCCTTGGGCCTGTTTTGTTGCAGGCAAGTGCCTATGAAACACTACTAGCTGAGGAAGGTTGTCCGAGCGGCCGAAGGAGCTGGTCTTGAAAACCAGTGTGCGGTAACCCCGTACCAAGAGTTCGAATCTCTTACCTTCCGCGCAGGAAACCCCCGGCAGCCAGCCCTTGGCCGCCGGGGGTTTTGTTTTCCCCGCACCCCTTGAAAGTGTCAGACCCGGTCAATAGGGTCAGGGTGTTTCATCCCGAAGGCCACCGGACAGCCGGCACACCACGAGGAGACTTCCATGCCCAGCCCCGTACCCACTCCCGGCGCACCCTGCTGGATCGACCTTATGACGACGGACGTCGCCGGGGCACGGCGGTTCTACGCCGACCTGTTCGGCTGGGAGTACGAAACCGGCGATGACGAAAAGTACGGTGGCTACGTCACCGCCACGAAAGACGGGCGCCCTGTTGCCGGGATGATGAAGAAGGACGATTCCCCGGCCGGCACGCCGGACGTCTGGTCCACCTATCTTCGGGTGGACGACGCCGCGGCCACCGCCAAAGCCGTTGAGGTCAGCGGCGGACAGGTCTACGTACCGCCGATGGATGTCCCAGGGCAGGGCCACATGGCCATCTTCGGCGATGCCACCGGCGCCGCCGTAGGTGTCTGGCAGCCGCGCGAGATGCTGGGCTACGAGCTCGTGGCCGAGCCGGGAGCCGCCGCCTGGCACGAACTCCATGCCAAGGACTACGACGCCGCTGTCCGGTTCTACAAAGACGTGTTCGGCTGGGAAACCGAGGTACTGAGCGACACCCCCGAATTCCGCTATACCACCATGGGCTCGGGCATGACGGCCCAGGCCGGCATCATGGACGCCTCAGGGTACCTGCCGGAAAACATCCCCTCGCACTGGCTGGTCTACTTTGCGGTGGAGGACACGGATGCCACCGTCAAAAGGGCCACGGCCATGGGCGCTGTGCTGCAGGATGGCCCCTCGGACTCGGACTTCGGCCGCGTTGCCCAGCTCGCCGACCCCACCGGCGCCGTCTTCAGGATCATCCAGCCTGTGCCGGAACAGGGCAGGTAGGGCCTGCGGCAACCTCGGCAGCGGCGTCAGGCGCACGGACCGGGGACGGGATTGCGTGCTGGAAGCGGCCGACACTCACGGGGCGAGGATGGCGGCGGCGATCTCGTCGGCGTCCCGGAGGGTCCGCTGGCCGCTGCGGTACACGGGGCCGCCCGGCTGGATGGCCTCAGCGGCGATCGCCGTCCCCCACTGGGAGGACGACAGCTGCAGTCCCAGCACGTACAGGTTTTCCGTGACGGACCCATTGGCCCCTACCGGGCGGTAGGGGTGAGGCAGCACGTCCAGGCCCGTGGACTGCACGGGGGCGCCTTCCGCCGTCATCATCAGCCGCGGCCGCACCAGCCCGTCGGCGAGCAACTGTTCCAGCACGGGGGAATCGTTGGCCGCGACCCGGTTGCCCGGCGCGAGGGCCTCCACCATGGTCCGGGCGGTCACCGGCGAGCCGGCAACCCAGGGCGAGGACGCTGTAAACATCCTTGCCTTCCGGTCCACGGCGAACTTTGGATCGGGCCCCACAAAGCTGACCACGCCAGCCCGTGCCAGCGCGGCGAGCTGTTCGGAGCGCAGCGCCGGAGGCCCGCTGGCCAGGCCCTCAACGAAGGACTCGAACCAGCCACGCAGGCCGGCGACCCATGATTCGTCGGTGATGCCGCCGTCGGCCACTGCCGTCTTGAGGACGGCACGTCCGTGGTGCAGGGCGCCGATGGCCATCTTGACCGGATCATCCTCGCCGAGTGCCGAACGCCGGGCGTCGTCGAGCAGGAACTCGACCACAGCGGCGTCGTGCTCGGCGCGCGAGGCGAAGGTGCGGCCGGCAAGCGGGGCCGCCAGGCCCGGCAGGTCCAGGCGGTGCCGGGGGCCGACGTGGACGGCCAGGACGCTTTCGACGCCGTCCTCCCAGTTGGCGGCGCTGTGCGCATGCGGGCGCAGCGCTTCTTCCAGCGCGGCCAGGAACGCAGGCGCGTCCGGCACCGCTCCAGGCTGCGAGCGCACCAGCGTGGAGTAGTAGGCCCAGAGCGCGTCGCGGTGCAGCAGCGGCCACAGGTCGTGGTCGAACGAGGGCCGTATTCCGGCGGTGGCCAGCCGTTCCAGGGCCGCCTCGGTGAGATAGCGCAGCGTGAGCGATGAGGCATAATAACCGGCCTGTTCCGCCTTGGCCCGGTACGGTGTTCCCCGCCGGGACGCGGCGATGATGCGGGGCTCCTGCCCGGACGGTTCGTACTCGAGCCGGTTGCCCCTGGCGACGAACTTTCCCCCGCGGCCCTCCGTCAGCTGCCCCATCGTGTCGAAGAAATTCAGCCCCATGCCCCTGACCAGGACCGGTTCACCCCCAGGGATCCGGGTCCAGTCCACGTCCGCGGGGACTGCAGGGGGAAAGTACTGCAGGCCCAGCTGGCCGCCGGCGGCCTGCAGCTCCCGCTGTTCGGGGTTCAGCCGGGACGGGATGTGGCCCAGGGCGAGCACCACGGAACCGGCGCGGATCGTAGCCCCGGTGGCCAGGCCGACGTCGAACGTTCCGTCCGGGAGGCGGCGCACCGACTCAGCGGTCGTTTCGTGGAAGTCGATGGTGACGCCGTCGGGCGCCTTGTCGAGCAGGTCCGCCAGTGTGGACTGGAGGTAGCGGCCGTACAGCGCGCGGCTGGGGAAATCGTTGGACTGCAGCACGGCCAGCTCGGCCAGCTCATCCGTGGTGAGGGACGGCAAGGGCGTGCGCTGCTGGCGTTCCCGCCACTGGTCGAACGTAGTGCCGGCAACCGGTGCGGGCAGCGCGGGGTCCTGCGGAACCAGCGTGGGGTAGAAGGACTGGGTGTTCATCAGGAACAGCCTGGATTGCCCGGGCTGCCAGACATGCCCGGGGCCTGCCGGGTAGGGGTCCACGACGTCGACATGGAGCGCGGCCTGCCGGTCGCCGGATGCGTTGGCAGCAGCCATGTGGGCGAGCAACCGCTCCAGCACGCTGGTGCCGCGGGGGCCGGCGCCGATGATGACGGCCCGGATGCTCTGCGTTAATTCCACGGCATCCAGCGTACGGGCTGGGAGCGGCGGATGCGCCCGGGGCTTGACTTGCCAGCTCCAGGTGGAGTTGTTTGGATGGGGCGCATGACCACCACTGCAGCTGATTCAGCGTCCATTCCCGGTTCCGGCCAGGGCACGTCCGGCACCGCTTCCACCGGGACGGCTCCGGAACCGGTGGACGAGAACGTCTGGCTGGAGGACATCTACGGCGAAGCGCAGCTCGCCTGGGTCAAGGAACAAAACTCCCGCACCGAGGACCTGCTCGTGGACGCCGAGTACGCGGGCCTGGAAGCCGGCATCCTTGAGGTGATGGACTCCACCGACCGGATCGCCATGGTGGGCAAGCGCGGCGACTGGTACTACAACTTCTGGAAGGACCGGCAGAACCCCAAAGGGCTGTGGCGCCGGACCACATGGGAAAGTTACTGCACAGACTCCCCGGAGTGGGATGTCCTGCTGGACGTCGACGCGCTGTCCGCTGAGGAAGGCCAGGAGTGGGTCTTCCACGGGGCCACCTTCCTGCGGCCCGTAGCCGGCGAACCCTACCGCCTGGCGCTGCTTGCCCTCTCCCCCGACGGTGGCGACGCAAACCGATACCGGGAGTTCGACGTCGAGGCGCGCGGCTTTGTTGGTCCGGCGCAGGGCGGCTTCGACCTGCCGACGGCGAAGGGCAACGTGTCGTGGCTGGATGCGGACACGCTGCTGGTCGCCTCCACCGCCGACGGGCTGCCCAAAACGGCGTCCTCCTACGCCCGCACCGCGGTTACCCTGAAGCGCGGCGAAGCGCTCTCCGGGGCGCCCCTGGTCTTCGAAGTCCCCGAAAACCACATGATGGCCGCGGTGGCACACGACTCCACGCCCGGCTTCGAGCGCACCTTCGCCGTGGACTACATCGACTTCTTCAACCGCACCAACTTCGTGCTCCGGGACGGTTCCTGGGTGGCCATCGATGTCCCCACGGACGTGAACGTCAGCGCGCACCGGGACTGGCTGCTGTTCCGGCCGCAGCAGGACTGGGCGCTGGACGGCACCACCTACCCCGCAGGTTCGCTGCTCGCCGCGGACTTCGAGGACTACCTTGCCGGCAACCGGGCCATCACGGTGCTCTTCACCCCGGACACCGCCACCTCCCTGCAGTCCTGGAGCTGGACCCGGAACTTCCTGCTGCTGAACCTGCTCAAGGACGTCTCCTCCGAGATCCGCGTCCTGGATCCGGCCACCCCCTCCAGCAGCCCGGGCAGCGCCTGGGGTTCCACTGTCCTGGACGCGTGCCCGCCGCTGCACGACGTCAACGCCTACGCCGTGGACGACGAGGACGAGGCACCCGCAAACGGGGGCGCCGGTGACGATTTCTGGCTGGTCGCCACCGGTTTCACCACCCCCACGACGCTGATGCGGGGAACCCTCGAGCGGGACCGCCTGCAGCAGGACGACGCCGGGCAGGACGACGCGGGGACGTCCGGCGTGGTGAGCCGGCACGCCGTGGTGAAGACGTCGCCGTCGTTCTTCGCCGACAGCGACTATGGCGTGGAGCAGCACTTCGCTGTTTCCGACGACGGGACCCGGGTCCCGTACTTCCAGATCGCCCCGCGAAACCTGGCCTTGGACGGGCAGAACCCCACCCAGCTGTCCGGCTACGGCGGGTTCGAAGTCTCCCGGACCCCGGCCTACAGCGGCACCGTTGGCAGGGCGTGGCTGGAGCGGCGAACCACCTTGTCCGATGGCAGCGACGGAAAAGCTCCGCACTCGCGCGGCGGGGTGTACGTGGTAGCGAACATCCGCGGCGGCGGTGAATACGGGCCCGCCTGGCATCGTGCCGCGCTGAAGGAGAACCGGCACAAGGCGTACGAGGACTTCGCGGCTGTGGCCCGGGACCTGATCTCGCGCGGCGTCACCTCGCCTCGGCGGCTTGGCTGCGTGGGCGGATCCAACGGAGGGCTCCTGGTAGGGAACATGCTCACCCGGTATCCGGAACTGTTCAGGGCGGTCTCCTGCGGGGTGCCGCTGCTGGACATGCGCCGCTACACCCGGCTCTCCGCAGGGCACTCGTGGATCGCCGAGTACGGCGACCCCGACGTTCCCGGGGAGTGGGAGTACATCAGGACGTTCTCGCCTTACCACATGCTGAAGGACGCGGTCGAGTATCCGGAAACATTCATTTGGACGGCGACCTCCGACGACAGGGTAGGTCCGGTCCAGGCGCGGAAAATGGCAGCCCGGATGCTGGCCATGGGCATCCCCAACGTCTGGTTCCATGAAGCCCTCGAAGGGGGCCACGCGGGGGCATCGGACAACCGGCAGGCGGCGGCGCTGCATGCCCGCAGCCAGCACTTCCTGTGGAAGGCCCTGGCGGGCTGACGGCCGTGGGTTCCCGGCTGGAAATCCGGCGTGCGCGGCCGGCTGACATAGAGGCAGTGGCCCGGGTGCATTACCAGTGCTGGCAGGAGACGTACCGGGGGATGCTGTCGGATGGCTTCCTCGCGGCCGTGGAACCAGCGGGTCGGCTGGCGCTTTGGCGCCAGCTGCTGGACCGCCCGCAACCGGCCGAGGCGTGGGTGGCGTGCGACGACGGCAGCCCAGTGGGGTTTGCCGGCGTGCGGCTGCTGCCCGGGCCTGGGTCGCCGGAGGGGCACCCACCGCCGTCCTCAGGAAATGTGGAGCTTTGGGGGCTGTATTTGCTCGCATCGCACCAGGGCCTCGGCCTGGGGCGCCGGCTGCTCGCCGCCGCGCTGGGCAACAATCCTGCCAGTCTTTGGGTGGCCGCCGGCAACGGCAAGGCCATCGATTTCTACCGCCACTTTGGTTTTGTTGCTGATGGCGCCGAGGACACCCTGGCGGACTGGGAGGGCCTGCCGGTGATCCGCATGGTCCGCGCGGAACAGCATCTCCCCTAGGCCGAGCGGGCCGCCGGCAGCCAGGCCGCGGACTTCCGGGGAACCGTTTTGCACTGCATGGCCGGATCTGCGTATCCTTGGTGGGCTAGGAATAGCAATTGGAGACGTGCCAGAGCGGCCGAATGGACTTCACTGCTAATGAAGGGTCGGGGTTAAACTCGACCGGGGGTTCAAATCCCCCCGTCTCCGCGTTTGGCCCCGGTCCTTGACCGGGGCCTTTTGCGTTTCCCCGGGTCTTTGAGTTCCAGGGTCCTTGTGTTCGCGGGCCTTTGTGTTCCCGGGGCCACGGGGCTAGGAGTCCGTTCCTCCGGAGCTCGTTCGCCTGTCGGAACGTTGAAGATCCGGATGGGCGAACATGCCTCTGATAAGGCAGGAAAGGCTGAGGCCGGCGGACGGCGTTGAGGCCCGCTGGGCAGGGCCCGGCGGGTCCGGACTTGGAATGCGCTGTCCAACAACCGGACAGGGAGGGCGGCAGTCCTTGCTGCGGTGGCAGGATTAACGAATGGCGGCAAGCAGCGGTTTGGACCAACAGGGCGGCGGCACCCTGGCGCCATGGAACCCGCGCCTCGCACTCCTGGTAGCGGCAACGTTCTTCATGGAATTCCTGGACGGAACGGTCCTCACCACCGCCATCCCCAGCATTTCCACTGACTTCGCCGTCCCCGCCGCCGACGTGAACGTGACCATGACGGCGTACCTGCTCACCGTGGCGGTCGGCATTCCCATCAGCGGCTGGCTGGCAGAGCGGTTTGGAGCACGCCGGGTCTTTTGCCTGGCCATCGCTATATTCACCCTCGCCTCCCTGGCCTGCGCCGCCAGCCAAGACCTGGCCACTTTGACCCTCAGCCGCATCGCCCAGGGAGCGGGCGGCGCGATGATGGTTCCCGTGGGAACGCTGGTGGTCCTGCGCGGAACGCCAAAATCCGATCTGCTGCGTGCCACCGCCTTCCTGGTGTGGCCCGGGCTCCTGGCACCTGTCCTCGCGCCCCTGGTGGGCGGCGCACTCACTACGTACATGTCCTGGCATTGGATTTTCCTGGTCAACATCCCACTGGGTGCCGCGGCCTTTTTCGCCGCACTGCGGCTGGTCCCGGTGGCGCCCGGAGATCCCGGGCGGCGGCTGGACTGGCCCGGCATGGTGCTGACCACCCTGGGCGTGGGGGCCCTGGTGGTCGGCCTCGAGCTTGCCAGCAGCCACCCCGACGGCCACTGGCCAGCCCTCAGCGCAGCGGCAGGCGTGGCCGCGCTGGCCGCTGCTGTGCTCTGGATGCGCCGCACCCCGCATCCATTGTTCAACCTCCAGGTCTTCCGCACCCGCACGTTCCGCGCCATGGCCACCGGCGGGTTCGTTTACCGGGTAACCATCAGTTCCGTCCCGTTCCTGCTGCCCCTGATGCTCCAGGCCGGGTTCGGCTGGTCCCCGCTGTATGCCGGGGTCCTGGTGGCGGCGGTGTTCGTCGGAAACATCGGCATCAAGCCGGCCACCACCCCGCTGATCCGGCGGTTCGGCTTCAAGGCGGTGCTGGTGTTCGCTTCGCTTGCATCGGCGGCAACTTTCGCCCTGTGCGCCTTCCTGACACCTGAGACCCCCGAGGCGCTGATGTTCGTCCTGCTGGTCTGCAGCGGGGCCTTCCGCTCCATAGGTTTTTCGGCCTACGCGTCAGTCCAGTACGCGGACATTCCGCCCGCGCAACTGACCTCTGCCAACACGGTCTCCGCCACACTGGTGCAGCTGGGAACGGGTTCGGGAATCGCCGTGGCGGCCCTGCTGATCCGGAGCTTCGAGACGGTGGCGCCCCTGTCCCAGGATCCTGCCGGGCCCTTCCGCGGCGCGTTCATGGCCATGGCAATCCTGATGCTGGCCAGCACTGCGGACAGCATCCTGCTGCCACGGCACGCGGGTGCAGCAGTCGCCCAAGGCAGCCGAAAGCAGCCGAAAGCAGCCGCCCCCGGCCAGCCCGCACCGGCAAGCGCGGATCTTGAGCCTGGCGGCTCCGGCGGCTCCGGGGGCTCCGGGGGTGCGGCCGGCCTGGATGGGAGTCCTGATCGTGTGCGCAGCGAGCCAGGGGTTACCCGGCCTGTGCCAGGACCAAGGGAAGTACCGCTCCCGCGCCGGCCTGGCGGAGGGCGCGCCCCGCAACGGTGAGCGTCCACCGGCTGTCGGCCAGATCGTCGATCAGCATCACTGTCTGGCCCGGGACCGACTGCAGCGCGGCTTCAAGCTCGGGGCCCACCACCAGCCTGTCCCACACCCCGGCCAGCCGGTAGGCACTGTTGCCGCCGCGGCCGCCCGTGGGCCCGCCATGGGCCAGCTGGAGCTGGCCCAGGTAAGGGATGCGCCCGATCCCGGAGATGCCCTGCGCAAGGGAGTCCACCAGTTGGGGCTTGTTCCGGGACGGAACGCCCACAATGGCGGCCGGCCTGCCCGCGCCGCTCCACCCCGGGTTGCGGCCGTCGCCAGTCCCCCACTCCCGCAGGACCTGAACGCAGGCCTGCAGCATCGCAGGGTCCACGGGCCGGTCCTCCGCCCCGGCGGCAAACAACTCCCGTAACGCCCCGCCCCACCCCAGGTCCGTCAAGCGCGCCAGGACGCGTCCTTCCGCAACGCCCTCGCCCGGCTTGAGTTTCCCCTTCACCGGTACCCCCAGCCGATCCATGCCGCTGGGCCATTGCAGGCGCGGCTCCAGGACGCCGCCAGCCCTGCTGAGGGTCTGGCTGGCCGCAGCGGTAGCGTCTGCAGCCACGTCGGCGGGGAACCAGCGGCCGGCGCAGTTGTCACACCGTCCGCAGGGACTGGCCGTCTCGTCATCAAGGACTGACGTGATGTACTCCATTCGGCAGCCCGCCGTGTCCTGGTAGATCACCATGGAGTCCTGCTCATCCACGCGGGCCTCGGCGATTCGCCGGTAGCGCTCCGCGTCATACACCCAGGGCTGGCCCGTCGACCGCCAGCCACCGCCGACCCGCTCCACCGCCCCGTCCACGGACAGGACCTTCAGCAGCAGTTCGAGCGGGGTGCGGCGCAAGTCCACCCTCGCTTCCAGCGCCACCGTTGACAGCGCGCTCCCGGCCTCGGCCAGGGCGGTGAGCACAGCCGCGGCCTTCTCTTCCGAGGGCATCGACGCGGTGGCGAAGTACTGCCAGATTTCACGGTCCTCGGATCCGGGCAGCAGCAGGACATCGGCGTTTGCCGCACCACGGCCGGCACGTCCCACCTGCTGGTAGTACGCCACGGGCGACGATGGTGCGCCGAGGTGGACCACGAAGCCAAGGTCCGGCTTGTCGAAGCCCATTCCCAGCGCGGAGGTGGCCACCAGCGCCTTGACCTGGTTGTCCTTCAGCAATTGCTCGGCGCGTTCCCGGTCGGCCGGGTCCGTCCGGCCGGTGTAAGCGAGGACGCCATGTCCTGCCTCGGCCAGGAGCCGGGCAGTGTCCTCTGCAGCCGAAACCGTCAGCGTGTAGATGATCCCGCTGCCTGGAAGGTCGGACAGGTGCGTCAGCAGCCAGCCCAGGCGCTGTTTGGAATCGGGCAGGGACAGCACGCCCAGCCTGAGCGAGTCGCGGCCCAGTGAGCCCCGGATGGTCAGGACGCCGGCGCCGAGCTGCTCTTCGATGTCGTGCACCACCCGGGAATTGGCTGTGGCGGTGGTGGCCAGCACCGGGATGGACTCCGGCAGGCGGGAGATGAGGTCCGCGATCCTCCGGTAATCGGGGCGGAAGTCGTGGCCCCAGTCGGAGATGCAGTGGGCTTCATCGATGACCAGCAGGCCGGTGCGCCTGAGCAGTTCGGGCAGCTGGTTCTCCCGGAATGCAGGATTGGTGAGCCGTTCCGGGGAGACCAGCAGTACGTCGACTTCATCGGCGGCCAGCTGTTCCCGGACCGTATCCCACTCCAACTGGTTGGCGGAGTTGATGGCGACGGCGCGAACCCCGGCCCGGGCGGCGGCAGCCACCTGGTCCCGCATCAGGGCAAGCAGCGGCGAGACAATCAGCGTGGGACCATGGCCGCGGCGCCGCAAAAGGAGGGATGCCACGAAGTACACGGCTGACTTTCCCCAGCCGGTGCGCTGGACCACCAAGGCCCGCCGCGCGTCGTCGACCAGCGCCTCAATGGCCTCAAACTGCCCGTCATGAAAGACCGCCTCCGGGTGCCCAACCAGCCCGCGCAGGACCTCAAGGGCTTCGGCATGCGTGCCCGTCCCCGCCCCCTCCGGGCGTCCCGGGGCTGCGGCTGCTGTAGCGGTAATCGTGGAAGCGTACTGGTTATCGGCCATTGATTCAGTATCCCAGCACCCTCCGACAGGCTGCGCAGCGCGGTGTTGGTATGTGGATAGGGCTGCATGTGGAAAGGCGCAAAGTGCGCCGCAATGCCGCAGCTGTTACCAAAGCGGCGCCAAAACTCCCTGGCCCCTGCCGCCGCCCACGTAAGATAAAGCCCGTGACTAGCGAACAGACAACGACATTTGATCTCTCGGCATCCTTCAAGGCCTACGACGTCCGTGGGATTGTGGGCGAGTCCATCACCGCCGAAATCGTCGAAGCAGTGGGGGCAGCGTTCGCGGATGTCCTTCAGCTCGAAGGCCAGACCATCGTGGTGGGCGGGGACATGCGCCCCTCCTCGCCGGAGTTCACCAAGGCCTTCGCGAACGGTGCTGCAGCCCGCGGCGCCAACGTGGAACTGCTGGACCTGATCTCCACCGATGAACTGTATTTCGCCTGCGGTTTCCTCAACCGCGCGGGCGCCACGTTCACCGCCAGTCACAACCCTGCCGCCTACAACGGGATCAAGATGGCCAAGGCCGGCGCCGTCCCCATCTCCTCCGAAACAGGCCTCAAGGACATCCAGGCGCGCGCGGAGCAGTACCTCAACGAAGGCTCCATCCCCGCCGCCGCAACCCGGGGGGCCATCAGTGTCCGGGACGTGCTCAAGGACTACTCGGAGTACCTCCGCAAGCTGGTTGACCTTTCCGCGTCACGCCCGCTGAAGGTGGTAGTGGACGCAGGCAACGGCATGGCCGGCCTGACCACCCCCGCTGTCCTGGGCGACACCCTGCTGCCCAAGCTGCCCTTCGACATCGTTCCGCTGTACTTCGAACTGGACGGCTCCTTCCCCAACCACCCCGCCAACCCGCTGGAGCCGGAAAACCTTCGCGACCTGCAGGCCGCAGTCATCGAACACGGTGCCGACATCGGCCTGGCCTTCGACGGCGACGCCGACCGCTGCTTCGTCATCGATGAAAAGGGCGAGCCCGTGTCGCCGTCGGCCATCACCGGCATGGTGGCCCGCCGCGAAATTGCCCGCGCCAAGGCCCAGGGCGAGGAAAAGCCGACCATCATCCACAACCTGCTCACCTCGCGCGCCGTCGCCGAACTGGTGGAGCACGACGGCGGACGCGCCGTGCGCACGCGCGTAGGCCACTCCTTCATCAAGGCAGTCATGGCTGAGGAAGGTGCCGTGTTCGGCGGCGAGCACTCCGCCCACTTCTACTTCCGCGACTTCTGGAACGCTGACACCGGCATGCTGGCGGCCATGCACGTCCTGGCAGCGCTCGGCGAACAGGCCGCCCCGCTGTCCGAGCTGGCCCGCGAATACGAGCCCTACGTCAGCTCCGGTGAAATCAACTCCGAGGTGGAGGACAAGCCGGCGGCGGTGGAGCGCGTGCGCCAGGCCTTCTCGGATGAGGACCTCGCCATCGACACCCTGGACGGCAGCACGTTCACGGCCAACGACGGCAGCTACTGGTTCAACCTGCGCCCTTCCAACACCGAGCCGTTCCTGCGGCTCAACGCGGAGGCCACGGACCGCGCCACCATGGAGCGCATCCGCGACCGCGTCCTCGAACTCGTGCGGGCCTAGCACCGGATGGCTGGTGAGGCACGGACCCCGGACGGAAACGGCGGGCAGGAGGGCTGGCGCGACTCCGTGGCGGAAGGCACGGCAACGGACCTGGAGAACCTCCTGGGCACCGGCGTCAGCGCCGCCCAGGAGCAGCTCCAGCGCAACGGCGGCTTCCTGCCCTTTGCGCTGACCGTGCAGAACGACGGCGAGGTGCGGCTGGTTGCCGTCTCTCCCGCGGAAGCCGCAGAGGGCACCGACGGCGACTTTGATGCCGACGCCATGATCAGGGACCTGCATGCCCTCCTGCGGCAGAACCGGGACGATTTCCGCGCAGCGGCAGTGGTCTGCGACATCCTGCTGGTTGAGGAAGACTCGGACGCCATCCACGTGGCGGCCGAGCACCGCGACGGGTCCCTGTTCGCGGCAGTCCTGCCGTATGCGGCCAACGCCACCACCCAGACCTGGGAGTTCGGCGAGCTGGGTGCCGACGCCAGCGAGCCCGCCATCTGGGTGGACTAGACCGGTAGCCCGATGAAAATCAACGCCTTCGCCGATGTCAGCCTGCGTGCGCTCATGGTCCTCGCGGCAGTTCCGGGGGGCACGCTGCTCACCACGCAGAGCATCGCCGACTCGGTGGGAACTCCCTACAACCATGTCAGCAAGGCCATGGCGCGCCTGCGGAGCATGGGACTGATCGAGGTGGTCCGCGGCCGCTCGGGCGGGTCGCGGCTCAGCCCCGCCGGGCGCAAAGCCACAGTGGGCCAGATCCTGCGGGAGCTCGATACGCGTTCCGACCCCGCCGACTGCGTGGCTCCGGCCGGCAACTGCCCGCTGATCAACGAGTGCAAGCTTCGCGGCGCCCTGGCCCGGGCGCGCGAGGCGTTCTACGCCGAACTCGATTCCGTGGTGATCGCGGACCTGCCGGGAACGCGCCAGATGGCACCGGTCTTCCAGATGATCGGCCTTCGCCCCGGGCTGTAGACAGCCGCCATCCGGGGGCTTACTCCCGGTTTGATTTCCAACTTCTACAAGGTGTAGAACTGAGGCAGAAATACTCGTATTTG
The DNA here is from genome assembly GCF_019710585.1 of Arthrobacter sp. MAHUQ-56. Lineage (GTDB taxonomy): Bacteria > Actinomycetota > Actinomycetes > Actinomycetales > Micrococcaceae > Arthrobacter. The sequence continues at coordinate 447,438 of NZ_JAIFZQ010000016.1, read as the reverse complement.
AAATATGAGTTTTCCTCCGGCCGGACGAAGGCCCCGGCCATAACCTCAGGAGTACAGATGCTCTCGGACAAGTCCCGCCCCGTCATTGAGGCCACCCTTCCGCTGGTCGGTTCCCGGATCGGATCCATCACCCCCAAGTTCTACGCCCGCCTCTTCGCCGCGCATCCCGAACTGATGGATGGCCTGTTCAGCCGCTCCAACCAGCGCTCCGGCGACCAGCAGCAGGCCCTCGCCGGGAGCATCGCCGCATTCGCCACCCACCTGGTGAACAACCCCGGCACCTTGCCCGAGACCGTCCTCTCACGCATCGCCCACCGGCACGCTTCCCTGGGCATCACCGAGCCCCAGTACAAGGTGGTCTACGAGCACCTGTTCGCTGCCATCGCCGAGGACCTTGCCGAAGTCATCACACCGGAAATCGCCGAGGCCTGGACCGAGGTGTACTGGCTGATGGCGGACGCCCTGATCAAGCTCGAAAAGGGCCTGTACGCAGCGCAGGCGAATGGCAAGATGTGGATGCCATGGCGCGTAGTGGCCAAGACCCCGGCGGGAACCGGATCCATGACCTTCACCCTCGAGCCCGCCGACGACACCCCCGTGACCCCCGCCCTTCCCGGCCAGTACATCAGCGTCAAGGTGGCCCTGCCGGACGGGCTGCGGCAGGTGCGGCAGTACTCCCTCTCCGGCGACGCGGGCACGAGCCGCAGCTTCACCACCAAGCTGGACGACGGCGGCGAGGTCTCCCCCGTCCTGCACAACACCGTCCAGGTGGGCGACGTCCTGGACATCTCCAACCCCTATGGCGAAATCACCCTCAAGGACGGCGAGGGCCCCGTGGTCCTGGCCTCCGCCGGCATCGGCTGCACCCCCACAGCCTCCATCCTGCGCTCACTCGCGGACAGCGGCTCCGACCGCCAGGTGCTGGTGCTGCATGCCGAAAGCACCCTGGACAGCTGGGCGCTGCGCAGCCAGATGACTGACGACGTCGAACGCCTGGACGGTGCCGAACTGCAGCTTTGGCTGGAGAAGCCGGTGGACGGGGCCAAGGAGGGGTTCATGTCCCTGCGTGAAGTGGACCTGCCCGCGGACGCCTCCCTCTACCTGTGCGGCCCGCTGCCGTTCATGAAGAACATCCGGAACGAAGCCATCAATGCCGGCATCCCGGCCACCCGGATCCACTACGAGGTCTTCGGCCCGGACATCTGGCTGGCCAGCTGATCCCACCGCCTCCCCTGCAATACGACGACGGCCCCGCACCTTTTTTCGAAAAGGTGCGGGGCCGTCGTCGGTGGAACGTTTGCCGGCTAGTGCGCGGCCATCCGTTCCTTCAGGGAATCCAGTTCTGCGCGCAGGGCGTCCGGCAGCGAGTCGCCGAACTTCGCGTACCACTCCTCGATGGAGGCGAGCTCCGCGTCCCACTCCTCGCGGTCGACGCGGACGGCGTCCTCAACGTGGGCGTGGGTCATGTCCAGCCCGGTAAGGTCCAGGGAGTGGCCGGCAGGAACGTATCCGATGGGGGTCTCGACGGCATCGGCCTTGCCCTCAATGCGCTCGATGGCCCACTTGAGGACGCGGGCGTTGTCGCCGAATCCGGGCCACGCAAAGCCGCCGTCGGCGGTGCGGCGGAACCAGTTCACCAGGAAGATGTGCGGCAGCCGTTCCGCGTTGGCCTTGCCCGAAACGCTGATCCAGTGCTTCAGGTAGTCGCCGGCGTCGTAGCCGATGAACGGCAGCATGGCCATGGGGTCGCGGCGGAGCACGCCGACCTGGCCGGCAGCCGCGGCCGTGGTCTCCGAGGACAGCGTGGACCCCATGAAGATGCCGTTGGTCCAGCTGCGGGCCTGGGTCACCAGGGGAACGGTGGTCTTGCGTCGTCCGCCGAAGAGGATGGCGGAGAGCTCCACGCCCTCAGGGCTGTAGTACTCCTCTGCGAGCATGTCGATCTGGGCAATCGGCGTGCAGAAACGGGAGTTCGGGTGCGCGGCGGGCCTGCCCGAGTCGGGAGTCCAGGAGTTGCCCTGCCAGTCGGTAAGGTGCGCCGGAACCTCGTCCGTCATGCCCTCCCACCACACACCGCCGTCGTCGGTGAGGGCAACGTTGGTGAAGATGCTGTGGCCCTTGGCGATGGCGCGCATGGCGTTGGGGTTGGTGCCCCAGCCGGTGCCGGGGGCTACGCCAAAGAGGCCGGCTTCCGGGTTGGTGGCGCGGAGTTCGCCTTCCTTGCCGATCCGCATCCAGGTGATGTCGTCACCCAGGGTCTCAACTTCCCAGCCTTCGATGGTGGGGTCCAGCAGCGCGAGGTTGGTCTTTCCGCACGCCGACGGGAAGGCCGCGGAGACGTAGTAGTTCTTCTTCTCGGGGGAAGTCAGCTTGAGGATGAGCATGTGCTCGGCCAGCCAGCCCTCATCCCGCGCCATCACGGAGGCGATGCGCAGGGCGTAGCACTTCTTGCCCAGCAGCGCGTTGCCGCCGTAGCCCGAGCCGAAGGACCAGATGGAGCGCTCTTCGGGGAAGTGGACAATCCACTTGTCCGGGTTGCACGGCCAGGCAACGTCATCCTGGCCCGGTTCCAGCGGAGCACCCAGGGAATGCAGGGCCGGCACGAAGAACGCGTTGGTGCGGGTGATCTTGTCCAGCACGGCCGTGCCGATGTTGGCCATGATCCGCATGGAGGCAACGACGTAGGCACTGTCAGTGATCTCCACGCCGAATTTGGGGTCCTCGGCGTCGAGGTGGCCCATCACGAACGGAATGACGTACATGGTGCGGCCGCGCATGGAACCGGCGAAGAGGCCGCGCAGCTTGTCCTTCATCTCGCGCGGGTCCATCCAGTTATTGGTGAAGCCCGCATCGCGCTTGTTCTCGGAGCAGATGAAGGTCTGCTCCTCGACACGGGCCACGTCGGCAGGGTCCGAGAACGCGGCGAAGGAATTCGGGAACAGGTCCGGGTTCAGCCGCGTCAGGGTTCCGGCAGCGACCAGTTCGTCGGTGAGACGGGTGTTTTCCTCTTCGGACCCGTCAACCCAGTAGATGCGGTCCGGCTGCGTAAGCTCAGCAACCTCTTCGACCCATGCCAGCAGGCCGGCATGTGTGGTGGGTGCTTTCTCAAGCAGCGGCTTCTGCGCCAGATCGCCCATTGCAGTTCCCTTCCTCGGGTTCATCGGTGTGTCCTAAATGCTATGGTCCGGACCACTGGACTTTTCGGGGAGCTTGACTGACAAATCCGGCCACCGAAAGTGAATTCCGCGGAAAATCAGGGAACTGTCGCCCGAAAACGGCCCGTTAAGTGACGAAGGTCACCTATACCGGTATAGTCGCGCACATTACATGCCTTTCGATTTGGCACTGGGCGCGGACTCGCGTAAAGTAATTCGAGGTTCGGGGAGAGCGGTTCTTCTCCCAGGAACACGAGATGCGCCCATAGCTCAGCTGGATAGAGCGTCTGTCTACGGAACAGAAGGTCAGGGGTTCGAATCCCTTTGGGCGCACCAACAAGGTCCGCACCGGTTCGCCGGTGCGGACCTTTTTTGTGCCCGCCCACGCAATCCCCGGCTAGGCTGTCCACATGAGGTCCGATGCCCTGGAGCGCGAATTCGACGTTGTTGTTATTGGCGCAGGCGCCGCAGGCGAGAACGTGGCTGACCGGGTGGTCCAGGGCGGGCTTTCTGCCGTGCTCGTGGAAGCGGAACTGGTCGGCGGGGAGTGCTCGTACTGGGCCTGCATGCCCTCCAAAGCGCTCCTGAGGCCCGGGACCGCCCTGCACGGAGCCCAGACGTCACCAGGCGCCAAGGAAGCAGTGACCCGGACCCTCGATGCAGCCGCCGTCCTGCAGCGCAGGAACTACTTCACATCCAACTGGCAGGACGACAGCCAGGTCGATTGGGTCAAGGAAGCCGGCATCGAACTGGTCCGCGGCCATGCCTGGCTCACCGGCACCAGGGAAGTTGAAGTCGCCGGAACGGACGGCACGCAGCACCGCCTCCAGGCGAGGCATGCCGTAGTGCTCGCCACGGGCTCCACCCCCAACACGCCTCCCATCGACGGCCTGCAGGACGTAGAGGTATGGGGCACGCGGGAAGCGACGTCCGCGGGCGAGGTTCCGGAACGGCTCGCGGTGCTGGGCGGCGGCGTGGCCGGGGCCGAGCTTGCGCAGGCCTTCGCCCGGCTGGGGTCGGCAGTCACCCTGATTGCGCGCAGCGGGTTGTTGGGCAACTTTCCGGAGGAGGCCGCCGCCCTGGTTGCGGCCGGGCTGCGGGCTGACGGCGTTGAGCTGCGGCTCCACACGGCGACAGAACGCATCAGCGAAAACGGCGACGGAACCCTCACCCTGGCACTGGGTGACGGCAGCACCGTTACGGCCGGGAGGGTGCTCGTCTCAACCGGCCGGCACCCTGCCCTCGAGGGCCTGGGCCTGGAGAGCGTCGGTGTCCGCCCGAACGAATCCGGGCACCTGTCCCTCACTACCGACGCAACGGGCCTGGTCCAGGGAGTGGCCGGAGACGGGCCCTGGCTTTACGCCGTGGGGGACGCGGCCGGCAAGAACCTGTACACGCACCAGGGAAAATACGAGGCCCGCGCCACTGGAGACGCCATCGCCGCGCGTGCCAAGGGCGAACTTAGGGGACGCCCGGCGGACTGGACCCGGTATGCCCAGACCGCCAACCAGCATGCGGTTCCCGGCGTCGTCTTCACCGACCCCGAGCTGGCGAGCGTCGGCCGGACCGTGCAGGCCGCGCGGAAGGACGGCTACAACGTTTCCTCTGTTGAACTCCCCATCCAGGTGGCCGGCTCCTCCCTTCACTCCGAGAACTATGAGGGGTGGGCCCAGCTAGTGGTGGACGAGGACCGCAAGGTCCTCCTGGGTGCAACCTTCGCCGGCCCGGACGTATCCGAGCTGCTGCACGCGGCAACGATCGCCGTGGTGGGGGAAGTGCCGCTGGAGCGACTCTGGCACGCCGTTCCTTCCTACCCGACCATCAGCGAAGTATGGCTCCGGCTGCTCGAAAAGTACGGCCTTTAACGTCTATTTGAACTGACCGGTCAGTTCGGTTAGCCTTAACGCAGCACCTCCTGCGAAAGGCCCTTCTTGCTTTCAGCACACCAGCTCCATGCCAAAGGACGCCGGGACCCGTTGCTTCCACCCACCACCCTTGCCGTTGCCCGCGGCGAGCTGCTGCTTGTCACCGGCGAGCGGCAGGACCAGCGCACTGCCCTGGCCCTGCTCCTCAGCGGCCGGATGAAGCCCACCGGCGGGGAGCTTGGCTGGGACAACAGCCGCCGGACCAAGCAGCTTCGCCTGGCGGCGGCGCTGGTGGACTCCCCCGGCGTCAATGAGCCCGAGGAACACCTGAGCGTCCGCGACCTGGTGACCGAGGACCTCGCCCTGATCCCCCGCCGCTACCGGGGCGCCCTGCTCAGCGGCCCATGGCTGAAGGTCAACCGCTTCGAGGACATCGCAGCCCTGTGGACGGAGCAGCTGGAGCCCGGGCGCAGGCTGGAACTGCTGACGGCCCTGGCCCTGGCCAACCCGCGCACGGACCTGCTGGTGGTGGATTCCCCGGACCGGCACAGCGCGGACCTCGACACCTGGTTGCCCAGGCTCCAGGAGCTGGCGTCCGACGCCGGGCGGCCGCTCGCCGTCGTGGCGGCAGTCAGCGCCGTCCCCGCGCCGTGGGACGGGCCGGTGGCGGTGATCGGCAACGCGGAAGCGGCCGAAACCGGGCAGGACCCAGAAGACCAGGAAGCAACAGAAGACCAGGAAACCGAACTCGAAACCGAGGTTGCCAAGTGACTGTCCTGCGGCTGGCCCGCTCCGAACTCAAGCGCATGACCGGCGGCCTGCTGCCCAAGCTGACGATCCTGGCGCTGACCATGGTTCCACTGCTTTACGGAGCGGTCTACCTGTATGCGAACTGGGATCCCTACGGGCACCTCAACAACCTTGATGCCGCCTTGGTAGTGGAGGACGCGGGTGCAACAACAGCTGGCGGCACACGCCTGGAAGCCGGCACGAAGGTGGCCGACAGCCTGGTGGAAAGCAACGTGTTCCATTGGGTGCCCGTAGCCAGCTCAACGGAAGCGGATGCAGGAGTCAGCAGCGGGCAGTACGCCTTCGCGCTGAAGATCCCCCGGGACTTCTCGGCCAACCTGGTCTCCCCCGGCAGCTTCGATTCCGCGAGCCAGGCCATGCTGAATGTCACCACGAACGATGCCAACAACTACCTCCTCAGCACCATCGTGGACAAGCTGACCACAGCCGTACACACCACAGTGGCCAAGGAAGTCGGCGAGGAAACAGCAAACCAGCTGCTCACGGGTTTTGGCACCATCCACAACCGGATGGTCCAGGCAGCGGGCGGTGCTTCCCAGCTTGCCGACGGCGTCGCCACCCTGCGGGACGGAACCGTCACCCTCCACGAAGGAACGTCGGCGCTGAGCCGCGGCGCGGACCAGCTGTACGCCGGCCAGCTCAAGCTGCGGGACGGCGCCAACCAGCTGACCGATGGCGCGGGCCAGCTGAGCAGTGGCCTGTCCGTCCTCAAGGACAAGACCGCCACTCTGCCCACCGACACCCAGACGCTCGCAACGGGCGCCGCGCAGGTGGCCGCGGGGAACGCCCAGCTCAACGCCAAGGTGCAGGACGTGGCAGCCCAGCTGGAGGCTGCCGACCAGGGCATGCGGACCCGTGTGGCGGATTCCAACGCAAGGCTGGTCGCGTCAGGCGTGCTCACGCAGGAGCAGGCGGACCGGATCCTCGCCGATTTCGACGCCACCGCTGCGTCCAGCCCCGTTGCGGCGGCGAAGAGCAAGATCCAGACAGACGCCGAACAGGTGCAGCAGCTGGCCAACGGTTCAGAGGCCGTCAGCGTCGGCGCCTCCCAGCTGGCCGCCGGCATGCCGGCGCTGAAGGAAGGCATCGCTCAGGGGTCGGCCGGAGCAGACAAGCTGCACACCGGCGCGGCCACCCTGGCCACCGGTGAGCAGACCGCCGTCGACGGTGCAGCAGGGCTCGCGGACGGGGCACGGAAGGTCGACGCCGGGGCAGCGCAGGTAGCGGACGGCGCAGGCCAGGCCGCCACCGGGTCCCGCACGCTCGCGGACGAGATCGGTAAGGGCGCGGGCCAGGTGCCCAACCCGGACGATGCCCAGAAGAACAACCTGTCGCGGGTGATGGCCGATCCCGTGGCCGTCAGCAATGTCTCCCAGGCGAAGGCGGACTCGTACGGAGCCGGGCTGGCGCCGTTCTTCCTGACGCTTGCGTTGTGGATCGGGATCTTCATGCTGGTCCAGGCCATGCGGCCCATGACCCAGCGGGCCCTGGCGTCCAACGCTCCCTCGTGGAAGATCGCCCTGGGCGGCTGGCTTCCGTTCCTGCTGGTTTCCGTGGCCCAGGCTTCGCTCCTGACGCTGGTGGTGGATGTTGGCCTGGGGCTGAATCCGGCGCATCCGGTCCTGATGTGGCTCCTGATGCTCGCGGCGGCCATGGCTTTCAGCGCCCTGATCCAGGGCATCGTGGCGCTGCTGGACTCGCCCGGCAAGCTGGTGGTGCTGATCCTGCTGGTCCTCCAGCTGGTCTCCTCCGGCGGGACCTTCCCGTGGCAGACCACCCCGGAACCGCTCCATGTGGTGCACCAGCTCCTTCCGATGGGCTACGTGGTGACGGGCATGCGGCACCTGATTTACGGTGCTGACCTGTCGATGATCGTCCCCACCCTTGCCGGCCTCCTGGGCTACACGGTGCTGGGCGCAGCCATGTCCACGCTCGCGGTCCGCAAGAACAAGTACTGGACGCTGAAGACCCTCAAACCGGAGATTGCCGTATGACCCTGGAAGGGCCTGCCGCTGCCAAAGGGCTCCGGCCGGCACGGACTACAGCCACCCGCCAGAAGCTCTTCGATGCCTCCATGGAACTGATCGGCGAGCGCGGCGCCGCCAGCGTGACCGTGGATGAGATCGCCGCTGCTGCCGGGGTTTCCAAGGGCACGGTGTATTACAACTTCGGCAGCAAGTCCGAGCTCATCGCGCAGCTTCTGCGCCATGGCGTGGACATCCTCAAAGCCCGGCTGCTGGCGGCTGCCGATGGGACCGGTTCAGGGGTGTCCGGCGCGGTGAAGGGCGGGGCGGAAGACGCCCGCGATCCGTTGCTGGCCATGGAGTCGATGATCGGCCAGGCCATGGATTTTATGGCCGAGTACCCGTCCTTCGCGCGTCTGTGGGTCAGCGAGAACTGGCGGATTCCCAGCGAGTGGCAGGGCACGTTCGCGGTGCTGCGCGGAGAACTGCTCGAGGTCATTGGGAGGGCAGTGGACAATGTTGCCCGCGCCTATCCGGTGGATGAGTCGGTGTCCCGCGGGAGCCTGGAGACCGCGATCTTCGGCGCCTGCTTTGTGGTGGGCCTGGACCGGCAGACGTACAACCCCGAGCGGACCCGTGACCAAAGCGTTGCAGCAATCATGGCGATCATGCGCGGCTACGTCCTGGCGGGGCCGGCTCCTCGGGGATGATGGAGCCTATGCGGCACATGGGGAAGAGCGGAAAGTTCGCGGTCATCTGCGGCGTCGTCACGGCAGGGCTACTGGTGCTTACCGGGATGACCCTCGCGGAACCGGTGTTCATCGCGTTCCTCGGCGTCCTGGCCCTGGCCTACCTGGCCGCGGTCGCCGAGGTGCTGCACCGGCGCCGGCGCCTGGTCCTGCTGGCCGCAGGCGCCGGCACCGCCCTCACCCTCGGCTTTTCCCTGGCGTTCCTCAGTACGTGGGAGCTGGCCTTCGACGGGCAGCCCTCTTTCCTGGGCACCCCGCTGCCCACCCACGACCCCGACAACTACTTCCTGGGTGCCGCCTGCGCGGCCGTGGCCACCCTTGGGGTCCTCTTCCTTGGCGCCATGTGGCCGGGCAGGAAGCGGGCGACGGCGGCCCGCAGGCCAGCAGTACGGCCGGCGGCACAGCGCGCCGCATCGCAGCGCGCCACAACTTCGCCGGGGCGCGGCACCACGGCGGCGCGCAGCCAGCGGGCAGCCTCACCACGGACTGGGGGCCAGGCGCCGGCCGGCCAGTCGCCCCCCGTTCAGCGGACGTCGGCCTCCCGCACCCCCGCCCGGGGGACGTCCGCCACGGCCAGGCGGGCGCCGTCATCCGCGTCATCCGCGCCCAGGCAGGCACCCCGCCCCGGCAGCGGTTCGGCGCCCCGGCGCTGACGCCGCGTGCCGCCCGTGAGCACCGCCGTCGCCACGCCTCCCAGCAGGATCAGCCCGCCCGCCAGTTCCGTGGGTGTGGGCGCCTCCCCCAGCACCAGCCAGGCCGCGCTCATGCCCACCACCGGGACCAGCAGCGTGAAGGGAACAACGGCCGACGACGGGTGCCCGGCGAGGAGCCGGTTCCAGATTCCGTAGCCCACCAGGGAGGCGAAGATTGCGGTGTACAGCGCGCTGAGGATAGTGGGCCCCTGCAGGTTGGACAACGAATCCCATACGGTGTCCGGCCCGTCCACCAGCACCGACAGCGCCCCGAGCGGCAGCGGCACCACCGCACCGGACCAGACCACCAACCCCAGCCCTGAAGCTGCCTTCGCCCTGCGGACGATGACGTTCCCGGTGGCCCATGACAGCGCCGCCGCCAGGACGATGAGCAGCGGCAGGAGCGGTGCCACTGCACTGCGCCCCACGGCCACCACAGCAAGGCCTGCCACTCCCAGCACAACGCCCGCGATTTGCCGCCGGCTGGGCCGTTCCCCCAGGAAACCGGCGGCGAGCAGGACGGTCAGCAGCACCTGGGCCTGCAGGACCAGCGACGCAAGCCCCGCCGGCATGCCCAGCGCCATGGCCAGGTAGAGAAGGCCGAACTGGCCGGCGCTCATGAAGAGTCCGACGCCGATGATCGCCTTCCAGCTGACGTCCGGCTTCCGGATGAAGAAGATCCACGGCAGGACAACCAGGACGAAGCGCATGGCAACGAACAGGAGCGGGGGGAAGTCCTGGCCCCCGGCGTGCAGTCCGATGTCGATGGCCACGAAGTTCAGGCCCCACAGCAGGGCCACGAGGACGGCAAGGAGGGAGTCGCGGAGGTTCACGCTCCCACTCTGGCAGAGGAATGGATGAAGCACCAGCGTCCAATCATGCATGGGATCATGTAGGTTTTCTTCATGATTGATATCGGATCGCTGCGGGCCCTTGCGGCCATCGAGCAGCACGGCTCCGTGGTGGCCGCCTCGGAGGTTACGGGGTTCAGCCCCTCAGCGGTCTCGCAGCAGGTGAAGAAGCTGGAAAAGGAGGCCGGGTTCGCCGTCCTGGAACGCCGCGGCCGGGGTGTGCTGCTGACGGAGCGGGGACTGGCCCTGGCGGCGTACGGGCGGCGCATCCTTGCCGAACTCGAAGAGCTGCAGTCCACACTGCTGGCGGATCCGGCCAAGCCCAGCGGCAGCCTCAGGGTGGTTGCCTTTTCCACCGCCTGCCGGGGACTGGTGGGCCCGCTGCTGGCGCGGCTGGAGCGGTCAGGGACGGCGCTTCGGCTTGCGGTCCTGGCGGAGGATCCGAGGGAAGCTGTGGCCAGGGTAGCCAACGGCGAGGCCGACCTGGGCCTGGTGCACAACTGGAACTCCGTGCCCCTGGTGATTCCGGAGCACCTCACGCTGGAGTGGCTGTGCGAGGACGTCGCGGATGTCCTGGTGCACCGGAGCCACCCGCTGGCACGGCGGCCGGAGGTGGAGCCGGCTGAGCTTGTTGACGAGCGCTGGATCAGCACGCCGGCGGGGGCGATCTGCAACGAAGCCCTGCTGCGGATTTTCGCGGATCTCGGGCGGGTCCCGGATATCCGTGTCTACGACCCCGATTTCGCGACGCACATCGCCCTGGTGGAACAGGCGGTCGCGGTGGCTCTTGTCCCCCGGCTGGGCAGGCCGGCATTGCCGCCGGACGTCGTCGCCGTTCCGGTGGTCAACCCGGTCCAGGCCCGGCAGGTGGGGCTCGTCCACCGGAGGACCATGACGGCGAGCCCGGGCATCAGGCACGTGGCGGGGATGCTGCACGAGATCGCCTCGAGCGGGCCTGCCGACGGCGGGACTGCCCCGGGTGCGGTGGACCCTAGTGGGCGCGGGGAACCTTGAACTTGGTAATCCTGGCGTCCTGCCCATCCAGTTCAGCCCAGGGCTTTTCGGTTTCGAGGACCGTGAGTGCATTGGTGGGGAACCTGGTGGCAGCGTCCATGTAGGCGTCGTGGTCGGAGTCGCGGGACGCCAGGTGCATGGCCAGGTCCTGCACGCCGGGCAGGTGCGCGATCAGCATCAGTGTCGTCACGGTGTCGGGTACATGGTTGACGACGGTCAGCATCCGGAGGGCCGAGGCAGCGTACAGGCCGTCCTCGAGTTTGGGCGTGGGCGCCTTGTCCCCCAGCTCGGAGCAGACCCACGTGCAGGTCTGGCGGGTACGCAGGGCACTGGAGCAGAGGATGAAGTCCGGGACGATGTTGTGCTTGAGCAGCCACCGGCCGGCCAGCGGCGCTTCCCGGTGTCCGCGCTCCTCCAGCGGCCGCTCATGGTCGGCTACGCCACCGGGCCAGTCAGCCTTGGCATGGCGCATGATCACAAGGCGTCGGACATGGTGCGAACTCATGGCTAAAGCCTAGCGCCAGGCGGTTCGGTCCACAGTGGCAGGGGAACGCGGAAGCGCCCGCCCAGTGGGGCAGGCGCTTTCGCGTGAAACCTAGATGGAGTATTCCGGAGCGGCCCAGACGATGACCTCCGGGTGCTCGTAGAACCGGTAGCCCTGGCCACGGACCGTGCGAACGGTGTTGGCGAGGCGGCCCAGCTTGGAGCGGAGGCGGCGGATGTGGACGTCGATGGTGCGCTCGTTGGGCACCTCTTCGGCGTTGCGCCACAGGCCTTCGAGGAGTTCGTCGCGGCCCACGGTGCGGGTGCCGTTTTCCACCAGGTAGTTCAGCAGTTCGAACTCTTTGAAGGTCAGGTTCAGCGATTCGCCGTCGAGGTGGACTTCGCGGCGGGCAAGGTCGATCAGGACGCCGGACGGGCGCGGCTCCTGCGGCTGGGCGGGGCGCGGTGCCTCGGTGCGCTGGCGGGCGTTGACGGTGGGGTCGCCAAAGGTGGAACGGACGACGTCGAGCGCGGAACCGGGGGTGCCGGCCGGGGCTACAGCAACAGCTGCGTAGCTCTCTGCACCGGATACCAGGGACTGGGCGTAGGCGCGGATCTCCTGGGCGAGCTTGGCGATGGAAGTGCCTGCTGCCGCAGCAGTCTCCTCGTCAATTCCCATGTAGAGCACGAACCCGCGGGCGACGTTGTCGTTGGCTACCGGACGTACCGGGTTTGAACCTGCCACCACAGGGGTAGGAGCCGTGATGGGAGCGGACTCGGCCGGGTGGACGGCACGAAGCTGGCCGTAGGAATTGGGGTTGTAGCCCTGGGGAGCGTAGCCCGGGGCGGGGAAGCTGCTTCCGGAGGACGAAGGTGCCAAGGAGGGGCGCGGCCCGAATCCGGGACGCAGGCCGGAGGCCTGGCCTGCCTTGGCGGCGTTACGGACAGAGATGTGGACGTATCCGGATGCAACTGACATGGAATGCTTACCTCAATGTGAATGGCCGCCTTCGCGGCTCGAATGCTGTCTTTCCCGTCTCACGGACCGGGAGGGGCGCCCGACGCTGGGCTGGGTGGGCGAATGCCTAAGAACTTCGAAGGGTGGGAAGGTCAGGCGTGCATTCGACAACAGCGCATGTCGGCAGCAGCGGATGTGCTGGGCCAATATTCTGCGGCTGCAGGTGCTGTTGAGTTCTTGTTCACATTGGAAGTGTGCCGCGTAACAATGACAACTTGCAAGTAACAATGGACCAAATCGTCCGCATGGTGAGACAAATCCGCGAATTGTGTTGCAGATCACGATTCTGTGTGGAGCAAAGAATAACGTTCGTTATCCAAGGCGAAGCCCGGCAGTTGACCTAATACAGAATTTCGTTCGCTCAGATCCTCGTTTACCGAATCGCAGTAAATTTCACGCGCTTGACATAGAATCGCCAACCCCGGCCGCAGCTTGTCCAGTCCGCGTCCTGCCTTCAGCGAAGAATTTTTGCGCCTACGCCGGCGCTGAAGGCAGGAGATGCCGGCGATGAGCATGGACGCGTGAGTTGGGGACGCCGGCGATGAGCATCCAACAGGGTCTTCCGCGTTGCTGTGCACGGGCTGTGCGGCAGGCCAAGCCGGCTGCGGCCTCACTACCAACGGGCAAACGGCGTGCCCGGCCCCGTCCCGCCGCACCAGCCAGGTGGCTAGGCTTGGGCTCACAGCTGCAGCACAGGAACCGCAAAGCATCGGCAAACCGACAGAACGGAGAGTTGTCCCATGGCATCCCCGCACTCCATGACCAACAACCTTCCGCAGCTCACACACCCTGACGGTTCCCCGATCCGCGCCCTGGTGGTGGACGACGAGCCGAGCCTTTCCGAGCTGATGAGCATGGGCCTGCGCATGGCTGGCTGGTCAGTGGCCGTCGCCGCGGACGGGCCCACCGCGGTGAAGCTCGCCAAGGATTTCCATCCCGATGTCCTGGTGTTGGACGTCATGCTCCCGGGCTTCGACGGCGTGGAGTTGCTCGGCAGGATCCGCGCCTTCGCGCCGGAGGTGCCCGCGCTCTTCCTCACCGCCAAGGACGACGTCCAGGACCGGATCGTGGGCCTCGCGGCCGGCGGGGACGACTACGTCACCAAGCCCTTCAGCATGGAAGAGGTCCTGCTGCGCCTGCATCGCCTGGTCCAGCGCTCCGGCGTTGCCGCCATGGACACTGCCGAACTGGTGGTGGGCGACCTGATCCTGAACGTGGACACCCGCGAGGTCACCCGCGCCGGAGAGGACGTCCAGCTGACGGCAACGCAGTTCGAGCTGCTGCGCTACCTGATGGAGAACCCCAAGCGCGTGGTCAGCAAGGCGCAGATCCTGGACCACGTGTGGGACTACGACTTTGGCGGCCAGGCCAACATTGTGGAACTCTACATTTCCTACCTGCGCAAGAAGATCGACGCCAACCACCCGCCAATGATCCACACCGTGCGCGGGGCGGGCTACGTCATCAAGCCCGCGGACTGACCAAGGAAACGCATGCCGTCGCTTTCCAGTGTTCCCCGGCCTGCGGGCCGGTCCTGGTTCAACCCTTCCACCTGGCACCTCCGCACCCGCCTGATCCTGCTCTCCATGGCCCTGCTGGTAGCGATCTCCAGTGCGATCGGAGTCGTCAGCTACGCCACCATGGACGTGGTCCTCACCAACCAGCTGGATTCGCAATTGATGCAGGCCTCCCGCGGCCGCCCGCCCGAGGGCAACCCCTCAGGACGCCCCGACCCGCTGGACGCGCGCGGACAGAGCGTCGGCACGCTCAACGCCCGGGTGGTGAACGGGCAGGTGGGCAGTGCAGCCGGTTTCCTGTCCTCCGACGCGACCCGCACCGCCCTGACGGCCCGGGACGTCACCATCCTGGAGGCACTCCCCCACAACGGAGAACCCGTTAACCGGACGCTCTCCAAGGGCGATTACCGGCTTCTGGCGACTGCAACCCCTTACGGAGACGTGGTGATTACTGGACTGCCGCTGGCGACGAAGCAAAATACCGAGGCGTCGCTCGTGCTGACCATGGTGTTGGTGTCCCTCGGCGGCCTGGCCCTGATCGGACTGGCCGGAACCGCCCTGATCCGCCGGACCATGCGGCCGCTGGAGCAGTTGTCCGACGTCGCGACCAAGGTGTCGCAGCTGCCGCTTGATGCCGGCGAAGTGGCGCTGGCCGTGCGTGTCCCGCCCGCCGCTGCCCACCCCGGGACCGAGGTGGGCAGCGTTGGCCATGCGCTGAACCTGATGCTGGACAACGTCTCCAACGCGCTGGAGGCACGGCAGCGCAGCGAAATGAAAGTGCGGCAGTTCGTGGCCGATGCCTCCCATGAGCTCCGGACCCCGCTGACGGCGATCCGCGGTTATACCGAACTGATGCGCATGACTGAGACCCTCACCGAAGACGGCTGGAAGTCGCTGGGTCGGGTGCAAAGCCAGTCCGAGCGGATGACGGCGCTGGTGGAGGACCTGCTGCTGCTGGCCAGGCTGGACGAAGGCAAGGCGCCCGACACCACCGACGTGGATCTGACCCAACTCGTGGTCGAAACCGTCAGTGACGAAAAGGTGATGGCACCGGACCACACCTGGCAGCTGCAGTTGCCCGACGAACCCGTCTCCGTCCGCGGGGACACCATCCAACTGCACCAGGTACTGGCAAACCTGCTCTCGAATGCACGCAAGCACACGCCCGTGGGCACCACGGTGACTACCGGTGTGATGCGCTCGGCCGACGGCAGCGTGGTGGTCACTGTGACCGACGACGGGCCAGGTATCCCTGCGGAGTTCCAGGGCAGGATCTTCTCGCGCTTCGCCCGGGCGGACGCAGCCCGTTCCGGCGCGGAAGGCTCATCCGGGGAGGGTTCGTCCGGGCTGGGGCTTTCCATCGTGGAGTCGATCGTCAAAGCCCATGGCGGCACCGTGGAACTGGCCTCCCGGCCCGGCAGGACAGAGTTCGCCGTGCGCCTTCCCGGAACCAGGCGCTGACAACGCAGCAAGCGTTAAGCCACTGCCAGGCTGATAACGACTGGTGACGGCGTGCAACGCGACGCGCCACTCATCGTGACTTCCGTTACCCAAATGTGACTTAAGCGCTGGCTTCCTGTACCGTCGATTGAGTGCGGCCCGCGTTCGGACCGCAATCCCGGGTTGACGCCAAGCTCTGCCACTTCCCGGATTCCGCTTTAGCAACGGCAGAGGCGGGGGACCCACCGTCCCGGGCATTGACTGCCCTTGGGGTTAAGCAGCACGTGATCATTCCGTGCTGCCGGATGCCCTCATCCGAACCCGACAGCTAACTCCGCAGGTGTGAGAGGCGATAAACCATGTCCAAAAACACGGCAGAACCCTGCCTGCAGTCCAAGTCAAAACACCGGGCCAAACCCGAGGCAGCCAAGAAAAGCACCCTCGGCCGGCGGGCCGCCATCCTTGCGGCGTCCTGCGCCGTGCTGGTTGGCGTAGGCGCCGCAGGCCAGGCCACCAGCAGCATCGCGCCGGTGTCGGCCACTGGGGCACACTCTTCCACAGCAGCTTCCGACGCCCAAATGAGCATCGAGAAGAGCGAGATCCGGTCGAATCCGGCAGTGACCGCCGCTCCCGCGCCTATCAGCGTGGCACCCCAGGCCGCCGAGCCGGCACCCGCTCCGTCCGCTCCCCCTGTCGAGGCGGCACCTGCTCCCGCCCCCGCACCCGAGCCTGCTCCCGCCGTCGCGGTCAATGATCCTGCCGGCGCCCAGGCTTACGCGGCCAGCCAGCTGGCATCCTTTGGCTGGAGCGCCGACCAGATGCAGTGCCTGAAGACGCTGTGGACCAAGGAATCGGACTGGACCACCACGGCCACCAATGCCAGCAGCGGGGCCTACGGCATCGTGCAGTCGTTGCCGGCCGAAAAGATGGCCGCCGCCGGCGCGGATTACCTCACCAATTACCGCACCCAGATCAACTGGGGCCTGGACTACATCAAGAAGAGCTACGACTCTCCCTGTGGCGCCCTGAACTTCCACCTGGCCCACAACTGGTATTAGGACCCACCCACACTTGCCGCCAAGCGCGTAATCCAGCACCCGCAGCAGCCCGCATCCCTGGATGCGGGCTGCTGCCGCGTTAATCAGCCTGCAGCCTGCCCCGCGTTCCGCCACGGGATGTACTGGACAGCCCACTTGTTGCCGTCCGGATCTGCGAAGTACACAAAGTGGCCCCACGGCAGCACTTCAACATCACTGACGTCCACACCGTTGTTCTTCAGGTGGTCGTGCGCTTCCTGGATGTCGTCGACCACCATCTGAAGAACGGTTCCCGTGCCGGCAGGGGCGTCCAAAAGCCCCTCGCCCATACAGATGGAGCAGGCAGAGCCGGGCGGCGTTAGCTGTACAAAGCGGACGTCGTCCGAAGGCCGCTCGTCGTAGTCCGCGTTGAAGCCCACCTTGTTGACATAGAAGTCCTTGGCGCGGTCAACGTCGGATACAGGGACAAAGACAAGTTCGAGTTTCCAGTCCATCCGCACAGGCTAGCGGCGGGACCCTGATGGGAAAAGGGTTGCAGGCTACCCGGCAATGCCGTAGAGGCGGTCACCGGCGTCGCCGAGGCCCGGAACGATGTACGACTTGTCGTTGAGCTTTTCGTCGATGGATGCCAGGACAATGTGCACGTTGGCGCCCGACAGCTCTTCCTCAAGCCGGGCAAGGCCTTCGGGTGCAGCGAGCAAGCAGATGCAGGTGACATCGGACGCGCCGCGCTTGAACAGGAACTTGATGGCCTCGCGCAGCGTCCCGCCAGTGGCCAGCATCGGGTCCAGGACGAAGACCTGGCGGCCGGTCAGGTCCTCGGGAAGGCGCTCCGCATAGGTGATGATGTCCAGCGTTTCCTCATCCCGGGCCATGCCCAGGAAGCCCACCTCGGCGGTGGGAACCAGCTTGGTCATGCCCTCAAGCATCCCCAGGCCGGCCCGCAGGATGGGGACCACAAGCGGCGTGGGCTTGGTAAAGGCCGTGCCGACGGTGGTGCTGACGGGAGTCTGGATGGTGACGGGCTCGGTGCGGACCTCACGGGTAGCCTCGTAGGCCAGCAGGGTGACCAGCTCCTCCGTCAACTGGCGGAAGACCGGCGACGGCGTGTTCTTGTCCCTCAGGACGGTGAGCTTGTGGGCAACCAGCGGGTGGTCAACAACGAGAGTGCGCATCCCCCAAAACTATCACCCGCCGGTACCGTGCCCCGGGCCGGAAGGACCGCCGTCGTGCAGTTCCTGGGCCACCACGTCGCGGACCACGGGACGGTCGAACGACGGCGGCGCACCGGCGTGCTCCCGGCGCCGGACAAGGTGGAAGAGCCTGTGTGCCAGGATCACTATGGCCACCCAGGCAAGCCCAAGGATCCAGCCGGCCATGACGTCGGTCAGCCAGTGGTGGCCGAGGAAGACCCGGCTCAGGCCCATGGCAATGATGAAGAGAGTCCCCGCAGTGATTGCTGTGACGCGGGTCCACATCACGTTGAACTGCAGGCAGATGAGGTAGACGATCAGGCTGATCACCACGGTGGTGTTTAGGGTATGGCCGCTGGGGAACGAGGGTGAATCCTCATAGGGCGGCACGGCGTCGGCGTGGTCCGGCCGGGTGCGGCCCACGAGCTTCTTCCCCAGCGTGGTGGCCGTGATGGACACTGCGGCCGCGCCGCCAACGAGGACAAGGGGGCGCCAGTTGCGGCTCAGGAAGGTCAGCCAGGCCGTGAGGATGCTGGCAAGGATGGGCATGCCGACGCCGCCCCCGATATTCGTGAACCCGGTGACCGCGGCATTGAAGCCGGGGTTCCGCAGGGTCTCCGCATATGCCAGGGCAGGCTTGTCCAGGTTCGCCAGTCCGGCCGAGTCCACCACGTCGTCGTACACCTCGGCGCCGAGCAGTGCCAGGGACACGATGATCACGCCGCCCACGAGGATGGGGAGGACCAGCGCGGCGTATGGCTTGAACCAAATACCCAAACGGTCCCGAAGACTGTCCATGGTGCCTCCCGGCATCGGTAAGTAACCTGAGTATCCCCGAAACTATCATTGAGCCATGCCGTTGCCCGAAAAGAAACACGACGCCTGGATGGGGCTCGCCCTGACGGAGGCCCGCCGGGCGCTCAGCACCGAGGATGTGCCCATCGGGGCCGTGGTGATAGGGCCCGACGGCGAGGTGCTGGGTTCCGGACGCAACCAGCGCGAGGAGCTGGGAGACCCCACGGCCCACGCCGAGGTTGTTGCGATCCGGGAGGCGGCCGGGCGGCTCCGGGAGCGGGCCAGGGCCGGCGGCGGCAGCGGTGACGGCTGGCGGCTTTCCGACTGCACGCTGGTTGTCACCCTGGAACCCTGCGCCATGTGCGCGGGCGCGATTGTCCTGGCCCGGATTCCCCGGGTAGTCTTCGGCGCCTGGGATGAGAAGGCCGGGGCCGCCGGCTCGGTGTTCGACATCCTCCGGGAGCGCCGCCTCAATCATTGGGTCGAGGTGTATCCCGGGGTCCGCGAGCAGGAGTGCGCCGTGCTGCTGCGGGAGTTCTTCGCCGCTCACCGGACCGGGCTCTAGCCTTTCCCTTCCCGGCCTGCCAGCAAATGCAGCACGGTCTGGGCGGTCCCGTTCCAATCCGGGAGCCTCGTCCGCGCCTCCAGGGCAGCCGCCTGCCAGCTCCGCCGGATTCCGGAGTCCTCCAGCCAGCGCCGCAGGACGCCGGCCAACAGCAGAGGACTCTCCTGCCCGCCTTCCGGAAGTGCCACGGCTGCCCCCGGAAGCCGGGCGCCGCCGTCGGCCGCTGCCAACTTTGCGAGGCTGAGCGCCTCCACCGCGCCGGTGCCCGCGCGCACCAGCGCAGGGATGCCGTGCGCCAGGGACTCGGTGACCGCCATCCCGAAGGCCTCGTTCCGGGACACCAGCAGGCTCAAATCGGTGCGCGCCCATTCGGCTTCCAATGCCTCGCCGGTGAGCTCACCAGTCAACTGCACCCGGCTTTCCAATCCCAAGTCCGCGATGGCGGCCTTGACCGTGCCGGCATAGTCGGGATCCGCCTGGTCCGAGCCCACCAGCGACGCGGTCCACTCCAAATCCTGAATCCCTGCCAGGGCTTCCACGGCGAGAAGTTGGTCCTTGTTCGGCAGCAGGGCCGCCACAACGGCCAGATGCGGAGGGTTGGAACCGGGGGCTTCCGGCGCCGGCTCGACCCCGGGAAGTGCCACACTGCTGCCCGTGATTCCCCGCTCCGCGAGCTTGGTTGCGGCCCAGGTGCTGGTGCAGATCACCCCCGTTGCCGCACGGAGTGCCCGCGCCTCCCGTTCCAGGCTGGCCGGGTCCGAAGTTTCCGGCAACGGCATATGCTCCAAAACCCATGTTTCCCGGCCGGCCTTTGCCGCAAGCTCCAGCTCGTCCGGCGCACCCACGGCGACCAGCCCGTCCACGATGACCACAGGCGGCCCTGGACCCACTTCCGGGTCCCGGCCCCCGAGCAGTGCGCCCAGCCGGCGTCGTTCCCTGGCACTGGGAGTTGGCCAGCCGCCCTCGGCGGCGACGACCTCCACCTCTTCCCCAAGCGCTTTCAACCCCGCGACCAAACGGGCGTTGTAGATATTGCCGCCAGAGCTGTGCTGGATGTTGCCGGGGACCAGCAGCCGGATGGAGGCCATGGTCAGGCGGAGAGGTCCAGGGAGTAGGTGGCCCAGGCGTCAGGGTTCTCGCGAAGGGTGACGTCGATCCCCGAGAGCGCGGGCCCGTCGTCAGTGTCCTTGATCCTGGCGGACACTGCCTGGGCAATGTACTCGGCAAGCGCTTCCGTGGTGGTCAGCTTGCCGGCGAAGTCGGGGTGCTCGTCCAGATTGCGGTAGTTCAGGCCGGCGAGTACTTCCTCGATGATGGTTCCGGCGGCACCGATGTCCAGGACGATGGCATCGGAGTTCAGCGCGTGACGGCGGAAGGCCACCTCGGCCACGAACGTCGCCCCGTGCAGGGCTTGGGCGGGGCCGAAGGCTTCCCGGGGAAGGCTGTGGGCGATCATGAAATGGCGGCGTACCGTCAGGCTGAACATATTTACCTCGGGTCCTTGGGAGTCGAATCGGTGCTGGCGTGGTTTGCGGGGCCGCTGTCTGCGGAGTAGTCGATGACGTGGCACAGGGCCTGCAGGGTGCCGTGGGACAGGCTTTGCACCACGTCCGGCAGGTCCTGGAACGCAGACGAGCCGGTCAGGAAGGCGTCGAATACTGGGTCCTTGAGCAGTGAAACGGCCAGGTCCAGGCGGTCGGCGTTGGTCCGGCGGTGGCGGCGGGCGCGCGCCACCATTCCCACCTGGCTCGCCCTGATGGACAGGCGCCGGGCATGGAAGTCCTCACCGAGCGGTACGGTGACCTCCCGGTTGGCGTACCAGGACATTTCGATGACATCGCCTTCGTCGCCCACGAGCTGGAGGCTGCGCTCCAGGCCCTCCTGGGACGCCGAGCAGTGGAATACGATGTCGCAGTCGGCAAGGGCGTCGGCCGGCAGGGCGAAGTCCACGCCCAGGGTGTCCGCCAGCTGCTTCCGCCCGGGATCGAGGTCCACCAACTGGAGGCGGGCCAGCGGGAAGGTGCGCAGCAGCGTGGCCACCATGCTGCCCACCAGCCCGGCGCCGACGACCGCGATCCGGTCCCCCAGTCGCGGCCCGGCCTCCCACAGCGCATTCACCGCCGTTTCGACGGTGCCGGTGAGGACGGCCCGGCGGGACGGGACGTCGTCGGGAATCCTGGTCAGGGAGTCGACGGGAACCACGTAACGGTCCTGGTGCGGGTTCAGGCAGAAGACGCGCTGGCCTTTCCAGCCCTCGGGCCCCTCCTCCACAACGCCCACGGACAGGTACCCGAACTTCACTGGCCCCGGGAAGTGCCCTTCCTGTCGTGGCGCCCGCATTTCCTCTGCGACACGTGGCGGGACCGATCCGGCGTGGACCACCATCTCGGTGCCCTTGCTGATGCCCGAGTAGAGGGCACGGACCAAGGCTTCCCCCGGGCCAGGAGCGGGCACTTCCTCGGACCGGAGCTCGCCGTGCTCCTTGGCGGTGGTCCAGTATGCGGTTGCGTGGATCGGAGTCTGTGGATTCGTCATCTTGCTGATGAATCTAGCCGGATGCGCAGGCAAGGGGAAAGTCCGACGCCGGATGTCGCGGTACTAGGAGCGCCGTCAGCACACGGCGAGGTGCTTGAGCAGTGCTTCTTCCAGGAGGCTTCGTTCCCCTGGCAGTATCCCCGGGGGCCAGTGGGTTGGTTCTCTGTCGTGTTGTTCGGCTGTGTAGGTGCGGCCGGTGGGTGAGGTCCAGCCGGGTGGTTCGTTGATGGTGGCGGGGGTGGGGGTCCAGCCGCTGGTGTGTTTGAGCCGGTGGTGCTTGGGGCAGAGCTGTCCCAAGTTGGAAGCGCCGGTTTCGCCGCCGTTGTGCCAAGCGGTGAGGTGGTCGGATTCGTTGTCCAGTGATCGGTTGGTGCAACCGGGGAAGGTGCACTTGCCGTCGCGCATCCTGATCCAGCGTTTGATTGTCTCGGGGAGCCGGTAGCTTCTGCGGCCGATTTCCAGGGGTGCCCCGTCGCGGGGGTCGACGAGGACGCGGTAGAAGGAGTCCGCCCCGTCTGCGACCAGCCGCCGTGCCATGGAGGCGGGGATCGGTCCGTGGCCGTCGAGGATGGCGGGTTCCTCGGTGAGGCCAAGGAGGGATAGCACCGGAACCATCACCAGCACATCAGCCCTCGGGACGGGAACCTGGCCGAGGGCCGTGGTTCCTGGTTGCGGGGAACTGCCATCGCCGTAGCCGGAGCCGGAGCCGGAGCCGGTGTCGCCGGAGTTGATGGTTCCGGCGCCGAGGAGCAGGCTGGCGGCGATGTCGGGGCGGAGTTGGGTGAGGGTACGGGGTTCGTCGGGTCCTTGGAGGCCGCGGGCGGTGGCGGTGGTGCGGTTCCAGATCGCGGAGGCGGTGTCACCGGGCAGGTAGAGCGTCACCCGGGCCATGCCGTCTTTGTCGGGCCGGTATTCCATCCGCCGGTCGGCGGCGCTTTTGGCGTGGCGTTCTTCGATCGATTCGGGGTGGTGGCGTTCGCGCCAGGTACGGGCCTTGGCCCGGAACCGTGACGGGACGAGCTCGCCGGGGGCGGCGCCGCGGGCAGGGTTCGGGGCTCCGGGGTCGAAGAAGTGCGCCACCAGGGACGCCGCCCCGGCAGGGCTCAGGCCCTCGGTTTCATCCACGACGACCTTCGCGTGCTGCCACGACACCGCCCCGGAAGACAAAGCCTCCATGACCGGCGGCAGCGAGCAGACCTGCTGCGCCTGGTGGACGAAAGCCCCGGCTGCCGCGGAGCTGATGGTCAGGACGCCGGCGATCTCCTCCACCGCGGACATTTCCGCGTAGGTGCGTTCCGGCACGGACGCGTCCGGCGGGGTCATGGCCTGCTGGATCCGGATGGATTCGGCCGCGTCCTGGGCTTTAGCGGCGGCGATCATTGCCTCCAGCTTCGAATAGCCGGCCAGCCGATCCAGCCGGATCCCGTACTGCCGCTGCAACACATCCACATCGGCAACAGCAGCGCCACGGCCATCAGCGCCAGCAGAAGCAAGCGCAGCCTCCTCCAGGAACAGCGCATCAAGCGCAGCGACAGAGGCGCGAAAACCCTCCATCGCCGTCCCTGAACCGCTCACTGCGCCCCTGCTGATTCCCATACGAACATCATCCAACGGGGGTCTGACATTTTGAGTTTGCCTCCGGTCGCAGCCACCCTGAGCCGGCATGCAAGGGCAATCCCTGCAGAACCCCTCGGAAAAAGTGCCTGGGCCAGCCACGTTTTGGGGATGTAGGCCTCGCTCCGGTACCCTATTGAGGTTGGTGACGTGTCCGAGCGGCCGAAGGTGCAACACTCGAAATGTTGTTTGGTGTAACAGCCAACGTGGGTTCAAATCCCACCGTCACCGCCACGTAGAAAGGTCCTGCTTTTCCTGAAAAAGGAAAAGCAGGACCTTTTGCTTTGCCCGGCGACGGTCATGCGGGTAGCGCGGCCGCGCGGCATGATTGCGGGACAGGACGGCATCCACGAGGATGAACGCAGTCCCCCGTGCTGCAAAGAAGGAGTCGAAGCGATGACCAAATATTTGATTTCGTTCCCGAGCGCCGCCATGGCTGTCACGAGCGAGGAATTGCCAGCCGTTTCGGATGCTGCGCATGCTGTGGTCCAGGAGGCCAAGGACGCCGGCGTCTGGGTGTTCGGCGGAGGTATTGATGAGAGCATCCCGCCAGTCATGGTCGAGGGTGATGGGACTGTAAGCGAGGGCACCTACCCGCAGACGGCGCAGCTCGAAGGCGGATATTCGGTACTGGAGCTGCCTTCCTACGACGCAGCCCTGGAATGGGCCGCAAAGATTGCCACCGCGTGCCGTTGCGCCCAGGAGGTGCGCGCTTTCCAGTTCGACCCAGCCAGCTAGATCCTGCCAAAAGCCCCTACTTGCCGGAATCCGGCGCGACCATGCTTGAGGAGAGGGCTTTCTACTGGCTCCCGGCGCAGTGAATGCGACCGTCGGGCAGGGCAGGAGGATTCACAATGACGACGCAGCCACAGCCTGGCGTGCCGCTTGTTCCGGGCGCCGCCCGCAGCGGATTTGCAGCGTTCATCAGGCGCCACCCGATGCCTGCCTATTATGCGCTGGCCTTCCTCATTTCCTGGGGTATGGTGGCGGCCATCATGGGAGCCGGACCGGTGTCCATGTGGATTGCAGTGACACTGGGCCCGCTGGGTCCGGCTGTCGCGTCCCTCCTGCTCACGAGGTTTCTGTACGGGAGGGCAGGCCTCCGGGACCTTGGCATTCGCCTCCGTCGATGGCGCGCCGGCGCACGCTGGTATGCGGTGGCGCTCCTGACCGGCCCTGTCGTCATGAGTGCAACCGCAGCCGCAGTCTCATACGCATTTCCGGGTTACTACGCGCCGCTCCGCACAACGGGCGAGCTAATATCCATCGTCGCGGCCGGGACCGCGGTCGGACTCATGGTCGGCATCCTCGAAGAATTGGGGTGGACAGGGTTTGCCACCCTGCATCTTCGGCGGCGTTACCGCGCCCTATCCACCGGCTTGCTGATGGGCCTGATGTGGGGAGCCTGGCACTACCCCATGTTCGCCGGGAGCGCTGACCCTTCGGGGGCCATACCTGCGCCTCTCGTTGTCGCCGTGTTCCTCTTTGCGTGGCTCCCCCCGTACAGGGTGCTGATGGTGTGGATATACGACCGGACGGGGAGCCTCCCCGTGGCGATGTTGATGCACGCGGTCCTCTCCACTGGTGCGTTCATCAATTCCTTTATGGCGTCCGGCACCGGGTCCGGGATTGCCGTCGTCGTACCGGCGCTGACCTGGGGTGCCGCGTTCTGGGCGATTGTCGCCGTCGTTTCCTCGGTCAAAGCCAGCCGAATGGGCAAAGCAAGGTTTCCCAAGAACGCATTGGCCGGTGAATGAGGGGATTGGGCATGGGCGAATCGCTCCCCCG
Source organism: Arthrobacter sp. MAHUQ-56 (assembly GCF_019710585.1). Taxonomy (GTDB): domain Bacteria; phylum Actinomycetota; class Actinomycetes; order Actinomycetales; family Micrococcaceae; genus Arthrobacter. The sequence goes on along the minus strand of NZ_JAIFZQ010000016.1, from coordinate 422,353 downwards.
GCGGCAGCGTGGAAAGCCGGTTCTGGCGGCAGCACAGCGTTTCGCCGCGATCCACGGCCGCGAGCTTATGGTCGGGAACGTCCACTGGCGGTACCTGCGCCTGGGCGAGGGACCGCCGGTGCTCTGGCTCACCGGCGGCCTGCGCCGGGCAGCTTTGGGCTACGACTTCCTTGAGCGGCTCGGGGCCAACCATAAAGTGCTGGCCCCGGACTATCCTCCCGTAACCCATTTCGCCGAGATCGACGACGGCGTCTCGGCGATCCTGCGCGCGGAAGGGATTGAGCGTTGCGACCTCGTGGGACAGTCCTATGGAGGGCTGCTCGCCCAGGCATTCCTCGCTGCCCATCCGGAGCGGATCCGCCGGCTGGTGCTCTCCAGCAGCGGGCCGGCCGACTACGGCAGGCCCTGGGCTCCGGTCCTGTCCCTGGCCGCCGCCGCGGCCCGGGTGCTGCCGAAACGGCTGCCCGCAGCCCTGCTGCTCGCAGGCCTTAGGGGACTGCTCCCCAGCACATCCGATCCGGACGGCCAGTGGTCCGCAGCTCTTCGCCGCATTGTCCGGCATGAACTGACCCGCGCGGACATGGTGTCCCATTTTGCCGTCGCGTCAGACGTGGCCAGGACGCAGCTGGTACGCCCCGGGAGTTTCCAAAGCTGGACCGGGGACGTCGTCATTCTGCGGGCGGAAAACGACCGCACCCAGGCAACCAATGACATTCCCCGGCTGGAGCGGTTGCTGGGACGGCCGGTGCGGACCATCTCAATGGGCCTCTCCGGGCACACGGCGGCGCTGCTCGAACCAGGCCGCTACGTGCAGTGGCTGGAGCAGGCGCTGGCGTGACCTCCGGGACGGGCAATCCTGTCGCACAGGCGGAACGGCTGAACCATGGCACCCTCGATGCCACTGGGCACCGATCATGATCGGCCCGGGAGGCTCTGGGCCCTTAGACGCTTCCCGGCGCCGGACGAGCTCCCGTGCAAATCCTCGCAGTGCTTGACGCCGGGTGTGGCCACCGGTAGAAAAGTAAGCAACCTTATTATTTACTGGCTGACAAAGGAGGACATTCCATGAGTGAAAAGCCGGGTAACCAGACACCGAACACTCCCGATGTGAGTGAAACCGAACTGCGCAACATGAAAGTGGACGAGCTCCGCCGGGAAGCGAAGGAGGAACACATCTCCGGTGCCTCCGGCATGCGCAAGGAAGAACTGGTGAAGGAGGTGGCCGCTGCCCGGCAGGAGGGCCACGACGGCGGCCGGAACGAGAGTTCCCGCTCTGGCGCAAAGGACCCGGAGGACTTGGGCGCCGGCCCCGACGGCGGCAAGGTCCGCTATGGCGATGAATCGTCCAAGTCGTTGAAGTACTCGCAGGAAATCACCTCCACCGAGGAGGAACCGGAGCGCGAAGGCCGCAGCCTGGCAACCACGCACCACGAAGTGATCCGGCAGTGGGCGGAAGAACGCGGTGGCGTCCCGGCAACGGTCGACGGCACGGAACACGGCGACCATCTGGGCGTCCTGCGCATCGATTTCCGCGACAAGGACGCCAACCTGCGCGAAGTGAGCTGGGAGGAATGGTTCAAGACCTTCGACGACCGCGGCCTCAACTTCATCTACCAGGAACAGCGGACCGACGGGAGCCAGTCCAACTTCTTCCGGCTGGAGAACCCTGACCGCGAAGACGCATAAGGAAACCCAGGCCTGGGTCCTCAGCACCAAGGAGGCGCCACCGCAGCTGCGGTGGCGCCTCCTTCCGTAGAGCTCCTAAAGCCTGGTGTCGAAGGACCCGCAGAACACGTTGTCGTTGAACGTTCCCTGGAACTCCGATTTGCCCTGGATCTTGTCCACGGCAGCCCGAATGGCCTCCCGCGTTCCCGCGTGGGCGTGGATGGCGGTTTTGACCATCGGCACGTCGATCAGGTGGTTCGGCTGGTTCAGGGACACGAACACGGTGGGCACCTCGGTGACGTACCAGGGGATCTCCGCCGCCATCGGTGAGGACCACTTGATCCGGATAGCTGCCTCCTGCGCGAAGCCCTTGACGTTGGCAAAGACGAACGCAGCGTCGTACTTCTCCGCGTAGTCACCGGTGGCTTCCTCTGCCAGGACCCGCAGAAAGTTCATCCCGGCCTCCCCCGCGGCTTCGCGCTGCTCTGCCGTGCGGAACAGGTGCACCTCGAACCCGGCGGCCTCCAGTTCCTCCTTGACCACCTCCAGGTACGCCAGCGGATCGGCGCGGGTGAAGTCGGCCCCGCCTGAAATCCCGTACAACCGGACACGAGGGTGGGTGGACGGGGTAATGGGCAGGTTCCCGGCAGTGTCCTTGACCAGCGTCACCGTCTTATCCGCGATGTCGGCAGCAATCGCCCGGTGCCCAGCGGAGCCGATGATGGAAAGCGCCGAGGCGGGCGGTACCAGCTCATCCCGGGACCGGCGGTGCAGGCCCAGCGATGCCTTGAGCCCGAGGATCCGCCGCAGCGCATCATGCAGCCGCTGCTCGGTGATGATCCCGGACTTGTACCCGTCCAGCATGTACTGGAAGTCCTCGGCAGGGTTGCGGAAGAACAGGAACATGTCACACCCTGCGGCGATCGTGGCAGGCACCAGGTCCCTGCGCTTCATCGCCTGCGTGAGCCCCACCATCTGCGAAGCATCCGTGAGCACCAGCCCGTTGAACCCCAGCTCCCCGCGCAGCAGGTCCTGCAGCAGCTCCGGAGACAACGTCGCGGGCAGGATCTCCGCGTCGGTGAGGCCGGGCCGGAAGTGCCGGGACACCTCCGGCGCGCCGATGTGCCCCACCATGATGGACTGCACGCCGTGCGCGATCATCTCCCGGTACACATGCCCGTACGTCCGGTCCCACTCCTCAAAGGAAAAAGTGTTGTAGGACGTCACCACGTGCTGGTCCCGCTCATCCACGCCATCTCCGGGGAAATGCTTGATGGCGCACACGGTGGCGGACTCGCTGATCCCGTTGAAATACTCCTTCGCCCGCTCCACCACCACCTCCGGCGTATTGCCGAAGGAACGCGTGGAGATGACCGTGTTCCGCCAGTTGTAGTGGATGTCCACGATGGGCGCGAACGCCCAGTTGCAGCCCAGCGCTGCGGTTTCCACCCCGGCCACCTGCCCCATCTGCCGGGCGATGTCCTTGTCCGGGTGCGAGCCGGCCTGCAGGTGCGTACACACGAACGTCCCGTCGTCGCAGCTGCCGGCGCCGCCCATTTCCGGGTTGGACGCAATCAGCAGCGGAATCCGCGACCGGGATTGCACATAGCGGATGTGTTCCTGGACAGCCGCGGACGGCCCGGGGCGGTACCGCATCCCGCCCACGTGGAAGTTCTCCAGCACGCCGTCCAGGTACTCCGGGGAGTAGTCGTTGTTGTGGTTGATGAACAGCTGCCCGATCTTCTCCTCGAGCGTCATGCCACCAATCGTGCCCTCCACCCAGGCGATGGCGTCGCCGTCGAGGTTGAACGGCGGGGCGGCAAGGTCGACGTCGAACTGCCGGGCACGTGTGCGCTGCCCGCCCGGGGCGGCAGCGTCCGGGGCGGCAGTGTCCGAGGTGCGCCGTACGACGGCGGCAATCCCCTCGAGAGCCGCGGCCACGACGTCCGCGACGGGCGCGGCGATGTCCACCACCACCCCGCGCTCATCGTCCTGCAGCGGTTCGAGGGTGGCGAGCTGGGATTCCAGCAGCGCTGGCGGCATGAAGTGCCCGGTCCGTCCTTCGGTGCGGGCCTTCAGGACCTCCTTGCTCCCGTTCAGGTGCAGGAAGATGGTGTCCGGCGCCTGCTCGCGGATGGCATCGCGGTAGGTGCGGCGCAGCGCGGAGCAGGCGAGCACCATCCCGCCGTCCCCGGCGGCAGCCAGTTCACGGCCGACGATCGCCAGCCAGGGCCAGCGGTCTTCGTCCGTCAGAGGCGTGCCGGCAGCCATCTTGGCCACGTTCTCCACCGGGTGGAGCGCGTCGCCGTCGATGAACGGAATCCCGAGTTCGCGGGCCACAAGATCACCGATGGTGGTCTTGCCGCAGCCGGAGACCCCCATGACGATGATGCGGGGCTTCGTCATAGCCTGTTCCTCACCAGTCGTGCCTGTCTCACCAGTCGTGCACCGTGCCGTCGACGAGGCGGTTGTAGGGCAGGTAGGCCTGCTGGTACGGGTAGGCCGCGGCGGCTTCTTCGTTGAATTCGACGCCGATGCCCGGGTTGTTGCCCGGGTGGAGGTAACCGTCGACGAACGTCATGGACTGCTGGAAGACTTCGTTGGTCTTGTCCGAGTGCTGCATGTATTCCTGGATGCCGTAATTGTGGATCGCCAGGCCCACGTGCAGCTGCGCGGCGAAGCCCACCGGGGAGATGTCGGTGGGGCCGTGGAAGCCGGACTTGATCTGGTACTGCGCGGCGAAGTCCATGACCTTCTTCAGCGGGCTGATCCCGCCGAAGTGGGTGGAGGCCGCGCGGACGTAGTCGATCAGCTGCTCCTTGATCAGGGTCTGGTAGTCCCACACGGTGTTGAAGATTTCACCGATGGCCAGCGGCGTGGTGGTGTGCTGGCGGACCAGGCGCAGGCCCTCCTGGTTCTCCGCCGGAGTGCAGTCCTCGAGCCAGAACAGGTCATACGGTTCCAGGGCCTTGCCGAGCTTGGCGGCCTGGATGGGCGTCATCCGGTGGTGCCCGTCGTGCAGCAGCGGGATCTCCGGGCCGAACTCGTTCCGGACGGCCTCGAACACGCTTGGCAGGTGCCGCAGGTAAGCGCGGGTATCCCAGTCCTCTTCCACCGGGAACGCACCACGCCCGGCAGGCTCGTAGTCATACCGTTCCCCCGACGCCTGGGCCTGCGCCGCCACGCCGTACAGGGCCTTGATCCCCGGTACGGCGGTCTGGATCCGGATGGACTTGTACCCGAGCTCCAGGTGCTCGCGCACGGAATCGAACAGGGACGGGATGTCCGCGCCGGAGGCGTGCCCGTAGGCCCGCAGCCCGTTGCGCGATGCACCGCCGAGGAGCTGGTACACCGGCATCCCCGCCAGCTTGCCCTTGATGTCCCACAAGGCCATGTCCACCGCGGCGATCGCCGCCATGGTCACCGGCCCACGCCGCCAGTACGCGCTCCGGTACAGGAACTGCCACGTATCCTCGATCCGGTGCGGGTCCTTGCCGATCAGCAGCTGCGCCACATGCTCCTTCAGGTAGGCGGCAACGGCGAGCTCACGGCCGTTCAGGGTGGCGTCACCGATACCTGTCACACCATCCTCGGTGGTGATCCGCAGCGTGACGAAGTTCCGCGACGGGCTGGTCACAAACACATCGGCGGCAATGATTTTCATGGGAGAAACTGTTCCTTCCGGACGTAAAAGCGGGGTCTAAGGATGTGTCGTTGTGGCGGAAACCGCCGTGGGCGCTGCGAAGGAGCCGCAGAGCGCCCCGACCATGGAAACGATCTCGGCGTCGTCTGCGAGGGCGGCGCTGACAAGGCGGAGCAGGGCTTCCGCCCTGTCGTTGCCCTCGAGCGCGTTGGCGGCGTGGATCCCGGCGGCGAGGGGGTCCTGGAAGTCGCTGGTGGCACCGACGTAGTCGATCCATGCGGCGATCATCAGTGCGCTGCCCGAGCCGCTGCGGCCGGCGGCCCGTTCCGCAGTCAGGGCCGGTACTGCGCGCATCCGCAGCTTGGTGGTTGCGTCCGCCGCGATCTGGGCCAGGCGGTGGGCGATCCGGGCGTTGCCGAAGCGCTCCAGCAGTGCCTGCCGGTATGCAGGGATGTCCAGCCCCTCCGCCTGCAGGTGCCGGGCGGCTTCGTCCCAGAAATCCTCCACGGCTTTGCGGCAGGCCGGATCGGCCAGGGCGTCGGCAACGGTCGCGTGGCCACGGAGCTGGCCGGCGTAGGCGAGCATCGAGTGGGCGCCGTTGAGCAGCCACAGCTTGCGGTTCTCGTAGGGTTCAATATCGTCAACGACGACGGCGCCAGCTTCCTCCCAGCGCGGCCTCCCGGCAGGGAAACCGCCGCTCAGCACCCAGTTCCGGAACGGTTCGGCCACTACGGGCGAGTTGTCGCTGTAGCCGCACTGTTCGGCGACTTCGGCGATGTCCGACTCCGTGGTCCGCGGCGTGATCCTGTCCACCGAGGTGCTGACGAAACTGACGTTCGCTGTAATCCACTCCGCCAGGTCCTGTCCCCAGGCCGACGCCAGGCCCAGGACGGCGCGGCGCGCCACCTCGCCGTTGGCTGAAAGGTTGTCACAGCTGACGACGGCGATCGGTCCCGCGCCGCTGTCCCGGCGCCGGGCGAGGGCCAGCACCAGCCGCCCCAAAGGCGTGCCGGGCACCCCGGCCTCCCCGGCTGCAGCCGCCGCAAGCGTCCGCAGGTCTTCCACCACACCCGGCGCCCCGGCGTCGAACGTTCCATCCGCGGCCAGCCCGTAGGCCGCCTCGGTGATGGTCAACGTAACGATTGCCGTCTGCCCGGCGGCGAGAAGCTCGCACAGCCGGCCAACGTCGGCGCCGTCCACTGCTTCCACGATGCTGCCGATGACTTCGAAGCTGTCCCCGCCGGCCGACCGCTCAATGAGTGTGTAGAGGCAGTCCTGGCGGGACAGCGCCTCCGCAGCATCCGGGCGGCGGCCGGTAAATGCTGCGATCCCCCATTCCGCCGCGTCCGGAGCCTGCTGCGTATACCAGGCCTGGTGGGAGCGGTGAAAAGCTCCCAGCCCAAGGTGCACGATGCGCACCGGGGGCTTCGGCAGTGGCTTCAGCTTCCGGTCCAGGGCCGGAACCGGGTGCTTTGCAGGCGGCACGGCGTTCACAGCTTGAACACCCGCCGCGGAGAGGCGTCGATGATGTCCACGATCAGTTCGTGGGCACGCTCCTCGGTAATCCGGTGCTCGGCCACCAGCCGTGCCAGGAAGGAAGCCTCGATCCGCCGGGCGGTATCGTGGCGGGCCGGGATGGAGCAGAACGCCCGGGTGTCATCGATGAAGCCCGAGGACCGGGAGAATCCTGCCGTCTCCGTGACCGCCGAACGGAAGCGGAGCATGGCATCCGGCGCGTCCAGGAACCACCACGGTGCACCGAGGTACACCGAGGGGTAGAAGCCTGCCAGCGGGGCGAGCTCCCGGGAGAACACCGTCTCGTCAAGCGTGAACAGGACCAGGTGGAAGTCCTTGGCCGTTCCGAAGTCCTGCAGCAGCGGGCGGACGGCCTCGGTGTAGTTGACCGCCACCGGAATGTCATGGCCGGTGTCGGCGCCGAAAGCCTCGAAGGTGGGCGAATGGTGGTTGCGGAACGAGCCCGGGTGGATGGTCATGACCAATCCGTCCTCCACCGACATCCGGGCCATCTGGTAGATCATGTGCGCCTCGAAGGCGTCCCGGTCGGCGGCACTTGCCTGGCCCGTCCTGCCGCGCTCGAAAAGGCGCTCCGCCTCGGCGTCGTCCAGCTTCAGCGTGGCGGGCGTGAAGACGCCGTGGTCCGCGGAGACAGCGCCGCGCTCCACAAAGTGGCGCCGGCGCGCCTCAAGGGCCCGGATGTAGCCTGCGTAGCCGGACGCTCCGTCCCCGGCGGAACCGATGAGGCGCTCCACGTTGTCCTGCCACGCCGGATGCGCCATGTTCAGGTACTGGTCCGGCCTGAAGGTGGGCAGCACGCGGCCGGCAAAGGAGGGGTCCGAGTGCAGGGCGGCGTGGCTGTCCAGGGAATCCAAGGGGTCATCGGTGGTGGCGAGCACCTCGATGTTGAACTCCTTGAACAGTTCCCGCGGCCGGAAACCTGGCTCCGACAGCTTGGCCTGCAGGGCATCGTAGAGCCGGTCGGCATTATCGGCAGAGGGCTCCTCCGCCAGGCCGAACACGTGCGCGAACTCCTGCCGGATCCAGTACCCGGATGCCGTTCCTTCGAAATTGGGCCAGGCCTCGCAGAAATGCCGCCACACCTCCCGCGAACCTGCGGGCTGGCTGCCGAGCCCCAGCTGGTCCAGGGGTACCCCGCCGGCGTGGATCAGCCGGGTGACGTAGTGGTCCGGGGTGACCAGCAGCGCGGCCGGGTCAGGAAAGGGCGTGTTCTTTTCGATGACCGCCGCATCCACGTGCCCGTGCGGGGAAATGATGGGGAGCGCCTCTACCTTCTTGAAGAGAGAACGGGCGATCTCCCGGACCCCGGGGTCGGCCGGCAGCAGCCGGTCCGGGTGGTCCGCTATCGGCTTTGCCATGGCTCAACGCCTCCCGGCCGCGACGGAGAGCCCTGCCAGGGCCGCGGTGGAGCGGAGGTAGTCGAGGTTGCCTGCCGTGCGCTCGGCCAGTGGCAGCTCCGTGGAGAAGTCCTCCACGGTCACCCAGCCGTCGTAGCCGAAGGCGGCGAGCGCCTTGAAGTACTGCAGCACGCTGCCTTGGCCCGAGCGAAGCGGGGCCCACTCGTTGCGGTATATGGCGGCGCCGGATTCGTCGGTCTCGCCGCTGTCGACCCACACGGCGTTCTTGACGTGCACGTGCGCCAGGTAGTCGCCGAGGAGCTCGAACGCCGGGAGGTAGTCCTCCTGGCCTTCGATCAGCAGGTTGCCCAGGTCGTGGATGACCCCCACGTGGCGGGGATCCAGCCCGTCCAGCAGGCGAAGCGCGGAGGATGCCGAAGCGGTGATGGTGCGGTGGTGCAGCTCCACGAGGGCCTTCACGCCATGGTGGGCTGCCCGTTCGGCGATCCACTCAAAGTCGCGGCGGGCTCCCTCGAAGAGCTCCGGGTAGGGCGTGCCGCTGGCCGGTTCGTTACCCCAGGCAGCGGTGCCCAGCGGTGGCGTGGTCACGCGGACCTGGCCCGCACCCAGCGCGGCGGTGGCGGCCAGCATCCGGTCCACGTCCGCGTGGTTGTCGCACCGCGCGTACCCGCCGATGCCGGAGAACTCCAGGCCGGCGTCAGCGGTGATGGCGGCGATGCGCTGCAGGTTCTCTTCCATGCCGGTGAGCGGGACCGTGGCCCTGTTGCCGGCCCAGAAGCCCGGCTCGGCGGCGTCGGCCTGATCGGTGATGCGCCATTCGACGCCGTCCCAGCCCTGGGCGGCGAGGTGTTCCACTGCCTCTTCGGGGGTCCATTCGGGGGTTGATGCCGTAAATACTGAAAACTTCATGGCCTCAGGCGCTTTCTGCCGCGGTGCTGCCGGTGCGGACTTCGAGGTCGTTGTACTTGCCGGCCAGGACATCCTCGAAGAGGACGGGCTGGCCGAGGGTGGCTGAGACGTAAACGGACCGCACAGCGGCGAGGGCGTTGACGGCGTCGCTGACGGTGACGCCTGGCTGTTTTCCGCCCGCGACGGCGGCCAGGATGTCCCGGTACTGCCGGACATGGCCCGCGGGGTAAACCGTGGGGTCGGCCGCTTTGTAGTCCTCCTCCGGGTACTTGGCCAGTTCCTGTTCCGCTTGGTTGCCCCCGCCCTGGAGGCCCATGTCCGCGGACGCGCCGCCAGCGTCGCTGCTGTGGAAGTACTGCAGGCGGTCGTTGTCCACCACCGCCGAACCTTCGGATCCCATCAGCTGAACGCGGACGGTCAGCCCCGGGTAGGCGGCGGTGGTGGCGTGCAGGACCGCCAGGCCGCCGTTTTCGAAGGTGACGGTGGCTACGGCCGTGTCCTCCACCTCGATCCGTTCGTGGGCGAGCCGCGCCGTGTGCGCAAAGATTTCCACGGGCCGGCCCATGAACCACAGGAGGAGGTCCACGGTGTGGACGCCCTGGTTCATCAGCGCGCCGCCACCGTCCATGGCCCAGGTGCCGCGCCAGTCGCCGGAGTCGTAGTACCCCTGGCTGCGCCACCAGGCAACGGAGGCGATGGCCGAGGTCAGTTTGCCGAAGCGGCCGTTGGCGATGGCCGTGGAGACGGCGACGCTGGCCTGGTCGAACCGGTGCTGGCTGATGACCGAGGCGACGATGCCCTTGCTGGCTGCCTCCTTGGCGGCGGCTTCGATTTCCTGCGCGCGGCTGAGGTCGACGTCGAGGGGCTTTTCGATCACCACGTGCTTGCCGGCGGCGAGGACCTCCAGGCTCTGCTGGATGTGCAGGCCGCTGGGGGTGGCCAGGGCCACGAGGTGGATGTCCTCGGCAGCGAAGGCGTCCGCCTGGGTGGTGTAAAGGGCTGGCCGCTCGCCGCCCTGCTTCTCGATGAAGTCGGCGAGCGCTTCGGCCGCCTCGGGAATGGCATCCACCAGGGCCACGATGCGGACGTCCGGGAACTCCCGCAGGGCAACGGCGTGCGTACGGCCGATGGTTCCGCATCCGGTGATGGCTACGTTAAGGGTGCTCATGCGGTCTGGACTCCTGCTTCTGCGGTGACTTTTGCGAAGGCGCGTGCTGCGATGCCGAAGGCGGTGGGGCCGGAGAATCCGCCCAGCCCGTGGGCTCCGGCGAGATGCGGTTCAAGGGAAGCGAATCCTTGGTAGCCGTCGTTCTTGAGGGCCTCCACGGTCTTGAGCACGTCTCCGTCGCCTTCACCGGCGGGCTTCACGTGGCCATTGGAAAAGAGGGCGTCCTTGACCTGGAGGTACTCCAGGTGCGGGCGGAGTTTCGCGTAGCCTTCGTCGAAGGGCTTCACGCCCACCTGGACGAAGTTCGCGGCATCCCAGGCCACCTTCAAGGCGGGCGAGTTGACGGTCTCGATGATGTCCAGAACGCGGTCGGGGGTGTCCCCGAAGATGTCCTTCTCGTTCTCATGCAGCAGGATCACGCCGGCTTCCTCGGCAACATCGGCCAGGGCCCGCATGCGTTCCATGACGTCGTCCCGGATGCTTTCCACCTGCACTGATTCCCCGTAATAGAAGGAGAAGATCCGGATGTACTTGGCGCCCAGCACCTTGGCGGCATTGACCGCCCGGCGCAGCCGCTCCACCTCGTGCTCCACGGGGAGGCTGACATCCACCTTCCCGATAGGGGAAGCGATGGCCGAGACCTTCATGCCTTTCTCCGCCAGGAGGGACGCGAGGGCCTGGAGCTGTTCGTCGCTGAGGTCCACGATGTTGGTGCCCCAGGCGCTGCGGACTTCGATGTGGTTGGCGCCGAGGGCCTGCAGCACTGCGATCTGGACTGCGGGGTCGTCGTCGATCTCGTCGCCGAAGCCTGACAGCTGCCAGGTGACCGAGGTGGTCGAAACCATGGTTATTTAACTCCTCCGGCGGTCAGCCCGCCTACTAGGTAACGCTGGAAAATCAGGTAAAGAATGACCACGGGAGCGGCGCACACCAGCGCCGCCGCCATCATCTGGCCGTAGTACGGGATCGCGCCGCCTTCCTGCGAAGCGCCGAAGATTTGGAGGGCGACGGCGGCGGTCTGGCTTTCGGGGCGCGTCATCACCGAGGCGAACAGCACGTCGTTCCAGCCGAGCAGGAACGCGAAGATGCCGGAGACAACGATCCCGGGCCAGCTCAGCGGCAGGATGATGCGGAAGAGCACTCCCAGGTTGGACGCGCCGTCGATCCTTGCTGCCTCTTCGAGTTCCTTGGGAAGCCCGCGGAGGTAGGTGACCATCACCCAGGTGGAGAACGGCATGGCGAAGGTCAGGTAGGTGACGAACAAGCCCCATTGGGTTCCGATGACCTGGATGCCGAGGTACGTCGCCGCCGAGGAGAACAGGACGAACACGGGCAGCACCATCAGGGTGCCCGGAACGGACTGCAGTGCCAGGAGGCCCCGCAGGATGGTCAGCCTGCCGCGGAAGGTGTAGCGGACCAGCACGAAGGCGGTGGAGACTGACATCGCGGCGGAGACCACAGCGGTTGCGCCCGCCACCAGCACGCTGTTGGTCAGGCCGGTGGCCAGGCCAACGCTGGTCCAGATCTTCGAGTAGTTCTCGAACGTGACCGTGGACGGCCAGAACTCGCCGTTGGCTACGCCGATGTCCGAGTTCAGGGAGGCCAGGAAGATGTACAGCAACGGAATCAGGACCATGGCGCCCAGGAACAACAGGACGAAGATCAGCAGCGGGTTCGGGAGCAGCCGCAGCACCTCGTGCTGGCGGTGTGAACCCGGACGCGGAATGTCTGTCGTGGGCGCACGGTGCCGTGTGGCTGTCGTGGTGCTCATTTCTTGGCTCCTGGTGTTTCGGCGTCGTCAAGCTTCACGGCGCGGAGGTAGACGAACAGCGGGATGGCGATGAGCACCAGGGAGATGAAGGCCATCGCCGCGCTCAGCCCGAAGCGGAAGCTCTGGAAGCTGGTCACGTAGGTCAGGATGGGCAGGACTTCGACGTCGGCCGGGGCCGGGACGCCGAACAGCACGAACGGCAGGGTGAAGTTGTTGATGTGGTGCAGCATGCCGATCAGGAAGGCCAGCGCCAGTGGGCCCTTCAGGTAGGGGAAGATCACGTACCGCAGCTTGTTCCACCACAGCGCCCCATCCAGTGCCGAGGCTTCGTGCACTTCGTGGTCAACGGACTGGAGCCCGGAGAGTGCCAGGAGGTAGATGAACGGCCAGGAGGCCCAGATCTGGACCAGGACCAGCGTCCAGAAGGTCTGGGGGCCGTTAAGCCACAGCCCAACGTGGATCCCCACGGTGGCAAGGGCCTCGTCCACGATCCCGCCGGGCTGGAGCATGGTCCGCCAGACGGTTGCCACCACGAAGGACGGGAGGACATACGGGATGAGGAAGACCGAGCGGATCAATGCCCGGCCCTTGAAGGCGTTCTGGGTGGCCACCGCGGCGGCGATGCCCAGGGGCAACGTCACCACCATGGCGAGCAGCGAATAGCTGACGCTCAGCCAGACGGCGTGCAGCAGTGGGGAATCGGTTACCGCTTCGACGAAGTTTTCCACGCCGATGAACGGCGAGCTGATCCACTTCCGGAGGGTGTACTGGTCCAGGTTGAGGGCGGACATGTAGATGCCCAGCAGGAGCGGGACCACGATGATGATGATCATCAGGGCCCCGCCGGGGATGAGCATCCAGAGCGGGCGGTTGCGTTCGCTCAGGCCCTTGCGGCGGAGTCCGCCCTTGTGGCCCGGCTGCTGCCCGGCGTCGTCGTTCCGGGGCGCCCGGCCTGCGGCGGTATCCGCCGCAGGCCGGACTTCATGTGAGGCGTCGGTTGACATCGGAACTTATCCCTTGGAGGCCCGGTCCAGGGAAGCCTGGCCCTTGTTCTGGGCGTCCTTGATCCTTGATTCGAGGGCGGACTCGTCCACCTTTCCGGCCGCCAGGTCCGGGACGGACTGGACGGTGACGTTGAGGAGGGCAAGCTGGATGTCGCCCCAGGCACCGGTGAAGGGCGTGGCCTTGGACTTGGCGGCGGCGTCAGCCATTGGCTTGAGCTTGGGGTCCGTCAGGCTGGCGAGGGCTTCGGCGTTGGCCGGAAGGTCACCGAAGGTCTTCTGGTAGTTCAGCTGCTCTTCCTTGGAGGTGATCAGCTTGATGTAGGCGAAGGCCAGGTCCTTCTGCTTGGAGTAGTCCGCGACCACCAGGTTGTCGCCCGAGAGGATGCTGGCTGCCTCGGAGTCGGACTTGGACTGCGTCTCACCGGGGGCGATGGTGGGCATCAGGGTGTACTCGTATTTGCCGGCAATGGCCGACTTATCGAGCGTGGGGATAGAGGTGGCAGTGGTCATCATCAGGTAGCCGGCCTTGCCGCTGGCGAAGGCGGCCACGGCGTTGCTGTTGCTCCAGCCGACAGAGGCGGGGTCAACGACTTTGTCCTCGGTCAGCCACCCGAAGTAGGTCTGGTACGCCTTCTTCACGGCGGGATCGTCCATCTTCAGCTTGTTTCCGTCGACCAGCGGGTTGCCGGCCTGCACGGACATGGCCCAGATGAACTTCCAGGGATCGTAGTTGTCCTTGTAGCCGGTGGCGATGCCGTAGGTGTCGCCGTTGGTCATCTTCTTGGCCTGCGCCGCCAGTTCGTCCCAGCTGGTGGCAGGCTTGTCGATGCCGGCAGCGGCCAGGATGTCCTTGTTGTAGGCCATCACGAATGGGCGGCTGACGAAGGGGATGCCTGCCTGGTGGTCCTTGTCCGGGCCGGAAATGCCGAGCGCGGCCTGGTTGAAGCGGTCCTTGCCGCCCACTTTCTTCCAGTCGTCCTCGGAGAGGGTGACGAAGGCCTTGGTGGCATAGGCCGTGGGAGTGAAGGTAGTGCCCAGCCCGTAGATATCCGGGCCCTGGCCTGACACTACAGAAGTCTGGATGCGGGTGAGCTCATCGTTGGCCGAAGCGAAGGTTTCAAACTTGACGTCCGCCCCGGTCTCGGCCTTGAACTTCGCGGCGATGTCGCTCTGCCACTGCTTCTGCTGCTCGGGATACTGCGGCAGGACACCCACCAGGACGTTGAGCGTCTTGCCTGTGCCGTCCACTTTCCCATCGGCGTTGGTTGAACCTCCGCCGCCGGTTCCGGAGCCTCCGGATCCACAACCGGTCAAGGCGAGCGCTGCAGCCGTGACGATCGCCGCAAGCCCAGTAGTCGATTTAAACCTCATTGTTTTTCTCCTCTAGGACACCCACATGGCCACATCCGTCCTGTGGCGGAAATCACTGCAGGCGACTCGAATGCCAGTCTAGGAAGCTGGCAAGCGTGTGGCAAGCGGTTGCCAAAAGTTGCCATAAATGCTCATATTGATGCATCAGGTATCCGTGGCGGGCAGCCCCGGACACCCCATTTGGCCGGCCCAGCCGGTCCGCGAGGAAAGGTCCGCAGCGATGGCAGACCCAGCAACCAAGGCGTCAACCGCGGCCGGGAGTGGCGCGGGCGCCCAGCGGGAGCGCCACCCAACCATCCGGGACGTCGCGGAACTGGCAGGAGTGGCAACGTCCACGGTGTCACGGGCACTTTCGCGCCCGGAGCGGGTCAACCCACGCACAAGGGCCCGGATCGAAGAGGCGGCAGCGGAACTGAACTACGTACCGAGCTCCCAGGCACAGGGACTGAGCTCGGGACGGACCAATGCCGTGGCGGTCCTGGTTCCCGACATCACCAACCCGTTCTACTTCGATATCATCCGCGGCACCCAGCACCAGCTCAAAGCCGCAGGCGTCACCCAGCTCCTGGTGGACACCGAGGAGTCAAGCGAGATGGAGCTGGATGCGCTGCACAAAATGCGCAAGTCCGCCGACGGGTTCATCCTTGCCGCCTCGCGCCTGACGGACGCACAGTTGGCGGAGGTTTCGCAGTCACAGCCCCTGGTGACGTTCAACCGGGCGTCCACCAGCGCCCCCACGGTCATGATCGATACGCCGTCCGCCATCATCCAGGCCCTGGAGCATCTTGCCTCGCTGGGACATCACAAGGTCTGCTACGTCGCCGGCCCGCCCACTTCCTGGTCGAACCAGATGCGGTGGAAGGTCTTCGAGGAGGATGCAACCAAGCGCGGCATGGAGGTCCACCGGATCGGCCCCTACGCCCCCAAGACGACCTCGGGAGCCGCCGCCGCGGACGCCGCGGTCCGGACCGGCGCCACAGGCTGCATTGTCTTCAACGACCTGCTGGCCATCGGCATGCTCCAGCGCCTGAAAGCCCGTGGCATCAGGGTCCCTGAGGACATGAGCATCATCGGATCGGATGACATTTTCGGTGCCGATTTCTGCAATCCCCCGCTGACCACCATCTCCAGCCCGATAGAACAGGCCGGCAGGGTGGCGGTGTCCATGCTGCTGGCCCAGCTCAACCCGCTGTCCGGAAACGCCAGCCGGCAGTTGGCGGTCATGCCCACCCACCTGACCATCCGGGAGTCCACCGGCCCCGCCCCGGCCTAGCCCAATCCACGGCTCCCCACCGGCACCCTGACCTCGCAAGCTCGGCCGGTGCCAAGCCATGCAAAAGGCGGGCGTACGACGGCGGGAGCCACCCGCCGTCGTACGCCCGCCCCTTAAAGCGGTACTTAGGCTTCCACGAGCTTGGCGCCGGCCGGAACTTCGGCGGGAACGCCGGGCTCCTCGCGGCCGTACAGCCAGTCGTTGTACTGGAAGTTGTTGTCGCCGCGGCTCTTGAACAGCATGTTCCGCAGGACGCGGGCCACGCCGTCCACGTGCCAGGACTCGCCCCAGATCCGGGCGGTGCGCTGGACCCGGGCAGTGCGGGCGGCGCGGGTCTCGTTGAACTCCTGGAAGGCGGCTTCCCAGGCGCCGGCGTCGATGCCTTCGGGCGTGAAGACGCGGCTGCGGGTGGCGTCCTGGAGCACGGCGGCGTCCTCCAGCGCCTGGCACGCGCCCTGGGCCAGGTACTGCAGCATCGGGTGGGCGGCGTCGCCGATCAGCGCCATCCGGCCCGCAACCCAGTTTTCGATGGGATCGCGGTCGTACATGGGCCAGCGGATGCCGGTGGCAAGGTTCTTCAGTGCTTCCTGCACGGCCGGGACGCAGCCGGCGTAAGCGGCCTCCAGCTCGTCAACGCCACCGTACTGCTCTTCACCGCGTTCAAAGGACGCGGACTTGAAGACAGCCACGGTATTCAGCAGCTCGCCCTTGCGCAGCGGGTACTGCACCAGGTGGCAGTTCGGTCCGAGGTAGACGATGACGTCCTCGAGGTCGGCGGCCGGCGTCTCCGGCGTAATCGGCACGGTTCCGCGGTAGGCCACGTAGGCCGAGGAGACGGGACCGTCGTTGGCGACGCCGGCACGCAGCGTGGACTTCAGCCCGTCCGCGGCCAGGACGGCATCAGCCTCGAACACCTCGCCCTTGGCGGTGTAGGCGCGGGCCTTCTCCCCCTCGGTTTCCACCTTCTGGACCAGGACGTCGTTCACCAGGGTGACCCCGGCCGCCTGGCAGGCCTCAAGCAGGATCCGGTGCAGGTCGCTGCGGTGGATCACGACGTACGGGGCACCGTAGCGCTCCTCGAACTCGCCGCCGAGGGTCTGGCGGGTCAGTTCCTCCCCGGTGACCGCGTCGCGGAACACCAGGTGCTTGGGCTGGACGCCGATTTCGAGTGCCTTCTCCAGCAGGCCCCAGCGCTTGAGGACGCGGGAGGCGTTGGGTGCCATCTGCAGGCCGGCACCCACCTCACCGAACGCAGGCGCGACCTCGACCAGTGTGACGTCCGCGCCGTTTTCGCGCAGTGCCAGCGCTCCGGCCAGCCCGGCCATGCCGCCGCCCACCACGAGGACATCGGTGGACTCTTTGACGTTAGACATTGGAAACTCCTACTGCTGTCGATTTCTTGATTTTGGTGCCGATGGCTGCGAGCAGGACTGCTGCTGCGGCGGCTGCTCCGGCAAATGCCAGGAAGTTGGAATTGACGCCCAGGCCCGCAGCGAGGAGGAGTCCCCCCGCCTGCGGTGCGGCCACGGCGCCGATCCGGCCCACGCCCAGCGCCCAGCCGAGTGCGGTGCCGCGAAGGTGGGCCGGGTAGTGGCTGGCGACGGCGGCGATGATCAGGCACTGCGTCCCGTGCGTCCCCACGCCGGCGAGCACCAGCATGAGGTAGACGACGGCGACGGGCGGCCCGCTCACCAGGACCACCAGGGCGGTGGCAGCCACCGCCGCTGCCGCGATCGCCGTCGGGATCGGGCCGAACCTGGTGCCCGCCCACGCGGTCAGCACCGAGCCGGCCACGGCGCCAAGGTTGAGTGCAAGGGCAAAGGTCAGGGCGGAGCCCAGGTTGTAGCCGGCCAACTGCATGAGGTTGGGCAGCCAGGTTCCCAGCCCGTACCAGGCGAAGAGGGTCACCAGGGTGGCGATGGCGAACAGGACGCTGGCGCCTGCGAACGGAGCCCGGAGCAGGGAGCCAAAACCTACGGGTTCCCTGGTTCCGGAACCGGGCTGCCCGGATGGCAGTGTTTCGGGAAGGTAGCGAAGGCCCAGCGGGACCACCACCACCAGGGCCAGCACGGCCACCAGGAACATCACGGGCCAGCCGAACGCCGGAATGAGCGGGATGCCAACCAGCGCTGCGATGGAACCGCCGATGGGAACGCCGGACATCATGAGCGTGGCGATGGTGGACCGCCATTTTTCCGGAACCAGTTCGGCCACGAGGGCATTGGCGGACGGCACCAGCCCGCCCAGGCCGATGCCGGCCAGCAGCCTCAGGACGCCGAAGACCGGTGCGTTGGGGGCGAAAGCGCACAGGATGGTGAAGACAGAGAAGACGACGGCGCAGCCGACGATGGTGCGGCGGCGGCCCCAGGTATCGGACATCCTGCCCGCGAAGACCGCCCCGATCATCATGCCGACGAACGCCATCGACCCGATGGTTCCGGCCGTGGCCTTGGTCAGGCCCCAGCCGGTATCGCTGATGAGCGAAGCCTGGACTGTGCCGTAGACAATCAGGTCATAGCCATCGAAAACGACCAGCAGCCAGCACACCAGGACGGCAAGCACGGAATGCCGGGGAAACCCGGAACGGCCCGCGCCCGGAGTGGGGGCGGCCGCACGCTGCGGCGCTGCAGCGGAAGTTGTGTGATTCATGCCACCACTGTGCTGGCACGCTGCCCGTCGCGCCCATAAGATTCTGGCATGCAGAATCTTCCTGCCCGCCGGAAGCCCACCTACTCCATTGAGGCCGTGGACAACGCCCTGCAGCTCCTCCAGCTCCTGCGGGACGTCGGCAGCCTGCGGCTCAAGGACGCCGCGGAGGAACTCGGCGTGGCTCCCTCCACTGCCCACCGGCTGCTGGCCATGCTGGTGTACCGCGGCTTCGCCGTACAGGACGAGACGCGCCGATACGTGCCGGGCCCCGCGATGGGCGCGGGCCCGGCGGGCTTCAGCTGGACCAGGCAGCTGCGGGACCTGGCACGCCCGCACATGGAACTGCTGTGCGCCCGGACCAACGAGACCGTCAACCTCATGATCCGGGTGGGCACCAAGGTCCGGTTCCTGGACACTGTGGAAAGCACGAACATCCTGCGGGTGGGCGACCGGCAGGGCACGCTGCTGCCAGCCCACAAGGCATCCGGCGGCAAGGCCATCCTGGCCGAGCTCGACCCTGCCGTGCTGGAGCAGCTGTTCCGCAGCCCGAACGCGGAGCTGGCAGGCGACTACATCCCGGACGCTGAGTACCCGGCGTTCCTGCGCGAGCTCGAATCGGTGCGCGCCAACGGATTCGCCGCCAACTTCGAAGGCACCGAGGAGGGCATCAGCGCGTTCGGGATGGCGCTGCACAACGGCAAGGGCATGGTGGTGGGGGCGCTGAGCGTGGCCACTCCTGTGGCAAGGTTCCGCAAGCTGTTCGACGCCGGCCTGGTGGGTGTGATGATGGAAACCCGGCGGCAGCTGGAGATCGACATCGCCGCCAATCCCGTGGACCGTGACGGGACAGCAAGCCCGGAGTAAACCTTCAGGGATTTCTGCTCTACAGAATATGCTGGGGATCACACCCCAATCTCCTTAGTGTCGGATGCACGTCGCAGTCAGTCCGCACGCAAGGAGAAGGCCAGTGTCGATCAGCGCTGAAAACCAAACGCACGAATCCGTGGCGCAGGAACACCATGTTCCCGAGCCGACCCCGGAGGAGGCTGCCCAGCTGGAGCAGCTCTACAAGGATTTTGACAAGGGGAACCTGATCCCGTTGTGGACGGAGATCGCGGACCTGATGCCGATGGTCCCGTCACCGAAGGCTGTCCCGCACGTGTGGCGGTGGGATGACCTGTACCCGCTGGCCGCACGCGCCGGTGACCTGGTGCCGGTGGGCCGCGGCGGGGAGCGCCGCGCGATCGCGCTGGCCAACCCGGGCCTGGGCGGCACCCCGTATGCCACCCCCACGCTGTGGGCTGCCATCCAGTACCTGGGCGGCCGGGAAACAGCCCCGGAGCACCGGCACTCCCAGAATGCCTTCCGTTTCGTCGTCGAGGGTGAGGGCGTGTGGACCGTGGTGAACGGTGACCCGGTCCGGATGTCCCGCGGCGACTTCCTGCTCACCCCGGGCTGGAACTTCCACGGCCACCACAACGACACCGATCAGCCGATGACCTGGATCGACGGCCTGGACATCCCGTTCGTGCACTACGCCGACGCCGGGTTCTTCGAGTTCGGCACCGAACGCGTCACCGACGAGGCCACCCCGGACATCTCCCGCTCCGAGCGGCTCTGGGCCCACCCCGGCCTTCGCCCGCTCTCCGGGCTCGATGACACCACCAACTCCCCCATCGCGGCCTACCGCTGGAAATACACCGACGCCGCCCTGCGGGAGCAGCTGCTCCTCGAGGACGAGGGCCACCCCGCCACCGTCTCCCAGGGCCACGCCGCGATCCGGTACACCAACCCCACGACCGGCGGGGACGTCATGCCCACCATCCGTGCCGAGTTCCACCGGCTGCGCGCGGGCGCCGGGACCGAGACGGTCCGCGAGGTCGGCTCCAGCGTCTGGCAGGTCTTCGAGGGCACCGGCACCGTGACCCTGAACGGCGACACCAGGGTCCTGGCCAAGGGCGACCTGTTCGTGGTGCCCTCCTGGGCATCGTGGTCGCTGCAGGCCGAGACTGGTTCACAAACAGAGTTTGATCTTTTCCGTTTCAGCGACGCCCCCATCTTTGAGCGCCTGAACTTCAACCGCACCTACATCGAAGGACGCACCAAGTAATGAAACTCCTCACCCTCCGCCTCCAGAATGGCAGCACCGGCACCGGCACTGGCAATACAGTGGCGGTCCGCCAGGACGGCGGCACCCTCACCGAGATCCCGGGGTTCGCCGACGTCGGGGCCCTGCTGCAGGACCCCTCCTGGGAAACCACCGCGAAGGCAGCCAACGGCGCAACCCACCCGCTCGACGGCGCGGACCTTGCCGCCGTCGTGCCCTCCCCGGGCAAGATCATCTGCGTGGGCCACAACTACCGCAACCACATCAAGGAGATGGGCCGCGAGGTCCCGGCGCACCCCACCCTGTTCGCCAAGTACGCCGAGTCCCTGATCGGACCCAACGACGACCTGGCCCTGCCGCAGGAATCGGACACCGTGGACTGGGAAGCCGAACTCGCCGTCGTCATCGGCAAGGCCGGGCGCCGGATCCCCGAGTCCGAAGCCGCGGACCACATCGCCGGCTACTCGGTCCTCAACGACATCTCCATGCGCGACTACCAGTTCCGCACCATCCAGTGGCTGCAGGGCAAGACCTGGGAGAAGTCCACCCCGTTCGGCCCCGCCCTGGTCACCAAGGACGAATTCACCCCCGGCCCGCTGATGACCTCCGCCGTGGACGGCGACATCCAGCAGTCCACCCCCACCTCGGACCTGGTGTTCACCCCTGAATACCTGGTCTCCTACATCTCCACGATCATCACGCTGAACCCCGGCGACGTGATCGCCACCGGCACCCCCGGCGGCGTGGGCCACGCCCAGGACCCCAAACGCTACCTCCAGGAGGGCCAGGTCCTGGTCACCACCATCGAGGGCCTGGGCCAGCTGGCCAACCGCGTGGTCAAGGAAGCCTGATGGTTGCCCGGCACGACCAGACCACCGACCCCGTCCTGCTCGAGGGGCTGCTGCAGGCCCGGCGCGGCACCGCGTTCTTCGCCCGCAAACTCAACGAGCTGACCGACGCGGACCTGGACGGGGACTCGCTGCTGCCGGGCTGGACCCGCCGCCACGTTGTAGCCCACGTGGGCTACAACGCCCGCGCCGTCGCCCGGCTGGTCGAGTGGGCAGCCACGGGGGTGGAAACACCGATGTACCCCTCGGTCGAAGTCCGCAACCACGAGATCGACTTCGGCGCCACCCTGAGTCCCATCGCGCTGCGGAACCTGTTCGACCACTCCGCCGTGCACCTGAACGTCGAATGGCGCGACCTGCCCGCCGACAACTGGCACCACAAGGTCAAAACAGTCCAGGGCAGGACCGTCCCGGCCGAGGAAACCGTGTGGATGCGCACCCGCGAGGTATGGGTCCACGCCGTGGACCTGGACAACGGGGCCACCTTCAACGACATCCCAGCACCCGTCCTGGCCCGGCTGCTCAAGGACATCACCGGCGCCTGGCACGCCCGCGGCACGGACGCCGGGCTCCTCATCACAGCGGACGGCACCGACATGGAACTAGGGGACACCGCGGCCACATCACCCACCCTGGTGTCCGGCTCCCTGCCCGCCATCACCCAGTGGGCCACCGGCCGGGGGACGGAAGGCGTGGCGGCAACGCACGACGGCGGGCCGCTGGACCTGGTGCCTATGGCACCTGCGTGGATCTAGCGTGAAGGCGGGCCAGGATCTGGATCAGTCGGATCCTGGCCCGCCTCAGGCCGGGGACCAAAAAACCTCTCTAAAGGTTGGACGCCGATCCATATTTCGGGGACTTTGCGCTGGATACCATGAGGTGACCGGACAGAGCCGTCCGGCGGGATCGACGCAAAAGGAACCCCTATGTCCGTGGTTACGGTGGATGACATCCTCTCGGACCTCCCCCTCGGTTTCGCCAGCCTCATCCTGCGGCCCGGCCCGTCCGCGCCCCCCATCGAACGGTTCCTCATCGTCGACGCCGACGACGAGGCAGTCGACGCCCGCGGCGCCTTTGTCCTGCTGATCGGTGTCCGGGGACGGTCCGCCCTGCCGGCACTGCGGCGGCTCCTCAAGGACCCGCCGCCCGTCGTTGCCGTCAAAGGCAGCCGCGGGGATCTTGCCGAAGTGGAGGAACTCCTGCTCTCCGCCGGGGCCGGCCTGCTGCTCGTGGACCCCGGCGCCGACTGGGACCGCCTGCTCTCCATCGCCAAGGAGCGCATCCAGCCGCGCAGCTACCAAAGCGAAGTCCTGACCCTGCTGGAAGAGGACCTGTTCGCCATCGCGCAGACCACGGCCAGGCTGACGTCCAGCCACGTGGTGATCGAGGACGCGGCCAACAAAGTCCTCGCCTATTCCACCGTCACCAACGACATCGACGAACTGCGCAAGGCCTCCATCCTGGCCCGCCGCGGCCCACGGAAATACGAACTGCTGCTCAAGGACCTCGGCGCGTACCGGGAACTCCACCGCACCCGCAAACCCGTCCGGGTGCCGGCCCGGCCCCAGGACGGGCTGCGCGAACGGGTGGCCATCGCCCTGTTCGCCGGCGAGCGCATCATGGGCTACATCTGGCTCCAGGAGACCGGCGAGGGTTTCGGCGACGACGTGGAATACGTCCTCACGGGCTCCGCCGCACGGGCTTCGGCCGAACTGATCCGCTACCGCAACCAGCAGTCCGTCCACATGCGGGAGGACCGGATCGTCCGGCTCCTGTCCGGTCCCGCGGAAGCCGCCGCCAGCGCCCACAGCGGGAAGATACCGGCAGAACGCCCGGCGGCACTGATCCTGCTTGGCATGTCGGACGACGACTCCCGGGCCGACGACGCGGCACTCAAGCACGGCGAACTGGCCAACCTCGCCTCCATCCACGCCGCCGCGTACAAGCCCTCCGCCGTCGTCGGCCAGTTCAACGGCGACACCGCCGTCATCGTGCCGGACCTGCACTCCAGCACCGCTGAACAGGGGCTGCGGTCCCTGGCCGAAGCCATCGTGCGGGATGCCCGGAAGCACCTTGGCATCACCGCCGTCGCTGCGGTGGGCCCCATGGTTCCGGACCTGCTGTCCCTTCACACGGCCACCCGCATCACCGAAGCCCTGCTCGCCTGCATGGGAAGTTCCGGGGCACGCGTGGCCGGCGTGGACGATTTCGAAGCGGAAATCCCCTACCGCGAGGCGGTCCGGAACTTCACCGCCTCCCCATTCCGCCACCGCAGCCTGGCCGCGCTGCTGCAGGAGGACGGCGAACTCGCCGAAACCCTGCGCGCCTATTTCGATGCCTCCTTTGACGTGGCCGAGTGCGCCCGGCGGCTGAAGCTGCATAAAAACACGGTCTACTACCGGGTGGGCAAGGCCGCCCGGGTGACCGGACTCGACTTCGGCAACCCGCGCGATTCCCTGGTGGCACTGCTCCACATCCAGGAATGGGCCACCGCCAACCACCCAGCAGGCAGGAAATGACAACAACACTGGACACCGCGCCCCTGGACGCCCTCATCAAGGACATCGTCCGGGACCACCGACCCCGCCGGGAAACGGGCACCGTCCCCCGCAACATCCCCTTCCTGGCAGACGTTCCCTTCGACCGCTTCGGCATCGCCATCGCAACTACCTCCGGTGACGTCTTCAGCTCCGGCGACGCGCACGTGCCTTTCTCCATCCAGAGCATCTCCAAGGTGTTCACCCTGGCCATGGCACTGCAGGGCAGCCGGGCCGGCCGGCTCTGGTCCCGCGTCCTGCGCGAGCCCTCGGGCACGTCCTTCAATTCACTGGTCCAGCTCGAGGCCGAGCACGGCATCCCGCGCAATCCCTTCATCAACGCCGGCGCACTGGTGGTCACCGACCACCTGATGGAAGAAGCGCCCGACGCCGCCACGCTGCTGCTTCGGTTCCTCACCGAACAGGCGGGGGGCCAAGAGGAGGGGCCGGGCGGACACGCACCCTTCATTGACGAGGCGGCCGCGGCCGGCGAACTGGCCAACAGCAGCCGCAACCTCGCCCTGGCGCACTTCCTGAAGGACTTCGGCAACTTGACCCAGCCAGCCGGCGCCGTGGTGGAAAACTACGTCCGCCAATGTTCGATCATGATGAGCTGCGTCCAGCTGGCCAGGGCCGGGCTCTTCCTGGCCCAGGACGGCCAGGGCTCCGGCGGAACAGTCCTCTCCCGGAATGAAGCGAAGCGCGTGGGCTCCATCATGCTGACCTGCGGCATGTACGACGCTGCGGGCGAATTCGCCTTCCGCGTGGGGCTTCCCGGCAAAAGCGGGGTGGGCGGGGGCATCCTGGCCATCGTCCCCGGCCAGTGCGCCATCTGCGTCTGGAGCCCGCGCCTGGACGCCAAGGGCAACTCCCTTGCCGGAACCGCAGCCCTCGCGGATCTCTCCGACCGCACCGGCTGGTCCGTCTTCTAGATTTCCCGCCCCCATCCAACAGAGAAAGAACATGACACCAGAGCCGCACTCCGCCCTGACCACCAACCCGCCACTTGCCGCCGCGCAGCCGCCGGCCGCCGTCGAACGCCTTTCCCGTGACAGCCGGCCAAGCCAGGCCGAACCCGCGCAGCCCGCACTGAAGTCCGCCGGACATGTCATCGTCGATTCCCTGGCGGCGCACGGCGTGGAGCGCACCTATGTGGTTCCCGGCGAAAGCTTCCTGGACGTGCTCGATGGACTGCACAATTCCGCCATCGAGACCATCGTCTGCCGCCACGAAGGCGGAGCCGCGTACATGGCCGAGGCCGACGGCAAGATGAACCAGCGCCCCGGCGTGGCCATGGTGACCCGCGGGCCCGGTGCCGCGAACGCCCACGTGGGGCTGCACACCGCGTGGCAGGACTCCACCCCGCTGCTGCTCTTCGTGGGCCTCATCCCCTTCGCCCACCGGGACCGCGAGGCGTTCCAGGAGTTCGACATCAAGTCCTGGTTCGACACGGGGGCCAAGCGCGTCATGGTGCTGGACCACCCGGAACGCGCGTCGGAGATCGTGGCAGAAGCCATGTTCGCTGCAATGAGCGGGCGGCCCGGACCCGTGGTGGTGGGCCTGCCGGAGGACGTCATCCAGCAGCAGGTCCCGGCCCGGCTGCACCCGCCGATCCCGGTTGCCGCCGGCGGCATGGGCAGCGCCGACGCCGAGGCACTGGCGGCCGCCCTCGCCGCATCCAGCAAGCCGCTG
This sequence comes from Arthrobacter sp. MAHUQ-56, assembly GCF_019710585.1. Lineage (GTDB taxonomy): Bacteria > Actinomycetota > Actinomycetes > Actinomycetales > Micrococcaceae > Arthrobacter. The sequence continues at coordinate 396,822 of NZ_JAIFZQ010000016.1, read as the reverse complement.
TTCGTCACCGGCGGCAACGACTGGACCCAGGATGCCGCGGACCGGCTCACGGCGTGGCTGGAACGGCACCGCATCCCGGCCGCGGCCGAGTGGCGCACCCAGGGGACGGTTTCCTTCGACTCGCCCTCCTACGTGGGGCCCATCGGGTACGGCCGGCCCCGCCCCACCTACGACCTTCTGGAAGAGACCGACCTGCTGGTGTTCGTCGGGACCGTCCCGGGCGACGTCATCACGGACGGTTTCGTCTGCCGGCAGGACTGGGACAAGGAAAACTTCCTGGTCACGGTGGACCCCTCACTGCGGGGACGCTCGGGTCCTGTGTCCCGCCAGATCCTGGCCAAGCCGGAAGCGTTCGTCCGCGGCCTCGAAGGCATCGACGTGCCGGTCAAGGAAGAGTGGAAGGCGTGGACGGGCAGGATGCGTGCCGAGCAGGAACGCTTCGCCGCGCTCCCGCCGGCTGCCCCTGCGTCTGGAAAGGCGCGAATGGACACCCTGATGGCCAACCTCGTTCCCCGGTTGCCGGAGGATGCCGTGGTGACGTTCGGGGCCGGCGAACACACGAACTGGGCGCACCGGTACTTCCCCACCCGCCGCTACGCCTCCATGCTCAGCGCCCGCAACGGGTCCATGGGATATTCCATCCCCTCCGCAGTTGCCGCCTCGCTGGCAGAACCACGACGGCGGGTGGTCACCATTGCCGGGGACGGCGAGTTCCTCATGAACGGACAGGAGCTGGCCACCGCCGCCCAGTACGGCGCCACACCCCTGGTGATCGTCATGGACAACCAGGAGTACGGCACCATCCGCAGCCACCAGGAACGGCACTACCCGGAACGGATTTCCGGCACCCAGCTGAAGAACCCGGACTTCGGGCTGATGGCCAGGGCTTTTGGTGGTTTCGGCGTCACCGTCACCGCAGACTGCGGCATCCCGGCAGCCCTGGACGCCGCTCTCGCCGCCATCGACGAGGAGGGCACTTTCGCCCTGGTCCACCTGGTGGTGGAGCAGCGCGTCAAGGCGTACTGACTGATGTGTTCAACAATTTCGTGAACTAAAAGCCGTAAATTGTTGAACAATCCAAGATTCTCGTGCATCCTGAAGTAACCACTTAAAGGAGACGGGAATCACTATGGCCTTCATTGACCTCAACAGCGACGTAGGGGAATCCTTCGGGAACTGGACGATGGGCGATGACGCCGCGATCTTCCGCTCGGTCTCCAGCGCCAATGTGGCCTGCGGCTTCCACGCCGGAGACCCCACCACCATTGCGCAGACGTGCCGCGACGCCGTGGCCGCCGGGGTCACCATCGGCGCCCACGTGGGCTACCGGGACCTGGCCGGCTTCGGCAGGCGCTTCCTGGACTGCTCCCCCACGGAGCTGGCCGATGATGTCCTGTACCAGCTGGGCGCCCTGGATGCGCTTGCCCGCTCCGCGGGCGGGCGCATCAGGTACGTGAAGCCGCACGGCGCGCTGTACAACACCATCGTCACGCACTGGGCCCACGCCCAGGCGGTGGTGGACGCGGTGAAGGCATTCGGCGGGGACCTGCCCCTGCTCCTGCTCCCGGGCTCCGCCGCCCTTACGGCGGCGGAGGCCGCCGGCCTGCGGGGCGTCGCCGAAGCCTTCGCGGACCGCGCCTACAACCCCGACGGCACCCTGGTATCGCGCCGCGAGAAGGGCGCTGTCCTGCACGACCAGGACATCGTGGCCGCCAACATGGTCCGCCTGGCCACCGAGGGAACCATCACGGCCCATGACGGCTCGATCATCAGGACCAGCGCAGAGAGCATCTGCCTTCACGGCGACACCGAAGGTGCGGTAGCCATGTCCGCCGCCGTCCGCCGTGAACTCGAGGCCGCCGGCGTGGGCATCAGGAGTTTCGTGTGAGCTCCCCCGCCATCCGCTGGGCCGGCCCGCGCGCCCTGCTCATCGAGCTCGATTCCCTGCCCGAGGTACTGGCCCTGCACGCCCAACTGCTGCAGAACCCGCCGGCAGGCCAGGTGGACGTCCTGGCCGCGGCACGGACCGTCATGGCGGTCTTCGACTCCCGTGCCAATGCTCTGGCGGCGCGGGACGGCATCACCTTCGCGGATCCCGGCGCGTCCCACGGACCGGCCGCCGACGCGGACCCTGTGCGGATCGAGGTGGTCTACGACGGCGAGGACCTCGCCGAAGTGGCGGCCCATACCGGCCTCAGCACCGACGGCGTGGTGGCCGCCCACACCGGACAGCTGTGGACAGCGGCCTTCGGCGGCTTCGCCCCGGGCTTCGCCTACCTCGTGGGCGAAAACGAGGCCCTCAACGTTCCCCGGCGGGCCACGCCGCGCACGGCTGTGCCCGCAGGCTCGGTGGCCATGGCCGGAAACTTCTCCGCCGTCTACCCCCGCAGTTCACCGGGCGGCTGGCAGCTGATCGGCCGCACCGCCGCGCGGATGTGGGAGCTGGACCGCGACCAGCCGGCGCTGGTGCGCCCGGGCCAGCGGGTCCAGTACGTGGCCGTGCGGGAACTGGTGGAGATCCGCGGCGGGGCTAAGGTAGCACCGCAGGCCCAGCCGGCAGGTGCCGGCCCCGCCCTTGAAGTCATGAACCCCGGCCTTCAGTCCCTGATCCAGGACCTGGGCAGGGCGGGGTACCGCGACCTCGGCGTCTCCGCCGCGGGCGCCGCGGACACCGCCAGCGCCCGGCAGGCCAACCGGCTGGCAGGAAACCCGCCCGGCGACGCCGTGGTGGAGAACGTCCTCGGCGGCCTGGCGGTCCGGGCCAGCGGCGAACTGACCGCGGCCCTCAGCGGGGCGCCGTCCGCGGCCACCATCACCGGGCCGCACGGATCCCGGCAGGCCCCCATGTACGGACCCTTCGCACTGCACGACGGCGAGACCCTGAGCCTGGACCAGCCGTCTGCCGGCCTGCGCACCTACCTGGCCGTCCGGGGCGGGATCGACGTTCCTGCCGTCCTGGGCAGCCGCTCAACAGACCTGATGTCCGGCATTGGCCCGGCACCGCTGGTTGCCGGCACCGTGCTTCCGGTCGGCGCGGCAGACCGGGGACGGATCGTGGGCGCGCCGGAACCATCCACCCTGCCGCCCGGCGTGGCCGCCGGAACCACCGACCAGCCCGTGATCCTGCGCATCACCCCGGGCCCCCGCCAGGACTGGTTCACGGCGGAGTCCCGCTCTGCCCTCACCGGCCAGACGTGGACCGTGACCGCGGAGTCCAACCGCATCGGCGTGCGGCTGGGCACCACCGGAAGCGGCGCCGCCCTGGAACGGGCACGGACTGAGGAACTCCCCAGCGAAGGCGTGGTGGCTGGCTCACTGCAGGTGCCGCCGTCGGGCCTTCCCGTCCTGTTCCTTGCCGACCACCCGGTGACGGGCGGCTACCCCGTGATTGGCGCCGTCATCCCCGAAGACCTGCCGACGGCAGCACAGCTCCCGCCCGGCACCCCGCTCCGGTTCGTCGCGGTGGACCCGGAAACCCTGCGGCCCCTGACCTCCACCCCAAGCCTGTGAAAGAAGCCACCATGAAGAAAGTCCTCATCGCCAACCGCGGCGAAATCGCTGTCCGGATCGCCCGTGCCTGCACTGACGCGGGGCTGGCATCCGTTGCCGTCTATTCCGATCCCGACGCCGACGCCCTGCACGTGCGCCTCAGTGACGAGGCGTACCCACTGGAAGGCTCGGCCAGTTCGGACACCTACCTCAACATCGGAAAACTCCTGGCTGTCGCGGCCCGCGCCGGCGCAGACGCCGTCCACCCCGGCTACGGCTTCCTGTCCGAAAACGCAGACTTTGCCCAGGCAGTGCTCGACGCCGGACTCACCTGGGTGGGCCCCTCACCGGAAGCGATCCGCAGCCTGGGCAACAAGGTCACCGCCCGCGAGATCGCCGTGCGCGCCGGCGCCCCGCTGGTGCCCGGCTCCGACGGCCCGGTGGCCGACGCCGCCGAGGTGCGCGCATTCGCGGAGCAGTACGGCGTTCCAGTGGCCATCAAAGCGGCCTTCGGCGGCGGCGGCCGCGGCCTGAAGATCGCGTACCGGCTCGAAGACATCGACGACGCCTTCGACTCCGCCGTCCGGGAAGCCACCGTTGCCTTTGGCCGGGGCGAGTGCTTCGTGGAACGGTTCCTGGACAAGCCACGCCATGTCGAGGCCCAGGTACTGGCGGACACCCACGGCAACGTGGTGGTGGTGGGCACCCGTGACTGCTCCCTGCAGCGCCGCAACCAGAAGCTGGTGGAGGAAGCCCCCGCGCCGTTCCTCACCGACGACCAGCGCAGCCGCATCCACGAATCGGCCCGGGCCATCTGCCGCGAGGCCGGCTACACCGGCGCCGGCACGGTCGAGTACCTGGTGGCGCCGGATGGAGTGATCTCCTTCCTGGAGGTCAACACCCGCCTTCAGGTGGAGCACCCGGTCACCGAGGAAACGTCCGGGATGGACCTGGTGCGGGAACAGTTCCGCATCGCGGCCGGGCTCCCGGTCTCCGTCACGTCCGATCCGGAGCCGGTTGGCCACGCCATCGAGTTCCGGCTGAACGCCGAGGACGCGGGCCGCGGCTTCCTGCCCTCCCCCGGCCCCGTGGACGTCTTCGAAGCCCCCACCGGCGCGGGCATCCGGGTGGATTCCGGGGTACGGTCGGGCTCCGTGGTGCCGTCCGAATACGACTCCCTCATGGCCAAACTGATCGTCCACGGGGCGGACCGGGCACAGGCGCTGCGCCGTGCCCGCGCCGCCCTGGACGAGTTGCGGATCGAGGGCGTGCCCACCGTGGTTCCCTTCCACCGCGCCGTGGTGCGCGACCCGGATTTCACCGCGGAGGACCGGCTCGGCGTGTACACCACCTGGATTGAGTCGGCTTTTGCGGGCCGGCTGGAGTCCGCCCTGGACAGCTTTGTGGCCGGTCCCGTGGCACGGCGGGAGACGCTGACCGTGGAGATCGATGGCAAGGCGGTCCAGCTTGGCCTCCCCGCATCCATCTTCAACGCGCTGATGCACGGTGGCGGCGCGGCCGTGGAACCATCGACTGCCGCCGATACAACCGCACCCAACGGCCACGTCACGGCCCCCATGGGCGGAAACCTGGTCAAATGGCTCGCCGATGACGGGGCGGAGCTTGGCGCCGGCCAGCCCGTTGCGGTCCTGGAGGCGATGAAGATGGAAACGGTGGTTTCCGTGGAAGAGTCCGGGACGTTCCGGCGGGGCGCGCAGGTGCCCGGCACTGCCGTGGCGCGGGGCGAGGTGCTGGGCACGGTTGCCTAAAACCGTCGCCTAGACTGGTTGTCCACGCTATTGGGGGGAATGCGGCATGAACGCTGTGTCTGGAGGGGACGGGTCTGGCGGCGCTGCCGAACACGCGCACACCACCGCCTGGATTGCGTCAAGGATCCGCAACGGCATCGCCGGCGGTGAGCTGACCCCGGGAACCAAGCTCTCCGAGCAGTCCCTGTCCGCGGCCCTCGGGGTGTCCCGCAACACACTCCGGCAGGCCTTCACCGCCCTCGCAGAGGAATCGATAGTCCGCCGGATCCCCAACCGCGGCGTCTTCGTGGCCTCTCCGGGGCCGGAGGACATCCGGGAGATCTACCGCGTCCGCAGGGCCATCGAGCCGGCGGCGGTGCTTTGGGGCGACATTACACCGCAGAAGCTGGACACCATGGAAGCCGTGGTCCAGCGCGCACAGGCTGCCCGGGATGCGGGCTCCGTTGCGGACATGGCCGACGCCAACCAGGCGTTCCACAGGGAAGTTGTGGGCCTTACCGGCAGCGGAACCCTGGGCCGGATGATGGACCGCGTGCTGGCTGAGATGCGCCTGGTGTTTTACGCCATGTCCTCGGCCCCGGACTTCCACAGCCATTACGTGGACCGCAACGTGCTGCTGGTCAGGCGGCTCCGGGCGGGCGAAAACGAAAAGGCCGCGGCGGAACTGCGCGAGTACCTCGATGCGGCGGAGGCAGAACTGCTGGGCCACCTCGCGGGGCGCGCCGCCTCCTGACGTCCGGCGCTGGACACGGGAAGGTCCAAAAACGCCAAGGCCGGTGCCGCCCCTGCGGGCGGCACCGGCCTTTCGGCATTACGGGACGGGCATTACGGGATCAGGTAATCGCTGTCCCGGGCGTCGGTGATCAGCATATGCCCCGGTGCGTGGCCGATGGCCAGGGGCGGGCGGGACTGCATGACGGCAGCCTGCGGAGTGACGCCGCAGGCCCAGAAAACTGGGATATGGCCTGCCGGAATTTCCACCGCGTCGCCGAAGTCCGGACGCGAAAGGTCACCGATCCCCAGCTCCTCCGGGTTGCCCACGTGGACGGGGGCACCGTGCACGGCCGGGTACCGGGAGGTGATCCGCACGGCATCGGCCACCTGCGACGCCGGGACAGGCCGCATGGAGACGACCGTGGGTCCTGACATCCGGCCGGCAGGGGCACACTCGCGGTTGGTGCGGTACATCGGCACGTTCACGCCCTGGTCGATGTGGGCGATGGCGATGCCGCCATCCTGCAGGGCCGCCTCGAACGTGAAGGAGCAGCCGATCAGGAAGGTCACGAGGTCATCGCGCCAGTAGCCGCTGATGTCCGTGGGCTCGTCCACCTTCACGCCGTCGCGGTACACCGTGTATTGGGGAACGTCGGTACGGATATCGCCCCCGGCCAGCAGCGGCCCGGTGGTCTCGCCCGCCTCCAGCACTCCCAGGATGGGGCACGGCTTGGGGTTCCGCTGCGCGAACAGCAGGAAGTCGAACGCGTACTCCCGGGGGATGGCCAGGACGTTCGCCTGGGCGTAGCCCCGCGACCAGCCCGACGTCGGTTCCACCAGGCCGGCACGGAATGCCTCGCGTGCGGCGGCGGGCAGCATGGAGGCCCTGTTGGTCACGACCACAGCTTCGCCAGGCCCAGCATCGAGTTCCAGCCCAGGAACAGGGTGATCAGCCACGTGGCCACGCCGAGCAGGAGGAGCCACTTGGGGTAGGCGTAACCGTGCATCAGGTCCCGGCGGCGCCACGCCACCCACAGGAGGACACCGAAGCCCACGGGCAGGATCAGACCGTTGAACGCACCCGCAAAGATCAGCAGCTGCTGGGGCGCCTGCCCGAGGAAGAAGTACACCAGGGCGCAGCCGGCGATGAAGACCACCGTGATGAGGTTCCGCTTGCGCTCGGGGGTCCGGGAGGAGGTGATGAAGGAGACGGAGGTGAAGGCCGCGCCGATGACGGAGGTGATGGCGGCGGCCCACAGGACAATGCCGAACATGCGCAGGCCGATTTCGCCGGCAGCGGCGCCGAAGGCCTCGGCTGCCATGTTGTTGCTGGTCAGGACGGTGCCGCCAGCCACCACGCCCAGGATTGCCAGGAAGAGCAGCACGCGCATGATCCCTGTGACGATGATGCCAAGGATGGAGCTGCGGGTGATCTGCTGGACATGCTCGATACCGGTGGCGCCGGAGTCCAGCATGCGGTGGGCGCCGGCGTAGGTGATGTAGCCGCCCACGGTGCCGCCCACCAGGGTGGTGATGATCAGGAAGTCCACGGTGTCCGGCAGGAAGGTGTTCTTCAGGGCCTCACCCAGCGGAGGGGCGGCGACGACGGCCACGTAGATCATCAGCAGGATCATGAGGGCGCCCAGGAGCACCACGATCCGGTCCAGGGCCATGCCGGCCTTCTTGCTGAGGAAGACCAGGATGGCGACGACGGCGGAGACGGTTCCGCCGATCTTCGGATCGACGCCAAGCATTGCGTTGGCGCCCAGGCCGGTGCCGGCGATGTTGCCGATGTTGAAGACCACGCCGCCGAGGAAGACCAGGCCCGAAAGCAGCCAGCCGATACCAGGGACAACTTTGTTGCCGAGTTCCTGGGCACGGAGGCCTGAAACACCGATGACGCGCCAGACGTTCATCTGGACCGCCATGTCAATCAGGATGGACGCCAGGATGGCGAAAGCGAAGGCGGCGCCGATTTGCGCCGTGAAAACGGTGGTCTGGGTGATGAAGCCCGGCCCGATGGCACTTGTGGCCATCAGGAACATAGCCCCCATGAGGGCTGTGCGCCGGGCAGAGGAGCTCAGTTTCAGTTTCGTGCCGGTATCTGCCATGGTCCATCCATTGTTCGGGGTGACTGGAGTCACAGTGGTCGTCCCGAACGACAATACAGGTTGTTGAACAATTCCGGCAAGACATTGTTCAACAAATTTTGTCCTGGGCTGGCGCCGGACGGCAGGAAGGCCGGGCCCGCACAGCGAAGTGCACCGGGCGCCGGCCTTCCATTCCATTCCAGCGGGACCGCAGGCGGCCGCGCTACAGGCGGTCCGTGCGGTCTTCCCCCTTGTGGCCCGCGCCGCGCAGGTTTTCCTGGACCTTGCCGAACAGGTCCTTGATGGTGGACTCCGCGTTGGAAATGACGTCCACCGGAACGTAGACCTCATGCGTCACGGGCAGATCGTATTCATCCTTGAGGTGCGTGCCGTTACCCACGCCCGTCAGGGAGAGGTAAACCATGGCCTCAGTCCGCGCGATTCCGGCGAGCTTGCCGAACACGACCGTGAACTCGTTCGGCTGGAAACTGATGGTCTGGCCAATATGGCTGCGGCCCAGATCACCGGCGGGAACCGCCTTTTCGGACTGGCTTCCGGTGTAGTCCATGAACTTCTCCTTCGATCGCCAACACTTACGCAGGCAGTCTAGCGCTGGAGCGCTGCACAAAGCGCGGGCAAGCGGCGTGGTCACTGCTCCATTGTCCAAGGCAGCGATGCGCCTGTTTGATGGCATCACCCGCTGCAATGGCCGCAGCCCCGCAACCATCCAAAGGACATGCCGTGACTTCAATGACGAGCCGCGTAAGAGCCCCCCGCTGGGATGACGTCGAGATCGGCGACAGCGTCGAACTGAGGAGGAACGGGCGCACAGTGTTCGCCGGGCTGGTGGACACCAGGACGGAGGACGGCGACATCGTCTGGGTAACGGCGGCCCCCGGAGGCCGCCGGCTTTTCCACATCGCCGACGGCTTCGACCTGGTGGGGAGCCCGGCATGACCGAGTGCCCGGAGGACTGCCATTACTGCTGCGGTCCGGAGACCGACTGACTGGAGGACCGCCCCGGCACCGGTAGGATTGCAGAGGCCGGAACACGTGCCATGGACCCCCGCTGCCGGCACAGGGAGGAGCAGCCGTGACTGGCCACCCTCCCCGCATTCCGTTCCACCTGCTCCGCGCCTCAAGCCTGGCTGCCGGCATCCTGTCCCTGGCGGCCGGTGCCCACGTGGCAGGCGGCGGTCAGCTCCCCTCGCCCGGCATCCTGCTGGCCGTCCTGGCGCTGACCGCACTCGCCAGCACGGCCGCAACACGCCTCCGGCTCTCCTTTCCCGCCGTGGGCGCGCTCCTGGCCGGCGGCCAGCTGGCGCTGCATGAACTCCTGACGGTTTTCAGCGCCCCCGTCCCCGCCGCCGGCCCCCCTGCACCCCACGTGCACGGCGCAGCCCTGGCCGGCTTCCCGGGGCTGGCCCCCTTCGCGGAGCACGTGAGCCCTGCGGACCCAGGCCTGGCGCCCCTGATGCTGGCAGCGCACGCCACGGCCACCCTTGGCTGCGCGCTCCTCCTTGCCAAGGGCGAGGCCGCGCTGTGGGCCCTCGCCGGATGGCTGCGTCCCCTGGCCGGCCTTCCGCGGCCGGTGGCGCCGGTGCCCGCCCCCCGCTTCCCCGGGCCGCTCGGGCCCCTTCCGCTGCCGCGGCAGCCGTGGCGCAACCTCCGGCAAGACAGCCGGCGCGGCCCGCCTTCCGCCGTCGTGCACTCCTCCTAAACCCCCGCGTCTGGCATTCCGGCCGGCGTCGGGGACCCAATTTTCCTGCACCCCGGAAACCCGGGCGTGCGCCAGAAAGGCAAACCCCATGACAACCTCCATGCTTCGCCGCGCCCTGACCACCGCCACAGCCACCGGGGGCGCCGCGGCCCTGCTGCTGGCAGCGGCAGGCGGCGCGTCAGCCCACGTGGGTGTGACACCGGACAAAACCGACGCCGGCTCCTACGCACTGCTGACCTTTGGCATACCGCACGGCTGCGACACCTCCCCCACCACCAAGGTGGCGATCACGCTTCCCCCGGAGCTCAATGACGCCCAGCCCACCGTGAACCCCAACTGGTCCGTGGAAAAGGTGACGGAGACTTTCGCCGAGCCCCGGAAGCTGGCGGACGGCTCCAGCATCACCAAAAGGACCAGCCAGATCGTCTACACCGCAAAGACCCCGCTGAGCCCCGAGCTCCGCGATGCGCTGGTCCTCTCCGTGCACCTGCCCGACGCCGCCGGGACCACCTTGAACTTCCCCACGCTGCAGACGTGCGAGAGCGGCCAGACCGACTGGTCCGAAACCGCCGAAGTCGGTCAGGACCCGCACAGCCTCAAGGCCCCCGCCCCCGCCATGACCATCACTGCCGCTTCGGCCGCGGACGGGCACGGGGACGCTGCGCACCCTGCCGGGTCTTCCCACTCCGCAGGGGCGCCCACCGAGCAGGCTGCGGCCGTTACGGACAGCGGCGCGGACGCCCGCAGCTGGGCGGGCCTCGCCGCGGGCCTGGGCGGCCTGGTCCTCGGCGCCGGGGCCCTGCTTCGGAGCGGGGCACGGCGCCCGGCGCCGAAGGGTGCGGCCGGGGGTGCCGCAGGCGCGGACCAGAGCGGCAAGTAGCCGGCATTTGATGCCCGGATCATCACGATCCGGGCATCAAATGTGCGGTTCCGCCGGTGGCATCGTTGACGCAGGGCACCAGTGCCGCGAAGGTAATGCCATGAGGTCTCACAGAATGTCCCAGGGGTTAGTCATGTCCACGGCGGCAGCAGCAGCTGCCCTCCTGCTCACCGGGTGCGGTCCGAGCCAGCCCCAGTCGCAATCCACCACGGCCCCGGCCACCGGCCAGGTGAGCCAGTCCGCAAGTCCCACCACTTCGGCCTCCTCTGCCACCTCGACGCCGTCCCCGTCCTCGCCGCCGTCCTCCGATGCAACCGGTGGCGGCGCTCCTGCCCTGTGCAAGGCGGCCAGCCTCACCGCGGCCACCGATGCCACCGGCGGCGGCGCGGCCGGCAGCGTCTACATGAAGCTCAACCTGACCAACAAGGGTGCCGAACCCTGCCTCCTCAAGGGTTTCCCCGGAGTCTCCCTGGTGGCCGACGCCGCCGGCGCCCCCATTGGTGCACCGGCCCAGCGCGACGAGTCCGCAGGCGTCGTCGACGTCGTCCTGGCCCCGGGCCAGACCGGTACCGCGGTGCTGCGCTACACCCAGGCCGGCAACTACATGGGCTGCACCCTGGTGGACGCCGCAGGCTACCGTGTCTACCCGCCCGAGGACACCGACTCGCTGTTCCTGCCGCAGCCCACCAAGGCCTGCAGCAACGCAGATATCGTCCTGCTCACCATCGGGGCGTTCCAGCCGGCCTGATGCCGGCCGTGCCCCTGGCATAGGTTTCCCTCGAAGCAGTAAAGGCGGCCCGGCTATCAAGCCGGGCCGCCTTTACTGCTTGTGCGCCGCCGTCGAAAATTCCAGCCCGCCGGGCCGCACCGTAAGTATACTTATCAACACCACGGCGGACAGGATGCGCCCATAACGGACCCATCACAAAAGCGGCCCGCAGGGCCATGTACCGGAGGCAGGTTGGACTGGCATGACGTCACTTTGGCTGGACCGCGCGCAAACCTTTACGTCTGATCCGTTCGAGCCGGACAACAGGTATGACACCGTGGTTGCCGGAGCCGGACTGACAGGATTGGTGTCCGCGCTGCTGCTGGCGCGCTCCGGACAGAACGTCCTGGTGCTCGAAGCCCGCTACCCGGGGGCGGTGACCACCGGCAACACCACCGCGAAAGTAACCCTGCTCCAGGGCACGTTCCTGTCCCAGCTGGCCCGGCAGTATTCAGCGAAGCAGGTGCAGGCCTACGTGGACGGCAACCGGGAAGGGCAGGCGTGGCTCCTGCGCTACCTGGACGAACAGAAGGTTCCCTACCAGCGCCGGGACGCGTACACCTACGCCGCCTCCGCCCAGGGCACCGAGAAGCTGCGCGAAGAAATCAGCGCCGCCTCCACCGCCGGGCTGGACGTGGATTACGTGCGCGACGCCGGCCTGCCGTTCCCCGTCCACGGCGCCGTCCGGATGCGGGACCAGGCGCAGATCAACCCACTCGAGGTCATCGACGCATTGATCGCCGATATCCGCGGCCGCGGCGGGCACGTTGTCAGCGGTGTCCGCCTGCAGGACGTCACCGGCGACCCGCCCGCTGCCGTCCGGACCAACCGGGGCAGCGTCAGGGCCGACCGGGTGGTGCTGGCCACCGGCATCCCGGTCCTGGACCGGGGCCTGTATTTCGCAAAACTGACACCAAGCCGTTCCTACGCCGCCGCGCTGGACCTGCAGGAAGGCCAGGCTCCCCCGCCGGGCATGTACATCTCGGTGGAGCAGCCCACCCACTCCCTCCGGGACTATGAGGTGGACGGCAGGAAGCTGCTGCTGGTGGGCGGCCACGGGCACCACGTCGGCCGGACGCCGTCGGAAAAGGCACACCTTGCCGGCCTGCTCGACTGGGCCGCCCGGCATTACCCCGGCGCCGTGGCCACGCACACGTGGTCCGCGCAGGATTACATGCCCACCAACCTCATGCCGTTCTTCGGAAAGCTCCCCCGCGGCAAGGGCCACATCTATTTCGGCACCGGCTACAACAAGTGGGGAATGACGAACGCCGTTGCCGCCGCGCTGGACATTTCAGCGGACATCCTGGGCGGCCAGGTGCCCTGGGCAAACACGATCCACCACCGGGTGACCTCTCCGGCCGGTGCGTTCTCCGCCGTCGCGTTGAATGCGGGGGTGGCCGCGAGGCTCGCCACCGACTGGGGAAAAGTGACGGCGGAAGGCCGCAGGTTCGACGGCGGCAAGGGGCGCGCGGGGCGGGCGCCGGCGCCCGCAGAGGCAAGCTCCGCGCCAGCCCCTGCCGAGGGCCAGGGTAAGGTCCACCGGAAAGGCAACCGGCCTGTGGCGGTGTCGACCGTGGACGGCACCACCTGCCGGCTCTCGGCCGTCTGCACTCACCTGGGCGGCATCGTGCACTGGAATGACAACGAAAAGACCTGGGACTGCCCCCTGCACGGCTCCCGCTTCACCAACGAGGGCAAGCTGCTGGAAGGGCCGGCCACCAAGGACCTGCCGACGGCGGGCACCGCCTGAGGGCGCGCGGCCAGGGGCGGGTGCCGGCACCGGGCCCGGCGCTTCCTTGCTGGGCGGCCGCGGCGGGGCTATGTTGGAGCTACCCACGGCTGGGCTGGGACGGCGACCGGCGGCAGGTCTCGCAGAGGTATCCCATGAGCTACATCCCAGTCAGCAGACGCGCTATCAGGCGGCACCGCGAATCCGAGAAGTCCACCCGGCGCCTTGTGTTCGTCCTCTCCGTTGCCGCGGCCGTGGCGTGGCTGTTGTCCGTAACGGCGTCGACCGCAGTCCAGGTGGAGGCCTACGCCCATGACATTGATCTGGTGGTGCATGACGTATTCCTCATCGTGGCTTTTGGGGCCATCATCCTGGTCGACTGGTATGGCTTCCTGTGGCTCATCGGCAGGCGCGACCTGGCAGAAATCATCCGGCTCGACGGGGCCGCGACTCCGCTGATCTGGGGTGGCCTCGCTGGCTTGATGGTCACCGGCGTGTTCCTGACCCCGCACCTGAGCAACCTGATAACCGACGTCAAGCTCGGGGCGATCCTTGTGCTCAGCCTGAACGGGATAATGCTCATCCCGCTGATGCGGCGGCTCGCACGGTTGCCCGCCAAGGCCAGGTTCACGGACCTGGCCTTTGGCCAGCGCGCGCACCTGGTGACCTGCCTGGTGATCTCGCAGGTGTGCTGGTGGACGGCAATCACCATCGGGTTCATTAACGCGTCGTCCTGAAGGCGGAGCGGGCGGCGGCCCCGACATCACTGTCAGTGCCGTGGGGCATGATGGAGGCATGAACCAGGATCTTGCCCCGTCCGGTGGCGGAGGGCACGGGAGGGAGCCGGCCTCCGCCGCGCCCATGGGCCAGTTCAGCAGGCCCACCCGTGAGTGGTTCCTGGGCGCGTTCTCCGAACCCACACCCGCGCAGGCAGGTGCCTGGAACGCCATTTCCTCAGGTTCGCACGCACTGGTGGTGGCCCCCACCGGTTCCGGAAAGACCCTCGCCGCATTCCTTTGGGCCCTGGACCGGCTCCTCGCCGCTGCACCGGCAGCACCTCCGGACGCCGCCCCGGAAGCCCCTGCCAAGGGAAGGCGGCCGCGGGCGCCGAAGCGCAAGACCCGGGTCCTGTACATCTCGCCTTTGAAGGCCCTGGGCGTCGACGTGGAACGGAACCTGCGGTCCCCGCTTATCGGCATCACGCAGACCGCCAAGCGGCTGGGACTTCCGGCGCCGCTGATCACCGTCGGCGTCCGCTCCGGGGATACACCCGCCGCGGACCGCCGCGCGCTGCTAAGCAGCCCGCCGGACATCCTGATCACCACCCCCGAATCGCTGTTCCTCATGCTCACGTCGAAGGCCCGCGAAACCCTCACGGAGGTGGACACCATCATCATCGACGAGGTCCATGCCGTGGCCGGGACCAAACGCGGCGCACACCTCGCCGTCTCGCTGGAACGGCTGGACGCGCTGCTGCCCAAACCCGCACAGCGCATTGGGCTCTCCGCCACCGTGGAACCCCGCGAACTCGTGGCCCAGTTCCTGGCCGGCTCCGCTCCCGTGGAGATCGTGGCTCCTCCGGCCCGGAAGAACTGGGACCTGACCGTTTCCGTACCGGTGGAGGACATGTCGGACCTGCAGGGCGCCGCGGGCGCTTTCGACTCCGGCCCCGCCTCCGGGCTGCAGCCGCAGGCCTCCATTTGGCCGCACGTCGAAGAGAAGATAGTGGACCTGGTGCTGGCCAACCAGTCCACCATCGTCTTCGCCAACTCCCGCCGCCTGGCGGAGCGCCTGACGGCCCGGCTCAACGAAATCTACGCCGAGCGCCAGCTGGTTGCGGTGGGCGGCGGCTGGGATGATCCGGCTCCGGAAGGGCACGCGGGCGCTCCGGACTCCTCGGCGGGACCGGTGCCTAGTGTTCCTGCCTCAACCGCCACACCCGCCCATATGATGGCGCAGGCGGGCAGCACTTCCGGGGCTGATCCGGTCTTGGCGCGGGCCCACCACGGCTCGGTGTCCAAGGACCAGCGCGCGCTGATTGAGGACGACCTGAAATCGGGGCGGCTGCGGTGTGTCGTGGCCACGTCGTCCTTGGAACTCGGCATCGATATGGGCGCCGTGGACCTGGTGGTGCAGGTGGAATCCCCTCCGTCGGTGGCCAGCGGGCTGCAGCGGGTGGGACGCGCCGGACACCAGGTGGGCGAAATCTCCCAGGGCGTCCTTTTCCCGAAGCACCGCGCGGACCTGGTCCACACCGCCATCACCGTGGAGCGGATGCTGGACGGCAAGATCGAGCGCCTCAGCATCCCCGCGAACCCGCTGGACATCCTGGCCCAGCAGACCGTGGCCGCCACCGCACTGGGCAGCATTGACGTGGAGGAATGGTTCAGCACCGTGCGCCGGTCCGCCCCGTTCGCCTCGCTTCCCCGCTCCGCCTTCGAAGCCACCCTGGACCTGCTGGCCGGCCGGTACCCGTCGGACGAATTCGCCGAGCTCCGGCCAAGGATCATCTGGGACCGGAACGCCGGCACCATCGAAGGACGGCCCGGGGCCCAGCGGCTGGCCGTCACGTCCGGCGGCACCATCCCGGACCGCGGCCTGTTCGGCGTCTACATCATCGGCACCGAGGCTGAGGGCGCCGCCTCCCCCGCCGAGGACGGCAAGCCGGCCCGCGCGCCGCGCGGGGGCCGGCGCGTCGGCGAGCTCGATGAAGAGATGGTGTACGAGTCCCGCGTGGGCGATGTCTTTGCCCTGGGCGCCACCAGCTGGAAGATCGAGGACATCACCCACGACCGCGTGCTGGTATCCCCGGCGTTCGGCCAGCCCGGGAAGTTGCCGTTCTGGAAGGGCGATTCCCTGGGCCGTCCGGTGGACCTGGGCCGCGCCCTGGGAGCGTTCGTCAGGGAACTGTCGGCCTCCGACGCCGGTCCTGCCGCCGAACGCTGCAAGGCCAGCGGCCTGGACGACTTCGCCGCCAACAACCTCATCCAGTACCTCAACGAGCAGAAGCAGGCCACGGAGGTGGTTCCCAGCGACACCACGCTGGTGGTGGAGCGGTTCCACGACGAACTGGGCGACTGGCGGGTGATCCTGCACAGCCCGTTCGGAATGCCGGTGCACGCGCCATGGGCCCTCGCTGTGGGCCAGCGGCTCCACCAGCGGTACGGGCTGGACGGTTCGGCGATGGCGGCCGACGACGGCATCGTCCTGCGGGTGCCGATGATGGAGGACGAGCCGCCAGGCGCCGAGCTGTTCCTGTTCGACCCCGAGGAACTGGAGCAGATCGTCACCGCCGAGGTGGGCGGAAGCGCGCTGTTCGCCTCCCGGTTCCGGGAGTGCGCCGCCCGTGCTTTGCTGCTTCCCCGGCAGACCCCGGGCAAGCGGCAGCCGCTGTGGCAGCAGCGCCAGCGGTCGGCGCAGCTGCTTGATGTTGCCCGGAAGTACCCCACCTTCCCCATCGTGCTCGAAACGGTGCGCGAGTGCCTGCAGGACGTCTACGACCTCCCGGCGCTGAAGGACATCGCCGCGTCCGTGGAGCGGCGGGAGCTGCGGATCGTGCAGACCACCACGCAGCAGCCCTCACCGTTCGCCAAGTCCCTGCTCTTTGGCTACGTGGCCCAGTTCCTTTACGAAGGCGACTCGCCGCTGGCCGAGCGGCGCGCGGCCGCCCTGGCCCTGGATTCCACCCTGCTCAACGAACTGCTGGGCCGCGTTGAGCTGCGGGAGCTCCTTGACGCCAAAGTCATCGAGGCCACCGAGCGCGAACTGCAGCGCCTGGCCCCGGACCGCCGGGCGCGCGGCATGGAGGGGGTGGCGGACCTGTTGCGGCTGCTGGGACCCCTGACGCCGGAGGAAACGGCCGAACGGCTGGACGGCACGGCGGCGGCCCAGGCTGCCGAAGCCGGGCAGCCGGTGGTTGAGGCGGGCGGCACCAGAACTGCCGAATCCAGTCCTGCCGGAACCGAAGCCCTTGAAACCGGCCCCGCTGAAACCAGCGCAACGGTCCCGGAGGCTGCTGCGCACCTGGCCGCCCTGCAGCGCGCCAACCGAGCGATCCGGGTCAACATCGGCGGTGTGGAACGCTACGCGGCGGTGGAGGACGCCGCCCGCCTCCGCGATGCCATCGGCGTGCCATTGCCCATGGGCGTTCCGTTGGCCTTCATCGAGCCCGTGGCCGATCCCCTGGGCGACCTCGTGTCCCGCTACGCCAGGACACATGGCCCCTTCACGGCCGCGGAAGCCGCAGCCCGGCTGGGTCTTGGCGTTGCGGTGGTGGGCACGGCCCTGAAACGGCTCGCGGCCGATGGCCGCGTGGTCGAGGGGGAATTCCGGCCCCACGTGACACCGCCCGGGGCCGGAACATCGGAGGCAACGCCACCTGAAGACGCACCGCATGACACGGCGCTGGACACCGGAAGCCAGCTGATTGACGCTGCGGAAGGACCGCCTCCGCACGCGCCTGCACCCGACGTTCCGCACGCTATCCAGAGCGAATGGTGCGACGCCGACGTCCTCCGCAAGCTCCGTCGTCGTTCCCTGGCGGCCCTTCGCGCCGAGGTTGAACCGGTGGACGCCGCCGCCTATGGGCGCTTCCTCCCCGCGTGGCAGCATGTCCGCACGCCCGGCGGCGGCCGCGGCCAGCCCTCGCTGCGCGGACTGGATGGCATCATCACCGCCATCGACCAGCTCTCCGGCGTGCCTGTCCCGGCCTCGGCCTGGGAACCGCTGGTCCTGGCCAGCCGGGTGTCCAACTACCAGCCAGCCATGCTGGACGAACTGATGGCCGCCGGCGAAGTCCTCTGGTCCGGGGCGGGAGCCCTGCCCGGGAACGACGGCTGGATCTGCCTGCACCTTGCCGACTCCGTGGAACTGACCCTCAACCCTGCCCCCGACTTCGAACCGGGCGACGCCGGCCGGCGGCTCCTGGACCACCTGCGCGCCAACGGCGGCGGCTACTTCTTCCGGCAGCTCACCGACGTTGCTGGCGGCATGGACGCCGTCCTCAGCGACCAGGAAGTGGTCACCGCGCTGTGGGACCTCGCCTGGGCAGGCAGGATCACCGGGGATACTTTCGCCCCGGTCAGGTCACTCATCGCGGGCGGCCATACCGCCCACCGCCAAGTGGCCCGGGCACCCCGGGCCAGGGCCCCGCGCCTGGGCAGGCTCGGCCGTTCCCACGGTACCGGGCTGATGGGATCCCCCGGCCTGTCCGGTAGCCGCTACGGCGACGGACGCTACGGCACGGGCGGGGCCGCCACGCCGCCCACTGCCGCGGGCCGCTGGTCTGCCCTTCCGGAGCCGGAACTCGATCCCACCATCCATGCCCGCGCCACCGCCGAGCTCCTGCTCGACCGCTACGGGGTGGTCACAAGGGGCTCGGTCATGGCCGAGCAGATCCTGGGCGGCTTCGGCCTGATGTACAAGGTCCTGGCACGGCTCGAGGAGGCCGGCCGCTGCCGCCGCGGGTACTTCATCGAACACCTGGGCGCCGCCCAGTTTGCCGTTCCCGCCACCGTGGACCGGCTGCGCTCGTACAGCGAGGACACCCAGCTGGCCAAGGCGGAGCCCGTGGCCTTGGCGCTTGCCGCCACCGATCCCGCCAACCCCTACGGGGCAGCCCTGCCCTGGCCGGCGGTCCAGGACGACGCCGGCACCGGCCACCGGCCCGGCCGGAAGGCGGGTGCGCTGGTGGTCCTGGTGGACGGCGCGCTGGTCCTCTACGTGGAGCGCGGCGGCAAGACGCTGCTGGCCTTCAGTGCTGATGACGACGTCCTGGCGGCGGCAGGTGCCGCGCTGGTGGGCGTCGTGACCCGTGGGGCCGTGGACAAGCTGATCATGGAAAAGGTTAACGGCCACGGAATCCTGGACACTCCGGTGGCTGCCGCCCTCAGCGCAGCCGGCGCCTATTCAACCCCGAAAGGACTGAGGATCCGTGCCTGAAGGCGACTCCGTCTGGCGGGCCGCCCACCAGCTGCACCAGGCCCTCGCGGGACAAACGCTGCTGGCCTCGGACTTCCGCGTCCCGCGCTTTGCCACGCTGAACCTGGCCGGCTGGACCGTTGCCGAGGTAGTTCCCCGCGGCAAGCACCTCCTGATGCGGGTTGTCAGCCCGGAGGACAAAAAGCTCACCATCCACTCCCACCTGAAGATGGAGGGAACGTGGCAGGTCTATCCTCCCGGCGGCAGGTGGCGGAAACCGGGCTTCACGGCGCGGTGCGTGCTGCGCACGGCGGCCGCTGACGCCGTCGGATTTTCCCTGGGCGTGCTTGAAGTAGTGGCGACGGACAACGAGGATTCGATTGTGGGCTTCCTGGGCCCGGACCTCCTGGGCCCGGACTGGGACCTTGATGAGGCGGAGCGCCGCATCCGGGCCCACCCCGAGGTCCCCGTGGGAGTGGCGCTGCTGGACCAGCGCAACCTTGCAGGCATCGGCAACATCTACCGCTGCGAGGCGTGCTTCCTCTCCGGTGTGCATCCTGCCACGCCGGTCTCCAAGGTGCCGGATGTCCGCACCATGATGACCGATGCCAAGCAGCTTTTGGAGGTCAACCTGGGCCCCGGCCGCCGTGTCACCATCCTCAACGCCCGCGGCATGCCCGTCGGCAGGATGGCGGGCCGCCCCGGATACTGGGTCTACGGGCGGGAACACCAGCGGTGCCTCAAGTGCGGGACCCCCGTCCGGCGCGGGCTGCTGGGCAAACCCAACGGCGAGGAAGAGCGGGACATCTACTTCTGCCCGACATGCCAGCCTGTCCCGGCGTGACGTCGGACCGCAGGCAGCTGGTCTTCAGCAGTTGGCGGGGGTAGGCTCCCCGGCGGACTGCGGCGCTGCGGCAGGAACCATGAAGCGCGGCAGCAGCAGCTGGACCAGGGGGCCGATGGCCAGGGCGTACACCACCGTGCCCACACCCACCGAGCCGCCGAGCACCCAGCCGATGGCCAGAACCGTCACCTCGATCAGGGTGCGCGACAACCGGACGGACCAGCCGGTGCGCCTTGCGAGGCCCGTCATCAGTCCGTCGCGTGCTCCGGGGCCGAAGCGTGCACCGATGTAGCAGGCGGAAGCGATCCCGTTCAGCAGGACCGCCCCGGCAAGGAGCCCGGCCTGCCCGGCCAGGTGCGGCACGGCAGGGATGAAGGCCAGGCCGACGTCTGCGAACACACCCACCAGGATGGCGTTGCAAAGGGTACCGAAGCCAGGCATCTGCCGAAGCGGAATCCAGAGCAGCAGCACCAGGAAGCTCACCGCGATCACCACCACGCCGATGCTTAGCCCGGTCCGGTTGGCCAGTCCCTGGTGGAAGACGTCCCAGGGGTCCAGGCCCAGCCCCGCGCGGATGAACATGGCCAGGGAGATGCCATACATGGCGAGGCCGGTAAACAGCTGGACGAGTCTGCGGGTCATCATGGAACCATGCTCCCAACGAACTGGCATTGAATAACATAGCCAGTCTGAAATACTGGCTACATGCCCACTTCCCTTACCGCCTCCGCGTTGTCCCGCCTCCTCGGCACATGGAACCACGGAACGGGGCCGGCGTACCGGGAGTTGGCGGATGTTGTGCGGCTGCTCATCCTGGATGGCCGCGTTCCGCTGGATACGGCACTGCCCAGCGAGCGCTCCCTGTGCGCGGCACTGGGGGTCAGCCGCACCACCGTCACGGCGGCCTATGCGAGCCTCCGGGAGCAGGGTTTCCTGAGCAGCGGCCAGGGCAGCCGAGGCAGGACCCGCATCCCCGAACATACTTCGTTCGGCCCGGCACTCTTCGGTCCCCGGCCGCCGTCGGACACTCCCTCGGCAGCACCCGGCCTCAGTGCCCCCGAGGGCCTGATCGACCTCGCTTATTCGGCGCTGCCGGCCAGCGGGGAGGTGGTGCACCGGGCGTTCGCGGCGGCGCTCACCGAACTCCCCGCCCTGCTGCCCGGGTTCGGGTACGACGCCCTGGGACTGATGCCGATGCGCCAGGCCATAGCAGACCGGTACTCGGCTGCCGGAGTGCCAACGCAGCCGGGGCAGGTCATGGTCACATCGGGCGCCCAGCATGCCCTGACCATCGTCATCCGCACCCTGGCGGATCGGCAGGACCGCGTCCTGGTGGAACACCCCAGCTATCCGCACGCACTGGACGCCGTTCGTGCCGCCCGCTGCCGCCCCGTACCGGTCGCCTTCGCCGAGTCCGGCTGGGACCTGGCCGCCCTGGAATCGGCAATGGCGCAGCAGCAGCCCAAACTCGCCTACTTGGTGCCGGACTTCCACAACCCCACCGGCATGATCATGCCCGATGCCCAGCGCCGCCGGCTGGTCCGTGCGGCCGCCGCGGCAGGAACCGTGCTGGTGGCGGACGAGACACTTCGTGAGCTGAACCTCGACAGCGTTGCCACCACCCCCCTGGCAGGTTTCAGCAGCGCCGTGGTGTCCATCGGCTCACTGAGCAAGTCGCATTGGGGCGGCCTGCGCACCGGGTGGATCCGGGCGTCGGAGCCCATGATCCAGCGGTTTGCCGCGGCACGCACCACCCTGGACCTGGGCGGCCCCGTCATGGAACAGCTGGCCGCCGCCCATCTGGTGCGGGCCCTGGACGAGCCGCTGCCTGCGCTGCTGGAGACGCTGCGCGCCAACCGGGAAGCCCTGCTCGGACTCCTGGCCGGCCACCTTCCCACGTGGCAGGCAACGCGCCCCGCCGGTGGCCTCTCCGTCTGGTGCCGGCTCCCCGCCCCCGCCAGCACCGCACTGACAGTCCTCGCCCCGGATTTCGGCATCAGGCTGGCGGCCGGACCCCGGTTCGGCGTAGGCGGCGCGTTTGAACGCTACCTGCGGCTGCCCTTCACCCTCCCGCCGGACAAGCTCGAGGCCGCGGTGCTGGCACTGCGGGCCGCCCAGGACAGGCTCGACGCCGCACCCCAGCTTCGACGCTCGCTCACCCATGCTCCCGCCGTCGCCATCGCCTGACCCGAGGCCCCGGAGGAGGCGCCCGCGCTAGGCGTACACCCGCTCCAGGAAGCCGCCCCACGCTTTGGCCGTGGTCTCGGAGTCGCCGGCTCCGCTGAAGTCGTGCACCGTCATTCCCACGGGGGCACCGAAGGCGTTCCGGCCGAAGAACCGGAACAGCGCGTCAGGGGTGCGGATGCCCAGGAAGTGTTCATTCGAGAAATCGACTTCACCCACCAGCCGGCCCACACCGTCGAGCTCCACGTCCACGGCCGACCCCCGCCCGGCCGACTCGACGCCAAGGGCCCTGCGCAACCGCGCGAAGCCATCGGAAGCCTGCGATGTGGCGGGAGCCTGGATATCGGTGAAGACCACGGGGCGGCCGTCGAAGTACTGCAGGTACTGGCCCAGTGTGTGCAGGTAGAACTCAGTGTGCCGGCTGGCACCGTCATACTGCTGGTCCCAGTTGTCCGCGAAGATGCCGCTGTGGACGTAGTGCAGCCGGGCGCGGCCGCCGTCGAGCGGTTCCAGGACATGCTCCAGCTGGTTGAACCAGCCGTCCGGCCCCTCCATCCGGGAGACCAGGTGGGTGGGGTACTCGTTGACGGTCTTGACGTCGGGCCACTGGTCCGTGGGAAACATCCAGGCCGGCGTTCCGTTGGTGACGGCTTCCCACACACGCTCCGGCGTGCCGGGAAGTTCTGTGTCGTAAACGATTTCGAAGTTGCGCTTGTCAGTCATTGCCGTGCTCCTTGCGTGTGTCAGTTTCCTTGGCTGCCTTGGTTTCCTTGGGGGCGCCGGTTTCTTTGAGTGCAGGGTGCAGCGCCACCACCAGGCGGTGCCGCCGGCCACCCGCGGACGCGCCGCCGTCGTGGTACTTGTCCACCAGCCGCGTGACCTCCACGCCCAGTTCCTCCGCAAAGGCGGCACGGTCAGCCGCGCTGCGGAAGGTGATGTCGCCGTCGATCGCGAAGGTGGCAAGTTTTTGCCGGGCGGCCGCGGCGCCGGTGATCAGCTTGCCCATCTCCTGCACCATCCTTCCGGCCAGCGCCAGCAGCCAGAAGGCCGAGAAGCGGTCGGAAAAGCGGTGCGGATCCGGCGAAACGGCGGCCAGGGCCGTGGGCGAGATCAGGTACGACGCGGCACTGGCCTGCAGGACCCGTTCGGTGACGTTGCCCTTGCGCCGCTCCTCCACCAGCTCCACCAGTCCGTGCCGCTCCAGCGCCTTGAGGTGGTAGTTCACCTTCTGCCGGGGCAGGCCCACCCGGACCGCCAGCTGTGTGGCGGATCCCGGCTGGACCAGCTCCCGGAGGATGGCGGTGCGGATCGGGTCCAGCGACGCCTCCGCCGCTGCGGGATCTTCGATGACTGCTATGTCCTGCATGCCTCCAGCATGCCAACCGACAACTTTTTTTGTCAAGAACTTTTTTATCGTCGGTTTTGGCGCGATTGACCGGGATCCAGGGCGGCCCACGTGGCGCCGCCGGTAGAATGGACCGGTGATGCAATCCCCCCTTCCCGTGCGCGACGGCGTGAACGCCACCCGCCTGCGGCTTCCGGAGGAGGGCCCGTGGGACACCGCAATGGACTACATGATGCACCGCTGGGGGCACATTGACCCGCAGGGCATCGAGGACAGGTTCGACGCCGGCGAGATTGTCGGCGAAGGCGGCGTACCCCTGAGCCGGCACACCAGGCTCGAGGACCACACCTTCATCTGGTACTACCGCACCCTGCCCCCGGAGACCCGGCTGCCGGTGGAGATCAGCATCCTGCACCAGGACGAACACCTGCTCGTGGTGGACAAGCCGCACTTCCTGCCTACCACTCCCGGCGGCACCTACATCCAGGAATCGGCCCTGGTCCGCCTGCGGAACCAACTGGACCTGCCGGACCTGATCCCCATGCACCGACTGGACCGGATGACCGCCGGAGTGCTGCTCTTTTCCACCAATCCGCAGACCCGCGGCAAGTACCAGGTGCTGTTCGAGAAGCGCCAGGTGCAGAAGGAATACGAGTGCGTGTCCGCGGCCGAGCCCGCACCGGGGCACGCCGCCGTCGAGTTCCCCGCGGTGGTCCGGAACCGGATGACCAAGTCGCGCAGCTACCTCCTCGCCGAGGTCGTGGACGGCGAGCCGAACGCGGAAACCAGGATCGAACAGTTGGAAACGTTCGACGCCGGCACGTCCTTGGATGCCGCGGCCACCACGCAGCGCCTTGCCAGGTACCGGCTGGAGCCGCACACCGGCAAGACGCACCAGCTGCGGGTCCACATGGCGTCGCTGGGGCTGGGAATCCTCAACGACGCGTTCTACCCCGACCTGCTGGACAAGGCCCCGGACGACTACGCCAAACCGCTGCAGCTCCTGGCCCGCGGCATCCGGTTCGTGGATCCCCTGTCCGGCAGGCCAGTGGAATACCGCAGCGGCCTGGAACTCAGCGAAGCGGCCCCAGCACGTTCCTGAAGACCGCCTCCACCTCAGCGCGGAAGAGCACGAACTCCACCAGCTCCAGGCCTGGCGCGGGATGGGATGCCTGGAACCCTGCCAGCGCGTCCCGGGCGGCTTCGGCCACAGCCGCCGCCGGCCACCCGTACGCTCCGGCGCCCACCGCAGGAAAGGCCATGCCCTGCGCCCCCAGGTCCTCGGCCAGCCGCAGGCTTTCACTGAAGCAGGACACCAGGAGGGCGCGGTTGGTCTGGCCCGCGTGCCGGTTGGGGCCCACGGTATGGACCACCCAGCGGGCCGGCAGCCGGAAGGCCGGAGTTGCCACGGCGGCGCCCACTGGGAGCCCGTGCGGCAGGCCGCCGGCGCGGAGCTCCCGGCAGGCGGCCAGCAGCTCAGGACCGGCCGCCCGGTGCAGCGCCCCGTCCACTCCCCCACCGCCGAGCAGCGAGGAATTTGCGGCGTTCACCACCGCGTCCACCCGCCGCTGGGTGATGTTGCCCTGCAGCACGGAAATCCGCATGCCGCCAGTTTCCCAAAGTGCGGTAATTTGTGGCAATGGACTTCGGCAGCGCTGACAGCTGGGGAGCCGCCCTCTATTTCTGGGTGATCCCGTTGGTCCTTGGCGATGCCATTTTTCCGCCCGTCCCGTCCGAGATGGTGGTGATCACGGGGGGTGCCCTGTCAGCGGACGGCAGGGCCAACGTGTTCCTGGTGCTCGTCCTGGCCGCGCTTGCCTCGTGGATCGGCGACATGGTGGTGTTCCAGCTCTTCCGGCGGCGCCTGAGCCACCTGCTGGACCGCTGGAAGTGGGGCCGGCGGGTGCACAGCGGCATCCACGACGCGCTGGCCAAGGCCGGCCGGTCCTCCACCTACGGCACCATCATCGGGGCCAGGTTCATCCCGGGCGGACGGCTGGCGACGTCCGCCGCTTCCGGCATTGCCAACGTGTCGGTCCGCGGCTTCAGTTTGTGCGCCGGCCTCGGCGCGGTCCTGTGGGCCTGCTGGCTGGTGGGCCTGGGTTACTTCACCGGTTCGGCCACGAGGCTGCCGTTCTGGGCCAGTTCCCTCATCGGTGTCGCGCTCGGCCTGCTGATCGGCGGCGTCGTCGGCATCATCGTCACCCGGCGGCGCGGCGACCGGTCCCCGGTCGAGGAGACCGGGCAATGACCAAGCCAGACGCCCTCCAGGCTAGACGGGCAGCCACTTGCCACGGCTGCGCCGCAGCACGCTGAGCGCACCCGTCAGCGCAACTTGTTCGACGGCGTCGCGCATCATGGCTGCCGATTCCCGGGCCTGCTGGTTCTCGCCGCTGTATTCGCTCGCCTCGACGAGGAAGCGAAGGTTCAGCTGCGGCACTCCCCCGGCGAGCTGCAACTGGTGCGCCTCGACGTGGTGCCGGGTTCCGAGCACCTCCACGGCCGTGTCCATGACGGACTCCGGCGGATTTCCCGGCCGCAGCCCGGTGATCTTGAGTCGGGTCTGGAAGGAAGGCATGCCCTCCACCCTATCCAACCTGCGTGCTCTATCACTTATGGTCCCTAACAGCGCCGGTTAGGGACCGTAAGTGATACGGCAAGCTGGGTTAACCGGTGTTGCGCAGGCCTGCCGCCACCCCGTTGACGGTGATGAGCATGGCCCGCTGGAGGCGCTCGTCGATTTCTGCCCCGCTGATGCTGTCCGCTTTTGCGGCCTCGCGGACGCGGCGCAGCAGTTCCACCTGCAGGTAGCTGATCGGGTCCAGGTACTGGTCACGGATCTCCAGTGAGCGCTTCAGCGTGGGCTGGGCGTCCAGGAGCAGGTTTTCCCCGGTCAGCTTCTGGATCTCGGAGACCGTGAGTTCGTACTCTTCCCGGATGGTCCGGAACAGGTGGTGCAGCTCTTCGGGGACCAGGGTGGCCACGTAGTAGCCGGCGATGTCCATGTCCGTCTTGGCGAGCGTCATTTCCACGTTGGACAGCACCGAGCGGAAGAAGTGCCACTGGTCCATCATTTCCACCAGCTGCGCCGCGTTGCCGGCTTCCCTGGCGGCCTTGAGGCCTGACCCGACGCCAAACCAGCCCGGCACGATCTGGCGCGACTGGGTCCAGCCGAACACCCACGGGATGGCGCGGAGGCCGCCCAGCCCGGCACCGGAGTCCGGGCGCTTGGACGGGCGGGAGCCGATGTTGAGCGATCCCAGCTGTTCCACCGGAGTGGACGCCATGAAGTAGGCGGGCAGGTCCGGGTGGTCAACGAGCTTGCGGTAACGCTCGAACGCTGCGTCGGAGATCGTCTCCATGACGTGGCCGTAACGCTCGCGCTGGTCCTCGGAGGTACGGGGGTCCCGGTGCAGGGCGGACCCCTGCAACACCGCGGCCAGCGACAGCTCGAGGTTTTCGCGGGCCAGCTCGGGCAGCGAGTACTTGTCCGAGATGACTTCACCCTGCTCGGTGAACTTGATCTCGCCTTCGAGGACACCGTTGGGCTGGGCCAGGATGGCGTCGTAGGTGGGCCCGCCGCCGCGCCCCACCGAACCGCCGCGGCCGTGGAACAGCCGGACGCGTACGCCGTGCTTGGCGGCCACGTCCCGCAGCTTGCGCTGGGTCTTGTGGATCTCCCACTGGCTGGTCATCACGCCGGATTCCTTGTTGGAGTCCGAGTAGCCCAGCATGACTTCCTGGATGTCGCCCCGCAGGCGGACCAGCTCCCGGTACGAGGGGTCGGACAACAGCTGGTCGATGATCTCGGCCGAGGCCCGCAGTTCCTCCACCGTCTCCAGCAGCGGCGCGAAACCGAGCTTCGCGTACGGCTTGTCGCCGAAGAGGTTCACGAGGCCGGCCTCGCGGGCCAGGACGGCCGCGGCCAGGACGTCGTCGGCGCCGCGGGTCATGGAGATGATGTAGGTCTCGATGACATCGGGGCCGTACATGCGCAGGGCGCGGCGGATTTCGCGGAAGACGTCGTACGTGCCGTCCGCGGCGCCGTCGAGCTTGATCGGGTGCCCGGACAGCGGACGGCGGGAGGCGAGCTCTGAGCCCAGCACCTCGAAGCGCTCCTCGCGGCTCAGCTCCGCGTAGCGCAGCCCGGGGCCGCCGATCCGGTCCATCAGCTGGCCGACGGCGTCATGGTGGTGGTCTGCGTGCTCGCGGATGTCCAGGGTGGCCAGGTGGAGCCCGAAGGAGGCGATGGCGCGGCGCACGCGGGCCAGGGAGCCGTCAGCAGCCAAGGCCGCAGAGTGGTTGCGCAGCGACAGTTCCAGCAGGTGCAGGTCCGCCAAAAGTTCTTCGGTTCCGCTGTAGTCCCGGCCGTGCTCGTGGTTCGAGTTGGCCGCCACGCGCTTGCCGGTGTTGATGAGCTTGGCCTTGATGCAGGTGAGCTTCAGCCGGTAGGGCTCCTGGGCATTCAGCTCCAGGACGCGCTTGTCCAGGCCGGGCAGCTTCTTCAGGTCCTCGTCGATGGAGGTGAGCAGCGATTCGTCCGCACCAGCCAGGGCGGTGGAATTGGAGAGGATCGAAATCAGTTCGTCGATCATGCCGATGCTGATCCGGATGGCGCTTTGGTTCTGGATCTGCAGGATTTCGCGGGTCACGGCGGCGGTGACGTTCGGGTTGCCGTCGCGGTCACCGCCGATCCAGGAGCCAAACCGGATGGGAGCGTCCTTGGACGCGAGGGTGACGCCGTGCTCGCCCAGGAGCTCGGAGAGTTCGGTCAGCATCTCCGGCATCGCGTCGGTGAGGATGCCGCCCAGGTAGTAGATGGCGTTCCGGGCCTCGTCCACGGGGGTGGGCCGGACCTGGCGCAGTTCGTCAGTCTGCCACATCTGGTCGATGATCTCGGCCAGCTGCCGGTCCTGCCGCCGCCGGGCGGTGGAACCCTCGGCGGTGGGGTGGGACAGGACGTCGGAGAGCTTGCGGATCTTGTCCAGGACGGACCGGCGGGATGCCTCGGTGGGGTGCGCCGTGAAGATGGGACGCACGTCCAGCCCGTTGACCACTTCCTGCAGGACGTCGGGGCCGGCCTGGGCGGCGATCTCGGCCACGGTCTTGGCCAGCCAGCCGTCCTTTTCAGCGCGGGTGCGCAGGCCCCGTACCCGATGCACCTGCTCGGCGGCGTTGGCCAGGTGGAAGTAGAACGCGAAGGCGCGGACCAGGTCGGTGGCCTGCTCGATCGGCAGGGAGCCCAGCAGCTCGCGGACCTGGGCGACGACGTCGTGGGCGCTCCACGGGCCGGTGGCATCCGCACCGCCGCGCGCCGCTTCCTTGGACTCCTTGGTCAGCAGGCGGACCTGCTCCACGAGGTCCAGGAGCTCGGGTCCGTGCTGCCGGACCAGGGATTCACCCAGCAGGGTGGACACGCGCCGGACATCCGCACGCAGTTCGGAGGCGAGATCGGTTTCGGGAGGTGTTGCAGTGTGAGCCATGGAAGCAATCTTTCGAGGGTTTCGGACTTGGCTCGTACACTGCGCTGGATACTGTGAGCCACGTTACTAGCTAAAGATGCTACCCCCGCGGCGGCGTCTCGTTCGAATCCGTCTCAAAAGATGTCACCCCTGACGGAATGAACACGCGGCGCGCGCGGTTATAGCCGGGGCATCCCCATCGGAAGGAACCATGGCCACCACCACAGACGCCAGGCTGGAGCGCTGGCAGCGCTTCCGCACCAACCGGAACAAAGCCCTCGCGGCCCGCCACGGCTGGCTGACCCTCACCTCCTTCCAGTGGCTGGAGCACTCCCCCGCCGCCGTCGACCTCGCCCCGGGATTGTGGTCCACCAACGGCACGACGGCGTTCCTCACCGCGGCACCGGCGGATGGGCTGGCGTTGGTGGAGACCGGGGAAACGGTGGACGGCACCGTGTCTGCGGCTTTGGCGGATGAAGAGTCCCTGATGTGGGTGCAGTTCGGCGGGCCGGCCGGGGACCAGGTGGTGGTGGAGCTGGCCATGCGCGGCGGCCGTTACGCCGTCCGCACCCGCGACTCCGCCTCTCCCGTCCTGACCGGATTCGACGGCGTTCCCACCTACCCCTACAACCCGGACTGGGAAGTCGAAGCCCGCTTCGAGCCGTACCCCGGGCCCGTGGACGTCCCCATCAGTACCGCCAACCCCCTGGTGGACGGGGTGCACCGCAGCGTGGGCGAGGTGGTTTTCCGGCTCCCCGGCAGCCCACACGAATTCCGGCTGCAGGCGGAGGAGGAGAAGCTCGGAGCCCTGACGGTCACGTTCCATGACGAGACCAACGGCGCTGCCCCGCCGGGACAAACAGCCGACTGGCGGAAACTCTCCACGCCGCGGCCGCGGCCGGACGGCACGGTGGTGCTGGACTTCAACCGGGCCATCAACTACCCCAGTGCCTTCACCCCCTACGGCACCTGCCCCATGCCGGTGAAGAACAACAGCCTGGACATCCGGGTGGAGGCCGGCGAAAAGGCGCCCTACCCCGCGTGATGGTCATGCCGCCAACACGGCTGCCGCCGGATGCAGCCCGCCGACCGGGGTTGCTACGGAATCCCGGTCTTTCCGGCCGTGGCACGCTTTCTGGATAGCGCGCGTTTCCTGGACACTCCGCGCGTGCTCGACACAGCGCCTTGGAAAGGCTGCGGGCGCCCAGCGATGCGCGCCGATACCACCCTCCCCAATACCTGGACAGCAAGGGGAGGTGGGACTTGTTCTGCCGCTGAAGGATGGCCGGCGTTCCCGTGTTGATCCGGCCCGGGCAGCGCCGTTCCCGGTAACGGTGGTGCGGTTGATCGGTAGGTGTGGCCGGTTGGGGTGGTTGTGGTGACGGTGTGCCGCGGGCGTGGTTCTGGTTTGGCGGTCCAGCCGGGGGTTTCCTTGGTGTGGTTGCAGGCTTCGCAGAGCCCCTGGCCGTTGCCGGCGGTGGTGGGTCCGCCGCCCTGCCAGGAGACGATGTGGTCGTGGTGCCGGATGGGGGCGTCGCAGTACGGGGTGCGGCAGGTGTCGTCCCGGACCTGGAGGAAGCGCTTCAATCCTGCCGGGAAGAGCCGGGCTTTGGAGTCCATCGCGACAAGTTCCCCGGTGCCGGGGGCGGTGTAGAGCCGGCGGAGGAAGAGGTTGAGTTCCTGCACGCCGGCTTCGCTCTTGCCGGTTTCGCTCCGTGCGGTGTCATTCCTGGCGGCGTCGTTTGTGCCGCTCTTGCCTGTGCCGCTTCTGCCGGTGAGGGCGAGGTCGCGGGCTACCGTTGCGGGGATGGTGCCGTAGCCGGGGAGGCGTGCGGGTTCGGCGTCTGCCTGGAGGAGGGTGCGGTCGGTCATGACGAGCTGGATCTCGACCCCGGTGATGCCGCCGGGGGTGCCGGTGACGCGTTCGACCAGGGTGTCGGCCATGACCTGCCCGCGGGACCGGTCATCGCCTGCCGAGCGGGCGGTGTCGGCGTCCCGGGTGAGGGCGGCGTAGGTGGCGACGCCCTGGGCGACGGGCAGCAGGGCGGTGAGGTAGGCCATGGTGTCCGGGGCGGGGCGCAGGCTTACGCTCCGCTCGCCCACAGCCCGGGCCGCACGCTTCGCCACAGAGGCAGGGTCCCGCCGGTAGGCCGCGGCACGCACCGCGGCCACGATCGCCCTATCACCGGCGCCGTCGA
Source organism: Arthrobacter sp. MAHUQ-56 (assembly GCF_019710585.1). Classification (GTDB taxonomy): domain Bacteria; phylum Actinomycetota; class Actinomycetes; order Actinomycetales; family Micrococcaceae; genus Arthrobacter. The sequence continues at coordinate 365,707 of NZ_JAIFZQ010000016.1, read as the reverse complement.
GAGTTCCGGTCTCGGCGGCGAGCTCCTCGTCAACCGCGGCCCGGTCCCCGGCCGACAGGCAGATGGTTTCCTTCACGACCAGCGTTGCCCGCCACTCATTCAACCGGCCGGCCCGAAAAGCGTCGAACGTATGCGGCATCCCCGTGAGGGTTTTAGCCATGCCCAGCAGCCGGGAAGCGCGGGCCGGGGACTCCCGCCGCGCGAGCGCGATCTGCGCCGCCACCCCGGCGCCCTGCTCATCCACGGGCAGCCCGGCAGAGGCCTGCTCCCGCCGCTGCTGAAGATCAAACGCCACGGCAAGCCGCGCCTGCTGCGCCCCCGCTAAACACTTCAGATCCTCCAACCCCCGGATCTGCTCCATCATCCCCGAGCCATCAGCGGCGAGCGGCGCGGCACGAAGCAGAGCCAGGACATCAGCAAGGGACGGAACACCAGACGAGGAAGCGGGCGCACTCCCGGCAGCCGAAATGCCAAGCGATGGCCGGGGTGCGCCAGCAACTGCAGTCAAGGTGGCCGGAACGACAGGCCCTGGCTGAAGGGCGCAAGCAGCTAACGGCCCCTGAGGCTCCGCCTCAAGTGCTGCCGCCGTCCCCACAACCGCTTCCATAACCGAAGTCTTCCACCAGGCACTGACATCAGCAGCCGCCCACGAACCCTATGTGGAAAACTTCCAAGGCCAAGGCCGGGGTTAAGGCAAAGCGCCAACGGCCGCCGCCAAGCCTGTAAAAGCCAGCCACCCGCCGTCGTGCCTCCTATAAGGCAGGCGCGTGCCTCCTCTAAGGCAGGTGCCTAGGCAATCGCGGAGACGCCCGTGATGGCGCGGCCCACGATGAGGGTGTTGACCTCGAACGAGCCCTCGTAGGTGTAGATGGCCTCGGCGTCGGCGAAGATCTTGGCCATCCGGTAGTCGGTGACGATGCCGTTGCCGCCCAGGATCGACCGGCCCAGCGCCACGGTCTCGCGCATCCGCGCACTGATGTAGGACTTGGCCAGCGCAACCTTGGGCATGTCCGCGTCGCCCTGGTCCTGCAGCCGGGCCAGCCCGGCCATCATGCCCATGCTCGCCACCGCATTCCCCAGCATGGTCACCAACTGCTGCTGGATCAGCTGGAACGCCGCCAGCGGCCGGCCGAACTGGTGCCGTTCGACGGCGTACTGCCGTGCGACGTCGAACGCGGCCAGCTGCTGGCCCACGCCCTGCCAGGCCACCATGATGCGGGAGCTGCGGAGCAGCTCCTTGGTGTCCTCGAAGCTGCTGATCCCACTAAAGCGGTCCGCCTCGGCCACGCGGACGTCCTGGAACACGATGTCCGCGTTCTGGACCGTCCGCAGCGCGATCTTGTTCTCGATCCGGGTGCGCCTGACGCCGGGCAGCGCGGCGTCCACGATGAACCCCCGGACCGCCCCGTCCGCTTCGTCGCGCGCCCACACCAGCATGTAGTCGCAGAACGTTCCGTTGCCGATCCACCGCTTGGCGCCGTTTAGCACCCAGGCGTCGCCGCCGCTGTCCGCTTTCCCGGTCCTGGACGAGATCCGCCGCGCCCGGGTTTCCATCCCGCCGGCGACGTCGGACCCGTGCAGGGGCTCGGTCAGGGCAAAGGCGCCGGTGACGCGCAGGTCCGAGGCGTCCGCCAGGAGCCGCTGCTTTTGGTCCTCGCTGCCGAAGTCGTACAGGGACTGGACGAACAGGTCATGGTGGACCAGGAAGAACGTGGCAATGGAGGTGTCCACCCGGGTCATTTCCGCGATGACCAGCCCGGCGAACAGGTTGCTGTACCCGCGCTGGGATGGCGTGCTCAATTCCAGCGCGGCCAGCTTGGGCAGGAGGTGCGCGGGGAACTCGGCCTTGTTCCACCAATCGCCGGCAAAGGGTGCGATCTCGGCGGCCAGGAAGTCCCGCAGCTGCGCGAGCTTGCGGCGTTCCGTGTCGTTGAGCAGGGATTCGACGGCGAAAAGGTCCGCTGAAGGAAGCTGTGACAGGTCCAAGCCGGTCATTTCGGCCCCATCCTGATGGCACCGTCCAGCCGGATGGTCTCGCCGTTAAGCATGGCGTTGTCCACGATGTGCGCCACCAGGTTGGCGTACTCCGCCGGCTTGCCCAGCCTGGAGGGGTGCGGAACCTGGGCACCCAGCGAGTCCTGGGCTTCCTGCGGCAGGCCCGCCATCATGGGTGTTTCGAAGATGCCCGGGGCGATGGTGACCACCCGCACCAGCGAGCGCGCCAGCTCACGGGCGATGGGCAGCGTCATGGCTGCCACCGCGCCCTTGGATGCGGAGTACGCGGGCTGGCCGATCTGCCCGTCGAACGCGGCCACGGAGGCCGTGTTGATGATGACGCCGCGTTCCGGGCCGCCGAGTTCGGTGGCCACCGGCTCGGTGGCCACCATGGCCTCAGCCGCCAGCCGCAGCACGTTGAACGTTCCCACCAGGTTGACCTGGATGACCCGGCTGAAGGTGTCCAGCGGCAGCACGCCTTCGCGTCCCAGCACCTTGCCGGGCGTGGCGATGCCGGCGCAGTTCACGACGATCCGCAGCGGTCCCAGCTCACTGGCGGTCGCGACGGCGGCCCGTACGTCCGCCTCGCTGGTTACGTCGGCGGGGGCAAAGACGGCGGACTGGCCGGTTTGGGCGCGGCCGTTGAGTTCATCCGCCACTGCCTGCCCGCCTGAGGAGGGAAGGTCCAGCAGCACCACGGAGGCGCCGTCGTCGAACAACCTCCGCGCCGTGGCGGCGCCCAGCCCGGAAGCACCCCCGGTGACAAGTGCCACGCTGCCTTTGCTGTCCATACATCCTCCTTGATGCGTGTCCCCCGGCTGCGGGCCAGCGGTATCAGTTAGTGAATGTTAACTGAAATCCGGCGTTCCCGCACGTGTCCGGCCTGGTTCACGACTGCTCCCGCCAATCGGAGGTGCGCGTGGTGGCCTGCGGCCCGCGGCTAGGGTGGACGGCATGAGCACCAGCAGCCCCGCTTTCACCGACTGGCCCGACCGGGCCAACCACGCCGCGCAATCCGTGACCGCCCTGTTCGGCCGGAAGCTGCTGTTCCTGCCCGGAACACACCTGGGCGCCGTGCTGTGGCAGGGAAAGCACCCGGCCGGGCAGGGCAAGCCTCCGGCGGGGCAGGAATCGGAACCGGACGGCCGGCCGCGGGATCGGTGGCTTGCCGCGCTGCGGCGCGCCAGGCCGGCCGCGGGCCTCGTCCTCCCTTGGCACTACTGGTGGCAGGCGCACTACGTGGACTGCCTGGTGGACACCGGCATGCGCGAACTGGGCGGCGGGGCCACCCCGGCAGCGCGGTTCAACGGCCCGCACCGCCCCAGCGCCGGACGCCTGGCCTCGCGGCTGGTCACGGGCGTCCGGCTGCGCAATGCGCTGACGTTCGTGAACAACTACTACGACGACATGGCGTGGCTTGCCCTGGCCACCCTGCGGCTCGACCGGCTGGCGGAGGACACCCGGCGGCCCGGACGCCGGCGCAACGCCGCCGTCCGCGCGGCACTGACCCTGCAATTCGATGCGGCGTGCACGGACGATCTGGGCGGCGGGACTTTCTGGAGCAAGAAGCGGGACTTCAAGAACACCCCGGCCACGGCTCCGGTGGCATTGTTCTATGCCCGCACCGGCCAGCAGGCCAAGGCCCAGGCGCTGCTGGACTGGCTGGACGCCACCCTCTTCGACGCCGGCCAGGGCCTTTACCTTGACGGTGTCCGGGTGGACCCGTCCGGCGGGACGCTGGTGGAGCGTGCCGTCTACACCTACAACCAGGGCCCCGTGCTGGGCGCGCTCCTGGAACTGGGCGGGGAAGCGAACCTGGCCCGGGCTGCGGCGCTGGTGGAGGCGGTTGGCCGGAAGCTGACCATCCCGGGCAGCCCAGTGCTCCGGTGCGAGGGATCGGGCGACGGCGGCCTGTTCACCGGGATCCTCTGCCGTTACCTTGCACTCGCAGCAGTCGACGGCCGGCTTCCCGACGCCACCCGGGCCGCCGCGGCCCGGCTCGTGACCGCCACCGCCGAGGCCTTCTGGTCCGGCCGCCGGGAGGTGGCTGCCGGCGAGGCGCGGCCCGCGTCCGCAGGCAGGAGCATTTTCTCCGTGCATGCAGCCCAACCGGCGGCCGAAACGTATCCGCCGGGCGCCGCCGTCGAACTCGCCACCCAGCTGCAGGCGTGGATGACGCTGGAAGCCGCGGCGAGGGTCAGCGCCGCCGCCCTTCCCGCGGACCCGGACCGCACCGCCTAGCGGAAGCCATGCCGTCTAGCGGATGCCAGCCAGCGGCGTCACCGCGCCACCCCTGAGCCGCACCGGACCGTCGGCTTCCAACCGGACTCCCTTATCGCCGTCCGGCGGGAAGACGAGGGCCGTGAGCGACTGTCCGTCACCAAAGACCTCGACGGAGGAGCGGTCCACGTAAATGGTGAGGTGGACGGTGTCCCCGGAGGGCCGGACGTCCACGGACTGGGGCTGGCGGTAGGCAGCATCCACGGCGGGACTCCCCGGCTGACCCTGGGCAGGGTGTCCGTGGGCGCCGGCTACCGCGTCGCCGTCCCGGGCCACGAATGCCCGGCCGGCCTTGAAGTCGTAACCGATGGTGGCGTAGGTAGCGCCCCCGCTTTGCAGGAGGAGCCTTGCCACGCCGGCGCCGTCGGCGGGCCGAACAAGTTCGACGTCGGCCTTGAACGCGCCGCTGTCCGGTACCGTGAGCGCCCGCCCGTCCCCGAGTCCGCCGCCGGGGATCTGCGCCGGCTCCCCTTCCAGCGATTGCAGCGAAGGGGTGGGCGCCGAGACCAGGGCGGGGCGGCCGCCGCGGGACTCCAGGCGAATGTCCCGAACTACGGAAGCCACGCCGTACCAGTCCTTGGTGGGCAGCTGCCGGGCGTAGGCCCAGTTGTTCATCCAGCCGATGGCGTGCCGGGACGCCTTCCGCTGGCCGTCGGGCAGGCGCGGATCATCAAAGGTGACGGCGGCGTAGAAGTCCGCTCCGCCGTCGAGCCACTGGTGGGCGCCCTGGGGCTTGAACGACTTGCCATCGAAACTGCCGGTCCAGTACGCCAGGCCAGTGGTGCGGCCCTCTGCGGAGCCGTTGGCGCTGGCGGCCAGGACCCAGGTGCGTTTGGCGGGGTCGCCGTCGATATCCAACTGGAAGAAGTCGGGGCATTCCAGGATGCCGAGCCCGTCCTGCTGGAAGTCCGAAACATAGCTCCACTGTTTCAGGTCCGGGGACGTGTAGAAGCCGATCTTGTGCCCCTCGGCGAGCAGCATCAGCCACTGGTTGCTGGCGTCGTCGCGCACGATCCTGGGGTCCCGCCAGTGCTCGGCGCCGGGGTTCTCCATCACCGGGTTCTGCCCGTAGCTCTGGAAGCTGTAGCCCTGGTCCGTGGAGAAGAACAGCGACTGGCGCTGGACTCCGTCGTGCTGCTGGGTGAGGACAGCAATGACGGCTCCCTTGCCGAATCCGGCGGTCCCCTCCGTGTCCACCACCGCTGACCCGGTTTCGATGTCGCCAAGGCCGTTGCGGAACTTGGGAATGGCCACGCCCTCGTTCTTCCAATGCACCAGGTCCGTGCTGGTGGCGTGGAACCACTCTGTGCCGTTCCCCTCCGGATAGTCGGCGTTGTAGAGGTAGTAGTAGTGCCACACACCGTCCAGGAGGAAGGGCCGCTGGGGATCGTTCATCCAGCGCTGGTCCGGGGTGAGGTGGTAGGCCGGCCGGTACCCGGACTCCTGCGCCGGGGCAGCCTCCGCCGGAGGAGCGGCGGTGGGTGTGCCGGTGCCGGGCCGGCTGTTGTCCTGGGCGGTGTTGTCGCGCGCGCTGTTTCCGGCGAGCAGCAGCGATGCGGCCACGGCCAGGGCGGCCACCGCGGCCAGCACGGCCCAGAGGAGGGGGCGGCGCCGGAGGGCGGCCAGGACTGTTCCGGAAGGTGTGGAGGGCATGGGATGTCGATCCGTCGCTGAACGCACAAGCGCCGTCCCCCGGGAGCGGGGAACGGCACCAGTGCAAGTGAACCGTCAATCTTACCGGCAGGGCCGCCCGGAGCCCAATCCGGAGCGTCATGTTAGCGGGGCACGCCCGGACCCGCCGGCCGCCTCTTCTGCGGATAAGGCGTCTCCCCCCGTGCCAGCATCTCCACGAACCCGGCGATCCGGCGCGCCCGGGTGGCCGCCTGCTTCGCCGAATTTGTCCGGTACACCAGGGAGAACAGGTTGGTTTTGGTGAGGACGTCGAACGTGGCCTGCGCTGCCGGGTTGGCAGCGATGGCGGCGGCGAGGTCCGGGGGGACTTCGACAGCGGCCTGCCCGCCATAGGCCGCGTCCCAGCGGCCGTCAGCCTTTGCCGCGGCTACCGCTGCCCTGCCGGCGTCGGTCATCTTCCCGGCTTCCTCAAGCCGGGCGACATGCCCCACGTTCCGCGCCGACCAGACGCTGCGGGAACGGCGGGGGGTCATCCGGACGAACATGCTTCCGCTGTCGCGGCGCCGTCCCTGCCCGTCGATCCAGCCAAAGCACAGGGCCTCGTCCAGCGCCGCGGGGTAGTCGAGGCCGGTCACCGTACCGCCCTTCTTGCTCATCACCAGCCACACGCCGGGGCTGGTGGCGTGGTTCTCCTCCAGCCAGGCACGCCAGGCAGCGGCATCGGGCACCAGCAGTTCCTCGAGGTCATCGGCCATGGCCTAATTCTGCCCATGAAAAGGCGGGCCACAAGCCCCGTGTGCATCGGCGCATCAAGTGGCATCATGGCCATACGGCAGCACACCACCGAGCACAAGGACAACGCCATGCTCCGAGTCCGTCCCGTCCACTACACCTCCCGCACCGGGTCCTGGAAAGAACTCCTCACTGCGCTGGGCATGGTCCAGACAGAGGACGACGGCGGGCGGCAGGTTTTCGATTCCGCGTCCGGCCGCCTGGTGCTGCACCCCGAGCCTGCCGGATCCGGCCAGGACGGCCGGACCATCCTGGCGGTGGAGGTGGGCGACGTCGCCGAGTTCGCCCGCCGCACCAACCTGTCCGCGCAGGAGGATGGCGGTGCGAAGGACGGCATGCCACCGGCCGAGCTGGTCGCCGGCGACCATGGCGGCGCCTGCCGGATCAGCGCGCCGGACGGGTTCACGTTCATGGCCAGCAAGGCGGACCATTTCGCCCAGTGCGCCGACGCCGATCCTGCCCTGGCCGTCGTCGGCGTCTGGTACACGGCTGACCCGGACGCCGCGGCCCATACGCTGCTGCAGGTGGGCGCCCGCCCGCGCCCGGTTCCGGACAACGACGAAACGGCCGACTTCACCGCCAAGAACGGCGGCGTCCTCCTGGTGCGCCCGGCTTCGGGGCCGTCCCGCTCGGGCCTGGGCTTCGAGTACGGCGGTGCCTTGGAACCGTTGCGTGAGCGCCTCACGGCCGCCGGTTTCCCCGCCAGCCTCACCGAGGAGGCCTTTGGCAGCACCCTCCACGTGGCAAATCCGGACGCGCCCGTTCCCAACGCGCCCGCCACGGTCTGGATCTCCGAGCGGCGCCCCATGGGGTAGAAATTAACCATGAACGTGCGCACCCCTGACCCGAATCCCGGCTGGCTCTCTGAAGAAGACCTCTTTGAGGCCCGGGGGCGGCTGCCCATGGTGTACGTGGAGGCAGTGCCGGTCAGGCTTGACCCGCTGGGATACGTGAACGAGGTGGGCACGCTGCTGCAGGCGGACGCCGACGGCACCATGGTCCGGTCCCTCGTATCCGGCCGCGTCATCTACCGCGAAACCATCCGCGCCGCGCTGCTGCGGCACATGGAAAAAGACCTCGGCCCACTGGCGTTCCCGCAGCTGCCGCTCAGCCCGGTGCCCTTCACGGTGGCCGAATACTTCCCCGCACCGTCTCAGACCGGGTTCACCGATGAACGGCAACACGCCGTGTCCCTGGCCTACATCATCCCCGTCACGGGCGAGTGCGAGCCCCGCCAGGACGCCCTGGAACTGACCTGGATGACCCCCGAGGAAGTCCTCAGCCCGGGCGTCCAGATGGAGTTTTCCGGCGGCCGCGGCGCCCTCATCCGGCAGGCCCTGGCGTTCGCGGGTGTGGGCTTCTGACATCCCCGCCGGGCCGTGGGGGTCCCCGGTTTTAGGCACCTGCCTTTGTAGACTGTAGGGCGGACCGCAAGAGAACTTAAGGACTCCCATGACCGAATCACCAGCCGCCAGGCACCACCGTGAACAGCAGGCTGGATCTCTGACCACCGGCAGCCACATCCTCCTTCCGGACGGCCGCCGTACCGCCGAAATCGACCAAGTGGAGCTTGAGCACGACGACTTCGGCTCCCCGGCCCTGGTCCTGGCGAGCCTTTCCGGCGGCGGAACGCTGCGGGTGGCCATCGGCACCTTGGTCACTGTCGTGGACGGGGCGCACGACGACGTCACCCAGCTTCCGCTGCCGGCCCCCCTTCCGGAGGCCGCCCCTCCCGCGGAAGCCGCACCCAACGACGGGCAGCAGGAGCAGCCCGGCGGCGGGACCGGTCCCATCGCGGTGACGCCCGCCGTCGTCGTACCTCCCCTGCCTCCCGTTCCGCCCGCGGTGACCGGGCCCAGCGAGGAGGAACTGGCCCTCATCCCGGCGCCGAGCGGCACCCCCGAATCCGTGGTGGAGGCTGCGGCCGAAGCCCACCCCGACGCAATGGGCGTGCTGCTCCTGGCCGACCGGCTCTCCAAGGGCGTCAACTTCAAATCCGGAAGCTGCCTGAAGGACCTCAGCGACCTCGCGCATGAGCTGTTCATCACGCTCAAGGACGCCGAAGGTGCGCTGTCCGTCGCGGACCTCATCACCGTCCTTCCCTATGACGGAAACCCCGGCCGGTGGACCTCCGTGGAGGCATCCCTTGCCCTGGCCAGCTACATCTGCCGGGAGGACGGCCAGGATGAACGCGCCGAGGTCTACGAGAAGCTCATCCGCACACCCGAAAACCAGGAGACGGACCCGTTCAAGGCACGGATGGCGGCCAAGGTCCGGCAGCGCTCGCTCAACGAGCCCAACCTGTACGACAAGGAAATCTTCCGCTCCATCGACAACTCCAACCACGACGCCGAGCGCGAATGGCGGCTGCTGCGGCTGGAGTCCCTGCTGTTCCTGCGCGCCCACGGCGGCTCGGAAACCATCGGAATGCCCGAACTGCAGCGGCGCATCAGCAACGAGCTGGAGGCCGTCCGCTCCTGAGCGTCGCCGCGGCCGGCGGACCGGGGAAATTCCCCCTACCCGGCGCTGTGTCCGGGGCGTACATTCGGGGCTATGACGAACAATCTCAGCGTAGTGATCAACGCCGACGCGCCGCAGGTCTGGACCATGCTGCGCGAACCGTCCAGGGTGGCCCAGTGGCACGGCTGGCAGGCCGAGGACCTGGAGTCCGAGATCAAGGAGATCTACTTCTCGGGCGACGTCCAGGAATCCGCGGACCACACCAGCCTCACCGTCCATGGCGGGGACACCTTCGAGCTTCATCCCGTGCCCGGCGGAACCCGGGTCAGCGTTACCCGCGGAGCCCTTGACCACGACTCCGAATGGGCCGCCTGGGACGAGGACATCACGCAGGGGTGGCTGACGTTCCTGCAACAGCTCCGCTTCGCCCTGGAACGCCACCCGCACGGCAAGCGGCACACCTTGTTCCTGCACCTGCGGGACGGGAAGGGCTCGGCGATCGACAAGCTGGGACTCTCCGACCTCCCGGCAGCGGGCGAGCCGTACCAGGTGCAGCTGGGGACCGGCGAGCAGATCAGTGGGAAGGTCTGGTTCCGGACCAGCCACCAGGTTGGCCTCACGGTGCACGACTATGCGGAGCATGGCGAGGGGCTGCTGGTGGTGGCCGACCATCCCGCCATCAAGAATGTCCGCGAGGAGGGTGATGGCTCCCTGGTCATCGCTTCGACGTATGACCTGGGCGCCGGCAGGCTCGAGGCGGTGCGTTCCGCCTGGGATTCCTGGCGGTCCGAAAACTACCCTGACTCGGATCCGGTGAGCTGAGGGCGGCGTCCTTGCTGGCGCCGCCGCGTTTGCTGGCACACTGGTAGGGTGCCCGCCGATCTTGCCACCACCCTGCCCGATACCCAGTCCCAGTTCTCCTTCACGGTAGGCACCCGCCTGGCCGAGTCCTGCCCGCCGCCGGCCGCGCTGGTTGACGAAAACGGCGGGGAATTCCTGGGCCGCACCGGCACCATCACCACCCCGCATGGCGAGATCCGCACCCCGGCGTTCATCGCCGTCGGGACCAAGGCCACGGTGAAGGCTGTGCTCCCGGAATCCATGGCGGGGCTGGGCGCGCAGGCACTCCTGGCCAACGCCTACCACCTGTACCTGCAGCCGGGCCCGGACATCCTGGACGAGGCCGGTGGCCTGGGCGCCTTTATGAACTGGCCCGGGCCCACGTTCACGGACTCCGGCGGTTTCCAGGTGATGAGCCTGGGCTCCGGGTTCAAGAAGGTCATCGACATGAAATCCGTTGATGCCTCCGGCCCGGACGACGCCGTGGCCCCCGGCAAGGAGCGGCTGGCACACATCGACGACGACGGCGTCTGGTTCAAGTCGCACCTGAACGGTGACCGCCACCGCTTCTCCCCCGAAATCTCCATGCAGGTCCAGCACCAAATCGGTGCGGACATCATGTTCGCGTTCGACGAGCTCACCACGCTGCAGAACTCCCGCCGGTACCAGGAGGAATCGCTGGAGCGGACGCGGCTGTGGGCGGAGCGGTGCATCGCGGAGCATTTCCGGCTGACCGGCGAGCGGGCGGCGAAGCCGTACCAGGCCCTGTTCGGCGTCATCCAGGGCGCCCAGTACGAGGACCTGCGCCGGAAGGCCTGCCGCGACCTCGGCGCCATGCCGTTCGACGGCTACGGCATCGGCGGGGCACTGGAAAAGGAAAACCTTGGCACCATCGTGCGCTGGTGCAACGAGGAACTCCCCGAGGACAAGCCACGGCACCTGCTCGGCATCTCCGAGCCGGACGACATCTTCACGGCCATCGAAAACGGGGCCGACACCTTCGACTGCGTCTCCCCCACCCGTGTGGCCCGCAACTCCGCCTTCTACACCCCCTACGGCCGGTTCAACCTCTCGGGCGCGAAGTACAAGCGCGACTTCGGCCCGCTGCAGGAAGGCTGCGACTGCTACACGTGCGCCAACTACTCGCGCGCCTACATCCACCACCTGTTCAAAGCCAAGGAGATGGTCTCCGCCACCCTGATTTCCATCCACAACGAGCGGTTCGTGGTGAAGATGGTGGACGACGCGCGGCTGGCGATCGAGTCCGGCAGGTTCTTTGATTTCAAGGCCGAGACCCTGGGCCGGTACTACTCCTAGGCGGTACCACCGGGGCGCTCAGGTAGGGTGGCCCCATGCCCATCGAGATCCCTGCCGCAGAAGGCACCGCCGAGGCCCTGGTGGCCCGCCCGTCCACCGGAACCGGCCCGTTTCCCGGCGTCATCCTCTATATGGACGCGTTCGGCCTGCGCCCCCGCATCCAGGAGATGACCCAGCGCATCGCCGACTGGGGCTACGTGGTGCTGGCCCCGAACGTCTTCTACCGGGAAGGAACCGTGGCCGAACTCGCCCCTGAAGGGGACATGTCCACCGAGGAAGGCCGGGAGGCGGCGGGCAAGGCTGCGTTCCCGCGCGTCGGCCGCCTGACACCGGACAAGGCGCTGCCGGACATCGACGCCTGGGTGGCCGCCCTGGCATCCCTCGACGGCGTCGCCCCCGGCCCGATCGGAACCACCGGCTACTGCATGGGCGCCAGGCTTGCTGTCCGCACCGCAACGTCCCACCCCGAAGTGGTGGCGGCATGCGGCGGCTTCCATGGCGGCGGACTCGCCACCGACACCCCGGACAGCCCGCACCTCAAGCTGGGCAACGCACGGGCCCGGTTCGTCTTCGGCCATGCCGACCACGACCGCAGCATGGGTCCCGATGCCGTCGCCCGGCTCGGCGAAGCGCTCAAGGACGCAGGGCTTGAGGCATCCAACGAGATCTACGCCGGGGCGCCGCACGGCTACACCATGGCTGACACCTCGGCCTTCCACCCCGAAGCCACCGAACGGCACTTCCACGAACTCCGGGCCCTGCTGGACGGGACGCTGAAGGCCTAAGCCGGCTGCCGCCGTCGAAATCGCCGGAAAGCTGCGGGATCGCCGGAGCGTTCCGGCGATCCGGACGGTTTCCGGCGAGCTGGGGGGCCGCTCACGTTTTCCACATGACGACGGCGGCGCCTTCCGGAGCTGCCGCGGCGGCAGGATCCTGTCGGGATGACACCGCAACGACCAGTCCCGCTCCCCGCCCTTCCGGGGACCGGCAACCTGTGGCGGACGGGGCAATTGAACGAGATGGGCCTCAACGCCCGGGCCATCAAGGCCTTGGTGCTCCACGGAAAGCTGGTCCGCCTCCGCCACGGCTGCTACATCCGCGCTGAGCTGTGGGAGAAGCAGTCGGGCCCGGTCCGCAGCAGGCAGCTGATTCGCGCCCACGCGCATGGGACACTGACCACCTCAGCGGGCGGCTATGTGTACAGCCACACCTCGGCGGCCCGGCTGCACGGTTTGTATCTGTGGGACGTCGATGATCTGATCCACCTTCTGCTGCCGGGGAACCCTTCCAGCGAGCGGCTCGGCAAGGATGTCCGCGGCCATACCCGGCCGTGGACCGCACCGGAGGTGGTGACTCTCGGCGGACTGAGGGTGACGTCGCTGGAGCGGACGGTGGTGGATTGCGCCATGATGCTGGGCTACCGGCAGGCACTGGTGCTGATGGACCACGCGCTCAGGCTCGGTGCAGACAAGGTCCTCATGGACAATATGGCCCAGGGCCTGCAAGGGTGCCGCGGGATCCGGACCCTTCGGCTGGCGCTCACCCACGCCGATCCGCGGTCGGAGTCAGCCGGTGAGACTCTCACCCGCGAACTCCTGGCACGGTTGAAACTTCCGCTGCCCGAACCCCAGGTCGCAGTGGCTACGCGTGCCGGCCGGTACCGGCTGGATTTCGCCTGGAAGGAGAAGCAGGTGGCCCTCGAATTCGACGGGAAAACCAAGTACTTCGACTACAGGCCGACGGCGGAGGTGCTGTTCCAGGAACGGCAGCGCGAAAATGCCCTCATCGAGGACGGGTGGACCTTTCTGCGCGTGAAATGGGCCGACCTGTTCCGCGAACACGAGTTCAAAGCCCGTGTCCTTGCAGCGCTCCGCCGGTAGCCATGCCCCGGCCGGAGCCCAAATCGCCGGAAAGCCACCAAGTCGCCGGTTTAATCCGGCGATCTGGCATCCTTCCGGCGTCCCGGGACGGGTAAGCCACAACGCACGACGCCGGGTGGCAGGATGGGTGCATGACTTCCGTTTCCCCTGAAGCAACGCTGTCCGCGGACGCCCCCGCCGTCGTCCTCACCATCGCAGGCTCCGAAGCCACCGGCGGCGCCGGAGCCCAGGCCGACCTGAAGACCTTCCAGGAACTCGGCGTCTTCGGCATCGCAAACCTCACGTGCATCGTCTCCTTCGACCCCAACGACAGCTGGAACCACCGCTTCGTGCCGGTGGACCAGCAGGTGATTGCCGACCAGCTGGAAGCGACGACGGCGGCCTACGGTCCGGCGTCGGGCGCGCCTTCGGCTTTGGACACGGTGAAGATCGGCATGCTCGGCAGCCCGGCCACCATCAGCACGGTGGCCGGCGCCCTGCAGGAGAACAGCTTCGCCAATGTCGTCCTGGACCCGGTCCTCATCTGCAAGGGCCAGGAGCCCGGCCACGCCCTGGACACCGACCAGGCCCTGAAGGCGCAGATCCTGCCGCTGGCCACGTTCGTCACGCCCAACCACTTCGAGGCGGAATCACTCTCCGGCCTGGAGATCACCGACGTCGAATCCCTCAAGGCCGCCGCCGTCCGCATCCATGAGCTCAGCGGCGCGGCAGTCCTCGCCAAGGGCGGGGTGCGGCTGGAGGGCCCGGACGCCGTCGACGTGTTCTATGACGGCGAGACCCTCGAAGTCCTGGCCGCGCCGAAGGTGGGCGAGGTGGCCGTCTCGGGCGCTGGCTGCTCGCTGGCCGCGGCCGTAACCGCGGAGCTGGCCAAGGGCGCCACCCCGCTGGAGGCGGCACGGACCGCCAAGGACTTCGTCACCGCCGGCATCCGGAACCGCCTGGCCTCCGGCGCCCCGTTCGATGCCGTGTGGCAGGGCGGCGCGCGGTAACCCACCCAGTGTGCGGGGGCCTAGCTCCTGGGGATGTTGCGCAGGTTGCTGCGGGCCATGCTCACCGCCTCGCCGGCACCGCGGTTCAGGACCACCTTGGACATGGCCGTGGCGAACCCGAGCACCTGCGAGCCGGAGACCTTCGGCGGGATGGACAGCGCCTTGGGGTCGGTGATCAGCTCCACCAGCGACGGGCCCGGGTGCGCGAAGGCCTGCCGGTACGCCGCCTCGATCTGGCGGGGATCGGTGACCCGCACGGAGTGGAAACCCAAGGCCTTCGCCACGGCGGCATAGTTGGCGTCCGGCACATCCACGCCGAAGTCGGGCAGGCCATCCACCAGCATCTCCAGCTTCACCATGCCCAGGGTGGAGTTGTTGAACACCACCACGTTGACCGGCAGCTTGTACGCGGCGGCGGTGATGAGCTCGCCCAGCAGCATGGACAGGCCGCCGTCGCCCGAGACCGAAATGACCTGCCGGCCCGGGTATGCCAGCTGGGCGCCGATGGCGTGCGGGAGGGCATTGGCCATGGAGCCGTGCAGGAAGGAACCGATCAGCCTCCGCGTGCCCAGCGGATTGATGTAGCGCGCAGTCCAGACGTTGCACATGCCCGTGTCCGCGGTGAAGATCGCGTCCTCCGCGGCCACCTGGTCCAGCAGCGAGGCCGCGTACTCCGGATGGATGGGCTGCTTCGTCTCCACCTTGCGGGTGTAGGCGCCTACGGACTTGTTCATCAGCCGGTCGTGCTTCTTCAGCATCTGGTCCAGGAAGCGGCGGCTCTTCTTGGGTATAACCAGCGGCAGCAGCGCGCGCAGGGTGGGCAGCACGTCGCCATGGACGGCGATGTCCACGTCGGTCCGCCGCCCCAGCCGCTGCGCCGCCCGGTCCACCTGCGCGGTGCGGGTGTCCGGCAGGAACTGGTCGTACGGGAAGTCGGTGCCCAGCAGGACCAGCAGGTCCGCGTCCTCGATTCCCTCCGCGGCGGCACCGTAGCCCAGCAGGCCGGTCATGCCGATGTCGAAGGGGTTGTCGTACTGGACGAAGTCCTTGCCGCGCAGTGAGTGACCCACCGGCGCTTTGGCCAGCTCGGCGAGCGCCATCAGTTCCCGGTGCGCACCCTGCACGCCGGCCCCGGCAAAAATGGCCACCTTGCCGGCGTCGTTGATGGCATCGGCCAGCGCCCGGACGCTGGCATGGTCGGGGACCAAAGCGGCGGGCCGGAAGGTTGCGGGGAGCGGGGTGGGCGCAGTGGCCTCCAGCCCGGCGATGTCACCGGGAAGGGTGACGACGGCGACTCCGCCGAGTCCGAGCGCGTGCTGGATGGCGCTGTGCATCACGCGTGGTGCCTGCTCCGCGGTGCTGACCAGTTCCGAATACACCGAGCATTCGTTGAAGAGCCGGTCCGGGTGGGTTTCCTGGAAGAAGCTGCTGCCGATCTGCTTGCTCGGGATGTGCGAGGCGATGGCCAGCACGGGCGCACCGGAGCGGTTGGCGTCGTAGAGGCCGTTGATCAAGTGCAGGTTTCCGGGGCCGCAGGAGCCCGCGCAAACAGCCAGCTTGCCGGTGAGCTGCGCTTCGGCGGCCGCGGCGAAGGCGGCGGCTTCCTCATGGCGGACATGGATCCAGTCGATGCCGCCCTTGGCAGAGCCTCCCGTTTGCCGGACAGCGTCCACGATCGGGTTGAGGCTGTCCCCCACGATCCCGTAGATCCGCTGCACGCCGGCAGCCTGGAGTTGTTCGATGAGCTGGGTGGCAAGTTCCTTGGCCATGGGTGCAGACTCCCGCGTTTGTGGTGGTGTTCTGACATGGCCCAATATAGTCCGCGCACCCCGGACAGCCAGTTGGGGCGAGGCGCTCAGCGGTCCAAACACAAGGAGGCGTACGACGCCGGCCTGGCAGCCGCCGTCGTACGCCGCCTTGGCAACGGCACCCCTTGGTGCCTGCCGGACTAAACGCCCAGGGGATCCTTATCCTTACCGCCGTCCACGGGCGCCTGCTCCCAGGCGTGGCCCTGTTCGTCGTCGAGGTGCGTGGTCTTCTTGTTCTTCAGCGCGAAGATGTAGACCAGCAGCGAAATGGCGATGGCCACGGTGACGTAGGTGAAGAACAGGTCCTCCCGCTCCGCCTTCTGGAAAGCCGCGCCGATCAGCGGCACGGTACCGCCGAAGAGCGAGTTGGCGATCGCGTAGCCCAGGCCCACTCCCAGGGCGCGGATGGAGGCCGGGAAGAGCTCAGCCTTCACCAGGGCGTTGATGGAGGTGTAACCGCCCACGATTACCAGGCCGCCCATCATGAGCAGGAACGCGGTGAACGGATCCTTGGTGCCGGCCAGGGTGGAGAGCAGCGGCCAGGTGAACAGCACGCCGGTAATGCCGAACCACAGCAGCAGGGGCTTACGGCCCACCTTGTCCGAGATGATGCCGTAGACCGGCTGGAGCAGCATGAAGATGAACAGTGCCCAGAAGTTGATCACGGAGGTGTCCGTCTTGGCGATCCCGGACGTATCGTTCATGAACTTCAGGATGAAGTTGGTGTAGGTGTAGAAGGCCACGGTGCCGCCCAGGGTGATGCCGATGCAGACCAGCAGCGGCTTCCAGTAGCCGGTGAACAGCAGCTTCATGGTGCCCGGCTGGGCCTGGCCCGGCACTGCAGGGGTCTTGGCCGCGTTGATCTGCTCTGCCGAGACGGTCTCTTCCATGGAGCGGCGCAGCCACAGCACCACGAGGGCGGCCACGCCGCCGATGGCGAACGGGATCCGCCAGCCCCACTCGCCCAGGTCGCCCTTGGGCATGACGTTCTGCAGGATCACCAGGACCAGGAGGGCCAGCATCTGGCCGCCCACCAGGGTGACGTACTGGAAGCTGGAGAAGAAGCCGCGGCGCTTGGACGTGGCTGCCTCCGACATGTAGGTGGCGCTGGTGCCGTATTCGCCGCCCACGGAGAAGCCCTGGATCACGCGGATGATGACCAGCAGGATCATGGCCCACAGCCCGATGACGTCCTGGGTGGGCAGGACGGCGATGCCGAAGGAGCCGGCGGACATCAGGGTGACGCTGAGGGTCAGTGCCGCCTTGCGGCCGTTGCGGTCCGCGTACCGGCCGAAGAACCAGGCTCCGATGGGCCGCATGAGGAACGACGTCGAGAAGACGGCCATCGCTTCAAGGCCCGCCTGGAGCTCATCCTTGGAGTTGAAGAAGTGGGCCTGGAAATAGGCGGCGAAGACGGTGTAGACGTAGAGGTCGTACCACTCCACGAGGTTGCCGGCGGATCCCTTCAGGATATTGCCCACCGCCCGCCGGGTCTGGGCTGCCTCCGTGGCAGGGATGGCTTGTTGGGTGCTCATCGGTGAGTTCCTCCTCGTAGTGATTGCGGTCTCCAGCGCCGGGAGCCTTATCCAAGTTATGGGTGATGCACGGCACAGCCAACGCGGAAGGGCATTTCCTAACACTTCCTTAGGTTTGGGCGGGGCCCCCTTCCCAACCTGCCGACCGCCGTCGGGCGTAAGCGCCCGGGGCGCGGTAGTCTCCAAAGGCGGGGGATGAACCGGAACAGCGCACAAACAGCAAGGAACAGGGCAATGGAAGTGCTGATCGTCGAGGACGACGACGCCATGGCCAGCGCGCTGGCCGCCGGCGTCGCGACGGCCGGGCATGCGGCTTCCAGGGTGTCCCGCGGCGCCGACGCGCTTCTTACCCACCGGGATTTCCAGGTGATCCTGCTGGACCTCGGGCTTCCGGACATGGACGGGCTTGAGGTGCTGCGCAAGCTCCGCCAGGTCACCGATGTTCCCATCCTGGTCCTGACCGCGCGCGACGACGAACGCAGCGTGGTGCTCGGCCTGCGGTCGGGTGCGGACGACTACCTGGTCAAACCCGTCAAGCTCGTGGAATTGCTGGCCCGGATAGAAGCGGTGACCCGCCGGGCCGGACGCAGCAGCGGGGCGACACAGCACAGCGTCGTCCTGGACGACCTTGACATTGACCTGGACCGGCGGGTCGCGTCCAAGGCCGGCGTCCCCCTCCCCCTCACCGCCACCGAGTTCGAGTTGCTGGCCCTGCTGGCGCGCCATGCCGGTTCGGTAGTCACGCGCGAACAGATCCTGGACGCCCTGTGGGGCGACGCCTTCCTGGCATCGTCACGCTCCCTGGATGTGCACCTCACCGGGCTGCGGGCCAAACTGCAGAAGCCCGGCTTCATCATCAACGTCCGCGGGGTCGGCTACCGGGTGGAGGCGGCTGCCCCATGAGGCTGCGGGTCCTCGGCGTCCTCAGCGTGCTCTGCCTCGTGGTGGTCTTCCTGATTTCGGGAACCATCCTGTCCTCGGCGTCCCGGGAGCTGACGCAGGAGCTGCAGATCAACCGGGCGGCGTCGCTGAACCGGCTGGCGCAGGTGGCGTTCGACGCATCCGGGGACGGCGACACCGCCCGGCTGCAGCGGGAAATGGACACCTACTCCGGGCTGTACGGGGAAGGCATTGTGGTGCGGCTGCAGCAGGAGACCTTGGCGTCTGGTGGGCTGGGGGCCGACCGCGCCGACGTGCAGGAAGCCCTCTCCGTGGCCCGGCTGAACGTGAGCAACACGGCCCTGGAACCGCTGGAGCCCTTCGGCACCGGTTCCCAGGTCATCTTCCGGCCCTTCGGCAATGCCAGCCAGGTTCTGGGGGCCGTGGTCCTGGACGTCGACGCTGCGACCGCACGGCAGAAGCTCCGGGAACGGTGGCTCGGTGTGGGAGTGGCTTCACTCGCCCTGGCCGCAATCCTCCTGTTCGGCGCAGCCCGGGTCACCAGTTGGGTCCTGCGGCCGGTCCTGCGCCTGAACTCGGCGGTCAACGAGCTGGGCAGGACCGGGCGCGCCGGGCGCCTGCCGGAGGCCGGGCCGCCGGAACTGCGGGAGCTGAGCAGGTCCTTCACCGCGATGGCCCGGACCGTAAGCGCCAGCATGGAGTCGCAGCGGCAGCTGATTGCGGACACCTCACACCAGCTGCGCAACCCGGTGGGTGCGCTGCGGCTGCGGCTGGACCTGCTCCAGCTCGAGCTGAAGGGCGCCCCCGAACACGATGCCGCCGAACGGGCCATCGCCGAGCTGGAACGGGTGGAGGAGATACTGGACGGCGTGTTGAAGCTTGCGGCGGCGGAGCACCGGGCGTCCGAAGGTTCCCTCCGGGCCGTTGGCAGCCACCCCGAGCCGCCCGCATCGGAAGCGGTGGATCCGTACCCCGTCCTCCAGGGCGAAGTCGAACGGGCGGCGCCGCTGGCTGCGCAGGCCGGATGCCGGCTGGTCCTGGCTCCTGCTCCCCGGCCGGCGGCACTGGCGGCGTGCAAGCCGGCGGAACTGGCCCAGATGGTGGGCGAACTGCTGGGCAACGCCTTCAAGTACGCGCCCGGAGCCACCGTCACCGCCCAGGTCCGGGCAGCGAATGGGAGGGTGGCCGTTGAAATTTCCGACGACGGTCCAGGGCTTTCCGAGGCGGAGCGCGCTTCGGCTGCCACCAGGTTTTGGCGGTCCCCCCGGCACGCCTCAGTCCCCGGGACGGGCCTGGGCATGACAATTGTTGGCGAGCTTGCGGCAGCCAATGGCGGCCGGCTTGTCCTGGCCGAAGCAGCACCGCACGGGCTGTCAGCAAGGATTGAGTTTCCCTTGTACACGGCCCAGGTCCCGTCAGAACCCGACAGCGGTGAGAACTATGCGTGACGTTCACGTGCCCCCAGCACCGCCTTCCCGCCGCTCGGTGCTCAAGTCAGCCCTCGCCGTCGGGCTCGTATCGTTGCTGCCGCCAGGCCTCAGCTCCTGCACCGCCGGCGACCGCCCGGACACCTTGACCGTGGCAGGCGGTGAGCCGGGCGGGTTCTACCTGGAATTTTCCACGCTGCTGGCGGCTGCGCTGGAGCGGCACGGCGTAGCCCGGCACGCCACGGCTGTGCCCACAGGCGGCAGCCTGGACAACCTTGCCGAGCTGCGGGCAGGAAGGGCGGCGTTTGCCGTGGCCCTGGCTGACGCGGCAACCCAGCAGCCCGGACTGGCCGGTGGAGCCGAGATTGCAGCGGTGGGGAAGGTCTACGAAAACTATGTCCACTGCGTGGTCCGCAGGGACAGCGACATCCGGGACATCTCCGGCCTCGCCGGGCGCAGGGTCGCCGTGGGCCAGCCAGGCTCCGGGACGTCCATCACCACACCGCGGCTCCTGGCCGCGGCCGGGCTGGCAACCTCCGCGGATGCTGCGACGCCAGCCCCGGGGACAACCGCCGTCGAAAACCTTGGCCTGAACGACGGCATCGCCGCGCTCAAGGCAGGAACGGTGGATGCCCTGTTCTGGTCCGGCGGCGTTCCCACGGCTGCGATCGCCGCCGCAACCAAGGAGGTGGCACTGGCACTGCTGGACCTGTCAGCGCTGCTGCCGGAACTGCGTCGCCGGTACGGCGGCGTGTACGACCGCGTCCTGATCCCGGAGGGCAGCTACCCCGGAGTGCCCGCGGTGTGGACCGTGGGCGCCCCCAACCTCCTGCTCTGCCGCCGGGACCTGGATGGCGCCACCGTGGAACGCACGGTCCAGCTGCTGGTGCACAACGCCGGCGAACTGATTCCCCAGTCCACCCTGGGCGTGCAGTTCCTCAGCGCGGAAACCCTCATCAACACCGCCGGAGTCCCCCTGCACCCGGCTGCGGCCGCTGCGTACCGGGAACTGCACGGCTAGCCAGGCGCCCCATCACTTCCCGCCCCAAAACCACTGACGCCCCATCAGCTCCTGCCCCACAAGTGAGCAGACGTTGGGGTTAGGTTTCGGCTTCTTATCCACATACGCGCTTCCGGCTGTCGCAGGGCCGGCAGTTTCCCCCTACTGTTTGGACGACCAGTAGAGCAGGAAGGAAGTGAGGATCACTGTGGGCAGGAACCAGCGCCGGCGGGCGGGACAGAGGGATCATGCCCGGAGCGGCTTCGGGGGCGCCATGCCAGATGCCCTCCCGAATGAATCGCTCACTCCGGACCGCACTATTCGCGACTTGGAGTCCCTACTACCGTCCTTCGCCCGCTGGTATGGCGCCCGAGGCGTCAACATGAACGTGGCCACTGTCCTAGAGCGCCTGATCGTCTTTTACAAGCTCCATGCAGAATATAGTGGGTGCCCGAAAGCAACGACTTTGGATACAGAGTTGCTGGCGGAACTGGTCCCCGCACTGCTCGAGCGCAATCCAGATGTTTGCACTTCGTTCTGCATCGCCCTGCACGAATTTGTGCGCTTCCTCGGAGCTTTCGGTAAATGGTCCGGCAGCGAAGACTCCTATTGGGCCGCGCTCGATATCCTGCGTGACGCAATACTCGATGGACTAGCCATGACGCCCAGTAGTTTGAGTGCTGCCCATGGGTACGCATTGGAAGGTAGACGATAACTCAATTCCCCGAGTGGGCCTGCAGGAAGCTGTACACCTCGGTCTCGTCCACACCGGGGAAGGCGCCGGGTGGCATCGCGGCCAGCAGGTGTGAGTGTGCCCGCGCCGAGGGCCAGGCGTTGCCGGCCCACTGGGTGGCCAACTCGGCGGGCGGACGTTTGCAGCAGGTGGGGTCCGGGCAGTTGGAGGTGGCCCGGGCTGTGGTTTCCCGTCCCCGGAACCACTTCACATGCTGGTAGGGCACGCCAATGCTGAGCGAGAACTCACCGCTTGCGGAGCGCTCAGTCCGTGCGGTGCACCAATACGTGCCCGAAGGCGTATCGGTGTATTGGCTGTAGGCGCTGAACTTGTCCGGAACGTCGAACACGGCGCGGGACGTCCAGGCCTTGCACGAGGGCTGGCCCTCGATGGCGCCGGTGTGGTCCTGGGGGAAGTTCACGCCGTCGTTCTCGTAGGCCTTGTAGATGATGCCGCTCTGGTGGGTCTTCTGGAAATGGGTGGTGATGCCCAGGTGCTTGGTGGCCAGGTTCGTGAACCGGTGCGCTGCGGTCTCATAGGACACGGCGAAGGCGTCCCGGATGTCCTCCACCGCGATTTCCTTGGCTGCCTTGGCTTTCTGCAGAAATTCCACGGTGGCCTGCTCCGGCAGGAGCAGGGCGGCGGCGAAATAGTTGGTGGCCACCCGCTGGGCCAGGAAGTCGCCGTAGTTCTTCGGTGTCTCGTGGCCCAGGACGTAGTGCCCCAAAGCCTGCAGCAGCACCGAGCGGGGGTCGTGGTCCTGCCGCTGGCTCTGGGTCAGGTAAATTTTGCGGTTCTTCAAGTCAGTCACCGAGCGGGTGGAATGCGGCAGATCCCCCACGTGGTGCAGGGTGAAACCGAGGTGCGCGGCAATGTCCGCGATGACGTGCTGGCTCAGCGGACCGGTGGTGTAGCCCACCTCCTTGAGGACCTTCTGTGCCTCTGCCTCATACTCCGGGAAATAGTTCCCGCGCTCCCGCATCATGGCCCGCAGTTCACCATTGGCGCGGCGCGCTTCCTCGGGGGTGGCCACCTGCTCGTTCATCTTCCGTTCCAGCTCGTGCAGCAACCCCACCTGGGCCTCCAGGACATCCAGCGGAAGCCTTGAGCTGATGCGGATTTTGGGCAGGTTCAGGGATTCGTACAGGGGCCCGCGCTGGTACCGTTCCAGCTCAATCTCCAGTGCGGCGCGGCGGCTGGGCGGCTCGGCCCCGAGCAACTGGTCGATGCTGACATTCAGCGCACCCGCCAGGTGCTGCAGCAGCGTCAGTTTGGGCTCGCGCTTGCCGTTCTCGATCAGGCTGAGCTGGCTAGGGGCGGTTCCGACGGCGGCGCTCAGGTCATCGAGGGTGAGCCCTGCTTGCTTGCGCAGGTGGCGGACGCGGCGGCCCAGCGCAAAGACGTCCAGTTCGGGGGCGGCGGCGGGGGACGAGTGCTGGGAAACGTCCCTGTTCCAGCTTGAAGGCGACATTTCTGAAGAATACGTGAAGAAACGCATTTCTTTCCATACCTTTTCTCTGGAAAGGGGGTTGAAAGTGCTGAAAAGTAGTTGTCACGGAAAGAAACACCGCACCGGATAAGCCGGTGGGAGCCTCAACGGCGCGGTTCCCACCTACTCCATCCGGAGCTCAATCAAGGAGATCAACGATGACTGCAGCATTTGAGCCCACCTCACAGACGGCCGAAGAGCAGGCTGCCGCCCTGGAGCTCGAGTGGGCCGCCAACCCCCGCTGGGAAGGTGTGACCCGGGACTACTCAGCCTCCGACGTCGTCCGCCTCCGGGGCCGCGTCTCCGAAGAGCACACCCTGGCCCGGCGGGGTTCGGAGAAGCTGTGGAAGCAGCTCACCGAGGAGCACAAGACCGGCGGCTACACCAACGCCCTGGGCGCCCTCACCGGCAACCAGGCCGTCCAGCAGGTCAAGGCCGGCCTCCGCGCCATCTACCTCTCCGGCTGGCAGGTCGCCGCGGACGCCAACAACTCCGGCCACACCTACCCGGACCAGTCGCTTTACCCCGCCAACTCGGTCCCCACCGTGGTCCGCCGCATCAACAACGCCCTGCTCCGGGCAGACCAGATCGAGTTCTCCGAAGGCATCCAGACCGTTGAGGACTGGCTGGTCCCGATCGTCGCTGACGCCGAGGCCGGCTTCGGCGGCCCGCTGAACGCCTACGAGCTGATGAAGTCCATGATCCAGGCCGGTGCCTCAGGTGTTCACTGGGAGGACCAGCTCGCTTCCGAAAAGAAGTGCGGCCACCTCGGCGGCAAGGTGCTGATTCCCACCCAGCAGCACGTCCGCACCCTGAACGCGGCCCGGCTGGCAGCCGACGTCGCCGGCACCCCCACCGTCGTCATCGCCCGCACCGACGCCGAAGCCGCCACCCTGATCACCTCCGACGTCGACGAACGGGACCAGGAATTCATCACCGGTGAGCGCACCGCGGAGGGCTTCTACAAGGTCCGCAACGGCATCGAGCCCTGCATCGCCCGCGCCAAGGCCTACGCCCCCTACTCGGACCTGATCTGGATGGAAACCGGCACCCCGGACCTTGAGCTGGCCCGCAAGTTCGCCGAATCGGTCAAGGCCGAGTTCCCGGATCAGATGCTCTCCTACAACTGCTCGCCGTCGTTCAACTGGCGCAAGCACCTGGACGACGACACCATCGCCAAGTTCCAGCGTGAACTCGGTGCCATGGGCTTCACGTTCCAGTTCATCACCCTGGCCGGCTTCCACGCCCTGAACTACTCGATGTTCGACCTCGCCCACGGTTACGCCCGTGACGGCATGAGCGCCTACGTCGAACTCCAGGAGAAGGAATTCGCCTCCGAGTCCCGCGGCTACACCGCAACCAAGCACCAGCGCGAAGTCGGCACCGGCTACTTCGACAGCATCTCCACGGCGCTCAACCCGAACGCCTCCACCCTCGCTTTGGTCGGATCGACCGAAGAGGGCCAGTTCCACTAATCCCAGCCTTCCCCGCTCGTTGCTCTATCACTTTTGGCCCTTAACGGACCCCCTTGGGAACCAAAAGTGATAGAGCAACGAGGGTTTACCAGGAGAACTCCCATGAACAGCTTCACCGATAGCTTCACGATCAATGGCATAACCCTCACTGCGCAGCCCATTTGCCGGCAGGACGAGGTGCTGACCCCGGATGCCCTCACGTTCATCGGCAAGCTGCACCGGGCTACTGCCGACCGGCGGCAGGAGCTGCTGCAGGCACGGCGGACCCGGCGGGCTGACATTGCCGCCGGCGCCGACCCCCGCTTCCTCCGGGAGACCGAGCACATCCGCAACGACCCGTCATGGCGCGTCGCTCCCCCGGCCCCCGGCCTGGAGGACCGCCGCGTGGAGATCACCGGCCCGGTGGACAAGAAGATGACCATCAACGCGCTGAACTCCGGGGCCAAGGTGTGGCTCGCGGACATGGAGGATTCCTCCACCCCCACCTGGCGGAACGTCATCAAGGGCCAGCTGAACCTCACCGACGCCCTGGAACGGCGGATCGACTTCACCACGGACGAAGGCAAGGAATACAAGCTCCGCCCCGCCGGGGACCTGCCCACCATCGTGGTCCGCCCCCGCGGCTGGCACCTGCCCGAGAAGCACATGCTCATCGACGGCCAGCCGATCGCCGGCGGCATCGTGGACTTCGGACTGTTCTTCTTCCACAACGCCCGCCGCCTGCTCGCCCAGGGCAAGGGACCGTACTTCTACCTGCCCAAGATCGAGAACCACCTCGAAGCCCGGCTCTGGAACGACATCTTCATCCTCGCCCAGGACCTGCTCGGCATCCCCCAGGGCACCATCCGCGCCACCGTGCTGATCGAGACCATCACCGCAGCCTTCGAAATGGAGGAAATCCTCTACGAACTGCGCGACCACGCCTCCGGCTTGAACGCCGGCCGCTGGGACTACATCTTCTCCCTCATCAAGAACTTCCGCACCCGCGGCCCCCGCTTCGTCCTCCCGGACCGGGCCCAGGTGACCATGACCGCCCCCTTCATGCGCGCCTACACCGAACAGCTGGTCCGGGCCTGCCACAAGCGCGGCGCCATGGCCATCGGCGGCATGGCCGCAGCCGTGCCAAACCGCAAGGACCCGGAAGCAAACGCCAACGCCCTCGAGAAGGTCCGCGCGGACAAGACCCGCGAGGCCAACGACGGCTTCGACGGCTCCTGGGTGGCCCACCCGGACCTGGTGCCCATCTGCCGCGAGGTCTTCGACGGCGTCCTCGGCGAGCGCAGCAACCAGCTGGACCGGTTGCGGGAAGACGTCACCCCGGACGACCGCGCCCTGATCAACGTGGCCGCCACCCAGGGCACCATCACCGAACAGGGCATCAGGAACAACATCGAGGTGGGAATCCGCTACATCGAGTCCTGGCTGCGCGGCAACGGTGCAGTGGCCATCCACAACCTCATGGAGGACGCCGCCACCGCCGAAATCTCCCGGTCGCAGCTCTGGCAGTGGATCTACGCCCGGGCCATCACGGACCACGGCGAGATCGTCACCCACGAGTGGGTGGAGGAGCTCCTCGACGAGGAATTCGCCCGGCTGGAACGCTTCGACGGCGACCGCTTCGAAGACGCCCGCGACATCTTCGAGGAAGTCACCCTGGCCACCGAGTTCCCGTCCTTCCTCACCCTGCCCGCCTACGCCCGCTACCTCACCGAAGCCCGCGAAAGGGCCACCGTCGAGGAGCTCGCCGCGGCATAACCCAATCTTCCGCTTGCCGGGCCGGCACGCCCTTCGCAACAGGCCCCCCGAAATCCGGGGCGCCGGCCCGGCAGCGGAGCAACCCCACGTCCCCCAGCTGACGCGGGACAACCCGGGACGCCCGCTCACTTTCCTCAGAAAGGTGAGCGGGCGTCGTCGTGTTTGTTGCGCTAAGTGAGCAGGGGCTTGAGGCGGGACGACGGCGGTGTCTTGCCTTAGCGCCCCTTCGGCACCTTCCGCACGGACAGGGTGGTGCTGGCAAAGAAGGTCAGCACCGAGACCAGGATGACCAGCAGGGCCGGGGTCCACGATCCCGAAGAGTCGTGCACGAAGCCCACCAGCGGGGGCGCCACGGCGGCGAGGCAGTAGCCCAGGCCCTGGACCGTGGCTGACATCCTGCCGGCGGAGGCCTGGTCGCGGGCGAGCTTGATGATGGCGATGAAAATCAGGGTGATGCCGCCGCCCTGGGCAATCCCGCCGGAAATGGACCACAGC
This sequence comes from Arthrobacter sp. MAHUQ-56, assembly GCF_019710585.1. GTDB lineage: Bacteria > Actinomycetota > Actinomycetes > Actinomycetales > Micrococcaceae > Arthrobacter. Next base: position 338,905 of record NZ_JAIFZQ010000016.1, on the reverse strand, counting down.
CACCACAGCTGCGGCAGGAAGAGAAGCCCCACCGGAACGGCCAGCCACAACGTGCCCAGGGTGACCGCCACCGCCGTCGTGCTCATGTATTTGGCGGCGAAGGGCACGCCGAGGCCGCCCAGGATGGCGAGGATCTGGAAAATCGAGGATGCCGCGCCCGCTTCCGAAGCGGACATGGCCAGTTCGTCATGCAGGTAGCTGGGCAGCCATGCCGTGACGCCGTAATAGGAAAACGCCTGTCCACCGAAGCCCGCCGTCAGTCCGGCCGTTATCCAGCCGGCGCCGTTCACCGGGGGCAGTTGCGTGCTGCTGCGGCCATCCTCGCCGGCCGCCACGAATGCACTGCGCGGCCCCACCGCCAGGACCCACACCGCAACCGCGGCAACGGCCAGGACGGCCACGGACCCCAGGGCAAGCCGCCACCCCGCGGCGGCGGCAAGCGGGGCCATGGCCACCGACGTCAGGAAGGATCCGATGTTCAGTGCCGCGGTGTAGATGCCCATTGCGGTCCCCTGTCGCCGCGGGGCGAAATCGCGCCGGATGATCAGCGGCACCGCGATGTTGCCCACCGTGATGGCCACGCCGATCAGCACGGTTCCGGCCACCACCAGCACCGGTCCCCCGCCGGATCGCAAGAGCACACCCGCCAGCACCCCCAGGATGGTCAGTGTCACGGCCACCTCGGCACCGAACTTCCTGGCCGCCAGGGACGCCAGGGGCGCAGCCAGCGAGAAGCAGAGCACCGGGATGCTGGTCAGCAGGCCCAGCAGGACCGGCGAAAAATGGAGTTCCGCCTGCATGAGGTCCACTACCGGGGCGACGGCAACAAACGGGCCACGCAGGTTCAGCGCGAGCAGCCCGATGCAGGCCAGCAGGATCCAGCTGTTTGGGACGCGGGAGAGGAGCCGGCCGCTCACAGGGGCAAAATCGGGAATGGGCGCAGTTTCATCACTCCCATTGCTATCATGCCGCGGCTTGCGGGAGTTTCAGGCACCCCCGCCGCCGGCCCTGCCATACGATGAACGTGACCCTGGCCGAAGGACACCGCGAAGGACCCGCCATGCCGCACCGCCTTGCCATCCTTGACGACTACCAGGACGTGGCCCACGCTTTCGCCGACTGGGCTTCCCTGGAGGCCGACGGCGTCACCGTCACCACCTACCGTGAACCCTTTACTTCCCGGGATGCGCTGGTTTCGGCGCTGGCGGACACGACGATCGTGGTCGCGATGCGGGAGCGGACCGCCTTCCCGCGCGAGGTGTTCGAGAAACTGCCGGCCCTCCAACTGCTGGTCACCACGGGGATGGCGAACGCCTCCATTGATGTGGCCGCGGCGGCGGAGCACGGGGTGACGGTATGCGGGACGCCCGGTTCACCCAACGCCGCACCCGAGCTGACGTGGGCCCTGCTGCTGGCCGCCGCCCGGCACCTGCCCGCCGAGGAAGACTCGCTCCGCGCCGGCACGTGGCAGTCCACGGTGGGCGTCGAACTGGCCGGGAAGACCCTGGGCATCGTGGGGCTGGGCAAGATCGGGCGCCGGGTGGCCGCCTACGGGCAGGCGTTCGGGATGGACGTGGTGGCGTGGAGTGCCAACCTGACCGCGGAGGCAGCCGCCGGGGCCGGCGCGCGGCTGGTGTCCAAGGAGGAACTGTTCACCGTCGCCGACGTCGCCACCCTCCACCTGCGGCTGTCCGAACGGTCCGAAAACACCGTGGGCGAGGCCGAACTGCGGCTGCTGGGGCCCGACGGCATCCTGGTGAACACCGCCCGGGGGCCGCTGGTTGACCAGGAAGCACTGGTCAAGGCGCTGAACGAGGGGTGGATCCGCGGCGCGGCCCTGGACGTGTTCGACCAGGAACCCCTGCACGCCGGACATCCGCTCCTGGCCGCGCCGAATACGGTGCTCTCGCCCCACCTCGGCTACGTCACGCAGGAAAGCTACCGGCAGTTTTACGGCGGCGCGCTGGAGGACGTCTCCGCCTGGCTCGCCGGGTCCCCCCTCCGCACCATCACCGCCTGACAGGAGGAAGAAGCCGCATGAGCCACACCATCCGCAAGGCAACAGCGGACGACGCCGGCCCGCTGGCTGAGCTGGCGGCCGTCACCTTTCCGCTGGCCTGCCCGCCGTCGTCGTCACCTGCGGACATTGCGGCGCACCTGGCCAACACGCTCAGCGAAAAGCACTTCCAGCGCTACCTCGCCGACCCGGAGACCACTGTCCTGGTGATCGACGCCGACGGCCGGCTCAACGGGTACAGCCTGCTGGTGAACCGTGCCGCGGCGGATCCCGACGTTTTGTCCGCCCTGACCCTGCAGCCGTCAGTGGAGCTCAGCAAGTGCTACGTCCACCCGGACTACCACGGGCTCGGCGCCGCCGCAGAGCTCATGCATGCCAGCCTCCGGGCTGCCGCAGCCGCCGGCGGCGCGGCCGCGTGGCTGGGAGTCAACAGCCAGAACGCGCGCGCCATCCGCTTTTACGAAAAGTCGGGCTTCCGCAAGGTGGGCACCAAGTCCTTCCAACTGGGCAGCACCGTGGAACATGACTTCGTGCTGGAGCGTGCCCTGCCCTGACCCTGCCGGGCAGGCCGGCCTCCTGGAATCCGTCAGGCACCGGGCTGGTTCAACCCCCGGCCTGCACCTGCCGCCACCCCGTTAGGCGGGTACGCCAGCGGCGGACGCGGCTTGCTGAGCAGTTTGAGCCCGGGTGGCAGCCCTTCGATGCTGCCCTGGGTTCCGGCGGCGGTGATGGTGACGCGGCTGGTGTCCAGGAGGACATTTTCCGCCCGGAACGTACCGACGATCTCCGGCAGGATCGGGGCGAGGTGCACCACGCCGCGGGTGAAGACGGGGTCGAACCGGAGCAGGATCCGCGCGAGCTGGACCGGCGCCGCGGCAGCCCAGGCCTGCGGGGAGCACGCGGTGGGATACGGCACGGGGCCCGGGAACTCCCCACGGTCAAAACCGCAGAAGAGCTCCGGGAGGCGGTTGTCGAAATGCCCTGCGGCGTCGAAGATTCCCAGCGCAACCCGCTTGGCCTCGTCCACGAAGCCGTAGCGCATCAGGCCGGTGGCCACCATGGCCGTGTCGTGGGGCCAGACGGAGCCGTTGTGGTAGCTGACGGGGTTGTAGGCCCCCATGTCCGAGGCGAGGGTGCGGATGCCCCAGCCGGTGAACATCTGCGGGGACATCAGGTGCTCCATCACGGACTGGGCCTTGTCCTCGTCCACGATGCCGGTGAAGAGGCAGTGGCCGATGTTGGAGGTCAGTGCGTCAACGGGGCGCTTGTCCTTGTCCAGGGCCACGGCGAAGTAGCCCTTGTCCGGCAGCCAGAACTTCTTGTTGAACTCCTCCTTGAAGGCTGCCGCACGTGCTGCCCATTGCTGCTCGAGGGCGGTGTCCCCGTCCCAGTGGGCCAGCAGGGACCGGCCGAGGTAGGCCGAGTAGACGTAGGCCTGGACCTCGCAGAGGGCAATGGGTGCCTCGGCGATGGTCCCGTCCGCAAAGTTGATGCCGTCCCAGGAATCCTTCCAGCCCTGGTTGACCAGGCCGTGATCGTTGGGGCGCAGGTATTCGACAAATCCGTCGCCGTCCTTGTCGCCGTATTTTTCGATCCACTCAAGCGCCCGGTCCGCGTTCGCCAGTAACGGCCGGATCTTGTCCCGGGACAGGCCCCACCGGCTCAGTTCACCCAGGACCGCCACAAACAAGGGCGTGGCGTCCACCGTGCCGTAATACGCCGTGCCGCCCAGGGACAGTCCGGCCGTGACGCCCAGCCGGACCTCATGCGGTATCCGGCCGGGTTCTTCCTCTGAGTCCGGGTCCACCTTCCTGCCCTGGATGCCGGCCAGGGTCTGCAGGGTGCCCAGCGCCAGGTTGGGGTTGACCATCAGGCTCATGTACGACGTCAGCAGTGAGTCCCGGCCGAACAATGCCATGAACCAGGGCGCCCCGGCAGCAACCGCGGCACGTTCAGGGTGGTGTGCATCGAAGATGCGCAGGGCACCGAGGTCGCTCTGGCTGCGGTTGAGCAGGTCCTGCAGGCCCGCGTCCTCGATGGTGATCCGCGGAACCGCCTCTTCCCAGTCAAGGTGCCGGCGCACTCCTTCGCGGTGATGCGGCAGCTGCCCCTCGCGGAAGGGCTTCTCCGGCGCCTCCCCATTGACCAGCGGCACCACGATGATGCTGGTGGCCCATTTCCCCCTGGCGGGGACCGTTACGTGGAAGCGGAGCCCGTCGGTACTGGCCTCCGCGCCCCGGGCGCCCACGGCGGATCCTCGCTGCTGGCCATGCCGGAAGGCCTCGATGACCAGCCGCCCTTCGTCCAGCCTCCGCGTGGTGTCGTCGGGTCCCGTGGTGCGTCCACCCTTGACGTCGAAGAGGTCCGCCTGGTCCGCGTCCACCAGGAGCTCGATGTCGCACTCGACGGGTTCCGCCGCATAGTTTTCCAGCGTGATGTCGTCCTGCATGCCCGGCCCGATGTGGCGGACCTGGCGCACCACAAGCGGGCTGTCGAACCTGCCGCCGGGCCACTTGGCCCGGCCCACGAACGTGGCCTCGAACGGATGCGGCCGCTGCGCGGACAGCGGCTCCCGGAGCGAGCCGTTGATGCGCAGCACCCAGCGCGAGACGATGCGGGTGTCCTGGAAGAACGCGCCGTTCGTTCCGCCCTCGGGACTGATGTCGCCGCTGCCGGACGAGATACAGAACGAGGACCCCTCCAGGACCGTGACCGAACCCGAATCGGACACGGAGGCTTCGTTGTCTGCGTTCCAGGCGGTCATGGGAGACTCCCTTCTCAGGCGGCATGCTGCCCGGGGGACTCCGGCGAAGCATTGATGCCTCTATAGATTTTGGTGCACCCGGCCACCATCCGGAACCCCCGGGAACGCCTTGCCTTCAATAAGGTCGCCGTAGAGCCGCAGGTGGTCAGCCACCATGCGGTCGGCCGTGAACCGCTCCTCGACAGCTTTCCGGCACGCCGCCCGGTCCAGTTCCGCGGCCGCCGGCACGAGGGCAGCCAGCTCGCCAGTCTCTCCCAGGAACCCCGTCCGCCCATGCTTGACGATCTCCGGGGCGGATCCTATGCGTGTGCCGACCACCGGCGTTCCGGTGGCGAGCGCCTCGATCATGACCAGGCCGAACGGCTCGGACCACTGGATGGGATTCAGGAAGGCCACGGCCTCGCCCATCAGCTGGTACTTGGCGGCGTCGTCCACCTCTCCAACGAAGTCTTCGTTGGGTCCCAGCCTGGGTTCGATGACTTCCCGGAAGTAGCGGATCTCCTCCGGTTCCCGCATCTTGACCGCAATCTTGAGGTGCATCCCGGCTTCCCGGGCGATGGTGATGGCCTCCACCAATCCCTTGTCCGGGCATGACCGGCCCACGAAGCACAGGTAGCCTCCGCTGCCGGTTCCCACAGGCACGCGGGAGAGGTCCATTCCGTGATGGATGACGCGCGTGACCGGGACATCGGGCGCATGCGAGGCCTGGTCCCGGGAGATCGCCACCACTGCCGCGTTCCGGGCAACAGCCCGGTAGATGTCCGCAGCCTGCGCATTGATGGGGCCGTGGATGGTGGTGGCCAGCGGCACCCCGGGCGGCCTGTGCATGTACAGGGGACCCGTTAGCGTGTGGTCATGGATGACGTCCACGTCCTGCAGCCCGTCGTAGGCCCTGGTGACGTGGCTGAGTTCGGAGATGGTGGTTCCCAGTCCGTCATAGTCGGCCGGCCGCATGTTCGGAACGAGCTGCACGGGGCACTCGCTCTCGGTTGGGGCTGCGAGCAGCACCTCGTGGCCGGCAGCCGCGAAGCCCCGGGCAAGGGTATCCACCACTCTTTCAGTGCCGCCGTAGGTTGCAGGTGGAACGGGAATCCAGGGTCCCGAAACCAGTCCAATGCGCATTCCTGGCCTCCCAGGGTGACAGGCCTGGCTCCCCAGCTGGCCGGGCAGAAATTCCACCGGGGCGCTCTTGCCACGGTGCTTCCGCTATGAAAGGGCCCGCTGCTTGACCTCTGCTCCGACTATCTACCACGCCACGGCTCCGAGACAAGACCCAATGTGCCCGATGTCATAGCGTGCACAGGAATGGCGTCCCGACGGGGCCGGTTATGGAAACCATGAGGATTGAGATCTGGTCTGACGTTGCCTGCCCCTGGTGCTTCATTGGAAAGCGCCGTTTCGAGTCGGCGCTGGCGGACTTCCCGCACCGGGACGCCGTCGAGGTGGTGTGGCGCAGCTACCAGCTGGACCCCACCCTGCCGGAGCACTACGACGGCACCGAACTGGAGTACCTGAGCACCCGCAAGGGGATGGCGCCCCAGCAGGTCTCGCAGATGTTCGACCACGTGGCCCAGCAGGCCAAGGGCGAAGGCCTGGACTACCACTTCGACAAGGTGGTGGTGGCCAACAGCTTCACCGCCCACCGCCTGATCCATCTTGCCGCCGCACACGCGAAGCAGGACGCAGCCAAGGAACGCCTGCTGAGCGACCACTTCGAGCACGGCGAGGACATCGGCAGCCGGGACTACCTGTCGGCGCTCGGCAAGGACCTCGGACTCCCGGCCCGCGAGGTGGAGGAGCTCTTCACCACGGACAACTATGCGGAGGACGTGCGCAACGACTTCCGCGAGGGCCAGGCCCTGGGCATCAGCGGCGTGCCTTTCTTCGTCATCGACCGCAAGTTCGGCCTGTCCGGCGCGCAGCCCGTCCAGACCTTCACCGCAGCCCTGAACCAGGCATGGCAGGACGCCAACCCCCTGGTGCTGGTCAACTCCGGTGAGGCGGAAGTATGCGGCCCGGAGGGGTGTTCCGTCTAGGTTTACTGACACATCGCGGTAAAGTGTCTGTATGCCCAGGATTTCAGCCGCCAGCAACGCCGAGCAGCGCGCGGGCACCCAGCGCCGGATCTTGACCGCTTTCGGCGAGCTGCTGTTCTCGCACGGCCTTCCCGGACTGACCATGACCGACGTGGCGCGGCACGCGGGCGTGGGCCGGACCGCCGTATACAACTACTACGCGGACATCGAAGAGCTGCTGATTTCCTACGCGCTCGACGAGACGGAGAAATTCCTCTCCGACCTTCGCGACGCGCTGGGCCGGCTGGAGAATCCGGTGGACCGCCTGGCCCTGTACGTCCGTGCCCAGGTGGTGGACCTCAGCCGCCGCCACCTTCCCCCGGGACCTGCCATGGGTGCGGTGCTGTCGCCGTCGTCCTTTGCCAAACTGTCCGACCATGTGGGCGAGCTCAGCCTCCTGCTCCAGGACATTCTTCGCGACGGCATGGAGCAGGGCTACCTGCCCGTGGCGGACGTCGGGCAGCAGTCGCAGCTGATCCTCGGCACGCTGTCCTCAAGCGCGGCCCGGGGCAGCGACGAGCCGTCGGAGCTGGAGGCGCGCGTGGCCCGGACGGTGCGCTTCATCCAGCTCGGCGCCGGCGCCAGGTTCGACGACGGCGGGCGGCCCGTCCGGGTCGGCCCCCTTCCAGCAGCGGCCGGCTGAGCCCGCAGCCAGGCGGGGCGGAGGGCATCAGGAGGTGGGCGCCGCCGTCGGCATGACCGGCCACTTGTCGCTGTCCGCTATCCGCCGACTTTCCCGGGGGCAGCTGAGCTTGCCGGGTGTCTGGTCCACCAGCTCCGGCGGGACGAGCGCCTTGTAATCATGGGCGAGGATGAGGTCGACGCTGGCGTCCGTCCGGCCGTCCTGGAAGTAGTCCGAACCCGGGATATTGCGCTGCACGCTGAAGGCCGCCGCCTGCCCGGCAGCCCCGGACACCACGGCTGCCGCACCCCGATAGCCGGCGTTGATGTTGCCCACCGCCCCCACCACGAACTTCCGGGCCAGGAGCTCGTCCGCCACGGTGCGGGCCAGGCCGGGCCGGCTGGTGGAGTTGTAGACGTTGAGGTTGATCTTGTCGTTCGGCGTGTAGTCGAACATGGACGCCGGGCAGGATGAGACCGGCGTTGGAGCCGTTTCCGCAGCCGGGATCTTGAACCGCCCGTTGATGATGGCGAGCGCCAGGATGATGGCGGCCGCAATCAGGCCGATCAGCAGGACCAGGACCACGCCATGCAGCACGCGGCGGCGCACCCGGACGGTTTCATCGGCATCCCGGGCCGCCTCCATGGCCGCCCGCAGTTCCGGCCCGCTGACTACGTGGTGGCCGTGCAGGATGTCCGGATCCATGGGCCGCCGCCTAGCCATCGAGCACCAGGACGCGGGCGTGGATTGCGGTGCGCTGGTGCAGGGCGGTCCGGACGGCGCGGTGCAGTCCGTCCTCCAGGTACATCGTTCCCCGGTACTGCACCACGTGCGGGAACAGGTCCCCGAAAAACGTGGAATCCTCGGCGAGCAGTGCCTCCAGGTCCAGGGTCCGCTTGGTGGTGACCAGTTCGTCCAGCCGGACCGGACGCGGCGGAAGGGACGCCCACTGCTTCGGGGTGTTGTAACCATGGTCGGGGTAAGGGCGGCCCTCGCCCACAGCTTTGAATATCACCCTGCCACACTAGGCACCGAGCAGCCGCAGGGAAAGTAGCAGGGCGTGCCCGCCGGAGGTTGTAGCCAAACAGTGACCATGCGTCATCCAGGGCCGCTTTCGCGATGGCCCACCGGGCACCTGCGGTTGCTGCTGACAGAATGGACCCATGACAGCCTCCGAGTCCCCCGCCGTGCCCGCGCCCGGAACCCGCCTGCCCTCGACGCCCCCGCTGGCACTCCTGCTGGATGTGGACGGGCCGGTGGCAAGCCCCGTGACCAGGGACGTCAAACCGGACATCATTGCGGACCTCGTGGCCCTCGCCGCAGCCGGCATTCCCGTCATCTTCAACACCGGCCGCTCGGACGCGTTCATCCGCGAGCAGGTCATGGAGCCGATGATCGCGGCAGGGATCCCGGCCGGGACCGTCATCCATGCCATCTGCGAAAAGGGCGCCGTGTGGTTCAGCTACACCTCCACCGGCCCCGGCCCGGTCCACGTTGACCGGGAGCTGGCCGTGCCGGCCGCTTACGGTGACGACATCCGCCGCCTGGTGGCGGAGGACTACTCGGCCCACATGTTCTTCGACGAAACCAAGCGGGCCATGGTGTCCGTGGAGCAGCACATCGGCGTGCCCAGCGCCGAGTACCTCGCCGAGCAGAAGCTGTTCGACGCGGACGCCATGGAGCTGATGGGCCGCCATGGGCTGGGCGTGGTCCGGCTGGACCACCACGCACCGAATTCCGACGACGACGTGGACTACCGCGTGGACCCCACCATCATCTCCACGGACATTGAGTCGGTGCGGCTGGGCAAGGACCTCGGCGCCAGCCGGGCGGTGGAACTGCTGGCCGCGCAGGGCATCACCCCGCAGGCCTGGCGGACGGTGGGAGACTCCCGCACGGATTATGCGATGGCCGACTGGCTGCACCACAACGACCATGCCGTGAAGCACGTGGACGTCCGCCCGGCGGACGGCGTGCCCAGCAAGCCGTACCAGGTGCTGACGGCGGCGGACCTTGGGCTGGAGGCCTCGGTGATCCATGACGACGCCGGAGGGGCCTTCCTGCGCGGCTGGCGGGAAGCGCTGGGCATCTAAGCCGCCGCCCGCCGTCGTACGTTTCTCCTGCCGGCCGGTGGGCCGGCACCTGCGGCTGGTCCCGGACAGCGCCCGAAACCTGCCGTTATCCGGGCAGGACTATCATGCAGGTAAGAATGAACACTTCCACCAGCACGGAGAATCCCATTACAGAAGCACCTGTCCAGGACGAAGTCTATTACGGCGGCCAAGCGTCCGTAGAGGAACAATTCCATTCCGAGATCACCTCGGCGGCCGCTGAGCAGCGCCTGAAGCACCGCCCCGATGTTGTGCGGCACAAGGGCCGCTATGCCCTGATCAACGACACCAGGACCCCCTACCAGGCCATGGTGGAAGACCTGCTGTTCGTGCGCAACATCCTGGTGAACGCGGAGCTGGCATACCTGTTGGTGCGCGGCAACAACGACCGGCCGGTCATCGCCCTGGACTGGAAGGACCGGAAGAAGCTCCGCGCAGCCCTGGTGGAAGCCTGCCGGGACGAACCCTTCTATTCCATGACGGTGGACGCCAAGAAGAAGACGTCCGTCCTGGTGGCCGACGGCGAGCTGTCCTCCAACCGGCAGGCACGCATCTTCCGCCTCTACCGTCCCCGCGTGGAACCGGTGGGCGGCTTTGAGTTCGGCGCCTCAGCCGGCGTCCAGATCGAGCTGTGGTCCTTCGAAGGTGAACAGCTGATCCTCCCCATCGAGAACTCCCTGACCCGCCGCACCCTGCTGCGGCAGGACGCCGTCCGCGGCACCGTGGAGCGCTACGGCCACACCTGGCCCACCATCGAGAACATGTTCGCCGACCACGCCAGCGATATCAGCTTCGACATCGACCTGGTGTTCTCCTGGGTGGACGGCAGCTCCCCGGAATATATTGCCGCGCGCCGCGCCCAGCAGCAGGGCGTGGTCCTGGGCGAGGGCGACGACCATGAAGCCCGGTTCCGGCAGATCAACGAACTCAAGTACGCGCTCCGGTCCGTGTACATGTTCGCCCCCTGGATCCGCCGCATCTTCATCGCCACGGACTCCCCCGCGCCGGCCTGGCTGGCGGAACACCCTTCGGTCACCATTGTGCGCAGCGAGGAGTTCTTCGCCGACCCCTCCGTGCTGCCCACGCACAACTCCCAGGCCGTGGAGTGCCAGCTGCACCACATCGAAGGCCTGTCCGAGCACTTCCTGTACTCCAACGACGACATGTTTTTCGGCCGTCCCGTCAGCCCCGACATGTTCTTCACCCCCGGCGGCATCACCAAGTTCATCGAGGCGGAGACCCGGATCGGCCTGGGCGAGAACGACGCCGAACGCAGCGGCTTCGAGAACGCTGCCCGGGTGAACCGCAAGCTCCTGTGGAACCGGTTCGGCCGGATCACCACCCGCCACCTGGAACACACCGCCGCCCCCCTGCGGCGCAGCCTGGTGGCCCAGATGGAGGAGGAATTCCCGGAGGAGTTCCGGAAGACGGCCGCCAGCCGCTTCCGTGCAGCGGACAACATCTCCGTCACCAATTCCTTCTACCACTACTACGCGCTGCTCACCGGCCGGGCCGTCACGCAGACGGCGGCGAAGGTCCGCTACGTTGACACCACCATGCGGGCCGGGCTGAAGTACCTGCCCAAGCTGCTGGCCAAGCGGAACATGGACTTCTTCTGCCTCAACGACGGCAGCTTCCCGGAGGTCAGTGCCGACGAGCGCGCCGAAGTGGTGACCGACTTCCTGGAGAAGTACTTCCCGATCAAGGCGCCCTGGGAGAAGTAACCGGATCGCCGGCACAACAGCGCGGCGCGCCTCCCTGGCGCGCCGCACTGTCCTGTGTGGTTAGTCTCCAGCGCCGGGTTTAGCGCCCGGTTTCACTGGCGCCTGTTTTTCGCTGGCGCCCGGTTTCGCTAGCGCCTCGTGGGCGCGCCGAGCCGGGCGCCGCCGCGCTGCTTGGTGGTCTCCGGAATCTGGATCCCCGCAGCTTCCAGGCGTGCCGCCGTTTCCTCCGGTGACACGTACTCGCCAACAGTGGGCGAAGTGCCGAGCGGAACCACGGAGTGCACGATCGTGTGCTCGTACACGTGCACCAGGTTGAAGGCCTGCCCGCCGTCCTGCCCGCGGGTACCTCCGACCGGAACATTGAGGTCCTGGGTGTAGCAGGAGGCCGAGGCGACCGAGACGGGAACACCGGCAAACATGGCCGTGGTGGAGTAGTGCAGGTGGCCGGCCAGGATGGTGCGGACGTCGGAGTCCCGCACTACGGCGGCCAGCGACGCCTGGTCCCGCAGTTCCACCAGCACCGAAAGGTCCAGCACGGAGGGCACGGGCGGGTGGTGGAGGGCCAGGATCGTGCCGTCCGGGGCTGGAGTTTCCAGCTGCCGGGCCAGCCAGTCCAGCTGTTCCGGGCTCACCTCGCCGTGATGGAAGCCCGGAACGGTCGTGTCCAGGGTGATGACGCGCAGCCCGTTGATGAAGTAACTGTGGTCCACGGGTTCGGCGGTGCCGGGCTGGTCCAGCAGGCCCATGCGGAAGTTGGCGCGGTCGTCGTGGTTGCCCATGGCCCAGATGACCTCTGCACCCAGGTCCCGGCAGGCGGGCTCCACGATGGCCCGCAGCTTGACGTAGGCCTGGGGGTCGCCCTTGTCCGCGAGGTCTCCGGTGAAGATCACGGCTTCCGGCCGCGCGCCGGAGGCCTTCACTTCGTCAAAGAGCTGGATGAGCCGCGCTTCACTGTCGACGGTTCCGTAGAGGGGTTCTGCACCTCCCAACAAGTGGGGGTCGCTCAGGTGGAGTAGGAAGTGGCGTGGCCGGGGATGTTCGGCCTCGATGTGCTCCATTGCTGCCTCTGTGGTCGGTGGGAAGCCGTTCTTCCCTTCTACCCTTCAGTAATCTTTATCCAATCAGACATTTGGCAAACTTGGGGTAAATCGCCGGAGCTGATGTGGAAAAAGTTCGTAAAACTGCGCATATTCATACTTGATTCGGCGTAGTCGTTTTTATCAGCAGAGTAATTCCTCGATCGCTGCCAGCACCTTGGGCGAGTCCGGTTGCACTGCCGGGGCAAACCTTGCCGCCACCTCGCCGTCGCGGCTCACCAGGAACTTTTCGAAGTTCCACTTCACCAGGCCGGGCAGCAGGCCGGCCTTGAACTTCGTAAGCTCGCCATACAACGGGTGCTGGTTCCTGCCCCGCACATCCGCCTTGGCCGTCAGCGGGAATGTGACCCCGTAATTGCGCTCGCAGAACCCGGCGATCTCGCTGTCCGTACCGGGCTCCTGCCCCGCGAACTGGTTGCAGGGTACGCCCAGGATCTCGAAGCCGCGGTCGCGGAACCTGGCGTAGAGCGACTCAAGGGTTGCGTACTGCGGAGTGAATCCACAGTTGGACGCCACGTTGACCACCATCACCACCTTTCCCCTGAACTGTCCGAACTCAGTCCCCGTGCCGTCATTGAGTGTTAGTGGAATCGGGTACAGGGGTGACGAGCGTCGTGTCTCCGGCAGGTTCTTCATACGTGCTGTTCGTTGCCGTGGCGTCTACGTACGGGTCCGGGCTGGAAGTTTCCTGGCTGGGCGCTGTTTGGGTCACCGTCTCTGTGGGCGTCGCTGTCTCTATGGGGCTGGCTGTCTCTATGGGCGTGGCCGTTTCGATAGGCGCGGGGGCAGGGGCCGGCTCTTCGGTGGTGGGCAACGGCGCAGGCTCACTGGGCGCCGGGGCCGGTTCCTCAGTGGTAGGCGCTGGGGCCGGTTCCTCAGTGGTGGGCAAGGGCGCCGGCTCTTCAGTGGTAGGCGCCGGCGCCGGTTCCTCAGTGGTAGGCGACGGCGCCGGTTCCTCAGTGGTAGGCGACGGGGCCGGCTCCTCAGTGGTAGGCGACGGCGCCGGTTCCTCAGTGGTAGGCGACGGCGCCGGTTCCTCAGTGGTAGGCGCCGGCGGCTCGGACGGCTCAGTTGGTGAAGGCGAAGGCTCAGTGGGCGTGGGCGATGGCCATGGGTCGCTGGTTGAAGGAGATGGTTCAGTTGGCGAGGGTGAGGGCGACGGCGAGGGCTCAGCCGCCCACGGACTGCTGGGCGAGGGCGTCGGGGACGGGAACGCCATGCCCGTCGCCGGAGGTGGTGCCGCCGTCGAATCCCACATGTGGGAATCCACAGCCCGGGATCCAACGTCCGGCAACATCGGCAGTGGGATGGTCCAGCTGACCCTGCCGTCGGAGAGGGAATTTCCACCGGGCCCGTACGCAACCAGATGGTCTGGCAGCAACTGTCCCACGGCCCGCAGCGTGAGGAAGCTCCAGCCCAAGGGATTCGTATACCGGCCCTTGACGATGGTCTCGAAGTGCAGATGGCAGCCCGTGGACCAGCCCGTGGAACCCACCTGTGCGATGGCCTGCCCGACCTGCACCTTGTCACCCGTACGTACGCCAATCGATTCCAGGTGGTTGTAGGTGGTGACGAGGCCATCGCCGTGGTCAATCTCCACCCGGTTGCCGCCTCCCCAGGGGTGCCAGCCCGCCGCCCTGACGACGCCCGAATCCGCCGCGTAAACCGTGGCCCCGCATGGCGCGGCATAGTCCTGTCCCAGGTGGAAGTCTCCCGCAAATCCGCTCAGCGGGCTGATCCGGAATCCGAACGGCGAACTCGGGTAAAGGACCTGCAACGGTGCCATCAGGAACCCGGTGGGAGGCCTGCCAACCCCGGCCGGGCCCACCGCCAGTCCTGGGAATCCGCCATCCCCGAAGGTGCCGACCGTCGGGTGGGGAAAGGAAAGGACCGCGTGGGGGTCGGACAGGACGGGCGCCGCCAACTGTCCCGCTCCCACCTGGTCCGATCCCATGGGGGCAGCTTCAGAGGGCTGCAGCAAATTCGATTCCGGGGCGCTGGCTGATTCCTGCGCTGTGGCGCCTGCCGGGGCCGCGGCGGCACGGCTTGTTCCGGCGCGGGAAACAGAACCCGCCGCCTGGCCGGCTCCTTCCGGACCTGCCGCGAGGTTGACTGCGGCCACCGATGCGGCCAGCACGCCCGCGGCGGCCACTGCACGCGCGACAGGGGGAAAAGAACCCTGTTCCGGCTTGCCCCTGCCCGGCGCCCAATGCTTGCCCAATTGACTGACTCCACCACGTGGCTGACCGCGCGTTGTCTCGACGGTATGTCCCATGGGACCACAGGCCCCCAGGCCTGTGAACCCTGCTGCCGCACAATGCGGGTTTTTTTGCGGGCGTTAGGGGTTCAGCATCCCCTTGGACCTGCGAGAGCCCTTCCGGCGCCGGAAAAATGGGCAACAATAGGTCATGCGCAATGTCCTTCGCATCTGGCAGGACGAACTGAGAAAGACCTTCTCAGGCAAGGCAGACGGTCCACCTGAATGGTCGCTGCGCCTGGCGGAAGGCAATGACGCCGGATACCACCTGCCCGGGTCGGCAGTGTGGGCGGTCCACGGCTCCATGACGCCCATCGTGGCCGGTATCCGCGCTTTGCTCATGCAGTCGCTGCACCCCGGCGCTCTGGCCGGTGTGCACGAACACTCCAACTTCCGTGAAGACCCCCTCCGGCGCCTGGCCAACACCATCCGCTGGATCTTCACCGTCACCTACGGCTCCAAGGCCGCTGCTGAAGACTCGTCCGAACGCGTCCGCCACCTGCACGTGCCTGTCCAGGGGACGTACCGGGACAACGCGGGCGGCCTGCGAACCTACAGCGCCAACGATCCCGGCCTCGCGCGCTGGATCCACGTCGCCTTCACGGACGCTTTCCTCACGGCCCACAAGGTGTACGGACGTCCCATCCCGGGCGGCCCTGACGCCTATGTGCGGGAGTGGGCCCAGGCCGGCAGGCTGATGGGAGTGGAGGATCCACCGCTTACGGAAGCGGAAATGCGAAATGAGTTGGATCGCTGGTACGCACAGGACCAGCTGCGGACGGACGAAAGGGTGGCTGAAACCGTGCAATTCATCCGCAATCCACCGTTGCACCCCCTGCTTCGTCCCGGCTACCGGGTGCTGTTCGCCAGTGCCGTCTACACCCTGGAGCCCAGGTACCGCAGCATGCTTGGACTCTCCGTTCCACGGCTCGGCCCATTCCCCCTCCCGGTGCGGGCGGCAACCAAGGCGGTGCTCGGCGTCGTCCGTCTCGCCTTGGGCCGCAGAAGGCCCAGCGAAAATGCGGCAAGGGAACGCCTGCGGCGGTTGGGTGAGCCCTCGGCCGGCCTTGCGTGACCGTCGCTGCCTGATCATCGCCGCCACCGCGGGCACGCGGGAAAACGAAAGAACCCGGCCCCGGTGTTACCGGGGCCGGGTTCTTGACCGGCGGAGAATGGGGGATTTGAACCCCCGAGGGCGTTAACCCAACACGCGTTCCAGGCGTGCGCCATAGGCCGCTAGGCGAATTCTCCAACTGCTTCTGAATCAAAAGCAGGTACTAGACTACCTGAACTTTCCCGCAACGCCCAATTGAGCGCCGGGAGGGGCGTTTTCGACGCCGGCAGGTGCCGAATGCTGCCTTAAACTGGAAAATGGGCGCCCCCAACGCGCCCATTCCCGCGGGTACGCCGTTGAACCGCTTGGTCCGGCACCGCAAAGCCAGGCCACACAGCTCACAATCTCGAGATTGCCCCAATCGGTGTACATTTCCATGATCGTGCGTCCCGCCGGGATAAGCAATGGAAACCGCAGCGATTGGGGCATCATCGTGCACTATAGGTTCCATGGCTGAGCTGCACGCGCTGGTGGTTTATGTCCCTGCGTCGCACACCGGGCAGGTTCTGGATGCCATCGGCGACGCCGGAGCGGGCCACTTGGGAAACTACTCCCATTGCTCCTTCGTCACGGCGGGGACCGGGAGGTTCACTCCGCACGAGGGCGCCCAGCCCTACCTCGGCCGGCCCGGCAGGCCGGAAACCGTGGCTGAAGAACGCGTCGAATGCATCGTGGAGGAACGAGTGCTGGCCGCCGTGGTGGCTGCGCTGCGGACTGCCCACCCCTACGAGGAGCCAGCCTTCATGACCTGGCCTGTGGAGGGCTGGCGGTAAGGACGCCCGATTCGAGTCGCGCCGAATGTTCGGGTAAAGTATCTGACGGCCCCTCATGTGGCGTCATCCTGTTGAACTCCCCCAGGACCGGAAGGTAGCAAGGGTAGACGGGCTCTGGCGGGTGCATGGGGGGTCTTTACTATTCCCCCACAGGGCGGCATGATGTCAGCCCGGATTGGTAGGGTTTTCTCTGTGACAGTTACTACCGCCCTGTACCGCAGATACCGTCCCGACTCGTTCGCCGACGTTATCGGTCAGGAGCACGTCACCGAGCCGCTGATGACGGCCCTGCGGAAGAACCGCGTCAACCACGCCTACCTTTTTTCCGGCCCCAGGGGCTGTGGCAAGACCACCTCCGCCCGCATCCTGGCCCGCTGCCTCAACTGCGCGCAGGGCCCCACGGATACCCCTTGCGGCACCTGCCCCAGCTGCGTGGAGCTGGCCCGCGGCGGCTCCGGATCGCTGGACGTCATCGAGATCGACGCTGCCAGCCACGGCGGCGTCGACGACGCACGGGACCTCCGCGAACGCGCCACGTTCGCTCCCGTGCGGGACCGCTACAAGATCTTCATCATCGACGAAGCCCACATGGTCACCTCAGCGGGGTTCAACGCCCTACTGAAGATCGTGGAGGAACCGCCGGAACACATCAAGTTCATCTTTGCCACCACCGAGCCGGACAAGGTCATCGGAACCATCCGCTCCCGGACGCACCACTATCCGTTCCGGCTGGTGCCGCCGGAACCGCTGATGGCCTACCTCGAACTTTTGTGCCAGCAGGAAAACGTTCCGGTGGCTCCCGGCGTGCTGTCATTGGTCATCCGGGCCGGCGGCGGTTCGGTCCGTGACTCGCTTTCCGTACTGGACCAGCTCATGGCCGGCGCCGGGCCCAACGGTCTGGACTACGAGCTTGCGGTGGCCCTGCTCGGCTACACCCATGCATCGCTGCTGGACGACGTCGTGGAAGCGGTCGCCGCTTCCGATGCCGCAACGGTCTTCCGTGCTGTGGACCGGGTCATCCAGACGGGCCACGACCCGCGCCGGTTCGTCGAGGACCTGCTGGAGCGCTTCCGGGACCTGATCATCGTCCAGGCCATGCCTGAGAGCGCCCACGTCATCCTGCGCGGGATGCCGGCGGACCAGATCGCCCGCCTGCAGAACCAGGCCCACAACCTGGGGGCTGCGGAACTTTCCCGCGCTGCGGATGTCACCAACACCGCCCTGACCGAAATGACGGGCGCAACATCCCCTCGGCTGCACCTCGAACTGCTGTGTGCCCGGATCCTGCTCCCCAGCGCCGAACAGAATGAGCGCGGGATGGCTGCGCGGATTGACCGCGTTGAACGGCGCCTCAACTATGCAGGCAATGACGTCGGCGCCCCGGCCCTGTCTCCGAACCAGGCCCAGGCAACGCAGGCACCATCGCCCCAGCCCGTGCAGCAAGCGGCTGGCCCCCTCCCTGCAGCAGGCCCGGTTCAACAGGAAGGCCGCGCCGCCGTGACACCGGAGCAACAGCTGCCCGGCCGCACCTCCAACGCGCGCCCGGATAGCAACGCGCGCCCGGAAAGCCGCTCGGAAATCCACCGCTCCGAAACCAGCGGCGCAGAAAATCCCCCGGTTGCCGCTGCGCCCGCGCCCTTGGATGCCCAGGGCGCTCAGGCTCCTGCGGGCCTGCGTACCCCGCTGACGCCGCCGCGGGTGAGCACGAACGATTGGCCGGTTGATGAAACCGCTGCCGGCCATGCACCCACCGCGGAACGGTCGGCCGCCCCTGCCGCGCCGCATGCGCCCGCTGACGGACCGCAGGTTCCGGAAACCCCGCCCCGGCAAGCCCCGGCCCCGGAAACTCAACCCCGGCAGGCCACGGACAGGCACACCCCGGCCCCGGAAACCAGGGATCGGGAAACCCCGGCCCCGGAAACCAGGGAACGGGAAACCCCGGCTCCTGCGACCCAAGCCCACGGAAGCCCGGCCACCGTCAACCCGCAGGCCCAGGACGGACACCGGGAGCAACCCGCCGGTTCCGCGCCTGCCGCACCGTCGGCGATGGGTGATGTGGAAGTCCTGCGCAGGGCCTGGCCTGACGTCCTGCAGACGCTGTCCAAGATCAAGCGCAGCACGTGGGCCCTTGTTGAGCCCAATGCCCAGGTCAGCTCCTTTGACGGCAGCGTCCTGACGCTGTCCTTCACCACCCAGGGACTTGCCGGCGCTTTCGGCCGCGCGGACCACTCGGAGAACCTGCGGCAGGCCATCCACAAGACGGTGGGGATTGACTGCCAGATCAATGCCGTGGCGGGCGGCGCCAGCCAATCGAACGGCCCAAGCCAAACGAACGGCGCCAGCCAACCGGGCGGCGCCGGCCAGCAACGCGGCGCCGGCCAATCGAGCTCTGACCCAAACCCAAAAGCGCCGGCCAGCCCGGTGGTTCCCGCCACTTCAGCTGACGTCGCGTGGGGACTGGCTCCGGCGCCCTCCGCCATGGACACCCCTCGCCGCCCAGGCACCGGCCCGGATGCCGGGGTCCAGGACCTTGGGACTCAACCCGGTGGAGACCGGAGCTTTGGCGAACAGGCCGGCAGTGCGGCTGCCAGCGGCCGGCCCGGCCACCCGGAGGCCCGGGCACATGCCGGGGCGCCCGGCGGCGGACCCCGCGGTTCCGGCAGTTCCGCTGCAGCCCCCGCCCCTGCAGAAGCCACCACGGCCGTCCATGCCGCGGCATCCCAGGCAGCGACATCCCAGGCAGCGACATCCGCCCATGCAGCGCCATCTATCCAGGCAGCACCGGCCAACCCTCCGGCTTCCCACACGCCCGCTGCCCCGGCAACGGCGAACGCGGGAACCTCCAGCCCGGCATCCTCTCCTGCGCACGCAGGTGGGTCGCCGCCCGGCGACGCTTCCAGCGCCGCGCAGCCTGCGCCGGCCGCCGCATACCCCGATGCCGGCGGTGACTACTCCTACTCGGACGATGACTGGGGACCCGCTCGGGACGAGGACGCTCCCCCGCTGGACGAGGAACCTCCCATGGACTGGGAACCGTCACCACGTCCGGGCAGCCGTGCCACCCCACCAAATGCTGCACGGGAAACCCCCCAGCAGTCCGCCGGCGGGGCCAAGGATTCCGTTGAGGCACCTTCCCATGGGGCAGGAATCACCACCGGCACACGGGGTGCAGGCGGCACAGGACAGCCCGCCGCACACGACCCCTGGACACGGGCTGTGGAGCAGGCCCCAGGCGTGTGGGTGGTCGGAGATAAGAGCAACGTGGGGGCAGCTGTCCCTGCTGCGGGCCAGCCCGAATCAAGCGGACCTGTCCAGATTCCCCGCTACGAGCCGGCCACCGCACAGGTTCCTCCATCCATTCCCGTGACTGCGCCCGCTGCTGCGTCTGGAACTGGCTGGGCGTCGCCGGGCCAGCCCACCGCAGCCTCTGCCGACGGCACCCAGGGGTCCCGTCCGCCGTCGACGTCCCAGCCTGCCCCGGCCCCGGAATTTGCGATGGCCTCCGCCGGGTCCGCACCCGCCGTCGCTCCCATACGTCCCGCAACTCCCGGCAGTGCACCCGCTGCGACACGCACGGAAACCCGGCAAAGCCTCTACCAGCGGCTGTCCAACAGCCCGGAGGCTGCTGCGGGCCGCGCCAAGGCGCCCTCCAGCACTGCAGCGTCAACTGCATACGTCCAGGACATACCGAGCGCCGACGACGAAACCATTGAGGAGTCGGGGGTGTTCGGCCGGGCCGCGGTGGAACGCATCCTGGGCGGGAAACTGATCGAGGAGCGGTCCTTGGACGGAAGCCCGGTGCCGCCACGGTACTGACGCCAGGCACGCACGGCTGAACTGCCGATCCATTTACCCGCCATCCATACCAAGCTAAAGAGGGAAACGTGTACGAAGGTGCTGTCCAGGAGCTGATCGATGAGCTCGGACGCCTTCCAGGGGTGGGCCCCAAGTCCGCACAGCGGCTGGCGTTCCACATCCTCGAAGCGGACCCCCAGGACATGAAGCGGCTGGTCGAGGCCATCACCACGGTGAAGGAGCGGGTCAAGTTCTGCACGGTCTGCGGCAACGTTACCGAGCAGGAAAAGTGCAACATCTGCCGGGACCCCCGCCGCGACCCTTCAGTCATCTGCGTGGTTGAGGAGTCCAAGGACGTCCTCGCTGTCGAACGCACCCGATCATTCCGCGGCCGGTACCACGTGCTGGGCGGCGCAATCAATCCCATTGCCGGCGTTGGTCCCGAGCAGCTGCGGATCCGCGAACTACTCACCAGGCTGAACGACGGCGAGATCCAGGAAGTCATCATCGCCACCGACCCGAACCTGGAGGGTGAGGCAACGGCCACCTACCTGGCCCGCATGCTCAAGACGATCGGCATCACCGTCACCCGCCTGGCATCCGGGCTGCCGGTGGGTGGGGACCTGGAGTACGCCGACGAGGTCACGCTCGGACGGGCCTTCGAGGGACGCCGAAACGCACTGGGCTGACGGCTGCCCCCGCCCGTGCGCCTCGGGCGGGTACCGGCATGCGGTCACAATTCAGCGCCGCTCTTCGCACGGCGATAAACTGTCGAAAGGAAGTCGCGCCGGCCCGGCGTCAGGCTGCCAAGCCTCCAGAACTCCACTTGATCCAATGAAGGTATGCGCATGAGTACGCCCACCACCGAAGTGCACAACGCAACACAGCCGCAGGTGCCGTCCGCCGGCAAAGCGGTGACCAAACAGCTCATCGTGCAGAAATTCGGTGGCTCCTCCGTGGCGGACGCGGACGGCATCAAGCGCGTTGCCAAGCGCGTCGTTGACGCCCAGCAGGCCGGCAACGAGGTTGTAGTGGTCGTTTCGGCCATGGGCGATACGACGGATGAACTGCTGGACCTCGCCGCACAGGTCACCGATTCCGCACCTGCCCGGGAAATGGACATGCTGCTCTCGGCCGGCGAACGCATCTCCATGGCCCTGCTGGCCATGGCCATCAACAAGCTCGGCGCGTCCGCACAGTCCTTTACCGGATCCCAGGCCGGCATGATCACGGATGGGATCCACGGCAAGGCCCGGATCATCGACGTCGACCCGCACCGGATCCGCACGGCCCTGGACAAGGGGAACATCGCCATCGTTGCAGGGTTCCAGGGCATGACCCGGGCCACCAACGAAATCACCACCCTGGGCCGCGGTGGCTCCGACACCACGGCGGTGGCGCTGGCAGCCGCCCTGGAAGCGGACGTCTGCGAAATCTACACGGACGTTGACGGCATCTTCACCGCCGATCCCCGCGTTGTCCCTTCGGCCCAGAAAATCGACACCATCTCCAGCGAGGAGATGCTGGAGCTCGCGGCCTCGGGAGCCAAGATCCTGCACCTGCGCTGCGTCGAATACGCCCGCCGGTTCGGTGTCCCGCTGCACGTCCGTTCCTCATTCAGCCAGCACGAAGGCACCTGGGTCATCCCCAGCGCCGAAGACAAGATCACCACTCAAGAGGGAGTTGCCTTGGAGCAGCCAATCATCTCCGGCGTTGCCCATGACCGTTCAGAAGCCAAGGTCACCGTGGTCGGCGTCCCCGACATTCCCGGCAAGGCTGCCGCGATCTTCCAGGTCATTGCGGACGCGCACTCCAACATCGACATGATCGTCCAGAACGTGTCCACCCACGGCACGGGCAAGACCGATATCTCCTTCACCCTGCCGATCGTTGAAGGTGCCGATGCCCTGGCTGCACTGCACGCCGCCCAGGACCAGATCGGCTTCGAGTCGATCGAGTACAACGAGCAGATCGGCAAGCTGTCACTGATCGGTGCCGGCATGCGGTCCCACCCCGGTGTTTCGGCCACGTTCTTCAAGGCGCTGTCGGACGCCGGCATCAACATCAACATGATCTCCACCTCCGAGATCCGCATCTCCGTGGTAACGCATGCGGACCTGCTGGACGAGGCCGTCCGGGTGATCCACAAGGCATTTGGGCTGGACAGCGAGAGCGAAGCCACCGTCTACGGCGGGACCGGCCGCTAAGCCAGGCAGCAAAAAGCCGGGCCGTCCTTTCGTTCCATTGGAAGGACGGCCCGGCTTTTGTGTACTTAAGGGGCCTGGATAAGGATGTCAGCCTTCGTTTTCCAGGTCTTCGCGGCGCACGGCGTAGTGGTGGCCGGATGAGTCGGTTTCAACCACGAAGTGCGAGAGCTCCTCTTCGGAGGCCTGCTCGAATTCGTCGTGCTTGTGTACGACGGGCGTGTCGGCGTCCAGTCGGGTAGCAGGACCGAAGAAGAAACGGAGCCTTTCAGTCAGGCCCATGAAACCACTGAGGACATGTGCCACTGTTTTCCACCCCCTTCCCGAGCCTCGGGCGAAAGTGCCGCTGCCTCCGGCGGGAGCCAGTGCCCCCAGTTTAAACCCGCCGTGGGAAAAAGGCGCCGGCAGGCCGGGGGAAGAATGGCGTCCGCCACGCCCGTCCGCGGTGTTGCAGGGCGGGACGGTCAGCCCGTGCGGATCAGCGCAGGGACCGGTCTTCCGGGTTCCTCGGCACGACGTACGTGCTGCCGTCCGGCCTGGTGACGGTCTCCCACTGCTGGGTTTCGGCCTGCCGCTGGGCCAGCAGCCTGCGGTTCTCCTCCGTCATGTCATGCGCCAGCGAGGTTCGGCTTGCCGGACCGAAGATGGCCCTCAGCTTCCCCGTCGCCCGCATGAAGCGCTGGGAGGCGTTGCCCTTCTGCCCTGATCTGGCCCTGTCCATGAAGCGGTTCCTTCCACTTACTGCGTTTCCTGCTTAGAAATGTACACTAACTATTAGCGCACTAACAATTGGAGGATCAATGACGACGAGCGTCGACACGGCACAGGATGAAGACCTGCTGCTGGAACACCAGCTCTGCTTCGCCCTTACGGTAGCTGCGCGCAGCGTTGTGGGCGCCTACAAGCCCGTGCTGGAGAAGCTCAACCTGACGCATCCGCAGTACCTGGTGATGCTCTGCCTTTGGGAAACAAGCCCGCGGACAGTGAAGAACATCAGTGCAGCCCTTGCCCAGGAACCGGCCACCATCTCTCCCCTGCTCCGCAGGCTGGAAGCAGCCGGGCTGATCACCCGGCGCCGCGCGGACGGAAACGAGCGGGCCCTCGCCGTCGAACTGACTCCCGAAGGCGCCGCGCTGAGGCAGCAGGCGCTCAACGTGCCCGGCACCATGATGGAGCGGCTGGGGCTGAGCCGGGAACAGGTCACCGAACTGCATGCTTCCATGATGGGGTTGATCGCTGCCACATCGGGAGGGAGCGCTTCCTAGCGGGCGCCGGCGCTTGTCGCGGCCGCAGTGGCCCCGGGCGCGCAAATGACTAGAATTAGCGGACGAAAATTATCGCGTGCGGGAGAGGTGGCCTGATGCATAAAGTGCGGCTGTTCGCTGCAGTCCTGGCGCTTGGTGCCGGGCTGGTCTCCGGCTGTTCCGGCACCCCGGAAGGCTCGTCGTCGGGCCCATCTTCCCCGGCCCCCTCCGGTTCTTCCCCTGCCACCCCGCCATCCACCCCTGGCACCCCGTCCCCCGACACCGAGACCTCGGCGCCGGCCCCGGCACCGCCCACGTCCCGGCCGTCGCCCGGACCGGGCCAGGGAAATGCCGAACTGGCCATCACCGTCGTGCCGTCCGAAGGCGCAGCCCAACTCGACTACACCTTGGTCTGCACCGCCGGAACGCCGGCCGCGGAAAGCAGCCACCCCAACGCGGCCGCAGCCTGCGCGGCGGTGAAGGCGAACCCTGCCATCCTGGCGCCAGCCACCCAAGGGAGCGCCCAGGCCTGCACGCAGCAGTACGGCGGCCCGCAGAAGGCGACCGTGACAGGAGTGGTGGACGGAGTTGCCGTTGATGCCTCCTTTGCACGGACCGACGGGTGTGAAATCAGCGCATGGGAAGCCGCCAAGGACGTGTTGGGTACCGCGGGTGGAGCCTCTTAGCCTCCTGGCGGCGGACATCGGGCGGAGCAGGGAGGAAGCCCACCTGCAACGTGTCAGCCGCTACGCCGATCCCTACCTTGCCCGCCGGTCCGCGGGACAAAAGCATCCCGTGGAAGACTTCCTGTTCACCTACTACACGCAAAAGCCGGGCCAGCTGAGGCGCTGGCACCCGGGGGCCGGGACGGTCCTGACCGATGAGCAGGCGGCGCTGCGGCGCAGTTGGAAGCATTACCGGACGCTCGACGACGGCGAGCTTGCCTTCCTGGGGCTGCCGGCGGGAAGCACCGCTGTCACCTTCGACCGGGCGGCCTTCCTGGCCGACCGGAAGGATGCGGTGGCCTTTGCCGGCATCATCCTCCGCGGTACCGCTGCACGTCCGGCCCAGTTTGGCTGCTTCGGCCTGCATGAGTGGGCCATGGTGTACCGCCAGGACAAGTTCGACCTTCGCCACGAATACCTGCAGCTGAGGCTGGGAGCGGCCGGCACCGACAAGGTGGTGGAGGACAACAAAATCCGGTGCACCCACTTCGACGCGTTCCGCTTCTACACTCCGGACGCGCTCCCGCTGAACGAGCTCACACCCACCCGGGAGAGCCAGCGCCACCTGGAGCAGCCGGGCTGCCTGCACGCCAACATGGACCTGTACAAGTGGGCCTACAAGCTGCTGCCGGCGCTGCCAAGCGAACTGGTCATGGACTGTTTCGAGTTGTCGTGGCGCATCCGGGCCATGGACATGCAGGCGTCACCGTACGACCTTGCGGAATGGGGATACCCTGCGATTCCCATCGAAACGCCGCAGGGCAAGGCTGTGTATGTCGAGCACCAGCGGGCATTCGCCGCAGAGGCCTCGGTGCTGCGGGAAAGGCTGGCCCGGGAACTCAACGCGGTCACGGCCTGGCAGCATTCGTGATCGACCTGACTGTCAGCGTCCGGCCGGATGCCGACTCCCCCGAATACGTCTTCCGCCTGGTGGCCAGGGATGGCCGCCCGGCCGACGGCACCACCGTGCCGGATCCGGAAGCGGCACTCGCCGCCGTGGAACAGTTCGGCGAAGCCATCTTTTTCCCGGTGCCGGGTCCTCCGAAGCTGTGCACCCAGCAGTACGGCGGTCCGCAGGTCGCGATGGTCACCGGCACCATCGACGGCCGCCCCGTGGACTCTGTCTTCAGCCGCACGGACGGCTGCGAGATTGCCCGCTGGAACGCCATGGCTCCGCTGTTGGGAGGCGGCACGTCCGCCTGAGTGCATTGCCGCACGCTGCGAAGCCAACACGGGGCCGCAGGGATGAAAAAGGTCCCGGGCGGTTGTCGACCGCCCGGGACCTTCCCCCCAGATCCTGGCGCGTCAGCTGGCGGGCACCGCCTGTGCCAGGCCAAGCTGCGGAGCGCCGGCCGGGGCCGCGGCAGAGCCAGGCCCCACCTGCACGTTCACCCAGGTCCTGACGCCGTTCCCGCCCAGGCTCAGCCGTGAGAGGTAGGATCCCTCGGACAGGCCGGTCCAAGCCAGGGTTGCCGATGTTGCTGTTCCGTTCGGAGCCACGATGGGGTTCGGATCGACGGTGAGGTTGCCGGCATCCCCGGCGAACGTCACCGCCTGGACGGAAGCCGTGGCCGGCCCGTTGTCCGGCGTGGAGTACAGGTTTGCCACCACGTAGTAGGTGCCCGCCCGGGGCGAGTCAATGTCCAGGAACTCGCTGGCGGAGGCCGTCGCCACCTGGGTTGCCGTCAGCCCGCCCGAAGCGTTCGGTGCGTACACCACCATGTCCCAGTCGACGTCGTCCGATTGTGCCTGGACGCCCATCCGGGCAAAGGAGGCGCCGGCCGGCACCTTCACCTGCAGCAGGGCATTGTGCGCGTCGTTCGTCGGAGCATATTCGCCCGGCGTCTTGGTGATGGCCGTCTGGCTCAGCGGTGCCAGGCCCTCCACGCCCACCGCGATGGGGCTGTCCGAGCCGGATACCAGTTCCATGGAACCGCTGCCGGTCCCGGTGGGCGAACTGAAGGAGAACGACGGCGCAACCTGGGCATCAACGGGGCGTACGGCGATCGGTGAGGACACCGTCCTCGGCCCCTTCCAGGTCAGGGTTCCGGTGCTGAACTTGCCCATCGGAGCGCTGGCGTTACGGATGGTGAGGGTCACCTCGCGGGTCTGGCCGGCCTTGGCGAAGTTCAACGCCTGGGGTTCCACCGTCACGTTGAAGCCCGGCATGTTCACCTCAGGGCGGTACAGGCCCGGGACCAGTGCCGTGAGCTTCCGCTTCACCTGGACTTCCCCCACCAGGCTGCCCAGCGCGATCGACGGCAGGTTGAGGTCGCGGGCTGGGATGGAGCCCGCCTGCGGAGCTCCCGTTTCAACACCCTGGCCGTTGAGGAATGCCAGCCAGTCCTGGACGCCCGAGTTGTACACCAGGCCGGGATCGAGCACGCGGGTGGAATCGATGTGGCCCGCTCCGCCCTGGAAGGGATCGGTGTTGGCCGAGCCGTCAGCGTTGACCAGCGGGTAGGCGGTGGTCATCATCGCGGACTTGACCATCGCGGGACCCCATGACGGCTGCTTGCCCAGCACCAGGGCACCGAAGCCGGAAATGTGCGGGGCCGCCATGGACGTGCCGGACATGAATCCGAACTGGTCACCGTCGTTGCCGATGGTGGAGACGCCGGCAAGGACGTTGACGCCCGGCGCGGCGATGTCCGGCTTGAGCAGGTCGCCGCCGGAGGCAAGGGTGGGGCCGCGGGACGAGAATCCTGCGATCTGCGGTGCGGGAGCCGGCGGCAGCCCGGTCAAGTCGCCCTTCACCAGGCTGACGGTCAGCGCCGGGTTTCCTTCCAGCTTGGACTTAAGTTCTAGGCTCTTGGGCGCATTGACGTGGACGGTCGGCAGCACGTGGTTGTCCGCGTCCTCGGAGCTGCTGGTGAGGTTCACCAGGATCATGCCCACGCCGCCTTTGTCCAGGACCTCTTGGCTCTTGGCGGTCCGGTCCACGACACCGCGGTCGCAGACCACCACCTTGCCTGCCACCTTCGCCGGATCCAGTGAGCCCGGGGCACAGAGGTTGGCATTGGTGGCGCCTGCGGCAGCGGCCGCCGCAGCAATGACCGTGGGCTTGTCAGCCACTTCCGTCTTCATGATGGATGCCCCGCGGTACAGCGAACCGTCAGAGACCTTGACGGTTCCGAGCAGGTCGCTGGGGAAAGTGGAAGCAGCCACAGTGGTGAGCCAGGGCGAGGCGTGGTTGACAGTGGAAGCCGCAGGGCCGGAGTTGCCTGCCGAGGCGGAGACGAAGACGCCGGCAGCGGCGGCATTGAGGAATGCCAGCGCCACAGGATCAGTGGTGTTGTTGTTGTTTCCCGAAATGGAGTAATTCAGGACGTCCACGCCGTCCTTGAGGGCTGCATCCACGGCCTCTACTGAAGCAGAGGAGTAGCAACCGCCGGTATCCGGGTTGGTGTCCTCCCAGCAGACTTTGTAGACGGAGACCTTCGCGGCGGGTGCCACGCCCGAGCTCTTGCCGAAGCTGGCGCCGTCGATCACCTGTTCGACATTGGCGTTGCCGGCGGCGGTGGTGGCGGTGTGCGTGCCGTGGCTGCCCACGTCCACGGGGGAAATGAGTTCTTCCGGCGCCCGGTTCTCCGGGGCCACGTACTGGAGGAAGGAATCAGCGAAGTAGCGGGCGCTAACGACTTTTGAGTTGCACAGTGAGCCATCAAACGCCGCCCCGCTTCCTTGGCCCTTTTGGCATTCGCCCTCGAAGGTGGTGCCGTCCGCCTTCAGCATGGCGATCCTGCCTTCGGCGGTGCGGTAAGGGACCCCCACTTGCGGCTTGCCCTGCAGGGGTGCCACAGGTTCACCCTGGAGGAAAGGGTTGTCCGGAGCGTAGCCGGAGTCGATGACACCGACCACCACGCCCTTTCCGGCATTTGCCTCCCCGCCGAACTGCGTTGCCCACATGCCCTCAGGGCCGGTGAGCTTGAGGAAGTCGGTGGTGGTGTAGTCCGGCTTGTTCTCGACGTCGGGCGCCACCACCAGGACCCGGCTGTCCTTCGACAGCGCGGCGGCCTGCGCCGCCGTCAATGCTGCGGTGAACCCGTTCAGCGCAGCGGTGTACTGCTTGGCAGGGGTCACTCCTTGACCGGCAGCGACGTCACGCTGCTGCTGGCGCAGGTGGGCGTCGTAGGCCTTGAAGTTGGCGCTGCCCGCATCCAGCTTCCTGCCCTGCTGCGGCTTGGTTGCTCCAAGCCCCGGGGTCTGGCCTTCATAAGCAGCAGCTG
The DNA here is from genome assembly GCF_019710585.1 of Arthrobacter sp. MAHUQ-56. Classification (GTDB taxonomy): domain Bacteria; phylum Actinomycetota; class Actinomycetes; order Actinomycetales; family Micrococcaceae; genus Arthrobacter. The sequence goes on along the minus strand of NZ_JAIFZQ010000016.1, from coordinate 310,154 downwards.
CCGGTCCGGCCAGCACCACAATGTACCGGCCGTCCTTGAACTGAGTGCCCTGGGCGCCGGCGGCCGTATCCCCTTGCCCCCGGCCTTCCGGTGCCGCCGATGCGGGGCCAGCCACCAACGACCCAAGGAGAAGGGGCAGCCCGACGGCAAGCGCCGCAGCCTTCCGGAGTCCCCCAGCCCGCAAGGGGCTCTTTCCAGTTGAATTCACGCGCAACCCTTTCACGAGGTGCCGCCCAGTCAATGAGGGGCGGCCGAACGACTGGCACGCCAGAGGAAATTACAGATCTTGTAATTTGGTGAGACCAGACTGCTCAAAGATTACAGACTGATAGCAAGATATGACATAGGAAACAGAGAACTATCTCTGATTGTCATACGACCCGGCAGCAGCCTCGGCAGGGCACGAAAAAGGGCGCCCCGAAGGGCGCCCGGAAGGGACCGCTACGACTGTTCGCGCTAGGGCCGCGGCGTACGCACTACCTCACTGATCCATTGCCTGGTCTTCTCATCCACCGGCCCGGCTACCTTGCTCTGGCGGGCCACACGGTCAGCTTTGACCTTCTGGAACACCATCCGGCCCAGCCCGGCGAACACAGCCGCGGCAACCATTGGCAACAGGAGGGACTTGGAATTCTCAGCCATGCCGCAATCCTAATGAAGGCAGGCGGGCAACTCCAGAACTCCACCGGCGGCACCAGGCAGGGAGGGTTCCCGCCGTCTCCCGGCCCCGATTTCATGGAATACAAAGGGGTCCGCGCCGCCCGGTAGAATAGGAGGGCAAGCTCGCGGAGCGCCCCACCTCATCGTTGACCACGGCAGTTGCCCAACTGTCCCCAAGATCCTGGTAGGCGTGAGACGGCACCACTCCGCTGCGCCCTTACCCAAGCTCACGCACAGGAGTTACCGGATGCCCCGGATCGTTGTTGACGTCATGCCCAAGCCCGAGATTCTGGACCCGCAGGGGAAGGCAATCGTTGGCGCTCTGCCCCGGCTGGGCTTCACCAGCTTCAGCGCTGTCCGCCAGGGCAAGCGTTTTGAACTGACTGTCGACGGCGAGGTGACGGAGGACATCCTGGCCCAGGCCCGCGACGCCGCCGAAACCCTCCTGTCCAACCCGGTCATCGAGGACGTCGTCAACGTCGAGGTCGTCGAGGCCTGACATGACTGAACTTCCCCTGATCGGCGAGGCCGTGGCCGTCGCGGCGCAACCGCGCCTGGCCGGCGCGCGCATCGGCGTCGTGACCTTCCCCGGCACCCTGGATGACCGCGACGCCGCCCGCGCCGTCCGCCTGGCCGGTGGCACCGCCGTCGAACTCTGGCACGGTGACTCCCAGCTTGGTGACGTGGACGCCGTCATCATTCCCGGCGGATTCTCCTACGGCGACTACCTGCGCGCCGGCGCCATTGCCCGCTTCGCACCCCTGATGTCGAAGATCATCGACGCCGCCAACAGCGACGCGAAGCTTCCCGTCCTGGGCATCTGCAATGGATTCCAGATCCTCACCGAGTCGCACCTGCTGCCCGGTTCGATGATCAAGAACGACCACCTGAAGTTCCTGTGCCGCGACCAGGTGCTGCGTGTTGAGAACAGCAACACTGCCTGGACGCTGGACTATGAGGCGGGCCAGGAGATCACCATCCCGCTGAAGAACCAGGACGGCCAGTACATCGCGGACGAGAAGACCCTGGACGCCCTTGAGGCCGAAGGCCGCGTGGTGTTCCGCTACGTGGGCTTCAACCCGAACGGTTCGCGGCGCGACATCGCCGGCATCTCCAACGCCGCCGGCAACGTGGTGGGCCTCATGCCGCACCCCGAGCATGCAGTGGAACCCGGTTTTGGACCGGAATCCCTCGACGGGATCGGCGGTTCCGACACCGACGGCCTCGGATTCTTCACCTCCGTCCTGAACAAGATTGTGGGAGGCGACAAGTGACCACCGAAACCACCAAGAAGTTCAATATCGACACCGTCGAGAACGCCGCCAAGACCCCGGACACCGAACTGCCCTGGGCCGAGCTGGGCCTGAAGCGGAACGAGTTCGACGAGATCGTCAAGGTCCTGGGCCGCCGCCCCACCGGCGCCGAACTGGCCATGTACTCCGTGATGTGGAGCGAGCACTGCTCCTACAAGTCCTCCAAGAACCACCTGCGCCAGTTCGGCCAGAAGGTCACCGAGGAAATGAAGAAGGACATGCTGGTGGGCATCGGCGAAAACGCCGGCGTCACCAACCTGGGGGACGGCTGGGCCGTGACCTTCAAGATCGAATCGCACAACTCGCCGTCGTTCGTTGAGCCCTACCAGGGTGCGGCGACCGGCATTGGCGGCATCGTCCGCGACATCATCTCCATGGGCGCCCGCCCGGTGGCCGTGATGGACCCGCTGCGCTTCGGCGCGATCGACCACCCGGACACCGCGCGCGTCATGCACGGTGCGGTGGCCGGCATCGGCGGCTACGGCAACTCCCTGGGCCTGCCCAACATCGGTGGCGAGATGGTGTTCGATTCCGTCTACCAGGGCAACCCGCTGGTCAACGCCCTCGCCGTGGGCGTCATGCGCCACGAGGACATCCGACTGGCCAACGCGTCCGGCAAGGGCAACAAGGTGGTCCTGTTCGGTGCGCGCACCGGCGGCGACGGCATCGGCGGCGCCTCGGTGCTTGCCTCCGAGTCCTTTGACGACACCAAGCCGTCCAAGCGCCCCGCCGTGCAGGTGGGCGACCCGTTCGCCGAGAAGGTCCTCATCGAGTGCTGCCTGGAGCTCTTCAAGGGCTCCTTGGTGGAAGGCATCCAGGACCTCGGTGCCGCTGGCATCTCCTGCGCCACGTCCGAGCTGGCTTCCAACGGCGACGGCGGCATGCAGGTTGAGCTGACCTCGGTCCTGCTGCGCGACCCCACGCTGACCCCGGGCGAGATCCTGATGTCCGAGTCGCAGGAACGCATGATGGCCGTTGTCACGCCGGAGAACGTGGAAGCGTTCGAGGCCGTGATGGACAAGTGGGCCGTGGAGTACTCCTGGCTGGGCGAGGTGACCGACACCGGCCGCCTCATCATCACCTGGGAAGGCGACGTGATTGTCGACGTCGATCCCCGCACCGTGGCGCACGACGGCCCGGTCTACGACCGCCCGTTCGCCCGCCCCGAGTGGCAGGACGCCGTCCAGGCCGACACCTTCACCGGCTCCGTGCAGGACGCCGGGCGCCCGGCCAGCCCGGCCTCGCTGGCTGCCGCCGTGACTGAACTCGTGGCGTCGCCGAACATGTGCTCCAAGTCCTGGATCACCAACCAGTACGACCGGTACGTCGGCGGCAACACCTCCATGGCGTTCCCCGACGACGCCGGCGTGGTCCGCGTGGATGAGGAAACCGGCCTGGGCGTTGCCCTGGCCACCGACGCCAACGGCCGCTACACCTACCTGGACCCGTACCACGGCGCCCAGCTGGCACTGGCCGAGGCCTACCGCAACGTCGCCACCGCCGGCGCCATCCCCATGGCCGTCAGCGACTGCCTGAACTTCGGCTCCCCCGAGGACCCGGACGTCATGTGGCAGCTGGCCGAAGCCATCCGCGGCCTGTCCGACGCCTGCATGGTGCTGGGCATCCCGGTCACCGGCGGCAACGTCTCGCTCTACAACCAGACGGGCACCACGCCCATCCACCCCTCCCCCGTGGTGGCAGTGCTGGGCAAGCTCGACGACGTCGCGCGCCGCACGCCGTCGGGTTGGCGCGAGGACGGCCAGGCGATCTACCTGCTGGGCACCACGGCCGCCGAGCTGGACGGTTCCGAGTGGGCGAACATGCGTGGCCACCTGGGCGGCCAGCCGCCGAAGGTTGACCTTGAGGCTGAGCGTGCCTTGGGCGAGATCCTGATCAACGCCTCGCGCGACGGCATGATCGACTCCGCCCACGACCTCTCCGAAGGCGGCCTCGCGGCAGCGCTCGTGGAGTCGTCGCTGCGTTACGGCGTGGGTGCCCGGATCGCCCTGCAGGACGTTATGGACCGGGACGGCGTGGACCTGTTCACGGCGCTCTTCTCCGAATCCCAGGGCCGCGCTGTTGTGGGTGTTCCCCGTTCCGAGGAAGTCCGCTTCACCGACATGTGCACCGCCCGCGGCTTCGCCCACACCCGCATTGGCGTGGTGGACGCAGCCAGCGGCACGCTGGAGATCAACGGCGTGGAGAGCCTGTCCCTTGACGCCCTCCGCGATGCCCACGAGGGAACCCTGCCGAAGTACTTCGGCTAATACCCCCGCCTATCGATTGCTCCGCAGCTGCCCTTTTGAGCCTTCAAAACGGCCGCTGCGGAGCAATCGTTTTTAAGAACCCCGCCGCCAGCCGGCCTGCGCCAACGCAACCAAGACTTTGGCCGCGGCCGGTTTGGCGTCATTGAGCATGTGTCGTTTGGAAATCCTGACCTCCGTCCAGCCCAAGGCGGTGTACCGTTCCGAGCGCGCTATGTCCCTGGCGATCTGGCTTTCCTCACCGTGGTGTTCGCCCTCGTACTCAATGCCGATCTTGTATTTGCGGTACGACAAGTCCGGCTCATGATGCCTGACGCCGTCCCCGGTAATGATCGGAACATTCAGCTCGGGTTCCGGCAGGCCCGCGCGGACGATGGCTAGCCGCAGCATGGTTTCCTGCGGCGAATCCGATCCGACCCGGATGAGTTTCAGAGCCTCCTTCGCCTTCAGGAGCCCCCGCTTCCCCCGGTGCCTGTCGACAACCCCCTGCAGGTCCCTTACGCTGCACAGCGGCGTGTCCCGGCCTTCAAACTCCATCCTGGGCACGCGGACGCAGCTGTCCCCCATCGCTACGAGCTCGTCGACGGACAGCAGCTCAGCCATATCGAGCCAGGTCCGGGTCGGCGTCGTCACCGGAACACCGTCAATTGTGGTGACTTCGTCCTCGTAGAGCTTCATGCGGTGCACGATGACGTGCGGCCTGTCCAGGTGGGCTGCGCCCGCGGGACGGATGATGTGGTAGACGTCCAGGGTCTCGTCCCGGCGCCGTTGCGGCAGCGAGTGAAGCCGCGCAGCCGTAACGTGCGAGGCAGCACAAAGCTGGTTGATTTCAATGAAAGGCCGGACCCGTGCGCTCAGCGGAAGCTCCGCCGTCGGACATCCCGATCTGATGCCCTTCCCCATGCGACGCAACTGACGGTGCCGCAGTTGCTTGGGTGATATCCCGGCGCGGATTGCCTCGCCTGTAGTGAATGGACGGCCCTGAAAATCGTCCGGAAGTGGGCGTGGGGTCTTCATCGGTCCATGACACCAGAAGGGGCCAGAACCCGCAGAAGTTATCCACACCTCTCATCCGCTGCTCCGTAAGCGCCCTTTTGGTGTCTCAAAAGGGCGTCCACGGAGCAATCGATGGGGGTCAGTCCTCGCTGTGGAGCTCCCGCTGGCGCACGCTGAGCAGCTCGATCTCCGGCCGGCCCGCCACGAAACGTTCGACGGCGGCCAGCACCTCCACGAGGTGGGGCCGGTCCGCTGCCACGAGGCCAACGCCAAGCTGCGTGCGCCGGTACTGGCTGTGGTCCCCGACCTCGGCGACGGAGATCTCGAAGCGGCGCTTAAGTTCGGCCAGGAGGGGCCTGACAACGGAGCGTTTCTCCTTCAGGCTGTGCACGTCCCCGAGGAGGATGTCGAACTCACTCCAGCCGATCCACATGCTCCAGGCCTTCCTGCTAGATGGTGAATTCGCCCATCAGGTCCCAGCCTTCGCCCTCGAGTTGCCGGCTGATGATCCGGGGTGTTTCGGCGAGCGCCTGGGGCATGTCGGCCATGGCCTGTTTGAAGTGGCGGCTGTTAACGTGGTCGCCGGCGGCGTCGTCCTTGAACGCCTCCACCAGGACGAACTCGTTCGGGTCATCCACGCTGCGGGACCAGTCGAACCACAGGTTGCCCGGCTCCTGCCGCGTCGCCTTGGTGAAGTCGTCCACCAGGTCCAGCCAGCGCTCCGACCAGTCGGGCTTTACCTTGAACTTAACGACGATAAAAATCATTGGGCGGATCCTTCCTGGGCGAGTCTGCGTGCCCCTTCAATGTACCGGCCCGTCACGAGGCGTTGCGCCGCACGGGTCACCATTCCGCCGGCCGCGTAGAACCAGTTTGCGGGCCGGCTGAAGGCGCGGATCCGGAGCCGGACCTCCCCTTGGCTGTTGATCTCCACTTCGAAGGACTCTTCGCCCCGGGCGGGGTGGCCAGGCAGCGTCCCGTAGCCGAACCCCGCCGACTGCGGCACACCGTCCGGCATGGGCTCGTGGACCCACACCACCTCACAGGGCGCGTTCAGGCGGAGGGGCCCCACGCCGAAGCCGCTCACCACCCGCGCCCCGGGTACCGCCGTGGGTGAATCCGCGCTGACCCGAAGTCCGGCCCGGCGCTGCAGCTCCCAGGCCAGGATGCCCTCTGCCACCCGCCGGTAGACCGCGAGGCCGCTGCCCAGCCGGGCCTCTTCCAGGACACGGTCGAACCCGTCCGGGGCGGTCCCCTGTTCGGTACCTCCCACTCCGGGATAATTCAGTGCACCCAAAACCTGCCCCTGTCAGTCATCCGTTCCTGCCCCGCCCAGGCGTGCCCAGCCCAGCTGCTCCTGCTGTTTCCTGCTCAAACCGGAAACCACCAGGTCGTAGGAGTCTTCCACCATGTCACGGACCATGTCGTCCGGCAGCGACCCGTCCAGGCGGATGCCGTTCCAGTGCGTCTTGTTCATGTGCCACGCCCCCGTGATTTCGGGGTGTGCCGCACGCAGCTGGACTGCCAGGGCGGGCTCGCACTTCAGATTGACGTAGAAGTCGCGCACGTCCATCGACGACAGCGCGAAGAGTTTGGCCTCATGCCTGGCCCCGCCGGAAACCTGGGCACGGACCTTGAACACCGATGTTTCCGGGCCGAAGGGGAAGTCCTCATAGGCGCCGGGAAAGGAAAGACAGATTCTCCTCAAGGCGGCGGGGTCCATGAAGGAAGCCTATAAAGCCCGGCCCCGCGGTGCTAGTCTGCGAGGATGTCACATGACCAGGGAGCCATACCTGTTCTGGATCTGAGTAGCGCACGGCAGCCCTACGGCTCGTTCCGCCCCGAGTTCATCGAGCAGCTGCGGCACGCCACCCATGATGTGGGGTTCTTCCAGGTCACCGGGTACGGCGGATCACCCGGCCAGGCCGAGCACCTCCTGGATGTGGTCCGGCGCTTTTTCGACCTGCCCCTCGAGGAGCGGATGAAGCTGGACAACCGCCTCTCGCCGCACTTCCGCGGCTACACCCGGATGGGAACCGAGGTGACGCAGGGCAGGGCGGACGCGCGCGAACAGATCGACTACTCCCCCGAACGCGCCCCCGTGAAGGACTATCCGGCCGACCAGCCGTACTGGCTGCTGCAGGGCCCCAACCTCTGGCCGGACGAGTCCTTTCCGGAACTCAAGCCGGCGGCGATGGCCTGGGCAGAGCTGATGTCAGAGGTGGGCATGGAACTCCTGAGGGCCATCGCAGTGTCCCTGCAGCTGCCCGAAGACTACTTCGATGAGCCGTTCCGGGACACCCCGGCATGGATGGGCAAGCTCGTGCACTACGTCGGCGGCGTGGTGGAAGCGGCCGGCGACCAGGGCGTGGGTTCGCACGCCGACTATGGCTTCGTCACCCTCCTGCTCCAGGACGACGTCGGCGGCCTTGAAGTCCTGCCTCCGGGCACCACCGAATGGTTGCCCGTGGAGCCCCTTCGCGGTGCCCTCGTGGTGAACCTCGGGGAGATGCTGGAAGTGGCCACCGAGGGCTACCTGGCGGCCACCATCCACCGCGTCCAGGCTCCGCCGCCGGGCGTGGACCGCTACTCGGTCCCGTTTTTCTGGTCTCCGCGCCTCGATGCCGAGATCGGCCCCGTGCCCCTGCCGCCGGAGTTGAAAGCCCAGGCGCGCGGCATCACCGATGATCCGGGCAATCCGCTGCTGTCCACCTTCGGGCTCAACATGCTCAAAGGCCGGATGCGCGCGCATCCCGACGTCACGGAGCGGCACTATCCCCAACTGATGATCCGCTAGAGGTTGTACTTCCACGCGAGCTGGGCGGGGCAGGCGTTCATTACCACGTCCAGGCCGGCTGCCTTGGCGCGCTCTGCGGCGGCTTCGTCAATGACTCCCAGCTGCAGCCATACGGCCTTGGCACCGACGGCAATGGCCTGGTCCACCACATCGCCCACCTTCTGCGAGTTCACAAAGCAGTCGACGACGTCGATGGGCCGCTTTTCCGCCGGAATGTCACCGAGCGTGCGGTAGCCGGTCTCCCCGTGCACCGCATCCCCGGGCAGGTTGACGGGGATGATTTCCATGCCCATCCGGTCCCGGATGAACAGGGACGTGTCGTAGGCGGCACGCCATTCGTTGGTGGACAAGCCGACGATGGCCCACCTCCCCTTGGTGCGCATGAGTCGTTCAATGACTGCGGGATCGTTTGTGTGGCCCATGCGATTAGCCTACGCGGCAGGGAGGGCGGCCCACGGCCCGCGCCGAAAGTGCGTCGCCGAAACCGGCAAAAAGGAAGAGCCGGCCTGGAACGTGATGGGGGACATGTTCCAGGCCGGCGCTACACAGGGGTAATCGTTGGCACCCCCAAAAGGGTTACGCCTTTTCAAAAGTTTTTTAAAAACTTTTTTCCTCCGGCCCTCAGCGGACCGCTGCCCTGGTCCAGCGGGGCAGCGTCGCCTGACGGCGCGGCCCTTTGGCCGGTGCAAAAGCGTGCAGTCGTGAGGGCAGGCGCTGATCGTCGCAGGCAGGAACGACGACGGCGGGCGGCTCCGCGGGAATACCGGCACCGCCGGCCGCCGGACGGGCTACGGCTCCCGGCGGGCATAAGTCGGTGACCAAGCCCGTACCCGCACATTCACGCACCGCAGCGATGCCTGCTGCCACACCCCTTTTATCCTCGAACGCACCGGACACGGCCATCACCGTACCGTCGGGCGCCAGCAGGCGGAACCTGTACAGCGACTCCGGGTCAAGGAAGACTTCGAAATTTCCTGCCACGATGGTTTCCTTCCGGTCTGCGCGGTCCTGCCGGCGGCGGCCCATCCGGGGCGCGCACCGCTGCGCCGTCCATTGGGAGTCTGCTGGAACCGTCTGCTGATCAGTTCAAATGGTGCTAAAAATTCTGGCGCCCCAGCGTGCAGGCTTACAAGACCATGCGGGTTAAGCCTGTGTAAATTGCTGCCCACCGTGGAAACAGCGGCGGCGGCCCACCCGCCAAGGTGCGCCGCCGCCGTCGTGAATCCCTTAAGGGCGGGGATCAGTCGTTGATGAGGTCGTTGACCACGATCGTCTGGTCCCGGTCGGGCCCGACCCCAATGGCAGAGAAGCGGGTTCCGGAGAGCTTCTCCAGGGCCAGCACGTAGTTGCGGGCGTTCTCCGGCAGGTCCGCGAGGGTGCGGGCGCCGGTGATGTCCTCGGTCCAGCCGTCGAAGTACTCGAAGATCGGCTTCGCGTGGTGGAACTCGGTCTGGGTCATGGGCATCTCGTCATGGCGGACGCCGTCCACGTCGTAGGCCACGCACACCGGGATCTGTTCAATGCCGGTCAGCACGTCCAACTTGGTGACGAAGTAGTCCGTGAAGCCGTTGACGCGGGAGGCGTGGCGGGCCAGGACGGCGTCGTACCAGCCGCAGCGGCGCGGCCGGCCGGTGTTGACGCCGAACTCACCGCCGGTCTTCTGCAGGTAGACGCCCATCTCATCGAAGAGCTCCGTGGGGAACGGACCTGCCCCAACGCGCGTGGTGTAGGCCTTGATGATGCCGATGGAGCGCGAGATGCGGGTGGGGCCGATGCCGGAACCCACCGACGCACCGCCGGCAGTGGGGTTGGAGGAGGTCACGAACGGGTAGGTGCCGTGGTCGACGTCCAGGAAGGTTGCCTGGCCGCCTTCCATCAGGACCACCTTGCCCTCGTCCAGCGCGGAGTTGAGGACCAGGGTGCTGTCGATGACCAGCGGGCGGAGCCGTTCGGCGAAGGACAGGAAGTAGTCGACGATCTCGTCCACCACTACGCTGCGGCGGTTGTAGACCTTGACCAGGAGTTCGTTCTTCTGGCGCAGCGAGCCTTCCACCTTCTGGCGGAGGATGGATTCGTCGAAGACGTCCTGGACGCGGATGCCGAGACGGGCCACCTTGTCCATGTAGGCGGGGCCGATGCCGCGGCCGGTGGTGCCGATGGCACGCTTGCCAAGGAAGCGTTCGGTGACCTTGTCCAGGACCTGGTGGTATGGGGCCACGAGGTGCGCGTTGGCCGAGACGCGGAGCTTCGAGGTGTCGGCGCCGCGGGCCTGCAGGCCGTCAATCTCCTGGAAGAGTGCCTCGAGGTTCACCACGCAGCCGTTGCCGATAATGGGGACTGCGTTGGGGCTGAGAATGCCTGCGGGCAGCAGTTTGAGTTCGTACTTTTCACCGCCTACGACGACGGTGTGCCCGGCGTTGTTGCCGCCGTTGGGCTTGACGACGTAGTCAACACGGCCGCCCAGCAGGTCGGTGGCCTTGCCTTTACCTTCGTCGCCCCACTGGGCTCCTACGATCACAATTGCTGGCATGGGATCCTCCCCCATTCGTTCGGGCTGCCCGGGGCCGGCCACGGAGGTGGCGGACCAGACACAGCGCCGTTCATGAGAATGCCCCGAGTGGACCGGCCTCCGCCGTTTCCGCAGCACGGATCGGCGAACGCATTGGCCCCGGGGCTCTTACCACCCAAGTTTAGCCGATGGCGCACTTTGTCCACTTGTTGGGCCGCCGCGGTTCTTGATGCAGGGTAAAGGACCGCGGCGGCCTCCCAGTGGCTGGTTATTCGTCGTCGGCTTCCCCGGCTGGCCGGGACGTCTGTTCGGCGAGGGTGTCCCAGAAGGTGGTGTCGGCGTCGGCAATGGACCCGTCCGCGATGGCTGCGGCCGTGGACGTCAGGGTGGTGACCGTCTGCTTGATCAGGTAGCCGTTGCTGCGCTGCCCCAGCGCATAGCCGTCCAGGTAGTGGTCCGACATGCCCCGCATCTCGAAGAGCAGCGTGGCGATCCCGTACTCCACCGAAATGCCGTTGCGGCTGATGGTCTCGGCGCTGCCGCCCTGGTACTTGCCCAGATGGCCCCAGCCCGTGGAGTCGACGTTGTTGAAGACCACGGCGCCGAGCTGCTTGGACTTTTCGACGACGGCGGGGTCGGCGTTCGGCGTGGTGGGGTACAGGATGGAACCTGACACCAGCTTGCCGTCGCGCTCGGCGCGGGTGCCCTGGTGGTGCAGGTCGATCATGTAGTCGATCCGGTACTTGCGCATCACGTTGTTGTGCAGTGCCTGGGTTTCGGGCTGGATCTTGGCCACGTGGTCGCGGTTCAGGTCCACGCCCTCGGCGTTGTAGCGGGTGAGGTGGCGGTCGCCCTTGGCGAGGTAGTCATCCAGGGAGAAGTTCACGTCCCCCATGGCGCCGTCCGCGTTCAGCATCGGAAGGATGAGGATGTTCACGCCCTTCAGGATGTCCGCCGATTTGCCGGTTCCCAGGTGCTTGACGAACTCCAGCGCACCCTCCGTGGTGAGCTGCTCGTTGCCGTGCTGCTGGGTCAGGTACAGGATGGTGGGCTTGGCCGGGTCCGAGATGTACTTGACCAGGTGGATGTCCCGGCCTTTGACGGTCTGGCCGATGACTTCCAGCTCCATGGCCGGCTGCTTGGCGTCCTGGTCCTTCAGGAACGAGACCATCTGGTCATAGGTTGCCAGTTTTGTGGTGGTGATCTGGCCGTTGCCGTCGTAGGTGGGCCCCTCGCCCACGGCGTGTGCCAAGGGGGCGGGGCCGGCCACGACGGCGAGCGCGAGGGCTCCGGTCAGGGCCAGGTTCCTGAAGGTTGCCAGGGATTTCTTCACGGTGCGGTTTCCTCTTCTTCGAGTGCGGTGGTGCAGGCAGCCGCAATGTCCCTCATTCGGCTGTGACTCGAGCCAACCAAGCTGGACGGATTCTGTCAATCAAATCGACAAACCCTGTAAGTCCATTTTCGGTCGTCCACACCGGCACGTCGCTTCCCGGGGGCTTGGTAAACTGGACGAGGCCGACCAGGAGTTGGTCCACCCCCAATTAACCGCCGCTGACCAGTCGCGCCCCCGCGTGCCGTTTTCGGCGGCGGAAGCAACGCCAATCCCCGCAGGAGAACCAGCACTTCATGACCGCCCTGGCCCCCGAAACATTCCACGAACAGCTCCTGAACCGCCGCTACGAACCCAGCGTCGCAGCCATCAACGAACTGTGCGATTCCCTGCAGGAAGGCCGCCCCGGGACGGTAGTGCCCTACGTCGACCCCATGCATGACGTGGAGGAATGCCGCATTATCAGCCTGTTCTCCAACATCGGCGAGGCCGACAAGTCGGGCTTCATCACCGCCGGCGACCAGGACGCCGCCACCCGCATGCTCGGCATCCAGTGGAAGCTGGGCCTGCGCCCCGAGTTCGTGATGCCATGGAACGTCCACCCCTGGCACGTCCCGGGCGAACCCAACGGAAAGTTCACCCCTGATCAGGTGCAGGCCGGCCTCAAGCCCCTGCTTAAGTTCCTGGCACTGGTCCCGCGCGCCTCGGTGATCGTGGCGCACGGCACCGAAGCCAACCGCCTGGCCAACCTGCTGCTCAAGACCGAAGTTCCCCTGCTGTGGCGCCGCGGCCTGAAGACCTACAAGGTCCGGTCCCTCAGCGGCCGCGCCTTCGCCGGCTCCCCCGCGCGCCAGGAGGAGTACCTCGAGGACATGCGTGCGGCCTACGCCGACGCAATGGCCCGTACCGGTATCGCCAACAAAGCCTAGCCTGAAGAGGTCCAGCCTTAAGAGGTAACGACGGCGGGTGGCCACCTTTCATGCGAAAGGTGGCCACCCGCCGTCGTCCGTTTTAAGTCCCTGTGGCGTCAGGAGCCTTCCATGGCTGCCTTCGCCGTGGGGTCGGAGTCATTGAGGAACTTCTCGATCCGCTCCGGCTCCTCCGCCTCGCCGATGGCCGATGAAGCCCGGCCGAGGGAGTACAGCGCACGCAGGAATCCGCGGTTCGGCTCGTGCTCCCACGGGATGGGCCCCACGCCGCGCCAGCCGTTGCGGCGCAGCGAGTCCAGTCCGCGGTGGTAGCCCACCCGGGCGTAGGCGTAGGAGTCGATAGTGCGGCCCTCCTTCCAGGCTTCCTCGGCCAGGATGGCCCAGAGCAGCGAGGAGGTGGGGTGCTTTGCCACCAGGTCCAGGGCCTCGTGCCCGGCGTCCAGCTGGCCGTAGACCTCGGTTTCCGCAGGCAGGAGCGTGGGCTCGGGGCCCATCAGGTTCCTGCGGAATTCGTCCGACACCTAGAAGGTCTTTCCGGCCGAGCCAAGCTGCTTGGTGGCTTCCACCACGCGGGCTGCCAGGCCGGCTTCGGCGGAGGCGCCCCAGACGCGGGGGTCGTAGGTCTTCTTGTTGCCCACTTCGCCGTCAACCTTGAGCACGCCGTCGTAGTTCTTGAACATGTGGTGCGCCACCGGACGCGTGTAGGCGTACTGGGTGTCGGTGTCGATGTTCATCTTGATCACGCCGAAGGAGACTGCGTCCGCGATTTCCTGGTCCGAGGAGCCGGAACCGCCGTGGAAGACGAGGTCGAACGGGTTGTCCTTGCCGATCTTGGCGCCGACCTGTGCCTGGATGTCCTTGAGGATTTCCGGGCGCAGCTTCACGCCGCCAGGCTTGTAGACGCCGTGCACGTTGCCGAAGGTCAGCGCGGTGATGTAGCGGCCGTTCTCGCCGGAGCCCAGCGCCTCCACGGTGGCCAGGGCGTCCTCAACGGTGGTGTAGAGCTTTTCGTTGATCTCGTTCTCGACGCCGTCCTCTTCACCGCCCACCGTGCCGATTTCGACCTCGAGGATCATCTTCGCGGCGGCGGTGCGCTGCAGCAGCTCGCGGGCGATGCGGAGGTTGTCCTGCAGCGTCTCGGCGGAGCCGTCCCACATGTGGGAGTTGAACAGCGGGTTGCGGCCAGCCTTGACCTCGGCCTCGGAGGCGGCCAGCAGGGGCAGGACGAAGCCGTCCAGCTTGTCCTTGGGGCAGTGGTCGGTGTGCAGCGCGATGTTGACGTTGTAGTTCTTGGCCACTTCGCGGGCGAAGGCTGCGAAGCCCAGGGAACCGGCAACCATGTCCTTGGTGGAGGCGCCCGACCAGTAGGCTGCACCGCCGGTGGAAACCTGAACGATGCCGTCGGACTCGGCGTCGGCGAAACCGCGCAGCGCGGCATTCAGCGTCTGCGAGGACGTGACGTTAACGGCCGGGAACGCGAAGCCGCCCGCCTTCGCACGGTCGATCATCTCGGAGTAGATCTCTGGGGTTGCAATGGGCATGCTGGCTCCTCTGCTGAGTTTCGTCTGTGGGTGGATGACCCTCAAGTAGACCGCTTACGGCTTGGCACCATCCTAGCCATTTCCGCGCCGGGAGAGTGTTTCGGGTCACCGCTCAGTAATACTCAGACGTGCTGGTTGAAGACATGCCGGCGCACCCACGCGTGCATGGCGATGGCGGCGGCGGAAGCGGCATTGATGGACCGGGTGGAGCCGAACTGCTCGATGGACAAGGTGGCGACGGCGGCCTGGTGGACCTCCGGCGTCAGGCCCGGACCCTCCTGGCCGAAGACCAGCACGCAGTCCCGGGGCAGGTCGTACGTCTCCAGCGGCACCGAGTCCGGGAAGATGTCGACCCCGATGATCGCCAGCCCCTCCCCCTGGGCCCACCGGACGAAGTCCTCAACGGTGGGGTGGTGGCGGATGTGCTGGTAGCGGTCGGTGACCATCGCGCCCCGCCGGTTCCACCGGCGCCGGCCGATGATATGCACCTCTTTGGCAAGGAACGCGTTGGCGGTGCGCACCACGGTTCCGATATTCAGGTCATGTTGCCAGTTCTCGATGGCCACGTGGAAGTTGTGCCGGCGCGAATCCAGCTCCGCCACGATTGCCTCGTGCTTCCAGTAGCGGTACTTGTCCAGGACGTTCCGCCGGTCGCCGTCCGCCAGGAGGTCAGGGTCCCAATGGTCGCCTTCCGGCAGTTCCCCTTCCCAGGGCCCGACGCCGACCTCCGCCTTTTCCGGCGCACCCTCCCCGGGTGCGTGGTCGGGTTCGTCTGTCATGGCGGGCGTCTGGTTCACCCCTCAACACTAGACTGGTCCTTTCGGGCTTTCAGCACAGGCGCATTCATCACGTGGAGGACAGGCATGGCAGAAGCAGACCAGGTGGCAGGCAACCCGGCGGTGTACCGCAGCGGCCAGGAAATCGAGTGCTGGCTGACGGACATGGACGGCGTGCTGGTCCACGAGAACCAGCCGATTCCGGGTGCCGCGGAACTGATCCAGCGCTGGGTGGACACCTCCAAGCGCTTCCTGGTGCTGACCAACAACTCCATCTTCACCCCGCGTGACCTGGCCGCCCGCCTGCGCGCCTCCGGTCTGGAGATCCCGGAAGAGAACATCTGGACCTCCGCCCTGGCCACGGCACAGTTCCTGAAGGACCAGGTGTCCGCGGGGGGTTCGGAATCAGGCAACCGCGCGTACACCATCGGTGAGGCAGGGCTGACGACGGCGCTGCATGAGGCAGGCTTCATCCTCACCGACCAGAACCCGGACTTCGTCGTGCTCGGCGAGACGCGCACGTACTCTTTCGAGGCGATCACCATGGCCATCCGCCTGATCCTCGCCGGTGCCCGCTTCATCGCCACCAACCCCGATGCCACGGGACCGTCAAAGGACGGCCCCATGCCCGCCACCGGCGCCATCGCCGCGCTGATCACCAAGGCCACCGGCCGTGAACCGTACATTGTGGGCAAACCGAATCCCATGATGTTCCGCAGCGCGATGAACCAGATCGACGCCCACTCCGAGACCACCGCCATGATCGGGGACCGGATGGACACCGACATCATCGCCGGCATGGAAGCGGGGCTGCACACGGTCCTGGTCCTGAGCGGCATCACCCACAAGGACGACATTGCTGCCTACCCGTTCCGGCCAAACCAGGTCCTGAACTCAGTGGCGGACCTGAAGAACCAAATCTAGAAAATACTCACCCGGGAACCGCCCCGGGGCAGCGGGAAGTACTCGTCCAGCAGGTCCGTCAGGAGCGGCCGGTAGACCTGGGGGTTCCAGCCCGGGCTGGCGTGGGCCGGGGCGGCGCCGGTGGTCTGCAGGTTGCTGGAGACCATGTTGTCCTTGAACACCACAGCCCAGGTTTCCACAGCGGTTTCATAGGCCACCGTCTGGTCCTTCGGATTACCCAGGTAGGCCATCTTGGCCGCGCCGAGCTTGCCGGCAAACTGGCTTCCGTCGAAGTGGTAGATGTATGCGGACTCGGTCTGGACCAGCACGTTCGACGGGGCGATCGGGGACAGCTGCTCCAGGGTCTGGTCCAGGATCTGCCGCCAGCTCCGTTCGTCCTTGTGGATGATCCGCTCCCCCAGCTCGTACCCGCCGCGGAGCGTGGACGGGAACCGGAAGCCGCGCTCGTAGAGGAACACCACGCCGTCGAACCAGCTCTGGTCCAGCACGTCATGTGCGCTGTAGGGGCTGGAATCCAGGAGGATGAACTGCACCTGGATGCCGTTCAGCGCAAGCAGCCGTGCGGCCACCTGGGTGGCGAGCATGCCGCCGAAACTGTGGCCGTAAAAGAACAGCTTGGTGATCTTCTCGGCGGCCACGTAGTCGGTAACCGCGTTGACCACCTCGGTGATGTTCAGCCCCAGGTTGGAATAGCCGACGGCGGCAAGCCGGGCGCGCTTGTTAAGCGCGCCGCGGAGGGTGTTGAGGATCCACTGCGCTTCTTCCCAGCTGGTCTTGTACCCCGGGAACAGGAACCAGCTGGCGTCCGGGTAGTAGGCGTCAGCGAAATCGTCGGCAACCTGCAGGATCCTGGTCGTGCGCCGCTGAGACTGCACTTCACGGGTGAGCAGCATGTCCGCGGCGAGCAGGGAGGCTGCGCCCGCCCCGCCGAGGAAGGAACGGCGCGAGAAGCGTTTCAGGGCAGCCGACTCCGCCAGCAGCCGGGCCTGGGGAGTCCCGCGCCGGTCCTGCGGATTCACTTCTCCCTCAAACGGCACACCACTACCGTAGGCACACCGGAAGTTACCGCCGCAAGGAGCGGGACGTAACCTTTCGGCGACGCCGGGTCAGCTGGCGGCCTGGCCCTCCGCGGCCGGGTAAGGCGCCTGGGGGGTCTGCCGACGGCGGAGGATTTCGAGGCCGATATCGTTGTAGCGGCCCAGCAGGTCAGCGCCGTCGAGCGCCTCCGGGTTGTCCAGCAGTGCAAAGAGGGAGTCGCTGGCCTGGAGCAGTTCCTCGTCCGTGTAGGCGGTCAGGGGGCGGCCGTACAGTTCCTCGATCCACATCACGGGGAGTTGGGGGAATTCACCTGCGAACTCACCCCCGGGGAACAGCTCCCTGACGTCGTCGTCCACCAGGAGCGGTTGGCGGCTGGACTCGTCCTGCAGGCCCCGGTCATGTGAGGAGGGCGCCAGCTGAAGGCCGACCCCGGCGGAAGGAACACCCAGCAAGGAGTTGGCGGCAATGGCGTTCAGGTCTGCGCGCAGCCCGGCCAGAGCGGAGGATTCGACGAGCGCAGCACGGGAGAGGTCAACACAGATACGGCAGCGGATGCCCATCCTCCGGACCCGGCGGATGATGTGGACCAGTTCGGCACGGGAATCGTTGTGAAGGGTCCCCCGGACTTCAATCCGGACGATGTCAGCAGGGACATCAAGGTTAACGAGAGCGTCTAACGCGTGGTCCATAGGTACTCCAAAAGAGGTCTATGGCCGACGGCTCAACCTCGGCAAGCGTAACCCGCGGGAAGGCACCACACAAGCCACACCTCAGGCGGCGCCGCCTGGCCGCGTCTTGGAAGGTTCCTGGTAGTGCGTCCGCGCGCCGGCGCCGCCCACGGAATCCACCAGCGACTTGGCGATGTCCCGCAGCTTCGTGTTGCTGTTGCTGGACGCCTCGGTGAGGATTTCGACGGCGGCTTCCTGGCTGCAGCGGTTCTGCGCCATGACGATTCCCACTGCAATGTCGATGATGGTCCGCGACTCCAGGGTGGCACGAAGGTTGGTGGCGCTGTCAGCGTGCAGCGAGAACCGTACGGCCAGCCGCAGAGCCTGCGAAATTTCCCGGGTGAAGTCCCTGGCCCTCGCGGCAGCGGGCCCGTCGAACTTATGCGGAAAATCGGAATAGAGGTTCAGTGCTGCCTTGGCTTCGCCCTGCAGGTTGAAGGGCAGGGAAAAGACTGACCGCAGCCCATATGAGGCAACCGCGGCGGCGTAGTCCGGTCCCCACCGGTCCTCCTGCAGCAAATCCGGAACGTAGACTTCGCGCTCATCCTTGGCGGCGGTGAGGCACGGACCCTGCGAAAGGGAGTACTGGATTTCGTCCACTTCCCGGGCGACGGCACTGCTCCAGCCAATGGTGGCGGCCTTTCGGTCGCGGAGCAATGTGATGCCGCACAGGGCATCGTCGCCGTCCCCTGCCATCTGGTGGGCAGAGAAGCGGGCGAGTTCGTTGAGGAATTCCTCGAAATCGGCGCTTTCCAGAATAAGGTTCTGGACCTGGTCGGTTGCGCTCAAGGGCTGTTCTGGGGGGAGCAAGATGCATGGTCTCCAAGCAACTGAAAAGTATTACCGCATATCATAATTCAGCGTCAACCGGCGCTCCAAGTACCAACTCCAGCCCACAGCCAGCCAGCTGCCGGCCACCCAGCGGTGTCAGGACGACTGAGCGGGGATGCGATCCGCGTTTGAGCCACCCGCACGACAAGGCGTGTTGAGCGAAGAGGTCGGGCAGCACGCCGGCCGCATGGTCCACCCGTTCGGTCCAGTCCAAGCAAGGCCGGACCAGCGGGCGTGCCGGCTCCTGGGGCAACCGCAGGCCGATCGATTCCGCCCAGTCAAACCCGGCCCCGCTCACGTCCCAGGCCGGGGTGATGAACCCTTGGGTTTGCCAGAAGACGGCCAGTTTGACCCCCATTGCCCCGGCCAAATGCTGGTAGCAGGTGCGGCCGTGTTGCAGTTCCTGCTTATGCTTGCCGCCGCGGTAGGTCGAGGGAACTCCACGGCCGGGCGAAGGACTGAGTCGGACCAGGGCTTCGACAGCGTCTGCTACGTCCTGGTTCTTCAGCCGTACATACCGGTGCCGCCCCTGGCGTACTTCATCCAGCAGGCCGACATCCACGAGATGGTTCAGGTGCGTGGTGGCCGTACCCTTGCTGATCCCTGCACAGCCGGCGAGTTCCGAGGCTGTCCAGGCTCGGGCATCCATGAGGGCGACCAGAATCCGCGCCCGCGAAGCTTCCCCCATCGCCCTGGCTATCAGGGCGAGGTCCTCCGCCCAATACGCGCTCATGTAGCCATTTTGCCCGGCGGACGGTTTGTCCGCCCTCAAACCTTCCACCGGGAAAGATGAATGCATGTTCACCACGATTTCCCCAAGCGTCCACTACTTCGGATCGCTGGTGGCCCTGCTGACCACCAGCAACCCGAATGGAACCACCAACATCACGCCCATCTCTTCCGCTTGGTCGCTGGGCGACCACTACGTCCTGGGGCTGAGCTCCCATCACCAGGGTTACCGCAACCTGATCCGCACCGGAGAAGTGGTACTCAATCTTCCTGAGGAATGCATGGCACCGGCCATCGAACGGATCTCCATGACCACCGGCAGTGAACCGGTGCCGGCCGCGAAGGGCAGCAGCTACCGCACCGAGCACGACAAATGGGCCGTAGCGGGCTGGGACCCGTTGCCGGGCCTGCGCACCGCTCCGCAACGGATTGTGCAATGTCCCGTCCATATCGAGGCGACGCTGGACAACTCGTGGTCACTGGAAGCCGACCTGCATGCAGTCCATGTGCGCGTCCGTCACGTGCATGTCCGTGACGACTTGGTGCTGGATTCTTCGCACGTGGACGTTCGGACCTGGCGGCCCATGTTCTATACATTTCGCCACTATTTCGGCAAAGGGGGCCATCTGGGCCAGAACGCGAGGGCTGAACAGCAGCTTGTGGGCCGGACCGGTAACCAAGCGGACTGTCCCCTTGAGGCTCCGGCCGGCCGCGGAGGCTAGGCGAGTCCCAGCTCGTCCTTGCCGAAGGCGTACAGGTAGGGAACGCCGGTTTCGGCTTCGATCTTTTCCTTGGCCCCGGTATCGCGGTCCACAATCACTGCCACCGCCACCACGTTGCCGCCGGCTTTCCGGACGCCCTCCACGGCTGTCAGCGCCGAGCCGCCCGTGGTGGAGGTGTCCTCAAGGACCAGCACCTTGCGCCCCTCGACGGACGGCCCCTCCACCTGGCGCCCCATGCCGTAGGACTTCTGTGCCTTCCGCACCACGAACGCGTCAACGCTGCGGCCGGCGTAAACGGCTGCGTGCATGACGGCAGTGCCAACCGGGTCTGCACCCATGGTGAGCCCGCCGGCGCATTCGAAATCGATACCGGCCTCGTCTGCCAGTGCCAGCATGACCTGCCCCACCAGCCTGGAGGCTTCGTGATGCAGCGTGATGCGGCGCAGGTCGATGTAATAGTCCGCCTCGGCCCCGCTGGAAAGGATCACCTTGCCGCGGACCACGGCGAGTTCCTTGATCAGTTCGAGCAGTCGGGCGCGGGCAGCGGCCGTGTCTACAGCCGTGTCAGTGGGGGAAGTCATGGACTCCAGTTTAGTGGGTGGCGGAATGGCAGCGGGGCGGGCGAACGCGGGCGCGTGCTCGGGGCGCGGTCCGAAGCCGATAAGCCGGGGCAGGAGGCGCCGCACCACAGGGTTGTGGCGCAGGAAGAAGAAAAGCAGCCGCTGCCAGCTGAACGACGCGCCGGGCCTCTTCCCTGCCAGCATGTCGCCGGACAATGTCCCGGCAAACAGGGGAACGAAGATCACGCGGTGCATCAGCCGCTGCACCGCTTGGACGGCAACCGTGGGCATCCGGCGGCGCCGTTGCACGGCAGCCAGGGTCTTCGCTCTCACGTGACCCCGGAGCAGGTCCGGTGCCAGCCGCGCCGCTGCGGCCACCGCGTCCTGGATGGCGAGGTTGATCCCCACCCCGCCGGCGGGCGACATCGCGTGGGCGGCGTCACCGATGCACAGGAACCCGTCCACGTACCACCGCGGAAGCCGGTCCAACCGGACGTCCAGCCAGTGCAGGTCCTCAAGGGACTGGATGGAGTCCACCCTGTCGGCAAGGTCCGGGCGAAGTGCCGCCACGCGCTGCCTGAACCGCTCCACGCCGCCCGCACGAATCCTGGCATCGGCTCCCTTCGGTGCCAAGTAGCCCATCTGGTAGTAGTCGGTGCGGTTGAGGGCGATCATCGCGTCGCGGTCCCCCAGCGACGGGACCACTCCGGCGATCTCACCCGATTCGGACGCGCGGCGCGGCAGTTTGAACCACCAGGTATCGAAGGGCACCGGATATTCCCTGGGGTGCAGCCCAGCGGCCCGGCGGAGCACCGATTTGCGGCCGTCCGCCGCCACCACGACGTCGGCGGACAGCACCGATTCCCCGGCCGGCCCAGCTGTCCCTGCCGTCCGGTAGCGCACCCCGGTGACGCGTCCGCCGTCGAACGCCAAACCCGTGGCCTCATGGTCCATGAGGAGCGTAAAGCCCGGCTCGGCGGCGGCCTTTGAGGCGAGGAAATCGAGGAGGTCCCACTGGGGCATCATCGCGATGTAGTCGTAGGGAGGCTTCAAGGACGAGAAATCGGCCAGCGTGACCATGCCTTTGCCGGGGACGGGGACCGCGACTCCCCGCAGCCGGCTCTGCGGCAGTTTGCGGAACCCATCGCCCAGGCCAAGTTCGTCAATCAGCCGGATGGTGGACGGGTGCACTGTGTCGCCGCGGAAATCGCGGAGGAAGTCGCTGTGCTTCTCCAGGACCGCGACCTGCACGCCCGCCCTTGCCAGCAGCAGGCCAAGCACCATGCCTGCCGGACCGCCGCCCACAACAGCACACCCCGTCGGTTCCATGCCTGTACGGTACGCCGCCCAACGCCCGGCCGGAACAGTTGAGGGTTGTTGACAGCGCTGGCTAGGCTGGACCACATGCGCGAACTCCAGGCCAAGATCATTGAAGAAATGGGCGTCCAGCCCCGGATCGACCCCGCAGGGGAGGTGCGCAAGCGCGTCGCGTTCCTCAAGGAATACCTGAAGGCCACTGGCACCAAGGGCTTTGTCCTGGGCATTTCCGGCGGCCTGGATTCTTCCCTCGCCGGGAAGCTGGCGCAGCTGGCCGTGGATGAGCTCGAAGCCGAGGGTGTGGACGCCAATTTCGTGGCAGTCCGCCTGCCCTACGGCGTGCAGCATGATGAAGAGGACGCCCAGGCGGCCCTGGACTTCATCAAGGCCAAGACGGAATGGACGTTCAATATCTCGGCTGCCGTGGACGGTTTCGAGGATGAGTTCGAAAAGACCGTGGGCTCGGAGATTTCCGACTTCCACAAAGGGAACACCAAGGCCCGCACCCGCATGATCGCCCAGTATGCGCTGGCTGGCGAGCACAACTACCTGGTCATCGGAACCGACCACGGCGCCGAGTCGGTGACGGGGTTCTTCACCAAGTACGGCGACGGCGGCGCGGACATCCTGCCCCTGTTCGGCCTGAACAAGCGGCAGAACCGTGCCCTGCTGGCTGAGCTCGGCGCGCCCGAGCGGGTCTGGGGGAAGGTACCCACCGCCGACCTGCTCGACGACCGGCCGGGCCGCACAGACGAGGACGAGCTGGGCCTGACGTATGACCAGATCGACGACTACCTGGAGGGCCGCGACGTTCCTGGGTCCGTCGCCGAATCGATCGAACAGAAGTACCTGCGCACCCGCCACAAGCGCACCGTTCCGGTCACCATTTTCGATACCTGGTGGAAGCACGAGGGCCCGGAGGAGCCCCGCGCGGGCCTCTAACGAGCCGAAGCAGCCCACTTTTGGGAAGCACGACGGCGCGGCGCACCGTAAAGGGCGGCGCGCCGTCGTCGTTTCCGGGCAAAGCCGGGCTACTTCGGCGGGGCTGCCTCGCCGCCCAGCTGCTGCGTGATCCGGTGCGCTTCCGCCATCAGGAGCGCGCCCAGTTCGGGCTGCCGCCCAGGCTTGAAGCGCGGTTCGATGCCGGTCAGGGACAGCGCCCAGGCCGGCTTTCCGGACCGGTCAAACACCGCGGCCCCCATGCCCCAGCTGCCTTCCAGCACCATCCCGGGATTCACCGAGTAACCTGCCAGCCTGGTGCGGACAAGGTTCTCCCGCACCCGCGCCGGGGTGTGGTTCGCTGCGAAGCCTCCCGCGTGCTCCGGCCACCGGGCCAGCAGTTCCTCCTGCTCATCCTCCGGCAGGAAGGCCATGATGGCCGTCCCCGCCGACGCCACGCCCAGGGGAAACCGGACGCCTTCGTGCAGCACGAAGGACCGCACCGGAAAGCTGCCCTCCTCCCGCAGCAGGCAGACCGTCTCCCCGCCGCGCCGGATGGAAAAGAAGGCGCTCTCCCCCGTCGCTTCGGCAAGCCGGCGCAGGCTGGGGCGGGCGATGTCCTCCAGCGGAAAGCGGGCGGACGCCACCGAACCCATCAGGAGGACTTCCGGCCCAAGCACCCAGTTGCCGGTGATGGGGTCGTGGTCCAGCAGCCCCTCGGAGGCGAGTGAGGACAGGAGCCGGTGGACGGTGGGCCGCGTCAGCCCTGATTCCCGGACCAGGCCGGCAAGCGGCATGCCCTCGGGGCTGCGGCCCACCAGCCGCAGCAGTCCTGCGACGCGGGCCACTACCTGGGCCCCCTGCACCGGCGCCGACGTCATGAAAACCTCCCTGATTGTCCATATTGTGGATGCATTCAATCCTACCGTCCACACTGTAAAAACCGGGCATTCGCCCGCTTGACAGCGGAATCAGGGCACCCGTAGTCTCCACGTGCAGAAACCATCGTCCATAAAATGGACTGGCCCATCGCTCAACGAGGAGTCGACATGAAGAAACTGCAGCCCTCCGCCGCCGCCGCCCTGGAAGGGGCCCTGCGGGACGGCATTACCCTCGCCGTGGGCGGGTTCGGCCTCAGCGGCATTCCTGCCGACCTGATCGAAGCCGTCCGCGATTCAGGCGTCAAGGACCTCACCGTGGTGTCCAACAACATGGGCGTGGACGGCAAGGGCCTGGGAGTCCTGATCGAGGCCGGCCAGGTCCGCAAGGTCATCGCCTCCTACGTGGGCGAGAACAAGCTCTTCGCCGAACAGTACCTCGCCGGAAAGCTTGAGGTGGAGTTCACGCCGCAGGGCACCCTCGCCGAACGCCTCCGCGCCGGCGGCGCCGGCATTCCCGCCTTCTACACGAAAACCGGGGTGGGCACCCTCGTGGCCGAAGGCAAGCCGCACGAGGTGTTCGACGGCGAAACGTACGTCCAGGAGCGGGCCATCCGGGCCGACGTCGCGCTGGTCCACGCCCACACCGCGGACACTGACGGCAACCTCATCTACCGCTACACCGCCCGGAACTTCAACCCCGTGGTGGCCACGGCAGGTCAGCTGACCATCGCCGAGGCCGAGGTGATCGTGCAGCCCGGCGACCTGGACCCGAACCACATCGTGACCCCGGGCGTCTTTGTCCAGCGGCTGGTGCGGGCCACGGACCGCGTCAAGGACATCGAACAGCGGACCGTCCGGCAGCGTCCCGACCTCGTTTCCGCCTAGGCCGCATCCAGCGCCACCGTTCCGATTACTCAATGGAGAGAAACGCCCTCATGACCACCGCGCAACTCAACCGCCAGGATGTCCCGCAAAAAGGCCTGGCCCGGATGGCGGAGAAGCTGGCCGGATGGACCCAGAAATGGTTCCCGGACGCCTACATCTTCGCCTTGGCCGGGGTGCTGCTGGTGGCCATTGCGGCGCTAGCCATCGGCGCTTCACCCAAGGCCGTGGTGGATTCCTTCGGCAACGGCTTCTGGGACCTCACGGCCTTTACCCTGCAGATGGCGATGGTGGTGCTGACCGGCTACGTGGTGGCCACCGCACCCCCGGTGGCCCGTTTGATCGAGCGGCTGGCACAGGTGCCGGGCTCCGCGCGCACTGCCGTGAGCTTTGTGGCCGTCATGTCCATGTCGGTGTCCTTCGTGAACTGGGGGCTGAGCCTGATCTTCGGCGGACTCCTGGCACGCGCCATAGCGCGCCGCCGGGACCTCCAGGTGGACTACCGGGCCCTGGGCGCAGCGGCTTTCATGGGGCTGGGAGCCGTATGGGCGCTGGGCATGTCCTCCTCGGCTGCCCAGCTGCAGGCAACAAAGGCGTCCATTCCCCCGGCGCTGCTGAAGATCACCGGCGTCCTGGACTTCGGCACCACCATCTTCACCTGGCAGTCCCTGCTGACGCTGGCCATCCTCATGCTGCTGACAACGGTCATAGCGCACTTTTCGGCCCCCACGGGCAGCGCGATCAGGACCGCTGCCGATCTGGGCGTGGACCTCAATGACCAGCCCGAACCTCCGGCGGAACAGTCCCGTCCAGGCGAATGGCTCGAATACAGCCGCGTGCTGCCCGTACTCGCCGGCGTCCTGACCCTGGGCTGGCTGGTGTCCCAGCTTCTGACGCTGCCCATTTTGAGCGTGGTCAGCTCGCTCAACGGGTACCTGCTGGTCTTCCTCATGCTGGGGCTCGTGCTGCACGGGACGCCGCGCCGGTTCCTGCAGTCAGTCAGCAAGGCTGTCCCCGCCACAGCGGGAATCCTGGTGCAGTTCCCCCTGTATGCGGCGATGGCAGCGATCCTGACCAAAGCCGCCGGCGCAGGCGGCCTCTCGGTGTCCGAGCACCTCGCACACTTCTTCACCAGCATCGGCGGCAACGGCGCGTTCGCCGTCATCATCGCCCTCTACACGGCGTTCCTCGGCATGTTCGTGCCGTCGGGCGGCGGCAAATGGCTGGTGGAGGCGCCTTACGTGATGCAGTCCGCCACGGACGTGAACATGAACCTTGGCTGGACCGTGCAGATCTACAACATGGCTGAAGCGCTGCCCAACCTCATCAACCCGTTCTTCATGCTGCCCCTGCTGGCGGTGCTGGGCCTGCGCGCCCGGGACCTGGTGGGCTTCACCTTCCAGCAGTTCCTGTTCCACCTGCCGGTGGTCCTCCTGCTGGCCTGGCTGCTGGGAATGACCTTCGACTTCGTGCCACCGGTTATACCGAACTGACCTCAACGAATACTGCGGTAAACAAGACAAAAGGAGAAACCCCATGGCATGGACCAGGGACCAGATGGCTGCGATCGCCGCCGAGGAACTGAACGACGGCGACTACGTGAACCTGGGCATCGGCATCCCCACGCTGGTGGCCAACAACCTGCCCGAGGGCGTGCGGGTTGTCCTGCAGAGCGAGAACGGGCTGCTGGGCATGGGCCCGTTCCCGTACGAGGGCGAGGAGGATGCCGACCTCATCAATGCGGGCAAGCAGACCGTGACGGTCCTGCCCGGCGGCAGCATCTTCGACTCCGCCACTTCCTTCGGCATGATCCGCGGCGGCCACGTCAAGGTGGCCATCCTCGGTGCCATGCAGGTCTCCGGCAACGGCGACCTGGCCAACTGGACCATCCCGGGAAAGATGGTCAAGGGCATGGGCGGGGCCATGGACCTGGTGGCCGGCACGCCGCGGGTGGTGGTCCTCACCGAGCACAATGCCAAGGACGGCACCTCCAAGATCGTGCGCGAGTGCACCCTCCCCCTGACCGGGCTCAGCTGCGTGGACCGGATCATCAGCGACCTGGCGGTCTTTGACCTGGTGAAGGAGTACGACGGCGGGCGGCGGCTCACGCTGACCCGGCTTGCCCCAGGGGTCACCGTAGAGGACATCCAGAGCAAAACCGAAGCCGACTTTACGGTCCGGCTCGAGAACGAGGAAGTGGCAGCATGAGCTTGAAGGAACAGTTCGGCAAGGACGTCCTGATCACCGGTTGGGGGCACAGCAAGTTCGGCAAGCTGACAGAGGAGACCCTTGAGTCCCTCATCGTCCAGGTGGCCACGGATGCCATCAACACTGCGGGCGTGGAGCCGGGCCAGATCGACGAGATCTACGTGGGACAGTTCAACTCCGGGATGATGCCGTTGGCCTTCCCGTCCTCGCTGGCGCTGCAGGTTTCACCGGACCTGGCCAACGTCCCCTCCACCCGGGTGGAAAACGCCTGCGCTTCCGGCTCCGCGGCATTCCAGCAGGGCACCAAGTCGCTGCTGGCCGGCACCGCAAAGACTGTCCTGGTCATTGGCGCCGAGAAGATGACCCACGCCGGCGCCGACGTCGTGGGTGCCGCCCTGCTCGGTGCTGACTACGACATGGCCGGCAAGCCCTCCACCACCGGCTTCACGGGCCTCTTCGCCGAGGTCGCCAAGCACTACGAGAAGCGCTATGGCGCCCGCGCAGGGAACCTCTCCGACGTGCTGGGCACCATCGCAGCGAAGAACCACCGCAACGGCGTGGACAACCCCTATGCCCAGCTCCGGAAGGACCTTGGCGAGGAGTTCTGCCAGACCGTCTCGGACAAGAACCCCATGGTCGCGGACCCGCTGCGCCGCACCGACTGCTCCCCGGTCTCCGATGGTGCCGCCGCCGTCGTGCTGTCTGTGGCCCCAACCGGCGGAGCCACCGCGCCGGTCCGGCTGGCCGGTTTCGGCCAGGCCAACGATTTCTTCCCCACCGATCGCCGGGACCCCACCGCCTTCGCCGCAACCCGGGCCTCCTGGCAGCGCGCCATGGCAATGGCCGGTGTGGGACTGGAGGACCTTGACTTCGCCGAGGTCCATGACTGCTTCACCATCGCCGAACTGCTCATGTACGAAGCCATCGGGCTGACCGAACCGGGCCAGGGCGCCCGCGCGGTGAAGGAAGGCTGGGTCTTCAGGGACGGCAGGCTTCCCATCAACGTATCGGGAGGCCTCAAGGCCAAGGGCCACCCGGTGGGAGCCACCGGCGTCTCCCAGCACGTCATCACCGCGATGCAGCTCACCGGAACCGCCGGCGACATGCAGCTGGCCGGCCCCCGCCGCGCGGCTGTGCAAAACATGGGCGGCGTGGGCATCGCCAACTACGTGAGCGTGCTTGAAGCCGTCTAGCTGGCACCCGGACGGTGGCACCCGGGGCGGTGCCGCCGTCGTGGGGCGCTTTGAAGCCGTCCGGAGCCGTCTCGGGGGATGACGACGGCGTGTCCGCGCCAAAGTGCCCCGGGACGGCCGCGCATGGTGATTGCGGAGGCACGGGCAGGATCAGCCGGCACCCCGGAGGAGGGCCGCGATGTCCCCAAATCCCAGCCGCTCAGCATTCTGCAGTGCGGTTCTGCCTTCCGGATCTCGGATGCCGGGGTCGGCACCGGCGTCCAGCAGCAGCCGCACGACCTCCTGCTGGCGCGGGCCGCCGTCGTTCAGCAGGATGGCCTCCTGCATGGCGGTCCAGCCCAGGTGGTTGACGTGGTTTACCGGGACACCGGCTGCGATGAGGATCTTCACGGTCTCCACGTGGCCGTGCTCGCTGGCTGGGATGAGCGCCGTGCCGCCATAACGGTTGGTGCTGGTGACGTCAGCCCCGGCAGCCAGCGTCAACTGCAGCACCTCGTTGAACCCCTCCGCCCCGCTGTAGAGGAACGCCGAGTCCTGGATGGAGTCCTTGGCGTTGACGTTGCCGCCGCGGCCGATCAGTCCGGCAACCCTGGGCGCGTCGTTGGCCTTGGCCGCCGCGATCAGTTCCTGGTCGAGCCGCGCCTGTGCCTCCGGGCTCAACGGGAGTGCCGGTGCTGCCGGGCTGGAGGGGGCAGCGGGGCTTGCTTGCGGGGAGCCGGTTTCCCCGCCCGGGCCGACGGATGAAACAGGCGGCGGGGAACCAACTTCCTGCGGCTCCCCTGGCCTTGCCTGGCACGCAGCGAGGAGTATTCCGGCTACGGCCATCAGGGCTGCTGTGCCGCCACGCCTCATGCCTGAACCCTACTTCGTGGCTGCTGCGATAGCCTCGGCGCCGGCGGTGGCGCAGGCCTCATCGAGTGCGCCGTCGGGGGCGCCGCCCACGCCGATGCCGGCCACCGAAACACCGTTGACCTTCAGCGGTACCCCGCCGGCCAGGAACAGGGTGCCGGGGAGGTCGGCGATGGAAGGACCGTTTCCGTTAATCCGCTTCGCCAGCTCACTGGTGGGGGCGCCAAAGGCTGCCGCCGTGTAAGCCTTCTGCTTGGCTGCCTCGATGGTGTGTTCGGCGGCATTGTCGCCGCGGAGCAGCGCCTGGACCGTGCCAAACCTGTCCACGAGCGCAACGGTGACGAACGGCAGCTTGTCCGCCTGGCACTTGGCGAGCGCCGCGCTGACGGCCTGCGCCGATGCCCCTACAGTGATGCGGTTCTGCTGCACCACGGTTTCCGGGGCCGGCTGCACGTCCACGGCAGGCATGACTGCGGGTGCCTGCGTGCCACTTGCGCCAGCCGTTCCAGCGTTCGCGGCGGCGGTTGCCCCGGCAGTGACCAGGAGGGCTCCGGCGGCCGCGGCGGCAAATACCTTGTGGGACTTCTTCATGACGTTTCCTTCGCTTGGTCGGGATTGCTGTTTCCATCCTTCCCGGCAGTACGGTGCCTGGCATCGGGCGTTTGGCGGATCCCTGCTCCATCAAAAGGCCGGCCATATCAGCCAAAAGGCTGAGGGACGGGACAGTGCGGGAGCCCTAGCATGGAAGGCAGCGTTCCCCACCAGACCCGGATGCCATGCCCGCCACAGACACCAGTACAAACCCCGGCCCCGCGGTACCCCCTGCCGGCGGCAGCCGCCGCCTTGGCATGGATCCGCTGACCCGGGCCGGCCCCCTGGGCAGTATCGGATTGACTGTCCACGCGGGCTTCGCCCTGCTCCTGGTGGCGTCGGCTGTCCGTTACGTCATGCGCCACAGCCCCGCGGACAACCTGGTGGTCCTGGGACTTGCCGCTGCGGCGTGCCTGCTCTACGCCGTCGTAGCCCTGCTGTCCGCACGGGACCGGGCCGGGGTGCCGTGGGTCGTCGTCCTCGTAGCTGTGTGGGCGGTGCTGGTGGTGGCAGCGCCAAGCTTCGCGTGGTGTTCCTTCGCCCTGTTCTTCCTGTGCCGCAGCGCCCTGCGAGGTACGACAGCGTACGTCCTGGCTGCTGCCATCACGCTCGCCACCGCCGTCGGACTGTTCCGCCTGGGCAGCGGCACCGACGTGGCGATGCTCCTGGGACCGCTGGCGGTAGGCACCATGCTGACGCTCATCTACGACCGCATACAGCGTGACGCCGAAGAACAGCGCCGCCTGCACGCGGAAGTCAGCAGCGCGCAGGGGCAGCTGGCGGCCAGTGAACGGCGGGCCGGCACCATCGCGGAACGCGAGCGGGTCTCCCGGGAAATCCACGACACCGTCACACAGGGCCTGGCAAGCAGCCTGCTCCTGCTCGAAGCCGCGGACCGGGCGTGGCCGGATACTGCAGCACGCGATGATGTCCGCCAGGCCACGAGCCTGCTCCGTGCCAGCCTGTCGGAGACCCGCAGCCTGGTCCACGAACTGGCGTCCCCCGGGCTGGACGCCGCACCCCTGCCCGAGGCGGTGCTGCTTGCCGCACGGCAGTACGTGCCCGAAGCCCGCCTCATGGTGACCGGTGAGCCGCGTACCGTGTCCCCGGAGGTCCGGCATGCCCTGCTACGGGTGGCGCAGAGCGCGGCTTCCAATATCCGGCTGCATGCCTCCGCGTCGGTGGCCACCGTGACGCTGGGTTTCCTTCCGGACGCCGTCACCTTGGACATTTACGACGACGGCGCCGGCTTTGATCCGGCGGCGGCAGCACCGCCGTCGGACGCCGGCGGGTACGGACTGCGGGCCATGCGGCAGCGGGTGGAGCAGCTGGGCGGCCTGTTTTCGGTGGAGAGCGCTCCAGGGGAAGGGACTGTCGTGGCGGCGCAACTGCCCCTGGAGGCGGAGACATGACCCCCGTCACCGTGCTCCTCGTTGACGACCATCTGGTGGTCCGGAGCGGATTGCGCGCACTGCTGGGCACACAGCCGGACATCGAGGTGGTGGCCGAGGCGTCCTCCGGCGAGGAGGCGCTCCAGCTGGTCCGGCAGCATAGCCCTGCAGTGGTGGTCATGGACCTCGCCATGGGGCCGGGAATGGACGGAATCGAGGCGATCAGGCGGCTTCGGGAAAGCGACGGCAGCCAGGCGATCCTGGTGTTCACCACGTACGACTCCGACGCCGACATTGTCCGCGCGGTGGATGCCGGCGCCATGGGCTACCTGCTGAAGGACGCTGCCCCGGAGGAGATCTTCACGGCGATCCGGGGCGCTGTCCAAGGCAAGAGCGTCATGAGCCCGCCAGTTGCATCCAGGCTCTTCCAGCAGCTGCGGAACCCGGACGCCATCCTGACGCCACGGGAAGCGGAGCTGCTCAGCCTGCTGACCGAAGGACTCAGCAACCGCGAGCTCGGGAGGCGGCTGTTCATCTCCGAGGCCACGGTCAAGACCCACCTGGCGCACATCTACGCCAAGCTGGGAGTCGACACCCGGGCCGCCGCGATTGCCACTGCCATACGCCGGGAGGGCATGCGATGACCGTGTTTATGGCGCTTACCCTTGCACAGCGGCCCCGCGCCCCGTACTTTGGGGACAGTGGGGGACGAACTCCTGCGCACTCCGGGATGATTCCTGGGGAGAGAATCAGAGTCACATGAAGGAATGCAGCCATGGCAACAGGCACAGTTAAATGGTTCAACGCCGAAAAGGGTTTTGGCTTCATTGCCCCCGATGACGGGTCCGCTGACGTTTTCGCCCACTACTCGGCAATCGCCACCAGCGGCTACCGCTCATTGGACGAGAACCAGAAGGTCGAATTCGATGTGACCCAGGGCCCGAAGGGTCCGCAGGCAGAGAACATCCGCCCGCTCTAAGTCTTCGGCGGCCTCCGGCCCATGCCGGGACCCCAAACAGCGGCTCCTCCAACCTTGTTGGAGGGGCCGCTCTTTTTATGTCCCGCGCAGCCCGTCCCACCCGCCGCAAGCTGCTTTTCGGGATAATTGACTTATGACCGGACAGGACCAGGACCCGTGGGAGGAGTTCGACAGGCTTGGGCCCGCCGCACCTGACCGTGTGCCCGGGCAACCCGGCGGTGAACCCCACGGATTCGGCTTCCGCACCGGCGTCCGCAGTGCGCGCGTCGCCGCTGGCTTCGCCATCTACGCCCTGGCCTTGGGAACCATCCTGGCGATGACGGGGTGCATTGTCTTCATCACCCGGCAGCAGTGGCTCCTGGTCGGCCTGATGCTGCTGTTCGAGGCCGGCTTTATTTTCGCGTTCCTCCGGCTGCTGGCACAGGCCCGCAACCGCAGGCCCCACAACCGTCCCGCCCGCTGAACCAAGGCCGTCGGCCTGCCCTTGACCTTGACGCTGCGTCAACCCTTACGCTCGGGGCATGGAAGAAATCCGGGGCGACGGGAGGATCTGGTCCATCCAGGACGTGGCCAGGATCGCCGGCACCACCAGCCGCACGCTGCGGCACTACGACGACATCGGACTGCTGAGACCCACCCGGGTGGGCAGCAACGGCTACCGATATTACGACGGCGCCGCCCTCCTGCAGCTGCAGCGCATCCTCCTCCTCCGGGAGCTGGGCCTGGGATTGCCCGCCATCGCGGAGGTCTTCCAGCGTCAATCGGACCCGGTCGACGCACTCACCCGCCACCTGCGGTGGCTGGAACAGGAACAACGCCGGCTGACGGTCCAGATGGAATCCGTCCGCCACACTATCCAAACGGTAAAGGCAGGAGGCCACCTCATGGCAGAGGACATGTTCGCCGGCTTCGACCACACCCGGTACAAGGACGAGGTCGAGGAACGGTGGGGCAAGGACGCGTACGCAAAGGGCGACGCGTGGTGGCGCGGCATGGATGCGCGGGCGCGGAAGGAATGGCAGTCACGGGCAGCGCAACTGGGCCGGGACTGGATCGAGGCCGCCGGTGCAGGAGTCCCGGCCGATGGACCCCAGGCGCAGGACCTGGCCAGGCGGCACGTCGACTGGCTCCGCTCCATTCCCGGCACCCCGGCTTCCGGAACCGGCGGCGATATCAAGGGATACGTCGTTGGCCTCGCGGACATATACGTAGCCGATCCCCGGTTTGCTGCCAACTATGGAGGTGATGGCGGCGCCCGCTTCGTGCGGGACGCCCTGCTCAGCTTCGCCGACAAACACCTATAACCAGGGTCAGGGGAAGGCGGAGATGCCGGTGACAGCGCGGCCCACGAGCAACGAGTTGATCTCGAAGGTGCCCTCATAGGTGTAAAGGATCTCGGCGTCGCCAAACAGCTTGGCCATTCCATAATCGGTGCTGATGCCATTGCCGCCGAGGAGGGACCGGCCCATTGCCACCGAAGCACGGGCCAGGCGCGTGGTGGTGGCCTTGGCCATGGCCGCCTGCGCCATCTCCAGTTTTCCCGACTCCTGGATGCGCGCCAGTTCCACCATCAGCGCGAGCGAGGCCGAGGCATTACCCAACATGTCGGCCAACTGCTGCTGGACCAGTTGGAAACCGGCAAGCCTGCGGCCGAACTGGCTCCGGGCCAGGGAATAGCCTCGCGCCACGTCGAATGCGGCCAGCTGGATGCCCGCCGCCTGCCAGCCCACCCAGGCGCGGGAGTCCCGGAGCAAGTCGTTTGCAGCCGCGAAGCGGTCCGCCCCGGGCAGCAGGTTGCCGGCGGGAATGCGGACGTCCGACAAGGTGATGTCGGCGTTCTGCATGATCCGCAGGCCGATCTTGTTGGATATTTTGGTGGCCTCGTAGCCCGGCCGGTCCGTCTCCACCAGAAAGCCCTTGATCCCGCCATCTGCAGTGTCCCGCGCCCAGACCAGGGCAAAGTCGGCAATGGTTCCAGCACCGATCCAGCGCTTGGCGCCGTTGAGCACCCAATGGGCGCCGTCCCGGGTGGCAGTGGTCCCGAGGGCACGGGAAATGTCCGAGCCGTGGTCCGGCTCCGTCAGGGCAAAAGCTCCCAACGTGCTGAAATTCCGCAGGCCCGGCAGCCACCGCCGCTTCTGCTCATCGGATCCCAGCTGGCTGACCATGCCCACGATCAGCTCGTTGTGGATCCCTGCCAGGGCGGACAGGGAGACGTCTGCCCTGGCGAGCTCCACATACATCAGTCCCTTGAACAGGATGGAACTGCCGTCCAGCTGCAGCGCTCCCAGCCCCTGCTTGCCCATTTCGGCCACCAGGTCGAAAGGGAACTCCTCCCGGTTCCAGTACCCCACGGACTGGTCCCGGACGGAGGATTGCAGGAATTGCCGGGTCCGTATGTACCGTTCCCGTTCAGGCGCGGCCAGGAGGTCGGTGACGTGCATCAGGTCGGCATCCTTGAAGGCCGGCCCGCCGGCGGATTCCTGGTCATTCATTGTTGCCGCCTCCGTCAGCGACGCGCCTTCGCGCGCCTGGCCCGCCGGACGATGAGCAGTGCCAGCGCGACAGCGAGGGCCGCGTACACCGCGTAGTTGAGGAACCGTGAGTATTCCTCGATGAGCCGGTACTGGGTGCCCAGGGCATATCCCAGTCCGATCAATGCAGCGTTCCACAGGCCGCTTCCGGCCAGCGTGAACAGGGTGAAGGTGCCAATCGGCATGGATGCAGCGCCCGCCGGGAGTGAGATCAGGCTCCGCACCCCCGGCAGGAGCCGGCCGAAGAAGATGGAGGACCTGCCGTGGCGGCGGAACCAGGTGGCGGCGTGCTCGAAGTCCTCCCGGTCCACCAAGGGAAGTTTGGACAGCCCCCGGATGGAACGTTCGAGACCGAGTTTGGCCCCCAGCCAGTACAGGAACAGTGCACCCAGGTAGGCGCCCAGGGTGCTGGTGGCAAAGACGAAGACCAGACTCAGCGACCCCTGCTTGGCCAGGTAGCCCGCAAGGGGCAGGATCACCTCACTCGGGACGGGGGGCACCACGGTTTCCGCCAGCGTGAAGGCCCCCACGCCCCACTCGCCCAGGGTGTCGATGGCCCTTGCCGCCACCCCCACGATCCCGGTCAGGCCCTCGGTGGGGTTCGCCGCACCGGCCATTGATGTCCACATAAGCCCGTCCCATTCCGCTGCTTGCGCCGTTCATTGGCCGGTCTTTGTCCACCTTACGGGGCCTGGCGGGCTTCCGTGGCAGGACAGGCTTCCGTGGCAGCACAGGCTTCCGTGGAAGGGCAGGGGCGCCGCTGCCCTGCGGCTTACCGGTGCTTGAACTCGGGCTCCCGCTTTTCCGTGAAGGCAGCCATGCCTTCCTTCTGGTCCTCGGTGGCGAACAGGGAATGGAAAAGCCTGCGCTCGAACAGGACGCCCTGGGCCAGCCCGGTTTCAAAGGCGGCATTCACGGCTTCCTTGGCTGCCATCGCCACGGGTTTCGACTTGCCGGCAATAACCGCGGCGGCTTTGAGGGCCTCGTCCACCACGGCCTCTGCCGGAACCACCCGGGACACCAGGCCGCACCGGTCTGCTTCCTCGGCGCCGATAAACCGGCCGGTGAGGATCAGGTCCATGGCTTTCGCCTTGCCCACGGCCCGTGTGAGCCGCTGGGATCCACCCATGCCCGGGAGCACGCCCAGGTTGATTTCCGGCTGGCCGAACTTGGCGTTGTCACCGGCGATGATGAGGTCGCACATCATGGCCAGTTCGCAGCCGCCGCCGAGGGCAAACCCGGCCACCGCGGCTACAGTGGGTATGCGCAGGCGGGTGAAATCCTCCCAGCCCCGGAACCAGTCCGCAGCGTACATATCCATGTAGCCCTGGTCCGCCATCTCCTTGATGTCGGCTCCCGCGGCGAACGCCTTGCCCGAACCGGTAATCACCACCGCTCCCACCCCGGGATCGGCATCCATGGCGGTAACGGCGGACACCACCTCTTCCATGGTGGCCTTGTTCAGCGCATTCAAGGCTGCGGGGCGGTTCAGTGTCACCAGCCCCACTCTGTCCCGTTGCTCCACCAGGATGTTGGTGTATTCGGTCATTCGGGGCTCCCGTCGTCGTGTGCCAGTGTGGGCGCAGGGCCGGCGTTTGAGGCCTCCCCTGCTGCCGCCGCGGCCTGCTGCCCGGATTTGTTCCGGATATCGGTGATAATCGCGGAAAAATCCCGGCCGGCGCCGCCTTCCGCGGCAAACCTATCGTAGATTTCGGCTGCCAGCGGACCCATCCGCGCGGCTACATGGGTGGTCCGCAGGGCGTTGGCGGCGAGGTTGAGGTCCTTGGCCATGAGCGCCCCCGCGAATCCCGGCTGGTAATCCCGGTTGGCGGGGCTGCCGGGAACGGGTCCCGGCACGGGACAGTTGGTGGTCAAGGCCCAGCACTGGCCCGAGGCGGCCGACGCCACGTCGAACAGGGCCTGGTGGCTCAGGCCCAGTTTTTCGCCGAGCACGAAGGCTTCACTGACCGCAATCATGGAGACGCCCAGGATGAGGTTGTTGCAGACCTTGGCGGCCTGGCCCGCACCGTGTGCACCACAATGGACCACCCGTTTACCCATTGCTTCCAGGAGCGGCAGGACCTTCTGGAAGTCCTCCGCATCACCGCCCACCATGAACGTGAGGGTGCCCGCTTCGGCGCCCACCACGCCACCGGAAACGGGGGCATCCACAGAACGGTGGCCGGCCTCCACCGCAAGGTTGGCAGCTTCGCGCGCTTCCTCCACATTGATGGTGGAGCAATCCAGGAACATCGTCCCGGGAGCGGCAGCCTGCAGCAGCCCCGGCTGGCCATCCCGGCCGCTGTAGGCGTCGAGCACCTGCCGGCCGGTCTGGAACATCGTCAGGACGACGTCGGCGCCGGCCGCCGCGTCAAGCGCACCTCCGGCCACCGGCACGCCCCGCTCCCGGGCCGCTTCCACGGCTGCAGGCACCACGTCGAAACCAGTCACCCGATGGCCCGCCCACACCAGGTTCAGGGCCATGGGCGCACCCATGTGCCCCAGCCCCAGGAAGGCTACTGTCAGCATGTCAGGCATGGCCTGCCTCCTTCTCCAATAGTTCCGGGCCAGGCTGCAGGTCCAGCTCTGCGCCGTCCAGCGGTAGGAAGAACCGGTCCACCTGGGACGGAAGGACCTCCCCCAGCGTGGCTGGTTTCCACTTCGGGTTCCGGTCCTTGTCCACCACCTGCGCCCTGATGCCTTCACGGAAGTCCGGGCCAGCCAGGAAACGCAGCCCTGCGCGGTACTCCTGGGCCAGGGCTTCGTCCAGGGTCAGGTTTTTGGCCCGGCGCAGGGATGCCAGGGTGACCTTGACCGACGTCGGCGACTTGGCTTCGATCGTGTCCGCCGCGGCGGCTGCCTCGCTGCTCCCCGGGCCCTTCCAGGCGCGGAGCCGGCGGACGATGTCTTCGGCGTCGTCGGAGGCGTAGCAGGCGTCGATCCACTCCTGCTGCCCGGCCAGGACCGAGGCGGGAGCCTGTGCCGTGTAACGCGCGACGGCGTCTTCCGGGCTTTCGTCTTCCAGCGTGCCCACCAGCCGCGGCAGCGCCTGGGACGGGACATAGTGGTCCGCGAGGCCCAGGAACAGGGCGTCCGCGGCATCCAGGTGTGCCCCGGTGAGGGCGGCATGGGTTCCGGTTTCCCCGGGTGCGCGCGAGAGCAGGTAGGTTCCGCCGACGTCGGGCGCGAACCCGATGGTGGTTTCCGGCATTCCCGTGCGGGTCCGCTCGGTGACAACGCGGACATCCCCGTGCGCGGAAATCCCCACCCCTCCGCCCAGGACCAGCCCGTCCATGAGGGCCACATAGGGCTTGGGATACCGGGCGATCAAGGCGTTGACGCGGTATTCGGTCTGCCAGAAATCCGCCGTCGCGCTCCCGCCGTGCAGCATGTCCTGGTAGATGGCCACGATGTCTCCACCCGCGCAGAGGCCCCGCTCCCCGGCGCCCTGGACCAGGACGGCGGAGACGCCGTCGTCCTGTGCCCACGCGGTGAGCTGCTCCAGGAGCATCCCCACCATCCCGGCGGTGAGGGCGTTGACCGCCTTGGGCCTGTTGAGGGTGCACACTCCAAGCCGGCCACGGCGTTCAAAGAGTACTTCGGTGGTCCCGTTGCTTTGTCCTGCGCCCATCAGCTTCCTTCCGGCATCACGAAGCTCGCTCCGTGGCGTATTCCCGAGGGCCACCGGGTGGTGACCGTCTTGGTCTTGGTGTAAAAACGGAAGGCATCGGCGCCGTGCTGGTTCAGGTCGCCGAAGCCGGACGCCTTCCAGCCGCCAAAGGTGTAGTAGGCCAACGGCACCGGGATGGGTACGTTGATGCCCACCATGCCCACGTCCACCCGGGTGGCAAAGTCCCGGGCGGCGTCGCCGTCGCGGGTGAAGATCGCCACGCCGTTGCCGAAGGGATTGTCGCTGCAGAGCCGGAGCGCTTCGTCGTAGTCGGCGGCGCGGACCACCACCAGGACAGGTCCGAAGATCTCGTCGCGGTAGATGGCCATGTCCGGGGTGACGTGGTCGAAAAGGGTGGGCCCCAGCCAGAACCCGTCCGCGTGGCCGTCCACTGCCAGGCCCCGGCCGTCCGCCAGGAGGGTGGCTCCCGCCTCCGCGCCGGCCTCGATATAGCCCTCGATCCGCTGCTTGGCAGCCGCGGTAACCACTGGGCCGAAGTCCACCCCGGGGTCCAGGCTGGGTCCCACCTTCAGTGCTTTGATCCGCTCCTGTAGCCTGGCCACCAACTGGTCCGCCGTCTCCTGGCCCACGGGCACAGCCACGGAAACAGCCATGCACCGCTCCCCCGCTGACCCGTAGCCGGAACCGATGAGGGCGTCCGCCGCCTGGTCCAGGTCGGCGTCGGGCATGACGACCATGTGGTTCTTGGCCCCGCCAAAGCACTGCGCCCGCTTTCCGGCGGCCGCCGCTGTGGCGTAGATGTACTCGGCGATGGGCGTGGACCCAACAAAGCCCACTGCTTTGACCGCCGGGTCCACCAGCAGGGCGTCCACCGCTTCCTTGTCCCCGTTGACCACGTTGAATACCCCGTCCGGAACGCCGGCCTCGCTGTACAGTTCGGCCAGCCGCAACGGCACCGACGGGTCCCGTTCGGAGGGCTTGAGGATGAACGCATTGCCGGCCGCGAGCGCCGGCCCCGATTTCCACAGCGGAATCATGGCGGGGAAGTTAAAAGGAGTGATGCCTGCCACCACGCCCAGCGGCTGGCGCAGCGAATGAATGTCGACTCCCGGGCCGGCCTCGCTGGAGAACTCTCCCTTGAGCAGGTGTGGCGCCGCGGCAGAGAACTCCACCACCTCCAGGCCCCGCTGGATGTCGCCCCTGGAGTCTGCGAGCGTCTTTCCGTGTTCGGATGACAACAGCCGGGCAAGGTCATCCATGGTGCGGTTCACCAGGTCCACGAACCGCAGCAGGACCCGCGCCCGGCGCTGCGGGTTCATGGCGGCCCATTCCGGCTGGGCCTTCGCCGCCGTGGCAACAGCGTCCGCCACCTCGGTGCCACTGGCCAGCGGCACCCGTGCCTGGACCCGGCCGGTACAGGGATCGAAGACATCGGAGAAGCGGCCGGACGTTCCCTGCACGTGGTGTCCGCCGACATAGTGGGAGAGTTCGCGCATGGCTGGTGCTCCTTTGCATGCCCGGGTGGGTGGTCCAGGTCATTGTGGTTGCGAATATACCCGCCCTGTCCGCCGAAGTCCTCCCCGTCCCGGCCCACTTCGGGCGAGGGTTCCGGGAGGCTTTACCCGCCGACCGGCTGCCAAGGTAAGTTAGAAACCGTGAAGATAGCTACGTGGAACGTGAACTCCCTCCGCGCACGCGCCGACCGCGTGGAGGCCTGGCTGCAGCGCAGTGACTGCGACGTCCTGGCCATCCAGGAAACCAAGTGCAAGGACGACAACTTCCCGTGGGAGCTCTTCGAGCGGATGGGATACGAGGTTGCCCACTTCGGCGTGAACCAGTGGAACGGCGTCGCCATCGCCTCCCGCGTTGGGCTTGAGGACGTTGAGCGGACGTTCCTGGACCAGCCTTCCTTTGGCAAAGCGGGGAAGGACCCCGTACAGGAGGCCCGGGCCATGGCCGCCACCTGCGCCGGCATCCGGATCTGGAGCCTGTACGTCCCCAACGGACGGTCCCTGGATGACGAGCACATGCCCTACAAGCTCAAGTGGTTGGAAAGCCTCAAAACACACGCGCAGGGACTCGTGGCGGAGGACCCGCAGGCGCAGGTGGCGCTGATGGGCGACTGGAACATCGCGCCCTTCGATGAGGACGTCTGGGACATCGACCTTTTCATCGCCAACCGGTCCACGCACGTCAGCCCGCCCGAGCGGGCCGCGTTCCATGCCTTCGAATCCGCCGGCTTCACGGACGTGGTCCGTCCCTACACCCCCGGGCCCGGCGTCTACACCTACTGGGACTACACGCAGCTGCGCTTCCCCAAGAGGGAAGGCATGCGGATCGACTTCGTCCTGGCCTCCCCCGCCCTGGCCGCCCGGGTCACGGGCGCCTCGATCGACCGCGAGGAACGCAAGGGCAAGGGCGCCTCGGACCACGCCCCCGTGCTGGTGGAACTGGCGGACTGATGAAAACGACCTGGACCCATCCAAGGAGACCGTGATGACGGGCAACCTCTACCGGGGCCAGGCCGGCCTGCCTTTTTCCTCCACGCTGCGCGTCTACGAACCCCTGGAAGCCTTCCCGGAGGAGCAGCGAGCCGCGATCCAGGCGGCGGGGGCCCGCGCAGCCTCGCGTGCCGCCGTCGAAAATGCCGAACTGCTGGCTTCGCTGGGACGCATTACCCGCTCCGGTGGAGACCCGTTCCCCACCGGCCGTACCGACCTGGTGCGCGTCACCACCGCCCCGGCCCCCGAAGCTGGAGCGGCCGACGCCGGCGCTGACGCCGGGCAGGTGCTGCTGTACTGTCCCAGCCAGCTGGTCCTGCGCGCCGGGCTGGCAGCCAACGCCCTGATGGAGGGCATCCACGGACCACTGGCGGAACTGCTCATCCCCGAGGAGCAGCGCGACCGGCACCAGGAACGGATCGACCTGGTGAAGGCCCGGGACGGTTCCATCCGCGTCCACACGCGGGCGTCCACCTGGGGAATCCCGTTCAGCTGGTTTTCCCTGTTCATGGAATCCGACCGCAAGGACGTGGTGGAGGCCGCCGGGCGGATCCTCACGGTGCGCGTCTGGGCTC
The DNA here is from genome assembly GCF_019710585.1 of Arthrobacter sp. MAHUQ-56. Taxonomy (GTDB): domain Bacteria; phylum Actinomycetota; class Actinomycetes; order Actinomycetales; family Micrococcaceae; genus Arthrobacter. The sequence continues at coordinate 269,036 of NZ_JAIFZQ010000016.1, read as the reverse complement.
CCATCACCGATGCGCTGGAGCGGGCCCGGTATGCGGTGGCGAACCTGGCGCTGGCCGCGCCCGACCTGGACATGCTCGATGACCTGGCGCAGCTGACGGAATGGCTGGAGCTGTTCCACGTGGACTCGATGGTGGAACTGGACTACGGCGCCGTGGCGGACAAGGTCTATCCGGACGAGTCCCCCATGGACATCAGGCTGGGCATCGAGTGCCTTGCCGAGGGCGACATGACCGGGGCCGCGGCCGCATACCGGCGGCTTGCCTCGCGTTGGATTCCCATCCGCCAGCTGGCCCGGGCATCCTGAACCGCCTGCCTGCAGTCGTCGGTTTAGCCCAGCCGTTTTAATGCGTCGGAGGTGCTGTGCTGCGGCGGACAATGAGTTCGTGGGGCGCGACGGCGGAATGCACGGCCCCGATTTGGCCGTCCAGTTCGTCAAGGAGCATCTTGGTGGCCAGCTCGGCCTGATCATCCGGCCGCTGGCCGACTGTGGTCAGTCCCATGGCTTCGGCAAAGTCGTGGTTGTCGATGCCCACCACGGACAGGTCCTCCGGAACCCGGATGCCAAGGCGGTTGGCCTCAAAGATCACACCCATCGCCATCTCATCGGACGCGCAGAAAATCGCGGTCGGCTTTTCCCCCTCCCGCGACCACAGCCGGCGCAGGGCTTCCTGGCCGCTGCGGACGGTGAAGTCGCCCCATTCGTCCCATTCAGGGCGGGTGGGGAGACCCGCCGCAGCCATGACGTCCTTGAAGGCCAGGATCCGCACCCGCGGAACATCGAAGTTCAGGTCGGTCTCGTCATCGCCGTGCAGCAGGGCGATCTTCTTATGGCCGAGGTCGATCAGGTGCCGCACCGCGGTTGAGGCGGCTGCGTAATCGTCGATGCCGATGTACGAGCACTCCTCGACGTGGCCGCCCACGACGACGAGGGGGATGTCGATCTTCTGGAGATGGTCCAGTTCGTCATGGCTGAGCGCCATGCACAGGACCAGGAGGGCGTCGATCTGCTTGTAGACCATCGTCTTGCTGAAGAGCCGCTCCCGGTTGCTGCCGTGGCCCCCGAGGTTGAAAAGGGACAGGTTGTAATTGCGGGCATGCAGTTCCCGGTCCGCCCCCTCGATGGCCTTCGAGAAGAACCACCGGCTGACGAACGGCGCCAACACTCCGATGGTCCTGGTGCGGCCGGTGGCAAGACCGGAGGCAGATGAGGATGCAACGTAGCCCAGGTTCCCGGCCACCTCAAGGATCTTCTCCCGCGTGGCCGGCGACACCCTGGGCAGCCCACGTACGGCCCGGGACACAGTGGCGGTCGATACTCCAGCGGCTGCCGCCACGTCCTCGATGCTGACGCCGGTATGGCCTCCCCGCTGGGACCTTTCTGTTGTCCGTGCCACCGTGTCCCCTCATCCGCTCCCTTGCCGCGCGGGGAACAAGCCCCGCGATACCCCCAAACCCTGTATCTTTTCATTCCGCAGCCGCGCAGTGATAACTGTGGCACGCGAACAACTGCGGCGTGCCCAGCACCCTGCCGGGCGCCCTTCACGGGACAGTCTTGACCACCGCGGGCAGCTACCTGCGGGCGGGGAGTTTCCGCCGGAGCCGCACCATGCCGTACAGCGCCAGCAGTGTGGCCAGCAGTCCCAGCGCCCAGCCGAGGGCTGGCTGGGCCGTCACTTCCATCCAGACGGTCACCACCAGGAGGACAACCGCCCAAAAGCCGAGGAACCCGATGATGATGTCAAAATCCTCGCCGGACCGGACCAGCCGGCTCCGGTTTCCCGCCCCCTTGGCCTGGGGGCGGGAACCGTTCGCCGTCACTTGACTGCACCTGCCGTGAGGCCGGCGACAATCTTGCGCTGGAACACCAGCACCAGGATCACCAAGGGAATGGTGACGATGGTGCCGGCGGCCATGATGGCCGTGTAGGGAATCTGGTTGGGCTGGGCACCGGCGAAGTTCGCGATGGCCACGGTCACCGGCTGCGTCGCGTCGCTGGACAGCTGGCTGGCGATCAGGAACTCATTCCAGGAGGAAATGAATGCCAGGATGGCGGTGGTGAAGATCGCCGGCGCTGCCAGCGGCATGATCACCTTCCGGAATGCCTGGCCCTGGGTGCAGCCGTCCACCCTGGCCGATTCCTCCAGTTCCCATGGCATCTCGCGGAAGAACGAGGTCATGGTGTAGACGGTCAGCGGGAGCACGAACGAAATGTTTGGAATGATCAGCGCCTGGTAGGTGCCCATCCAGCCGATGTTGGTGAACAGCTGGAACAGCGGGGTGATCAGGGCAACGCCGGGGAACATCGAGGCTCCCAGGATGAAGCCAAGTACCAGGTACTTGAACCGGAAGTTCAAACGGGCCAGGGCATAGGCTGCGAACACACCGATCAGCAGCGACACGATCGTCACCACACCACCGATGAACACACTGTTACCCAGTGCCTGGCCAAACCTGTTGCCGAATGACGTGTCAAAGGCGGTCCTGAAGTTGTCCAGGGTCACGTGGGTGGGGAGGATCGAGGTGTCGTAGGTGAAGCCGACCTCGCGGAAGGCGGTCACCACCATCCAGTAGGCCGGTGCCAGGCACCAGATCAGGATGACGATGGCACTGATGTAGGTTCTGCCCTGCGCCCATTTTTCCCGGTTCTGGGCAGCCTTGCGGCCCTTGTCCTGGCGGGCACGAAGCGCTGCGGCGTCAGCCGTTGCCGAGGTCATTTCTTCCCCTTTCCTGTGGCGCCGCTCTGTTCAACCACGTTTGCCCCAAGGAAGCGGACGAAGATGAAGGCGACGAGGAAGATGATGATGAAGGTAATGGTGGACAGCGCGGCCGCAGAGTTGAAGCCTTGCCTGATTTGGTTGATGACCAGGATGGACAGCGTGGTGGTGTTGTTCGCGCCGCCGGTCAGGATGTACGGCAGGTCGAACATCCGCAGCGCATCCAGGGTGCGGAAGAGGATCGCCACCATCAGCGCCGGCTTGACCAGCGGCAGGGTGATCATCCTGAACCGCTGCCACGCGGTGGCGCCGTCCACCTTGGCCGCTTCATAGACGTCCGCCGGGATCATCTGCAGGCCGGCGAGGATCAGCAACGCCATGAACGGCGTGGTCTTCCAGACGTCGGCGATGATCACAGCCCACTTGGCCGGCCACTCGCTGCCCGTCCACAGGATGGTGGTGTTGAACAGCTTGTTGGCGATGCCCTCGAAGGCGAAGATGAAGAACCAGAGCTTGGCCGTGACGGCGGTGGGGATGGCCCACGGCACCAGGACAGCTGCCCGGACCATGCTGCGGCCGCGGAATTCGCGGGCCATGATCATGGCCATCCAGAAACCGAGGACGGACTCCAAGGCGACCGTCACGATGGTGAAGAAGAACGTCGTGGCGGTGGCGGACCAGAACTGGCCACCCAGCGTGCCCGGCGGGCAGGCGACGGTTCCGCCGTCCGGCGCCGCACATTGCTGCGCCAGCCAGTTCACGTAGTTCTGGATGCCTGCCGAGCCGCCTGCGGTGAAGAGGCCGGTGGCCGGATCCAGGCCGGCGTCCTTCTGGAAGGACATGACGATGGCGCTGATGATCGGGTAAACGATCACAATACCCAGGGCGACGACGGTCGGGGCGAGCAGCCAGGCCGCCCAGCGTCCCTGGCTGGCGATCCTGTTGTCCTCCCCAACACCCTTGGGGCCGTGATGGACGGGGGTGCCGCCCGACGCCGGTGCTTTGACCGGCGTCGGGCCTAGTTCGGTTGCCATGGCAGAACTACGATCCCGCACCGGCGGATTCGATGGACTTCTGCATGTCGGAAAGTGCTGATTCCACTGACTTCTCTCCCTTGATAGCGGAGTATGCGTTGTCTTGGATTGCCTTGGTGACAGCCGGGTAGAAAGGCGTTACCGGACGCGGAACCGCGTTCTCGATGGACGTCTTCAGGACCGGCAGGTAGGGCAGCTTGGCTACCAGTTCCTGGTCCTCGTAGAGCTTGCCCAGGACCGGAGCAAGGGAACCCTGCGTAGCGTAGAACTTCTCAGTTTCCTCGGAGGTCATGAACTTCAGGAAGTCCAGGGCCGTGGCCTTGTTCTTGGAGTAGACGCTGACCGCCAGGTTGTGGCCGCCGAGCGACGATGCACCGGGGCCATCCTTGCCCGGCAGGGCCGCCAGGCCGGTCTTGTCCTTCACCGCGGACGAACCTTCAGTGGTGATCAGGTTGAAGGCGTAGGGCCAGTTGCGCAGGAACAGGAGCTTGCCGCTCTGGAATGCCTGGCGGCTGTCCTCTTCCTTGTAGGTGATGGCTTCCTTGGGGATGTTGCCGTCAGCGTAGGCCTTCGCCAGGTTCCCGAGGCCGGCCTTGGCCTCGGCCGTGTTCAGGTTGGGCTTGCCATCCTTGTTAAGGACGGAGCCGCCGGCCGAGTTGATGGCTTCGGAGGCGTTCACGGTGAGGCCTTCGTACTTGCTGAACTGGCCCGCGTAGCACCCGATGTTGTTCGCCTGGGCAATGGAGCACATGCCCATCATCTCGTCCCAGGTCTTGGGCGGGGTGGGGACCAGGTCCTTGCGGTAGTAGAGGATGCCGCCGTCGGAGGTCTGCGGGGCAGCGTACAGGGTGCCCTTGTAGGTTGCGCTGTCCACGGTCGGCTTGAGCATGGCGCTGGTGTCGATCGCCATCTTGTCCTTCAGAGGCTGCAGCCAGCCCTTGGCTGCAAACTCCGCGGTCCACACGACGTCCACATCCACAACGTCGTAGTCGGACTGCTTGGCCTGGAAGTGCTGGACGATGTCGTCGTGCTGCTGGTCTGCCTGGTCGGTCTGTTCCTTGAAGGTGACCTTTTCATTGGGGTGGGCGGCGTTCCACTTATCCACGAGGGGCCGGACGACGTTGCTGTTGTCTTTGCCCTGGACGTAGGTGATGGGCCCGCGGCCGTCGAGGTTGGCGTCAGCGTCGCTGCCTCCACCGCCACCGCTGGTGCCCCCTCCACCTCCGCCGCCACAGGCGGACAACGTCAGGGCCAGAATGCCGGCAGTGGCAGCCGGAAGCAGGAATCTAGGGGTTTTCATTAGCTTGAAGCTCCTCGCTGAGTGACAAGTAAGTCGACAGTGCGCTTGCTAGGTGAGGTTGATGTGGTGACCATCACACTAGTAAGGTTGCTGTGACCAATGCAAGCGTTTACATCAAAAAGTTATCTGAGGGGAACCAAATGTCCAACCCGCCCGTTCCCGCAGCGTCCGGGGCGTCGAGCCCCTGGTGGGCCGACGCCGTCGTCTACCAGATCTACCCCCGTTCCTTCGCGGACGGTAACGGTGACGGGATGGGCGATCTGCGCGGGGTGATGGACCGGCTCCCCTACCTCGAGCAACTGGGAGTCGACGCCATCTGGCTGTCCCCGTTCTACCAGTCGCCGCAGGCCGACGGCGGATACGACGTTGCGGACTACCGCCAGGTGGACCTCCTCTTCGGTTCGCTGGCCGACTTCGATGCGATGTTGCAGGATGCCCACCGCCGCGGGATGAAGGTCATTGTGGACCTGGTGCCAAATCACACTTCCGACGAGCATGCATGGTTCCAGGCAGCCCTCGGTGCACTCCCGGGGAGCCCGGAACGGGACCGCTACATCTTCCGGGAAGGCAGGGACGAAGTTTCGGGCTCCGGGGATGGGAAGCGGGCGCCAAACAACTGGAAGTCCGTGTTTGGCGGCCCTGCCTGGAGCCGCGTGACCGAAGCTGACGGCTCCCCCGGCCAGTGGTACCTCCACCTCTTCGATACCAGGCAGCCGGACCTGAACTGGGAGAACCCCGACGTCCAGGAGGAGATGCGGGCCGTGCTGCGCTTCTGGCTGGACCGTGGCGCGGATGGGTTCAGGGTGGACGTCGCCCACGGCCTGGTGAAGGAGGCAGGGCTTCCCGACTGGGAAGGGGTAGCCGCGATGGTGGAAGGCACCGCCGGGCCCCGCCCGGACGGCCACCTGCCCGGTGACGCCCCCGGCGCCCACACCGATGCCGAGGAACCGCACCGTGCCGTTTCCCCGATGTATCCCCCCTCGCCGTTCTTCGACCAGGACGGCGTTCACGACATCTACCGGGACTGGCACCGTGTCCTGGACGAATACGGCGGCGACCGGATGATGGTGGCAGAGGCGTGGGTGGAACCGGCCGAACGCCTGGCCCGGTACGTCCGTCCGGACGAGATGCAGCAGGCCTTCAACTTCGACTTCCTGCTGGCAGGCTGGGATGCCGAACGCATGTCCGAAGCCATTGAAGCGTCCTTGGCGGCGGCAGCGTCGGTGGGTGCTCCCAGCACCTGGGTGCTGAGCAACCATGACACCGTCCGGCACGCCTCCCGGTTCGGGCTCAAGGACCCCACCACCTTTCCCAAGGGCATAGCGGCCGACGACGAACAGCCAGATGCCGCCCTGGGCCTGGCACGGGCCCGCGCCGCCACCCTGGTTGCGCTCGCGCTCCCCGGGTCTGCGTACATATACCAGGGCGAAGAACTGGGGCTGCCGGAGCACACCACGCTCCCGGCCGAGGCGAGGCAGGACCCCACCTTCTTCCGCACGCGGGGCGCGGAAACCGGACGGGACGGATGCCGGGTCCCGCTGCCCTGGGCAGAGGGCCAGCCCGGATTTGGCTTCTCCATCACGCACGGCGGCCCTGCCGCCGAGCCGTGGCTTCCGCAGCCGGAAAGCTTCGGCCCGCTCGCCGCCGACCAGCAGGACGGCGAGGAAGGCTCAACCCTGGAGCTGTACCGGGCCGCGATCAGGTTCCGGTCAGCCAGGCGCCTGGGCCTGGGATCCCTGGAGTGGACGGACGAGCATGCCCCGGACAGCGGCCTGCTGGCGTTCCGGAACGGGGACGTCCTGGTGGTGGCCAACATGGGGTTCGCTTCGGCTCCGGTGCCCGAGGGATACTCGGTGGCGCTCTCCAGCGGTCCCGAACCCGCCGAAGACTGGGCGGGGATGCGGGAGGTTCCCGTGGACTGCACTGTCTATCTGCAGCCGGAGTAGCTGGCCGAGGCGGCACAGCCGGGTGAGGCCACCGGAGGCTGCACAGCGGAAGTAACCCGCTCAGCGCACGCGCTCGGCCCGGCCGAAGCGGGTCCGGGCACCGGCTCCGATATGGATCAGGACGGGTGTCTCCTTGCCCACGACGGATTCCAGGGCATCCAGGAGCCCGGACACCTCGGCGGCGAGCAGGTGCGGCGCCACCCCCTGCCGCGGCATCAGCCGGACTTTCAGCGCGGGCGAGCCCTTGACTTCGTAGGTGGTAACGGCAGCGCCGGCGAGGTCAGGGCGCCCTTCCAGGGCGTGCTTGAGGGCCTGTTCCGCCACCCCGCCGCCGATCCGGACGTCGCCGGGAATGTCACCTGGATCGTATTCGGCGGCGAGCAGGTTGGATCGGCCCTTGCCCTGCTGGGCCACCCAGGCAACCATCAGCCCGATCAGCACCAGCAGCGCCAGCGCAATGACGATCCACAGCCAACTCTCGCTCCGCCCCGGGAACCGGGTTGAGTTAAAGGCCTGGCTGGCTCCGCTCCACAGGCCACCCGACCAGTCATGCCACCAGGGGCCCACCGCCGGTACGGTGGCCAGCAGCACCAACAGGACGCCGGCCGCCAGCAGGATCAGGCCCAAAACAGCGAGCAGGATGCGGTTAAGCAGTGCGGGTGTGCTGTTCATGCCCCGATCACCCCGGACGACGTCACGTTAACCTGGACTTCGGGATCGGGATCGAGCATCATGTGGTCCAGTTCCTCGCGGACAGCCGCCAGCACCACGTCCTGGTTCACCGGAACGCCGGACGTGGGGCGGACATTCACCAGCACCGTACGCTGGGAGACCACCACCATGACCTGTTCCGGGGTGACGTTGGCCGCCAGCCGCGCCCGGCGGGCCAGCGAGGACGCGATGACTTCATCATCCACGACTACGGCCGGAAGGCCCTCCCCCTCCGCGCCCAGCAACCGGTGGCGGGCACGCCTTCCGGGCAGGATGCCGTTGAGGAGGAATATCAGTCCGAGCATGGCCAACACCGCGCCGATGGCGGCCAGCAGCAGCGACGGCATACCTGCTGGAAGATCCACGATGCGCTGAGCAGCCACCTGGGGCTCGATCAGCCAGGCCGGCTGGCCCACGGCGTGCACTCCGGCCTCAAGAACCCCGTAGGCGGCCAGCACCATGACCAGGATGGCAGCAGCCGTTGCTACCGCCGCCCGTGACGAGTGGGTTTCGCGGTACAGGATCCGGCGCATGTCCGGCCCCTGGCCTTTCCGGTGACGGGTGTCCTGCGGGCGGTTTTCGACGCTGCTGCTCACTGCACCCTTCCTCCGTGGCTGATCCTTGCTCCGCTGATGCGGATGTCCACCCGGCTCAACCGGGAACCGCTGAGTTCCGAGACGGTTGCCAGGATGCGCGCTTTGGCCGCAACCGTGCGGTCCCAAATGGAACCTCCGGCCGCCGTGACTTTTGACGGATCAAGCTGCACGGACGGCAGCGGCGGGATGCTGATGGGCATGACGAGGGACAAGGCCAGCAGGCCGTCGTCGTCCGACCACTCGGCCCGCACGTCCTGTGGCTCGACGCCAAGTGCGTGGGCAGCGGCCACCTTGGCGAGGCTGGTAAGTGCCTGGGTGCTGATCCGGTTGTGGCCGCTGAACGCCTGCCCCCCGGCAGCCGGCGCGGGCGCGCTCATGAGGACGAGCGCCGGCCGGTGATGGCGTCGAACACGCCGCGCAGGTCCAGCTTCCCTTCCGCAGCGCGGCCCAGGAGGGCGCCGATGGCCATGAAGAGCAACGAAACGAGGAAGCCCCAGAGCCCGAACTGCAGGGACATGAATGCCACGAAGGCCCCCAGCGCGGTGCCGGCCACAGTGAGGTTCACAGCAGCGCCTCCCTTTCGGAAGCACCGGAGGCGGTGGTTTTGACCGGGGGCGGCACGTAGACATCGGTAATTTCGACGTTCACCTCGATGACCTGCAGCCCCACCAGTTCCTCAACGGCACGGTAGACGGCGGCACGGACCTCGTTGGCCAGTGAGTGCAGGGGCGTGCCGTAGCTTGCCACCAGGCTGATGTCCACGGCCACCTGGGTTTCGCCGACCTCGGCGTGGACCCCGGCGGCGTGGTCCGAGCTTCCGACGGCGTCGCGGATCGCTCCCAGCGCACGCGACGGCCCCGAGCCCAGGGAGTAGACGCCGGGAACGGCCCGGGCCGCGATCCCTGCCACCTTGGCGACGGCTGTCTCGGAGATGACGGTGCGGCCCAGGCCAGGCACCGGGTTGCCGGCAGGACGGCGCTGCACCACGGCATCGGGTTGTGGGTTCTGGTATTCCATCAGGCACTCCCCCTTCTGTTGCTTCCACCCTATCCCTAGCCTGCGACAGATGTGCTGGAAACTCAGACGGCGTGGCAACGGGAAGCGCAGCTGCCGCTTTAAAATGACCCAGGCGGGGAAGCCCCCAAGGACATCCCCGCCTGGGCGGTGTGTTGCAGCAATCAGTGGCAGCCTACTTGTAGTGGCCTTCGCCGCCGACCCTGACGTTGGTGGGCAGGTAGCCGAACGGGCCGAGGCCGTTCTGGCCGAAGCTGCGGTCAACCTGGGTCACACCGTTTTTGAAGTTGATCTTCACGGTCGGGGACAGCGACCCGCCGCGCACGCCGTTGACGTTGTCGATGAACGACTGCACCAGGCCGCCCGGCTGCACGTAGTGCGAGTAGGCCTGGAACTGGCGTCCGTTCTGCTGGCCCGAGATGGTCCCGCTCGGGTTGTTCGCGGGCAGGTTCAGGTCCGTCGGGGAACCGAGGGCCAGGCCGGAGTTGTTGACGGGCTGGAAGTCGGAGCGGACGCCGTCGCCAACGAAGCCGTAGACGCCGTCGGGGCCGCGCATGCCTGCCGCGTAGGTGAACTGGTGGCTGATCGTGTACAGGTAGTACTTGTTCTTGCCGTTTTCGTTCTGGATGAAGATCTGCGGACGCTCGGTCTGGTCGTTCACGCAGTTGGCGGAGAGGATCGGCGGCAGGAAGGACCATTTGGTCAGGTCCTTGTTGTCAGCCACTGCCAGGCCCACGTTCGCAGTCTGGTAGTGCGCGCCGCTGTTCTGGACGTCGGTGACGCTCTCAGCGTGGGGGTCGCCCGGCCGGTAGCCCAGGTCCTCGCCCTTGCACTGGTAGTCGCCGCGGTTGCCGGCGGTGTTGCCCTCGAAGACCATGAAGGTCTTGCCCGGGTGGGCGGGGTCGGCAAAGGTGTACGGGTCGCGGAACGCGAAGCCCGGGTTCTGCGCCTTGGTCTGGTACATCTTTCCGTCCGGCTCCAGCAGCTTGGTGTGCTCGAAGCCGTCGAAGGTCACACCGTTCTGGTCGGCGTGGATGTTGCCCAGGGCCTTGGCAATGGCTGCGTCCGGGGCGATGCCGCCGCCGCCTGCGTTGCGCTCAGCCACGTCGTAGAAGGTGGTGGCGGTGTAGAAGACGTTGACGTGGTTGCCCTGCATCAGGCGGGTGGAACCGGACCACTCCGTGTTGCCGATGGAGGTGTTGTCAAGGAACAGGTGTCCGCCGTAGTTCCACTTGTCCTTGGCCGGATCGGCGTTGGTCTTGCGGAAGAAGTAGCCGATCCGGGCATTCCAGTGGCGCTGGTCGAAGCCGTATCCGGCGTGGCGGTCAGCGACGAGGGAGAAGACGACGTCCCAGCCCTTGTAGCTGATCTGGTTGGCGTTCTCGTCCGTCAGGGACCAGGTGTCCCAGACCCAGACGTCGTCATTCATGGCCGGGAAGTCCTCGGGGATTTCCGGCATGGAGACATCCGGGCTCATCGAGTTCTGGCCCGGCGCGACATTGGGGTTGCTCTGCGCCATGATCTGCTTGGCATCCGCGCGGGTCCACTTGGAAGTGAAGTCCGACGCCGGATCGAAGGCCTGCTGCGTGTGTTCGGTGGGGAGCGCGAACCCTGGAGTGGGCGCCGGCAGCTCCTGGCTGGCCGGCGGATCCGCCGGCTCATTGGCCTGGGCGGAGGGGACGGCCAGGAAGGCGGAGGCCGCTACGGCCGCTGCCAGTGCTGCGGCGGCAGGGCGCCACCGCAGCATCCGGTTGTGGGGGTGCTTGTGCATTATTGCTCTTCTCGCGGAGTGGTAACTGTTCGGGGAAGACGGGCGGATGCCCTTGGCCCTCGGCCACTCCGGCGGCCCCAACACCGCAGGCGGCATCGGGGACGCCGTTGTGTGTCGAGGAAGCAGGGCCTGGGTAGGACCCTGGGAACACCCGGGAAGGACAAGCCATCCCGGGCCGCGATCCACGCTAGGCGGCCTCCGGTGGGCATTTCAAACCGTGTTTCGACGGGCAAAACCAGCTACCCACCAGTAGCGTGCAAGCGCTTACGCAAGCCAACACGTGCGCGTGCCACAACGGTTTGGCATGAGTCAAATGTTTCGTGGGCGTTCAAATTTTTTAGTCAGCAAGCGATGGATTGTTGCGTTGGCCACTTCCGGATCATGCTGCCGGCGGCGTTGCGGCGCATCATCAGAAGCTTGTTCGCAGGGCCGGACATTCAAGATTCTGACTGGCGAACGGGCTTAGGATTCAGGGTTTTGGCCAGGGGGGCCGGCCGCACGCACCATGTCGTCAGCCGCATTGGCGGGGCGCCTCGTCCCACGCCCCGCGATGGAGGGGATTCTGGTTAAAAGAAGAAAAGCACCAGTTCCGAAGAACTGATGCTTCCCAGTGGTGGCTCCGACCGGCGTCGATCCGGTGACCTTTCGATTTTCAGTCGAACGCTCTACCAACTGAGCTACAGAGCCTAGGTGACTAGTCACCATGAGAGCCGGAATTGCTTCCAACAATCAGAGCGACCCTGACGGGACTTGAACCCGCGACCTCCGCCGTGACAGGGCGGCGCGCTAACCAACTGCGCTACAGGGCCTTGCGTTTCTTGCTTCAGCAGTATCTCTACCGCTTTTTTCAAGGCTTCCAGCCTACCAGACTTTTTTAGCCTGTTTGACCAGTTCCTTGCGTACCCCCAACGGGATTCGAACCCGTGCCGCCGCCGTGAAAGGGCGGTGTCCTAGGCCGCTAGACGATGGGGGCCAGAACCGTTCGGAACAAAATAAAAGGCGTAAAGCGGGGCTTTGCGTCTTTGTCCTTTGCGTTTCTCCGAACTGGACTCAACAACTATAGGGGCTAACGGGGAATAATCCAAAATCGGCCGAAAACACCGCCAACAGGCCGGCCCGAGGGTGAAGATGGACGGATGGATGCCGTTGCAGCGCTCAATGAGATTGCTTTCTGGCTGGAGCGCGGACGCGCCGCCACGTTCAAGGTCCAGGCCTTCCGGAAGGCGGCGGCGGCCATCAGTGCCCTGTCCCCTGACGAGGTGGCCGAACGCGCCCGGACGGGCCGGTTGAAATCCATGAAGGGCATCGGGGACCGGACGTTCGCGGTGATCCGGCAGGCAGTGGACGGGCAGGTCCCGGACTATCTGGCCGACCTCCGCGAAAAAGGTGCCCAGCCGCTGGCCTCCGGCGGAACCGGCATCAGGGAAGCACTCCGGGGCGACCTGCACAGCCACAGCGAGTGGTCCGACGGCGGCTCCCCCATCGAACTGATGGTGGACGCCGCGGGCGTGCTGGGCCGGGAGTACCTCGCCCTGACCGACCACTCCCCCAACCTCACGATCGCGAACGGCCTGTCCGCCGGGCGGCTTCTTGACCAACTGGACGTGGTGGAATCCCTCAACAGCAACGGCAACCGCACACGGCTCCTGACCGGGATCGAGGTGGACATCCTCGAATCCGGCGAACTCGACCAGGAACCCTACCTGCTGGACCGCCTGGACATCGTGGTGGCCAGCGTCCACTCGAAGCTCCGCGCAGACCGCAAGACCATGACCAAGCGAATGCTGGGCGGCATCACGGACCCGCACACCAACATCCTGGGCCACTGTACGGGGCGCCTGGTGGAGGGCGGCCGCGGAACACGGCCGCCCTCGGAATTCGATGCCGGGGAAGTATTCGCGGCCTGCGCGGAACACAACGTCGCGGTGGAGATCAATTCGAGGCCGGAGCGGCAGGACCCGCCTGATGCGTTGATCCAGCTGGCCCTGGAGGCAGGGTGCCTGTTTTCGATCGACAGCGATGCCCACGCACCCGGGCAGCTGGATTTCCTGCAGTACGGCGCCGAACGCGCAGCCCGCAACGGTGTTCCGGCGGAGCGCATCATCACCACCTGGCCCGTGGAAAAACTGCTCGGCTGGGCGTCGACAAAGTAGGGCACCAGCAGGCAGGGCTGGAGAACCAGGCACCGACGACGTGGCCGATTTCCGCCAGTGGAGGTTTCCGCCGCCGGTTACATTGGCTTCATGCCCTCCTCCGAAGCCCCACGCCAATCATTGACTGCCACGCCTTCCCCGCCCTCCCCCGTCAAGGCGCTGGGAGTGGCGGCCATGGCGGTCACCGTCGTGCTGTGGGCTTCGGCTTTCGTGGGCATCCGCGCCATCGGCCCGAACTTCTCACCCGGCTCCCTGACGCTCGGCCGGCTGGCGATTGCCGCCGTCGTCCTGGCCTTCCTGGTCCTGCCCCAGCTGTGGAAGAGCCGGACGCTGCCCCGGGGCCGTGAATGGCTGCCCATCCTCGCCTACGGCGTGATGTGGTTCGGCGGCTACAACGTGGCGTTGAACGCCGCGGAGCACGTCCTGGACGCCGGGACCAGCGCCCTGCTGATCAATGTGAATCCCATCCTGGTGGCCATCATGGCCGGGATCTTCCTCAAGGAAGGCTTCCCGCGGTGGCTGCTGATCGGAAGCACGGTTGCCTTCGCCGGGGTTGCCCTGATCGCCCTGGGATCCGGACAGCCCCGCAACGCGGGGGAAAGCGCGACGGCGGACCTGGCGGGTGTGGCGCTTTGCCTCCTTGCCGCCGTGCTCGCCGCAGTCAGCGTCATCATCCAGAAGCCCGTAGTGCGGAAGATCCCCGCCGCCCAGGCGACCTGGTTCGGGATCGTGGTAGGTGCGGTGTGCTGCCTCCCCTTTGCCGGACAGCTGGTGTCCGAGCTCCAGGCCGCTCCGCCGCAGGCCACGTGGGCGCTGGTATACCTGGGTGTGTTTCCCACAGCCATCGCGTTCACCACCTGGGCGTACGCGTTGTCCCTCGTAGACGCCGGAAAGCTCGCCGCTACCACCTATCTGGTTCCCGGAACCACCGTGCTGATCTCGTGGCTCCTGCTGGGCGAGATCCCCACCGCCTGGGGCCTCGTCGGCGGCGTGGTGTGCCTGGTGGGGGTGGCACTGACCCGGCGGCGGACCCGGCCGCCACGCAACCGGCAGCTCCGGGGCTAGAGTCGGGGTATGCCAGCCAACCTTCCGCCGGGCCTGCCCATCATCCCCGGCGGCCCGCACGAGCCTCCCGGCTTCAGCATGTCGGCGGACGAGTTCGAGGCCGCCGTCGAGGACGCCCTGCAGAGCATTCCGGAGAAGCTGGCACGTGCCATGGACAATGTGGCCGTGTTCATCGAGGACGACTACGTGCCTGGTCCTGGCGAAGATCCCGAAACCGTGCTGCTGGGACTGTACGAAGGGGTCCCGCTGACCGAACGCGATGCCTGGTGGGACGCCGGCTCCCTCCCGGACCGCATCACCATCTTCCGCGAACCCATCCTGGACATCTGCGGCTCACGGGATGATGTCATCCATGAGGTGGCCGTGACGGTGGTCCACGAAATCGCGCACCACTTCGGCATTTCCGACGAACGGCTCCACCAGCTGGGCTGGGGCTAGCCTTGTAAGCATGGGACACGACCACAGCCATGCGCACGGCATCACCGCCACCGGCAGGCACCGGAAGCGCCTGCTGGCCGTCCTGGGTATCACACTGGGCGTCGTCGTCATCCAAATCGTTGGTTCCGTCCTGTCCGGGTCGCTCTCCCTGCTGGCGGACGCCGGCCACATGCTCTCTGACGCGGCGGGCGTCACCATCGCCCTGCTGGCGACGTGGATCGCGGGACGACCGGCGAGTGACCAACGGACGTACGGCTACCAACGGGCCGAAGTGCTCGCCGCACTGGCCAACGCACTCGTCCTGATCGTGATCGCAGTGGTCATTTTCACGGAGGCAGTCAGGCGGTTCGGGGCGCCGCCGGAGGTGCAGACGGGCATCATGCTGTTTGCCGCCATCCTCGGCGCTGTAGCCAACCTGGTGTCGTTGTTGATCCTGCGCGGAGCACAGGAGGAAAGCCTGAACGTCCGGGGCGCCTACCTGGAAGTGCTGGGTGACCTGCTGGGGTCGGCCGCGGTCATCGTCGCGGCGCTGGTCATTATGCTTACCGGCTTCGAGGCGGCGGACACCATTGCTTCCGTCCTGATCGCGCTGCTGATCCTGCCGCGGGCCTGGAGTCTGCTGCGGGACGTGGTGGACGTCCTCCTCGAGGCCAGCCCCAAGGGCGTGGAGGTGCAGATGATCCGGGAGCACATCCTGTCCGTCGACGGCGTCACCGATGTGCACGACATCCATATTTGGACCATCACCTCCGGCGTCCCCGTCTTCTCGGCCCATGTGGTGGTGGAGGACGGGGTGCTCAACGCCCGGGGCGCCGACCAGCTCCTGGACAAGCTCATCAGCTGCCTTGGCTCGCACTTTGACACCGACCACTGCACGTTCCAGCTGGAACCTGCCAGCCACTCCGAGCACGAGACCCATCAGCATGCGTGACCGCGACACGCGGCGGCGAGCGTCCGTCGAAATGACACAGTTGTGGTTTATGTTATTGATGTGACTGCTGTTGCTAAAGTGCAAAAGCTCACGTAGCCTCGGACTGCTGGCGGGCAGCTGAGGGGCACACTCGTGCCAAATCCAGGATCTCCCAGCCTTACGTTGCGAGGTCTTTGCAGATGGCTTTATCCGGACTGGGACGCAGGACGGCCGTGCTGTGCGCCGCCGTCGTACTTTTTGCCTCCGCCACAGCGCCGGCATCCGCTGTGGCGGCGCTGCCACCTGCCTCTGCTGTCCCTGCGTCGCCTGGCATTCCATCGCCGGAGGACATTGCCGCAGCGAAGGCCAGCGAGGCCGCCACGGCAGACCAGGTGACGGCGATCGAGCGCATCCTTGCTGACGCGGCAGCGGCCCAGCAGGCCTCGTTCGCGGTAGCCATGCAGGCCAACAACGCCTACAGCGAGGCGCTCGTGGAACTGCAACAGAGGACCGGCGCAGCCTCGCTCGCCACCGCGCGGGCTTCCGCCGCACGGGAGCAGCAGGATAAGACCCGGAAGCAGGTAGGCCAGCTGGCCGGGGATCTGTACCGCAATGGCGGCCTGAACCCCACCCTCGGAACCCTCGCCAGCGGCGGCGAGAGCCTGCAGCAGGCGGCCACGCTCGAGGCACTTTCGGCCAGCCGCAGCCGCGCCTTTGACGCTGCAGACGCGGCCGCCACCGCGTACCGCTCCCTGACCGCGGCCGCCGAGGACGCCAGCAAGGCCGCGGATGACGCTGCCAGGACCGCGGAGCAGCGCAAGACCCAGGCGGAGCAGGCCAATGCCGCGCAGGCGAAGGCCGTGGCCGATGCGAAGGCCCAGCGGACGGTCCTGGTGGACCAGTTGGCGCAACTCCGCAACACCACGGTGGCGCTGGAGTCGGCCCGGGTGGATGCCCTGGACCGGCAGCGCGAAGAGGCCAGGCTCGCGGCGCTCTCCGCGGCTGCGGACAAAGCGGCTGCCGACAAGGCGGCGCAGGCCCAGGCGGCCGGGGATGCAGCAGCGGGGAATACTGCAGCGCCGCGGAATTCCCCCGCACAAGGCGCGGCACCAGTCGCGCCTGTCCCGGCACCGGCTGCTCCCGCACCTCCTGCCCCGGGCCCGGCACCTGCTGTTCCTGCGCCGGCTGCCCCTGCACCCGTGGCACCCGCGCCTGTAGCCCCTGCGCCGGCTCCTGCCCCCGTTGCCCCCGCCCCCGTTCCTGCCCCCGCGCCGGCGCCGCCGACCGGGACCGGCTCGTACGAAGTGGCCATCTCCGTAGCCCTTGGAAAGGTTGGCGCACCGTACTACTACCAGTGGGGCGGCACGGGCCTGTACGGCTTTGACTGCTCAGGGCTGGTCCAGAACGCCTTCGCGGCGGCCGGGACCTATCTTCCGCGCACGGCCACCCAGCAGTACGCCGCAGCCCCGGTACACGTTCCCATCTCGCAGGCCCGCCGTGGCGACCTGGTGGTGTGGGGTTCGGCGGGCAACTTCTACCACGTGGCCATCTACCTGGGGAACGGACAGGTGGTTCAGGCGCTGAATCCGCAGGAGGGCATCACGGTGTCGTCCATCAGTTCCATGGTGGGGATGGACCTCTACCCGTACGCAGCCCGGTACTGAACCGCCCCTGGGAGGCCGGTTTCCGCGAACCGGCCCCAGTGAGTCCGTGCCTCAGCTCAGGATGTCCTTGCTGACGAAGCGGCCGTAGGCGAGCGCGCCGAACACCACGATGTATCCGGCTTGGAGCAGGGCGTTGCTGGCAAACGAGTCCCACAGCAGCGGCTGGCGCAGCATGTCGCCGAACCCCAGCCAGTAGTGGCTGAACAGCCAGGGGTGCAGCCACTCCAGCTGGGGAAGCTGGTCCAGTACCTGCGAGACCACCGACACCACCACGGTGGCCGCCATGGCACCGACGGGAACCACGGTCAGGGTGGACAGGAAGAGCCCTATGGCGGAAAGACCAGCCAGGGACACAGCGAGGTACGCAGCGATCAGCACAATGCGGAGGGCGGCTTCGGGCGGCTGGACCACGCCCCCGGAAAGCAGCGTCACAGGGCCCACCGGGAAGAGTGCCGCCCCAATCGCCGCCCCGGCAAGGCCCACGGCCAAGGGTGCCACCAGGCCAAAGGCGAGCGCGCCGGCGTACTTGACCAGGAGCAGCCGCACCCGCCCGGCCGGTGCCACGAGCAGGTACCGCAGGGTCCCCAGGTTCGCCTCCCCCGCGATGGTGTCCCCCGCCACCACCCCCACCGCGAGTGGCATGAACAGGGGGACTGAAACCAACATGGCCGTGAAGGCGACAAACAAGCCGTTCTGGGTGATCCGGTCCAGGAAAGCAGGCCCGCGCCCGGGCGGGACCGGCGAGGAAACCCGCACGGCGATGGCGATGAGCACCGGGATGGCAGCCAGCGCCAGCAGCAGCGCCCAGGTCCGACGCCGGCCGAACAACACCTTCAGTTCCGAGCCCAGCAGGGAGAGCCCGGAGCTGCGCGGTGCGGGCACCGGTGCGGGCCGGGCTGCTGCGTCCGCATCCGGGGTATCGGCGGGTACGCTACTGGGCAACGTCGAATCCTTCCCCCGTGAGGGCAACAAAGCGGTCTTCCAGGCTTTCACGCTCGACGGCGAAGCCCCGGACGCGGACGCCGGCGTGGACAAGCTGCGCCACCACTTCCTCCGGGAGGAGAGCGGATCGCCCGGCCTGCCCATCCAGCCTGCCCTGCCCATCCAGCCCGCCCTGCCCGTCCAGCCCGGCGACAATGCTTTCGCCGTCCGGCTGCCCCAGCGCCTGCCCCTGCGCCGACGGCGCTGCCCGCCCTGAAAGGTCCGGTCCCGCGCCCGGCTCCGCGTCCAGGCCAAGCCGTGCCAGCACCTGCCGTGCCCGGCCGCCGTCGGGGGTGACAAGCCGGATCCGGGTGTTTCCTGCCTGCCGCAGTTCTGCCAGCGGCCCCTGGGCCACCAGCCTGCCGGCGCTCATCACGGCAGCATGGGTACACATCTGGTCCACCTCGGCCAGCAGGTGGCTGGACACGAAAACGGTGGTTCCCTCGTGGGCCAGTGACCGCACCAGGTGGCGGACCTCGCGGGTCCCCTGCGGGTCCAGCCCGTTGGTGGGCTCGTCCAGCACCAGCAGGTCACGCGGCGAAAGCAATGCGTTGGCTATCCCCAGGCGCTGCTTCATCCCCAGGGAATAGGCGTGGACGCGCTTCGCCGCTGCATGCCCCAGGCCGACGCGTTCCAGGGCCCGCTCCACCCGCGCCTTGCGCGTGGCAGGGACGGTCTGGGGGCTGGCGGAATCGAGCCGGTGGAGGTTCGCCGCGCCAGAGAGAAAGGGATAGAACGCGGGGCCCTCCACCAGGGCACCGACGCGCGGAAGCACCTCATGGAGCCTGCCCGGCATCTCCAGGCCGAGCAGGCTCACCGTGCCCGCAGAGGCGGCCGCAAGGCCAAGCAGCATCCGGATGGTGGTTGTCTTGCCGGATCCGTTGGGGCCCAGGAATCCGAACACCGATCCATGCGGAACGGCCAGGTCCACGCGGTCCACGGCGAGCTGCTGGCCAAACCGCTTGCTCAGGCCGTGTGTCTCGACCGCCAAGCCGGCGGGCCCCAACGCCACGCTCACTGTGCCATGCTCACTGCGCCGTTCTCACTGGGCCCCAGCTGCCACGGCCTGGAGCCTTTCCGGCGGCACCATCCCGGCAAAGATGCGGCCGTCGTCCATGATGAGCACGTTCAGCAGCGCGGTGGAGAGCAGGTGCCCGCCGGGAACGACGACGGCGGCCTGGGACAGGAGCGGATCGCGCAGCAGCGTTTCAGCGGGCGAGCCGGAGGAAGCCTGGGCGGGCAGGCCCACCACGGCATCCCAGGACTTGCCCGTCACGGAGGGGTGGCCGTTGGCTGCCATCTGCGCGAAGAATTGTTCGGGCGTGATGGCCATGCCGGGCTCGTGGAAGCTGGCGGGCAAATGGGACTTATCCGGGACCTGGATCTCCTTGACGGTACTGCCCGGCGGTGGGGCAAAGGTGAACAGCGACGGGTCCGGGGCGTCAAGGGAAAGGCTGGTGAAGCCGGAACGGAAGGCGGGCTTGTCGGCTCCGCGGGCGGTCACCTGGACGGAGAGGGGCATCCCGCTCTTGCCGTCAACGGCGACGGCTACGCGGCCCACCAGGGTTGCATCTGTCCGCGGTTCAAGGACCAGGTTGTAGGCTGCCCGGCCGGCGACAGCTACGTCCGGGCCGACCGTAACGGCCGTGGTGGGCTCAACCTTCGCCAGCAACTTCCGGGCCAGCTCGCCGGGAGTGGGCATGGCGTGCATGCCACGCCCGTCATCCGGGCGGGCGGTGTCCCCGGCGTGTGCAGGGAGGGCCAGGTGTGCCGCACTGTTGTCCTTCGATGAGTAGAACCACACGTCGTTGCCGTGGTGTATCACGTCCCGCTCGGCCAGTTGGTCCACCACCTGCAGACGGGCATTGTCTTTGCCGTCCACGTAGATGCGGGCGGTGTGGTCTCCGGACAGCAGTTCGATCACCGAGGCTGCACCGCCGGCGGACGCCGGCCCGGTGGGCTTCCCTGCGGCGGGCAGTTCGGGCAGTCCCAGTTCCGAGGACTGCTCCACGGTCCCGGAGAAGGACTGCACCTGGTGGCTGGCCAGCAGCTCAAGCACCTGCGCCGGGGTCTTGGCGGGAAGAGGGTCACCGGCGCTTGCGGGGATGGACCCGGCCAGGACACCCGCGGCGATCACTACTGGCGCCGCGGCAGCAGGTAGCCACCGAAGCCATGCCCGGCGGCCTAACGTGCTCCCTCGCTGGAGCTGTTCACTGGAACCCGGTCCGTTGGAGCCCATAGGTCAAGCGTACGCCGGTGCAGGCGGTCCATACCCGCAGGAACCCCCTAATCCTGCAGTGCTGCCGCACGCTCCCGCACGACGGTCCCCGATCCGCCGTCGACCGTTATTGTTTGTCCGGTGGCTATCACACGGGTGGCGCCCGGTACGCCCACGACGGCAGGAATGCCATATTCCCTCGCAACCACCGCGCCGTGCGAATTGGGGCCGCCCATCTCCATCACCAGGCCGCCCGCCGTCAGGAACAGCGGTGTCCACCCGGGGTCCGTGGACGGGGCAACCAGGATCTCCCCCGGCTCAAGGCGGGCGCCCACAGGGTCCAGGATGACGCGTGCCCGTGCGGTCACCGTCCCCGCGGAGGCCGGGCTGCCCGTGAGGGTTCCTTCGGCGGCATTCCCGACGGCGGCCCGCACCGCTTCGGGTTCCGTTCCGTCCGAGAGCAGCACCCTGGGGATGTGGCGGCGCCCGAGCTCACGGTCGTAGTCCCCACGCCGCGCCGCCACGAGCGGCCGCAAGTCCGGGACCGGCGTTCCTGCATCTCCCGTGTTCGCTGCGGTCCCAACGGTCCCGGTAAGTGCCTGCCGGACTTCGTCGAAGGCCAGGAAGAACACGTCATCCGGCCGCTCGAGCCTGCTTGAGTCCGCCAGTTCCGACCCCACCAGGAGTATCTGCCGGCGGACCTCCGCCAGGCCCACCACGAGCTGGTATTTGGGCAGCTCCCGGAGGCCGGCGAACAGCCGCGCCCTGCGCAGCGCGCCCCGCACCAGCATTCCCCGGACCCTGCCACGGGCGGCGGCGCGGGCGACGAGCAACTCCACCTGCGCTTCCGCTTCCTCCGCTGCCTTGCTGAACTGCACGTCGGGCGCGAGGGCAGGGTTGTCCAGCCGCAGATAGTTGGCCAGGATGCCCAGGATGTGCGCCGGTTCCTCCGACCAGCGCGGCTGTCCCACGTCGATTTCGGCCACGGCCCGGTGCCCGTACCTCTCCAGGAACCGGGTCAGCCCGGCCTCCAGGCGGGCCGGCAGCTGCCCGGCGCGGAAAGCTTCCGCCAGGACGGCCGTGTCCCCGGCCATCAGGGCGCTGCGTGACTGGGCGTCGTCCCGGATCGCCTCCGCAAGATGCCACAGCTCCAGGTCCATCTGCGTGGTGATGTTGTTCGGCAGGCCGCGGATCACCGGCTGCAGTTCATTCCACGGGTTTCCGCCCAGCAGTTTTCCCGCCACGCCCAGCATGGCGAACCCCAGCGCTGGAAGGGGAAGAACGGCCGGAACAATCAGGAACAGGCGTGAGCCCAACAGTGACTCGGCGTGGTCAAGGCGCGCCTGCGGGGCGGCCCCATCGTCAAGGACAAGGGAGGCATCGAATTCCCTGGTGAAGCGGTCCAACCGCCGGAGGGCCGCCTCCGGCCGGACCAGCGCACGCAGGAGGGTGGCGGGAACCCTGGCGCGGGCTGCCACGGGCGCCACGTGGCGCAGCAGCCCGAAGGGTGTCCCCGTAGTCACCGAAAACGCCGGATCTTCGAACAGTTGCCGCATGACCGCCGCTGTCCGGGCCTCCATGATGTCGAAAACCCGGGGAACGATCCGGCGGCCCACGGCGCTGCGTATGGGAGTGGTGAAGTCGACGTAAATCCGCTGCCCGGCCTCGGCGTAGGGCGACGGTCCGCGCCTCGGGTCAGGCACAGGGAAGCCTGCGGCCATGGCGACGGAAGAGGCGATAAGGCGGACAGACGCAAGGCCCATCGGCGTGAGTGGCCGGGTGAGCCCCTGGGCGAGGCTGAAGCAGAGGTAGGCCCGGGTGCCGCCGACAGGCTTCCCGCCGGCAGGAAGGTTGCCCGCGGCGCCGTTGCTCTTCGGGACCGGGTAGAGCGTGGTGATCGGCCTGGACTGCGTGAGCCACAGGGCGCCGGCACTGTCAATGGCCCATTCGGTGTCCTGCGGGGCGCCAAAATGCGCTTCGGCCTGCTGCCCCAGCCGCACCAGCCCGGCCACCTGGGCATCCGTCAGGCACGGAGTCCCGCCGGCTGCGCGCGACTCCCTGACCTCCGTCCCGCCGCCGGGAAGGGGCCGGATCTCCATGCCCTTGTCGCCGGTCTTCCGTTCCAGCACCTTGCCGGTCAGTGCATCCACCACGAAATGGTCCGGGTTGACGGCCCCGGACACCACGGCTTCGCCGAGCCCCGGGCTGGCGTCGATGACAGTCTGCCGCCGGCTGCCGGTGAGGGGATTCGCCGTGAACATGACCCCCGCCGTGTCCGCATCCACCATCCGCTGGACCACCACGGCTAGGGCCACACCGGCCGGATCCATCCCCAGGCCGGCCCGGTACGCGGCCGCCCGGTCAGTCCACAGCGAGGCCCAGCATTTCTGGACGGCGTCGAGGAGCGCAGGCACCCCCACCACGTTGAGGTAGGTCTCCTGCTGGCCGGCGAAGCTTGCGAACGGCAGGTCTTCAGCAGTGGCCGAGGACCGGACCGCCACCGGCACATCCGGTCCGAGTGCCGCATAAGCCTGCGCCACCGCGCCGGAGACTGCTGCCGGAACGGGCGCCGCCAGGACGGCCGCGCGGGCCGCTCCCGCCAGGCCGCTCACGTCAGGAGGTTCCTTGGCGTCCGCATCCCCTGCGGCTCTGAGGGCGGCGTAGACGGCGGCCAGCCCGGGAAGCACGGTTCCCGAGCCGGAGACCACCTCCCGGTAGGCCGTGGTGGTGAGGCAAAAGCCTTCCGGGACGGGCAGGCCCGCAGCGAGCAGTTCCCCAAGGTTGGCCGCCTTGCCGCCCACCAGCGCGAGCATTCCGGCGTCGAGCCTGCGCAGGTCCAGGACAAGCCCACCGGGCTCGCCGCCGGGTATCCCTTGCCGCTGCATGTCCGCAGTTCCTTGTGCGGGAACAGCGGCGGCTTAGGCGGCGTCTCCGAGCATCGGCCCGAAACGGGCACGGTCCGCAAGGCGCGGGTCTTCCCGGTCCGGCACCACCATGACCGGCCCCTTGGCGTGGTGGAGGACGCCGTCGGAGGTCGAACCAAGCAGCATGCCGGTGAAGCCGCCGCGGCCGCGGGTGCCCACCACCACCAGTTCGACGTGCCGGCTTTCCTCCACGAGCACGTCCACCGGCGAGCCGTCCTTGAGCTCGTAGTCGGCCTGGAGCCGGGGGTAGTGGCTGCGGAGCCACGCCATTCCGGCGTCCAGGGTGACCCGGATGTCGTCGAACAGCGCCTTCCGGTCCATCGGCGCGGGGACCCACGCCAGGGAACCGCTGTACTGGGGAACGGCGCAGACGACGCGGAGGGCGGCGCCGAGGCGCACGGCCTGGTCGGCGGCTTCCAGGACGGCAACCCGTGCCTGCTCCGAGCCGTCAACGCCGACCACCACGACGTTCTCCACCTGCCGGTGCCCGGCTTTGGCCTGCTCAGCCTTGATGCGCCGGTCCTCGGTGGTCTCGCCCAGCCGGTCCGCACAGAACAACGGGACGGTGACGGTGGGGCACTTGGCGTGTGCGGGCAGGGCGCTGCTCACCGAACCAAGGAGCCTGCCCACGAAACCCCCGCGCCCCCGCGTGCCCACCACCAGGAGTTCGGCGCTTCCGGACATCTCCAGCAGCACTCCCGCGGCGTCGCCGTTTTCCACCGAGGAACTGGCGTCGATGTCGTACGTGGAAACTTTCTCGAGGGCCTGCCTGGCGATTGCCTCGGCGCCTTCGCGGATGACGGAGTCGTCCACCGTGGCGTAGCCGCCGTCCAGGCCGGACGCGGCAAAGATCGGCACGGAGTAGGCGGTGACGATGTGCAGGGGACGACGGCGGCGCTGGGCCTCACGCGCGGCCCACACCAAGGCGCACTGGCCGTGTTCGGAGCCGTCAACGCCCACCACGATGCCCTCCGGAGCGGCCGATGCCCCACGACCGTCCTGTGCAGGGTCCGGATGCAACTCTTGTGCGCCCATGGGGGCCGCCTCCTCGCGTTACTGCCTGATGTTGCGGCTATTCTGCCAGAAAACGGGCCCCTCCCCGTGCACCCGGTCCGGAGCCGCAGCCGCGGGGAAAAACCTGCCTCCCAGTCCTCACTATTCTCCGTACCATGCGGCTTAGCAAGCGTGGTCAGGCCCGGGAAAGCGGGTTATCCACAGCCTCCGGGCCCTGGCACGGAAAGCGCCTTCACCCCGGGAAGAATCTTGGCGTTTTGGGCTACCCACGGGCGGGATTGTTCTGTAGTCTTCAGGACATTGTTGGTCCGGGACGCCGACTGCCACTTCCTGTCAGCACGCTCCCGGCCATGCGCTGCGGCCGTGCGTGGGGGCACCGGCAGGCGCGCCGGCGAGGATGCCGGCACCTGACGAAGCTTCGAAGGAGGGAAACTGTAGTGTCAAGCATGCCTGGGAGTGCCGGGACCGAACAGACCACCACTGTCATCATTGGCACGGGCCTGTCAGGGCTGGCTGTTGCCGCCGAATTGCGGCGACATGGAGTGGACTCCATTGTGGTGGACGGACTGGACCTCCTGGGCGCCGGGCAACCCGCGAACACTACCTCCCTGCAGCGCTGCGACGCCGCGGATTCGGACACCCTGCGCGAACGCAACGAGATCCTCCGCCACCTGCGCAACTATGCCGCCAGCCACAGCGTGGACATCCGGAACACAACCCGCGCGGTGCAGCTCACCATGCTGGGATCAGCGGACGGCACCGGTGCGCCGCAATGGCAGGTGCACACCCCTACGGGCGTCCTGGTGGCGGACCACATCGTCCTGACCCGATGCGCCCACAGCCAGTTGCGGCGCATGATCAACGACTTCGGCCTGTCGGTAGGCCGGAACGTGGCTGCGGCCATGCGGGCCATCGGCATCTACCTTGTGGGGGTCGGGGAGCTCATCACGCCCTCGCCCAAGGAAGTCCTTCGCCAGGCCAAAACCGTGGGCCAGGCGATCTCCGCCAGGGTCAACCCGAATGGCGGAGGGTTCCCGGCGACGGGAAGCCTTGCCATGCTGGGCTGCTGACGTCCGCGCCGGAACCCGCTGCCGCGGGCTACTCCCCGTCCCCGTTGTCCCCGCCGCTGTTATCGGCGTCGCCGGTGAGCCGCCGCCTTGCCAGTATGCCCAGGGCGGCGAGCAGCCCCACCGCTACGGCCGCAAAAATCACGATGCTCCACTGGAACGGCTCACCCGCGCTGGCCGGCGCGGACGGCTCCTCCGTCACGCCGGGCCGGGCGGTGCCCATGCCCGGGACTGTGCCCGCCGTCGTCGAACTTCCTGCCGTGGGTTGCCCGGAAGAGCCCGCAGCGCCGGAGGCCGCGGTGAAAGTGAATGTCCCCTCGATGGGGTGGGAGTCGGAGCTGACGACACGCCATGCAACCGTGTACGCGCCGGCCGGGGCGCCGGGGCGAAGCTTCTGGGTGGCCACGTTGTCCACGATCTGCACAGACCCGTCAGCCCATTCGGTGCCGGACGCGTCCCTGACTGAGAAGGACGCGCCGATGCCCAGCGGCTTGTTGCTGAACGTCACCGAAACCTCGTCCGGCGGGGCCGCGAGCGTTGCCCCCTGCGCCGGGCTGGTGGACTCTGCGGCGTCGTGCGCGGCCGCCGGGCCGGCCAGGCCCAGTGCCGACGCGGCAACGATGAGGACACCGAGCAGCAGGCTCAGGAAAGGGCGGCGGGTGGAACGCATGTGGGACTGCTCCTTGTGTTGGCTTCCTTACAGACTAGGCGAATCTGCGCCCCCCACCGCTGCCGCTCCCTTAGGATGCAGGTATCCCCACACACTCCCCCGGAGGACTAATGCTTAAGCAAGGCTCTGCCCTGGACCGGTATTTCAGGGTCACGGAGCGCGGCTCCAACCTTTCCCGCGAGATCCGCGGCGGGTTCGCCACGTTCTTCGCCATGAGCTACATCGTGGTGCTGAACCCCCTGATCCTGTCCGGGCCTGACTCCAGCGGCACCACGCTGGGCTTCACCGCAGTGGCAGCGGTGACCGCCTTCGTCGCGGGCCTGCTCACTATCCTCATGGGCGCGTGGGGCCGGCATCCCTTCGCACTCGCCACCGGCCTGGGCGTCAACGCCTTCGTCGCCGTCACCGTGGCCACAAACCCCGGGCTGACATGGCCGGACATGATGGGCCTGGTGGTCCTCTCCGGCCTCACCATGCTGGTCCTGGTGCTCACCGGCTTCCGTACCGCGGTCTTCAAGGCCGTCCCGGACGGGCTCAAGACGGCCATCGTGGTGGGCATCGGCCTGTTCATCGCCCTGATCGGGCTGGTGAACGCCGGGTTCGTCCGGCGCATCCCGGACGTTGCGGGGACCACCGTGCCCGTGGGGCTCGGCTTCGAAGGCAAACTGCTGGGCTGGCCCACCGCCGTCTTCGTTTTCGGCCTGATCCTGACCATCGCCCTGGTGGTGCGGAAGGTCAAGGGTGCCATCCTGATCGGCATCATCACCTCCACCGTACTGTCCGTGATCCTTGAGACCACGCTGCACATCGGCCCCAGCTTCGACGGCAAGAACTTCAACCCGCAGGGCTGGTCCCTGGTGGCACCGGCGTTCTCCGGCTGGGCAGCCCCGGACCTTTCCCTGATCGGCAAGGCCAACCCGTTCGGCGCCTTCGAGCACCTGGGCTTCGTGGCCGCCACGCTCCTGGCCTTCGTCATCCTGCTCAGCATCTTCTTCGACGCCATGGGCACCATGGTGGGCCTGGCCAACGAGGCCGGCACGGTGGACGAGCACGGCAACATTCCCGACGTCGACCGGGTGCTGCAGGTGGACGCCCTCGGCGCCATTATCGGCGGCGGTGCGTCAGTATCCTCCAACCAGATCTACGTTGAAGCCGGCGCAGGCATTGGCGAAGGCGCCCGGACCGGCATCGCCTCGATCGTCACCGGCCTGCTGTTCCTGGTGGCAATGTTCTTCACCCCGCTCATCAACCTCGTTCCGTTCGAGGCCGTGGCCCCGGCGCTGGTGGTGGTGGGCTTCATGATGGTGTCCCAGGTGGGCAAGATCGACTGGCAGGACTGGGGCATCGCGATCCCGGCGTTCCTGACCTTCACCCTGATGCCCTTCACGTACTCGATCGCCAATGGCCTGGGCGCCGGCTTCATCGCCTACGTCCTGATCCGCACCGTGCAGGGCCGGGTCAAGGACATCCACCCGCTGATGTGGGCCGTGGCCGCGGCGTTCGCGCTGTTCTTCGCCATTGGCCCGATCGAGGCCGCGCTGGGAATGTAGCTCCTTCCGGCGCGAAGGGCTGGTGCGGCAACTGCCGTACCAGCCCTTCGTCGTCCCATGGGATTGCCTATACCGGGGTGTTCGGCGCCAGCCCCTCGTCGCCGGACACCGCAACCGCCTTCTTCTGCCGCAGCAGGTCCAGCCGGTTCATCAGCGGCGACGTGGTGGCACCATGGATCACGATGGACAACGCCACCACCAGCCCCACGAAGGACCAGAGCCGTTGCCCCTGGTCCGCGAAATGGCCCTCGTCCAGCGCGAACGACAGGTAGTACAGGGACCCGATCCCGCGGATGCCGAAGAACGACAGCGCAATCCGTTCCCGGGGGCCGGTCTTGCCGCCCAGCAGCCCCACCCAGCCCGCCAGCGGCCGGACCACCAGCAGGAAAGCCAGCGCCACCAGCAGCTCCGCCAGGCCGATCCCGGACAGCAGGCCACGGGCGATGGCCCCGCCAAGCAGGACCAGGATCACCACCGTCAGGAGCCGTTCGAGCTGCTCCACGTAGGAGTGGAGCACGCGGTGGTAGCCATGGGTGCGCTCGGCTGCACGGATGGTCAGGGCGCACACGAAGACTGCGACGAAGCCGTACCCCTCCACCATTTCCGCCAGGCCATATGCCAGGAACGTCGCGGACAACGCCACGAAACCCTCCGAGTGGTTGGACAACCGCAGGCTGTCCCGGCGGGCTGAAAAGAACAGCGTGGCCAGCAGCTTCCCGGTCAGGAATCCCACCAGAAGGCCAAAGGCCAGCCGCCACACCACGTCCATCCCGAGCCACCCGGCCAACCAGCCGGACGACGATCCGCCGGCAACGCTGATGGCGATGGCCAGGTACACGAACGGGAAGGCCAGGCCGTCGTTGAGTCCGGCCTCCGAGGTGAGGCCGAACCGCACCTCGTCTTCCTTGTCGGCGCTTTCGTCGTGGTCCGCCGGCTCACCCACTTGCACTTCGGAGGCCAGGACCGGATCCGTGGGCGCCAGGCTGGACGCCACGAGCAAGGCGGCCCCAAGCCCCAGGCCCAGGAACCACATCCCCAGCAGCGTGAGTGCAACGATGCACAGCGGCATGGCGATCCCCAGCAGCCGCCACGTCGTGGCCCAGCGCTTGCGGCCCACGGGCCGGTCCAGCGCCAGCCCCGCGCCCATCAGCGAAACAATCACGCAGATCTCCGCCAGGTGCATCACGAAGTTGCT
Organism: Arthrobacter sp. MAHUQ-56; assembly: GCF_019710585.1. GTDB lineage: Bacteria > Actinomycetota > Actinomycetes > Actinomycetales > Micrococcaceae > Arthrobacter. The sequence goes on along the minus strand of NZ_JAIFZQ010000016.1, from coordinate 240,100 downwards.
GTGCTCCACGGGGTTCGGATTGGGGAGCGTCGGAATCAGCGCGAACGCAGCCATCCCGGCGCCGAGGAACACCATCGGCATGGACAACGGCATGTCGCGCAGGAGCTTCGGCAGGACCGCGGCGACGAAAACCGCCACGCCGGCCGCGGCGAAAAGAATGTCGGGTGCTTCAAACATGGGCTCTCCAGCCTGGAATTGTTGCGTGGTCCGGCGCAGGAGCCTCCTGCTGCTTGGGGCGGACTGGTCCCACCCTATCCCCCGTACCCATCGCGGAGGCCGTTCCCCGCAAAGCCTGCCGTTCCGCCGGAGTTCTTGGATCCCGGACAGGACGACGGCGGCGGCGCTGGTTTTCAGGGCCGGCATGCGGTGAGCTTGAGGCATGGTCTTCACCCTCCCCGCCGTCGACGTCCCCCCACAGCCCTGGACCGGAAGGTTCGACGGCGACGGCCCCGGACACCGCCGCTGGTGGCAGGCAGTGGCCGCGTTCGACCCCGCCGCCGAACCTGGGGCGGGCACCAAACCAGTGGCCCTGCTCGGCTTCGCAAGCGACGAGGGGGTGCGGCGCAACAAGGGCCGCACGGGCGCGGCCGCCGCTCCGGCCGCGATCCGCAGGGCGCTTGGCCCCCTGGCCTTCCATCCGGACCGCACGGTACGCGACGCCGGCGACATAGTCGTCGACGGCGATGCACTGGAAGCGGGGCAGGAACGGGTCGGCAGCGTGGTCGCCGCCCTGCTCGACGCCGGCCACCTGACAGTTGTCCTGGGCGGCGGCCACGAAACCGCCTACGCCAGCTACCTCGGGGCCAGCGCCTCGGCCGCGGTGCGGGGCGGGCAGCGGCTGGGCGTACTCAACCTCGATGCGCACTTCGACCTGCGGGACGAAGCCGTACCCAGCTCCGGCACGCCGTTCCTCCAGATGGCCCGCGCCGAAGCGGACGCCGGACGCGAATTCCGCTACGCCGTCGTCGGAATTTCGGAACCCAACAACACGAAGGTCCTGTTCGACACCGCGGACAGGCTGGGCGTCCGGTACCTGCTGGACGAAGACTGCGGGGCGGAGCGGGTCCGGGACTTCGTGGCCGGTTTCCTGGCGGACATCGACGTCCTTTACCTGACCATCGACCTGGATGTGCTGCCCGCCGCCGTGGCGCCCGGCGTGAGCGCCCCCGCAGCGTACGGGGTACCGCTGCCGGTCATTTCGGCCGTGTGCCGGCAGGTGGTGCAGAGCGGAAAGCTGCTGCACATCGATGTGGCGGAACTGAACCCGGCCTTCGACATCGACGGCCGGACCGCCAAGACGGCGGCCCGGCTGCTGGACACGCTGCTGCGCTGATCCGCGCCGCGAAACCGGCCGCGGCAAGGCCTGCCGGGTCAGGCGCCCTTCAGGACGTACCGGCGCTCCGGCCGTCCCACACCGTACTTGAGCCGCACCTCCGCCAGGCCTTCGTCGTACAGGTACTCCAAGTACCGGCGGGCGCTGACGCGGGAGGTGCCCAGTTCCTCGGCCACCTCGGCCGCCGACAGGTCTCCGGCGGCAGCATTCAGCGCAGCCTCCACCAGTTTCAGCGTCTCGATGCTGCAGCCCTTCGGCAGCGGACGCTTGGCGCGGTCCAGGCCGAACACCCGGTTGACGTCCGACTGTTCGGCCACGTCCTTGGACGCAGCCAGGCTTTGGTAGGCGCTGCGGTAATGTTCCAGCCGCTCCTGGAGGTCCGTCTGGGAGAACGGCTTGATCAGGTAGTGGACGATGCCGCCGCGCAGGGCCTTGCGCACGGTTTCCACTTCGCGCGCCGCACTGATCACCAGCACATCCAGTTCCGGGGCCACCGCCCGCAGCCGCTGCATCAGGTCCAGGCCGTTGATGTCCGGCAGGTGGATGTCCAGCAGCACCAGGTCCGGCTGGAGCCGTTCAGTTTCGGCCACGGCCTGGGCGCCGGTGTGCGCCGCGCCCACCACGGCGAAGCCGGGCGTGCGCTGGATGAATCCGGCGTGCACCTTGGCCACCATGAAGTCGTCATCGACTATCAGGACCTTGATCATGGCTTGTTACTGCTTCCTTTCAGCACGGCGGTGAAGACTGCGCCGTGGTCGTTGGCCACCGTCAGGTTCCCGCCGCTGCGGCGGCACACCACCCGGGACAGCGCCAGCCCGAAGCCCCTGCTCCCGGCCGGGCCCGGGTCCTTGGTGGTGAAGCCCTGGCGGAAAATATGCTCGGCGGACGGTCCGGGAATGCCGGGACCGGTGTCCCGCACGGTAACGACGACGTCTCCGCCTTGCCTGCCTTCCACCCGCACCGTGACGGCTGCCTGCGGGAGCCCTGTGACGGCGTCGAACGCGTTGTCCACCAGGTTACCCACCACGGTGGTGAGGTCGCGCGACAGCTCGTCGTCCACCTTCTCCAGGGTGGAGTCGGGGTCCAACTGCAGGACTGCGCCGCGCTCCGTGGCCAGGCTGGACTTGGCGATCAGCAGGGCAGCCAGCGCGGGATCCTTGATCCGGCTGGTGACCTCGTCGTTGAGCCGCGTCCGGTCCAGCGTGGCGCCGTTGACGAACTGGACCACGGAATCGTACTCGCCGATCTGGATCAGGCCGGAGATCACGTGCAGCTGGTTGGCGAACTCGTGCGCCTGGGCCCGCAGCGTGTCCGTGGCGGTGCGGGTGTTGCCCAGCTCCCGCTCCAGCTCGGACAGCTCGGTGCGGTCGCGCAGCGTGGTCACCGAGCCGATCACCCGGCCGCGGGAGTGGATGGGCACCCGGTTCATCACCACCAGCCGGTCGCCCACCAGCACCAGCTGGTCCGGTCCGGACTGTTCGCGGGTGAGGACTTCCTTCAGGGCAGGTTCGACGGCGAGGCCGGCCACCCGTTTGCCGACACAGTCTTCCGGGAGCCCGAGCAGGGAACGCGCGCTGGCGTTGGCCACGGTGATCCGTTCATGCGGGTCCAGGGCCACGACGCCTTCCTTCAGGCCCTGCAGCATGGCTTCACGGTTCTCCACCAGGCCGGTGATCTCACTGGGCTCCATGCCCAGGGTCTGCCGCTTGACGCGGCGGGAGAGCAGGAAAGAGCCTGCGACACCGAGGACGCTGGCGACCCCGAGGTACGTGAGCAGGTTCGGGACGGCATCGCCCAGCCGCTCAAGGACGGTGGGATAGTTGCGGCTGATGGAGGCGATTCCGATCATGTGCCCGGTGTCGTCGAGGACGGGGACATGCGCCGACAGGAGCGGGGCGGGAGTGGCACCTACCACCCCGGTCCACGCCCGGCCTTCCATGACCCTGCTGGCACCGAGCTCCAGCGGCTGGCCCAGCAGGCTGGGATCCGAGGACGCCACCACTGTGCGGTCCACGGTGGCCAGCGCCACCCGGGACGAACCGGAGACGATCCGCACTGACTCCGCCACCGCCGGCAACACTGCCCCGCCGCGCGTCTCGCTCTCCGGGAGGAGCTCCCGCACCACCGGGTTTCCGCCCAGGGCTTCCGCGGCCGAGAGCGCGCGACGGCCTTCAATGCGTTCAAAGGCTGCCGCCGACTGGGCCAGCGAGATGGCAACCACCCCCACCAGGACTGCCAGGACGATCAGCAACTGCAGCAGAAGATACTGCCCCGCGAGGGACATTCCTCGACGTCGAGTCACAATGGTCTTCCTGGAGATTGGGCGGGTGGTAACGGGAACTATATCCCAAGCCCCGCTGGCAGGACCTTCGGTGGGTTCGACGAAACGTGAACGCAATGAACACAACTTTCTCTGCGTACACAAGAGTGATCACGGTCACTGCCGCCCCTAGCATCAAAACACAAGGCATCGGAACCACGAATGAGTCGGTGCCGACCACGTTTGCTTGATGAGAAGAGGAACACCATGCGCCAGATCCGCGCATTGCGAGTCGCCGCCGTCGCCGCCGGCCTCGCCCTGATGGCCACCGGTTGCGGTGCCACCGGCAAGAGCTCCACTGGTTCGGAAAGCACCGGCGCTGCCGCCGGTCCCATCACCGGCCTGCAGATCATGGTCCCCAACACCCCCGGCGGCGGCTACGACACCACCGCCCGCGCCGCTGCGAAGGTCCTCGACGACGAGAAGATCTCCACCAACACCGAGGTCTTCAACCTCGCCGGCGCCGGCGGCACCGTGGGCCTGGCCCGCGTGGTCAACGAAAAGGGCAACGGCGACCTGGCCATGCTGATGGGCCTGGGCGTCGTGGGCGCCAGCTACACGAACAAGTCCGAGTCCAAGCTGACCAACACCACGCCACTGGCCCGCCTCATCGAAGAGCCCGGCGCCATCATGGTCAGCAAGGATTCCCCGTACAAGACCATCGACGACCTGGTCACGGCCTGGAAGGCCGATCCCGGCTCGATCGCCGTCGGCGGCGGCTCCTCCCCCGGCGGCCCCGACCACCTGCTGCCCATGCAGCTCGCCGGCGCCGTGGGCATCGACGCCACGAAGGTCAACTACGTCGCGTACGACGGCGGCGGCGACCTGCTGCCCGCGATCCTCGGTAACAAGCTCGGCTTTGCAGCCTCCGGGGCCGGCGAATACCTGAAGCAGATCGAATCCGGCGAGGTCCGTGTCCTGGCCACCAGCGGCGAGAAGCGGCTGGACGGCGTGGACGCCCCCACGCTGAAGGAATCCAACATCGACCTGGTGTTCACCAACTGGCGCGGCATGGTGGCCCCTCCGGGCATCAGCGACAAGGACAAGGCTGCCCTGATCGCCGCCCTGGAGAAGATGCACGGCACCGACGGCTGGAAGGAAGCGTTGAAGACCCACAGCTGGACCGATGCCTTCATCACCGGTGACGAATTCACCACCTTCCTGACCGAGCAGGACAAGCGGGTTGCCGATGTCCTGACCAAACTTGGGTTGGCGTGACCTCCCAGACCACAGGTCTCAAAGGCCGCTCCGAGCTGGGAGTCGCACTCCTGCTCGGGGCGGCCGGCGTCATGGTCTTCCTGGACGCCAACGGCCTGGTAACCCCGTACTCGAAATCGGACCCCGTGGGACCCAAGACCGTGCCGTTCATCGTGGCCGGCCTGCTGGTGGTCTGCGCGGTGCTGCTGGCCATCAACGTACTGCGTGGCGGCAAGGGCGAAGCTGAGGGCGGCGAGGACGTCGACCTGACCCACCCCGCCGACTGGAAGACCATCCTGCCGCTGGCAGGAGCGTTCGTTGCCAATATCCTGCTCATTGACTGGGCCGGCTGGGTCATCTCCGGGACCGTCCTGTTCTGGGGCAGCGTCCTGGCACTCGGCAGCCGCCGCTACATCCGGGACGGGCTGATCTCCGTTGCCCTGTCCCTGCTCACCTTCTACGGCTTCTACCTCGGCCTGGGCATCGCACTGCCGGCCGGCCTCCTGGAAGGAATCCTGTAATGGACGTCTGGTCCTCCCTGATGGACGGTTTCGCCACCGCCCTGACCCCCATGAATTTCCTGTATGCCGTGATCGGCGTCATCCTGGGCACCGCCGTCGGTGTCCTGCCGGGCCTCGGGCCCGCCATGACCGTCGCATTGCTGCTGCCGGTCACCTACGCACTGGAACCCACCAGCGCCTTCATCATGTTCGCGGGCATCTACTACGGCGGCATGTACGGCGGCTCCACCACCTCGATCCTCCTCAACACACCCGGCGAATCCTCGTCGGTGGTCACCGCCATCGAAGGCAACAAAATGGCCAAGGCGGGCCGGGCTGCGCAGGCGCTGGCGACGGCGGCAATCGGCTCGTTCGTCGCGGGCACCATCGGCACGGCGCTGCTGGCCGTCTGCGCACCGATCGTCGTGAAGTTCGCCGTCAGCCTCGGCGCGCCCAGCTACTTCGCCATCATGGTCCTCGCCCTGCTGGCCGTCACCGCCGTCCTGGGTTCCTCCCGGCTGCGCGGTTTCGCATCCCTGGGCCTTGGCCTGGCCATCGGCCTGGTGGGCATGGACTCCGTCACCGGCCAGCGCCGCCTGACCTTCGGCCAGCCGCTCCTGGCGGACGGCCTGGACATCGTGGTGGTGGCCGTGGCCATCTTCGCCGTCGGCGAGGCCCTCTGGGTGGCGGCGCACCTGCGCCGGACCCCCATGCACATCATTCCGGTGGGCCAGCCCTGGATGGGCAAGAAGGACTGGCAGCGTTCCTGGAAGCCGTGGCTCCGCGGCACGGTCTTTGGGTTCCCGTTCGGTGCACTGCCTGCGGGCGGCGCCGAGATCCCCACCTTCCTGTCCTACGTCACGGAAAAGCGCCTCACCAAGCACCCGGAGGAATTCGGGAAAGGCGCCATCGAGGGTGTGGCCGGTCCGGAAGCCGCGAACAACGCGGCGGCGGCGGGCACCCTGACCCCCATGTTGGCCCTGGGCCTACCCACCAACGCGACGGCCGCCGTCATGCTCGCCGCGTTCACCAGCTACGGCATCCAGCCCGGCCCCCAGCTCTTTGCGAGCGAAGGGCCCCTGGTGTGGGCGCTGATCGCCAGCCTCTTCATCGGCAACCTGCTGCTGCTCCTGATCAACCTGCCGCTGGCACCACTGTGGGCCAAGCTGCTGCAGCTCCCCCGCCCCTACCTGTACGCAGGCATCCTGTTCTTTGCCACGCTGGGGGCCTACTCGGTGAACCTGCAGGCTTTCGACCTGGTGATCCTGCTGGTCCTGGGCGCGCTCGGGTTCATGATGCGGCGCTTCGGGCTCCCTGTCCTGCCGCTCATCCTCGGCGTGATCCTGGGCCCGCGCATTGAAGGGCAGCTCCGCAAGACACTGCAGTTGAGCGCAGGCGACCCGGCAGGGCTCTTCAGTGAGCCGATCGCCGTCGGTATCTATGTCATCATTGGGCTCATCCTGCTCTGGCCGTTCGCCTACAAGCTGTTTCGGCGGACGCGTCCTGCACGCACCCCGCTGGTTCCCGCCAATTCCGGGGCAGCCGACTACAGCGACTGACCGCCCATCCACCTACCCCCAGCAGAAACAGGAGAGACCATGACCATCGTGGTGGGATACGTCCCGACGCCCGAAGGCGAAGCTGCCCTGGCCCAGGCCATCACCGAGGCCCGCAAGAACAACAGCACCCTGGTGGTGATCAACTCCTCCAAGGGCGAAGCCGCAGTGGATAACCGCTTCGCGCAGGACGACGACATCCAGGGCATCGAGCAGCGGCTCGCCACCCAGGGCATCCAGCACGTCATCAAGCGCCCCGTCCGGGGCCATGACGCCGCGGCAGAGGTGCTGGATGCTGCCGAGGAGCACAAGGCCGACCTGATCGTGATCGGCCTGCGGCGCCGCACCCCCGTGGGCAAGCTGATCATGGGCAGCACATCGCAGCGCATCCTGCTCGAGGCAGACTGCCCGGTCCTGGCCGTCAAGGCGGGTTAGGCGCCCGCCTGGTCAGCCCACCGGGGCCGGCTGCGCCCGGAACAGCTCCTGGCGCTGCCGGCCCAACCCCTCGACCTCTACCTCCACCACATCCCCGGGCTGGAGGTAGGGGAAACGCCCGCTCAGGGCCACCCCTTCAGGCGTTCCCGTCAAAACGACGTCGCCCGGTTCGAGCCGCATGTACTGGCTGCAGTGGTGAACCAGGGTGGCGGGGTCGAAGATCAGCCCCGCCGTGGACGAATCCTGGCGGGGCTCGCCGTTAACCCAGCTGCGGAGGGTGAGCTTGCCGCCGTCGACCTCCTCCGCCGGAACCAGCCACGGCCCCAGGGGCGTTGAGCCGGGAAGGGACTTGCCCTTGGTCCACTGCCCGGCTGCTCCCGGCAGCTGGTATTCACGCTCGGAGAGATCATTGGCCGTGACGTAGCCGGCAATGCACTTCGCGGCCTCCTCCGTGGAACCCAGGTAGCTGGCTTCCCTGCCGATCACGACGCCCAGTTCCACTTCCCAGTCGTATTTGCTGGAACCCGGCGGAACGGGCGCGGAATCAAAGGGGCCGGCGACGCTGTTGCTGGGTTTGAGGAACACCACCGGGATCGTGGGCGGCTCCGCGCCGGATTCGGCGGCATGGGCAACGTAGTTCATTCCGATCCCCACCACTGAGCCGGGCCGCGCCACGGGGGAACCAACCCGCAGGTGGGCAGCCCCTTCCAGGACGGGCAGGCTGCCTTCTGCCAGCGCGCGGCGGACCTCGCCCAGGCCGCCGGCCGCCAGGAACGGACCGTCCACGTCGGCCGTGAGGGGCAGCAGGCTGAAGTAGCGGGATGAGCCGTCTTCCGCGGCAACCATCACGGCCGGCTGTTCGCTTCCGCTTTCGCCCAGGCGCATGATTTTCATCCAGGTTCTCCTTCGGTTCTTGGACGTCAATGTCCGGCGACAGGGGCCCGGAGGGGCCTTCATTCCATGGTGGTTGATTCCCTCGCGGCCTGCCGAAAATGCCGTTTGTGACTGGCGTCCGGAAGGGCAAATAGGGCAGATATCTGACATGTATGGGGAGCAGTCGATAGAATAGTGCTGCCCTTAGGCAGTAAACACAGAAAGTTCAGCACATGAGTACAGCCACTTTGGAGCGCCTTCCGGCCGCTGCCGAGCCCGTCGAAGCACCGACGGTCCGGTCCATCAGCCTGGAATTCTCCAGCGCCAGCGAGGTGCACGCCGGACTGGAAGAGGCGGTTGCGGAGCTGATTAAGGTGGCAGCCAGGGACGCCGCCTGCGGCATCCTGGTCACCCGGATCCACCCGGGCCGCTACACGGTCGCCCTGGACGAGTCAGTGCCTTTCGGCGAGACGTACGAGTCCTTCGCCGCCTGATCCGCCTGCGCCTGCAGGCCCGTGCGGCGCCCGGCCACACCGCGCATGCAGCAAAATCCCCGCCCAGCCACAAGGCTGGACGGGGATTTTTCGATTGGTGCTGGTGGGACCGCTAGCCGCGGCGGACCTGGACGCCGTCGGACTTCAGGAAGAGCTCCTTGTCCGCCGAACCTGATGGCCCGGCCGGCACGAGCCACAGGACGTTGCCGCTCTGCGACACCTCTTCCACCTCCCCGGCTGCCACCACATGCGCATGCTTGATGATCTCGACATGGTCCCCGGCCTGGAGGGATTTCCAGTCGGACACCGTAGCGGAATGGGCATTGCGCCTCGACAGGACCGCCCCACGTGCTTTCATTTGAACTTCTACCCCTTTGTATCGTTCTGCCGCCACAGCTTCTTTGATGTGACTTTCACTACATCTTCAGTTCTACTACACTCCCGGCGCCGCGGGGGGCCGCGGCGCCGGAAATTCCACTCCTTGGACTGACGGGAAGCGGCAGCTGAAGATCCTTCGGTATCAGGCGAGGGTGCCGACGGCGGATTCGGCCGCCGCGCACACGTCCCCCAACGCGACCAGGCGGTCCGCCGCTTCCAGTTCGGGCGAAAGGAACCGGTCGGTTCCCGGCCCGTCCACCACCGTCCGCAGCACTTCCACCACAGCGGTGCCGGCCGGTCCGGGCACCAGCTTCCCGCCGGAAAGCTGGGTCCGGATGTCCAGGGCCCGTGCCGCCGTCACCAGTTCGATGGCGAGGACGCGGCGCAGGTTCTCCACTGCCTTGCGGAGCTTGCGTGCCGCGTGCCATCCCATGGACACGTGGTCCTCCTGCATGGCCGAGCTCGGGATGGAATCCACCGACGCCGGGACGGCCAGCCGCTTGTTGTCCGAAACCAGCCCCGCCTGGGTGTACTGGGCGATCATCAGTCCGGAGTCCACGCCGGGGTCGGCCGCGAGGAACGCGGGCAACCCGTGGGAGCGTGCCGGATCCAGCATCCTGTCCGTGCGGCGTTCGGCGATGGAGCTGAGGTCCGCGACGGCGATGGCCAGGTAGTCCAGCACGTAGGCCACGGGGGCGCCGTGGAAGTTGCCGTTCGAGCTCACCCGGCCGTCCGGCAGCACTACCGGGTTGTCGATGGCGGCAGCCAGTTCGCGGGTGGCCACCAGCTCGGCATGGTCCACGGTGTCGCGGACGGCGCCTGCCACCTGCGGGGCGCAGCGCAGCGAGTAGGCGTCCTGCACCCGGGAGTCGCCCACCTTGTGGGAAGCCACGATCGGTGAATCCGAGAGCACGCGGAGCATGTTGTCGGCGCTGGCTGCCTGGCCGGGATGGGGGCGCAGGGCCGCATGCAGTTCCGGCAGGAACACCTGGTCGGTGCCCAGCAGCGCCTCGATGCTGAGCGCAGCGGTGATGTCCGCCGTCGTCAGCAGCCGACGAAGGTCCGCAATGGCCATGAGGAGCATGCCCAGCATGCCCTCCGTGCCGTTGACCAGTGCCAGCCCCTCCTTTTCGGCGAGGGTGACCGGCTCGATGCCGTGCTCCGCCAGCAGCTCAGCGACGGGCCGTTCTCCCCGCCCGCCGTAGGTCACGCCGTCGGGCCCTTCAGCCTCACCTTCACCCATGAGCACCAAGGCGCAGTGCGACAGCGGGGCGAGGTCGCCGGAGCAGCCCAGCGAGCCGAACTCGCGGACCACCGGGGTGATGCCTGCATTGAGGACGTCCACCATGGTCTGCAGGACCACCGGGCGCACCCCGGTGCGGCCGGAAGCCAGGGTCTTGGCACGAAGGAACATGATTCCGCGGACCACTTCGCGTTCCACGGCCGGACCCATGCCGGCAGCGTGGCTGCGGATCAGGGATTTCTGCAGCTGGGTGCGCAGGTCGTTGGGGATGTGGCGGTTGGCCAGCGCGCCGAAGCCGGTGGAGATGCCGTAGGCGGGGATGTCGCTGGAGGCGAGGTCGTCGATGTGGGCGCGGACCTTGGCGACGGTTTCCAGGGCTTCCGGCGCGATGGACACCTTGGCGTTGTGGCGCGCGACGGCGAGCACACCCCCGGGCGTGACGCCGGCGGGACCAAGGGTGACGGTGAGCGGTTCGTGGGTAATCGTGGTCATTGTTTACTTGCTCTCATTCATCGGGATGCGGACGCCGCGTTCCTTGGCGACGTCGAGGGCGCGTTCGTAGCCGGCGTCGGCGTGGCGGATGACGCCCATGCCCGGGTCGTTGGTGAGGAGGCGTTCGAGTTTCTGCGCGGCGAGGTCGGTGCCGTCGGCCACGGAGACCTGGCCGGCGTGGATGGAGCGGCCGATGCCCACGCCTCCGCCGTGGTGCAGGGACACCCACGTTGCGCCGGAGGCAGTGTTGAGGAGGGCGTTCAGCAGCGGCCAGTCGGCGATGGCGTCCGAGCCGTCCGCCATGGCCTCCGTTTCGCGGTACGGGGAGGCGACGGACCCGGAGTCGAGGTGGTCGCGGCCGATCACGATGGGGGCCTTGACCTTGCCTTCCTTGACCAGCTGGTTGAACAGCAGCCCGGCCTTGTGCCGTTCGCCGTAGCCGAGCCAGCAGATGCGGGCCGGCAGGCCCTCGAACTCGACACGGTCCTGGGCGGCGTCGATCCAGCGGTGCAGGTGCTTGTTCTCCGGGAAGAGCTCCTTGATGGCCTCGTCAGTGACGCGGATGTCCTCCGGATCGCCGGACAGGGCAACCCACCGGAACGGGCCCAGGCCCTCGCAGAACAGCGGACGGATGTAGGCGGGAACGAAGCCGGGGAACTCGAAGGCGCGGGCGTAGCCGCCCTTGCGGGCCTCGTCGCGGATGGAGTTGCCGTAGTCGAAGACTTCGGCGCCCGCGTCCTGGAATTCCACCATGGCCTGCACGTGCCGGGCCATGGACGCCTGGGCCTTCTTGGTGAAGCCTTCCGGGTCCGCTTCGGCCTCGCGGTGCCACTCGGCGACGGAGATGCCCTCCGGGAGGTAGGACAGCGGATCGTGGGCGCTGGTCTGGTCAGTGACGATGTCCACGGTGAGTTCGCCTGCCTTGTGGCGGCGCAGGATTTCCGGGAAGACTTCGGCGGCGTTGCCCACGTAGCCCACGGACCAGCCGCGGCGCTCTTCCTTGGCCTTCAGGACCTTGGCGATGGCTGCGTCGAGGTCCGTTTCCACCTCGTCCAGGTAGCGTTTGCCGGCGCGGCGGCGCAGGCGCGTTTCGTCGACGTCGACGATCAGGCAGGCGCCCTCATTCAGGGTGACGGCGAGCGGCTGGGCGCCGCCCATGCCGCCGCAGCCGCCGGTCAGCGTCAGGGTGCCCGCGAGGGTGCCGTTCTCATCGCCGGTGAGCTTGCGGGCGATCGCGGCGAAGGTTTCGAAGGTGCCTTGCAGGATGCCCTGGGTGCCGATGTAGATCCAGGACCCGGCGGTCATCTGGCCGTACATCATCAGGCCCTCGGCCTCGAGCCGGCGGAATTCAGGCCAGGTGGCCCAGTCGCCCACCAGGTTGGAGTTGGCCAGCAGCACCCGGGGAGCCCATTCGTTGGTGCGGAAGACGCCCACGGGCTTGCCGGACTGGACCAGGAGGGTCTCGTCCTTCTCCATGGTTTCCAGGGTGCGGGTGATGGCGTCGAACGCAGCCCAGGAGCGGACGGCGCGGCCGGTTCCGCCGTAGACCACCAGGTCGTCCGGGCGCTCGGCGACCTCGGGGTCCAGGTTGTTCATCAGCATGCGCAGCGGCGCTTCGGTCTGCCAGGACTTGGCGGTGAGCTCAGTGCCGCGGGCTGCTTTGACCGGGCGGGCACCGGTGGTGAAATCGGCGGGTGCCATGATGGCTCCTTCTCGTGGTGTGTGTCTGGTGGAGGAAAGAAGTTCTGTATCAACTAAAGCCCCTTGGAGGAGGCCTTCACAGGGGATTTGCAGGCCTGCTGTCCGGGATTGCAGACAACCGGACCGGCTCTATTTGCCAGGGCGGCCGTGGAGCCTGAGGGACAACTCGTCGGCCGCTTTCTGCACCCTCCCGGCCAGGGCGGGCCATTCATCCGCGGGCATCTTGTCCTCGAGGAACGTGACGGCAACGGCCGCCGTCGGCCAGCCCAGGTGGTCCGTGACCGCGGCCGCGATGGACCCGAATCCGGGGGTCACCTCCCCGTGTTCGGTGGCATAGCCGCGCTGCCGCACCTGGTCCAGGTGGGAGGACAGGGACGAGTACTTCATGATGGCACCCTCCACCTCGTGCCGCGCCGAGAAGGCCGCGGCGTTCGGATACAGGGCGCGGACCTGGGATTTGGGCAGCGCCGCCAGGATGGCCCGCCCGCTGGCGGTGAGGTGGCTGGGAAGGCGGACGCCGACGTCGGTCACCAGGGACGGGCGGTTCTTGGCCCGCTCCTCGACGATGTAGAGCACGTCCCGTCCGTGCAGTACCGCGAGGTGTGCGCTCTCCCCGATGGCGTCCACGAGGCTGGCCAGGAGCGGCCGGCCCAGGCGGGACAGCGGCTCCTGCCGTGAGTACGCGGAGCTGAGCTCAAAGGCGCTGATCCCGAGCCCGTAGCGCTGTTCCTCGTGGAGGTGGAGGACGAAGCCGTTGGCCTCCATCACTCCCAGCAGGTGGTAGACACTGGAACGCGGGAGGCCCAGGCTCGACGCGATCTGGGACGCCGCCATCGGGCCGCGCCGCGAAGCAAGGAGCTTGAGGATGCGCAGGGTGTTCTCCGCGGCCGGAACCTTCGAGGACACCTTGGCCGCCGCGCGGGGTGTCTTTGTTTCGGTGCCGCGCGTTTCGGGGCTCAGTGAAGTGCTCATGGGCTGGAAGAATCCTTCCGGGTAGCTGTGTCCGGTATCCCGTACTTAAGCTTGCGCCCTCAACGGCGACCCAAGTGACCTGTTGCCAGCCAAACTGTCTGAAATACCAGACAGAACGCGCCATTCATCAAAGACAGTCTGGAATGAAAGACACCAAGGCGGCGTGAGCCCCATCACGGCGGCCACCGGAATGGTCTGCTGGTTAGCGGCCCCCTCCCCAATGACGAGAAGGTATTCGCATGCAACCAGCCCCAACCCCCACCCGGACCGAAGGCGAGGCCGGAACGCACAGGCTCCCAGCCGCCGTCGGAAGCGTCCTGAACCGCGGCCTGAACGTCCGGCACATCCGCTTCATGGCCCTCGGCTCCGCGATCGGCACCGGCCTCTTCTATGGCTCCGCCTCCGCCATCCAAAAGGCCGGCCCCGCAGTGCTGCTCGCCTACATCATCGGCGGTGCGGCCGTCTTCATGGTGATGCGTGCCCTCGGCGAGATGGCCGTCAGGCACCCGGTGTCGGGCTCCTTCAGCCAGTACGCAAGCCGCTACCTCGGCCCCCTGGCCGGCTTCGTGACCGGCTGGACCTACGTGTTCGAAATGGCCATCGTGGCCATCGCGGACGTGACGGCGTTCAGCATCTACATGGGCTTCTGGTTCCCGCAGGTGGACCGCTGGATCTGGATCCTCGCCGTCATCTGCTTCCTGGCCGCCCTGAACCTGCTCAGCGTCAAGGTCTTCGGAGAGCTGGAATTCTGGTTCTCGCTCATCAAGGTCGCTGCCATCATCGCGATGATCGCCGGCGGCGCTGCCATCATCATGTTCGGCTTCCAGGCGGCCGGTTCCACCGTCGCGCCGGGGCTGGGCAACCTGGTGGACCACGGCGGCCTGTTCCCGAACGGCTTCGAAGGCCTCCTGGCATCCTTTGCCGTGGTGATGTTCGCCTTCGGCGGGATTGAGACACTCGGCATCACGGCCGGCGAAGCGGCAGATCCCAAGAAGGTCATCCCCAAGGCAGTGAACACCGTTCCCGTCCGCGTGCTGCTGTTCTACGTCCTGACACTGGGCGTTCTCATGAGCCTCTTCCCTTGGGACGAGGTGGGCAGCAACGGCAGCCCGTTCGTGCAGATCTTCAGCGGCCTTGGCATCCCGGCTGCCCCGCACATCCTCAACGCCGTGGTGATCACGGCCGCGTTGTCGGCCATCAACAGCGACATCTTCGGCGCCGGACGCATCCTCTTTGGGCTTTCCAACCAGGGGCACGCACCGCTTGCTTTCGGCAAGGTGTCCCGGCACGGCGTCCCCTGGATGACGGTGGTCATGATGGCCGGGATCCTGCTGGTGGGCGTGGTCCTCAACGCCGTCATTCCCGAGGATGTGTTCCTGCTGATCGCCTCCATCGCCACTTTCGCCACCGTCTGGGTCTGGGTGATGATCCTGGCCTCGCATGTGGCCATGAAGCGGGAAATCGGGCGGAAGGGCCTTCCGGCGTCGGAGTTCCCCTCGCCATGGTGGCCGGCCGCCTCGATCCTCACCATCGCGTTCATGGCGCTGGTGATCGCCGTCCTGGGCGCTTTCGAGGACACCCGGATCGCGCTGTACGTGGGTGCCGCGTGGCTGGGGCTGCTGGTCCTGGCATACCGGCTGTGGACCAAGGGTGACGGACGACGGCGGGCCCACCTTGTGGACGAAACGTCACCGCTCCCTGTGGTCCGGGCAGACCGGAGCAGCTAGGCGGCAAAGGTACCCCGGCGGGCACCAAAGGCGCCCGGCCCAGGAACAGGCCGGGCACCTTCTGGTTCTACCGCGCTACGCCGACGCTGCGGCGGACCTGACCGCTTCGGCGAGGGACGTCGTCGGACGCCCAATCAGCCTGCGAAGATCGCCGCTGCTGACCAGCAAATCGCCCCGGGCGATGCCCAGGTCTGAATCGGCAAGGATTCCCGCGAACCCCTCGGGAACGCCCACGGAAGCGAGCAGGCCTGCGTAGTCTTCAGCGGGCAGGTCGTTGTAGGTGACCGCTTTGCCCGTTGCAGCGCTGATCTCCGCGGCGAGGTCAGCCATGCTGAAGGCGTCGTCGCCGCCCAGTTCGTACACCATCCCGGCCTGGCCGTCCGCCACGAGCACAGCGGCAGCGGCGTGGGCGTAGTCCACCCGCGCGGCGCCGCTGACCCTGCCGTTGCCGGCACTTCCTGCCACGGCCCCCTGGGCCAGGGTCCCGGGAAGCTGTTCGGTGTAGTTCTCCAGGTACCAGCCGTTCCGCAGCAGTACGAAGGGGACGCCGGACTCGCGCAGCAGGGCCTCGGTGGCCTTGTGCTCGTCGGCGAGCTTCATCCCGGTGGTGTCGGCGTTGGCGATGCTGGTGTAGGCGAGCAGTTCAACCCCTGCAGCCTTCGCGGCGTCGATCACTGTACGGTGCTGTTCGACGCGCTGGCCCACTTCGCTTCCCGAGATCAGCAGCACCCGCTTGGCGCCCTTCAGCGCGGCCTCCACGGAACCGGCATCGGTGTAGTCCATGGCCTGGGCCCGCACACCGCGTGCGGCGAAGCCTTCGAGCTTTTCAACCGACCGCCCGGCAGCCACGATGTCCCGGGCGGGAACGCCGCGTTCCAGCAGTGCTTCAAGGACGTGGCGGCCGAGCTGCCCGGTGGCGCCTGTAACAACGATGGTCATGATGGTTCCTTTTCGTTTGGTATCGGTCTGTCACGGATTACAACTGGCGGCAGCGGGCGATACTTCCCGAAAGAGAGTACGCACTTTGAAGTAAGGTACTGACCAAAAGGTAAGCTGGATCCATGCAGGCAGCACCGCACCCCTCTCCCCTGCCCCTGGGTTTTGCCGACGGCGTGTTCCCGGCCGGATGCCCCAGCCGTACCGTGCTGGACCACATCACCAGCAAGTGGGGCGTCCTGGTCCTGGTTGCGCTGTCCGAGGGCGAGCAGCGGTGGAGTGACCTTCGGCGCCGGGCCGAGGGCATCAGCGAAAAGATGCTGGCACAGACCCTTAAGACCCTTGAGCGCGACGGCCTGGTACGCAGGACGGCCCAGCCGGTCATCCCGCCGCGCGTGGATTACAGCCTGACGGAGCGGGGTTACGCCCTGAGCGCGCTCCTGGTGCCCCTGGTGGCCTGGGCGTTCGACAACGCCGAGGAAATCCTTGGCGGACAGGGCTCCACGCCGGCCAAGTAGTGGCCCTTCGTAAAATCGGGTACCTGTTACTGATGTGGCTGGTGTGAATAGCGCCTAGCGTAGCCGTACGGTGGCGGCCGGAATGGGAGGACCATCCTCCGCTGGGAGCGTTCCGCCAACCAGCACCGTTAGCAGGCGGCGCACTGCCCGCCGCGAGGAGTTGGTTCCCATGGTCAAGGAGTACATAGAGGACCTGTCCGGAATGGGCCGGCCGGTAAGCCTCGGCTCTTACCTGGCGCGGATTGGCGGCCGTGCAGCACGCGCCCTGGCCCCCCGCTGCCCTTACCGGATCGGGGACACCGTCACGGCAGACGACCCCTTCAGCGGCAGGCGCGAAGGGGTCGTCGTGTGGCAGGACCGCCGGTCAGTGGGGGTGAAGACCCCCTATGGCGTCTTCTTTTTCGACCACCGGCTGGTCAAGCCCCTGGACTAGGACGGAGGATTTCAGCGGGCGGACCAGCCGCCGTCCATCGTGTAGCTGGCTCCCGTGACCATGCCTGCACTGTCGGAGGCCAGCCAGCCCACGAGGGACGCCACCTCCTCCGGCTCCACCAGCCGCTTTATGGCTGCCTCGGTGAGCATGACCTTGGCCAGCACTTCGGACTCCGGGATGCCGTGCACCTGCGCCTGGTCCGCGATCTGGCTTTCCACCAGGGGCGTGCGCACATACCCGGGGTTGACGCAGTTCGAGGTGACCCCGTGCGGACCGCCCTCCAGCGCCGTGACCTTGCTCAGCCCTTCCAGCCCGTGCTTGGCCGAGACGTAGGCGCTCTTGAACGGGGACGCCCGGATGCCGTGCACCGACGACAGGTTGATGATCCGGCCGAACTTGTTGGCGTACATGTGCGGCAGCGCCGCGCGGACCAGCAGGAACGGCGCCTCCAGCATCAGGGTGATGAGGCGGCGGAAGTCCGCGGGGTCGAACTCCTCGATGGGGCTGATGCGCTGGATCCCGGCGTTGTTCACCAGGATGTCGCAGTCCAGGTTCAGGGTGGCCAGCGACTCCACGTCCAGCAGGTCAACGGCCCACGCGGTGCCGCCCACCTCGTCGGCGAGGGCCGCAGCGGCGGCGGAGTCGACGTCGGCCACCACCACCTTGGCACCCCGCGCCGCGAGCTCGCGGACGCAGGCGGCGCCGATCCCGCTGGCACCGCCGGTGACCAGCGCCTTGCGTCCGTTCAACGTGTTTTCCATTGCAGATCTCCTTTGTAGCCGAAGTGTCCAGTACGTCCGGTGTCCAGCGTCAGCGGCTGGCGGTGAGCAGCCCTTCGCGGGCGGCGTCTTCCTTGTCCACGTCCTCCAGGGCGATGCCCTTGGTTTCCTTCAGGCTCAGCACCGCTGCGGCGGTGATGGCGCAGGCAACCACCAGGTAGATGGCGGTGGGGACCCAGGAACCGGTGTCCTTGAGCCACTGCGTGGCGAGCAGGGGTGCCAGCGAACCGGCGAAGATCGACGTCACCTGCGAGCCGAGGGATGCGCCGGAGTACCGCATCCGGGTGGGGAACATTTCGGCCATGATGGCCGGCTGCCCGGCGTACATGAGGCCGTGCAGGCACAGGCCGATCGTCACCGCGAGGACAATGACCAGCGGGTTGCGGGTATCGAACATCGGGAAGGCAAAGAAAGGCCAGGTGGCACCGGCGATGGCGCCGGCGAGGTAGACGGGCTTGCGGCCGATCCGGTCGGCCAGCCGGCCGTACTGCGGAATGATCGCGAAGTGGATGACGTGCGCGATCAGCAGCGCCAGCAGCAGCGACGAGGTGTCGTACTTGTGCACGCTCTTGAGGTAGACGATCGCGAAGCTGACCACCAGGTAGTACATGATGTTTTCGGCGAACCGCAGGCCCATGGCCTGAAAGATGCCCTTGGGGTACTTGCGGAGCACCTCGAACACGCCGTAGCTGACGGCCTGTTCCTTCTCCACCAGCTCCTTGGCCTCGAGGAAGATGGGCGACTCGCTGACGTTGGTGCGGATGTAGTAGCCCACGAAGACGATCACGGCGGAGAGCCAGAAGGCGACGCGCCAGCCCCATCCAAGGAAGGCCTCACTGCTGAGGGTGGTGGACATGATGTACAGCACCAGGGTGGCCAGCAGGTTGCCCACCGGGACGGCGGCCTGCGGCCAGCTGGACCAGAAGGCACGCGTCTTGTTCGGGCTGTGCTCGGCCACCAGGAGGACCGCGCCGCCCCATTCGCCGCCCAGGGCGAAGCCCTGGATGAACCGCAGCACCACCAGCAGGGCGGGGGCAAGGTATCCGATGTCGGCGAAGCCGGGGAGGCAGCCCATCAGGAACGTGGACACACCAATAATGATGATGGTGAGCTGCAGGGTGGGCTTGCGGCCCAGCTTGTCGCCGATCTGGCCGAAGACAATGCCGCCCAGGGGCCGGGCAATGAAGCCCACGGCGTAGGTCAGGAACGCCTGGATGATCCCGTCCAGCTCATTGCCGGTGGACGGGAAGAAGTACTTGCCAAAGACCAGGGTGGCGGCGGTGGCATAGAGGAAGAACTCGTACCACTCCACCACCGTGCCCACCATGGAGGCGGCAACAATCTTCTTCAGTCCTGATCCTTTGGGTGCATGCCCGGCTTCATTGGCCTGGCGTTGCTCAACGCTCATGGTTCTCCTCAGTGTCCACATTGACACGTGCTGTGACCTCCAGCACAAGTGACTCAGATGAGTATTGCTGCACAATCCC
The DNA here is from genome assembly GCF_019710585.1 of Arthrobacter sp. MAHUQ-56. Classification (GTDB taxonomy): domain Bacteria; phylum Actinomycetota; class Actinomycetes; order Actinomycetales; family Micrococcaceae; genus Arthrobacter. Next base: position 220,726 of record NZ_JAIFZQ010000016.1, on the reverse strand, counting down.
TGCTCTTCAATGACCAAAGAGGCAGTTGGTGTGTGCACAATTGCAGATATGAAAGCGAACCCAGATGACCTGCTGGTCCTTCTCGCGGTATCCCGCTCTGCCAAATTCACGACGGCGGCCCAGGCCCTGGGCTTGAACCACACCACGGTCTCACGCCGGATCGCCGCCCTCGAGAAGTCGCTCGGCGGACGGGTCCTCGCCCGGGCGGCCGGCGGGTGGGAACTGACGGAACTCGGCGAACGGGCAGTACAGGCGGCAGAGCAGGTGGAGTCGGTGCTGGGGACGCTGGGACCGTCGGGCCAGGCACCGGACCCCATCACCGGCGTGGTGCGCATGACGGCGACGGACGGCTTCAGCGCCTACATCGCCGCGCCGGCCGTGGCGCGGCTGCGGCGGAAGCACCCCGGCCTGAGCGTGGAAGTGGTGACCATGACCAGGCGCGCCCTGCAGCAGCGCTCCGGCCTGGACATCGAGGTGGTGGTGGGCGTGCCGCAGGTGCACCGGGCCGAGGCTATCCGGCTGGGCGAATACCGGCTGGGGATGTACGCGTCCAGGGAGTACCTGGCCGAGTACGGAACCCCCGCGACCGTCGCCGAACTCAACGGCCACCCGCTGGTCTACTTCGTCGATTCCATGCTGCAGGTGGACGACCTCGATGCGCCGCGGCGGCTGGTTCCCGCGATGCGCGAGGGGCTGACGTCCACCAACGTGTTCGTCCATGTGGAGGCCACCCGGGCCGGTGCCGGGGTGGGGTTCCTGCCCTGCTTCATGGCCGACCTCCATGACGACCTGGTCCGGGTGCTGCCGGACGACATCGGCGAACTGCTCCCCTACTGGCTGGTCCTCCGCCCGGACTCGCTGCGCCGCCCCGCCGTGGCCGCCGTCGTCAAAGCCCTGCAGGAACGGATGGCCGAGCACCGCGAGGTGCTCCTGGGCCGGGGTTAGACCGCGGCGGGGTCATGGCGGACGGGTGTGCCGGCGGCGAAGGCCCGCACCTGCGCATCGTCCCAGAGGTGCGCCGGGACGGCCCCGCCCAGGAGGCGTCGGCGCAGCTGCGGGTCGTCGCCGAAGGGTACATCGCTGCCAGCCATCACCATGTTTCCGTAGCGTCGGCCCTTGAGCATGGCGGGGTCGGCGACGATCACCGTGTGCTTGAAGGCGGCCGCGATGGTCGCGGCGTCCTCACGGGCATTCTTCAAGTCCGGGGCATCGCCGGAATTGACGACGTACAGCCCGCCCGGTGCCAGGACCCGCTTCGCCTGGGCGGTGAATTCCGCGGTGGTCAGCGGCCGCGGGGTATGGGCGCCGGCAAAGACATCACGGATGATGAAGTCCCGGGTCTGGGCTGTGAGTGTCTCCGTCACCGCGCGGGCCTCGCCCACGCGGATCCGGAGCAGCGGCGCCTTGGGGAGGTCGAACCAGCCCCGGACGTACTCTGCCAGCTTGCCGTCCAGCTCCACCACCACCTGCCGCGCATCCGGGTACACGGCGGCGAAGTAGCGCGCCATGGAGCAGGCGCCGCCGCCCAGGTGCAGGCCGCGCAGCTTGTGCGCCGCCCCGGCAGGGGAAGGGCCCGACGGCGGCCAGCGGGACTCGATCAGCGCCGCCATCCACCGCATGTACTCGAAGTCCAGGAACAGGGGGTCGGCGAGGTCGATGTGGGAGCTCATCACGCCGTTGATCTTCAGGAGCCAGCCCGTGCTGTTGTCCTGGTCCGCGATCAATTCGCAGTCACCGGTATCGATGGGGTAGACGCCCTCAACGGGCCCCGCAGCACCCCTGGGTCCCGGGCCCTTGGGCGCCTCCACAGCGGCCGCTGCCGGCCGGCCCCGGCCTCCCGACTTTCCGCGTTTGCCCATTACCCGTGCCCCGCTTCAGTCATGCCTCAACCCTAGTTGACCGGGCTGGCGGCCCCCTCGCCGTCGCTGATCCTCTTCACCACGGCCGTAGTGGACCGCTCGGCCACGTAGTCGAGGATGGCCACCCTGCCGCCGTACTCCTCCACCGCGGACGTCTCGGCCAGCATCTCGGGGGTGTAGTCCCCGCCCTTGGCATACACCTCCGGCTGGAGCCGCTGGATCAGCGGCGTGGCGGTGGGGGTGTCGAACACGGTCACGTAGTCCACGCAGCTGAGGGCGGCCACCACCGCGGCGCGGTCTGCCATGGTGTTGATGGGCCTGCCGGCACCCTTGAGCCGGCGCACCGAGTCGTCGCTGTTGAGCGCCACCACCAGGATGTCGCCCAGCTGCTTGGCCTGGTTCAGGTAGCGGGTATGGCCGCTGTGCAGCACGTCGAAGCAGCCGTTGGTCAGCACGATCCGCTGGCCCTGGGCCCGGTGCAGCTCCACCTGGCGCTGCAGTTCGTCCCCGCCGAGGGCCGTGTCCGCGAACGCCTTGAGGTAGCGGCTCAGCTGGGCGGTGCTGCAGACGGACGTGCCGGGCTGGTGGACCACGACGTCGGCCGCCGCCTGGGCCAGGTCGAGGCTTGCCGTCAGGGGCAGGCCGGCGGCACGGGCCAGTGTCAGCGCGGCCACGAAAGTGTCTCCCGCCCCGGAGGCCTGTTTCTCGGCGGCCGGCCGTGCCCATGTCCGGTGCCGCACGCCGTCGGGCGTCAGCAGGACGGTGCCGTCCCGGTCCAGGGTGACCACCACCGCCCGCGCGCCGGTGCTTTCCAGCACAGCGTCCGACTGGGCCCCCACGGCCTCCACCCGCTCCTGCCCCTCCGGCAGCTTCCGGTCGAGGAGGCGCGCGGTTTCCTGCGCGTTGGGCGTCACCAGGTCAGGCTTCAGGGCAGCCCAGGGGCGCGGGTCGTGGGCGTCGACCACCACCAGCGGACGGTTCCCGCTTGCAGTGCCCTCCGCGAGGACGGCGGTGAGCGCGGCGCGGACGGGACCGTCCACCACCCCCGTGCCGTAGTCGCACACCAGCACGGCGTCCTGGCGTTCGACGGCGGCACCCACCGAAGCGGCCAGCGCGGCGAGGGCATCGGCCGGCACGGTCCTGGCCGAGTCGTCGAGGCGCAGCATCACCTGGCCGCCGCTGCTGATCCGGATCTTGGTGGTGGTCACCATGTCCGGGTGCGCGTGCAGGTTCCGGACATCGATGCCTGCCGCAGACAGCTGCCGCCGCAGGTCCTCGCCGGCGTCGTCGGTGCCGATGATGCCGGCAACGGAAACCTTCGCGCCCAGGGCCGCCAGGTTCATGGCAGTGTTGGCGGCTCCGCCGGGCACCGATTCACGGGACTGGATCTCTACCACGGGCGCCGGAGCTTCCCGGCAGAGCCGTTCGATGCTGCCGCTCCACCAGCCATCGAGCATGACGTCGCCGATCACCAGGATGGATGGCTGCTCCTCGGCCAGCCTGCCGGGCAGCCACTCGGACAGGGCCCGCTGGGTGGAGAGGTCGATGGATTCCGGGGATACGCTCATGGCAGGTCCTGCCCTTGGCTGGCGGCCGGTGGCGCAGCGATGTGCACCACCTTGACCTGCGTGAATTCGTCCAGCAGCTCCGGCCCGTACCCGAACCCGGCACCGCTTTCCCCGCGCGGCTGGGCCGCACCGCCGGGAGCGCCGCCAAAGACCTCGTTGATCTTCACGGTTCCCACAGGCAGCGACGCCACGGCCTGCTGGATATGGGCAATGTTGGCACTGAGGACGGTGGCGGCCAGCCCGTACTTGCCGCTGCAGGCCAGGCGCAGGCCGTCGTCGAACGAGTCCACCACCTGTACCGGCGCGACCGGACCGAAGGTTTCCTCCGCCATGACCTGCATCCCCTCGGTGCAGCCGAGCAGGACAGTGGCTGGGTAGAAAGAACCCGGCCCGCCCGGAAGGACGCCGCCCTCAGCAGCCGTGGCACCCTGGTCCAGGGCCCCCGCAACGTGGGCGTGGACTGCATCGCGCATCCGGCGGTCAACCAGGGGCGCCACCGTGCCGTTGCTGTTCCGGCGCGCGGCCTCGGCTTGGAGCGCACTGCAGAACCCCTCCGCGATATCCCGGTGGACGTAGATCCGCTCCACCGAGGTGCAGATCTGTCCGCTGTTGCTGAAGGCGCCGATGGCCGCCTGTTCAGCCGCCCACACAGGGTCCACGCCGCTGTCCACGAGCAGCGGATCATTGCCGCCGTTTTCCCGGATGACGTGTGCACCGGTCAGGGCCGCTGCCTTGGCGATCCGGGCGCCGGACGCGCTGGAGCCGACGTGGGCAATCACGTCGACGTCCGCCTGCGAGAGCTGCGCTCCCACCTCCGCGCCGCCCGAAACGGTCAGGAAGACGCCGGCCGGGAAGGCCGGCGCCAGGACCTCGCCCAGCGCCTCGCCCAGCCGCGGACACCGCTCACTGGGTTTGTGGATGACGGCGTTGCCGGTGGCCAGGGCGGCCCCGATGAGGCCGCAGGCTACCGCCACGGGATCGTTCCACGGAGTGAGGAGGACGGCAACGCCGCGCGGCTCGGCCACGGTGTAGTCGGACGCAAACCGGTTGCCGCGCAGGCTGTGTCCGCGGTGCACCGGACCCAGCTCTGCATACTGTTCCAAGGTGGAGACGGCGGCCCCGATCCCGGCGAGCGCTTCCTCCACCGGCCTGCCGGTTTCGCTGGCGTTGAGCCCGGCGAGTTCCTGTGCGGCGGCGTCGAGCGCCTTGGCGGCGGTGCGCAACGCGGCGCCCCGTTCTGCCGGGGCGGTGGCTGCCCAGCCGGCAGCGGCGCTGCGTGCCACCTTCACGGCATGGGCAATCTCCTCGGTGGAAGCCTGGGGCACGGTCCAGAGTTCTTCACCGGTTCGCGGGTCCTGGATGGTGATGCCGGAGCCCTCGACTGTTGCACTGCCCGGGGTTGTTTCGGTGGCTGTGGTTGGCATGGTGTTCCTCCCGCCTTTCGATGCTGGATAGGTCGGTGCTGGATGGATGGGTACTGCTGGTGCCGGTTTAGGGCCAGGAGCCCTCTTCCTCATGGCAGATCAGCATTTCGCGCACCTCGCAGCCCCTGGGCTGGTTCAGCGCGAAAAGGATGGCCTGCGCGGTGTTGGCAGGATCGTTGAGGCGGGAGTCGTCCTGCGGCTTGTACTGCTCGGTGCGGTCATCGAAGAAGCGGGTCTTCATGCCGCCGGGGATCATGGTGGTGACGCCGATTTCCCCGCCGGTTTCCGCGGCGAGGGCGTGGCTGAATCCCACCACGCCGAATTTGGAGGCACAGTACGCGGTGGCGTCGGCCACGGCGCGCTTGCCCAGGGTGGAGGCCACGGTGACCACGCGGCCGTGGGTTTCCTTCAGGTACGGCAGCGCGGCGCGGACCACGGAGACGGTGCCCATCAGGTTGACCCCGATGACCTTCTCCCATTCGGTGGCCTCGACGTCGGCGAGCTTGCCGCACCGGTCGATGCCGGCGGCGGTGACCACCGCGTCCAGGCCGCCCAGGGTCTCCGCGGCTTCCCGGACGGCGTGCTCCACGGCCGTTCGGTCGGCCACGTCCACTTCGAAGGCTTTCACTCCGGAGACGCTGCTGATGTCGCGGTCCAGGACCACCGGGGTGCCGCCCGAGCGCAGGACGGCGTCGACGACGGCGGCCCCCAGCCCGGAGGCTCCTCCGGTCACCAGGACGCGTCCGGGCGTGGGCGTGGCGTTGGCAGTTGACTCTGCGGTCATGGTGTTCCTTTCAACGGGGAAAACAAGACAGTTCGAAAATCGGGAATCCGGTCAGCTGACCTTGGCGAGTGCGTTGGCCAGGCCGGTGGTGGAACGGGCCGGATGGAACGGGACGGTGAGGCATTGGCCGCCCCAGCTTTCCACCAGGCCGGCTTCGGGCAGGCGGGCTCCCTTGTAGTCGCCGCCCTTGACCCAGATGTCCGGCCGGAGGCGGTCCAGTGCGGCTTCGGGAGTGTCCTCGTCGAAGACCATCACCGCGTCCACGCATTCCATGGCCAGGAGCAGTTCGGCCCGGTCGTGCTGGCCGATGATGGGGCGTTCCGGGCCTTTGAGCCGCCGCACGGAGTCGTCGGAGTTGAGGCAGACGATCAGGCAATCCCCGAGTTCCCTTGCCGCGGCGAGGGACCGGACGTGCCCGGCGTGCAGCAGGTCGAAGCAGCCGCCGGTGGCTACCACCTTTCCTCCGCTTTCCCGCACTGAGCGGGCCAGGAGCAGCGGTTCGGTGGTGCGCCGGCCGGAGGCGCCAGGTCCCGGCTTTCCGGCAGCAGCGTCATCGGCGCCGGTATCGGGCAGCGCCGACACTCCCCCGGCGGCGAGGAAGTCGGCTGCGTCATGCACTGCCAGGGCCGCGGCGTCCGGAAGATCGCGGCCGGCCAGGAGGTGCATGGCTAGGCTGGCGGCGAGGCGGTCGCCGGCGCCGCAGGGGTCGCCTGCTTCCACCCTCGGCGCGGGAACAGCATGGGCGTACGGGTCGCCCTGGCGCAGCAGGACGGCCCCTTCCTCGCCCCTGGTGACCAGCACTGCGCGGCTCTGCCAGCGCTCCAGCAGGATCGCGGCCACCTCCGCGGCCTGGTCCCCGGAGGAGCCTTCCGCCGCGGCAGGCCGGGCCCCGGACGTTTGTGCCGCGGCAACCGACTGCGCGGCCTTGGTGGCTTCGGAGATGTTGGGTGTCACCACGGCCACGCCCGGTACCGGGTCCGGGCCGGAGGGGTGGGGGTCCCAGACAATGGGGACATCGGGTGCCAGGCGGGACAGGAGCTCCCGCAGCCGGGGGTTGGCGGCCAGTCCCCTGCCGTAGTCCGCCACGATGATCACGCCGGCTTTTTCCACCGCCCGGAGCATGGCTGGGCTGACGTCGGGAACCGGGGTTTTCGCGCACCCCTGGTCGAAGCGGACCACGGGATGGGATCCGGCCCGTACCCGGGTCTTCACCGGTGACGGGTAGCCCGTGGTTCCGGCGACGAGCCGCACCCCGGCGAGGTGCGAGCGCAGCTGGCTGCCGGCGTCGTCCTCCCCCAGTACCGTCACCAGGGTGACGGGCCAGCCGTCCTGGGCCAGCATCCGCGCCACCAGGCCGGCACCGCCGGCACGGCGGCGGACGCCGGAAACATCGACGACGGGAACGGGCGCGTCGGGGCTGAGCCGGGTTGCCTCGCCGGAGAGGTCCACGTCCAGCATCACGTCGCCCACCACCACGACCCTCATGGCCTGCCGCCGTTCCGCCACCCGCCGTTGGCCGCACCTGGTCCGGCGTCCGGGGTGTGCCTGCCCACCTCGAGGTCGAAGGCGCGGCAGACCGCATGCAGGGCAATCAGGTGCCCTTCCTGGGCGTTGGCGTTGGGGGCGTCGACCATGACGGCCTCATCGCAGGCGTCTGCCAGTGGGTTCGGGCCGGTGCCGGTGAGTGCCCAGGTGGTCACGTTCAGCCGGCCTGCCGCCTCGGCGGCGCGCAGCAGGTTGGGGCTCTTGCCGCTGGTGGACAGCAGCATCAGCACGTCGCCGGAGCGTCCGTGCGCACGCACCTGGCGGGCGAAGACGTCGTCGTACCCGTAATCGTTGGCGATCGCCGTCACCGCGGACGATTCCGCGTGCAGGGAGATGGCGGAGAACGGGACGCGCTCGCCGTCGAACCGCCCCACCAGTTCGGCGGTCAGGTGCTGCGCCTCGGCGGCGGAACCACCGTTTCCGGCGGCGAGGAGCCGCTGTCCGCGCAGCAGCCGCTGCGCAAGCTCCACACCCCAGGCGGCCAGATGGCCGGACTGGCTCCGCAGGGAGTCCAGGGCCGGCAGCACGCTGTCCAGGTGCGCGCGGACGGCATCGGCACTGTCGGGATCCACGAAGGTGGCACCGGGCAGTACCGCCGGCAGTGCGGGGGGCGTTGTCAGGGCGCGAAGGTCGGCTTCACGCAGGGACCACTCGGCAGTCACAGGGCCGCTCCTTCCATCGGAATGGCGCCCGCCGGGGTTCCGGCGGCGGCAAGCTGGTAAGCCTTCTCGGTTTCGGCGGCAACCCGGTCCCAGGAGTAGCGGGTGCGGGCCCGCTGCTCGCCGGCGCGGCCAAGGCTGGCCCGCAGGGTGGGGTTCTCCAGCAGCAAGGACAGGGCCGAGCCGATGGCCTCCGGATCGCGCGGCGGCACGTGCAGGCCCGTGGCGTGGTCCACCACGGTGTCGCGCAGACCCCCGACGGCGGCGGCCACCACCGGCACACCGCAGGCCATCGCCTCCAGCGGCACGATCCCGAACGGCTCGTACCACGGGGCGCAGACCACGGCGTCGGCGCTGCGGAAGATGCCGGGCATTTCGCTGCGCGAAACCTGGCCCTGCAGCGTGACCTGTTCCGAGACACCCAGCTCGGCGGCAAGGCCCAGCAGGCGGCGGATCTCCGGATCATTGTTCAGGGTGTTGCTGTCCCCGCCGCCGCCGACGATCAGGAGTTCAACGTCGTCGAATCCTGCCGCTTTCAGGTACGGCAGGGCGCGGATCACCAGGTCGACGCCCTTGCGCGGCACCAGGCGGCCCACGGACAGGATGCGGTAACGGCGGATCCTGGGGGCGACGGGGCCGCTGGCTCCGAAGACGTCCAGGTCCACGCCGCAGGGGGCGATGGAGATCTTGCCCGTCGCGATGCCCATGGCCTTGAGTTCGAAGACCTCATCGGAGCAGGTGGCGATGATGCGGTCCGCGGCCCGGCCCACTCCGGGTTCCAGCCATTGGCGTTCCTCCGGGCTGGTGTCCTCGGCGCCCTGGTGCCGCCGCTTGACCGTCCCGAGCGCGTGGAAAGTCTGAAGCATCGGCACCCGGTACCCGGTCTCCGGCCGCCTTGCCGCGTCCAGCGCAGCGAGCCCGGACATCCAGAAATGGCCGTGCACCACGTCCGGCGGCCGCTGCCCCCAATCCCTGGCAACGCCGTCCGCCAGTTCACCCATGTAGGGCAGCAGCTCGTCCTTGGGCACGTGCCGTGCTGGCCCGGCGTCGACGTGGACCACCTCGAACCGGCGCCCCACCCGGACCCTTTCGGGAAGCTCCGTCGCATCCCTGCGCGTGTAGACGGTGACGTGGTGGCCCCGTTTGGCGAGCGCCTCGGATAATGCGGCGACGTGCACGTTCTGGCCGCCGGCGTCTACTCCGCCCAGTGCCGCCAGCGGGCTTGCGTGCTCGGAAATCATGGCGATTTTCATGAAATCTTCCTCTCCCCGGCCGGCACGAGGATCCGCTCGTCCCGGCGCTCGTTGACGGATCGGCGGGGCCGGTTGTGCAGGTCTGCCAGGAGCTCGTCCCAGCGGTCCTGGAACTTGCCCAGGCCGTAGCGTTCCAGCGCCGCCTCCCGGGCGGCGAGCCCCCGCCGCCGGGCTTCCTCCGGATTGGCGACCAGCCGCGCCGCGCAGCGGAGCAGCTCGTCGACGTCGGCGGACACCACGCCGGCTTCCTGCGGCACCGCACGCGGGGCCTCGGTAGCGGCAAGGACCACCACCGGCATGCCCAGGTGCATGGCCTCCAATAGCGAGAGGCCCAGTGATGTCCAACGCATAGGGTGCACATAGGCCCGGCAGCGTGCCAGTTCCCGGTGCAGGTCCTTCGTTTGCAGGTCGCCGCGGGCCGTCAGCCGGGACGCGTCGATCCCGGTGGCGGCGGCAAGTCCGTCGGTTTTCATCCCGAAGACCTGCAGCGGTGCCACTCCTGCGAAGGCCGGCAGCAGGTCCGTTCCTGTCACCCGGCCGCGCCGCACCGGCTCATTGACGACGACGCCGAGTTCCGGCAGCTCACCGGTGTAGAGGTGGCCCGGGTCCGGGATTCCGTGCTCGATGACGGTGGTGGGTGCGGAGCCGTTGTCCCACGCGAGCCGGTTGAAGTGGGTCACGTGGACGACCGGAATGAGGTCCTGGTCCGCCAGCGGGTGGGGGATGTTGGGGAAGTTTCCCTTGGGCGTGTTGTGTTCCACGAAAACCGCGGGCAAGTCGACGCCGGGGGTGCGTCCCAGCGAACGCGCCACTTCGTTGATTTCTTCGGGCCGTTGCAGCACGACGGCGTCCACGGCGTCTGCGTCGAGCGTCGCCAGGTCCACCTCCCGGACCGATTCGGGCCAATTCCGGCCCGCCCGGCCCAGGCCCCAGGCTCCGCCTTCGGGCAGGACGGGCAGCAGGTATTCATGGCGGCCGCGGACGAAGGCGTCCGTCCAGGATCCGTGGACATGCCAGAGCAGGATTCTCATCTGTTGCGGGCCTTTCTACGGGTGCTGACGTGGGTGCTGAAGGAGCTCACTCCGCTGATCAGGCGTTCCACTGCCGCCACTACTTCCTCCGGTGAGACAGAGTCCAGGCAGGGGTGGCCGGGGACCGGGCACACCCTGGCCCGGGTCATCCGGCAGGCCGCATTCTGGTCGCCCAGGAGCTCCAGCGGAACCCCGTAGGGTGCCCAGCGGATGGCCGGGACCACGGGGGAAAACAGGCAGGCCACCGGGGTGCCCACGGCGGCGGCAAGGTGGGCGGGGCCGGTATTACCCGTGACCACCGCCTCCGCGCCGGCCATGACGCCGGCCATGGTGTCAAGGTCGGTACGGCCGCCGAGGTCCAGTGCCGAAGGGCCCGCAACAGTGGCGGTGAGTGAGGTTTCACCGGGTCCGCCGGTGACCACCACACGGTGCCCCGCACCTTGGAGGAGTTCGACGGCGGCGGCGTGGTGCAGCGGGGGCCAGGCCCTGGCAGGGACCGCTGCTCCCGGGTGGACCACGATGTAAGGATCCGCCCCGACCAGCCCGGTGACGTCAGGAACAGATTTCACGTGCAGCTTTCCGTCGTCCCCGGCGGGCAGCCGGAATCCCGCGGCCTCGGCAATGCCAAGCGCGCGCTCCGCCTCCGGCTGGTCTTCGGGGAAGTCTTCCCCGGGCTTTAACCGGATGTCCAGGAGGGACCCGGCGTAGTCGGTGGAGGCCCCGGTGATGCGTTTCACGCCCGCGAGCCGCAAGAGCAGTGCCAGCGGCAGCGGCGACTGGTGGAAGGACGTCAGGATCACGGCTTCGGTGATCCTTGAGTTGCGGACGTAATCGATCAGCCGGTCTGCGTGCGGGCCGGTCATCTTCGGGGCCGGGTTCATGATCCAGGGGCTGTCCCAGCTGTAGACCTCGGCGACACCCGGCAGCAGGGTGGCGGCGGATTCCCCCTGCCGGCCGCACAGCATCACGACATGGTTGTTCCCACTGCCGCCATGGCCCCTTCCGTTTGCTACCGCCCGGACGGCGGGACCAGCGAGCAAGACGTCGCCCATGCTGTCCAGCCGGGCCACCAGCACGCGCCCCATCAGGGCGCCGCCTGGAGCAGGCCGACGGCGGAGGCGAGGTCAGCGGCCACCAGCCGCGCCCGGGCCACTTCCTCCGCGCGGGTGACGGGAGTGGGAACAAGGACGCCGATGGCTCCGGCGGCTTCCGCGGCTCCCACGTCGGCTCCGATATCGCCGATCAGGGCAGTCTGGGATGCGCTGATCCCGAGTTTGTGGCACGCATTGTGCACCATCCCCGGTGCAGGTTTGCGGCAGGCGCAGCGGTCCTGTTCGGAGTGGGGGCAGATTTCCCACACATCGAACGGGCCCAGCAGTTCTTCCACTTTGGCGTTGACCCTGGCCACGTCGCCGGGAGTTATCAGGCCCCGGGCGATGCCGGACTGGTTGCTGATGACGCCCGTGGCGATGCCTGCGGCCCGGAGGCCGTCCAGGACCTCCTTGGCTCCAGGCATTGGCTGGACCAGGTCCGGATCGCCGTTGTATGGCACATCGACCACCAGGGTCCCGTCCCGGTCGAACAGGACAGCCCTGAGGTTGGAGGTTTCGGAGCTTTCCATAACCACCCTGTTCCCTCCTCCTGCTGCTCCTAAACAGGGCCGCGGGCTTTTCCCGGCCCCCGGACCATGGCCAGGGGCCGCCACTGAACAGGCAAGATAAGGTTTTGCTGGTGCTGGTGCGCAGTCCCGGACCAACCCGCAGGCGACTAGTTCGCCCTGGTCCCGCCGCCGAACCGGCGGCGGGTTGCACCGCCCCCGGCGGACGGCTTTCCGGCGGTCCGCAGGTGCCGGAACGGCGTGCCGGAACCAGCCAGCCGGCCTGTGCCGAAAGCCCTGCTTTCGACTCCCATGCCGCCGTCGGCTTCGTGGCCGCAGGTCTGCGCGCTGGCCTCCAGCCGGCGCTGCAGTTCCACCAGGACCTTGGCCAGGCGGCGGGACACCTGCATTTGCGACATGCCCAGCCGTTTGCCCAGCTGGACCTGCGTTTCCTCGCAGAAGTAGCGGCGGTAAAGAAGCTCCCGGTCCGAGTCATCCAGGTCCTGCATGGCGTCGCGCAGGCACGCCAGTTCTTCGAGCCGTTCCAGCGGCGCGTCCGGGCAGGCCAGCATCTCGCCGATGGAGGGTGCCTCCGAGTTCGGGTTCACGGCATCCAATGAATCCGGGTGCATGCTGCTGGAGGCCGAGATAGCTTCCTGCACCTCTGCCGGGTCCGTTCCCAATTCGCCGGCCAGTTCCTCCACGCTGGGGCTCCTGCCGAGCGACTGGGTCAGCTCCGGCTCTGCCCGGAAAAGCCGGGTCCTCAGGTCCTGGATGTGGCGGGGCGGGCGCACAACCCACGTCCGGTCACGCAGGTACCTTTTGAGTTCACCTGTGATGGTTGGCGCGGCATAGGCGGGGAAGCTCTCGCCCTTGGCCTGGTCAAAGCCGCGGGCAGCCTTCACGAGGCCCAGGTAGGCAACCTGGTTCAGGTCTGCCCGTTCCCGGCCACGGGCCTCGAAGCGGGCAGCCAAGGCCTCGGCCAGGTCCAGGTACCTCAGGACCAGCTCATTCTCGAAGGTTTCCCGCAGCCGGCCCGACGAGGAGGGCGGGGCTGGATTCTGTTGTGGTTCTGGATGCTGTTCCTGGACTCGCGTAGTATCCACGGCAAGTGCGGCAAAGGATTCGGGCATGGATCGTTGTCCCTCAATCTGGGTTCCGAAAGCCTGCGGCAAGACTTAGAAGCAGCAAATCATAAGGTTGCTTATAATTCAATCCTTCCCAGTTGTAGGCTCGGGATGTAAGCGGCAACCGCCCCCACCTCCAAGGAGCCTTCGTCATGCGCATTGCCATCACCGGAGCCAGTGGAAACGCAGGGACCGCACTGCTGCGCAACCTCCAGGGCCAGCTTTCCCGGAAGCCCGGCAGCCTGCAGCTGGTTGGCATCAGCCGTCGCCTTCCGGACACCTCGGCGCCACCGTATGACGGCGTCGAGTGGCACACGCTGGACGTGGGCGCCGAACAGGACCGGCCACTGCTGGAACGGGCACTCGCCGGAGCCGACGCCGTAGTCCACCTTGCATGGCAAATCCAGCCGAACCGCGACCTTGAGCAGCTGCACCGGACGAATGTCACCGGAACCGCGAACGTCCTGGAAGCAGCACGCACAGCGGGCGTGAAGCAGATTGTCTGCGCCTCCTCCGTTGGTGCCTACAGCAGCTCAAGCAAGGACCAACGCAGGGACGAGTCCTGGCCGGCCACGGGTATGCCCGGCTCCCACTACAGCCGGCACAAAGCCGAACAGGAAAAACTCCTGGATCAGTTCATGGCCAGTGAACCGGCTATTTCCGTGGCCCGGCTCCGGCCGGGGCTGATCTTCCAGGCGAATGCCGGCAGCGAAATTGGGCGGTATTTCCTGGGGCACGTCATTCCGCGGCTCATTCCAGGGAAGCCCTGGACCCCACTGCTCCCAGCGCCGGACAACCTCATATTCCAGGCAGTGCATGCCGATGACGTTGCGGAGGCTTACTGGCGCGTGGTTGACCAGCGTGCCAGCGGCGCTTTCAACATTGCCGCTGAGCCGGTACTCAACCCACAGGAACTGGCACGCATCCTTGGCGCCAAGCGGATCCTCCCCATCCCCATGCGGCTGCTGCATGCGGTGGTGGACCTCACCTGGCGGGCCCGGATCCAACCCACGGACGCAGGCTGGGTTGTAATGGCGGCAGGGGCGCCCATCATGGATACGGACCGGGCGCGGCGAATCCTGTGCTGGGAGCCGAAAGTGTCCTCGGTTGACGCTGTGAAGGAAGTGCTCGCCGGCCTGGGAACCGGGACAGGAGTGCATCCGTCTCCGGTCCTCAGGCCGCGCCGCCAGCCTTAAACACGACGCACCGCCCGGCGTCCGCCGGGCGGTCGTCGAATTCCGGCCGCTAGATTCCGTCGCCGCGGTCCCGGTCCCTGGCTTCCCGGTTGGCTTCCTGGGCGTCCCGGCGCACGTCGTCTGGCGAAGCGGCAGCTCCTCCGGCGACATCCCGCTGGCCGGCGTCATCGCGCCGCACGTCCCGCCGGGACACCTCATCGTCCCGCAATCCATCGTTTCGCAATCCATCGTCCCGCAATCCGTCGTCCCGCGATTCCGCAGTAGCGTCGACGGGCCGCTCCTCCCGACGCGGGTGACCCGACAGGGCTTCACCACGCAGGCCATCCCTGCGGGCTTCGGGGTAGGCATCCCCGGCTAAACCTTCGCGGCGTCCGCCCCCGGCATGGCCACCGCCGGCATATCCGCCGTCGGCCCCTGCGCCCTCCACTGCCCCGCCCTGGGTACGGCCGCTCCGGGTGCCATCGACGGTGACGTCCGGATCAAGCTCGTCGGCCTTGCGGGCACGGCTGGCAACATCGCTGCGCAGCGACTGCGCCTCCCGGGCCTGCTGTTCCGCTTCCTGGCGCAACCGGGCCGCATTGACCTGCGCCTGCTCGGCATCGGCACGTGCCCTAATGGCCTTGGCTTCCCGTTCCCGGGCATCGATTTCCATGTTTTCGGCTTCGCGCCGGATTTCAGCGGCCTTTTCCCGGTGTTCCCGGTCGCGCTTTTCCTGCATTGCCCGCCGGCGCCTCCCGCCGGCCAGGAACAGCACGGCGACCAGCACCACTACGACAACGGCAACAATGACCCATACCCAGGGAGCTGTATCCATTTTTCCCACCACTTCCCACTTCGTTGTAACCGGGCAGGCCCGCGCCATTCCGGCTGTCTTATTCGTGAACGTTACATTCGGGTTAGCAAGGGTACTTACCTTTTATTAGTAATCATGCTTATTATTTTACGGCCAGTATTGCTGGTTCTTGATCAACAACCGGCCTTCTTGGAAAGAGAGAGCGAAGATGACAGAGAACCAATGGCCCGAGGACCCGACGTACACGGCGCCCCCGGCCAGCACAGGACTTCCTGGTGAGCGGAACGCCGCCACCTTCCCATCCGCCGCCACTCCAGGTGCCAGTGAGGCCGGTTACGGCACAGACGGCTCCGGGCCGTCCCGCAAGGACGCAGCCAAGGAAGAAGCAGCCGACGTTGCCCGCACCGCCGCTGGTTCCGCCCAGAACGTTGCCCAGACGGCGAAAGAGGAAGCCGCGAATGTTGCTTCCGAGGCAAAGGCCGGCGCGCAGGACCTGCTGCACCAGGCCCGCGCGGGGTTGACCAGCCAGGCCGGCGCCCAGCAGCAGAAGGCGGCCGAGGGCATCCGCAACATCTCCAGCCAGCTGCACAGCATGGCCAGCGCCCCTGACCAGCAGGGCGTCGCCGGCGACCTGATCCGCCAGGCGGCCGAGCGCACCTCGTCGATGGCCACCTGGCTGGAAAACCGCGAACCGGGCGACCTGCTCACTGAAGTCCAGCGGTTTGCCCGCAACCGCCCCGGCACGTTCCTGCTCCTCGCCGCCGGCGCCGGCGTCCTCGCCGGGCGCCTCACCCGCGGCCTCACCGCCGGAGCCCCCGAAAGTTCCACTTCCCGTACCGGCCAGGCCGGCTTGTACCCGGGCACACCCCGCGCAGACCAGTACAGCGGCACGTATGCTCCGGCAGGCGGGACAGTCCCGCCCCCGCCGGTCCAGCTCCCCGGCCCGGCAACCACAACGGCCGGCTACGACGGCGGGGCCCCGGGCAGCAGCTACCCGGAGACTGCAGGTACGGCCAGCGGCCTCGACAGCCCGCAACTGGTGGAGGAACCATGGTCCGGCAACCAGCTGTCCGATGACCCGCTGCGCGACCGCGCCCTCGCCGACGATCCGATGGCTAACGACCCCCTTACCCGGGACCGCACCAGGGGCGGCCAGACGGGTGGGCTCTGATGAGCAGCCAGATTCCTGAGACGCCGCCGAGTGCGGCGCATCTGAAGGCCGATACCGCCTCGCTGGGCGAACTGCTCGGGGACGTCACCCGGGACCTGTCCACCCTGATGCGCCAGGAAGTGGAACTGGCCAAGGCCGAAGCCAAGCAGTCAGCCACCCGCGCCGGGAAAGGCGCCGGCATGCTCGCCGGCGCCGGCGTCGGCGGACACTTCGTCCTGCTCTTCCTCTCCCTGGCCCTGATGTTCGCCCTCGGCGCCCTCATGCCCCTGGGCTGGGCCGCGCTGATCGTCGCCGTCATCTGGGCCATCATCGCCGCGGTCCTGGCCAGCATCGGCCGCAAGGAACTCAAAGAGATCAAGGGCCTGCCCCGAACCAGCGAAACACTCTCCGAAATCCCCCCAACCCTAAAACCAGGTGAGGTAAACCGATGAGCGAGAACCCTGACGTCATCCGCGCAGACATAGAAGCCACCCGTGCCCGCCTGGGCACCAACGTGGACGCCGTCGCCGACAAGGTCACCCCGTCCAACATCGTCCACCGCCAGACCGACAAGGTCCGCGACGCCGTCACCGGAGTCAAGGAGAAAATCATGGGCGCAGCCGACACCGCCACCACCAAAGTCCACGACACCACCACCACCGGCGCAGGACACACCACCAACGCCCTGCACAACGCCGGAGACAGCCTCCACGACGCCAAAGACACCGTCTCGGCCAAACTCACCGACGCCGGCCAGGCCGTCTCCCACACCCCCGACCAGGTCAAAGCCAAAACCCAGGGCAACCCCCTGGCCGCCGGCCTGATCGCCTTCGGCGCCGGCCTGCTCGTCTCCTCCCTGATCCCGCCAAGCCAGAAAGAACGCGAAGCCGCGGACCAACTCAAAACCGCAGCCCAGCCCCTGGCCCACGAACTCACCGACGCCGCGAAAAACATGGCCCAGGACCTCAAGGAACCCGCCCAGGAAGCCATGGAAAACGTCAAAGCCACCGCCACCGACGCCGCCCAAAACGTCAAAGCCGAAGGCCAAATGGCCGCCACCGACGTCAAAGACCGCGCCACCGACGCCAAAGACAACGTCCAAAACACCTAAACCAGGGCGCTGCACCGCAAGCAACAGAACTGTTCGACAGGCCGGCACCGCCTTCGCGGGGCCGGCCTGTCCGCTTCAGCCACTTGATGGAGAGGACACCCCATGGCCACTCACGACTCATCCGAGACCAGTACCGCGAAGGCGGGCCAGGCTCCGGATCCAAATGATGCAAGGAAGCCTGGCAGCCCCCGGGACCTGGATAAGCCGTCGTGGAAGTACATCACCAGGAAGACGTTCCGGGAGTTCAGCAAGGACCAGTGCCCTGACCTGGCGGCCGGGCTGACGTACTACGCGGTCCTGTCCCTGTTCCCCGCCCTGCTGGCGCTTGTGTCGCTGCTCGGCCTCTTCGGAGATCCGCAGAAGACCACCACGGCCCTGCTGGAAATCGTGCGCGGCTTTGCGCCCGCGGAAACCGTGAACACCATCAGCGGCCCCGTCTCGGAGCTCACGAATGCCCCGGCAGCCGGGTTCACCCTGGTCATCGGCCTTGTCACCGCGCTCTGGTCGGCGTCCGGATACGTAGGTGGTTTCGGCCGGGCGATGAACCGGATTTACGAGGTGGATGAGGGACGCCCGTTCGTGAAGCTGCGGGGCACCATGCTGGCCGTCACACTCCTTGCCGTGGTGATCGTGGCGCTCCTCGCGGGCATGCTGGTGCTCAGCGGTCCCATCTCCGAGGCCGTCGGCGGGCTGATCGGGCTCAGTGGCGCCTTCCTGGCTGTCTGGAACATCGCCAAGTGGCCGGTCATGGTCATTCTCATCATCGCCATCATCGCGGTCCTCTACTACGCCACCCCCAACGTCAAGCAGCCGAAGTTCCGCTGGATGAGCATGGGTTCGGCCATCGCCCTGGTGGTTTTCCTGGTGGCGTCCCTTGCCTTCGGTTTCTATGTTGGAAACTTCGGAAACTACAACAAGACCTACGGCGCGCTGGGCAGCGTGATCATCATGCTGCTGTGGCTCTGGATCCTGAACATGTCGCTGCTGTTCGGCGCCGAATTCGACGCCGAAGTGGAGCGTGGGCGTGAGCTCCAGGCCGGCATCAAGGCGGAAGAGACCATCCAGCTGCCTCCGCGGGATACCAAGAAAAGCGAAAAGATACAGCAGCAGATCGAGGACGACATTAAGCACGGGCGTGAACTGCGGGAGAAGTACGCGGCAGACAACGGCGACGGGCAGGATGTGCAGGACCGGCAGGCCGAAAGCAATGCCGGGGAAAGCCACCGGGACCGGGTCCGTGACAAAGTGCAGCACCGCGCCGGCGATGCAGGGTCCGACGCCGGCGGCCGGCAGGGCGGCCAGAGCTAGTCCGGGCCGGAGGCTGAGGAGAGGTACTAGGCAGGACCTCAAACTTGGAGGAAAATTGAGGTGGAGGTCCTGCCAGGGTTTCCCGGGCTGGGGGAGCCCGGGGCGATGCGGGGCCGGCGGTGAGATGGCCTCTTCTGAGACCGAGGCCAGTCCCCCCAGTCGCCGTCGGCCCCCTCAACCTGGAGTAGTCCGCAGCGGCCGGGCGGCCCGGCCGGATACCAGCGAGTTGGACAAGGTGGGCCGCCCTGTCATAATTTCTTCCATACCTTGCGGGTCCCTTCCAGGGGCCGCAAGGCCGCTGAAGCAGATACGGCGGCATCACGGTCGACCCTTAATGAGCGGACATGCCTGCTACCCATTTTGAACAATTTCTTGCCGAAGCAGTTGTCCCGGACAAAGAGCCCGGACTGGGCCTCGGACGCGATGAGCTCTATGGCCTGTACACAAGTTGGTGCCTTCTGCACAAGGCCGAGCTCCAGGCTCCTGCTGCCCTTTGGGAGGCATTGCAGGAGCACGGAATCGATCCTGACAGCAACAACCTCTCCATGACCGGACCTGCCGCAGCCGACTACATCGTGGCCAGCGCTCCGGACCTGGTGTAACGGGCACAGTCCCACGAAGTTTTAAGCGGAAGGGTGCTGCCGGCGCTGTGAATTTTCACTGGCTGGCGGCACCCTTTTCTGTGCAACCGTCTGTCGGCCTATTGTTGGGCAAGCGCCAGGAGATAGGCGGCGAACCCACGCGGTGCCCTCCCCAGCGTCCTGCCCGATGTGAGGACCCGCACGGTGTCCGTGGCAACAATCCGCGCCCCGCTGGCGCGCAGCCTGTCCACTAGAACCCGGTCCTCACTGGAAGCAAGGCCTGGAAAACCGCCTGCCCGCAGGTAGGACGAGCCACGCACGCCCAGGTTTGCCCCGTACACATGGGAGTGGTTTTCGGCCAGGATATGCCGGGCATGCCAGCGGGCAATGAGGGCGTTCTGCATGCCATCGCCGTCGGGTTCCACCGAGCCGAGGACGACGTCGGCGCCGGTGGCCGCCAGGTCCAACTGCCGTGACAGCCAGTTCGGGGGCACCATCGAGTCGGCGTCGGTGTTGGCCAGCCAGGCACGCGCCGCGGCAGCACGGCCGTTCAGCCCGAGGGCTTCCGCGCCGGCCCGGCGGCTCATCCCAACATTCCGGAAGCCGACAGTCATAACGTTGAAACGGGCATCGGACGCGGCGAAGTCCGTGGCAAGCCGAAGGGAACCATCAGCGCAGCTGTCCAGCACCATCAGGACGCGCACACTGACGCCCGGATGGTAGGCCGCCACCTCGTCTGCCGCTGTCCGGACGCCCGCGAGTGCCCGTCCGAGGTGCTGCTCCTCGTTGTGTACCGGAATCACCACTGCCACGTCCCCGATGGACGCGCCCTCCCGGCATCGCTGGCCGGAAGCTGGAGCGTCCAGGCCTGTCCGGCAGCCCGCGTCAGCCTCCTGCATGAAGGTCCCCGGCGGTTGTCGGCGCAATGAGGATTTCCAGGACGAAGTCCCGCTCCTGGTACAGCCCGGCGCTCCGCCAGCCCAGCCGCTTCCGGGCAAGGGCGTGCACGGCGTCGCCGTCAAGCTCCCAGCCGTCGATCGGATGCCGCCAATGGCACAGCACCAGGGTCCCGCCTGGTTCAAGTGATCCTTCGACGCGGTCCCAGAGCACCGCCAGTTCCTCCGGTGCCAGGTAATAGCCCACCTCGGATACCACCAGCAGCCCGAACGTGCCTTGCGGCCAGGAGCCCGGCACCACCCGCTGTTGGACGCTGACGCCGGGGTATTCCGCAAGCCGCCGCTTGGCTTGCCGGACCGCAGCGCTGCTCGCGTCCACGGCAAGTAGTGCCCGGCACCGGGACGCCAGGTCAGCGGTGAGCGTGCCGATCGAGCATCCGATTTCCAGGCCGCGTTCATAGGACTCCACCGGAAGGGCGGCCAGGGTGAGGGCGCGCTTACGCCTCTCATACCAGCTGGCTGTGTAGTTCCAGGGGTCCTCGGCTCCGGCGTGGACGGCGTCGAAGACCCGTTCGGCGTCACCGCTGCGGTGCGGCGCCACACTGGTGTCCCGCGCCGGGGTCCAGGCGAAGACTTCGAAGGTGCGTGCAAAGTGCCCCAGGAACTCCGCATGCAGGAGTGCTTCGTCACCGGCCGCCGGCGAAAGCGGCAGGATCTGGGAAGCGTGGGCAAGCATGGCGTTGCCCTTCGCTTCGCGGGCCTGCCGGCTGAGGTGGAACCGGACCCATTCCTGCCAGTCGTCCCGGTCCGGCGTGGCCCAGTGCCAGTACCAGACGGGGTATTCCAGCAAGCCGTGCCCGTCCTGGCCGGCCACCGCTGCTGCCGCCGCTCCCAAGGCATCATGGTCGGCGTGGCCGTCTGCCCGGTAGGGCGCCACCAGCACAATCCGCCGGCCGTCCCGGGAGAGGCGCTGGGCAGCTTCCCGCACGGCGCGGCTGATCACGCCGGTGCGCCCGGCCAGCCCGCGGTCCGGCAGGCCGAGGAACCGCCAGTTGTCCTTCATGCCCAGGGCGGAAAGGCCCGCTCCGAACTCGGCCAGGCGGATCCCCGCGAGCCGCTCAGCAGTGATGGTGGTGGACTCGGGATGCGAGCCCTCCCCCGCGGTGCACAGGATGACTTCCACCGTGGCCCCGAGAGCGTGCAGGGAGGCGACGAGCCCTCCGGCACCGAGGGTTTCGTCATCCGGGTGGGCGGCCAGGACCACGAATCCCATGCCGCCAAGTTCGGCAGGCCCGAGCGGCAGCTCGGGCAGCGTCTGCAGTCCGCTCGCGGCCCACGCCGCCTCGGCGGTTCCCTGGTCCGCGTGCGAGAAGGTCACCATTGGCAGTCTCCGGCCAGGACCAGGTTGCCCAGTTGCGCATCGTCCCGATGGCCGTGGTGCTGGCGCACGTAAAGGGCCAGGTCCGCCATCCTCTTGGCGTAAGGCTCGTCGAAGGCCAGCGGACCGGGCCCCCTGTTGGTGCCCACCAGATGGAGGACGCGTTCGACGGCGGCCGCGACAGTTCCCCGCACCCGCTGGGCTTCGCTCCAGGTGCTTTGGCCCGCGCCGGTGGCCAGGGTGCCGTCGTCAAGGCGCGAGGCCGTCCGGGCCAGGTACTGCAGGGCCGCGGTGATGACCCTGTCCGCCTCACCCAGCGCCGCGAGTGCCAGCTGGTCCGGCTGGCGTCCGGCGTCCGCGCCGGCCTGCAGGCCGTGCCGGAATTCCCGGGCAGCTCCCACCGCACCTCCCAGCCAGCAGGCGGCGACCCCCATGCCGCCCCACGCGAAGCCGGGCCTGCTGTGGTACCAGCCCGTTCCGCCCACCGGTACCGCCGGAACCTGGTCGAAATGGACAGTCCCGCTGGGTATCTCCCGCAGCCCGCGGGCCACCCATTCGGGCTCCTCGCAGTCCACACCGGGGTGGCGGAGGCTGACGGCGAAAGCTGCCCGGCCGTCGTCCGTGTGTGCCGTGACCACCGCATTGTCCAACTGCCCCGCCAGGGAACACCAGGGCTTGGACCCACTGAGGACCACTCCGGCCCCGGCAAGCGTGGCGTCCAGCCTCATACCGGGCCCTTCCGCGGCGAACACGCCCCAGCTGCCCCCGGGAGCCGTTCCTGCGGGAGCCGTTACCCCGGCCTGCTGCAGGATTGCCAGGGCGTCAAGGTGCGGCTCAAAGATGCGGGCCGCTGCGACGTCGGCTGCAGCCACGGAGGCCAGGAGCTCCCACAGGGTACCGGTGCCCCCGCCACCTGGGAGCGGCCAGCTGCCGCCCGCCTCGGCGGCAAGGCCGAGCAGCGCGGGAGGGTTGCCCACGAGCGGGCCCACCCGCCCCAGGAGCGGCATCCACTGGGCGAACTCCTCCGGAGTGGATGCCGTCAGCACGGGGGCGGCGGTCCCGGTGCCGCGCGCTGCCTGCTCCGGGCGGCCCGGGCTGTTGGCGGGAGCCGCGGGGGACGCCACTACTTCCCGGCCGGCTCGGTAACGGCCGCAGTGGGCGCCATGGTCTCGGCGTTCACCATCCAGGCCAGTTGTTCCAGCCGCTCGATGATGGCGTGGAGAAGGTCCGCGCTGGTGGGGTCTTCGCCGTCCACCTCATCATGGACGTCCCGCATGGTCTGCACAGTGCGTTCCAGGCGTTGGGTGATCAGCTTCACGGTGTCCTTGGTGGAAACCAACCCCTCCGGGAACTCTTCCAGGCGCGTGCCGGCCGCCACTGCGCTGCTGCGGCCGTCGGGGAGGGCATGGAGGGCGCGCATCCGTTCAGCTGCCTGGTCGGCGAAGAGCCGGGCGGCCGCGACGATTTCGTCGAGCTGGAGGTGCAGGTCGCGGAAGTTGGTGCCCACGAGGTTCCAGTGGGCCTGCTTTCCCTGCAGGTGCAGCTCGATCAGGTCCGTCAGGACCATTTGGAGATTGCTGGCCAGAGTGGGTGATGCCTTCATGATGTCCTCCGTTGCTGCTCTTTCAGGCCGGCACGGCCACTGGCCCTAAGCATACTTACCGCTTGCGTCCCGCGACTCCGCCGCAGCGTGCAGGCCAGCTCAGGTGATCCGTGCCAGGGCGAACCCGTCCCAGCCTTTGGAACCCACGGTCTGGATGACGGTGGCGTCCAGCCGGGGATGGTCCCCCAGCAGTTTGAGGGCTTCGATGATTCCGGGAGCGTTGACCGGGTCCATGCCGGGATCCAGGATGGCCCCTTCCCAGACGGCGTTGTCCAGGACCACTGCTGCACCGGGCCGGCCTAACCGGACGGCCCAGTCGAGGTAGCGGCTGTCGTTTTGCTTGTCCGCGTCGATGAAGATGAAGTCGAAGGGTTTGCGTTCCTCCTCGGCGAGCGCGGCGAGGGTGTCCAGCGCCGGGCCCAGCCGGATCTCCACCTTTTGGCCCAGCCCGGCGGCATCGATGTTGGCCCACGCCACTTCTGCGTGCTGGGGCAGGTACTCGCAGGTAACGATGCTGCCGCCAGGGGGAAGGCCCCGGCCCATCCAGATGGTGCTGTAGCCGGCGAGCGTTCCGATCTCCAGGATCCGGTGTGCGCCCGAGAGCTGGACCAGGAGCTTAAGCAGCTTCCCGGCATTGGGTGCCACCTCGATAGCGGGCATCCCGGCCTCGGCGGCCGACGTGACGGCACGCTGCAGCGCCGGGTCCGGATGAACCACGGTTGTGGACAGGAACTCTTCAGCGGCTATCCATTCCGGCCGGGGTTTGTGCTCGAACATGGGCACAGTTTGGCACGGGCCGTCCTGCCGGTCCAGATGCTTCCGGCCGCTTGCTCCCGGGTCAGGAATCCCGCGCGAGTGCACCTTCCAGGCGGTCCACCTTGGCCGTGAGCTCACCGGCGTAGCCGGGCCTGATATCTGCCTTGATCACCAGGGAAACGCGGCTGCCGAACTGCCCCACGGCCTCGGTGGCGCGTTTGACGACGTCGAACACTTCGTCCCACTCCCCCTCGATGGTGGTGAACATCGAATCCGTTTGGTTGGGCAGCCCGGACTCGCGGACGATCTTTACGGCGGCGGCAACGGCGTCGTGCACGGAGGCATCGTTGGGGCGCGAACCCCCGGCAGGAACGCCTGACGGGGCGACAGAGAATGCAAGCAACATGCCCCCAAGTGTGCCACGCAGCCATGGACCACCGCAGGGCAGCGTCCCTGGCTGCGGCCGTCACATAAGCGGCTACCCTCCGGTAACGGTGAACGCCGCAGGCTCCGTTGCTACCCTTTTGGGCATGAGCCTCGCAGTCGCCCGCAAACCCCTCCGTGCAGACGCAGCGCGGAACGTGGACAAAATCATCACGGCGGCGCGCCAGTGTTTCCGGGAATTCGGCCCCGAAGTTCCGCTGCAGACCATCGCAGCCACCGCAGGCGTTGGTCCCGCCACCCTCTTCCGGAACTTCGCGGACAAGGAAGAACTGGTCCTCGCAGCACTCAACCGGCAACTGCGGCTCACCGTGGACCCCGTCATGGACGGCGCGCTGGCGGACATCGACGCCGCCGCCGGCCTGCTGCGCGTGCTTGAGGCGCTGATGGCGGCTGCAAGCGAGGACGCCAACCTGCTGTGCGCCGTCGCGGGGCGCCGCGAACTGCTCACCGGGATTACCGGTTCGCTGATGGATTCGATCAGCGTGCTGCTGGTCCGCGGCCAGGGCCAGGGCAGCCTGCGGGCGGACATTTCGATGACGGACATGTTCCGGCTGCTGGCCATGCTGATCGGCGTGGTGGACACCATGGAACCGGGTTCGGACGCCTGGCGGCGGCCGCTGGCCCTGGTGGAGGACTCCATCCGGGCTGTCCGGCCGGCGCGCCCCCTCCCTCCGCATGTCCCTGTCCCGGCCGCTACGGCACTCGGCGCCGGGCTCCTGGGTCCCCGGGCATGATGGCCGCGTCCTGACACCTGCGGCCTTTTCCCTCAGGCTGCCCGCGCGTTTGTGGGCTGCCACGCCATTGTGGGCCTCCCCCCAAGTGCAATAGACTCAGGACGGGTTACGCAGACAGCCTGGATTCTTTCTTCCGAGATGGAGCGACCCATGCAGAAATCCGCGCGTTCCGGCCGGACACCGGTTCCCCAGCTATGAACGGCTCGAAACTTTCCCAGTACCTCACCGACCCCCGCGGTCCCGAGGAAGTGCTGCCCACCCTTAGCGCCGGGGAACTTGCCGAACTTTTGGATGCCCTCTACCAGAACCTTGATACTCCCGAGCCCGAATTCGGTGCCGACGTCTGGTACGAGATGGGCGTCGAAGAAAGCAACCGCCGGAGCGTAGGCGCGGAAGGCGCCGCCCACGGAGTGGCGTAGCAGCACCGGTTCCCCAACTCTCTGCACGCATCAACAACGCTGCACGCACCAACACCCTGCACTGGAAGCCAACCCTGCACTGAAAGCCACCTGGCAGCCGGCCACCGCCGCCCGGCTGCCAGGCCCACTTTCAGGACGTGGTTCCTGGACTTTCAGGACTGGTGACCGTCAGGGCCCTCCGCCTGGGCTTCACCGTCGTTCCCGGCTTTACCTTTGTGCAGGGTTTCACCTTCGTGCAGGGTTTCACCGTCATGCCCGGCTTCACCTTCGTGCCCGCCCGGTTGTGCCCGGCGGTCCCCCTCGTGCGCGGCCTTGTGGTGCGCGTGGAACTCGTTGGGGACGTGCTCCTTGGCTTCCATCAGGTGCTGCTGGAGTTTCTCTTCGGCGTCCCTGCGGCGCCGGGCGGTATCCCTCAGTTCCCTGGTGGCCTCGGATCCGCGCGGATCAAGGTAGGCGGCCCGGGTCCGGCCGGTCTGCTCGGCGGCGGGTACGTCCGCACCCCGTTTTTCGGCGCTTCTTCCTTCGGCGTCCGCGGTTCCCTGGCCGTCGTCCGGCGCCGTTGGCCGTGACTGTTCGCTCATCCCGATTCCTCCTTGGTGGCTGCCGCCGATGTGGGCTGCCTCTCTTCCAGTGCACCACATCCGGCCCGGGCCCTGCCGAGGGCCGTTAGCCCCTGGCGGCGTCCCGCCGTTTCCTGATCTCCCGGCCCACCAGGGCCTGCAGCGATGGAATTGGCGACGACGGGTCCAGGTCGAGTGCGTGCCGGAGCCTTTGGGACAACAACTCCAGGTCCTCCGCCGGGACGTCGGAAAGGCGGGCGAAGTGGGTAAAGAAACGCTTGGCAGGCAGCCCTGCCCGGCGTCGAATGATTTGACGTTGCGGCCGGCCTGCCCTCTCTCCTGCCGCGTGCAGCTTATTGTCCATGGTTGCCGTTCTGAAGGAGTCCTTGGCCAGCTGCATAGCCGATCTCATAGTACAACCGGCGGGACGCCGCGGCAGTGGCCAGGACCCCCCTTTTGCGGTGGGTTTTTGCGCCGGCAGGGGACGGCCGGTCAGCTCCAGCCGAGGAACCTCAACAGCGCCGCGGTGCCGGCGCCGGCGATCACCACCACCAGGAAGGGTGCGCGCAGTGCCAGCGCAACGGCTGCCGCGCCGAGTGCGCCGAGCCGTGCGTCCGCCGCCAGCGCCTGCCCTGATGCCACCGCGTTGACTACGGTCAACGACGCCAGCAGGCCGATTGTCATGGTGCCCGCAATTCTCGACGTCCGCGGGTCTTCCAGGAACTTGGCAGGGACGAAGTAGCCGACGAGTTTCCATGCATACGCCAGGACGCAGGCCAGGATCAGCCAGATCCACAGATTCATGAGCCCGCTCCCGGCTGTGCGCTGCCTCCGTGCTCCGTCCGCTGTCCGGGGCTCCCGCAACCGTGACGCCCGTAATGATGCTCCGCGTACGGCTCGATGTCGGGTTCCAGTCCTTCGTCGCGGCGTCCGTGGCTGAACCAGCCGGCCAGCGCTGCCACGACGGCGGCCACCAGGATGGGCACGCCCGCCGGCACGAACGGAACGGCAATCACCGTGGCCACGGCACACACCACCGCGATGGCGACCGGTTCCCGTCCCTTGAGGCGCGGCCACAACAGCGCCAGGAAAGCTGCCACGGCGGCACCGTCCAGTCCCCACTGCTTGGGATCGCCAAGCCCGCTGCCGGCAAGGGCACCGATGGCGGTGAAGACGTTCCACAGCACGTAGATGCCGATGCCGGCGGCCCAGAACCCGCGGCGCTGCTCCGCGGGATCCTCCTGGCCGGTGCTGGTGGCCGTGGACTCGTCAATGGTCAGCTGGGCGCCAACGTACTTCCGCCAGCCGCGGGGCCGCAGCAGGGCGTTGAGCTGCATCCCGTAGATGCCGTTGCGCATGCCCAGCAGGGTGGCGGCGCTCATGGCGGCGATGCCCGAACCGCCGCCGCCCACGACTCCGATGAACGCGAACTGCGAGCCGCCGCTGAACAGGAGCAGGCTTAAGGCCATGGTCTGCAGGATGCTCAGGCCCGACGTGACCGAGAGCGCCCCGAAGGACACCCCGTACAGGCCCGTGGCGATGCTAATGGAGATCCCCACCCGGACCGCGGGAGAGGCCAGCAGCTTCACGGCCGGACCGGCCAGGCAAGGCCGGGAACGGCTGGCTTCCGCAGGCCCGGCTTCCGGAGGCCCGGCTTCCGCAGGCTCCAGGCCCACAGGATGAGCGGTGCCTGCAACGGGAGCCGTGCGGTGTGGATTTTCCGTTGCCGTGGGGTTCCGTCGGGACCATAGGCCCGTATGAGTGCGTCGACATGCCCTGCCAGGAATGCGGTGAACAGCCCGGCGAGGGCGGTGGCGGCCACCTTCCGCGTGGGCGGGAGGAGGATTCCGACGGCGGCGGCCAGCTCAAGCAGGCCGGTGGCAGCGACCCATTCCTCGCGGGACAGGACGGCCAGCGGATGCCGGCCGTCAGCTTTATTGGCTTGGCCTGAAGCCGCGCCGTCCCGGCAGAGGTAGCCGGGAACCACGTCGCCGTAGAACATCGGGTCCCGGAAATGCTTGTTGGCGCTGGCCAGCAGGAGGACTCCCATGGCGGCAGCGGACAGGCTCTGGACGGCAGGTCCGGACCGGGGAAAAAGCATGGAACCACTCAACCACAGCCGGCACTGGCGGCCGAAACCGGCGTGGGCTCAGGTCCAGGTGAGGTCCGAGCTGCCGTAGGGTGGCGGCGGAGCCGAGTAGTCCAGGATCCGGCCGGACATGAGCAGCGGCGGCGGAACATAGCGGAGCGGCCCGTAGGAGCTTTCCATGGAGCGATAGCCGGGCTCCGGCAGTTGCGCCGTGTCCGCTGTCTCTGGGGACAGGGAATGCAGGGGTCCGGAACTAAGGGGCCTGGGATTAAGGGGCAGGGCAAAGAGTTCCTCGGCGGTGCGTGCAAGCGAAAGGCGGGCCGCACCTCCCCTTCCCGTTTTCCTGCGTTCAGCCAGCAGGAGCACCACTGCCGCCGCCGCGCCGTACCCGGTGGCGTGATCCAATGCCTGGACCGGCAAGGCACCCGGGCGCCATCCGCCGTCGTCATCTTCCCTGCCATAAAGGTGGGCGATGCCACTGGCCGCCTGGACGATGCTGTCGAAACCGCGCAGGCCGCTCCATGGCCCCGCCCTGCCCCAGCTGTCAAGGGTGACCACCACCAGCCGCGGATGCGCGGCCAGCAGGTCCCGGGGATTGAGGCCAAAGCGGTCCAGGGCGCCGCCCCGGTAGCCGGTGACCACCACGTCGGCGTCCGTCAGGAGCTGCTGCAGGTGCTGTCGCGTCGAGGGCAGCCCAAGGTCCGCTTCCGCGCTGCGTTTTCCGAAGGCCGTGTCCACGAACTGGTCCACGATCTCGGGCAGGGCCGGCGGGTCGACGCGCAGGACGTCGGCCCCCAGCGCCGCCAGCAGCCGGGTGGCGACAGGTCCGGCGATGACCCTCGTCAGGTCCAGCACCCGGAGGCCCGCCAGGGGCAGCTGCTGGCTGCCGCCGGCGGCCTGGGCAGGGCCGGCAGCCGCGTCTCCTGCAGGCCCTGCTGCGCCGGCCGGGAAGTCCTTCAGCCCCCAGCCGGGTGTGCTGCCGCCGTCGCGAATGATCCACGGGCCGGTGGCGGCGGCCCGGCCCATGTCCGAGGCAAGCCATTCGCCGCGGGTCCTGACGGCCGCGGCGATCCCGCCATGGTCCTGGATGGCCGCTTCTGCCTCCAGGGACGTCATGGAACCAAGGGCCGCCTCCACGCCTGCTGCCGTGGCCGCCCCCAGGGCCCGCAGCAGCCGCTGCTCGTGGTGGGGGTAGTTTGCATGGAGCCTGATCCAGCCGTCGCTGGTGCGGCGGAAGCCCGACAGGGGCGCGAAGCCCTGCAGGGCCCGCCCGCCGATCCGCAGGTGTCCAAAGGAATCGAAAGCGGCGGCTGCCAAAGCGGGTGCAGTGCGGAACCTGCCCGGCGCACCGGTATACAGGTTCAGCGCCTCCGCCGCGGCTCCCACCGAGCGCAGGGCCAGCCCCTCAACGTCCAGCGGCCCGGCCCACCAGCGGAGCGGGGAAGGTGCGTCTGCCGCGGCACCCACTCCGGCCTACTTTCCCTGCGGTGCGCCCAGCCGGAGCTGGTCAAGGACCCGGGCCGGCACGTTGCTGGTGATCTCCTGGATGCCCAGGTCGCGGCACAGCGCCACGTCCTCCTCAGAATCCACCGTCCACACCCGGAAGCGGCGGCCGGAATCCAGCCATCGGCGGACGGTGTGCGGGCGCTCCCGGACGTAATCGATGCCCGGCCCTGCCATCCCCACCAGGCCGTCGTCCAGGATCTGCTCACCTTCAAGCTGCGCGGCCTTCATCAGGTTGGTGACCGCTCCGCCGGCGATCGGCCCCAGGCCCAGGCCGCCGCGGATCTCATGGATGGTGAGGTCGTCCACCAACTGGCAGATGAACTGCGGCGGGACGGAGTGCAGCAAGTGCCGGACGGAGTCGGGGCTGAAGCTCATGAAGGTCACGGCCACGTTGTCAACAGTGGAGCTTTCCGGGTCCCAGCCTTCGCTGCGGAGCACCTCAAGCACCCGGTCTTCCAGTTTGAGCTGGTACGGGCTGGGATGTTTGAGTTCGACGGCAAGCCGCACTGGCCGCCCAGCACCCCGGAGGATGTCCAGCAGTTCGGAGAGGGTGAGGAACTGATCGGAGCGTGCCCCGTATTCCTCGGGGATGCGGACGCCCTTCCAGGAGGAAAAGTCGAGCTGGCGCAGCTCGTGCAAGGTCCGGTCAGCCACCGGCCCGGTCCCGTCGGAGGTGCGGTCCAGGTTGGCGTCATGCAGCAGGACCACGTGCTGGTCCCGGGTCAGGTGGACATCGCACTCCACCCCGTCCGCCCCGTCCGCCAGGGCCTGCAGGTAGGCCGCGCGGGTGTGTTCGGCAAAGGCTCCGCTTGCGCCACGGTGGGCAAAGACCAACGGCCGCTGCGGCATTGACTCGTCAGTTGTCATGGACACACGGTAGCCGACCGGCCCAGGCCTTCGGGGCTAGGCTTGGCACATGCAGGTGAACTCTGAGGCAACAACTGAGCCAACTACTCAGGATGCACACAGCCGGCCCGCACCATCCGCCGGCCCGGGCAGCACGGTGCCGGCCGCCGTCGTACGCCAGCACCTTGGTGCCGGAGACGCCGAAAAGGCGGCAGCGCTGCGGAAAATGAAGCTCGTGGCGCTGGGCCTGCTGATCGCCATGGCCGTGATCTTTGTCTTTGCCTTCGCGCTGCAGAAGGACTATCCGTGGCTGCAGTACGTGCGCGCGGCCGCGGAAGGCGGCATGGTGGGCGCGCTTGCTGACTGGTTCGCGGTGACCGCCCTCTTCAAGTACCCCATGGGCATCAAGATCCCGCACACAGCCATCATTCCGCGCCGGAAGGACCAGATCGGCGCCTCACTGGGCGAGTTCGTGGAAACCAACTTCCTCTCCGAGCAGGTGGTGCAGGACAAGCTGGCCACCGTCAACGTAGCCCGGCGGGCAGGCCAATGGCTGGCTGGGCCGGGCGGTGCTGAGCGCGTCGCCAAGGAGGGGGCCGCCGTCATCCGGGGCGCCTTCACCGTGCTGAACGACGACGACGTCCAGGCCGTGATCGAGGGCATGGTCCGCAAGCACTTGCTCACTCCGCCGTGGGGGCCGCCCGTCGGCAGGCTGGCGGAGCGGATCTTCCACGACGGGCACCACCACACGCTGGTGGACCTGCTGGTTGACCGCGCTGCCGACTGGGTGGACGACAACCACGAGACCGTCACCCGCCTGGTCTCCGACCGCTCCCCCACCTGGGTTCCGCAGTTCGTGGACGGGCTTGTGGGAGACAAGGTCTATGTCGAGATCCTCAAGTTCGTCCGCGCCGTCCAGGCCGATCCCAACCACCAGGTGCGCCAGTCGATCGACAAATACCTCAACGACCTCGCCCGGGACCTGCAGCACGATCCCGCCATGATCGCCCGTGCCGAGGTCATCAAGGCACAGGTACTGGGCGATCCCGAGGTGCGTGAGCTCGCTTCCCGGACCTGGGGGACGGTGAAGAATGCGCTGCTGGGCGCGGTGGACGATCCCCACAGCGAACTCACCATCAAGTTCAAGGCAGCGGTTCGCGACTTCGGCTCGCGGCTGGTTGACGACCCCGAGCTGGCGGGGAAGGTCAACTCCTGGATTGCCGATGCCGCCGGGTACCTGGTGCGGACCTATCGCTCGGACATTGCAGGGGTCATTACGGACACGGTGGCGCGGTGGGATGCCGAGGAGACCTCGCAGAAGATCGAACTGCAGGTGGGCAAGGACCTGCAGTTCATCCGGATCAACGGCACGGTGGTGGGTTCCCTGGCCGGACTCGCGATTTTCACGGTGGCGCAGCTGATTTTTGGGTGAGGGTTCCGTGGCGCCCTGTCAGCAGTGGCTTGGGCGGCGGGCCATGAAGGTCTGAATGTCACACCCCCGTTGGATGATGTTCGTATGGGAATCAGCGGCGGCGCAGTGAGCGTTTCAGGGGCGGGGATGGAGGGTGTTCATGCCTCTGTTGCAGCCCTTGATGCACTGTTCCTGGAGGAGGCTGCGCTTTGCTCCGCTGGCGCTGCTGATGGTCACGGTGCTGGCTCCGGTGTGGATGTGTTGCAGCGGCAGTACGGGATCCTGTTGGAGCGGATGGAACTGAGGTCCAGGCTGGAAGCCCAACTCAAGGCCGGGCAGGCGCAGGACGCGGCCGACTGCATCCGGATCCAGCAGGCCATGACGCCGCCGGAGGCGTCCGCGCCGGAACACACCTACGCCGAGATGTCCGCGGTGGAGGAAATCGCCGGGGTCCTGACCATCAGTTCCGCCTCGGCCGGGGCGTTCGTCCACCAGTCGCAGCAAGTCTGTTCGCTGCCGCCGGTCACGGACGCACTGGCCGCCGGAGCCATCTCGTGGCAGCACGCGCGCGTCGTCGTGGATGAAACCGAAGGCCTCAGCCCTGCCGGGGCGGCCTCGTTGGTGGCGCACTTCTTCGACCCCGGAGCACCCTGCCCGCGGCGCGGCCCCCGGGAAGCTGGTCCCATCACGGTTCCGGGCCAAGGCCCGCGCCTGGCGCGAACGCCACCACCCCGAGTCTTTGGAGAAGCGGCACACCAAAGGGATCGCGGACCGGCGGATGGAATACCGGCCCGACCGGGACGGCATGGCCCGGATAACGCTCCATCTGCCCGGCGACACCGCCAGCGCGATCTGGAACCGCACCACCGCCACCGCCCGCGGCCTCCAAGGCCCAGACGAACCCCGCACCCTCACCCAGCTGCGCCCCGACATCGCAGCCAGCCTGCTCCTCGGCGCCGGAAGCTCTCCCCACTCGGGCAATACAGACCCCGGCAAGGTCCCCGTCCCGCGGGCGGATGTGCTGGTGATGGTTCCGGTGTTATCTCTCCTTGGCGTCACCGAGGAACCCGCCATCCTCGACGGCCACGGACCGATCCCCGCCTCCATGGCACGGCGGCTGGTCGCGGACGGCGCGGAGTCGTTCTACCGCGTCCTGGTCGACCCCCGCGGCGGGGCGCCGCTGGAGATCGGGCGCAGAAGCTACCGGCTCCCCGGGACAATCAAACGCTGGATCAGGATGCGGGACGGCAAATGCACCTTCCCCGGCTGCACCAACCGATCACTGGACAACGACACCGACCACCTCACCGCCTGGCACAACGGCGGAGAAACCGGCGCCTCCAACCTGGGACAGCTCTGCCCCAAGCACCACCGCCTCAAACACCACAGCGGCTGGACCCCCACCCCGGCCACCGCCAAGGAACCACCCGGCTGGACCTCACCCACCGGCCGCCACTACGACGCCGAACAACCCGACCCCGAACCAACCCACTGGCCTCATTGGCCGACGTTCGGGGCCAGCCCATTTGAAGATGCCAGCCCGCGTGAAGATGCCAGCCCGGGGGACGTCCCGCAGTGGGAACCCGAGGACGACAACCTCATCGACCCCGACGACTTGTGGCCGGACGACCCCCTCTGGGCGGAATTCTTCGCAAAGCCATTTGCCCTGTTGACGTGCTAGCCCTGCCGCGATCCGTGGCCTGGCCCCGGTGTGCCGCCGCGGCCTATGGTCATGTCGTTGTGCTGCAGAACTGCAGCAGGCGCTAGGCGAAGGATTCCAGTTCCACGCCGGCAGCCTCCAGCCCCGTCCGCACGCGTGCGGCCATCTCCACCGCGGCGGGAGTCCCGCCGGAGAGGCGCAGGGAGTCCGGGCGAACCTGCACCACTGTCCCGTCCACGGCTGCCACTTCCCCCTTGAGGGCCATGCGCACGGCCCGCTCGACTACCGCGTCGGCGTCGAACAGCACTGCGCCCTCCTGGGAACGCGGAACCAGACTGCCGTCGGCAAGGTAGGCGCGGTCGGGGAACGCTTCGACAAATACCGGGAGTCCCGCCTCCCCGGCCTGCTTCAACAGCTCCGAGCCAGGGAAGCCCAGAATGGGGAGGCCGGGATCGTAGGCACTGACTGCAGCCACCACGGCGGCGGCCTGCTCGGCGTCGTCCACCAGCCTGTCGTACAAGGCACCATGCGCCTTGACGTAGTCCACGGATGCACCCACCGCGTGGGCCACTCCGTCGAGAGCGCCCAGCTGGTACAGCACGTCCCCGAACAGCTCGTCGAAACTCACATCCAGGGCGCGCAGGCCAAAGCCAGCCAGGTCGCGGTAACCCAGGTGCGCGCCGACGGTGACATCCAGTTCGTACGCTGCCCGGCAGCTGTCCAGCATGGTGACGGGGTCGCCCGCGTGGAAGCCGCACGCCACGTTGGCACTGGTCACCAGCTGGAACATCGCGGCGTCGCCGCCCATGGTCCAGGAGCCGAATGCTTGGCCAAGGTCAGCGTTAAGATCCACGTGTTGTGCCTTCCAGCGTCAGGGTGTCAGCGCCTGGTTATCCGGCGCCGCGGCCGCCGTCAGCTCGCCGGGAATGGTGTCCGGCATTGGCCCGAACGCCTCCCGGGCGTTCGCTGCCACCGCACGGCCCATCACGAGGTTACCCGCTCCGCCCACCACCGCGCCGATGCCGAACGGAAGGGCCCTGCCGAACAGCGCCGTCCCCTGCCGCTTGAGCAGGTTCTTCAGGAAGGCGTGCTGGATCCTTTTCCGGACATTGCCGAACCCGGGAAGCGAGGACCTGGACAGGATGTTCCCCCAGACGTCCGTGGGCTTGGCCCCACCCGCTGCCTGGCCGCTGAGGGTCCCCAGCAGCGCGGTGCCCTCCTCGCCCAGCATGATCGCCATGACCATGGTGCCGGCCTTCTCGGGATTGGTAAGGCGGATGCCGTGCAGTTCGGCAAGCGAAGTGGCATAGAGGGCCGTTGCCTCCAGGAAGCCAACGGTTGCGGCCGCGGAAAGTCCCAGCGATGCCACGGTTCCCACGCCGGGGACGACGGCGGTCGCACCCACCAGGGCGCCGCCGCCGGCGACCGCGCGCAGGTAGTCGCGCTCGGCGATGTCAGCCAGTTGCGCAGCGGTGGCACGGGGGTGCTTCTTTTGCAGCCGCCGGATGTAGGCAACCACGAGCGGCCGCTGGATCTGCACCGCTTTCAGGAGCACGTTGTGCACCCCAGGTTTGGGCTTGCCGTCGGCATCGAACATTGCGCTGTGGGCGGTTTCCTGTGCGATTCGTACTGCGGGATTGCTGCGCCTGGCCATGGTCACCTTCATTCAAATCGACCTGCAGCGGGTGGCTGCCGTGCCTTTCCATCCTATGTGGATAGACACTAAGCATGCTTAACTTTCGGCTCCGGCTTCCCAATCAAGCGGCCGCCGGTACGGCCCCGGTTTCCGTTTCACACACCCGTCACGTTGTTAAAGGTGCAAAGGTGCACCCCGTCCACGGCCCCGCTGTCCCGCAGTTCCGCGAGCATCGCCTGGGGTGAATACTGGCCGCCAGTAACCAGCCGTCGGCCAAGGGGACCCCGTCGGCTCAGCAATTTGAGCGATGGACCCACCCCGATCCTGGTCACAACGGAAATCAACTGGGCCCGCGGAACCGCTCCCGCGACTCCCGCCCAGACCGGCAGCCGGACTCCTTCGCGGCGCAGCGTTTCGGCATACCACCGGACGCGTGCCGCCGAAAAGCACAGTTGCGTCACCACCGAGGACGCCAGATGCTGCTTTTCCAACAGGGCATCAAGCATGTGCAGTTCGCTGTGGCCCGGGTGTCCTTCCGGGTAGCCTGCAACACCTGCACCGATCCGGCCGCCGGACAAGTCGGCGAGGTCCTCAAGCAGCGGAAGGCTGCTGGCGTACGGCCCGGCAGTTTCACCCGCATCACCACCGACGACGAACACCTCGCTGATGCCGGCGTCGTGGAAATTGTGGACAAGACCTAGCAGTTGCTGCCGGCTCTCGATGCTTCGTGCGGCCAGGTGCGGTACAACCTCGAAGCCAAGGTAGGCAAGCTCGATAGCCGTCCTGACCGTGGCACCCACACCTTGATGGGGCAGGCACGTCACCGTCAGGACAGACCCTGCAGGTGTGCTGCCCTGGACCAGGGCGACAATGCCCTCAGCAGGAGTTATCTCCAGCCGGACAGGGAGAATGTCCTTCTCTTCGGAACCAGGGGCCCGCCCTTCCGCGGGGCGTGAACGAGTGGTTAGTGCCTTAAGGGATTGAATCGTCATGAGGAACTCCAGGTTCGGCCGGCCACCGGTGGTGCGGCCGGCGCCTGCCCCTCCGGATGGGGAGCAGGCACCAGCCACGTAGATGACCCGCAATTAGCGGAGGATGACCGTCCGGTTGCCGGAGAGGACTATCCGTCCTTCAGCGTGCCAGCGGACGGCATTCGTGAGGGCCTTGCACTCGGCATCGCGGCCAACGGTGACCAGGTCCGGGGCGGAGTACGTGTGGTCCACCTCGATGACCTGCTGCGAAATGATGGGCCCCTCATCGAGCTCCGAGTTCACGTAGTGGGCTGTGGCGCCCACCGTCTTGACGCCGCGCTCGTAGGCCTGGTGGTAGGGCTTGGCACCCTTGAAACTGGGCAGGAACGAGTGGTGGATGTTGATGGCCCGGCCGTCCAGCTTGCGGGTCAGGCCGTCGCTGAGCACCTGCATGTAGCGGGCAAGCACCACCAGCTCCACGGAGTAATGGTCCACCAGGCCCAGCAGGCGCTCCTCCGCATCCGTCTTGGTGTCCGGCGTCACGGGGATGTGGTGGAAAGGAACACCGTGCCACGCTGCAAGCGGTTCCAGGTCCGGGTGGTTGGACACCACGGCAGCGATCTCCACGGGCAATTCCCCGCTGCGGGCGCGGAACAGGAGGTCGTTCAGGCAATGCTCGTACTTGGAGACCATCACCAGGATGGGCTGCCTGCGTCCGTGGCGTTCCAGGCGCCAGTCCATCTGCCATTCCTGGGCCACCTGCCCGAAACCGGCACGGAGGCGGGCAAGGTCAATGTCAACTTCGGAGGTGACGTGGACGCGCATGAAGAACCGGCCGCTTGCCCTGTCGCCGAACTGCTTGATGTCCACGATGTAGCATTCCTGATCCAGCAGGAATGCCGCCACCGCCTGGACAATGCCCAGGGCATCCGGGCAGTGGAACGTCAACACGAATTCCTTGCCCGTTTCCGGCGGCATGGGCTGGAGCCGCCCGGCTGCAGACACACTGGTCCCGGCGGTGCGGTCCTCGGTGCCGATCACCGCTTGACCCGTTCGTCCGCGGCTTCAGCGGCGGCACCCGGCCGGACAGCCTTGCCTGATGCTGCCTCAGCGAAGTCCTGGTCTGCCTGGAGTTCAGCGTGGAAGGTGGCATAACGGGCCTGGTGCGCGGGCCGGCGCCGGAGGACGAACCATGCAGCGCCCAGCATGATGAACCACACCGGGGTAACCAGCAGCGCCATCAAGGTGTCCGGCTGGGTGGTGAGGGCCCAGATCACGAAGGCGAAGAAGGCGAAGACTACCCAAACCATGGCAACGCCGCCGGGCATCTTGAACTTCGATGCCTCATGCAGGTGCGGCCGCCGGCGGCGGAAGGCAACATAGCTGGCCAGGATGATGGACCAGACGAAGACAAAGCAGACGGCGGAGACGGTGGTCACCATGTCGAACGCCTTGCCCACGTCCTGGCCCGCGTACATGAGGACGACGCCGGACAGCAGCAGCACGCAGGAAAGGAACAGTGCGTTCTGGGGTACCTTCCGCCGGGACAGTTTGCCAAAGACGTCCGGTGCGTCGCCTTCCTGGGCAAGCCCGAAGACCATGCGGGAGGTGGAGTAGATGCCGGAGTTGGCGGAGGACATCGCGGAGCTCAGCACCACGAGGTTGACCACTGTGGCTGCGGCGCCGAGCCCCGCCAGGGAGAACATGGCGATAAAGGGGCTGTGGCCGGCCTTGAACTCGGTCCAGGGGGTGACAGCCATCAGGATGATGAGGGCACCTACGTAGAAGAGGAGCACCCGGATGGGGATGGAGTTGATGGCCTTGGGCAGGTTCCGCTCCGGGTTCTTGGCCTCGGCAGCGGTGGTACCCACCAGTTCGATGCCCACGAAGGCGAAGACGGCGATCTGGAAGCCGGCCACGAAGCCCATGAATTCGTTGGGGAAGAATCCGCCATGGCTCCACAGGTTGGTGAAGGTGGCAGGGCCGGCGTCGGACTGGAAACCGGTGAGAATCATGAACAGGCCAACGATGATCAGCGCGGCAATGGCGATGATCTTGATCAGGGCGAACCAGAACTCGGTCTCGCCGAAAGCCTTGACGGTGACGAGGTTCAGGAGCAGGAGGATGGCCACGGTGGCCAGGCCGGGAATCCACAGGGGAACCCCGGGCCACAGTTCACGGGAGTAGCCCGCGATGGCGATGACATCGGCGATGCCGGTGATGACCCAGCAGAACCAGTAGGTCCAGCCGGTAAAGAAGCCGGCCCACGGACCCAGCAGATCAGCGGCGAAGTCACTGAACGACTTGTAGTTGAGGTTGCTGAGCAGCAGTTCACCCATGGCACGCATGACGAAGAACAGCATGAAGCCGATGATCATGTACACGAAGATCACTGAGGGGCCGGCCGCCGAGATGGTCTTGCCGGAGCCCATGAACAGGCCGGTGCCGATGGCGCCGCCGATGGCGATCAGTTGGATGTGGCGGTTGCTGAGCTGCCGCTCCAGGTGCGCGGCTCCGCCGCCGGTGGACGTCGGGGAGTGGGTCGTCATTGAGGAACTCCATCGTTCGAGCGGCACCGGGGTGTCGCAAAGATTGGATTTCCTCCCCGCTCTGTCTGGGACCTGAGAGATTCCGCAGACCCAGCGAGGGCCCGCTTGCACCGTCGGTGAGCCAGGACAGGGCCCGGCTACTTTCCAGAGTTGCCTCACCGCGGCGGTACGTGGGCCTGAGAGTTTCCTGGGGAGGGTTTGCTCCTACGGCGCCTGCTGAACGTACCGGCAGGGCTCTCCCGCCGCAGGTCGAAGGCTCATTTTCAGTTGGACGCCACCGCCTCCGGGCTGCGGAGGTTGGGCGATGGGACCGGCGCCGGAACGGGGCTGCTCCGGTTACGCTGAGCCAGCCAGGCCTCGGCGCCAATCCCGGGGATCAGTGTGGTGCCCGTCACGATCGGATGTCAACCCGGGATGTCTTTTCGGGGCAACAGAGCGCCAAGGCCCCATTAGCGTGACGCCGCAATTTGTTTTTGCTTCAACAAACCTGTACCGTGTGAGCCGAATCACCCACATTTGAATAAGCCTTTCGAGCTGTGACGGGAGAGCCCTCCCGGCATCCACCGGACAGGCGCCGTAGGAGCAAATCCTCCCCAGGAATCTCTCAGGCCCATGTACCGTCACGGCGAGGCGACTCTGGAAAGCAGCGCTGCTCCGGCAGCACTCACCGACGGTGCAAGCGAAGTCCTGCCAAGAGCAGGCAACGCGGAATCTCTCAGGTCCAATACAGAGCGGGGAGGAACCCACCGCACGCCGTGCCACTTGGCCGGCCAGACCTGGAGTTCCTCATGACGATTCAATCCGCATCAACATCATTCGTTGACCGCCATATCGGCGCGCGCCGGCAGGCCGACGTCGACACCATGCTGAAAGCCGTCGGCTACGACAGCGTGGATGGCCTCGTCGACATGGCCGTCCCGGCCTCCATCCGGCAGGAAACCGCGCTGAAGCTCGCCGATGCCCTCAGCGAAGTGGAGGTCCTGGCTGAACTGCGCCGCCTCGCCGCCAAGAACAAGACCGCCGTGCAGATGATCGGCCAGGGCTACTACGACACCATCACCCCGGCCGTCATCCGCCGGAATGTCCTGGAGGCGCCGGCCTGGTACACCGCCTACACGCCCTACCAACCGGAGATCTCCCAGGGCCGGCTCGAGGCGCTGCTGAACTTCCAGACCATGGTCCAGGACCTGGTGGGACTGCCCATCGCCAACGCCTCGCTGCTGGATGAAGCCACCGCCGTGGCCGAAGCAGTCCTCATGATGCGCAGGGCCAATAAGAACAAGGCTGCCCGCGACGGCAAGACCGTCCTGGACGCCGACGTCCTGCCGCAGACCATCGCCATCGTCAAGGGCCGCGCCGAGGCGCTCGGCTTCGAGGTGGAGGTTGCCGACCTGTCCAAGGGCCTGCCCGAAGGCGACATCAACGGCATCGTGCTCCAGCAGCCCGGCGTCTCCGGCCGCGTCTTCAACCACGCAGGCGTCATTGCCGAAGCAAAGGAGCGCGGCGCGCTGGTGACGGTGGCCGCCGACCTCCTGGCGCTGACCCTGATCACCCCTCCGGGCGAGCAGGGCGCCGACATCGCCGTCGGCTCCACCCAGCGGTTCGGTGTCCCGCTGTTCTTCGGCGGCCCGCACGCCGCCTACATGGCAGTGGCCAAGGGCCTGGAGCGTTCCATGCCCGGCCGCCTGGTGGGCGTCTCCAAGGACGACGCCGGTGTTCCCGCGTACCGACTGGCGCTGCAGACCCGCGAGCAGCACATCCGCCGCGAAAAGGCCACGTCCAACATCTGCACCGCGCAGGCGCTGCTGGCCATCGTCTCCTCCTTCTACGCCGTCTACCACGGACCCGACGGGCTGAAGGCCATCGCCGAGCGTGTCCACAACAACGCCCGCGCCCTCGCCACCACGCTCAAGATCGCGGGCCGGGAACTGGCCACCGAGGCGTTCTTCGACACGGTCACGGTCTCCGTCCCCGGCAAGGCCGCCAAGGTCATCACCGCTGCAGAAGCACGCGGCATCAACCTGCGCCACATCGACGCCGACACCATCGGGGTCTCCGTCGATGAAACCACGACGCCGGAAATCCTCTCCGCGGTCGCCGTCGCCTTCGGCGCCGGCCCCGTGGTGGACGCTGCGGGCTTCGACCTGCCGTCCGGGGTGCTCCGCACTTCTGAGTTCATGCAGCACCCGGTCTTCAACACCCACCGGTCCGAAACCCAGCTCCTGCGCTACATCCGCAGGCTCTCGGACCGGGACCTGGCGCTGGACCGCACCATGATCCCGCTGGGCTCGTGCACCATGAAGCTGAACGCCACCGCCGAGATGGAGGCCATCTCCTGGCCGGAGTTCGCCTCAATCCACCCCTTCGCCCCGGAGTCACAGACCAAGGGCTGGCGGGAACTGATCAGCGGCCTGGAAGCCGACCTGGCGGAAATCACCGGCTACGACCAGGTGTCCCTGCAGCCGAACGCCGGATCCCAGGGCGAGCTGGCCGGCCTGCTGGCCATTCGCGGCTACCACCGCGCCAACGGTGATGCCCAGCGCAACGTCTGCCTGATCCCCGCGTCGGCCCATGGCACCAACGCCGCCTCCGCGGTTCTCGCGGGCATGAAGGTCGTCGTCGTCGCCACCGCAGCGGACGGCACGATCGACCACGAGGACCTGTACGCGAAGATCGAGGCGAACAAGGACGTACTCTCGGCGATCATGATCACCTACCCGTCCACCCACGGCGTCTATGACGCGGACGTGACTGAGATCTGCGAGGCTGTCCACGCCGCCGGCGGCCAGGTCTACGTTGACGGTGCCAACCTGAACGCGCTGGTGGGCCTGGCCCAGCCGGGCAAGTTCGGCGGCGACGTGTCCCACCTGAACCTGCACAAGACCTTCTGCATCCCGCACGGCGGCGGCGGGCCCGGCGTCGGACCGGTCGCAGCCAAAGCGCATCTGGCACCGTTCATGCCCGGCGACGCCAACAACGCTTCCTCCGAGGGAACAGTGGAAGGCCACGGCGTGGCCATCAGCGCCTCGAACTTCGGTTCGGCCGGTGTCCTGCCGATCTCCTGGGCTTACGTGAAGCTCATGGGCGGCGAAGGGCTGACCGAGGCCACCAAGGCAGCGCTGCTCGCAGCGAACTACGTCGCGACCAGGTTGAACGAATACTTCCCGGTCCTCTACACCGGTGAGGGAGGGCTCGTGGCGCACGAGTGCATCCTGGACCTGCGCGACCTGACCGCCAAGACCGGCGTCACCGCGGAGGACGTGGCCAAGCGCCTCATCGACTTCGGCTTCCACGCCCCCACCCTGGCGTTTCCGGTGGCCGGCACCCTGATGGTGGAGCCCACCGAATCCGAGGACCTGGCCGAGATCGACCGCTTCATCGAGGCCATGATCACCATCCGCAAGGAAATCGACCAGGTGGCCAACGGCGACTTCACTGTCCAGGACTCCCCGCTGCGCAACGCACCCCACTCCGCGTCCGCCGTCGTGGACTCCGAATGGACCCGCCGGTACAGCCGTGAGCAGGCCGTCTTCCCCGTCCACCACCTCAAGCAGGACAAATACTTCCCGCCGGTAGGCCGCATCGACGGCGCCGGTGGAGACCGGAACCTGATCTGCTCCTGCCCGCCGCTGTCCGAGTTCGAAAACTAAGGATCCCCATGACCGAGAACTACACAGCTCTCTACGAAGAGCACAAGAAGCTTGGCGCCTCCTTCACCGACTTCGGTGGCTGGCAGATGCCGCTGAAGTACAGCTCCGAACTGGCCGAACACCACGCCGTCCGGAACGCCGCCGGCCTGTTCGACCTCTCCCACATGGGCGAAGTCTGGGTGACCGGCCCCCAGGCCGGCGCCTTCCTGGACTACGCCCTGGTGGGCAAGTTGTCCGCTATCGCGGACGGCAAGGCCAAGTACTCGCTGATCTGCAACGCCGACGGCGGCATCATCGACGACCTCATCACGTACCGTTTCGGCGATGAGAAGTACCTGGTGGTTCCCAACGCGGGGAACGCACCCACTGTGGCCGCCGCCCTGGCAGAGCGCGCTGCGAACTTTAACGTGACAGTGGAGGACGCTTCGGCCGCAACTTCGCTCGTCGCAGTCCAGGGACCCAAAGCCG
This sequence comes from Arthrobacter sp. MAHUQ-56, assembly GCF_019710585.1. Taxonomy (GTDB): domain Bacteria; phylum Actinomycetota; class Actinomycetes; order Actinomycetales; family Micrococcaceae; genus Arthrobacter. The sequence goes on along the minus strand of NZ_JAIFZQ010000016.1, from coordinate 178,164 downwards.
AGGCCATCCTGCTCAAGCTCACGGATGAGTCCCAGCACGCCCTGGTCACCGGCCTGAAGTACTACGCGTTCAACGAAGTCAGCGTGGCCGGCCACGATGTCATCCTGGCCCGCACCGGCTACACCGGTGAAGACGGCTTTGAGCTCTTCCTCCCGAATGAAGGCGCCGCTTCCCTGTGGGAGTCCGTTGCCCAGGCCGGGGAAGAGTTCGGCATTGTCCCCTGCGGCCTCGCATCCCGCGATTCGCTCCGCCTTGAAGCGGGCATGCCGCTGTACGGGAACGAGCTCTCGCTGGAGCGTTCACCCTTCGATGCCGGCCTGGGCCCTGTGGTGGCGCTCACATCCAAGGAAGGCGACTTCGTGGGCCGGGCGGCACTCGAGGCAGCCAAGGAGGCCGGCACCAAGCGCAAACTGGTGGGCCTGAAAGGTCATGGCCGCCGCGCCGGCCGTGGCGGCTACCCCGTCCTCAAAGACGGAAACGTGGTGGGCGAGGTGACCTCGGGCCAGCCCAGCCCCACCCTGGGATACCCTGTGGCACTGGCCTACGTCGACGTCGAGCACGCCGGGCTGGGCACCGCCTTGGACGTGGACCTGCGCGGCAAGGCCGAGCCCTTCGAAGTCGTCGCACTGCCCTTTTACAAGCGCCAAAAATAGCCCGGCGCGCCCGCACACTGAACCCCTAACTTAAGGAAACACACCATGGCTAAAGTTGCCGCTGAACTGAAGTACTCCGCCGAACACGAATGGATCGCCGCTGATGGCTCCGGCCCGTCCGTGGTGGGCGTGTCCGCTGTTGCCGCCGAGGCGTTGGGCGACATTGTGTACGTGGACCTGCCCGAGGTTGGTTCCACTGTGACCGCAGGCGAGACCTGTGGCGAGATTGAGTCCACCAAGTCCGTGTCCGACCTGTACTCCCCCGTGACCGGCGAGGTCACGGAGGTCAACGACGACGTGGTCAGCGACCCTGCCGTGATCAACAACGACCCCTACGGCGCCGGCTGGCTCTTCAAGGTCACCGTCACCGAAGAGGGCCCGCTGCTGTCTGCACAGGAATACGCCGAAGCAAACGGCGGCGAACTGTGAGCGGCGCTTCATCTGCCGCGGGCACCGTGGCGTTTGAACAGGTGGTCTCCCCCAGCCTGAACGAGGACCTGTCCGTGCTGGACCCCGAGATCGCCGCGAAGATCGACGACGAGCTCACCCGCCAGCGTGACGGACTTGAGATGATCGCCTCCGAGAACCACACCGCCGTCGCCGTGATGCAGGCGCAGGGCTCGGTCCTGACCAACAAGTACGCCGAGGGCTACCCGGGCAAGCGCTACTACGGCGGCTGTGAGCACGTGGACGTCATCGAACAGCTCGCCATCGACCGCGTCAAGGCACTGTTCGGCGCGGAGTACGCCAACGTCCAGCCGCACTCCGGCGCTCAGGCCAACGCCTCGGTGATGCATGCGTTGATCAAGCCGGGCGACACCATCATGGGACTGAACCTCGCCCACGGCGGCCACCTCACCCACGGCATGAAGATCAACTTCTCCGGCAAGCTCTACACAGTGGTCCCGTACGGCGTCCGCGAGGACACCCACACCGTGGACATGGCCGAAGTGGAGCGCCTGGCCCAGGAGCACAGGCCCGCGCTGATCGTGGCCGGCTGGTCCGCCTACGCCCGGCAGCTGGACTTCGCCGAATTCCGCCGCATCGCCGACTCCGTCGGTGCGTACCTGATGGTGGACATGGCACACTTCGCCGGGCTGGTGGCCGCCGGGCTGCACCCCTCCCCTGTGCCGCACGCGCACGTCACCACCTCCACCACGCACAAGACCCTCGCCGGTCCGCGCGGCGGCATCATCCTCACCAACGACGCCGACATCGCCAAGAAGATCAACTCCGCCGTGTTCCCGGGCCAGCAGGGCGGCCCGCTGGAACACGTGATCGCGGGCAAGGCCGTGGCGTTCAAGATCGCCGCGTCTGCCGAGTTCAAGGAGCGCCAGGAGCGCGTCCTGGCCGGCGCCCGGATCCTGGCCGAGCGCCTGGTCCAGCCCGACGTCACGGCCAAGGGCATCAGCGTGGTGTCCGGCGGCACCGACGTGCACCTGGTCCTCGTTGACCTGCGGAACTGCGAACTCGACGGCCAGCAGGCCGAGGACCGGCTCGCCGCGATCGACATCACCGTCAACCGCAACGCCGTCCCGTTCGACCCGCGCCCGCCGATGGTCACCTCCGGCCTGCGGATCGGCACCCCGGCCCTGGCCACGCGGGGCTTCGGCGAGGACGCCTTCCGCGAGGTGGCGGACATCATCGCCGAAGCATTGACGGCCGACGCCGACGCGGACCTTTCCGGGCTTCGTCACCGCGTAGAGGCCCTCGCCAAAGCGCACCCGCTCTACCCGGGCGTCGCACCCCTATCCTGATCGTCCGGTCACCCTTTTGCCCGGTGGGGCCGGCATCCTCCGCGTGCTCGGTCGCGTAGACGCCCGCTGAGCGGACGTGACGCTCCCTTAGACGCACGCTTCCGGATACCGGTCCCACAGGGGCGAGAGTCGCCTACCTTGAGAGTCCACGGCGATAGCAGCCTGCGAAGCTGCTACGAGGGTGGCTGGGGGGATTCCGGAAGCGTGCGTCAGAGGCGAGGAACGAGCCAGCACGCGGAGGAATTCCGTCAGCCGCCCACCCCAACCACCGTTTAGTTAGGAATACCCGTCATGGCTGTTGGAGTCTTTGATCTGTTTTCGATCGGGATTGGGCCTTCGAGCTCTCATACTGTGGGGCCGATGCGGGCTGCTGCCGTTTTTGCGGAGGAGCTCAAGGGCCTGGGCAAGCTCGCGGACGTGGCGTCGCTGCGGGTGGATCTTTACGGGTCCCTCGCCGCCACTGGCCACGGGCATGGGACGATGACCGCAATCCTGCTGGGGCTGGAGGGGTTCCATCCGGAGCTGATCCTGCCGGAGGAGGTGGAGGAGCGGCTGGCCGCGATCGCGGAGACCGGGACCCTGAACCTGGCGGGCGCGGTGCCGCTGCCGTACGGCGTGCAGGACATGGTGCTGCGGCCGCTGACGGTGCTGCCGCGGCACACCAACGGAATGACGTTCACGGTCTCCGACCCCGATGGCAACGTCCTCCACACCGCCACGTTCTTTTCCGTGGGCGGCGGGTTCATCGTCCGTGAAGGCGAAGAGGACGCGGCCCTGCAGGAGCTGGAGGAGTCGAAGAAGGAGCTGCCGCTGCCGTTCCGGACCGCCGCCGAACTGCTGGAGCACTGCCGGGACACCGGACTGGGGATCAGCGACATCATGCTCCTCAACGAGAAGTCCTCGCGGGACGAGGAGGAGATCCGCGCCGGCCTGCTGCACATCTGGTCCGTCATGGAGGCCTGCGTGCAGACCAGCCTCAAACGGACCGGACTGCTGCCCGGCGGGCTGAAGGTCCGGCGCCGGGCCCCGGACTGGCATGACCGCCTGCTCAAGGAGGACAAGGACCGGGACCCCAAGTACTGGCAGGAGTGGGTGAACCTGGTGGCCCTGGCGGTGAACGAGGAGAACGCCTCCGGCGGCAGGGTGGTCACCGCCCCGACCAACGGCGCCGCCGGCATCATTCCCGCCGTGCTGTACTACGCCCTGCATTTCGCGCCCGGGATGGAGTCCGCCACGCAGGAGGACCGCGACGGTGTGGTGGTGAAGTTCCTGCTCGCCGCCGGCGCCGTCGGCGTGCTCTACAAGGAGCAGGCCTCGATCTCCGGGGCCGAGGTGGGTTGCCAGGGCGAGGTGGGATCCGCGTCGTCGATGGCCGCCGCGGGCCTGGCCGAGGTGATGGGCGGGACCCCGGCGCAGGTGGAGAACGCCGCGGAGATCGCGATGGAGCACAACCTGGGCCTGACCTGCGACCCGATCGGCGGGCTGGTCCAGGTTCCGTGCATCGAGCGGAACGCGATCGCCGCGGCCAAGGCGATCAACGCCGCCAAGATGGCGCTCTGGGGCGACGGCACCCACCGCGTCTCGCTGGACGAGGTCATCATCACGATGCGCGAAACCGGCAAGGACATGAGCGACAAATACAAGGAAACAGCGATGGGCGGCCTCGCCGTCAACGTCGTGGAATGCTAAGGAAAGAGTACTGATGACATTGGCACCTGAGGGCCGGAAGATGCTGCGGATCGAGCAGCGTAATGCTGCGGTTCCGGTCGAACGCAAGCCGGAGTGGATCAAGGCCAAGGTCCAGATGGGGCCCGAGTTCGTCGGGCTGAAGAACCTGGTCAAGAAGGAAGGCCTGCACACCGTCTGCGAAGAGGCCGGCTGCCCCAACATCTTCGAGTGCTGGGAAGACAAGGAAGCGACCTTCCTGATCGGCGGCTCCGAATGCACCCGCCGCTGCGACTTCTGCCAGATCGACACCGGCAAACCCTCACCCCTGGACCGGTTCGAACCCACCAAGGTGGCCCGCTCCGTCCAATCCATGCAGCTGCGCTACGCCACCGTCACCGGCGTCGCCCGCGACGACCTCGACGACGAAGGCGTCTGGCTCTACGCCGAAACCGTCCGCAAGATCCACGAACTGAACCCCGGCACCGGCGTCGAACTGCTCATCCCCGACTTCTCCGGCAACCCCGACCACATCAAGGCGATCTGCGACTCCAAGCCCGAAGTCTTCGCCCACAACGTCGAAACCGTCCCCCGCATCTTCAAGCGCATCCGCCCCGCGTTCCGCTACGACCGCTCCCTGGACGTCATCACCCAGGGCCGCAACCACGGGATGGTCACCAAATCCAACCTCATCCTGGGCATGGGCGAAACCCGCGAAGAAATCTCCGAAGCCCTCCGCGACCTCCACGACGCCGGCTGCGACCTGATCACCATCACCCAGTACCTGCGCCCGTCCGAACGGCACCTGCCCGTGGACCGCTGGGTCAAACCCCAGGAATTCCTGGACCTGCAGCACGAAGCCGAAGACATCGGCTTCCTCGGCGTCATGTCCGGACCCCTGGTCCGCTCCTCCTACCGCGCCGGCCGCCTCTGGGCCACCGCCATGCGCAAGAAAGGCCGCGACATCCCCGCCGAACTCGCCCACATCGCCGAAGGCATCCAGGACTCCGGCACCACCCGCCAGGAAGCCAGCACCCTCCTCGCGGGATAATCCTGCGAAGAGGGCGCTGCCTGGTGCCGTGGGGGACACCAGGCAGGACCGGCCGCAGCACGACCGCATAAACTGCCCCCTAAACTGGCCCTATGCCCACGCCCAAAGCCTTGCGGCCCTTTGCCCATCGAGAGTACCGGGTGCTGATCGCGGCACTGGCCATCTCCATCTTCGGGTCCGGTATGTGGGCCGTTGCCATGGTGTACCAGGTGATGCGGCTCGGCGGCGGCCCGCTGGACCTGTCCCTGGTGGCCGCCGCCGGCAGTGCCGGCCTGGTGGCGTTCGTCCTGGCCGGCGGCATCGCGGCGGACAGGGTTCCGCAGCGGCGGCTCATCGTCGCCGTGGAGGGCGCCAACCTCGCGGTGATCGCCGCCGTCAGCGGGCTCGCCATGGCGGGCTGGCTCCAGCTGTGGCATGTGGCGGTGGCCGCGTTCGTGCTGGGTGTCGGGGCCGCCTTCTTCTTCCCCGCCTACTCGGCCATCCTGCCGCGCATCCTTCCCGCGGAGGACTTGCTGGCGGCCAACGGCATGGAGGGATCCATGCGCCCGGTCCTGCAGCAGGCGGCAGGCCCTGCGGTGGCGGGCGTCCTGGTGGCCGCCCTGTCACCCTCCCATGCGGTGACGGCCGTGGCCGCATGCCACCTCGCGGCCTTCGCCATCCTGAACTTCCTGCGCAGCGGGAAGCCTGGGAATCCCGCCCCCACCGCAGACGGCGAAGAAGCAGCGGAAGGCGGGGACCGCCGTCGTCCGTCCTTCTTCCGGGACCTGCGCGAAGGCGTGGCCTACACGCTGGGCACCCCGTGGCTGCTGTGGACGCTGCTCTGGGCGTGCATCTCCGTGCTGTTCCTGATTGGCCCCATCGAGGTCCTGCTGCCGTTCGTGGTGCGCGACCAGCTCGGCGGTGATTCGAGCATGTTCGGGTTCCTGCTCGCGGTCATGGGCGTCGGCGCGGCCCTGGGCTCGCTGCTCACGGCGTCCTTCCGGCTGCCGCGGCGCTACCTCACGGTGATGATGGTGTCCTGGGGCGCGGGCAGCCTGCCGTTGGCGGCGATCGGCGCCATGGACAACTTCTGGGCCATCGGCGCGGCGCTGTTCGTTTTCGGCGCCACCGGCAGCGTGGGCATGGTCATCTGGGGGACGCTGCTGCAGCGGAGGGTTCCGCCGCACCTGCTGGGGCGGATTTCCAGCCTGGACTTCTTCGTGTCCCTGGCCCTGATGCCGGTGTCCATGGCCTTGGCCGGGCCGGCCGCGGCGGTCCTGCCCGTCTGGCTGATCTTCCTGGTGGCCGGCGGAGTGTGCCCCGTCATGGCCGTGGTGGCCCTGGCCGCTGCGCGGATGCCCCTGGACGAAGTGGCGCATCCGCTGGACGCTGCACCGGAGGCGGAACGCACGACGGCGGCAGGAGACTAAGGCGGCACGGCAGGGAAAAGCTGCCGTGCCGCCGTCGACCGTCCTGTTCAGCTGTTGCCGCGCACCACGGGGATGCTCGCCGTCGGCAGCCCGCTCGGGAACACGGTACGCACCGGCTCGGTGACCCGTTCCAGCGGCATCTGCACAGGCTCACCGCCCACCAGGAGGCGCCGGCCGCGGACATCAACCTCCAGCGGCTCGCCCTCCTGCACCGCAAGCGTGATGTCACCCGGTCCGAGCTGGACCAGCAGGAGCCGGCCACGGATCTTCAGGTGGAACGTCAGCCCCTCCCACTCGGCGGGCAGGCGCGGATCGAAGTACGGGACCGGGCCCTGGTCGCGCATACCGGCGAACCCGCAGACCAGCGAGCTCCAGACGCCGCCGGTGGAGGCGATGTGCACACCGTCGATCGTGTTGCCGTGGGTATCGTCAAGGTCGATGAATGCAGCGTTGGTGAAGTGGTCCAGCGCTTCCCCGGAGTAGCCCACCTCGGCCGCCATGATCCCCTGGACGCAGGCGGACAGGGTCGAGTCGCCGGTGGTGATGGGGTCGTAGAAGTCGAAGGCGCGGTGCTTTTCCTCCGCCGTGAAGTCCTGCCACTGCAGGAACATGGCCAGGACGGTGTCCGCCTGCTTGAGGACCTGGTGGCGGTAGATCACCAAGGGGTGGAAGTGCAGCAGCAGGGGATACTTCGACCGGGGTGTGGTCCAGTCCCACGCCTCCAGGGTCATGAAGTCGTTGTCCTGCGAGTGCACCTGCATCCGGTCATCGAACGGCAGCTGCATGCGGTTTGCGGCCGCCTCCCACAGCTGGCGCTCCTCCTGCGTTACTTCCGCGTGGTCCAGCGCGGCAGCGGCGCGCAAATTGAAGCGTGCCATGACGTTCGTGTACAGGTTGTCGTTTACTACGGCGGTGTACTCGTCCGGGCCGGTGACCCCATGGATGTGGAACAGCCCGTCCTTGCCGAAGAAGCCCAGGGAGATCCACATCCGGGCCGTCTCGATCAGCAGTTCGGCGCCCATCCCGTCGCGGAAGGCCCCATCCCCCGTTGCCCACAGGTACCTGTTGGTGGCGAAGGCGATGGCGGCGGCGATGTGGAACTGCGCGGTGCCCGCCGCGTAGTAGGCGCTGGCTTCGAGGCCGTTGATGGTGCGCCACGGGAAAAGGGCGCCGTCCACACTCAGCTCCTTGGCCCGGATCTTGGCCTCGGGAAGCATGCCGTGCCGGAACTCCAGGACCTGCCGGGCGCCGTCGGGGTTCGTGTAGGTGAGGTAGGGCAGCAGGTACACCTCCTGGTCCCAGAAGTAGTGCCCCTCATAGCCCGATCCGGTGACGCCCTTGGCCGGGATGCCGGCAACGTCCGCACGGGCGGTGGCCTGCGCCAGCTGGAAGAGGTTCCAGCGGATGGCCTGCTGCAGCCCGGGGCCGCCGCCGTCCACCACGATGTCCGAGGTGGCCCAGTAGCCGCGGTAGTGCGACTCGCTCTCGGCGAAGATATCCTGCACCGGACGGAGGCCTGCTTCGGCCATTTCGGCCGCGTCGGCGTCGAGGTCCTGGACTGCGCGGCCGGCTGCGTAGCTGACGCTCTTTTCCAGCCGGAACGGCGCATCGGCGTCCACGGCCAGGACGTAGCGCACGCTGCTGTCGTCCTGGTCCACGAGTGTCTCAAACGGCTGGTGCCCTGCGGAGGTCCAGTGCTCCACGGCGATGCCGACGCGCTGCTTGGATTCCGCGGCTTCCCAGGCCATGCGCAGGGAACCGTCGCCGCCATCCAGCCGCAGCGGCAGCAGGACGCGTCCGGCGTGGCGGCCTGCCCGCCGCGGATCGTGCACCGAGTGGTCTTCCACCGGCTGGTCCTGGCGGTTGATCACCGAGGACGTGACATCCAGCGACACCTGCCGGTCCGTGGCCACTTCCAGCGAGATGCCCAGGCTCCCGCGGGACGCGAAGCCCACCGCCCGCCGCTCCGTGGTGGTCACGACGGCGCCCGACCGGCACTGCCAGGTGATCCGGCACTCGTAGATTCCGGTGGCGAAGTCAACGGAGCGCCGGTAGGCGAGCACCTCGGATTCGGCCAGCGTGAGGTTTTCCCCGTCCACCACCACCGTGAAGTTGTTGGCGTCCGGGATGTAGAGGATGCGCTGGCCGGTGCGCGCGAACCCGAACGCGTTTTCGGCGTGCTTGATGTCCCAGATTTCGTGCAGCCCGTTGATGAAGCTGCCCGGCAGTTCGGAGTCGGCCGCGGCCCAGTGGGCGCCGCGGATACCCAGATGCCCGTTGCCCAAGGCAAAGAGGGTTTCTAAAGTTCCCGCGTCACCCGCTTCGTGGCGGGTTTCGAGGAGCTGCCAGGGGGTGTCGGGGAACCGTTCGCGGTCCGCGTTGAGAATAGCCATGGTGTTGGGGTCCTTTGGCCTTGCTGTCCTGCCGGTGGGGGGCCGGCCGGGGTGCGTGTTGAAGACGGGGGTGGGGTGGGCGGGACGGTGGCCAGCGGGGGTACTGGGCGGGCCGCCCCGTTGTGGCTGCTGCCGGGGGAAGGCAGCGGTTTAGGGGATCAGCTCCTGGAGATCGCCGACCACCACGGTCGCGCCGGCGTCAAGGAGGGCCTGCCGGCCGGCGCCGCGGTCAACGCCGATGACGGAGTGGAACGATCCCGCCTGCCCGGCCTGTACGCCGGATACGGCGTCCTCGACCACCACGCAGTCCTCGCTGGGCAAGTCCAGCAGTTGCGCGGCGTAGTCGTAGGTGGCGGGGCTGGGCTTGCCCGGAAGGCCCTGCTCCGCGGCCACCACGCCGTCCACCACCACGGGGAAGTGGCGGCTGAGGCCGGCCGCGGCCAGGACGGCGGGGGCGTTCCGGGAGGAAGAGACGACGGCGACCTTGAGTCCGCGCGCCAGGGCGGCTTCGAGGAAACGCACGGACCCTTCGAACGGTTCGACGCCGTCGCCCACGATGTCATTGAAGATGCGGTTCTTCCGGTTGCCCAGGCCCTGGACGGTTTCGTTCGCGGGGTCGTCGTCCTGCGGGCCCTCCGGAAGCGTGAGCCCGCGGGATGACAGAAAGTCCCGCACTCCGTCAAAGCGGGGCTTGCCGTCGATGTGGTCGAAGTAGTCGCTCTCGCTATAACCACGGGCCTGGGGGTGGGAGGCCAGGTAGCCTTCGAACAGTTCCTGCCAGGCGCGCTCATGTACGGCGGCCGTGGGGGTCAGCACGCCGTCCAGGTCGAACAGGATCCCCGCCGCCCCGGTCCAGACGGCGGCATGGGGTGAGGATTGCTGTGTCATCGGCAGTGCGTTGTCCTTTCAATGTGCGGATGGCCGGCCCCGCCGGGGCAGCCAGCGGAGGAGCCGGTAGACAACATGCACACGGCATTGCCTCCTTTATCCGCCCGCTGCAGGACCGATCATGACCGTAGGAAAGTGTAAGCGCTTACAAATTTGGCGTGCAACTGTTTTTTCCGCCCATGCCACTGCCGGCGGCACGGGAGTCAGCGGAGCACGTAGTGCCGCAGGAATGCGCTGACATCCACCATCTCCGTTTTGGACATGGCGTGCCCCATTCCGGGGTAGGTGCGGGCCGTCAGCCGCGTGTTCTTCTCCAGCCATTCGGCGGTGTAGGCGATGGCGTCCTCGTTGATCACCAGGTCTGCTTTATCCCGTCCCCAAAAGAACGGCGGCTTCTCGTCGAAGGAGTCCGTCATGGTGAGCAGCTCGTTGTTGAGCACGAAGCCCGACAGGCCCACCACGGCCCGGTACTCCTCCGGGTGCAGCCGCAGGAGGGTGCTGGCCATGGCCATGCCCTGCGAGTACCCCATCAGGGTGACGCTGCTGTGCTGGTCCTTGACGGAGTTGATCCACCCCTGCACGGCGTTCGCGGCAGCGATGACGTCCGCAAAATCGTTGGCCAGGAAGTAATCCAGCAGGAACCAGCCCCAATGGTCGCCGATGGGCATGGGAGCCCTCAGGGCGGCAAACGTGAACTCCTGCGGCAGGTATTCAAAGAGCCGGACCATCCGTGACTCATCAGTGCCGTAGCCATGCATCATCACCAGCAAGGGCGTGCCGGCACGCTGGCCTTCGGGCCTGGACCATACAACTGTTTCCACCGGATCAGCCTAACGAGGGATAACGGTCCAGCCACGGTCATTGAAACCGCCAATACCGGGAGGTAGCGTGGCGATTGATAGACAGCAGGCTTAGCAGTGGCAGTGTACGCAACACCAACAGGCAGCACCCACCCAGCGCCGCGCAGCACGCGGCCGTAAGGAGCAAGTCATGAGAATCGGCTCGTCAATCTTCCTCATCGCCCTCGGTGCCATCCTCGCCTGGGCCGTGGCCCCGGGCCTGATCCCGTTCATTGACCAGCAACTGGTGGGGTACATCCTGATGGCCGTCGGCGTTATCGGGCTCATCGCCTCGCTCATCCTCGCCTCCCCCAGCCGGCGCCGGGTGAGCGAATCCCGTTCCGCCATCGACCCCAACACCGGCGAGCGCATCACCCGGCACGAAACCCGCGACGGCATCTAGCCCGGGCGGGACGGCGGCGGGAAGCGGCACCACGCATAGATCCCGCAAAGCCGGGCTGGGCCTTGATGGCTCCAGCCCGGCTTTTTCCATGCCCGCGCAGAGGGTGTTCGGACGGACATGAAGGAGTAAACGGCAGGGAAGCCCCGGTATGCGCGCGAAAACCCGCGCCCGGGGTGCTGGATTTTGTTTCATGTTGGTTTCCATTGACAAACCCACAGAAGCAAAGATAAAGTCAAGTAACTCAACATCAGAGTGATCCAGGTCACGAGAGCAGCTACGCAACGGAGGGTAAGTGTTCGCGGAGGAGCGCCAGCAAAAGATTGCCGAGCTTGTGGCCGGCAGTGGCCGGGTCAGCGTGACCCTGCTGGCCGAGCGCTTCCGCATCACCACCGAAACTGTCCGCCGGGACCTGGCAACCCTGGAAAGCGCAGGAACCGTGCGCCGCGTCCACGGGGGTGCAGTGGCGGCGGACCGTTTCAGCACCACCGAGGAAAGCGTGACGGAGCGCGCCATCCAGCGCCCGGAACAGAAGATCCGGATTGCCGAAGCCGCGCTTGCCCTGATCCCCCGCAACGCTCCCGCCAGTGTGCTGGTGGACGGCGGCACCACCACCGAAGTGCTCGCGGACCTGCTCGCCCGGCAGACCGCCGCCGAACCCGCAGAGGGCAACGGGACCCGGCCGGAACTGGTGGTCATCACCCACGCGGTGCCCATCGCCAGCAAGCTCTCCACCGTTCCCGGCATCGCGCTGCAGATCCTGGGCGGCCGGGTACGCGGAATCACCCAGGTGGCCGTGGGCCAGGCAACCGTCGACGCCGCTGCCAGGCTTCGGCCGGACATCGCCTTCATCGGCACGAACGGCATCCACGCCAGCTTTGGCGTCAGCACTCCCGATCCCGAGGAAGCCGCCGTCAAGGCAGCTTTCGTCCAGTCGGCACGCCGCATTGTGGTGCTGGCCGACTCCTCCAAGCTGGACACGGAAACCCTGGTCCAGTTCGCCTCCCTGAAAGATCTGGACACCTTGATTACAGACAGCCAACCCGGACCTGAACTCGCAGCCGCCCTGGAAGAGGCCGGCGTGGACGTGGTGATCGCATGATCGTCACCTTCACGGCCAACCCCAGCCTGGACCGTACCGTCGCCCTGCCGGGTCCGCTGCAGCGCGGCGAGGTCCAGCGGGCGGTCTCCGTCAGCCAGGAATCCGGCGGCAAGGGCGTCAACGTCTCCCGGGCGCTGGTGGCCTCCGGCCTCGAATCCTTGGCAGTCCTCCCCGGCGCGGACAACGATCCCGTCCTTGCCGGGCTGCGGGAGCAGGCGGTGCCTTTCGTGTCCCTTCCCATCGATGAGACGCTGCGCACCAACGTGGCACTCACCGAGCCCGGCGGCGTGACCACCAAGATCAACGAACCCGGGCCCGTGCTCGACGAAAACGAGCAGGAAGCCCTCCTCAAGCTGCTGGTGGAAAGCTCGCGCGGCGCCAGCTGGGTGGTCCTGGCCGGCTCCCTGCCGCCCGGCTTCCCCGGGGACTTCTACGCGACGGCGGCCCGCCGCCTGCGTTCCTCCGCCGACGGCGCATCCTCGGCACGTACGCCACTGATCGCCGTCGACTCGTCCGGACTGCCCCTCGCCGCCGCCCTCACCGGCGGCCCGGAGGGTATGCCGGACCTCCTCAAGCCCAACGCCGAAGAACTGGCGGAACTGGCCGCAGCCGCCGGTTTCGCCCCGGCCACCGGCGACGAACTGGAAGCGGACCCGGCAGCTGCCGCCGCAGCCGCAGCCGCCGTCGTCCGTTCAGGTGTGGGTGCTGTGCTGGCAACTCTCGGATCCAAGGGAGCTGTCCTGGTAACAGCCGACGGCGCGTGGCTGGCCACGCATCCGCCGGTCTCCGCGGTCAGTACCGTCGGCGCGGGCGACTCCGCCCTGGCCGGCTACCTGCTCGCCCACGGCCAGGGCGCGGCCCCGGCCGACTGCCTTCGTCAGGCGGTGGCCCATGGTGCCGCCGCTGCCTCGCTGCCGGGTTCCACTGTTCCGGCAGTACACCAAACCACCCCGGATGCCGTAACCATCACGGCCCTTCGAAAGGATTGACAGTGACTCAGCTCATCACCACGGAACTGGTCGAGCTCGACCAGAACCTGGGCAACGCGCCCGAGACGGTGATCCGGCATCTGGCAAGCAAGGTAGCTGCCACCGGACGCGCATCAGAAGTGGAGGGCCTCTTCGCCGACGCCTTCGCCCGCGAGCAGAAGACCGCCACGGGCATCCCCGGCGGCATCGCCATCCCGCACTGCCGCTCGGCCGCCGTCACGGTGCCCACCCTGGCCATGGCACGCCTGAACCCGAAGGTGGACTTCGGCGCCAAGGACGGCCCTGCCGACCTCGTGTTCTTCATCGCCGCGCCCGACGGGGCCGACCAGGAACACCTGAAGCTGCTCTCGAAGCTGGCGCGGTCCCTTATCAAGAAGGACTTCACCGCTGCCCTGCGCAACGCGTCCTCCGAGGCTGAGATCGTCGAGCTCGTCAACGGCGCCCTGGCTGACAAGCCGGCGGCCCACGCCGCAGCCGCCCCCGCTGATGCGGTACCGGTCGGCGCGAGCGTCGGCGCAGGTTCTGCCCCGGCGGCCGCCACCACCGGCGAGGCTCCGGCAGGTTCCGCCGCCCGCGGCCCCAAGCGCCTCGTCGCCGTGACTGCCTGCCCCACCGGCATCGCGCACACCTACATGGCCGCCGATTCCCTGGTGGCAGCAGCCAAGGAAGTCGGCGTGGACCTGCAGGTGGAGACCCAGGGCTCCTCCGGTGCCAAGGCACTGGACCCTGCCGTCATCGCCGCAGCGGACGCCGTAATCTTTGCCGTCGACGTGGACGTTCGCGGCAAGGAACGTTTCGCTGGCAAGCCCGTGGTCAACGCACCGGTCAAGCGCGGCATCGACGAACCGGACAAGATGGTCCAGGAAGCCCTCGCCGCGGCCGACAACCCCAACGCCCGCCGCGTCCCGCACTTCGGTGCGGAGGAGCAGGCCGAGCACGAGGCCGAGGAAAAGGGCGAGCACATCGGCCAGAAGCTCAAGAAGGCCCTGCTCACGGGTGTCAGTTACATGATTCCGTTCGTGGCCGGCGGCGGCCTGCTGATCGCCCTCGGCTTCCTCATGGGCGGCTACCTGATCACCAAGTACGCGGACACCATCGTGGTCCAGAACAGCCTCTTCAACCTGCCCACGGAATTCCCTGAGAATGCCTGGGGCCCGCTGGGTGCCTACCTCGGCGCCGTGCTGTTCAAGATCGGTGCCCTGTCCCTTGGCTTCCTTGTTCCGGCGCTGGCCGGCTACATCGCGTACGCCATCGCAGACCGTCCCGGCATCGCCCCCGGCTTCGTCGCCGGTGCTGTTGCCGGGTTCATGGGAGCCGGCTTCCTTGGCGGCATCGTCGGCGGCCTGCTCGCCGGCTACATCGCCCACGTGGTGGGCCGCCTGCAGGTGGCACGCTGGCTGCGCGGCCTGATGCCCGTTGTCATCATCCCGCTGCTGGCCTCCCTGGTGGCGTCCGGCCTGATGTTCCTGATCCTGGGCGGCCCGATCGTCGCCATCACGAACGGCCTGAACGGCTGGCTCTCCGGCCTCACCGGCGCAGGAGCCATTGCCCTCGGCGTGATCCTCGGCCTGATGATGTGCTTCGACCTCGGCGGCCCGGTCAACAAGGTTGCCTACTCCTTCGCCGTCGCCGGCCTGGGCGCCGCAACCATCGACAACCAGGCCCCGTGGCAGATCATGGCAGCGGTCATGGCGTCCGGCATGGTTCCCCCGCTGGCCATGGCGCTGGCTTCGACCGTCCTGAACAAGAAGCTGTTCAGCCTCGCCGAGCAGGAAAACGGCAAGGCAGCCTGGCTGCTGGGTGCCTCCTTCATCTCCGAAGGCGCCATCCCGTTCGCCGCGGCCGACCCGCTGCGCGTCATCCCTGCCAGCATGCTGGGCGGCGCCGTCACCGGAGCCATTTCGATGGCTGCAGCCGTGGGTTCGAAGGCCCCGCACGGCGGCATCTTCGTCTTCTTCGCCATCGACAACTTCGTGATGTTCGTCGTCTCAATCGCCGTCGGAACCGTCGTCACGGCACTGTCCGTGATCGCCCTCAAGCGCTGGGCAGTGAAGAAGACCGTTGATACGGTTGAACCGGTTCCCGTAACCGCCTGAGCCGGTCCCACCCACCTACCTTCCGGTGCTGAACATCAGCCGCCGAACGACAAAGGAGCAAAAATGCCAGAACGCACCGCAACCGTCGCCAGCCGCGTGGGCCTGCACGCACGCCCCGCCGCCATCTTCGCCGAGGCTGCAGGCGAGTTCGACCTGGACATCACCATCGCCCGTGAAGGCGAGCCCGCGGACGAGGCCATGGATGCCGCCAGTATCCTGTCCCTCATGAGCCTGGGCGCCGAGCACGGCGACGTGGTGGTCCTCCGCGCCGAAGGTGCGGGTGCGGACGACGCTCTGGAACGCCTGGTGCAGATCCTGGAAACGGACCACGACGCCTAGTAGCACTTAACGCACTGACCAGCCGGCCGCCGTCGGGCGCCTTCCCACCAGGGAAGTGCCCGACGGCGGCTGCTTGGCTTAAGCGGCGGCCCCACCACTGGCGCGTCCACCCAACTGGGTCAGCCGGGCCCCAACTGGATCAGCGGGGGTCAGCCGCGTTCGGCGAGCGCCTTGACGTCACCCACGAGCTTGTCCCACATGGCCTTGGAATGGGCGGCCGCCTCGGGGGTGGGGTTGTTGTCCTGGGCGAGCGTCAGCCGGGTGGCGCCGCCCTGGTCCTCAAGGGTCCATTCCAGCGTGTGGTAGTTTTCCGGCTTGTCCTCCTGGCCGGACATGGGGCTGAAGTGGGTGTAGACCAGCTTCCGGCCCGGGACGATGTCCCTGATTTCGCCCTTGTCCTGGAACGGCTTGCCCTCCCACTCGCCCTGCCAGGTGATCGGGCTTCCCACTTTCCAGTCGGTCTGCACCTCGGCCCCGAACATGAACTCCTTCACCGCCGCCGGGTCGGTGATCACTTCCCAGACGCGGCCGGGCCGGGCTTCGATGGTAGTCGTGGAGGTTGCCACATGGTCTTCCGGCATCATGATGCCTTCCGTGCCGTGAACAGCAGGTACTCCCATTCCATCTGGAACGGGACGTCACCGTGTGCGTCGCCGAAGGAGTCGGCGAGTTCGGTGAGGGCCTTGTCCAGTGCGGCCACCTTCTCCTGGTCCTCGCCGAGGAACTTGTAGACGGAGATGATGGGGCCGTAGTGGGATTTGAAGTAGCGGACAAAGTCGGCCGGCTGGTGGAAACTGCGGACCGCCAGGTTCTTTTTGCGGGTCTGGATGTCGGTGATCCTGCTGCCCAGCAGTTCGCGGACATGCTCTTCATTCCCCCAGAGCGGCGCCGGCTGTGCACCCGGCGGAGGCGGCGGCGCGAAAGGCTTCAGCACGGCGAACATCTGCCCGATGAAGCCTTCCGGCGTCCAGCACAGCAATCCGATGCTGCCTCCCGGCTTGCACACCCGCAGCAGCTCGTCGGCGGCCGCCTGGTGGTGCGGGGCGAACATCACGCCGATGCATGACATCACCGCGTCGAACTCGCCGTCGCCGAACGGCAGGGCCTCAGCGTCGCCTTCCTGCCACTCCAGGCTGACGCCCCGGTTGGCCGCCTCCCGCCGTCCTGCCTCGAAGAGTTCCGGGGTGAGGTCGCTGGCCACCACTGAGGCGCCCATCATTGCCGCGGGAATGGCGGCGTTTCCGGTTCCTGCCGCCACGTCCAGGACGCGCTGCCGCGGCTTGATCCCGCAGGCCTCAACCAGGACAGCCCCCAGTTCCAGGAGCATTTCGTCCGCAAGGGCCGGGTAGTCCCCCGAGGCCCACATCGCCCGGTGCTTCTTCTTGAGCTCCCGGTCCGCCTCCACCGTGCTGGTCTGGTCGTCCATGCCCGCGCCCCTTTACGTGTCCGTTCAATGAGTATCAGCACGCTGTTGGCACAGCGGAGGCTGTGATGCGACCCATTGTGGACGCGCCCCGTCACGCTGTAAAGGGAGTGGCGCTGTAACGCAGGCCCGCCGACAAGGGAGTGGCGCTGTCAAGGCAGGCCCGCTGTCAAGGGACGGCCCCCTGCAAAGGGGACGGCCACTGACAGCGGGACAGCAGGATCAGGCCGGCTTGCGCGCCCTGGTGGTCTTGGCTGCCGGCTTGGCTGCGGTCTTGGTTCCGGCGGTCTTGGTCGCTGCTGTTTTGGAAGCCGTCGACTTGGACGCGGCCGCTTTGGAGGCTGTGGACGTGGACTTCGCGGAAGACTTGCCGGCCGCAGTCTTTCCTTCGTCCGCGTTCGAAGCTGCAGTCTTCGAGGCAGCATTCTTCGAGGCAGCGGCCCTGGTCCCGGTCTTGCGGGCCGGTTTGGCGGGGGCTTCCTCGTCGTCGCCGGTGTCGGCTTCGTCCCCGGCTGCCCCGCTGGCGGCAGCTTCCCCGCCGCCGCGCTTCCGGTCCAGGCTGCGTTTCAGGGCCTCCATCAGGTCGATGACCTCGCCCTTGCCGCCCTGCCCGGCTTCCACCCCAAAGGTTTCCCCGGTGTCCAGCGATTCGCCCTGCTCCAGCTTGGCGTCGATGAGCTGGCGGAGCTGCACCTGGTAGTCGTCCGTGAAGGCGGCGGGGTCGAAGTCGGCCGCCATGGATTCCACGAGCGCGGCGGACATGTCGCGTTCCTGCGCGGAAATCCTGATCGAGGCGTCGAGGGAGGGGAAGCTGGCTTCGCGCACTTCGTCGGGCCACAGGAGCGACTGCAGCACCAGGACGTCGTCCTTGATCCGGAGGGCCCCCAGCCGGGTCTTCTCCCGCAGCGCAAACTGGACAATGGCCACGCGGTCCGTGTCCTCGAGCGCCCGGCGCAGCAGCACGTAAGCTTTGGGCGATTTGGAGTCCGGTTCCAGGTAGTAGCTCTTTTCGAACATCATGGGTTCGAGCTGCTCGGACGGGACGAACTGCACCACTTCGATCTCATGGCTGTTCTCGGCCGGGATAGCCTTGAGCTCATCCTTGGTGAGGACCACCGTCCGGCCGTCCTCCTCGAACGCCTTTTCGATGTCCGAGTAGTCGATCACCTCGCCGCAGACCTCGCACCGCCGCTGGTAGCGGATCCTTCCGCCGTCTGCGTTGTGAACCTGGTGCAGACTGATGTCATGATCCTCAGTGGCGCTGTAGACCTTCACGGGCACGTTGACCAGCCCAAACGCGATGGCACCTTTCCAGATGGCTCTCATTACTACAGTCAACAGCACACCGGGCCGGAGGTGAAGCCCCATGGCGGCCGCTAGGGAGCGCGTCAGGGTTGCGGGGCGTGAACTGACCCTGACCAACCTCGACAAAATCATCTACCCGGAGACCGGCACCACCAAGGCGGACGTGCTGGCCTACTACGCCGCGGTGGCCCATGTGCTGATTCCGGCGGCAGCGAACCGGCCGGCCACGCGGAAGCGGTGGGTCAACGGCGTGGGCACGGCGGACAAGCCCGGTGAGGTGTTCTTCCAGAAGGACCTCGAAGATTCCGCCCCCGGCTGGCTGCCGCGTGTAGGTATCACGCACAAGGACCGGACCATCTACTACCCCATGGTCAACGACGCCGCCACGCTGACCTGGTTCGGCCAGATCAACTCCCTGGAGGTCCACGTCCCCCAGTGGCGGGTGGACTCGCACGGCAACCAGCTGAACCCGGACCGGCTGGTGCTGGACCTGGACCCCGGCGAGGGGGCGGGCCTGGCCGAATGCCGCGAGGTTGCCCTCCTTGCCCGCGCGATCCTGCAGGACGTCGGACTGGACCCGGTCCCCGTCACCAGCGGCAGCAAGGGAATTCACCTCTACGCCGCCCTGGATGGAACCCAGACCTCGGACCAGGTCTCCGCCTTCGCGCGTGAGCTGGCACGGGCCCTTGAGGCCGACCACCCGGACCTCGCCGTCAGCGACATGAAAAAGACCCTGCGCACGGGCAAGGTGCTCGTTGACTGGAGCCAGAACAACGCTGCAAAAACCACGATTGTCCCGTACTCCCTGCGCGGCAGGCCCACGCCCATGGTCGCCGCGCCGCGCACCTGGCGCGAGATCGGCTCGGCCGGGCTCAGGCACCTGGACTACCAGGAGGTGCTGCGGCGGGTGCGGGACGGCAAGGACCCGTTTGCCGCCGTCGTCAACGCAGCGCCCGGTGCCACGCAGCATGGCCACGGGAAGGACGACGGCGATCCCCGCCTGGGCAAGTACCGCGCCATGCGCGATCCCGGGGCAACGCCCGAGCCCTTCGCCGGGATCCCCACCGGCGGCAACAGCTTTGTCATCCAGGAACACCACGCCTCCCGCCTGCACTGGGACCTGCGGTTGGAGCATGAGGGGGTCCTGGTGTCGTGGGCGCTGCCGAAGGGCGTCCCGGAATCCGGCGGCAAGAACCACCTGGCCGTCCAGACCGAGGACCATCCCATGGATTACCTCACCTTCCACGGAACGATTCCCAAGGGGCAGTACGGGGCGGGCGAGATGAGCATCTGGGACACCGGAACCTACGAATTGCACAAATGGATCAACGGCAAGGAAGTCATCGTCACCCTCACCGGCTCCGAGGGCGGCGGGCTGGGCGGGACCAGGAAGATTGCCCTGATCCACACCGGGCGCGGGCAGGGCAAGGACGCCGAAAGCCAATGGCTGATCCACCTGATGGACAAGGAGCAGCCAGGCGCACGACGACGGGCGGCACCGGCGGCGCAGGAGCCCGGGGACGGCGGCGAAGCGCCTGCACCCGACGCCGAGGACGAGATGCCGGCCGCTGCGGCGGCCGGGGACCCGCTGGAGTTCCGTCCCATGATGGCCACCTCCGGGACCACCGCCGACCTGCAGGGCAGCAGCTGGCAGTACGAACTCAAATGGGACGGGGTCCGGGCCGTCCTGGTGGGCGACGGGGAGAAAGTCCGGATTTTCAGCCGCAACGGCAACGACGTCACGCGCACCTATCCGGAGTTCACCGATCCGGAATGCTGGCCGCGGAAACCGTTCGTGGCGGACGGGGAGATCATCGCCCCCGGCCCCGGCGGCAGGCCCGACTTCGGGCTGCTCCAGGGCCGGATGAAGCTCACCCGCGCCGCCGACGTCGCGAAGGCCCGTGTGGCCATCCCGGTCCAGCTGATGCTCTTCGACCTGCTCTTCAGCGGCGGAAAGGACCTCCGGCGGCTGCCACTGGCCAGGCGGCGCCAGCAGCTGGAGGAGTTCTTCGCGCCCTCCGGCTGCCCCGTGGAACTCTCCCCCGTACTGGACGAGCCCGTCCGGCACCTCCTCGACAGCGCGCAGGAACTGGGGCTCGAGGGCGTGATGGCCAAGCGGACGGACAGCCGCTACGTCAGCGGCCAGCGGACGCGCACCTGGATCAAGCTCAAGACGGAGCAGACCCAGGAAGTGGTGGTGGGTGGCTGGCGTCCGGGAAAAGGCGGCCGCCAGGACACGGTGGGCTCGCTGCTGGTGGGCATCCCGGACGGCGACAAGCTGCAGTACGTGGGCCGGGTGGGCAGCGGATTCAGCACGCGCGAACTCACGGAACTGCGGCAGACCGTGGAGCGACTGGGCCGGAAGACCTCACCATTCCACGACGTCCCCCGACCGGACGCCGCGGATGCGCACTGGGTCGCACCGGAACTGGTGGGCGAGGTGACGTACGGCGAGTGGACCGGGCCCGGGCGGCTGCGGCACCCCCGATGGCGTGGCTGGCGGCTCGACAAGGACCCGTCGGAGGTGGTCCGCGAAGGGTGACTGCATGCCGTCGACGCGCAAAGTACCTGGCGCTTGCCACGTATCGGGGCGCCAGGTACTTTGCAGGTCGGCTGCCGTTTTAAGTGCCGCTGGTTTTTGCTGCCGCAGGCTCGGGGTGCTGCCTACGAGGAATGCGGCATCTGCGGCCGGCCAGTCCGGTGCACCGCCGTCACCGCGGCTTCGTGCCCCATCCGGCCGTGGCCTGCGGACTGTTCCTTCGGGTGCCGCCGCTTACCGCTGCCGTCCGGCCACGCGCTCTGCTGCGCGAGGGGTAGGGCGCCCGTGGACGCAGGACCAGGAACGGCGGACGCCTTCATTGCTGCCGCAAGGTGGTCAGCCACCTCCGGTTTGATGCGGGGATGCTTAGTGTCTTCACCCATTGTGTTCTTCCCTTCTTCCCTTCGTTCTTTGCTGAAACGAAACGCTGAATCAAGCGCCGGGCGGGCGCGGACTACTGCCCGAAAAGAAGTGTTTCCATCGCTCCACGATAGGCATCCGGTGCGCTCCTGTGAACCCCTTCGGATCTGGTGGCCTCCGTCACTTCGGGAAGCCGGACAGCCGGAAAACCGGTCCGCAAACGGGTGTTAAAGGAAAAATTTTGGTAACGAAGCCGTTGATCACCCTGCTTCCCAGTGATGGCGCGGGAAAAGCGGGAACAAAAATCCGTGGGATCACCCGCGGAACGGCCCCAAAAGGGCGCACTTTACGCCATCGAACTGCCAGTGCGCCAGAGGTATCGCGTAAAATTGAAGGCCTGCCCGGAGCGGGGCAGCTACAAGTCGCAAGCAAATGACCTCCACAGGAGTTGCCCAAATGCCCACAGACCGAAGCATGACCGACTCTTCAGCAGGCGCCAGGAACGCCAGCGGAACCAACCCTGCAGCCTCAGCGGCTGCCAAGAAGCCCCGGCTGCTGCCACGCCGCCGACTCAAGGAATCCGACGTCAACGTGGTTGACCAGCCGATGCTCAAGAAAGCCCTCGGCGGAACCATCGTCGGCAACACCATGGAATGGTACGACGTAGGCGTTTTCGGCTACCTGATCACCACCATGGGCCCGGTGTTCCTCCCCGAATCGGACCCCACCACGCAGACGCTGTTCCTGCTGGGTACCTTCGCCGCAACGTTCATCGCCCGCCCCCTCGGCGGCGTGATCTTCGGCTGGCTGGGCGACAAGATGGGCCGCCAGAAGATCCTGGCCGCCACCCTGATGATCATGGCTGCCAGCACGTTCGCCGTCGGCCTCCTGCCTGGCTATGCACAGATCGGGCTGTGGGCCGCCGCACTGCTGGTGTTCCTGAAGGTCGTACAGGGCTTCTCCACCGGCGGCGAATACGCCGGTGCCACCACGTTCGTCAGCGAGTACGCTGCCGACAAGCGCCGCGGCTTCTTCGCCAGCTACCTGGACATGGGCAGCTACCTTGGCTTCGCCATCGGCGCGGCACTCGTGTCCGTCCTGCAGCTCACCCTGGGCCAGGCCGCCATGGAGGACTGGGGCTGGCGCATTCCCTTCCTGGTCGCCGGGCCGCTGGGCCTGATCGCCATCTACTTCCGGAGCCGCATCGAGGAATCCCCGCAGTTCCAGGCAACCCTGGACGCCCAGGAGGACCTCGCGAAGAACGCCACCGCAACTGACGAAGCCGCAGCCAAGGGCCCGGTGGGAATCATCAAGGCCTACTGGCGCTCCATCATCGTCGCGATGATCCTGGTGGCCGCTGCCAACACCGCAGGCTACGCCCTGACCTCTTACATGCCCACGTACCTCACCGAATCCAAGGGCTACGACGAGGTCCACGGCACCCTGCTGACCATTCCCGTGCTGGTGGTCATGAGCCTCTGCATTCCGCTCACCGGCAAGCTGTCCGACCGCATCGGCCGCCGTCCCGTCCTCTGGATCGGCGCCCTGAGCACCGTCGTGCTGGCTGTGCCCGCCTTCCTGCTGATCGGCGTCGGCCAGATCTGGTCCACCCTGGCGGGCCTGGCACTGATCGCCTTCCCCGTGACCTTCTACGTCGCCAACCTTGCCTCCGCCCTGCCGGCACAGTTCCCCACCTCCAGCCGCTACGGGGCCATGGGCATCGCCTACAACTTCGCCGTGGCGATCTTCGGCGGAACCACGCCCTTCATCGTGGCGGCCCTGATCAGCGCCACCGGCAATGACATGATGCCTGCCTACTACCTGATGGGCACGTCCCTGGTGGGCGCAGTGGCCATCTACTTCCTCAAGGAGTCGGCCCGCCGTCCGCTCCCCGGCTCCATGCCCAGCGTGGACACCCCGGAGGAAGCGAAAGAGCTGGTCGAGACCCAGGACGAGAACCCGCTGATCAACCTGGACGAACTGCCGTTCGAGACCCAGGACGCCACGGATCCGCACGCGCAGCGCGGTGTTCCGGCGGGGGCGTAGCCCGGTCCGGGCACGCTTGTAGCCCACGCTCAGAAGGCCCGTCCCGCGTGCTTCCTTGGGGGAAGCACGCCGGGCGGGCCTTTGCGCGCACTGGATGTCTCTTTGTGTCCGCCACCCGGCAGGGAATATGACGCGGCCCGGCGGCCGGTGATACGTTCCCAAAGGCCCTTGGGGCCGTTGCAGGACAGAGGAACAGATACAGGACGGGTCGGTACATGAAGCGGGTGGCGGAGCAGGTGCGCGCACTCCACCGCCTGGAACCGGCCAATGCCGACCACCTTGCCGCCCTCCGGGTGGCCGCCAGCGTTGCCGTCCCGTCCATGCTCCTGATGGCGGCGGGCCGGACCGACCTCATCATCTATGCCGTGTTCGGCGCCCTCACTGGCATGTACGGCCGCTCCGAACCCCACCAGCTGCGCCTGCGCCACCAGGGCCAGGGTGCCCTGGTCCTGCTCAGCGGCGTGGCGGTCGGCACGGCCCTGTCCCTCTACCACCTCCATTCGTGGTGGCTGGTGGCCGTGGAGGCCACGCTGGCTGGAGTGGGTTCGGTCTACTCCGACCGGGTACGCCTGAAGCCGAACGGCCCCTTCTTTGGGATCCTGGCCTTGGGCTTCTGCGCTTCCGTCCCCTTGGCCGTGCCCTGGTACACGGCAATGCTGATCGCGGCCGGATCATCGGTGTTCTCGATCCTGGTCGGGTTCAGCGGCTGGATCCGCCGCAGGTCGTGGCAGCCGGGCGCGGTCCGCGCCGCGCCACGGCGTTCAGCGGCACGCCGCCGCGAGCTGCTGATCCACGCCGCGAGATACGTGCTGGCCGTGGGCGCTGCCGGGACGGTGGGAGTCCTCAGCGGCAGCGGCCACCCGCACTGGGCCATGGCAGCCGCCGCCGTCCCGCTGGCCGGCGCGGACCTGCCCAGCAGCGTCCGCCGCGGCGTCCACCGCATCGTGGGGACGTTCCTGGGACTGGTGGTCACCGCCGTCGTGATCCTTCCCGCCCCCTGGACCCTGGCGGGGCTGTACCTTTCACATCAAGGGCCCGCGCACCAGGCCGTGGTGCTGGCACTGCTGGTGATCCTCTTCCAATTCACCACGGAGCTGTTCATGACCAGGCACTACGGCCTCGCCATGGTCTCCTTCACGCCCGTTATCCTGCTGATCACCCAGCTGGCTGCCCCTGCCGACCCCCAGGTCCTCATCCTGGAGCGGGCGGTGGAAACCCTGGTGGGCGCACTCACGGGCATCCTGGTAGTGGTGGCCGTCCGCCGCGCAGGTTCACGGACCTGGGCAGGCCTGCTCGGGTCCCCGCGACTATCGGGGCTTCCGCGCCGGTCCCGCCATTAGCCTGGCCGGCGCCACCCTGGCCACCGCCGCCACCACCTTGTACCGCTTGGACGGGATGGACACGGCTTTACCGTTCGCGTTGTCCGCCAGGCCCTCACGGACCACCCGCTCCGCCCGCAGCCACGTCCAGGCGGGGGCGACCGACTTGTCCATCCCCATCCGGTCGTGGAATTCGGTATGCGTGAAACCGGGGCAGACGGCGGTGACCTTGATCCCGCGCCTGCGGTAGGCCATGTTGGCCCAGCGGCTGAAACTCACCAGCCACGCCTTCGCGGCCGAGTACGTGCCCCGGGGCAGGAACGCGGCCACGCTGGCCACGTTAATGATCCGCCCCTCCCCCCGTTCCAGCATGCCCTCCAGCGCCGCGTGCGTGAGCACCATGGCCGTCTCGGTATGCAGCTTCAGGTGGCTCCTTTCCTCCCCCACGTGGTTGTCCTCGAAGTTGTGCAGCAGGCCGATCCCCGCGTTGTTCACGAGCATCCCCACCGGGCGCCGGGTGTCCTTGAGGCGTTCGACGACGGCGGCCACGTCGTCGTCGTCCGTCAGGTCGGCGGGAAGCACCTCAGCCGTGATTCCGTAGCGCCGGCGCAGGTCCTCCGCTGTTTCTGCAAGCCGGGACGCATTGCGGGCCACCAGGACCAGGTCGTGGCCCTGGGCCGCGAGCTGCCTGGCGAATTCATGGCCGAGCCCTGCGCTGGCCCCGGTGACGAGTGCGGTTGTTCGGAAGCTGGATGGCGTCATGCTGCAAGCCTAGCCAGATGCGGCGCCTACCGGCCCAGGAACCGGGCCAGCGGATTGGCCAGGCGCCCGGCTTTCTGCAGCCCGCCGGAGGGATCGGCTAGGTCCAGCATGTGCTGGTTGTTCCGCAGCTGGAGCCGGTTCAGGCAGGACAGCTCGAAGTCCGGGGCGAAGAGGTCGTGACGTGCGAACTGGTCCGCGAGGTCGGGGTGCTGCCGCTGGTAGTCCCGGATCGCTTGGGCGGCGGTCCGCCAGAAGTCCTCCCCGGACAGCATTCCGTCTTCCTCAAGGAGCGCGGCCAGGAAGCGGAAGATGCAGTCGAAGACGTCCGTGAAGATCGCCAGCACCTGGTCCCCGTCCGGAACGTCAGCCTTGATCCGCGACACCTCGTCCGGCAGGTCCACCCGGTCCCCCATCACCACGATCTCCTCGGCGATGTCCTTCATGATGGCCCGCACGGGCACGCCGTCTTCGAGGACCAGGATGACGTTTTCACCGTGCGGCATGAACGCCAGTCCGTACCGGTACAGGCAGTGCACCAGCGGGATGAGGTAGGCCTCGAAGTACCGCCGGAGCCAGTCGGCAGGAGCGAGGCCTGACCGCCCGATCAGGGCGGAGGCCATGGGCTTGCCGGCTGCGTCAACGTGCAGGAGCGAGGCCATGGTGGCCAGTTGCTGGCCGTCCCGGAGCAACGGCAGCGGACTTTCCCGCCACAGGGCGGACAGCATCTTCCGGTAGGGGGAACCCTCGGCTGAGCCAGCCTCGTAACAGGGGTTGTGGTATCCGACGGCGGCCACCTCGCCGATCATGGTAAAGCCACGGCGCTGCAGCGCCTCGTCGGATGTGATCAGCGCCCGCAGCCAGTCGTTGATCGCCGGCGTCGCCTTCATGTACTGCGGCGAAAGTCCCCGCATGAAGCCCATGTTCAGCACTGACAGGGCCGTCTTCACGTAGTTCCTGCCCGGCGCGCTGGTGTTGAAGAAGGTCCGGATGGATTGCTGCGCCTGGTACTGGTCAACACCGGTGCCGAGGTAAACGATGCGCCGGCCGGCAATCTCCGCGGCGAAGGTTACCGTGAGCTTGTTCTCCCACTGCCAGGGGTGCACCGGCAGAAGGAAGTAGGCGGCCGGGTCCAGGTCCTGTCCCTGCAGCACGGCGTGGAAGGTACCCAGCAGCGGCCCGAGTTCGGCGGCCAGGTGCGTTGCGTAATCAAGCCCGGCGCTGGAGGTGAAGACGGCGTGGCCGCGGTGCACGGCAATCCACTCCAGCTGCACCGGGGCGCCGGTTTCGGGTGCGAACGCGTGGTAGTCGGTAATGCCGAAGCCCAGCCTTCCGTTGTTGGCGACAAAGCAGGGGTGGCCCTCGGTCATGCTCCGTTCGATGGCCTGGAAGTCGGCGGCCACGTCACCGCCGCGGGTCACTCCTGCCGCCAGTTCGGCGGCGGACGGGTGCCCGGCCGCTTGCTTGTAGGCGTGGCTGGCCAGGGTGCTGCTGATTTCCTCCAGGTATACCGGGAGCATCCCGATCCTGATGCCCAGGACCTCGTGGAATATGGTGATGAATTCGACGGCGTCCAGCGGCGCCTCGGTGCCGCGGTGGAAGTGCCGGATGGACGCGGCATCAATGGACCAGTGGTCCAGTTCCAGGACCCGGGCATCAAAGCGGTACTCGTGGGCGCCGTCGGGGCTGCCTATGCGGTAGGTGCCGGGCTCCGGCGTGGAGACCGGCTCCGGGCTGGAGACCGGCTCCGGGCGAAGGATCCGTTCGTGCGAGAACTCCGCGAGCGCCTTGCGGAGCAGGTGCCGGTTGGCCGCTTCCCAGCGGCCGGGGGTGAGGTGGGATACCGACGAGGGGGACGCGGCGGGAAGAGCCGGGGCCGGGCGGTCAAGTGGTTGGTGCAGATCGATGGTCACAGGAGTGCTCCATTGCTATTCGGAAACGGGACAGCCAGGGTCCGGGCGGCGAGATAGTCGTGGCGGCTGCAAAAACTCAGCAGTGCGTCCTTGCCTGGAAGCGCCACCACGCTGGCAGCGCGGAAGCCAAGGCGTTCGTTGAGGGCGTGGATCCGGCTGTTCCGGACGTCCGGTTCCACCACGATCCTGTCCACCCCGGGTTTGGCGAACAGCCGGGCCAGGACGGCATCCATGACGGCGGTGGTGAAGCCGGCTTCCGGGGCGCCCGACGGCGGGGCCACCAGCAGGTGCATCCCCATGTCGCCGGGCAGGACCGGGTACACCGCGGCCAGTGGCGAGGACGCTGGAAGGTACTCCTCCATCAGGAAGGCGGGCGCACCGCCGTCGAGCCCCAGCAGGGCACGGTGGTGCCCGCCCGCCGGGATTGCTGCGTATTCACGCGCAACGTCCTCCACGCTGGCTGACAGCATCCCCCAGAACGAGGCGTAGGGCTGCGTCACCCAGCTGTGCAGGAGCGGGGCATCTGCCATGGGGTGGACGTCGCGGAACGTGAACCTCATACCGTGGCCCCCGCCGGGACCGCGGCGGGCACGCCGAACTGCTGGAAGGCGATGCTCCGCTCCACGGGGTACACCTCGCGGCCGGTGATTTCGCGCAGAATGCAGGAGTTGCGGTAGGCGCCCATGCCGAGGTCCGGGGTGGCAAAACCGTGGGTGTGCAGTTCGGCGTTCTGGACGAAGATCTCGTTGGGTTCCACGCCGATGCTGTAGTTCCGGTCCACGGCGAACCGCCCGGCGCTGTCCCGGGCGATCCGGCCCTGGACGCCGGCGAGGAACGCAGGTTCCCGGTAGCCGTAGCCGGTGGCGAAAACCACGGCTTCGCTGTCCAGGCTGTAGGAGTGGCCTTGCTCGTGGTGGTGCAGGTGCAGTGTGTAGGTTCCGGCAGCCGCATCCCGTTCGGCACCCGTGAGCGTGGAAGAAGTCAGCAGCCGGGTGTCCACCATGCCGGTGAGGCTCCTGGTGTAGAGCAGGTCGTAGATCGCGTCGATGAGGTCGGAGTTGATGCCCTTGTACAGGTTCTTCTGCGTCGTGGTGAGGTGGTCGCGCTGCTCCGCCGGGAGGTTGTGGAAGTAGTCCACGTACTCCGGGGAGGTCATCTCCAGGGTCAGCTTGGTGTACTCGAGCGGGAAGAACCGGCCGGAGCGCGTCACCCAATCCAGCCGGTAGCCGTGGGCGTCGGCTTCCTGCAGGAGCTCGTAATAGATCTCCGCCGCGCTCTGGCCGCTGCCGATGATGGTGATGCTGCGCCGCTGCTGCAGTTCGGCCTTCCGGGCCAGGTAGTCGGCATTGTGGATGGCCAGTCCCCCAATTCCGGAGGCCGTGGCCGGCAGGATCCCCTCAGCGGCGGCCGGGACGTACGGGGAGGTGCCGGTGCCGAGCACCAGCCGCCTGGCAAAAAGTACCCCGGGACCGTCCGGGCCTGACACGGACAGCCGGTACACGCCGTCGTCGTACGCCGTTTCCAGCACGGTTGTGCCAAAACGGACGGAGTGCAGCTGCCCGGCCACCCACTGGCAGTACTGGTTGTACTCGGCCCGCAGCGGGTAGAAGTTCTCCCGGATGTAGAAGCGGTACAACCGGCCCGTCTGCTTGAGGAAGTTCAGGAATGAGAATGGCGAGGTGGGGTCGGCCATGGTCACCAGGTCCGCCATGAACGGTACCTGCAGATGGGCGGGCTCCAGCATCATTCCGGGATGCCAGTCGAAGGTTTCCCGCTGCTCGAGGAAGACCCCGCTGAGGCCTTCCACCGGCTCGGCGAGGGCGGCCAGGCCCAGGTTGAAGGGCCCGACGCCGATAGCGGCGAAGTCGTGCACCACGCCGTTGACGGAGGTGCTCATGCGGCTGCCCCGCCTTCGAGGAGGCCGGCGCCGGTGCGGCGCAGCAGGCCGATGATCCCGGAGATGTCTTGGAGGGTGGCCTCTGCATTGAGGAGGGTGAACTTCAAATAGTGCCGTCCGCCCACCGTGGTGCCGGCCACCACCGCTTGGCCGGAGGCGAAAACAGCGGAGCGGATGGCGGGGTTGAGCGTGTCGGCGGCCTCCTCGGCGAGCCGCTCGCCGTTCCCGAGGCGCGGGCGGTAGCGGAACACCAGGGTGCTGAGCTGCGGCGGCGCCGCGAGTTCGAAGTCATCGTCGGCTTCAAGGAGCGAACCGACGCGCCCGGCGAGGTCGATGGCTTCATCGAACAGCGCGCCGATGGCATCCGCCCCCATGATCCGCAGGGTGAGCCAGAGCTTCAGGGCATCAAAGCGGCGGGTGGTCTGGATACTCTTGTCCACCTGGTTGGGGATCTCGGCGAGCGCCGCACTCTCGGGGTTCAGGTAGTCCGCGTAATAGGTGACGTGCCGCAGCATGCTGCGGTCAGCGACCAGCAGGGCGCTGGAGCTGACGGGCTGGAAGAAGGTCTTGTGGAAGTCGACGGTGACCGAGTCCGCGAGGCCCGTCCCGTCCAGGAGGTGGCGGTATCGCCCGGAGGCCATCAGGCCGCCGCCGTATGCGGCGTCGATGTGGAACCAGGCACCGTGGGCGCGGGCAAGGGTGGCGAGCCCTGCGAGCGGGTCCACCGCGCCAAAGTCCGTAGTCCCGGCGGTGGCCACGACCGCCATGGGCACCAGCCCGGCGTCGCGCGCTTCCGCCATGGCCCGGGCCAGCGCGGCCGGGTCCATCCGATGGTCCGGCGTGCAGGGGACGCTGACGACGGCGTCGTAGCCCAGGCCCAGCATCGATGCCGACTTCCGGATGCTGAAGTGGCTGTCCGCGGAGGTGAAGATGCGCAACGTGTCCAGCAGGGCCGGGAGACGGAGGCTGCTGCGGGCGGGATCGCGGCGCAGGCCTGCCACCGCGTGGTTGCGGGCGATCAGCAGCGCCTGCAGGTTGGACTGGCTGCCGCCGGAGGTGAAAATACCGTCGGCGTTGCTGCCCAGGTGCAGCCGCTGTGCGGTCCAGTCGATGAGGCGCCGCTCGATCATGGTGGCGCCGGCGCTCTGGTCCCAGGTATCGAGGGAGGAGTTGACTGCGGAGAGGACCGCCTCACCCACGAGGGCGGGGATCACCACGGGGCAGTTGAGGTGGGCGGCGTATTTGGCGTCATGGAAATAGACGGCGTCGCGCAGGTAGACGTCGTCGAGTTCCTGCAGTGCCGCGGCCGTATCCGGCAGCGGCATGTCCAGGTCAACAGCGCCCACGCGCGCCGCCAGGACGGCAGGTTCGACGCCGGTGAACGGGCGGGTGGTCCGCTCCACTTTGGTGGCGACGGCATTGACACCCTGCAGGACCTGGGCCACGTACCGGGCGGAGTTCCTGGCGTTGAAGAGGTGGTTGGTTGCCCCGAGCGCCAGCTCGAGCCGCGAACCAAAGTCCTGCTCCTGCCTGCCGCCTGCGTCCGGCGGGTTCATCGGGAAGGACCCATGCGGGGAAAGCGGGTCGTCAACGGGTGGGGCGTCGAGTCGGGGCAGCAGCGGCACAGGGTTTCCTTCTGTTGACGTTCGTAAGGCAAGGCAAGCCTTACTTAGGTAACCCTTTTAGTCAAACTTTTGTGATGTATTTCTTTACGTGCAATGATCGAACGGCCATCAGTCTGAGCTGGGGAAACGCCGACCAAGCCAATGGGGGCGGGACGCGGCCAAGCCCGGCATGGCCCGTCCGAGCGGCAGCCCGGAGGGGTGGTGGCAGCCCAGGGCAGCACCCCAAGGGGGTGCGCTGCATCACATTCGATTTGCGAAGTGATTAGTAAGCATGCTTTGCTTATGGGGCAAATGAACCTCCGCAAGCAGTTCGCGGCGGGGCTGCCGACGAGGGTGGCTCCGTGAAAGAAGCCCAAGGATGACCATGATTACCACCGCAACCGAACATCAGCTGACCGCGCCTGGGGAGCGCACCGATGCGGCTGAGCGCCTTTTGACCGCCACCGTACCCGTGGACGCAGGGCTTCTGGTCACCATGAACTCGCGGATGCATTGCCGCATGCCAATGGAGCGCGTGGACTACGGGGAACTGCCGGTCCGCCAGCCTGTCTACGTCGACGGCACCTCGGTGGTGGCACTGCATGCCGGATCAGCGCCCGAAAGCGTGGTCACCTACCGCTGCGCGTGCGGCTTCACGCTCGATGACCCCGGCACCGGGTTGTCCCTGCCCGAACCGGCAGCCCTGGCCAGCTGACGAGGCACGCCGGCTGCGGACAATCCGGTTGGCGCCGGCCCGGCTAGCGCTCCGGCCAGTCGACGAACTGTTCGTAGCCCTCGTGCTTGCGCAGGTAGCTGGACATGAACGGGCAGTGCGGGATGATGCGTTTACCGGTGGCCACGACGTCGTCCAGGGCGAAGTGCGCCAGCACCCTGGCCAGGCCGCGGCCCTCGAAGTCCTTGCCGGTTTCGGTGTGCGTGAAGTCGATATGCCCCGGAAGGTCACGGAAGAAGGCCTGGACGGCGAGCTTGCCGTCCACCAGCAGCTCATAGCGGTGATGCGCGTCGTTGCGCCGCAGGGAAACGTTGGCGGTGAACTCATCCTCTGTGGACATGGTGTTCTCGGTCATGGTCTGACACTGGCACTACTTCACTCCGCTGGCAATGCCCCCGCCGCCGCGCCCCCGTCCTGCCACAGGCTTCGGTATGCGGCGCCGCCGGCGGACCGGCAAGCCACCGAGGAGCAGGATCGCCACGGTGAAGCACAGCGCGCCGGCGGCCAGCAGTCCCAGCGAAAGTCCGCTGAGTGCGGCGTCCGCCACCGGAAGGAAGACCACGACGACGGCGGCCCCCGCCGAGGCGGGCCGGCAGCGGTAGGTCTGCGGCGCCGTCGGGCGTTCCTCCAGGCGCCCGAACGCAACCGCTACCGGCAGCAGCAGGAGGACCAGCGCCAGGACCACTACAGGCCGTGACCACCACCACTCAGGCGTTCCGGCGGCTGGCTTGTAAACCGGGGTGAGCAGCAGCAGTCCGGACATCCCCACCAGCAGCGGAAGATGCCAGAGATAGACGGTCAGCGAGCGGCCGCCCACCAGTCCCAGCAGCCGGCGCACCCAGCCGACCGCCGCCAGCGGGCCCAGCGCCGGCCGCGCCAGCTCCATGGCCGCCAACTGGGCCACGCCCAGCAGGAACAGGGTGAGATTGGGCGGGTTGAGGTTCACCAGCATGTTTCCCGTGTACAGCCCGAGGCCGGTAACAAGGCCCAGCACGAGATTCGCGGCAACAGCCATGCCTGCCAGGCCGGAACGGGAAAGCCTGGCAAAGTGGCCGTCGGCGGCCAGGAACCCAAGCTGCTGCACGGCGCACCAGACGAAAACCAGGTTGGCATAGGAAAGGGCCGGCAGCGCGCCGCGCAGGCAGTCCACAGCCACCACCAGAGCGGTAAGCAGGCCGAGGGCCAGCCATGGCGCCCGGGCGTGGAGGGCGGCCAGGACCGGAATGTTCAGCTGCGCCGCGAGGTAGGCCGCCAGGAACCACAGGGGCATCGCGGCGCCGGCGGCCATCAGCTGGACTGCCTGGCGGTCCACGCCCAGCACTGCGGCCGCCCCCAAACCCACGACCATCACGGCGAGCAACGCGGTGGCGGGCAGGAGCAGGCGCAGCAGCCTGGCACGGATGAACTGCGCCGCAGTGCCCCCGCTTCCCTTGAGCCGCCGCCAGGACTGCAGGCCGGTCATGCCTCCTGTGACGAAAAACAGGGGCATCACCATGAAGATCCAAATGACGGGAACAAACCAGTCCTGCACGGCGAGCGTGTTCTCCGTGGTCACCGTGCCGTCCGGGTGCAGTACCGGGCTGACCATCATGGAGTGTCCCACCACCACCAGCGCCAGGCAGGCGAAGCGGACAAGGTCGATGGCCGGATCACGGCCGTTTGCCGGGTCCGGCCCCCTCGGTGTCCCCCGCTTGCTGGCGCCGCCCACGGTGGGACCTACTGAGACCTGCTGCTGCCCACAGCACTATTGTGCCCCCACCACCGGCGCTGTCTACGGTCTTTCGCCCCGACCGTCAGGACAGCACAGCGGCCAGCCCCAGCACGACGGCGAGCAATGGCAGGGTGCCCTGGGTTGCAGCGGCGCGGAGGTACTTCCGTCCGGTGACAGCCAGGACGGCGGCGGCCAGGAGCATGGATCCGCAGCTGCTGAAGACCAGGGTCCAGCCGGCCACCGCCTGCCCTGATCCCTGCCCGCCAAAGGCCACCAGGCCGATCCCGGTAAACGCCCCGATGGCGAGGAACAAGTTGTAGAAGCCCTGGTTGTAGGCCATGGGAGCGGTGGTGTCCGCGTCCGCCTGCGAGGCCACGCCGAAGCGCTTCCACGTGGCAGGCCTGGTCCAGGTCACGGA
The DNA here is from genome assembly GCF_019710585.1 of Arthrobacter sp. MAHUQ-56. Lineage (GTDB taxonomy): Bacteria > Actinomycetota > Actinomycetes > Actinomycetales > Micrococcaceae > Arthrobacter. The sequence continues at coordinate 144,556 of NZ_JAIFZQ010000016.1, read as the reverse complement.
CTCCATGCTGAAGATGTACACGTGGAGTGCGGCGGCCAGGAAGGCAAAAAGAAGGGAGGCCAGGATCATTGCTCGATCCTAGCCTCCCTGCCTGGCGGCTTCGCGGGCCTTGCAGCTACCGTGCCAGCGTGGCCAGCGTGGTGGTGGCGAAGTCCCGCGCGCTGTTGTTCCACTGGCCCAACAGGCCCTGGAGGTTCTCGCCGTCCGCGCGGTGGGCGGCGAGCTGGTCCTGCAGTGTAGCGAGCACGCCGGTCCGCAGTTCGGTGTTGAAGTTGACCTTGCCCACGTTCATGGCGGCGGCCTTGACCAGTTCTTCGGCGGGGATTCCCGAGGCGCCGTGCAGCACCAATGGGATGTGGGTCCGCACCGCGATGTCCTGCAGCACGTCCCAGCGGAGCCGCGGCTCGCCCTTGTACTTGCCGTGGACATTGCCGACGGCGACGGCCAGCAGCTCCGCTCCGGTGCGGGAGACGAAGTCCTCCACCTGCGCGGAATCGGTCAAGCCGGCCACGTCCGCCCCGGACTGGTCCGCCGGCTGATCGGCGGAGAAGGCGCGGTCCTCGTCGCCGGCCAGGCCGCCGAGTTCAGCTTCGAGCACGACGTCGGGGCCCAGCAGGGCGCGTGCGGCCCGGACCAGTGCGATGTTGTCCTCGTAGGTAAGGGACGATCCGTCGGCGAGGACGGAATCCGCCCCTGCCGCGACGGCGTCGGCCATCACTTTCAGGTCGCTTGCGTGGTCAAGCTGCACCGCGACCGGAACCGCAGCGGCGTCGGCCAGGCCGCGGAGGGCCGCAATGAGGCGCAGGCCATTCGCCGTGGCGGCGGTCCTGGGTGCCACGAGCAGAATGGCGCCCCGCCCGGACTCTTCTGCGGCTGCCACCACGGCCAGCGCGGTGGTGAAGTCGTAGCAGGTGAAGGCCGGAACGGCGGAACCCTGCTGGAGTGCGGACGTCACCAGGTGGTCGAGTCGGGTTCGCATCAGACGCCCAGGCCTCCCACCAGGATCCAGACCAGGAAGGTCAGGACGAAACCGGCCAGGCCCAGGATGGTGGTGAGGACGGTCCAGGTCTTCAGGCCGTCCGAGACCGTGAGGCCGTAGTAGCGGACCACCACCCAGAAGCCGGCATCCGTGACATGCGAGAGGCCCAGGGCACCGAAGCCGATGGCGATCACGATCACTGCGATCTGCGCCGGGCTGTAGCCGCCGCCGCTGACCGCTGCGGACAGCAGTCCGGTGGTGGTCACGATGGCAACGGTGGCCGAACCCTGTGCGGCGCGCAGGGCCAGCGAAATGATGAAGCCGAGCAGAAGCAGTGGGACGCCGAGGGTGTCCAGGGTCTTGGAGAGCGCGGAGCCGATGCCGGAGACCTGGAGGACATTGCCGAACACGCCGCCGGCCGCGACCACCATCAGGATGGAGGCGATGGGCGGCAGCGAGCCCTCGAAGATTTCACCGGTTTCCTTGAACGACCAGCCGCGGCGGACGGCCAGCAGGAAGAAGGACAGCGCCACGGCCACAAGGAGCGCGAGGAACGGGTTGCCGATAAAGGCTGCCAGCCCATACAGCGGGTGGGACTTGGGGAGGATGAGGGTGCCAACGGTACCCAGGAGGATCTGGACGATCGGAGCGGCAATCAGGAAGATGATCAGTCCCGGGCGAGGGGGTGCCACGGCGGCGGCACCGGGGCCGTCGTGGCCCACTTTGACCAGGGATTTGGACCCGAACTCCTCAACCTGAACCTTCACTGCCGGCAGCAGTTCGTAGTCCTTGCGGTTCATGATGGACGCCACCCAGTAGGACAGGAAGCCCAGCGGCACGCAGATCAGCAGCGAGATCAGGGCGATCAGCCCGATATCCGCGCCCAGCACGCCGGCGCCGGCCACGATTCCGGGGTGCGGCGGGACCGCCACGTGGATGGCGAGCATGATGCCGGCCATGGGCAGGCCGAACTTGACCGGGTGCACCTTGGCGATCTTGGCGAAGGCATAGACGATAGGCACCAGCACGATGATGCCCACCTCGAAGAAGACGGGGATAGCCACGAGGAAGCCGACGGCGGTCAGCGCCACAGCCACGCGGCGTGCACCGAGCTTGCGGGTGAAGTGGTCCGCGAGGGACTGGACGCCGCCGGAGACCTCGATCATCCGGCCCAGCACGGCACCGAGCGCGATCAGGATGGCCACCTTGCCCATGGTGCTGCCCACCCCGCTGGACACCACGGTGAAGATGTCCTGCAGCGGGATGGTGGCAGCCATGGCCACCAGGATGCTGACGGTGAGCAGGGCCACGAAGGCCTGGATCTTGAAGCGGATGATCATCACCAGCAGGATGGCGATGCCAACGGCTGCGATGGTGAGCAGCAGCGGGGTGCCCAGCTCAACGGCGGGCTTGATGGCCGGGGCATCGGCCGCCCGCACTATCAGCGGGTTAATCAGGTGGTTCATAAGGGGAGGTGTCTCCTTTGACGTGCCGGCCTGGGGGAAGGCGGGCAGCAGGTCTTACGGCGGGGATAAACGTTGCGGGACGGCGCCGGCAACGCTGGGAGGTACGGCGACGGCGAAGGGGGGACCGCCGTCGTCGTACCTTGTACGGGGAAAGGCTTCTTGGTGCGCCGGGTTACTTGGTCCGCTTGGCGGGGGCAACCACCTTGATGACCGCCGAGTCATCGGCGGCGGCGAGGCCCTGGGCCTGGCCCAGCAGGTAGAGCTGCTCGGCGGCGGCGGCAACGGGGGCTGCCAGGCCGGCGGCGCGGGTTGCCTTGCCCACGATGCCCATGTCCTTGACGAAGATGTCCAGGCGGGACAGGACCTCGGCGCCGTCCTCGTTGTACGCCTCGAGGATGCGCGGGCCGCGGTTGGACAGCATGAAGGAGCCGGCGGCCCCCGCTTCCAGGGCAGCCAGGGTCTTGGCCTGGTCCAGTCCGAGCGCGTCGGCCAGGGCAAGGGCCTCCGCGGCGGCGGCAATGTGGACGCCGCACAGGAGCTGGTTGACAGTCTTCAGCGCCTGGCCGTCGCCGGGGTTGTCGCCCACCACGGTGAGGGTGGAGGCGAGCAGGTCCAGGGCCGGCGCTGCCTTTTCGCGGGCTTCGGGGGAAGCGCCGACGACGATCAGCAGGTCGCCTTCGCCGGCGCGCTTGGGGCCGCCGGACAGCGGGGCGTCCACCAGGTCCACGCCGTATTCGGCCAGCTTGGCGACCGTAGCGGGGATGGCGTCGGTGCCCACGGTGCTGCCGAGGATGACGACGGCGCCCGGCTCAAGCACCGAGGCCACGCCGTTTTCGCCGAAGAGGACGTCGTTGAGCTGTTCACCGTTGCGGACGGCCAGGAGCACGGCGTCGGCGCCCTTTGCAGCCTCACGGGCTGTTGTGAAGGTGGTGATGCCGGCTTCTTCGGCGAGCTTGAGACGGGGCTCGGCGATGTCGAAGCCGTGGACGGTCAGCTGCGAAGCCAGGCGGGTGGCCATGGGCAGGCCCATGGCGCCAAGGCCCAGGACGGTGACGGTGTAATTGCTGGTCATGGTGTTTCTCCGTTGAATTCTTGCGGGAAATTGGGGTTTGTTCGACGCGCCGTCAGAATGCGGTGCTGAGTTTGCGGGTGACCTGGGCGAGGGAGTCGTCGTCGCCCACGTTGCCGGCGAAGACGATGTACGGGATGCCCTTGGCGGGGCCGTCCACCGGTTCCCAGAGGCTGACGATGCCCGGGAGCATGGGGCCGCGGACAATGGCGTGGCGGATTTCCAGGCCGTGGGCTGCCACGTCGGAGGAGGTGATGCCGCCCTTGGCGATGACGAACCGGGGCGGGAAGGTCTTCAGGGTCCGGTTCACCACGTCGACGACGGCGGCCGAGACGGTGCGCGCGATCCGCAGGCTTTCGGCAGGGTCGTCCGTCTTGATGAGGAGGCGGCTGGTGTGCACGATGACGTCGCCGGCGCGGAGGGCTTCGACCACGGCGTCCACCGTTTGGTCCAGGTGCGCCTTGGCTTCCGTTTCATCGGCGAGGAGCTTCTCGACGTCGATCTCGATGATGCGCGCGGAGCTGTGTTCGGCGGTGAGGACGTTGAGCTGGCGGGTGGTGAGTCCCACGTGCGAGCCCACCACGATCAGGCCGCCTGCTTCCGACGGGGTGTTGCCCGCGTAGGCCTCTTCGGCTGTCAGCGCGGTGCGGACGTCCTGGCCGATGCGGCCGCGGACAAACGGCGGGCCGACACGGTAGAGGAGCTTCTTGCCGCGGCGTTCGGCCTCTTCAAGACCCAGGGCGAGGGCACGGAAGTCGTTCTCGGTGACGATGTCGGCCACGATCGGGGTGGAGTCGGTGGCTGGTTCCAGGGCGTCGGCGATGGCCTTCGCGGAGATGGCAGGATCCTGGGCGGAGGCGCCGGCACGGATGATGTCCAAATCCAGGACAATCACGGACTCTGCGGGGAACCGGCCCTGCGACTTTTCGGCAACGTACTCTGCCATGACGGACGTGCTGAAGCCAAAGGTGGCATCTTTGGCGAACTCGGTTTCGGAGACGGGAACCAGGGTGCCCTTGGCGTCACCGGTGCCGCGCATGTAGTGGACACCGCCGATGGTGACGCGGCCGGCGTCCGGGAAGGCCGGAACGATGACGACGCCGTCGGTTGTTCCGCCGCCGGCCTCGGCAACCGTGGCTGCGATGACGTCCGGTTCCAGGGGGTAGTGGCCGCGGAGGGTGGAATCGCTGCGGCTGACGAAGCCGAGGCGAAGCTTGTCGGGCGAACCTGCCGCGGCAAGCGCGTTGCGGACGACTTCTTCATTGCGTGCCGCTGCCTCTGCCGGATCAAGGCTGCGGGTGTTGGTGAGGACGTACACGGCGGGCTTGCCCTGGCCAAAAGCCCACGCGAAGTCTTCCACTTCCCAGCGGGTGAGCACGGGCAAATCCGCCACTGACTGCGTGCCGGTGGGGTCGTCGTCGAGCACTACCAGGACGCGGGGAACCTCCGCGTTGGAAGCGGCCAGCGTGGCGGCAACCAGCGCTGCCGGGATATCCAGTTCTGCCGGGTAGGCGGCCAGCAGGTCGGCTTCATGCGTCACAGTGCACTCCGTTGTGTTGCGATCCGGGGATCGGGATCCTGATGTAAAGGTAACTGTAAGATGTCTGACATCTTGCATTTGAATGTTAGTGTGGCACACGGCATAAGGACGCGCAAGTAGACTTGTCTGACATATCCGCCGGGCGTGGGCCGGGAGCAGGAAGCGGGGGAAATATGGCAAGGAAATCGCTGGTCGGCATCGTGGCCGACGAGTTGCTGGACCGCATCATCGAAGGCGAGTTTCCGCCCGGGGCCACCGTGCCCGGAGAGCACGAGCTCAGTGCGCGCCATGAAGTCAGCCGCATGACGGTCCGCGAAGCGATGAAGACACTGCAGGCCCAGCACATCCTGAGTGTGGAGCGGGGCCGGGGCACATTCGTCAACCCGCTCAGCCGCTGGACCTCCCTCGAGGCAGTGCTTCGCGCCGCCTCGGAAGGCAAGAACGACGCCGATGCCTCCATCCAGCTCATCGAACTCCGGCGAATGCTGGAGACCGGGGCCTGCGAACTGGCCGCCGGGCGGATCTCGGAAGAGGACATCGACACCCTCTTCGCCCACGTCTCGGCAATGAAGGCCGCCCACAGCATCAACGACGTCGCCGCCTTCGTGGAAGCGGACCTCGCTTTCCACGACGTGATCCTCCGCGCCTCGGGCAACGTCTTCGTGTCCGTGCTGTTCGAGCCGCTGCACCGGGTGCTGGAGAAGCGGCGGACAGAAACATCGGCCGTTCCCACCATCCAGGAACACGCCATCGGCCATCACCAGAGCATCGCCGAAGCCCTGCAGTCGCGGGACGCGGTCAGGTCGCGGGAAACCATGGACGCGCACATGCAGCAGACCCTGGACGACCTGAAGAACCTGGTGCTGGAGGCCCGGTAGTCCCCCACCCGGGACTTGCTGCCGCTCCTGGCCCCAAGGGTCTGGCCAACGCTCCCGGAGTCCTACTAGGCTTCAGGGACGGCCCGCAACCGGGGGCATCGACGATCACGAGGAGCGAAGTTGTCCAACCACACGTACAGCATTTCTGAAATTGTCGGCACCTCCACCGAGGGCGTGGACGATGCCGTCCGCAACGGCCTCGCCAAGGCATCCCAGACCCTGCGGCACCTCGACTGGTTCGAGGTCAAGGAGATCCGCGGCCACCTGGAAGAGGGCAAGGTGGCGGACTGGCAGGTCACCATCAAGATCGGCTTCCGGCTCGAAGAGCACTGACCAACACAGAGCACTGATTCAAAGCAAAACTGACCCGCAGCCGGCGGAGTGTCAACGACGCCGGCTGCGGGTCAGTTCTGCTTTACGGATGGCTTAGTTCGCGGTGCCCGGGCTCCGGCGGCGCCAGACTGTCGGGACGCCGTCGAACGCAGGAAATACGTGGCCTTCGAAGAAGGAGAGCACGGTATGCGGATCAAGTTCCGGGCTCCACAGGCCTGACGCGGGGCAGTGCGAGCCGGTGGCAGTGGACGCGGCGCCGGCAGACGCCTGGCGCTCCTTCAGCAGGGCGATGCGCTTCATCGTTGAGACCATCCTTGGGGCGGGAACCTTGTTTCTCCAGCCTAGGAACCCCCGGCCCCGGCACCAATGGGCGGCTGGCCAGAATTGGGCACCCTCTCTGGACAAATGTACAGAAGAAGGACTCCCGGGCGCGTTACTCCGCGCCAGCACCGTCGGCGGCCGGGGCAGGCCGACGTTCCAGGGCACTCCCGGGCGACGCCCCGAGGCTGCCAAGGAGGGCCAGTGCGTCCGACGACGGCGACCCGGGCCGGGCGGAATATACCCGCAGCATCTGGTCGGGGTCCTCGGGCAGGATGAGGTTTTCAAAGTTCAGTTCAAGGTCGCCCACTGCCGGATGGTGCAGGCGGACGGTGCCGGCCGAGCGGGTGGCCACGCGGTGGCCCGCCCACCACTGCCGGAAGTGTTCGCTGTGGACCGCCAACTCCCCCACCAACTGGTTCGCCTGGGGATCGTTGGGGTGGCGCCCCACGTCCAGGCGGAGGGAGCCCGCAGCTTCGGCAGCCACGGTCTTCCAGTCGCGGAAAAGTTCCCGCGCCGCGGGGTCGAGGATCGTCCAGCGGGCAAGGTTCCGCTCGGCGGCGGGCAGCGCGGTGAAATCCGTGAAGAGCAGGAAAGCCATCCGGTTCCCGGCAAGCACGTCGCTGCGCCTGCCCAGCACCATGGCGGGGACATCCCCCACCGCATCCAGGAGCTGGCGGAGTGCGGGCCGGACCCCCTGGGCTGCCGACGGGCCGGACTCACGGGGAGAGCCCGCACAGTTTTCGAGCAGGTCCAGCATGTGTGCGTGCTCGCTGCTGTCCAGCCGCAACGCCCGGGCCACCGCGTCCAGGACTGTGCGCGAAGGGTGGATATTACGGCCCTGCTCCAGCCGGACGTAGTAGTCGGTGCTGACACCAGCCAGCCGCGCCACCTCTTCCCGCCGCAGGCCAGGGACCCTGCGGGAACCGTTGGTGGGGCCGGTTCCGGCCACCTCCGGACTCAGCCGCGACCGCATCGCTTTGAGGAATTTTCCGAACTCGGCGCTTTGACCCATGGTCCCCATTCTGCCTGCCGTATCGGGCATCGCTCTACAACGAAGGTAGGACTGGCAATCCTAGGAAAAACAGGATCAGCCTTTCCTGCTGACTTGGCGGCCAAAAGTGCATAGGCTCAGGAGTGAGCCAGCGGAAACCGCTTTCTCGCTGTCGAGCATCCGGCACTGATTCCACCACCACCGTTCAAGGAGCACCCATGTCAGAGCTGACACTGAACAACGGCGTCACCATCCCGCAACTTGGCTTCGGCGTTTTCCAGGTTCCGCCGGAAGATACGCAGCGCACCGTGGAGGACGCGCTGGAGGCGGGCTACCGCCACATCGACACCGCGGCCGCCTACCGCAACGAGGCCGGGGTGGGGGCGGCGCTTGCCGCCACCGGCATCGCACGCGAGGACATCTTCATTACCACCAAGCTCCGCAACGGCGAGCAGGGCCGGGCGCAGGAGGCCTTCCAAAACAGCCGGAAGGCGCTGGGCCTGGACTTCATCGACCTCTACCTCATCCACTGGCCCGTGCCGTCGCAGGGACTGTTCGTGCAGGCCTGGAAGGAGATGGAGCGGCTGTACGACAACAAGGAGGTCCGCGCCATCGGTGTCTCCAACTTCCTCTCCGACCACCTGGACACCCTGCTGGAGTCCGCCGAAACCGTCCCCGCCGTCAACCAGATCGAGCTGCACCCCAGCTACCAGCAGGCGGACCTGGCGGCGAAGTGCCGCGGCCTCGGCATCGCCGTGGAGGCCTACAGCCCGCTGGGGCAGGGCGGGGACCTGAACGGAAAGGCCGTCACGGCAATCGCCAACGCGCACAACGCCTCCACCGCCCAGGTGGTGCTGGCCTGGCACCTGGCCCAGGGAAACATCGTCATCCCCAAGTCGGCGAACCCTGACCGGATCCGGGAAAACTTCGCGGCATCCTCCCTGACGCTGTCCGACGACGAACTGGCCGCCATCACGGCGCTGGAATCCGGTGCCCGCATCGGTTCCGATCCCGCCGTCGCCTCCTTCACCCAGATGTGAATCCCCACAGTCTCCACCGGCCGGCAGGCCAACCCCATCCGGCAGGCTCCCCGAAAGGAACTCCTTCCATGCAGTACACCCACCTGGGCCGCTCCGGCCTGAAAGTCTCACGCCTTTGCCTGGGCACCATGAACTTTGGTCCGCAGACGGAGGAAGCGGACGCCCACAGCATCATGGACTCGGCCCACGAATCCGGAATCAATTTCTTCGACACCGCCAATGTCTACGGCGGCGCCGGGCACCGCGGCTGGACCGAGGAAATCATCGGGCGCTGGTTCGCCAAGGGCGGCGAGCGCCGGGAGCACACCGTGCTGGCCACCAAGCTTTACGGCACCATGACGGACCGGCCCAACGAATCCAAGCTCTCGGCGCTGAACATCCGGCGGGCCCTGGATGCCAGCCTCAAGCGGCTGCAAACCGACTACATCGATGTCTACCAGTTCCACCACATCGACCGGGACACCCCCTGGGATGAAATCTGGCAGGCCGTCGAAGTGGCGGTCCAGCAGGGCAAGATCCTTTACTCGGGCAGCAGCAACTTCGCCGGCTGGCACATCGCCCAGGCACAGGAAGCAGCACGCCGCCGGAACTACACCGGCCTGGTCAGCGAGCAGTCCATCTACAACCTCTTCATGCGCCAGGTTGAGCTTGAAGTCATCCCGGCCGCACAGCAGTACGGGCTGGGCCTGATCCCTTGGTCTCCCCTGCAGGGCGGACTCCTTGGCGGGGTGCTGAAGAAGGAGCGCGAAGGCGTGCGACGCACCGAAGGACGGGCCGCTGAAACGCTGAAGAAGCACCAGGACCAGATCCGCCAGTACGAGGATTTCGCGGATGAACTGGGCCACGAACCCGGCGATATTGCCCTTGCCTGGCTCCTCCACCAGCCCGCCGTGACGGCACCGATTGTGGGTCCGCGAACTCAGGAACAGCTGGACTCGGCGGTCCGCGCCCTGGACGTCAGCCTCGACGCCGACGCCCTCAAGCGGCTGGACGACATTTTCCCGGGACACCGTACGGCACCGGAAGACTACGCGTGGTGACCCCACCCGAGGCCGCGGACACGGTGGCGCCGCGGAGCATCCTTTTCATCGGCGGCACCGGGGTCATCAGCGCGGCGGCGGCAGAACGCGCGGTCGCGCTGGGCCACCGGCTGACCATCCTGAACCGGGGACAGTCCACCAGGCCCGTCCCCGATGGTGCGGAAGTCCTGCACGCGGACATCCGCGATGCGGCGGCGGTCCGCGACGTGCTGGGCGGGAGGACGTTCGACGCCGTCGCGGACTTCATCTCGTACACCCCGGACCAGGCACAAACCAGCATGGACCTGTTCAGGGACAGGGCCGGGCAGTACGTCTTCATCAGCTCGGCGTCCGCGTACCAGAAACCGCCCACCCGGCTGCCGATCCTGGAATCCACGCCACTGAAGAACCCCTTCTGGCAGTATTCCCGGGACAAGATCGAGTGCGAGGAACTGCTCTTCCGCGCCTACCGGGAGCAGGACTTTCCGCTGACGGTGGTGCGGCCGTCACACACCTATGACCGCACCAAGATCGCCATGGTGGGCGGCTGGACGGATGTCCACCGGATGCGTGCCGGGCTCCCGGTCATGGTCCACGGCGATGGCACCTCGTTGTGGACCCTTACGCACAGCCGTGACTTCGCCAAGGCTTTCGTGGGGCTGCTCGGCCGGCCGCAGGCTGTGGGCGAGAGCTACACCATCACCTCGGACGAGTACCTGCCATGGAACCAGATCTACCGGCTCTTCGCACGGGCGGCGGGCGTGGCGGAACCGGAGCTGGTGCACGTGGCGTCCGAAACCATTGCGGCGCACGACCAGGAACTGGGCTCCAACCTCCTGGGCGACCGGTCCCATTCCGTGGTCTTTGACAACACGAAGATCAAGTCCCTGGTCCCGTCGTACACCGCCACCATCCCGTTCGCGGACGGTGCCCGCGAGATTGTCCAGTGGTTCGACAGCCACGCCGAGCTGCAACAGGTGAACGAGGACTACATGCAGCTTTCGGACAAGCTCACCAGCTGGGCCCGCAGGGGCGCCTGAGGAGCGGGCACCCGGGGAGGAGCCCTGCCCGTGTGCTAGATTTCGGCGCATGACCGCCAACGCCGAGGGCCGCAATGCTGACGAACCGGTCGCCGCCGCAATCGGGCTGCTGGCGCGCCAGGGTTTCGATGCCACGTCTGTGGAGGGGCTGGCAGAGGCTGCGGGAATGAGCCGCAGCACCTTCTTCCGGAAGTTCGGCTCGAAAGAGGACGTGGTCTTCGCAGACCATGAGCGGATCCTCGGCCACGTGAACGCCCTGCTGGCGGGATCAACGCGGGACCCCCTGGCAGCGGTTTGCGACGCGGCACTGCTGGTCTTCAACCACCACCTGCGGAATCCGGAGACTTCCCGGGCGAGGTACCGGCTCCTGCAGGCGGTACCGGCCCTCCGGGACCGCGAGCTGGTTACCTCCCACCGGTACGAGCGGGCGTTCCTGCGGCACGTGATGGACGGGCTGCCCGACGGCGGCGCGCACGAACACACGGCAGTGGCCTTCGCGGCGTCAGTCGTTGCCGTGCACAACGCCTTCCTCCGGGAGTGGCTTCGCTCCGGCCCTGAAGCGGCGGAGGACGCCGCGGCCGGGGCTCCTGATGCAGCTCCCGGCGACCGGCAAAGGGCCGCCTCCCTGGCCACCGAACTCCATGCCTTGTCCCGGATGTTCCGCCCGGTCCTGCTTGGCCGGGGGCGCGCACCCCAGCCGCCCACCGTCGTCGTGACCGTGCTGGCGGACGCCGTGGACAAGGAGGCCATTGCCCAGGCCGTTCGCGACGCCCTTCCCTAAGCTGTTCCCTGAACCGCATATGGCACTGAGTCCCTTGACGTGGAACTGCGTTTCAGTGCATCCTTGACCGGTGTGGTCCCCGCCACACCTTCACCCGCGGTTGGCGCCGCGGTTGAACCGCAAATCCAGAGGATGCAGACATGACAACGACGTCTCCCGGCCTGGGAGTGGCCGATACCAGCTTTCCGGACGGGTTTCCCGCCGGCACCGTAGAACCGCACTATGTGGTGACGGAGGCGCTGGGCACGGACCCGGCCGCTGTCTTTGCGGGCATCAGCGCCGGGGACCGCGCTTACTGGGAGCGGGCCCGCAGCTTCGTCCAGGATGAGGTCCTCCCCGTTATCGACGGCTATTGGGAACGCGGCGAGTATCCACTTCACCTGCTGGAGCGCCTCGGCCAGCAGGACCTGCTGCGCGACGGCGTCCCGGTGGACGGATTCGCGCCGATGAGCAGCATGGCCGCCGGGCTCGTGAACATGGAAATCAGCCGCGGGGACGGCTCCGTGGCCACGATGATCGCCGTCCAGGGGGGCCTGGCCCTCCGGTCGATCGCCGAATGTGGCTCCGCGGCCCAGAAAGAACGTTGGCTGCCCGCTGTCGCCAGCGGAAAGGAATACGCGGCCTTCGCCCTGACCGAGCCCACCCACGGCTCGGACTCGGTGGCACTGGAATCCACCGCAACCCGGACCGACGGCGGCTTCCTGCTCAACGGTGAGAAGAAATGGATCGGTAACGGCTCGGTGGGCGGCGTCACCGTGGTGTGGGCGCGCGGCGAAGACGGCCAGGTGCACGGCTACCTTGTCCCCCAGGACTCCCCCGGCTACACCGCCACGAAGATCGAGGGAAAGCTGGCCCTGCGCGCCATCTGGCAGGCACATATCCGGCTCGAGAACGTCTTTGTTCCGGACGCGAACGTCCTACCCGGGGCGCGCACCTTCAAGGACACGGCACGCGTGCTCCTGGCGACCCGCCTGGGCGTGGCGTGGTCCGCCGTCGGGCATGCCACCGCGTGCTACGAAACCGCCGTCCAGTACGCCAGGCAGCGCCGCCAGTTCGGCAGGCCACTGGCAGCCTCCCAGATTGTGCAGGAGCGGTTGGCCCGCATGCTCAGCGAACTGGCGACGATGCAGTTGATGGTGGTCCAGATGACCCGCCTGGACGAGGCCGGGACACTCACCCCCGAGCAGGCGTCGTTGGCGAAGTACACCTGCACACGCATCGCCAGGGGCATCGCCTCCAATGCGCGCGACCTGCTGGGCGGCAACGGCATCCTGCTGGCAAACCGCGTGGCACGGCACCTTGCCGACATCGAGGCGATCCACACCTACGAAGGCACCGAGACGGTGCAGGCCCTCATCATCGGCCGCGGCATCACCGGCATGTCCGCCTTCGCCTGAGCCCCCGAAAAAACACCTCCCACCGAAGAAGCAGGCCATGACCAACAACAACTCCGCCGAGGGATTCGCAACGATTTCCGTGGCCGCCATCCTGGCTGAATCCGCCCGCAGGACGCCGGACAGCATCGCCCTCGTGGTCGGCGGGGACGAGGTCAGCTACGGGGACCTGTGGCGCCAGACCCGCGCCTACGCGGGAGCGCTGCGTGCGCGTGACATCGGCCCGGGCGACGCCGTCGCCGTCCTGATTCCCAACGTTCCGGACTTCGCCCGGGTCTACTACGCCATCCTGTCCCTCGGTGCCATCGTGGTTCCGGTACACGCCCTGCTCAAGGCCCGTGAAATCGAGTACGTCCTCCAGGACAGCGGCGCCCGGCTGCTGGTATGCGCCGCTCCGCTGCTCCCGGAAGGAGCCGCAGGCGCGGAAGCCAGCGGAGTCGGCGTGCTGACAGTGATGGCTCCGGACGACAGCGGGTTCCCCCGGCTCGAGGCGGAAGCTGCCGGCGCCGAGCCGATCCGCACATACGAGCCGTGCCGCCCCTCGGACACCGCAACGATCCTCTACACCTCGGGCACGACGGGTAAACCGAAAGGCGCGCTGGGCACACATTTCGCCCTCGTGGAACAGACATCGGTGCTGCTGACCAGCGTGATGGACTTCCGGCCCGGTGACGTCCTGTTCGGCGGCCTGCCGCTCTTCCACACCTTCGGCCAGACAGTGGTTCTCAACACCGGGCTGCGGGCTGGCGCCACCATCGTGCTGATGCCGCGCTTCAACGGGGAGGATGCCCTGAAGCTGCTGGCCCGGCACGATGTCAACGTCTTCCTGGGGGTTCCCACCATGTACGTGGCACTGCTGGAGGCAGCCAAGACGTTGCCCGACCGGCCTGCCGCCCTGCGGTACGGCATCTCCGGCGGAGCGTCCCTTCCGCTGGCTGTGATGGACAAGTTCCGGGACGTTTTCGGCGTGGAGATCCACGAGGGCTACGGGCTGACCGAAACCTCGCCCGTTGCAGCCTTCAACCATGTCGGCACGCCACCCCGGCCTGGAACCATCGGCGTACCGATCTGGGGCGTAGATATCGAAATTGCCCGGCCCGAGGTGGTGGAGCGCATCGAACTGCTGCCCAACGGGGAGCTTGGCGAACTCGTCATCCGCGGACACCTGCTGATGAAGGGCTACCTCAACCGGCCAGAGGCTACGGCCGAGGCGGTGGTGGACGGCTGGTTCCGCAGCGGGGACCTTGGGACAAAGGACGACGACGGCTACCTCACCATCGTCGACCGCAAGAAGGACATGATCATCCGGAATGGATTCAACGTGTATCCCCGGGAGGTGGAGGAGGTCCTGCTCACCCACCCGCAGGTGGTCAGCGCCGCCGTCTACGGGATACCGCATGACGTGCACGGCCAGGAGATCGCGGCGGCCATTGTGCTGGATGCCGGGGCCACCGTCTCCGAAGCGGGCCTGATTGACTTTGCGAGCGCCCAGCTCGCGGCATACAAGTACCCGCGGGTGGTCAGGCTTGTCTCCGAACTCCCGCTGGGCCCGAGCGGAAAAATCCTCAAACGGAAACTGGCTGAGGATTCCAGCGGCAGCTAGGGGTGGACCCGGGTGCACCGGCCCGCAAGACTGTTCGCATGACACTTGCACCGCTCATCGAACTCAATGACGGCCACAGCATCCCCCAACTGGGCCTTGGCACCTGGCCGCTGGACGACGACCAGGTGGCGACCGCCGTCGTACAAGCCCTGGAAGCCGGGTACCGGCACATCGATACCGCCGTGAAGTACGGCAACGAGCGCGGCGTGGGCAACGGCATCCGGGCCAGCGGCCTGGACCGCAGCGAACTCTTCGTCACCACCAAGCTGGATGGTGAATTCCAGGGCCACGACCGTGCCGTTGCCGGCCTGGAGGGGTCCCTGGAGCGCTTGGGGCTGGACTACGTGGACCTGCTGCTGATCCACTGGCCGCTTCCTGGCCGGGACCAGTACATCTCCACGTGGCAGACGTTCGAGCGGCTCCAGGCGGAGGGGAAAGCCCGGTCGATTGGGGTGTCCAACTTCAAGCCCGCCCACCTGGAGCGGCTGATGGCAGAGACGGACGTGGTGCCTGCGGTTAACCAGATCCAGCTAAGCCCGGCGATCACCCGGGAGGCGGAACGCGAATTCCACGCGAAGCATGGAATTGTCACGGAGTCCTACAGCCCCCTGGGTGGCTCCGGCGCGGGCCTGCTCAGCGCTCCAATTCTTTCCCAGCTGGCGGAAAAACACGGCAAAACACCGGGACAACTGGTCCTGCGGTGGCATATACAAAACGGATTGGTAACGATTCCCAAGAGTGCTTCTCCCGAGCGCATGAGGGAGAACCTGGACGTGTTCGATTTCGCCCTGGATCGGCAGGATCTCGCGGAACTTGCGGTCCTCGACGAAGGCCCCGGGGCGGGCAATGATTCGGACCATACGGGCCACTGAGGCATGCTTGAACTGGGCTTTTTTCCTGACGCGGGGTTGGCAAATAGATAGTAAGCATGATTACTATTGAGCCAGAAGGACGAAGTGCCTCCGGAACATGGGGGCCTCCTTTACCTAGGAAGAGAGCAAAAAAATGGGATTTATTGCATTTCTGATTCTCGGACTTATTGCCGGTGCGATCGCTAAGGCGATCCTCCCGGGCAGGCAGGGTGGCGGCTGGTTCATCACCCTGATCCTGGGCGTTGTTGGTGCCATCCTCGGCGGCTGGCTGGGTGGAATGATCTTCGGCAGCGGACTGCAGGAGTTCTTCTCGATCCAGACCTGGCTGCTGGCGATCGTCGGCTCGCTGATCGTGCTCGCCATCTATGGCATGGTCACCAAGCGCAGCGTCCGCGGATAACTGCCCGGGCAGTGCCAGGAAACCGGCTTGGGGGGCACACATCCCCCAGGCCGGTTTTCATTTCTCCGGCTAGGCGCCAAGCGTCCCGGCCAAAACTGACAACCTTCTCACGGAGCAGGAGTTCATGATGAAAAACAAGCTTCTTTTGGGTGTTGGCATCGCCGCTGGCTACGTCCTGGGCTCACGGTCCGGCCGTGCCGCATATGACAAGCTGAAGGCCCGCGCCGCCAGCATTTGGGACAGCAAGCCCGTCCAGGACAAGGTGGCTGTGGCCACGGGGACCATCAAGGAAAAGGCGCCCGAGGTTGCGGACCAGCTGGGCGAGGCGGCGCGCAGGGCAGGCACTGTCATCGGCTCCGCAATTCACCGCGACGGCTCGACCGGCACGGGGAACACCTCCGGTCCCACCGGCGCTGGGGCCGGGACAGGCGGAGCAGCCGGGACGGGCGAGCTGGGCGAGGACCACATCCCCGCGCACAGCACCCACCCGGAAACCACCAACCTGGGTACCGCAGACGGGACCAGCAAGACCTGATTACCGCCGCAGTGCTGAATATGACGCCTGCCCTGTCTGTGACAACAGGCTGGTGCGGGCCGTGTGTTACAACTTGATACCTTGCTGGCCGCCGCGATCCTTGGGGGACGCGGCGGCCAGCAGTATTTAAGGGGCAGCTGCAGCACTTGAGGGACGCAGCACCGCGCGGGTGCGGGTTTTCCACATACGGGCTTTCGTGGGTCCTCAATGTCAGTGGTGGCCGGCAGAGTTGGGCTATGGAGGCTATTGGGGAACAGCTCGAGGAGGCGTACGACGTCGGCGCCCGGCCGCCGCGGCTCCCCCGCCTTCAGGCCGTCCCCGGCGGCGCGGCGAAAGACAGTGCGGCGAGAGACAGCGCGGTACAAGACAGCGCGGCCGCTGCTCAGCTGGATGGCCTGCGTGCGCAGCTCGCGGCGGCCGCCCTCGCCGCTCCCAGCTTTCTGGCAGGGGCCAGCTACGTTGGGGCAGCCCAATACGCTGCCCATGTGGAAGAGCTCGCACGGAGCGTGGAGTGCTTGCAGATTGCCGCGGCCGGCACCGTGGACCGGACCCGCGGGCAGGCTATCGCCGAGGCCGCCACAGCCGGACGCAGGCGTCACGGCATGAGCGGCTGGGACACCAAGGGCGTGGAAACCTTGAACGGCACCCACGCCGTCAACGAAACGGACATCAGCTGGCCCAGCGGTTCGAGCCGCCCGGCCCTGACCTCGCCCGCCGACGACGGTTGCAGGAACACCGCCGAGTTCCTTCGGGTCTGCCTTCGGATCCCCATCCGGGAAGCCCGCCGCCGCCTCACCCTCGCGCACCACACCCTGGCCGGCGCTGCCCTCACTGGTGAACCAACACCACCCGTCCGCGAACACCTCGCCGCCGCACTTGCCCCCGCGACGGAGCTGGGTCCACATGACGGCGGCCCGGCAAGCCTAAGGGCGGAAGCCCCGGCTGTGTCCTCACACTCCGCGACGATCATCACCGCCACCCTGGACCGGCTCCAGCACCACGCCTCTCCGGAGGTCCTGGACCGGGTCGAACAGCATCTCACTGCCGAGGCCGCCACCAGCGACCCCGATTTCCTCGCCCGCCTGGCGCAGCGCTGGGCGGACACCATCGATGCCGACGGCACCGAACCCATCGAAGAAGCCCTCCGCCACACCCAGGGCGCCTTCATCCGCAAACCCCGCCACGGCCTGCACCACCTTGAGATCTTTGCCACCACCGATCAATACGAACACCTGTTGACCGTCATGAACACGGCCACCAACCCCCGCACGTCGGTCCCCGGTAACCCAGGCCCGGGCGATGCGAAGACTGGCACGCACCTGGAAGCAGATCCAGGAACAAGTCCCGGGCCAGCACCACAATCCGACGGGATGGACCTGGACAGGCGCACCCGCCCCCAGAAGCAACTCGACGGCATCGTCACCGCAGTGAAAGCCGCCTTGGCCACCAATACCCTGCCGACGACCGGCGGCAACCGGCCCCAAATCATCGCCACCATCGACTACCAGGACCTCTTTCCCGATGCTCGCAGCACAGCAGCCACCAGCGCCGGTGCCGATGCCGGTGCCGATGCGGGCGGGATATCGCGGACCATGTCCCGTCCGTGGCCGCACACAGGCCAAGAGGTCGACAGGCTGGCACTTGCCGGGACAGCCGCAGGGACAGGGCCCCGGACAGGGACAGGGACGGGATCCTTTGTGTTCACCGGACCGGTCGCGGCCGCTACCCTGCGCAAAATCGCATGCGACGCAGACATCATCCCCGCCCTCCTGGGCACCCATGGCGAAATCCTCGACCTCGGCCGAAAAGCCCGCCTCTTCAGCCCGGCCCAGCGCCTCGCCATCACGGCGCGCGACCAAGGCTGCGCGTTCCCTAACTGCACTATTCCTGCACCCTGGTGCGAGGCCCACCACATCACCTACTGGTCACAAGGCGGACCAACCAGTACCAACAACGGCGTCCTGCTCTGCAGCCACCACCATCACCTCATCCACAAAGAACAGTGGAGCATCAGCAACACGCACGGCACGCCAACTTTCATTCCCCCGCCCCACATCGATCCCGCACGAAAACCCCGACAAAACCACTACTTCAAACCTCCGCCACCGCCCACCAAGCGGGAGTGAGAACGGCCAGGCTTACAAGCTGGGACTGTCCGATAGACGGTGTGTGGAGTCCGGCCGGTTTTCATTATTGAGTGGCTTTTTCGAACCGGCCCGCGAAGATAATCGCGAACGCGTTTAGCGCAGGCTTCCACCTCATTACCCGGAGTGCCACTTCCGCCGCCGGTGGGATCAAGGGTTCTGGTGACCAGGTAGGGCATTTCAGGGCAGCCGTTTCGTTCGGAAAGTGCCCGGCGGCCCTCACTGCCCGTCGGCCCTTGCCGGCTTGCTCGGACGGGGCCGTGTAGACCGGGCTTGAGCGGTGGCAACCAGGTCCCGCCAGATACCGCCTCGTCCAACTCTCGGCGGGAATGGGCCCAGCTCTGGCGCGAGCGACGTTCCGGCCCAGTGGCGCCGGAGGGCAATCGGCACGGCTAGACTCACAGCCCATGGGGACAGGGGGAATACTTAAGGACGCCTTATACGCGCCCGTACTGCGCCGGCTGGAGGTCGCATGCCTGGCGCTTGCCGCCATGGCTGCCGTTGCGCATCTTTGCGGGCTGCTTTTAGTTATCGGCGGGACCGTGTTGGCGTTCTGGGCTGTCCGTGGCATCATGCTGGCCGTTTCGGTGGTGCTCCGCGTGGTGTCTTGGCGAGCAGCCCGCCGCACCGCTGCGCCTCCGATTGCGGCGCGTGTTCGTCTGCTGCGCAGCATCCTCAGCTGTGGCGTGGTCCTCGTCTGCATGGGCGCTGCGTTTGTCGACCTGAGCGCCAGCTACCGGCTCTTGGAGCCTCCTGGCGGGAACGGTTGCCGCGCGGTGGTGCGGGAGCATTCGTTCCTCTTCGCCGGCGGCGGCACAGTGTACGGAGTCGGCTTCGGCGGAATCGGAACCCGGGCAAGCTCCTGGACCACGGATGACGGCTATGAACCAGTAGCCGACGGCTCCTATACGCTGCGGTGGGACGGCGACACGGGTGTGCTGAGCCTTGTCGGAGGTGTTGACCCCGTCTGGCCTGCCGTCCACACCATTCCGTGCAGTTGACCACGTGCAATTGACCCCGTGCAGTTGACCAGGGGAACCCCTGGGCCGAATCTGGAGCGCACGTTGCCTCTACAGGCAAGTTGCGGCAGGCCCAGCGACCGTTCCGACAACCGCGGTTCCGTCAAGTTCCTCTGATCGGACCGTCCTTACACCAAACCCTTCTGCCACCAGGATTGCGGCGGTCCCGGCAGCCTGGCGCTCGCTCGTTTCGATGAGCAGACGCCCTCCAGGTGCGAGCCATTCGGTAGCCTCGGCAGCAAGCCGCCGATGGAAGTCCAGGCCGTCCGGGCCGCCGTCCAGCGAGAGAGCAGGCTCGTACAGGCGCGCCTCCGGTGGCATGGTCCGGATGGCCTCAGTCGGCACGTAGGGAGCGTTGACGGCCACTAACTGGACTCGTCCGCGCAGTCCTGGCGGGAGGGCCTTGAACAGGTCGCCCTCGTGTACTTGTCCTCCCAGCGGCTCAACATTCCGTCGCGCGCAGGCAACGGCGGCGGGGTCAATGTCGGCGGCGTGCAGTTCTGCTCGCGGCAACCTGCACAGGATTGCGGCTCCCACTGCCCCGGATCCACAGCAAAGGTCCACAACAATCGGGGCTGAGGGGCCGGCTTCCGCTGTCAGCAGGGCCACGGCTTCATGGACCAGCAGTCCGGTCCGCCGCCGCGGCACGAACACTCCTGCCTCAACCACGATCCTCCGGCCTGCGAATTCCGCCCAGCCCAGGATGTATTCGAGCGGGACGCCGCCGATCCGGCGCCGGACATTTTCCGCGAGTTGCGCAGGCCCAGGAGCTTCAGCCAGCAGGAGCCTGGCTTCCTCCTCGGCGAAGACACAGCCGGCAGAACGCAATTGCGAGACGATCCGGGAATAAGGCATCGGCTCGGGCAGAACTGCAGACGTGGCCGGAGCCCGGGGTGTGGCCGGAGCCCGGGGCGTGGGCGGAGCCTGGGGTGTGGCCGGAGCCCGGGGCATGGGCGGAACGGAGGGCGCAGGCGCCGGCGTCCTGGCCGCGGCCGGACGTGTGGACAGAGAGGGGTCCGTGGAGCGAGCCGCAGATGCCGGCGAATCCGGGGCAGGTGACGATTCAGCAGGGGGCATAACAGCGCCTTTCAGTGGGCTGCCGGGCACCCTCACGCTGCTTAAGCCAAGCTCTCCGGGCGGCAGCGGGAAGAGGTATCCGGGATTGATGAAGCGGTAATCGGACCCACCTCCTTCTGCCGTTGCTGGAAAGCCCATGCTAGCTTCCCCCGGCGCGAAACAGGAATGGCTGATGAGCAGGAATGCGCAGACCTTATTGGCAGGATGGGAGCATGACATCCGGCACCGGCGACGACATTCTGTGGATCGGCACCTACACCCCCGATGGCGGCGGCCGCGCCGAAGGTATCGGCGCCGTCCGGGCACACCAGGACGGCAGGCTCGAGTGGCTGGGCACGGCAACCAAGGCCCAGTCGCCGTCGTTCCTTGCCGTCCACCCAACCCTGCCCGTTGTGTATGCAGCGGCCGAACAGCGCCGGAAAGTGCAGGCCTACCGCCGGACAGGGGAGTCTGGCCTGGAACCCTTTGGTGAACCGCAGCAGGCTGGTGACGCCACCTGCCACGTTGCCGTCGATCCCGGCGCGCGCTTCCTGGCGGCCACGTGCTGGGGCGACGGCCAGGTCCTCTTGTACGAATTGGACGCCGACGGCGGCATGACCGGGCGGTTCCCGGCCGCACCGTCGGTTGACCCACACGCCGGCCTTGCACCGGGCGAGCCCCGGCAAAGCCGTGCCCATGCCAGCTTGATGCTGCAGGATGGCCGCATCATGACGACGGACCTGGGCCATGACACCCTCCGCATTTGGAACTACGAACCGGGCGCCGGGCTGGTGGCCGACCATGAGGTGGTCCTCCCTTACGGCAGCGGCCCCCGGCACATGGTGGAACATCCCAACGGCAACGTCTTTGTGCTGTCCGAGTACTCAGTGGAGGTCTTTGTGGTCCGGCCCGAGGCAGGCACCTACGAATTGGTCTTCCGCGGACCGGCCACCGCCGGCGGCAGCCAGGACGGCGATTCGGCCGCGGAAATCTGCCTCGGCCCACACCATGGGTTCGCCTACGCGGGCGTGCGCGGATCCAACATCATCAGTGTCCTGGAGGTGGCCGCCGACGGCACCGAACTCATCCCCGTCAAGGACTTCAACAGCGGCGGGAACTGGCCCCGGCACCACCTGGTCCGGGGAAACTGGCTGCATGTTGCGCATGAGCGCTCCGACAACATCGCCACGTTTGCCCTGGACCCGGCCACAGGCCTTCCCGGGCCGGTGCTGCACAACCTCCGGACGCCTTCACCCACCGCGCTGATACCGGCCACCTGAACAGTTCTTGCCACAGCGCAGTACCTTCCCTAAACACTGGAGTAATTCAGTGCAAGCGCTTACAGTTGTGACTTGGTTCACAGGACCACGCGCTGTCCTTCGAACCCTCCTGCCGCATCCCGACATCAACGTCAAGCCTGTACAGCAGCGCTGCTTCCCAGGAAGGTCTCACCCTTGTTATTCCGCACCCCTCCCGGCGCTCCCCTACGCGCCCAACTGCCGGCCAGGCCGGCAGGAACACACCCTGCGCCCCGGCGCCTGATCCCAGGCCGCGCCGCGGTCCGTTCGGCGGCCGGCCTCGTGGCAGCCGCCGTGGCCGTCTCCGCCGCCGTCCTCCCTGCCGCCGCCGCGCCGGACCCCAAGGGTCCCGGCACCAAGGATCCGGCAGTCACGGCGGCACTGCACTCACTGCGCGGCCCTGTGACGGACGAGAACTTCTACTTCGTCATGGCAGACCGCTTCGACAACGGCAGCACCGCAAATGACCGGGGCGGCCTCGGCTCAGACCCGATGGTCTCCGGTTTCGACCCCACCAGGAAGGGCTTCTACAACGGCGGGGACCTGGCCGGCCTGCGGGAGAAGATCGACTACATCCAGGGCCTGGGCACCACCTCCATCTGGCTGACCCCAAGCTTCAAGAACAAGGCGGTCCAGCCGGCGGACAAGTCCGCCGGTTACCACGGTTACTGGGTTACCGACTTCACCCAGATCGACCCGCACCTGGGCACCAATGATGAACTCAAGGCCCTCATCGACGAGGCCCATGCCCGCGGCATGAAGGTCTACTTCGACATCATCACCAACCACACCGCGGACGTCATCGGGTACCAGGAGGGAGCGCGCAAGGGCTATGTCTCAAAGGATGCCGTCCCCTACAGGACTGCATCAGGCCAGGCGTTCGACGACCGTGACTACGCCGGCACCGGGACGTTCCCGCAACTGGACGTCAACACGTCCTTCCCCTATAAACCAGTCCCGGCACCGGGCGAAGAGAACCTCAAGGTTCCCGCCTGGCTGAACGACCCCACGCTGTACCACAACCGGGGCGATACCACCTTCACTGGCGAGGACTCGATGTATGGGGATTTCTTCGGCCTTGATGACCTCTTCACCGAGCACCCCACCGTGGTGAAAGGCATGGAGGACATCTACAAGTCCTGGATCGGCAACTTCGGCGTGGACGGCTTCCGGATCGACACCATGAAGCACGTCAACAACGAGTTCTGGCAGGAGTTCGGCCCCAACGTCCTGGCGTACGCCAGGGAGCACGGCAAGGACGAGTTCTTCATGTTCGGCGAGGTTTTCGACACCACCAAGAGCTTCACCTCGCAGTTCACCACGCGCAACAACATGCAGGCGGTCCTGGATTTCCCCTTCCAGGACGCCGCCCGCAACTTTGCCTCCAAGAGCCAGGACGCACAGTCGCTGCAGGCCTTCTTCGCCGGCGACGACTGGTACACCGACTCCGATTCCAACGTCTACGAACTGCCCACCTTCCTGGGCAACCACGACATGGGCCGCATCGGCAGCTTCATCGCCCAGGACAATCCCGCCGCCAGTGATGCGGAGAAGGTGGCCCGCGACGAACTCGCGCATGAGCTGATGTACTTCTCCCGCGGCAACCCGGTGGTCTACTACGGCGACGAACAGGGCTTCACCGGCCCCGGCGGCGACCAGGACGCACGGCAGACCCTCTTCGCCAGCAAGGTTCCGGACTACCTGGACGACGACCTGCTGGGCACGGACGCCACCCACGCCACGGACAACTTCAATCAAGGGCACCCGCTGTACGCAAAGATCCGCGAACTGGCTGCCCTCACCAAGGAGCATCCGGCGCTGCGGAACGGCGCCCACCAGCACCGCTACGCCGCGGAGGGCCCCGGCATCTACGCCTTTTCCCGGACCGATGCGAAGGACCAGCGCGAGTACGTGGTGGCCCTGAACAACAGCGGGCGGGCCCAGACCGCGGCCATCCCCACCTACATCGGCAAGCGCAGCTACACGCGCATCTACGGCCAGGGCGCCGACGAGGTGAAGACCTCCGAGGACGCCAAACTCACCGTAACCGTCCCGCCGCTCTCCGCCGTCGTCTACGAATCGTCAGGCCGGATCCCGCACTCCAAGGAAGCCCCCGCCGTCGCCCTCCAGCAGCCGGCGGCGGCTGCGGGTGACAACGGGCGCATCAACGTGGCGGCCGACGTCGACGGTGCTTCGTTCTACGAGGTCACCTTCGAAGCAAGGACAGCAGGCGGGGACTGGAAGCCGATCGGTACGGATGACACCGCCCCGTACCAGGTGTTCCACGATGTTGCCTCCCTGGACGCAAGGACTCCGCTGGAATACCGGGCCACCGTGCTGGACAACGGCGGGCATGTTGCCACCAGCCAAACCCGGACCGCGAGTGTCCCAGCGCCTGTCCTGACCCTCCAGAAACCTGTGGAAGGCAGCAGCGTGAAGGGCAAGGTGGAACTCAGCGCCACAGCAGATCCGGAGAAGTCCAGCCATGTGGTGTCGTTCGAGCGCAGCGTGGACGGCGGAGCGTGGACCGGCGTGGGCACGGATGACTCTTCGCCTGTGTACTCGGCCACCGACGACGTGTCAGCCCTGGCGGACGGCACCGCCGTCCGGTACCGGGCAGCCATGGCCGGCCCCGGTTTCAACGTCACCAGCGGGACCCGGACGGTCACCGTGGGTGAGGCACCGCAGCCTGACTCCGTAGCGGTGGCCGGGTCCCTCAACCAGGCGATGGGCTGCAGCGCGCAGTGGGATCCGTCCTGCGGCAAGGCGCAGATGGTGCTCGACCCGGCCGACCGGATCTGGCGGCTGACCGTGGACCTGCCGGCCGGGCAGTACGAGTACAAGGCCGCGCTCAACGGCGGCTGGGATGAGAACTACGGTGCCGACGGCCAGCCCAACGGCCAGAACATCGTCCTGGACCACCCGGGTGGCCCGGTGACCTTCCGCTACGACAACAGCACCCATCTCCTCAGCGCCGTGTACGCGTCGCAGCAGCCCAAGGCAGTGGCCGCAGCTGGCAGCATGGACAGCGAACTGGGCTGCGCCTCGGACTGGGAACCTGCCTGTGACCAGGCACAGCTCACTCTGGACCCGGCAGACCTCGTGTGGAAGCTGGCCGTGCCCGACCTGCCCGCGGGAAGCTACGAGTTCAAGGCGGCCCTCAACCGCACCTGGGACGTCAGCTACGGGGCAGGGGGAGCTTCCCCCGGCGCCAATATCGTGTTTGAGCACGACGGCGGCCCGGTCACCTTCCGGTATGACCACTTCACCCACGTGATCACTGCGGGCTAGGTGTACTGCCCAGCCAGGGACAAGGACACAAGCAACGCGGCCCGTCATGAAGGCGGGGCCGCGTTGCTTGTGTGCCGCGTTGCTTGGGCAAGGTCCCGTTATTGGCCGTGCATGGCACCCTCTACCGCCCCGAGCAGCGCATTGAACCGCCCGTTGGCGGGAAGGTCGTCAAGGTACACGGGTTTGCCGTCCGGGCCGCCCAAGGGCACCTGCCAGTTTGGATAAAGGGCCGCAGTGGTTCCGGGCTGGTTCTGGACCCGCCGCTCCCCCACCGCATCCACCAGCGCCACGCCCAGGAGCACCGACGGCGCCTGCGCCAGCAGCAGGTGCAGGGCTTCGATGGTGTGTTCGTCCCCGTCGGCTGACCCTCCAGGCAGGTAACCGCGCTCGCGCAGGAGGGCGAACATCTTCTCCAGGGAAGCATTGTGCTCAGCCCGCTCTTCCGCCTCGGACCGTTCCAGCAGGCCCAACCGGCTCCGCAGTGCGACATGGTCCCCGGCGAGGTAGCCGGCGGTGGGGGGCAGGTCGTGGGTGTTGACGCTGGCGAGCGCCTGCGTGCGGTACTTCTCCGGCGCAAGGGGCGAATCGCCGTCGTACTCAAACCAGAGGATGGACGTTCCCAGGATGCCGCGCGCGGCAAGGTAGTCCCGCACCCACGGCTCGAAGGTGCCCAGGTCCTCCCCGATGACCACGGCGCCGGCGCGGTGCGCCTCGAGGGCGAGGATGCCGATCAGGGCCTCGTGGTCGTAGCGGACGTAGGCGCCGTCGCCGGGGGCGTTCCCGGCGGGGATCCACCAGAGCCGGAACAGGCCCAGGATGTGGTCCACGCGGATGCCGCCGGCGTGCCGCAGCACCGTGGCCAGCATGTCGCGGAACGGTGCGTAGCCGGCCTCGGCCAGGCGGGTGGGGTGCCATGGCGGCTGTCCCCAGTCCTGGCCCTGCTGGTTGTACATGTCCGGCGGCGCGCCCACGCTGGTGGCCGGGGCCAGCACGCTGCGCAGCGTCCAGGCGTCGGCGCTGCTGTGGTCAACCCCCACTGCGAGGTCGTGCACCACGCCAAGGCGCATCCCGGAGCGCAGTGCGGCGTGCTGGGCGTACTCGAGCTGCTCGTCGCAGATCCACTGCAGCCACCGGTGGAACCCGATCCTGTCCGCCAGCTTCTCCCGGAGCGCCTCCGCCTCCCGGGTGCCAATCGCGCAGGCCGGGTCGGTCCACAGCGGATCGCCAGGGGCAAGGTCTTCACGGATGGCGGACCACAGCGCGAAGTCGTCCAGCCCCTTGCCGGAAATCCGGCAGAACTCGTCGAAGGCGGCCTGCCGGGCCGGGGAACGCCGTGTGTGGTAAAGCATCTCCAGCGCCTGGAGCTTGGCGGCGTAAACGGCGTCCCGGTCCAGCCGTCCGCCCTCCTTGTTCAGCACGGCCACTTCGGCGTGGAGCTTTTCCAGCGCTGCCCGCTTGCGTGGGCGGAGGTAGGCGAGCTCGGGAACGGCCTCGATGCGGATGTACAGCGGATTGAAGAACCGGCGCGTGGAGGGCGAGTAAGGCGAGGGCTGGACCGGCGGAACCGGCTCCGCCGCATGCAGCGGGTTGACCAGCACGTAGTCGGCGCCGCGCGACCCGCTGATCGCTGCCAGGTCCGCAAGGTCGGCGAAATCCCCGATGCCCCACGAGCGTTTGGACCGGACCGAATACAGCTGCGTGGCGAGCCCCCAGCCCCGGCGTTCCTCCAGCGGTTTGGCTGTTGCCAACCGCGCCGGCGTCACCACCAGGGCGGCGGTGGCTGTGGCCCCCTCCGACTCCGCGTGCAGGGTATGCCAGCCCAAGGGCAGGTCCTGCGGAAGGGAAAAGGTGGCTCTTCCGGTGGAGACGCCGTCGACCTCCCTGGGCTGCACCCAGATGTCCTGCTGGACTGCCTCCCGTGATCCCGCTCCCCCTTCGAGGGTGACAGTCAGGCTGGCGGTGGCCCCGTCCCGCACATGGACCGGCACCTGCGCCGGCTCACCCTGCTGGATGACGACGGCGGGCGGCAGCATCCGGCGCCACGGCGCCAGTTCCGCCTCCGCCAAGGCTGCCTCGATCTCGCTGTTGGTGCGCGCCTCGACGCCCAGGGCAGCCAGCACCTTGACCAGCGTCTCCTCCGCCACGGAATGCGGCAGCCCGTCCCAGCCTTGGAAGGAGGTGCCCACCCCGTACGCGTCCGCCAGCTGCTGCAGCAGGTGCGGATCCACGGGCTCATGGGCGGCAGGAGGGTCTGCGGGCACTTCCGGTCGTGATGCGTGCTGCTGATCTGTTGCCGTCATGGGTGTCCGCCTCGTTCGTCTGTGATGGTCCCGAAACTTACAGTGCTGCCTGCTGCACAGCGGGCGCCACCCCGGTGCACAGCCGTTGGTTCAGATTATTGCAGGGCGCCGCCGGGGTGAAACCCGGACGGGACGCCACGGTGTTCCGTCCCCGCGGTGTTCCGTCCCCGCGGTGTCCCGTTCCCGCGAACCGCGTCCCGGCCGCGCGCCGCCCCCATCAAGCCCGGAGGAATGGCCCGAGGTTCCCGGGCGGCGGCTCAGGGATCGAAGTGCGTGTTCACCGCTCCGTTGCTGACCCTGCCAAGGACGTCACCCGCCAGGTCCCGCAGTTTCTGGTTCCGGTGGCTCGATGCCTTGGTCAGCAGGGCCATCGCTTCGTCCTGGGTGCACCGGTTCTGCGCCATGATCACCCCGCAGGCGAGGTCGATCGTGGTGCGGCTCTGCATGGCGGCCCGAAGATCGTCGGCCAGGTTCTGGGCATCCGCGATCCTCAGGGCCAACCGCAACGCACGGCCGGCCAGATGCGCGAACCCTTCGGCCCGGGTGACCACCGCCGGGGCATAGACGTTCGGCTCCGAGGAAAAGAAGTTCAGGGCGGCGGACTGGTTCTCGTCCAATGCCAGCGGAACGCCCAGCACGCTCCGGCAGCCGTTGTCGGCCAACACTTTCTGGTACTCCGGCCAGCGGGTGTCAGTGGCCACGTCCCCCAGGACCACCGGCGTCATGCTCTCCAGGGAGGCAATGCAGGGCCCGTCCCCGAGGGCCTGTTCCAGCTTGTCCAGCATCGCGGCGCGTTCGCTGCTGCCCGCGATGGTGGCGGTGCGTTTGCGCCGGCGAAGGGTCACCCCGCACTCGATGAACACGCCCGAGGCGTCGCTGAGCGTGGACGCCGCCACGATGGACAGCTCCGTCAGGAACCCACCCACGTTCGTGCTGCCAATGATGAGGTCGTGCAGTTGGACGAACTCGTCGTCGCTAGCGGGGGTGGCCATGCCCCAATATATGCGAGATCGCCGGGCCGCCGCGCGCCACAAAACGTCATCCCCGCGATGCAGGGTTCCTCCGTGCGACGTGGCACCATGAATTTCGGCACGCGCCTAACATGGCTTTGATGAAGGCCCTGTTCACGATAGGTCACGGCACGTCCTCACGGGAGGAGTTCACGGCGCTGCTCACCGCGGCGGGCGTGGCGTCCCTGGTGGACGTCCGGATCGGTCCCGGCAGCCGCAAGTATCCGCATTTCGGCAAGGACAGCATGGCCGAGTGGCTCCCGGCCGCCGGCATCAGCTACCGCTGGGAACGCCGGCTGGGCGGTTTCCGCAAGCTTCCACCCGACTCCCCTGACACGGCGCTGCGCAACGAGTCGTTCAGGGCGTACGCGGGCTACATGCGCTCGCCCGGCTTCGCGGCCGCCGTGGCCGGGCTGCTGACGGAGGCGCAGGACCAGCAGACCGCCATCATGTGCAGCGAAACAGTTTGGTGGCGGTGCCACCGCCGACTCATCGCAGACCATTGCCTGCTCCTTGCGGACACTCCAGTGGAGCACCTGATGCCGCCGGCCAAGCGGACCCCGCACGTCCCCACGAAGGGTGTCCGGGTCATGGGCAACGAGCTGCGGTATGACGTCCCGGACGGGCAGCAGCCAGGCGCACCCGGGGCCCTTGACTCTGCGCGGGAACGCTCCTACGGTCAATAGCGATAGCCGCGTCTCATGGAATCCAGGGGCATGCAATGCCAATGTCCGAAGAAGAGCGGAGGCTGCTCAAGGAGCTGGAGCTGGGACTGATCGCGGACGATCCCCACCTGGCCATGGAGCTGCTCTCCGGTTACCCTGCCCGCCGCATTCCGGCGGGGCTCATAGCCGGGTCACTTGTTTGCCTGCTCGCGCTCGCGATCGTCGTGGCGGGCATCGGCAGCCAGGAGGTGGTCGCCGTCGTGGTGGGTTTCCTGCTGCTGGCGCTGGGCGGGTGCCTCCTGCTCAACCGCCCCTTCCCGGGCCGGAGCGGACGGCAACAGCCCACCGGCTGACTCAACCGTCCGCCGGGGTTGGCTGAGCGGGCTGAGGATAAACAGGCTTCCAAGAACGACGGCGGCGCCAAGCCACCCAAGTGCCGGAAGCCGCTCCCCCACCACCAGCACTGCCAGGGCGGCCGCCACCACCGTTTCGAGCAGGGAGATGCCGGTGGCCGTGCTCGCCCGGATCCGCGCCAGTCCCCAACCGAACAACAGATACCCGGCGAACATGGGCACCACCGCCATGTACGCCCCCACCGAGGCGTTGGTCCACGAGGCGAGCAGCGGGGCGCCGGTGAGGGCGAGGACGGGCATCAGCAGCAGCCCGCCGAGCCCGAACACGCTCCCCATCGCGGCCCGTGAAGTAACGCCGCCGGCAATCAGTCGGTGTGCGCCCCACGAATAGAGCGCGTAGGTTCCGCCGGCCACCAGGCCCAGGGCGATGCCGGCCGTGGAGGCCCATTGGGTGGCCGATTCGGCGGCGGATGTGCCGCCATCGGCTACGCCGACGTGTCCCGCGGTGATGGGTCCCGCAGAGCTGGGTCCTGCGGAGCTGGGTCCTGCCGGGCTGTGTCCGGCAAAGGACAGCAGTGCCGCGCCGCCGATGCCCAGGACAGCGCCGACAGTCCACCGGCCCGTCAGGGGCTTGTGGTCGGCAAACCGTTCGATGAGCGCCGCCGCCACTGGTGCGGACCCGATGGAAACGACCGTCCCCACTGCCACGCCGGAGAGGTGCATGGAACTGTAGAAGGCCAGCGGATAGATGGCCACGGCCGCGGCCGCCGGCAACACCAGGCGCCAACGCTGCCTGATTCCGCGCCACTGCAGCCTGATCAGCCGCGCCGCCAGCGCTGCCTGGAGAAGCCCACCGATGCCCATGGCGACGGCGCCGATGGCCAGCGGACTTACGGACGGGGCGAAAGTGGCCGCGGTGCCGGTGGTGCCCCACAGGACGGACGCGGCGACGACGAACAGGGCGCCCCAGAGCGCCCCATTGGAGTTGCCGGCGGTCGCCGGGCTTCCGGTTTTAGCCCTTGCCATTACAGGGCTGCCAGGATCTGCCCGGCGATCAGCCTGGCGTCCTGCAGGCATTTGTCCCCGCCCTCCAAGCCGGCGCGCGTCATGGCCCCCTCGAGCAGGAAGGAAAGGTGCCTGGCCGTTCCGTCGGCACGTTCCGGCTCGTCCGCCAGCAGTTCGCGGACTGGCTGTGCCAGCAGCTCCTCGACCTCTTCCTTGTGCTTGCGCACCGCCAGCCGCCCGGCGTTGCCCACCGGCAGTTCGGCTGCGGCGTTAAGGAGCCCGCATCCCCGGAACCCGTGCTCGTAGGAAAAGTTGGCGTGGTCCCCGTGGGCGTCGAAGACTGCCAGCACCCGGTCCCCGGGAGTTGCTGCGGTGTCCACCCTTTTCCGGTACAGGGCCAGCCACTCCTCGTGCCGGGCTTCGAGGTACGCCACCACCAGCTCCGCCTTGGACGAGAAGTTGTTGTAGAGGCTCTTTTTCGCCACGCCCGCCTCAGCGGTGATGGTGTCGATGCCCGTCGCGGCAACTCCCTGCGCATAGAACAGGCGTGCCGCAGCGGCCAGCAGCAGCTCGCGCGCGGGGCGGCGGGAGGGACCTGCATCAGTAGTGGGCATGGACTGCTCCTTGGGTAGGTAGACCAGTCTACCTACCCAAGGAGCAGTGCGGGGTCGCGTAGCGTTCCTACAGCGCCGCAGGATTGCGGACAGCTCCCGCGCGCACCTCAAGCGCCTGGACGACCGTCTCGACGAGCGTGCCGGGTTCCAGCGAGATGTCGGCCAGCACGTGCGCTTCGTCCGGTCCCAGCCCCTCGAGCGTGGCGAGCTGGGACTCAAGCAGGGTGCGCGGCATGAACTCGTGGGCCCTGGCGTCCATCCGGGAGCCGATCGTGGCAGCGCTGCCGCTGAGGTGGATGAACACCACCTCCGGGGCGCTGCTGCGCAGGAGGTCCCGGTAGCTGCGCTTGAGCGCCGAACAGGCGACGACCGGCGGAACTGTCGTGCCGCCGTCGACATCTCCAGCAAGGAGCTGGCCGATCCGGGCGAGCCAGGGCGCCCGGTCGTCGTCGGTGAGCGGGACGTCCGCGGCCATCTTCTCCTTGTTGGCCGCCGGGTGGAAATCGTCACCGTCCAGGAAGGGCACGCCCAGCCGCTCGGCCAGGAGGGCGCCCACCGTGGATTTGCCGCACCCCGAAACACCCATGACCACCAGCGGGGGCATCCGCCCGCTCACTGGTCCGGCCCTTCACCGTCAAAGCTGAGCAGGACCTTGCCCGACGTGGTGGAGTCCTTGGCCACTTCGAACGCATGCAGGGCGTCGGCCAGCGGAAATTCGTGCGTGATAACGGGCTCAATGTCCAGGGACCCGTCGGCGAGCGCGGCGATCACGTCGTCGATCTCATCGTTGAAACGGAACGAGCCCTTGAGCTCGAGTTCGCGGGTGATGGCCAGCGAGATGGGCACGGGCTGCATCCCCGTGGGGAGCAGGCCGACCATGACCACAGTGCCGCCGCGGACGGCGCCGCGGACGGCGGAGGCCAGGCCGTGGTGGTTTCCGGAGGATTCGATCACGACGTCGGCCTCGACAGCCTCGATCGCTGCCGTGTCAGCGGCATTAATCACCTGGTCGGCGCCAACGGCCGCAGCGATTTCCAGCGGTTTGGCGTGCAGGTCCACCGCGGTGATCCTGGCAGCACCGCCGCGCTTGAGCACGGCGACGGCCAGCGCACCGATGGGTCCCGAGCCAATCACCAGGGCGGATTTGCCCTTGATGTCGCCGGCCCGGGACACTGCATGCCACGCCACGGAGGCGGGTTCGATCAGGGCGGCGGTGCGCAGGTCGATGCTGTCCGGCAGTGGCCGGAGCATCCGCACGGGCAGGTTCACGTAGCGGCTGAACGCCCCGTCCGTGTGCGGGTAGCGGGCCGCGCTGCCCAGGTAAGTGCAGCCCGGCGAGAGGTTGGGCCGGTCCGCAGGGTATTTCGCCGCGCCGGGGCCCGGAGTGGCGGGATGGACGGCGACCGCGGTCCCGGCCTGCGGGCCTGCACCACCGGCTGCAGGGCGCACCACGACCCCCGAAATTTCATGGCCGAGGACCAGCGGCGCCTTCAGGATGGACTCCCCCGCCGCGCCGTGCAGCCAGTAATGCAGGTCGGAGCCACAGATCCCGCCGTAGCTCACCTCCACCACCGCCTCATCGGCGGCAGGCCGGGCCAGCGGGATGTCATCGATACGAAGGTCACCGGCGGCGTGCGCCACCAGCGCCGGGCCCGAAGCGGGAAGGGATTCAGAATCCATGGACATCAGACCACCACCGTCATTCCGCCGTCGATAAAGATCGTCTGGCCGTTCACGAAGTCGGAACCGCTGGAGGCCAGCCACACCACCGGGCCGGCCAGGTCCTGCGGGGTGCCCCAGCGGTTGGCCGGGGTGCGGCCCAGGATCCAGGAATTGAACTGCTCGTCATCCACCAGGTTCTGGGTCATCTCGGTATGGATGTACCCAGGCGCGATGCCGTTGATCTGCAGGCCGGAGGCAGCCCACTCGGCCGTCATGGCGCGGGTGAGGTTGCGAAGCCCGCCCTTGGCCGCAACGTACGGGGCGATGGTGGGCCGGGCCAGGTCCGTCTGGACAGAGCAGATGTTGATGATCTTGCCGCGGCCGCGTGGAATCATGTGCCGGGCGGCTTCCCGGCCCACCAGGAATGCGCTGGTGAGGTCGGTGGAAATCACCCGCTCCCAGTCGGCCACGTCCAGGTCCAGCATGGGAACCCGGTGCTGGATGCCGGCGTTGTTGACCAGGATGTCCAGCGGACCGACGTTCTCCTCGATCCAGGAGATGCTGCGGGCGGCGGCATCGCCGTCGGTGACGTCGAAGGCGACGCTGGCGATGCGTCCGGGCGGGAAGTCGGCTGCAAGCGCCGTTTCGGCTTCCTTGAGCCGCTCCGGGTTGACACCATTGAGCACCACGGTGGCACCGGCGTCGGCCAGGGCCAGTGCCAGGGAGGAGCCGATGCCGCGGCTGGAACCGGTGACGAGGGCGACGCGGCCGGTCAGGTCGAACAGCGCGCTCATGCGGACGGCCCCTGGAATGGGCCCTGCTGGAACGGGCCCTCCTGGACAAGGTTCGCCGGGGTTTCGCCGGCGGCGAGGGCTTCGAGCTGGCGCTTCAGCAGTTTGAGGATCCGTGGTTCGAACGCGGAGGCGTTGCCGCCCACGTGCGGGGTGATCAAGGCATTGTCCGTGGACCACAGCGGATGTCCCTTGGGCAGCGGTTCGGGGTCCACCACGTCCAAGGCGCAGTGGAGCCGGCCGGAGACAACCTCCGCCGTGAGCGCCTCGGTGTCGATCACGGGGCCGCGTCCCACGTTGACCACCAGGGCGCCGTCGGGCAGGGCGGCAAGGACCTGCGCGTTGACCAGGTGCTCGGTGCCAGTGTTCAGCGGCAGGACGGAAACCAGGATGTCGTGGTCCCGGGCCAGGGCTTCCAGGTCCGCCGAGGAGTGCACGTGGCCGTGTTCGTCGGTGCGGGCGGTGCTGCCCACGCGGGTGATGCCGACTTCGAAGGGCTCCAGCCTGCGGGCCAGTTCCTGCCCGATGCCGCCGACGCCCAGCAGCAGGACGCGCCGGTCGGCCAGCGACTGGCGTCGCTGCGGTGCCCAGTTTTCGGTCTGCTGGTCACGGACCGCCTGGTCGATGCCTCGCAGTTTGGCCAGGATGAGGCCCACGGCCAGCTCCGCGGTGGCGGCTGCGTGGACGCCCGAGGCGTTTGCCACTGCGGCGGCCGGCCCGGCCGCCTCGCGTACGCCGTCGTACCCTGTTGACTGGGTCTGGACGAACTTGAGGTCCGGGACCTTGCCCAGGTTCCCCAGCACGGCCCCGGCATTGATGTAGGGCAGGATGACGCCGTCGATGCTTCCGTGGGTCTCGTCCGGCGCCCCCTGCATGTCCCACACCACGCCGTGCAGTCCCTCGGGAAGCGGGGAGAGGCTGGCAAGGAGCTGGGGTTCGGGGAAACTGACGGTTTGTACTAGCTGCATCGGTAGGGGCCTAACGGTTGGTGGTGGGGGTTGGAGCTGCAGGCGGGCGGAACGCGGTGCTGGGTCAGTCTTCAGCCCGACGGTCGAAGGTCAGGCCGCCGGGCACCTGGAACGTGGGCATGAGCTCAAGCATGCCAACATTTACGTGGCGCGGGGTCTCGATGGCGTAATCGAGACCGTTGACGATGTCATCCGTGGTCAGCGACTCGTAGCCCTCGTAGTACGTCTTCCAGGCTTCTTCCATGGCCTCGGGGCTGCCGCCCATGTTCCGGCCGAAGATCTCGGTCTCCACCCGGCCGGGGCAGATTTCGGTGACGCGGATGCGCTTGCCCACGGTGTCGTTCCGGAGCTGCCGGGAGATCTGGTGCACGGCAGCCTTGGTGGCGTGGTAGACCGTGTGGCCGTAGAAGTTGTACAGGCCGGCGATGGAGCTGATGTTGACGATGTGGCCAAGGTCCCGCTCCACCATGCCCGGCAGCACCAGGCGGGTGAGCTGTAGCAGGCCGCGGAGGTTCACGTCCACCAGTTCGTCGATGTCCTGCTCGGAGGAGTCCAGGATGTTGCCCGGCCGGGAGACGCCGGCGCAGTTGACCAGGACGTCCACCCTGAGGTCACGCACGACGTCGGCCAGCGCGGCGGTGTCGGTCAGGTCCACCACATGCGGGACTGCTCCCGTGCGGTCCGCGAGTTCGGCGAGGCGGTCGGCGTTGCGGGCCACGGCATGGACGGTCAGGCCCCTTTTGCTGAGGCGTTCGGCGATGGCGGCGCCCATGCCGGTGGAGGCTCCGGTGACGAGGGCTGTGGTGTAGTCGGAAAAAGTCATGGGTATCTCCTGCGAGGCGCAGCGCGGCGCTGCACCGGTAGTTGAAGGTCTCGGGGAAAATCAGGCGTCGCGGAGCGGCTGGTGAGCCCGGTCCTTGACCGTGCTGACGGCGGCAAGGGTGCCCAGCGCGGTGATGACTGCATAGAAGGCGGGCATGTAGATGTTGCTGGTCTCCGCAATCAGCCAGGTCATCAGCAGCGGAGCCGTGCCGCCGAACAGTGCCGAGGAGATGTTGTAGCCCAGGCCGTAGGCCGAATAGCGGACGCGGGTGGGAAACAGCTCAACAATCAGGATGTGGATGACCGCGGTGTGGCCGGCGAAGACGACGGCCATGATGGATGCGCCGAGGATAGCCAGGCCCATGTTGCCGGTGGCGATGAGTGCGTAGGACGGGATGCCCAGGACGGCCATGGCGATGGCGGCGCCGGAAATGACCTTCTTGCGGCCCACACGGTCGGAAAGGGCGCCCATGAACGGGATGGCGATGCAGATGACCACCAGGCTGCAGGCGGTGACCAGCAGGGCCTCACCGATGGTGAAGTTGAGCTGCTTGCCCTTCAGGAAGGTGGGCATATAGGAGAACAGGACGTAGTAGCCGGAGCCGTTCATCAGCGGGATGAAGAGTGCCAGGAGCATGGCGTGGCGGTGCTCGGCCGAGGCGAACGCTTCCTTCAGCGGGTTCTTGGACAGCCCGCCTTCTTCCTTCAGCTTTTCAAAGTTGGGGGTGTCGCTGATGGCCTTGCGGATGTACCAGCCGATGATGCCCATGGGAATGGCGACCAGGAACGGAATGCGCCATGCGAACGCTCCGAAGCCGCCGCCTTCGATCGCTGCCTGGGTGAGCCACGGGGACATGGAGTAGGCAACCAGGGTGCCGGTGAGCAGTGCCGCGAAGGAGGCGATCTGGGCGTAGGAGGTGATGATGCCGCGCTTGCCTTCGGGTGCGTGTTCGGCGAGGAACGTCATGGCGCCGGCAGCTTCGCCGCCCACGGAGAAGCCCTGCAGCAGGCGGAGCAGCACCAGCAGGATGGGCGCCGCAATGCCGATCGCCGCATAAGGAGGCAGCAGGCCGATACCGGCCGTGGCCACACTGATCAGGAGGATGACAAAGACCAGCAGCTTTTGCCGCCCGATCCGGTCGCCCAGGTATCCGCAGACGACGGCGCCGAGGGGGCGCACGAAGAAGGAAACGGCATAGCCGGCGAAGACGAACAGCAGGGCGTTGTCCGGGTTCCCGGGGGCGAGGAAGACGAGGGCAAGCGTTCCGGCCATGAAGGCGAAGATGCCGTTGTCATAGAGTTCCACGAAGATGCCGACGCAGCCGGCCGTGACAACCTTGCGGGTCTGCTTGCTGCTGAGCCGCTCTTGGTGCGGCTGGGCCGCATGCGTAGAGGTGGACATGGCTTTCCTTACTTAAGGTGATGGTAACAATGCTTTGGGGGTCCAGCGAGGGTTTCTAGGTTCCGGCGGCCGGCAAGGGCTGGTGCCGGCCCGGCTGGTTCCCGATGCCCAGGAGTGAGAACACTGTGCCGACTTTGGAGCGCAGTGTTTCCAGTTCCCTTAGCGCCGCCCGGTGTTTCGCTGTTGCTTCGGTGACAGAGGTTCTGCGGAAGGTGATTTTGTGGCCCGGCCGGGCCTGGGCCAGCACGTCCAGGGAGCGGCTGGTGACCACTGCCAGGACGGGGTAGCCGGCGGTGACGCCGCGGCCACGGTGCAGCACCAGGAGCTCTTCCCGGGAGGGAACCTCCACGGCGCCTACCGGGACGCCCCGGGACAGCACCTCCGCAGTGGACTGGCGTTCCGGAAGTGCCCCGCCCAGCCGCAGCCCGATGTGGTTGCTCCGGCCACTGACCGTGTACTCGGTGTTGTAGAGCAGTTCGGCGGTGTCGCCGAATTCCTCCACATCGGGCCCATCCGTCACCTCCACCACTGCGGTGCTGTGGAATTCCGGCCGGGTGAGGCCCAGTCGGAAAAGCGGGAGGTCGAAGTACGGCTGGCGGATGGGCGGGACAGAGCGGGAGGTCTTCAGTTCGGTACCTTCGGCGAGCCGGAGTCCGAATCCGACGACGGTGTCCGGCGCGCAGCTGCCCAGGAGTACCGGGGCGTCGACTGAGCCGTGGACGGCGATATAGGCCCGGAGGCCGCCGTGCATGCGGCGCAGCGCTATGGTTTCACCCGCCTGCACGGATACCGGCTCCCACTGCTGGCACTCGCGCCCGCCCACGGTGAGGCGCAGCGGTGCGCCGGTGACGGCGATGAGGAGGTCCGTGGTGGCCCGCATGCGGAAGTCCAGTGCGGTGACTTCCAGCAGCGGGGCATCGTCACCATTGCCGGCCAGGATGTTGGCGGCGCGGGCTGAAAACTGGTCCAGGGCTCCGTTGACCGGCAGGCCGAACCGGGGTCCGCGAAAGCGCCCCAGGTCCGTGACCACGGAGTTGCCTGGCTGCTGGATCACCAGGCTCATCGAATTGCCTCCAGCTTGCGGCCTTCGTACTGTGCGAAGTCTTCGGGATGGATCTGGAGGAACCGCAGTGCGTCGCCGGGGACGTAGGGAACCAGCGGTTCGCTGCCGGCGTCGAGCACGGTCAGCGGGGTCTGGCCGATGACGCACCAGCCACCGGGTGCCATGGCCGGAGCAATGACTGCCTGCCGTCCGGCCACTGACACGGCACCGGCAGGCACCGACAGGCGGGGGTCCTTCAAGCGGGGCACCGGGAACGGGAAATCCGGGCCGTCCATCATGGGCGAGCCGGCCGGGGCGCCCAGGCAGCGAATGACGTAGGCCTTGGTGGTGTGAAGCTGGATGACTTCATCAACGGAGAGCTGCTGCTGTTCGGCAACGCGCTCCAGGTCCGGGCCGTACTCGCCGCCGTAAACCACGGGGACCAGGAATTCGCGGGGGGCCCGGGCGGGGACGCCTGCAAATTCGAGCTGGCGCAGGCCCAGGAGGACGAAAGCCCGCACCTGGCGCGCCGAGGTGACGGCGGGGTCGAACTCGACCAGCAGCGAATCGTAGGTGGGCACCGCCCCGTGGACGCCGTCGGCACCGGCATTGTCCAGCCATGCGGCGAGGGCGTGGACGGTGGCCCAGTTGGCCTCCCTGTCCGGGGAGGAAGCGACGACCCGCAGGGCTGCGTCGCCGGATTCGAACACCTCCACGGGAGGCTGCGCTGCGGTTGGATGGGCGGTCATGTCAGGCGGCTTTCGCTTTGGCGGCCAGGACCTGGCCGAGCGGGGCAATGGTGACGCCGGCGCGTTCCAGTTCCGCACGGACCCGGCGGGCCAGCTGGACGGCACCCGGGGTGTCACCGTGGAGCAGGATGGTGTCGGCAGCGATGGGAAGGTCTGTTCCGGCGACTGTTTCAATGACGCCTTCGCAGACCATACGGATGGTGCGTTCCACGATGACTGAGGGATCGTGGATGACGGCGCCCGGCTGGCTGCGCGGCACCAGGGTGCCGTCAGCCTGGTAGGCGCGGTCCGCGATCCCCACAATGCCGACGGGGAGGTGTCGGGCTGCGGCAGCGTCGGCGAGTTCGCCGTCCTGGGCCAGGACGATGAGGTCCGGATTGATGCGGGCGGCGGCGTCGGCCACGGCCCCGGCGTAGTCCGGCCGGGTGGCAACGAGATTGCCGAGGCGGCCGTGCGGTGCAAGGTGGACGACGCCGGCGCCGTGGTAGGCAGCGAAAGCGCTCAGGGCACCGAACTGGTAAAGGAGGTCGTGACGGACTTCGTCTGCGGTAAGGTCCATGGCCCGGCGGCCAAAGCCCCGCAGGTCCGGGAAGCTGGGGTGGGCCCCGATGCTGACGCCGCGGCGTACACATTCAGCAACGGTGGCGTTCATAATGTCCGGATCTCCGGCATGGAAGCCGCAGGCGATGTTGGCGCTGGACACCACTTCGAGCAGGGCCGCGTCGTCGCCCATCGAGTAGGCGCCGAAGCCTTCTCCGAGATCTGCCACGAGATCGACCATGGGTCCCATGTGAGCCCTCCTTGGGGGGTATTGGCACAGCGCTGGCAACAGGGCACAGTGGCTGCTGCCGGAAAGCGGAAGTGGGGGGACGGGCTTCCAGGGCCTGCGTCCCATGCCCGGATTTCCGGGCTTGTAGAAAAAGTCTGACACCGGGACTTTGATCACACAAAGACGTAATCGGTGTCACGGGATAGGTGCCGGTTATGACCCCTGCCTGTCCCGGACGCAGTCCTGCCCGGCCCGCTGTTGCGGGCCGGGCAGGACTGGTGCGTTGGGTTGTCTGTGGACGCAGCGTCAGCGGAGCGCTTTGCGCAGCCCCATGACGCGTTCCACCACCACCACCACGGCCAGCGAGATCAGGATAAGGATCACGGACAGGGCGGCCACCGCCGCATCCGCCGAGTTTTCCACGTAACGCAGCACCTGCACAGGCAGGGTCGGCAGGCCGGATTCGGCCACGAACAGCGAGATCACGGCTTCGTCGAAGGAGACGATGAAGGCAATGACTCCACCGGCGATCACGCCGGGTTGGATGATGGGCAGGGTCACACGCCGGAATACTGTCCACGACCCGGCGCCCAGGATCCGGGCGGCTGCTTCGCAGGACGTATCCGTGGTGGCCAGGCTCATCAGGGTGGTCCGGATGACGAACGGGATGGTGATGGCCACGTGTCCGATGACTATCCCGGCATAGGTGTTGGTCAGCTTCAATGGGCCGAAGAGCAGCACCATGCCCAAAGCCAGGACGATGCTGGGGATCAGCAGGGGCGACAGGAAGAACGACTGGACCGCGGCCTTGGCCTTGAACTCGAACCGGTCCAGAGCCAGGGCCGCAGGCACTCCGAGCGCCAGGACGATCAGCGTGACGATGACGGCAACGATCAGGCTGACCTTCATGCCCTCCATGAATGTGCCCTCCTGCGGCAG
Organism: Arthrobacter sp. MAHUQ-56; assembly: GCF_019710585.1. Classification (GTDB taxonomy): domain Bacteria; phylum Actinomycetota; class Actinomycetes; order Actinomycetales; family Micrococcaceae; genus Arthrobacter. The sequence continues at coordinate 104,396 of NZ_JAIFZQ010000016.1, read as the reverse complement.
CATCCCATACCACTTCAGGGTGAACCCTTCCGGCGGGAAGGACAGGTACTGGTTGGCGGCGAACGACACCACGAACACAATCAGCAGCGGTGCCAGCAGGAACAGGTACAGCAGGAACACCAGGAGCCCGAATGCTGGTTTGGCGGGGTTGAAGCGCGGTTTGAATACCTTTGCCTCGCTCATGGTCACCCTCCGATCTTTCTGGTGAGGCGCTGGTAGACGGCGATGATCAGGCCGAAAAGCACCAGCAGGATGACGGACAGAGCGGCGGCGAAGGGCCAGTTGAGCAGGCCGGTGGTTTGATCGTAGATCTCCGTGGCCAGGACCTGCACGCTGCCGCCGCCCAGGAGGCGGGGCGTGATGAACGTGCTGATGGACAGGACGAAGACCAGCAGGAACGCGGTCAGCAGGCCCGGCAGGCAGAGCGGAAGCGTAACCCGGGTGAACACCTTGAATTTGCTGGCGCCCAGGGAACCGGCCGCTTCCTCCAGCTGGGGGCTGAGCCGGCCGAACCCGGAGATCATGGCCAGGATGGCGTAGGGCATGAAGATCTCCACCAGGCCTATGGTCACGCCAGCCATATTGTTGGTGAGCTTTAGCGGGGTATCGATCAGGCCCAGCCCGGTGAGCGAGGAGTTCACGAGCCCATTGGTTCCCAGGATCACCATCCAGCCGTAGGTACGGACCACTGCCGAGGTGAGCAGTGGCGCGATGGCAATGGCGATGAGGAGGCCCCGGTACTTGCTGGTGCTGCGGGCCAGAAACAAGGCCACCGGGTAGGACACGAGGACGCACAGGACACCAACGGTGACACCCATCTGGAACGTGTCCAGGGTGACCTTCCAGTAGTAGGGGTCCGTCAGCGGTTGGATGTACGTATCCAGGGTGAACGTCTCAACGATGACGCCGTCCGGGCTTCCCTGGTTGAAGGACATCCGGACCATGTAGGCCAGCGGGAAAACGAAACTGACCAGCAGGCCGAGCAGGCCCGGAAGCAGGAGCGCAAGGTAGGTGCGGCGGTTGCGCCGTTCGGTGGCTCTCTCGAGCTGCCCTTCGTTTTTGGCACGGGGCCTTTCAGGGGCGGCCGGAGCTTCAAGGAGGGTCATGCCGCAAGCCGTTCCGCGACGGCACCCGGAGCCGGAAGCAAATATGCGTCTTCCGGCGCCCATGACAGGTACGCGGCATCTCCGACCCGTGGCAGGTCTCCGCTGATGGTGGGCATTTGGGCCTGCAGCAGTTTTTCGCCCACCCGTACTGCAACGGCCAGCGCATCACCCGTGTAGCTGACGCGTTCAATGGTTCCTGCGAGCGGAGCCGGCCCCGGTCCGGGGGCGAGGGAGACGCCGAGACGGTGGGGGCGGATAACCAGTTCGTGGGTGGTACCGGCCAGCCCGGCCGAACCGACCGCACCGAACTGGCCAAGGCCCTCTACCTCCACGCGGTAATAGCTCTCACCGGCCAGGTTGGCCCGCCCGGTTTCGGCGCCGACACGTGCGTCCAGGAAATTGGCCTGGCCGATGAAATTGGCCACGAAGTGGGTACGGGGCCGTTCGTACACCTCCGTGGGCGAGCCGAACTGTTCGATCAGCCCGCCGTTCATCACTGCGATCCTGTCGGCCATGTCCAAGGCCTCATCCTGGTCGTGGGTAACGAAAAGAGTGGTGGCCCTGGTGCGCTGCTGGATGGACCGGATCTCGGTTCGCATGGTTTCGCGAAGCTTGGCATCAAGGTTGGACAACGGTTCGTCCAGCAAGAGCAGGGTGGGTTCCACCACCAGGGCGCGGGCCAGTGCAATGCGTTGCTGCTGGCCGCCGGAGAGTTCCTTGGTTTGCCGCTTGCCGAGGTGGCCCAACTGGACCATGTCCAGGGCTGCGGCGACACGCGCCTTTTGCTGGGCCTTGGGGACCTGGCGCATCTCCAGGCCGAAGGCAACGTTCTGCTCGACATTCATGTGCGGAAACAGCGCATAGGACTGGAAGACCATGCCCATGCCCCGTTTGTTGACGGGGGTGTGGGTGATTTCCTTGCCGTCCACCACGATGGAACCGGCTGTGGGGTCCATCAGGCCGGCCACCATACGGAGGGTGGTGGTCTTGCCACAGCCGGATGGGCCGAGGAGCGCCACCAGGTGCCCCTCCTCCACTTCCATGTTCAGGCGGTCGACGGCGGGTTCCAGACCTGCTGCGTATCGTTTGGTCAGATCTACGATCGACAGTTTTGATTCAGTCACGGGTTCAGTTCTCCTGAAGGGGGAAGGTGGGGAGGGGCGCCGGGGCGCTACTTGGTGATGATCTGGCGCTTCCAGGTGTCGGTCCACTTGTCGCGGGCCGAGGAGAGGAAATCAACGTCGAGGGGGACGATGTTCAGGGAACCGTCGGTGGGCACCACGCGTGCTTTGACATCGGCAGGCAGGTGCGCGTTCGTCACGGACGGGGCGTAAAAGAGAGCCTTGGCGAAAGCCGTCTGGGCTTCGGCGGACAGCGCGTAGTTGATGAAGGTCGTGGCCGCGGCTGAGTGCGGGGCGTCCTTGACCAGGTTCACGGTGTTGATCTGGTAGACCGTGCCTTCCTTGGGGAAGGTGACGCCCATTTTCTTGTTGCTTTGGTCGCTGTAGAACTGGCCCCGGGCGTTCTGGCCCAGTCCCAGCACCGTCTGTCCCGTTATGACGTTCTGGTACTCGTCCGGGTTGGGCGCGAAGGTCTGGACACTGGGGGCGAGCTCCTTAAGGCGGGCAACAGCGCCGTCAATGCCCTTCGTGTAATCCTCACCCTGCATCTTGGATGTGATCGCCGTCAGGGACAGGCCCAGGAGCGAGGGCGGGGCGTTGACATTGATTTTTCCTGCATACGCAGGGTCCCACAGGACGTTCCAGCTGTCCGGGGCCTTGGGGAAGGTGGCGGTGTCATAGACCAGGCCGACGGCATCGAGCATGGCCACGGGACCGTATCCGTCCTTGTCACGGAACTTTTCAGGCACGTTGGCGAGGTTCGGGATGGCGTCGGGTGTGACCTTTTCGAACAATCCCTGCTTGTTGCCAGTTGTGGAGACTGAGTTGTCCATGATGGCGACGTCCGTGGTCGGGCTGTTCTTCTGGCCCTGGAGGGCACTGAGCATTTCGGCGGATGAACGCTTGGAGGCGTAGTTGATCTTGATGTCCGGGTACTTGGCCTTGAAGGGTTCGATCACTGCCGCGTTGTACTGGTCCTGCCATACGCCGGAGTAGGCAATCAGGTTTACTTCCCCGGATGTGGCGCTGCCGGCCTTGGCCGCGTCGCTGCTTCCCCCGCAGCCGGACATTGCCAACATTGCTGCGGAAAGCGCGGCCACAGCCGCCATTTTCCTTTTGATGGTTGCTCGCATTTGCGTCTCTTTCCTAAGAAGAATCCGGGCGGTTGGCTGCGGATCCTGAATGTTCCGAAGCTACGGTGGGCGTATTTCGAAAATGTAAAAGAAGGCGTCTATTTCGATTAAATGCCTTTCCATGCAGAATGCGTTTGACGTCATCGTGAAATTGCATGTCTGTCTGGGGTTAGAATGTACTGCCAGTGAAATAGCGCTCTGGGTTCAACATAAGGTCGGAGATGTGCATCACGCAAAGACCTGTTGCGTATCCCTCCATAGCATCCGGTTATGACCCACACGGATTCAGGGCGCCGCAAAGAGAGAAGGCGGCATGGATACGCGGAAGCTTGCGTACTTTGTGCAGATCGTGGATTCAGGGAGCATCACCAAAGCCGCTTCGGCGCTGCATGTTGCCCAGCCAGCCCTGAGCCAGCAGGTTTCCGCCCTGGAATCGGAGCTGAAGCAGCGGCTGCTGATACGCAGCAAGCAGGGCGTGAAGCCAACTGCAGCGGGACACACCCTGTACAGGCATGCCCAGTCCATCCTTCGGCTGGTGGAGCAGGCCCGGTTGGACGTGGCAGCCTCCGGCGCAGCCCCGTCCGGCCGCGTATCGATCGCCATCGCCCCCTACAGCATGGCCTCCAGCCTGACCCCGCAGATCATCAGCGAAGTGGGCAGGCGCTACCCGGACATCGTCCTCCATGTGACTGAGATTTACGGGGGCGTTCTCAGCGAGGCCATCAAGAATGGGCGCCTCGACATGGCGCTTATCTACGAGCCAGGCCCTATCCGCGGGGTGCAGTTCACCACGCTGATCGTGGAGGACCTGTACCTGATCGTGAACTCCCGGCGTGAACTGCCGGTCGCTGCTGATGCGGAAACCATCACTCTGGAAGAAGTCGCCACCGTGGGCCTCTTCCTGCCGGAACAGATCCACACGCTGCGCCAGGTGGTGCAGGCCGGCATCGAAGGCAAGGGCATGAAGCTCAAGCTGGTGGGCGAGGTGGAATCCGTGCCATCCCTTACGCGGTTGCTGCGCACGGATCTCGGGGCCACCATCCTGCCCAAGTCGGCCGCGGATGCCCTCTTCCATGAAGAGGACTTCCGGGTCCTGCGAATCACCGACCCCGCGCTGCAGTGCAAGATCGCCCTCTGCACTCCTGACCACGAGCCGTTGTCCGAGGCGGGCTCCGCGGTCCTGCTGGTGCTGAAGGAAATGCTGCAGGAAATGCTGCGCAGCAAATATTCGCCGATTCGCGCCAATGCGCAGGATGCATCATAAGAAGGGCTTATCAGGGCACTCCTGTTTTGTCTTATTCAAGGAATTTTTGCGGCTCTAGGATAAAACCATAAAGGTCCGCTGCAACAGCGGTTACCTCGGCCTTAGATTCCTTGGAGCCCGCCATGAAAAAGATCACCGGACCGCAGTACCGGAAAGCATCAGAACGAAAAATCCAATTGAAGGCAAGCACCGGTTCGCATTGCCCCGCCAACGGTTTCTGGCGGCCGGAGGACGGACCCGCTAATGAGCCGGTGTTCGTATTCGAGGGAAGCATGATGCCCCCCGGCAAACGCGGTTCCACCATGTGGTACCTGGACGATTCACAAGCAGGTCCGCCGGCCTACCGCCTGCCTGGAATCAATTGACCCACAGCTCTACAAAGACAAGAGGCCAGGGGTAAGGCCCGGAGTTCCCGAAGGAACCCGGGCCTTGTGGTTTAAAGGCATCGATGCCGGACTACAGTACGGGCTCCAGTTCGGCGTCCTCCACCAGCAGGCCCTTGGCCTTGAGGACGTCCGTCAGCTTGCACAGCTCGATGGTGGTGCTGCCTTGTTTGTAGCGTCGGATGAGGTCGTCCTCTGCGTCGACGCGCGCCTGCGCCAGCTGGATGACTTCCTCGATTTCGTCCTTGCGGACCACCACCACGCCGTCGGCGTCGCCGAGCAGGACGTCCCCCGGGTAGACGATTTCGTCGCCGAACACTACGGGATGGTTGATGGGGCCGATGGTTTCCTTGACGGTTCCCTTGATGCAGACGCTGCCGGAGAAGACCGGCAGGCCAAGTTCGATGAGGTCCTTGGTGTCGCGCACGCCGGAGTCGGTGACCATTGCGGCCAGGCCCTTTGCTTTCATGGCGTTGCCCAGCACGTCGCCGAACGTTCCGGCTTCCTCGTATTCGCCGGCCGAGACCAGGACAACATCGCCCTTTTGCGCATAGTGGATGGCCACCTGGAGCATGAGGTTGTCCCTCGGGGCACACACCACCGTGACAGCCGGCCCGCAGAAGGTCATGCTGCGGTCGATGGGTTTGATCCTGGAGCTCAGGGCGCCCTTGCGGCCCTGCGCTTCGTGGACGGTGGCGGAGGAGAACCTGGAAAGGCGCTGGATGGCGTCCTCCGAAGGGCGGTCGAATTTCGTCTTGACGTGGATCATGCGATTACTCCTGGGAAACTGGTTGGGGTGTGTCAGGACAGTGCCTGGACGGCTTTTTCGATGGCGGCGATGGATTCCTCGATCACTGGCAGCGCGGTGGCGTAGGAGATCCGGAAGTAGGGGCCCAGGCCGTAGGCCGAGCCTTGGATGACGGCCACCGAGGCGGCATCCAGCAGGTAGAGCGTGAAGTCCTCGTCATTGGTGATCTGCCGGCCTTCGGGCGTCGTCTTTCCGATGACCCCGGCGCAGTTGACGTACGCGTAAAAGGCGCCCTCCGGCGTCGGGCATTGCAGGCCCTCGACGGCGTTGAGCCCGGCGACTGCCGCATCGCGCCGCTCCCGGTAGACCTCCACGCTTTCGCGGACAAATGCCTGGTTCCCGGTCAGCGCGGCGGCAGCGGCCGCCTGGCTGACGGACGACGGGCAGGACGACATCTGGGACTGCAGCTTGTTGATGGCCGCCACCAGCGGCGCCGGTCCGCCGGCGTACCCCAGCCGCCACCCTGTCATTGCGTAGGCTTTGGAGACGCCGTTGGTGACCAGCACCCGGTCCTTGAGCTCGGGCGCCACGGCCACGAGGCTGGTGATCGGCTCTTCGCCGAAGTGGATTTCGTCGTAGATCTCGTCCGTGAGCACGTAGACGGAGGGGTGGTCCTTAAGGACGGCGGCGAGGCCAGCCAGTTCCTCCCGGGAATAGACGGCTCCCGTGGGGTTGGAGGGCGTGTTGAGGATGAGCCACTTGGTGCGCTCCGTCAGGGCCTGAGCCAGGGCCGCGGGGGTGAGCTTGAACCCGATTTCTTCGCCGCAGGGGACAATCACGGGGGTGCCCTCGTTGGCCAGCACCATGTCCGGGTAGGAGACCCAGTACGGCGCCGGAATGACAACCTCGTCGCCCTGGTCGAGGGTGGCCATGAATGCCGTGAAGATGACCTGCTTTCCGCCGCCGCCGATGGTGATTTCGGCCGGGGTGTACTGCTGGCCCGTCCTGCGCTCCAGCGTCTGCAGGATGGCCTTCTGGAGTTTCGGCGTCCCGTTGACCGACGTGTACTTCGTTTCACCGCGGCCGATGGCCGCGATCGCCGCGTCCTTGATGTGCTGCGGGGTATCGAAATCCGGTTCGCCCACGGTCAGGTCCAGGATCCGGCGCCCCTCGGCCTTGAGTTCCCGCACACGGGCGGCCGCGGCAACACTGGGCGAGGATTTGATACGGGTTACACGTGATGCGGGCACGAATTCAGGCATGGTCTCTTCCAGGGTTCCGGGACGGATGAGTGTGGTTCATTCGAGCGTAAGGAAGGAACGACCGGCTTGGATAAGACCTAAAGTGCGTGGACGGATAAGCAGCCCTTATGACCCGGCAGCCAGAAGTTTTGCCTATCGCACCACGCGTTATTGGTATTGGCTCCCGTGCTTTGGCGCGGCGTAGCGTGCTGGTTGGACCCGTCGACCACGACGGGGTTGCGCGGCCAAGACAGGAGCAGAGGTGGCCCGGACACAGTCATACGAGCGGTCAATTTCCCCTTCGGCGGCTGTGGGGAGCCGTTACCGCTACCGGGGCGTCCCCGCACCGGACCCTGCAGTGGCCCGGGCGGAAGAGCTCCTGTCCCTCCTGGCGCAGCACAAACGCATGATTTCCCTGCGGTCAAGCCGGCTGCGTGCGCTTTCCCTGGAGCTCAATGAACGCGTTGCCCAGGCCTTTTGTGACGGGGTGAAGGTAGCCCCGCTTGCCAGGGCTGCCGGACTGCCTGCCGCAACGGTCCGTGTTATCGGGGCGCAGGACGAACTCTATCCTTCCGGGCAATCCCCCGAAGCCCATCTAAGGACCATCACCACGCTTGCAGCGGAGGTGGAATCCGTCGAGGCGGCGCGTACCGCCGTCGAACAAACCCGCGCCGGGGTGCTCGCCACGGCACGGAAGCTGCGCCTCCTGGACGACTACCAACTCGCCGCCGCCAGCGGACTGAAACATGAGGAGATACGCAAGGTGACCAGGGGCATCACCACGCCACAGGCATCCTGAAAAGCCCACGGTTGCGGTCCGGCAGGCTCTGGCCACATGCTCCGAACAGTGCTGGGATAGTCCCGGAGGATGGGATTACCTGGAGGCGGCGGGATGGCACGGCTGGACGGACGCATTGCATTGGTGACCGGCGCGACCGGAGGCATCGGGCAGGCAGTGGCCGCCGGCCTCGCCGGCGCAGGGGCCACCGTTGTCGTCGTGGGCCGGAGCGAGGCGCGTGCCCAGGCGGCGATGGCAGATATCCGGACACGCGTTCCAGGCGCGGACCTTGAGCCGCTCGCCTGTGACCTGTCCCTGCAGTCCTCTATCCGCGCCGCCGTGGACGGGTTCCGTTCCCGTCACGGCAGGCTGGACATACTGGTGAACGCCGCGGGCGTGTTCCGGAAGGAACGCCACGAAACCGCCGAAGGGCTGGAACTCACCTTCGCCACCAACGTGATGTCCTACTTCCTGGTTACCGGCCTCCTGCTGGAGGAGCTCAGGAAAAGTGCCACCGCTGCCCTGCCCTCACGGATCGTCAACATTGCGTCCAAGTATGGAAACGTCAGAATCCCCTTCGATGACCTGCAGACAGCCAAGGGAAAATACAGCTTCCTCCGTTCCACGCCGCCCACCATGCTGGGCCGGGTCCTGCTGACCCAGGAGTTTGCCGAACGGCTGCGCGGAACAGGCGTGGTGGTCAACGCCGTCCACCCGGGGCTGGTGAGGAACACGGGCCTGCTGCAGGACGTGGGCGGCCCGTTCCGGTGGATCACGAACACACTGGGAAAGACGGCGGAGCGGGCGGCAGACACACCGCTCTGGCTCGCCGTGGCACCTGAAACGGCAGCGGTCACCGGCAAGTTGTGGGCAGGCCGGAAGCAACTTCCTACCCCCGGCATGGGTTCAGACCCGGAGGCGCGGCGGCGGCTGTGGGAAGCCTGTGCACGCCTGGCAGGCACGGATTTCAGCTGATCCACGGACGCGAAGCTGGCAGGGAATTAGTTGGGGCCGCCCTGCGTTGTCGATCTGTTCAGGACCGGATTCCGAAGACGGCAGTCTAGAATCCAGTCCCGGATAACCAGAAAGAAAGTCGACAGGAGAACCACCACATGTCAGTTGACTACGACGCTCCGCGGGTGACTCCCGAGGAAGAGCCGAATGTCGCCCTGGAGGAGCTGAAGTCCGATAAGTCCGGCCGCCGGGAGGCCACCCCCGACGTGGACGAGACGGACCTCGCGGACAGCTTCGAGCTGCCCGGCGCCGACCTCTCCAACGAGGAGCTCCTCATCCAGGTGGTGCCGGTGCAGGCGGACGAATTCACGTGCATGTCCTGCTTCCTGGTCCACCACCGCAGCCAGCTTGCCCGGGAAAAAGACGGCAAGAAATACTGCAAGGAATGTGAGGGATAGCGGGGGAATGCCGCCTGCGGCACCTGGTTCACCGGACCACTGTTGCCCTGCGGCTGCCCCTCCACCGGGCTTGAACCTGGCGCGGCGTCAGGATCTACCGTGGTCGGTATGGAACAACATGGTGAAGCGTTATGGAGCATCGGGGAGCTGGCGGCGGCAACCGGTGTGACGGTCCGAGCGCTCCACTACTACGACAGCATCGGCCTGCTCCGGGCAACTGTCCGCACGGCTGCCGGCCACCGCCGCTACACCGAACAGGACCTGCGGCGGTTGTACTGCATCCGGACTCTGCGGAGCCTGGGGGTGCCGCTTGGCGACATCGCCACCGCGCTGGACGGTGCCGGTCCCGGTTCCCTGCAAAGGCTGCTGCTCCGGCAGCTGGCCGCGCTGGACGATCAGGCGCTGCAGCTGAAGCAGCTGCAGCGGACCATCCGGGAGCTGCTGGAACGCATCAGCAGCCACGGGCATGCCGAGCCCGCCTATTTCATGACCGTTCTGGAAAGGATGACGATGTTCGGGAACTACTTCACCGAGGACCAGCGCCGCGAACTCGACGAACGGCGGGCCGGGTTGGGGCAGGAGGCCATGGAGGAGTCACGGACCGAGTGGGCTGGCCTGGTCGAGGAGGGCCTGCGCCAGGTCGACGCCGGTGTCCCCGCCGGCAGCCCGGAGGCCACGGACCTGGTGCAGCGCTGGGATGAGCTGGGCTCCCGTTTCCACAGCAGCGAGGGCACCAAAGCCGCCGCCCGCACCATGTGGAACGAGAACAGCGCCGAACTGAGCAAGGCCCTGCCCTGGACCGCCCAGCAGATGCAGGCCCTGGTGGCGCACCTGCAGGCGGCCCGCCAACACAGCTGACGGGGAACCTGGCTGACCCGGAACGTGGCTGACAGGGAACTTAGCTGACCAGCACCTGGGTGGCGGATTCCTTCAGCTTGCCGTTGGCCCACTTCATCTGCCGGATCGTTTGCGGATGGCATTTCTCCGCCAAGCCCAGCAGGTCCTGGTCCTTCATCCCCTGGGCGGCCTGGGCCAGCAGCTCCCAGTCCGCGGATACGCCGCACGCCTGCAGGTAGACTTCCCGCAGGTCGCGCAGCAGCAGCATCCCCGTTTCCGGCCGCCGGCCCACCATCTCACTGCCCTTCTCCCGCAGGGTCTCCATCAGCCCCGCCTCGCTGCGCGGTTCCGGATCCAGGTTCTCGCCGTAGTTCCCGGCAAGCGCCGCGATGTCCCGGACGTGCTGCTGCGACCAGCGTGAAAGGTCCCGGGCCAGGTGGTAGATCTCGTGGTCCACCTTGTGGCGTTCCGAGATGACCAGCAGGTGGTGCGCCAGCTCGTTTTCGGAGCGGTGCAGTTCCTTCAATACGAGTCCGAATTTCATCGCGCTCCTCCTTCCGTGCCGCCGGCTTCGTCGGCCAAGGCGGATGTGATTCCCTTGGTCCTGGCCTCATCCGGGAAGCCGCCTGCGGGCGCCGACGCCGTGGTGGTGGGCGCTGGCGACGGCCCGTCGCCGGCGGAAATCCGGGTGATGCGGGCGGCTGCCGTCTTGAAGATGGGCTGCTTGGATGCGGCGTCCCAGTCGGTGATGGTCAGTTCGTTCGCGGCCCTTCCTGCCCCGTCGGGCTGGTGCCCGCCGTCGGTGTCCCAGTAGCCGTAGTGGAAGGGCAGGAACAGGACCCCGTTCCTGATCCCGCTGATCCGGACGCGCGCACGGACCGAACCACGCGGTGTCTCCACCTCCGCAAGGTCCCCCTCGGCAATCCCGTAGCTGCCGGCGTCGTCCGCTGACAACTCCACCCAGACGTCAGGCGCGGCCGCCTGCAGTTCCGGGGCCCTGCCCGTCTTGGTACGCGTGTGGAACTGGTAGAGCGTGCGCCCGGTAATGAGCTGGAGCGGGAAGTCCTGGCTCGGCAGCTCGTGCGGCGGCACGTATTCGGCGGCCTTGATGATGGCCTTGCCCTCCGGGTTGAGGGCCTTGTACTCGGACGGGTCCACGGGCGCGCCGGTGATCAGGTCGCGGCCGTAGGTCTCGCAGTACTCCGGGTGGGCCCAGAACTTTCCGTCAGCGTAGATCCGTTCGGTGCCCTCCGGGTTCTCCTCGTTGCACGGCCACTGGATGCCGGAGCCGCCGCGCAGCTTGCCGTAGGTGATGCCGGTGTAGTCGCAGGGACGCCCGCGGGAGCATTCCTTCCAGGCTTCGAAGGCGGACTCGGGGTCGTGCCACTTGATCAGCGGCTGACCGTCCTTGTCCTTCAGGCCCATGCGGTGCGCGTAGTCGATGAAGATGTCCAGGTCGGGCCGGGCCTCACCGGGCGGGTCCACGGCTTTTTCCGAAAGGTGGACCGTGCGGTCCACGTTGGTGAAGGTCCCCGTTTTTTCGCCCCAGGTGGCGGCAGGGAGCACGACGTCGGCCAGCTGGGCCGTCTCCGACAGGAAGATGTCCTGCACCACCAGGAACAGCCGCTCCTGCTTCAGGATGCTGCGGACCCGCGCCAGTTCGGGCAATGAGACGGCGGGGTTGGTGCCGCTGACCCACAGCATCCTGATGGAGCCGTCCTCCGCGTACCGCATCATCTGCATGACGTGCGTGGGCGGCGAGTAGTGCGGGATCGACATGGGGTCGATGTTCCACACCCGGGCGAGATCCTTGACGTGGGCGTCGTTGGACCAGTTCCGGAAGGCGGCCAAGTCCCCGTCAGCCCCGCACTCGCGCGTGTTTTCGGCAGTGGGCTGGCCGTTCATCTGCAGGATGCCGCAGCCCGGCTTGCCCAGCATGCCGCGGATGATGTTGATGTTGTTCACCTGCACCGCGGCGGCGGTGCCCTGGTTCGATTGGTAGAAGCCCTGCAGCACCGTGGACAGGAGCCGTTTGGCGTGGCCGATGATGCTGGCCGCTTCGGAGATTTGCTCCGCCGGGACGCCGCAAATTTCCGCAACCACGGCCGGAGGGTAGTTCTTGACCTCTTTTTCGAGCTCGGAGAACCCCACGGTGTGGGCCTGGATGTACTCCTGGTCCACCCAGCCGTTGGAGATGATCTCATGCAGGATGCCGTTCATCAGGGCCACGTTGGTGCCCGGGCGCGGTGCCAGGTGCACGGTGGCGGCCTTGGCCACGGGGGTCAGGCGCGGGTCCACGCAGATGATGCTGGGCGGGTTGGGCCCTGCCAGGCGGTCCAGCATCCGGGTCCACAGGACAGTCTGGGTTTCCGCCACGTTGTGCCCGTACAGGGCGATGACGTCGGCGTGGTCCACATCGGTGTAGGAGCCCGGCTGGCCGTCGCAGCCGAAAGATTCCTTCAGCGCCTCGGCTGCCGTTGCCGTGCACAGCCGCGTGTTTCCGTCCACGTGGTTGGTGCCGATGCCGCCGTGCGCTATGGTCCCCAGCGTGTAGTACTCCTCGGCGAACAGCTGGCCGGTGGTGTAGAAGCCGATGGCGCTGGGCCCTTGCTCCGCCAGCAACGCCTTCGAACGGTCCACCACGCGCTGCATGGCGGTGTCCCAGTCCGTCTCCACCAGCTTCCCGCCCTCGCGGATCAGCGGCTTGGTGAGCCGGTCCGGCGATGCGTTCGCCTGCCACCCGTACAGGTCCTTCGGTCCCAGGCGGCCGTGGTTCACCCTGTCCACCGCCCGTCCCCGGACGCCGACAATCCGGTTGTCCTTGACTGCTATGTCCATGGCGTCGCCGTTCGAGTGCAGCAGCGACGCCGTCTGCACCCAGGCGTCCACATCCTCCGGGGCCACCCCCTCGGCCAGGTGGGTGTCCACCCTGACCGGCCATTCATTCCCGGCGCCGTACGGCGTCCGCGTCCCCCATGGTTCAGCTATTCGGTCGATCTGAGCCATCTGTCCCTCTCCCGTCCGGAATTGGCCGGGGCAGTGCGGGCGGCGCTGCCCCTACCGGGTCCTTTACCCAGAACGGGGCATTGGAAACAAAGGGTTTATGGGGTCATTCGGCGGTGACGGTGCAGGTCAGGCGCGCTTGTCCGTAAGCGGCGTGTCCTGCAGGGGCGTGTCCTGCAGGGGGCGGCGGGCCAGCCAGGCAGCCACGATTGCCCCGGAGATGTTGTGCCATAGCGAGAACACGGCGGAGGGCAGTGCTGCGAGGGGGCTGAAGTGGGCGGTGGCCAGTGTGGCGGCCAGGCCGGAGTTCTGCATACCCACTTCGAAGGCCAGGGCGCGGCGGGCTTTGTCGTCCAGCCGGCCCAGTTTCCCGGCCAGGTAGCCCAGCCCGAGGCCGAAGCCGTTGTGCAGCACCACGGCGAGGAACACGATGGCACCGGCGGCGACGATCTTGCTGGCGCTGCCGGCAACCACGATGGCCACGATCAGGGAGATCACGACGGCGGACGCCCACGGCAGTGCCGGCAGCACCTTGGCGACAAGCTTCTTGAGGAAGAGCCGGGCCAGGAGGCCGGCGACCACCGGCAGCAGCACGGTTTTGACGATGTCCCCCACCATGCCGGCGGCATCGATCGAAAGGTAGGAGCCTGCCAGGAACAGGACGAGCAGCGGGGTGACGATGGGGGCGATCAGGGTGGAGACGGACGCTACCGCCACCGACAGGGCTACGTCGCCCTTGGCCAGGAACGCCATCACGTTCGAGGCGGTTCCGGAAGGCGCGCAGCCCACCAGGATGACCCCCACGGCCAGTTCGGGTTCCAGGTTCAGGGCGCCTGCGATCAGCCAGCCTGCGCCGGGCATGATGATGTAGTGCGCCACAATTCCCAGCGCCACGGCCCACGGGCGCTTGGCCACGGCGGCGAAGTCCGGCGGGGTCAGCGTCAGGCCCATGCAGAACATGATGATGCCGAGCAGGTAGGGCACGGCCGGCCCCAAAGGTTTGAAGGCGCCGGGAAGCAGGAAGCCAACGACTCCCGCGACCACCACCAGGATCGGGAACACCGTCACGGCGATGCGCGCGATCCTGCTTTCCGCTTCCAGCGCGGGGTTGGCGGGGGCCTTGTCGGGCGAATTCCGGGGTTTAGTTGCCTCAAGCATCTAACCATGCTGTCACCGGGTGGCAGGTCCCGCCAATTGATGACCGCGATCGGTAATGACGGCGAAAGCATACCGGCCGGCAAACTGCGCCTCCGCTTGGGAAAAGAACAGTGGACGACGGCGGGTTCTCCGCCGTCGTCCACCCCTTCCCCCGCTCCTAGGCAGCCCCGGTGGTCACCGCCGCCGCAAAGGAAGTAACGTCGACGGCAGCGCCGCTGTTATCGAAATCCAGGTGGCGCGCCTCCTTCCACCGGCAGGAGTCGCCCTGGGCCCCCGACCAGAACGTTTCCCAGTTGGCCAGCTTCCACTCATCGCGCGGGTACCCGCGCGCGATGAGGCGCCGACGCAGGGCCTCCCCTGCCAGCCGGACGTGGACCACGATGAGTTCGGCCTCGGGCCACTGGTGCTCGGCCCGGACCTTGGCTAGGTAGTCATCGTCGGGGAAGAACCGGCCGAAGGGAGCGTCCAGCACTACCGAGTTGCCCGCCCGCAAGTTGTCGCGCGTCAGGTCCAGGATGGACGCGTACTCCAGCGGCATGATGACGTTTTGGTAGAACTCATTGTTGTCCCGCTCGTTCGGGTCCGAACCGTTGAGTTTCAGAAGCAGTTCGGTGAAGCGGATGGTGGCGGTGTCTTTGTCGATGTGCGCCGCGCCGAACCGCTCCGCAAGGTGGCGGCTGACACTTGATTTTCCAGAGCCTGCCGGGCCGATCACAAAGAACACTTTGGGGATACTGGTCACTGCTTGTTCTTCCTCGAACTGTGGCTTGTGGGATGCCAGGAATGCGGGCGTTACGCCGCGACCGGCTTGCGGCGGTCCTTGACGAAGAAGCCGTATGACACGGCGCCCACAATCAGCAGCACACCGCCAATCAGGAACACCATGGTGTAGTTGCCGCCGGTGGCATCAAGGATAAGGCCGGTAACGATCGGCGCCACTGCAGCCCCCAGGAATCCGCCAAAGTTCTGGATGGCGCCAAGGGAGGCCACTTGGTTGGGTTCCGCAATATCCGACGCCAGGGTCCAGAGCACACCGATAGGTACTTGGGCCGCGAAGTAGCCCAGGGACAGCAGCACGATTGCCAGGGCAGTATTTTCCACGTAAGCCACCGGCAGCACGGCGGCGGCGGCGAGCAACGCACCGCCCACAATTGGGATCTTTCGGGCACGGACGACAGGGATGCCGCGGGCGATGGCCTTGCCTGAGAAGATACCGCCGGCCAGCACGCCGGCGATGCCGCAGAGGAACGGCAGTCCTGCCAGCCAACCGATTTGGCTAAGGCTGAATCCGCGTGCGGTCTGCAGGTAGCTGGGAAGCCAGGTGAGGTAGACCCAGACGGTGTAGAAGATGCCAAAAGCGCCAATGACCATGAACCATGTGTTCTTCTTGGTGAGAAGCTCGCCCCATCCGGCCTGCTTCTCCTTGGGCTGAAGCTGCGCTTCGAATTCCGCACCCTTGATGATGAACTGTTCCTTCAGCGTGGGGTCGCGGTAGACGCGGAGCCAGACCAGGGCAATGACGATGCCGAGCGCGCCGACGACCAGGAACATGCCGCGCCAGCTCATGGTCAGCATGAGGAAGGTCAGGAGCGGCGGCGCAATGGCATTGGCGATCTGTGAACCGGTGTTAACGATGGAGACGGGCAGCGCACGCTCGGTTTTGTTGAACCACTTGTCAGCCACCTTGAGCCCCGACGTGAAGAACGGCGACTCTGCGACGCCCAAGGCAACACGGGCGGCATAAAGGAACCCGAAGGAGTTGGCCAGGGAGGAAAGCATAGAGACGATAGACCACAGCCCTGCGGCCCAGGCGAACATCTTCTTAGGCCCAAACCGGTCCACCAGGTACCCGGCCGGAAGGTTGGCAATGGCATAAGGCCAGGAGAAGGCGGACAGCAGCAGCCCCATTTGGAGGGCGTTGAGCCCGAATTCCTTGGCAATCGTGGTGTTGGCGATGCTGAGGTTGTTCCGGTCCAGGTAGTTGACGATGCCGCCGATGACGAGCAGGGCGATGAGGTACCACCTGATCCGCACGTTGCGTCCGGGCTTTTCAGTGGACGCGTCAATTTCTGCTGAAGCTTGGCTCATGCAGCTCACTCCTTTGTGTTCTGTCGGCAACGACTGCCGGTACTGGGGGTGCCGGCCTTAGCGGCGGGCTTGTTCAATTGCTGCGAGGAAGGTGCGGGCAGCCTCCGCAACCTTGCCGTAGTCGCCGTCCTGCCGGGCTGCCTTGGTGACAAAGCTGCCGACACCAACGGCGGTGACTCCCGCGGCGAACCATTCGCCCACGTTGGCCGGACTCACGCCTCCGGAAGGCATGACGGGCGCCTGCGGCAGCGGCGCGAGGATTGTCTTTACGTAGGCAGGGCCGCCAAGCTCGGCGGGGAAGAGCTTGACGATGTCCGCGCCCGCTTCGAGGGTGTTAAGCACCTCCGTAGGCGTGAACGCGCCGCTCGCGCTGACCACCTGGTAGCGGTTGGCAGTGGCGATCATCCTCGGATTCAGCTGCGGACTGACCAGCAGCCGTGCTCCGGCCGAGATCGCCGCGTAGGCGGCTTCGGCGTCGAGCACCGTTCCCGCGCCGACCACGATGCCCTGGTCGACGTACTTGTCGGCCAGACGCTCAATGACGCCCAGGGCGCCCGGAACGGTCAGCGGGACTTCGACCGCACGGATACCGCCTGCGATGGCGGCCTCGGACACCCGGTAGGCCTCGTCGGCAGAGTCAAGCCGCGCGATGAGCAGGGCTCCAGTGCGGATGATCGTTTCCTGAGTTTCAAATTTATTTAACATCGTTTAAGAGATTAGACCAAAGATTCACAAAGCGGAACACCCTGTGAAAACTTGTTAAGCTGGAAGTACTTCATTTTCAAAGGAGAACCGCCTGTGAGCCCGACCGCCCGGCCCCTGATCCCCGAGCAGCGCCACCAGGAAATCCTGCGCCTGTTGCGCCGGGAGGGCGTCCTCAGTATCCGCAGCCTTACCGACTACATGAACGTCTCCCATATGACGGTCCGGCGGGACATCACGGCCTTGGAAGATCAGGGACAAGTGATATCAGTGCAAGGTGGCGTCCGGCTCGCGGACTGGACCAGCCAGGAGCCTCCGCGCGAGCGCGAGTTCCGCGCACAGCTTGAACTGCCGCGCAAGCAGGCCATTGCCGAGCTTGCTGCCGGGTCAGTGGAAGACGGCATGGTGATCTTCCTCGACGCAGGCACCACCTGCCAGTCGGTGGTGCCGTACCTCGCCGGGCGCCAGGGCCTTACCGTGGTGACCAATGATTTCTACGTGGTCACCAGCCTGTTCACGTACCCTCACATCGAGACCATCCATACCGGCGGGGCGGTGGATCCGTCCAGCGCCTCGAGCTGCGGAAAAATCGCCGCCGACGTGGTGCACTCCATCAACATCGACCTGTGCTTCCTCAGCACCGGCACGTGGAACATGGCCCGGGGCATCACCACGCCCGTCATGGACAAAGTAGAAGTGAAGCTGGCCGCCCTGGAGGCCTCGTCGTCGTGCTTCCTGCTGGCGGACAGCACCAAGTTCGGCACGGTATCGCGCTTCAATGTGGCACCCCTTGAAAGGCTGGACGGCGTAGTCACCGATGACCAACTGCCCCAGGAGATGCAGGAGAACATCCGCGATCTTGGAGTCACAGTGCAGGTGGCCGCCCTAGGACGGGCCGCTTGACAGGGCTCCATCGTCCTTAAAACACAACGCCCGCCCCGGGATACCGCGGCGGGCGTTGTGCAGCGCATGTCAGAGCTGTTTACGGAGCTCCATCTTCCGGATTTTCCCGCTGGCCGTGCGCGGCATGTCATCCACCACCACCAGAGACTTGGGGATCTTGTAGCGGGCAAGCCGGCCGTCCAGGAAACTTTGCAGCTGCTCCCCGGTCAGTGATGCGCCGTCGCGCAGCGTGACCACCGCCCGCGGTACCTCGCCCCATTTGTCGTCGCTGACGCCGATGACCGCTACGCTGCTGACGGCGCTGTGTTCGGCGATGACGGCCTCCACCTCCGCAGGGTAGATGTTCTCGCCGCCGGAGATGATCATGTCCTTGAGCCGGTCCGAGACGAACAGGAAGCCCTCCTCATCGCGGTAGCCCATGTCGCCGGAGCGGAACCAGGAGCCGTCGGAGTAGCTGGCGCCGGTGGCCTCCGGGCGGTTCCAGTATTCCTTGATCACGTTGGGGCCGGAGACCTGGATCTCCCCGACCTCGCCCGGCGCGGCAACCCCGCCCATCGGATCGGCGATCCGGACGTCCGTGAAGAAGTGCGGCAGGCCCGCCGATCCGGCTTTCTCCCGGGAACGGTCCACGGGAAGCATGGTGGCCCCCGGCGCCGTCTCGGTCATGCCGTAGCAGCTGGTGAACCCAATGCCGCGGTCCTCGTACGCGTCCAGGACAGGGCGGGGAATGGCGGAGCCGCCGCACGTGAGCTTGTCCAGGGAGCTGAGGTCCGCCGTGGCCCATCCTGGATCCTCGCACAGCAGCTGGAACGTTGTGGGCACGCCGTTGAGGGTGGTGACCTTGTGCTCCTGGATCAGTTCCAGCACCCTTGCGGTGTGGAACTTGGCCTCCAGCACCACGGTGGCACCCTTGAGCAGCATCGGCAGCAGCCCCATGTCCAGCGATGCCACGTGGAACAGCGGCGAGATCATGAGCGCCACGTCGCTGCGGTTGATGTCCATGTCCACGATGGTGTTGATGCAGTTCCACGTGATGTTCCCGTGTGTCAGCAGCGCACCCTTGGGCTTGCCGGTGGTCCCCGAGGTGTAGAGGATCATCGCACCGTCATCGAGCTCCACCGGGACGTCGAGGGAGTCCGGCGCTGCAGCCTGCAACGCCTCCTCATAGTCGTCGACAACTACGGGGTGCCCGACGGCGGCCGGTGGCGTGGCAGCGGAAGGTTCCGTTCCGCCGTCGGCCGCTATGACAAGGCGGTGGGTCACCCCAGTGGCTTCCACGGCGGCGGAAGCGGGCGCTTCCAGGGCACCGGCATTGACCAGCAGCAGGGCCCCGGAGTCCTGCAGCTGGAACTGCAGCTCGGGTGGCGCGAGCCGGGTGTTGAGCGGCACGAAGATGGCGCCCAGGAGCCCGCGGGCGAAGAACGTCTCCACGAAGGACGGGTGGTTCTCCCCCAGGTACGCCACCCGGTCATTCTTGGCCACTCCCCTGTCCCGGAGTGCGTTGGCCAGGCGGTCGGTACGTTCCGCGAGCTCCTCGTAGCTCAGGGTTCTTGCTCCGGACAGAAGTGCAGCCTGGGCACCCGATTTCCGGCGGCGGCGCTGCAGCCAGGAGCCAACTCCGTTGTTGTCCATGGTTCTCCTAACGGACCGTGGTGAGGTCGTTGTTCTTAGATTCCCGCGTCAGGGCGATGAAGACAATCGAGACGAGTGCCATGACCGACAGGAACACCACCACGGGGAGGATGTCCTGCCCGGAGTCCTTGTAGAGCCCGGCCACGATGCCCGGGGTGAAGCCTGCGCCGATGAGCGTGGCCAGCTGGTAGCCCACCGCGGCACCGGTGTAGCGGGAGGTGGTGCCGAACTGTTCGGAGACGAACGCCGCCAGCGGACCGTACAGGGACGAGTGCAGGATGAGTGCCACGGTGAAGGCCACGAAAACCAGGGCCACGTTGCCGGAGCCGAGCATGCCGAACATGGGGAACAGGTAGGCGATGAACAGGGCCAGTCCGGCGATCATCACGGGGCGGCGGCCGAGGCGGTCGGACAGGCGGCCACCCAGCAGGACGAAGATGATGGAGATGGCCGAGGCTCCCGCGAAGGCATACAGCACGCCCTGCTGCGGTGCGCCCTTGGACACAGCGTAGGTCACCGAGAAGGTGGGCAGCACCACCTGGAGGCCGAATCCGGCGGCACCGGCGAACATGATCATGATCAGGGCCTTGGGCCGACGCAGCACGTCCAGCAGCGGGATCTTGCGCTTGGCACCCTGGGCCTCTTCCTTCGCCACGGCTTCGGCGAAGATGGGGCTTTCGGAGACCCGCAGGCGGACGAACATGCCCACGATAAGGAGCACGAAAGACAGCAGGAACGGCACGCGCCAGCCCCAGGCCAGGAAGGCGTCCTGCGGCAGGGCCGAGAAGATGCCCATCACCACGGTGCCCAGCACTGCGCCGGTGGGTGCCCCGGCGTTGACGAAGGAGGCCGCGAAGCCGCGCCGCTTGGGGTCGGAGTGCTCCAGCGCCATGAGCGCGGCGCCTCCCCATTCACCGCCGACGGCGATCCCCTGGCAGACCCGCAGCAGCACCAGGATGACGGCGCCCCACGGCCCGATCACGCCGGCGCCGGGGATCAGGCCGATGAGCGTTGAGGCGATGCCCATCATGGCCATGGAGATGATCAGCATCCCCTTGCGGCCCACCTTGTCCCCGAAGTGGCCGAAGATGACGCCGCCCAGCGGCCTGGCCACGTAGCCGGCGGCGAAGGTGGCGTAGGCGGCGACGACGCCCACCCATTCGTCCGTTCCGGCGAAGAAGACCTTCGGGAAGGCGACTGCCGCCGCCGTGGCGTACAGCAGGAAGTCATAGAACTCGATGGTGCTGCCCAGATAGCTGGACAGGATGACCGTGCGCGCTTCCTTGCGCTTTGCGGCCGTGCCCGCTGAGGCGAGCGTGGTGTGTCCGGACATGGCTGTTCCTAGGGACGGAGGGAATGGGATGGAGGAATGGGGTTTTTGGGGTTGCCTGTAGAAGCCGTCTGCGTGAAACGGCCTGCTTGAAGGGTTTGGTTGTTTAAGGGGCAGGCCTACTTGTAGAAGCGGGCCAGGAATTCGGCCACGACGGCCGGGCGTTCCTGGCCTTCGATTTCGATCGTGGCGTTGACCTTGATCTGGGCGCCGCCCTTGACCTCGGTGACGTCGGCGATGGTGGCCTGCATGCGCACCTTGGAACCCACCGTCACTGGGGAGGTGAAGCGGACCTTGTCCAGGCCGTAGTTGACCTTGGTGGTGACGCCCTCGACGTCGAACAGCTCGCCCCAGAACGGGATGATCAGGGAGAGGGTAAGGAAGCCGTGGGCGATGGGGGCACCGAAAGGGCCGTCCTTGGCGCGTTCGGGATCGGTGTGGATCCACTGGTGGTCGTCCGTGGCGTCGGCAAAGAGATTGATCTGTTCCTGGGTGATCTGGCGGTAGTCGGTGGTGCCGAGATCCTTCCCGGACAGGGTGAGCAGGGTGTCGAAATCGACGACGAGATTGGGCATCGTTGCCTCCTGGTTGCAGTTGGTTTGGGTAATGGGGTTGTGGCTTAGCGGGTAAAGGCGCTTTCGCCGGTGAGGGCCCGGCCGATGATGAGGGCGTTGATGTCGTGCGTGCCCTCGTAGGAGTAGACGGCTTCGGCGTCGGCATGGAAGCGGGCTACGTCGGCGGCGAGGGTAATGCCGTTGCCGCCCACCACTTCGCGGGCCAGGGCCACGGTGTCGCGCATGAAGAGGGAGGTCTGCATCTTGGCCAGGGCTGAGTCCTGGTCCCGGTAGATGCCCTTGGCCTGCTGATCGGTGAGGCGGACCACCAGGGACAGGCTGGCGGTGACGTTCCCCAGCATGCGGGCCAGTTTTTCCTGGACCAGCTGGAAGGAACCGAGGGTACGTCCGAACTGCCGGCGCTCGTTGACGTAGGCGAGCGCCGCTTCGAACGCGCCAGCCGCGATACCGGTGGCGATCCAGGCCACGTCCGAGCGCATGGCCCGAAGCATCGCGGCAACATCCTTGAAGGAGTTCACGTTCTGCAGTCGCATGGCCTCAGGGACGCGGACGCCCGCCAGGGTGATGTGGGCGTTCTGCATCATCCGCAGCGAGGTCTTCCCTTGGATCTTCTCCAGGGTCACGCCCTCCGCGGTCCGGTCCACCAGGAAGGCCTTGACCTGTCCGTCAGCGGTGTCCCGGGCGAACACTGCCAGCACGTCCGCAGTGGCGGCGCCGCCGATCCAGCGCTTGGCACCGTCCAGGATCCAGCTTCCGTCGGCGTCACGCCTGGCGGTGGTGGCCAAGCCGCCGGCAATGTCCGAGCCATGCTCCGGCTCCGTCAGCGAGAACACGCCTTTGAGGGAGAAGTCGATGACCTTGGGCATCCACTCGGCCTGTTGTTGCGGGGAGGCTCCCACCCGGATGGCGGTGCGGAACAGGCCGGCCTGGGCGGTGTACCAGGTGGCCAGTGACGCATCCGTGCGGGCCAGTTCGAAGATCCGGAAGCCGTGGTAGATCCCGCGGGCCGGGGCGTCCTCAGTTAGTCCGGCAGGTTCCATCAGGTCCAGGTCGACCAGCGGCCTGGCCAGCTGCTCCGGGAATTCGCCCCGCTCCCAGTACTCGGCCAGCAGCGGCCTGGCCTGGGTGTCGAGGAAGTTCCGCAGCCGGGCCAGGACCTGGCGCTCGCCGTCGGTGAGCAGGGACTCTGCGTCGTACCAGTCCGGCGTGCCGTAAAGCCTGGAACCCAAGGCGCGTTCCGCCGTCGTCGTCATCCCCATCTCAGGCCCCCAGCCCCAGCAGCCGCACGGCGTTGTCCTTGAGGATCTTGGGCCGGACCTCGTCCTTCAGCGGCAGGTCCGCGAAAGCTCCGAGCCATTTCTGCGGCGTGATCAGCGGGAAGTCGGTGCCAAACAGCACCTTGTCCTGCAGGTAGGAGTTGGCCCCCTTCACCAGGGATTCCGGGAAGTACTTGGGTGACCAGCCGGAGAGGTCGATGAAGACGTTGGCCTTGTGGGTGGCAATGGAGTTCGCCTCGTCCTGCCACGGCACCGAGGGGTGGGCCATGATGATCTGCAGGCCCGGGAAGTCCGCGGCCACGGCGTCCAGCAGCAGCGGGTTGGAGTAGGCGAGCTTGATGCCATACCCGCCGGGAAGGCCCGCGCCCATGCCGTTCTGGCCGGTGTGGAAGATGGCGGGCAGGCCCAGTTCCTGGAGCGTCTCCCACAACGGGTAGAAGCGTTCGTTGGACGGGTCGAAGCCCTGCAGGGAGGGGTGGAACTTGAAGCCGCGGGCACCGAGCTCGGTGGCCTGGTGCTTGGCGCCGGCAATGGCGTCCTCGCCGGTTCGCGGGTCGACGCTGCCGAACGGGATCAGCACGTCATTGTTCCGGGCAGCCCCGGCAATGAGCTCCGGGATGCTGTTGGGCTCGTGCCTGAGCTGGGTGCGGGCGTCCACGGTGAAGACGACGGCGGCCATGTTCAGTTCGCGGTAGATGTCCGCGATCCGGTCCAGGGAGGGGGTGCGGTCCTCGGCCTTGAAGTACTTGGCCGAGGCCTCGGTCAACTCCTCCGGCAGGGAACCGTGCCCGCAGCTGTCCACTTCGAGGTGGACGTGCATGTCGACGGCGTCGAGCTTGGCCGGGTCGATGGCCAGTTCGTAACGGTCGGCCATGGTCAGCGCGCCTCGGCGGGCTCGGGCTGGAGGTCTGCGGGCAGGGGCAGGAATTCCTCCCCGTAGCTTTGCAGCGTGTCCGCGGTGAAGAGCCGGCCGGCGTTGTCCAACAGCGCCTCGTAGCTCCAGCCGCCCTCGCGGTATTCGGTGGCGGTGGCCTCCGGGTGGGTCCAGACCTGCAGGCGGTCACCGCCGGCACCGATGGCCTGGCCGGTGATGTTGGCTGCCTCGTCAGAGGCGAGGAAGGCAACCAGCCCCGCGACGTCGTCGGCTGTTCCAAAGCCGAGGTCGTGCCGGAAGAAGGACGGCATGGCCTCGCCGCGCTCCTCTGCTTCCACTGCCTTCTGGAAGTACGGCACGGTCTTGGTCATCGCGGTTGCCGCGACGGGGATGACGCTGTTGACCGTCACGCCGGCCTTCTTCATTTCCAGCGCCCAGGTGCGGACCATGCCCACGATGCCGGCCTTGGCGGCGGCATAGTTGGTCTGCCCGAAGTTGCCGCGCTGCCCCGTGGGGGAACCGATGGTGATGATCCGGCCCTGGATGTTGTTTTCCTTGAAGTAGGCGAAGGCCTCGCGGACGCAGGTGAAGGTGCCCTTCAGGTGGACGTTGATCACCAGGTCGAAGTCCTCGTCCGTCATCTTCAGCAGGGACTTGTCGCGGAGGATGCCGGCATTGGTGACCAGGATGTCCAGCCGGCCGAACGTGTCCACGGCCCCTGCCACCAAGGCCTTGGCTGCGTCAGTGGTGCCTACCGGAACCACGACGGCGGTGGCCCGGCCGCCGTCCGCCTCGATCTGGGCGACGGCCTGCGCAGCGGTCTCCGCATTTACGTCGTTGATGACGACGGCGGCGCCCTGGCGTGCGAGTTCCCTCGCGTAGGCGAGGCCCAGGCCCTGCCCGCTTCCGGTGACGATAGCAACCTTGCCGTTCAAGCTCATAGCCTGCTCCTTCGCATGCGCCGGCCGAAGCCGTTGGGATGGTTTCACTTGGGTGTGAGATCCTTGTTGAAATCAATGAAATTACGGATCATTGAAAAAGTCAACGATTGTTTTTTACCAGTACCGGAGTTGTGATGGCCACCTTGGGCACAGACGTTCAGACCCCGCGCCTTGCGGCAGCCAGGATCGGCAACGATGTGGGCCTGCTGCTGGCCAAGCTGCACGCCGCGGGCTCGCTGCTGAACAACAAGGCCCTTGCCGACTTCGGCCTGCGGGAGCGTTCCTTCTCCGTCTTGACGCTGGCATGCAGCGGGCTGGAGCCGACGCAGCGGGAGCTGGCGGATTTCCTCAGCCTGGACCCCAGCCAGGTGGTCACGCTGGTGGATGACCTGGAGCGCCGCGGCCTCGTGGAGCGGGCGCAGGGAAAGCAGGACCGGCGGGCCAAGATCATCGTCTCCACCGCCGAGGGGCGGAAGATGCACACCAAGGCCCGCGCCGCGCTGGACGCAGCGGAGCTGGACCAGCTAACCGCATTGTCCGGGGAGGAGTCGCAGGAATTAAAGCGGCTGCTCCGCAAGGCACTGTGGGGCGCGGCGGAGTAAGCCCCAGCCGCTGTGGTCTGATCATTGGGGACAGGGCCGGCTGCCGCCGGGCCCGACGAGGAAAGGTCCAGGGACGCGCATGAAGGACACTGCCATCGGCATCGGGCCCCAAGGCAACGACCGGCTGAACCCGAAGCCCGTCGCGGAGCCGGCGCGAGGCCGGCGGCGCGGGCTGCTCCTGGGGACGCTCGCCACTGCCGGGATAGCCATCGCTGCCCTCGCCTGGGCCAAGTGGTACCCCTATGCCCTCAAAATCCCGGCCGTGGCCGACAGCCACTCATTGGGAAGCTCTGTCCTGTCCGGCAAGGCGGGTGCGCCGCCCTCCCCGTCGTGGAATGCGGCCGTTGAATACGCACTCGCCTACGCCGCGTCAATTTGGCAGGCACTTGTGGCGGGCCTGCTCGTTGCCGCGGCGGTAGAGGCATTTCTTCCCGCCCGCCGGCTGCTCGCACTGTTCCAGGCGAGGCGTGGCTTGTTGGCGGGCACGGCCTGTGGCGGGCTCCTGTCAATGGCGTCGATGATGTGCACATGCTGCGCGGCCCCTGTTGCCCTGAACGTCCGCCGCAGAGGGGTTCCGGTCAGCTCCGCGCTCGCGTACTGGCTCGGCAACCCGGGACTCAATCCGGCAGCACTGGCCTTCATGGCCTTCGTGCTCCCCTGGCAGTTCGTCGCCGTCCGCGTCGGCACCGGCGTGATCCTTGTCTTCGGCGTCACGCTGCTCGTGAGCCGCCTGGCGAAAGGATCCAGCGTCGCCGATCCGCAGGACGATCCCGTCGAAACCGGGACTGCGGCCGGTGCCGTGCGCAGGTTCGCCAAGGCCCTCATGCGGTTGGCAACGCGCCTCCTGCCGGAGTACGCCGTCGTGGTGATGCTCCTTGGCGGCTTCCGTGGCTGGCTGTTCCCCGGGGCCGGCGCGCTCGCGTCGTGGGGCGTGCCCGCAGCCGTCCTGCTGGCCGTCGCCGGAACCCTGTTCGTGATCCCGACTGCCGCAGAGATCCCCATCATCGGCGCCCTGATGGCCGCCGGGGTTGGAATGGGCCCTTTGGGAGCCCTGGTGCTGACCCTGCCGGCCCTAAGCCTGCCCTCTATGCTGATGGTCCGTGGGGCCTTCCCCGGGCGGGTGATCGTAGCCACGGGGTTCGCCGTCATGGGCATGGGCCTGGTGGGCGCGCTCGCCATGACGGCACTGACCTGACGGGTCAGCGCTGGGTGCTGCCCGGGGCCTGGTCGAGCAGCGCAAGTTCGTCGGGGCGGGGCAAGCCTTCCCAGTCGCCGCGCGTACTGACGGCGAACGCGCCGGCGAGGACGCCCAGCTTCAGGCGGCCTGCCACATCCTCGCCGTCGAGCAGGGCGGAGAGGTAGCCGGCGGTGAACGCGTCGCCTGCTCCGATGGTGTCCACGCACGTTACGGCAATGGCCGGCGCTTCAAGACAGCCGTCCGCCGTATAGACTGCCGCGCCCGCAGCGCCGCGTTTCACCACCACTTCACGGACTCCGGCGTCCAGCAGCATCGCGGCGGCGCAGGCCTCACCGGCAGGCTGCCCTGCCGCCACGTTCCCATCCCGGGGCGGGGCAACCAGGTCGAGTTCGTCGTCGGACGCAATGACGATGGTGGCATGGCGCGCCAATGGGGCGAGGACGGCCCGCGCCTGGTCGCGGGACCATAGCTTGCTGCGGTAGTTCACGTCGAGGGAGACCACCGTTCCGCCAGCGGAAGCACGTTCGGCGGCGTATTCCACCGCGTCCCGCGCCTCGGGGCTGAGGGCGGGGGTGATGCCGGTCAGGTGCAGGATCCGGGCGCCGCCATCGAGGGCTGCAGCCACCTGGTCCCGCGAGACGGTGGCACCGGCCGAGCCGGCCCGGTAATAAAAGGCCCTGCTGAGGTCGGCGGTGCGCTGTTCCAGGAACATCACGCCCGTGCTCCGCTCCGGATGCACAGTGTGGTGCAGCCGGACGCCCTCGCCGCGCAACTGCTTCACGATGAACTCGCCGTGCGGATCCGCGCCGATGGACCCGACCCAGGCTGACGAATGGCCAAGGCGCACAACGCCGATGGCCACATTCGATTCAGCCCCGGCCACCTGCATATTCAGGGTTCCGCCGTTTGCCAGCGGGCCAGCGGAGCGGAGCGAGACCATCGACTCACCGACGGTCAGCAGGTCCACCTGGTGCGGGGCCCCATTGCGACCGGCCGCGCCCCCAGCGGTCATGCCTGGTTACCGGTCCGTGCTGCAAATTCGGCGGCGAGGCCGAGGAAGCGCCGCGCACGGTCCCGCATGTCCGCGAGGTCGCCGCCGGAGGCCGCATTGCCGAACAGTGGACCGCCGAGTCCAACGGCAATGGCGCCGGCTTCCCAGTAGCCGGTGGCTTCGTCGAGCCCCACGCCGCCCACGGCGATGAACGGGATGTCCGGGAACGGGTCCCGGACAGCCTTCAAATAGCGGGGCCCGCCGATGGACGCGGGGAAAAGCTTGATGGCGGTGGCGCCGCGTTCCATCGCCTCGTAAGCCTCGCTGGGAGTGAGCGCACCGGCCAGGACCGGGATCCCGCCACTGGCCGCCTCGCTGATCGAGGGGGCCAGGGAGGGGGTGACGATGAACTGGCCGCCAGCGGCGGTGACGTGTTCGACGTCGGCCTGGCTGAGGACGGTGCCCGCCCCCACAAGGCAGCCGTCGGGGGCAGCCGCGCGGACCTCGCGGATCGCCTCCAGCGCGTTGGGCGTGGTGAGCGCGATCTCCACGTACTGGAAACCTTCCTCCATCGCTGCCAGCGCCGCCTTGGCGGCAGCATCGCCGTCGTTCCCGCGGACGATACCGACAAGCCGCGCGTGCCGGATGCCGGCCAGCAGGCCGGCGGAGGTAACAGCTGATTCCTGGGATGTCATGGGGTTCACCATTCTGCGAAGGATCCGTCGGGGTGGCGCCACACGGGCCCGCGCCAGGCGTGGCCGCGTTTGTCCGCTGCCCGGACCACGGCCTCGTCGATTTCGATGCCCAGCCCGGGGCCCGTGAGCCGTTCGATGTGTCCGTCCACGAACTTGAACGGCGCCTTGTCCACCACGTAGTCGAGGACTTCGGCGCCCTGGTTGTAGTGGATGCCGATGCTTTGTTCCTGGATGAGGAAGTTGGGCGTGGCGAACCCGACCTGGAGGCAGGCGGCCAGCGCCAATGGCCCCAGGGGACAGTGCGGCGCCAGCTGGACGTCGTAGACCTCGGCCAGCGCGGCGATCTTGCGGACCTCGGTGATGCCGCCGGCGTGGGAGAGGTCCGGCTGCGCCACTGCTATGCCGGCCTGCAGCGCCGGCAGGAACTCCTGCCGGTTGTAGAGCCGTTCCCCGGTGGACACGGGCGTGGTGGTGGAGGACGTGAATTCCCGCAGCAGGTGCGTGTTTTCCGGAACCACCGGTTCTTCGAGGAAGAAGGGCCGGAACGGTTCCAGCAGGGGTGCCACCCGCCTGGCGCTGGCCAGGCTGAAGCGGCCGTGGAAGTCGACGGCGACGTCCCGGTGGTCGCCCAGGACCTGGCGCGCCGCGGCAACACGGCGGATGACGCCGTCGATCTCCGCCACCGACGCCACGGCGCTCATCCGGCCGCTGGCGTTCATTTTGACGGCGGTGAGCCCCACCTCAAGTTGCGCGCTGATCTGGTCTGCCACCTCATTGGGCTCGTCTCCGCCCACCCAGCCGTACATGCGGATCCGGTCGCGGACGTGGCCGCCCAGGAGCTGGTGCACCGGGGTGTCGAAGTGCTTGCCCGCGATGTCCCACAGGGCCTGGTCGAGGCCGGAGACGGCACTGGCCAGGATGGGTCCGCCCCGGTAGAAGGAGCCCTTGGTCATGACCTGCCAGTGGTCTTCGATCCGGAGGGGGTCCTTGCCGATGAGCAGTTCCGAGAGTTGTCCGACGGCGGCGCGCACCGTCTCGCTGCGGCCTTCGCAAGTGGCCTCGCCCCATCCGACGATTCCGCTTTCGGTCTCGACCCGGACGAAGAGCCAGCGGGGCGGGACAAGGAATGTTTCGATCCGGCTGATGACTGTCACGCGGCGGTCCTAACCCTTGGTGGCGCCGGCGGTCAGGCCGGAAACGATGTACTTCTGCGTGAAGAGCGCGATGATCATGATGGGGATGGTGACCACCGTTGCCGCCGCCATCAGGCCGCCCCAGTCAATGCTGGCGTAGGACACGAAGTCGAAGATGGCCACCGGCAGGGTCTTGGTTTTGGCTCCGGACAGCACCAGCGCGAACATGAAGTTGTTCCACGAGAAAATGAAGGACAGGATGCCGGCGGTCGCGATGCCGGACACGGCCAGCGGCAGCGTTATCAGCCGGAAGGCACCGATCGGCGTGAGCCCGTCCACCTCTGCCGATTCTTCAAGTTCCAGCGGCAGTGAGTCGAAGTAGCTCATCATGATGTACACGATCAGCGGGAGGGCGACGAACATGTGGCTGAGGATCAGCACCTCGAACTTGCCCACCATCCGCAGGTTGGAGAAGACGTAGTACCAGGGCACCAGGAGCGAAACTCCGGGGATGACGCGCGCCATCAGCACCACCAGCGCGGAGCGGTGCATGGTGAAGCGGCTCATGGCATACGCGGCTGGCACCCCGAGGATGATCGACAGGACCGTGGAGACGAACGCCACCCAGAAGCTGTTGAAGATGAAGACGAAGTAGTTGTTGCGCTGCAGCACGTTGGCGTAGTTCTCGAAGGTGGGCGGGAACAGGAAGGCTTTGGCGGTGTCGTAAATGTCCACGTTGGTCTTCAGCGAGGCCAGGAGCATCCAAAACAGCGGTGCCAGCAGGAACAGCACCACAACGATGAGGGCAACCACCCGGAACACCTTGTACGCCCGGGAGGCCAGCGGCTTCCGCCGCCGTGCGGGACGGTTGCCGGCTGCAGTGGAAGGGGTGTTTTCATTCAGCACGGTCATTTGCTTGCCGCTTTCTTGCGCATGGTGAGCAGCCACATGGAGCCGATGATGATCATGAAGAAGAGGATCAGCACCGCGGAGGAGAGCCCGTACTGGTTGTAGTCGAAGCTCAGCCCGTACGCATAGACGTTCAGCGTCTCCACCTCGTGGAAGGAACCGCCGCCCTTGCCCTTTGTGGCGTACAGGATGTCGAAGGTTTTCAACGCGTCGATGCCCCGGAGCAGGATGGCGACGATCACGGTGGGCATCATGAGGGGCAGGGTGATGTAGAAGAACCGCTGGAAGGCGTTGGCACCGTCCACACGGGCCGCTTCGTCCGGTTCGTCGGACAGTGAGGTCAGGCCGGCGAGCAGGATCAGGACCACCATGGGGGTCCACTGCCATACGTCCATGAAGATGGTGGTGCCCAGGGCGGTGTCCTGGCCGGACAGCCACGGCTGGGGCGGGATGCCCACCATGCCCAGGAGCTGGTTGACGAAGCCGATGTTGGGATCGAAGATCAACCGCCACATCATGCCGACTGCAACGGGGGTGGCTACCAGGGGCAGCAGGATGGCCACGCGGACCCACTTTTCGCCGCGGAAGGGGCGCCAGAGCAGCAGGGCGATGCCCATGCCGAGCACCACCTCGAACGCCAGGGCCAGGCCGGTGAAGGAGAGGGTGCGGCCCACGGCGGGCCAGAACCGGTCCGTGTCAGTCAGCACGGTCAGGTAGTTCTGCAGGCCGATGAACTCGGTGGCGGCCCTGACGGAGCCCTGGGAGTCGGTGAGGCTCAGGTACAGGGTCCAGGCCAGCGGGAAGACGATCAGGACGCCGACGAAGATCATGGCCGGTGCCGCAAAAAGCCACTTCCGGTGCCGGTTGGCCCAGGCGGAGAAGTTTCCTCCTGCGCCGGCGGGGCCGCGGGCGCTGCGGGGCTGCGCGCTGCGGGGAGGGTTCAGTACAGACATGGTTCACCTAAGGAGTTTGGGGGGTGAAGCGGGGCCGCGCCGGGACGGTTTTTGGGCCGTCCCGGCGGGCTGGTGTGGCACTTTCGGCGCCTGCGTCCTACTTCTTTTCGCTGTCCAGGAACGTCTGGAAGGCGGTCTGCGCGTCGTTGGCCGCGGCGGCCGGGTCCGCGCCGGTGATGGTGGCGACGATCGGGGCGCCCACGATCTCGCGGGCCTTGCCTACCGTGACAACCTCGGGGCGGTCATGGCCCACGCCGTTCTTGGCGCTCGCGGCGATCGCGTCGGCCAGGTCCTTCGGGTAGGTGGAGGTTCCCTCCGGGTTCGACCAGACTGACGCCCGCGGCCCGGGAACGCCGGCCTTCTGGGCTGCCAGGGTGCGTTCCTTGCTGGTTGCCCACTGGATGAACTTCCAGGCGTTGTCCTGGTTGCTGGAGTTCTGGTTCACGCCCAGCGCCCAGGACGGGATGTTGTACGGCTTCGAACCGGCGGGCCCGGCAGGAAGCGCCGCGAACCCGACCTTGTCGGAAACCTTGGACTTGGCGGGGTCGGTGGCGTTCTTGTAGAGCGAATCGGCCTCGGTGTAGAAGGCGGCGCCGCCCTGGGTGAAGATGGCCATTGCCTCCGGCCAGCTCATGTCCGTGCTGACGTTGGCCGGGCCGTAGTTGCGGATCAGGCCGCCGTAGTAGGCGTAGGCCTTCTTGGCAGCGTCGGAGTTGACCGCGGCCTTGCCGCTGGAGTCAACGAAGTCCCCGCCAAAGCTGTACAGGAAGCTGGAGAACTGGGTGACCGCCGCGGACTTGCCGGTGCGGGCCACGAAGCCCGCGGTGTCCGGGTTGGATGCCTTGATGGCCTTGGCCGCCGACTCAAGTTCTTCCATGGTCTTGGGAACCTGGAGCCCTGCTGCCTGAAGCAGGTCCTTGCGGTAGTACAGGACTTCGCGCTCGGTGATGATCGGGACGCCAACCACCTTGCTGTCAACGGTGGTGGCCTTGACCGGCCCTTCCTGGTAGTCCTTCCAGTCCCACCCCGAGTCGGAAGAGACGTTCTTGGTCAGGTCCGCCAGGTAGCCATTCTTGGCGAACGCCTTGCCCTCCTGGAGCGGGCGGTACATCATCACGTCGATCTCGTCGCTGCCGGCGTTGAGCTTGACGTTGTACTGGTCCGAGAGCTGGTCTTCGCCCAGCTGGGTCAGTTCGACCTTCAGGCCGCTCGATTTTTCGAATTCCGGAATGGCAGCCTTGATGCCTTCCGTCCAGACGTGGTTGGCAAGGGTGACGCGGACGGTGCCGGATTCCTTGGCCTGGTCGCTGCCACCTCCGCCGCCGCTGCAGGCGGTCAGCCCCAACGACATCGCCGCGGCAACTGCCGCGTACTTCACAATTGAACGCCGCTTCATTACGACTCCCTTGCATTAGGGCCCGCAGATCCGCGGACCGGCCGCAAACGCCTCTTTACGTCTGCTCTGTTAGGCGAGCATAAACAAATAAGGCAGACATATACAAGAGCCGGGCCTGAACCCATATGCTTTATCCATGACGATCCCAAAGGCGGCGTTCTCTCCCGACCTGCATTCATCGCTGGTCGAAAACCTGGGACTCGCCATTGCCGAGGGAACGCTGGCGCCGAATTCGATCCTGCGGCTGGACGAGCTGGAGGCCCAGCACAAAGTGTCCCGCTCCGTGATCCGGGAGGCCACCCGCGTCCTGGCATCCATGGGCATGCTGGAGTCCCGCCGCCGGCTTGGAACAGTCGTTCAACCGGAGGCCAGCTGGAACCTCTACGACCCGCAGGTGATCCGCTGGCGGCTGGCGTCGGCCAAGCGGCTGGACCAGTTGCGTGCCTTGAACGAACTGCGCGGTGCCATCGAGCCGCAGGCTGCCCGCCTCGCGGCCGAACGCGCCACCCTGGACGAGGCCAGCAACCTTGTCTCCATGGCCGCGCGGCTGTGGGCAGCAGGGCAGCGGGGGGACCAGCCTGAATTCCTCCGCCTGGATATCGAGTTCCATGCCGCGGTCCTCAACGCCTCCGGCAACCTGATGTTCTCCCAGTTGCACAACCTCGTGGCCGAGGTGCTGGCCGGGCGGACCCAGCACGGACTGATGCCGCACCTGCCCGACCACGAGGCACTGCAGCTGCACGTGGACGTAGCAAGCGCCATCCAGCGCGGTGATGCCGGGGCAGCCCACGCCGCAATGAGCAGGATCGTGGAGCAGTCCACCGAGGAAATGGGCGACATCTGGTCCAGCAACCACCCCGCCGGCGGTGACAGCCCCGAAGACGGCGGCCCAGCAGTGGCCGCAGCGCCCTGAGGAATCTGAGCTTTCTCCCGCCTCCGGGTGTACCTTGTGGACACAGATCTTTTCGTGGATGCCAGCCCCTTGTCGTGCGGGCCCACGCCGGGAGGTTCACATGCGCAAGGTTGCAAAGTGCCTGCTTATTCTGCTGTTCTTTGTCTTTGCCCTTGCGGGCGCGCAACCCGCTGCGGCGGCCAGCTACCCCAAAAGCATGGCGGCGCTCGGTGACTCGATTTCCCGGGCCGCAGACGCCTGTTGCTGGTACGGCGACCATCCCGCCCAGTCCTGGTCTACCGGAGCCGGCGCCTACGACGGAATCCAGAGCCACTACGAACAGCTGCTCTCCCTGAAGCCGGCCATCAAGGGAAACAACTTCAATGACGCAAAGAGCGGCGCCAAAGCCGGGGACCTGCCCAGCCAGGTGGAAACAGCTGCGTCGCAGGGAGCCGAATATGTCAGCATCCTGGTCGGCGCCAACGATGTCTGCACGTCCTCGGCGTCGACGATGACACCGGTGGCAGACTTCACGGCCTACATTGACCAGTCGCTGGCGAGGCTGCACCAGATGAGTCCGCGGCCGCGCGTGTTCGTGAGCAGCATCCCGGACATTTACCAGCTGTGGAACGTGCTGCACACCAACTCCGTGGCGCAGTGGGTATGGTCGAGCGCAAACATTTGCCAGTCCATGCTGTCCGCTTCCATTACCGAGGAACAGCGGCAGTTGGTGGTGCAGCGGGAAGAAGCCTTCAATGTGGCGCTTGAGGAAACTTGCGCCAAGTACGCGCAGATCTGCCGCTGGGACAAGCGCGCCGTCTACGACTATTCCTTCTCCGCCAGCGATGTCAGCCTCCTGGATTACTTCCACCCCAGCTTGAAGGGCCAGGCCACCCTGGCCGGCATCACGTGGCGCGCCTCCTATTGGGGCTCGTAAGAAGGCGTTCCCTAGCGGTGTGGTCCAGGGGGTATCCCCCTGCAAATACCTACTCCCTGCGCGGTGGAAATGGGGTAGGCGCCACCCTTACGGCGGCTTCGCGGCGGGCGTACTCTGGCGCCTGCAAGCGCAAAATGGGCGCTGTTGCAGCGCACTCACGGCTCGCTGGGCAGCTGATTTCCACCGCCGGACCGGGGCGGTCCTGTAATTATGCCTTTAGCAGGAGACATCATGTTCGATCTCAGTCTGGCGCTCTTTGCTGCCGCCTTGACCACGTTTCTGCCGGCGGGGACACCCGTGGAACCAACAGCCGGGGGCCCCGACTCCCTCACCACCTACGTCGATTGTCCGCTCGAACGCATCGGCGCCCAGCTTGTCCGCTGTGACAACCTCACGGGTGCCGGTGCGGCTGCGCCATATTGGATTCCCGAGCAGAAGTAGGGCGGGGGCCGGTCGCAGTCAGTACTCGCCTTTGATCACAAAGTAGGAGCCCCGGATGGTGCCCGCGAGCTTGGACTTTTGGCGGGCGAATTTGAAACTGCCGGCCAGTTCCTCCGGGATGTCCATGCCGTCGGAAAGCTTGAACCCGACCGCCCGTTTGCCGCCGTCGTCCAGGCCGTACATGACGTTGACCGACAGGCCGGACTCGTAAAACACGTATGCCATCCGCAGTCCGTCCACCTCAAAGGAGGACACCTCAAGGGGCCTGGAGGAGATGACAATGTTGCGCTCTGCGGAAAGGATGTGGCTGATGTAGTCGAGCGTCGCCGGATCGTCCTGCGCCGGCGTGACAGTGAAATCGTGGTCGTACTTGTTTTTGTAGTAACGGGCCTCGTTGGCCCGCAGCCCGGCCAGCGCGCCCGCAACCGGTGAGGATTCCAAACCAGCGGTGGACACGTTCTTGAAATCCACGGTGTACGGCATAAGTCCTCCTGGGATGGTCTTGGGCACACATCCTTGCAGATTCGCGGCGGGAAGCGCACCCGGAAAAGGGCACGGTCAGCCGATTACCTTCAAGAACCAAGGAGACGGAATGGCAAATTTCATCGCGTACCTGGATACCTCCGAGGTCCGTCCGGGCAAACTGGCGGAACTCAAGGAAGCCATGGCAGGGCTGGAGGAGTTTGTCGAACAGAACGAGCCACAGATCCTGTCGTACTGCGTCTATTTCTCAGAGGATGGATCCACCATGAAGGTCCTGCACCTTCACACCGACCTTGCCTCGTTGGAGCTGCACCTGAAGGTGGCGGGGGCTAAGTTCCCTCCGGTTGCCCCGCTGATCACCATGAAGGCCATCGAAGTATTCGGGCGGCCTACCGAAGACCTCCTGGCCCAGCTCCGGGCGAAGGCCCAGCTCCTCGGGACCGGGCCGGTCATCGTCCACGAGGTTCACGCTGGCTTCGCCCGCTTCCTCGCGGCCTGAACGGCCACGAGTCCTGGGCGGACTTGAGGTTGCCCGACGTCCGGGTTGACGGACGCCGTCCCGGGCGGCCGTGATCGCCACCGCCCCACATGCTGATCGGCAGATGCTACGCCTACGCGCTGGCCTACGCGCTGGCCTAATCGGCGCGGGGTTCGCGGAACACCAGCACGGGGCAGTGCGCCAGGTGGATTGTCTGGTGGGACACCGAGCCAAGCAGCATCCCGGTAAATCCGCCGTGGCCGCGCGATCCCACGGCTACCAGGTCAGCGTCCTTGGAGGCGTCCACCAGCGCGGCGGCCGGATTGCCCTCCACCACCCGGCCGGTCACGTTCCCGCCCTGGTCCTTCACGCGGGCAAGCTCCGTTTCGAGGATGGCCTGGGCGTCCTTCTCGAAGATCTCGTAGTCCCAGGCTGTGCCAAGGGCGTCGCTGATATAGGGGAAGCTCCATGCCGTCAGCGCCAGGACCTCGCCGCCGCGCAGCCTGGACTCCGCGATGGCCCAGTCCATTGCCGCGCGGGACTGGTCCGAACCGTCCACCCCCACCACTATCCTGAAGCGCCCGCTACCAGCCATGATTCTCCTCTTCCCGCTCCCTGGATACCGGCAACTTGGGTCCGGGCAACTTGGGTCCGGATAACGTGGGTCCGGGCACGTTGGGTCCAGGCAAAGTCAGGCCTTGCCCGCCGCACTACCCTGCGCCGGCACCGCTACGGTGGAGTGTTCTGCCTTGGCGGCCTGGTGCGGGTTTCCGGCCTCCCGCGCGCAGTGCAGGCAGCAGTAGATGCCGGCTTCGCTGTCAATCGGATGTCCCAGGATCCGGCAACCGCAGTGCTCGCAGGCCGGCGCCATCATGTGGATGGCACATTCGAAACTGTCGAACGTGCCGGTCTGGCTGCCCATGGTGACGGTGAACATCCGCCCCTCGCTGCTGCCGCAGACATCGCATGCGCCCATGCTCATTTCCTCCTGATTCCTGTTGCTCCAGACACTCAGGTTGGCCCCTTCCCTTGGTTCCTGCTAGGGGCAAAGGTCCTCAGGCGTTACCGGCCCGGGGTACCGGAGGCAGGCCCGATAAAAATCTTCGACCGGCACCCATCCCCCGTGTCTCCTGCTCCGAATCCGCCGTAAGGAATCTGGACCCAACGCAGGAGGGGACAATGGACGAGGCAGACCAGCAGGCCCTGACGGGTGCTGTCATCAAGGAACACCACCTGGACCTGGGCCAGCTGTGGCTGGAGTTCGTCTCGCTGGGCGGCGACGCTTCCGAGCGCGTTATCAGGGACTACTGCGCGGGTGAAACCAGACTCCCGCCCAGGGAGCGTGATGCCCTCGCACAGGCCGTCAATGAATACTGCGCCACGGAAGGCCTGCCGCTTCGTGTGCCGTTCAGCGACTCAGTGCTGTCCCGGCTGCACCCCGAAGGGCCGGACTCCTACTCGTCGAAATAGGTGGAAACGCCTTCTGCCCCGGCCACGGAGGACACCACCGCGGCGGCAACATCTCGGAGTTTCATGTTCCTTGCGTTGGATGCCTTGCGAAGCAGCGTGAAGGCATCGGATTGACTGCACCGGTTCTGCGCCATGATGGCCCCCGTAGCCAGGTCGATCACGGTGCGTGTCTGCATGGCCGCGGTGAGGCCGTCCCTGGTCTCCTCCAGTTTCACCATGCGCAAAGCGAGCGTCAGCCCCTTGGCTGCCTGCAGGACGAATGCCTCGGCCTGGGCCACCACTTCGGCGTTGTATGCCTGGGCCTGCCCGCTGTAGAGGCTCAACACCCCGTCCGCGCCCTCAAGATCCACGGGAATACTGAGGACGGACATGCAGCCCAGTCCCACAACGGCGTGCGCGTATTCGGCCCACCGCCGGTCCTGCCGGGCGTCCCCTATCAGCACGGTGCCGCCGGTCCGCATCGCGGTGGTTCCCGGGCCGTCCCCGTACTTACGCTCCAGTTGGCTGAGCGCGCGGGCGCAGGGAGTGCTGGCGGCCGTTGTTGCCGGGTGTTTGGGCCGGAGCACGGTCATTGCGCACAGCAGTTGCCGGTCCTCGCTGCCCAGCCTGGCTGCCGCGTAGGGAGCCAATTCCTGAAGGCACGCCTCCACTGCGGGATTTTTTAGGAAAGAATCCTGCAGGCGCCGGGCAACATCGGCAAAGAGATCGTCATGCGGGGCTTCGGCGTTGAGCAAGGGTCTCCCTCCGGCGGGTTTGTGACAGGCCACAGCATCATGGCCGCCCACTGCCGAACGGTGATGCCAGCCTACCCGCGTTGAAGCCGCAACCTGACACCATGACGGTCCCCTTCACGCTCCTCGTTCGGCCCCGCGGCAGCCCAAAACCCCGGGTCCCCGGCACCCCCGGGCACAAGTCACGCGGGTGGAGGGAGGACGGCGGCGGGCTCGCCGTTGCGGCGGGCGCCCTGATGGTGTCCACCAGCTACCGCCGGGGCGCTTTGGGGTTCCGGCACCTGGCGGGGCCCGGCACCCGCCGGGAATGCCGGCGTCGGAAAGCCTCTTCGCCCGCGCCACCATCCAAAGCGGGACCGCCGAACGGCGCCGCTGGCCGGAGGACTCGGCGCGCAGCACTGGATCGTATGCCCAACCCACCCGGGCTGCGGGACGACCCGCGGCGGGAGACCTGCGGGTTCTTCGCCGCCGTCAGCCGGCTGCCAACGCGTTAAGGGTGTTGCGGATCCCCTTCAGGGCGGGGTCCCGCAGCGACATGAACGCAGGCTTCAGGAGGGGCTGGATGATCCTGGCGGGGCCTTTGATGCTGAACTCGGCCGTGTACTTCACCACCGAGCCGGTCCCGTTCGGGCTGACATCCACGGAGTCGAAGGCGGTCACACTCTTGTTCTCGCCCCGCAGTTTGAGGTGGTTTTCGGTCAGTTCAATGACCTCGTATTCCAGGGATTGCCGCTTTCCCCGGAACTCTGACTCCGCGTGGTACCGGTGGCCCACCGCCACCGGCCCCGGCGTGAGCTTGTCCATCACCGGAGTGTTGGGATCCCACTTGCTCGTGTTCTCGAACTGGCTCAGGAAGGCAAAGGCCTTCTCGGCGGACAGGTTGGTTTCCACACTTCCGGTGACTGTGATCATCACCCCAGTGTAGGAACGGGGCCGGCGGAAGCCCAGCCCCGGGCACCGGCCCGCACGGGGCCCATTGCCGGGGGCCGGGCCGCGTCCGGCGCCGTCTACCGGTCTGCGCCCACAGAGAGATGGTGCGGCTGGCCGTCCACGATCGTAGCGAGCACGCGCGCCGACGCCAGGTCATCCGGCGCCGCCGACAACGGGTCAACGTCGAAGATGGTGAAGTCCGCGCGTTTGCCGACGGTTACCGATCCCGAGACCGCCCACTCCCCCGCAGCCTTTGCGGCGTGCGAGGTGTACCCCTCCAGCGCCTGCAGCGCGGTAAGGGCCTGCCGCGGCACAATGGGCTGCTCGTCCGGGTGGCCCGACCTTCGCCGTAACTGGGCGTCGGCGAGGATCGGGAGGGGCTCAAACGGGGCCACGGGCCAGTCCGAGCCGAGCGCCAGCGTGGCGCCAGCGGATCGGAGGTCGGCGCACCGCCAGCCCCGGTCCGCCCGTTCCTTCCCCAGCCGTGTTGACCAGTTGTCGGTCTGGTCCGCCCTGGAGTAGTGGGTGCAGTGGCTGGGCTGCATGCTGGCAATCAGGCCCGAGCGGGCGAACCTGTTGATGAGTTGGTCCGGGACCGTTTCGATGTGCTCGATGCGGTGTGGTGCCGGCGGCACGTCCACGGGAAGAGCCTCGAAGGCCCCCAGCACGGCCGCCACCCCCGCGTCCCCGATGGCGTGCGTCGCGGTGGGGATACCGCGGCCGGCAAAGAACCGGATGGCCCGGGCGTACTCCTCCGGACGTGGCCAAAATGGCGTGGTGGACTGCCCGTGGCTGTCCGGTTCGAAGAGCCAGGCGGTGCCGTTGTCCACTGTGCCGTCCACGAACAGCTTGATTCCGGCGATTTCCCACCGCTGGCCCCGCATGGTTCCCACCTGCCCTGCAAGCAGCTCCCAGCTGGCCTCGTCGCTGCCCGGCATGCACCAGGGCGAGATGCGCACGCGCAGCGGCAGGCCCTCCCCGGCATTATCGTTTTCGAGGGATGCCAGGAGGTCAAGGGTCCCCTCTCCGCAGTCCATGACATGGATACCGGTCAGTCCTGCCCGGGAGAACCCGGTCAGGACCTCACCCAGCCGCAGCTTCCGGTCCTCGAAACTCTCGGCGGGCATGTGCGCCAGGACCAGGTCGAGTGCGGCGGCCTCGAGCAGGAGCCCGGTGGGCCTGCCGTTGCCGTCGCAGACCACTTCCGCGGCCTGGTCGAAGGCGTGCGGACCGCTGATTCCGGCGATGTCCAGCGCCCTGCTGCTGGCCAGTGCCGAATGCGCGTCGAACAGCCGGATCAGGGCAGGCCTGCCGGCGACGACGTCGTCAATCAGCTCGCGGTGGGGCGGTACCGAGCCGAAGGCGTTGGGGTCCAGGCCCCACGCGCGGACCCAGTCCCCTGCGGGAGTTGCGTCCGCTTCTGCCCGCAGCAGCGCCCGGATGGCTGCGAGGTCGGTAATGCCGGAGAGGTTGCAGCCCCTGGTCATGTCGAGGCCCATGACAGGGTGGACATGGCAGTCCACCAGCCCCGGGGTCAGCACGGCGTCCCCGAATTCGAGGACTTCCTCCGCCCGCCCCCAGGATGCCGCCTCCTTCCGGGTTCCAATGGCGTGGATGCGGCCGTTCCGAACAGCAACGGCTTCCGGTGCCGGATGGCTGCCGGACCCTGCATCCATGGTGTGCACCGTGCCGGCAAGGATGATCAGGTCAGGATTCATGTGTTTCAAAGCTTCCAATTCGGTCGAAAGTGTCGGGGCGGCGGCGCCGCACCCAGAGGGCGGCCAGCAGGCCGCCGGCGAACACCACCGGCGTGACAAGGATCAGGATGGTGTTGGTCAGGGTGTCGGCGGCAGTGAGGAGCTCGATGTTGAGCGCGATGAGGAGGACGACGCCGAAGAGCAGGATGGCCGAGGCAAGGCTGAGCGGGGCCATCAGTTTGTTGGCGGCAGCTTGGGGGTTCCGGCGCAGGTAGAGGAACGCGGCCACGGAAACCAGGCCCTGGAGGCCCACGATGCCGAAGATGCCCGGCGTGTTCACCCAGATCAGGAGCTGCTGGTACGGGTCGGCGTTGAGTATGGCGCAGATAGCGATCACGGCGGCTGCCAGCAGGGTCTGCAGCTGCCCGGCGCGGTGCGGAGACCGGAACCGGTGGTGGGTGCGGCCGAGGAAGGCCGGCAGGACCCCGTCCTTCGCGAGCATGTAGACGTAGCGGTTGATGGCGTTGTGGAAGGCCAGCTGTGACGCGTAAACGCTGGTGACGATCAGCACATACATGGCGGTCTCGGCCCAGGGGCCCACATAGTGGCCGATCGTTTGGAAGAACATGCCACCGGACAGTTCGCCGGCGGCTTCCACCACTTGGTCGTCACCAAAGGCCTGGATGACCGCCCAGACAATGAATGCATAGAAGACGGACATGAAGCCCACTGCGATGTACATGGCCCGCGGGACGGACTTGTCGGGGTTGCGGGCTTCGGAGCGGTAGAGCACGGTGGACTCGAAGCCCATGAAGGCGGCGAAGCAGATGCCGAGGATCGCCAGGACGCCTGGCGCTAACGCCTGTTCCGGGCTGAAGGATCCCAGGCTGATGCCGTGCGCTCCTCCGCTGCCGAGGATGCCCACTCCCATGACGCCGAGGATGCCCGTCTCCGCAACAAGGAGGACGCCGAGTACCTTGGCCCCGACGTCGATCCCCCGGTACCCGAGGAACCAGACAGCTGCGACGGCGGTGAGCGCTATGGCCGGCCACGGCACCTCAAGCCCAAAAAGGACCTGCAGCATGTCGTGCGTCTGTACGGCGAACAGCCCGTAGACGCCGATCTGCAGGCAGTTGTAGGAGACGATCGCGAGGATGGCGGACGCCAGTCCCGCCGTCTTGCCCAGGGAGATCGAGATGTAGGTGTAGAAGCCGCCGGACGCTTTGACGTGGCGGGTCATTGCCATGAAGCCGATGGCGAAGAGGGTCAGGACTATGCCTGCCAGGAGGTAACCGGCCGGGGCGCCGATGCCCGCGACTCCGATTGCCACGGGGGCTACTCCCGCCATCACTGTCAGGGGTGCGGCTGCGGAGATTACCAGGAAGGCGATCCCTCCGGTTCCCAGCGCGTTGCGTTTGAGTGCACCGTCAGCGAACGGCGTCTTTTGCTTGATTTTGGTCTCGGACAAAGCTCGGTCCTTTCTTGGAAGCCCATACTAAACGAAAGGCTTTCGTTTAGTATGGAACCAAGTGGCCCAGAGCACAATAGTCTTTTGGCTGCAGGGATTTTGTGACGTGCGGCTAGGCTGGAGCCGATGTCAGAGAGCTGCAGTCAGGAGAACCGATGGGCCGCCCGCCCCTCCCGTTGATTTCCGTGGAGGCCCTCACGACGGCCGCCCTGGAGCTGGTTGATGAGAGCGGGGATTTCAGTTTTCCCAAGCTCGCCAAAAAAATAGGTGTCAGCCAGTCCTCGATCTACAACCACGTCACGGGGCGGGACGAGATCCTGGAACTGCTGAGGCACCGGATTATCACCGAGGAGCCCTATCCCCCTGTGGACCACCAGGACTGGGAAGCGGCCCTGCGGGTCCTTATCCGGGCCTACCGGGATGCCTTTGCCCGCCACCCGCGGCTGGCACCCCTGATGGTGCTGCAGTCCATCACGGACCCCGACGTCATGGGACTCTACGAAGACCTCGCCCTGGCCCTGGAAGCGGCAGGATTCCGGGGCCGGGACGTGGTGTCCGCCATTTCGACGATCGACAGCTTCGCCTTGGGCGCAGCACTGGATCTCGCCGCCCCGGAAGTTGTGTGGGATCCGCCGGCAGAGGGCTATCCCACGCTCAAACGCGCCGTCAGCAATGCAGGGCCTTCGGAGGAACGGGGCAGCCACGCCTTTGACTTCGGGCTGGACGTGATCATCGGCGGCCTGCGCGCGAAGCTGGACGGCTGAATACCGCGCGGCGTCGCGGCCGGTCCTGCTAGCAGCCCTCGAAGTCGGTGAGGACCTTGACCTTGCCCGCGGACGCCGACGACGGGTCAAACGTGTAGCCGATCCATTCCTTCGCCAGCCGCCGGGCGAGCTCGATGCCCACCACGCGCTGGCCCATGGTGAGCACCTGGCAGTCGTTGGACAGGATGGAGCGTTCCACCGAGAAGGAGTCGTGCGCAGCCGTGGCGCGGATGCCTTCCACCTTGTTCGCGGCGATGGCCACCCCGATTCCGGTGCCGCAGAAGAGGATGGCGCGGTCCGCGGCCCCGTCCCGGATCATTTCGCCGGCCGTGATGCCCACGTAGGGGTAGGGCTTGGTGAAGTCGTCCGGGGCGTCGCTCCGGTTGACCCCGATGTCGATGACCTCGCTGATGCGGGGGTCGTTGCGCAGGTCGGCAAGGACCTTGTCTTTGTAGTCGACGCCGGCCTCGTCCGCGCCGACAATGAGCCGCAGTCCCGTGGTTTGTCCTTCCGTCGTCATGACTTAGCTCCTGTCTGGGCAACGGTTGTCCTTGCGGTGAAGTGCGCGCCCATCACGGCGAACACCATCGCCAGGGAGGTGGCTCCGGGGTCCGGGGTGCCCAGGCTCTTCTCTGCCAGGGGGCGGGCCCTGCCCTTCAACGGCAACAGATCCGCGGTGGCTTCCGCTGCTGCGGCGGATTCCCGCGCGGCCGTTTCCCACGCCCGGATTGGCGAAACCCCGTTGGCCACTTCGCGGCTGAAGGCACTGGCGAAGGGCAGCAGGGCGTCCACCATCGTCTTGTCACCAATCTCTGCTTTGCCCAGCTGGACGATTCGGTCCGCGAAAGCAGTCACGGCCGCCGCGAGGACCGCCCCTTCCGGTGCAGTGGTGTTGCCTACGGTTTCGCCGAAGGCCCGCAGCCC
Source organism: Arthrobacter sp. MAHUQ-56 (assembly GCF_019710585.1). GTDB lineage: Bacteria > Actinomycetota > Actinomycetes > Actinomycetales > Micrococcaceae > Arthrobacter. Next base: position 60,798 of record NZ_JAIFZQ010000016.1, on the reverse strand, counting down.
CGCTCCCCAGAGGACGCCGGAGGTGCCGCCGGCCTTGTCGGCCCAGGCGTCCCCCGCTGCAGCCAGGACGTCACCTGCCCCTGCACCGTCACCGAGTGCCGCGGCTGCCGCGGCAGTCGCCGCGTCCACCCCGCGGACCATGCCGCGGCCATGGTCGCCGTCGCCGGCGATGGCGTCCATGCGGCCCAGCCGCTCTTCGGCCTCGTGCAGCGAAGCCTGGGCTGCCTGGATCGCGGCGACACAGGCGGCGGCGTATCCGCGGGAGGCGTCCGTGGCGACGAATGCTGCAACGGCGGCTCCGCCGTCGGACGCTTCCTCACCGGACAGTGCCCCTGCGTCCCGGGCCGCATTGCCGCGGCGGTAGGCGGGAGTCTCAGCGGGAGCGGTCCACAGGGGCTCAAGCTCCTCGTCCAGCCAGGTGACGGTCAGCGAGACGCCGGCCATGTCCAGGCTGGTGACCAATTCGCCCACTTCGGGCATGACCAGGGTGTAGCCGGCGGCGCGCAGCAACGGCGCCACCGTGCCCCAGAGAACGAAGAGCTCCTCGTGCTTGGTGGAGCCGAGTCCGTTGAGGAGCACGGCGATCCGCTTGCCGGCGTTGACCGGCGTTTCGGAGAGCACCCGGGACACCAGTTCCTGGCCCAGCTCCTCAGCGGAGGGCAGGTCCGTGTCGTGCAGTCCCGGCTCGCCGTGGATGCCAAGCCCCAGGCCCATCTGGCCTTTCGGAAGCGTGAACAGCGGGGCTTCGGCGCCGGGGAAGGTGCAGCCCGCGAACGCACTGCCGATGGTGCGGGTCAGGTCATTGGCCTTGCGTCCCAGGCGGACCACCTCGGCAAGGCCAGCACCGTTCTCGGCGGCCGCTCCCATCACCTTGAACACGGTGAAATCGCCGGCGATGCCGCGGCGCTTGGCGGATTCCGACGGCGGGGCGCTGGCGATGTCGTCTGTCACCAGCACGTTCTCCACGGCGATGCCCTCGGCGGCCAGGCGCTCGCTGGCCATGCCGAAGTTCATCACATCGCCGGCGTAGTTGCCATAGGTGAAGACCACGCCCGCGCCGGAGTCGGCGGCCTTGGCCACCGCATAGGCCTGCTGCGCCGACGGCGAGGTGAAGATGTTGCCCACCACCGCACCGTCGGCGAAGCCCGTGCCGATCAGTCCGGCGAACGCCGGGTAGTGGCCGGAGCCGCCGCCGGCGAGGACGGCAACCTTGGGCTGCGCAGGGCGGTACCGGCGGACGGCGCCGCCGGGGACCTGGCGGACCAGGTCCGAGTGGACGTCGCAGAAGCCTGCCAGGGCCTCCTCGGCGAACTCTGAGGGGTCGTTGAAGATTTTGGTCATGGTGGTTCTCCGGCGTCCGTGTTGTCAGTAACCTGCTGTCGCGGGGCTGTTAGTGCATGTGGCTTCCGCCGTTGATGTCCACGGTGGTGCCGGTGAGGTAGGCGGAATCCTCGGAGGACAGGAAGGTGATCACGGAGGCGACTTCCTCGGTGGTGGCGTTGCGGCCCAGCGGGATGCCGGCGTTGATGGCGGCTTCCTGTTCCTCGGTGCTGCCCACGCGGATGTTGGTGTCCACGGCGCCCGGGGTGATGGCGTTGACGGTGACCCCGGTGGTGCCGAGTTCCCGGGCCAGGGCCTTGGTGAAGCCGAGGATGGCAGCCTTGGCTGCGGAGTAGGGAACCTTGCCGAAGACGCCGCCGCCGCGCTGCGCGGACACCGAGGACATGTTGATGATCCGGCCCCAGCCGTTCCCGATCATGTCCGGCAGGAATGCCTTGGTGACCAAATAGGTGCCGGTGGCGTTGACGTCCATGACCTTGTGCCACAGCTCAAGGGTGGTCTCCAGGAACGGGACCGGGGAGGTGATGCCTGCGATGTTGGCCAGGGCGCCGACGGGCGGGAGGTTGCCGGCGGCGACCTCGGCGGCCACGGCTGCCTGGGCGGCGATGACCGAAGCTTCGCTGGCGACGTCGATCTCGTGGCCGAAGGCGGGAACGTTGAATTCGTTGCCGATTTCAGCCGCAACCTTCGCGGACTTCTCGCCGTCGAGGTCCAGGACGACGATGCCCCAGCCTTCGCGGGCGTAGCGGCGGGCGGTGGTGATGCCGATGCCCCGTTCGGAGGTTGCTCCGGTGAGGACGGCGGTGCGCTGGATGGTGGTCATGGTGGTACTCCTTGGTTTGTGTCAGTTCAGATGAGGTCGGTGATGAAGCTGGCTGCCTTGGCGGCGGCCGCTGGACGTTCGTCGTTGGTGACGTCCCGGGTTTCCAGTTCGAGCGAAAAGTGGCCGGTATAGCCGTCGGCGGCGAGCCGCTTCAGGCCGTCGGCGAAGTCGGCATTGCCATTGCCGATGCTGAGGTTGATGTTGCCCGGCACGGCGTCGCGCAGGTGGACATGGCTGATGCGGCCGGCGTGCCGGTCAAGGTAGGACTGGATGTCCTCGCCGGCGGCCACGATGTGGCTGAAGTCCATGACGATTCCGACGCCGGAGCCTGCCAGCCGGTCAGCGAGCTTTGCCGCACGGTCCAGGTTCCAGCAGAAGCGCAGGAAGTGCAGGGATTCGGTCCAGAGTTCGACGCCGAACTCCGCCGCCCGCCGTCCGGCGCCGATCAGCTGGGCGGCGATGAGGTCCAGGTCCTCGTCTTCGCTGCGCACGGGTTCGTGGTTAAGGGCTCCGCAGGGCAGGACGAGAGCCTTGGCGCCGATGTTCGAGGTAAGGGTGAGCAGTGCGTCCAGGTGGCGCCGGCGCGCGGCCTGAGCATCGGCGTCCAGTACTGCATTCAGGTCCCCGATGTCTCCGTTGACGGAGCGCACCCGGAGGCCCGACGCGTTAACCTCGGCCGAAACGGCTTCAACGGCCGCAGCATCGAGGTCATAGGGAACGTGGTTGCAGACCCCGGGCAGGGCGCCCAGGTCGATCTCTTCGAACCCCAGCTCCTTCATGGTGCGGAGGGCCTCGCCCAGTTCCTGGTGCCGGAAGCTGATGGAGGAACACCCGAGTCGGGAGTGGAACATCGTTGATCCTTTGGTTCGTGCCAAGCAGTAGTGATGGCGACCACAGTACTTGCGTTAACTGTCAACAGTCAACTCTAGAAGTCGACTGTTGACAGTGGAAATGATCTCGGTCACACTGGGACGTATCATTTTGTTAACAGTCGACAGCGGACTTCCAAAGCCGCTTTTCGAAAGGGAACCTCCATGAGCAAAGATGCTCTGACCATGCGCGGCCCCGTCCACGGCACCAAGGACGCCCGGCGAGTTGCCATCGGATCCGGCGTGGGGGCCGTGATTGAGACGTATGACTTCATCGGCTTCGGCACCGCTGCCGCACTGTATTTCGGAACTGCCTTCTTCCCCGGGAGCGATCCGGTCACCGGCACGCTCGCCTCCTTTGCAACCCTGGGCGTTGGCTTCGCAGCGCGCCCCCTCGGCGGCATCATTGGCGGACACCTGGGCGACAAAGTGGGCCGCAAGCCCGTCCTGGTCGCATCCCTGATCCTGATGGGCCTGGCAACCTTCGCGATCGGCCTGCTGCCCACCTACGCCGCTGTCGGCCTGCTGGCACCGGCGCTGCTGGTCTTCGTCCGCATCGTCCAAGGCTTGGCATTCGGCGCTGAATGGGGCGGTGCCATCCTGATGAGCTACGAGCACGCTCCGTGGAAGGCCAAGGGCAAGTACACCGGCATCGTCCAGGCTGGCTTCCCGGTGGGCCTGCTGCTGGCCAACCTGACCTTCCTGTTCAGCGTGAACCTGGGCGGTGAGCTCGCATGGCGGATCCCGTTCCTGGCCAGCATCCTGCTGGTGGCGGTCGGCCTGATCATCCGCTCCAAGGTCCCCGAGTCCCCTGTCTTCGATGAGGTCAAGGACAGCGGCGCCATCGTCAAGGCACCCATCGTGGAGGTCATCAAGACCGACTGGCGCAACATCATCAAGGGCATCGGCCTCCGCATTGCAGAGACCGCCGGCTACGCCGTGTCCATCACCTACATGATTTCCTACATCAACAGCCAGCACCTGGCGGACAAGAGCCAGACGCTGATTGCCCTCTGCATTGCCTCGGCCATCGGCATCTTCGCCACCCAGGCGTGGGCCGCCCTGACCGACCGCATCGGCCGCCGTCCCCTGTACGTCTGGTCCACTGCCTTCGCCGCATTGTTCGCCATCCCCATGTTCCTGCTGGTCAACACCGGCTTGTTCATCGCCATCATCCTCACGATCGTCATCTCCTACGCCGTGTGCCAGAACTCGCTGGCCGGCGCCCAGGGTGCCTGGTTCCCGGAGCTTTTCCAGGCCAAGACCCGTGCGTCCGGCGCCAGCCTGGCCTACCAGATCTCGGCCATGGTGTCCGGCTTTACCCCCTTCATCACCACCCTGCTGTTTGTCAGCTTCGGCTGGATGGGCCCCGCGCTGCTCTTCGGCACTTACGCCCTGATCGGCCTCTGGGCCGCCGTCGCTACCCGGGAAACCTGGGGCAAGCGGGAGCGCGAGCTGGCCGAGGAAGCCACCAAAAGCACCCCCAACACCGTCAACGCCTGAATGACAGCCACGCACGAAACGACCACGGAGCCAGTAATGCCTACAGAAACCGTCCAGGACACCGCACTGCGGACCGCAGTGACCCCGGAACGGCTAGAGAAGATCAACGCCGCCGCGTACCGGATCAGGCACCACGCCCTGAATATGGGCGAGGTGCAGGGCCAGGGGTATGTTGGCCAGGCCCTGGGTGCTGCCGACATGCTCGCCACGGTATACGGGGACCAGCTCCGCTTCCGCGCCGGGGACCCGCACTGGGAAGCCCGCGACCGGTTCCTGCTCTCCACCGGGCACTACGCGATTGGCCACTACGCCGCACTGGCCGAGGCCGGCATCGTCCCGGCGGAGGAGCTGGAAACCTACGGCTCGGACGATTCCCGCCTGCCGATGTCCGGCATGTCCACTTACACCCCGGGCATGGAGATCTCCGGCGGTTCCCTGGGCCACGGCCTGACCATCGCCGTCGGCATGGCCCTGGGCCTGCGCTACCAGGGCTCGGACGCCCGGGTGTTCAACTTCCTCTCCGACGGGGAACTGGACGAGGGGTCCACCTGGGAGGCCGCGATGGGCGCGCACCACCACCAGCTGGGCAACCTCACCGCCATGGTGGACATCAACGCCCTGCAGGCGGACGGCAAGACGGACACGGTGCTGCGCACCGAGCCGGTGACGGAGAAGTGGGAATCGTTCGGCTGGTACACCCAGCGGGTGGACGGGAACGACGTCGGCGCGCTGCTGGCAGCGTTCGACAATGCAGCTGCCCAGTCGGCCTCCGTCGGACGTCCCTCCGTCATCCTGTGCGACACCAAGGTGGGCCGCGGCGTCCCGCTGCTGGAAGATCGCGAAAAGGCGCACTTCATGCGCATCGAAGAAAACGAATGGCAGATCTGCCGCGAGCAGCTCACCGCCGGTTATGAAGGAAAGGCTTCAGCATGAGCACCACCACCGAGGCACCCGATACGGCGGCAGCCGCTGCAACACCGGCCAAGCCGAAGCTGAAGACTTCGGCGATGATCGCCTCCTTCGCCGACCCGGGCCAGAAGACCTCCAACGCGCCATTCGGGCACGCGCTGGTCAAGGCCGCGCAGGAGAACGACAGGATCGTGGGCCTGACCGCGGACCTGGGCAAATACACGGACATGCATATCTTCGCCAAGGCCTTCCCGGAGCGGTTCTTCCAGATGGGCATGGCCGAGCAGCTGCTCTTCGGCGCAGCCGCCGGACTCGCCGAGTCCGGCCTGGTGCCGTTCGCGTCCACCTACTCCGTGTTCGCTGCCCGCCGCGCCTACGACTTCCTCTGCCTGGACGCGGCCGAGCCGAACCTGAACGTCAACATCGTGGGCGGCCTGCCCGGCTTGACCACCGGGTACGGCCCCAGCCACCAGGCCACCGAGGACATGGCGATCTTCCGCGGCATGCCCAACCTGACCATCGTTGACCCCTGCGATTCGGTGGACATCGAGCAGGCCGTCCCGCAGCTGGCGGCCTCCGAAGGCCCCACCTACCTGCGGCTGCTGCGCGGCAACGTTCCCACCGTCCTGGACGAGTACGACTACACGTTCGAACTCGGCAAGGCCAAGGTCCTGCGCGGCGGCAACGACGTCGTGTTCATCTCCTCCGGCCTGATGACCATGCGTGCCCTGCAGGCAGCCAAGGCACTCGAGGCGCACAACGTGGACGTCGCCGTCGTGCACACCCCCACGATCAAGCCTTTCGACGCCGAAACCGTCCTCAAGGAGGTCAATACCGACCGCCTCGCCGTTACCCTGGAAAACCACTCCGTGGTGGGCGGCCTGTTCGAGACCGTTGCGTCCGCCGTCGTCACCGCCGGCGTGGGCAGGCGCGTGGTGCCCGTGGCACTGCCGGACCAGTTCCTGGACGCCGGCGCCCTGCCCACACTGCACGACCGCTACGGCCTGGCCGTGGACCGCATCGTGGCCAAGGTCCTCGCCGAGCTCGGCTGACAGCAGTCAGCAAGATGCAGAAAGCACGGCACCGCTCCCGCCCGGTGCCGTGCTTTCTGCCGTATTATCGAAACCATTACCGACTGTAAACAGTCGACTTATGACATTGAGGACAAGCCATGGCCGGATTGACCGCCCCGCTGCTGGGACTGGAAAAGAAAAGCCTGCGCGAGCAGGCACTCTCGGCGTTGCGGACCGCCATCACCAGCGGCGAGCTGGAACCCGGCCGGCACCTGGTGGAAACCGAACTGTCCGAGATGCTGCAGATCAGCCGGGGCACCCTTCGCGAAGCCCTGCGCCAGCTTGAGCAGGAGGGGCTGCTGTCCGCCGGGCCCCGCGGCCGCCTCTCGGTCCGGCACTTGGACGGGAAGGAGATCCGGGACATCTACGCTGTCCGCGCCGCTTTGGAATCCCTGGCCGCGCGAACGCTGTGCGAACTGCCGGACCGGCAGCACGTGACCAAATCCCTGCACAAGGCCATCGACGCCATGGAGGACGCCACCACCGGGACGCTGGAGGAACGGATCGAGTCCGACCTCGAATTCCACCGGACCCTCTGCCGGCTCACTGGCAACGAAACGCTGCTGCATTCCTGGGAATCGCTGGAGGGATCCATACGGATGTCCATCATGTTCGCGGGACTGGAGAAGGGGGTCAGCAACATGAGCGTCGACCGGCATAAAGACATCATGGCCGCCATCGATACTGGTGATGCCGCCCTGGCCCGCCAGACCATCCTGGAACACATGGACACCGCCGCGGCCAACCTGGTGGCATAACTCCACAGGAGCCGCCGGGAATCCCTTAGCGCTGTGGACCGTTAACCTACTGCGCGGTAAATAGCCGCAGCGTTAACGAGGGATGGTATGACCGCAAAGTTTGTCTCAGTTGAGGACGACGCCGGAAAGGTCACCCGCTACAGCCGCCACGACAACGGCGGCGGGCTGATCGCTCCGGGTGCCATCGTGGCTGACAGCGCCCGGATCGGCCCCATGACCTACGTGGAACACGGCGCGCAGGTGGGTCCCGGGTGCCGGATCGGACACGGCAGCTGGATAGACCGGGACGCCAGGATCGGCAACCGGACAGTCATTGGCGACGGTGTGCGCATCGGGCGCGGCACCGTCATTGGCAACCGCGTCCACATCGGCAGCCACACGAGGATCGGCTCGGGCGTGCTGATTGAGCACGGCGCCCACCTGGACGCCGACAGCACCGTGCCCGACGGCACCGAAGTGCTTGCCGGTGCCCGCACCGCCACGTCGTCGGCGCCGCACCGGGCGCACCGGAAGGCCAGGGGCGGCCTGGCCGCTTAGCCGCTCCTCGTGCCTGCAGGAACTCCGCAGGTCAGCCCACAGTGCTTCCGCGCACTACCAGTTCAGGCGGGTAGATCAGTGGATCCATCCCCTGCCCCGGATCCTCGATGGCGCGCAGGAGGAGTTGGCCCGCGGCCTCCGCCATGTCAGCCACTGGATGGGTGACTGTGGTGAGTCCAATGCCGCCGGGCGCCAGGATCGCGTGATTATCGAAGCCGACGACTGCCACGTCGTCCGGGACGCGCCGGCCCGCACCGCGGACAGCGTCGACCACGCCCAGCGCCATGAGGTCCGATGCGGCGAAAACGCCGTCCAGCTCCGGTGCCTGGGCGAACAGGTTCCGTGCGGCGTCAGCGCCTCCCGGCGTCGTAAAGTCCCCGTGGACCACGGGTCCGGGCTGGAGGCCGGCTTCCCTGAGCCCCTGCAGCCATCCTTCCAAGCGGTCGACGGCGGCTGTCATATCGCCCGGGCCGGCAACGGTTCCCAGCTTGGTACGTCCCAGTCGGGCCAGGTGCTGCGCCGCCAACCGGCCACCCTCAAAGTTGTCGAGGTCAACAAAGGGAATTCCTGATCCTGTATCCCACGGCCTGCCGATAAAAACTGTAGGCAGTCCGGTGTCACCCAGGCTTTCCACCCAGGCGTCGGCCCGGTGGTGGGACACGACGATGGCGCCGTCCACATGGCCGCCACGCAGGTACCGGATGGTCCGCGCGGAGTCATCCCCCGTCCGCGACATCAGCAACACCAGCTGCATGTCGGTTTCACGGAGTGCTTCATTCACGCCCGTGATCACCGCCGCGAAGTAGGGATCCATCATCACCCTGGCGTCCGGCTCCGGGATGACCAGTGCCACCGACGCCGTCCGCCGGGTGACGAGGCTGCGTGCCGCCCGGTTGGGCGTGTACCCCAGCGCCACGATCGCCGCATCGACGGCGGCCTGTGCTTCCGGGCTGACCTTCAGTCCGCCATTGATGGCCCTGGACGCCGTGGAACGGGACACCCCGGCCGCGGTGGCAAGGTCCTCGAGCGTGGGACTGGACCGCCCCGCCTTGGCGAGGGCGGGGCGGCGCGTCTTCTCGTTCATTACACAGACAATACGACACCTTGCACCGAAGGCGTTGGGAGCCGGCGGTCAGCAGGCACTGCGTTCGAGCCAGCCACTTCCGCATACCACCGCGCGCTTGCTTTTGGAATCCGGTCCTGCGTGGCATAGTCCACCCGGACCAGCCCGAAACGCTGATGGTAGCCAAAGGACCACTCGTAGTTGTCCAGAAGCGACCACGCCAGGTAGCCGCGGACATCCACTCCGTCGGCCACTGCACCATGCACCGCCTGGAGGTGGGAGGCGAAGAACGCCAAGCGGTCCTGGTCATCCACAAAACCCGTTTCATCGGGGACGTCGTCATAAGCCGCCCCGTTTTCGGTGACATACAGGGGGATGCCCGCCGGGCCCGTGTACTCTGCCTGCAATCGGTTGAGCAGGCGCCGCAGCCCCTCCGGCTGGACCTCCCAGCCCATTCCCGTCACAGGCAGGCCGCGGGGCACCGAACGCGCGCCGTCTGCTGCCACGAACGGTGAGGAAACCGGGCGGGCCACCTGCTCCGGAGCGGCCGCGGTCGCCACCGCCCCGCCGGACGGGACTTCCGGGTCCTTCGTCACGCACTCCCCGTGGTAGTAGTTGACGCCCAGCAGGTCCAGGGGCGTGGCAATGGTCTCCAGGTCCCCGTCCTGCACCAGCCCGGCCAGGCCCAGGTGCGCCACATCCGCCAGCAGGTCAGCCGGGTATTCCCCTCTGAACAGCGGGTCCAGGAAGATCCTGTTGAACTGGCCGTCGATGCGCCTGGCCGCATCCCTGTCGCCCCCGCTGCCGGGATCCCGGGGATCCGCGACAGTCAGGTTCAAAGTGATGCCCAGGGAGGCGTCCGCATCGCGCCGGCGGAGCTCACGGGCTGCCAGCCCGTGGCCAAGCAGGAGGTGGTGGGCCGCAGCCAGTGCGGCCCGGGGTTCCTGCCGGCCGGGCGCGTGGATGCCCGCCGCATAGCCAAGGAACGCCGAGCACCACGGTTCGTTGAGGGTTGTCCAGATCCGTACCCGGTCGCCCAGGACGCCGTGCATCAGGGCCGCGTACTCAGCGAAACGGTAGGCCGTGTCCCTGTTGGCCCAGCCGCCCTTGTCCTCGAGTGCCTGGGGCAGGTCCCAGTGGTACAGGGTCAGCCAGGGCGTAATGCCTGCCGCCAGCAGCTCGTCCACCAGGCGGGAGTAAAAGGCGAGGCCTTCAGGGTTGGGGGTCACGCCATCAGGCATGCAGCGGGCCCACGACGTTGAGAACCTGTAGGCCTCCATGTTCAGCTGTTTCATGAGTGCGACGTCCTGCCGGTAGCGCCGGTAGTGGTCGCATGCCACGTCGCCGTTGTGACCGTCAGCCACCGCGCCGGGCACCCGGGCGAAGGTGTCCCAGATCGAATCCTGCCTGCCGCCGGCATGTGCTGAACCTTCAATTTGGTAGGCAGCTGTTGCCGCGCCCCAGAGGAAGCCCTCCGGAAACGGAAGTTGGGTGGAACTCATCCTTTGACTGCTCCTTGCATAATTCCAGATACGAGTTGCCGGCCTGCCGCAATAAAGAGGAGCAGGAGCGGGATGGTGGCCAGGACAGCGCCGGCCAGGACCACGGAGTAGTCCACGAAATGGGCAGCCTGCAGCAGCTGCAGCGCCACCGGGAGGGTGGGGTTTGACGGGTCCAGGACAATGAACGGCCAAAAGAAGTTCGTCCAGGTGGCCACGAAGGTGAACAGGGCCAGCATGGCCGCCGCCGGCCGGGCAGCGGGGAAGCCGATGTACCAGAAGGCCTGGATCATCGAGGCCCCGTCCATTCTTACCGCCTCGATGAGTTCATCAGGGAGGGCGTCGCGCAGGTACTGGGTCATCCAGAACACGCCGAAGGCCGTGACGAGGCCGGGGATGATGACAGCCCAGAGCGACCCGGTCCATCCCAGCTTGGACATCACGATAAACAGCGGGACCACGCCGAGCTGGGTGGGCACCGCCATGGTCGCGATGACAAACACCAGCAGCGCCTTGCTGCCGCGGAAGCGGAGCTTGGCAAAGGCGAATCCGGCCAGGGTGGAGAACACGACGACGGATGCTGCGGTAACGCACGAGACGATAAGGCTGTTGCCCATCGCCTTCCAGAACGGGATGCTGTCAAAGACTTTGGCAGCGTTTGCCAGGAAGTTCCCTCCGGGCAGCAGCGGGATGCCGCGGCTCAGGACGGTGTTGTCATGGCTGCCTACCAGGAAGGACCAGTACAGCGGAAAGATCGAGGCGAGAAGCACGGCACCCAGGAAACCGTAGGTGGGGAAGCCGGGCCTGCGGGCACTTCCCTGGCTGGACCTGCCGCCCCTTGTACCCCCGGCACCACGTCCGCGACGGGCTGCTGCCCGGGCGGCCCCCTTACCCGCGGTCTGCTCGATCATGGGAATGGAGCTCACTTGCGGCCTCCCTGGCTTGCGATGCGCTTGGTAATGAGGAAATTGAGCAGGGCGATCAGGACGATGATCAGGAAGAGCAGCCAGGCCACGGCAGACGCCCTGCCGAAGTTGCGCTGGCCCCAGCCAAGTTCCCAGATATACATGGTCAGCGTCTGCCACTGCCGGTCCGCTCCGCCCAGTCCGGACTGGTCGAAGACCCGGGGCTCATCGAAAATCTGGAGCCCGCCGATGGTTGAGGTGATCACCACGAAGATCACCGTTGGCCGCAGCATGGGGACGGTCACGGAGAGGAACTGCCGCAGGCGGCCCGCGCCGTCGATGGTTGCCGCTTCGAACACGTCCCTCGGAATGGCCTGCATGGCTGCGAGGAAGATCAGTGCGTTGTAGCCGGTCCAGCGGAAGTTCACCATGGTGGCGATCGCCAGGTGGCTCGAAAGGGAATCGGAATGCCACCGGACCGGGCCCAGCCCTGCCGCCTTCAACATCTCATTGATCAGGCCAAACTGGTCCGCGAAGAGGTTGTTGAAGATCAGGCCCACTGCCACGGGTGCAACAACAAAAGGCACCAGCACCCCCATCCGCCAGAACGTCCTGGCCCTCAGGTTCGCGTCCAGTACAGCCGCTATCACCAGGGCGATCACAACCTGGGGAAGGGAGGACAGGACGAAGATGCTGAAGGTGTTGCCCACCGCGTTCCAGAAGTAGGGCTGGGCCACAACGAAGGCGTAGTTTTCCAGGCCCGTGAACTTGCCCTGTCCGCCAATGAGGTTCCAGTTGTGCAGGGAAACCCATGCCGTGTACACCAGCGGGAAGAGCCCTGTGACAGCGAACAGAATGAAGAAAGGCGAGATGTAGAGGTAGGGGGAGAGCTTTACGTCCCACTTGGAGACCTGCTGCGAGAAAGCCAGGCGCCGGACACGCTTCGTGTCCGCCGGACGCAGGGGCGGATGCCCGGCGCTCCGGGGCTTGACCCGGTCGGTGACTGCCATGCTTAGAGGGACTTCACGGCGGCGACGAACTTCTCCCAGGAGGAGGCGGCGTCGTCCGACTTGTCAACGTCCACCCGGGTGAGCGCCTGCTGCATGGCGTCGTTGATGGCGAAGAACTTGGCGCCCTTGAAGGGGGTCACCTCAACCGCCTTGGCACGCTCGGCAAAGATCTCGCCGGTGGGTGCACCGTTGAAGAAGGCGTTGGTCTGTCCCAGCAGCTCGGGGCTTTCCAGCGCCTCCTTCTGGCTGGGGAAGGTCCCCTTGGCGGTGAATGCCTTGATCTGCTGCTCAGGGGCCGTCAGCCAGCCTGCCAGCTTCTTGGCCTCGGCCTGGTGCCCGCCCTGGGTGGGGACGGTCAGGTAGGACCCGCCCCAGTTTCCGCCGCCGCCGGGAAAGACGTTGGCAACGTCCCAGCCGGTGACCCCGGCTGCGTTGCCCTCGATGACTCCGAGCATCCAGCCCGGGCAGAGGGTTGTGGCGAAGGCGCCGGTCTGGAATCCGGAGGCCCAGTCGTCGCTCCACTGGCTGAGGTGGGCGGACAGCCCGTCCTCGGTGGAGGCTTTCAGGACCCGGTTGTAGGTGTCCTTGACCTTCTGGTTCTCTGTGGCGATGACGGTGCCGTCCTCCTCCTCGTAGACCTTTTCCAGCTGGTTGCTCATGCCTTGGTAGATTGCCCCTGCGGAGTCGAACCATGCAGCCTTGGGGCTTGCAGCCTTGAATGCCTTACCGGCTTCGAAGTAGCTGTCCCAGGTGGTGCCCAGCATCCTGGCAACCTCCCCGCGCTCAGTGGGCATGCCGGCCTTCTTGAGCAGTTCGGCGTTGTAGCAGACCGCTTCAGGGCCGGAGTCGGTCCCATAGGCAAGGAGCTTGCCATCCGCGGTTGTGGCGGCCTCGGTCTTCCAGTCCAGCCAGCGTCCTTCAACAGCGGGATCGCCCAAATCTGCAAAGCGGTCCGGGTACTCCAGGAGTTCCGGGAGCCAGTCCACCTCCACAGCCTCGATATCGGAGAGGCCGGAGCCGGCGGCCAGGCGGGTGGTGAGGTTGTCGCGGGCTTCGTTGGTGGTTGCTGCCTTCTTATGCTCGATGGTCACGTTCGGGTTCAGCTTTTCGTATTCCTCGAAAAGCTTCTCGTAGCCGAACTCATTGAACGTCCCCACGGTAAGCGTGACGGGATCGGACCCGGTGGCGTCGTTGACTCCGGCCTTGTCGGGTGATGGGGAACCGCAGGCGGAGAGCGACAGGGCAAGGCAGGCGGCGGCTGCCGAAAGCAGGGAGAACTTGCTGGGGTTTTTCACAGGGGGAAGACTCCTTCGTCAGAGGTGCCCTATCGATCCGCGTGGACGGCCGGGCGGTAGGTAGTGGAGCGGCTTGGCCGGCTCTTGGAGGGTCGGTGGGAGCGCTCTCACGTCATGGTGTCGCACCCCGCACCCTCCTGTCAAGGATTTTTAGGAGCGCTCCCACCACCCTTGCCGGTGCTTGGACGCGGTGTTACGCTTCCCGACGGGAGCGCTCCCACGGCCGCGTCTTTTCGCCGCCTTTCTCCTTCCGGCTCGATGAATCCCACCGACGAACAGGACGAGCAATGCCGCTAGCCCACCCTCCCCATCTTCCGCGCGCCGCCAGCACACCCTCCCCGCTCCCCCATACGAAGGCCAGGCGCCGGCTCATAGCCAGCACGGTGGTGCTCCTGTCCGGCCTGGTCGGCAGCGGAACAGGCGTGGCCGTCGCAGCCCCCACCAACCCGCCGGCACTGGCCGCCACCCGCGCACCGGCGCTCCAAACCACCGCAACCCCGGCTCTTCCACAGGCTGCACCTCATCCATTTGGACCCAACGTCTACGTTTTCGATCCCGGCATGCCGGTGGCCCAAATCCAGGCCACGGTGGACTCCATCGCCGCCCAGCAGGTGGACGACGAAATGGGGGCCAAGCGCTACTCCCTGTTGTTCAAACCCGGCACCTATGGCACCCCCGAAGAACCGCTGATCGTCCAGGTGGGCTACTCCACCGAAGTGGCCGGACTGGGCGCTGCACCCACCGATGTCACCATCAACGGGCACGTGGACGTCTACAACCGCTGCCTGGCCGCCGACAACTGCATCGCCCTGAACAACTTCTGGCGGTCCCTTTCCAACCTCACGATCAATGTCACCGGACTCGAAGGCTGCCGCAGTTCGGCGAACTTCTGGGCGGCTTCGCAGGCATCACCCATGCGGCGGGTCAACATCACCGGCGGCAACCTGTCCCTGATGGACTACTGCACGGCCGGCCCTCAGTATGCCAGCGGCGGATTCATCGCGGACTCGAAGACGGGTACCGTCATCAACGGCTCACAGCAGCAGTACCTGGTCCGCGACAGCAGCATTGGAAGCTGGTCCAACGGGGTCTGGAACCAAGTGTTCTCGGGCGTGGACGGGGCTCCTGCGGACTCCTTCCCGAACCCGCCATACACGACCTTGAGCAACACCCCCATCAGCCGGGAGAAGCCCTACCTGACGATGGATTCCGCCGGCCAGTACAGCGTCTTCGTGCCCGCCGTCCGCGAAAACTCGTCGGGCACAACGTGGGAAGACGGCCCTACCAAGGGGCGCAGCATCCCCATGGCCGACTTCTATGTGGCGACGCCCAACGATTCAGTACAGACCATCAACTCCCAGCTTGCCAGGGGCAAGAACCTCCTGCTCACGCCAGGGGTCTACGGTGTCGATGACAGCATCGAGGTCAAGCGGGCCAACACCGTGGTGCTTGGGCTGGGCATGGCGACACTTACCGCCGTCGACGGAGCAGTTCCCCTGACGGTGGCGGACGTCCCGGGCGTTGACATCGCCGCGGTCACCGTGGATGCCGGCGAGGTGGCTTCACCCGTCCTGATGCGGATCGGCAAGGCCAGCGACGGTGCAGGGGATGGACCGGCCAACTCGCCCGTGCACAATGATCCCGCAAACCCCACCACTCTCCATGACGTGTTCTTCCGCATCGGCGGCCCGCACGTCGGCAAAGCGTCGGTCAGCCTGGAAGTCAACAGCGACAACGTCCTCCTTGACCACATCTGGGCCTGGCGCGCCGACCACGGCAACGGCGTGGGCTGGACAACCAACACCGGCCGGAACGGCGTGATCGTCAACGGCAACAACGTCACCGCCACAGGCCTGTTCGTGGAGCATTACCAGGAGTACAACGTCATCTGGAACGGTGAAAACGGCAAAACCGTTTTCTTCCAGAACGAATTGCCCTACGACGCACCCAACCAGGCCGCCTGGCAGCACGACGGAGTCCTGGGCTGGGCCGGTTACAAGGTGTCCGATTCCGTGAAGACCCATGAGCTCTGGGGCGGCGGCAGCTACGTCTACAACAATGTGAACCCCTCCATCCATGCCACCAGGGGTTTTGAGGTGCCGGTAGCTCCCGGGGTGAGGCTGCACAGCCTGCTGACTGTGAACCTCGGAGCGGGAACCCTGGACCACGTGGTCAACGACACGGGAGCACCCGTATCGACTGACGCCGTCGGCGTGCCCAGCTACGTTGCCGATTTCGGCTAGCTGAGTCAGGCCTGGGTCAGCGGGCGCGGTGCCGGTCAACAGGCCGGCACCGCGCCGCGCTTACTCGGCAACCTCAGCCGCCGGCCTTCCGGATGCGCGCCTTCCGCGCAGCGCAGCCCCGCCCCAGGCGGCCAGCAGGAGCGCCACCAGCAGGAGGCCGGCGTCGCCCAGGTCGACGGAATCCAGCCACTTTGTCACCGGATCATCCAAGGTAAAAGCCGCGTGCAGGAATCCGCCCAGTGTGATGACGGCAATGAACAGGGCTGACACCGCGGAGATGCCCGTGACCAGCGCGTTGAAGCCGAGCCTTCGCCGCGGATCACCGAGCGCCGAACGGTACATCCGCATCATCGCAAGCCCATTGAGGGAATCGCACAGCGTCATCGCCGCAGCGAACGCCAGCGGCAGTGCCAGCAGTGCGAACGGGGGCACTCCAGCCAGCGAGGCCGCCGTCGTCATCATCAGCAGCCCGATGGTGGTGGCCGTATCGAAGCCAAGGCCGAACAGGAAGCCGATCACATAGATGTTCCGCGGCCGGTGCACCCTGGACAGCGCCTTGGCGAGGAGCCGCGCCACAATGCCCTGCGGCTCGAGTTCGCGGGGGTCTACGTCGGCTCCGTTCCGGGCGCGGCGGTAGGCACCGGCTGAGCGGGCGAAGGCGGAGCCGTTGAAGAGACCCATGGCCAGCAGGAACAGGCCCGACACACCGCTGCCCACCAGGCCGAGCACAAGGTTGCCGGCCGAGCCCTCCTGCATCAAGCCGCCGACGATGGAAGCACCGGCAATCACCAACACCCCGGCCAGCGCCACCACCGAGCTGTGGCCCAGGCTGAAGGCGAAGCCCACGCTGACCGGGTCCTGGCGCTGCGCGACGAATTTTCGGGTGGCGTTATCGATCGCGGCGAGGTGGTCCCAGTCGTAGCTGTGCTTCACGCCGGCCAGGTAGGCGGTGAGCACCAGCCCCCACGTGAGCGCCTGCGGTCCCGTGGCCCAGGCATTTCCGGCGAGCAGGAGTACGACGGCGGCAGCGTGCAGGGCAGCCACGGCACCGAAAGTGCAGAGCACCCGGGTCCGAAGTGGCAGGGTTTCACGGTCCCGGTAGAGGGCCGCGATATTCGCCAGCGCCGTCATCAGTGCTTCCTCAGGTCCAGCGGCCCCTGCCCGTGCCAGCGCTGCCGGAGGAGGTTGGCGCAAGAGCCGAGCAGGCGGTTCAGTTCTCCGGTGCTGTTGGACAGCGAGCGCAGCACCAGGCCGGTGGTTCCTTCGACTGTGCGGGTCAGGGTGAGCCCGGTCAAGGCGTCATAGCCTGCCGTCACGTGATGCAGTTCATCGGCGAGCGCCTGGTCCGCCCTTGGGTCCACCACCACGAGCGAGCCCAGATGGCTGTACCCCTCCATGAACCCGAGACCGGCGACGTCTCCAAGCGGCGGACGGATCAGCAGGTTGTCCAATGCCAGCAGCTGCGTGGCATGGCCGGTTTCGACATGGATCTCGTTCCGTAGCCGCACCTCCTCGTACCGGAAGGCGGCGCCGTCCGGCGACCAACCAGGGGTCACCACCTCGGCCATGACGAGTGACGACGAAGGCCGCAGCGTCACGGAGGTCCGTTGCCGGTAGCTTGCTTCCCGGTAGGCGATCAGCTGGTCCGGCATCAGCTCCAGCCGCGCCCCCTCCCCCAAACGCACAGCCATCCGCTGCTCGGCGAAGGACCCGGGAGTCCGATAGACCTTGGTTGCGGACTGCGTGGTCAGCAGCAAAGAAGCCGAGTCACCGACCTCGACATCAAGGACAAAGAGATCAGCCCCAAGATAAGCCCCGCCAGGATTCACGACGACATAGCAAACCTGCCCGGAGTCATCGAGGTAGTGCGGACGCAGCACCCGAAGGGCACCTCGATGGTACTGATGCGACGCAACTGACTGGTGACCACGCACGGCGATCCCAAGCTCAAGCTCCCCCATCGGTGACCTGTCAGCGCAAGCGGAGCCGGGGATAGGGGGCCGCGGCGTGGCGGGCACCGCGGAGCGGGCACGGCCCCCTATCCCCGGTGAAGCGCCGGAAGCCGCACCGTTCCCTGGCTGGCGCGCCTCGACCGCCGTCGTACTCATGCCAGGTCGAACATCAGGACGTCGTGCCGGATCCAGTCAATTACTTTTTCCAGGCCCTCGTCGGTTTTGAGGTTGGTGAAGCAGAAGGGTTTGTTGCCGCGGAACTCCTTGGAATCCCGCTCCATGACGGCAAGGTCAGCCCCCACGTGGGGTGCGAGGTCGGTTTTGTTGATGATGAAGAGGTCGGACTTGATCATGCCCTGGCCGGCCTTCCGGGGGATCTTCTCACCCTGGGCCACGTCAATGATGTAGATGGAGAAGTCGACGAGTTCGGGGCTGAAGGTGGCGGAGAGGTTGTCGCCGCCGGACTCGACGAAGATGACCTGCAGGTCCGGGTGCCGAACCTTGAGTTCCTCGATGGCGGCGGTGTTCATGGAGGTGTCTTCGCGGATGGCGGTGTGCGGGCAGCCGCCGGTTTCGACGCCGATGATCCGGTCCTCGGGGAGGATGCCGTTGGCGGCGAGGATTTTGGCGTCTTCGATGGTGTAGATGTCGTTGGTGATGGCGGCCATGGAGATGTCGCCGCTCATGTGCCGGGTGAGCCGCTCCACGAGCTGCGTCTTGCCGGCGCCGACGGGCCCGCCGATGCCGATTTTGATGGGTTCAGTCATGGTGTTCCTCCTGGGTCGAGAGCACTGTCAGCTCATGAACATCCGGGCACGCTGGCGTTCGTGCCGCATTTGCGAGATTTCCAGTCCGGGGCTGACGGCGCCCAGGTCGTCCGGCGTGAGGTGCGCAATCGCCTCGATGGCGGCAGCAACGTCGTCGTGCGCTTTCCGCAGCACCCGCTGCCCGGCGTTCTGGCCGAGCGGGATGGCGCGGACGGCGTTCTGGGTGAGCGACGTGACGGTGGCGAAGAGGTAGGCGGCGAGTGCCTCCTGCAGCGGCACGCCAAGGGAGCGGGCGACGACGGCGAACGCCAGCGGCTGGTGCCCGGCGGCCCGGCCGCTGGCCACCAGGTCCCGGTACAGGTCGAGCGCAGGTGAGGGAAACACCTCAGCCCCGATCTCCAACAAACGGGAACCCATCTTGAGGCTGGCCTCCCGAACCTGCCGGGGCAAAAGAGAGGCAGAAAGCAGCGAATCCAGCTCCCCCAGATCAACCCCGTCGTAGAGGAGACGAACAGCAAGCCCGTCAGAGTAGGCAAGCGACTGCGAGACAAAAGCCGAGAGCCAGATTCCGAAGGACCCCTCATCAAAAACGAGCCCACGGTCGAGGTACGTCTCAAACCCAAAAGAGTGCGCAAAGGCCCCAGTAGGAAGCGCAGAGTCAGTAAGTTGCTGAAGAGCAAGTTGGTAACTGCTCACCGCACTGCCGCCCAACGGGACGGAGCATCGCGACGGCCCGGATTGGGGGCCGCGGCGTGGCGGGCACCGCGAAGCGGGCACGGCCCCCAATCCGGGCCGGCGCACCCAAGCGACACCTCCCGGGGAGCGCGCAGCGCTGCGACAGGGTTATTAGTGCGAGTGTTCAGCATGGCGGAAAGGTACAGGGAGGACGCGTTCCTGGCGGGAGTAGGGCACACCGGCATGGGTGAGGTAATCCTCGACGGTGTGGTCGTAGGCGCACACCATGACGTCGGCCCCATATTCGCTCTCCGCGTCGAAGAACTGTGCCTGGAGGTGCCGGTTGCCGAGGGAGTGTGCGGTGACGCCCATTTCGGTGATGGTGCGGGGCGCGATGACCAGGACGTCGGTGGGCAGCACGGACACGACGATCATGTTGGCCTCTTCGACGTGGAGGATGTCGCCGTCACGCAGGTCGCCGGAGCCGGAGGGTAGGCGGATGCCGATTTCCTTGCCGTGGTCGGTGGTGGCGCGCTGGATGCGTTTGACCAGTTGGGCGCTGGGGAGGACGACTTTCTCCTGGTGCAGTCCGGCGTAGGCGGCGAGGTGGGTCTCAGGAAGGTCGTGCAGGTTTCCGAGGACGCGTTCGATGATCACTGGGGCTCCTAGAAGAGGACGTAGCGCTGCGCCATGGGCAGCACGTCGGACGGCTCGCAGGTGACGTCCTCGCCGTCGACCGTCACTTGGTAGGTTTCCGGGTCAACCTGGATGTCGGGCGTGGCGTCGTTGTATCGCAGGTCGGCCTTGGTGAGGTTCCGGATGCCGGAGACCGGCCGGATGACCTTCTCCAGCCCCAGTTCTCCGGGCACGCCGGCGTCGATGGCGGCCTTGGACAGGAAGGTGATGGAGCACTGCTGGACGGCCTTGCCGAACGCACCGAACATGGGGCGCATGGTGCGCGGCTGCGGCGTGGGGATGGAGGCGTTGGCGTCGCCCATCAGGGCGTAGGCGATTTGGCCGCCTTTGAGGACGAGCTCAGGTTTGACGCCGAAGAACGCGGGGTCCCAGAGGACCAGGTCGGCGAACTTGCCCACCTCGATGGAGCCCACGGAGTCGGCGATGCCCTGGGCGATGGCCGGGTTGATGGTGTACTTGGCCACGTAGCGCTTGAGGCGGAAGTTATCGCTGCCCGCACTGCCGTGGGCGCCGCCGTCGTCATCTACCAGCTCCCCGCGCTGCTTCTTCATCTTGTCCGCCACCTGCCAGGTGCGGGTGATGACCTCGCCCACCCGACCCATGGCCTGGGAATCGGAAGAGGTGATGGAGAAGATGCCGAGGTCCTGCAGGACGTCCTCGGCAGCGATGGTTTCGGCGCGGATGCGGGAATCGGCGAAGGCCACGTCCTCGGGGATGTCCGGGTTGAGGTGGTGGCAGACCATCAGCATGTCCAGGTGCTCTTCGATGGTATTGCGCGTGTACGGCAGCGTGGGGTTCGTGGAGGCGGGCAGGACGTTGGGCATGCCCGCGATCTTGATGATGTCCGGGGCGTGTCCGCCGCCCGCGCCCTCCGTGTGGAAGGTGTGGATGACGCGGCCGTTGATGGCCCGGATGGTGTCCTCCACGAACCCGCACTCGTTGAGGGTGTCGGTGTGGATGGCCACCTGGACGTCGTACTCGTCGGCCACCTTCAAGGAGGTGTCGATGGAGGAGGTGGTGGATCCCCAGTCCTCGTGGACCTTCAGGCCGATGGCACCGGCGCGGATCTGCTCGGCGAGGGGTTCGACGGCGGACGCGTGGCCCTTGCCGAACAGGCCGATGTTCATGGGGAACGCCTCGGCCGCCTGCAGCATCCGCTGGATGTGCCACTTCCCGGGGGTCACCGTTGTGGCCTTGGTGCCTTCAGCCGGGCCGGTGCCGCCGCCGATCATGGTGGTCACGCCGCTGGCAAGCGCCGTAGGAATCTGGTCCGGGGAGATGAAGTGGATGTGGGTGTCCACCCCGCCGGCGGTGAGGATCTTCCGTTCCCCGGCGATGATCTCGGTGCTGGCGCCGATGACGATGTCCACGCCGTCGGTGATCTGCGGGTTGCCGGCTTTGCCGATTTTGAAGATGTGCCCGTCTTTCAGGGCCACGTCTGCCTTGTAGATGCCGGTGTAGTCCAGGATGACGGCATTGGTGATGACGGTGTCCGGGATGTCCCCATCACGGGTGGCCTGGCCGTTCTGGCCCATGCCGTCGCGGATCACCTTGCCGCCGCCGAACACCACTTCCTCGCCGTAGACGGTGAGGTCCTGCTCGATCTCGAGGAACAGTTCGGTGTCGGCCAACCGGATTTTGTCCCCGCTGGTTGGCCCGTACAGGTCGGCGTATTGCCGGCGGGGAATCTCGAAGCTCACTTGTTCTCCCCTTCGGTCGCGGACCCGCCCGGGCGGGTGCCGCCGTCGAGCCTTCCGTTGACAGCGTTGCTGAGGCCATACACCTCGCGGCGGCCGGCCAACTCAATCAACCGCACGCTGCGCGCATCCCCCGGCTCAAACCGGGCAGCCGTTCCTGCCGGGATGTCCAGGCGGCGCCCGTAGGCGGCGGTGCGGTCAAAGGCCAGGGCGGCGTTGGCCTCGGCGAAATGGAAGTGCGAACCCACCTGGACCGGACGGTCGCCGGTGTTGGTCACGGCAACCTCGATCGCCTCCCTGCCCGCGTTCGCGGTCACGGGTTCCGGCCGAAGTACATACTCACCTGGAATCATTGCGCGCTCCCTAGCGGATGGGGCTGTGGACGGTGACGAGCTTGGTGCCGTCGGGGAAGGTTGCTTCGATCTGGACGTCGTGGATCATCTCCGGCACGCCTTCCATCACGTCCCCACGAGTGAGCAGGGTGGTGCCGTAGCTCATCAGGTCGGCCACGCTCCGGCCATCCCGGGCTCCCTCGATCAGTTCGTAGCTAATGATGGCCACGGCCTCGGGGTAGTTCAGCTTCAGGCCGCGGGCCTGCCTCCGGCGGGCAAGGTCGGCGGCCACTACGATCAGGAGCTTTTCCTGCTCACGCGGCATCAGGTGCATGGGGTTCCCTTCGACGGCGGGGCGTGCGACCAGCGTAGGCCGGGAAGGTTTCCACCACGTTTCCGGAGTATCAGGAAGGGCCGGGCTCAGCCTGTTTCGCTGAGGCGGGCGAGGATCTCATCGCTGGACTGGACGGGCTGGCGGTAGGTGGTGGAGAGGATGCGGAGCATGTCGGCGGCGTCCTGGTCGGCTTCGGAGGCCATGGCATCCTTCGCGTAGGTCACCCGGATGTTGTGCGCGAATGCGTCGGCGGCCGTCTGGGCGATGCAGTTGTGGGTCGAGACGCCGGCGAGCACCACCTCGTCCGCACCCCAGTTCCGCAGGCGGGCCAGCAGGTTGGTCCCCACGAAGGCGCTGTCCCTGGTCTTGTTCAGCTGGGGCAGTCCATCAGTGATGAGGCCGGGCACGGACTGGGCCTGCCCGCTGCCGCGGAAGATGAATCCCTGGTCGTCATCGAGCATGCTGAGGGTCCAGGTGGACTTGTCCCGCTCGTGTTCGGTGCCCACCAGGAGGACTTTGTGTCCGGCTGCCTCGAACCCTTCCAGCAGCCGGTTGCACTCGCTGACCACCCGCTCCTGCTGGGCCGCCAGTTCGGGGGCTTCGAAGAATGCGTTCTGCATGTCGATGACCAGGAGGGCAATCACGTGGGCACCTTTCGTCGTTGATCCGGTGCGGAAAAGGTACCCGTTCGGGCGCGGACAAAACCGGGGTTTGGAACGAACCGGGTTTGCGGACGTGTCAGGGCGCGGACTCCCTGATCTTCAGCTCGAATTCTGCCTTCACGTGCACGCCCGTCGCGGCGGTTTCACGCCCGGCGACCCTGTCCAGCAGCAGCCCTATGGAGCGCTCCGCAATTTCGTCCATGCCCGGGGAGACCGTAGTCAGGGACGGTGAGGCAAACCGGGCCTCGTCGATGTCGTCGAAACCGGCAACCGCCACGTCCGAGGGCACCTTGAGGCCCCGGATCAGCAGCTCATGCATGGCGCCGAGGGCCAGCACGTCGTTCAGGCCAAACACGGCATCGAACTCCACCCCGGCGTCAAGGAGTCCGGCAACTGCAGCAGCCCCGGCGTCCCGGCGCCATTCAGCGGGGGTGACCAGCCCAGCGTCGAACGCTATGCCCGCGTCTTCCAGCGCCTTCCGGTACCCGTTCAGGCGCAGCCCGGCGCTTCCGGCGGACTCATCCGGGTGCGCACCAATCACGGCGATCCGACGGCGTCCGGCTGCCAGCAGGTGCGCGGTGAGGGCGGCTGCGGCTTCCTCGTTCTTCATGGTGACCAGGTCGAAGCGGGGATCCATGATGTGCTCGCCCAGCATGACGACGGGCTTGCTGCCGGACCGGGCAGCGATCTGGTCGGCGTCGATGGCCAGCGGCGTGAACAGCAGTCCGTCCGTGAGCTGCCGGAAGGTCCCCTGCAGGGCGCCTAGCTCCGCGGAGGCTTCGGCGTCTGACTGCTCCACCAGCACACGGTAGCCGTGGCGGGAGGCGGCCTTCATCAGCTTGGACGCCAGTTCCGCGTAGTACGGCGCTGAGAGGTCGGACAGGACCAGGCCCAACATTGACGTTTTGCCGGAACGAAGGCTGCGCGCGGTGAGGTTGGCTTCGTAGCCCAGTTCCGCAATGGCATCCTGCACCCGCTGCTTGGTGGCGGGGCGGATGAACTCGTAGTCGTTCAGGACGTTGGAGACTGTCTTGAGCGAAACGCCCGCTGCCCTCGCGACGTCGTTCATGGTGACTGCCATTTAGCGTTCTTTTCCTGCTTTCGCGGCAGCCTTGGCCGCCTGCTTGCTGGCACGGACCTTGGCGAGGGACTCCGGATCCACGATGTCCGCCACGGACAAGTAGGACCCTTCCTCCCCGTAGTGTCCTGCGGCTTCCCGCCATCCCGGGGCTGCGAGGCCACGCTGCTTGCCCAGCAGCGCCAGGAAGATTTTGGCCTTCTGGTCACCGAAACCGGGCAGGGCCTTGAGCCGGCGCAGCACCTCGGCACCATCGGGCGAACCCTTGGTCCAGATTGCGGCGGTGTCGCCGTCCCACTCGTTCTGGACCGCTTCGGCGAGCGCCTGGACCCTCGCAGCCATGGATCCGGGGAAACGGTGGACGGCGGGGCGTTCCTTGAACATCTCCACGAAGGCCGCGGGGTCATGGGCGGCAATCGCCTCGGGCTTCAGCGACCCGATCCGCGTCCGGATCTTCTCGGGTCCGGCGAACGCCGATTCCATGGTCACCTGCTGGTCCAGCAGCATGCCGGTCAGCAGGGCGAAGGCGTCCTCACTCAACAACTTGTCCGCAGCGGGGTCCCCCGTGATGTGCAGTTCCATGCCGTCCATCCTCCCATCTACGGGCCGCCGTCGTCATAAGGACGCCCCCGCCCTTCCAGCCAGCCCGGTCAGGAAGTGACGGCCAGCCGGATCATGGACCAGGACACGGCCGGAAGCTCCGCGGTGAGGCGTCCACCCTCGACCTTGACCGTGCCGTTCTCTGAAGGCAGGACGGACGTGGAATCGTCGGCGCTGGCCTGCCAGTACGGGTCCTTGTTGGCGTAGGTCAGGGCCTCCGCCACACGGACATTGCCCAGGCCGGCCACGGCGGCGTCCAGCGTGAGCGCCTGGTCAGCCGAGCGGTTCACCGCGAACACCACGGCCTCACCCTTGTCTGCGTCATAGGTTGCGACGGCGGACAGGGCGGGGAAGTCCGCCGTCTTGCCGCCGCTGACCAGCGGGGACTCGACGGCGAGCTGGAGGACGGTGCCGGAGGCGTGCCGGGAGGTCAGGGCGAACGGGTGGAACGTGGTCTGCTTCCAGGCGCGGCCGCCGGGCTCGGTCATGATCGGGGCGATCACGTTCACCAGCTGGGCGAGGCTGGCGGAGTGGACCCTGTCCGTGTTGCGCAGCAGCGTGACCAGGAGGTCACCCACGACAACGGCATCGGCCACCGTGTAGGTGTCCTCCAGCAGGACCGGGGCCACCGGCCAGTCCTTGCCCGTGGGCACCTTGGATTCGTCCCGGCTCATGTGCCAGACGTTCCACTCGTCGAAGGAGATGTTCACCTGTTTGGTGGACTTCTTCACGGACTTCACATGGTCGATGTGGCTCACGATGTCCCGGATGAAGGCTTCCATTTTGTGTCCGGCAGCCAGGTGCTCCTGCAGGTCACCGAAGTCCTCGAAGTACTGGTGGGCCGAGATCAGGTCCACCAGCTCATAGGTTTCGGACAGGACCACGCGTTCCCACTCGCCGAAGGTGGGCATGGTGGGTCCGGAACTGCCGCAGGCAACCAGCTCCAGGTCCGGCTCGATCATGCGCATCCCGCGGGCGGTGTCGGCGGCGAGCCTGCCGTACTCCAGGGCGTTCTTGTGGCCGATCTGCCAGGGGCCGTCCATTTCGTTGCCCAGGCACCACATCCTGATGCCGTAGCCGTTGGCCGCTCCATTGGCGCGCCGCTG
This sequence comes from Arthrobacter sp. MAHUQ-56, assembly GCF_019710585.1. Lineage (GTDB taxonomy): Bacteria > Actinomycetota > Actinomycetes > Actinomycetales > Micrococcaceae > Arthrobacter. Next base: position 35,071 of record NZ_JAIFZQ010000016.1, on the reverse strand, counting down.
CTCCGAAAGGGCAGTGCCGCCGTCGATGTTGCAGTACTCCAGGAGGTCCAGCGCCTCCTGGATCCCGCGGGTCCCCAGGTTCACGGCCATCATGGGCTCCACGCCCGCTTTGGCGGACCACTTGGCGAACTCGTCAACGCCCACCTTGTTGGGGTCGGTGGAGTGCCAGGCCAGGTCCAGGCGGACAGGACGCTGGTCCGCGGGGCCAACGCCGTCCTCCCAGCGGTAGCCGGACACGAAGTTGCCGCCCGGGTACCGCACGGTGGAGACGCCCAGTTCACGGGTCAGCTCCAGCACGTCCGTGCGGAAGCCGTCCTCGTCTGCTTTGGGATGCTCCGGTTCGAAGATGCCGGTGTAGACGCAGCGGCCAAGGTGTTCGACGAAGGCGCCGAACGTGCGCCGCCTGACGGGGCCCACCGTGAAGGCGGGATCGATGGTGAGGGAGGCGCTGGCAGGCGCTGCGGGTTCTGTCGGGGTCACGAATACATCCTTGCTTCGGCTTTTACAACGTTATAGAAACAGTCTTGGCGATGCTGCGGCAGGAGTCAAGGGTCTGGACGCGGCTCCAGCCCAGGGCCGGGGCCAAGTACTACCTAATCCGAAAAACAGGTACCGCCTACGCATACACCCGGACGGTCACGGCAAATAGGTTTCTTAGCAGAGGCAAGACTGTTTCGGCCCGCGGTACTTGGCTCACTAGGGGGTGTGAGACTGGCAATGCACGCATCGCACGCAAATTCAGGCTTCCCGGTCCACCGGACCCGGGTAGTAAGCGGGGCCGGCGACGAGGAGTCCTTTGAGACCAAGGACTCTCCCCCAGCCGTCGCCGGCCCTCTCCCGTCTTCGAACGTGCGCGGAAACCAGCCACTCCTCCCCGCTACGCCGCCCATCCTGATTGACCTGGTGACCGGCGCCGACACCCTGGACGAATCCCTGGACCTGCTTTCCGCCGCAGCCATGGACCATGTGGTCCGGACCGCCGGATCCGATGTGGGATGCGGCGTGGTGCTGCGCCAGCACAAGCGAAGCCCCGCCGTCACGGGCACCAGCGAACAGGTGGTGACCCTGCTGGACTGGGAACAGGAAGCGGCGGAGGGGCCCGTCATCGACGTGCTGTCCGGCGGGCATCCCGTGGCAGTCCTCCAGCGGAACGGAGATTTCCGCTGGCAGCAGTACTCCGGCCAGCTGCAGGTCGCCGGCTTTGGGAGCGCCCTGGCCGTCAGGCTCCGACTCGATGCCGGCGGCAGGGGCGCTGGCGGGACCGGAACAGTCAGTGATCCCGGCCAGGCAACCGCTGCCCTGGCGTTCTTCGCCCAGGATGAAAAAGCATTCCCGCTGCAGGTGATCGCCGAGGCACGCTCCTTCGCCGTCCTGGCGGCCAGGAGCCTGCAGATGGCCATTGACATGCATGCCGCGCGTTCCCTTGCCACCGACCTCCGGTCCGCCCTGGACAGCCGCACCTCCATCAACGTTGCCTGCGGCGTGATCATGGCCCAGAACAGGTGCTCCTACCAGGACGCCTTCGCCATCCTGGCCAAGGCCTCAAGCCACCGCAACATCAAGGTGCGGCGGGTCGCCGAGGACATACTGCAGGGACTGCCCGAAGGCGCACCCAACCCGCACTTCAGCCGCTAGCTGCTGCTCCCACACAGGTTGTGAACGCGGCCGGATGGGCCTGCGCCGGCCCATCCGGTGGCCAGGTTTCGGTTCCAGGTCAGGAAGACAGCGTGCCGCGGGCGATGCTGTCGCTGGAGTGGGCTGGATTGCCGTCCATGGGCTCGTCCGAAACGTCCACGATGGGATACTCCGCGAGGTCCAGCCCAGCGGGCACGTCGAATGTCCCGGTTTCGGCGTTCATCACACCCACGCTGACCAGCCGGGAAAGATCGGGCGCGATGAGCCACACCTCCTGGTACCCCCGGGCCTCGTCCTTGTCCAGCCTGACCTCCAGCCGGCGGGAGCCGTCGGGCTGTTGCACCACCTTGGCCGAGCCAGTCGCAGAATGCTGTGCCACCGGGGCAAGTTCGGCACCAGCCAGTTCCCGGGGCTCGCGGTTGGCCACCCACAGAGCGCCGAAAATCACCAGGACGGCGGCTGCCGCGGCGGTCATCCACGTGCCAGGGCGCTGCCACCAGGCGGCACGCCGCCCTGCCCGGCCGCGTCCTTTGACAGACCGCGCTTCCGCACCTTGAGCGCCGTTTGGTCCGCCCAGAGGTAGCCGGCGGACAGCGGCAGGTCCCTTCACGGGCTGGGCCTGTCCGGCCTCCGGCGCGGCAGCCGCGAGCGGATCCTGCTCAAGGGAGGCGGAAAGTCCCAGCTCGCGGTGGATGCCTGCCCACACCTGGGGACCTGGAATCGAAAGGCCGCTGGGATCGGGGCTGGATTTCACGGCACTCACGGTGCGCCGCAACGCCGCGTAGTCCGCCGCGCAGGCAGGACAGACGCGCAGGTGCTCCCGACCGTCGTCGTCCACCCAGTCGTCGTAGAGCGCAAGGAGGCTTAACTCGTCCGGATCAAGATGCGGCATGGTCTACCTCCAATCTGCTTCTCAGGTGCGACAGGCTGCGTCGGATGTGGCTCTTGACCGTACCAAGCGGGAGGTCCAGCCGGCGCGATATCTGCTCGTGCGTCAGGTCCTCGTAGAAGGCCAGCCTCATGATGGACCCCTGGGGCTCTCCCAGCCTCTCCAGTTCCCCGTCCAGCAGCAGCCTGTCCGCCAGGACTTCCACCGCTTCAACCCCGGATTCCCCGTCCCGGGCCATCCCGGCTCCGGCCGCTGCCTGGGCCTTGCGCGCCTCGCGGGACGCCGCTGACTGCGCATCCAGGATGACATTGCGGGCAATACCCACGATCCACGCCGGGAGCCTTGCCATCGCCGGATTGAACGCGGCCCTGGAGCGCCACACCCGGATGAAGACCTCCTGGGTGACGTCGTCCGCCGCCGTCGGATCGGCCAGGAACCGCAGGGCCAGCGTGTGCACCAGAGGGGCAAATTCGCGGTAGGCCGCTGCCAGCGCATTCTCATCACCGGCAAGGAAGGACGCGGTCTGCCCGTCATCCCAGCCGCGGAAGGCGGGCCCGGAGGATGTCACGGGCGGCTCCTTCCCGGCATCGGCGACGAGAAACATGTCTGGCCGCTGCTTACTCAAGGACCGCGGTGACAATCACATTGTCGCTGTAGTCCAGGCGCTCGTCCAGCCACCGGCCGCCGCAGGTGACCACCTTGAGCTCATGCGCCCCGGAGCGGCGGAACAGCGATGCGCCGTCGAATCTATCCTTGGCCATCAGGTCCACCTTCACTACCCGGTAGGTGAGCGCCGGAGCACCGTCCCGCCCCACCCGGATCACGGCGCCCGCCCTAAGCGACTTCAGCGCCGAGAACGGCGCCCGGTTGGAGGTGGTGTCGATATGGCCGGCGATGACGGCGGACCCCTGCGCCGCACCAGGGGCCGGGCCGTACCGGTACCACGCGGCCCGGTCGAAGGCGTCAGGGATTTCCATCGCTCCCCCGGCTGACACTCCGCCGGGAACCACGGCCATGTCGATCGACGTGCCCGGCACGGTAAGCCAGGTGGGCGGCGGCACTGCTGCAGCCGGCTTGGCCGTTGCGGGATGGACGGGGACGCCGGCAGGGGAAGGAGCCGCCGCAGCAGGCGGTACGGCGGAAGCGGCGGCTGCCGGTGCGGCCTGCGGGGGCAGGAGGGGGTCCGGGGAGGTGGCACTGCCGGGCGGGACGGCAGTCGCCGGGGGCGCTGCTTCCCCCGGACCGGTGGAAGAGCAGCCGGCAAGAACCAGCGTGGCCACCACCGCTGCCGCCGCGCCCCAGCGGTGGGCAGGGTGCAAGGAATCACGACGGCGGGGCTGCCCTGCCGTCGTCGGGCTTAGCTCCATGGTTACTGCCTTCCTTCCTGCACTTTGTGCGCTGCGGGCTACTCGTTCCGGCCCGGGAGATGCCCGAAGCGGGCCGGCACGGAACCGGACTTCTGCACGCGGCAGGCGCAGGGGCCAGCGCAGGGGCCGGCCGAGGTTGACCGGCCCCTGCGCCTCGGGATCATCCCCGGCACTGCCGCCCGCTACGCCTCCGCGCGCCGTGCTGCCACTGCCCGCGCCACGCCCCACACGCCCGCCAGGAGCGCCAAGGCTGCGATGCCGGCGGCAGCAGCAGATCCTGCTCCTCCTGCATCCGCCGAGCCGTCACGTGCGCCCGGCACGGACGCAGGCGACGAGTGGAGGCCTTCGATGGTCTGTACCGCGAGCTTCAGGTTTTGGTCAGCCAGGCTGCCCCACGCGTAGACGATCGTGTGCGTGCCTTCGGCGACGGTCACATCCGCCGGGCCGAGCACGGGGGTGGTTGTTCCGGCGGCGGCGACCGCGGCCGGGACAGTCCCGGGATCGAGGGTCAGGGTTTGTTCGTTCGGGTTGGCCAGGTTGGTGACGACGGCGGTACCTCCTGCCAGGACATCGACCGCGGGTGCCGCGGCGGCGTGGCGGACAGTCAGTTTGCCCTTGCCGGCGGGGATTTGGGCTGCGTCGTTAGTAAAGAGGTTGGCCGCCGGCTTGCCTGCGGCGTCCAGGTGGGCTGCGGCGGTGTAGTTCCCGTTGGCCGCAAGGTTCACGGTGACGGGGCCGATAACGGGCGAGGAGGCGTCCGCGGCATCCGAGGCCGTGATGGCCAGTTCGTAGGCACCTGCCGGAAGCGCCAGCGGCCCGGCCAGGGTTCCCGGCGCGAAGTCATCCAGTGTGCGGTCACCATTGACCCACACGTCCACGGTCAGCCCGGGGACCCCGTGCAGCACGGAAAGCTGGGCGTCTCCGTCTGCTGCCTGGGCGGGACCGGCGAGGGCGATTGCGGCGGCAATGGCTGCCGCCCCGGCGCCTGCGGTGAAGATCTTATTACGCATGTCCATCTCCTTGGGTGGCCCGCCGTGCGGGCGTCTTTGCTTACACCCCTACTACCGGCAGGGGCGCGGATTTGGATGCAGATACATGGAAAATTCTTTAACTTGCCGCAGCGCTTTTCTGCCTTGCGCGGCAGTGGCCTGTTCGCAAGGATGAAGGCGGCCCATCAGGGAAGGAGTGCCGGAATGACCGCGTACCGCGCCCCGGCCGGCGGGACAGTTAACCTGGAGTACCCGTTCACGGGAACGTGGCTGGTGCAGAATTCACCCGCGGACCGGGTGCCCAGCCATGGAACCCGGCTTCTTGCCACCAGCTATGCCATCGACTTCACCCCCGTGGACAGGAACGGACGCTCCGCCGCATTCACGCCGGCCTCATTCCTGCGGTCCGAGCAACCGGAGAACTTCGTGGGGTTTGGGCGGCCGGTCACGGCGCCGGCAGCCGGGACCATCCGCGCCTGCCATGACGCGGAGCCGGACCACGGCAGCTTCAGGGGTTGCCGTCGATCGGCTACGCAGCCACGCAGGCCAGCCGCCTCCGGCGGGGCTGGGCCGGCCTCGCGGGCAATTACGTGGTGCTGGAAAGCGGCGGCGTGTTCATCGCCCTGTGCCACTTGAAGCGCGGAAGTGTATGCGTCCGGCCGGGCCAGCACGTTGGACCCGGGGACATGGTGGGCGCCTGCGGAAATTCCGGCAACAGCACGGAGCCGCACCTCCACGTGCAGGCCATGGATTCCGTGGACCCGGCACGGGCCGCAGCCGTTCCCCTGGCCTTCCCGGACGGGCTGCCGCGCAACGGGACGATCGTCTCGGTGTAGGCACCCAACGCCCCGGGGCAGGAATACCAGCCGTGGACGAGAGTGCCGGGGCGGCGACGCTGCGCCGCCGGTTCATGATGGGTGGGCCCTGTGGGGCTCGAACCCACGACCCACGGATTAAAAGTCCGATGCTCTACCAACTGAGCTAAAGGCCCCTGCCGGTGGTCAAACACACTGTGTCCGCCCGTCCCGGCCCAATCCATTTCTGGACGTTAATACTCTAACCCATCGTTCCGCCGTCTTTGCACAAGGCCGGGACCCCGCCGTCGTGGTTTCCCCAAGGCCCAAAGACCCTTCCCGCGCTTGGATTGCAGGCTGTACGGATGCTCGATAACGCCACGGCACAGGAGTAGCGTGGGGGCATGAGCGAGCAAGCAGGAACCAGCCATTACGGCGGCAGCAACCGGCACCACAAGCCCAAGCCCTTCGCGCCGATGGACTTCGAACCGTTTGCCGGCGGCGCAGATCCCGCCCGCATCTCGGAGGCTGCCCACCTTGCCGCCCAGGCGCTTGTGCGCCACGGCCGCGACAGCGACGACCCCCTTGTCACCGAGCGGCTGGTAAAGCTCGCCGACGAGCAGGGGCTGGACGCCATTGCCGAGATGTGGGCCGAGAGCCCCGCGCGCTCCCTCCCCGGCGCGCTCTGGCGGCTTTACGCGCTGCGGGCCGCAACCGTCCAGGACCCGGAACGCATCTCCGTCTACTTCCGCGCGGGCAGGGACACGGCGCAGGTGTCCAACGTGGTGGCCGGCGCGGCGGAACCACCGGGCGCTGACGAGATGCGCAGCATGGCGGACGCCATCCTGTCCGGCGCGTTCGACGGCGAGTTCGACGTCGCGCTGGAACGCTCTGCCGCGTTTTGCCGCGTCGTGGCGCTCGGCCAGGCAACCCTCGCCGACGGCGCCGAGCATGCCAACGAGGCGCATGCCAGCAAGCTGACCCGCAATTCCCACCAGCTGGTGAAGACCGCCGAGGACCTCGAACACGCGGCAAACGCGTGGCGCCTCGGCGAACTGGACTGACCGCAGGCCAGGACAAAAGCCGCCTGTTCACTTACCGTTCACGCGCCCGCTGTCAAGATTGACTTGCGCGAATCGAAGTAGAAGACTGAAACCGGTGCCGAGCCGCGAAACCCCCGGGCTTCAACAATTAGCCGCCTAGAGCGGCCTACCGCCGAGAGGCGTATCCGGTTCGGCACCATTTTTGTGCCCGCTTCCGGCCGGGTGGTTTCAACGGCGCATCGGCGGGCCGGTAGAGTAAGCGACAGTTGCACGGCCGGGTCAAGTCACACGGCGGCAATCCCCGCCCTGTTATGTCCCCGGAGACCGGTAAACACGTGAAGCTGCGCCTTTTTCCCCAGGAGCCCGCAGGGCTGAACCTCCTCTCACAGATGGCACAACAGATCGTGCTGGCCAGCGCCACCCTGGCAGAGATCCTCGGCGTCCCCGCGGACGAGCACAACACGCTCGTCGAGGACATGCACAACCATGAGGCCAAGTCCGCCGAACTGCATTTTGCGCTCCTGACCCACATGCGCACCAGCTTCGTCAACCCGCTGCCCCGCGAGGACATGTACGCCCTGTCCCGGTACCTGAACGAAGCCATGGAGAAGATGGACGCCGCCGCCGAACTGGTGGCCCTGTACCGGCTTGACCGCCTGCCACGGCGCGCAGCGGACCAACTGGAGATCATCAGCCGGCAGGCCGAACTGACAGTTGATGCGATGCGCCGGCTGAACGACCTGGACGACCTTGAGGACTACTGGATCGAGATCCTGCGCCTGGCCAAGCGGGCCGAACGGACGCACCGGGTGTGGGTGGCCGACATGATCGCCGACATGAAGTGGCCGCAGTATTCCCGGAACCGGGATATCGCCAACCAACTAGTAGAGGTCACCAAGGACATGCGCCGGGTGGCAACCCAAGTGGGCAGCATCATCGTCAAGGAATCCTGAAATGGCGGCAGTCATTTTCGGCGCGGTGGTCCTGCTGGCTGCGGCGTTTGCCTTCCTGAACGGCTTCCGCGATGCCTCCAACTCGGTGGCCTTGGCCGTCCGCAACAGGGCCCTCACCCCCAGCGTGGGCGTGCTGCTGGCCGCATTCTTTAACTTCGTGGGTGCCCTGCTCAGCGCGCTGCTCGCCGTCGCCGTCAGCCAGACCTGGATCCATCTTCCCGCCGGGGCAGGCGGCCTCACCATCCTCGTTGCAGGGCTGGCCAGCGCCTGCGGCTGGGGACTCCTGATGTGGTGGCGCGGCATCCCGGCGTCCTCCACCCATGCGCTGGTGGGCGGGCTCGCGGGAGCAGGGCTGGCCAGCCTGGCCGTGGGCGGTCCCGGCGTGGCGGGCGTGGACCAGTCGCTGCTGTTCCAGGTGGTGTTGCCGCTGGTGCTGTCTCCGCTGGTGGCCTACAGCGGCTCCTTCCTCCTGGTCTTTCCCGCCACCTGGGGGGCGCGCTACACCCAAGCCAATGTGGTGAACCAGCGCTTCCGGAGGGCGCAGGCTATCGCCGCCGCCGCGGTGGCCTTCGGCCACGGCCTGCAGGACGGGCAGCGGGTCAGCGCAGTGCTCCTGCTGGCACTTCTGGCGGCGGGCTATGACGACGGCGGGATCCCCGTCTGGGTTGCTTTGCTCTCGGCAGTGATGATGACGGCCGGGACGCTGTTCGGCGGCTGGCGGATCTCGCACACCATCGGCTACAGGATCACCCGGATCGATCCGCTGCGCGGTTCCGTGGCGCAGACCTTCAGCGCCCTGATGCTCTTCGTCGGCGCCATTGCACTGCACTGGCCGATCTCCACCACGCACACCGTCACGGCCGGAGCCCTGGGAGCCGGTGAAAACCAGCATTTCTCCGTGACCAACCGGCTGCTGGTGATACGGATCCTCTGGCTGTGGGCCCTGACGCCGGTGGCCACATGCGCCCTGGCCTTCGTGCTGGCACTGGCCCTCTCCCCCGCCGCCGGATAGGACCCCTGCTCCGGGCCCCGGCTCCCGGCTCCCGGCTCCCGGCGGGACCATCTTCCCTATACACCCGGACACCGGTGACGTAGATTCGAAAGTACATCCCTTGGGCGCCGTTGCCCGGGGACGTGCGTCCGCCGCCGGGTGCAGGGCCGCGGACAGCGCCGCTGCAGACTCACGGCGGCCCCGCTGCACAACGCGGAAAAGAGCAGGCGGTATGTCTCCCTCGAATTCCCGGCGTCCACTCCCGCAGCCGCGGCAGCTGCAGTGCGAGACCTGCGGAACCGAGCACCAGTTGACCATCCACGCCGTCACGGCCATCGGAACGGCGGGCGGCGACCTGGTGACGGTGTCCTATACCTGCAATGACTGCAACCTGTTCCAGGAACACCTGGCCTATGCATCAGACGTGGCCGCAGCGCTCCACCAGGTCCGCTGGATGGCCAAGGTCATCCTCTTCGGCGACGATTACGTCCACTGCGGCTTCCCCATGGAAGAAGCCGGCTTCGAAGTCGAACGGCTTTGCTACCGCATCGCCAACGCCGGAGGCGGGTTCAACGCCGTATGCCTGCCCACCCGGGTACTGCGCTGCCAATGCGGGTTCCAGCTCGAAGTTCCTGACTAGCGGCAGGTCTGCGACGCCTGCGTACCGCCCCGCGCCGCGAGGCTGCACTTCGGTGCGCGGGAACAGTCCCCGCGCCGCCTTGTGCCGCCTAGATTGCGATGGCGGCAGGACCTGCCTGCGCTTCAAGCGCGTCCGACAGTTCCTCGGGCGTGAGGTTGGCTGCGGCGCACAGTTCATCATGGGCCACGCCGCTCATGGCCGCCCTGCGGACCGCCTGCAGCAGGGACTCCTGGGCGGAGTCCAACTCCCACTGGACTGTTTCCACGTAGGAGCTGGTCCGCCACACAGCGGACAGGACGTCGCCGGGAGCCACCGGGTCCTGCTCAATCACGGGCGCGGCCATGATGTCCTGGAGCGCAGATGCGGGACCGGTGGCGCAGAATTCCTGCACCGGAAGGTCGGGGTGCGGAAACCTGATGGCGGGCGCCTGCCCGTGAACCGTAAGCTGGCGGCTTCTGGGGCTGCTGGCTGTCTGCGTCATTGGAAGCTCCTAAGCTGGCTTACTACTAGTTACCAAAGTATCTAGTTCAGCGTACTAAATACGATTGATTAAGACCAGCAGGAATTTCGTCCTACCCGAAACGTCCCGATACGTAGTCCTCGGTGGCCTTCTGGACCGGGTTGCTGAAGATGGTGTGGGTGTCCCCGTACTCGATGAGCTTGCCGGGCTTGCCTGTTCCGGCGATGTTGAAGAACGCCGTCCTGTCCGAAACCCGGGCGGCCTGCTGCATGTTGTGCGTCACGATCACCACGGTGTACTGGTCCTTGAGCTCGTTGATGAGGTCCTCAATGGCCAGCGTGGAAATGGGGTCCAGGGCGGAGCAGGGCTCGTCCATCAGGATGACCTGCGGTTCCACGGCAATGGCACGGGCGATGCAGAGCCGCTGCTGCTGCCCACCGGAGAGGCCCGAACCGGGCTTTTCCAGCCGGTCCTTGACCTCATTCCAGAGGTTGGCGCCCTTCAGCGAGCGTTCCACGAGTACGTCGGCCTCGCCTTTGGAGATCTTCTTGTTGTTCAGCTTGACCCCTGCCAGCACGTTGTCACGGATGGACATGGTGGGGAACGGGTTGGGGCGCTGGAAGACCATGCCGATCTGCGAGCGGACGGCAACGGGGTCCACGCCCGGGCCGTAGAGGTTGTCGCCGTCGAGCAGGACCTCACCCTCCACGCGGGCACCGGGGATGACCTCGTGCATCCGGTTCAGGGTGCGCAGGAAGGTGGACTTACCGCAGCCGGAAGGGCCAATGAACGCGGTAACGGACTTGGCTTCGATGTTGATGCTGACGTCCTCGACGGCGAGGAAATCGCCGTAGTACACGTTCAGGTCCTTGACGTCGATGCGCTTAGACATGGTGTTCCTTCACTTACTGGGTAGAAATTGAGTTTAGGGCCGGAGCGGGAAGCTGTCAGCGGCCGGTTTTGGGGGCGAAGATCCTGGCGATCAGGCGTGCCACCAGGTTCAGGAGCATGACCAGGATGATCAGCACCAGCGCCGCTCCCCAGGCCCGCTGCGAGGACGGGTCCGGGTTGGAGGGCGAGGTGGGGTTGAGGATCTGGGTGTAAATGAACGTAGGCAGCGATGCCATCCACCCCCCGAACACGTTGGAGTTGATGCTGGTGGCAAAGCCGGCGGTGACCAGAATGGGCGCCGTTTCGCCGATGACCCGGGCGATTGCCAGGGTGACGCCGGACGCGATGCCGGAGATCGCCGTCGGAATGACCACCTTGAGGATGGTGCGCCACTTGCGCACGCCCAGTGCGTAGGCGGCCTCGCGCAGTTCATTCGGGACGATCCTGAGCATTTCCTCGCTGGAGCGCACCACCACGGGGATCATCAGCACCGAAAGGGCGACGGCGGCAACGGCACCGGTCTTGGTGCCCGGCCCCATCACCACGAAGAAGAAGGCGGCGGCGAAGAGGCCGGCAACGATGGAGGGGATGCCGGTCATGACGTCCACGAAAAACGTGATGGCCTTGGCCAGCCGGCCGCCCTGGCCGTATTCCACCAGGTAGATGGCGGTGAGCAGCCCCACGGGGACGGAGATGACGGTGGCCAGCAGGGTGATCTCCACGGTGCCCAGGAGGGCGTGGTAGATACCGCCCAGGACCGGCGTGCCGTTCTCCACGGCCTTGTTGTCGTAGGCGCCGGTAACGCCGTTCATCGAGTTGGTGAGGAATCCGGGGTTGATGAGACCCGGCACGCCGTTGACCAGCACCGTCCAGATCACCGAGACCAGGGGCAGCAGTGCCACCAGGAACGAGCCCACCACCAGGCAGGTGGCCAGCTTGTCCTTGGCTTTGCGGGAGCCCTCAACGGCCGCGCTCCAGGAGACCAGGCCGATGGCGAACAGGATCGCGGAAACCAGGCCCCAGCCGAAGGCGTTGAAGCCGATCAGGGCGAGGATGGCCGCGCCGACGATCAGGGCTGCACCGAGCACGGCATAGGGTGCGTACTTGGGCAGCTGGCCCTTGGTCAGCGCCGACCGCTTGCTGCGGACCGGGGTGAGCGTGGAGGTCATTTAGTTGGCTCCCGAGAATTCTTTGTGCCGGGTGATGACCCAGCGGGCGATCATGTTCACTGCCAGGGTGATGATGAACAGGACCAGGCCGGCGGCGATCAGCGTGCTGACCTTGATCCCACTGGCTTCGGGGAAGTTCAGGGCAATCTCGGCAGCGATGGTCTGGTTTCCTGACTGGATCAGGCTGGCGGTCAGGGCGCCGGAGGACAGCACCAGGGCAACGGCCATGGTCTCGCCCAGCGCGCGGCCCAGGCCCAGCATGACGGCGCTGATGATGCCCGGGCGGGCGAAGGGCAGCACGGCCATCTTGATCATTTCCCAGCGGGTGGCACCCAGTGCCAGCGCGGCCTCTTCATGCAGCTTGGGGGTCTGAAGGAAGATTTCGCGGGACAGCGAGGTGATGATGGGCAGGACCATGACCGCCAGGACGATGCCCGCAGTCAGGATGGTCTTGCCGGTGGTGGACGCGGGGCCCTCGAAGATCGGCAGCCCGCCCATGTTGTCCGCAAGCCAGCCGTACGCCGGCGCAATTTCCTTGGCCAGGAAGGCCGCACCCCAGGCGCCATAGACCACGGAGGGGATGGCGGCGAGCAGGTCGACGACATAGCCGAGTCCGGAGGCGAGGCTGCGGGGGGCGAAGTGCGAGATGAAGAGGGCCACCCCGATGGCGATGGGCGTGGCGATCACCAGCGCAATGACGGCGGCGATGAGCGTGCCGATCACGATGGGCCAGATGTAGGCGAAGAAGCCCTGCCCGCCCTGGATCTTGTCCGCGGGAGCGGTCAGCGCGGGAATGGCCTGGACCACCAGGAAGAGTGCGACGCCGAAAAGAACGGCGAGGATCAGGCAGCCTGCGGCCAGCGCGGCGCCGGAAAAGACTTTGTCCCCGGCGCGCCCGGCGCCCTGGGTGCTGGTCAGGGGGGTGGCGGTCATTCGACGGCCCTTCGGTCGATTACTGGTGTGACGGATGCGGGATGCAAAGCCAAGATCCCCGCACTGCCTTCCGGCAGGCGGGGAACCTGGTTTCGCGGTGCGGCTAGGACTTGACCTTGATCGAGTCGATGGCCTTGGCAGCCTTGGCCGCGAGGTCGGAAGACAGCGGCGCCGACTTGGCGGAGTCGGCAGCAGCCTTCTGGCCCTCCTCGGAAACTACGTAGTGCTCGAAGGCCTTGACCAGGTCAACGGTCTCCTGCTTGTCGTAGGTGCTGCACAGAACGTGGAAGGAGACCAGGACGATCGGGTAGGCACCCTCGATGGTGGTCTTGCGGTCCAGCTTGATGGACAGGTCGTTGGCGGAGCGGCCTTCCACCGGCTTGCCCGCGTCCACTGCCTTGGCAGCGGCCTCGGCGGAGATCTTGGTGAAGGACTGGCCCACCTTGATCTGGGCAACGCCGAGCTTGCCGCTGACGGCGGAGTCATCGGCGTACGTCACGGCGCCCGGAGTGTCGGTGACGGTCTTGACCACGCCGGAGGTGCCCTTGGCGTTTTCGCCCTGGAGGCTGGCGGGCCACACACCGGCAGCCTTGTCGGTCCAGACTTCAGGAGCGGCAGCGGCCAGGTAGTCCGTGAAGTTCTGCGTGGTGCCCGAGTCGTCGGAGCGGTTCACCGGGGTGACCTTCAGGTCAGGCAGCGTGACACCCTCGTTGAGGGCAGCGATTGCGGGGTCGTTCCACTTGGCGATCTGGCCACGGAAGATCTTGGCCACGGTGGTGGCATCCAGCTTCAGGTCGGTGACGCCGGGGACGTTGAAAGCCACTGCGATCGGGGAGATGTAGACCGGGACGTTGATGGCACCTTCGGGGCCGCAGACGGTCTTGGAGGAGGCGAGTTCCTCGTCCTTCAGGTAGGCGTCCGAGCCTGCGAACTGGGCCGAGCCGTCGAGGATCGCCTTGCGGCCGGCGCCGGAGCCATCCGGCGAGTACTGCACGGAGGCGCCGGAGTTGGCGGAAGCGAAGTTGGTCTTCCAGGCGTCCATTGCCGCGCCCTGCGCGGAGGAGCCGATGCCGGTGAGCGTGCCGGTGACCTTGGTGCCGGCCGAGGCTGAGTCGCCGGCAGGCTTGGTGCCCGTGGCGTTGTCTGAACCGCAGGCGCTGAGCGCGAGTGCGCCGGCTGCGATAACAGCGATAGCCGCGTGGCGGCCGATGCGGAGTGCCTTCACTAGATGTACCCCTTCCAGGGTTATTCAGGTGCGGGACAGGGACGGAGAACCCTGCAGCGCGATGCGTACGTTGTGTACCTTCAAGCAAGTTATGGGCCGCAGGTAACAGGATGGTCTGTCCAAAGTGAACGGAGGATTAACGACGGCGGGATATTCGTTGACAAATGCCGGGTTCCCATTGCGCGGATCACATCTGCCGCCGTAGTGGAGGCGCCGGGCCGCGGGCCACCACTGAATAGACTTGGACCCATGGCCATCGAAGCAGGATTCTCAGCAACCAGGCGATTCCTGCGCAGCCGCGTACGCACCGGACTGATCCGCAGCCGCAACTCCTTCATCCCGGCCATCCAGATGACGGTCTGCGCGGTGGGGGCCTACGCCTTCGCCGATAAGGTCCTGGGACACTCCGGTCCCTTGTTCGCCGCCACGTCGTCGCTGATCTCCCTCGGTTTCTCGCGTGAACCCCGGCTGCGGCGGGTCATGGAAGTGGGGCTGGGCTGCACCCTCGGCATCGCCGTGGGTGACCTGCTCCTGCACTGGCTGGGCGGCGACATCTGGGTGGCCGCCGTCGTACTTCTCACCTCCATCCTGCTGGCCCGGTTCCTGGACAGCGGAAACATCTTCACTACCCAGCTGGCCCTTCAATCACTGCTGGTGGTGCTGCTGCCGGCGCCGTCCGGCGGACCTTTCACCCGCAGCATCGACGCCGTGGTAGGCGGGCTGTTCGCGCTGCTGGTGACGATCCTCATGCCGAAGGACCCGCGGCGGGAACCGCGGCGGGACGTCCAGAAACTGCTGCATGAACTGGCCGAGGTGCTGCGCGAATGTGCGGGCGCGCTGGTTAACAGCGATTCCACCCAGGCCTGGCACGCGCTGATCCGCGGCAGGAACTGCCAGCCCCTGGTCGATGCCATGCGGCAGTCCCTCCGTGCGTCCGGGGAGGTGGCCACGCTGGCCCCTGCCTACCGCCGGCACCGTGATGAACTGGACCGGCTGAAGCAGTCCCTGGACTTCATCGACCTCGCGTTGCGCAACAGCCGCGTCTTCGCCCGGCGGCTTACCAGCGCGATCAACCACGCCGCCCTCTCGGACGAGGCGACGGACAGCATCGCGGAGGTGCTGCAGGAGACCGCTGCCGCGATCGATGAGCTGTCGCTGGGCCTTGCGGAATCGCACGACGGCGTCCGGCGCGCCCACCTGCGCACCGCCCGCCGGGACCTGAGCGAGATCGCCCTGCGCCTGCATCCCAAGCTGCTGGAGGTGCAGCGGCTGGAGGGCGAAACAGTGGTCATGCTGTTCCGGCCGCTGATGGTGGACCTGCTGGAAGCCACGGGCATGGACGCGGACGAAGCCAGGGACGTGCTGCCCGCGCTCTAATGTCAGTGGCCGCCACTAGGGTTGAACGCATGGCAACAAAGACTTCCCGGGCGTCCAAGGCGCCAGCGTACAAATGCGCCGAATGCGGCTGGACCACCGTCAAGTGGGTGGGCCGCTGCGGCGAGTGCCAGGCCTGGGGCACCGTTGAGGAAACCGGCACCGCGGTGGCGCGCACCACGGCGGCCACCACGGTCGTGGAGCCGGCCCGGAAGATCGCCGACGTGGACGCCACCACCGCCGCATTCCTCCCTACCGGGGTGGACGAACTGGACCGGGTACTGGGCGGCGGCCTGGTTCCGGGCGCCGTCATCCTGCTGGCCGGAGAGCCAGGCGTGGGCAAGTCCACGCTGCTGCTGGACGTCGCCGCCAAATTCGCCCGGACAGCCCAGGACGTCCTCTACGTGACGGGTGAGGAGTCGGCCGCCCAGGTGAAGCTGCGCGCCGAACGGATCGACGCCGTCGCCGAATCCCTCTACTTGTCGGCCGAGACGGATCTTGGCCAGGCGCTGGGACAGGTGGAAAAAATTGAACCCCGGCTGCTGATCGTGGACTCCGTCCAGACCCTCAGCAGCGCCGATGTGGACGGCAGCGCCGGCGGCGTCTCGCAGGTCCGCGAAGTGGCGGCCTCCATCATCGCCGCCGCCAAGCGGCGCAACATGACCACCCTGCTGGTGGGCCACGTGACCAAGGACGGGTCCATCGCGGGTCCGCGGCTGCTGGAGCACCTGGTGGATGTGGTGTGCCAGTTCGAGGGCGAGCGGCACTCGCGGTTGCGGCTGCTCCGCGCGGTGAAGAACCGGTACGGGCCCACGGACGACGTCGGCTGCTTCGACCTGAATGAGAACGGCATCGAGGGCCTCACCGATCCCAGCGGACTGTTCGTCAGCCGCACCAAGGACCCGGTCTCGGGAACCTGCATCACCGTGACCATGGAAGGGCGCCGCCCCCTGCTGGCTGAGGTGCAGTCGCTGCTCGCCGAAAGCCCCAACTCGCAGCCGCGCCGCGCCACCAGCGGCCTGGACAGCTCACGGGTGTCCATGCTGCTGGCTGTCCTGCAGCAGCGGGCCGGAACACTGCTCCACAAGGACGATTCCTACGTGGCCACGGTGGGCGGGGTGAAACTCAGCGAACCGGCCACCGACCTCGCTGTAGCACTTGCAGTAGCGTCGGCCAAGGCCCGCAAGCCCCTGCCCGTCCGGTTGATCGCCTTCGGCGAGGTAGGCCTCGCCGGTGAAGTCCGGCCCGTGCCCGGCATCAACCAGCGCATCCAGGAGGCCCACCGGCTTGGGTTCACGCACGCCGTGGTGCCGGCGAGCCACAACGGCCCCGGACCGGTGCCTGCCGGATTCTCAGTCCGGGAGGTGGAACACCTGACGGAGGCGCTCAGCCTCCTGATCGGATAGGACCGTGCTGATCGGATCGGACCGTGGCTTCGGCTGGCGAGGCTTGGGCCGGCGTCAGGAAGCGTCGCCGCCCATCAGCCAGCCGGCGACGTCGCTGCGCAGCACCAGCAGCGGTCCCCCGGTGGCGTTGACGTTGCCATTTGGCACGTAGTAGCCGCGGCCCGAACCCGAACCGCCTGCGGCCCGGTCGAGGGCGTCAACCAGGTGGCGCGGCAGGTGGCCCTGGGGGCCAAGACCGCGCAGCTCATCACGTTCCTCCGGCGTAAGCCGTGCCAAAACATCAGCAATATTGGCCATGACGGGTCCCATTCCCTTCGAGCAGAGTGCCGGGCAGGATGCCAGGCAGAGTGCCTGAAGGAATAACCTAAAGCAGTCCCGTGAACTCCACGTAAACGGCAGACGGCGATTGCAGTTCAACAGTGACCGTAAGGAGGACCGATGCCCGTTCGAAGCGCAGGGGTGCTGCTGTACCGGCGGGTCCCTGCCGGCCCGGCAGGGGCAGAGGACGGCCTGCAGGTCTGGATCGCGCACATGGGCGGACCGTTCTGGGCGCGCAAGGACGCGCACGCGTGGTCCCTTCCCAAGGGTGAGTATGCCGACGGCGAGGACCCATTGGCCGCGGCGCTGCGTGAATTTGCCGAGGAGATGGGCACTGCGGCCCCCGACGTCGAATACCGGCAGCTTGGCGGCTTCCGGCAACCATCAGGAAAACACATCACCGTCTTTGCCGCGGAGGCTGATTTCCAGCCGGCCAGCATCAACAGCAACACGTTTCCCCTCGAGTGGCCCAGGGGGTCCGGCCGGATCCAGGACTTCCCCGAGATCGATGATGCCCGCTGGTTCCCGCTGCTGGAAGCCCGGCTCAAACTGGTCAAGGGCCAGCTTCCCATCCTCGATGCACTGGCGGACCACTTGCGGGCCGAGTGAGCAAAGAGCCGGTGACCCCCACGGGATCACCGGCCCTCGCAACGGCAGAGCCAGGCTCAGGATTTGTTGCCGTTGGCTTTGACAGCGAGCACCGGCCGGTCCGCCTGCATCAGGATCTGCTGGGCGTGGCTGCCAAGGATGAACTTGCCCACCTGAGTGCGGTGCCGGAGGCCGATAACGATCAGGGAAGCGTCCACCTCCCGGGCCACGTCCAGGAACTCGTCAGCAAGGTCGTGCTCGTAGGGCGGCTGGATCACGGTGGCGTTGACGCCGGCGTCAGTGGCCTTTTTCGCGGCCCGCGCAAGGACCTCCTCCGGGGCCACGGACTTGTCCACGAGCGCACCCTGCCGGGCCGAGTTCACGATATAGAGGTCCTTCTGCCGGAGCTGCGCCTCGGCGATGCCGGCGGCAAGGGCTGCCTCACCGGCCGGAGTGGGAACGAACCCGACAATGATGCTCATACCTTCTCCTTGATGTTCTGGTTGGTGCCGTTCCCGGCGGACTCGGCTGCCGCCGTCGTGCCTTTACGCTTGGTGATCATGCTGCGAACGCCCGGCAGCACGGCCACCAGGAGGAAGACCAGCAGCAGGGTTGCCGAGATGGGCCGGGTAAAGAAACCGGTGGGGTCGCCGCCGAAGACCAGCAGCGAGCGCCGCAGCGAGCTTTCCAGCAGCTCGCCCAGGACGAAGGCCAGGACCAGGGGGCCCGGCTCGAAGCCGAACTTCTTCATCAGGTAGCCCAGCACGCCGAAGAACACCACGAGGGTCACGTCGAACATGCTGTTGTTGATGGTGTAGGCACCCAGCAGCGTGATCAGGGCTGTGATAGGGGCCAGGATGGCCGCGCGGACACGAAGGATCCGTACGAAGATCCCCACCAGGGGCAGGCTCATGATCAGCAACAGGATGTTGCCTATGTACATGGAGTTCACCACGCCCCAGAAAAGGTCCGGGTTCTGCTCCACCAGCTGCGGGCCGGGCGTGACGCCCTGGATCAGCAGCGCGCCGAACATCAGCGCCATGGTGGCGTTGGCAGGGATGCCGAGGGTCAGCAGCGGGATGAACGAGGACGTCGCTGCCGCATTATTCGCTGTTTCCGGGCCAGCGACGCCTTCGGGCGCGCCCTTGCCGAAGCGTTCAGGCTGTTTGGCCCGCTTCTTTTCCATAGCGTAGGAGGCCATGGAGGCGATGGTGGCACCGCCGCCGGGCAGGATGCCGAGGAAGAAGCCCAGGACCGAGCCGCGGCTGATGGCACCGGAGGCGTACTTCAGGTCCGACTTTGAGGGCCAGACGTTGGAGACCTTCGATGGCGCCTTGGCGGCCCGGTGCCGCTCCTCAAGGTTGTAGAGGATCTCCCCCAGGCCAAAGAGGCCCATGGCAATCGGCACGAAGTCGATGCCGTCGGCCAGCTGGAGGCTGCCGAAGGTGAAGCGGCTTTCGCCGGTGAAGACGTCCCGGCCCACGGTGGCGAGCAGGAGTCCGACGGCGGCCGCGATCAGGGCCTTGGCCTTGGAACCGCCGCTGATGGTGGCCACCAGCAGGATGCCCAGCAAGGCCAGCGCGGAGTACTCCGCGGGCCCGAAGTCGAGGGCGAACCCGGCCACGACCGGAGCCAGGAAGGTCAGGCCGATGATGGCGGCGGTCCCGCCGATGAAGGAGCCGATGGCGGCCAGGCCGAGCGCGGTGCCGGCCTTGCCCTGCCTGGCCATCTGGTAACCGTCGAACACCGTAACCACCGATGACGCCTCACCGGGAAGCCGCAGCAGGACGGAGGTGATGGTGCCGCCGTACTGGGCACCGTAGAAGATGCCGGCCAGCATGATGATGGCCGTGACAGGTTCCACGCTGTAGGTCAGCGGGAGCAGGATGGCGATAGTGGCTGCCGGCCCCAGTCCGGGCAGCACGCCGATCAGCATGCCGATCACCACACCGATGAGGCAGTAAAGCAGGTTCATCGGTTCCAGGACGACCGAGAAACCGTTGAGGACGGGATTGAGGAAATCCACGGTGGTCTCCTAGAAAAGGTGGGGAATGGAGGTGCCGAGCGCCAGGACGAAGATCCCGTAGAACGCCGCGACCACGATGGCACTGACCAGGAGGGTGGAGCGCCAGGTTTCGCTGCCCAGGAACTTCATCCAGATGATGCACAGGATGAGGGAAGGGATCTCGAAGCCGATGAGGGGCATCAGGGCTACCATCGCGGCCAGCGTGACCAGGCCGGTCAGCGGGGCGAAGGACATCCGGGTGAATTTCTCCGCGTCCCGGTTGTGCCTTCCCCACACCAGCTGGAAGAGCGCCAGCGCCACCATCACGCAGCTGGTCAGGAAGGGCCACAACCCGGGTTGCGGCTTCTCCGGGGTGCCAAGGCCCATGGCAAAGGACAGCACCAGGGCTCCGATTCCGACGGCGAGCACCACCAAGGAGGACGCCGCGTTGGCGAGCGGCCCCGCGGCAGGAGGCTTTTCCTCCTCCCACTGTGCGGCGAGTTCTTCCGGCGTCAGCGCTTCGGGCAGGTCTTCCTTATAGCCGGATGGTGCGTCCCCGCCGGCAGGAAGGGCGGAGCTGCCGCCCTTCCCGCCGGCCACTGCTGGAGTCGTCTCCACGGATTACTTGTTCCCGCCGAGGCTGATGCCGTACTTCTCCACCAGGGACTTGTACTTCGCGGCGTAGTCCTTCCACTGCGTGGCCACTTCCTCGCCGGAGATCTCCTTGGGAGTCAGGAGGTTCTTCTTGTTGAACTCCTGGTAGGCATCGGTCTTGAAGGTGTCCTTGAAGGCGGCTGCCAGCTTGTCCTTGACGTCCTGGGGGGTTCCCTTGGGGGCGGCTACGGCACGGTACTGGGCGACGGGAACGTCATAGCCTGCCTCCTTGGCGGAGGGAACATCCGGCAGGAAGCTGTTGCGTTCCTCGGAGAAGACCAGCAGCGGCGTCACTTTTCCGGCCTGGATCTGGGCCATGGCCTCGCCCAGCTGGATGGTGGCCAGTTCCACCTGGTTGCCCAGGACGGCGGTCAGTGCGGGCTTGCCGCTGTCGAACGGGACGTCGGTGCCCTGCACGTTGGCCTGCTTGAACAGGACCGTCTGGGCCAGCTGGCTGCCCGTGCCCACGCCGGTAGTGCCGAAAGTGACATTGCGTCCGGCTCCGGTGACGTCCTTGAAGCTCTTAAAGCCGGAAGCCTGGCTGGCCACCAGCACGTAGTCGTCCTGGGACAGGCCGGTGATGATGTCAAGGTCGTCAAGGTTGACGGCTTCATCCTTGCTGACGGCCAGGGGCGTGATGGTCACCAGTGAGGCGGTGAGCAGGACCAGCTCCTGGCCGTCGGCCGGCTTGCCGGCGACTTCCTTCGTGGCCAGGGCGCCGTTTGCTCCCGGCTTGTTGACCACGGGCATGGGCGAGCCGAGGGTCTTCGCCGCTCCGTCTGCCAGTGCCCGTGCAATCAGGTCCGTGCTGCCGCCGGCCGCCTGGCCCACCGTGAGGGTCACTGGCCCCGAGGGATACTTCGACGAGTTGCCAGCTGCCGCTCCGCCGGCAACGTTGCCGCCGCAGGCCGTCAGCGCCAGCAGGGTGAAGGCCGATGCCGTTCCAAGGACGGCTCGGCGGGACGGGAAGTGCATCATTGGAACTCCTAGGGCAGTGGGGCCGGTTGGGCCCGAAGCTTTCTGCGAAGGGGTCACCCCGCTTCGCTTTGTCGAGTGTAGGGAGCCGCTATGATGCCTGTCTAAGCCCTTATCTGCATCATTTGATACCCGGAAGGCATCATGTTTACTTTTGACCAATTGGCCGGGTTCATCGCCGTCGCCGAGGAGCTGCACTTCGGCAGGGCCGCCGAGCGGCTGAATATGACCCAGCCCCCGCTGAGCCGGCAGATCCAGAAGCTGGAGAAGATCGTCGGCGCCGAACTGCTGGAGCGGGACAACCGCAAAGTGGAACTGACCTCGGCCGGGCACGCATTCCTTGACGAGGCGCGCCGGCTCATGGCCTTGGCCGAACGCGCGCCGGTTGCAGCCAGGCGCATCGCGTCCGGGAGGTCCGGCATGCTGCGCATCGGCTTTACTGCGGCAAGCGGCTTCAGCATCCTGGGCCCGCTGCTGGAGGAACTTTCCAGCATCATCCCGGAGGTCGACATCGAGCTGGAGGAACTCGTGACCGGAGACCAGTTGGCCGGGCTGCTGACGGGGGAACTGGACCTCGGACTGGCGCGGCCCCCGTTCGACCGGGAGACGTTCGATTCCCATCTCCTTTACCGGGAGTCGATGGTCCTGGCCGTTCCGGACGGCCACCCCCTGTCAGCGCTGGGCCGGGACATCATGCCGGAGGACTTCCGGGATGAGCCCCTCATCATGCACTCCCCCACGCAGGCCCGCTATTTCTACGACCTGGTGGTTCGGATGTTTCCCATCCGGCATGCCAACGTGGTGCATACCGTCAGCCAGATCCTCACCATGGTCTCGCTCGTTGCCGCCAAGCGCGGACTGGCGTTCGTGCCCCACTCGGCCACCCTCCTGGGCATCCGCGGGGTGGAGTTCCTTCCGCTCGAGGGCGGCGACCTCGAGCAGGTAGAACTCCACGCCCTCTGGAACCGGCGAATCACCAACCCCGCCCTGACCCGCCTCCTGCGGGACCTGGAGTTCGCCATGGAGTAGCCAGGAGGTGACTATGCCCTGAAGGTATCAATACATATAAAAATGCACTTAGACAGGCATCAGAAGCGCTCCTACTCTGGGAAGGAATCATCAGCCCCTGCCGCCCGCGGCGCACACATCGAAGGACCACACCGTGGCTAAGTACAGACCCCAGGAACTCGCGGACACGCTCAAGGAAGGCTTGCTGTCCTTCCCCGTGACCTCTTTCGCCGCCGATCTGCAGTTCGACGAGGAGAACTACCGCAAGCACCTGGCGTGGCAGGCGAGCTTCCCGGTTGCCGGCCTCTTCGCAGCCGGCGGCACGGGCGAAGGCTTCTCCCTGACGCCTGCGGAGTCCGAGCGCGTGGTGCGCACCGCCGTTGACGAAGTGGGAAGCCGGGTTCCCGTCCTCGCCTCCGCCGGCGGCTCCACCGCCCAGGCCATTGAGAACGCGCAGGCAGCAGAAGCCGCGGGCGCCGAAGGCATCCTGCTGCTGCCGCCCTACCTGACCGAAGCCGACCAGGACGGACTGGTGGAGCACGTCAGTGCCGTCTGCCGCGCCACCAAGCTGGGCGTCATCATCTACAACCGTGCCAACGCCATCTACAAAGACACCACGGTGGCCACCTTGGCAGACCGGCATGAAAACCTGATCGGCTTCAAGGACGGTGTGGGCGACCTCGAACACGATGCCCGCGTCTACGCCAAGCTCGGCGACCGGCTGTTCTACCTGGGCGGCCTGCCCACCGCCGAGACCTTCGCCCTGCCACTGCTGCAGCTGGGCATGAGCACCTACTCCAGCGCCATGTACAACTTTGTCCCGCAGTTCGCGCTGGACTTCTACCAGGACGTCCGCAACAACGACCGCGCAGCCGTGAACAAGAAGCTCAATGACTTCGTCATCCCATACCTTGACATCCGCGACCGCGTGAAGGGCTACGCTGTGTCCATCGTTAAGGGCGGCCTCGACGCGATCGGCCGTTCCGCAGGGCCCGTACGCACCCCGCTGCAGAACATGGCCCCGCAGGATCTGGCGGACCTCAAAGCCCTGATCGCCACGGTTTCCTAGCCGTCACCGCAGACCGCTCCACTCCAAGCACAGGAGGAACCAATGAACCTCACCGGACATTCACTCATCGCCGGCCGGACCGTCGACGGCGAAGGCAAGACCACCTTCGGCCTGAACCCGGCTACGAACAGGCCCCTGGAACCGGCCTACACGCTGCTCACCGAGGAACAGCTCACAACGGCGACCCGCGCCGCCGCGGAAGCATTCGCTTCGTTCAGCACCCTTGACCCGGAAACCCACGCAGCTTTCCTGGAAGCGGTCGCTGACAACATCGAGGCCATCGGCGACGAACTGATCACCCGCGCCGGGCAGGAAACCGGCCTCCCCGCAGGCCGGCTGACCGGTGAGCGTGCCCGCACCACCGGCCAGCTGCGCCTCTTCGCGGCAGTGGTCCGGCAGGGCGACTTCCGCGGAGTCCGGATCGACCCCGCCCTCCCGGACCGCGCCCCGCTGCCCCGTGCAGACATCCGCCAGCGCCAGATCCCGCTGGGCCCCGTAGCCGTGTTTGGCGCCAGCAACTTCCCCCTGGCTTTCTCGACTGCGGGCGGCGACACCGCCTCTGCCCTCGCCGCGGGGTGCCCCGTAGTATTCAAGGCACACAACGCCCACCCCGGCACCAGCGAACTCGTCGGCCAGGCGATCACCAAAGCCGTCAGGGATCACGGCCTGCACCCCGGGGTGTTCTCCCTGATTTATGGCCCCGGCTCCAGCATAGGCCAGGCCCTCGTCGCCGACCCCGCGATCAAGGCCGTCGGGTTCACCGGGTCCCAGTCCGCCGGCATCGCCCTGATGCGCACAGCCGCCGCACGTCCCGAGCCCATCCCGGTCTACGCCGAAATGTCCTCCCTCAACCCAGTCTTCGTCTTCGAAGGCGCCCTCAAAGGCGATATTGACGCGCTGGCCCAGCAGTACGTCACAGCCGTCACCGGCAGCTCCGGCCAGCTCTGCACCTCCCCCGGCCTGCTCTTCGCCCCCACCGGCGAGGCAGGCGACAAACTTGCCGCCGCCGTCGGACGCGCCATCGCAGCCTGCCCCGGACAAACCATGCTCACCGAGGGCATCGTCAACTCCTGGAAGGCCGGAACCAAGGCGCTCAGCACCGCAGCCGGCGTCGAACTGATCGGCCAGGGCACGCCCGGCCCCACGGAAAACGCCCCCGCACCTGCCATCTTCGGCACCGAGGTGGAACAATTCACCGCCAACCACGTCCTGCACGAGGAAATCTTCGGCGCAGCATCCCTGGTGATCCGCTACACCAGCACCGGCGACCTGCTCCAGGCTGCCGCCGGGATCGAAGGCCAGCTCACCGCGTCCCTCCACCTCGCGGAGGAGGACTACCCGACGGCGGCGCCCCTGATCCCCGTGCTGGAACAGAAGGTGGGCCGCATTATCGTCAACGGCTGGCCCACCGGCGTCGAAGTCGGCCACGCCATGGTCCACGGCGGGCCCTTCCCCGCAACCTCCGACTCCCGCACCACCTCGGTCGGAACCCTCGCCATCAACCGGTTCCTGAGGCCTGTCGCGTACCAGAACCTCCCCCAGGAGCTCCTCCCCGCACCCCTGCAGGATGACAACCCCTGGCACCTCAACCGGCATATCAACGGCGACGTGGTCCCCGCAGCAGAGAAAGCAGAAGTCAGCGCATGAGCACCCGCCCCACCATTGCCGGCATCGAGGTGGTGCCCGTCGCCGGGTACGACAGCATGCTGATGAACCTCAGCGGCGCACACGGCCCGTTCTTCACGCGCAACATCGTGATCCTCACCGACTCTGATGGCCGGACCGGCCTCGGTGAAGTTCCCGGCGGCGAGAAGATCCGCACCACCATCGAAGAGGCCGGCGCACTGCTCAAGGGCAAGCCGGTGGCCCGCTACCGTTCGCTGCTGCGGGAGATCGCCGCCGAGTTCGCCGACCGTGACGCCGGCGGCCGCGGACTGCAGACCTTCGACCTGCGCACCACGGTCCACGCGGTCACCGCCGTCGAGTCCGCCCTGCTGGACCTGCACGGGCAGTTCCTCGGCGTTCCCGTGGCGGAATTGCTGGGCGACGGCCAGCAGCGCACCTCGGTGCCCATGCTCGGCTACTTGTTCTTCGTCGGCGACCACGGACGAACGGACCTGCCGTACCTCGTGGAGGACAACCCGGCTGACCGCTGGGAGCAGCTACGCCGGCATGAGGCAATGACTCCGGAAGCCGTCGTCGCCCTCGCCGAAGCCGCCCAAGAACGCTACGGGTTCAGCGACTTCAAGCTCAAGGGCGGTGTGCTGTCCGGTGATGCCGAAGTGGACGTGGTCACGGCCCTGGCCAAGCGTTTCCCGGACGCCCGCATCACCCTTGATCCCAACGGCGGCTGGCTCCTCGAGGAAGCCATCCGCCTGGGCAAGCGGATGCAGGGCGTGGTGGCCTACGCCGAGGACCCCTGTGGCGCCGAAGGGCGGTTCTCCGGCCGCGAGGTCATGGCGGAGTTCCGCCGCGCCACCGGACTGAAGACCGCCACCAATATGATCGCCACCGACTGGCGGGAAATGTCGCACGCCGTCCGGAGCAACGCCGTCGACATTCCGCTGGCCGACCCGCACTTCTGGACCATGCACGGCTCGGTCCGGGTGGCGCAGCTGTGCAATGAATTCGGCCTGACCTGGGGATCGCACTCGAACAACCACTTCGATATCTCGCTGGCCATGTTCACCCATACCGGCGCCGCGGCCCCGGGCGAAATCACCGCGCTGGACACGCACTGGATCTGGCAGGACGGCCAAGGCCTGACGAAGAGCCCGCTGCAGATCAAGGGCGGCGCGATCGAGGTCCCGGCCGCACCCGGGCTGGGCATCGAACTGGACCCTGAAGCGCTGGACAGGGCGCACCAGCTGTACCTCGAACACGGCCTGGATGCGCGGGACGACAGCATCGGGATGCAGTACTACATCGACGGCTGGTCGTTCGACCCCAAGCGGCCCTGCCTGGTCCGCTAGGACAGCCTCCCAGGACAGTTGCCGGGACCCTCCCTGGCAACTGTCCTGTAAATTCTTCCAAGGCCCCGCCTTGCCCTATCCCCTTCCAAGGAAACAACCAATGAAGTCAGTGGACAACGCCGTCCTGGACCTGGCATCCGCCAGCAGGAAATTCTTCAAGCGCGTCCTTCCCGTCATGCTGGTCATGCTGGTCTGCAACCAGCTCAACCGGTCAAACATCGGCTATGCCCAGGACCACCTCCAGGCTGACGTCGGCATCGGTGCCGCCGCCTACGGCTTCGGCGCCGGCCTGTTCTTCATCGCCTACGCGATTTTCGAACTGCCCAGCAACGTGATGATGGAAAAGTACGGCGCCAAAGTCTGGCTGACGCGGATCATGGTCAGCTGGGGCGCCGTCTCCTTCCTCATGGCGTTCGTGCAGAACGAAACCATGTTCTACATCCTGCGCTTCCTGCTGGGCGCCGCCGAGGCAGGATTCTTCCCCGCCGTCATTTTCTACTTCGCCCGCTGGGTACCGGCAGGCCAGCGCGGCAAGGCCACGGCGGTCTTTATCGCCGGCTCCTCGGTGGCCGCCGCTATCTCCGGACCCATCGCCGGCATGCTGCTGAACCTGAACGGCGCCCTGGGGATGCGTGGCTGGCAGTGGCTCTTCGGCTTTGAAGGCATCGTCTCCATGCTGGTGGGCATCGTGGTGTTCTTCCTGCTCGATGCGAAGATCCAGGACGCAAAGTGGCTGTCCGCCGCCGAAAAGGAGGCCCTGTCCCAGGCGATCAGCGCCGAGGACGCAGGGCACACCAGAGCGGACACCGGGAAGGTCAACCGCTGGAAGATGCTCCTGAACCCGCAGATCCTGCTCCTGTGCGGCATCTACTTCGCCATCCAGCTGTCCATCTACGCCAACACCTTCTGGCTGCCGAGCATTGTCAAGCGGATCCCGGGCACCACCGACCTCTCGGCCGGCTTTCTGTCCTCCATCCCGTGGGTCTGCGCCGTCTTCGCCATGTACTTCGCGGCGAAGTGGCAGGACAAAGCCAAGTCCAAGAAGCCCCTCCTGGTGGCCGCCCTGCTGGTCGCCGCCGCCGGAACCTATGCGGCTGCCGTGGCCTCGCCGGTGCTGGCGCTGGTCTTCCTGGCCATCGCCGCCATGGGGTTCAAGAGCGCTTCCCCGCTGTTCTGGACCATCCCGCAATCCGGTCTGCATCCGATGGTCCTCGCCCCGGCCATTGCCATCATCAACTCGCTGGGCAACCTGGGCGGATTCGTCGCACCGTTTGGGTTCGGCATCATCAAGGAGCAGACCGGCAGCGTGGTCCCCGGGCTCTTCGCCCTGGCCGCGGCCTCCGCCGTCGCCGCGGGACTGGTTTATTTCCTCAAGGAGCACCGCACCAGCAGCACAGCGGACGCCCTTTCCCAGGAGCCGGACGTCGAGGCCGCAGTCGCCACCCGCGCCTGATACCGCGCCTCATCCAACCCGCTGCCCTGCGGATCGCTTCATCCAGATCGCCGGCGGTTTAGGCGCCTGTGATCACCAGGGCCACACTGTGGCCGCCAAAGCCGAAGGCGTTCACCAGTCCGGCCGGGGAGTAACCCGGCGGCAGCCGGTGGGCACCTTCGGTGATGACGTTGAGGTCCACTTCCGGGTCCAGCGCCTCCACGTTCAGCGTCGCGGGCAGCTGGCCTGTGCGCAGGGTTCCGAGGACCACGACGGCGGCCAGCGCACCTGCGCCGCCCAGCAGGTGTCCGGTGTGGCCCTTCGTGGACGTCACCGGCACGGAAGGGCCGAAGACGGCGCTGATGGCCTGGCCTTCGAGCCGGTCGCCCACGGGGGTGGAGGTGGCGTGGGCGTGGACAAAGCCGATGTCCACCGGTTGCATGCCTGCGGATTCCAGTGCCTTCTGCATGACGCGCCGCTGCATTGCAGGGTCGGCAGCCACGATGTCGTTCGCGTCGGAGGTTACCGCTCCCCCGGCCACGGCCCCCAGCACTGCGGCGCCGCGGGCAAGGGCGTGCTCCTCGCTCTCCAGCACCACCACGCCGGCGCCCTCGGCCAGCACAAAGCCGTCACGGCCACCGTCGAACGGGCGCGAGGCCCGCTGCGGATCGCCGGCATGCGTGGACAGGGCGCGGATCTGGGAGAAGCCGCTGATCACCAGGTCGTTCACGGAGGCGTCCACGCCGCCGGCAATTACGACGTCGGCAGCGCCCGAGCGGATCATTTCGGCTGCCTGGACAATCGCCTCAGCCCCGGAGGCGCAGGCGCTGACCGGCGTCCGGGCGCCGCCACGGGCACCGAGGTCGATGGACACCCAGGCAGCGGGGCCGTTGACCATCAGGCGGGTGAGGGTGTGCGGGGAAACCTTGCGCGGACCGGATGCGGCGAGGGTGCGGTCCTGCTCGATGGTGGAACCGAGACCGCCATAGGCGGAGCCGATGACCACGGCAAAGCGTTCGGGGTCGACCTCCGGGCTTCCTGCCTGCGTCCACGCCTCCCGTGCGGCAATCAGCGCGAGCTGGCCGCAGCGGTCCATCCGCTTCATCTCGCGGGTGGACAGGTGCTGCGACAGGTCCGCCCTGACCTGCCCCGCGATCTTCACAGGCAACTGGGCAGCCCATTCCTCGGCCAGCTCCGCGATGCCTGACTCCCCTGCGAGCAGGGCTTCCCAGGTCTCCTTGACGGTGGAGCCGAGCGGGTTGATGGTGCCGGCGCCGGTAACGAGAACGCGGGGCTGGGATGCAGTCATGGTGCCTTACTTCGCAGGGTTGTGCGTGCCGATGGGCACCAGGGTGAGGTCCGGGTGGTTCTTCTCGATCCGCCGCAGGGCCCACACGTCGTTGAACAGTGCAAGGTATTCGCCGTCGGACCGCAGAAGCACCTCAGCGCCGGGGACGTTGGCCAGCGCCGGCATGGCATCCGCCGTCGAAATCCGCGCGAGCGAATACGGCAGGCGCTCCAGCCGCATGGGGGCGCTGAAGTCGTGCGCCATGCGGTCCTCCACCACCTCGAACTGCATGGGGCCGACGGCGGCAAGCACCGGCGCCTGGTCGCCGCGGAGGTCGGAGCGGAGCAGCTGGATGACGCCCTCGTGTTCGAGCTGCTCGATGCCGCGGCGGAACTGCTTGAACTTGCTGGGGTCCTTGGAGCGGGCCACCTGGAAGTGCTCGGGGGCGAACAGCGGGATGGCCGGGTACTCCACGGACTCCTCCAGGAACAGGCTGTCCCCCACCCGCAGCGAGGAGGCATTGACCAGTCCGACGACGTCGCCCGGGTACGCCTCGTCGATGACTTCCCGTTCGCGGCCAAACACCTGCTGGGCGTACTTGGTGGCGAAGGACCTGCCGGTGCGGGTCTGGGTGACCACCATGCCGCGTTCGAAGACGCCGGAACACACGCGGATGAACGCCACATGGTCGCGGTGCGCCTTGTTCATGCCGGCCTGGACCTTGAAGACGAAGCCGGAGAACGGGGCCTCGACGGGGCGGGGGTTGCCGTCGATGTCCGGCCGGGGTGCCGCCGGCGGCGCGAAGTCCACCAGCGCGTCCAGCAGTTCCTTCACGCCGAAGTTCAGGGCAGCGGAACTGAACAGGATGGGGGTGGCCTTGCCGGCGTGGAAGGCGTCGACGTCGAACTCGAGGTTGGATTCGATGACCAGCCCGGCCTCGTCCACGGCGTCGGACCAGTTGCTGCCTTGGTCCTGCGCGGCTTCCTCGGGGGTGAAGTATTCGGTGATGGCAATCTGCGCGCCGGCGTTGTTGCGCTGGAACCGGGCGAAGCGGTCGTTGCGCAGGTCCCAGACGCCGCGGAAGTCGCCCGAGATCCCCACGGCCCAGGTCAGCGGCATGGGCTGCAGGCCGGTGCGTTCGGTGATTTCATCCATCAGCGCCAAGGCGTCCAGCCCGGGGCGGTCCCACTTGTTGATGACCGTGATGATCGGCAGGTTCCGCTGCTTGCAGACCTCGAAGAGCTTCATGGTCTGGGTTTCCAGGCCCTTGGCGGCGTCCACGAGCATCACGGCGCAGTCGACGGCGGCAAGCACCCGGTAGGTGTCCTCGGAGAAGTCGGCGTGGCCGGGGGTGTCCAGGAGGTTGATGACGGTGTCGCGGTAGGAGAACTGGAGGGCGGCCGAGCTGATGGAGATGCCGCGGTCCTTTTCCATCTGCATCCAGTCCGAGACCGTTTCCTTGCGGTTGGCCTTGCCGCTGGACGCGCCGGCGGTGCCGATCACTTTCGCGTGCAGGGCGAGCGCTTCGGTGAGCGTGGACTTGCCGGCGTCGGGGTGCGAGATGACGGCAAAGGTCCTGCGGCGGCCCGCTTCTTTGTGAATCGAATTGATCCGGGCGGGGGTCAGGACATCTTGGGACACGGTGCTACTTTCGCTGCGGTTGTGGCTGCCGGGGCGCTGCGGCTCGAGGGCCGGGACTATGGCAATCAGCCAAAGTACAAGTTTATCGCAGGGCAGCAAACCGGCCGGGGGTGCGCTTAACGCCCGCGAAACCGGACGTTCAAGGCCGCGAAATGCCGGGCAGCTAGCTTGGGCGCATGATGCAAGGTCTCACCTTCTCCGGCAATCTCTTCTTTGACCCGCTGGCCACCAACCTGGCCTCCCCCACGCGGCCGGAGGAGCCCGGTTCCGGCCTTCCACCGGCACCGGCCAGGAAGCGCGGCGTCCAGACTGCCGCAGAGCACAAGGCCCTGCGGGCCGCGTCCCTGTCGAAGGTCAGCAAGGACCTGGAGCGGATGCTGCGGGAGCGCAGGCGCTGAGGTTCCGCTGCCGGCTCCGCGGTAACGGCATGATGGTTCCATGCGCAGCATCGAGCTGGTCTTTGACGAGTCCACCGATTCCATCATCAGGGCCGACTGGTCCAGGCTCGCGGACGCCGGGCTGCCCAGCCTGGCCGGTCATTCCTCGCCAAGCAACAGCCCGCACATCACTCTGGCGGCCGGCCCCGGACTCCAGTTCAGCTCCTTCGACGATCCCTGGCAGGCATTGCCCATAGACATCGAGTTCTCCGGGGCGGTCCTCTTTCGGGCAGGTACGGGCAAGTACGTCCTGGCCCGGTCGGTGGTCCTGGCCACTTCCCTGCTCGAGCTGCACCGCCGCCTCCATCAGGAGGTCTCCGGCGCGCTGCCGCTCACGCTCCCCGGCGCATGGACGCCGCACGTCACCCTCGCGCGCCGCATCCCCGCGGAGCAGCTGGGCGCGGCCATGGACCTGCTGGACCTGCGCTTTGAAGGACGATGCACCGGTGCGCGGCTGTGGGACAGCGGCACTAAGACCGTCACGCCGCTCGGCGGAAAAGATTTGGCCGGGGCGCCGGAGGCCAGGCATTGAAAAGATGAGGCGGGGTGTGCGGAGGCGGTTTGTGGTGGAAATGCTGCACTGATCCTTGCCAAGTCCTTCGCTTTTCCTGCCCCATTTCCGCGTGGCCCATGGCCCGGGTTCTCATACGCTGGTTGGACGCAGACAAACACGACGCTCCGCAGCAATTGCGGTTCTACCCTCTCCCTGAAGGTCTCAACCATGTCCTCCACTGCCAGCATGGCAGCCGCTGCCATGCCCTACGGGCCGCGGCCCGCCGGCAACCGCCAAAACGAAACCAAGGGACGCCGGCTCCATTCCTTGACGGGCCTGAGGTTCTTCGCCGCGGCTGCCGTGGCACTGATGCACGGTCTTGCCAGCTACAAACTACCCGTGTTTGACCTCGGTTTTGTCGGCGTAAGCTTCTTCTTTGTCCTCTCCGGCTTCGTCCTCACCTGGGCCAGCGGGGCGGCAGACGGTGCTGGTGCGTTCCTGCGGAACCGTTTCGCCAAACTGTTTCCACTCAGCGCGGCCACCCTGGCCATTGCAACGCTGGTACCCGTGGCGCAGAATTCCAATGCCATTTCCTTCCTGCAAAGCCTGACCCTGACCCAAGCGTGGTGGCCTTGGTCTGCTTCTTCCTTCAATCCCGTGGCTTGGTCGCTGTCGGCGGAAGGTTTCTTCTACCTCCTGCTGCCCCCCGCTTGTAGCGGTGATGGGCCGGTTCAGCACGAAGGAACTCGTTGGGACGGTGGTATTCCTCGCCATCACGCAACTTGTACTGGGCGTCGCCTGCCAGCTAACTCTGGCAGCACGGGTGAGCCATTTCATCACCTACAACCTTCCGCTCTACCGGCTGCCCGAGTTCGTCATCGGCGTCGCATTGGCGCTTCTGCTGAAGGCCGGCTACGTGCCATCACGCAGGACCCAGTTGTCGGCAGCCGCTTTCGCCACCGCGGGGGTCATGCTTACCCTCCTGGCGGACTTCCTCCATGCCGCGCCCTGGTGGGTTAGCCAGTCGCTCATGCTGCCGGTAATTATCGTCCTCATCTGGACGGCTGCCCGCCGCGAGCTTGCGGGTCGAAGCGGCTTGCTCACCAGCCCCGTCCTCGTAAGGCTGGGAGAACTGTCATTCGCTTTCTACATGGTCCACTACCTCGTACTGGGTGCCTTCGGCATTCTGGTTGGCCGGTGGGCCCAAGGCCTTCCCTGGTGGCTCGTGCCACCTGCGCTGCTCTGCGCCGCAGCCGTAGCTTGGGTCGCCAACCGATTTATCGAGAAACCCTGCGAACGGGCCCTGCGGGACCTACTCCGGTCCCGGTCGGGACGGCAACCCGAGGCTGGACAAAATGCCCTGCTGACATCCGCCGTCGAACGCATTCCGAAGGGCGTTACGGGCACCCCCTAATGGGGCACTTTGGGGCTTGCCCGTGCGGAAGTTGGGATTCTTGCCCCTATCATTGAGCTTGCGGGAATCAGAGCACTTTTTGATCCTGCCGGCCACCTGTGCGGGCCGGCATTTTCTGCGGGCGGCGGTCCGCACCTTTGAAGGGATACACCTATGGCGCGGAGCCCCGAAGAATCGCTGAGGGCCACTCTGGGCCGGGTGGCACCCGGAACACCCCTTCGCGACGGGCTGGAGCGGATCCTCCGCGGCCGCACCGGCGCCCTGATCGTCCTGGGCTCAGACCGCACCATCGATTCGATCTGCTCGGGCGGCTTCGACATCGGCATCGAGTTCTCGCCCACGCGCCTGCGCGAGCTGGCCAAGATGGACGGCGCCATCATCTGCGACAAGGACGCCGGGAACATCCTCCGCGCCGCCGTGCAGCTGGTTCCCGATTCGAGCATTGAAACCCAGGAGTCCGGAACCCGCCACCGCACCGCCGAGCGCGTGGCCAAGCAGACCGGCGTGCCGGTGATCTCGGTGAGCCAGTCGATGCAGATCATCGCCCTCTACGTGAACGGGCTGCGGCACGTGCTGGAGGGTTCGGAAAACGTCCTGGCCCGCGCCAACCAGGCCCTGGCCACCCTTGAACGCTACCGGGCACGCCTGGACCAGGTCACCAGTTCCCTCTCCGCCCTGGAAATCGAAGCCATGGTGACAGTCAGGGACGTGGCCGTCACGCTGCAGCGCCAGGAAATGGTCCGCCGTATTTCCGAAGAGATTTCCCAGTACGTGCTCGAACTTGGCGAGGACGGCCGGCTCCTCTCGCTCCAGCTCGATGAACTCACCGTAGGCAGGGGGCCCGGCAGCGACGTCATTATCCGCGACTATGCCAGCCCCAACACCTCGGCGGAGGACATCGACAAAGCGGTCAGCGAACTGGTGAACCTGGGGCCCACCGAGCTGATCGACCTGGGCAAGATCTCCGGGATCGTGGGCTTCGCCGGCGGTGAAGCGAACCTGGACGCCGTGGTCCAGCCCCGCGGCTACCGGCTGCTGTCCGGCCTGAAGGCGGTTCCGAAGGCGGTGGCGGACCGCCTGGTGGACCACTTCGGCGGCCTGCAGTTCCTCATGGCGGCCACCATCGACGACCTCATGACCGTTGACGGCATCGGCGACCAGCGCGCCCGCACCGTCCGCGAGGGCCTGAGCCGGATGGCCGAGGCCAGCCTCCTGGACCGGTTCCTCTAAACGCCTCTAAACGCCTCGGTCAACCCCTCATCGGTTGCTCCATAACTGCCGTTTTGAACCGGCGGATTCATATGGTCGTTGCAACGAAACCGTTGAAGGGGTGTTGCGATGCCGGCGGGGTACGTTTTTGGGGATGCGGTCAGGGACGGGTTCTTTGCGCTTTTGCGGCAAGGGGCCTCGATCAGTGAGGCGTGCCGCGTGTCGGGCCTGTGGTCCTCTACGGTGCGACATTGGGTCCGGAGGATGGGCCCTGTGGAGATGTCGAGAGGCAAACGTGGAGGACCGGTAGGGGCGCCGTTTCCGGACGGCGCCCCTGGCTCGGGCAGGTTGAGCCTGTCGGAACGGGCGGTGATCATGGTCCGCCTGCGCGATGGCTGGTCCTACGCGGCGATCGGCAGGGAACTGGGCCGGGACCGATCGGTGATCTGGCGCGAGGCCAGGCGGAACTGCTGCGAGGACGGCACATACCAGTCCGACGTCGCGCAGTTGAAGGCCGGGCAGAATGCCCGCCGGCCCAAGGAGCATAAACTCGTCCATAAGCCGCTGGCCCGGTTCGTGGAGTCCGCCATGGACGAGGGCTGGTCCCGCAGCTGTGCTCGCTGGTTCTGGCCCGTGCTTTCCCGGACGATGAGAGGATGCAGATCAGCCACGAGACGATCTATCAGGCCACTTACGTCCAGGGCCGTGGACATGTCCGCCAGGACCTGTACCGGCAGTTGAGCACCGGCCGGGCCAAACGGGTCAGCGACGGACGCGGCCGGGGCCGGAACAACAGCCCGTTCAAGGAC
>NZ_JAIFZQ010000015.1 GCF_019710585.1 Arthrobacter sp. MAHUQ-56 | reverse complement strand
GGCGAGATCGCCTTGGTGATCGGCAAGGCCGCCCGCCGCGTTTCGATCGAGGACGCCTGGAGCCACGTCGCCGCCGTCACGGCGAGCAACGACCTCGGCGTCTACGACCTTCGCTGGGCTGACAAGGGCTCCAACCTCCGGTCCAAGGGCGGCGACGGTTTCACCCCGGTGGGCCCGGCATTGATTCCGGCAGACGCCGTCGACCCTTCCCAACTGCGCATCCGCACCTGGCACAACGGTGATCTGGTCCAGGACGACACCACCAAGGACCTGCTTTTCCCGTTCGCCCTGCTGGTGGCGGACCTGTCCCAGCTGCTCACCCTCGAAGAAGGCGACATCATCCTCACCGGCACCCCGGCGGGCGCTTCGGTCGCAAAGCCGGGAGACGTGCTGGAGGTTGAGGTGGGCACCGTTGATGGGGCCCTGTCCACGGGCCGCCTGGTCACCAGGGTGGAGGAGGGCACGACGGCGTTCGCCGACTTTGGTGCCCGGCCCAAGGTTGATGACCTGCAGCGGGAGGAGGCCTACGGATCCCGCGAAGCCGCCGGGCTTCCGGCAGTGGCCACTGCCCTCTCCCCCGAGCTGAAGGCCAAGCTCGAATCGGTGGCCACCGCCACGCTGTCGTCGCAGATGCGCAAGCGCGGCCTGAACAACGTGAGCATCGACGGGCTGCAGGCCACCCGCCCGGACCGCCGAGTGGTGGGCCTGGCCCGGACCCTTCGCTACGTTCCCAACCGCGAGGACCTGTTCAAGACCCACGGCGGCGGGTTCAACGCCCAGAAGCGCGCCATCGATTCCGTCAACGAGGGCGAAATCCTGGTCATGGAGGCCCGCGGCGAGAAGGGCACCGGCACTGTGGGTGACATCCTGGCCCTGCGCGCCCAGGTCCGCGGCGCGGCAGCCATCATCACCGACGGCGGCGTCCGCGACTACTCAGCCGTAGCGGACCTGGACATGCCCACCTACTTCGCCAACCCGCACCCCGCGGTGCTTGGCCGGCGCCACATCCCCTGGGACACCGACATCACTATCGCCTGCGGCGGCGCCACCGTGCAGCCCGGCGACATCATCGTGGCCGACTCCGACGGCATCCTGGTGATCCCGCCGGCCATCGCCGAAGAACTGGTGGACGACTGCATCCAGCAGGAAAAGGAAGAAGCCTTCATCTTCGAGATGGTCAAGCAGGGCAACAGCGTGGACGGCCTCTACCCGATGAACGCCGAATGGCAGAAGAGGTACGCGGAGTGGGAACGCATGGGCGGGGAAGACCAATGACTGAGACAGCACTGACCGGCGTGCCGGAGCTTTCCACCGCCCCCGCCGGCAGCAAGGCCGAACAGGCGTACCAG
>NZ_JAIFZQ010000014.1 GCF_019710585.1 Arthrobacter sp. MAHUQ-56 | reverse complement strand
ATGTGTATGGAAATCTCATCTTGAAGCGAGCTTCCCGCTTAGATGCTTTCAGCGGTTATCCCATCCGAACGTAGCTAATCAGCGGTGCACTTGGCAGTACAACTGACACACCAGAGGTTCGTCCGTCCCGGTCCTCTCGTACTAAGGACAGCCCTTCTCAAATTTCCTGCGCGCGCAGCGGATAGGGACCGAACTGTCTCACGACGTTCTAAACCCAGCTCGCGTACCGCTTTAATGGGCGAACAGCCCAACCCTTGGGACCTACTCCAGCCCCAGGATGCGACGAGCCGACATCGAGGTGCCAAACCATGCCGTCGATATGGACTCTTGGGCAAGATCAGCCTGTTATCCCCGAGGTACCTTTTATCCGTTGAGCGACGGCCATTCCACAATGTACCGCCGGATCACTAGTCCCGACTTTCGTCCCTGCTCGAGATGTCTCTCTCACAGTCAAGCTCCCTTGTGCACTTACACTCGACACCTGATTGCCAACCAGGCTGAGGGAACCTTTGGGCGCCTCCGTTACTTTTTAGGAGGCAACCGCCCCAGTTAAACTACCCATCAGGCACTGTCCCTGACCCGGATTACGGGCCGAAGTTAGATGTCCAAAGTGACCAGAGTGGTATTTCAACGATGACTCCACCCGAACTGGCGTCCGGGCTTCAACGTCTCCCACCTATCCTACACAAGCCACTCCGAACACCAATACCAAACTATAGTAAAGGTCTCGGGGTCTTTCCGTCCTGCTGCGCGTAACGAGCATCTTTACTCGTACTGCAATTTCGCCGAGTTTATGGTTGAGACAGCGGGGAAGTCGTTACTCCATTCGTGCAGGTCGGAACTTACCCGACAAGGAATTTCGCTACCTTAGGATGGTTATAGTTACCACCGCCGTTTACTGGGGCTTAAATTCTCAGCTTCGCCGTGAGGCTAACCGGTCCTCTTAACCTTCCAGCACCGGGCAGGAGTCAGTCCGTATACATCGTCTTGCGACTTCGCACGGACCTGTGTTTTTAGTAAACAGTCGCTTCCCCCTGGTCTCTGCGGCCCCGATCCCCTCCCGGACGCGCAGTCCGTTCAAGGTTGGGGCCCCCCTTCTCCCGAAGTTACGGGGGCATTTTGCCGAGTTCCTTAACCATAATTCTCTCGATCGCCTTGGTATTCTCTACCTGATCACCTGTGTCGGTTTGGGGTACGGGCGGCTAAAACCTCGCGTCGATGCTTTTCTCGGCAGCATAGGATCACCAAATCCCCCCATACGGGGGTCCCATCAGATCTCAGGCATCATGAACAGCGGATTTGCCTACCGTTCGCCCTACATCCTTAGACCGGGACAACCATCGCCCGGCTCGGCTACCTTCCTGCGTCACACCTGTTAATACGCTTGCCTCCCGGGATCAGGTCCTGCGCTCCACCAAAACCCTTCACCCACAAGGGGTGTCGGGCAGGTTTCGGGCAGTTAGTATCCCCCGCTCAGCATGGGCGGTTTTTCGCCGGTACGGGAATATCAACCCGTTGTCCATCGACTACGCCTGTCGGCCTCGCCTTAGGTCCCGACTTACCCAGGGCAGATTAGCTTGACCCTGGAACCCTTGATCATTCGGCGGACGGGTTTCTCACCCGTCTTTCGCTACTCATGCCTGCATTCTCACTCGTGTAGGCTCCACCGCTGGTTTACACCGCGACTTCACCGCCCACACGACGCTCCCCTACCCATCCACACTCCTGAACCACAAAGGCTTAGAGATTGTGTGAATGCCACAACTTCGGCGGTGTACTTGAGCCCCGCTACATTGTCGGCGCGGAATCACTTGACCAGTGAGCTATTACGCACTCTTTTAAGGGTGGCTGCTTCTAAGCCAACCTCCTGGTTGTCTGGGCAACTCCACATCCTTTCCCACTTAGCACACGCTTAGGGGCCTTAGTTGGTGGTCTGGGCTGTTTCCCTCTCGACTATGAA
Organism: Arthrobacter sp. MAHUQ-56; assembly: GCF_019710585.1. Classification (GTDB taxonomy): domain Bacteria; phylum Actinomycetota; class Actinomycetes; order Actinomycetales; family Micrococcaceae; genus Arthrobacter. The sequence continues at coordinate 977 of NZ_JAIFZQ010000014.1, read as the reverse complement.
GCTTATCCCCCACAGTCTCACTGCTGCGCTCTCACTTACCGGCATTCGGAGTTTGGCTGACGTCAGTAACCTTGTAGGGCCCATTAGCCATCCAGTAGCTCTACCTCCGATAAGAAACACGCAACGCTGCACCTAAATGCATTTCGGGGAGAACCAGCTATCACGAAGTTTGATTGGCCTTTCACCCCTACCCACAGCTCATCCCCTCCATTTTCAACTGAAGTGGGTTCGGTCCTCCACGACGTCTTACCGTCGCTTCAACCTGGCCATGGGTAGATCACTTCGCTTCGGGTCTAGATCACGCCACTCACACGCCCTATTCAGACTCGCTTTCGCTACGGCTGCCCCACACGGGTTAACCTCGCGACGTAACACTAACTCGCAGGCTCATTCTTCAAAAGGCACGCCGTCACAGCTACAAGGCTGCTCCGACGGATTGTAAGCACACGGTTTCAGGTACTGTTTCACTCCCCTCCCGGGGTACTTTTCACCTTTCCCTCACGGTACTGGTCCGCTATCGGTCATTAGGGAGTATTTAGGCTTATCAGGTGGTCCTGACAGATTCGCACGGGATTTCTCGGGCCCCGTACTACTTGGGATACTCTCACAGGCGGCACAAACGCATTACGGTTACGGGACTAACACCCTCTCTGGCCGGCCTTTCAAAACCGTTCACCTATGCGCGCACATCACACCCCACCAGCCCGGCAGAACTGGTATGGAAAGTCCCACAACCCCGACCATGCAACGCCCGCCGGCTATCACACATGGAACGGTTTAGCCTGATCCGCGTTCGCTCGCCACTACTAACGGAATCACTATTGTTTTCTCTTCCTGCGGGTACTGAGATGTTTCACTTCCCCGCGTTCCCCCCACGCACCCTATGTGTTCAGGTACGGGTCACCAAGTCACTCGCGCGCTTGGCGGGGTTTCCCCATTCGGACACCCTGGGATCACAGTCCGGTTATCGACTCCCC
>NZ_JAIFZQ010000013.1 GCF_019710585.1 Arthrobacter sp. MAHUQ-56 | reverse complement strand
TTGCCAGCCGAGTGGGCCTCCACGCCCGTCCCGCATCGGTCTTCGCGGAGGAAGTCAGCAAGCTTGAACTGGAGGTGACCATCGCTTCCCCGGAAGTCAGCCCCGACGAGGCCCTCGACGCTGCGAGCATCCTCTCCCTCATGAGCCTGGGCGCCTCCCATGGGGACGTTGTGGTACTTCGCGCCGACGGCCCGGGCGCCGATGCAGCCCTCGACCACCTGGTGGGGATCCTGGAGACGGACCATGACGTAGAAGCCTAAAACCAGCGAGAAATCAGCACCTACGGGGGTGGCGCGCACAAGGTGCACGCCACCCCCGATGCTGTGCAAAGACGGCCCCGACGCCACCAGACGATAACTGAAAAGTAGGGCACTTCTCCCCTGTGGCCCGCCTGCCTCCGGGGTCTACCGTGATCCGCATCAGCGTCCGCCGTCGTCGAGGAGCCACCATGCCCGGGTTTGTGCAGATCATCGAATTCAGGTCCTCCCACAGCGCGCGGAGAACCGCTGGGAAGCGTGCGTGCCTTCCTTAAGTCCTGTTCCGGAGCGGGCCAGCGCCGATGGCAGCCTCGTCGTTGACCTCAGCGGGCTGGCATCGGCATCGCTGGCCACCGTGGGCGGCAAAGCCCTCAACCTCGGCCGGCTTGCCGCTGCGGGCTTTCCGGTCCCGCCCGGCTTCTGCCTAACCACCGCCGCATACCGGAAAGCCGCGCCCGGGGACCTGGCCGCCATCGCCGCCCGCCTTGACGGGGTGGGCCCCGGCGGGACGCCTGGCTTCGCGGGGATCGAAGGGCCCGACGGCGGCAACGGACTTCCGGATGACGACAGGACCCAGCTCGCTCGGCAGGCCCGCGAGACAATGGCGGCAGCACCGGTACCGCCCGACGTCGAAGCCGCCATCCGCGACGCCTATGCCGCGCTGGGCAGCGTTCCCGTGGCGGTACGCTCTTCCGCCACTGCCGAGGACCTGCCCTTTGCCAGCTTCGCCGGCCAGCAGGACTCCTTCATGGACGTGTCCGGCGCCGACGCCGTCATGCGTGCGGTCCGCCGCTGCTGGGCGTCGCTGTGGACGGACCGGGCCGTGGCCTACCGCGCAACCAACGGGATCAGCCACCGCGAGGTGGGCCTCGCCGTCGTCATTCAACACATGGTGGACGCCGCCACCGCCGGCGTCCTGTTCACCGCCAACCCGCTGACCGGCACGCGGACGGAGACAGTCATCGATGCCGGCCGCGGGCCGGGACAGGCAGTGGTGTCCGGCGCCGTCAACCCGGACCACTTCGTGCTGGACACGGCAACAGCCCGGATCCTGCAGCGGCCGCAGGACCCCGCCTCCGGCCTGGCCGACGAGCAGCTGCGCGAACTGTCATCCCTGGGTGGGGCCTGCCAGCAGCTGCTTGGCGCGCCCCAGGATGTGGAATGGGTGATCGACGCCGGCGGCAAGGCCTGGCTGACCCAGTCGCGGCCCATCACCACGCTCTATCCCCTGCCGGAAGATGAACCATCGGGCATCCATGACGGCGGCACCCGGGTTTACCTGTGCGGCACGCTGCTGCAGGGACTGACCCGCCCCATCACGCCGATGGGCCTGTCTGTCATGGGACTCATGCGGAACAGCAAGGGGCCGTGGAAGTACGTGAACCCGGGCCTGCGCATGTACGTGGACCTGACGGCGGTGGTCCGCAACAAGTCCGGCCGCAAGGCACTGCTGAGGATGCTGCCCCTGGCGGACGGGAGGTCCGCCGCGGTCTTCCCCGCACTGCTGGAGGATCCCCGGTTCAGCATCGTCACGCCCCCGCTCCGGAAGTCGCTCCGGAAGCCCGGCCGGAAGCGGCCGCAGCGGCGCCCCGGGAAGGCACAAGGCGCCGGGGCTACCCAGAGCCTGGCCCTGATCGCGGGACTCCTTCCCGCCATGGCGCGCTCAGTGCTCTGGCCGGAGGCGGAGTTGCGCAGGGCTCGGCGCTACCAGGGCCGGCTGGAAGCCCAGCTTCAGCTCCCCCTGCCGGCCACTCCGGCACGCCGGCTTCAGCACGCCGAGGACATTCTCGCCGGAACCATCAACGGGATCATCCAGTACACCCTGCCCGCTCCGTCCGCCGGCTACCTGATGCTGGCTGGCGCCCGCCGGCTGCTGCGTGGGATCGCCAAGCCGCGCGAACTGGAGGCAGTCCTGCGCGGGCTCCCCCACAACGTGACCACCGGGATGGACCTGGAACTGTGGGACCTGGCAGTGTCCCTTGGCCGGGATCCGGATTCACGCAAAGTATTCCTGGAGCTGCGGCCGGACCAGCTGGCGGCGCGATACAAGGCGGGCACGCTCCCGGGGCTTGCCCAAGCGGGGTTGCGGGCGTTCCTGGCCAAGTACGGACACCGGGCGGTGGCAGAGATCGACCTGGGGATGCCGCGGTGGGCCGAGGAGCCGGACCACCTGCTGGGGATGATCTCGAACTATCTCCGGGTTGGCGACCCGGAGCAGGCACCGGACCGCCAGTTTGCCCGCGCCGCCGATCACGCCGACGCCCGCATCACCGAACTGGTGGAGCGGGCAGCTGCAAGGAGCAGGCTGCGGGGGCGGCTGGTGGCATTCTGCCTGCGCCGGGCCCGGCAGCTCTCCGGGTTGCGGGAACTGCCCAAGTTCTACATTGTGCTGGTGCTGGCCGAGATGCACCGGCAACTGCTCTCGGTCGGTGAGGACCTGGCGCGGACCGGCTCCATCGCGGCCGCCGGGGACGTCTTCTTCCTGGACTTCGAAGAACTCCGCGTGGCCCTTCGCGGCGCCGACCTCACGGAGGTGGTGGCTTCCCGCCGTCGGCTTTACGACGTCGAACTGCGGCGCCGGCGGATCCCGCGCCTCTTGCTCTCGGACGGCACGGACGTGGAGGCGGCGGTGATGGCGGCGGCGGCCGCGCTGCCGGACTCAAGCACTGCGGACCGGCTCACGGGCACTCCGGCCTCGGCAGGCACGGCCACCGGGAACGTCAGGGTGGTCCTGGATCCCGTGGGTGCCCATGTGGAACCGGGCGAAATCGTGGTGGCCCCCTCCACCGATCCCGGCTGGACGCCGCTGTTCATGACGGCAGGTGCCCTGGTGATGGAAATGGGCGGCGTCATATCGCACGGTGCGGTGGTGGCCCGCGAGTACGGCATCCCCGCCGTGGTCGGCGTTGCCGACGCCACCACGCGGCTGTGCGACGGCCAGACCGTCACCGTCGACGGGGCAGCCGGAACCATCGTCTGGTGAGGCGCTCCCCTGCGCAGGTCAGTCCAGCGCCCAGGCCTGCTCTGTCCCTGCGCCGGCGGCCTTCCTGCGGCGCCGCAGCACCGCGACGAGGAATGCAGCGCTGGCCAAAAGCAAGGCACCCGCTCCGGCGGCGACTGCGGGCAGCGCGATCCCAAAGGATCCCTGGGAAATGACGGCACCGTCTGAAGTACCGGCGTCGGCTGTCCCTGCCGGCTCTCCCCCGCCCGGGGCAACGGCCGCGGCTGGCACGTCCTGTCCGCCGTCGAGCACTGACAGTGACTTGCCGCGTCTGTTGACCACTACCACGGACCCGTCGGCCCGCTGAACCAGCCGGCCGGGATCGTCACCAACTGCGATGGTCTCGGCGGCCGAAGCCCCGGCCGGAATCACCGAGACCGAATCGTCCAGGCTGTTGGTCACGTACACGGTCCCGTCCGCAGCGGACAGCACCTCCTGCGGCGCCCGGCCCACGGGAATGCGCCGCGCCACCGCGGTGCCGCCGGGCTCGATCACCGCGACGTCGTTGGTCATGATGTTTGCCACGTAGACGGTCCCGTCCGGGGCCGCCGCGATCCCGTGCGGGCTGGCCTGCGCGCCCACATCAATGGTGTGCGACGGCCACGCCGCGCCGGGGGGAATCACGGTGACGGTACCTGCGAGCTGGTTGGTGGCATAGGCCGTCCCGTCCTTGGCCAGCGCCACCCGCACGGGGTACGGCCCCGCCTGGATGGTCCGGTTCACCCACGCGTCGCCCGGCTTCACCACGGACAGGGAGTTCTCCTCCGGGCTCACCACGTACAGCGATCCCTCGGGCCCCACCGCCAGCCAATGTGTGCCGAAGGAGACCTTCATGACCAGGGAGACCTCGCCGGCGCCGGGGGCCACCACACCGATTTCCGACTGCGCGCCCTCGCTCTGCGCCACGTACAGCGTCCCGTCCGGCGTCACGGCGAGCGAGGTGGGACCGGCCCCGGTCCTGATGGTGCGGGACGGCACGGTCTCCCCCGGACGGTAGGCCAAAACGCCGCCGTTGTAGCTTTGGTCGCTGACGTACAGGGTGCCGTCGGGCCCGGTCGCGACGGCCACCGGCTGGCCGACCACACCTATCGTTGCGGTGTCGGCGGCGGAGGCCGGAACGGTGACGACGGCGGTAGCCAGCAGGAGCGCGACGCCGGCCAGCAGGGCACGCCGGAGGGCTGGCGCCGCGAGCGGGCGTGAAAGCTTCGTCTTCATGAATGATCCCCCAAGAATGCTGCCGACCCCCTCGGCAATCCTCCGATCCTACCTGCCAGCCGCCGGCTGGACGGTGGGGCGATTACCTCCGTCGGGCCTTCCACCGAGGGGCCGCTTCAGCGCTCCCGCCGGAACGGCGGCATCAATCCGGACGTTGAGATGGTATGCAAAGGCGCATCGTTGTCCCCGCAGTCCTGGTCGTGGCCGCCGTCGCCGTGGCTGTGGGCCTTTACCTGTTCCAGCCCTGGCGCATCTTCACGAGTTCAACCATTATCGAGGACATCCCGTCCGCGGCCCCGTCCTCAGCGATCCCGGCGACGCCCACCGCCGTTCCAGCTCCCCGTGAACTGGCCGCAGGTTGGCTCATCAGCCATGAACACGTCAGTTCCGGAACAGTAAAGATCCTCGAGCTCCCCGACGGGAGCCGGATTCTCCGCTTCGAAGGACTTGATACGTCCGACGGCCCCGACCTTCGCGTATGGCTCACCGACGCCCCCGTCCTTGAGGGAACGGCCGGCTGGTACCTCTTCGACGACGGCGCCTATCTCGATCTCGGCGCGCTCAAGGCCAACAAGGGCGACCAGAACTACGAGATCCCGGCAGCGACGGTGCTGGCCGACTACAAGTCCGTCAGCATCTGGTGCGCCCGGTTCACCGTGTCGTTCGCCGCGGCTGAGCTGAAGCCTTGAGCCGACCGGGCGTCCGGACAGCAGCAGGCGTAGCCTGAACCCATGGACGCCGATCTCCGGCAACTCCGGCTCCGCACCGGCATCACGGTGCCGTGCCTCGTGCAAGACAACAGCCAAGGCGAAGCCGGCGCCATTCCCCTGCTGTTGCTTCACGCCTGGGGCGAGTCGCGCAAGAGCTTCGACCGGCTGATCCCCCTGCTGGCCGGCTTCCGGATCTTCGCGCCGGACCTGCGCGGCCAGGGAGAGGCGGACAAACCCGCGGACGGCTACTCCCTGGCGGAGCAGGCGGAGGATGCCGCCGCGGTCCTGGACGCTCTCGCCGTCCCCCGCGCCGCCGTCGTCGGTTCCTCCAGCGGCGGTTACGTGGCCCAGCAACTTGCCGTCGCCCATCCCGGAAAGGTGGCCGCGCTGGTGCTGGTGGGGTCTCCCCTGAGCCTGCAGGGACGGCCCGCCTTCGCCGACGAGGTGGACACGCTGGCCGACCCCCTCGACGAGGCCTGGGTGCGGGAGTCGCTGACCTGGTTCCCCCTGCTCCACGACGTCCCTGCCTGGTACGTCGAGGACCGCGTCCGCGACGGCCTGCGGATGCCGGCCCATGCCTGGAAGGACATCCTCAACGGGTTGTGCGAGGCCGCGCCGCCCACGGAAGCCGGAACCATCCAGGCTCCGACGCTTATCCTCTGGGGTGCACAGGACACCCTGCTGCCGCGCAGCAGCCAGGAAACCCTGGCGGCCCGGATCCCGGCCGCGGTGCTGAGGATTTACCCTGACGCCGGACACCTGGTTCTGTGGGAGTGCCCGGAGCAGGTGGCAGCGGACGCGATGGAGTTCCTCCGCTCCCGGCGCTGAAACGCGGCGGTCTCAAGCCCTCGGTGGATTCCTCAACCCCGGCTCAAAATCCCCGAAGGTTTCCCCAAGAATCGCGCTTTACGCAGGCGGCCGCGCACACAATATTTTCAGCAGCCACTGCGAAGACTCTCTTCGAGGGAATAGAACGAAATCCAGGACACTGCCTCTGCAGGCGCCTTATTGGGGGAACCATGAGCAATGAATACCAACTCGCCGACGGCTCGCCGCGCTATGGCCACCGCACGGCTTCAGCGGGCACAGTGCAGGCGACGACGCCGGTCACTGCTCCCACCGACGTGGCAGAGGGCGCTGCAAAGCTCAGCCTGGACGTGATGGCCGCGGCCATTGACCGCAGGCTGAGGAGCGCATGGGCTGATGAAGCAGACCCGGCTGTCGAAGCACTTCGGACCGGGAACCCTGAGGAACTGGCCGCAGCGCGTGCCCTCGTGCGGCTTCACCTCGGCTCGCAGCGGCAGTGGCGTCTCAAAGCCCAGGCCGTCTGGGATCAGCAACTGGCCGGTACCCTGGCGCGGCGGAGGGCCGGCGGCCGGGTCCAGGAAATCCTGGCACTGCGGCTGGGGCTGATGGCCGCGCTGATCGCACCTCCGGCGTACATTGTGGCCACCGGCCCGGATGACCTCCTGAAACTCCTGCTTGCCGGTATCGCGTGCTTTGCTTTCGCCGTGGCGGGCGGACACTTCCTGACGTGCCGGGCCCGGGTGCCGGTCATGCCGAACCTCCGTGGCCCCTGGCTGAAGGAGCTCCGGGAAGACGTGGTCAACGCAACCCTCGTGGCCATCCTCCAGAACAAGGGCACCCCGCTGGATCCCCGCGCTGCGGCGGCCGCCCGCCGGGGCTGGGAAAGCATCCAGGCCGCGTCCCAGGCCGTCGGCTCGCTGAACCCCTGATCCGCGGACCACTAGGGCGCACCGGGCGCAGCAGCCAAGCACCCGCGCCAACGCCGCCGCACTCAGCCAGCGGGCCGCCGTCGCGCATTACGACGGCGGCCGCTGACGCCGGTGCCTAACTCGCCGAGGGCAGGTGGTGCTGTCCGCCCCTCCGCCTCCCCACGGTCACATACCAGGCATCAGTCCGAGCTGGCCCATCATCGAGGCGACGTCCGGATGGACCCGGAAGGAGACGATCTTTCCGTCCCTGATAGAGGCGAAGTAGGTCCCCGTCCCGACGACGGACTTGCCGGTGGCAGAAATTTCCCGGTCTCCCATGCGGAGAGGACCGGTGTTGGTCCCGGTGAATTCCACTTCCGCCGCCACCTCGTCATCACTGACCACGCGCCTGGTGGTCCTGAGGTGCATATCGGGAAAAGCCGAGAACCACGCGTCCATATAGGACTTGACCTGCTCGCGCGAGTGGAACGGCTCCGGAGCCATCACATCCGAAAAGGTGAAATCGTCGGCCAGCAGGCCGGTGAATCCGGCTGCGTCGTGCTGGTCCCAGGCCGCCAATCCGCGGTCGTCAAGCTGCTCAACTTCAGCGCGCGACATCACACATCTCCTTTCTGAAATCCCTTGCTACTTGCCCGGCGCCCGGTAGGACGGGGTCTTCTTGGCGGCCTCGTCGATGTCCTCCACGGTCAGGAGCGGTTTCAGGCGGACGTTGACGTTCCCGGACGAATTGATCAGCAGCGACAAAGCCGCAGCGCTGGCATCGTCCGGCACCTCAAAGACGCCGAGGACGTCGTAGTAGCCAAACGCGTAGTAGAAGCTCTCCAGCGTTCCACCCACGGAGCCGAGGGCCTGCGTCAGGGCCTCGCGCCGCTTGGTGCCGCCTTCCTGCATGAGCCCCTTGATTCCGTCGCCCACATACGTTGCTTCAAACATGTACTTCGGCATGATCTTTCCCTTTCCTACATTCCCATCCCGGTTGCCGCCGCAGGAACCAGCGCCACCCCCAGTGCGATCACGCCCAGCGCCGCCGCAACCGAACGGTTCGCCAGCCGCCGCCACGGCAGCATCTTCTCCCCGGCAATAAAGGCCCCGATCAGGGCCATCCACCCGACGCTCATCACGCCGAGTGCGAACAGTGCCGTCATCAGCGCCCAGCAGCAGGCCACGCACCAGGCGCCGTGCTCCACGCCCATCCGAACGGCCCCGGAATAGCCGGGCCGCATCCTGTGCAGGATGAAGTCCATGGGTGAGCGGCATTTCATCAGGCTGACGTTCTTGGCTGGCGTGAACTGGTACAGGGCAGCGATCAGGATCACTCCGGCCGCCACGAAGCGTCCGCCCTGGTCGGGAGCGAAGGCCCCGGGTGCCAGCGCCGCCGCCCCCAGATAGAGCCCGTACGCCACCAGCCCGAAGACGGTCCACGCGGCCAGGTAGCCGGCCACGAACACCGAGGTGGACCCGGCGGGCGCGTAGCGTCCGGCCTGCCGCCGGTGCCGCTGGATGCGGTGGTACGCCAGCACCATCGGCGCCACCGACGGGAACATCATGGCTGCGAGCATCACCACCCACGTCACGGTGAAGAAGCCCACCGGCCCCGGATCGGTCCACGCACCCATGTCCATCCCTGCCAGCTGCGTGGAAGTGAAAACCCAGCTGGCAGCGGCGAGGACCAGCAAAACGGCCACCAGCCCTGCCTCACGCGGATCAACACGGGAGGCATCGGCCTTTGCCTCGCCGTCACCGGCCAGCTTCCTGCGGTACACGGGGCCGCCGTTCAGACCCGGCCCTTGGGGGCGTCTTCGGCCATCTCGCTGGCGAAAGCGAAGCCCGACGTTTCGCCGTAAACACCGTCGTATTCCTGCCCGAACAGGTCCACGTGCCCCGGCCCCTTGCCAATCCGGAATTCGGGCGCGAAGCCGTACATGGCGTTCTTCATCGTGGTGGCGCCACCGTCTGGTCCGGGCAGTGGCTCGAAGGTGACCTGGGCCTTGTCCGAGACTGCGCCCCGAGGCCGGTCACCGTCCGAGAAGGTGACGGCGCCGCGCTCCAGCCCCAGCCATTCGCCGTACAGCCCGGCAAGGTCGCCGAACGGACCCCCGGCCTGCCCGCGGATGATGGTTTCCAAGGCGCTCACCTGCTCATCGGAAGCGGACTGGTCAACGACGGCACCCACACGCCAGCCGCCTGCCGTCAGATTCGAGGGGAACCAGCCGACGAATGCAAAGTCGACGCCGGACAGGTCAGTGTCATCCAGGTTTCCCTTTTCGACGTGGAACACATTCAGATTGCGGCACTCGCCGCCAGGGCCGGTGGGCAGGCCGTCCACGGGGCACGGGCAAATCAGCTGGCAAGTGCAGTTGCCCACGTAGGTTCCGGACATTTCCCAAGACACAGCATCCTCCTCACCTGGCACCATCGCCTGGCAGAAGTGGCCCGGATCCGGCGCCCCATCCCTGGAAAACGGGGCGGACGGCCCCGTTAATGCAGACCGTATTCCCCCGCTCACGGGCCGTCAATATGGCGGGCTACCCAATGATTCCGCTCTCTGGAGGAACCGGAAAACGGTCAAAAGGGAGGGGCGACTCTCGGAAGAACGGCCATTAGTCCTGTCCCAAGGCCGTTCGGCCCTAGCGGGATGCAGCGCTCCAGCGCAGGCTGGATACTGGCGCCGGGGCATCCGCCAGCATGCAGTGCGCCAGCCACCGCCACACCGCGCCAGTGGAGGACCCCTATGTCAGTTGCAGGAGGACGGCTCCCGGAACGCAGGTGGGCCGCCGCGTTTGAGAGCCCCCGCCGTGACCCCCTGCGCAAGATCCTCCTCGGCGCCGGGCCGGCGTCGTCGCTGCTCTACGTGGTCTTCACCGACGGCTTCGCGGCATCCCGCTGGGAGGGTTACCGCCGCACCGGGCAGATGGTGAGCGAACTCTTCGCCGTCGGCTCCCCCGGCCGGGACGTCCTGGTCCCCTTCACGTGGATCTACACGGTCCTTTTCACGGCGTTCGGGCTTGGCGTCTGGAACTCCGTGCGCGGCAGCCGTCCCCTGCGCATCGGCGGCGCCCTGCTCACCGCTTACGGGCTGTGGAACATCATGGGCGCCCTCTTCCCGCTTCGGCTCGGCGACGACGCCTCCATCCCCATGCACATCGTTGCCACCAACATCCAGCTCGCGCTGATGGTGGCCGCCATGTGCTTCGTCGCGGCCGGGTTCCACGGCCGGATGCGGATCTACTCGATCGTCTCGCTCGTGGTGTCGGCGCTGATGGGTATGGTCGCGTTCATGGCGGCGCCGGGGCCGAACCTGGTGCTGGGCATCGGCGAGCGCATCAGCATCGGGGCGTTCCTGCTGTGGGTTGCGGTCCTCGCGGCAGCGCTGTGGAAACGGCCAGTGCTGTGGAAACGTCCGACGGCGGCGGGCAGCAAGGAGGCATCGTCATGAACTACGCGAACGGCCTGGGCAACGTGCAGCGGGGCGACCTGGACACGGCCGGCGGCAAGGCGGTGGGCCTCGGCGGCCTCATCCAGGCCGGGCTCCCGGTGCCTCCGGGGTTTGTCCTGACCACCGCCGCCTACTCGGACTTCGTGGCGGAGAACAACCTCGGGCAAGCCATCCAGGAGCTGGCCGCGCTCCCGCCTGATGCCTCGCCGGAGGACTATGAGCATGCCTCCGCGCTGATCCGGACCCTGTTCAGCAAGGGGGCCATGCCGTCCGGCATCCAGGCCGAACTCGAGGCCGCCTACCAACACCTCGGCGGGGACATCGCCGTCTCCGTCCGCTCCTCCGCCACCGCCGAGGACCTCGCCGTGGCCAGCTTCGCCGGGCAGCAGGAAACCTACCTCAACGTCCGCGGACCGGAGGCCCTCAGCAAGGCCGTCATCGACTGCTGGGCCTCCCTGTGGACGGCGCGCGCCATGGCCTACCGCGCCCGCGCCGGCATCCGGCCCGATGACGTGCGCCTCGCCGTCGTCATCCAGCAGATGGTGGAGGCGGATGCCGCCGGGGTGATGTTCACCGCCAACCCCGCGAACGGCCGCCGCGACCAGACTGTGATCAGCGCCGCCTGGGGGCTGGGCGAGGCGGTGGTCAGCGGCGCAGTCACCACGGATGACCTGGTGGTGGACACCGCCACGGGCAAGGTCCTCTCCCGGCAGACAGCCGACAAGGAACTCATGACCGTCCTCTCGGCGAACGGAACGGCCGAGGAGAAGGTGGCGGAAGCCCGGCGTCGTGCGCCTGTCCTGGACGATGCCGCGGCAGCGGAGCTGGCACGCCACGGCCAGCGCACCGTGGACCACTTCGACGTGCCGCAGGACATCGAATGGGCGCGGGCCGACGGCCAGTTCTTCCTGCTCCAGTCCCGGCCCATCACCGCTCTGCCCGAACCCGCGGCGGACGTCCCGACCGAGTGGCCCATCCCCTACCCCAAGGGCCTCTACTTCCGGGCGAGCATCGTGGAGCAGATGCCGGATCCGCTCTCCCCGCTCTTCGCCGACCTCATCGACGGCTCGGTGTCCCGCTCAATCTCGGCCCTGATGAACGACGCGCTGGGCCAGCACTCCCTCAGCGAGGGCGACGTCCGCTTCCCCACCATCAACGGCTACGCCTACTACTACTACCGCACCTGGCCCATGCTGCGGATGACGGCCCGGACCGTGCCGGCGATGCGCGCGCTGTTCGGCGGCGAGGCCCACATGGGCGTCAAGGGATGGCGCGATTATTCACATCCACGCTACGAACGGATCATCAAGGACTGGTCCGCGACGCCGCCGGCGGAGCTTCCCGGCGAACGGCTGCTGGCTGGCGCGCAGGCCCTCCTGGACGCCGGAACCGTGTATTACACCGCAGTGCAGTCCATCATTCCGCTCGCCGACATGAGCGAACTCGCCTTCCGCGCCTTCTACAAGACCGTCCGGCACCACGGCGATCCCCCGGCCCAGGCCTTCCTCCTGGGCTTCGACAGCGAACCCATCCGCGCGGAGAAGTCGCTGTACGACCTGGCTGGCTGGGCGCGCAGCGACCCGTCGCTGGTTTCCGCCTTGCTGGAGCGGCCGACGGCGGAGCTCGCCGAGTGCCTGCGCGCCGGTTCGGCGCCGGCAGGGGTTGACGACGCCCTGTGGCAGGAGTGGCGGTTCACCTTCCAGGAGCATCTGGCCCTGTATGGGCATGCCGTCTACAATCTGGACTTCGCCACCCCGGTGCCGGCAGACGACCCGTCCGCGCAGCTGGAGACGGTGAAGTTCTACCTGCGCGGGCAGGGCACCGACCCGCATGAACGGCAGCGGCAGCTCACGGAGCGCCGGGAGGAACTGACCCGGCAGGTGGCTTCACGGTTGGGGCCGCGCCGCCGCGCCCTATTCTTCCGTCTGCTGAAGTGGGCGCAGGAGACCGCGCCGGTCCGCGAGGACGCGCTGGCCGACGTCGGACTCGCCTGGCCCCTGCTGCGGCGGATGCTGCTGGAACTCGGGCGGCGGCTGGTGGCTTCCTCGGTGATTGCCGCACCGGACGACGTGTTCTGGCTTCGCTTCCCTGAGCTGCAAAGCGCCGTGGAGTTCGGGCTGGCAGAAACTGTTTCCGGCGTTGCCCTGGCCGGGGCGTCACGTCCGGTCCGGGCCGACGCCGTCGAGGAGCGCAGGATGCTCTGGCGGGGCCAGGCGAAGGCAACAGCCCCGCAGATGCTGCCCCAGAAGGCGTGGATGGAGAAGGCCTTCGGCTCGATGATGCCGGCGGGTCCGCAGCACCAGGCGGGCGACGTGATCAAGGGTGCCGGCGCGAGCTCCGGCCGGGTCACCGCGCCGGCCCGCGTCCTCCGGGGTCCCGAGGATTTCGGCCTGATGCAGCCGGGCGAGGTGCTGGTGGCCCGCATGACCACTCCGGCGTGGACTCCGCTGTTCGCGATGGCCTCCGCGGTGGTCACCGACGTCGGCGGGCCGCTGAGCCACAGCTCCATCGTGGCCCGCGAGTACGGCATCCCGGCCGTGCTGGGCACCGGGGTGGCGACGCAGCGGCTGGCTGCCGGGCCGGAAGTCACCGTGGATGGCGACGCCGGAACGGTGACTATTGCAGCCGCTACCGGTCCTTCCGGAGCGGCTTCTTCCGTAGACACCCTGAATCCTGGGTACGAGGGAAAGCTGCCATGACAAACCGCACGGGCAGGGGAGCATGGCCGGCAGCGGCTGCGTGCGTCTGTTGTGCAGCCGCCTACCTGTCCCTGGTGCGGCCCCGCCTGCTCCGCTGGGGTGCGACAGACGACGAAGTGCGGGGACCATACCCGGGCGTGGACCTGATTCCGGACAGCACCCGAAGCGCAACCATGGCCGTGACCATTGACGCACCGCCTTCGCGCGTGTGGCCCTGGCTGGTGCAGATGGGCACCGACCGCGCAGGCTGGTACAGCTGGGACCGCCTCGACAACTTTGGGCGGCGCAGCGCCGACAGCCTTCACCCCGAGTGGCAGGACATCGCCCTCGGCCAGCATCTGGCGGCAATGCCGGATGGCAGCGAGTGGTGGGAGGTCGCGGCCCTTGAACCCGAGCGGTTTTTGGGCCTCCGCATGTCCCTTGACCTGCGCGGGCGTCCCTTCGACCCGGCAGGGACGCGGCCACGCTTCTACACCGACTCGCTCTGGGGATTCGACTTGCGCAGCCTGCCGCACGGGCGCACCCGGCTGGTGGTCAGCGGGTACTGGGCCCTTCGGCCCAAGTGGCTTCAGCCCATCCTGAGCCTGGCCATCCTGGAACCCTCGCACTGGGTCATGCAGACCCGTCAGTTCTCGAATCTCAAGCGGCTCGCCGGCGTCCCCGACAGGGCATGATATTCGGGTGAATAAAAACCGGCTCGAGGCCTTCAGCGATGGCGTCCTGGCAATCATCATCACCATCATGGTGCTCGAACTGCACACCCCGGAGGAACCCACGTGGGCAGGCGTCGCCGCCATCCTGCCGACGCTCTTCACTTACCTGCTGAGCTTCGTGTATGTGGGGATCTACTGGAACAACCACCACCACATGATCCACCTCGCCAGCCGGGTGAACGGCGGCGTTCTCTGGGCCAACCTGCACCTGCTGTTCTGGCTGTCGTTGTTCCCTTTCACCACGCGGTGGATGGATGAGTCCGGTTTCCTGCAGGTCCCCGTGCTGCTGTACGGGATCAACCTGCTGTGTGCCGCGATCGCCTACTTCATCCTGGAACGTCGGCTTATTGCGGTGCAGGGCAAGGACGGGGCCCTCGCCAGGGCCGTCGGGAAGGACTGGAAGGGCAAGACCTCCCCCGTCATTTACCTCGCCGGGATCGCACTCACCTTCGTACAGCCGCTGCTGGGAGTCGCGGCCTTCACCGTCGTCGCGCTGATCTGGCTGGTTCCGGACCGGCGGGTGGAGCACTTCGTCGTCAAGGCCCAGGACGCCGCCGGCCAAGCATGAAACAAGGCGCTGTCGGGGGTAGTGCCGGGTCATCCGCATGCCTCTCCTAACCCGGGTACAGCAGGTCAGCCGCGTTGCCGCGGCGGCCCGCTCGATTCGCGGGGAATAAGAGTGGGGATGGATTTCCTCACGCGGGGCTCCTTGCCGGGATCCGTGATGAGGTCGATGGCTGTCCTGGCGATCTGGTCCAAAGGAACCCGTACCGAGGTCAGGGGCGTTGGCAGCCTGGCCGACAGGGGTGTGTCGTTGTAGCCGACGAGCGCGAGGTCTTGGCCGATCTTCAGGTTATGGCGGTGCGCTGCCGCCATGATGCCCATCGCGATGTTGTCATTGGCGCCGAAAATGGCGGTGGGCCGTTCCCGCCCGTCTGCCAGCAGCGCCTCTCCGGCGGCGAACCCGTTTTCAATGCCGTAGCCTGCCGCCACCAGCCACTGCTCACGAGGGGTGATGCCTGCTTCCTCGAGGGCCTTCCGGGCGCCGGCCAGGCGGGCGATGCCGGTGGAGGTGAACGCCGGGCCGGTGACCACCGCTATGTCGCGATGGCCCAGGTCGAGAAGGTGCCGCACTGCGAGGTAGCCGCCCACTTCGTCGTCACCAAGAGCCGAGGGGCTGACGCCGTCGGTGCGGAGCACCAGCGCATGCGGGACCTTGCGCTGGCGCAGGAGGCGGGGCAACTCGTCGTCCAGGCGGGCGGTGGCGAGGATCAGGCCGTCGATGTTCCGGTCCAGCAGGGTTTCGGCCGCCCGCTTCTCGTCCTCGGGATCGTCTCCGCTGGTGGCGACCATCGCGAAATATCCCCGGGAGGACGCGGCACGTTCGAGCTCCTCGAACATCAGCGCCATGACCGTGTCGCTGAGCCGCGGAACCAGGACTCCAAGGGTGCGTGTCTCGCCGCGGCGCAGGCTTGAAGCAAAAGAGTTCCTGCGGTAGCCGAGTTCCTCCGCAACCTTCCGGACATGGGCGGCCGCAGCGGAGCGGGACGTGATGCGTTCGTCCAGGGCGCGGCTGGCCGTGGAGATGCTGACGCCACTGGCCGCAGCCACGTCCTTCAGTGTGACGATCGTGCCCGGGGAAGCCGGTTCCATGAAGGTTCTCCTCTTGAGCAGGGGTGTAACAGACACTCTATTCCTCCAACTTGCAAACGTTCTCTTGACAGTGAGCCAGGACACGTTGCAAACTTGAAAACGTTCCCGCAAACGTTCTCATCATAGCGGGACTACCGACCATCAAAGAAGACAAGAAGGTAGCTGCAATGGCACTCGATCTCCGCGGACTCAGCCCCGCACCTGTCACCCCGTTCACCGAAGATGGCGCTGTCGACTTCGCTGCAATCCAGCGCCTGGGTTCATGGCTCGGATCGATTGAGGGCGTGAAGAGCCTCGTCGTCCTGGGGCACGCCGGCGAAGGCACGTTCCTCACCGAAGAGGAGCAGCTGGATGTTATCCGCGCGTTCGTGGCGTCCACCGACGGCCGTGTGCCGGTCGTGGCGGGCATCACGAAGGAGGGCAACAAGACCGCGGCCCTCGAAGCCAAGAAGGCCGTCGAGGCCGGCGCGTCAGCCGGTCTCGTCTACCCCTCGCACGGGTGGCTGCGCTTCGGATACCAGAAGGGTGCCCCGCAATCGCGCTACCGGGAGATCTACGAAGAGTCCGGCCTGCCGCTGATCCTCTTCCAGTACCCCGACAACACCAAGGCGACCTACGACCTCGACACCCAGCTGGAGATCGCCGGCCAGGAGGGCGTCTTCGCCACGAAGAACGGTGTCCGGAACATGCGCCGGTGGTACACCGAGATCCCCGCGCTGCGCGCCGCGTACCCCGAGCTGCAGATCCTGTCCTGCCACGACGAATACCTGCTGCCGACAATGTTCGACGTCGACGGCCTGCTGGTCGGCTACGGCAACATCGCCCCCGAACTCCTCGTCGAACTGATCGAGGCCGGCAAGGCACAGGACTACAAGCGTGCCCACGCAATCCATGAGCGGCTGCTGCCGGTGACCAAGAACGTTTACCACCGCGGCTCCCACATGGAGGGCACCGTCGCCTTGAAGTGGGGCCTCGTGAACCGCGGCATCCTGGACCACGCCACAGTACGCACCCCGCTCCTGCCCCTGCCGGAGGGCGCCGAGACTGAAATCGCTGAGGCCTTCGCAGCCGCAAACATCGGCAAGGTCACCGCCACCGTTTGACCCACCCGTTACGGGTCCTCACGGGTGGCGGGCCCCCTTGGCCCGCCGCCCGTGCCCCAGCTTTTTACTCTCCACCCCGGGGCAACGACGCCCCCAGCAACGTCGCTGTAGAAGGAGGACTCGCCGATGCGCGAGCAGAATAAGACCATCACCCGCACAGGTCACAGGGAAGAACAGATGGCAACCCAGCAAGGAAACCAGGCCGCAGGTGCCACCGAACGCCGTTCCTTCCTTGGATATCTTGCCCTCATGGGCCCGGCCTTCGTTGTGGGAGCCTGGCAGTTCGGGCCCGGAAACCTCACCACCGCGGTCCAGGCGGGCAGCCGTTTCGACTACTCCCTCGTTTGGGTCATTGCCGTCTCGACAGTGCTCATGATCTTCTTCACCGACATGAGCGTCCGCCTTGGAATCGCAACCCCGACTTCACTGATCACCTCGATCAAGGACCACCTCGGCAAGTGGGTAGGGGTGCTTGCCGGCGTCGGCGTCTTCGGGATCACGCTGATGTTCTCGGTCGGCAACGCCGTCGGCTCAGGGCTGGGACTGTCCCTGGTCTTCGGCGGCTCCCCCGTCCTCTGGACGATCGTCTGCACCATCGCCGTCGGATTCGTCCTGGCCTTCCGGAACGTCTATGGAATCGTGGAAAAAGTACTCCTGGTGATTGTGGTCCTCATGGGGCTGGCCTTCATCGCCAGCACCGTCGTGGCCCAGCCAGACTGGTACCGGGCCCTTGAAGGGGCGGTCCCCACGCTCCCGGCAGGCAGCGAAATCCTGGTCGTGGCCCTGGTGGGCACGAATTTCTCCATCAACGCCGCCTTCTACACCTCCTATGGCATCAAGGAACACCGCCGCACACGCGCCGACTACCGCGACATCACCTTTGCGGACACCATCCCCGGCATCGTGGCACCGGGCGTCATGACGGCCCTGGTGATCATGGTGGCCGCTGCGGTCCTCGGCAAGACCGGGGGCGAAGCAGGCACGATCAATGCCCTCGCCTCCATCTTCACGCCCCTCGCCGGACCCGTCGGCGCAACCGTTTTTGCGCTCGGGCTTTCCGGAGCAGCCTTCTCCTCCATGATCGCCAACGCCACCGCCGGGGGCACCATGGTCTCGGATGCCCTGGGCCGCGGATCGAAGGCGGGATCGCCCATGGCCCGCATCTTCACGGGGATGATCCTGGCCTTCGGCCTGATTGTCACCCTCGCGTTCCAGGGCTCGCCTGTCGGCCTGATCGTCGTAGCCCAGTCACTGACGGTCCTGATCGCACCACTGCTGGGATTCCTGATCGTCATCATGGCCAACAAGGCATCCCTCATGGGCGACCTGCGCAACAAGTGGTGGCACAACCTGTTCGCTGCCGTCGGACTCATTGCCATCGTCGCTTCATCCATCCGGCTGATCACAACGTTGCTCGGCTGACACCGAGACGCCAGCAACAGCACGGAGCCGTGGCGCCCCCAACCGGACCGGTTGGGGGCGTCATTCATGCTTTGCTGGAACCTCCCCAGTGGATGCGCGGCAGGACCCGCCGGCTACTCCCCCATGCCCGGGTGCACGGGAACAAAGTCCACTTTGTTCCCGGAGTTCTTCCGGCCCGCAGGAGCCCGGTTGAATCCCCGCGCGTCGAGGCCGTTCTTGGCCCGAAATTCTGCGAGCGCGGCATCGTAGGCGTTGTTGAGGGTCCGGCCGGAAAACTCACCGGTGCTGCCGTCGGTGAATGCGATCCGGATCCGGACGCTGGCCGGGAAGTGCCGAGGCATCCGGATGAAGCCGTCGGCGTCCTGCTGGAGTGTAATCACGGGGTCCTGCTTTCGTTGGTGGGAGCAGTCTCAAGTTTGCCGCAGATCCTTTGAATCCCGTTCCCAGCCGACGCCATACTTGGCCATGGCTTGGGGGATGACACGGCGTGGAACGTGGATGCGGTACTGCCTGCTTTCGGCCCTGCTGATCGGGATCCACTTGGGAACCCTGTGGTTCTTTTCCGACGGCGTTTACCACGGCGGCGCGAACGTCCCGCTCCGCAGATTCCCGGAGGACGTCGATGTCTTCTTCATCCTGACGTTCACGCCCACGTTTATTGGTCTCAAGTTCCTGGCTTACGACTCCGCAGTGCGGGCAATCACTAAGGGCTATAGGCCGGCCGCGGTGATGGTCGTTTTCATCGCCGGCTACGTGGTGGCCCTGGCGATGGAGATTGCCTTCCTCATCGCGGCCTCAAGACCGATTGCCGACTCGGGGTTTGCGCTTCTGGGTTCGATTCTCCAAACGCCCTTTGTACTCCTCCTAGCGGGCGCGGTCGTCGCAGGTTTGGCGCTGAAGAAAGACTTCCCTCCTCAGACCTAACCGGGCACATCGACCTAACCCATGCCACTGGACGGCGCGATGGAAGACCGGAGGATACTAAGAGAGCCTCCCCCGCCAGTAACGACTGCGTCCCCAGGACGGCCGAAAGGTATACCCATGCCCGCCCGCTTCCTCCCCGCCCACCCGCCCAGCATGCACCTGGTGCTCATGCTAGTGCTCACGTTCTCAACCGGCGTGCTGGACGCGGTGGGCTATCTGGGCCTGGACCGGGTGTTCACGGCAAACATGACAGGCAACGTGGTGATCCTGGGCATGGCACTGCTGGGCGGCGACAACCTTCCCATCCTTGGCCCCATCGTGGCCCTGGCCGGGTTCATGACCGGTGCCATGATCTCCGGACGTGCACTGCGGCTCAGCAGCGCGGGCTGGAACCGCCGCACCACCACGCTGCTGGTAGGTGTCAGCGCCGTCATGGCGGTTGTGGCAATCCTTCTCCTGATCGGGGTCAACCCGCGGCACAACGAGGTCCTGACGGTTGCCATCACCGGCACGCTGGCGGTCACCATGGGCGGGCAGGCCGCCACCGCCCGTCACCTCAACGTCAGGGACGTCCCCACTGTGGTGGTCACCTCCACCATCACCGGCCTGGCCGCCGACTCACGCCTGGGCGCCGGCACCCACCCCTTCTGGGGGCGGCGGCTTGCGGCCATCGGGCTCATCATGGCCGGCGCTGCGGTGGGCGCAGGTTTCGTGCAGCTCCACATTGGGCTCGGGGTGCTGCTGACGGCGCTGCTCACCCTTGGGGTCGCCCTGCTGGGCTGGAGTGCCACCAACCGGCACTCTCCCCCACACGCCGCGGACACGGCGACGGCCGCACCCAGCCCGGGCGTCGGCGTCGTAAGACCTGACCCCCAGGCCGAGGCGTAGGCCCCAGCCGCAGAAACGGCGGCTACCCCTCGCAGGCCACCCCGTCGCCGTCGCCATCCAGCCCGGAGCGGTACCCGGCCGTTCCTGCGTAGAGCGGCGCTGCTCCGGCAGCCACCACTTCGGCGCAGTTGGCGTAGTAGACCACCGTGGTGCTGGAAGCGGCTGCGACATACGTCGGCGCCGGCTGCCCGGGGCAACCGGCGAGCATGCCCGCGATCGCGTCGTGCTCGGCTTGCGTCACCCACAGGCTGTACCGCGCCTTCACCGATACCTGGCGCGCGACGTACTCGCACCGGAAACCCTTGGCCGGGGGCAGCCAGGTGGCGGCGTCGCCGTCGCCCTTTTGCTGGTTGGTGGGCCCGTCGGTGGCCTGGAGGTTCAGGGGATCGTTGGCGAACGCCGTGCGCTGCTCGGTGGTGAGCTGCTGGGCGCCCTTCTGCCAGGCGTCGCTGAGTGCCACCACGTGGTCGATCTGCACGGCGCTGCTGGTGGTGGTGCCGCGGATGAAGTCGATGACGGTGCCCGTGTACGGGTCAGCGAGCACGCCGGTCTTGACCGTGCAGGGGACGCTGTTGACGTACGTGATGTCCGTCAGGTCCCGGTTGAGGATGTCGTTGCGGGTGTCGCAGCCGTTCCGGTCCACGTCCGCCCAGGTGGGTCCGAACAGCGAGCGCTCATACCCCGTCTTGGGCGCGCGGCCCTTCACGGGAAGGGTCTCGAGGAGGTCCGAAGCCGTGGTGGTGTCTGCGGCAACGGCTGGCAGGCTTCCGCCGAAGAGCGCCAGCAGGGCGGACAGGACGACGGCGGCAGCCCAGCGGGTGCCGGACGCGGGCAAAGTTGCGGGCAAGGTCGCGGACATGCAGTTCCCCAGTTTGTGTGCACGAGAGTTGAGAGGGTCGGGGCTCCACGGCTGCCGACGCCACGGACGAGCTTATCGGCCGCCTACGAGCGATTTCCCCGAACTGGGCCAACTCTTCCCAATTCCTGCGCGAATCCTGTGGCGATATTCAACGCAGGCTAATTCAGCTATCTGATAATGAGGGGGTGGTCACAATTTTCAAAATCCTTCACAATGCCCTGTTTTTTGCTGGCTACCTCTCCATACTCGTACTCGCCCTTGTGGTAGGCCACTTCGGCCGAAAAGACATTGAGATAGCAATTTTTGCAGTTGCCATGTCGATGTACGTGGCCATACTCGTTCTTGGAGCAGCGATTAACCGCAAGAACAAACGGATGGGGCTCGTACAGGAGCCACCAGCAGGTGCGGCAAACCTACCGGGAAGAGTTCACAGCCTGCATGCCTCTGCCTCATACGACCACGACGCCCACACAGTTTGGTCCCTCATTCGCCCTGCTGAAAGCGCGGTCTTCCTCTCAGATGCACAGCGGGCCTTCACTGTTCCCGGCACGCCTCCGGGCGTAGGGGAGCAACAGTGTTTCATCAACCGCGACGGCTCCGTCTCAATTATCGAAGTCATTGGCGAGGAAAGCCCGTGGTGGGCAACGACGAGGCCGATTGCACAGGACGAAGCTAACCGGCGCTATACCTATCGACTCGAGCCCACACCTACCGGCTGCACGCTCACCATGGGAGCTGTTATTGAGCTTCCTGGAAATACTGCCTTTGCCTACGACCCAAATGACTGGTGGGAAATCCATTCTCGGACATACTTCAACCGTATTCAGGAAGTTCTTTCGGCCCGGCAAAACTAATTGGGCGAACAAGGCTCGACCCGGCTCAAGCTGAGAGTCCATCCGCGCTGGATGCGGGCGGCTCGCAGCAGGCACGGCGACGGCGGCACCCAAACCGGGTGCCGCCGTCGTGAGTCCTGACCTGAAGAACCCTGCCTAACCGGCAGCCAGGCTTCCCGCTCCGGTCACGAGGCTGGGCGCACCACTATCGCCGAGCCGCACTGGTTGATGAGCGTCCCGGAACTCGAGGCCGCGGTGGCCGTCTTCGTGCCGGTGGCCGACGTATCGGTCAGGGCGAGGCTGTTCACCTCGATGGCCGCGTTCGACTTTGCCGCGATGTTCGACGACACGTCGCCGAGCTCACTCGTCCCCGCCGGCGCAGTGAACGACGTGGTCGCAGAATTGGTGCCGTTCCGCACGCCGTGTGCGGTCAACAGCAGCGCGCCGGCGGTCACCGGCGTGACGGACGGCGCCCGCACGTCCGGGTAGGCCACCCCGCTGTTGGTGTCAGTGGCGGGTGTGACATCCAGCGGCGTCGTCGTGTTGGCGCCCTGCACGGCCACCGTGGCCCAGGCATACCGGGAGGCGGGCTCCGGCACGCTCGGCGCGGTGTCGCCGGACTGCATCACCCGGTACCAGACCGCCTGGTGCGCCGACGCGGAGCTGGCGCTTGTGAAGTCAGCGATGGCCCGCGTCCATCCCGCCGGAGTGGTGACGTTCGCCGAGCCGGACACTGTCACCTGGGAGAACAGGAAGACCGTGTCACCCGGCTGCCAGCCTGCCGGCAGGGTGGGCGTGTACGAGCCGGAGGCAGTCAGCTCGCCGGCCCCCGTCGTGGAGGACCTGACAGAGACCGGGGTCGCCGTCGGCGTTGGGGTCGGTGTTGGCGTCGGCGTAGCTGTTGAGGTCGCTGTTGGGGTCGGCGTCGGCGTCGCTGTTGAGGTCGCTGTTGGGGTCGGCGTAGGCGTCGGGCTCGGTGACGGCGCCGGCCTGGTCAGCGTGAAGCTGTCGGTGTAGGTCCCGCCAGACGCGCGGACGAAGCTGCCGCTCAGCGTGGTGTCCGTCACTGACACGTTCAGGAAGCCGTACGTCGGGTTGTTGTTGCTGCCCATGAAGCTCTGGAAGTACGGAGCCGTCGTCGTATTGCTCTCGCTGTTGATCGACCTGCCGCCCGAACCGACGGTGGCCAGGATGGTCCCGGTGCCGGCGGCGAACTGGCCGGTGGGGTTCGTGTCCGCAACGCAGTCGGGGTTGAAGCTGCTGACCGGGATGGCCGTGCAGCTGCCGTTGAGGGCGAGCGGGTAGCTGCGCGCGTATGCGTGGTCATGCGCCTGCAGGTACAGGTCCACCTTCTTGGCCACCAGCAGGTTCATCAGGTCAGGGCTGGCAGCGCACGGGTAGTTGACCATCGACAGGCAGTACATGTGCATCCCCACCACGACGAACGGGATCCCCGCAGCCCGCGCCGCATCGATGGTCGAGGACACGTACTGGTAACCCTGCGTGCCGGCCTTGTAGGACCAGTCCTTGGTGGTGCCGTCAAAGGTCAGCTTCGGGGACACCATGATCACCCGCACCAAGGGGCTGGTGGCCGGGTAGTCCGTGTAGAACTGCTGGCCGTAGTCGCCCGATGAACCGAGCTTGTCCGGCAGGCACGCGGCGAAGTTGGACCACACGCCGTCGGGTCCGTTGTCCTCGTGGTTCCCGGACACCACCTCGTAGGGCATCGTTCCGGCATGCTGCGTGACGAACGAGCACCAGGACGATTCCGGGGTGATCTGGGAGTAGGACATGTCGCCGAGGTTGAAGAACGCGGCGGTTCCGGCGTTGCGGGCCGCGTCGATCACCTTGCCCGTGACCGTGTTGCCGCCGGTATCGCCGACGAACCCCAGGCTCACCGTCGCTGCAGCGGTGGCCTTGGTCTCCCGCGACGTCGCGAGGAAGTACACGTTGGCGAGGACGAGTGCGAGGCCGAGGACAACGGCCAGGACCCGGCGGAAGGGGTGGCGCACGCGCCGGCGGCCGTTCATGGGCAGCTCCATTCGGTGGCGCGGCGCAGCCCGTTGGCTGCCGCGGAATATCCGACGACGACGGTCGGCCCGCCCTGGCGTGACACGGAGGTCGCCCCTCCGGACACCCCGGTGAACTGGCCGTCCGAACCCGGCGGCAGGATGCGGGCGCTCTTGCCGATCCACATCACGGCCTGCGGGCGGGACCCCCGGTACGACGGCGTGCTGCCGGCGCCGACGGCGATTCCCGCCACGCCTGCCTGCGCGCTTGATGCGGGGCCTGCGGCGGCTGCGCCGAGGTCACTGATGAGGCCCGACGCGCCCCAGGCGACAGCGTGTGTTCCTTCGGGTACGGCGCTCTGGCCGAGCGCCTGCCCGGACGGGTCGATCGCGAGCACCACGCCGCCCCGTCCGGCGAGGGCCGGCAGCACCTTCGGCGTACCGTCAGGTGCCCACAGAACCGGTGTACCGCCGTCGTCACCCAGCGCCACCCCGCCCACAGTGCCGTCAGGGCCGATCGCGAACGCATGGCCGCCCCGCACACCCGCGGGCAGCGGAAGCTCGCGGGGAGCTGCGGTCACGCTGGGCCAGACAGCGGGATGCTCGTCCTCGTCGGCGCCCGGACCGTCCGCGTGGTCCTCGCTGGCGACCAAAACCCCTGCGACGACTCCCCCATCCGAGACCGCCGACGGCATGGCAACGTCGCCCGGGCTGACGGGAAGCGGGTGGTACTGGCCGTTTTGCCACCACCATCCCACCAGCATTTCCTGGCGGGGGTCATACCCCGTGCCGACCACCACGCCGTCCTTGTTCACCGAGGCGGGGGCGACGGCCTGCAGCGGGATCGACAGCGCGGTGGCCTGCCCGTTCCGCCAGAGCACCGGCGCGGACTCGCCGCCGGCAGTGTCGGCGATGCCGACCACCAGGCCATTGCTGCTCGCCGCGGTCGCGTTGCTGCCCCGGCCACCCAGTCCGGGGAGCAGCCGGGCCGAACAGTTCGTGGCGGCAGGGAGGTCGGCCTGGGCAGCAGACGCCGCAATGGGCATCATCACCACCGCGCCCTCAACTGCCAGCAGTGCGGCCGTCAGCAATGCCTGGGGCCGCACAGTCCTGCGGCCGCCCTTCTGAGAAATTCCGTAGTCCCGCAATGTTGCTCCCCGGAGTTGAGCCCCAGATTCCCAGCAGCATCTGCGGCACAATCGACCACGGCCATGGCGGCCCTGTTCCTATGAGGCTAGGACCCGGGCCAACCGCAAGTCACGAGTACGGGATACCTAATTCCCGGGCCCGCCCGTACTTGGGGGATATCCCCCTAACCTGGGCCGATGCACCCAAGCCGGGTGCCGCCGTCGTACGTTCGCTACTTAAGCTTCGGCACCAGCACGGGCGTTGTCTTCTTGTAGGCCTCATAGTCCGGCTGGCCGCCCCACGTCTTGTCGGCCTTCTTCTCCAGGGGAGGCACCCCGCTGCCCTTGGTCAGCAGCAGGGTCACGAACACCGGGGAAATGAGGGCTGCCCACTGCCAGCCCTGGAGCACCGGAAGGGCGATGATGGCCACGCCCACCCAGAGCGTGATCTCGCCGAAGTAGTTGGGGTGGCGGGACTTTGACCACAGGCCCGTGCTGATGAACCGGCCCTTGTTGGCGGGGTCGGCCTTGAAACGGGTCTTCTCGAGGTCCGCCACGGTTTCGATGGTGATGCCCGCGGCCCACACCAGCAGGCCCGCCCAGAAGAACCCGTCCAGGCCCACCTTCCTGTCCGACGTGATGGCCACCCACGCGAGCGCCGCGGTGAGCACCACCCACAGGCCCTGGATGGTCCAGGTGTTCAGGAAGCGGAAGAAGTCCGGCTTGAGTTCGTCGAAGCGGTCGTCCTTGCCGTGCTTGCGGATGCGCAGGAACAGGAAGCTGCCCAGCCGTGCCGCCCACAGCACCACCATGGCGGCCAGCAGCATGCCGCGGGCGTCCACTCCCGGGGAGGCGAGCACCAGGAACACGGTGATGGAGATGTAGGTCAGGGCACCGGTGAGGTCGTAGAACTTCTCCGTCTGCGCCTTGTAGGAGGGAATGAACACCAGCCACTGGATCACGAACGCGGCCGCAACCCCCAGCGCGAACACCGGGAACCCGCCGATCCTCGACCCGCCCTGGCTGCCGGCGAGGGCGATGAGCACCGCCACCACCACGGCCACGAGGACGCTGATAATGGCCTTGCGGCTGTTTCCGTTCATGCAGGTGCGGTCCTTTCACGGCCTGCCGCGCGCTGCTGCACGGCACTGTTCACTTGGTCTTCGGAGCGGGGACGGTGATGTATGGGTGGGCTCCCGCGAAACGACACCCTCCACCTTCTGCCGCTTCCACACCGTCCGGCCCCCTGGCGGCACCGAACTGCTTCTGTAAGTTCTACCAACCCCAGGAGCCCCGCATGAGCCCCCGCACCAAGAACTGGCTGGTCACGTACGTCGTCACGGCCCTGATATTCGCGGCCCTGGACGTCGCCTGGATCCTGCTGGTGGCCAATCCGCTGTACCAAAGCCAGATCGGCGGCCTGCTGGCGCCCCGGGCCAACCTGGCTGGTGCGGTCCTGTTCTATGCCATCTTCGTGGCCGGGATGGTGCACTACGGCGTGCGGCCCAACAGCCCGGACGCGACCCTACGGCAGCGGGTTGCGGGTGGTGCCCTGTTCGGGTTTTTCACCTACGCCACCTGGGCCCTGACCGGGTTCGCCGTGCTGAAGGACTTCACAGCGCTGGTGGCCGTCACGGACATCCTTTGGGGCGCTGCGGCGTGCAGCCTGGTCACCTTGGTGGCTGCATCGGTCCTGCGCGGCCGGATCCGGAAGGTGCGTCCAGCCTGACCGCGGTGACCTTGTACTCCGGGCAGCCGGTGGCCTCGTCCCCCACCGGCGAGGTGAGTCCGTTGACTGCGGCGCCCGGGAAGTGGAAGCCCGCGAACACCTGGCCGGGCTCCACGTCATCGGTGATCCTCACCTGGAGTACGGCCTCCCCGTGACGGCTCTCCACCCGCACGGTGTCCCCGCCGCCCAGGCCCAGTGCCGCGGCGTCGTCCGGCCCGACGTCGACCGTCTCCCGGCCCAGCAGGCGCAGGTTCGCCGTGCGGCGCGTCATGCTCCCCGAGTTGTAATGCTCCGCCCTGCGCCCCGTGATCAGCAGGAACGGGAACTCCCCGTCGCACTCCTCCCCGGGCGGAAGGTAATGCCTGGCGGCGAGGT
Organism: Arthrobacter sp. MAHUQ-56; assembly: GCF_019710585.1. Taxonomy (GTDB): domain Bacteria; phylum Actinomycetota; class Actinomycetes; order Actinomycetales; family Micrococcaceae; genus Arthrobacter. Next base: position 15,792 of record NZ_JAIFZQ010000013.1, on the reverse strand, counting down.
GCGCCCGCCGGTCAGGCGTGGCGAAGCCGTCCTGGTACAGCCGGGGCGTTCCAGGGGAACCGGCGGAGCCGCACGGCCAGTGCAGCGGCCCCTCCCGGTCCAGGCGGGAATGCGACACACCGCCGAACAGGGGCGCCACAACAGCGCATTCCGCCATGGCGTCGGCCGGCGTTGCGCACCCCAGGCCGGTTCCCATCCGGGCTGCGACGGCGTGCAGCACCTCGAAATCCGTGCGGACACCTTCAGGGGGTGCAACGGCCTCCCGGACGCGCTGGAAGCGCCGGTCAAAGTTGACGAACGTGCCGTCCTTTTCCAGCCATGCGGCCACAGGAAATACGACGTCGGCGGCAGCGGCCGTCGCGGAGAGGAACAGGTCGTTGCAGATCACCAGAGGGCAGGCATCCAGGGCAGCGCGGACGGCTGTGCTGTCCGGGTCGGTGGTGAGCACGTCCTCTCCGATGACCCAGAGCGCCTTCAGCTCCCCGGACCGGGCGGAGGCAAACATCTGCGGGATCCGAAGACCGGGCCGGGCCGGCACCTCGGCCCGCCAGGCCGCTGCGCACCGCTCCCGCGCTGCAGGGTCAGTGACTTTCTGGTACCCGGGCAGCAGGTCCGGCAACGCCCCCATGTCCGAGGCGCCCTGGACGTTGTTCTGTCCGCGCAGCGGGTTCACACCGCCGCCGCCACCCGGGCCGACGGCGCCCCGCAGGACTGCGAGGTTGGACAGCGTCCGGACGCCGTCCGTGCCGTGCTTATGTTCCGTCACGCCCAGTCCATAGAAGATGGCCGGCGCTGCTGCCTCCCCATAGAGCAGGGCTGCCCGCACCAGGTCATCCTCCCGGACACCGCTGATCGCCGCCACCCGGTCCGGCGGATAGTCGTCCAGCAGCACCCGCAGTTCCTCATAGCCGGTGGCGTGTGCCGCCAGGAAGGCGGAATCCACCAGCCCTTCCCGGACCAGGACATGCGCCAGGCCGTTGAACACGGCCACATTGGTTCCCGGGCGTGGCCGGAGGTGGACATCGGCGTGCCGGGCCAGGTAGGTCCGGCGTGGGTCCACCACCACCAGGCGCGCCCCATCCATGACGCGCTGGAAGATGCGCGAACCCACCACCGGGTGCGCCGCCGTCGGGTTCGCCCCGACCAGCAGGACAGCGTCACAGGCATCCAGGTCATCGAACGGGTTGGTTCCGCCGCCCAGGCCGAAGGCGGCAGCCAGGCCGGCTGCGGACGGGGCATGGCAGAGGCGGGAGCAGTTGTCCACGTTGTTGGTGCCCATGACGGCCCTGGCGAACTTCTGGGCCAGGTAATTCTCCTCATTGGTGGCCCGGGCCGAGGAGATCAGGGCGAATCCGTCCGGGTCCGCGTCCCGGACCGCGGTGAGCCTGGCAGCCACGAACCCGATGGCCTCGTCCCAGGTTGCGGGAGCCAGCGCCCCGTTCCGCCGGATCAGGGGCGTGCTGAGCCGCTCCGCCGAGTTCAGGAATCCGTGGGCAAAGCGTCCCTTGACGCAGGCGTGCCCGCGGTTGAGGGACCCGTTCCCGTCGGGCTTCACGGTGAGGATCGTGTTGTCCCGGGTGGCCACCTCCAAAGTGCAGCCGACGCCGCAATAGCCGCAGGTCGTCGTCGTCAGCTGTTCGGTTGCCCGCTCCTGGGTTGCCCGCTGCCCACTTGTGGCCTGCAGGTCCAGCAGCCCGGGTTCCGACAATGCCCCGGTGGGGCAGGTGTCCACGCAGGCCCCGCAGGAGACGCAGTCGGACTGCGCCCAGGGCCCACCCGTCCCGGGCGCCACCACCGTCCCGGCTCCCCGGCCCACCAGCGTCAGCGCGAACGTGCCCTGGATTTCGGCGCACGCGCGGACGCACCGCCCGCAGGCGATGCAAAGGTCCCGGTCGAGCTTGACGTACGGGTGCGAGTGGTCCACACCGCGGACCGGGAGCAGAACACTGCCGGCCGGGGCACCCACTCCGTACTCCGCGCAGTCCCGGGCCAGCTCGCTCCGGTCAACGTCCAGCGCCCGTGGCGGCAGTCCCGCCACGATGGCCTGCAGCGCAGCCCGCCGGTCGGGCCGGGAGGCGTCGACGGCGATGTGCAGCCCCTCCTGGGCCGGGGTGCTGCAGGCCGCCACGAGGCCGCGGCCGGTGATGTCCACCAGGCAGGTCCGGCAGGAGGCCACCGTACTGAGCCGGTCGTCGTGGCACAGCGTGGGAATCTCCAGGCCTGCGGCACGCACGGCATCGAGCAGCGTTGCTCCGGCCGGCACGTCCACCGGGTGGCCGTCAATGAAGACCCTCATGCCTGCCACCCGGCCAGCCCGTAGACCCGGGCGAGGCTCCGCACCGCTGCCGGCACCCGGCGTCCGAAGGCGCACAGGCCGCCCGCCGCCATGGTGTGGAGCACTTCGCTGCGTTCCCGTTTGGAAACGGCTTCATCCGGCCGCCCTTCTGGGTCTCCCGGCAGTGCCGGTTCTTCCGGCGCCCCGGCCAGGGCACGTCCCCGCCACGTGCCCACCCGGCACGGCGAACACTGGCCGCAGCTCTCCTCCGCGGCAAAGTCCCACAGATTCTGCAGCACCTGGCCGCCGGTGAGCCGGTCATCGAAGGCGACGATTCCGGCGTGGCCCAAGGCTGCGCCATGCCTTGACAGTGCCGCTTCGCTCAGCGGGATATCGAGATCGCCAGGGCCCAGGAAGCCGCCCAGCGGACCGCCGATCTGGAGGGCACGGAGCGTCCTTCCGTCCCGAAGTCCGCCGCCAAGGTCCTCCACGATCCGCCGCACGGGGGTGCCGATCTCCACTTCGTAGGCGCCCGGGCGGAGGAACCGCTCGGACAGGCAGGTCAGCACCGTTCCGGACTCGTCGGCCGTCCCCAGTTCCGCATATGCGGCACCGCCGCGATCCACGATCCACGGGACCGCGCAGAGCGTCTCCACGTTGTTCACCACGGTGGGCCTGCCGTGCAGGCCGTGCGCCGTGGGGAACGGCGGCCGGGGACGCACCACGCCGCGGAGGCCCTCAAGCCCGTTAAGCAATGCCGTTTCCTCGCCGGACACGTAGGAACCGGCTCCCACGGCTACCTGGATGTCCAGGCCGGTCCCGGTGCCCACGGCGTCCGGGCCAAGGTAGCCGGCGGAGCGGGCTTCTGCCACTGCCTCCCGCAGCCTGGCAGCGGCACGCGGATACTCTGACCGGACAAATACGACGCCGGAGTCCGCACCGACGGCGAAGCAGGCAAGCGCCAGGCCTTCCAGCACGCGGTGCGGGTCCTGTTCCATCAGGAGCCGGTCCGCGTACGAACCCGGGTCCCCCTCGTCACCGTTGGCCACCACCACCCGGGGACCTGGATGTTCAAGGGCGGCCCGCCACTTCGCTGCGGTGCGGAATCCGGCCCCTCCCCGCCCCCGGAGTTGCGCGGCTTCCACCTGGGCCAGCACGTCCCCCGGGACTGCGGAGGCGGCGACGCCCGGCCAGACAGACCACGGCCGGGACTCTCCCAGTATTCCGGCGGTCACTACCGGTACCCGGCTGCTGCTTGCCGCCGGGATGGATGGGGCCGTGCGGGGCGCCGTTCCACGCAGCTGGTCGGCCAGGTCCGGCCCGGCATGCGCGTCCCCGCCGTCCAGCGCCGCTGGTCCGGAGTAGCAGTAGCCCAGGCAATGCACTTCCTGGAGGGAAACGGACCCGTCCCCGCTCCGGCTCCCCGCCTGCACCCCGAGTGCTGCCTCCACCCCGGCAAGGTGCGTCCCGCCGGTGGCCGCGAAGCAGGCCGCTGCAGTGCACACCCGCACGTGCCTGGCTCCGTGGGACACGGTGAAATCTGCGAAGAAGGATGCCGGGCCTTCCACGGCAGCCGCGGGCAGGCCGAGCTCGCGGGCAATGCCGGTGCTGGCGGCGTCCATGTGCGCGGACTGGGACTGGCGCAACGAGTCAGGGACGCCGTCAATGTCCCGGCCGAAGCGGGCGGCATACCTGCGGAACGGATCGTCGGTGTTCCGGTCCAGCGTGCCATCGGTTGGGGGGCCCAGGTGCCGGGGTTCCTGCATGCCCCCAACCTTCGTCCCTGCCGGACAGGTCAGGGAAGGGTCCAAAGTCCCCGCGTGCTTGGCGCGCCGCGCCGAACTGGCCCAGTTTTCACCGGTGGGCTGCCGGGAATCCAAGGGAGGGCGAACAGACGGTCACCCAAAACTGGGCCAGTGCGGCACGTCCGGGGGCGGAGGGGTCAGCCGAACAGTGCCGCCACCCGGGTCAGGGTCTCGTAGACGCCGTAGGCGAGGGGCACGCCCACCAGGGCCCAGCCGACGGCGAGCTTCCCTGGCGCTGTGTTCACAGTGGCGTGCTGACCGTTGTGGGGAACAGTGTTCATCTCAGGCCTCCATGGCAGGTTCGTGCCGCGCGTCGGTGCGGGGCTCGTGGAATCGGGCATCAACGGGCTTGACCAGCAGGTTGGCCACGAAGCCGACCACCAGCAGCGCCACCATGGTCAGCAGCGCCGGCTGGTAGGAGGCGGCGTTCAGCTGGCCGGGCTTGCCCTGCGCGTCCAGGAACGCGTTGACGATCAGCGGTCCCGCCACGCCGGCGGCGGACCAGGCGGTGAGCAGCCGTCCGTGGATGGCCCCCACCTGGAAGGTGCCGAAGAGGTCGCGCAGGTACGCCGGGACCGTGGCGAACCCGCCGCCGTAGAACGAGATGATGACGAAGGCGAGCGCCACGTACAGGATGGTGGTGCTGGAGCCGGCCAGCGCCAGGATGGTGTAGAGCACCGCGCCGACGCCCAGGTACACCATGTAGATGCGCTTGCGGCCGGTGAGGTCGGAGGTGGCGGACCAGGCGAAGCGCCCCGCCATGTTGCCGATGGACAGCAGCCCCACGAAGCCCGCCGCGACGCCGGCACTCACGAGTGATTTGCCGTCTGTCTGCCGGAAAAAGTCCTGGATCATGGGCGCCGCCTGCTCCAGGATGCCGATGCCCGCGGTGACATTGCAGAACAGCGCCACCCACACCAGCCAGAACTGGCGCGTCTTGATGGCGTTCTTGGCCGAGACGTTCTCCGTGGTCACCAGCTTTGCGGCTTTGACTTTCGCGGGGTCGAACCCGGCGGGCCGCCAGCCGTCCGCGGGCACCTTGATGGTGAACGCGCCGAAGAGCATGTACACGAGGTAGACGACGGCGAGGGTGAGGAAGAGCTTCCCGACGGCGTCGCCGCTGGCCACCCAGCCCTGGGCGCCGGAGTTGGGGTCGTATGCCTTGAGCAGGGCCTGCGATACCGGGCTGGCGATCAGCGCGCCGCCGCCGAAGCCCATGATCGCCATGCCGGTGGCCAGGCCGGGCCGGTCCGGGAACCACTTGATCAGCGTGGACACGGGCGAGATGTAGCCGATTCCCAGGCCGATGCCGCCCACCACGCCGTAGCCCAGGTAGACCAGCCAGAGCTGGCGCGTGAAGATGCCCAGCGAGCCGATGAGGAAGCCGCCCACCCAGAACATTGCCGAGGTGAACATTGCCTTCCGCGGGCCGTTCCGGTCCACCCAGGTGCCCATGACGGCGGCGGACAGGCCCAGCATCACGATGGCGATGGAGAAGATCACGCCGATCTCGGTCAGGCTGGCGCCGAAGTGCTTGACCAGCGCTGTCTTGTAGACGCTGGTGGCGTAGGCCTGGCCGATGCAGAGGTGGACGGCGAGCGCGGCCGGCGGGACGAGCCAACGGTTGAAGCCCGGCGGGGCGATAGTGTGGTCACGGTCCAGGAAGCCCATGGTGATTCCCTTGCTGTTGGAGACGACGGTGTCCAGAGGCTAATGGCTCATACCCGGGCCCGTTGCCTTCGGCCATCATGCGGCAGATCATCAGCAAACGTACTATTGGCGCGCCGAGCGGCGGTGTTTTTACGGTGAGCGGGCAGTTCCTGCCTAGGACACGGCCAGGGTTTCCAGCAGGGCAACCGCGGCGGCGGTGCCGTCTTCCTCCCGCATCCGTGCCCCGGTTTCCGCGGCCTGCCCGCGCAGGGCGGGGGTCTGGGCCAGTGCGCGGCTGAGCCGGGCCGCGGTGAGTGCACGGTACGGAACGGCCTTCGGTGCGAGCCCGGCCCGGTTCAGCAGGTGGCCCCAAAACGGCTGGTCGGCGATGAAGGGAACCACCACGGACGGAATCCCTGCCCGGGCTGCGGCATGGGCAGTGCCGGCGCCGCCGTGATGGATGGCTGCCACGGCATGCGGAAAGACCAGGTGGTGTGCCACCGATTCCCTGACCAAAACATCGGAGCCCCTGAGGCCGGGGGCAACGCTGATGCCGCCCCAGCCCTCGGCGACCAGTGTCCGCAAATCGTTGTTGCGGGCCGCGGCGATGATCACTTCACCCCGCGCCGCTGCGTCGCCTGCCTTCATGGAGCCGAATCCCGCATAGACAAAGGGCCCGGCGTTGATGAATTCCTCCAGTTCCGGATCCGGCTTGGCGGCGGGTGGTTCCGCCGCCCAGTGGCCGGTGAGGTGGACACTGGCGGGCCAGTCGGCGGGGCGGGGCAGAAGCTGCGGGCTGACCGGGATCGCGGTGGCATCGGGTCCCGCTTTCCACAGGGGCACGGTGTGAGGCCCTGCTCCGGGTGGCAGGGCGTGGACGGCGCTTCCCAGCTCACGCCGGAACATCAGGGCAGCCAGCTGTGATGTCCGGTAGCTGGCGCGGTTCAAAGGGCCCAAGTTGCGGGTGGTGATGAAGGGTGCGGGGAACTCACGGGTGGGGGTCAGCGAAGGAACTGTCTCCACCAGCACCGACGGTATGCCGAGGCTGCGTGCGGCGGCTGGAGCACTGAGGACCTTTGGGTGGTAGACCACAACGTCCGGAGCAAAGGCGGTGATGTGCTCCACGGCAGCTGACAGGAGCCGGGCCATGGCTGGGCGGATCACTGTGCGGAATGCCCTGGCCCCGGCCCGGGGTGAGACGCCGCGGTCTCCGACGAGCTGGGCAAAGTCGATGTGCAGGCTGACGGTGTCAAGGCCAGCCGGGTCCGCTCCGGGATTCTCGGGGATGGCGGTCCTGACCTGGTGCCCGCGTGAACCTGCGGCCCTGGCCAACGCGAAGAAGGGCTCCACGTCTCCACGCGATCCGGCAGTCAGCAGCATGATCTTCATTGCGCAGCGCTCCCCTCCGGGCTGTAGAAACCACAGCATACAAGGGCCCCGGCCACTGCTGTACGTTGGACCGGTACCCGTCAGTAGCAAGCTGGAAGCAGGTGCCGCATGGACGCGGACGTCATCATCATCGGCGGCGGGCTGGCCGGGCTGGTGGCCAGCAACGAGCTGGTCCGGGCCGGCAGGCGCGTGGCCATCGTGGACCAGGAAAACGAGGCCAGCCTGGGCGGGCAGGCGTTCTGGTCGCTGGGCGGGCTCTTCCTGGTGGACACCCCGATGCAGCGGCGCCTGGGCGTGAAGGATTCCTTCGAGCTGGCGTGGCAGGATTGGCAGGGCTCGGCGCAGTGGGACCGGCTTTCGGGCGCGCATCCCGAGGACGAGTGGGCGCGGCAGTGGGGCCGCGCGTACGTGGAGTTCGCCGCCGGCGGGAAGCGCGCATGGCTGCGGGAGCACGGCATCCGGTTCACGCCCCTGGTGGGCTGGGCCGAACGCGGGGACGGCAGGGCCGGCGGCCACGGCAACTCGGTCCCCCGCTTCCACGTTCCGTGGGGCACCGGCACCGGGGTTTCGGAGCCCTTCGCCACGCGTGCCCGGGAGGCTGAGTCGGCAGGACGCGTCCAGTTTTTCTTCCGGCACCGGGTGGACGGTTTAACGTACGACGGCGGCACGGTCACCGGGGTGCGCGGCTCGGTGCTGGCACCCGATGCGTCTCCGCGGGGAGTGTCCTCCAACCGGGACATCGTCGGGGAGTTCGAGCTGCGGGCCCAGGCGGTGGTGATTGCTTCCGGCGGGATCGGCGGCAACCATGGGCAGGTGCGGCGCTGGTGGCCGGAGCGGCTGGGGACACCGCCGCGGAAGATGGTCACCGGGGTGCCGGCGCACGTGGATGGGCGGATGCTGGACATCGCCGATGACGCCGGCGTCCGGCTGGTGAACCGCGACCGGATGTGGCACTACACCGAGGGAATCCAGAACTGGAACCCCATCTGGCCGGACCACGCCATCCGGATCCTGCCGGGACCGTCCTCGCTCTGGTTCGATGCCCTAGGCCGGAGGCTCCCCTCCCCCGGACTGCCCGGCTACGACACCCTGGGCACCCTGCGGCTGCTGCGGACCACCCCGGACATCCAGCAGTACGACCACTCCTGGTTCATCCTCAACCAGCGGATCATCGAGAAGGAGTTTGCACTCTCCGGCTCCGAGCAGAACCCGGACATCACCGGCCGGGACCTCAAGCTGCTGCTCCGGACCCGGCTGGGCCGCGGTGCGGGTGCTCCCATCGAGGCGTTCAAGGAGCACGGCGCGGACTTCGTGATGGCGGACAACCTTGCGGACCTGGTCCGCGGGATGAACAGGCTGACGGAGCAGCCGCTGCTGGACTACGCCCAGCTCAGGCGGCAGATCGAGGAGCGCGACGCCGAGATCCGGAACCCCTACTCCAAGGACATCCAAGTGGCGGGGATCCGCAACAGCCGGCGCTATCTGGGAGACCGGCTGTTCCGCACCGTGAAGCCGCACCGGATCCTGGACCCGGCCGCCGGTCCGCTGATCGCGGTCCGGCTGCATGTGGTGACGCGGAAGACGCTGGGCGGGATCCAGACCAACCTTGACGGCCAAGCCCTTGGGCACAGCGGCGTTCCGATTCCCGGCCTTTATGCGGCGGGGGAAGCTGCCGGCTTCGGCGGCGGCGGTGCCCACGGCTACAACGCCCTGGAAGGAACGTTCCTGGGCGGCTGCATCTTCACCGGCCTCACCGTGGGCCGCTCACTCGCCCGGGCGCTCTGACCAGGCTTCGTACCCTGGCCCCGCGCCGCCGTCGTCCGCTCCACGTCCCTGGATGCTGCGCACTTAAGATGGGGCATGGACTTCGAGGACGCGCTCTTGACCGCAGTGGGTGCCGCGCTGATTCTTCTGATGGTCGCCGACGTCTTCCATACCCTGCTGTATCCCCACGGCTCGGGGCCGGTGGGCCGCACCATCATGCGCGGGTTCTGGCTGCTTTCCAGGAAACTTCGGGGCGGGGCATCCTCCATCGCCGCGCCGCTGGCCATGGCTGCCGTGATCGCTGCGTGGGCTGCCCTGGCGGCGGTGGGCTGGGCCCTGCTCTACCTCCCGCACCTGCCGGAGGGCTTTTCCTACTCGCCCGACGTCACACCGCAGGCTGACTTCTCGGAAGCGCTGTACATCTCGCTGGTGGCCCTCTCCACCGCCGGCTTTGGCGAAATCGTCGCCACACACCCGCTGCTCCGGCTGGTGATGGCGTTCCAGGCCGTGGCCGGTTTCGGCCTGCTGACGGCCACAGTCTCCTGGATCCTGCAGACCTACCCGGCGCTGAGCCGGCGCCGGACCCTTGCCCACCGGCTCAACCTGTTCCGGGAAGCGGCGGGGCCGTCCGGCATCTCCTCCCTGGAAGCCCGGCACGCTGCGGGTCTGCTGGAATCGATGGCCGAGAACGTGGCGTCCGTGAGCATCGACCTGGTGTCATTCCACGAAACCTACTACTTCCATGAGGTGGAGCAGCGGGGTTCCCTGCCGGCGACCATCGCCTACGCCCACCAGCTGGCGTCCGAGGCCCAGGCCAGCGACAACCCCGAACTGAGGTTTGCCGGCCGGATGCTCTTCGCCGCGCTTGATGACCTGGCCGGCGTCCTCCGTGGAAAGTTCGGCCACGTGGGCGAATCGTCCTCCGATGTCTTCGACCACTACGAGCTCCACCACAGGCACCGGCGACGGCCGGAGCCCGGGCGGTAGCCGCCGCTGTCCGTTGTCGCTGTGAGTGCCCAGGCGTAGACTCAGCCCACCATCGACCCGGAGGCGGGAAGCCATGAAGAGCATCCGGGCGCAGGCCCTCGAAGCGGAACAGAACGCCAGGCTCACCCCGGGCGGCGACGAGCGGTTTTCCGGGTACGGCGTCATGGGCCTTCCCTTCAGCTCCGGACACGTCCTGGCCATGCGGCGCTTCCCCGTGACCAGCGTAGGGCCGGGTTACAGCTCCGTTTGGCTTCGCCGGCCAACCGGCAGGTGGACCATCTACGCCGACGCCCGGCCCGAGGTCTCCTGCGCGCGCTATTTCGGTGCTGCCCTGGACGACGCCGTCCAGTGCGGCGTCGATGTCAGCTGGACGGCGGATAACGCCTTCACCGCCACGATCGGCCGTGACGACGTGGACCTGACCTGGACGGTGGAGCTGGCGGCCACTCCCGTAACCACTTCCATGAGCGCCATCATGGGCGCGCTGCCCCACACGCTCCTCTCGAACACAGCGTTCCTCAAGGCCATGAGTGCCGCTGCCGGGCCCATGCTCGGCGCGGGCCGGCTCGGACTAGCGGGCCGCGTTCCCAACAAGCAGGGATTCCGGGCCAAACCGCGGCGCATGTGGTTCATCTCCCGCAGTTCGGCAACCCTTGGCGGCGAGGACCTCGGCAGCCCGCAGCCGTTGCCCGCCCAGACCCGGCTGGGCGATTTCTGGATTCCCCAGCGGGGCATCTTCGTGATCGGCGCTTCGGCCTTCGACACGTTCGATCCCGCGCAGCACCTTCCGGCCACCGCCCGCAGCAGCCCGTAGGCTACCTCCGCCTGTGCGATGACCTGCGCGATGACCTGTGCGGTATCCGGATGTGGATGGGCCGGAAACGGCGCGGGCCGATGGTTTCGCCCCGGCTGGTCAGCGCCACGGCAGCAACCACGAGCCACGTGGTGGCCGCCTGCCCCCAGGGGTAGACCTGCTGGGGGACTCCGGGCGTCGTCGGGTTGAGGATGAACTGGAATGCCGCCAGGCTCGCGTGCATCAGCGCCGCCACGAGCACACTGCCCGTGTGGTCGTAGACCCAAACCATGAGCACCCGGTAGGCCGTCAGCTGGCCGACGAGTACCGCGGCTGCCCACAGCGACATGAAGACCGCCAGCGGCACGCCGCCGTTCGTCCCGCCACCGCCCCAGTAGTTGACGAAGAAGTGCCAGACACCCCACAGCACCCCCACCAGTAGCCCTGTCCAGAGAACGCTGAAGTGCTGCCTTGCCCGGGGAATGGCGAACCCCGTCCAGCCGATCTCCTCGAGGGGCCCGACCACCAGCCCCAGCACGACTGCCGTGACGAGCGTCCCTGCCCTGTCCGGCCCCGTGGCAATCCTCGGCGCATAATTCAGGGAAGACATCCACAGCACCAGCACGGGAGCGGCCAGCGTTACTGGTGCGACCAGCAGGGCGAAGAGGTACCAGCGGCCCTCGACCCGCCACTTCACCAGCCGGGCCCACAGGTCCCGGTACCCTTCCCGTCCCGACACGATTCCGGTCAGGACCAGGCTGGCCACCGCGGGTCCCAGCAGCATCGCCGGCACCGTGGCGGGGATGGTGAGCTGGAACTGTTCCGGCGTCGGCGAGAGGCCGCCGGTGACGGCCCACACGGCCGCGACTATGGCGCCCCAGGACAGGGTGAAGGTCACGGCGAAGTACCACGGCAGCGGATGCCTGCGCACCGATGTCGCCAGGGCATGCATGGGAACCTCCCCGCGTTTCAGGCCACGAGCCGGGCCACCAACTCCCCCCGGCTCCCAACGCCGACTTTCTCGAAGACCGACTTCAGGTGGTCATGCACGGTGTGCGGGGAGATGAACAGGTGCCTGGCGATGTCCGCCGTCGGATTTCCGGACAGCACCTCCAGGCAGACGTCCCGCTCCCGGGCCGTAACCCCGTACGCCATCAGCAGCAGGCTGGCCACTTCATGGGTGGTGGCGGGCTCCACGGTGACCACCATCTGCTCGGGGTCGTCCCCGGTGATCAGCCGGCTGGCCTGCAGCACCACCCAGTTGTTCCCGGCGTCGCGCATCCTCGCCCGCGCCGTTCCGGAGGCAGCGGCATGCGCCTGCGCCACGACCGAATAGAGCGTCATGCTGAACCTGCCGGGGGCGGCTTCCTCCACCTCGGCCAGCCAGGTGGCGGCCGCGGAGGTGGCCGCGCGCAGCTCGCCGTGCAGCCCGGCCAGGACAATGACGGGTCCGACGGCGGCCTGCCGCACCGGGTGCGCCACACGGACTGCGACCCTGGTGGCGGCCGCAAGGGTGGCTGTCACCGCGTCCAGGAATTCCAGCTCGCGGTCGGTAAAGTCGCGGCCGCCGTCGCGGAAAATGCTGCCCACTCCCCAGCACGTGTCGTCCACGCGGAACGCCGCCCGCAGCTCGTGTTCCAGGCCCTGCGGCTTGAGCAGGTCGTTGATGCGGACGCTGCGCACCACCTCCCGGTGCGGCGCGTCCGACATCCTGGCGATGGCATGCGGCCGGCGCAGCAACTCGGCGAAGGTGTTGGGTTCCTGTCCGGTGTATTCGGTCTGGGCAAAACGGAGGCTGTACTCCTCGTACTGGTCCTTGCCCACCGGCCAGGGCTGCCAGTTGGTGATGGACGTCATGACCATTGATTCGGGGTCGACGGCGGCCCAGCACCCCTGCTCGAACGGCACCTCGCGCTGCACGACGGCGAGGGCCGAGGTGTAGAGGTCTGCCAGGCCCATCCCGCCGGCAGCCAGTGCTGCGATGTCCCGCCGGGCACGCTCCGCGCGCTCCTCCCACATACCTCAAGTATCGTCCCGGACGGCGGGGCGGCAATCCCCTAATTTGGGGGGCTCCCAAGCACCCCGAAACCCCCGGTGAGGGGATCGCGGCGGTGCGTGCCGCCGTCGTACTTTTCCCTTATGGGATGCCGGACCAGGCCCGGCGTCACCGGATCAAAGGAGGTTGCAATGGGACAGGCACGCGATGTCATGGACCGGCTGATGGCGGCCATGGAGTCGAAGGACAAGGATGCGCTGGCTGGCTGCTATGCCGCCGACGCGGTGCTGGACACGCCGGACCAGGGTGAGATTACCGGACGCGCGGCAATCGCGGACTATTACTTCCATTTCTGGGAGGCCATGCCGGACGTCAGGTACGAGTTCGTGGACAAGCATGAGGCCGGGAACGTTGCCATCGATGAAGGTTTCGTGACGGGTACGAACACCGGGGCGCTCAACCTGCCCACCGGCGGGACAATTCCGCCCACCGGCCGGCAGGTCCGGGTCAGGAGCTGCGACGTCGCCAGGGTGGAGGCCGGCGCGATCACCGCATACCGTGCCTACTTCGACCAGATGGAACTCCTGGGACAGCTCGGGCTGCTCCCGGAACCGTCCAGGCAGTAGGAGGCTAGACTGGCCGGGTAAGGACGGATTGGGGGATCCAGGGCGGTGTCTGCTGCCGTTTCCGCTGGTCGGTCGCCGGCCAATGCAAAGGAACACCGTGGCCTTCTTCCAGGATTTTCCCGTCCCTCCCCTGCCGCCCCGGCCCCGTGCCGCCCGGCACGCCCCGCCGCCGTGGGCCGCCCCGCCAGCCTACGAACTGTCGGCCGTTGTGCACCTCGGCGCCTTCCTGCACCGCAGCCCGACGACGGTCGTCGCGCTGCGAAGTGCCGAGGTGTTCTCAACGGGTGTGTCGTTCAACCTGTCGTGGGTCTTCCGCCGCGGGGAAGAAGACGAGGAGGCCTGGGATGAAAGGCGCGGCTTGTTCTTCCGGCCCATGGGCATGCACCAGGGCAGGGCCACCCGGTCCGCGCTGATGTTCGGCGTCCAGCTTCCCGACGGTTCGAGGGCCAGTTCCGGCCATCAGGTGCCGTACGGGCTCATGGGCACCGGCGGGCAGCCAGCGCCTCCAACGCTTTCCCTCAACAACGGCGGCGGCGGCGGTGGCGATGACGAACTTGCCGGCACCGGAACCCTCTGGCTGTGGCCGCTTCCCCCTGCCGGCGACCTCCGGTTGTTTGCCCAGTGGACCGACTTCGGCCTCGACGAAACGTCCATCACGCTCGACGGCGGCCGGCTGCGGGATGCCGCTTCCGGCGTTCAGCAGTACTGGCCCGGGGAGGGCAGCAGCAATGGGTAGTTTCACTGGGCTTGTCCTGTACGCGGTCTTCGTCGCCGTCTTCTTCTACATCCTGTACGCCGTGGTGCGTGCCGCGGTCCGGGACGGGATCGGCCAGGCTGACGAGCGGCGGCGGCGCCACGCCGCGGAGCTGGACAGAGATGGCGCATAGGCCATGGCGCAGGGTGAACACCCCTCCGGACTGGATGGCGGCAAGCTCCCAGGATCTTTCACCGGTCACCATCCTCGTGGTTGCTCTCGGCCCCGGCTTGGTGGCCTTCGTGGCCGTCCAGGCCATGCTTGGCTACTGGGTTGCTCTCGGCGCCTTCTTCATCCTTGAGGCCGTGGTGCTGGTGCTGGTGAGGCGGGATTTCCTGCGCAGGAAACGTACCCGGTCTGGTCGATCGTCCGGGGATGCGCGGAAGGACTCCTGATCAGCCGGCCGCAGCCTCCTGGTCGGCGGAAGCCAGCGAGGAGACGATGCTGCCGCAGCCTTGGAGGAACATGCGGCGGCCGTAGCCGTCGTCGGTCCATACCCAGATGATGGAATAGTCTGCCGTGATGGCGTCCACGACCCCGGTGCCGGCAAGGGTTCCTTCGCTGTACCGGACACTGTCCCCCACTGCCAGGCGGGGATGCCGGACCCGTTTCCTTCGTGGCCGAAGGGTAGCGGCGGGCCCTACCATTGCCCTGGCTCCTGGACGTGGTTCTGTTGGTTGTGGTGCATGGGTGTTCCTTGCGTCGCGGGCGGATGGCCAGCTCATTACAACCCTGCCCGCTGCTCCAGGTCACGCACTCCTGCGTGGTGAAGCCAGACTACCCCGCGGCGGGGCGCGCATGCCCGCCCGGGCCCGGGCAACCAATTGTGACTGCCGGCCCGCACATGATCATTAGCGGTCGACGGCGGCGAGCAGTTGCGTTTCGGCGCGGTTCAGGTAGCGGGCAAGGAAGTTCGCTGCCGCGGCAGGCTCCCCGGCCTCCAGGAGCTCCACGATCCTGGCGTTGTCCTCCACATAGGGCTCGTGGAAGGCGGGGTCGGCGGCCATGGAGTGGAACACCAGGCGCATCTCCGCGAGCACCTGGTCCATGAGCCCATTCAGGCGCTCACTGCCGGCACGGTTGACCAGCGCACGGTGGAAGTCCTGGTTGGCGCCGGCCATGGCAGGAATGTCGCCCTTGGCGGCCGCGGCCCGGGCACGGCGGATGATCTCCTTGAGGGGGCCCAGCGGCGCATCCCCGGACCACAGCACTGCCGCGGGCTCCAGAAACCGGCGGACCCTGTAGATCTCGCGGATGTCTGCTGCCGTGGGGCGGGCCACGAAGACACCGCGGTTGGGGATGCGCGTGACGATATGCTCGGCGTGCAGGGCGGTAAACGCCTCCCGGAGGGTGTTGCGGGACACCCCCAGGGCTTCGCGGAGTGCTTCCTCGGCGAGCTTGGATCCGGGCTTCAGCTGTCCCGCCTCGATGCGGCTGCGGAGCTGTGCGGCAACCCAAAGCCCGGTTTCGGCGTGCTTGGTGGTCCTGGCCTCGTTCTGCAGATCAGCCAACACCTCGTCAAACGTCATGGCTCCACGATATAGGCCTCCGGCGGCGTGCCCGGACAACCGACAGGCGGTCGCTTGGGCGTCCCGGGAATGGGGCGTTTGGTGGTGGCTGGTGTTTGGTGCGTGGTGTTTTAAATGTGGGAGGCCCCAACCGTGTGGTTGGGGCCTCGACCATTGGTGTGTGTCCGGCGGTGTCCTACTCTCCCACACCCTCCCGGGTGCAGTACCATCGGCGCTGTGGGTCT
>NZ_JAIFZQ010000012.1 GCF_019710585.1 Arthrobacter sp. MAHUQ-56 | reverse complement strand
ACAAGAAAGCGCTCCGTCCGCAATGGGACGGAGCGCTTTCCTGAGAAGTAACGGATCACTGGACGCTAAAGTGGACTCTTCGCACATTCACGAGTCCAACTTTTGGGGACCAGTTCACAGTGGGTGCCGGCCTTCAACGCTTCAATCGCTGCGGGTCAATCGTCCGCGGGGGACTCCCCCTCGGGAACCTGGCCGGATGCAATGCGCTCCGCTGTCTTCTCATACGCGGCGTCAATGTACGCGCTCTCAGATCGTCCTCCCGGACGCGCCAAACGCCGCGGCCACCAAACTGAGCTGCCCTCAACTCTCCACTCCGAACCAGTGCATAAACCAACGGTTTGCCAAGGTTCAGGACCTCCTCAACCTGGTCCAGTGTCAACATCCGCGGGAACGGGTTAACCACGGGCGCACCACTCCTGCTTACTTCCTCAGTCCTCTTAGCCACGCTTACGTTTCCTCGTTTCGGTGCTGCATTTCATCCATCGTTCTCTGCCCGCGCCGCAGCTCGCCGGCCTGCACCGGAGGCCACGGCTTCCCGCCGTTGTACTTGCGCTGCAGACGCTTCACTTCACGCATCGTCGCCCTGACGATAAGGTCCGAAACGCTCGCGTCGCCCTCCTGCAGGCCGGCGGCCTTGAACGCAGCACGGACCTGCCCCGCCTGGTCCTCCGTGTAGTACGGCGTGAACGCCGGAACCCGCTTCGGCTTCGCCATCAACAACGGCCCTGGTTAGACGGCACGCAGGGTCCGCGGCCACGGGTGCAAGCTGTCCAGGTAACCCTTCCCCAGGGACATGGAGCCGTCCTCATTGAAGCGGATATCGGAGTGCTGGTGGCTGCCGCCGGCATGCGCAATAGCGGCCAACACCAGATCCAGGTTCTCTCGATCCAGTCCCGACACGAGGTCACCCAAAACCACCGGGACATCCTCAGCGAGAGACGCAGCGAGCATGAGGAAACGACGTTCCCCGCCGGAGAGCGGCCCGACCTCTTCGGGGATGGCGGCGAAGTCGATCCATGCCCTCACCTGGCCCGGCCCCTCCGGTTCGGTGCTCGTATGCACCCACGGGTTTCCCGGCGCAGCGAACTTCCCCCCAAACGCCTTCAGCAGCAGCTCCGTAGCCGCCTCCGTGGGGTACATGCCTCGCGCCCAGGCGCGGAGGTCATCTGCGTGCGTCATTGTTGTGTGTCCTTTGCTCGCGGTCTCTGGCTTGCCGGTGGCCTATCTGGTGCCTGTCGGGGCCCAGCGTATCTGCTGACCCCGACAGTTGTACTGCTTAGAAGGGAGGTTCGGAGTCCGGTCCGTTGCCCCATCCACCGGCGGCGTTGTTGGTCGCCGGCACTGCCCAGGGATCGTCCTGCAGGCCGGACTGGGGCTGGGAGTTACCATTGCCCTGGTAGCCGTTCCCTTGCCCGCCCTGGGTACTGCGCTGGCTGCGGTTTACCTTCGCATTCGCATACCGAAGTGAGGGGCCGACCTCGTCTACTTCGAGCTCGATTACGGTGCGCTTCTCACCTTCCTTGGTCTCGTAGGAACGGGACTTCAGCCGGCCGGTGACGATCACGCGCATGCCCTTGGTCAGGGACTCGGCCACGTTCTCCGCCGCTTCCCGCCACACACTGGCCCGGAGGAACAGCGTCTCCCCGTCCTTCCACTCGTTGGACTGCCGGTCGAACGTCCTGGGCGTTGACGCGATGGTGAAGTTCGCTACCGCCGACCCACTCGGAGTGAAGCGCAGCTCCGGATCTGATGTCAGGTTTCCAATGACAGTAATGGTGGTTTCGCCGGCCATGATGGTTCCTTTTCCTCGTGCGCTGGTGATGTTCTCGATGGGTGTTGTCGGTTCGTTCTGTGGTTCGATCCCACCCGGTTCGTCATGGGTGAGGTCGTTGGGCTGGTACTGGTTCGCGGTGTGAGCGTCCCAGAGCCCGCCCTCCCCCAGCGGACGGCTGCTGATCGCCTCAAGGAACCGATCATCCCCTTCCCGGTCCGGGGCGGCGTAGTCGTCGTACAGGTCCTCATCGAGGGGTTCCACAATGGCGGGCTCCACAACGTAGGGGTCCGCAACGTCGGGGCGGATCCTGCCGCTGGGGTTGACCTGGCGGAACAGGTCCACCTCCAACGGGATCCGCGGGCTCAGTTTGTACCCGAAGACCGGGCGCAGGGTGGTCACGGTCCTCACGCTGCCTTGTGACTCATGGCTGCCTGGACAAGCTTGTCGCGGCGCAGGCCGGACCAGTGGTCCTCGTCGTCAGTGTTGTTCACGACGACGGGAGCCTGGGAGTAGCCGAGTTCGGCGGTGATGTACTCCAACGCTGCCGGCACTTCGGTGATGTCAACGGCCGTGTAGGTGATGCCCTTGGAGTCGAAGTAGTCCTTCGTCTTCTCGCAGTTGGGGCACTCGGGCTTGGTGTAGACCGTGTAAGCGGTGGGTGTTGCAGTCATTTTCAGCACCTGGTTTCGTATCAAATAAGTTTCGTTCGTCTGGCTGACTTGCTACCTCCATTTTAGCAATCATTCAACTGAATGAATAGAGGTTTGACCGCGTATTTTAGGGGTTTTTCTGCAGCCTGTCCGAGCCAGCACATGACACTTATCGCCCCGCCGAGTCGCGGGGACGGGACGGTATTGACGCCGCCGGCGACTGTGGCCATCCCCGCAAATTTCCCACCGCGGCAGCCCCCCTGTGCCCTAAGGGCTCCCCCCGCTCCCGGCGACGCAGGAAACCATGGCGGAGTGGTGGCACTGGTATGTGTCGTCCCTGCTGGAAAGACCTTAGCTACCCATGCCGGATACGCCGGCCGCGGTCGTCGTGGCCCATGGGGAAGTCCGCCGTGGAGTCCCTACCTTGTCTGGCCGGCCTCCTGCCGGCGCATGGTGCGGTTAGGCTGCGGGTTCGATGAGCTCGGGACCATTGTTCCGGACGCTGTTGACCCGGTCGCTGACAATCCTTGAGGTGAGGACCGGGTCAGGCAGCGAATCCAGCAGGTGCTGCACGTCGCCCTTGTCCGTCAAGTCCGGGTCCAGCCATTCAGCGAAACGGTCACGGGGGATGATGACCGGGGACCGGTCGTGGATATGCCCCAGCGTGTCCTGGGTAGTGGTCGTCAGCACGGTGAAGCTCAGCAACCACCGGGTTGGGTCACCTTCGGGCACTGAGGGGTCAGCCCACCACTCGTACAGGCCGGCGAACCCCAGCAACGGCTCTTCTTCGGGGAACAGGTAGTTGGGGATCTTCTTGCCGTCCTCAGTCTTCTGCCACTCGTAGTACCCCTCGGCCGGGACCAGGCATCTGCGCTTCACGGCCGCCTTGCGGAAGGATGGCTTCTCCAGGATGCTTTCGCTTCTGGCGTTGATGAGCTTGTTCCCGATCTTGATGTCCTTGGCCCAGGACGGGACCAATCCCCAGTGCGCTATGAGCAGGTGCCGGTCCAAAGCGCCTTCATCGAGCCGCTCGGCGACGATGGGCACGTCCTGGGTGGGGGCCACATTCCAGCTCGGGGCCGGCGGGGTACCTTCAACCTCCTTGGCGTCGAACGCGCTCAACAGGTCACCGGTGGCTTTGGACATCACGTAACGGCCGCACATGAGCCCATTCTGCCCGACCCGCCAGCATCCAGGCCTTCACGCCAAATCCACGCGGGGAGCGTTCTAGGAGCCGCCTTGCAAGCGGTTGATGGCGGCGCGTTCGACGAGTGCGGGGACCATGGTGCGCACCGGGCCGGAGTTGAAGGCTGAATACTCGTCACAGACCGCATCCTCAATGTCGGTCCGGGGGCGTCCGGGGAATCTGCAGGCGAGGGTGTTGATTACCGACACCACAGCGTGCTGTTCTTCATTGCACTCCATCGTTCACCTCGTCATCGAAATGCCTACGGGGCCTCAGCCTTTCAGGCAACTTGAAAGATAAGCATGCTTCCTATTATCGTTGGAGTCAATCTTCTTCGCCTGTCCCCCATCAGGCGGAGTGGTTGCCAGGAAAGCCCTGCAGACCCCAGTGAACTGCAGGGCTTTTCGCTACCCGCGTTGCAGCAGGTGTCAGGATCCGAATGGCAGAGGGAGTAGGCAGTGGCTCAGGGCGATATCGAGACGTACTACGAAGACGGTGCTTGGAAGAACAAGCGTGAGGGTACTGACCGCGCGTTCGGTGCCGGCTACGGCACCAAGGACGAGGCAGTAGCCGCGGGCCGGGAAGCGGCCCAGGCGGACAAGGTGGAGCACGTCATCAGGAACCAGGACGGCCAGATTGGTTCCAAGAACAGCTACGGCAACGATCCGCGGAACGTCCCGGGCTGATTGCTGAGCGACGCTTTGCGTTGCGGCTTGCCTGAGGGCACAAGAAAGGCCGGCGGTTAGGCCGGCCTTTCTGCGTTCTCCTCGGCAAAGGAAACTTATGGGTTCAGCTTAGCTGAATGTTCTTCTTCGGGTGCTGCAACCGGTGGGAGCGTCGTTGTTCCCTGGGGCGCGGCACCTGGTGGGCTGGGCCGTGGGGTGCGTTAATCGGCGGTCCGTCGCTGGTGAGTGGCTGCTGTGGTTCGCCCTGGGCGGCGGACCGCCCGACTTCTGGAAGGTTCCTGGCCCTCCTGCGGCGATTGGGCTGGGCCAGTGCCGGGCAGGGTCTGGGATCCGCCGCCCGGCACAGGAGCCGTGGTCTATCCGGCTGTCTCGGTCTTGTCACCGCTGTCGATGATGATCTGCTCAACCTCACTCGCCGTGTATCCCCAGAGGACCAGCTGGTTCAGGTAGTCCCGGTGCGTTTGGCTCGGTGAGCGCCACGAGTCTTTCTTGATGGTCTTTTCATACCCGGCGCAAACCAGCGCAATCAGCCCAAACTCCGGCCGGGTGGTCGTTTTGGCGACGTGGTCCCTGAGCGGGTTCCACGCCCACTGGCTGGACTCTTCGAACTTCGCCCCGACCATCTCTGCGGCGACCTTCCCTTCGTAACCGCTGGCAGTTTCAGAGTGGTGGGTGATCGCGTGCAGGGTGAAGTACTGCCAGCCCTTGGGGGCCTGCTTCTTCGCCAACAGGTTCTTGACCCATTCATGCCGGACGGTCGTAGCTGACTGCATCAGCTTGTTGTTCTCGATCAGGGTCTTCCGTTCGGCTTTCTGCTCGTCGGTCATGGGGCCTTTGGGGGCCGACGAGGTGCCGTAGCCGCTGTAGTAGCGGAGCGTGAAGCCCAGTTCTTTCCAGCCGGTGACCACGGCGACGGCGGAGTGTTCGCCGCGATAGTCCGTCTCGATGTAGACGGCGTTTCCGTCCTCGTCGGTGGCCGGTTCCCCATCTGCCCTTTTCAGCGAGGTAACGCGGAGGGTTTCGCTGTCCTCCCCGTAGCCGCATTCGGGAACAACGATGGTTCCGGCGGCTTCCAGTTCGGCGGTGAGTGCGGCCAGCGCTGCGGCGCGGTCGCGCTTGTCGCGCAGCTGCTGGGTGACGTGCAGGAGCATGTCGGGTTCGTCCATGATGACCGATTCGATTTCGGCCGTCGCGTCTTCGTCGGACTCAAATTCGGCGAGAATCAGGGCTTCTTCGATGGTGTAGCCCTTGCCCAGGGCCGCGGCTCCGGTCTCGGTGGACTTGGCTTTGAGGGCGGACTCGACGGTGGTCTTGGTCCGTCCGGTCTTCTTGGCGATCGCGGCGGCCGAGACGCCGATCAGGGACAGCTGGTGGTAGGCGTCGGCCTCGTCGGCTTCGGTGAGTTCGGCGCGCTGGATGTTCTCCACTACCTGCGTGACGATGCGTTCGGCTTCCTCGGGGGACTCGATGATCATGACGGGGATCAGGGGCCGAGCCGCTTCGACGGCGGCGCGGGTGCGGCGCTGGCCCATCAGGACGTGCACGGTTCCGTCGTCCCTGCGGTGGGCGATCACGGGTTCCATGACGCCGTGTTCCTTGATGCTGGCGATGAAATCCGGGGTCAGGGCCGCGTCCTTGCGGACGTTGACATCGACGGTCAGCGTTGCCGGGTCAAGCATTTCCAGCGTGGGTGCTGCATTCATTGGTGTTGCTCCTTCTTGCCGAGAAGTTGGGTGGGTGGGGCGGCTCAGGTGACCGGCCAGCTCCCCTCTCCCCCCGTTGTTTTGGCTGCTGGCGAAGCTTGCGGAGCTGTGCCCGTGCAGGCCCGTCTACCCGCAGGGCAAGACCCGGGAAATCTTCGAAAGGAAATAAGCGACGAAGGAGCGCCGGAGAAGACTTTCCCGGGCCGCAGGCCCCGGAGGAACGGAGGGGCTAGAAGGGCCGGAACGGGCACGTACAATCCGAAGGACAGCAGCCAAAAACGTCGTAGACACACAGGTTCAGGGGGTCCGGAGCCCTGCGACGGCGCGCCCTGGACCCAACAGCCGGCCGCGCCAGCGGACGCCCAACAACTGGTTGAAGCGCAGCGGAAACCAGGGCGAGCCCCGCGAGCCTGCCCTTGCCCCTGAGTAGGGTCAGGGAATGAGCGATCCGGCTCCACGCCCTGGCCACAACAGTGAAGCCAGGCGCGCAAGCGCATGGATGTCACGGAGGACCTGGCGGGTCCTGGGTGTGGTGTTCACTGTTGCTGCGCTCGGATCGGTGGTGCTGGTGGTCGTGGATCTGGTTGTCGGCCGGCCTGCCGCGGGTGACCTCTTTATCGTTTTCCTCAACGGCCTCGCGGCCGTGATTCTGTGGATGCTTGCGCGCCGGACATGACGAAGGGCCGGCACGGTGTCGTGCCGCCCCTCGTCGTTTTTCCTCGGCAAAAGTGGAAACCAAGGCGAGGCCCGCGGGCTGCCAGAGCTCTGTCTTGACGTCAGCAGAAAGCAGATAGGCTGCCGCCATGACTACCGAAAATGCAGAGAATAGTGAAACGTCAACGTATCCGCGACGGCAAGAAGTTGTGTGGAAGGTACCCAACGATCGCGTCGTGAATGTGGACGCGGTGCTCCTAGCGGAGGCAAGAAAACGAATTGCCCCTTTGCTTGCGGAGAACGAGAAGGCCACGCCTGAAGATCGGACGGCCATCAACGAGCACTTTGCGTGGGAAATTGACGGCCGCCTGGTGGACCCGAAAGCGGAAAACGTAACCCTTTATAGCCAGTGGTTCAGCATTGAACTTAAGGACCCGGATTCCCCTACCGGAACCTAGCTCTTGGAAAGCGGAAGGGCCGGCACCCTTTGAACTGGTCCCCAAAAGTTGGACTCGTGAATGTGCGAAGAGTCCACTTTAGCGTCCAGTGATCCGTTACTTCTCAGGAAAGCGCTCCGTCCCATTGCGGACGGAGCGCTTTCTTGTA
>NZ_JAIFZQ010000011.1 GCF_019710585.1 Arthrobacter sp. MAHUQ-56 | reverse complement strand
CCTTGTTACGACTTAGTCCCAATCGCCAGTCCCACCTTCGACAGCTCCCTCCCACAAGGGGTTAGGCCACCGGCTTCGGGTGTTACCAACTTTCGTGACTTGACGGGCGGTGTGTACAAGGCCCGGGAACGTATTCACCGCAGCGTTGCTGATCTGCGATTACTAGCGACTCCGACTTCATGGGGTCGAGTTGCAGACCCCAATCCGAACTGAGACCGGCTTTTTGGGATTAGCTCCACCTCACAGTATCGCAACCCTTTGTACCGGCCATTGTAGCATGCGTGAAGCCCAAGACATAAGGGGCATGATGATTTGACGTCGTCCCCACCTTCCTCCGAGTTGACCCCGGCAGTCTCCTATGAGTCCCCGGCCGAACCGCTGGCAACATAGAACGAGGGTTGCGCTCGTTGCGGGACTTAACCCAACATCTCACGACACGAGCTGACGACAACCATGCACCACCTGTAAACCGGCCCCAAAGGGGAAACCACATTTCTGCGGCGGTCCGGTCCATGTCAAGCCTTGGTAAGGTTCTTCGCGTTGCATCGAATTAATCCGCATGCTCCGCCGCTTGTGCGGGCCCCCGTCAATTCCTTTGAGTTTTAGCCTTGCGGCCGTACTCCCCAGGCGGGGCACTTAATGCGTTAGCTACGGCGCGGAAAACGTGGAATGTCCCCCACACCTAGTGCCCAACGTTTACGGCATGGACTACCAGGGTATCTAATCCTGTTCGCTCCCCATGCTTTCGCTCCTCAGCGTCAGTTAATGCCCAGAGACCTGCCTTCGCCATCGGTGTTCCTCCTGATATCTGCGCATTTCACCGCTACACCAGGAATTCCAGTCTCCCCTACATCACTCTAGTCTGCCCGTACCCACCGCAGATCCGGAGTTGAGCCCCGGACTTTCACGGCAGACGCGACAAACCGCCTACGAGCTCTTTACGCCCAATAATTCCGGATAACGCTTGCGCCCTACGTATTACCGCGGCTGCTGGCACGTAGTTAGCCGGCGCTTCTTCTGCAGGTACCGTCACTTTCGCTTCTTCCCTACTGAAAGAGGTTTACAACCCGAAGGCCGTCATCCCTCACGCGGCGTCGCTGCATCAGGCTTGCGCCCATTGTGCAATATTCCCCACTGCTGCCTCCCGTAGGAGTCTGGGCCGTGTCTCAGTCCCAGTGTGGCCGGTCACCCTCTCAGGCCGGCTACCCGTCGTCGCCTTGGTAGGCCATTACCCCACCAACAAGCTGATAGGCCGCGAGTCCATCCAAAACCACAAAAGCTTTCCACCAACCACCATGCGATGGAAGGTCATATCCGGTATTAGACCCAGTTTCCCAGGCTTATCCCAGAGTCAAGGGCAGGTTACTCAC
>NZ_JAIFZQ010000010.1 GCF_019710585.1 Arthrobacter sp. MAHUQ-56 | reverse complement strand
CAAAAAGCACGGACCTGTCCGTCCACACGGCAAAGGACCTCAAACGGGTTCAGGACAGCCTCAACAACCGGCCACGCCCCACCCTCGGCCTCGCAACCCCCAAGCAGAAATTCAACGAGCTCCTCCTCGCCGCAGCAGCCTAACCGTTGCAACCACCACTTGACTTTCCACTCTCAAAACGGCAGCTACTCAGCAATCGATGGGATGAACTGGGGGTTAGAGGGTGGCGGCGGAGAAGGTGTCGCACTGTTTGATGTCGCCGGACTGGTAGCCCTGCAGGAACCAGCGCTGGCGTTCCTCGCTGGAACCGTGCGTCCAGCCTTCGGGGGAGACCCTGCCCGTCGCCGCCTTCTGGATCCGGTCATCGCCCACGGACGCGGCCGCCGAGAGGGCATCGCTCACGTCCTGCTGCGTCAGGGGCTCCAGGTATGGCTGCCCGGTGTTCGGGTCCGCCGTCGTGGAAGCGTACTTGGCCCACAGGCCCGCATAGCAGTCGGCCTGCAGCTCGGTACGCACGGATCCCGACTCCGGCCCTTGCGGGTCCTGCTGGGCCCGGTTCAGGTCGCCCAGCAGGTTCTGGACGTGGTGTCCGAATTCGTGGGCCACCACGTATTCCTGGGCCAGCGGGCCGCCCGAGGAACCGAACCGGTCCACGAGTTCCTGGAAGAAGCCCGGATCGAAGTAGGCGGTAGTGTCCGTAGGGCAGTAGAACGGACCCACGTCGGAGGTCGCGGCCCCGCACCCGGTGTTCGTGCCGCCACTGAAGATCACCGCTTCCGGCCGCGGGTACTGAACGTTGTACTGCTTCAGGTAAGTGGGCCAGAACGCGTTGAGGCTGTTGACCGTGCCGGTGATGCGGCAGTCCAGGCGGGCATCGGCGTCCGCGCCGGTACTGCACGCAGGCGCCGTGCCCTGGGACTGTCCACTGCCGCCGCCCTCGGTGAGTCCGCCGAGCATATTGGGGTTGATGCCCAGCAGGAGCGCAACGAGCAGCACCAGGCCGCCGCCGATCCCGCCGCCAACCTTAACTCCCCGGCCCATGCCGCGCCGGTCCTGGACTTGTGACGGATCCAGCTGCACGTTGTCATTGAAACTCATGAAGTCACAATACCCGCGAGCCCGCCGCTCAATCCGTGCCGGCCGGTAAAGTTGGTGCGTGCCTTTCCTGAACAGAATCCAGCGCTGGGCGGAAGAGCGGCCGCACGACACCGCCGTCGTGATTGCCGGCCGCCGCCTTGACTGGGCAACGCTGCGGGATGAAGCTGCAGCCATGGTGGCGGAGGCGAAGTCAGTCACTACCCTCTGCGAAGCCAACTCCGCGCATTTCGCCACCGCCTTTGCAGCCGCGGTGGCCGGCGGCCGCCAGTGCGCCGTGCTGGACCCAGCGTGGCCGGCGGCCCTGCAGGAGGACATTGCGCGCCGGGTGGAGGCGTGCGCGGCCGCGGCCCCTGTATCCCCTGACGACTCCCTGGCCGACGGCCCACCGGAGGCCAGTTTCCTCATCGGCCTCACCTCCGGCACCACCTCCGTGCCCAAGGCCTTCACACGGTCCCGACAGTCCTGGCAGCAGTCCTTCGACGCCTCCATCGAGTTCTTCGGCCTCCGCCAGGACGACGTGACCCTTGCGCCGGGGCCGCTCGCGGCGAGCCTGAACCTTTATGCCCTCGCCGAATGCCTGTACGCCGGCTCCGAGTTCCAGGCCCTTGAAACCTTCGACGTCGGCGACGTCCACGCCGCGATCACCCACGACCGGGTGACCCGGCTGGTCCTGGTTCCCACCATGCTGCGCATGCTCAGTGAACGGGGCATGACCGGATGCGTGGACGCGTCCGGCATCCGGACCATCATCTGCGCCGGATCCAAGCTCGACGCCCGCACTTTGGAGGCTGCGCGGAGGTGGGCGCCCAATGCCACGATCTACGAGTACTACGGTGCGTCCGAGCTGAGCTTCGTCTCCGGCACGGGACTTGTGGCCGGACAGTTGGCCGCGGGCGGCACTGGAATCGGCAGGCCGTTCCCCGGCGTTGATGTCCGGATCCTCGACGACGGCGGGGCCGAGGTGCCGGAGGGTGCCTCCGGGAACATCTGCGTCCGCAGCGGCATGGTCAGCAACGGTTACCTGTGGGGCGACGACGGAGAGGCGCTGCGGTCCTTCGACGGCTGGTTCACGGTGGGGGACCAGGGCTACCTCGAGGCCGGCGAGCTGCACATCCTCGGCCGCCGCGCGGACATGATCCTCACCGCGGGCAGGAACGTCTACCCGCACGAAGTGGAGCTGGCGCTGGCCGCCGTTCCCGGCGTGGGCGCCGCGGTGGCCGCGGGGATGCCCGACGACCTGCGTGGGCAGCGCGTCGTGGCAGGCGTGGTCCCCTCGCAGGGCGGGATCACCGCCACCCAGCTGCGCGCGGGCCTGGAGAACATCCTGGCCCGGGACAAGCGGCCGCTGCAGTATTTCCTCCTCGCCGAACTGCCCGTCACGGACCGCGGCAAGGTCAGCCGTAACCTGCTGCTGGACTGGATCGAGTCCCGTGACCCCAGGGTGCGCGCCCTTGCCGGCTGAACTCCTGCCCCCTGAACGCCAGCCGGTCATCATCGCGGCACGGCGGACCCCGGTCTGCCGTACGAACGGGTCCCTGCGGAGTCTGCGGGCCCACGAACTGCTGGCGCCGGTCCTGCGCGAACTCGTCTCCGGTCTTGGGCTTGATCCTGAATCCGTTGATGACGTGGTGATCGGCAATGCCGTGGGCGGCGGCGGGAACGTCGCCCGGCTGGCGCTGCTGGAGGCGGGGCTTCCGGTGGGCGTGCCCGGGCTGACCGTGGACCGGCAATGCGGTTCAGGCCTGGACGCCATCGTCCTCGCGGCCCGGCTGGTGGCCGCGGGCGGCAACCCGCTGTACCTGGCGGGCGGCGTGGAGAGCACCAGCACCGCGCCCCTGCGTGCCCACCGGAATGACGACGGCGGCCCGGAGTTCTACAGCCGCGCACAGTTCGTGCCGGAAAGCTACGGCGACCCGGACATGGGCGTCGCTGCGGAGACTGTGGCGCGGGAATACGGCATCGGCCGGGACCGGCAGGATGCGTTTGCCCTGGCGAGCCACCAAAAAGCCCTCGCTGCCGCCAAGGATGGGCTATTCGAGGCCGAACTGGTGCCCCTTGCCGTCGACGTGGGAACCGTGTCAGCGGATGACGGCCCGCGCCGCAGCCTGACGCCGGCCCTCATGGCCCGGTTCCCTGCCGCCTTCGTTCCCGGGGGAACTGTCACCGCCGGGAACTCCTGCTTTGACGCGGACGCCGCTTCCGCCGTCGTCGTCACCTCC
Organism: Arthrobacter sp. MAHUQ-56; assembly: GCF_019710585.1. Lineage (GTDB taxonomy): Bacteria > Actinomycetota > Actinomycetes > Actinomycetales > Micrococcaceae > Arthrobacter. The sequence goes on along the minus strand of NZ_JAIFZQ010000010.1, from coordinate 193,652 downwards.
CTGGCGCGGGCCCGGCAACTGGGGGCGGAGGACGCGCTGCTGGTGCGCGGGACCGGAACTGTGGGAGTTGCCCCCGGCGTCCTGGGCATCGGCGCTGCCGTGGCCGCGCGTGATGTGCTGGCCGCGGCGGGCGTGACGGTGGACCGGGTGGACCTGGTGGAATTCAACGAGGCCTTTGCATCTCAGACGCTGGCGTGCCTGGACCTGTTGGGAATCCAGTCCGCGCGGGCGAACCTTGACGGCGGGGCACTCGCGCTGGGCCACGCCTACGGCGCTTCCGGCGCCGTATTGGTGACGCGGCTGCTGGCGCAGGCGCGCAGGTCGGCTGCGCCGGGAACCCTGGCGCTGGCCATGATCAGCATGGCCGGCGGCATGGGAACCGCGGCATTGCTGGAGTACCGGCGGCTGCTGTCCCAGTGACGCTGTCCCGCTGACGCTTGCAGCGCCTCAGTCCTCCGCTTCGCCGAGCCCCCTGGCGGCGAGCGCTTCGCCCGTCTGGCGGGCAAACGCCACTGAGGTGATGAACACGGGAAGCACCAGAGCGCGAGGGTTGCGCTCCAGTCCCCGGGCCCGGGCGGAATCCCTGACATCCGAGAACGTGCCGGCGATGTAGGGGATGCTCCGCAGCATGATGCCGATGGTGAGTGCGAAGCGCTCGGGGTCCGCGCCCAGCCTCCTGAACGGTCCGGCCGCCTTGACCACACCGTCCAGCAGCCGCTGCACCGGGGTGGTGGCGGTGAGCAGCGAGGCGGCGACGATGCAGACAAGGATATTCAGGACGATCCGGGCGGCCGTGGGGGCGCCCAGCTGCAACCACTGGAACACGCCGATCACCAGCAGCACCACGGCGAGGGGACGGACCGCACGCCAGAGCCGCTTCACACCGGCGCCGGTGAGCAGGAAGAGGCCGCAAAGGACAACCAGCATGGCAGCGGAGATCCGCCAGTCGACAATGATGAAGGATGCCAGGCCGCAGGCAAAGACAAGGAGGAACTTCAGTCCCAGCGGTGAGCGGTGGAGGACCGAATCGCCCGGCACGTAGTTGGCCAGGAGGAAGCCGTGCCCCCTCACCGGGGATCCTGCCCTGTAGCGTTCTGTGCCGGGGCGCCCTGTCCTGGAGCGCTGAGTCCCTCCAGGCACCAGGAACGGTAGGCCGCTACAGCATCCGCGGGGTTGCCGTCGAATGCCACGCGGCCCTGTTCGATGACCAGCACCCGGTCCATGTCCATGGCGAGGTCCAGGTCGTGGGTGGACATGATGATCTGTTGGTCCAGGCCCGCCAAGGTACGGCGGAGCAGTTCCCGGTTGCGCAGGTCCAGCAGCGTGGACGGCTCATCCAGCACCAGGACTTTCGGGTCTACCGCCAGGACGGCGGCGAGCGCCATCAGCTGCCGCTCCCCGCCGGAGAGCTCGTAGATGCTCTGGTCGGCCAGGGGCAGCAGGCCAAGACGTTCGAGCGCCGCCCCGGCCTGCGCGCGCCGCTCGGCGCCGTTGCGCACCGAACGCCGCAGCGAGAGCTCCACGTCTTCCCTGCCGGTGGGCATCACCAGCTGGGACAGGGGATCGGTGAAAACGAAGCCGACGTTCCGGCGGACCTTCCGCACGGCACGAACGGTGTCGTCGCCGTCGACCGTGACCGTGCCCGTGGTGGGCTGGATGAGTCCGTTGACCAGCCGCAGCAGGGTGGATTTTCCTGATCCGTTGGCTCCGATGACGCCCACCCGGGCTTCCTCCAGGCGCAGGTTGACCGCGTCGAGGAGGATTTTGGGCTGCGGAGAGTCGTCGCGTTCGACGGCGGCTGCCACCTGGTCAAAGATCACTGCGGGCATGGTGCCGGGACCTAGGCCGTTGCGGCGGCGATGGCGGTTCGCCGCACGCGGCGGACGAGGACGTCGGGGAAGGCGCGGTGGAGCGCGACGGCGATGGCGGCGGCGAGGACGTTCTTGATGATGTCCCCCGGGTAGAAGACCAGGTCACTGATGAAGGCCTGGGCAAGTGTGGCTTTGGAGTTCAGGGCGATGCCGAGGATGCCCAGGGAGTGCACCACCACAACGCTGGTGGCCGTGGCCGACAGGAAGAACCACAGGGCGCGCGCCCTGGTGGTCCGCTTTATCACCACGGTGGCCAGCCAGCCGACGATTCCCGCGGCGATGGGGAAGGCGATGATGTACCCGGCGGAGGGCCCGGCGAGGATGCCAAAGCCGCTGCGGCCCTGGCTGAAGATGGGCAGGCCGGCGAGGCCGAGGAGGGTGTAAAGGCCCACGGCGGCGAACCCGCGGGCGGGTCCCAGCACCAGTCCGGTGAGCATCACGGCCAGGGTCTGGAAGGTGATGGGGACGCCGAACCCGTTCAGGGCCAGCCCTGGCACCAGGGCTGCGCCGGCCACCAGGGCGGCGAAGACGGCGATCAGCCCGAGGTCGGTGCCGTTCCAGCGTGGGCGCTCCAGGCGGGGACTGTTCTTGGTGGGGGTGTTGGTGCTGCTCATGGCTGTCCTGTCGGGGTTGTACAAGCGGAATCTAATGTACTGCCGACGTTACCGGCGCGGGGCGGCCGCCATTTTGTAGGGGGCCTACTAAGACCGCCTGCCGGTGCTGAGGGCTGGACACAAATCCGGCCGCGGCGGCCGGGTTGCCGTCCGCGTGCAGGGACAGGAGGCTGCTCAGGCAGGGAGCGGCAGCACCAGCAGGTATCCGGCGGGGAGGTTGCTGCTCCACCGCCGGGGCTCGCGCACTACGAACTGGGTGGCCAGCTGCTCTGGGGTGAGCAGGCTGTTGGGCGGGGGCGAGGGTCCCCACTGCCCGCTGCCATACGGATAGAGCGGGTCCTGGACGCGGACGCCGGTCACGGAGAATTCCTGGAAGTGCCGGGGATCGCCGATGGATTCGAACCCACTCATCACCCAGGCGTGGCGCCCGCTCCACATGACCAGGCCCACCGGCCTGCCCGTATCGGTAATGGCGCGCGCCGCGGTGAGCAGGGCGGTGCCGTAGTCGGTGATGCTGACAACACCGTAGGGTCCCATCCCGGATTGGGTCAGGACCTCGGCCCAGCCATAGGGGTTGGCGCCGTTGAACGAGTCCGACGACCTTGCCCGGGCCATCTCCCACAGGTTGCCCTGCTGGGTGGGATCGGACCAGGTGGCGCCTCCCGTGGCGTCGATCAGGTTGTGCGCCATCTGGATGCTCGCCGCGACGCACCAGTCGAACGTGTACTGCGGCACGAAGTCGCCCTCCTGGTAGAGGTTGAGGGCGAAGGGCTGGGGAGCCGGAGGTGGCGTGGGCGCCGGAGGCGGCGTCGGAAGCGCTGGGGGCTCCGGATCGGCGGTGTGCACCGGAGCGGGTGTGGCCCCGGCGACGGCCGGAGCAGAGGACGAAGGAGCCGGGGCGACGGTGGCTGCCTCATGGAGTCCTACGGCGGATGTGCAGCCCGAAAGGAGGGCCGCCAGGATGACGGACCAAACCAGGAGGCGGGAACGGGCGCCAGTCATGATCAGGACAGTTTAAGCCTCAGAACGCATAGCGGATACGGCAGTACGGCGCGATATTGCCGATCAGGTCGATGAGCTGCCTGACGTACCGCCCCTTGGTGCCGGAACGGTAGCGGACGTTCGTGAAGCCGTTGGAGGACACCTTGGATTCCTGCAAGTCCGGGCGCCACAGCATGCGTTCGGCCTGGGGGTGCCAGCCCAGGTTGACCTCGTGCAGCTGCTCGTTATGCGTGAGGAAGATGATTTCAGCCGCCAACTGGGCCTTGGCGGCGGCCGAAAGCGTGGCGTCGAGTTCCCGCAGCAGTTCCGCCCAGTCGCTGAGCCAGGTGTCCGTGACGATGACGGGGGAGAAGTTCACGTGCACCTCATACCCGGCGTCGACGAAGTCGTTGATGGCGGCCATGCGCTCGGACACCGGCGAGGTCCTGACGTCCACCGACTTCGCCAGCTGCGCGGGCATGAGGGAAAACCGGATCCTTGTGTGTCCGCCGTGGTCCCAGTCCAGCAGGGCGGGATTGACGAACTTGGTGGCGAACGACAGCTTTGCGGTGGGGATGTCGCGGAAAAGCGTCACGAGGTCCTCCACGTTCCGGCTGATCAGCGCGTCCACGGAGCAGTCGCTGTTTTCCCCGATGTCGTACACCCAGAGCTCGGGGTCGCACTGGTTGGGCTCAAGTTTCAAGCCCTGGCGCACGGCATGCCGCTCAACCGCCCCGCCGATCTGGTCGATGTTGGCGAACACCGTGACCGGGTTGCTGTAACCCTTGTGCCGGGGCACGTAGCAGTAGGCGCACGCCATGGCACACCCGTTCGCGCTCGAAGGGGCAATGAAGTCGGCGGAACGGCCGTTCGGCTTGACGGTCAGCGCTTTCTTGACGCCAAGGACCAGCGCTTCGGTCTTGATCCGGGACCAGCGGGGCACGTTCGTCTCGTCGCCGTGTACCTCCGGGATGTTCCAGTGGTTCTCGACCAGCACGACGTCGGCGCCAGGCCAGCGTTCGACGATCTCCCTGCCCCGGGGGAGCTCCAGGGCAGCCTGCTGCGCATAGATGCGCCGGATCTGCAGCAGGCGGTCGAAGTCCATGGGTTCCATTCTCGCTGGGCGCGGGCGGTGCCGGGGCAGTTTACGCCCTCAGCGTCCGGCCCGGCAGGCCCCCGTCGCTGGTCCATGCGGACCAACGGTAGACTTGGGTGGGCCGTTCTGCCGCCCATTGCCGCCCATGCCCCTGACGCCTCGGGGGTGGCGGACCGCCCCCTTGCTGAAAGGCCTTACCTGCTGTGATTACTGTCCAGGATCTTGAACTGCGTGCCGGCGCCCGGCTCCTGATGGACCAGGTGAGCTTCCGCATCGACAAGGGAGACAAAATCGGGCTGGTGGGGCGCAACGGTGCCGGCAAGACCACCCTCACCCGGGTCCTTGCCGGCGAAGGCCTGCCTGCCGCCGGCAAGGTGATCCGCAGCGGCGAAATCGGCTACCTGCCCCAGGATCCCCGCACCCCTGACATGGAACAGCTCGCCCGGGACAGGATCCTGTCGGCACGCGGCCTCGATATCGTCGTCGGGAAGCTCCGGAAGGCGCACGACGAAATGGCCAGCGAGGATGCGGACGTCCAACGGAAGGCCATGGGCCGCTATGACCGGCTGGAATCCGAATTCCTCGCAGCCGGGGGCTATGCCGCCGAGGCCGAGGCTGCTTCGATCTGTTCCAACCTTGCCCTCCCTGACCGCTTGCTGAACCAGCCGCTCAAAACGCTCTCCGGTGGCCAGCGGCGCCGTGTTGAGCTGGCCCGCATCCTCTATTCGGATGCCGAGACAATGCTCCTGGATGAGCCCACCAACCACCTTGACGCCGATTCCATCGCCTGGCTGCGTGACTTCCTGAAGAACCACCAGGGCGGCCTGATCGTTATCAGCCACGACACCGACCTGCTGGAAGCCACGGTCAACAAGGTCTTCCTGCTCGACGCCAACCGCGCCCAGATCGATTTCTACAACATGGACTGGAAGCGCTACCTCATCCAGCGGGAGACCGACGAGCGTGCCCGGAAGCGGGAACGTGCCAACGCCGAAAAGAAGGCACAGGTCCTGATGGACCAGGCGAACAAGATGCGGGCCAAGGCCACCAAGGCTGTGGCCGCGCAAAACATGGCCAAGCGTGCCGAGCGCCTGCTCAGCGGCCTGGAGGCGGTCCGCGAACAGGACCGCGTGGCAGCGCTGCGGTTCCCGGACCCGGCGCCCTGCGGCAAGACCCCGCTCACCGCGGACGGGCTCAGCAAGTCCTACGGCTCCCTGGAGATCTTCACCGACGTGGACCTGGCCATCGACCGCGGTTCCAAGGTGGTCATCCTGGGACTCAACGGCGCCGGCAAGACCACGCTGCTGCGGATGCTCGCCGGAGTGGACACCCCGGACACCGGCGAAGTCATCCCCGGTCACGGGCTGAAGGTTGGCTACTACGCCCAGGAACACGAAACCCTGGACCACAACCGCACCGTGCTGGAGAACATGCGCTCCGCCGCCCCGGATATGAAGGACGCCGAAGTCCGAGGGATCCTCGGCTCATTCCTCTTCTCCGGGGACGACGTCGACAAGCCCGCCGGCGTGCTGTCCGGCGGTGAGAAGACCCGCCTGGCCCTCGCCACCATCGTGGCGTCCAGCGCGAACGTCCTCCTCCTCGACGAGCCCACGAACAACCTCGACCCCGCCAGCCGCGCGGAAATCCTGGGCGCGCTGCGCAACTACACCGGCGCCGTGGTCCTGGTCAGCCACGACGAAGGTGCGGTCGAAGCCCTCAACCCCGAACGCGTGGTGATGCTTCCTGACGGCGTCGAAGACCTCTGGAACGAGGACTACCTGGACCTCATCACCCTCGCCTAGCGGACCTGCAGTTCCTGCGCTCCGGTGATCCGGAGCAGCTCGCGGTAGGTGATGCTGAACATGGACTTGTGGTCACCCGCTCCTGCCCACAGCAGCCCGTGAACCTGGAGGGATTCGTCCAGCAAGGTCCTGATTTTCTTCGGGTGGCCTACCGGGGCCACTCCGCCGACCTCCTGGCCGGTGTGCTCCAGGACGAAGTCGGGGGAGGCCCGGCGGATCTTTCCGGTGCCGAGCTGCGCCGCGACCAGCGCTGTATCCACCCGAGCGGCGCCGCTGGCCAGGATCAGCAGGGGATCGCCGCTGAGCTCGAACACCAGGCTGTTGGTGATCGCCGCAAGTTCACACTCCAACGCCGCAGCAGCCGCGGCCGCCGTGGGGACGCCCGCAGCAAAGGTGCGCACAGTGTCGCCGACCCCCGCCGTCACCAGCGCAGAACGTACCAGGGCCACCGGGCCGCCGTCGTACTCCACGTCTCAGTACCCCTGCGCGTCCAGGAGGGCGTCTTCTTCTTCCTCGGCCGTCGCCTTCTTCCGCTTCCGCTGGGCAGGCGGGCGACGGCGGGTGGTCACGGCTGCGTGTACAGTCCCGTCGTCGAGCAACTCCTCGTCCTCGGCGTCGATGGCTGCGTTCCGTGCCTGCTGCCGGGCCGCGTAACCGAAGCCGACGAACATCAGGACGCCGAAGGCGAACCACTGCAGCGAGTAGGACAAATGCGTCCCCTCGTCCGTGGACGGCTTGGGGAACGGGACCGGCATGTCCGCGACGGGCGGCGTTTCGGACGCTAGCTGGCCGTAAGCGCCGGTGCGCAGGGGATAGCCCAGCTGCGCGGCGTACGTTGGCAGGTCTATGGAGGCCAGCTGTCCTTCCGGTGCCCCGCGCTGCAGTTCCGGCTCCCCGTGCTTCAAGCGGACGACGGCGGTCACCTCGCCGGACGGAGGTGCCGGCACGGAGTCCGGACTGCCGGGATTCCTGTTGCCGATCGGCAGCCAGCCGCGGTCAATAACCACGGTTTCGCCGGTGGCCAGCCGGAAGGGAACCACCACTTCGTAGCCGGGCTGGCCGTTCAGCGGCCGGTTCCGCACGATGCGCTGGCCGTCAGCGAGGTAGGAGCCTTTAAGCTCCACCTGGGTCCACTCCTTGGCGGGGTCCAGCTTGTTGAACTGGTCGCTGGCCTGGGCGAAAGGAACCGGAGTGGCGGAGTAGTTGGTGACCACACGGTTGATCTCGGCCAACGTCTCCGCCCTCCGGTCCATCTGCCAGCGGCCCAGGAAGACGCACGCGGTGGCAAAGATGGCGGCCAGCAGGAGGTAGCCCAGCCACTTGCTGGAGAACAGGAAACGGTACATTCAGATGTCCTGCTCCATCGAGCCCGAGCCGTCGGCCTCGAGGGGCACGGTTTCCTTCCACAGCCCGCGGGTCTGCAGGTAGTCCTGGAGCCAGTCCCGGTGGTCCGAACAGGCCAGCCAGATCTTGCGCCGCTCCGGGTCATGGATCTTCGGGTTGTTCCACAGCAGTTGCCAGGATGCCTGTGCCCGGCACGCCTTGCGGGAGCAGATGGCGCCGGACTCGGAAGCGACGTCGGTCCCCGCCGCGAAATCGAAGATACTCATGATGCGTGGCGCTCCTCTCCGTGCCCTGGTTCATCATCCCTGACGAGTTCGCCCTGCAGCACGGCATTGCCGGCCGCCTCATCGTCCACCGGGCGGGTCGGGCTTTCAATTTCGGCCAGGGGAGCGGAGTCAAGCAGCAGGTCGCTGTGGACCTCGGCCTTGTCGCTCCCATTGGCTATAACCACGGCGATCCACGGCAGGAATACCGCTCCGGCCACCGCAATGATCTTCAACCAGCCATCCAGCACGAAGATCAGGATCAGGCACACCATGCGGATGCCCATGGCCAGGGCGTACTTGATCATCCGCTCACGCATGTCTTCCGAGTGCGCGGCCGCGGCATCGGTAATGCTGTGGACCTCCGTGTCACCCGAGAACCTTCCCGGTTCTTCGGGCGCGGAATGTCCCGCATGGTTTTCAAGGGTCACGGTGATTGATCACGCTCCAAAGGCTTCCCTTAATTCTCGCACCATCGGCAGTGCTGCCCAAACCCGCGCCGGGGCTGCCGCTAAGATCAAAGGCAGCCCAAACCACACCTTCCTACCGCGGCGCACTGTGCCGCAGAAACCCGGAGCTTTTACATGAGTGAAGCAGCCACCGCCCCGCGCAGCGTCCTGATCACCGGCGGCAACCGCGGCATTGGCCTGGCCATCGCGGAAGCGTTCCTGGCCAACGGGGACAAGGTGGCCGTCACCTACCGCAGCGAAACCACGCTCCCGGAGGGCATCCTGGGCGTCAAAGCCGACGTCACCGACGAGGCCTCCGTAGATGCAGCGTTCAAAGAGGTGGAAGCCGCCCACGGCCCGGTGGAGGTCCTGGTGGCCAACGCCGGCATCACCAAGGACACCCTGCTGCTGCGCATGAGCGAGGACGACTTCACCTCCGTCATCGACACCAACCTCACCGGGGCTTTCCGGGTCATCAAGCGCGCGTCCAAGGGCATGATCCGTCTGCGCAAGGGCCGCGTGGTCCTGATCTCCTCCGTGTCCGGCCTTTACGGTGCGCCGGGCCAGATCAACTACTCGGCGTCCAAGGCGGGCCTGGTGGGCATCGCCAGGTCCCTGACCCGCGAACTGGGTTCCCGCGGCATCACCGCCAACGTGGTGGCCCCCGGGTTCATCAACACCGATATGACGGCCGAGCTCCCCGAAGCCACCCAGAAGGACTACCTGGCCAGCATCCCCGCCGGGCGCTTCGCCGAGGCCTCCGAGGTTGCCAACGTGGTCCGCTGGATCGCCAGCGACGAAGCAGCCTACATCTCGGGGGCCGTCATCCCGGTGGATGGCGGCCTGGGCATGGGGCACTGACCATTCCTGCACACTAGGGGCGGGGTTCTTCTTTGTGGGGGTCACACAAGCGAATCACCGACATCCGCTGGCATGATGGACAGCAGGCCATCAGCGATTTAGACGTTTCAAACAAAGGAAGCATGCATGGGACTGCTGGACAACAAGACCGCCATCGTCACCGGATCCTCCCGGGGCATCGGCGCTGACGTCGCCAAGATCCTCGCCTCGGAGGGTGCCGCCGTCGTCGTCAACTACCGCCAGAAGGCGCCCCGCGCCAACAAGGTGGTACAGGGAATCGAAGCCGCCGGCGGCCGTGCCGTCGCCGTGGGCGCGGACCTGACCACGCAGGAGGGCGTCCAGGCCCTGGCCAGCGCCGCCATGGAGAACTTCGGATCCCTGGACATCCTGGTCCTGAACGCTTCCGGCGGGATGGAGACCGGCATGGGTGAGGACTACGCACTGAAGCTGAACCGTGACGCCCAGGTGAACATGCTCAACGCCGCGGTGCCGCTGATGAAGGAAGGGTCCCGCGTGGTGTTCGTCACCAGCCACCAGGCCCACTTCATCAACACGGTTCCCACCATGCCTGCCTACGAGCCCGTGGCCCGGAGCAAGCGCGCCGGCGAGGACGCCCTGCGCGAACTGATCCCCAACCTGGCGGAAAAGGGAATCTCCCTCGTGGTGGTCTCCGGCGACATGATCGAAGGCACGGTCACTGCCACGCTGCTGGACCGCTCCACCCCGGGCGCCATCGAGGCGCGGCGGGCCGAGGCGGGCAAGCTCTACTCTGTGGAAGAGTTCGCTGAGGTTGTGGCCGGCATGGCCACCGCGGACGTCGAGTCCGGCCACACCGAGTACGCCGGCGGTGCCGACTACTTCGGCAAGGGTGCCCAGCCCGCAAGCTAGTCTCCGGAGCACCGGACCGGGCCCCCGGCCGCAGGAAAATCCTGCAGGCGGGGGCCCGTCCTCTTAAGGGGAGTCAGACCCCGGCGACGTGGCGGACGGCGTCAAGGAAGGGCATGTTGACGGCGGCATCGGCTACCGCGCGCACCGCGGGTTTGGCATTGAATGCGACGCCGATCCCAGCGGCGCCGAGCATGTCCAGGTCGTTGGCGCCGTCGCCCACCGCGACGGTGTGTTCCAGCGCGATACCTTCCGCGGCTGCCCATTCACGCAGGTATTTTTCTTTTGCGGCACGGTCCACCACGGCACCCAGCACCCTGCCCGTCAGGGCGCCATCCACGATTTCCAGCTCGTTCGCCTGCCAGTAGTCCAGGCCCAGCTCCGCGGCGATCGGCTCCAGGATCTGGTTGAAGCCGCCGGACACCACGGCCACCACGTGCCCTGCCGCCTTGAAGGCGGCCACGAGCTCCGCCGCCCCTTCGCTGAGCTTCACCTCGTTCCGGACGGAATGGACGACGTCGGCCGGCAGCCCCGCGAGCACCGCCACCCGGGCGTGGAGGCTCTGGGTGAAGTCCAGCTCCCCGCGCATGGCGGCCTCCGTGACGGCGGCGACCTCCTCGCGCTTGCCGGCGTAGGCTGCGAGGAGTTCGATGACCTCCTGCTGGATCAGGGTGGAGTCGACGTCCATGATGAGGAGCTTGCGGCCGGCCGAGCGCAGGCCGGCCGGGACCAGGGCCGTATCAAAGCCTTCGATGGCGGCTTCGGCCACGGCATGGCGCAGGCCGGCAAGGCCAGCAGCCGTTGCATCAGGAAGCTGGAGCCCGGCTACGTGCACCTGGTACCGGCCGTCTCCGCCGGTGTCTTCGGAGAGCACTGCGGCGCCCTGCAAGGTAAGGACGGAACGCAACTGCTCCAGCCCGGTCGGGGTCACATTCAGGCCATAGCTGACCGCAGTCACGTTCGAAGTCATGCCTGCAATCTTAGTCAGCGGGGGACTGGTCCCTTGAATCTGTTGCGTCGGGCGAAGCCGGGAACGGTCGCCGGAACGCGCCCCTGTCTAAGTGGCGGCCACCGGCCTACGATGGGGTTTGGCTGGGTACCCATTGGATGCGTCCTGACAACAGGAGGGCAGGATGGACCAGCTGATCGACATCCGCGGTTACAGCACGGCGTCACGCTTCGCCTATGCGGCGGCGGCCGCCGGGGCAGCGGGGGCGGTGACCCTCGCCGCCATGTACGCCGTGGAAGTACCCCGTGGCGGCCCGTATGTTTTTGGCACCATCAATGACGCTACCGGCGCCGTGTTCAACGTCCTGGTCATCCCCGTCATCCTGCAGGTCCACCGCCGGGTGCCGCCGGCGGCATGGACTGGGCCTGTGAAGTGGCTTACCGTCACCGCTTGCGCGGCCGGCGCCGCCAGTTCCGCCCTGCTGGTCCTCAGGGTACTGGACTTCAACACCTCAACGGCCGTGTCGGTGGCGTCCATCACGCTCCAGGGTGCCTGGCTTTTCCTGGTCCACCGGCGCCTCCGCGACGTCGAGGGATACCCGCGCCGGCTGTCACGGCTAGGCCGGTTCATCGGCGGTGCACTGCTGGCGGGACTGCCGGTTGCCGGCGCAGGCTACGTTCTCCAGGGGCCCGAGTGGCTGCGGATGGCCCTCATGGGGGCCGGGGTCGCTACGGGCGCAGCAGCCTGGCTGGCCTGGCCGTACTGGTACCTTCTGGCAGGGCAGTACCTCAACCACAAGCCGCGCAGCGGGACGGCGCCGGCATCTCCCCTCCAGGCGACCGGCTGAGGACGCCTGCACCGGACGCTGATTCCATGCACGTCATGCTTTTTCGAGCAGTTGCACCGGTTATCAGTCGGCCTCTTTTTTGTCCTAGTGTCTATTCCTATGAGTGATGTTCTGGAACTGGACTCCGTCAGCGTTGTCCGAGGCAAAAAGACCCTGCTGGACAAGGTCGACTGGCAGGTCAACGAAGGCGAACGCTGGGTGATTCTCGGCCCCAACGGCGCCGGCAAGACCACTCTCCTCCAGATCGCGGCGGCCAGGCTGCACCCCAGCAGCGGTACCGCCGGCATCCTCGACGAGGTCCTGGGGCGCGTTGACGTCTTCGAACTCCGCCCCCGCATTGGCCTCTCCTCCGCTGCCCTCGCCACCCAGATCCCGGAACACGAGAACGTCCTCAACGTGGTGGTCACCGCCGCTTACGGGGTGACCGGCCGCTGGCGGGAGGGGTACGAGCGCGACGACGAACGCCGCGCCTTCCGCCTGCTCAACGACTGGGGCATGGGGCCGCTGCTCAACAGGACCTTTGCCACGCTGTCCGAAGGTGAACGCAAGCGCGTCCAGATCGCCCGCGCCCTCATGACGGATCCCGAGCTGCTGCTGTTGGACGAGCCCGGCGCCGGACTGGATCTCGGGGGCCGCGAGGAGCTGGTCCACAAGCTCGGCGAGCTCGCCCGCGACGAGGCGGCGCCGGCCATGGTCCTGGTGACGCACCACCTCGAGGAAGTCCCCCCTGGATTCACCCACGCCATGCTCCTGCGTGACGGCGGCGTCGTTGCGGCAGGCCCCATCACCGAGGTCCTGACCGAAGAGCACCTCAGCACCACCTTCGGCCTGCCGCTGGACGTGTCCGAAAACGGCGGCCGCTACACGGCCACAGCCCGCCGCTAGAACAGGCCGCCACCAGTACCTTGGAACTCTTCGGCAGCATCATTGTGTCCATCGCCGGCCTGTGGGCCGGCACCATCAATGCGGTGGTGGGCTCCGGCACGCTGGTCACTTTCCCCGTGCTGATCGCCCTGGGGGTCGCTCCCGTCGTCGCCTCCATGAGCAACGCCATGGGACTGGTGGCGGGCACGGCCGCCGGAGCCTTCGGCTACCGCCGCGAACTGGCCGGCCGTGGACGGCAAGTCCTGCGGCTGCTGCCGGCGTCGGTCCTGGGCGGCATATCGGGCGCATGGCTCCTGCTGCACCTGCCCGAAAAGGTCTTCCACTACGTCGCGCCGGTCCTGCTGGTCCTGGCGCTGCTCATGGTCGTGTTCCAGCCGCGGCTGCAGGACTGGGTACGCAACCGCGAGGCAAACCCCGAGCACGCGGTGCGGGACAAACGCCACGGCATCCTGCTGCTGGTTTTGGTGTACCTGGCCGGTGTCTACGGCGGCTACTTCGTTGCAGCACAGGGCATCCTGCTGGTGGGGATTCTGGGGGTGTTCCTGACCGGCACCATCCAGAACGCCAACGCCATGAAGAACATCCTGGTGCTCGGCGTCAACATGGTGGCGGCCATCTCGTACCTGCTCTTCGCGTTCGACCGGATTAACTGGCTGGTGGTGCTGCTCATCGCAGTCAGTTCCACCATCGGCGGCCTGCTGGGCTCGAAAGTCGGCCGCAAGCTATCGCCCCGCGTCCTCCGTGCAGTGATCTTCGCCCTGGGCATCGTGGCACTCGGCGTGATGATCGCCAACCTGCTGAAATAATCGCCCGGTGACCTTCCACTACCTTGAGTCCGCCGACGATCCCCGCGTCAGCGATTACACCACCCTGACCGATGTGCACCTGCGCAAGCTCCGCGAACCGGCAGAAGGAATGTACATCGCAGAATCGTCGCGCGTACTCCGCCGCGCCCTCGCAGCCGGGCACCAGCCGCGCTCCTTCTTCCTCGCCGAGAAATGGCTGGCCGACCTCGACGACGTCTTCAAGGCCTACCCCGATGTTCCTGTGTTCATCGGCTCGGCTGCGCTGCTGGAGGAGATCACCGGTTTCCACCTGCACCGCGGTGCCATGGCGGCCATGCAGCGCCCCGCCCCTGTTCCCCTGCCGGACCTGCTCGCCGGAGCCCGCCGCGTGGCGGTCCTGGAGGACATTGTGGACCACACCAATGTCGGCGCCATCTTCCGCTCCGCCGCAGCACTGGACATCGATGCCGTCCTCGTCTCGCCCCGTTGCGGCGACCCGCTGTACCGCCGCAGCGTCAGAGTCAGCATGGGCACCGTGTTCCAGGTGCCCTGGGCCCGCCTGGACAGCTGGCCCGGAGACCTCCAGGTACTCAAGGATCACGGCTTCACCGTTGCTGCCCTGGAGCTGACCCCGGACGCCGAGGACGTGGACGCGGTCGCGGCGCGGAACCCGGACAAGCTCGCCCTGGTGCTGGGCACCGAAGGCGCCGGCATGAGCGCCGGGACCCTTGCCGCCGTCGACCTCGCCGTCAAAATCCCCATGCGCAATGGCGTGGATTCGCTCAACGTGGCCGCTGCATCCGCGGTCGCGTTCTGGGAGCTGCGCCCCCGTAACTGACGCCGGGCAGCGGAACGGCTGCGGGGCCGCGGACGCGTTCGTCATGCCCTCCCGCGTCCGCTATGATAGATAGCTGGTTGTCCTGCTTTCTCAGCTTCGGCTGCTGCAGATCCCAGCCATCCCATTCATACCTGGCAGCTGGCAAAATCCAGCTGCGTGAACAAAGGTCCCATTATGAAGTCTGATACCCACCCGAAGTACGAAGCTGTTGTCTTCAACGACCTGGCCTCCGGCACCAAGTTCCTGACCCGCTCCACCGTGTCTTCCTCGAAGACCATCGAGTGGGAAGACGGCAACACCTACCCGGTCATCGACGTCGAAATCTCTTCCGAGTCCCACCCGTTCTACACGGGCAAGCAGCGCATCATGGACTCTGCAGGCCGCGTCGAGCGCTTCAACGCTCGCTTCAAGGGCTTCGGCGGCAAGAAGTAATTCCTTCGCCCAAGCTTCAGGAGAAAGCCCGCACCCGCAACGGTGCGGGCTTTTTCGCGTTAACCGCGCACCTGCTTTCTGGGGCAGGATGGGAATCATGACGCAGACCTTTCCCGCATCCAACAACCGCAGCGCGAATGGTGACCACCACGGAGAATACAAGGTTCCCGGCGGCAAGCTCGTGGTGGCGGACGTGGCCGTCGTGGACGGCACGCTCGCCAGGGTGTCCATCAGCGGCGACTTCTTCCTGGAGCCGGATGAGGCGCTGCTGGACATCAACCGCGCGCTGACCGGCCTGCCGGACACCACGCCCGCTGCCGACCTCGCCGCAGCAGTCACCGCAGCGCTGCCCCCCGGCACGGTCCTTTTCGGCTTCTCCGCGGACGCCGTCGCAGTCACCGTCCGCCGGGCCCTGGCCAAGGCGACCTCGTGGGCCGACCACGAGTGGAACGTCATTGCACCCACCGTCCTGCCCACCGAAATCAACGTGGCCCTGGACGAGGTCCTCACCGAAGCGGTGGGGGCTGGGCTGCGCACCCCGACGCTGAGGTTCTGGGACTGGCAGGAGCCGTCCGTGGTCATCGGCAGTTTCCAGTCGGTGCGGAACGAGGTGGATCCCGACGGCGTGGCCCGGCACGGCATCAACGTGGTCCGCCGGATCAGCGGCGGGGGAGCGATGTTCATGGAGGCCGGCAACTGCATCACGTACTCCCTCTACCTGCCGCAGACGCTGGTGGACGGGCTCAGCTTCGCGGACTCCTACCCCTTCCTGGATGCCTGGGTCATGGCCGCGCTGGAGAAACTGGGCATCAACGCCTTCTACGTCCCGCTCAATGACATCGCCACGGACCAGGGCAAGATCGGCGGGGCCGCGCAGAAGCGGCTGGCCAACGGCGGCATGCTGCACCACGTGACCATGAGCTACGACATTGACGCCGACAAGATGGTGGAGGTCCTGCGGATCGGCAAGGAGAAACTCTCCGACAAGGGCACCCGCAGCGCCAAGAAGCGCGTGGACCCGCTCCGCCGCCAGACCGGCCTGGCACGGACCGCCATCATCGAGGAAATGATCGATGTCTTCAGCGGGCGCTACGGTGCCACCCCGTCCGAGCTGACGGGACGGGAACTGGCCGCGGCAGAGGAACGGGTGGCATCCAAGTTCGGCACCCGGGAATGGCTTCACCGCGTCCCCTGACGCCGGACTGTGGGCGCCAGGGCGCAGTGAGGCCCCGGTTCGCTGCGCACGGACTGTCCCAGCGCATCGAGCCCTGCCGTCAGTGCGCGGGCGGGGCCAGGGTGGGGGACCCCACGACGGCGGCCTGCGCGCACAGTGCCCGCAGCAGGTGGCTGCGCTGTTCCACCACGATGCGGCGCAGTGCGTGCGGCGCGTCCTGGTTCTCCTCGAGCCAGCGGTCCGTGCGCCGGATCACGCGGTGCTCCGCCGGTTCGGTTCCTTCCGCCAGGTCCTGTGCCGCCGGATACAGGCCCCGGACAATCCGGCCGGCGATCTCGATGCTGCGGGTATCCCAGGTCTTCCGGAGGCAGTCGAAGTAGGGCTCAACATATGGCTCGAGCAGCTCCGCCGGCGCCGTGGCAAATCCGTTGATGGTGGCGGTCAGCAGCTGGTTGGACAGTTCGTTGCCTTCTACGGCAGCGTTCCAGGCCGCGGCCTTGACCGCCGGATCGGGGCGGGAGGCCAGTGCGGTGGCGTGTCCGGCGCGTCCGGAGGCGGTGGTGTCCCGCTTCAGTTCGGCGTGCAGTTCGGCTGCGGATGCCTGCCCGTTTGCGGCGAGCGCATGCCAGAAGTGCCACCTGAGTTCCGCGTCCACCGCAAGGCCTTCCACGGCGTCCGTCCCGTCCAGGAGCCCCCGCAGGCGCGGCAGCAGCGTGGCGTCGTGCCGGCTGAGCGTGCCGAGGGTGCGGGCCCAGGCCAGTTGCTGGTCGGAGCCCGGGCGGGCCCGGTCCAGTTCTTCGGCGGCGGTGGCCAGGAAGGAGGCGCGCACAGCCGTTCGGCTGCCAACGGCGGTGTAGCGTTCGACGGCGGTCACGGCGTTGTCGAGGACGTTCAGCAGGACACCGATGCCAGTTTCGGCAGGGGCGAACGCGGCCACCGCGTCGACATAGTGCCGGGCAGGGCTCACACCGTCGCGGGCGGAGTTCCAGAGCGCCGTCCAGCACAGTGCCCGCGCCATCGGATCGGTGATCCGGTCCAGGGAAGCGCGGACGGTGGCTTCGGACTCCGGGTCCAGCCGCACCTTGGCGTACGCGAGGTCGTCGTCGTTGACGAGCAGCAGCGCAGGCCTTGGGTGTCCCGCGAGCCGGGAGAGTTCCGTCCGGGCGCCCACCACGTCGGTTTCAATGCTCCCGGTCCGCACCAGGGCACCGGAGCCGTCAAAATCGTAGGATCCCACCCGCAGGCGGTGCGGACGCAGTTCCTCGCGTCCCGTGACGGGATCCGTTGCTTCCTGGACGATCGCCACCCCGGCGGGCACGCCGTCGTCGTCCGTTGTTCCCGGAACGATGTCGAGGGACAAGGTGGAGATTCCGGATGTTTGCAGCCAGAGCTGCGCCCAGCCTGCCAGGTCCCGACCGGAGGCCTCGCCCAGGGCGTCGAGGAGGTCGCCCAGGGACGTGTTTCCGTAGGCGTGCTTCCGGAAGTACGCCCGCGACCCGGCGATGAACGCATCGAACCCCACATACGCCACCAGCTGCTTCAGAACCGATGCGCCCTTGGCGTAGGTGATGCCATCGAAGTTCTGCTTCGCGGCCTCCAGGTCAGGGATGTCCGCCACGATTGGGTGTGTGGTGGGCAGCTGGTCCTGGACGTAGGCCCATGCCTTGCGCTTGTTGGCGAAGTTCACCCAGGCGGTGTCCCAGTCCGTCGCACGGTCCACGCCCAGGGTGCCCATGTAGTCGGCGAAGGATTCCTTCAGCCACAGGTCGTCCCACCACTGCATGGTCACGAGGTCGCCGAACCACATGTGCGCCATTTCGTGCATCAGGGTGTTGGCGCGGCCCTGGTACTGGGCGTCGGTGGCCCGGGAGGTGAACACATAGCTCTCGGTAAAGGTGACCAGCCCCGGGTTTTCCATGGCGCCAAGGTTGTACTCCGGGACGAACGCCTGGTCGTACTTGCCCCACGGGTAGGGGAAGTCGAAGAGCCGGTTGAAGAAGTCCAGGCCTTTCTTGGTCAGTGCGAAAAGGTGGTCCGTGTCGAAGGAGTCCGCCATCGACGCCCGGCAGTAAAGGGCCAGGGGCACGTCCAGGTGTGTCCCGTCGTCGAGCGTTGCCTGCCAGCGGTCCTGCGCCTTGAAATAGGGGCCCGCCAGGATCGCCGTGATGTAGGTGGACATGGGCAGCGTGGTGGCGAAGTCCCAGCAGGCCGTGGCCGGATCGCTGGTGAGCAGCGTCCGCTTCACCTCCGCGCCGTTGGACGCCACCTCCCACTGTGCCGGCGCCATGACATGGAAGGTGTAGGTGGCCTTGAGGTCCGGCTGCTCGAAGTTGGCGAACACACGGCGGGCGTCCGCGGGTTCGTACTGGGTGTAGAGGTACGTCTTGCCGTCTGCAGGGTCCACGAACCGGTGCATCCCCTCACCGGAGCGGCTGTACAGGGCGGTCCCGGTGACAGTCACCTGGTTCTCCGCCAGGAGGTTCTCCAGCCTGATCCGTGAACCGTCCACCACGTCCTCCACTGGCAGGCGCCTGCCATTGAGGAAAACGCTGTGGACGCCGGCGCCGATAAAATCGAGGAACGTTGAACTTCCCGGCTCCGAGGCCGTGAAGGTTATGACGCTGCGGCTGGTGTAGCCGGCTATGTCCGGGTCCGCGGCGTGCCGGACATCCAGCGAGACGTCGTAACTGGCGGTGCTGATCAGGGCTGAACGGTCGGCGGCTTCGCTGCGCATCAGATTCTCAAGTGGCACCCGGCTATCTAATCACGGCGCCGATCCGTCACGGTCACCCGGCGATCAGCAGGGCCGCTGCCAGGCCCAGCACGGCGATCAGCAGCCAGGCGGCAAGCGCCGCGAGCACCGCGCGGCCCCCGGTGTGCAGCAGGTGCCGGATCCGCACGGCGGAGCCCAGGCCGAAGAGCGCAGCGCCCAGCGCGATGTCCTGGAGCACGGCACCGGCTTCCAGCCAGCCGTCGCCGAGCCATCCTGTGGAACGCAGTACCACCATCGCCACAAAGCCCAGCACGAACAGCGGCACCACGGGCGGCAGTTTCGCACCGGCTGTGTCCGGCCGGGAGCTCCGGCGGTGGTGCGCCCCTGCCAAAGCCGCGACGGGCGCCAGCAGCAGCACGCGGGTGAGTTTGACGACGACGGCGATCGCCAGGGCCGCGGTCCCGGCGGTCTGCGCGGTGGCCACCACCTGTCCCACGTCGTGTACCGACGCGCCGGCCCAGGCTCCGAAGACGGCGGCGGTGAGGCCGAGGGGATGGACGAGCAGGGGGAGGACGCCGATGGCGAGGGTGCCGCAGAGGGTCACCAGTGCCACGGGAAGGACGGTGTCCGCGTGCCGGATCCTGCGGACGGCCGCCACGGCGCCGATGGCGGAGGCACCGCAGATGGAGAACCCGGTGGCCACCAGGAGCGACGTCACCGGCGGCAGGCGGAACAGGCGCGAGATCAGGTAGGTCCCGCCAAAGCTGGCTGCCACCACGGCGGTGATCAGGACCAGCGCCAGCCAGCCCAGTCCCAGGACGTCCATGATGCTGACCTTCAGGCCGAGCAGGACGATCCCCGCCCGCATCAGGTGCTTGCCGGCAAAGTCGAGGCCGGGGCGGGCGCGGCCGGCGGACCATACTCCCGTTCCCGGCAGGTTCGCGGCCAGGACGCCAAGCACCACAGCCAGGGTCATGGCGGGCAGAGGGGGGAACAGGCCGTGGAGCAGGATCGCCGATGCCACCGCAAGGGCCGCCGTCGCCAGCCCCGGGAGGAGGCGCCCGACGCCGGCGTGGCCGCCAGGACCGGGCGTGGGGAGGCTTCTGCTGCGGGGCACTCACCTACTGTGCCCGAAGAGGCCCGCAATCCACGAACCGGAGCACCCCCGCCAACACGCGAGAATGGATGGCAGTAATGAATTCGAAACAAAAAGATGGTTGGCTATTGGACATGTCAGACCTATTCCAGGATTACTCCGAGGCCGCGGGCCGGACCGGAGCCTACGACGAGATGTTCGCCCCCGGGCAGCAGGCACGGGACTCCTACGCGGAGGTGGCGGACGCCCTTCGGAAGCTCTCCCTGGCGGACGTCAGCGCCCGCGCGGACTCCATGGCCCGCACGTTCCTGGACCGCGGTGTGACCTTTGACTACGCCGGCGAGGAGCGGCCCTTTCCGCTCGACATCGTGCCCCGGGTCATTCCGGCGGCGGAGTGGGACGTCCTGGAACGGGGCGTGGCCCAGCGCGTGCGTGCCCTGGAGGCCTTCCTGAACGACGTCTACGACAAGATGACAGTCGTGGCCGACGGCGTGATCCCCCGGCAGCTGGTGACCACAAGCGCCCACTTCCACCGGCAGGTCCACGGTTTCGAACCTGCCGGCGGGGTCCGGGTGCACATCTCCGGCATCGACGTCGTGCGTGACGCTGCCGGCACCTTCCGCGTCCTGGAGGACAACGTCCGCGTGCCCTCCGGCGTGAGCTACGTCCTGGAAAACCGGCGCGCCATGGCCAAGGGCCTGCCCGAGGCCTTCGGCCAGCAGCTCATCCGCCCCGTCGAGGAATACCCCCGCCGGCTGCTCTCGGCCCTGCGCAAAACCGCGCCTGCCGGCGTCGACGACCCCACCGTCGTCGTCCTCACCCCCGGCGTCTTCAACAGCGCCTACTTCGAGCACACCCTGCTGGCCGGCCTGATGGGCGTGGAGCTGGTGGAGGGCCGGGACCTGATCTGCCGCGGAAACCGTGTCTACATGCGCACCACCGCCGGCGAACAGCGCGTTGACGTCATCTACAAGCGGATCGACGACGACTTCCTGGACCCCCTGCAGTTCCGCGCGGACTCAATGCTCGGCTGCCCAGGGCTGGTCAACGCCGCGCGCGCCGGCGGCGTCACCATCGCCAACGCGGTGGGCAACGGGGTGGCCGACGACAAACTGGTCTACAGTTACGTTCCTGACCTGATCCGGTACTACCTCGGCGAGGAGCCCATCATCGCGAACGTGGACACGTACCGGCTCGAGGAGAAGGAGGCCCGGGAATACACCCTGGACAACCTCGCCGAACTCGTGGTCAAGCCGGTCGACGGCTCCGGCGGCAAGGGCCTTGTCATCGGCCCCGACGCCTCCAACGACGAATTGGACGCCCTCCGCCAGCGGATCATTGCCGACCCCCGCGGCTGGATCGCCCAGCCCGTGCTGCAGCTTTCCACCGTCCCCACGTTGGGCGGGGACAAATTCGGCCCCCGGCACGTGGACCTCCGGCCGTTCGCGGTGAACGACGGCGAGAACGTCTGGGTGCTGCCCGGAGGCCTCACCCGCGTGGCGCTGAAAGAGGGATCCCTGATCGTCAACTCCAGCCAGGGCGGCGGGTCCAAGGACACCTGGGTCCTGGCGGACTCGCCCCAGATGCCGGTGGAAACCGTTCCCCGCCAGTCGGTCACGGTCCGTGAACGGGTCTCGGTCTGGCCCGTGGAAAGCAACTGGCGCGACCGCCAGTCGGAGCAGCAGCAGTGACCCCGGCCGCCCGGCCATCGATTTCCCCAGCAATTCCGCGCACGCAGGAGGTAGCCGCGAATGCTTAGCCGTATTGCCGAATCCTTGTTCTGGATCGGCCGCTACGTGGAGCGCGCCGATGGCACCGCCCGCATCCTTGACGTGCATCTGGAGCGGCTGAACCACCTCCCCATGGAGGAACGCAGGAGCGTGGCGCAGGAACTCCTCGCCGTCATGGGCGCACGCCCGCAGAACGAGGATTTCGGCCTGCCGGAACTGCTGCACGCCCTGGCGTATGACAAGACCAGCGCCACGTCCATCGCCGGCTCCCTCGGCGCTGCCCGCGAGAACGCCCGCCGCGCCCGGGAGACTGTTTCCTCCGGGCTGTGGGAAAGCCTGAACACCACGTACTACGGGCTGAGCCAGCACCGCAAGGACGTGGTGGGCACCTACCGGTTCTGCAACTGGACACTGGAACGCACGGCCATGGTCAGCGGCCTCGCGGACACCACGGTGAGCCATGACGAGAGCTGGCTCTTCCTGGTGCTGGGCCGGTCGCTGGAACGCGCGGACATGACCGCACGCATGCTGTCCACGCGAGATGTCCTCTCCGCCGGCATGTCCTGGGTGAACATGCTCCGCTGCGCCGGCGCCTACGAATCCTTCCTGCGGACCCGGCGGGCAGCCTTCGGCGACCAGCACGCCGCCGAGTTCCTGCTCCTGGACCGCCTCTTCCCGCGCTCGATCGTCTACGCCCTGCGCGACGCCGACGAGTGCCTGGCCAAGCTGGACCCGTCAGCGCAGCGCGTGGGGTTCATCAACGACGCCCGCAGGATCGTGGGGCAGGCCCGGACATTCCTCGAGTTCCACCGCACCGACGACCTCATGTCCGAGCTTCCCGAGCACATGGAGCGCGTGCAGAAAGCCGTGTCCCAGGCCTCGGACGCCATTTCCCGTAAGTACTTCAATCAGGCGGACGAACTGGCCTGGGTGGGAGAAGTTTCATGACCCGGCTGAGCATCGTCCACCGGACGGCGTACAAGTACAACAAGCGCGTCACCCTGTCCTACAACGAAGCACGGATGACCCCGCTGACGGACTCCCAGCAGGTGGTCCTGGAATCGGTGGTCAAGGTTTCCCCGACGCAGGCGGCCGTCAGCACCTACCGTGATTACTGGGGCACCAGGGTCACGGCCTTCGACATGCAGATGCCGCACGAACGCCTGGAAGTGGTGTCGAACATCACGGTGGAGGTGCACCGCGCCGAGAAGATCCCTTCCGAATCGGACATCGTCGGCTGGGACGTCCTCGCCAGCCCCGAAACCCTCAACACCTTCAGCGACTGGCTGCCGCAGTCCCGGCTCAGCGGCCCGGGCGACGAGGTCCTGGGTATCATCCCGGAGGTCGTGGCCGGCAAGAACCCGCATGACGCGGCCATGGCCGTCTTCGCGTGGATGCGCGGCGAGATGACCTACATGTCCGGCTCCACCGCGGTCACCACCAACGCGGAGGAGGCCTGGGGCCAGCGCAAGGGAGTGTGCCAGGACCTGGCGCACCTTGCCATCGGCGCGCTGCGCAGCTGCGGTATCCCCGCCCGCTACGTGTCCGGCTACCTCCACCCGCGGTCCAGCGCGGGCATCGGCGAGACCGTCGCCGGGCAGTCGCACGCCTGGCTGGAGTGGTGGGATGGCGAGTGGCGGAGCTGGGACCCCACCAACCACAAGCCGGCCGGCGACTTCCACGTCACCGTTGCGCGGGGCCGGGACTACCGCGACGTGTCGCCGTTGAAAGGCATCCTGTCCGGCGGTGGCGGGTCCGCCCTCAACGTCAGCGTCGAAATCACCCAGCTGGCCTGAGGGCCGCCCGGGTCAGCCGGGCCGGCCGGGGCACGGGGTTCCGGCGCCGCGGCAGCCAGTTACTCGAACGAGGTTTTCGCGGAGCTGCTGATCTGGGTCCACCAGGTCATCGGATCCGTGACCTTGAAGCGGCGGCCCGTGACCGAGTCAGGGGTGATGCGGACGAACGCGTCCTTCCGCCCGGCCTGCCACGGGAACAGGTACAGGCGGGAGGTCTCGAGCACTTCCTCGGTGCTCTTGACGAGGTCGGCGGTTCCCTTAATGACCACGCTCCAGGCCAGGCCGGTATCAGCGTCCACCCCGTCCGCCTCCACAGCCACGGGGGCGTCACCGGTTGCAGCCGACAACTTGGTGCCTTGGCTGGTGCGGAAGACCAGCGTGCCGCCGTCCACCGTGAAGTTCACCGGGAAGATATCCGGGCGGCCGTCAACGAGGACCGCCAGCCTGCCCACGGACACCGTCCGCAGCATGGCCCAGCATTCGTGGTGTTCGAGGTTCTGCACTTGGGAGGATGACTCGTTGCTCATGCCGTGAGCATACAACCATCACCAAGGGCTGGGCTTGTAATCCTTCAGGAAGACCCCGTACTGGTCCTCGCCGCGTTCACCCATGACAATGGGGTCGTAGACCCGTGCCGCGCCGTCAACCAGGTCCAGGGGTGCATGGAAGCCCTCCTCCATGAGCCGGACCTTCGTGAAGTGCGGGCGTTCGTCGGTGATCCAGCCGGTGTCCACGGCAGTCATCAGGATGCCGTCCGTCTCCAGCATTTCCCGGGCGCTGGTGCGGGTCATCATGTTCAGGGCGGCCTTGGCCATGTTGGTATGCGGGTGCCCCGGCCCTTTGTAAGCCCGGGAGAACTGGCCTTCCATGGCGGAGACGTTGACGATGTACTTCCGCCGTGCCGTGGAGCGCTGCATGGCGCCGCGGAGGCGGCTCACCAGCAGGAACGGTGCCGTCACGTTGCAGAGCTGGACCTCCAGCATCTCCAGCGGATCCACTTCGTCCACCACCTGGGTCCAGCTGTTGATGGTGGCCAGGTCGGGGACCAGTCCGCCGGCGTCGATGGCCGTCCCGGAGGCTATGCGTTCGAGCGAGGCGGACCCTGTGGACAGCGCCAGCGAGGTGATGGCGTCGCCGGCCAGGACCGGGTGTTCCGTGACGCTGCCCGCGAGTGCCAGCGGATGCTTGTCGTGGGCGTGGCCGAAGGTCAGCAGTTCGGGGCCGCCGTTGGCCTGCTCCAGTGCAGCGGGAAGCGGCTCGTCCTCGGCATCCACCAGGGGCTTGTAGGCGTTGCCGGACCGGCGGACCGTCTGGGCCGCGTTGTTGATGATGATGTCCAGCGGACCGGCCTCGTTGAGGGAGTCGGTCAGGGCCATGACCTGGGCCGGGTCGCGGAGGTCGATGCCGACAATCCGGAGCCGGTGCAGCCACTCGCCGCTGTCCTCCATCGCCGCGAACCGGCGGGCGGCGTCCTTGGGGAACCGGGTGGTGATGGTGGTGTGGGCGCCGTCGCGCAGCAGCCGCAGGGCGATGTACATTCCGATCTTGGCGCGCCCACCGGTGAGCAGGGCGCGCCTGCCGGTCAGATCGGTCCGGGCGTCGCGCTTGCTGTGGCTGAAGGCTGCGCAGTCGGGGCACAGCTGGTGGTAGAAGGCGTCCACCTGGGTGTAGTGCTGCTTGCAGATGTAGCAGGGGCGGGACCTGATGAGGTGGCCGGCCACCTTGCCGGTCGCTGAGGTGGCCAGCTTGTTGCCGCGGGTTTCGTCGTCGATCCGGTCCGGGGCGGCAGTGGCTGTCTGCGCGATGACGGCTTTGTCCGCTTCGGCAATCAGGTCGCGCTTGGTGACCCTGCGGTGCCGCTTGACGGCTTTGAACATCTTTCCGGTGGCACGCCGCACCGAGATGTAGTCGGGGTGCTCCTCGTCGTACGCGTGGATCGTGTTCAGGACCTTGAGGCAGGCCTGGATTTCCTCAGGGGTCAGGTCGGGGGAGCTCATTAGCCCAATTTTACAGCGTACGCCGCTGGCCCGGAGCACCGATGTGGTGCTCCGGCCCGCTTGGTCGGATGGTCCGGGCGGGGACGCCGGGTCAGGACACCCGTGCGCCGTCCGGTGAAGCCTTCGCCGCTGCTGCCGCATGGGTTTCGGCCACCTTGCCAACGGTCTCGCGCACCTCGGGGAACTGCTCTGCCGCGGCCCTCACGGCGTTGGGCACCGCACCCAGGTGCTGGGCGGCAAGCTGCCTTTCAGCGTCACCCGGTTCCGGAACCTCCTGGCCTTTGGACAGCACCGTGATGCCGGATTCGGTGACCTTGAAACCGCGGGCCCGGTCCAGGTCCGGGTCAAGGCCGATGGCCGCGCCGGCGGGGACCTTGACGTTCTTGTCCAGGATGGCCCGCTTGATCACGGCGCCTTCGCCCACCTGCACCTTGTCCATCAGCACCGAGTCCGTAACCCGGGCACTCGTGGCCACATAGACGTCGTTGGACAGCACCGAACCCTCGACGATGCCGCCGGAAATGACCACGCCGCTGGCAACGATGGAATCCAGCGCCGTTCCCACGGTGTTGTTGTCACCCCGGACGAACTTCGCGGGCGGGGAGATGCTTTGCCGGGTGTAGATGGGCCACTCGGAGTTGTAGAGGTTGAAGACCGGCAGCGGGGAGATGAGGTCCATGTGGGCGTCGTAGAAGGAATCGATGGTGCCGACGTCGCGCCAGTAAGTGCGGTCGCGCTCGGTGGACCCGGGAATGTCGTTCAGGGTGAAGTCGTAGACGCCGGCCTCGCCACGGTTGACGAAGTAGGGGATGATGTCGCCGCCCATGTCGTGCTTGGTGTCCAGCCGTTCCGCGTCCACATGGAGCGCAGCCACCAGGGCGTCGGCGTCGAAGACGTAGTTGCCCATGGAGGCCAGGAACTGTGAGGGATCCGCGGCGAGGCCGGGGGTGCTCGCAGGCTTCTCCACGAATGCGGCAATCTTCTGGGAGTCGTTCTGGTCCACTTCGATGACGCCGAACTGGTTGGCCATGTGCAGCGGCTGCCGCACTGCAGCCACCGTGGCCTTGGCGCCGCTGTGGACGTGCTGGGCCACCATCTGGGCGAAGTCCATGCGGTACACGTGGTCCGCGCCGACCACGACGACGATGTCGGGGTTGGCGTCGTGGATGAGGTTCAGGGACTGGTAGATGGCGTTGGCGCTGCCAAGGAACCAGCTTTTGCCCACGCGCTGCTGGGCGGGAACGGAAGCGATGTAGTTGCCCAGCTGGGTGGACATGCGCCACGTCTCGGAAATGTGGCGGTCAAGGCTGTGCGACTTGTACTGGGTCAGGACGACGATCTGCAGGTAGCGGGAATTGACCAGGTTGGACAACGCGAAGTCGATGAGGCGGTAACTGCCCGCAAAGGGCACGGCTGGCTTGGCCCGGTCTGCCGTCAGTGGCATCAGTCTGTTTCCCTCGCCGCCTGCGAGGACAATGGCCAGGACTTTTTTATTCAACGGCATAGTGGTCGCTCCTGTACGCCTTCGTAACTCCCCAAGACAGTCCGGTACGCCCGGACTCCTTCACACTAGAACAGTTATGCGTGAAGGACTACCTTGGGTCATGTGCGAATAGACATTGTGACTAAAGAGTTCCCGCCGGAGATCTATGGTGGCGCCGGGGTGCACGTCGCCGAATTGAGCAGGGTGCTTAGTAAGCACGTTGACCTGCAGGTTCGTGCGTTCGGCGCTCCCCGCGACGCTGACTACCACGGCGCCACCGTGAGCTCGTACCAGGTACCGGAGGACCTCGGCTCGGCCAACGCGGCGGTGCAGACGCTCGGTGTGGACCTGCGGATCGTCCCGGACATCGAAGGCGCGGACCTGGTCCATTCGCACACCTGGTACGCCAACATGGCAGGGCATCTTGCGTCCCTGCTGCACGGTATTCCGCACGTCCTGAGCGCCCACAGCCTGGAACCGCTGCGCCCCTGGAAGGCCGAACAGCTTGGCGGCGGCTACGCCCTCTCGTCGTGGGTGGAGAAGACGGCCTACGAGGCTGCGGCCGCGATCATCGCCGTGTCCGAAGGCATGCGGCAGGACATCCTGCGCAGCTACCCCAACGTCGACCCGGAGAAGGTCCGCGTGGTGCACAACGGCATCGACGTCGACCTGTGGAAGCGTGACGAAGACGACGACGCCGTCCGTGCCCTGGGCATCGATCCCGCCAAGCCCAGCGTGGTCTTTGTGGGAAGAAACACACGGCAGAAGGGCGTTCCCTACCTGCTGCGGGCGGCGGCAAAGCTTCCCGCCGACGTGCAGCTGGTCCTGTGCCTCGGCGCGGCGGACACGCCTGAACTTGCCGCCGAGACCGCCGCCTTGATCGAGGACCTGCAGAAGCAGCGCACCGGCGTGGTGCTCATCGAACGGATGCTGCCGCGCCACGAGCTGATCCAGGTGCTCAGCCACGCCACGGCGTTCGCCTGCCCCTCCATCTACGAGCCGCTCGGCATCGTCAACCTCGAAGCCATGGCGTGCGGGGCGGCCGTGGTGGCCAGCGCAACCGGCGGCATTCCCGAGGTGGTGGAGCACGGCCGGACCGGGCTGCTCGTGGACCTGGAACAGGTCACCGACGGCACCGGCACGCCGCTGGATCCGGAAAAGTTCGTCACGGAATTCGCCGCCGCGCTCACGGACGTGGTGTCCGACCCCACCCGTGCCCGCGCCATGGGCCAGGCCGGCCGCGAGCGCGCAGAGAAGCACTTCTCCTGGGAATCCATCACGGAAACCACCCTCGAGGTGTACCGCTCGGTGCTGCCGGCAGCCGGCTGACCGTTTCTCCGGCAGTACGACGACGGCGCCGCTCCCCGCGCAGGGGAGCGGCGCCGTCGTTATTCATGCGCCTCGGAGGACGCGTGGCCCCGCAGGGTCAGCGCTTCTGCCCGCCTGCCGTCCGCGCCAGGAGCACCTTCTCATCCACCGGGGACTGCCCGCTGGCACGCTCGCTGCGCAGGTGCGCGCGGGCCTCGTCCTGCCGTTCCTTCTCGGCGCCCGTGGCGATGGCCGCCCGGATATGGTCGTCGCCGTAGCCGAACGCTTCCACCAGATCCAGGGCGTGCGGGCGGATTTTCTCCAGCAGCCTGTTGATGTACCCGCCCACGGTGCGGGCCCGCTGCATCGACAGGCGCCCGTTCATCAGGTACCAGGAGAGGTTCTTTTCGATCAGGGACAGGCCAAAGAGGTCACGCAGCCAGGTCAGGACCAGCTTGGTTCCCGGATCCTCCACCCCGTGCAGTGCATCGGTGAACGCTTCCCACTGAAGCAGTTCAGCATGGGCCTGGGCTGCTTCGATGAGTTCGTTCTGGTGCCGGTTGAACAGTGCCGCGCCCTTGTCCTGCGGCAGCCGGCCGCTGCCTTTGAGCGCGGTGGCCGCCTCTGCCACCATGGTCTGGACCCTGTCGGTGAGCAGGGCGCGCTGGCTTTCCTCGTCGCGCAGCGCTATGGCGGCCTTCTGGACCGAACCGGTGTCGGCCATGAACTGGGCCACCTGCCGCAGGCCGGTGCGGTGGACGGCGGCCCCGGCCGCCTGGCCCACCACGTACCGGGCCAGGACACCGAAGTCGACGTTGCGGAATTCCTTCGCGTAGTCGGCCAGCAGGCGCTTTGCCACAAGCTGGAGCAGCACCGTGTTGTCGCCTTCGAAGGTGGCGTAGACGTCCAGGTCGGCCCGGAGCGAGGCGAAGCGGTTCTCGATCAGGAATCCGGCTCCGCCGCAGGCTTCCCGGCACTCCTGAAGGGTGTCCAGGGCATGCCAGGTGCTCAGCGGTTTCAGGGCGGCGGCCAGGGTCTCCAGGTCCTGGCGGTCCGCGTCGGTGTCATTGGCACCGGAGAAGACGTCGTCAAATTTCCCGAGCAGCTGCTCGTGGGCGAAGCTGGCCGCATAGGTGGCGGCAAGGCGGGTGAACAAGCGCCGCTGGTGGCGCTGGTAGTCCAGCAGCACTTCTTCGTCGGTGTGGGACGAGGCGTTGAACTGGCGGCGTTCGGTGGCGTACTGGATGGCGGCCTTGAGGGCCACCTTGGACGCGGCAACGGCTGCACCGTCCAGCGAAACCCGGCCTTGCACCAGGGTTCCGAGCATGGTGAAGAAGCGCCGGCCGGGGCTGGCAATGGGTGAGCTGTAGGTTCCATCGGCGTCGACGTTGCCGTAGCGGTTCAGGAGGTTGGTCCGCGGGATCCGTACACGGGTGAAGTGCAGCCGGCCGTTGTCGATGCCGTTGAGGCCGCCCTTGACGCCGTCGTCTTCGCCGCCGATGCCCGGCAGGAATTCCTTGGTGGCCGGGTCCCGAAGGTCCACATAGAACGCGTGCACACCATGGTTCACGCCCCGGGTCACCAGCTGGGCGAAGACGACGGCGGCCAGGCCATCATTGGCTGCGTTGCCAATGTAGTCCTTCCACGCAGCCCTGAACGGGGTGTGGAGCTCGAACTCCCCGGTGGCAGGATCGTAGGTGGCCGTGGTGGCGATGCTGGCGACGTCGGACCCGTGGCCGGTTTCCGTCATGGCGAAGCAGCCGGGGATGTCCAGGCTCATGATGCCCGGCAGCCACTTGGCGTGGTGGTCAGCGGTTCCCAGGTGCATCACCGCGGAGCCGAACAGCCCCCACTGGACGCCGGCCTTAATCTGCAGGGACGGGTCCGCCACCACCAGCTCCTCGAAGCCGGCAATGTTGCCGCCGTGGTCGTCGGACCCGCCCAGCTCAGAGGGAAAGGCGCGGTGCACGGCCTCGTTGTCAACGAGGTACTTCAACTGGCCGAACACCCGTGCGCGGTGCTCCGTGTGCGTCAGGCCCTCAATCTTGTGCAGTTCCGGCCGCGCGGCGAGTTCCCTGGCCTGCAACCGGACCGCGGACCACCGGCCCAGCAGCTGTGCACCCAGGGCCGCGACAACGACGGCGGGCCGGGTGCCGGCGGATTTGTGTGCCGCGGCCGGGCTGGCCGCGGGGCGGAATGCCTTGCGGGTGGATCGGTCCACTACTTCAGTCATGTCACAGTCCTTCGTTGGCGGATAACTTTGTTGTCTGTGAGCCCGTGGTGAGCTCGGGGGCAATGCCTACGCACAGCCATGCGGTGATCTGGCGTGCCATGGTTTCCTGGTCGGGCTTGGCGGGGGAGTCGGGCGTGCTGAGCCACTGCTCGCCGGCATTCCGCACCAGGCCGATGGCGGCCTTGGGCCAGTAGCCGATGACGTTTTCCCGGCCGCCGCCCAGGTGGGAGCGCATGGGCGTGGCGATCATCTCCGCAACGGCGTCGAAGAAGTGGCCCAGTGCACTGCCCATCGCGGACGCCGGCGTGCCGCCAGGATCGCCCGGCGCGTGGCTGGTGACAAAGGTGTACACGCTGGGGCTGGTGTCGGCCATTTGAAGGTAGGCCGAGACCATCGCCAGCAACCCTTCCCGCGGTGTCTGGGCGCCCTGCGCAGCTTCCCGCATGCGGTGCTGCATCTGGCTCAGGACCACCTCGCCCACCGCCTGTTGCAGCCCTGCCTTGTCGCCGAAATAGCGGTAGAACACGGATTTGGACGTTCCCGCCGCTGTTGCGATCTCCTCCATGGAGGCGTCGCTGCCAAGGGCGTGCACGGCTTTGCGCGCCTGTTTGATGAGCTCCCGGCGGCGTTCCTCCCGGTGGCTCTGCCAGCGCGAGGACCGGCCGTCGGGGCTGGCGCCGGACTGGTGTTCGGTGCTGGTATCCGGGTTGTTCACGATACTGAGCGTATCAGGTACGCTGGGTATCGGTAACCGCTTGTGACCAGAGGAGCTATCCATGTCCATTGACGGACAGTCCGTGCCCGGCCCAGGGGCAGCAGCCCAGGGAACCACCGTTCCAGCCACCCGCAGGGCGGTGATTGTCGGCGGCAACCGGATCCCGTTCGCCCGGGCCGGCGGGGCTTATGCCAAATCTTCCAACCAGGACATGCTCACCGCAGCGCTGGACGGGCTGATTGCCCGCTTCGGCCTCCAGGATGAGCGCATCGGCCAGGTGGCCGCCGGCGCGGTGCTGAAGCACTCCAGGGACTTCAACCTGACCCGCGAGGCTGTCCTGGGTTCCGCGTTGTCCGCCGAGACACCCGTCTACGACCTCCAGCAGGCCTGCGCCACGGGCCTTGAGACAGTGGTCGGCCTGGCAAACAAGATCAAGCTGGGCCAGATCGATTCAGCCATCTCCGGCGGAGTCGACTCGGCATCGGACGCACCCGTAGTGGTCAGCGAGGGCCTCCGCGAGATCATCCTGGACCTCAACCGGGCCAAGACCCTTCCGCAGCGGCTGCAGATCCTCAGCCGGCTCCGTCCCAAGGACCTGGCACCGCTGGCACCGGGCACCTCGGAGCCCCGTACCGGCCTGTCCATGGGCGAGCACCAGGCGCTCACCACGGCGCAGTGGAAGATCACCCGGGAGGCCCAGGATGAACTTGCGCTGAACAGCCACCGGAACCTTGGGGCAGCGTTCGACTCCGGCTTCTTTGACGACCTGATGACCCCGTACCGGGGATTGACCCGGGACGCCAACCTGCGCGCGGACACGTCCATGGAG
Organism: Arthrobacter sp. MAHUQ-56; assembly: GCF_019710585.1. Classification (GTDB taxonomy): domain Bacteria; phylum Actinomycetota; class Actinomycetes; order Actinomycetales; family Micrococcaceae; genus Arthrobacter. Next base: position 161,676 of record NZ_JAIFZQ010000010.1, on the reverse strand, counting down.
AAGCTGGCCTCACTGAAGCCGGTCTTCGGCCGCAATCTTGGTGCCGACGCCACCATGACCGCCGGCAACTCCACGCCGTTGACCGACGGCGCCTCCACCGTCCTCTTGGCGTCCGAGGAATGGGCCGACGCGCGCGACCTGCCCAAGCTCGCCGCCGTGGTTGACGCCGAGGCGGCAGCGGTGGACTTCGTCCACGGCAAGGACGGGCTGCTGATGGCGCCGGTGTTCGCCGTCCCCAGGCTGCTGGCCCGCCACAACCTCACCCTGGCCGACATCGACTACTTTGAAATCCACGAAGCCTTCGCCGCGACCGTGCTGAGCACCCTGGCTGCCTGGGAGGATGACGAATTCGGCCGCACCCGCCTGGGCCTGGACGGTGCCTTCGGCAGCATCGACCGCTCACGCCTGAACGTCAACGGTTCCTCGCTGGCCGCCGGCCACCCCTTCGCGGCGACCGGCGGGCGCATCGTGGCCACCCTCGCCAAGATGCTCCACGCCAAGGGGAACTCCAACGGCCGGCCTGCCCGCGGGCTGGTATCCGTGTGTGCCGCCGGCGGCCAGGGCGTCGTCGCAATCCTCGAATCGCTGTAGGGGGCCCGCATGACAGATACATACACCCAATTGGTCAGCAGCGGCCCGGCCCGGAGCCTCGCTAAGAAGCTTGGCTTGCCGCAGCCGGTGGCCCTTCGCCGCTACGAGCCGGGCCAGCCGTTGGTCACCGGTCCGGTCGTCGTACAGGGAAGCACGGCCGGTGCGGACAAGCTCGCCGCCGAACTGCTGTCCTGGAACCTGGACGTCCGGCGGCATGCCGTCCCGGCGGAGAAGCTGGGGGCCATCATCCTGGTCCTGGACGAACTGGAGCATCCGGCAGACCTCGAAAAGCCTGTGCTGGCTGCCGCCGCCTCCCTGCGCGACCTGCGGCCGGGCGGCCGCGTCATCACGGTATCCCACCCAGCGTCGGAAGCCTCCTCTCCTGCGTCTGCTGCGGCACGGCAGGGGGTGGACGGCTTCCTGCGGTCACTCGCGAAAGAGCTGCGCGCCGGAGCAACGGGCAATGGTGTGCTGCTGGCGGACGGGCTGCCCCCGACCAGCCCCAGCTCGCTCGGTGCCATCCGGTTCTTCCTCTCCGGCCGGTCGGCGTTCGTGGACGGACAGTTCCTGACGGTCTCCAGCGAACACGGCGAACTACCCGGCGACCCCGAAAAGCCACTAGCCGGGAAAGTGGCTGTTGTGACCGGTGCGGCGCGCGGCATCGGCGCCCAGATTGCCCGCACGCTGCACCGCGACGGCGCCACCCTGGTCCTCGTGGACATCCCGGCGGCAGGTGACCAGCTGGCGGCCGTGGCCAACGGGGTGAGGGCCACGGCCCTGCAGCTGGACATCAGTGCGGCCGACGCCGGGCAGCGGATTCTCGACCACGCAGTGCAGCGGCACGGCCGGCTGGACATCGTGGTCCACAATGCAGGGATCACGCGGGACAAGCTCCTTGCGAACATGGACCAGGCCCGATGGAGTTCGGTCATCAACATCAACATTGCCGCCCAGCTCCGGATCAACGAGGCCCTGCTGGCATCGGAGCACTTCCGCTCTTCCCCGCGCATCGTTTCGGTTGCCTCCACCAGCGGTATCGCGGGAAACCGCGGGCAGACCAACTACGCGGCCTCGAAGGCGGGAGTGATGGGAATGGTCCACGCCACCGCACCGCTGCTGGCTGCCCGCGGCGGAACCATCAACGCCGTCGCCCCAGGCTTCATTGAAACCGAGATGACCGCACGCATTCCCTTTGCAGTCCGGGAGGTGGCCCGCCGCCTGAACTCGTTGCAGCAAGGCGGCCTGCCATCCGATGTAGCGGAAACGATTGCGTTCCTTGCCAGCGACGCCGCCGGCGGTATCAACGGAGAGGTGCTGCGGGTGTGCGGGCAGAACCTGGTGGGGGCATGACGCTGCCGCAGACGGTGATCCTCCCCGAGATGCCGTCCTTGTCCAAGCTCTATGTCAATGCTGCCGCGCAGGCTGCGCGGCGGAGGCTTCTGGGCGCGCACGACACCGCCACCCTTCCCGCTGAAGGGCATGAGGTCAGGGGGGTCAAGGTCGACGTCGAAAACCTCACGGCATACCAGCACCTGATCGGCGAGACCGCCAGCGACGTCCTGCCTGCCGGCTTCATCCACGCCCTCGCCTTTCCCCTGGCCATGAGCGTGCTGAACCGCGACGACTTTCCGCTGCCCCTGCTCGGCATGATCCACGTGCGGAACAGCATTGAACAGCGCTCGCCGCTGGTGTTCACGGATCTCCTGGATGCCACCGCCCGGGTGGAGAACCTGCGCGGGCACCGGGCCGGCACGCAGGTGGACGTCGTGGTGGAAGTGGGCCCGGCAGGGACCGGCCGTGTGCACTGGCGGGGGGTTTCCACGTACCTGGCCAAGGGCGTTTTCCTGCCGGGAATCGATAAAGCCTCCGCTGCCGAGCCGAAAGCCGACTTCTCAGCGCCCGATCCCACCGCCCTGTGGCACCTGGGGGTGGATACTGGCCGGGCGTACGCCGCGGTGTCGGGGGACTTCAACCCGATCCACCTCAGCGTTCTGTCCGCCAAGGCACTGGGCATGCGGCGTTCCATCGCCCACGGCATGTACCTTGCCTCCCGGGCGCTCGCAGACGTGGGCCCCGCCCGGGGGGACTCCTTTGCCTGGGACGTGGATTTCGAAGCGCCCGTGTTCCTTCCGTGCCGCGTTGCGCTGGAAATCAGCACGGAGCAAGGCGGAGCGGGTGCGTGGAAGCGTTCCACCTTCGTTGCGTGGAATCCGCGGTCGGGCCGGCGCCACTTCAGGGGGACGGTGGAGGCGCTCCATGAAGCCCACGGCCTGCCGGTGACCTAGGTGGCCGGTTGGACGGCCCGCAGGATCCGGTGCAGGCTGAGGAGTATCGACTCGGAAGCAGGGACCGTTCCCTGGCCGGCGTCCCGGTCGGCGGTGGCGGCCATGCAGGCCTCCACCGCCGCCTTTGCGGCGTCGAAGCTGTCCCTCGGAACGTCCACATCGGTGTCGTTGTAGGAGGACAGCAGTACTCCGGTGGCTGAGATGGCGTCGGCCAGCGGTTCGCTGTCCTCCAGCGGGATGGCGTAGGGGACGTCGTCCTTCCAGATCACGTCGGAGAGCACGTCGGTCATGTCCTGGATGTGGAACGTCACCCGCTCCAGCTCCCGCAGGTGGCGGTAGTCCTGGTCCACGTCCCGGGGGTGCAGCTTTCTCCGGGGATTGGCGCGGCGGCTGGCGTCCGCCTCCTTGACAAGGTGCCGCACGGACCTGGCGGCCTCTGCCAGCTCATCAGAGCGGCGGGACCATTCCTCGTGCTCCGGAGGCCAGTTTTCCTTGAGCGCGGCGCCCATGTCGGTCAGTTGTTTCCCCAGGGCCAGGCGCAGTTCGGCCAGGCTCGAAGCCGCGGCGCTCAGATGCAACGGGGGGAAAATCAGGAAGTTGACCGCCACGCCCACAGCCACGCCGGCCCCCATCTGCACCAGGTATCCGAAGGAAAAGTCGTCCGGGTTCTTGCCGCCAACCAGCAGCACCAGCAGGGCCGCCGTCGGAATCCAGTCGCTGCCTGAGCCTATGCGCGGGAGCCCGCCCAGCAGCACACCAATGCCCATGAAGATGGCCACCGTCAGCGGTGAGGGGTCGGCGATGCTGACCAGGATGAAGGCGAGTCCAATACCCAGCGCCAATCCGGCAAGGGTCTGCAGGCCCTGGCGGACAGAGCCGGCAACATTGTGGTACATAGCCACGAGTGCGCCCAGCGGCGCATAGTAGGCGTAATGCGAGGCCGCGCCCGGCATGAGCGGTGCGATCATGAACGCGAGCCCTGCGGCCAAAGCCGCTTTTCCTGCCAGCTGCAGCCGTTGGGCCGCAAAGGCCGCTGAAAGTCCTTCCACTGCCTGTTTGAGAAATTGGGTCCCCCGAGCCCACCGTACGTCCGGTCGTGCTTGAGTATTACCCATCCGGTTTACAGTAGGCGGCAACGGCGCCTTAGGACAAGGCGGCGGCCGCGCGCCGCACCTCGGCGGCCAGCCGGTGTGCCCTGCCTGGCGTGCGGCCCTCTTCAGCCCTGCGTGGTATGTAACCGAAACCAATCCCGTAAGCGGGGTCGGCGAATCCGAGGGCCGCATTGGCTCCCTCGTGGCCGAACGCCCTCCGGCTGCCGAAGTTCCGCGACGGATGGGGTTTCATGAACACCACGGCGAACGCGTTGTCCAGTCCTGAGGACCGGTCCAGGCCCCACACCTGCTCGCGCGACATCGCCTGGATGGTCGAGGCCGACAGGAATGCCGGCCGACCGTCAACGCCTGTGACCGCAGCAGCATAAAGCCGGGCGAGCCCCTCTGCCGAACCCACGCCGCCCGCGGCTGACATGCCGGCAGCCCGGACTGCCCGGATATTGGGTAGCTCCATGATGGTGCTGACGGGTGCGTTGCTGTTGACACCCTCGAGGCTCAGCGGATCCACCCACGCCTGCTCAGGGTCTTCCTGGTACAGGACCTCCAGGAACCGCGGTTCCTCGTCCCCGGGCAGGCCGAGGAAGAAGTCCACGCCCTCAGGCCGGCGGATTCGCCGGTCATAGAGGTCCTGCAGTTCCTCGCCTGCAGTGCGGCGGCAAAGTTCCTCCATGAGGATGCCGATGGTCAGCGCGTGGTATCCGAACTGCCGGCCGGGTTCCCAGGAAGGTGCGGCAGCGGCAAGCCGGGCCGCCGCCCGGGGCGTGGTGAACTCGTCGAGCGCGAAGCCGCCGTCGGGGCCCATCAGGCCGGCCTGGTGCGACAGAGCCTCACGGACCAGCAGCCTGTCCTTTCCGTGGACGGCGAACTCCGGCCAGTAGTACGCAACCTGCTTGTCCAGGTCCAGGAGTCCGTCCTGGACAAGCAAAGCGATGACCATCGCGCCAACACCCTTGGAGCAGGAGTAGGCGCCGGTAATGGTGCCGGGCGCCATGTCCGGACCGCCGGTCAGGCTGAGCACCTGTTCGCCGTTGTGGTACGCGGACAGTTGGGCGCTGTACCCGGCGTCGGAAGCAAGGAATGACTGGAACAATGCGAGCACGTTCTCATAGCCGGGCGCAACAAAGCCGAGGGGAGTCTGCATCCTCCCAGTCTAGACGGAAAGCGTTTTCCTTCTAGTGCGCCGCTCCGTGCCCGGCTGCGACTTCCTCTCCGGCCTTGACCGGACCCGGCGGTGTTCCGTTGCCGAACGGCCGGCCGCCAAGGGACTCCCGGCCATGGTCCTCTAGCCACCCGGCCAGGTCAGGACCGGCGGGAACGATCCCGGTGGGATTGATGTCCTCGTGCACGATGTAGTAGTGCTGCTTGATCTGCACGAAGTCGATGGTGTCCCCGAAACCCGGCGTCTGGAACAGGTCCCGGGCATAGCCCCACAGGTTCGGCATCTCGCTGAGCTTCTGCCGGTTGCACTTGAAGTGTCCGTGATAGACCGGATCGAACCTGGCAAGCGTGGTGAACAACCGGACGTCGGCCTCGGTGATGGTGTCTCCCACGAGGTAGCGCTGGCGGGAGAGGCGGTCCTCAAGCCAGTCCAATGCAGTCCACAGCCTGTCGTACGCCGAGTCGTACGCCTCCTGGGACCCGGCGAAGCCACAGCGGTAGACACCGTTGTTGACCTCGGTGAAGATGCGCTTGTTGACCTGGTCAATTTCCCCGCGGAGGTGGGCCGGGTAGAGCTCCGGTGCGCCCGGCCGGTGAAACTCGGTCCATTCGGTCGAAAAGTCCAGCGTGATCTGGGGAAAGTTGTTGGTCACCACTTCGCCGGTGGAAACCTCGACGATGGCCGGAACCGTGATCCCGCGGGGGTAGCCGGGGAACCTCTTGAAGTACGCCTCCTGCAGGCGTTCGATCCCCAGGACCGGATCCACCCCTCCGGGGTCGAGGTCGAAGGTCCAGGAGCGGGCGTCATGGGTGGGTCCGGGCTGTCCAAGGGAAATGGCATCCTCCAGCCCCAGCAGCCTGCGGACAATGACCGTCCTGTTCGCCCATGGGCATGCCCTGGCCGCGATCAGCCGGTAACGGCCGGATTCCACTGGCCAGCCGGGTTCGCCGTTGTTGCCGGGAGCGCCATCCCTCGTGATGCGGTCCTCGATGTAGTTGGTGTCGCGGGTGAACTCCGCGCCGCCGGTCACGTAGGCTCCGCGGGTGCTGTGCTGGGCAGGGGCTGCGGTATGGGTGCTGTCTGTTTCCTGGCTCATGGCACCAGACTATGCGCCTTTGAGCAGGATGGTTGAGACCGGCTGCCACGCCGCGAACCACGCTCCGGCCACCAGGACGGCGAACAAAGCGATCCACAGTGCGGACGGAACGGCCGTGGCACGGTACAGCAGGTAGGCGTCGGAACTTCCCAGGCGCTCACGGCGACGCACGTGCACGTTCGCCAGCTTCAGGAGGTCCCGGACGGCGGCGACGAGCAGCGCAAGGCCGAGGCAGACCACCACATGGCCCGTGAAAGCAGCAGGCACCAGGACGATGAGGGCCGCAATACCGGCAATGGCGGCACCTGTGATCAGGAAACCGGCGGCATTGCGCAGGAACAGCAGGGACACAGCCAGCGTCAGGGCGCTGGCCGCCAGGGCGGCCGGACCCCATCCACTGACGCCCGCCCAGACGAAGGCCGCGCCAACGATCGCGGGGACCGGATACCCCCAGAAGCAGGACCAGGCCGTCGCCAGCCGGCTCCGGCTGCGGGTGGTGGTGGTCCCGGAGTGGTCAAGGCGAAGCCGGATGCCCGACAGCCTCTGGCCGGTGGTTACGGCGGCGAAGGCGTGCCCCAGCTCATGGGTAGCGGTGGCCAGGAGGCCGAAGTAGCGCCATGAACGCCGGGGGATGGACAGTGTGATCGCTGCCGCAAGAGTCAGCAGCATCTCCGTCCAGGTGATGTCCGGGACGGGTGCCTGCAGGAAGGCGTTCGTAAAGGTGTCCCAGAATCTGCCGGGGCTGGTCAATGCTGCCTCCTGGCGGCCGGACGTCGTCGTATATTCCTGCCCACGCCAGCGGTACTGGCCGGGGGGCTTAAAGCCGAAAGGCACGCCAGGGCGTGCCTACGGATGACGTTGCGGAAGTGTGTCGCTTAGCCTTCGCACTCGGTGCAGTAGCTGTGGCCGTCCTTCTGGCGGGCGATCTGTGACCGGTGCCGCACCAGGAAGCAGGAGTAGCAGGTGAACTCGTCCTCGGCCTGTGGAATGACCTGGACCACGAGTTCCTCCGCGACAAACTCACCGCCAGGGACCCCGGCGCTGTCCAGTCCGTCAGCTTCGTCAAGCTCCAGCACAACGCTGCGTGCGTCGGGAGCATTGGCTGACTGGAGCTGCTCGAGGGAGTTGTCCTGCGATTCCTTGACGTCGGAGCGCAGTTCATCGTAATCGGTTGCCACTTTAGGTGCTTCTCTTTTCTTTGGTTCGCTTTCGGGTATGAAACGTACAGCATCAACCCCCTATTCCCCAACAGGGGGCGTAGATCCGCCACCTGTTGGGTAAAGGATCAGCAAGCAGCCAACAGGTTTGAGACCGCGTTCCGGCTGCATGGGCAACGAAGGGGCGGCGCAGGCCGTTCCCAGCGACTAGGGAAGGGTCCTTACATGGAGCAACTCACGGCGGAGTTCGGTGGGGCCGCACAAATTGGCATGGGCGTTGGTCCGGTGCTGGAGAAATTTCCGGACGTCGCCAGGATTGCCGTCCTCCGCGGCGGTGGGCTGGGTGACCTTATCTTCGCCATTCCGGCCATGGCGGCGCTTAAGGCTGCCTATCCCGGGGCGGAGCTCACCCTTCTGGGCACTCCCATCCACCAGGCACTGCTGGACGCCGTCACGAGCCCGGTGGATGAGGTGCGGGTGCTGCCGTTCGCCGAGGGTGTGCGGCCGGGGGAGGAGGACGCGGAGGCGCTGGAGGAGTTCTTTGCCGACATGCGCGGACGCAACTTCGACCTCGCCGTCCAGCTGCACGGCGGCGGCCGCTACTCAAACCCGTTCCTGTCGCGGTTGGGCGCACGCCATACGGTGGGCACCCGGACTGCTGACGCCGCAAGCCTGGAACGGACAATCCCGTACCTCTATTACCAGCACGAGCCCTTGAGGGCGCTGGAGGTTGCCGGCTTCGCGGGCGCCTTCCCCGTTGACCTGGAGGCGCGGCTGGCCCCCGCCGGCGGGGGAGCCTTGCAGGACAGGGGAGACGACGACGGGCGGCCACTGGTGGTGCTTCATCCAGGGGCTACCGACCCACGGCGCCGGTGGCCGGCAGAAAAGTTCGCCGAACTCGCGGCTGCCTGCGCTGCGGACGGTTCCCGGGTGGTGATCGTCGGCGACGGCAGTGAACAGGAGCTGGCCGAACGGATCAGCGGACTTGCATCCTCGTCCGCGGTGTCCTCGGTCGCCGGTGCCCTCGACATGGCAGGCCTTGTGGCGTTACTTGCCAGGGCCGACGCCGTCGTGGCCAATGACAGCGGTCCCCGGCACCTGGCCCAGGCCCTGGGTGTCCCCACGGTCGGAATCTTCTGGGTGGGTAACGTCATCAATGCCGGCGCGCTCGGCAGGAGCCTGCACCGCGTCCACGCTTCCTGGGTGACGGCCTGCCCTACGTGCGGCATCGACGTGACCCAGGTCGGCTGGACAGCTCCGCGCTGCTCCCACGACGAATCGATCGTGGGCACCATTGGAGTGCAGGATGTATATGAGGATGTGCGCAGCCTGACGGCCACCGGGGCCGCAAAGGGGAAGGCATGAACGGCGGGGGAGCTGCACAGGAGGCCGTGGACAGTTTCCTGCCTGATGGCAAGCCCGAGCTCCTGGTGCTTCGCGCCTTGAAGCTGGGAGACCTGTTGGTTGCCGTGCCGGCTCTGAAGGGGATCCGCCGCGCGTTTCCCGGGCACCGGCTGAGGTATGCGGCGCAGGGCTGGCTGTCCGAAGCGCTCGGGCTGGTAGGCGGCTACGAGTTGCTGCCCACCCACGGCCTTGACGAGCCGTTGGCGATGGAGCCGGGCGTGGTGGATGTTGCCGTCAACCTGCATGGCAGCGGACCGGAGAGCCAGGGCCGGATCGAAGCGCTTAAGGCGCGGCAGGTGATTGGACACCGCAGCCCGCATCGTGAAGGGCCGCCCTGGCGGCCGGAACTGCATGAACGCGAACGGTGGGTCCGCCTCGTGCAATGGCACGGAATAGCGGCCGACCCGCTGGACGTCCATTTGGACAAACCCCATGTTCCAAGTCCCATCCCCGGTGCGACAGTCCTCCATGTGGGCGCGGCCTACGGCAGCAGGCTGTGGCCGGCAGAACGCTTCGCCGCAGTGGCTGCAGCGCTCGCAGAAGCAGGGCATCAGGTGGTCTTCACCGGCGGCCAATCCGAGAAGGACAGGGCTGAAGGGGTCTGCCGCCTCGCGGGGCTGCCTTCGGAAGCTGTACTGGCCGGAGTGCTGGGGCTGGGCCAATTTGCGGCTACGATTGCCTCCGCCCGCTTGGTGATCTCCGCTGACACCGGCGCCGCTCACCTGGCATCCGCCTACGGCACGCCGTCCGTGGTGCTGTTTGGCCCCGCGCCACCCGAAATTTGGGGTCCGCCGCCGGGACCCCACGTCGTGCTCACCCGGGCTGAACTGCGGCGTGGTGACACGTTCGCTGCCCAGCCGGACCCGGCCCTGCTGGCGGTCCAGGTGCAGGACGTCATGGCAGCCGTCAGGGGGCTGGGGCTACTTTAGGAATGTGGGCCAGCGCATCCTCAATGTGGTTCTGCCAAGGGTTGCGGCGCGCCGCCAGGGCCTAGAATGTGGTATGGGCACTGAGATGGCAATTGCCTTGGTGTTTGTGACGGCGTTCCTGTGGATGGCAGTAACGCTGACGATTTTGTCCGCCATTGACCGGCCGGAGCGGAAAGCGCGGCGGCAGGAACGGCGTGACATACGGGACGCGCGGCGGATCGAGTACCGGCCGGTGGCCGCTGGGACGCAGGGGCGGAACCGGCACCCCCGGCCCCGAAGGCTGCACCCTCACTGACGGCGTGGATAACCGCTTCCGCACCTGCCCGACCGCCGGGTCAAGTCTTGACCGCAGCCGCCCATGGGCCGACACTTTTGCGATGGGCGTGAGTGAAGAGTTGCGGGCGTTGGCGGAAGTGGTGGACCGGCTGGCGGCCAGGTTTCCCGGTCTATCCAGGGAACAGATCGAGGACGTCGTCCAACAGGAGCACAGACTGCTGGACACGGGGAGGGTGCGCGCGTTCGTGCCCGTCCTGGTCGAGCATGCGGCCCGGGACCGGCTGGCGCGGTGAATCCGGCAAGGCGCTATCCGATGCGGGATCACTCGGCGACGGTGTCGCCGTGGCGGTGTGCCACCTTCCACAGGCCGTCTTCCCGGCGATAAACCTGCGTGGCACGCAGGACGTAACTGCGGGGCATGCCGTCGACGGAAGCCGATGTATGTTCCAAACCGGCAGTGTAGGCCATGTCGCCCTGGACGTCGTAGGCCAATAGTTCAAACTCGTATGCCGTGCACTTCGAAAACTGTTGCGCAAGGCTGACGAACAATTCGTCCAGCTCCCTTTGCCCGAAGGCACTTCGCCACGCGCCCAGGACACTGACGGGTTCGTTGCGGGACCAGATGGCACGGCGTGGTCCGGCGTCGCCGTTGTGGAGAGCCAGTTCGGCGTCGTGCAACGCAGTCCGTACCCAGGCCAGGAAATCATCGGAGTCAGTCACCGCTCCAGTATGCGCCGGGCCGCCCATTCATGTCGGCAAGGCCGCTTAGGGGGCTGCGATGTCGACGAGCACCTTTCCAACCGTGCCCTGTTCAACGGCGTCGTGGGCTGCAGCCGTCGCCTCGAGCGGGAAGCGGGTCACCGGCAGCCCGTGTTCCTCCCCGACGCGGAGCGCGCCCGCGGCCAGGGCGTCCGCCACGGCGGCCACTGCGTGCTGTTTCTGCTCGTCCGTGACGGTGTAGGTGAGGATGAACTGGTACCGGACGTTCTTTGTCATGCTTTCGCGGATGGGCACGTTGAGTGATTCCCCGGGGTTGGCGGCGTAGATGGAGATGGTTCCCCCGGGTTTGAGCACCTGCAGGTCCGTGCCGATGTTCGCTGGGGCGTTGACGTCCACGATGATGTCAACACCCTCCGTCACTTCCGCGCGGACTGAAGCAACGACGTCGTCCGTCCGGTAGTTGACCACCTTTGCCGCACCGGCGCGCCGCGCGAGGTCAGCCTTCCGGTCCCCGCTGACGGTTGTGATGACTGTTGCACCGGCCCAGCATGCGAGCTGGATGGCGGCGTGCCCCACTGCACCGGCGCCGCCGGTGACCAGCACGGTCCGGCCCGCCAGGGCCCCCGCGGAGAGCCTGGCAGGCCCGTCCTCGTTGGACGTCAGTGCCCGGTGCGCTGTCAACGCTGGTATCCCCAGGGAGGCGCCGGTGTCGAAGGACTCGGTGTCGGGAAGCGCCACGGCCTTATGCGCCGGTACGACGACGTACTCCTGGGCCGTGCCTTCATTGCAGCCCCAGGCAACATCCCAGAGCCAGACCCGGTCACCAACACTGAGTCCACCCACTCCGGGGCCTACTTCGTCGATCACGCCGGCTCCGTCCTGGTTAGGGACCTTGGGTGCGTCAAGCTTCTTGCTCCCGCCTCCGGACCGTGATTTCCAGTCAGTGGGATTCACCCCGGACACCACGAGCCGGACCCGGACTTCGCCGTCCCCGGGGTTGGCGATCGGCCTGTCCTGAAACCGCAATACCGTCGAAGGCCCTGTCTCTGCATATACGATCGCTTTCACTTCTGCTCCCATGTCCCGATCCGGTCTGGCGTACCGCACCAACCTATCGCTGTCCCTGGCCCTGGAAATGCACCGCGATGCCAATGGGGGCGGCCGGGTCCTCAATCCTCGCACCAGCGCTGATGTCCATTGCATGGACAGGCATCTGTGGCCCCGGACTTCGCGCGGGGCCCCACGAAGGCACCCGGATGGGTAGTGTGGGCGGATGGATTTCTCTTCTGTTCTCGCAGGCGGCATCGTGCTCCGGCCAGTCCAGGAATTGGATGCCCGGGCGCTGGCAGAGGCATTCCAGCGGAACCGCACACACCTCGCCCCGTGGGAGCCAATCCGCCCCGAGACGTTCTACACAGTCCACGGCCAGCGAGAGGTGATCACCAGGCAGCGTGGTGAACTCGCCGCGGGCACGGCTCTTCCGATGGTGCTCGCAAGGGGCAGCAGCATCGTCGGACTGCTGACGCTGAGTTCGATCGTGCGCGGTGCCTTCCAGAACGCACACCTTGGCTACTGGATTGACCAGGCGCAGCAGGGGTCCGGAGTCATGACCGCGGCGGTGGCCGCAGCCGCGGACATCGCCAAGGCGGTGCTGAACCTCCACCGCCTTGAAGCCGCGACGCTGGTGCACAACACCGCATCCCAAAGGGTGCTTGAGAAGAACGGCTTCGAGTCCTATGGCACGGCGCGCGGCTACCTCCGGATAGCCGGCCAGTGGCAGGACCACCGATTGTTCCAGCGGATACTCTGACCTCCGGGTACGTCCCTGCCTTAGGTCGCCAACCCGGCACGGCTGGCGAGCGGGCCGCGTGGCGCAGGAACAAGGAAAGCCCCGGAAAATCAACGATTTTCCGGGGCTTCCCATGTGTGCGCGGAGGGGGACTTGAACCCCCACCCCCTTTCGAGGACTAGCACCTCAAGCTAGCGCGTCTGCCATTCCGCCACCCGCGCAGGTGGTATTCGGGGAGCCGTTCACACCTTTCAGTGTTTCGCGCCTCTCCGAAGCAGCGAGAAAAACTCTAACACGACTTTTCGTGAACAACGAATCGGGCCAACTCGGTAGGCTGAGGGCAGCGATTCAGCCCGTTTTCCACCCAGTCCCAAGCGAGGAGCCTTCACATGCCTGACGTCCTGCCCCAGGATGAAGTAGTCCGGATCTGCCAGGAGCTCATCCGGATCGACACCTCCAACTACGGCGACGGATCCGGACCGGGGGAGCGGGCTGCCGCCGAGTACGCCGCCGGGCTGATCGAAGAGGTGGGCCTTGACGCCGAGATCTTCGAGTCCGCCCCCGGCCGCGCCAACGTGGTCACCCGCATGGCCGGCGAGGACCCGTCCGCCAGCGCACTCGTAGTGCACGGCCACCTGGACGTCGTTCCGGCCCTTCGCGACCAGTGGTCCGTCGACCCGTTCGGCGCCGAACTGAAGGACGGCCTCATCTGGGGCCGCGGCGCCGTCGACATGAAGGACATGGACGCCATGATCCTCTCGGTCCTGCGGGGCTTCGCAAGGGAAGGCAGGAAGCCCAAACGCGACATCATCTTCGCCTTCTTCGCCGACGAGGAAGCCGGCGGCGTCTACGGCGCCCGGTACGCGGTGGACAACCGCCCCGAACTGTTCGAGGGCGCCACCGAGGCCATCTCCGAGGTGGGCGGCTTCTCCGCCACCATCGGCGGCCAGCGCACCTACCTCCTGCAGACCGCCGAGAAGGGCATCTCTTGGCTCCGGCTGGTGGCCCACGGCCGCGCGGGCCACGGCTCCCAGATCAACACCGACAACGCCGTCACCCGGCTTGCCGGGGCCGTCACACGCATCGGCGAATACAAATGGCCCATCGAGCTCACGCCCACCACCCGCCAGTTCCTGGACGGCGTGACCGAACTCACCGGGGTGGAGTTCGACGCCGACAATCCGGACCTCCTGCTCAGCCAGCTTGGAACGGTGGCGCGCTTCGTCGGAGCGACCCTGCAGAACACCACCAACCCGACGCTCCTCAAGGGCGGCTACAAGCACAACGTCATCCCGGAGTCGGCGGAAGCGCTGGTGGACTGCCGGACCCTGCCGGGCCAGGAACAGCAGGTCCTCGAAATCGTCCGCGAGCTGGCAGGCAACGGCGTCGACGTTAGCTACGTCCACAATGACGTCTCCCTTGAGGTCCCGTTCGCCGGCAACCTCGTGGACTCCATGATCGATGCCCTGCACAAGGAGGACCCCGGTGCGAAGGTCCTGCCCTACACCCTCTCCGGCGGTACGGACAACAAATCGCTGAGCCGCCTCGGAATCACCGGCTACGGCTTCGCGCCGCTGATGCTTCCGGACGAGCTGGACTTCACCGGCATGTTCCACGGCGTCGACGAACGGGTCCCCGCCGACTCCCTCAAGTTCGGCGCCAGGGTGCTCGACACCCTGCTGACCAACTACTGAGGCCCTGGTGACGACCCCGGAGCAGCTCCTGCCCGACACCCTCCTGGAGCGGATCCGCAGCCGCGCCGCGGGTTATGACCGCGACAACGCGTTCTTCCACGAGGACCTGCAGGAGCTTGCCGCCGCCGGGTACCTGAAGCTTTTCGTTCCAACGTCCGACGGCGGCCCGGGCTTCGGGCTTGAAGCGGCGGCGCAGTGCCAGCGAAGGCTGGCAACGGCGGCTCCGGCCACCGCCCTGGCCGTCAACATGCACCTCGTCTGGACCGGCGTCGCGCACGTCCTGGCAGCCCGGGGCGACGACTCCCTGGACTTCGTCCTCCAGGAGGCCGCGCAGGGCGAGGTGTTCGCGTTCGGCAACTCCGAGGCGGGCAATGACGCGGTCCTCTTCGACTCCCGGACGGTTGCCGAACGTGACGCGGAAGGCGGATACACGTTCACCGGCACGAAGATCTTCACCAGCCTTTCCCCGGCGTGGACACGGCTGGGGATCTTCGGCAAGGACCAGGACGCGCGGAACGGCGCCGGGGAACTGGTCCACGGCTTCATCACCCGCCAGACCCCCGGGTACCGCATCCTCGACGACTGGGACACCCTGGGGATGCGCGCCAGCCAGTCCGCCACCACCGTCCTGGACGGCGTACACGTGCCGGCTGACAGGATCTTCCGCAAGCTCGCCGTCGGGCCAAATCCGGACCCGCTGGTCTTCGCGATCTTCGCCTGCTTCGAAACCCTGCTCGCCGCCGTCTACACAGGCCTGGGCGAACGCGCACTGGCCGTAGGAGTGGAGACGGTAAAACGCCGCACTTCGTTCAAGAACGGCGGACGAAGCTACGCGCGGGATCCGGACATCCGCTGGAAGGTGGCAGAGGCCGCCATGGCCATGGACAACCTGTACCCGCAGCTGAAGACCGTGGCCGCCGACGTCGACGCCCTGGCGGACCACGGGGCGCAATGGTTCCCGAAGTTGGTGGGCCTGAAGGTGAACGCGACGGAAACGGCTCGTCGCGTGGTGGACCTGGCCATCCGCGTCAGCGGGGGTTCGAGCTACTTTCGGGGGTCGGAACTTGAGCGGCTGTACCGGGATGTGCTCGCCGGGATGTTCCACCCGTCCGACGACGAATCAGCCCACAACACGGTGGCCAACGCCTGGCTCGGGCCCCTGGAAGACTAGGCGGTCCGCTGGGCGGCGCGGTTCTGGACGGTCCGTTGGGCGGCGCGGCTCTAGACGGTCCGTTGGACCTGCATCACCCGGCGGCGCAGCCAGAAGCGCCGGCCGCCGCCAACGTAAAGCTTGCTGCGTTCCAGTTCCCACTTGCCGTATTCGGAGTGTTCCACCAGGCGGCGGCGCGCTTCAGGCAGGGAATCATCGGCGCTGACGGTCAGTACGAGGTACTCGTACTGCCTGGCGTAGTCCCGTTCCCGCTGGACCGAGCTGGTGAGAAATTGTTCCTTCATTTGCTCTCCATTTTCGTCCGTTTCCGGCTAACGTGAAGTCATGAGCATCGATCCGCGTGTCGCGCTTTCGTCCCTGACCACCGCTTTGGAAGAACACCTTATAGCAGCATCGAACCGCCGCGGTGACGGTGACCCCTCAGTCGAGTCGGCATTTTTCGCCGTCGCCGACGCCTTCGAAGTCTACGAAGACGCACTTTACGAGGCCTACAACGAAGTAACCCCGCTGCAGGTCTTTGACGACGAAGACGAAGAGGGAGAGGAAGCCGACGTGGACGAGGATGAGGACCTCGAGATCGTCGAAGAATAAGGGTAAGCGGCAGCCTCAGCAGTCAGGCGGCCGAAACGTCCTCCAGCGCCCGGGCAATCTGGGGCGGCAGCGGCGTCAGCTGCGCATCCAGGAGTTCCTTTAGTTGCACGGGTGTGCGCGGACCCACAATCGCGGTAGCGACGTTGTGCTGTGACAGCAGCCAGGCCAGCGCGACGTCCTGTGGGGTACGGCCCAGGCCGTTGGCGGCCATGCAGACGGCGTCCACAATGCGGGAAGGCTTCTCGCCAAGATATTTCTCCACATACGCGGCCCCATTTCCGGACGCGCCACGGGAGCCGGCGGGGATGCCGCCACGGTATTTCCCGGTGAGGACTCCGCGGCCAAGCGGACCCCAGGCCATCAGGCCCAGCCCGGCGTCTCCGAGGGCCGGTATCAGTTCAGCCTCGGCCCGCCGTTCAAGGAACGAGTATTCAGCCTGGGCCGCCACCAGCGGGAAGCTGCTGACGGCGGCGGCCTTGGCCGCCTGCCAGCCCCGGAAATTGGAGATCCCTGCGTAGCGTGCACGCCCGGTCCGCACAGCAAGCTCCAGTGCGGACAACGTTTCCTCCAGCGGCACATTGGCATCCCAGGCCTCCGCGAACCAGACATCAACGTAGTCCGTGCCCAGCCGTGCCAGGCTCGCGTCCAGGCCGGTGAGCATCGCATTACGCGATGCATCCACCGCCCGCCGGCCATCCGGCGTCGTCATTCCCGCCTTGGTGGAGATGGAAACCTCCGTCCGGGACACCACGTCTCCCAGGAGTGACCCGATGACAGCCTCGGAACCGCCTCCCGCGTAGGACGCGGAAGTGTCCAGGTGGCGCCCACCGGCGTCGAGGAAAGTGCGCAGCAGTTCGGAAGCGTCCTGTTCGTCGGTTTCTCCACCCCAGGACCGGGTGCCCAGGGAGAGGGCCGAGACTCGCAATCCACTGTTGCCGACGTAGCGCTGCTGCATAGCAGCTAGCTTACGGGCAGAACCACCGCTGCCATGCCGTAGGGTCTTAGCGTGAACTGGTTTGAAGCGGCCCTGCTGGGCCTAGTGCAGGGACTGACCGAATTTTTACCGATTTCATCAAGCGCACACCTGCGGATCGTGGGCGAGTTCCTCCCCAACGCTGAGGACCCCGGAGCTGCATTCACGGCCATCACCCAGCTCGGCACCGAGACTGCAGTGCTGATCTATTTTTGGCGGGACATCGTCCGGATCGTCAAGGCATGGGCCGGGTCCCTGACGGGGAAGGTGTCGCGGCAGGATCCCAACGCCCGCATGGGCTGGCTGGTCATCCTCGGCAGCCTCCCCATCATCGTCCTGGGGCTGCTTTTCCAGGACCAGATCGAATCAGTCCTCCGCAGCATGTGGCTTGTGGCAACCATGCTGATCGTCTTCGGCCTTATCCTCGCCGTGGCAGACGCTGTGGGCTCGCAGGAGCGTGAGCTCAGCCGGCTGACCTACAAGCACGGCATCCTCTACGGCCTGGCGCAGGCCATGGCGCTGATTCCCGGAGTATCCCGCTCCGGCGGCACCATCACCGCGGGCCTCCTGATGGGCTACACGCGCGAGGCCGCCGCCCGGTACTCGTTCCTGCTGGCCATTCCCGCCGTTTTCGGCAGCGGGCTCTACCAGCTCTACAAAGTGGTGACCAAAGAAGGCATCACCGGCCCGTTCGGGTTACCCGAAACGGCGCTGGCCACCGTGATCGCACTGGTAGTGGGCTATGTCATCATCGGCTGGTTCCTGAAGTTCGTGTCCACCAGGAGCTACCGGCTCTTCGTCTGGTACCGGATCTTCCTGGGCCTTGCCTTGTACCTCCTGCTCGGTTTCGGCGTCATCAGCGCCTAGGACTAGGCTTGGTCTGTGAAATCCTGGACGACCCGCCCCGTACCTGACCTGCCCGGAAACATGCCCGCCCTCCGGCTGTTCGATACCGCCGCAGGCCGAGAGGTGGCGCTGGAGTCCGAAGCAAGGCCGTCCATGTACGTTTGCGGCATCACTCCCTACGACGCCACCCACATGGGGCACGCAGCCAGCTACGTGGCGTTCGACCTACTTAACCGTGCGTGGCGGGACGCCGGCGGCGAGGTGTCCTACGTCCAGAACGTCACCGACGTCGACGATCCCCTCCTGGAGCGCGCCACGGCCACCGGCGTCGACTGGCGCAAGCTCGCGGCGGAGCAGGTGGAGCTTTTCCAGACGGACATGGAAGCGCTGAACGTTCTGGCCCCGGACCACTACGTGGGCGCCGTCGAATCGATCGGGCTGATCGTTCCCGAGGTGGAGCGGCTGGTCAGCATGGGCTTGGCGTACACGGTGCCGGGTGCCAACGGTGAGCCCGACGGCGACGTTTATTACGACGTCGAGGCGGCCGGAAAGCAGTCAACCGCTCCCGGCGCCTGGACCCTGGGCTCCATCTCCCACCTCGCCGAAGCCCAGATGCTGGAACTGTTCGCCGAGCGCGGCGGCGACCCCGGACGCGCCGGCAAGCGGCAGGCACTGGACCCGCTGCTGTGGCGGGTTGCCCGCGAGGGCGAACCCAGCTGGCCCGGCGGAAGCCTGGGTGCCGGCCGGCCGGGCTGGCACATCGAATGTACCGTCATCGCCCAGAAGTACCTGCCCTCGCCGTTCACGGTGCAGGGCGGCGGTTCCGACCTCATCTTCCCGCACCATGAGATGGGAGCCGGGCATGCCTTCTCCCTGGCCGGGGTGCCGCTGGCCAGGCACTACGCCCACGCGGGCATGGTGGGTCTGGACGGCGAGAAGATGAGTAAGTCCAAGGGAAACCTGGTGCTGGTCTCCAAGTTGCGGGCGGCGGGGGAGGACCCTGCGGCCATCCGGCTGGCGATCCTCGCCCACCACTACCGTTCGGACTGGTCATGGACCGATGAGGGTTTCGCGGCAGCAAAGGCGGACCTGGCGGCGTGGCGGCAGGCGCTTGGCCACGCCCCGGCCGGGTCCGGCGCAGCGTTGCTGCGCGAGATGCGCGAAGCTCTTGCCGCAGACCTTAACGCCCCTGCTGCGGTGGCCGCCGTCTCGCGCTGGGCACGGAAGGCAAATGCCGACGGCGGTCCGGCCAGTTCCGCGGACCAGGACCTCGTGAGCAACGCAGTGGACGCCCTGCTGGGGATCCGACTCTAACCTTCGGGGTCCACGGCTGACAGAAAGGTGGCCTCGCCGGGATTCTTTCCCGGCGGGGCCCCCTTTTTGGTCTCAATGTCAGGGCCGGTTGCCGTCAGGGCCGGTCCTGGCCCCGCCGCTTCAGGTACCGCTCGAATTCACGGGCAATCGACTCGCCACTGGCTTCCGGCAGGTCGGCAGTGTCCTTGGCTTCTTCCAGCTGCCGGACATACGCGGCGATCTCCGGATCCTCGGTGGCCAGTTCATCCACGCCGCGCTCCCACGCGTCCGCTTCCTCCGCCAGTTCATGCGTGTCCAGCGGCACCTGCAGCAACTCCTCAATCCGGTGCAGGAGGGCCAGCTGGGCCTTGGGGGAGGGGGCCTGCGCAACATAGTGCGGAACAGCCGCCCACAGCGACACCGTGGGAATCCCCGCCAGGAGCGCCACTTCGGAAAGTACGCCCACGATCCCCACAGGACCTTCGTACTGTGAGGCTTCCAGGTTCATCCGCTCCCGCAGCTGGGCGTCATCCGAGGAGGTGCTTACCGGAATGGGCCGGCTGTGCGGAACATCCGCGAGGAGGGCCCCCACCAGGACCACGTAGTCGACGTTCAGTGCCTCGGCGTGGACCAGGAGCTCCGCGGTGTACGCGCGCCACTTATAGGACGGTTCCGTGCCCTGCACGAAGATGACGTCCACGTTGGAATTCGGCGCACTGGCCTTGTAGATCCGGGTGGACGGCCATTTGATCTTGCGCTCCCCGGCCGCGTTCCGCCGGACCGTGGGTCGCGTGAACTGGAAGTCGTAGTACTCATCGGCGTCAATGGACGCCACCTTCTTGCCGCCCCACAGCTTGTTCAGGTAGCGCAGCGAATCGCTGGCCGCTTCTCCGGCGTCGTTCCACCCTTCAAAAGCGGCAAGCATCACAGTTACGCGCTGCCCGTCAGCCACTGGCTGCAGGAACCGTTCCCGCTCGGGTCCGGCACCCTGTTCGGCGGTGTCTCCCTCGAAGCTATTCATTTCTTCACCCTACGTCCAAGGAGCTCACTCGTGCAGGGAATGAAGCGCCGCAAATCCCCGGAAGACGAAGGAAGATCCACATTGCCGGTGCCGGCTTCGCCGAGGGCGTAGCCCACAGCCCCCGCCCAGACAGTCCCCGTAGACTGAAGGCATGCGACTGCCAGCCTCCGAAAGCCCGCTCAAAGCCGTCCTCTGGGACATGGACGGAACCATTGTGGACACCGAGCCCTACTGGATCGCTGCAGAGCATGCGCTGGTGGAGGCCCACGGCGGAACCTGGTCCCACGAGCAGGCCATGCAGCTGGTGGGGCAGTCACTGACGTTTTCCGCCGGCCTGCTGCAGCAGGCCGGGGTCAAGCTTGAAATCCGGGAGATCATTGACTCGCTCACCGCTGAGGTGATCAGCAGCGTCAGGCAGCAGGTCCCGTGGCGGCCCGGTGCCCGTGAACTCCTGGAGGAGCTGCACCAGGCAGGGGTCCGGTGCGCCCTCGTCACGATGTCGGAGGGGCCACTGGCACGGCAGGTGGTGGACAGCCTTCCCCGGCCGTACTTCGAGATCCTGGTCACCGGCGACACGGTTGCCCGGGGGAAGCCGCACCCGGAGGCGTACTTGACCGCCGTGGAGCTGCTGCAGGAACGCGACCCGGAGCTTGGGATCCACCACTGCGTGGCGCTGGAAGACTCCGTTCCCGGGGTGGCCGCGGCTGTTGCTTCCGGCGTAGCCACGGTGGCGGTTCCGCACATCGTGCCGCTGCCTGACGACGGCAGCTACGCGCTCTGGGAATCCCTCGCGGGCCGGTCCCTTGCCGAGCTTGAGGCCCTGCTGGAAACTGCCCCGGCTGCGGGTTATCCCCGTGGCTGAGCCGGCCGGGCCGGGCCGCCGCGAAGGCATCCCGCTGGGACGCATCGCGGGCGTTCCCGTAGTGCTCGCTTACTCCTGGTTCGTCATTGCCGCCTTCACGGTGATTGCCTACGGTCCGGTCCTCGCGCGGAACAACCCGGTGCTGGGGGCCAGCGCCTACCTGGTCGCGTTCGCCTACGCCGTGCTGCTCCTGATCTCCGTCCTGGTCCACGAGCTAGCCCACGCGCTGACCGCCAAGATCTACGGCTGGCCCACCCAGAAGATCGTCCTCAACCTGTGGGGCGGACACACCCAGTTCGAAAGCTTCACGGCGTCCCCCGGCAGGTCCGTCCTGGTGGCACTGGCAGGGCCCGCCGCCAACTTCGTCCTTGCCGGCGGCGCCTGGCTGGTGCTGGCCACCTTCAGCCTGGGAAGCGTCGCCGAGATCCTGACCAACATCTTCATGTGGGCCAACTTCCTCATCGGCATCTTCAACGTACTTCCGGGCCTGCCGCTTGACGGCGGACGCCTCGTCGAGTCCATTGTCTGGAAAGCCACCGGAAGCCAGGCGAAGGGCACCGTCGCCGCCGGCTGGGGAGGCCGGATCATTGTCCTGGCCATCGCGGCCTGGTTCATTCTCCGGCCGCTGGTGGCTGGGGACGAACCGGACTTCAGCCTCCTCATGATCACCGTACTGGTGGGCAGTTTTCTGTGGATGGGCGCGTCTGCGGCCATCCAGCAGGGGAAACTGCGGGGGCGGCTTCCCCTGGTGAGTGCAGTGGCCTTGTCGACGCCGGCTGCCGGGCTTCCTGCCACCGGCACCGTTCAGGATGCGTTGGCTTTGGGGGCTGCGGAAGGCGTATCCGTGGTGGTGTGCGGATCCGACGGCAGGCCCCAAGGCGTGGTGGACCCCCGTGCGCTGGCCTCAGTGCCGGCACCGGCGGCGGCCTCGACCCCCGTGACGGCGGTTTCCTTCCCGCTCGCACCCGGCGCCTACGTGCCGGAATGGTCTAAGGGGCAGGAGCTGATCCAGTTCCTGTCGCAGCTCGAAGGGCGCCACTACGCCGTCGTCGACCACAACGGCAGGGTGACCGGTTTGCTGACTCAGGAAGCCGTCCTTGCCGCCATGACAGGAAAGCGTCCCCCCAACGATAGGTACCCGCAGGGCCAGAACCGGTAGAGTTACCTGCCGGTCATGCATTGCCGCCGGGAACCACGACGTCCAAAGACCCAGTGGCGGCGGCACCATAGGTTTATAAGAGCGAGGAAGACATCATGAGCAGCGAAACCGCCGTCAACGACGCCCAGGGAGCAGCACCAACACATGCTGCCGCCAGCGGCTCGCAGCCGGTGGGTGCTGCCCGTCGCCGCGGCCCTTTCCGCGAAGGGGAACGCGTCCAGTTGACCGACGAACGGGGGCGCATGAACACCATCACCCTTGAGCGCGGCGGCGCCTTCCACACCCACCGCGGCTTCCTGAACCACGACGAGATCATCGGCAAGGTGGACGGGTCGGTGGTCGTTAACAACGTGGGCCAGCAGTACCAGACCCTGCGCCCGCTGCTCTCCGACTTCGTCCTCTCCATGCCGCGCGGGGCCGCCGTCGTCTATCCAAAGGACGCCGGCCAGATCGTCACCATGGCGGACATCTTCCCCGGGGCACGCGTGGTGGAGGCGGGCGTCGGTTCCGGCGCGCTGTCCATTTCCCTGCTCCGCGCCGTCGGCGACAACGGCTACCTGCACTCGTTCGAACGCCGCGAGGAGTTCGCCGACATCGCCCGTGGAAACGTCGAGACCATCTTCGGCGGCCCGCACCCGGCATGGCAGGTTTCCCTCGGGGACTTCCAGGAAGAAGTGGTCAAGGCCGAGGCACCCGGCTCCGTGGACCGCGTGGTCCTGGACATGCTGGCGCCCTGGGAGTGCCTCGACGCCGTCGCCACTGTCCTTGCGCCGGGCGGCGTCTGGATCAACTACGTGGCCACGGTGACCCAGCTTTCCCGCACCGCGGAAGCCATCCGTGCCGATGGCCGCTTCACCGAACCGGATGCCTGGGAATCCCTGGTCCGCGGCTGGCACCTCGAGGGCCTCGCTGTCCGCCCCGACCACCGGATGGTGGCCCACACAGGATTCCTGCTGGTCACCCGGCGGCTCGCCGACGGCGTCACCGGCATTTCGGTCAAGCGCCGCCCCTCTAAGACGGAATTCAACGAAGACGACGTGAATGCCTGGACCCCCGGCGCCGTAGGGGAGCGGGCAGTGTCAGACAAGAAGCTCCGCCGCGCCGCCCGCGACGCCATCGCGGGGACCAACGTCGTGGACACCCCCGAGGTCACGAACTAGTCCAGATTTCGAGAGTCTCCATCCCTACCCGCCCTCTTGGGACTAATGTCTTAAGAGAAGCGCAGGAAGGGGCTGATACATCATGGAGACACCAAACCAGGACTCCGGACGTACACCGGCAGAGCAGTCTGCCGCCAACGACCTCTCGGTTGCTGACCGCCAGGTCAACATACTTCGGGACAAGCTCAGGCACATCGACCGCCAGCTCGCAGCGGCAACGCAGAACAACTCGAAGCTGGTCAGCATGCTTGAGACTGCGAAGGCAGAGATCCTCCGCCTGAAGAACGCCCTCGACCAGGAAGGGCAGCCGCCCTACAGCTTCGGCACCATCCTCCAGATCAACCCGAAGCGGCAGCCCTCGCCGGGCAGCAGCGGCCAGGCCGCCACGGAGGAATCGGTGGACATCTTCAATGCGGGCCGGAAGATGCGCGTGGGCGTCAGCCCGCTGGTCAACATCAACCAGCTCGCCGTGGGGCAGGAAGTCCTCCTCAATGAGGCACTGCTGATCGTCGCCGGGCTCGGGTATGAACGCGCCGGCGAGCTGGCCACGCTGAAGGAGATGCTGGGACGCGACCGTGCCCTGGTGGTCGGCCGGGCAGACGAAGAGCGTGTGGTCCGGCTCTCCGGCGCCCTCCTGGCGGAAAAGCTCCGGGTGGGCGACGCCCTCTCCGTGGACTCGCGGACCGGCTATGCCCTGGAAAAAGTCCCGCGCTCCGAAGTCGAGAACCTGGTCCTCGAAGAAGTCCCGGACATCACCTACGAGGACATCGGCGGCCTCGGCCCGCAGATCGAACAGATCCGCGACGCCGTCGAGTTGCCGTTCCTGCACCCTGACCTGTACCGGGAGCACGGACTGAAGGCCCCCAAGGGCATCCTGCTGTACGGCCCTCCTGGCTGCGGCAAAACGCTCATCGCCAAGGCCGTGGCCAATTCGCTGGCTGCCCGGGCCGCCGAACGCTCGGGAAACGTGGACCTCAAGAGCTACTTCCTGAACATCAAGGGCCCGGAGCTCCTGGACAAGTACGTTGGCGAAACGGAGCGGCACATCCGGCTGATCTTCTCCCGCGCACGGGAAAAGGCCTCCGACGGCAGCCCGGTCGTGGTGTTCTTCGATGAAATGGATTCGCTGTTTCGCACCCGCGGCACGGGCATCTCGTCCGACGTCGAAACCACCATCGTGCCGCAGCTCCTGAGCGAGATCGACGGCGTGGAGCGGCTCGACAACGTCATCGTCATCGGCGCCTCCAACCGTGAGGACATGATCGACCCCGCAATCCTGCGGCCCGGCCGCCTGGACGTGAAGGTCAAGATCCAGCGACCCGATGCCGAAGCCGCCGCCGACATCTTCAACAAATACATCACCCCGGACCTGCCCTTCCACGAATCGGACCTGGCCGAGCACAACGGGGACGTCCAGGCCACCGTGGATGCCATGGTGCAGCGCACGGTGGAGGCCATGTACTCCACGGACAAGTCCAACGAGTTCCTTGAGGTCACCTACGCCAACGGCGACACCGAGATGCTCTACTTCAAGGACTTCAACTCCGGTGCCGTGGTCCAGAACGTAGTGGACCGGGCCAAGAAGTACGCCATCAAGGACCTGTTGACCACCCACCAGAAGGGGCTGCGCATCGAGCACCTGCTGCGTGCGGTGGTTGACGAGTTCCGCGAGCACGAGGACATGCCCAACACCACCAACCCGGACGACTGGGCACGCATCTCGGGCAAGAAGGGTGAGCGCATCACCTACATCCGCACCATTGTCCAGGGCAAGGCCGGGCAGGAGCCGGGCAAGTCGATCGAGACCATGCCCACCACGGGACAGTATCTATGACCGGAGCACAGGGACCCGCCGCCGGGGAAGGACTCCCCGTCGGCGGGGCGATGCGGGTCATGGGAGCCGAGACCGAATATGGGATCCACGCCCCTTCCGCACCTTCCGCCAATGCCACCATGATGAGCGCCCGGGTGGTGCAGGCGTATGCCCAGGTCACCCGGCAGCGTGCCGCCGGCGGCGCGGAAACGCGGTGGGACTACACGGACGAAGAGCCCCTGCACGATGCCCGCGGCTGGACGGTGGACCGGGGCGCCGCGCACCCCAGCCAGCTCACGGACCAGCCACCAGTGCTCGACGCCGAGGCGGTCGCCTTGGCGTACGGGCGCGAGGAACTCGAACTCGACGGGCAGGACGAATCAGGCACCCTCCTGATGAACATGGTCCTGGGCAACGGCGCGCGGCTCTACGTCGATCATGCACATCCTGAATACTCCAGCCCGGAAGTGACCAATCCCCGGGACGCGGTGGCGTGGGACGCCGCCGGCGACCTGGTGGCCCTGGCAGCCGTACGCAGGCTGGCAGCCGATCCTGCCCTGCCTCCCGTGAACCTGTACAAGAACAACACGGACAACAAGTCCGTCTCCTACGGGTCGCACGAGAACTACCTCATGCCCCGCTCCGTACCGTTCGGGGACATTGTGCGTGGGCTGACGCCTTTCTTTGTCAGCCGCCAGGTTATCTGCGGAGCCGGCCGGGTGGGGATCGGGCAGGACAGCGGCGTTCCGGGTTTCCAGATCAGCCAGCGGGCTGACTTCTTCGAAGCCGAAGTGGGCCTGGAAACCACCATCCGCAGGCCCATCATCAACACCCGGGACGAACCCCACTCCACCGCGGACAAATACCGGCGGCTGCACGTCATCATCGGCGACGCCAACCTCAGCCAGGTCTCCAACTACCTCAAGTTCGGGACCACAGCCCTGGTGCTCAGCCTCATCGAGGCGGGACTGGCGCCCAGGATCGAAGTCCATGAACCAGTCATGGCCCTCAAAACCGTGAGCCACGATACCTCGCTGACAGCCAGGTTCCGGCTGGTGGACGGCAGGCGGGTCACCGCCCTGGACCTCCAATGGATGTACCACGAGGCAGCCGCCAAGCTTGCCCAGGACACCGGGGTGGGGGACGCGGTGGACGGCGATGGGCACACCCACGAGGTGCTCGAACGGTGGGCCACCGTCCTGACCCAGCTCGACAGTGACAGGGCGGCCGCGGCCTCCTCGGTCGAGTGGCTCGCCAAGCTTTCCCTGCTGGAGGGTTACCGGCAACGCGACGGACTGGAATGGAGCGACGCCCGGTTGGGGCTGGTGGACCTCCAATGGGCCGACATCCGGCCCGAGAAAGGCCTGTACTACCGGCTCCTGGCCCGGGAACGGATGCAGCGGGTGGTGGAGGACTCCGCCATCGCCACCGCAGTATCGGAACCGCCCGCAGATACCCGGGCGTTCTTCCGCGGCAAATGCATCAGCAGCTTCGGCAAGGATGTGGTGGGCGCAAGCTGGGACTCCGTGATCTTCGATGTGCCGGGGTATGGCCGGCTCCAGCGCGTGCCCACCCGGGAGCCGCTCAGGGGAACGAAAACCCTGACCGGAGCGTTGTTCGAGCGCTACCGCGAAGCGGGCCCGTTCCTCGGTGAACTGCTGGGACACAACAGCGCTCCGCCTGCGGCATAAACCGCGCCGGACGGCCCGTACCGTGGCAGGATGGGCATATCAGGGGATCCGCCGGATCCACTGGGAAGTAACAGGGAGGGATACCAATGGCAGGCCAGGAGCAGCAGCAGCCGCAGTCACGCGACAGCCAGGTCGACGACGACATTCCCGAGGCACCCCCGGCACCGCCCGAGGCGCAGGCCTCGGCCTCGACAGAAGGCGTGGACGACCTGCTCGACGAGATCGACGGCGTTCTGGAATCCAACGCCGAGGAGTTCGTCCGGGCATTCGTTCAAAAGGGCGGCCAGTAACCGGGACCGCATGGTGGCGGAAGCCGCGGACGGCCGGAATCTGTACCGACGTTGAAGTACCACGTACAAGGAGTGCATGAGTGCAGGAATCAACCGCCAACCAGGTAGCCGCCAACGCCACCTCGTCCTTTGCCGAACACCTGCAACGGGACCGGCCGGAGCTTTTGCCCTTCACCCGGTCCCTCCAGGGCGGCGCGCCAGGTGCCGCCCCGGTGCAGGTGCCGCATGCCACCACCATCGTCACCCTGAGCTACGACGGCGGTGTCCTGATGGCGGGGGACCGGCGTGCCACCATGGGGAACGTCATAGCCAGCAGGCACATCGAGAAGGTCTTTCCCGCTGACCGCTTCTCGGTGCTGGGCATCGCCGGAACAGCCGGCATAGCCATCGACCTGACCCGGCTGTTCCAGGTGGAACTCGAGCATTACGAAAAAATCGAAGGAACCCAGCTCAGCCTCGAAGGCAAGGCCAACAGGCTGGGCGCCATGATCCGTGGCAACCTTCCCATGGCGCTGCAGGGCCTCGCTGTGGTCCCGCTCTTCGCAGGGTTCGACACCAGCGCCGGTGTCGGCCGGCTGTTTTCCTACGACGTCACCGGCGGCCGGTACGAAGAACACGAACACCACACCGTCGGGTCCGGCTCCGTCTTTGCCCGGGGCGCCCTCAAGAAGCTCTGGCGTCCCAACCTCACCGCCGCCGAAGCACTGTCCGTCGCGGTCGAAGCCCTGTACGACGCCGCGGACGACGACTCCGCCACGGGCGGTCCGGACACCGTCCGGCAACTGTGGCCGGTTGTCTTCACAGTGGACAGCACCGGCGCACGCCGGGTTCCCGACGCTGAACTGGCTGCTGCCTCAAGAAACGTCATCGAAGCCCGCACCATCGCCGGACGGGAGGCCTGAGATGACCCAGCAGTTCTATGTTTCGCCCGAACAGTTAATGAAGGACCGCGCGGATTTCGCGCGGAAGGGCATCGCCCGCGGCAGGTCGGTCGTGGTCATCAGTTGCGCGGACGGCATCGCGCTCGTGGCTGAGAACCCCTCACCATCGCTGCACAAGATCGGGGAGATCTACGACAAGATCGCCTTCGCCGCCGTGGGCAAGTACAACGAATTCGAAAGCCTGCGGCAGGCAGGGGTGCGCTACGCGGATGTCCGCGGATACTCCTACGATCGTGAGGACGTCACGGCCCGGGGACTCGCCAGCGTCTACGCGCAAAGCCTCGGCGCGGTTTTCACCGCGGAGCAGAAACCCTTTGAGGTGGAACTCGCAGTTGCCGAAGTTGGCCCCTCCCAGGCGGAGGACCACCTGTACCGGCTGACGTTCGACGGGTCCATTGCCGACGAACACAGTTTCGTCGTGATGGGCGGGCAGGCGGAGCGGGTCTCATCGGCCATCGAGGCAGGATGGCAGGCGTCACTGGGCTTCGCCGACGCCGTCCGGCTGGCGCTGAAGGGGCTCACTCCGGTCCAGGAGGGGGACCAGCCGGCCACGACGCTGCCGCCCAGCGCACTCGAGGTGGCGGTGCTGGACCGGCTTTCCGAAACCTCGCGCGGCTCCCGGCGGGCCTTCCGCAGGCTCAACGCTGCGGACATCACAGCACTGCTGGCCTAGGAGGACCAATGGACAAGAGAATCTTCGGCATCGAAACCGAATTCGGGATCTCGTACTCGAGCCCCGACTCCAGGCCTCTTGCTCCCGAGGAGGTGGCCAGGTACCTCTTCCGCAAGGTTGTCAGCTGGGGACGATCGTCCAATGTCTTCCTCACCAACGGCTCCCGGCTGTACCTGGACGTCGGGTCCCACCCCGAGTATGCCACCGCTGAATGCGACGACCTCGCCCAGCTGATTGCCCATGACCGTGCCGGCGAACTCATCCTTGACGACCTGGTGGATGAAGCCCAGGCGCGGCTGGCCGCGGAGGGGTTCAACGGGACCGTCTACCTCTTCAAGAACAACACCGACTCGGCCGGCAACTCATACGGCAGCCACGAGAACTACCTCATCCCGCGGCGCGGCGAGTTTTCCCGGCTGGCCGAGATCCTCATCCCGTTCCTGGTGACCCGCCAGCTCATCGCCGGGGCAGGGAAGATCCTGAAGACCCCGCACGGCGCCACCTACGCCTTCTCCCAGCGCGCCGACCACATCTGGGAGGGTGTGTCCTCAGCCACCACACGGTCCCGCCCCATCATCAACACCAGGGATGAGCCGCACGCCGACGCCGAGTTCTACCGCCGGCTGCATGTCATCGTGGGCGACTCCAACATGTCCGAAGCAACCGCCCTGATGAAGGTCGGAACCGTGGACCTGGTCCTGCGCATGATCGAAGCCGGCGTTATCATGCGCGACATGCGGATGGAGAACCCGATCCGCAGCATCCGGGAAATCTCCCATGACCTCAGCGGCCGGGCGCTGGTCCGCCTGGCGAACGGACGCCAGCTGACCGCGCTGGAAATCCAGCAGGAATACCTCACCAAGGTCACCGCCTTCGTTAAGGAGCACGGCGCCCACAACCCGCACGTCCCGGTGATCCTCGATCTCTGGGAACGCACGCTGCATGCGATCGAAAGCGGCGACACCAGGGCCATCGATACCGAGATCGACTGGGCCATCAAGAAGAAGCTCATGGACAACTACCGGGAGCGCCACAACC
This sequence comes from Arthrobacter sp. MAHUQ-56, assembly GCF_019710585.1. Classification (GTDB taxonomy): domain Bacteria; phylum Actinomycetota; class Actinomycetes; order Actinomycetales; family Micrococcaceae; genus Arthrobacter. Next base: position 131,942 of record NZ_JAIFZQ010000010.1, on the reverse strand, counting down.
TGAACCTTGATGCGCCGCGCATCGCCCAACTGGACCTGACCTACCATGACATCTCCCGCAGCCGGGGCCTTTATTACCTGCTGCAGTCCCGCGGTGCGGTGCGCCGGATCGTGGATGACACCGTCATTAAGAGTGCGGTGGACGCCCCGCCGCAGACAACGCGTGCGAAGCTCCGCGGCGACTTCGTCCGCCGCGCCCAGGAATTGGGGCGTGACTACACCGTTGACTGGGTGCACCTGAAGCTCAACGACCGGGCCCACCAGACCATCCTCTGCAAGGACCCATTCCGGAGTGTCGATGAGCGCGTCGACGCGCTCCTTGACTCCATGGGCTGAGCAGTTCCGGGCTGGCGTCCAGCTTCAGGGTCTATTCTGGATAAGGTCCTTTTTTTCAGGGGACCTGCCACGATGCTGTCCGCTGCCAGGCGGGACGTCGTATCCACCCTGCCCCGACGAAAGTTTCTTACGTGCGCCGACTACTAGCAATCCTTCTTCCCGGCCTGCTGCTGCTGACCGCCTGTGGAGGCCAGAGCTCCCAGCCGGAGCCCACCAGCCAGTCCGCCGGGGAGACTGCAAAGTTCGACTCCCTCAAACTGACCGACAACGGGGACAAAAAGGCCCCGGGCGTGGAATTCGAAAAGCCCCTTACCGTGAGCGAACCAACCATCAAGGTGGTTTCCGAAGGCAGTGGCGACGCGCTCAAGGCGAACCAGGTTGCGAAGATTTCCATCCTGGCCCTGAACGGTTCCGACGGCTCCCAGCTCGAGGACACCTTCGCCAACGAACCCGAATCGCTTGAGCTGAACGACGAGCTCAAGACCAGCAGCGCCGTCATCTACAATGCCTTCGTGGGCGCGAAGGTCGGGTCCAGCCTGGCACTTGCCGTTCCCGGACAGCAGAGTGCGCCCGCCAGCGCCGGCCCGTCCGGTGGCGCCACGCCGAGCCCCAGCGCCGCGGCCGAACCGTCCCAGCTGCTGATCATCAAGGTGCTTTCCGCCGCGGATGCCACGCCTGTCCTCGACAAGCCACAAGGCGAGACGGTAACCCCGCCGGCCGGACTGCCCACCGTGACGGAAAAGGACGGTGTCCCGGAAATCAACGTCCAGGGCGCCGCGGCCCCCACCGCACTGGTATCCCAGGACCTGATCAAGGGCACCGGTGCCACCGTCAAGGAGTCCGACACCCTGACGGTCAACTACGTGGGTGTCAACCTCGACGGCGGCACCAAGTTCGACTCGAGCTTTGACCGCGGCCAGCCCGCAACGTTCCCCCTCACCGGAGTCATCAAGGGCTGGACGCAGGGCCTGGCCGGCAAGACGGTAGGGTCACGCGTCCTGCTGGTCATCCCGAAGGACCTGGCCTACGGCGACGCCGGCCAGGGCCAAGCCAAGGGCGACCTGGTGTTCGTAGTGGACATCCTCGGGGTCAAGTAGCAAGACTTACACCAGATGCCGCGTCACCGCGGCACCCTTCAGCACAGACACAGAGGAGAAAGCATGTCGTTTGGACAGCGGGAATTCGACCGCCAAAAGCCCGAGATCGATTTTCCGGAGGGCGACGTCCCCACGGAACTGGTCATCACCGACCTCATTGAGGGCGAAGGCCGCGAAGCCAAGGCAGGGGACACCGTCTCCACCCACTACGTCGGCGTCGCCTGGTCCACGGGCGAGGAGTTTGACGCTTCCTGGGGCCGCGGTGCACCGCTGGACTTCCGCGTCGGCGTCGGGCAGGTCATCCAGGGCTGGGACCAGGGACTGCTGGGCATGAGGGTGGGCGGCCGCCGCCGTCTCGAAATCCCCTCCGAGCTGGCCTACGGCTCCCGTGGCGCCGGCGGGGCGATCGCACCCAACGAGGCCCTGATCTTCGTTGTGGACCTCGTCGGCATCCGCTGACCAGTTCCACCAGCAGCACCAAGCGCGGCAGCACCGGGAACCATTCCCGGTGCTGCCGCGCTTTCTGCGTTCACCCGCGGAGTTTAGTAACGTAGCCAACGTGTCCGTACCCCGCACTGAACGACTCCTCAACTTGCTGATTGCGTTGCTGAACACCCGTTACGGGCTCCGCCGCAGTGAACTGCGCGAAAAGGTCTACCACGACACTTCGGGCAATGATGTGGCCTTCGGGCGCATGTTCGAACGGGACAAGAACGACCTGCGGGACATGGGCTTCGAGGTCGAAACGTTGACGGACCTCGGCTGGAGCGAGGACGATCCCGCCACCACCCGCTACCGGATCGGCAAGGAGTCCAACCGGCTCCCGGACGTCCAGCTTGGACCCGAGGAATGGACCGTCCTGCTGCTGGCCGCCCAGCTCTGGGAACGGGCCGCGCTGGGAACTGCCGCCCGCAGCGCGGTGCGGAAACTCCAGGCTTCGAGCCGCCTTGCCGACGTCGAGCTCCCGGCCGGGGTCCAGCCGCGGATCAAGCCTGCCGGACAGGCCTTCGATGACATCGTCGCCGCCATGCACGCCAGGCATCCGGTGACCTTCACGTATCTTGCCGGCAGTACCGGGAGGGAGGAACCGCGCACGGTTGAGCCCTGGGGGCTCGGCAGCCGCTTCGGGCAGTGGTACCTGGTGGGCCACGACCGCGGACGGAATGCGGTCCGTTATTTCCGGCTTTCCCGGATGACCAGTGCCGTCACCACCCTGGCCAGGGAAAGTTACTCACCGCCGGCGGACTTCAATATCCGCGAGGAACTGGACCGGCTTCCAGAATTGCCGCTCCGCACCGCCGTCGTAGACATCAAAGCAGGGCGCCTGCTGGCACTTCGCCGCCGTGCGGTGGATTGCCTGCCGGATGAGGCGGCAGGCGGTCCCGCCGACGGCTACGACCGGCTCAGCCTGGAGTACCGGGATCCGGAGGTGCTGGCAGAGGAACTGGCGTCCTACGGGCCCGACGCGCTGGCCGTTGCCCCTGCCGAACTCACCGGGGCGGTCCGGCGCCGGCTGCGCGCTGCGGCGGACTTCAGCGCGTCGCCCGTGCCCGCCTACGCGTTTACCGGCACCCGGCCGGGGACGGCCGCGAAGGGCACCTCCGAGGACCAGCTCAGGCGCATGCTCCAGCTGGTCCCCTTCCTGGTGCACAACCAGGGCCTCCACATCCAGGATGTGGCCACGCACTTTGGTGTCAGCAGGGACCAGCTGGAAGCGGACCTTCGCATCCTCATCTGCACGGGCTTGCCGGAGGGCTATCCGGATGACCTGCTGGATATCCAGTGGGAGGACGACCATGTCTTCATCACCCAGGACCTGGACCTGAAAAAGCCTGTCCGGTTTACCGTCGAGGAAGCCTGCGCCCTCCTGACCGGACTGGAAACCCTCAACGGCCTACCGGACCTTCCCGGCGGCGGTGCCTTGGAATCCGTCACGCTGAAGCTGCTGGCAGCGGCCGGCGAAGAGGGCCTCCGCGCTGCCTCCCTGGCAGGGCCCCAGGTGGTACCCGCCGACGCCGCTACCCATGCCACCGTACGCCGGGCCATCGAATCACGCGCACAGCTCCATCTGACGTACCTCTCGCCCCAGCGTGACGCCGTCACCGAGCGCGACGTGGATCCCTTGCGGCTCTATTCGCTGGACAACACCTGGTATTTCGAAGCCTGGTGCCACCGGGTGGACGGACTGCGCAACTTCCGCCTGGACCGGGTACAGGACGTGTACCCCAACGGGGCGCCCGCCAGGTCGGCGTACCCGCCTGCCGGCGGCGTACCGGCCAAGCTTTTCACCGCGAACGACGACGACACGACCGTCACGCTGCAGCTCACCCGCCAGGGGCGCGGGCTTGCGGAGGACTATTACGCCGAGCGCACCGCGGAACTTCCCGACGGCGGGCTGGTGGCCGACGTCAGGTTCGGCAATACCGCCTGGCTGCCAATGTTCGTGGCCCAGCACGGCGGTGCGGCAAGGATCCTGGCGCCCGCCGAACTGGCACGGGCCGCGCAGGAATGGCTCGCGGCCTCGCTGGCGCGTTACGGCGGATAGACTTTCGAGATGCCTTGGTGGTCCTGGATCCTGATATGGGTGGCGCTTGTTGCGCTGTCGCTGCTGTTTTACGTCCTGTTGGGCATCCGCCTCTTCCGCCAGTTCATGGCCACCGTCAGGGATCTGGGCGAGGCCGGCAGCATGCTCGGCAGGCTGGGCCCCCTGGACCAGCAGCCGGAGCCCGACGACGAAAAACGTGCGGCGCCCGGCTCCGCTGTTTTTGCCTCACCCGCACTCATGCGACATGATTACGAGGCATCCAAATCCAAGACGCGCGAAGAACGCCGCCGCCGGCGGGTCCAGCGCAAGAAGGACCGGGGCCAGCCCCAGGCACTCGGGGATCTCGACTTCACATAGAAGTAGGATGTATTTAGAGGAAAGGATTTCCCGTGGGAAGACTCTTTGATGGCCCCTGGCCCATCGTCATTATCATCGTTGTCGCTTTGCTTCTCTTTGCTGCGCCCAAGCTCCCGGCCATGGCCCGGAGCCTCGGACAGTCGATGCGCATCATCAAGTCCGAGGTCAAGGAAATGAAGAACGACGGCAAGACCGAATCCACCGATGCCAGCGGCCCGGTGGAAGGCACCATCGTGAACCACCCCAAGGCGAAGCCAGGTGAGCCGACAGACGGCACCGACGTTCCGCCGTCTAACCGCGCCTGACCTCCAGTGGCACTGTCGCGGTCCCGTAAAGCCAATCCCGAGGGACGCATGTCCCTTTGGGAGCACCTCAAGGAGCTGAAGAACCGGCTGATCAAGTCGGCAATCGGCGTCGTCATCGGCGGCATTGGGGGCTGGATTCTTTACGATCCGCTGCTGAAGGCACTGGCTGCACCGGTCAACCGGATCTCGGATGAGACCGGCGGCCTCGCGGCCATCAACTTCGGCACCATCGCCTCGCCCTTCGACTTCAAGCTCCAGATGTCGCTCCTCATCGGGGCAGTCATCTCCAGCCCCATCTGGATCTACCAGCTCTGGGCCTTCATTACCCCGGGGCTGACGTCCAAGGAACGGCGCTACACCCTGGGCTACATGGCGGCCGCCATCCCGCTGTTCCTTGCTGGTATCTGGGTTGGCTGGCAGGTGGTCCCGCAGGTGGTGCACGCGTTGACCCAGTTCACGCCCGAGGGATCCTCCAGCGTCATCGACGCCCGCACATACATTGAATTCGTGACCCGGATGGTGCTCGTCCTCGGTATCGCGTTCCTGGTCCCGGTGGTGCTGGTGGGCGTCAACATGGCAGGACTCGTCTCCGGCCGCACCATCCTCAAGGCTTGGCGGATCACGGTCTTCCTCGTGTTCGTCCTGGCGGCCATCGCGGCGCCGGGCGCGGACGCCATTTCCATGTTCATGCTGGCCGGTCCGCTCCTGGTGCTGTTTTTTGCCGCCATCGGCATCTGCATCATGAACGACAAGCGCCGCGCACGCCGCCAGTCCCGGCAGGCCGAAGAGACCGAGGCCACGGCCGACATCGCCACCCCGAGCAGTGAGCTAAAGAACCTCTAGGCTGCCGCTAGGCTAGGACTATGTCCTCCACCTCCGGGCCGGTCTCCTCCGGGCCCACCGATCCCGAAGAGCTGTCACCTGCTGAACGGTACCGGGCCAGCGCCGAGCGCAGGGCCGAGGCAGCGACCTACCTTGGGTCGTTCACCCGGACCCTGGACTTCGAGCTCGACGACTTCCAGCGGCAGGCATGCCGCTCCCTGCAGGACGGCAGAGGTGTCCTCGTGGCCGCCCCCACCGGTGCCGGCAAGACCATCGTGGGGGAGTTCGCCATCTACCTGGCCCTGCAGCGCGGCCTGAAGGCTTTCTACACCACCCCCATCAAAGCGCTGAGCAACCAGAAGTTCACCGAACTCACCGCCAAGTACGGCGCCGGCAACGTCGGGTTGCTGACCGGCGATACCAGCATCAACGGCGATGCCCAGGTAGTGGTCATGACCACCGAGGTCCTGCGGAACATGCTCTACGCGGACTCGGAGACCCTGGCTGACCTGGGCTACGTGGTCATGGACGAGGTCCATTACCTTGCGGACCGTTTCCGCGGCGCCGTCTGGGAAGAGGTCATCATCCACCTGCCCAGCGAGGTCCAGGTTGCTTCGCTGAGCGCCACGGTCTCGAACGCCGAGGAATTCGGCGCCTGGCTCGACACCGTCCGCGGCGACACCGACATCATCGTCTCGGAGCACCGGCCGGTGCCGCTGTGGCAGCACGTCATGGTGGGCCGCCAAATCATGGATCTCTTCGCCGGGGAAACCACTTTCGATGAGATCGCTCCGCCGGTGGAACCGGGTGATGGCGAACCGGAGCGCGCGGGACTGCCGCGCGGAACCTCCAAGGGCCGCGGTTTCGACGTCAGCCCGGACCTGCTCGCGGTGGCGCGCAGCGAAAGCCAGCAGGGCTACCGCAGCAGCCCGGTGGGCCGCGGCCAGCGCGGCCGGCGCGGAAACGACCGTCCAGGCCGCGGGGCTGAACCGACGGGTGTTCGCCGGGCCAGCCGTCCCCAGGTGATCGCCAGCCTGGACCGCATGGACCTGCTGCCCGCCATCACCTTCATCTTTTCCCGCGCCGGATGCGAGGCGGCGGTGGCACAGTGCGTGTCATCGGGGCTGTGGCTCACCACCGAAAAAGAGCAGCGCATCATTGCGCAGCGGGTTGATGAAGCGGGCCAGGACATTCCGCCGGACGATCTCGACGTCCTGGGTTTCTGGACGTGGCGGGACGGCCTGTTGCGCGGCTTCGCCGCCCACCACGCCGGAATGCTGCCCACCTTCAAGGAGGTGGTGGAAAAGCTGTTCGCCGACGGCCTCGTCAAGGCTGTCTTCGCCACGGAGACGCTGGCACTGGGCGTCAACATGCCCGCCCGTTCCGTGGTGCTGGAGAAACTGGACAAGTTCAACGGTGAGGCCCACGTGGACATCACCGCGGGGGAGTACACCCAGCTCACCGGCCGTGCCGGCCGGCGCGGCATCGATATCGAGGGCCATGCCGTGGTGCTGTGGCAGCCCGGCACGGACCCGACGGCGGTCGCCGGCCTGGCATCCCGGCGCACTTATCCCTTGAACTCCAGCTTCCGGCCCACCTACAACATGAGCATCAACCTGCTGGCCCAGTTCGGCCGGGCCAGGGCGCGCGAGATCCTGGAGTCCTCCTTCGCGCAGTTCCAGGCCGACCGTTCCGTGGTGGGCCTGGCACGGCAGGTCCGGAGCCGTGAAGAATCGCTGGCGGGCTACGCGAAATCCATGACCTGCCACCTGGGCGACTTCACCGAATATGCCCGCCTGCGCAGGGAACTTTCCGACGCCGAGAACGCAACATCGCGCTCCAAGTCCCGCATGCGGAAGTCCCTCTCGGACGACTCGCTGGCGCGCCTGCTGCCCGGGGACGTGGTGAATGTCCCCGGCGGACGCGCCCCCGGGCCCGCCGTCGTCCTGAGTTCGGACCACAGCAGCCGTGAACCGCGGCCCGCTGTTCTCACGCTCGACAGCCAGCTCCGCAGGATCGGCATTGACGACCTTGAGGGCCCCATCGCCCCCGTCACGAGGATCCGGATCCCCAAATCCTTCAACGCCAAGGTACCGAAATCGCGGCGGGACCTGGCCTCTTCGGCGCGGAACGCGCTGCGGGAGAACCGGCCGCCGGCACCGGGCCAGAACCGCAACCAGGACTTCGGCCGTGGCGCGGCGCTCCCCAACCAGGAGAAGCGCATTGCGGACCTCCGCCGGGCCCTGCGCTCCCATCCCTGCCACGGCTGCAGCGAACGCGAGGACCACGCCCGCTGGTCCGAGCGGTGGTGGAAGCTGCGGCGGGAAACCGATGGCCTGGTCCGCCAGATCCAGGGGCGGACCAACACCATCGCCAAGACCTTCGACCGGGTGTGCGACGTCCTGTCCGCCTATGGCTACCTCGAGGATGCGGGCGACGACGGGCTGCGCATCAGCCGTGACGGGCAGCGGTTGCGCCGGATCTACGGCGAGAAGGACCTGCTGATCTCCCAGGCCCTGCGGCTGGGCGCCTTCGACGACCTGGACGCCGCGGAGGTGGCCGCCCTGGCCAGCGCGCTGGTGTACCAGGCCAAGCGCGAAGACCGCGGGCTCCGGCCACGCATGCCAAGTGTCTCCCTCGAAACGGCGGTGGACATCGTGGTGAGGGAGTGGTCCGTCCTGGAAGACGTGGAGGAGGAGAACAAGCTCCCGCTCACTGGTGAACCCGAGCTGGGCCTCGTCTGGCCACTCTACAAATGGGCCCGGGGGCGGCACCTGCAGGATGTCCTCAGCGGAACAGACCTCGCCGCCGGGGACTTCGTCCGCTGGGTCAAACAGGTGGTGGACCTGCTCGACCAGCTGGCCAAGATCCCAGGCCTGGATCCGCGCCTGGCCCGGCTGTGCGCCGAGGCAATCTCCTTGATCCGCCGCGGCGTCGTGGCCTATTCGTCCGTCCTCTGATTCGCCAACGCCGGCCCCCGGCCGGCCCGTTCCATACCAGGAGCCTGCCCAGTATGACCCTTCCCGATGGCCAGCCCATGTCCCGCCCCAAGCCCGTGCTGTACCGCAACGGGTCCGTTTACACTGCAGCGGACCCCTTCGCAACGGCCATGCTCGTCGACGGGGACACCGTGGCCTGGGTTGGATCGGAGCAGGCCGCGTCGTCCATCGCTGACAGCTCCATGGAGATCATCGACCTGCGGGGCGCACTGGTCGCCCCGGGCTTTGTTGACTCCCACATGCACCTGACCGAAACCGGGATCGCCCTGGAGTCACTGCAGCTGGGTGACGTGGCGTCTGCCCGGGGGCTGCTCGACGCCGTGGCATCAGCACCCGGCGAAGGACCCGTCCTGGGCCACGGCTGGGATGACACGGCGTGGGAGGACCCTACTCTGCCCACCGCGGAGGAGCTGGAACGGGCCTCCGGCGGCAGGCAGGTCTACCTGTCACGGGTGGACGTGCACTCGGCATTGGTTTCGGCGTCACTGGCACAGGCCGCGGACCTGCGCGGCAAGGACGGGTACGACGGCGGCGGGCGGGTGACCCGGGCAGCCCACGCGGCTGCCCGGTTGGCCACGCGGCGGATGCCGGACGGGACGCTGCAGCGGCACCAGGCCCGCGCCCTGGCCGAAGCGGCAGCGAACGGATACGTTGCGCTGGCCGAGATGGGTGCACCCCACATCGGGGGCGCAGACGACCTGCGGCTGGCCGCCGGTTGGAATACGGACAGGGCCGGGACGCAGCCGTATCCCGAAGTCCTTCCGTACTGGGGGGAGCTGGTCGCCTCCGAGGAGCAGGCACGCGGCCTCCTTGACCAGTTCGGCTTTGGCCTTCGGGGCCTCGCCGGGGACCTGAACATCGATGGGTCCCTCGGGTCCCGGACGGCTGCCCTCCGCGCCGGGTATGAAGACGCGGCAGGGGAGCGGGGCAGCCTGTACCTGGACGTCGACCAGGCGGCCGCCCACCTTGCAGCCTGCTCGCTGGCCGGGATCCAGGGCGGATTCCACGTCATCGGCGACGCCGGCCTGGACGTTGCGCTGGCGGCCCTGGACCGTGCCGCGCAGGAAGTGGGCGAGCAGCGGGTGCGTGCAGCAGGCCACCGCCTCGAGCATGTCGAGATGGTCGATGCCGCAGCCATTGGGAAGCTCGCCCGCTACTCGGTCACCGTCAGCGCGCAGCCTGCGTTCGATGCGGCGTGGGGCGGCCCCGGCGGCCTGTACGAACGAAGGCTGGGGGAGCGGAGCAGGGCCATGAACCCGTTCGCGGCTCTTTACGCCGCCGGCGTTCCGGTCTGTTTCGGAAGCGACAGTCCGGTGACCCCGCTCCGCCCCTGGTCCAGCGTCCGGGCCTGCCTGGAACACCACAACACCGATGAACGGATCTCCGCGCGCGCGGCATTCCTGGGCCACACCCGGGCCGGTTGGCGTGCGGCCCGCCACTCCAACCCCATGGCAGGCCAGCTGGTGCCGGGTGCTCCGGCAAGCTTTGCGGTGTGGGAAGTCGAGGAACTGATGGTCCAGGTCGCCGATGGCCGCGTGCAGTCGTGGAGCACCGATCCGCGGGCCAGGACACCGCTGCTGCCCGCACTGGACACCGGCGCCGACCCGGTCTGCCTGCAGACGGTCAGGAACGGCACCGAACTGTTCGCCAGCCCGGCCCTGCGATCCTGACCCAGCAACCCGTCCTATAATGGGGAGTTGCGCCCGCCGCCGACCAGCTTGGCATCCGGTGCTCCGACCACTTCCCCCAGGAAAGGCCCTTTGTGCGCGTCCTTACGATCATTCCCACCTACAACGAACTTGAATCGCTGCCCAAGACGCTCCAGCGGCTGCGGACGGCTGTTCCGGCGTCGGACGTCCTGGTGGTCGATGACAACAGCCCGGACGGCACTGGCAAACTTGCCGACGGCATCGCCGCCGAGGATTCACAGGTCCACGTCCTGCACCGCAAGGGCAAGGAAGGGCTGGGCGCGGCCTACATCGCAGGCTTCAAATGGGGCCTTGAGGCTGGCTACGACGTCCTGGTGGAGATGGACGCCGACGGCTCCCACAAGCCCGAGCAACTGCCGCAGCTGCTGGAAGCCGTGGACCAGGGCGCGGACCTGGCGATGGGTTCGCGCTGGGTTCCCGGCGGCAGCGTGGTCAACTGGCCGCTGTACCGGCAGGCGATTTCCCGGGTGGGAAGCACCTACGCCCGCCTGATGCTGGGACTGAAGATCAAGGACGTCACCGGCGGCTACCGCGCGTTCCGCCGCACCACGCTGGAGAAGCTCAACCTGGACCAGGTGGACTCGGTGGGCTACGGCTTCCAGGTGGACCTGGCATGGCGCGTGGCCAAACTGGGCCTCCGCATCGAGGAACGGCCCATCACTTTCGTGGAGCGCGAGCTGGGTGCCTCCAAGATGAGCGGCAACATCGTGCTCGAAGCCATGATTAACGTGACCAAGTGGGGACTCGCGGCGCGCTGGAACACCCTGGCCGGAAAGCTGAAGAACCCGTCCCGGCCCTAAGCTTTTGGTGGCGCCGGGCAACGGCACAGGAGGCTCGGCACAAGAAGCACGGCACAAGAAAAGGAGGCTTCCCGCACACGGTGCGGGAAGCCTCCTTTTCTGCAAATCCGGTCTTAGGCCGAGCGGCGTTCACCGCGGCGTTCACGCAGAATGGTCAGGCGGTCCTCGAGAATCTGTTCCAGCTCGGGCAGGGAGCGGCGTTCCAGCAGCATGTCCCAGTGCGTGCGAACAGCCTTGTCATTGCTGGTGTCAGGCTTTTCACCGTCCACCAGGAGCGCTTCCTTGCCGGTCTTGGACACCCAAACCGGAGGAATCTCGGCCTCGGAGGAGAACGTGACGAAGACCTGCTCGCCGTCCTCGCAACGGTATTCGACGCGCTGGCGCGGAGCCGGCTCAACTCCGGATTCGGTCTCCATGCTCTGCGCGCCAAGGCGCATGCCCCGCAGGCTGCGATCGCTCATGATTTCTCCCTCTGTTCGGTTCGCGGATCAAAACCCCGCGTAAGCCGGCGGTGGCCACGCACCGCCGGACTAGTGTGTGCACTGTGCTGCATCATAGGATTCAACGCATTGCGAAGCTTGGTTGTTCCAGCGGGTATTCCCTGCCGGACAAATACCCAATTATACGGGCGCCATATCATCTGGACCAAAACAGCGAGGGATCCGCGGTCATGCGGATCCCTCGCGTGCCCTGTGCACCTGTTTCGTGCACCTTGGTTACGGCTCGGCAGGCCTGGCGGCCACCTCGTCGAAAAGCCCGCCGGCGGCGGAGTCCGGAGCGGTGCCGCCCAGCGCGTTTCCGATTCCCTTCAGCGCTTCGCCCACTTCGCTGGGGATGATCCAGAGCTTGTTGGACGAACCCTCGGCCAGCTTCGGCAGCGTCTGCAGGTATTGGTAGGCGAGGAGTTTCTGGTCCGGGTTGCCCTTGTGGATGGCGTCGAAGACCTTCTGGATTGCCTGCGATTCACCGTCCGCACGGAGAATCGCGGCCTTCGCTTCACCTTCGGCCTTGAGGATGGCAGCCTGCCGCTGCCCTTCCGCCGTGAGGATCGCAGACTGCTTTGTTCCCTCGGCAGTGAGGATCGCCGCACGGCGGTCACGCTCGGCACGCATCTGCTTCTCCATTGAATCCTGGATGGAGTGCGGCGGATCGATCGCCTTCAGCTCCACCCGGGAAACCCGGATGCCCCAGCGCCCGGTGGCCTCATCCAGCACGCCTCGCAGCTGCCCGTTGATCTGGTCGCGGGACGTCAGGGCTTCCTCCAGGTTCAGGCCACCGACGACGTTGCGCAAGGTGGTGGTGGTGAGCTGCTCCACGGCCTGGATGTAATTGGCGATCTCGTAGGTGGCTGCCCTGGGGTCGGTCACCTGGAAGTAGACGACCGTGTCGATCGAGACCACGAGGTTGTCTTCGGTGATGACCGGCTGCGGCGGAAACGAGACCACCTGCTCGCGCAGGTCCAGGAGCGGGAGGAGCCGGTCCACGAACGGAATCAGGATGGTCAGGCCAGGGTTGAGCGTCCGCTGGTACTTGCCAAGCCGTTCAACGACGCCGGCGCGGGCCTGCGGGATGATCCGCACCGACCGGACCAAAACAATAATCACGAACACGATCAGGACCATCAGCACGATGGCCAGTGCGGTTCCGCCCACGTTTTCCATACAACTCCTTGTTCCCCAATTGTCAGGCTGTATCCGGACCGGCAACCGCCTCCGGCGGTGCCGACACAACTGCTGTAGCGCCGTCGATTGCGGCCACCACCACTTTTTGCCCGGCGGGCAGGACACCGGCGGCCGAGCGGGCGCTCCAGATGTCGCCGCCTATCTTCACCAGGCCGCCGTCGGAAGTGACGGCCTCCATTACCACGGCCGGTTCACCGATCAGCCGGTCCACGTTGGTGCGCTGTTCGGCGGGGCCCTTCTTGAGATGCCGAAGTGCCACTGGACGGACAAAGGCCACCATGAGCAGTGACACGATGCAGAAGACCACCACCTGCAGCCAGGGTTCCGCGCCGGCGAAGTCAGCAACCAGCGCGGCAAGTGATCCGCCGCCCAGCATGATGAAAAACAGGTCAAGGGTGATCATTTCGACCACGGCAAACGCCAGGAAGGCCGTGAGCCACAGTGCCCACCAGTTTTCCCCTAGCCATTCGAACATCCTGGTTCCCCCTTCGCCACGGGGAACCGCCTCTGCGGACCCGCCGGTAGCTGTTCCTTCATCCTAGTCCGCCGGACGCGCCGTATGGTGGGGCGCACACGGGCTCCGGGGCTTAGTGGCCAAGTCGTTACGCGGCGCTGTCCCTCCGCGGCCGGAAGACCAGGATCCGGAATTTTGCGTCGGCGGTGACCGGCTCCCTGGAGCCTTCAAGCCGGGCCGCGATCGCTTCCCGGTCCAGGTGGTGGCCCGCCGGTCCCATGAACGCCAGGTCGGCGGCTTCCCGCCGCGTCAGCAGCAACGGAATATCGACGTCGGTGCTGGTTTCCGCTTCGAAGTCCCGGGCCATGGATTCGGCCAGCCTGTTGTCCTTGCCCTCCTCGATGCCTAGCATCCCCGTGACCTTGGCGATGCTGGCGAGATGTCCTGGCCTGGGCGTGACCACCACCAAGGCTCCGCTGGGCCGGAGGACCCGGGCGAACTCGGCGGGATTGCGCGGGGCGAAGACCACCGTGACGGCGTCCACGGACGCGCTGGCCAGCGGCAGCGGCTGCCAGATGTCCCAAACGAGGTTGACGGCTTCCGGGTTGAGCCGGGCGGCACGGCGCAGGGCGAACTTGGAGATGTCCAGGCCGACGGCCCCGGCGCGGACTCCCCGCGCTGCTGCGGCGTCGAGGATTTCCCGGAGGTAGTGGCCGGTCCCCGTGCCCGAGTCCAGCACGGCGCCGCCCTCCTGCGGCAGGAAGGGAACGACGGCGGCTGCCAGCGCTTGCGCCAGCGGCCGGTAATGCCCGTCACCGAGGAAGTTGAACCGGGACTCAACCATCGCCGCGCTGTCGGCTTCGAAGGCTGTCCCTTTGCCGACCAGCAGGTTGAAGTAGCCCTGCCGCGCCGCGTCGAAGCTGTGGCCGGACGGGCACCTGAGGCGCCCCTGGTGTCCGGCGCCCCCGGCTGCGGGCTCGAAGCGGCTCCTGCACACCGGGCACAGCAGGGGCAGGTCGGCGGTGGAAGGCATGGGAACCATCTTAGGGCCGCGCGTGCCGGGGACGGGCTGCGCCTGCCCGGGCCCAAAGGTCAGGGAAGGGAAATACCCGCCGGGCCGTCGTCGAACCCCAGCCCCTCGCGTGCCTTGCCAATCCCTGCTTCTGCCCAATGGGCAGCGTATTCGGCGTTGCTGCTCAAGGAACGGAGCTGGGCGCGGTCGATGTATAGGATCCCGTTGAGGTGGTCGGTCTCATGCTGCACGATCCGCGCCTGCCAGCCGGAGAACTCCCTCCGCTCGGCTGTGCCTCCGGGTGTCTGAAAATCGAGCAGCACGGTGTCCGCCCGCGCCACGACGGCCTGCAGGCCGTTCAGGGAAAGGCAGCCTTCATAAAACGATGCCAGTCCAGACCCCACAGGGGTGTAGCGGGGGTTGAGGATGGCCAAAAAGTCCAGCGGCTCCCTGTTGCGCAGCGCCGCGGCCTCCGGGGTGACGTCGTAATGGTCCTCCAGGACTGCCAGCTGCAGCGGGATGCCCAGCTGCGGTGCCGCCAGCCCAACACCGGGCGCCTCATGCATGACCTCGCGCATGACGCCTATCAGGCGCTCAAGCTGTCCGGCCGGGAGCTGGCCGTCGAATGCAGCCGCCCGCTGCCGCAGGGCGGGATGGCCTGCCTGCACGATCGGCGGCAGGGTGCCGGCAGCAAGGATCCGCTCGACGGTCTCGACGATCTGTTCGGTGCTGGCGGTGGTCTGCGGAACGGTGGAGGTCATGGTCACAGCCTACTGGCGGACCGGGAGCGGCCACCTGCGCTAGTGTCGGGTGCATGGCTGATGAATCCCCGGCGCCCGCCCCGCCCCTGGAGCGTGTCCTGGCGTTTTTACGGGTGCTGGAGGCAGGCGGGGGAGCGGAGGATATCCGGCCGTTCCTGGCTGAATCGTTCGTATTGACCGAAGCCCCGCACCTTCTGGCACCGGAGGGGTCCACGCGGACGCTGGCGGAGGTGCTGTCGGGTGCGGACCAAAGCCGTGAGGTGGTGGCGGACCAGAAGTTCACCATCCGCAGGACAACCTGTGAGGACGGGCGGGTCGCTGTGGAGGCCGACTGGTCGGCAACCGTCCTGATGGACCTGCGCTACTGGGACCGCGGTGAGACCATCCGGGCCAGGACGTCGTCGGTGTTTGAGGTCAGCAACGGCGTCATCACCAGCCAGGACAGCTACGACTGCTACTTCCGTTAGCCGCGCGGTGCATCCCAGTCCATCGTGAAACGCCTGGCCACCCACCGGTTCACGGCAGGCCTCGACGCCGCGGCGCCAATGGCGGCGGTCCGGATCCGCTGCAGCGGAGGCGGAAGCGGCCTGCCCAGCATCATGTTGATTTCGGCCTGCCGGCGCGCCACGGCTGCGGCCCGCCGCCGGGTTTTCTCGAAGCGCCGGAATTGTCCGTCCAGGGGCCGGCCTTGCAGCGTGGATTGCACCAGTGGCGCCAGCGCCTGGGCGTCAAGCCAGCCCAGGTTCATGCCCTGGCCCCCGATGGGACTGATCTCATGGGCGGCGTCGCCCAGCAGCACCGACCGGCCCTCGCGGGTGCGGCGCGCCAGCGTGGACTGCACGCTGAATGCGCTCAGCATGGAGTTGGTGTCCGGATCAGGGCGGATGCCGGTGCGCTCCATGACCATCGCGGCCAGGTCCAGTGGGCCCGCTGTGTTTGCCGGGCCGCCCAGCCGGACCACCCACCGCCGGATCCCGCCGGGAAGGGGAAACGACTCAACAATCCCGGCGGGCTCAAGGAACAGGACAGCGTCGTCCCCGTAGCCGGTGCCGTCGGCGAAATCGCCCATGAGGTAATGGTCCGGATAGGCCCTGCGGGTAGTCGCCAGGCCCAGGGCGCCGCGCAGCTGGGAGCGCGCACCGTCTGCGGCCACCAGGAATGATGCCGTCGCGGTGCTGGCGTGCCGTGTGGCACTTCCGCACGTCTCGAACGTCAGGGTGACGGGGCCGCCGTCGTCCTTAACCCCCACCACCGTGGCGCCCCTGACCAGGGCCGCGGGGTCCAGGGCCCGGACGCGGTCCTCCAGCAGCTGCTCCGTCCTGAACTGGGGGAGTGCCAGCACGAACGGATAGTCCCCGGACACGGCGTCGAAGGACATGGTCCCCACGGTCCTGCCGCCGCTCACCGCGCGGCCCCGGCGGATCTGTACCCCTTCGTGGACCATGGCTGCCGCCACCTGGACCCGGTCGAGTGCCTGCAGGGCGGGCGGATGGATTCCGATGGCGCGCGTGTGCAGGTTCCGCGTGTGCCGCTGCTCCAGGACCCTGACCGACACCCCGTCCTGGAGCAGCACGGCGGCCAGATAAAGACCCACCGGACCGCCGCCGACGATCAGCACATCCGTGTCCATGTCACCCCCGGCGGTAGGCAAGGACCTGGTGGAAGGCCGACGACCTTTCCACCGTCCACCCGGGAGGTGCGGCAGCGGACAATTCGGCCGGCTTGTAGCTCCGGCGGATCGACGTCAGGCCGTCCCCGCGGATGAAGGAATGCCGGAAGGGGAGGGCCGCAACACTGAACAGGGCAAAGGCTGCGGGGCTGCGTACGAGGTCGTTGTGCAGGGCCTTGTCCGCCGCGAGGATTTCGGAGTGCTTCAGGAGCTGCTGGAGCTCCTCGGGCACGAGGTGGTGCAGGACATGGTTGGAGATGACGACGTCGAATTTCCGGCCCTCGCCGACCAGGTCGCCGCTGTGTGCCTGGCGGAATTCGATGCCGGGGGCGGGCGGACGCCGGAGGGCGAAGCTGGCCGCGCGGGGGTCGGGGTCGATTCCGGTGATGTGCAGCGGCGTGCCGTCCCGTGCCGCCCACCGGGAAAGCATGACGGCGAGGTCCCCGCCGCCGCAGCCGATGTCCAGGACGGTCACGGGCCGCCGCCCGTCCCGCACCACCGTGCGCACTTCCTTCACATAGAGCCGTCGCCAGCCCGACAGGGCCCGGTTGATGATGCCGAATTGCCGGTAGGTGTTTTCCAGGAGCCGCGGGTCGCAGTCCGGAAGGTCCATCTTCTCGGTGGCCCCGGCGGCGCGCTGGTGCATGAGGATCCCCATCTTGTGGTCTCCGCGTCAGCCGACGCCCGCTTCATCAGGGATGCCCGCTTCATCCGGAAGGAAACGTTCCGGCTCCACGGCAGATGCCTGCCGGAGCTTGGTGAACAGTCCCGTTTCCACCGTGAGCCCGGGTCCGAAGGCCATGGAGCAGATGCGTTCTCCGCCGTCGTCACCTTCCGCCAGCTCCTGCTCCAGGATGTGCTTGAGGACAAACAGGACGGTGGCGCTGCTCATGTTGCCGTAATTGCGGAGGGTTTCACGCGCGGGGACCAGTTGGGTGTCGGTCAGGCCCAGCCGGGACTGGACTTTGTCCAGGATGCTCCGGCCTCCCGGGTGGATGGCCCAGTGGGGGACGGCAGCGTAGGGGAGTGCCGCCAGGTGCGGCTCCCGTTCGAGGAGCGGCTGCAGGGCGCCGACAATGTGGTCATCGATGATGTGCGGCACATAGTTGCCCAGCACCATTTCGAATCCGTTGTCGCCGATGTTCCATGCCATGGAATCCTCACCGACGGGGGTCAGCACAGTCTCGAAGTGGTCCAGCGTGAGCAGCGCCCTTTCTTCCGTGCCGGGCCGGGCGGTGACGACGGCGGCTGCGGCCCCGTCAGCGAACAGCGCCGAGCCCATGATGGTGTCGGGATCGTTGGACGTCCGGACATGGAGGGAACACAGTTCGGCGCAGACAACCAGGACGACGGCGTTCGGGTCCGCTTCACAGAAGAGCTTTGCCGCCCGGAGCGCAGGGAACGCGGCATAGCAGCCCATGAATCCCAGGTGATAGCGCTGGACAGCCGGGTTGAGGCCCAGTTCCCGGACCACTTTGTAGTCGGGGCCGGGGTTGAAGAAGCCTGTACAGGAGACGGTCACGAGATGAGTTATGTCAAGTAAATCGAGTTCGGGGGCAGCATCCAGGGCAGCGCGGGAGGCCTTCACAAAGAGTTTCGTGGCTTCCCGGGCAAAAATATCGTTGCGGACCTTGGTGCTGGGGTTCAGGAGCAGTCCGGTTTGCTGGTCGTAGAACTGCGGGTTGTCCGAGCGGGACGAGTTGGTCAGTTCATCGACGGCGGTGAACCTCGTGTCGATGGCGGCGCCGTCAAAACAGGTAGTTACCAGCCGGGAACCCAGGCGGGACAGGCCGGGCTGGGCTGCAAACACGTCACGGGCTTCGGACTGGATCAGCATTGTCGTCGGGACTGCAGTTTCAAGTGAACGCACGTAGACCGTCATTGACTCATTCTTGACGCGCACCGGGATAAAGACAATGGTGCGCACGGCGTGGACCTGCGCGTTTATTCCCTTTGACCAGCGTCATTGAACTCATCGAAGGCCTGTTTCACGGCGTCCTGCCGAGCCCCCTGCTGCGGCCCGCTACTAAACGCCGATAATCTACATTATGTAAAGTAACGCGAATCCCTCGCTGCCCCACCACACTCCTCGCTATGCCGGCGACGCTGGCCGGCCCCGCCGCGGCAGTGCATCGAACTAGTGCCGGCGGCGGATGGATGCCCCCACAACAGCACCCACTCCGAGCCCCGCAGCGAATCCCCAAAAAGGAGTATGGAAAATTGCAAGGCCGAGGCTGATTCCCAAGGCTGCACCGACCAAACTGCAAATCCAGAGCGGCTTGTTCACCTGAACCTCCCGATGTGCCTCGTCCGGTTTTCTGCACCGGCGCCCGAGCCGAGCCTACTCCCCCGCTGCTGCCGGAACGGCCTGCCCGGTGACCCGCATCAGCAGTAGTCCGGCAGTACTTGCACTGCCCCTCGGGCCGATAAGCTCGAAAGTATGAGTTCCGTGGAAACGAAACCGGCCAACAAGGTACCCGCAAAAATTGTCCTGGCGGCGGCCCTTGCCGACGCCATCCTGATCCTCACCTTCGCAGCGATCGGACGCGACGCGCATCACCGGGAGGATCCGGTGGCTGGCGTGTTCCTTACTGCGTGGCCGTTCCTCGCGGGCGCAGCACTTGGCTGGATCGCAGCCAAAGCGTGGCGCGACCCTCTGTCCGTGCGCCGCGCCGGGGTCGTCGTGTGGCTCGGCAGCCTCGCTGGGGGCATGCTGCTCAGGGCGCTTACCGGCCAAGTGGTCGTGCTTCCCTTTGTGATTGTTGCCACGCTGAGCCTGGGGCTCTTCCTGGTCGGCTACCGCCTCGTGGCCGCGGCAGCAGGCAAGTTCCGCAACAGATGACGCCGGAGGCGGATCCAGGCCGCCGGCAGGTACCGATGTAATAGGCTGGCAGCAGAGAAAAGCTTGCCGGGCACTGGCAGGGCGCAACAAATCCGAAGGGGTTTAGACGTGGTTACCGCATTCGTTCTGATCAAGACTGACGCCTCCCGCATTCCCGAGACCGCCGAGGAGATTTCAGCCATCGACGGCATCAGCGAAGTGTATTCCGTCACCGGGGAATGGGACCTGATCGCGGTGGCCAGGGTCCGCCGGCACGAGGACCTGGCGGATGTCATCGCGGACAAACTCTCCAAGGTACCGGCGGTGGTCCACACCACAACCCACATTGCCTTTCGGGCGTACTCGCAGCACGACCTGGATGCCGCGTTCTCCCTCGGCTTCGAGCAGTAAACCTGCCGTTATGACCGGCTGAGCGAGACCCAGCGGTCCAGAACCGCGGCGGCTGCCCCGGAGTCGATCGACTCGGCTGCCCGTTCAAACGCCTTCTGCATGCGTTCGAGGAAGGTCCCTTCGGCCTTGAGGTCGAAGGCGACCAGGCCGGCGGCGGCGTTCAGCAGCACGGCGTCGCGGGCAGGACCTTCCTTCCCGGCCAGAACCTCCCGGACCACGCCGGCGTTGGCCATCGCATCCCCGCCGCGAAGCTGTTCAACAGTTGCCAGGCGGATGCCCAGGTCCTGGGGCGAGAAGACCAGTTCGCCTACTTTTCCTTCGCGGATCTCCCACACGGTGGAAGGGCCGGTGGTGGTCAGCTCATCGAGGCCGTCGTTTCCGCGGAAGACAACTCCCCTGCTCCCCCGGCGTGCCAGGACGCCCGCAACGAGCGGCGCCATCCGTGCATTGGCAACACCCACAGCGGATGCCTGCACCTTGGCGGGATTGGTCAGCGGTCCCAGGAAGTTGAAGGCAGTAGGAATAGCCAGTTCACGGCGCGGCACCGCAGTGTGGCGGAACGAGGGGTGGAAGACCTGCGCGAAGCAGAACGTGATCCCCGCCTCTTCGGCGTTGCGGGCCACGCGCTCTATGGGCAGGTCGAGCCGCACGCCGAGTGCCTCGAGCACGTCCGCTGATCCCGACGACGACGACGCGGCCCGGTTGCCGTGCTTCACCACCTTCGCTCCGGCGCCGGCGGCCACGAGGGCGGCCATGGTGGAGATGTTCACGGTGTTGAGCTGGTCACCGCCGGTGCCCACGATGTCCAGCTTTTCCCCGGAGATCGCCACCGGATTGGCATGGGCAAGCATCGCCTCGACCAGACCGGAGAGTTCATCCACCGTTTCACCCTTGGCGCTGAGGGCCACCAGGAACCCGGCAATCTGGGCGGGTGTTGCTTCCCCGGACATGATGGTGTCCATGGCCCAGGAAGTGTTGTCCGCTGTGAGGTCGGCGCCGTTGATCAGTGCCGAAATCAGTCGGGGCCATGTGTTGCCGGGCGCTGCAGATGCCTGTGAAGTCACCTCCTGATGCTATCGAGCGATGGCGTGCACTGACCAATGTGAACGGTCGCGGGAACTTTTCGCCGCGATTTCGCGTCTTTGTAGAAAAAGTCCTCCGAAAAGGCGGTTTGCGTTGGGCAGCACGGACTTTTACAGACATAATGTCTATGTGACATCTGCGACCCATGCCCCCAGTACCCCGGCGCACCCCACGCTGAACCGCCCCAACATGGTTTCTGTCGGAACCGTTGTGTGGCTGTCCAGTGAGTTGATGTTCTTCGCCGGTCTCTTTGCCATGTACTTCACGCTTCGCTCCACGAGCGGGCAGATGTGGGCGGAAGAGACGGCCAAGCTCAACTTCCCGTTTGCGCTCGTTAACACGATCGTCCTCGTGGCCAGTTCCTTTACTTGCCAGATGGGCGTCTTCGCCGCAGAGCGGCTGCAGCCCCGCCGGACCGGAGGTGCACTGCAGTTCGCCCGCTGGGGAATGAACGAGTGGTTCACCCTCACGTTCCTGATGGGTGCATTCTTCGTCGCCGGCCAGACCACCGAATACGCGATGCTGGTGTCCGAGCACGTTTCGCTCTCCTCCAACGCCTACGGCTCAGCCTTCTACATGACCACCGGCTTCCACGGCCTCCACGTCATCGGCGGCCTCATCGCCTTCCTGCTCATCATGGGCCGGTCCTTCGCTGCGAAGAAGTTCGGACACTTCGAGGCAACGTCCGCGATCGTCACGTCTTACTACTGGCACTTCGTTGACGTCGTGTGGATCGGCCTCTTCCTGGTCATCTACGTACTCAAGTAGCCAGCTTTGATTCTTTTTCTACAAGAGGCAGAATTTCAGGTAGCGGCTCCCGGAGCCGGCGCAGGATCGAATAAAGGAACCACCACGTGAAGGCACTCTCACAAAAGCGGCGTCACCCACTTGCAGCAATAGCGCTGCTTCTGATGGGCCTCCTCATCACTGGTGGGCTGTACGCCGTTGCCACCACCGTCA
The DNA here is from genome assembly GCF_019710585.1 of Arthrobacter sp. MAHUQ-56. GTDB lineage: Bacteria > Actinomycetota > Actinomycetes > Actinomycetales > Micrococcaceae > Arthrobacter. Next base: position 110,120 of record NZ_JAIFZQ010000010.1, on the reverse strand, counting down.
ACGAGGCCAAGGCTTCCACCACCACCTACAGTGCGAGCGACGTGGAAGAGGGCGGCAAGCTGTTCGCCGCCAACTGCGCCACCTGCCACGGCATGGGTGCAAGTGGCTCCAAGGATGGTCCCTCGCTGGTGGGTGTCGGTGCCGCTGCTGTTGACTTCCAGGTGGGCACCGGACGTATGCCCATGCAGATGAACGGCCCCCAGGCCATGAAGAAGCCCGTCCAGTTCAATGACGAGCAGACCCACCAGCTTGCAGCCTACGTTGCTTCCCTGGGAGCCGGCCCGGCGATTCCTGAAGAGCACCTGCTGGACGAGGGCGGCGACGCCGCTGCCGGTGGCGAGCTCTTCCGCACGAACTGCGCCATGTGCCACAACGCCGCTGCTGCCGGTGGCGCCCTGACCCGCGGTAAGTTTGCCCCCGCCCTTGCGGACGTTTCCGGCAAGCACATCTACGAGGCCATGGTCACGGGTCCGCAGAACATGCCGGTGTTCAGCGACGCGAACATCTCCCCGGAGGGCAAGCGCGACATCATCACCTTCCTGAAGCAGATCGAAACCACCGGTTCCCCTGGTGGTGCCGATCTCGGATCCCTGGGTCCGGTAGCCGAAGGGCTGTTCGTATGGGTTGCCGGCCTCGGCGTCATCATCGCCTTCACCATCTGGCTGACGTCCCGGACTTCCTGATATTCCGCAGGGAACCAGAAACTTCTGCTGACCCGGTCAGCAGCTTGATATTAGAAACTAACCCGGCGATCGCCGGGACGAGAGAAGGATGAGGCGAATTATGGGCAACCATAGTGACGGCAGTCCGAACCACTCGGGCACCGTAGCTACGGCTGGTCAGAATGAGGTGGAGAAGTTCCAGGATCCTGGAATCCCTCCGCACCGTTTGCGCCTGGCTGACACGGACCCGAAGGCCGCCAAGCGGGCAGAACGGCAGGTCGCCTTACTATTTGGCGTTTCTGTTGTTGGAACCCTGATCTTCCTGGTGGCGTACTTCGCCATCGATCTGGGTGACGATTCCAGCATTGCCACCATCCGGCTCCAGAACGCCCTGCTCGGCGTCGGCACTGCCTTCGCCATGCTGGGCATCGGTACCGGCATCGTGCACTGGGCCAAGGCCCTGATGCCCGACCACGAGGTTTCCGAGGAACGCCACGCGATCCGGTACGAAGAGGACCGCCAGGCTGCTGTCCGCATCGTCGACGACATCGTCGAGGAAACCGGCATCAAGCGCCGCCCACTGATCCGGAACACCCTTCTCGGTGCCGTGGCCCTTGCCCCGCTTCCGGCGGTTGCCATCTTCGGCGACCTCGGTCCCCGTCCCGACGACAAGCTCGCACACACCATGTGGGCCCCCCAGGACGGCAAGCGCAAGCGCCTCACCAGGGACCCGGACGGGACCCCCATCAAGGCATCGGATGTCACCATCGGTTCGGCGTTCCACGTCATCCCGGAAGGCCTGAACGAACTCGAAGAAGGCAAGCTCAACGAGAAGGCCAAGTCCGTTGTGCTGCTCATGCGTCTTGATCCGGCATCGCTAAACCCCTCCAAGGGTCGTGAAGAGTGGGGCTACAACGGCATCGTTGCCTACTCGAAGATCTGCACCCACGTCGGTTGCCCCGTTGCTCTCTACGAGCAGCAGACGCACCACCTGCTGTGCCCGTGCCACCAGTCCACCTTTGACCTCACGCAGGAGTGCAAGGTGATCTTCGGCCCCGCCAGCCGTCCTCTCCCCCAGCTGCCCATCGCAGTTGATGACGAGGGCTACCTCGTCGCTACCAGCGACTTCCATGAACCCGTAGGACCAAGTTACTGGGAGCGTGATATGCATGAGCGCAGCATCAACAGCTGAGCCCGCTTTCGTCGCCAAGACCAAGACAGGCCGGTTTACCGACTTTGTCGATTCACGTGTTGGCGGTTCCGGGATCCTCCGCGAGTTCGGCCGCAAGGTCTTCCCCGACCACTGGTCCTTCATGTTCGGTGAAGTGGCGCTGTACTCGTTCGTCATCCTGCTTCTCTCCGGCACCTTCCTGACGTTCTTCTTTGATCCGTCCATGGCGGAAACGCACTATGACGGTGGATACGTACCGCTCAAGGGCGTCGAGATGTCGGTGGCCTACAGCTCATCGCTGAACATCTCCTTCGACATCCGCGGCGGACTGTTCATGCGCCAGGTACACCACTGGGCAGCACTGCTCTTCGTGGCGTCCATCGCTGTACACATGCTGAGGGTCTTCTTCACCGGCGCGTTCCGCAAGCCCCGCGAAATGAACTGGGTTGTGGGCGGTGTCCTGCTGATCCTGGCCATGGCTGCCGGCTTCACCGGCTACTCGCTCCCCGATGACCTGCTGTCCGGCAACGGCCTGCGCATCATCGACGGCGTGATCAAGTCGATCCCGGTTATCGGCACGTACATCTCGTTCTTCCTGTTCGGCGGGGAGTTCCCCGGTACGGCCATCATCAGCCGCCTCTACATGCTGCACATCCTGCTGGTGCCGGCACTGATCCTGCTGATGATCGTGCTGCACCTCTTCATGGTTGTCGTCCACAAGCACACCCAGTACCCGGGTCCGGGCCGCAACGACAACAACGTCGTCGGCTACCCGCTGGGTCCGGTGTATGCAGCCAAGGCCGGCGGCTTCTTCTTCATCGTGTTCGGCGTGATCGCGCTCATGGCCGCGTTCTTCACCATCAACCCGATCTGGAACTACGGTCCGTACGACCCCTCCCCCGTTTCCGCCGGTACGCAGCCTGACTGGTACATCGGATTCGTCGACGGCGCCCTGCGCCTCATGCCGGGAACCTTCGGCGACTGGCACGTCGAGCAGATCTTCTTCGGACAGGTCTTCACGTTCAACGTCCTGCTGCCCGCCCTGGTACCGGCCGGCATCCTGTTTACCGTGATGTTCACCTACCCGTGGATTGAGCGCTGGGTGACCAAGGACGACCGTGAGCACCACGTCCTTGACCGTCCGCGTAACGCGCCGACCCGTACGGGCATCGGTGTCGCCGGCTTCATCTGGTACTGCGTCATGTGGGCAGCTGCCGGCTCCGACCTCATCGCCACGCACTTCCACGTGTCCCTGAACGATGTCACCTACTGGCTGCGCGCCTTGTTCTTCGTGGGACCGATCATCGGCTTCATCGTCGCCAAGCGCGTCGCCCTGGCGCTGCAGCGCAAGGACCGCGAGATCGCACTGCACGGCCGGGAGACCGGACGTATCGTGCGGCTCCCGCATGGTGAGTTCATCGAGGTTCACGCTCCGCTCGACGAATACAAGCGCTACAAGCTTGTTGGCTTCGAGTCGCCGGAGGTGCTGCCTGCCGTACCGAACGAGCACGGCGTCGTGACCCGCAAGGAAAAGCGCCGCGCTGCGCTTTCCCGCTGGTTCTTCGAGGACCGGGTCGCCCCGGCCACCCCCGCAGAGCTTGAGGCTGCACACGGCCACGGCCACGCCGCTGTCGAAAGCACAGAGGAAGCGAAGAGCCTGACCCACTAGGGTTCAAGCCCAACGGATAGGGCCCGGTCCATATGGACCGGGCCCTATTTGCGTCCGGGCGTCAACCCAGGTTGGGGGCGCTGCCGCGGGATGGCGCGGCGTGACGCGAAGGGACTAGTGGTTCCTTGCCCGCCGCGCACCTGGCCGCTGCAGAGGAACCCAGAGCTTGTAGCGGTCCGCGCGGTAGTACGAAACGGAGTAGTCCACCATGGCCCGTGCCACGAAGGCGTGGCGCTGGATCTTGAGCAGCGGTGCCCCGACATCCACGTTCAGCAGCCGGGCGGTGGAGGGCGAAGCGGCGGTCGCTTCGATCATGTCCTCCCCCCACTCCATGACGAGGCCGAACTGTTCGCTGAGGACGTTGTACAGGGAAGTCGGCGGCTCGCCGTCGAGAAGGCCCGGAACACGGTGGGCGGGGATGAAGTTCTCGTCAACGCTCATGGGCTCGCCATCGGCCAGCAGCAGCCGCCGGAAGCGCACCAGCGGCGTGCCCTCATCCAGCTGCAGTTCGCGGGCCAGGAAAGCGCTGGCGCCAATCTGTTCAAAGCTCAGAACTTTCGCGGCAGGAACCATTCCGCGCCGCTGCATCTCTTCGCTGTAGGACGTCAGCTTCACCTGCAGGTCGAGTTTTGGCTTGCGAACGAATGTACCCAGGCCAACGACACGCTCAATGACTTCCTCGCCCACGAGCGCATCAATGGCCTGCCGCACGGTCATCCTTGCAAGCCCGAAACGCTCCGCCAGGTCCCGTTCGGAAGGGAGGGCCGAGCCCGGCGGGCACGACTGGGCAATGTAGGCCCGCAGTATCTCGCGCAGCTGAACGTAAATGGCGGTACCGCTGGTGCGGTCGATTTCACCGGTGATTGCCGTGGCGCCAGCTGCCATCTGTATGTCTCCTGCCGTGGGGTCTGTACTCCAATTTTAGGACGGTCTAGACCAGCCCGGAGACAGCACGCCTTCTTTCGCGGGACCGGTTTACGGCCAGCTATATTGGGTCAGGAAAATCAGACAACAGGCGGGATTGGGGCCCGTCGCGACGAAGGAGTCCCCCTTTGCCAACACAAAAGGCCGTGGTCACCGCCCCGGTGGGCCTGCACGCCCGTCCTGCTGCGGTGTTTGTCCGCGCGGCGACGGAAACGGGACTTCCCGTGACCATCAGGAAGGCCGGCGCAGAGGATGTTGACGCCACCTCGCTGCTGCACGTGATGACTGCCGACTTCCCGGTGGGCTGCGAGGTGGAGCTTTCCATCAGTGACGCGGCCCTGGACGGCGCACACGGCCGCCGGGAAGCGGAAGAGGCACTGGGCAGCCTCCGCCGGCTGCTGGAGTCGCAGGGGGCCTCGTAGCCCCCTTTTTGACGACAACGACGACGGGCCCCACCTTCCGGTGGGGCCCGTCGTCGTTGTTTAGCTGGTTCTGCCTAGTGCGCGTGGTCTCCGCGGCTGTATTCGTAGACCCAGCCCACGAGCGCGACCACTGCGATGCCTCCAGCGACGAAGACGATCCAGAAGCCGACAGCCAGGCCAAGGAAGCCGGTGGCGCAGGCGATGCCGAGGACCAGAGGCCACCAGCTCCAGGGGCTGAAGTGGCCCTGTTCGCCGGCGCCCTCGTGGATCTCGGCGTCGCTGCGGTCCTCAGGACGCATGCCGACGCGCTTGCCGGTGAAGCCGAGGTAGGCGCCGATCATGCCCGCGAGGCCACCGACCAGGAGAATACCCAGAATGCCGACCCATTCACTCCAGTTGGTCAGGAAGCCGTACACCAACGCAACCGGGACGAAGAAGAAGACGCCCGAGCCAAAGATCCAGGATTCGATTTTCACTGTGCGGTGTCCTTCTGGTCGGCGTTGCCGAGGGCCCGCGCTGCGGGAGCCGGCGACTCAACGGTGTGGACCTGGCGGAGTTCAGGGTGGTGCAGGTCCAGGGCGGGGCGCTCCGAACGGATCCGGGGCAGGGAGGTGAAGTTGTGCCGCGGCGGCGGGCAGGACGTGGCCCACTCAAGCGAGGCCCCGAAGCCCCAGGGGTCGTCCACCTGCACCTTTTCGGCGCTGCGCCAGGTGATGTAGACGTTCCAGAAGAACGGAATCAGGGAAGCGCCGAGCACGAACGAGGCCACCGTGGAGAACTGGTTCATCCAGGTGAAGTTGTCTTCCACGAGGTAGTCGGCGTAGCGGCGGGGCATGCCCTCGACGCCCAGCCAGTGCTGGATCAGGAAGGTGCCGTGGAAGCCGAGGAACAGGAGCCAGAAGTGGATCTTGCCCAGGCGCTCGTTGAGCATCTTCCCGGTCCACTTGGGCCACCAGAAGTAGAACCCGGCGAACATGGCGAACACCACCGTGCCGAACACCACGTAGTGGAAGTGCGCCACCACGAAGTAGGAGTCCGAGACGTGGAAGTCCAGCGGCGGCGAGGCCAGGATGATGCCGGTCAGGCCACCGAAGAGGAAGGTGATCATGAAGCCGATGCTCCACAGCATCGGGGTCTCGAACGTCAACGACCCGCGCCACATGGTGCCGATCCAGTTGAAGAACTTCACGCCCGTGGGGACCGCGATGAGCATCGTCATGAAGGAGAAGAACGGGAGCAGGACCGCGCCGGTGACGTACATGTGGTGGGCCCACACCGTCACCGAAAGGGCGGCGATGGCGATGGTGGCGTACACCAGGCCCTTATAGCCGAAGATCGGCTTGCGGCTGAAGACCGGGAAGATCTCGGAGACGATGCCGAAGAACGGCAGCGCGATAATGTACACCTCGGGGTGGCCGAAGAACCAGAACAGGTGCTGCCAGAGGACGGCGCCGCCGTTTTCGGGATCGAAGATGTGGGCACCGAACTTCCGGTCCGCGCCGAGCGCGAACAGTGCCGCGGCCAGCGGCGGGAACGCCATGAGAACCAGGATCGCAGTGACCAGGGTGTTCCAGGTAAAGATCGGCATGCGCCACATGGTCATGCCCGGGGCGCGCATGCAGATGATGGTGGTGATGAAGTTGACCGCGCCGAGGATGGTGCCGAAGCCGGACAGCGCCAGGCCGAACACCCAGAGGTCACCGCCGACGCCCGGTGTGAACGTCGTGTTGGACAGCGGCGCGTAGGCGAACCAGCCGAAGGACGCAGCACCCTGCGGGGTGATGAAGCCGGAGACGGCGATGGTGGAGCCGAACAGGAAGAACCAGAACGCCAGCGCGTTCAGGCGCGGGAACGCCACGTCCGGGGCGCCGATCTGCAGCGGCATGATCACGTTGGCGAACCCGGCAAACAGCGGGGTGGCGAACATCAGCAGCATGACGGTGCCGTGCATGGTGAACAGCTGGTTGTACTGTTCCTTGGTCTGCAGGATCTGCATGCCGGGCTCGAACAGCTCGGCACGGATCAGCAGCGCCATCACGCCGCCCAGGCAGAAGAACACGAAGGACGCGATCAGGTACATGTACCCGATGGTCTTGTGGTCCGTGGAGGTGATCCAGTTGACGACGATGCGCCCCTTGGATTTTGGCACCACGGGAGCCGCCAGGGTTCCCGCGGGTGCGGTTTGGGTGTACGTAGCCACGTCGCTCCCCTTACTTGGTTTCGTTCAGGTTCGGGTTGCGGTCGTACTCCACGCCAAGCAGGCCGGTGTTGCCTTCAGCCTTGAGCTGGTCCATGTGCGTCTGGAATTCGGATTCCGACACCACCTTGACGCGGAACAGCATTTCGGAGTGGTACTCGCCGCAGAGTTCGGCACACTTGCCGTCGTAGGTTCCCTCCTTGGTGGGGGTGAACCTGATGTAGTTGGTCTTCCCAGGGATCATGTCGCGCTTCTGCAGGAAGGCGGGAACCCAGAAGGAGTGGATAACGTCGCGGGCGTTGAGCTCAAGATCAACGGACTTGTTGACCGGCAAGTACAGCGTGGGGAGCTGTTCCTTGTCGATGGTGTTGCCGGTGAGGTGCGCCTGGACGCCGGCTTCGTGCAGGTCTTCCTTGATCACGTCGCCGGACTTGTAGTTGAAGTCCCATGCCCACTGCTTGCCGCGGACGTCGACGACGACGTCGGCCGGCTGGGAGCGGTCGTCAATGGCCTGCTGGTCGCGGTCGGTGAAGTAGAAGAACACCAGCACCATGAACAGCGGGATCGTCAGGTAGAAGACCTCCAGCGGGAGGTTGAAGCTGGTCTGCCGGGGGAAGCCGACGGTGCCTTTGCGGCGGCGGTAGGCGACCAGGCACCAGACGATCAGACCCCAGGTAATGATGCCCACAACCAGGGCGGCAATCCATGAGTTGACCCAGAGGTCCATGATGCGGTCGGTGTTGCTGGTGGTGCCACGTTCTGTGGGCAGCCACCCCTTCTCTACCTCTGGCGAACATCCGGTCAAAACCAACGCGCCGGCAATTGCCAAGCTTGAGATCGTGGTGATCGTTTTGCGTCGGCTGCCGGTTCGGTTCTGCGAACTCACAGACGGCCCTTCCTACTTGTTGCTGTTGTCCGGGCAGCCATCGGCGGCCCCGGGCACACTAAAAAGTTTTACTACTCGGTGTAGAGCTTACCGCTCCCCCGGGCGTTTCGCCCACATGTCGGCGCCGAGCCTCCATGCCGTTTTTCACGGCAGGAAGCCCGGCGCGGGCATCGGGCGAAATAACCGGCTTAGTGGAACGAATCGCCGCAGGCGCAGGAGCCGCCGGCGTTCGGATTGTCGATGGTGAAGCCCTGCTTCGAGATGGTGTCCTCGAAGTCGATGCTGGCACCGCTGAGGTACGGCACGCTCATCTTGTCCACGACCACTTCGACGCCGTCGAAATCGCGCACGGCGTCACCGTCAAGGAGCCGCTCGTCGAAGTAGAGCTGGTAGATCAGCCCGGAGCAGCCGCCGGGCTGCACGGCGACGCGGAGGCGAAGGTCCGTGCGGCCTTCCTGTTCGAGGAGGCTGCGTACTTTGCCTGCAGCTACATCGGTCAGGTTGACCTCGTGAACGGGCAGTTCCTCGCTGGCCGCGGGGGCGGCGGTGCTGTTTTCGTTGGTTGCGGTGCTCATTGGCCTACCTTCTTAGGACGGTCTGGCGGCGCCGCTCTGACGGCGCCTGCCCCTACGGATACGGTATGGGCTATAGCTACATGCTACGCGCGGCAGTCCTGTAGCTCTAACTGCTGACGTAACCCGCAAAGTCTCCCGGTTGTTCCCTGGAAGCGCATGTTCAGGACGCTGATTCAGAGCCCTTCGTCATTCAGCCCGGCCAGAAGCAGTGCCTCGGCCAGGATCGCGTTGCGGAAATCGCCGATATGCAGGGATTCGTTGGCGCTGTGGGCCCTGGAGTCAGGGTCCTCGACACCGGTCACCAGGATCTGGACATCGGGATACAGCTCCGTCAGATCCGCGATGAACGGTATGGAGCCGCCAATTCCGGTTTCCACGGCCGGGACGCCCCATGCCTCCCCCAGCGCCCGCATGGCCAGCACTGCGGCAGCGGATGAGGTATCCGTTTGGAACGGGTTGCCGGCCTCCCCCGGCGTGAAGACGACTTTGGCACCGAAGGGCGCGTTGGCTTCCACGTGCCGGCGGACCGCTTCCATGGCGTCGGCAGGCACCTGGCCGGGCGCCAGCCGGAGACTGAATTTGGCCCGGGCGCGCGGCAGCAGGGTGTTGGATGCAACCTCTACGGCAGGCGCGTCGAACCCTATGATCGACAACGCAGGCTTGGTCCACAGCCGCGACGCTATGTTCCCCGACCCGGCCAGGCGCACACCGTCCAGCACGGAAGCGTCAGCCCGGTAGTCGGCCTCGGGCATGTCGACGGCGGCCGAATCCGTAGCCACGAGTCCTTCGATGGCAACGTTCCCCTCGTCGTCGTGGAACGTGGCGATCAGGCGGGACAGCAGGGTTGGCGCGTCCAGGACCGGTCCGCCGTACATGCCGGAGTGGACGGCATGCTCCAGGACCTGCACCTCGATGACGCCGTCCACGAGGCCGCGCAGGCTGGTGGTCAGGGCCGGAATCCCCACCTTCCAGTTGCTCGAGTCGGCGACGACGATGACGTCGGCCCGGAGCAGTTCGCGGTTCGCTTCCAGGAAGGGCCGGAAAGTCGGCGACCCCGCCTCCTCCTCCCCCTCGATGAAGAAGGTCACGCCCAACCCCAGGGAACCGGCGAGGACCTCCGAAACGGCCGCGTAGGCAGCCGCGTGCGCCATGATGCCGGCCTTGTCATCCGCCGCGCCGCGCCCGTAGAGCCGGCCGTCCTTTTCCACGGCGGCAAACGGCTCCGAATTCCAGAGGGATTCGTCGCCCACGGGCTGGACGTCGTGGTGTGCGTAGAGCAGGATGGTCGGCTTGCCCGGAGCAGCAGGGCGGCGGGCGACGACGGCGGGCCCGCCCGGCGTGCCGTCCGGCTTGTTGCAGGCCAGGATCTGCACGTCGGCAAGTCCGGCTGCCCGCAGCAGGCCGGCGACGGCCTCGGCGCTTTGCTCGAGCGGGGCCCGGTCAAAGCTCGGCCAGGCGATGCCGGGGATGGCAACCAGTTCCTTCAGCTGCGCGAGGGTTTGGTCAAAGGAATGGTCCACGGCCGAGCGAAGGTCGTCCGCCCGGGTTCCGTCGGAACGGGAGCCTGAAGGGCCCGGGGAATTGCGCGGGGTGTCCGCCGATGATGAAGTCATGGCGAAAACATTACCCGCGTCACATTGCGCCGCAGTTGAAGGCGGGCTGGACGCAGGCCGCCGGCCGCCCTCCGCAAGGTATTCTGTTCAGGTGTTCGGACGTAGAAAAGAAGCGCCCTCGGCGCAGGCAACAGTAGACCAGCAAGCTCCAGAGGCGGCGGCCCGGCAGGGCAGCTCCGCAGGCAAAGGCGCACCCACTCCCACCCGCAAGGCCCAGGAGGCTGCCCGCAAGCGCCCGCTGGTGCCCGAGGACCGCAAGGCCTCCAAGGCTGCCGAACGCCAGGCCGTCCAGGACCAGCGCCTGAAGATGCGCCGTGCGCTGGACACCGGCGACGAGAAGTTCCTGCCGCTGCGGGACAAGGGTCCCCAGAAGCGGTTTGCCCGCGATTACGTGGATGCCCGCTTCAACCTTGGTGAGTACCTGATGTTCGGCGCCCTGGTCTTCGTGCTGGTGTCCCTGGTGGTCCCGGCTTCCAGCGACATGATGATCTACGTCCTGGGCGCTTTCTGGGTCATGTTCCTGGCAGTGTTCGTCGACGCCTTCATCCTTTCCCGCAAGCTCCGGAAGCGGCTGGCGGAAAAATTCGGCGAGGTGGAGCGCGGCACCGTGTGGTACGGCTCCATGCGTTCCCTGCAGTTCCGCAAACTGCGCCTGCCCAAGCCCCAGGTGAAGCGCGGACAGTACCCGGCCTGACGTCCTCCCGGGAAAGAATCCCGGCAGCATTGAAAAAACGAGCCCCGGCGGTAGTACCGCCGGGGCTCGTTGTGCATTCTCAGGCGCGGCGGTTCTTCGCCAGCTGCCGGTTGATCCGGGCCGCCCAGAACGGTCCCTCATACAGGAAGGCAGTGTAGCCCTGGACCAGGGTGGCGCCGGCATCCAGCCTGTCCTGGACATCCTGTGCCGACTCCACCCCGCCCACTGCCACGAGAACCAGCTGGCCGCCGGTGGCTTTCTTCAACCGCTGCAGGACCTCGAGGGAGCGCTGTTTCAGCGGCGCCCCGGACAGCCCACCCGCCCCGCACTTCTCCACGTCAGCCGCCGGTGAAACCAGCCCGGTCCTGGCGATCGTGGTGTTCGTGGCGATGATGCCATCCAGCTTCAGGTCCAGCGCAAGCCTGGCGACGTCGTCGATGTCCTCGTCACTGAGGTCCGGGGCGATCTTCACCAGCAGGGGCACATGCCGTCCGGCGGCACGGTCCGCCTCCTCGCCCACCGCGGTGAGCAGCGGGCGGAGGGTTTCAACATCCTGGAGCAGCCGTAGCCCGGGGGTGTTGGGCGAGCTGACGTTGACCACCAGGTAGTCGGCGGCGGGGGCCAGGCTGCGTGCGCTGATGAGGTAGTCATCCACTGCGTCGGCGAGCTCCACGACCTTTGTCTTGCCGATGTTGACGCCGATGACCGGCCGCACGCCGGGGTACCTGCGCTGAAGTGCCGCGCGCGCTGCCTTCAGGCGCGGCGCGACTGCGGAGGCGCCGTCGTTATTGAATCCCATCCGGTTGATGACCGCGCGGTCCTGGACCAGGCGGAAGAGACGCGGCTTGTCGTTTCCCGGCTGGGCCTGCCCGGTGATGGTGCCCACCTCTACGTGGCCGAACCCCAGTTCCGTCAGGGCCTCGATGCCGTGCCCTTCCTTGTCGAACCCGGCGGCCAGCCCGAACGGCGACGGAAAAGTCACACCGAACGCCGTGGTCTGCAACGACGGGGCCGGGGCGGTCAGCTTCTGCAGGAGTTTTCCGGCACCCGAGGCATGCACCAGCCTGATGCCCGTGAATCCGATTTTGTGGGCGCGTTCTGCGTCCATCCATGAAAAGGCAAGCCTGAAGAAAGTGGGATAAACGCGCATGGCACTAGTTTTCCGTCTCGCGGGCTCCAAACCAAAACGGCGCAGCGAAAACGTTCGTCCTGGCACGGCACCGCCGGTTGCGGCCGGATTAGCATGAGGACATGGAGTGGCAGCCGGACATCCTGGGCGGGGAGTTCCAGTCCCACGCCTTCACCGCCAGAGGGTCCGACGGAGTGGAACGCACGGCCACCCTGGTCCGGCTCCGTCCGGCCGGCGCCCAGCCCCCTCCCGCCCACGGCCACCGCGCCGTGTTGTTCCTCCACGGCTGGAGCGATTACTTCTTCAACGTGGATCTGGCGCGGTTCTGGGCCGCGGCCGGCTACCACTTCTATGCATTGGACATGCATAACCACGGACGGAGCCTGCGCCCCGAATCACCGGGCGGATACGTCGCTGACCTCGCCGCCTACGACGCCGAGATCAAGGAGGCGTGCCGCCTGATCGCCGGGGAAAGCGGCCCGGACCCGGTAACCCTGATGGGCCATTCAACCGGCGGCTTGGTCGCTGCCCTCTGGACGAGCCGCCACCCCGGGACCGTGTCCCAGCTGGTCCTCAACAGCCCGTGGCTGGAGATGCACGGAAGTTCGCTGGTGCGCCGGGCCGCGTCCAGCATGGTGCGGCCCGTGGCCCGGTTCCGGCCCCAGGCAATCCTCCGCCTGCCCGAGCGTGGACACTACTGGCGCACCATCAGCAGTGCCGCGGACGGTGAGTGGCCGCTTGATGAGCGCTACCGGCCGCCGATGGCCTTTCCCGTGCGTGCTGGCTGGCTGAGGGCAATACTCGCCGGGCATGCACGGGTGGCCCGTGGACTGGAGATCGAAGCGCCGATTCTTGTCCTGCTATCCAAGGGGAGTGCGAATGGGCTCCTCTGGTCGGAGGAGATGCGGCGGACCGACGCCGTCCTGGACGTCAACATCCTTGGCGTGCGCGCGTTGACGTTGGGCCGTACCGTCACCGTGGAACGGATCGACGGCGCCCTCCACGACGTCTTCCTCTCCCCCGGCCCGGTCCGCGCTGACGCCTACGCACGCCTGGCCCGCTGGCTTGGGGCCTACGGCAGCCTGGCCGGCGGGCCGCCCGGCGGCAGCGCATGAAGCCAGCCCCCATGAGGGCCGGTGAGGCTAGGCCCCGGAGGTATCCGGCCCGGCGTCCGCAGCCGGCGCCGCGGCATCGACGGCACCCCCGTACCGGCGGTCCCGCCGGGCATATTCCTCGACGGCGGCCCAGAGCGTTCTCCGGTCCACGTCCGGCCAGAGCGTGTCCATGAAGACGAATTCCGCGTAGGCGGACTGCCAGAGCAGGAAGTTGGACAGCCTCTGCTCCCCGGAGCTGCGCAGGAACAGGTCCACGTCCGGCAGGTCGGGTTCATCGAGGTATTTCTGGATGGTGCGCTCGGTGATGGCGCCCGGCTTCAGCTTGCCCGCAGCCACGTCGGCGGCAATCGCAGAGACAGCATCGGTGATCTCGGCGCGCCCGCCGTAATTAACACACATGGTCAAATTACAGGTGGTGTTCGCGGCCGTGAACTCCTCCGCTTCCTCCAGCTCCCGGATGACCGAGCCCCACAGCCGGGGGCGGCGCCCGGCCCACCGGACACGGACGCCCCAGTCGTCCAGCTGGTTGCGTTGGCGGCGCAGCACATCCTTGTTAAATCCCATCAGGAAGCGCACCTCTTCCGGGGACCTGCGCCAGTTCTCCGTGGAGAAGGCGTACACGCTGACGTATTCGATCCCCAGCTCGATGGCGCCGGCCATGACGTCCAGGAGGGCCGGTTCCCCTGCCTTGTGGCCCTCGATCCGCGGCAGGCCGCGCTGGTTGGCCCACCGGCCGTTGCCGTCCATCACGATGGCGACGTGCCGGGGAACGAATTCGGCCGGTATGGACGGGGCCACTGCACCTGACGGGTGCGGGTAAGGCGCCAGCACAGGATGAGTGCGTTTGCGGGCAGGACTGTTCTTTTTCCCCAGGACCACTGTCAGTTACGCTCCACATGCTTGAGGGATTTCAGGACTCGTTCGAGATGCCATTGCAGGTATGCAGCCACCAGGCCCGCAGCTTCCTTCCGGTGCTGGGGAAGCGACGCGTCGGCCGTCCCCCAGTCTCCGGTCAGCAATGCCGCCAGAAGGGAGACTGTTTCCGGGGCGGGTGCCGGTGAACCGGGCGGCCGGCAGCCACCACACACCATTCCACCGAGAGGGGCGGAGAAGGCCGAGTGCGGACCCGGCAGGCCGCAGCGGGCGCAGTCGGTGAAGCTGGGCGCCCAGCCCCCGGTGGCCAGGGCACGGAGCAGGTAGGAATCCAGGATGAGGCCGGGCGCGTGTTCGTCGCGGCTCAAGGCCGCAAGGGCGCCCACCAGCAGGTTGTACTGGGCGGTGCCTGCCTCCCCGTCCACGTCCGTGAGCTTTTCGGCTGTTTCCGTCATGGCCGCGGCAACGGTGTACCGGCCGTAGTCCGCCGCGATGCTGCCGCCGTACGCACCTTTGGCCACGGCCTGGGTGACGATGTCCAGTGTCCGGCCTGACACCAGCTGCAGGTCCGCCACCATGAACGGTTCAAGCCGGGCCCCAAAACGGCTGCTGGTGCGCCGCACTCCTTTGGCAACGGCACGGACCTGGCCGTGGTGCTTTGTCAGGAGGGTGATGATCCTGTCCGCCTCGCCCAGCTTGTGGGTGCGCAGCACCACAGCATCGTCCCGGTATGCCCGGGAGGCAAAAGAGTGTTGGGCCACGCTCTATCTTCCCATCCTGGCGGCACCTCGCTGCCGCCGATGCGGCTGTGCCGCCGGCAGGACCGGCGGCACAGCTCACGGATGTCAGGACTGGGCGTCCCGGATGGCGCGGTTCACGGCCGAGATCACGGCCTTTAGCGAGGACATGCTGGTGTTGGCGTCGATGCCGACGCCCCACAGGACCCGCTCCCCCACGGCACATTCGACGTAGGCGGCCGCCATGGCGTTGCCGCCCTCGGACAGGGCGTGCTCGCTGTAATCCAGCACCCGCACGTCCACCCCGTCCTCGTGGAGGATGTTCAGCAGGGCGGCAATCGGGCCATTGCCCGTGCCGGTGCGGCTGACCTGGGCACCGTCAATGGTGAGGGAGGCGTGCAGCGTCATGCCGCCGTCGTCATCCGTTTCGGTCTTGACCCCGCCCAGGGAGTAGCGGCCCCACTGCCCGTCGGCCTTGCCGGAGGGCAGGTATTCGTCCTGGAAGATCTGCCAGAGCTGGGCGCCGCTGACCTCGCCGCCCACGGTGTCCGTGCGGCGCTGGATGACGCCGGAGAATTCGATCTGGGCGCGGCGCGGCAGGTCCAGGCTGTGCTCGTTCTTCAGCAGGTAGGCGACGCCGCCCTTGCCCGACTGGGAATTCACGCGGATCACGGCCTCATAGCTGCGGCCGAGGTCCTTGGGGTCCACCGGCAGGTACGGGACCTGCCAGGTGAAGTCGTCCACGGCCTTGCCGGCTGCGGCGGCGTCCCGTTCCAAGGCTTCGAAGCCCTTCTTGATGGCGTCCTGGTGCGAACCGGAGAACGCGGTGAACACGAGGTCTCCGCCGTACGGGGAACGTTCGGGGACCGGCAACTGGTTGCAGTATTCCACCGTGCGGCGGATGTCATCGATGTTTGAGAAGTCGATCATGGGGTCGATGCCCTGCACGAACAGGTTCAGGCCCAGGGTTACCAGGTCCACGTTGCCGGTACGTTCCCCGTTGCCGAAAAGGCAGCCTTCGATGCGGTCGGCTCCAGCCATGTAGCCCAGTTCGGCAGCCGCGACGCCGGTGCCGCGGTCGTTGTGCGGGTGCAGGGACAGGATGATGCCCTCGCGGGGGTGCAGGTGCCGGCTCATCCATTCGATGGAATCGGCGTAGACGTTGGGGGTTGCCATTTCAACGGTGGCGGGGAGGTTGATGATGACCTGGCGGTCCGCCGAGGCTTCGAAGACGTCGGCCACGGCGTTGCAGACCCGCACGGCGTATTCCAGTTCGGTGCCGGTGAAGGACTCCGGGGAGTACTCGTACGTCACGTGCGTGTCCGCCAGGGTTTCCTCGTACTTCTTGCACAGGCGGGCACCCTGCAGGGCGATGTCCAGGATTCCGTCCTCGTCCTGGTTGAAGACCACGCGGCGCTGCAGCACCGAGGTGGAGTTGTAGAGGTGGACGATGGCCTGCTTGGCGCCGACCAGGGATTCGTAGGTCCGCTCGATCAGGTGTTCGCGGGCCTGCGTCAGGACCTGGATGGTGACGTCGTCGGGGATGTGGTTGCCCTCGATGAGCTGGCGGACGAAATCGAAGTCCGTCTGCGACGCGGACGGGAAGCCCACCTCGATTTCCTTGTAGCCCATGCGGACCAGCAGGTCGAACATCTTCATTTTGCGGGCCGGGCTCATGGGGTCGATCAGCGCCTGGTTGCCGTCACGCAGGTCCACCGCGCACCAGCGCGGCGCCTTGGTGATGACCTTGTCCGGCCACGTGCGGTCCGGCAGTTCGACCTTGATCTGGTCCTGGAAGGGCGTGTAGCGGTGGAACGGCATTCCTGAGGGCTTCTGTGCGTTTCGCATTACTTATCGGGGCCTTTTCTGTGGTTCTTCTTTGAAAGGGTGGCCGGGCAACACAAACTCCGCAGCGAGGGTGGGCCTAGCGCTGGATCGCGCCTGTGGCCTCGCCGCGGCAGCTAAGAAGAAGGAGCTCTGCACGCACCTTTTGAGGGTAACACGGGTGCGTAAGATGAAAGGGCACTACCGTCCGTAAAGTCCAGCATGCAGACGCCCCCGGTGTTCGGCCGGCTGCGGCATCCCAGCAAAAGGAGTTTCAGTGCCCATATCGGGGATCGACCTGTCCACCTTTGATCACACAGTCCGGCCGCAGGACGACCTCTACCAGCACGTCAACGGTGCCTGGCTGAAAGCGACCGAAATTCCCGATGACCGACCCCTCGAAGGAACCTTCACCGCCCTCCGTGACGGGTCGGAAATAGCGGTCCGCGACATCATCGAGGAAGCGGCCGCCAAAGGCGCGGAGGCCAGCGGCATCGAACGGAAGATCGGTGACCTTTACAACAGCTTCATGGACGAAGCCACAGTTGAAGGAAAAGGCATGGAACCGATCCGGGAGCGGCTCGCGGAGGTTTTCGCCACCGGCTCCCCGTCGGCCCTCCTGGCCCTCGCCGGCCGGCTGTTCCGGGCGGACGTGGGAGGCCTCTTCTACATCTATCCCGCCCCGGACGCCGGAAACCCCGACCGGGTCCTGCTCTACACGGGACAGGGTGGCCTTGGCCTTCCGGACGAGTCCTACTACCGCGAGGAGAAGTTCGCCCCGATCGTGTCGGCCTACACGGCGCACGTGGAAAAGATGTTCGGGCTGGCAGGGCTTCCGGATCCCCGCGGGGCAGCCGGCCGTGTTGTGGACCTGGAATCCAAGCTAGCCTCGCACCATTGGGACAACGTCACCCTGCGCGATCCGCAAAAGACCTACAACCTTCGGACTGCGGACGAGGCAGCCGCGATGTTCCCGCTCCTGCCTACTTGGTTTGAGGCTGCCGGCATCGCTAAGGACAAGCGCGCCGAGATCGTTGTGAGCACCCCCGATTTCTTTGCCGGCGCCGCGGGGCTGCTCGAATCCGTGCCGCTGTCCACCTGGCAGGAATGGCTGGCGATGCGTGTTGTCAGCGCTGCGGCGCCATATTTGTCCGCCGCGTTCGTGGACGCCAGCTTTGCGTTCTACGGCACCACCATCAGCGGCACCCCCCGGAACAAGGACCGGTGGAAGCGCGGGGTTGCGGTAGTGGAAGCCGCCCTGGGCGAGGCGGTGGGACAGATCTACGTTGCCCGGCATTTTCCGGAGACGCACAAGGAACGGATGCAGACCCTGGTGGCGAACCTCATCGAGGCTTACCGCCGCAGCATCACGGACGTGTCGTGGATGGGTGAGGACACCAAGGCGGAGGCGCTGCGCAAGCTTGAGGCCTTCCGTGCCAAGATCGGCTACCCCGACGAGTGGATTGACTACTCGGCGGTGGTGATTGAGCCCGGCGACCTCCTGGGCAACGTGGAACGGGCGCACAACGCCGACGTCGACAGGCACCTTGACGAGGTGGGCAAGCCGGTGGACCGGAACAAGTGGCTGATGACGCCGCAGACGGTCAACGCCTACTACCACCCCATGATGAATGAGATCGTGTTCCCGGCAGCAATCCTGCAGCCGCCGTTCTTCACGGCCGAGGCCGACGATGCGGTCAATTACGGTGGCATCGGCGCCGTGATCGGGCACGAGATCGGGCACGGTTTCGATGACCAGGGCTCACAGTTCGACGGCGGCGGGGCCTTGCGCAACTGGTGGACGGACCAGGACCGCCAGGCTTTCGAAGCCCTGACGGCCCGGCTCGTGGCACAGTACGATGCCCTCTCACCTGGCGCCGCGCCAGGGCACCACGTCAACGGCCGCCTCACCCTGGGCGAAAACATTGGAGACCTGGCGGGGCTCACCATCGCCTACAAGGCCTACCGGATCAGCCTGGACGGCAAGGAGCCGGAGGTCATTGACGGGCTCACCGGGCAGCAGCGGTTCTTCGCCTCCTGGGCCGCCGGGTGGCGCCAGGTGATCCGGCAGGAAGAGGCCATCCGCCGGTTGGCCACCGATCCCCACTCCCCCAACGAGTTCAGGACCAACGCCATCGCGAAGAACCTGGATCCGTTCCACGAGGCGTTTGATGTCACCGAGGAAGATGGCATGTGGATGCCTCCCGGTGACCGCGTCAGCATCTGGTAACGGGATACAGGACAGGCCCCGCCGCACGGCGGGGCCTGTCCTGTATGTGGCGGTTTGAGGCCGCCCCGTATGCACCACTGCTGGGCTTTTGGATGCGCCGGCTGGTTGGACGCCGCTACTGCCGCACGATCAGGTCCGGGTTTGCCTGCTGGCAGACCTTGTCCCCCGCGGTCTGGTTGACGATGTCCTGGGGCAACGCGGCTGCGCCGCCCCCGGATCCTGCCCCGAACGTGGTCCCGGTGGTGAAGTCGCTGCCGACATAGACCTGCACGCCTGTGACGGCAGGTGCCGGGATCATCAGGGTTGCCGGAATGCCCAGCAGGGCTGCGACGTCGGCGGCAACGTCGGCGAAGCCGTTTCCGTAGTACACCGCCGTCTTGCCCACCGGCTGCGCAACGAACTGGCCCGTCTGGGTGAAGCCGCCGGCTACCAGCGCCTGGACGAGTTCCTGGGCGCGGCCCGCAACGCCGCTTCCGTTGGCGACGGTGACGGGCTGGATGGCCTTGTTGTAGGTGGGCGCGGGCGTCGCAGTTTCGGTGGGCTCCGCCGACGGCGGCGCCGTTTCACTGGGCGCCGGCGTGGTGGGCGCGGTGGGGTCCGTCAGGTCCACATTCTTGCGCATGGCCGAAAAAAGCTGCGCGCCTGCGGGTTCGGCGATCACCAGCCGGTTGGGGTCGACGGGTGCGGGCGTGGTCGGGACTGCCACGAATGCCACCTTGCTGATGTCGATGTCCTTGAGGCGGTTACCGATGGTCAGCAGTGTGGGGATGGAAGCGAGCCCGTCATCAACCGTGAGGTTCTGGGTGACAACGTCAGCGATCTTCAGCATCTTGGCGGGGTCGGACAACGTGCCCTCGTCCTTGATCTTCCGCGTCAGCGAGGACAGGAAGCTCTGTTGGGCCTTGATGCGGCCGAGGTCGCCGCCGTCGGCATACGCATGGCGGGCGCGGAGGAAGGCAAGTGCCATCTCTCCCTGGACCGATGATGTTCCCGCCGGCAGCCGCAGCCGGGAGTCCGGATCGTAGACGGCGTCGCTGATGCAGACCTCCACGCCCCCCACCGCGTTGGAAAGTTCCTTCACGGCGTTGAAGTCGGCCATCATGAAGTGGTCCACCTGCATGCCCGTGAGCTTGTTGACGGTGTCCACGGCGCAGCCGATGCCCGCCTCGCTCATGGCCTCGTTGATCATGACGCCGGTGCGGGCAGGGAAGTCCTTGTTGGTCTTCCTGTCCTTGCAATCGGGGATGTCCACCAGCAGGTCACGGGGGAAGCTGATGACGTTGACGCGCTTGTTGTCCTCGGAGATGTCCATCAGCATCATCACGTCCGACTTGCCGTAGCCAGTGGAATCATCAGCCGTTCCGTATTCGGAGTTCTTGCCATCACGCGTGTCCGAACCGAGGATCAGGATCTGCATCCGGCCCGTGGCATCGCTCACCGGGGACTCCGTGCCCTCGCCGCCGGCATTCAACGGCGCCTTGGAGATGTTGTTCTGCAGACGGAAGAGCCAGAACCCGGCAAAGGCTAGGCCGGCCACGAGAACCACGGCCACCACGGCGGTGGTGGCCTTTAACCACACCGGCATCCCGCGGAAGGGGCCCAAATGGCGGGCCGCTCCCAGGCCGGTGCCACTCGCGTGGCGGGACACGGGCCCCGGTCCGGCAGGCACATCAGCCTCGTTGTCGCGTGTATCGCGGCCTCGACCCACGTGGTGAACCTTCCTCTAAAGACGAATCCGGTCCATTTTAGTGGTCCAGTCTGTAAATTAAGGGGTTGGCCCCCAAGAGGGCCGCTAGGGGTTAGAAACCCAGTTTGACGAGCTGTTTGGGGTCCCGCTGCCAGTCCTTCGCCACCTTGACGTGGAGGTCAAGATAGATGCGCGTGCCCAGGAGGGCTTCGATGCCCTTGCGGGCGTTGGTGCCCACTTCGCGGAGCCTGCTCCCGCCCTTGCCGATGATGATGGCCTTTTGCGAGGGTCGCTCCACGTAGAGGTTAACGCGCACATCCAGCAGCGGATTGTCCTCAGGCCGGTCCTCCCGGGGAACAATCTCCTCGACCACCACGGCGAGGGAATGGGGAAGTTCATCACGGACGCCTTCCAGCGCAGCTTCGCGGAT
The DNA here is from genome assembly GCF_019710585.1 of Arthrobacter sp. MAHUQ-56. GTDB lineage: Bacteria > Actinomycetota > Actinomycetes > Actinomycetales > Micrococcaceae > Arthrobacter. Next base: position 89,282 of record NZ_JAIFZQ010000010.1, on the reverse strand, counting down.
CAGCTCCGCCACCATCACGGCTTCGGGTTCGTCCGTCAGTTCACCGTCCGGGTACAGCGGCGGCGACGGCGGCATGTGGCTGATCAGCACGTCGGCCACCGTTTCCACCTGGAAGCCGTCAGTTGCCGAGACAGGGACGATGTCCTTCCAGCCGTCCTCCCCCATGACTTCGCGTCCGAGCTCGGCGACGGCGAGGAGCTGTTCCGTGAGCTGCTGGCGGTCCACCAGGTCCGCCTTCGTCACGATGGCCACCACAGGCTTGCGTCCCACCGCGGCGAGCTGCGCTGCGATGAACTTGTCGCCGGGGCCGATCTTTTCGTTGGCCGGGAGGCAGAATCCGATGGCGTCAACCTCGGACAGCGTGTCGGCGACAAGGTCATTGAGCCGCTTGCCGAGGAGGGTGCGCGGGCGGTGCAGGCCCGGGGTGTCCACCAGGATCAGCTGGGCGTCCTCGCGGTGGACGATGCCCCTGATGGTGTGGCGCGTCGTTTGCGGCTTCGCGGATGTGATGGCCACTTTCTTGCCGACCAGCGCGTTCGTCAACGTGGACTTGCCCGCGTTAGGCCGTCCGACGAGTACCGAGAAACCGGCGCGGAAACCGCCGAAGTCCTCGGCGGCTGCATCCTTATTTTTCTTGCTCACGGGGAACTCCCTGCTGGGTTGCTTCGGCCTCTTCCAGGAGGCCTTCAAGGTCAGTCTCTACTCTTGGCACCGGCGCCGCAATGATGTGGCTTACCCGGTTCCGGCGGCCTTCCAGCCTGTCGGCGCGCAGCGACACGCCCTGTACTTCCATGCTGCTTCCCACGATGGGAACACGGCCCAGGGCCTTGGCGAGGAGGCCACCCACGGTGTCCACCTCGTCGTCGTCGAGCTCGAGATCGAACAGCTCACCAAGGTCATCGATGCCCATCCGCGCGCTGACACGGTAGGAGCCGTCGCCCAGCGCTACGGCTTCGGCGCTCTCGGTGTCATATTCGTCGACGATTTCCCCGACAATTTCCTCGATCAGGTCCTCAAGGGTGACCAGGCCGGCAGTGCCGCCGTACTCGTCGATCACGATGGCCACGTGCGTGGATTCCTTCTGGAGCTCCCGCAGGAGGTCGCTGACGGGCTTGGATTCGGGCACGTACCGCACTTCGCGGGCCAGGGCCTCCACCACCGGCTGTTCCTCGTCCGCAGCCAACTGGTGGATGGCGGCGGCAACGTCCTTGAGGTAGATGATGCCCAGGATGTGGTCAGTGTTTTCGCTGATGACGGGGATTCGGGAATACCCGGAGCGCAGGAACAGGGACATGGCCTGGCGAAGGCTGGAGCCGGCGTCAATGGTGACGATGTCCGTCCTCGGCACCATGACGGCGCGGACGAGCGTATCGCCGAAATCGAACACGGACTGGATCATTTCCGCTTCGGTGTCCTCGATCATGTCCGATTCGCTGGCCCGGTCCAGGAGCTCACGGAATTCCTGCTCACTGAAGAATGCATCATCGCCCCCGGGCGCGCCGGGGGCTGCAGAACTGCCCAGTGCCACGAGCCAGCCGGGGATGGGTCCGAGGATGCTTGTCAGGAAGCGGACCATGGGCGCCGTGAAGCGGACGACGGCGGTGGAATGGAGCCGCCCAATCTGGCGCGGCGAAACACCCACTATGACGAATCCCAGCAGCGCCATGATGCCGGTGGCCACCAGTCCCGCCAGCCAGACGTTGTCCAGCAGGCTTGAAACGAGGACCGCGACGGCCACTGCGGAAGCCATCTCGAACCAGACCCGCCAGAATCTCAGTGCCCGCGTGTGGGCTACCGGCTGGGCAAGGATCCGGCGCATGGCAGTCCCGCGGCTTCTCAGCAGGGCCTGTTCGGCGTCGTGGCGAGGAAGGAAGCTGAAAGCGGCTTCCGCTGCCGTCAGCACTGCCGCGACGGCAAGGAACACCAATGCCATCGCGACCAGGAGCAGTTGCGTCACTGGGTTGTCTCGGCGGGTGCTTCTTTGCCGGTGAAGCCGGACAGCAGTTCCCGCTGGAGCCCGAACATCTCCGCTTTTTCTTCCGGTTCGGCATGGTCGTAGCCGAGCAGGTGCAGGATCCCGTGGGTGGTCAGCAGCAGCATTTCGTCCTGCAGGGAGTGGCCCGCGTTTTTGGCCTGCACCTTGGCAACCTGCGGGCAGATCGCAATGTCCCCCAGCATCCCCTGCGGCGTGGGCCGGTCGGGGGTTCCCGGGGTGAGCTCATCCATGGGCACCGACAGGACATCGGTGGCACCCGGTTCGTCCATCAGCTCGATGTGCAGCTTTTCCATCGCCGGTTCGTCCACCAGGAGGATGGACAGCTCGGCCTGGGGATGGATGTAGAGCTGTTCGAAGATGTAACGGGACAACGCAACAAGTTCGGCTTCCTCAACCTGGACACCGGATTCGTTGTTCACCTCAATGCTCACGCGTGTTCCCCCCGCTTTTCCCTGCTTGCTGAGTGCTTGACCCTGTTCCGCTGGACTTCGTCCCAGAGGCTGTAGGCATTGACGATGTCCCCCACGAGCCGGTGGCGGACGACGTCGGCGGCGTCCAGGACGGAGAAGTTGACGCCCTCTATGCCCTGCAGGATTTCCTCCACGATGCGCAGCCCCGACCGGGTGCCGAACGGCAGATCCACCTGGGTGACGTCCCCGGTGACCACCATTTTGGAGCCGAAACCGAGCCTCGTCAGGAACATCTTCATCTGCTCGGGCGTAGTGTTCTGAGCCTCGTCCAGGATGATGAAGGCGTCATTGAGGGTCCGTCCGCGCATGTAGGCCAGCGGTGCCACTTCGATGGTGCCGGCGGCCATCAGCCGCGGGATGGACTCTGGGTCCATCATGTCGTGGAGGGCGTCGTAGAGCGGACGCAGGTAAGGGTCGATCTTGTCGCTCAGCGTCCCCGGCAGGAAACCCAGCCGCTCCCCCGCCTCTACCGCCGGGCGGGTGAGGATGATGCGGCTGACCTCTTTTTGCTGCAGCGCCTGGACAGCTTTGGCCATGGCGAGGTAGGTCTTGCCGGTTCCGGCAGGGCCGATGCCGAAGATGACCGTGTTGGCATCGATGGAGTCGACATAGTTTTTTTGGTTCAGCGTTTTGGGACGGATGGTCCTGCCACGGCTGGAGAGGATGTCGTGGGTCAGCACGTCCACCGGGTTCTGCAGGGACTGGGTGCGCAGGAGCGCTGCGAGCTGCTGCAGGACAGCCGGGGTGATGACCGTGCCGCGGGCCACCAGCCCGCGGACTTCCTGGAGGAGCCGCATGATCCGGGGAACATCACTGCTGGGGCCGCTGATGGAAAGCTCGTTGCCGCGCGCATGGAAGTTGACGTCCGGAAATTGCTCCTCGATGAACCTCAAGGCCTCATCATGGCTGCCGAGGGATTGAACCATCTGGTCTGAGTTCTCGAAAAGGACAACTTCAGTGCGGATGCCGGGAAGGGAATGGGGAAATTCCCCCGGGCTGCCTTCGCCCGTGTTGAGCCGCCGCCTGCCGTTTGCTGATTCAGTCATGGTGCTGGCCCGCAGGCCCGTGGTCCCCTCGAAGTTCGGCATATGTTTTCGTTTGCTTCGCCGGCGGCCGCTGCACGGCGCCAAGTTCAGCGATCCATTTATCTTACGTCAGCATGCACCGGGGGCGGATGACGCGCCGGTGTTGAAGTGCGGGAGCCCCGCGGCTCTCCGGCGGCGGACACGGACCGTCCGCTTGGCATGAGGGACGGTTTGTATCAACTTCATATCGGGCTCATATCGTTACCGTTGCAGTTGGGCGGGTACAGCCTAATCACCGCGCGGGCGCACCGGCGGCTGTGCCATGCTGGAAATCCAGCGTCTGCTGGGACACCAGGCCGTCAGGGGATCGGCCCGCCACGCCACGAAAGGACAAGGGCAAGGAAGTGCCGGAAACCTCTGCGCCCTCATGGGCTGGACGAATGGCGGGCCGGGTGCGCCCCGTCGTCCTGGCAGGAGTCCTCGTCCTCGTTCCGGTGCTGTCGGGCTGCACGGCCGAAGGGGGCCCGACGCCCTCCCGCTCGCTCGCCTCAGTGCCCGCCACGGGCGGCACCATGCCGGATGGTCCCGCCACCAGCGCGCCGCTGGAGACCACGCAGTCTTCGAACAAGGCCCCGGTGTACTGGATTGGCCGCAGCGGGGGCAACATCTTCCTGTACCGCGAGTTCCGGGACGTTCCGGAGCAGGAGAACCCGGTAACGCGTGCCCTGCGGGCCATGATGTCGGACAAGCCCCTTGACCCGGATTTCTTCACGCCGTGGCAGAACCCCGGCAAGCTCGCCACGTCGATCTCGGGCAAGGATGTCATCACCGTTGACGTCTCCGCGGACGCCTTCAACAGCAACCTCGACGCCGACATGGCCGCCCGCGCCATCCAGCAGCTGATCTATACGGCCACTGCGGCCGCCGCGAGTTCGGGGCTGATCGATACCGGACAGCAGATCCGCGTCCGGATCCTGGTGGACGGACACACGGACTATGTGGCGTTCGGGCATGTGCAGCTGGGTGCCCTGATGACCCGCGCCGCCGGACTGGTGGCGCCGGTGTGGATCATCGATCCCCAGGAGGACGCGGAGGTACCCGGAGGCAGCATCAAGATCACCGGACGCAGCACCTCCCCCGGCAGCAAGCTGCACTGGCAGATCCTGCAAGCGGCGGACGGCGGCAGCAAGACACCTTTCCTGACCGGCGAGACCACCGCCGCAGCGGAGCAGGGGCAGGCGGGCGCCTTCACTCTCGCCCTCACCCTGCCTCCCGGCGATTACGAACTGCGGGTGGGGCAGGCCGGTTCCGGCGGCGAGCCGGACCGGAACGAGGACACGCGCACCTTTACGGTTCGCTAGCAGCCCACAGGCCCAGGACGTCGCTGGCAAGCACGACGGCGGCCGGGCCGGCCGTTGACGAGCGCAGGACATGGTGCCCCAGCAGGGCGGTAACGGCGCCCGCGCTGCAGAGCTTCGTTACTTCACGTGGGCTGATGCCGCCCTCGGGACCAACGATCAGCAAAACCTCCCGTGGGCCCTCGCTGCCGCGGCCAGGCCATGCTTCGAGGACGGAGCGCAGCGGCCGCACGGCGTCCTCGTGCAGGATCACCGCAAGGTCCGCCGCTTCTACGGCCGCGCGCAGCCCGGCGGACTCGACGGCGGGCCGGACATCCGGGATCCACGCCCGCCGCGCCTGCTTTGCCGCCGCGGCTACGGAGGACTGCCACTTGGCGTGGGCGCGGGCTGCCCGGTCGCCTTTCCACCGCACGATGGACCGTTCGGACTGCCACGGTATGACGGCATCAATGCCCAGTTCGGTGGCCGTTTCGATGGCCAGTTCATCCCGGTCACCCTTCGCCAGGGCCTGGACCAGCACCAGTCGGATGTCCGGGCGGGGTTCTGCCGCCACGGTTACGCACTCCACCTCAAGGCCGGAGGGCGCGGCCGAAACGACCTTCCCCGTCATGCGGGTGCCGGCGCCGTCGACAATGTCCACGGCCTCACCCGGTGAAAGCCGTTTGACGGTGACCGCGTGCCGCGCCTCCGGCCCTTCGAGGACGAACAGTCCACCGGGGACCAAGCCGTCCAGGGCGCCTGCGGCGGTGAAGAAGACGGGGTTGCTCACCGTTACAGGTTACCGAGCCGGTCCCGAAGCTTGGCGAACATGCCGCCACTGGCAGCGAGCTTGCCCTCGGTGATCTGTTCACCGCGCAGCTTGGCAAGCTGCCGCAGGAGGTCCTCCTGCTGGGAATCCAGTTTGGCCGGGGTGTCCACCTGGAGGTGGACCTTCAGGTCGCCGCGGCCGTACCCGCGCAGGTGGGTGACCCCAAGGCCGCGCAGGGTGATGATCTCCCCCGACTGGGTCCCGGGCTTGACGTCGATCTCCTGGGTGCCGTCGAACGTTTCCAGGCTGACGTCCGTGCCCAGGGCCGCGGCCGTCATGGGGATATGCAAGGTGGCGTGCAGGTCGTCGCCTTCCCTAACGTAGGTGGCGTCGTTGTTGACGCGGATTTCCACGTAGAGGTCACCGGCGGGACCGCCGGCAGGGCCGGCTTCACCCTGCCCGGCGAGCTGGATGCGGGTTCCGGTGGCCACGCCGGCGGGAACCTTGATGGTCAGCGAACGGCGGCTGCGGATGCGGCCCTGGCCGCTGCATTCGTTGCACGGGTCCTTGATGACCGTGCCGAATCCTTCGCAGGTACCGCAGGGCGCTGCCGTCATGACCTGGCCCAGGATGGAGCGGACTGCCCGCTGCACCTGGCCACTGCCGCCGCAGATGTCGCAGCGCTCCGGCTGGGTTCCGGGGCGGCAGCAGGATCCGTCGCAGGTGGGACAGACAACCGCGGTATCCACTTCAAGCTTCTTGTTGACGCCGAACACGGCGTCCCGCAGGTCGATGCGGACAGAGATCAGGGCGTCCTGGCCCCGGCGTACACGGGATGCCGGGCCGGACGTGCCGCCGGCACCGAAGAAGGTGTCGAAGATATCCTGGAAGGCAAAGCCCTGGCCCGCGTAGCCGGCTCCGCCGAATCCATTGTCCGTCCCGTTCTCGTTGCCCGTGGTGTCGTAGACACGGCGCTTCTGGGGGTCGGAGAGGACCTCATAGGCGTGAGTTACTGCCTTGAAGCGCTCCGCAGCGTCCGCACCGGGGTTTACGTCCGGGTGAAGGGTGCGGGCCAGCTTGCGGTAGGCCTTCTTGATCTCTTCTCCCGTCGCCTCCGGCGAGACTCCTAGGACGTCATAGTGGCTGCTCAAAGTTCGTATCTCTTCCTTGTTGTACTGCATGTACTGGGGCTGCCCGGCCTTAGCCGGCCACCGCAACAACCAGCGGCCGGCATGACGGGGTCAGGGCCCCAGAATCCTGGAAAGGTAACGCGCCACGGCCCTCACCGCGGCCATGGTGGTGGGATAGTCCATCCTTGTGGGGCCGAGGATCCCTACTTTTGCGGCACTGTCCGGCCCGTAGCCGGTGGCCACAACGGAGGCCTCGGCGAGCCCGTCATACGGGTTTTCCCTCCCGATGCTGACGGCCACACCACGGTGGTCCTGGGCCATCTCGCTCAGCAGCCGCAGCATCACCACCTGCTCCTCCAGCGCCTCAAGCACCGGGCCGATGCTGAGCGGGAAGTCCACGTTGGACCTGGCGAGGTTGGCGGTGCCGGCCATCACCATCCGGTCCTCCCGGCTGCTTTGCGCCAACGCCTCAAGGCCATGGGCCAGCGCGTGGGCCGCCTGCCGCTGGGACGGGGCGGCAGCGGCGACGACGGCGGGAAGCGCCTGGCTGAGCTGGCTCAGCGGTGTGCCGGCCAGGGCCCCGAGGAAACGCGTGCGCAGGGCCGCCAGCACGTCGTCGCCAAGGTCCTGTCCGACGTCGATGACCCGTTGCTCCACTTTGCCGCTGTTGGCGATCAGGACCACGAGGACCTTACGCGGGGCAAGCAGGACGAATTCGATGTGGCGGACCAGGGCCCTGCTCAGGTGGGGGTACTGGACTACGGCCACCTGGTTGGTGAGCTGCGCAAGCAGACGGACGGTGCGGTCCAGCACGTCATCGAGGTCGTCAGACCCCTCAAGCAGGGACTGGATGGCGCGGCGCTCCGCGGCGGAGAGTGGCTTGACCGCCGAAATCTGGTCCACGAACAGCCGGTAGCCCTTGTCGGTGGGGATGCGTCCGGCGCTGGTATGCGGCGCCGTGATCAGGCCCTCATCCTCCAGGGCCGCCATGTCGTTGCGGATGGTGGCGCTGGAGACCCCAAGATGATGCCGCTCCACCAGGGCCTTGGAACCGACCGGCTCGCGGGAGTGGACGTAATCCTCCACGATGGCCCGCAGTACTTCCAGTTTGCGTGGCTCGCTCACTCTCCACCTCCATCCATGGTCCGGGGCCTCCGCCCCGCCTGCATGCTGCCACCAACAAGGGTTTAGCACTCGACATGCCTCAGTGCTAACAGTCTATTATGCCGCCGCGCGTTGTTAGCATTGGTACCGCTCCGGGCGAAATTCCGGTGCTCACTACCTAGCGCTAGGCGGATCACATCCATGGATTACCAGAACTGGGGCCCCCGGGACATGTCCGCGCCGGTCCGCGCGGAGCTGCCCGAAGTTCCTGTTGAACGCGGGATGGTGCTCGAGGACGTCCAGTCGGGCTGGGTGGGTGCCGTGACCCGCGTGGAGAAGTCTGGCGGCATGCACGTGGTGGCGTTGGAGGACCGGCGCGGCAAGTCCCGTTCCTTCCGGCTGGGCTTCGGGTTCCTCCTGGACGGCCAAGCCATCCGGCTGATGCCTCCGGCGCCGCGGGCCGCTGCGGGCGTGCCCGCAGGCAGGACGGCATCGGGATCGGTGCGGGTCGAAGGCCAGCGTGCCCAGGTGGCCAAGGCGAGCCGGATCTGGGTGGAGGGCAAACACGACGCCGAACTTGTGGAGAAAGTCTGGGGCGACGACCTCCGCGTGGAGGGCATCGTCGTCGAGCCCCTGCACGGCATCGACGACCTTGCCGCGGCGGTGGCCGACTTCCGCCCCGGGCCGGCCAGGCGCCTCGGCGTCCTGGTGGACCACCTGGTGCCCAATTCGAAGGAATCCCGCATCGCGGACGCAGTGATGGCCTCGCCCGGCGCCGCCGGGAACGTGCTGATTGTCGGCCACCCCTACGTCGATGTCTGGCAGGCGATCCGGCCGGCCGTCCTGGGGATCGACCGATGGCCCGCCGTCCCCCGCGGCCAGGACTGGAAGACCGGCATCCTGAAAGCCTTTGGCTGGCCCCATGCAACCAAGGAGGACGTCGGGCTCGGATGGCAGAAGCTGTTGGGCGCCGTCCGTACCTACGCAGACCTGGAGCCCTCGCTGCTCGGCAGGGTGGAGGAAGTGATCGACTTCCTCACCGTGCCCTGAAGGCCGGACGCCGCCCCAAGAGACAGTATTCTTGGTAGTAGTCAGCAAAACTTGCACCCCCGAAGGAAACAGACTGTGGCAGAAAACGCACGTGATCACAGGGACGGCCAGGGCCGTTCCGAGTACCATGGCGTGCCGGCCAACGCCCTGCCGCTCACGGCCAGTGAAGACCGCCAGTGGGCAACCCTGGCACACTTTGGCGGCATCCTGGGATGTGTTCCCGCACTGCTGATCTACCTGATCTTCCGGGACCGTGGCCCCTTCACCGCGCAGGAATCCAAAGAGGCCCTGAACTTCAGCCTGCCGCCCACCATCGCCGCGGTACTGGCCAACATCCTGGTGTTCGTTCCCGTGGTCGGCAACATCTTCGCCGTGATCGCCACGCTGATCTGGGTCGCCCTCACCTGCTTCTCGGTAGCGGCCGGCATCCATGTGAACCGCGGCCAGCCGCACCGCTACCCCTACAACCTGCGCTGGATCAAATGACCTCAAAAGACTTTGGGGCCCACACCCGCAGGGTTCCCTGACCGAGCTTGCGAGGTTAGGGGGCGGGTGGGGATTAGTCCGGCAGGATGCGCCGGACCACCGCGTCCGCGAGGAGCCTGCCCTTCAGTGTGAGGACCAGGCGGCCGCGGAACGCGGCAGCGGGTTCCACCAGTCCGTCGGCGATGAGGCCGGCCACCTCGTGCCGCCCCGCTGCGCTGAGCGCGGAGACCTCGAGTCCGGACTGCAGGCGCGCCTCAAGCATCACCCGTTCCAGCCGCCGGGTTTCCGGATCCAGGGTCTCCCTGCCGGCGGCCGGCGACAGCCCTTGGGACAGGCGGTTGGCGTAGGCGGAGGGGTGCTTGACGTTCCACCAGCGGACCCCGCCCACATGGGAATGCGCACCGGGGCCGATCCCCCACCAGTCGTCTCCCCGCCAGTAGGCGAGATTGTGGCGGCACGCCTGCTCCGGTGTGCGTGCCCAGTTGCTGACCTCGTACCAGCCCAGGCCGGCCTCGGCGATCAGCTGGTCGGCGAGCTCATACTTGTCGGCGTGGTCGTCGTCGTCAATGCCCGGGACCTCGCCCCGGCGCATCTGCGCCGCCAGCTTGGTGCCGTCTTCAACGATCAGCGCATAGGCGCTGATGTGGTCCGGCTGGTACGACAAAGCGGTTTCAAGCGAGCACCGCCAGTCAGCCAGGGACTCCCCCGGTGTCCCATAAATGAGGTCCAGGCTGACGGCGAGGCCCGCATCGCGTGCCCACTGGACCACCTGCGGCACCCGGCTTGGGGTGTGGGTCCGGTCCAGTACCTTGAGCACATGCGGGACTGCGGACTGCATGCCGAATGACACACGGGTGAAGCCCGCGTCCTTGAGGACGCCGAGGGATTCCGGCGTGACCGAATCAGGGTTGGCCTCGGTGGTGACCTCCGCCCCATCCTCGATGCCCCATTGGTCAATGGCGGACCGCAGGATCAGAGCGAGGTCGTCAGCAGGCAGCAGGGTGGGAGTGCCGCCGCCGAAGAACACCGTGCTGAGCTTCCGTTCCGGCACGCCTGAGGCCACGAGCACCTTGCCGGCCAGCTGCACCTCGGAAACAGCCGTCCGGGCATAGGCATCCTGGGAGGCGCCGCCGCCAAGCTCTGTAGCGGTGTAGGTATTGAAGTCGCAGTATCCGCAGCGGACAGCGCAGAACGGGATGTGGACATAGAGCCCGAACGCACGGTCCCCCGCACCGTCCGCTGCCTGCGGGGGCAGGATACCGTCCGGCGGGGCGGGGTCGCCGAGGGGCAGGGTGCTAGGCACTGCAGGGGCCTCCGGTGCATCCGGACGCGGTGTTCACTACTTCTTGGCCTTGTCCTTGGACTCGTCAGTGGTCAGGGCGGCGATGAAGGCTTCCTGGGGAACCTCCACCCGGCCCACCATCTTCATACGCTTCTTGCCTTCTTTTTGCTTCTCCAGCAGCTTCCGCTTACGGGAGATGTCACCGCCGTAGCACTTGGCCAGCACGTCCTTGCGGATGGCGCGGATGCTTTCGCGGGCGATGATCCGTGAGCCGATGGCGGCCTGGATGGGCACCTCGAACTGCTGGCGCGGAATGAGTTCGCGCAGCTTGCTGGTCATCATCACGCCGTAGGCGTACGCCTTGTCCTTGTGGGTGATGGCGCTGAAGGCGTCCACCTGTTCGCCTTGGAGCAGGATGTCCACCTTGACCAGGTCGGCCACCTGTTCGCCGTCGGCTTTCCAGTCCAGCGAGGCGTAGCCGCGCGTCTTGGACTTGAGGAGGTCGAAGAAATCGAAGACGATTTCCGCCAGCGGGATCCAGTAGCGCAGCTCCACCCGGTCCTCCGAAAGGTAGTCCATGCCCTTCATTTGGCCGCGGCGGCCCTGGCACAGCTCCATGATGGCGCCCACGAACTCATTGGGCGCCAGGATGGTGGCGGACACCATGGGTTCGCGGACTTCCTTGATCTTTCCGGCGGGGAATTCGCTCGGGTTGGTGACGGTCAGGACGCTCTTGTCCTCGAGGGTCACCTCATAGACCACGTTGGGGGCCGTGGAAATCAGGTCCAGGTTGAACTCGCGCTCCAGGCGTTCCCGGACGATCTCCAGGTGCAGCAGGCCCAGGAAGCCGACGCGGAAGCCAAAGCCCAGCGCGGCGGACGTCTCGGGCTCGTAGACCAGGGCGGCGTCGTTGAGCTTGAGCTTGTCCAGGGCGTCGCGCAGGACCGGGTAGTCCGTACCGTCCAGGGGGTAGAGGCCGGAGAACACCATCGGCTTGGGGTCCGCGTAGCCGCCCAGGGATTCCGACGCCGGCTTGGCCAGGTTCGTGACCGTGTCACCGACCTTGGACTGGCGGACGTCCTTCACACCCGTGATCAGGTAGCCCACCTCGCCGACGCCGAGCCCCTTGGACGGGGTGGGTTCCGGTGAGCTGACGCCGATCTCCAGGAGTTCGTGGGACGCCTTGGTGGACATCATCTGGATGCGTTCGCGGGGGTGCAGCATGCCGTCCACCACCCGCACGTAGGTCACCACGCCGCGGTAGGTGTCATAGACGGAGTCGAAGATCATGGCGCGGGCGGGTGCGTCAGCATCGCCGACCGGCGCGGGCAGGTCCGTGACGATCTTGTCCAGCAGCGCCTCAACCCCGACGCCGGTCTTGCCGGACACCAGGAGGACGTCCTCGGGGTTGCCGCCGATCAGGTTGGCAAGTTCCGCGGCGTACTTTTCCGGCTGCGCGGCAGGAAGGTCGATCTTGTTCAGCACCGGAATGATGGTGAGATCGTTTTCCATGGCGAGGTAGAGGTTGGCGAGAGTCTGGGCTTCGATGCCCTGGGCAGCATCCACCAGCAGGACCGCTCCCTCGCAGGCCGCCAGGGACCTGGACACTTCGTAGGTGAAGTCCACGTGGCCCGGGGTGTCGATCATGTTCAGTGCGTAGCTGACGCCGTCCACTTCCCAGGGCATGCGCACGGCCTGGGATTTGATGGTGATGCCGCGTTCGCGCTCGATGTCCATCCGGTCCAGGTACTGTGCCTTCATATCGCGTGCCTGCACCACTCCGGTGGACTGCAGCATGCGGTCGGCCAGGGTGGACTTGCCGTGGTCGATGTGCGCGATGATGCAGAAGTTCCGAATAATGGCCGGATCTGTCGCGGCGGGCACCGGTGCGGTGCGGGCCATGGGAGACACGCAGGGTCCTTACTGTTGGATTTTCCGCGGCCCTCCGCCACGCACCCCAAAGGGCACCCGCGCATGAACCGCTTTTCTTCAACCTCCAGTGTCCCACGTCCTGGCCGCTTGCACCGCATCATCGGCCAGCACCGTCGGGTGGATGCCACGGCTATAGGCTGACGGGATGGCGATCAATCTGCGCACCCTGGGAAACGCCGTCCGGGCAGGCCTGCGGCTGCTGGCCAAGCCCGCTCGGCCGGAGACAGCATCCAAGGCCCGGCGGCCCTCATCCAGCACCTCCCCGCCCAGTCCTGCAACGTCCCCGGCCGGTTCCTCCTATCCCGGGGATTTCAGCGGCAGCGCCACCATCAGGTACGCGCCCAGGCCCGATGGTGATCCGGACCCGGGTGAAGTGGTGTGGACCTGGGTTCCGTACGAAGAGGACCACACCAGGGGCAAGGACCGCCCGGTGCTCATCGTGGGGCATAACGGCCCGTACCTGCTGGCGCTCATGCTCACCAGCAGGGACCGGGTTCCCGCTGCATCCACAAGCAGCGATTACGTCGACCTCGGCGCGGGCGGCTGGGACCGGCAGGACAGGCCCAGCGAGGTCCGGCTGGACCGCGTCCTGCAGATCCGGGCGGACAGCATCCGCCGCGAGGGGGCGGTGCTGGACCGGGAGCGGTTCGAAGCCGTCGCCGCCGGACTGCGCCGCCGACACGGCTGGACCGGCAGCCAGAATGGCCACGCACGCGGCTGACCTGCTATTCTTTATAGCTGTGTGTCCGTGCAGGTCGACGGTCACTGATGGTTGGCCGCCATAGGTATCCCCACGCCGCTCAGTCAAGGCCAGCCTGAAAGCCCTCTAGACCATTTCCGCATTACAAAGAGAGTTCACACGTGGCGAATATCAAGTCCCAGAAGAAGCGCATCCTGACCAACGAGAAGGCTCGCCTGCGCAACAACGCAGTCAAGTCCGAGCTGAAGACTGCCATCCGCGCCGTCAACACCGCCGTTGAGTCCGCTGACAAGGAAGCTGCTACTACTGCGCTCGTTGCTGCCAGCCGCAAGCTGGACAAGGCTGTCAGCAAGGGTGTTCTGCACAAGAACAACGCAGCGAACCGCAAGTCGGCGATCTCCAAGAAGGTCAACGCACTGTAACGTTTCCAGTTCCCACGAACTGATGGATGTGGCCGGTACCTGCGGGTACCGGCCACACGCCTTTAAACCGTTCTTGAGGTTCCTGGGCGGGACTGCGCCGGTGGCTTACCTGCCCTGGACGGACATGGCGATCACCGTCACGGCGTGTTCGACGGCGTACACGGGGTCGCGGGAGAGCCCCTTCACCTGCGCGTCGGCTTCGGCCGTGGCCTGGATGGCGCGTACCAGGCCTTCGGGCGTCCAGCGGCGGACGTCCCGCTGGGCCTGCTCCACCAGCCAGGGCTGCATCCCGAGGTCCGCCGCGATCTGGGCGGAGGAACCGGATGCCCCGGCCACCCTTGCCACGGTCCGCAGCTTTGCCGCGAGGGCAGCCACCAGGGGGACCGGGTCTGCTCCTGTGGCGAGGGCGTGCCGAAGGGTGGACAACGCCAGAGGCGCGTTTCCCGCCATCGCCGCATCGGCCACCTTGAAGGCTGTGGCTTCGATCCGTCCCCCGTAGTACCGGTCCACCACTTCGGCAGTGACGGTGCTTCCGGCGTCCGCGATCAGTTGGCTGCAGGCGGCAGCGAGTTCCGAAAGATCGGCCCCTACTGCGTTGACCAGCGCCTGGACGGCGTCCTGGTTGATGCGCCGGCCCTCGGCCTTGAATTCTGCCATCACGAAGGCGGCTTTGTCGGAATCCTTCTTCAAGGGCTGGCAGTCGACCACCGGCCAACCGCCCTTCCTGATGGCGTCGAGGAGCTTCTTGCCCCGTGCTCCCCCGGCATGGCGGAGCACCACCACTGCGTCCGGCTCGGGATGCTGCAGGTAGTCCAGGGCATCGGCCAGGAAGGCATCGTTCATGCCTTCCACGGCCTCGATTTCGATCAGCTTGCTCTCGCCGAAAAGCGATGGGCTGACCCGCATGGCCAACGCTCCGGGTTCATACGCCGCGGCGTTGATCCGGCTGAGCTCCACGTCAGGCGCCGTTGTCCGGACCTGGGCCCGGACTTTGTCCATGGCGCGAATCCCCAGGTAGTCTTCCGGGCCGCTGACGAGCACCACGGCTGCGGGGACTACATCGCGCCAGGAGGCGGTATTCGACGCCGGGGCGCGGGTTGCCCGCTTTTGCGCGGCGGCCATCGCAGGGTCCTTTCGGAAGATTTAGTGGAGTATCCCAGCCTGCCATGTCCCGGGCCGCCGTCCAAGCTGCCGGGGCTGCCGGGGTCACGGATGCTGGCAAGCCGGTCCTCCAGCAGCCCGATCCCCGCCTCGATCCATGCGTGGACAGCAAGGACCCGGGCGAGCGACCGGCGCGGCCGGGTGGCCGCCCAGAGTGCGGCAAACGTCAAGAGCGACAGGAGTGCCATGGAGAGCAGCCCTGGAACTCCTTCCGGCCATGGCAGCGACGAACCCGGCAGTTGTGCCGCAGCCCTGGCAGTGGCGGCTACCCCCGCGCTGAAAGTCCCCGCCACGGCTATCAGTGCGGCGGCCAGCCAGGGCAGCAGGACCACCAACGGAACTGCCGCAGTTCCGAGCAGGGTTACCGGCGCCACCAACGGCGAAGCCACCACATTGGCCAGGAGGGCATACGTGGCAAATTGCGGTTGCAGGAGGACGATGACCGGGCCGCAGAGCAGCTGGGCCGAGAGCGGCACCGCAAGCGCGGCCGCCGCCCACCGCGGAACCACCCCGGGAATCCAGGCGATGATCCGCCGCCCCAGGACGATGATCCCCAGCGTGGCCAGCACGGACAGCAGGAATCCGAAGCTGGCGCCGAGCGCGGGATCGGCCAGCAGGAGCCCAATGACCGCAAGGCACAGGAAGCTCAGGCCCCGCCCGGACCGGCCACCAGCCAGCGCGGCAACCGCAATGGCCCCCATCAGGGCGGCGCGCAGGACACTTGCGTCCGGACCTACCAGCACCACGAACAGCCCAAGCCCGCCGAGGGCAGCGGCGGCCGCCGGGGCGCGGGGCAACCGGCACCTCCGGCACGCGAGCAGCAATGCGCCCAGGACCAGGGAACAGTTGGCGCCGCTGACGGCCGTCAGATGCGTCATGCCTACAAGCTTCATGGCACTTTCCAGCCCCTCGTCCAGCGCACTGGTGTCGCCGGTGACCATTCCGGGCAGAAGCCCCCGGGCGTCCGGGCCGAGGAAGGCTGCGGCGGCTACGAATCGCGCCCGCAGGTCGCTGGCGGCACCGTCGAGCCACGAACCGCCGCTGGCCTTGCCGGGTGCCGACGAGGCGGCAAGGGTCCCGGCTTCCGGGCTCCCGTGCCCGGCGTGGTGCAGCTTACCGGTGGCACGCAGGGTTTGCCCTGGCAGCACAGCGCCCCAGCCGCGGCCGCCCATGACCAGCAGCTGCGCCCGCGTGCGCACGAGCACGCCGCCAGTGGCCACTTCGCGGGTCCAGACCGGGACCGCCCACCGCTGGGCTGTACCACCGGGCCCGGGTAGAGCGCGCGGGCTGCCTGCCACTTCGACGACGGCAACGGCTGACTTGCCGGACGCTACTGCTTCGGCGAGGGGCCCATCCGACCTTTGGCTGGAGGCTGTTGCAGAATGGGCGGCGGCGGCAGCGGCCAGCGCGAGGGAGACGCCCACGGCCGCGGAAAAGCTTCGGCGCCGAATCCGCCGGCTTCCGGGCTGTGTTCCGGGGGCGACGGCGGGACGCGCCCTTCGTTTCCATCTGTCTTTCGCGGCGACAGCCAGGAAGAGGCCGCCGAGGGCTGCCAGTATGCAGCACAGGGCGGCCAGGTCCTTGGGCGGCAGCCAAAGACCTGCCACGGAGGCACTCCACACCAGCACGGCCGGCAGGGCGAGCCGCAGGTCGGTGCGGCGCCGCGGACCGGGTTCAGTGGCTTCCTGCGCTTTGCCGCCCTCGGCGATCCGCTCCCGGATCTGTTCCTTGACCCGCGCCCGGTATCCCTGCACTACCTGTCGGGGGCGTGTAGACAGGCCGAACATTCGTGGGGGCCCCGCCGCAGGTGCAGGAGACGGAGCTCCGGGAGATGCCGGCGTTCCTGAGGAAGCTGCTGTCCCGGACGAAGCCGGTTTTCCTGTGGCTTGCGGAGCCTTGGACCCTGCGCCCCCACCCCGGACGGCGGACTCAATGTACCGGCCCCACGGGCTGTTATGGCCCTTGGGGGTGTTGGGTTTGGAACCCAGGATGGACCTCGCCTGCCCGCCATCCCTGCCCCTCCTGCCCGGTTGCGTTGCCACGGTGGCCGCCTTAGACCGTGACCAGCGGCAGTAACGCCTCAAGCATTTTGGGCCCCACGCCATCCACTGCATCGAGCTCTTCGACGGTTTTGAACGCGCCGTGCTCCTTGCGCCAGTCAACGATCCGCTGGGCCAGCACAGGGCCGACTTTTGGCAGCGTGTCCAACTCGGAGGCGTCCGCGGTATTGAGGTTGATCTTTCCGCCCGCAGCGCCTGCTGGTCCCCCGGAGGAACCTGAGCCACCCGCCGCTGAGGCACCCGCCCCGGAGGGATCCGCCGCCGCGGGGTCCCCTTGCTGCGGGACATGGATCTTCTGGCCGTCCTCCACCACGAGCGCAAGGTTGAGCCGGTTCACGTCCGCGTCCGGCGTGGCACCACCGGCGGCCGCGATGGCGTCGTTGATGCGGCTGCCCTGCTGCAACCGGATGACACCGGGCTTGGCCACGGCTCCGGCCACGTGGACCACGACCAGTGCAGCCGGCGTGGGCTGCCCGGGACCAGGATCAGTGGAAGGTCCGCCGGTGCCGTCCCCGGGTGCGACGCCTCCGGGCGGGCCGCTGCTGTTTTCCGGACTGACGCTGCCCAAGGGCAGGACTTTCGGGTCAGCCGCGCCGGCCTGCCACCAGAACCAGGCGCCAGCCGCCACCGCCAGGGCAGCCAGAAGCATGGCAGCCCGGAACCCCACCCGCCACCTCAGCGCAGGCGACCCACCCGATCCGCCTGCGGAGCCGGCACCGGTACCTGCTCCGTCCGGTTCCACGCCTCCCCCGTATTCGAAACCGCCAAGGGCCAGTCCCTCCTCCGGCGCTCCGGCAGTGGACTCCCCCAGTGCCGCCTGAAGCCGCTCCCTCGCAGGCCGCGCCTGGCGACCTGCTGCTCGAGCATCCCGGCGTGACATGGCTCCACCGTAGGGAGACCCGAGGTCATCAGGGAGACCCCGGAGTCCCTATGTGGAAAAGCGCGAGCCCCGCGGCCCACGTCCCGGCTGCTGCCGCCCATCTCCCTGGCGGGTCAGGCCTGCCGCTGGGCGGCAGGATCGACGTGATGGCAGGTGCTACTGCTTCTTCGTCTCCTCGACAAACTGCTGCGCGATCTGCGACATCAGGTTCAGCGCCTCTTCCTCAGTTATCGCCGCCCCTGTGTTCGATCCCATGTCGAGGGACACCGTTCCGGCCAGGACGCGGAGCCCGACCCCAACACCATTTCCGTCAAAGGATTCCTTGGTCACGTAGGCCTTGTCCCCGATGTCCGGCCCAGGGAGGAGCTGGATCGTGAACGTCCGGGGCCCGTTGGCTGAGGGGATTGCCTGGTCAAACGTGGCGCAGCGAACCATCAGCTCCTGGCTGTAGTCAAAATCGGCTTTGACGAGCGCCTCCCTGGGAGCGTTTCGCGCATCGAAGAGGATCATGCCGACTCCGTGTTCGCCCAGGTTGGAAATCTCGGCCAGCGCGAAGCCCATGGAGGGATCCAATAACGCCTCGTGCTGCCACGACCTGTGGAATACATTGCACTCAGCCGGTTCGGTGGGGCCCAGTATGGACGAAGGTGAAGCAGACGCTGGCGGCTGGGTCATTAGGGTATAAGACTTCCGGGCCATGGCGGTGTCCCCGACGCTTCCTCCGTGCGGTTCCAGCACTCTGCTGCTGAGAGCCATGAGCTCTTGGTCGGTGAGGACCTTCTGCGGCGTGGCGGTGGCCTCAGCTGACGGCGAGGTGGTGCCGCTGGCAGGTACGGGCGGGCTGGAATCGGTGCGTGACGCGGTGCCGCCCGGCGTCCCGGATCCGCACGCCGTGAGGATCAGCAGTCCCGCGGCCAACAACACGGCTCTGTCAAAAATGCCGGCACGCGTGGGCTTCCGCACGGCTCTCCCGGCTTGTCGATGCATCTGGATCCTCATCCGTTATGTGGGCCTTCCACGGCTTTTTGGGACGGGACAGGCTGGCTCAGAAGTTAATCCCCCTGACCAGGGTGATGAACTGGTCTTTCGTCTGCTCTTCCGTGGGCCCGCTAGGCGAGATCAGGATCTGCGCGGTGAAGATGGCCATGTTCTGTCCGCGGGCGACCATCAGCGACATGATCGTGACCGGTACATCGCTCGGGGGCCGCAGGGCTTTTGGTCCCCCAGGGTCTGACCGGACAACGAGGATGGCTTTGTCGCCAACACCTTCAATGCTTTCGCCGTCCGGCGGCAGGCCCCTTGAGAGCAGGGAAGCCCCGCCCTCATGGAACTCGATGGAGAACATCAGTGAGTCCGGTCCAGGCGTGCCCGGCGCGCCGAAGTGGTAACGGCAGTTGCCCTCACCCGGGAGGACCTGCGCCTGGGTTGTGGTGCCAAAGGCCTGCCGGAGCGCATCGGCACTGACCAGGGCACAGACGGGGCTGTTCGTAGAAGTCTTCGGACCGACAGGGGGCGCAGGCGGAACACGAAGTTCAGCCCCGTTGCCCCACCCGCCCTCCACAAGCGCCTGCGCAAGTGCCCGCGCCGTAGCGTCACCGTCAGGCACCGGGATTGCCGGGGACATGGGCGGCATGGCCACAACGCGCAGGTCGAGGGACTCGTTGCCCCGGACAGCCGTGAGCACCGTGTTTGCTGACGCCCCTCCGGCTTCTCCTTGGAACCATCCCGTCCACTGCATGCAGGCGAAGTCACCGAGGCCCTCCACGACAGAGCAGTCCGGTGTCTTTTTCGTTTCGTCGATCTCCGCCGCCGACGCGGGCGAGGTCAAGGAGACGCTGAGCGCAAGTACCTTGTCGGCCTTGCTCATGTAGCTGCACAAATACGCCGGGCTTCCCGGCGGCTTTCCACCCGTACCCATTTGAGCCAAGCCAGGATCAATTCTTGCAGCGATTTCCGGCGTGATCAGGTCACAGGCCGGACTGCCGGACCCGGCTGAGGCAGTTTGCTTTGGTCTGTTCGAGGAAGACTGCCCCGCTTCGGCGGAGGGCGGCCGTGTTGGTGACGAGGGCGCACCGCCTTGCCCGCAACCCCCGAGTAGAAGGGCAAGCGCTGCGCAAAGCACGAGACCTCGCCGAGGTGCGGGATTCCGGTCAGCGCACATTGCTTTCGCCTCGATTCGCTCAAAGCCGCCAACTACCCGACGGTACCGATGCGCTGATGCTATGGGCGTGGAGGATGCGTCAGAAGAGGCTAAGGACCCACGGAAAAGAAAACGACGTCAACTGCTGAAAACACCGCGAACGGCAACCTAAACACCGCCACCAAGGGGCGGCACCAAGCGAATGGCGAAAGCCTTAGCTGGAAAGGCCGGCGGCGTCCCAGGCAGGATCAGGGTGTTTACCCACGATGACGGCCAGGACTCCCAGCCCGGCATGGGCGGCCAGCACCGCGGGAAGGGAGCTGATCTGGGCGGGAGGGCAGTCAGGTAGAGCTGCCGCCAGCCTGGCGGCAAGGCCTTCCGCTTCGGCGCTGTTGCCGAAGTGGTGGACAGCCAGGCGCACGGACTGGCCTGGGAGCGGGGCAGCCTCCGCGGCGACGATCTCCTCAAGGCGCGCAACCGCCTTGGCTGCGGAACGCACCTTTTCCAGCGGAACTATCCGGCCGCCGTCGACCGCCAGCAGTGGCTTGATGGCAAGCATGGTGCCCAGCAGCGAGGCTGCCGCTCCGATCCGTCCGCCGCGGCGCAGCTGCTCCAGGCTGGGAACGTAGAAGTAGACCCTGGTCTGTGCTGCCTGGGCCCGGGCCGCAGCAGCAACCGTGGCAGCGTCGGCGCCGGCAAGGGCAGCCGACACGGCAGCCTGGACGGCCATGCCCTGTGCCATGCCTACGGTCTGGGAATCGACGACTTCCACCGGGATCCCGACTTTTGCGGCCCCAAGGCGTGCGGCGTCCGCCGTTCCGGACAGCCCGGAAGAGATATGCACCGATACGACAGCTTCGAAGCCCCGCCGTTCGGCGGCCCGGTACGCCTGCTCGAACTGTCCGGGCGACGGCCGGGACGTTTTCACCGCGGTCCCGGCGGCGAGAGCTACGGCGATGGTGTCCAGGATGTCGTCCTCACCCTCGCCGTAAATTTCCGATCCCACCATGACGGGCATGGGTACCACGGACAGCACGCCGTCGCCGGCAAGCCCGGCCAGCCATTCCGCCGGCAGGGCAGCCGCGGAGTCGGTCACCACGGCCGTGCGTACCTGGACCGGGGCGCGGGAGGTTTGCCGCAACGCGGCCACCCGTGCCCGGAACCACGCCCAGGCTGCGGCATTACTGTCTGGCAAAAGGGGCCTCCCGGATGTGGAGACCGGCCACCGGAGCAGGTCCGGTGGCCGGTGATTCCTTACTGCGAACCGGCTGCTAGGCCGGGACGATGTTCACCAGCTTAGGGGCCCGCACGATGACAGTCCGGATGCCGCGGCCGTCCAGGGCACGCTGCACGTTTTCTGAGGCCAGGGCCAGTTCGCGCAGCTCGTCCTCGGATACCTGCGGGGATACCTCCAGCCGGTCGCGGACCTTGCCCTGGACCTGGACCACGGCGGTGACCGTGTCCTGGACCAGCAGGGCCGGATCGTGCGCGGGCCAGCCCGCGTTGGCCACCGAGGCGGGGTGGCCCAGGATGCTCCACATGTCCTCGGCGGTGTAGGGCGCGAACAGGCTCAGGATGACGGCGACGGCCTCAACGGCTTCGCGGACGGCAGGGTCCGCCCCGCCGGCACCGGAGTCGATGGCCTTGCGGGTGGCGTTGACCAGCTCCATCAGCTTGGCCACCACCACGTTGAACTTGTTGGCGTCCAGGAGTTCGGCGGCATCGGCAATGGTGCGGTGCGTCACCGAGCGCAGGGCGCGGTCACCGGCAGCGAAGTCCGCCCCGGGGCCGCTGCTGACGTCCTGCGCCAGGCGCCAGGCGCGGGCCAGGAACTTGGCGGAGCCGGACGGGGAAACGTCGGCCCAGTCGACGTCGTCCTCGGGCGGGGAGGCGAAGATCATGGTCAGGCGGACGGCGTCCACACCGTACTTGTCCAGTTGTTCGCCGAGGTCCACGCCGTTGCCCAGCGACTTGCTCATGGCCTTGCCGCCGTTGAGCACCTGGCCCTGGTTCAGGAGGGCGCTGAACGGCTCGTTGGCCTCGATCATGCCGAGGTCGTTGATGACCTTTGTGAAGAACCGCGCGTAGAGCAGGTGCAGGATGGCGTGCTCTACACCGCCGACGTACTGGCCCACCGGCATCCAGTCGTTGATCTTCTGCGGATCGAAGGGGCCCTCGGTGTACTGGGGCGAGACGAAGCGCAGGAAGTACCAGGAGGAGTCCACGAAGGTGTCCATCGTGTCCGTATCCCGCTTTGCGGGGCCATGGCAGGAGGGGCACTCAACGTTGACCCAGGACTCCGCGGCTGCAAGCGGCGAGGTTCCCTTGGGCGCCAGGTCTTCGCCGCGCAGGTCCGACGGCAGCGTCACGGGAAGCTGCTCGTCGGGCACGGGCACTTCGCCGCAGGCGGGGCAGTGGATGATGGGGATCGGGGTGCCCCAGAAACGCTGGCGGCTCAGCAGCCAGTCCCGCAGCCGGAAGTTCACGAACTTCTCGCCGGTTCCCTGCCGCTCGAGCATCGCGATGGCGGCGGGGATCGCCTCAGCCTTGGGCAGGCCGTCCAGCTCGCCCGAGTTGATCAGGGTGCCCTCCCCCGCTGTCGCCGTGCCGGAGACTGCGGGGTCCTCTTCGCCGGTGTCCAGGACGGCGCGTACCGGCAGGTCGAACGTGCGGGCGAAGTCCAGGTCGCGCTGGTCGTGGGCGGGCACGGCCATGATGGCGCCCGTGCCGTAGTCCGCGAGCACGTAGTCGGCAGCCCAGACCGGCAGCTTCTCGCCGTTCAGCGGGTTGATGGCGTAGCGGCCGGTGAAGACACCGGTCTTTTCCCGCTCCGTGGACTGGCGCTCGATTTCCGACAGCGCCTTGACCTGCTCGCGGTACGCGTCCAGGGCTGCGGCGTGCTCATCGGTGACGAGTTCGACGGCGAGCGGCGCGTCGGCAGCCACCACGAAGAACGTGGCCCCGTACAGGGTGTCCGGGCGGGTGGTGAAGACCGTGACGTCCTTGGCGGGCTTCCCGCCGTCGGCCTCTACGACAAAGTTGACGTGGGCACCCTCTGAGCGGCCGATCCAGTTCTTCTGCATGGCCAGGACGCGTTCGGGCCAGTGGCCGCGCAGCTGCTCCATGTCGTCCAGCAGCCGGTCGGCGTAGTCGGTGATCTTGAAGTACCACTGGTTCAGCGACTTCTTGGTGACGGTGGTTCCACAGCGCTCGCAGGCACCGTTGACGACCTGCTCGTTGGCGAGCACCGTCTGGTCCTTGGGGCACCAGTTGACCGGGGAGTTCTTCCGGTAAGCCAAGCCCCGCTCGTAGAAGCGCTTGAACAGCCACTGCGTCCAGCGGTAGTACTCGGGGTCGGAGGTGTGCAGCCGGCGGGACCAGTCAGCCGAAATGGCGTACCGCTTGAAGGAGGCAGCCTGGGTGTCGATGTTGGCGTAGGTCCACTCGCTGGGGTGGGCGTTGCGCTTGATGGCTGCGTTTTCCGCGGGCAGGCCGAAGGAGTCCCAGCCGATGGGGTGCAGCACGTCGTACCCCTTTTGGCGCAGGTAGCGTGCCACCACATCGCCCATGGCGAACGCCTCGGCGTGGCCCATGTGCAGGTCGCCGGACGGGTACGGGAACATGTCGAGCACATAGCGGCGTTCCCGGGAGCCGTCGTCCACCGGCGTGAAGACCTTGAGGTCCTCCCACACCTGCGGCCATTTGGCTTCCATCGCGGCGAAACTGTAGGTGCCCTCTTCAGGCACTTCCGCCGACACTGTTGTTGCTGTTCCGGTCTCTGTCTCCGGCTGAACGCCCACTGCTGCCCTCTTCTGTTCTGTTACGGCATCTGTGCTGCCATAACGGCCTGATCCTCCTGCTGCGGGCCCGGCGGCATACCCCGGACACACAAAAGCCCCTCGCCATGGAGGGGCTGCCGCTCAGCTATCCGTAATCTCGGACGCCGGGCGGCTAGCTAAGCAGAAGGATCGCACGCATAAATCTACTTTAGCGCACCTGCACACCCCCTCAGCGTAAGTCGCAAACGAGCGGCTGAGGTGGCATGACGGTTACGTTGATGGCAGCCGCACCTCGCCCGGGTGTGGTGGGCACCGCGAAGCGGGCGGGGCAGGTGCGGCTGCCATCAACGATGGGTCACGCTACCGAACGTCCTCGTCGACCCAATCCATGGACTTGGTGACCGCCTTCTTCCAGAGCCGCAGCTGGCGGTCCTGTTCGGCCTGGTCCATCTGGGGTTCCCAGCGCTTGTCCTCGGACCAGTTGGCCGAGCACTCGCCCAGGTCCTTCCAGAAACCGACGGCGAGGCCTGCAGCGTAGGCGGCGCCCAGGGCCGTGGTTTCGATGACCTTCGGGCGGATCACCGGGACCCCGAGGATGTCCGCCTGGAACTGCATCAAGGCGTCGTTGGCGACCATGCCGCCGTCGACCTTCAGTTCGGTGAGCGGGACGCCGGAGTCCGCGTTGACGGCATCAAGCACCTCGCGGGTCTGGAAGGCGGTGGCTTCCAGCGCGGCCCGGGCGATGTGGTTCTTGTTGACGAAGCGGGTCAGGCCCACGATGGCACCGCGCGCGTCGGAGCGCCAGTAGGGGGCGAAGAGGCCGGAGAACGCCGGGACGATGTAGACGCCGCCGTTGTCCTTGACCGAGGCCGCCAGGGTCTCCACCTCCGGGGCGCTGCTGATCATGCCCAGGTTGTCACGCAGCCACTGGACGAGCGAGCCGGTGACGGCGATGGAGCCTTCCAGGGCGTAGTGGGGCTTGGCGTCGCCCAGCTTGTAGCCCACCGTGGTCAGCAGCCCGTTCTTCGAGTGGACGATCTCCTCACCGGTGTTGAAGATCAGGAAGCAGCCGGTGCCGTAGGTGTTCTTGGCCTCGCCCGCGTCGAAGGCGGCCTGGCCGAACGTGGCCGCCTGCTGGTCGCCCAGGATGCCCGCCACAGGCGTTTCCCGGAGCAGCTGCGAGCTGTGGACGGTGCCGTACACCTCGGAGGAGGACTTGATCTCCGGCATCATGCTGCGCGGCACGCCGAAGATGCCCAGGATCTCCTCGTCCCACTGCAGCGTGTCAAGGTCCATGAACAGGGTCCTGGAAGCGTTGGTGACGTCGGTGACGTGGACACCGCCGTCCACGCCGCCGGTCAGGTTCCACAGGACCCAGGCATCGGTGTTGCCGAAGACCAGGTCGCCTGCTTCTGCCTTCTCGCGCGCGCCGTCCACGTTGTCCAGGATCCATTTGATCTTGGTGCCGGAGAAGTAGGTCGCCAGCGGCAGGCCCACTTTTTGCTTGAAGCGGTCAGCGCCGCCGTCCTTTGACAGCTCGTCCACGATGTCCTGCGTCCGGGTGTCCTGCCAGACAATCGCGTTGTACACCGGCTTGCCAGTGGTCTTGTCCCACACCACGGCAGTTTCGCGCTGGTTGGTAATGCCGACGGCGGCAATGTCGTGCCGTGTCAGGTTTGCCTTCGACAGGGCCGAGCCGATGACCTCGCGGGTGTTGTTCCAGATCTCCGACGCGTCGTGTTCCACCCAGCCCGCCTGGGGGAAGATCTGCTCGTGTTCCATTTGGCCGGAGGAGACAATGGCGCCGCTGTGGTCGAAGATGATGGCGCGGGTGCTGGTGGTGCCCTGGTCGATGGCGATTACGTACTGGTTCATGATGACGTCCTTGTCTTGGTTGTTTGTCTGGTTGTGGTTCAGGCGGCTGCGGTGACGATGATCGGTGCGATCCTGGCAACAAGGCCGCCCAAGGCTCCGCCGACAAGCGGGCCGACCACCGGGATCCAGGAGTAGGCCCAGTCACTGGAGCCCTTGCCTTTGATGGGAAGTACTGCGTGGGCGATGCGCGGTCCGAGGTCACGGGCGGGGTTGATGGCGTAACCGGTGGGTCCGCCCAGCGAGACGCCAATGCCCACGACGAGCAGCGCTACCGCCAGCGGGCCGAGGCCCGAGGGGGTGCCGCCGAAAGTAAGGATGACGAAAACGAGGACGAAAGTGCCGATGATCTCGGTGATGAGGTTCCATGGGGTGGAGCGGATGGCGGGGCCGGTGGAGAAGGTTCCGAGTTTGCCGGCGGGTTCCGGTTCGTCATCGAAGTGCTGCTTGTACGCCAGCCAGCAGACGACCGCGCCGAGGAAGGCCCCCAGCAGTTCGCCGCCGAAGTAGGTCACGGTTGATGCGAAATCCACGGCGACGCCCGGGGCGTATTCGGGCTTGCCGTTGATCAGCAGGCCGAGGGTGACGGCGGGGTTCAGGTGTGCGCCCGACTTGGCGGCGACGAAGACACCCGCGAAGACGGCGATTCCCCACCCCCATGTGACCATCAGGAACCCACCGCTGTTGCCTTTTGTCCCCCTCAAGGCCACATTGGCAACGACGCCGCAACCCAGGAGGGTCAGCATGGCCGTGCCAAAGACTTCGGAGAGGAAGACTATTCCTAGAGACATCTTTGACTCCTTCTTTGTTTAGTTGTCGGTCCTCCGCGGGTGAAGGACCGTTGGCCGGGGACGCTGGTGCGCCCCGGCCCGCTGCCCGGCCTTAAGCGACCAGGCTGTGCGTTTCCACGCGGTGGAAACGCTGCAGCACGTCCTGGGCGTGCTTGATCTCAGCAGCGCGTGCTGCGGCGTCCCATTTGAGCGGGACGGACAGCACTTCTGCTACTTCGTTCAGGAGTTCGCCGGTGACGAGCCCCCGGAAGGCCAGGGAGGTGCGCCGGATGAACACATCCACCAGGTGCCCTACCTGTTCGTTCGCCGCCATGAACTCCAGTTCACGGACACTGAGTTCCCGGGTGGACCGCAGTGCCTGGTCGGGTTCGGCGTCGAGGTAGGCGATGACGTCTTCGGCCCTGGTTCCGTAGCGGGTGAGCAGCCCGGCGGTGCGGTCCGCGTCGCGCCCGTCAGCCATGTGCGCCTTGATCCATTTCTGTTCCGCCGCCTCGTCGGCCGGGAAGCCGGCGCCGCCGCCGATGGGGAGCTGGGCAGTGGACACCTTCCGCTGGACGCCGAGTTCTGCCAGGACTTCGTTGGTCAGGTGCTCGGCCAGCGCGCGGAAGGTGGTCCATTTGCCGCCCACGAGGCTCAGGACGACGGCGCCGCTTCCGTCGGGTGCCGGGCCCCGGCGTTCGATGCGGTAGTCGCGGGAGACGAAGCCGGGCTGGGTGGCGTCATGCCGGGGCAGGGGCCGGACACCGGAGAACGTGTAGACGATCTGGTCCCGGTCCACCGCGATGTTCGGGAACACGTGGCCGATCAGGTCAAAGAAGTAGTCGATCTCCTCGTCAGTGCAGACAGCATCGTGCCTCATGTCTGCGTCCACATCGGTGGTCCCCACCAGGACCCGGTCACCCATGGGGTAGATCAGGACGATGCGGCCGTCCGTGTGCTCGAAGAAGATCTCCCGCCCCCGGCAAGCTGCCAGGAGGCCGGGGTGGTCCAGCACGATGTGGGAACCCTTGGTGCCGCCCATGAAGGAGGAGGCAGCCCCCATGGCCTCATTCGTCAGATCCACCCATGCTCCGGTGGTGTTAACGATGATGTCGGCCGTGAAGTCGAATTCCCCGCCCGTCAGTTCGTCCCGGAGCCGAACGGTGCCGCCACGCCCCGTGCCCGCGTTGGGCTGCGGCGTCAAGGACTGCAGCGAGAGGTAGTTGCTCGCCCGGGCTGTGCTGGCCTGGCCCAGGCCTGCTGCCTCTGCCCGGCCTGCTTTTTCCCCGTCCTGCAGGACGTCGAGGGTCAGGCGCTCCGGGTTGTGGACGGATGCATCGAAGTAGGTGGCCGTGTATTTGACGTCGGGGCGCAGGGCGGGCAGTTCCTGGAGCGCGCGCTTGTGGGTCCGGAACTGGTGCCGGGGAACGGTCCCGCCGTCCCTGGAGAACGCGTCGTACAGGCTGAGCCCGACTTTGATGAGGAACGCGCCACGCTCCTTGGGCTTGCCCTGCTGCTTGTGGGTGAGGAACCGCAGCGGCGCGGACAGGATTCCCGAGAACGTGCTGAAGATGGGAATGGTGGTCTGCAGGGGTTTGACGTAGTGCGGGGCGATGCGCAGCAGGCGGTTGCGCTCCACCACGGACTCGCGGACCAGCCGGAACTCGCCGTTTTCCAGGTAGCGGATGCCGCCGTGGATCATGTGGGAGGAAGCGCCGCTTGCTCCCTGGCAGTAGTCACCGCGCTCCACCAGCGCAACGTCGACGCCCTGCAGTGCGAGGTCCCGGAAGGTGCCTACTCCGTTGATGCCGCCGCCGACCACCAGCACCTTCGCGTGCGGGCGGCGGCGCAGGTTATGGACTGAAGAACGTTCGGTTCCGGATTCCGGCGCAGTGGTGGACGGTTGGACAGTTGGATCCTTGGGTCCCAAAACAACTCCCTTGGGGCTTTGTGTGATGCGGCCCGCCTGTAGGGCGCACCGCCGTTCTGCTCTATTGTTTGGAGTAATGGAAAATGGAGTCAAGCACTATGCACAAACGTGCAGGAAGGAATGATGATGGCACTTTCCCGGGACGCTGATGCGCTCCGAGCTGCACAGATGTATTACCTGCAGGACCTCACCATGGACGCCATCGCCCGCGAGCTGCGTACGTCCCGCTCCACCGTTTCGCGGCTGCTGTCCTCTGCGCGCGAGTCGGGCCTGGTGCAGATCCAGATCCGCAACCCGCTCGATACGGGGCCCGAACTGGAGGGGATGATCCGCCGCCGCTACAACGTGGATGTCCACGTTGTCCCGGTGATCGGCACGCTTAATGAAGCCGAGACTTTGGACCGCGTGGCAATGCAGGCGGCGCGGACCATCGGGCCGATCGTGGACTCAAGCGCCATCATCGGCGTCGCGTGGGGCTCCACCCTCAGCGCTGTCAGCCGGCACCTCACCAGGAAGATCACCCATGACAGCGTGATCGTCCAGCTGAATGGTGCAGGGAACATGCACACCACCGGCATCACCTACGCGAGCGACATCATGCGGCGGTTCGGAAACGCGTACGGGGCGCGGGTGGAACAGTTCCCGGTTCCGGCATTCTTCGACCATGCAGCCACCAAGACCGCCATGTGGAATGAACGCAGTGTGCAGCGGGTCCTCGAACTGCAGGCAAAGATGAGCATCGCCATCTTCGGCGTTGGCTCGGTGCACGCGGACTTTCCGAGCCACGTCTACGCCGGCGGCTACCTCGACGAGGAGGACCTGAACGCGCTGGCAAACTCGGATGTCGTGGGCGACGTCGCCACCGTGTTTTTCCGGGGTGACGGGTCCTCCGACGGCATTGTCCTGAACGAGAGGTCCACGGGCCCGGCGCTTTCCCAGCTCCGCCAGGTGCGGCGCAGGATCTGCGTCGTCTCGGGGGTTTCCAAGATCAACGGCCTGCGGGGTGCACTGGCGGCCCGGCTCGCCACAGACCTGATCGTGGACGAGGCCACCGCGCGGCGCCTGGTGGATTACGAAGGACTCACCAGCTGAAGTAGGTAGAGTCGTTCCCATGAGAACCTCTCCCCGGCTCAGCCTGAACAACGGCGTGCTGATCGACCAGCTCGGGTTCGGGCTGTACAAAGTGCCGCCCGCCGATGCCGAAGGGCTCGTGGCCACGGCCCTCGCCGCCGGCTACCGCCATTTCGACACCGCCGCCATGTACGGCAACGAAACCGGCGTGGCACGCGGCATCAGCTCCCAGCTCGGCGACGGTACCGGCAGCGGCGGGTCCGGGGAACTCTTTCCCCCGCTGTCCCGGGAAGACGTGTTCATCACCACCAAGGTGTGGAACGACCACCACGGCTATGACGCCACCCTCCGGGCGTTCGATGACTCCATGGTCAACCTCGGCCTGGACTATGTGGACATGTACCTGATCCATTGGCCCTGCCCGCGGCGGGGCCTGTTTCCGGAAACCTACCGGGCCCTGGAAACGCTTTACCGGGAAGGCAGGGTCCGCGCCATCGGTGTCAGCAACTTCCAGCCGGCCCACCTGGACCGGTTGCTGCAAAGCGCTGAAGTGGTCCCGGCCGTCAACCAGATCGAGCTCCACCCGTGGCTGCAGCAGGAGGAACTGCGGCGCAAGCATTCAGAGCTGGGAATCCGCACGGAAGCATGGAGCCCGCTGGGCCGCGGCGAGGTCCTGGCCGACCCCGTGATCCAGGCCTGCGCCGGCGAGCACCGCAGGACCCCCGCCCAGGTCATCCTGCGCTGGCACATGCAGCTGGGAAACATCGCCATTCCCAAGGCAAGCGCCGAGGCCCGGATCCGGGAGAACCTCGATGTCTTCGGCTTCCAGCTTTCCGACCGTGACATGGCAGCCATCAATGCCCTGGACCGCGGACACCGCACCGGGTCCCACCCGGACAACGTCAACTAGGCGGGGCAGTGAACACCTCGAAGCAGACCGGCCCTGCCGCGCCCGCCTACTTGAGCGCCCACCTCGATGCGCGCACCTACGCGTCCGAGGTAACCCTCGGCGGGGGCACCGTTGCCTACTGGACGTACGAACCGCTGGAGACCACGCCCCAGACCCGCACCATCCTGGTGGTCCACGGCTTCCGCGGCGACCACCACGGGCTCCTGCGCGTGGCCGACCACCTGCCCGAGATGCGGATCATCATGCCCGACCTTCCCGGTTTCGGCAGTTCGGATGCGTTTGGCCAGGACCAGCACTCGGTGGAGCGGTACGGCCAGTTCGTTGCGGACTTCATGGCAGCCCTGGACCTCGGGCCGGACACCGTGCTGCTCGGGCATTCGTTCGGCTCCATCGTGGCCGCGCACTTCGTGGCCAGCCATCCGGCAGCCGTGCATCCGCTCATCCTGGTCAACCCCATCGCTGCCCCGGCGCTCGAGGGGCCGAAGGGGGTAATGACGCGCCTGGCAGTGCTCTATTACCGGCTCGCCGCGCGCCTCCCCCGCGGGCTTGGCCTGGCGCTGCTGCGCAACCGGGTGATCGTCCGCGTCATGAGCGAAACCATGGCCAAGACGCGCGACCGCGGCCTCCGCGGCTTCATCCACGGCCAGCACCATGCCTACTTCAGTTCCTTCGCCGACCGCGACAGCCTGCTGGAGTCGTTCACCGCGTCAGTCAGCCACCACGTGGCTGAGGTGGCCGGGGAACTGAAGCTTCCGGTGCTGCTGATCGCCGGGGAAAAGGACGAGATCGCCACCCTCCCCGACCAGCACCGCCTCGCGGCGCTCCTGCCGGACGGCAACCTGAAGGTGATCCCCGGCGTCGGGCACCTCATCCACTACGAAACGCCGGAACCGGCCGCCGGCCACATCCGCAGCTTCCTGAAGGACCACCCCGCGTGAAGATCGTCATCGATGCACGTTTCACCCGCACCGACCACCATGACGGCATCAGCCGCTACGGCGCCAGCCTCATCGCCGCGGCGGCGAAGATTGCCGATGTCTCCATGCTGGTCTCGGACGAGCGGCAGCTCGCCCTGCTGCCGGACGTGCCGTACACGCTGATCAGCAGCCCGCTTTCGCCACGCGAGCTGTTCGTGGCCCGCAAGGTCAACGCGCTGAAGCCGGATGTGGTGGTGTGCCCGATGCAAACCATGGGCACCTGGGGCCGGAAGTACGGGCTGGTGCTGACGCTGCACGACCTCATCTACTACGAGCACCCCGCTCCCCCGGGCTTCCTGCCGGCACCGGTCCGAGTGTTGTGGCGGCTTTACCACAAAGCGTTCTGGCCGCAGCGGCTGCTCCTGAACCGTGCCGATACCGTGGCCACCATCAGCCGCACCACCGAAGCGCTGATCGCCAAATACCGCCTGACCCGGCGTCCCGTGCGCATTATCGCCAACGCCCCCCAGCCTGCGCAGGAGCCGCGGCGGCCGGAAGCCGGCGCGGACAAGACGATTGTCTACATGGGCTCGTTCATGCCCTACAAGAACGTGGAAACCATGGTGGCCGGCATGTCCGGGCTGCCTGGCTACACCCTCCACCTCCTCAGCCGGATCACCCCGCAACGGCGGGCTGAGCTCGAAAAGATCGTCCCGGCCGGGGCTTCCGTGGTGTTCCACAACGGCGTCACCGATGAGCAGTATGACGCCCTGCTGCGACGGGCCACAGCACTTGTCAGCCTGTCACGCGCCGAGGGGTACGGCCTTCCCTTGGTGGAGGCGATGGCGCTGGGTACCCCCGTCATCGCCAGCGACATTCCGATCTTCCGCGAAGTGGGTGCGGACGCCGCAAGCTACGTTGATCCGTCATCCCCGGGGCAGTTTGCGGCTGCCGTGACTGCGCTCCAGGACGAGGCCCGGTGGCAGGACATCTCCCGCCGGTCAGTGGAGCGGGCCCGGGAGTTCAGCTGGGATGACTCCGCCCGCCAGCTGGTCGACGTCGCGCACGAAATCATGGCGAAGCGGCGGCGCTAAGGGGTTTCCCCTAGAGCACGTCCACACCGTCCAGGCGCACCTGCACCGGTTCCGTGGTGCGCTTGGCGGCCACGGCTGCCCGGGTGGCCCGCAGGATACGGACGACGGCGGCCCCTTGGCTGTAGGGGAAGAACAGCAGGGTCCGGACATCCTCAGCCTGGCGCCGCCCGGAAGGGGGCCCGGTCAGGAGCAGGGGCGCCGGGCCGGCGCTGCGCACCACAAGGCCCGCTGTTCCAAGTTCGGCTTCCACGGCACCTGTGTAGTGCTCGACGGCGGGGCGCGGCCCGGTGACGGACGCGATGCGAACTGCCGGTGGCAGCCCGAGCTCCGTCCGCAGCGCCAGTTCCCGCTCCGCGTAGCCCGCAGGGTCCCAGCGCAGCAAGGCACCCGTTGCGGCGGCGTCCGTTGCCGTGACCACTACCATGCCGCCCTCCGGGCCAGGCCGCACCAAGGCGGCGGCGTTGAACCACCGGCGCACCGTGTCTTCGGCTGCGCGCAGGGTTTCGCGGCGCAGCAGGGAGTCCCCGTCCAGCAGGAGTGCGGCCGCATAGCCGCCCTCGGCAACAGGTTCGGCACCGACCGTTGCCACCACCAGTGCCTTGCCGGATCCGACGCGGGCCTTCACTTGGTCCCCCGACGACGTGACGACAGTTGCGCCGGGGAAGGCGCGGCCGAGCTCTTCGGCCGTGCGCAGCACCCCCGTTGCTCCCTTCCGGAGCCGCTTAGCGCCGCAGTGGGTGCACCGCCAGTCGGGTGCCGGCGTGGAACACCACCGGCACTGGGGCGGAGCCGAGGTGCCGGCCAGCGCCAGGGGGCCCTGGCACGCATTGCACCGGGCGGGCTCACGGCAGGTGTCGCAGACCAGTGAAGGCGCGTAGCCGGCCCTGGCCACCTGGACCAGGACAGGGCCGCGCTCCAGCCCCTCCTTGGCAGCCTTCCAGGCCGCACCCGGCAGCCGGGCTATGGTTGCCAGCGGGTCCCGGCCCTGCTCGAAACTGTCAGCGGCGTTCACCACCCGGGGAACTGTCTTGCGCAGTCCAGGACGATCGGAGCCGATCGGGGCTGCCCAGCCTGCGTCGACCAGGCGCTGGACCTCGGTGCTGCGGGCGTGCCCTGCCAGGAGGCAGGCGGTGCCTTCCTGTTCGGCGCGCAGCAGCAGGACTTCCCGCGTGTGGGCGTACGGTGCGCGTTGCTCTATGTGGAGGTCGTCGCCGTCGTCCCAGCAGGCTACGAGCCCCAGGTCCTGCACCGGAGCGAATGCGGCTGACCGGGTGCCGATGGCCACTTTGGCGGTTCCGGACAGCAGCCGCAGGAAGTTCCGGTAGCGGGGCGTCGGCCCGTCGTCAGCGGCGAGCCTTGCCACCGCCTGCTCCGGCAGCAGCATTTTGAGTGCTTCCTCGAGCCGGTCAAGATCCCGGTAGTCCGGAACTACCAGCAGGGCGCCGCGGCCGGAAGCATGGGCAGCGGCGGCAGCTTCCGCCAGCAGCTGCGGCCAGCCGGCGGGGCCATAGCCCCGCAGGGGGTTGAGGACGGCCCGCGGCGATCCGCCGGCGGCCAGGTGCCGGAGGAAGGCAGGCCCGGCACGGTAGCCGGTCCATGCGGAATCGGCGGCGTCAACGGCACGCGGATGCCCGCCTCCGTCTGTTGCTTCCGACGCGCCGGGCGCGGCCAAAGGCATGTCCTTTTCCAGCTTCGCAACCCGCGGCGGCACGGCGAGGCGCAGGACGTCGCTGACCGTGCCGGCGTAGCGGGCCGCGACGGCCTCCGCCAGGTTGCGCACGGCGGGTGTGAGGACCGGCACCGGTGACACGACTTTCGCCAGCGGCACCAGCGCGTGGCCGGCGTCGGACTCCGCCAGCCGTTCGAGCAGGAATCCGCTGAGGTCCTGGCCGTTGAACTTGACCTTCACCCTGACGCCAGGCTGCGCGGCCTCGTCGAGGGCCGCCGGCACGGCATAGTCGAAGGGGCGGTCCAGATGGGGCAGCGACGACTCCACGAGCACACGGGCAACCGGAAGGTGCGCGGCGGCGGCAACCCCACCTGCCACCGGGCGGGCCGGGAAGCCCTGCAGCAGGGACGGCTGGACGGCGCTTTCAGCAGCCACCGTGGTTACCTCCGTTCAGCTGCGGGGCGGACACAGACAGCCAAACACCAGGCACTGACATCGCAGCTGCCGCCTTGGGAAGGAACAGGTCAGGCGTTGAAGTATGCCTTCAGGTCGTCCACCCGGTCCAGCCGCTCCCAGGTGAAGTCGGGCTCGTCCCGGCCGAAGTGGCCGTGCGCGGCCGTCTTGGCGTAAATCGGGCGCTTGAGGTCAAGGGCATCGATAATGGCCCGCGGCCGGAGGTCGAAGATTTCGGCGATGGCCGCACTGATCCGCGCCGGGTCCACCGTCTCGGTGCCGAAGGTCTCCACGTAGGTGCCGACGGGACGGGCCTGGCCGATGGCGTAGGCAATCTGGATCTCCGCGCGCTTGGCCAGCCCGGCCGCCACGACGTTCTTGGCAACCCAGCGCATGGCATAGGCGGCGGAGCGGTCCACCTTGGACGGATCCTTGCCGGAGAAGGCGCCGCCGCCGTGGCGGGCCATGCCGCCGTAGGTGTCGACGATGATCTTGCGGCCGGTCAGGCCGGCGTCCCCGACGGGTCCGCCGATAACGAACTCACCGGCAGGATTAAGGATGTTGGCGGCACGGGAGATGTCCAGGTTCGCCGCGGCGAGCACCGGCTCGATGACGACGGCGGCGAGGTCCGCACGGAGCTGCTCCAGGCTGGCACCTTCCGCATGCTGGCTGGAAATCACCACGGTCTCCACGGAGACGGGTACGTCTTTGTCGTAACCCACGGTGACCTGGGTTTTGCCGTCCGGACGCAGGTACGGGAGCTGGCCGGTCTTGCGGACATCGGTGAGGCGCTCGGAGAGCCGGTGCGCCAGCCAGATGGGGGTCGGCATGTAGGACGGGGTCTCGTCGCTGGCATAGCCGAACATAAGGCCCTGGTCGCCCGCGCCCTGGAGGTCGTAGTCGTCCTCCTGGCGGCCTTCGCGTGCTTCCAGCGAGTTGAAGACGCCGCCGGCGATGTCGTTGGACTGCTGGCCGATGGAGACGGACACACCGCAGCGGGCACCGTCGAAGCCGTTGGCTGAGGAGTCGTACCCGATCCCAAGGATGGTCTCCCGGACGATCTGCGGGATTTCGACGTAGGCGTCGGTGGTGACTTCGCCGGCCACGTGGACCAGGCCGGTGGTGGCCATGGTTTCGACGGCTACCCGGGATTCGGGGTCGGCAGCCAGCAAGGCATCCAGGATGGCGTCACTGATCTGGTCGCAGATCTTGTCCGGATGGCCTTCGGTGACCGATTCGGACGTGAACAGCCGGAGCGCGGAGGGCGTAGCCCCATGGGTCTGGGGAAGGTGCAGCGGTAAAGTCACTCAACTACCTTACTGGTTGGAGTCCGTTCACCCGTCAGGGAGAAGTCTGTAGATGTCCCCGTGCTAAGTGAACGTGGCGGGAAACACTTGGGCCGGGGGCGGAACAGGATCAGTTCACTGACAGACGGTTCAGTTCAAGGCTGATGCGGCTGATGATGGCATCGGAGACCTCAGCCTTGGTTCCCGACGCTTCCTGTGGTTCGGAGCCGGCACGCGAGAGGATGACCACGGAATTGGAGTCCTGCCCGAAGACCTTGTCCGTTCCGACGTGGTTGACCACCAGCAGGTCGCAGCCCTTGCGTTGCAGTTTGGCTTCGCCATAGGCCAGGACGTCGCCCTCGCTGTCTCCGGTCTCGGCTGCGAAGCCCACGATGAGCTGGCCGGCGGCAACGGCGGCCGGCTGGCTGTTGCGCCGTTCCACCAGCTCCTGCAGGATGTCCGGGTTCCGCACAAGGGTGATGACGGGATCGGCGGTGTCGTCCCGCTTCTTGATTTTGGTGTCCGACACGTCGGCAGGCCTGAAGTCGGCGACGGCGGCGGACATGATGAAGACGTCCGAGTCCGCGGCGGCCTCAAGCGCGGCTGCGCGAAGCTGAAGGGCGGTTTCCACCCGCACCACTTCCACGCCGGAGGGTGCGGGGACGTCCATGTGGGCTGCCAGCAGGCGGACGGTGGCGCCGGCGTTGCGCGCCGCTACAGCCAGGGCAACACCCTGCTTGCCGGAGGACCTGTTGCCGAGGAAACGGACGGGGTCCAGAGGCTCGCGGGTACCTCCGGCGCTGATGGTGACGGTGCGTCCGGCCAGCGGGAGCTGGTAATCGGTCCGGCCCTGGACCAGGGCCATGGCGGCTTCGAAGATTGCCTCGGGCTCGGGCAGCCTGCCCGGGCCGGAGTCGGCACCCGTCAGCCTGCCGGAAGCGGGTTCCAGGACTGCTGCCCCGCGGGTGCGAAGGGTTTCGACATTGGCGCGGGTGGCAGGGTGCTGCCACATTTCCGTGTGCATCGCGGGCGCGAACAGCACAGGACCATGCGCCATCAGCAGGGTGTTGGTGAGAAGGTCGGCAGCCTGTCCGGTGGCGGCCTTGGCCAGGAGGTCGGCCGTGGCCGGCGCGACCACCACCAAATCTGCCTCGTGGCCCAGGCGGACGTGGTTGACCAGGTGGACGTCGTCGAAAACGCTGTTGCTGACCGGGTTGCCGGAGAGGGCTTCCCAGGTGGCGGTGCCCACGAAGCGGGTGGACGCCTCCGTGGGGATGACCGTGACGTCATGGCCGGCTTCAGTAAAAAGCCGGAGGAGCGATGCCACCTTGTAGGCGGCGATCCCTCCCCCGACTCCGAGGACTATGCGCACGTGACCTCCGTCAACAGCGAGTCAGATAAGCGGCAGGATTACTCTGCGGCTTCGATCGGCGTGGAAACCAGCTTGCCTTCGTTGATCTCGCGCAGGGCGATCGAGAGCGACTTTTCGTTCAGCTTGGTGTCAACCAGCGGGCCGACGTATTCGAAGAGGCCCTCGTGCAGCTGGGCGTAGTAGGCGTTGATCTGACGAGCACGCTTGGCACCGAAGATCACCAGGCCGTACTTGGAGTCGGCTGCCTCGAGCAGCGAGTCGATCGGCGGGTTGATGATGCCTTCAAGGTTCGTGGACACGAATTTCTCCAAATTCCTAGCGGGCTGACGGTTCCGGCAGGTGTGGATGCGGTGTCAGCCCCATGAGTGAAACAAGCTCGTCCGCTGCCCGGCGGACGTCGTCGTTGATGACGGTGTGGTCGAACTCCGGTTCAGCAGCAAGTTCAAGTTTAGCGGTTTCCAGCCGCCGCTGCTGTTCTTCGGGTGTTTCGGTGCCCCGGCCCACCAGCCGGCGGACCATTTCGTCCCAGCTGGGAGGGGCCAGGAAGACGAACTGGGCGTCCGGGACGGCAGCCTTGACCTGGCGTGCGCCCTGCAGGTCGATTTCCAGCAGCACCGACCGGCCTTCAGCAATGGCCCGGTTCACCGTGCTCTTGAGCGTGCCGTAGGTGTTCTGCCCGTGGACGACTGCCCACTCCAGGAGCTCGCCGTCGGCGATGAGCTGCTCGAACTCCTCCCTGGACTTGAAGAAATAGTGGACTCCGTCCACCTCGCCCGGCCGGGGTGCGCGGGTGGTGGCTGAAACGGAGAGCCAGACCTCGGGGTAGTTGTCACGGATGTAGGTGGACACGGTGCCTTTGCCAACAGCCGTCGGACCTGCGAGGACTGTCAGTCCCGGTTTCTTGCTCACGTATTCCTTTGCCGGAGGTTGGGAGGGCAGGCGCCTGGCCTGCCCTAATGCTCGTCTATAAAATCTACCAGCGCCCGGCGCTGGTGGACGCCCAGGCCCCGGACCCGGCGGGAGGCGGCGATTCCGAGCTGCTGCATGATGGCCGCCGCACGGACCTTTCCGATGCCCGGGAGGGCTTCCAGCAATTCGGACACCCGCATCCGGGCCAGGGCGTCGTCCTGCAAGGCGGAGTTGATGATGTCCGCTGCGGACCTGTCGCCGTTCTTGAGGCTCTCCTTGGCTGCCGCCCGGGTGGCCCTGGCGGCAGCGGCCTTACCCAGGGCCTCCGCCCGTTCCGACGCTGATAAAGGTCGCAGGACCATCAAGGACACCCCCGGGGATCGCCGGACTTGCTCCAAGGGCGGCCGCCCTTGGACCTGTCCTGAAACTACCCTCTGGTGCTGCCCGAATCAATGGATCGGGTGAAACGGGCAGCTATTGTCCGGCCAGCCCGTCGAGGGTCCGCCGGGCAGCTTCCCGCAGTTCCCGCAGGCCCGGGCCGGTCCGAAGGATATCCCGGCTTGAGGTGCCCAGGACTTGGGGATAGGCCGCACCGAAGGTGGCCCGCAGATCGGCGGGAGTGGCCCCTTGGGCGCCCAGCCCCGGCGCCAGGATGGGCCCACGGACCGCGGGCAGGTCGATGCCGAGGTTTGTCAGGGCATCTCCCACGGTGGCGCCCACCACGAGGCCCACGGAGCCCAGGGATCCCGTGTAGCGGGAGTTCTCCGCCGCCGCGGCGGCGCAGATCCTGCGGGCCACGGAGTCAGCGCCTCCCACATGCTGCACGGACGCGCCCTCCGGGTTGGACGTCAGTGCCAGCACGAACACGCCGCGCCCGGTTTCCGCGGCGAGATCCAGCGCGGGCCGCAGCGATTCGAAGCCGAGGTAAGGGCTCAGCGTGACGGAGTCCGCCGCGAGCGGAGACTCATCCCGAAGCCACGCGTCTGCGTAGGCGGCCATGGTGGATCCGATGTCGCCGCGCTTGGCGTCGGCGATGGTGAGGACGGACTCGTCCCGGGCGCTGGCCAGCACCTCTTCCAGCACCGCCATTCCGGCAGAACCGCGGCGTTCGTAAAGTGCCACCTGGGGCTTCACGGCGGCAGCGAGCGAAGCCACTGCCTCCAGGACCGTCAGCGAGAATCGCCGAAGCCCCGCCGCGTCGTCGTCCAGCCCCCAGCTCTTCAAGAGCGCCGGGTGCGGGTCGATGCCGACGCAGAGCGGGCCGCGCGCTGCCATGGCCGCGCCGAGCCGGGAGCCGAACGGCTCCCGGCCGGGAGCGGAGACCTGCTCAGGCATGCTGCAGGGCCGCTTTCTGGGACTCGGCAAGCGCCGCGGCGTGCTCCTGCAGGCTGGTGACGGACCACTCGTACGTCCGCATGGCCTCGATGGCCTGGACCGCGGCATTGAACTCGGCCACCGTGGTGATGCACGGGATGCCGATGGACGTTGCCGCGGCACGCAGCTCATAGCCGTCGCTGCGGGCTTCGCCGCCGGAAGGCGTATTGAAGACCATGTCGATCTCGCCGGCCACGATCAGGTCGGCGATGGTGCCTTCGCCTTCGGCGCTGCTGCCCTCGGCGACCTTCCGGACCGGTGTGGCCTGGATGCCGTTGCGGCGCAGGACATCGGCGGTGCCGCCGGTGGAGACGATCTCGAAGCCGAGGTCCGAGAGCCGCTTGACGCCCATGATCACGGAGCGCTTGTCCCGGTTGGCCACGGAGACGAAGACCTTGCCCTCGGTGGGCAGGGCGTTGTTGGCGCCGGCCTGGCTCTTGGCGAAGGCGGTGTCGAAGTGCTTGTCGATGCCCATGACCTCGCCGGTGGAACGCATCTCGGGGCCGAGCAGCGAGTCCACCACCTTGCCTTCGAGGGTGCGGAACCGGCTGAACGGCAGCACTGCTTCCTTGACGGCCACAGGGGCGTCCAGCGGCAGGGTGGAGCCGTCACCGGTTTCCGGCAGCATCTTGTACGCGCTGCGCAGCTGGTTGATGGTCACGCCGGTGCCGATCAGAGCAGCGGCCTTGGCCATCTGGACACCGGTCGCCTTGGACACGAACGGTACGGTGCGGGAGGCGCGGGGGTTGGCCTCCAGGACGTAGAGGACGTCAGAGGCCAGCGCGAACTGGATGTTGATCAGGCCGCGCACGCCCACGCCCTCGGCAATGGCGCGGGTCGCCACTCGGACGCGTTCGACGACGTTGCTCCCCAGGGTGATGGGCGGCAGGACGCAGGCGGAGTCGCCGGAGTGGATGCCGGCTTCCTCGATGTGCTCCATGATGCCGCCGAGGTACAGGTCAGTGCCGTCGTAGAGGGCGTCGACGTCGATTTCGACGGCGTCCTCGAGGAACCGGTCGATCAGGACCGGATGGTCCGGGGTGATCTCGGTGGCGTTGGCGATGTAGCGGGACAGGTTGGGCTCGTCGTAGACAATCTCCATGCCGCGGCCGCCCAGCACGTAGGACGGGCGGACCAGCACCGGGTAGCCGATCTCGTCGGCGATCTTCTTGGCGTCCTCGAAGGACACGGCGGTGCCGTTCTTGGGCGAGACGAGGCCGGCCTTGTCCAGCACACGGGAGAACGCGCCGCGGTGCTCGGCGAGGTCGATGGCTTCCGGAGAGGTGCCAAGGATGGGCACGCCGGCGTCGGCGAGCTGCTGGGCGAGCTTCAGCGGGGTCTGGCCGCCAAGCTGGACGAACACGCCCATGACGCCGCCGGTGCGTTCCTCGGCCGCGATGACCTCCAGCACGTCCTCGAGCGTCAGCGGCTCGAAGTACAGGCGGGTGGAGACGTCGTAGTCGGTGGAGACGGTCTCCGGGTTGCAGTTGACCATCACGGTCTCGTAGCCGGCCTTGCGCAAGGCCATGGAGGCGTGCACGCAGGAGTAGTCGAACTCGATGCCCTGGCCGATGCGGTTGGGTCCTGAGCCGAGGATCAGGATGGACGGCTTGGAGTGCAGCGCAACCTCGTCCTCCTCGTCGTATGCCGAATAGTGGTACGGGGTGTACGCGGCGAATTCGGCGGCACAGGTGTCCACGGTCTTGTAGACGGGACGGATGCCGAGGGCCTGGCGCACGCCACGGACCACTGCCTCGGAGTTGTGGGTCAGGGCGCCGATCTGTTCGTCGGAGAAGCCGTGGCGCTTGGCGCGCTTGAGCATGTCGGCGGTCAGGGCACCGGCCTCGCGGATCTCGCGGGAGACCTCGTTGAGGAGTTCGAGCTGGTCGAGGAACCAGGGGTCGATCTTGGTGGCTTCGAAGAGCTGCTCCACGGAGGCGCCGCCCAGCAGGGCACGCTGGACCTGGTGCAGGCGCTCGGTGGTGGGCCGCTTGGCCTTTTCGATCAGTTCGGCGACCTCCCACTCGGGGACGCTGCTGAAGTCCAGCTGCGAGCCCTTCTGTTCCAGGGAGCGCAGGGCCTTCTGCAGGGCCTCCGTGAAGTTGCGGCCCATGGCCATCGCTTCGCCCACGGACTTCATGGTGGTGGTGAGGGTGTTGTCCGCAGCCGGGAACTTCTCGAACGCGAACCGCGGGACCTTGACCACCACGTAGTCGAGGGTGGGCTCAAAGGACGCAGGCGTCTTCTGGGTGATGTCGTTGGGGATCTCGTCCAGGGTGTAGCCCAAGGAGAGCTTGGTGGCGATCTTGGCGATGGCGAAGCCGGTGGCCTTCGATGCCAGAGCCGAGGAGCGGGAGACGCGCGGGTTCATCTCGATGACCACCACGCGGCCGGTCTTGGGATCGATGGCGAACTGGATGTTGCAGCCGCCGGTGTCCACGCCAACCTCGCGGATGACGGCGATGGCCACGTCGCGCAGCTTCTGGTACTCGCGGTCGGTGAGGGTCAGCGCTGGCGCCACCGTGATGGAGTCACCGGTGTGCACGCCGACGGGATCGAAGTTCTCGATGGAGCAGACGACAACCACGTTGTCGTTCTTGTCGCGCATCATCTCGAGCTCGTATTCCTTCCAGCCGAGGATGCTCTCTTCGAGCAGCACCTCGCTGGTGGGGCTGTACTGCAGGCCCTGGCCGACGATGCGGCGAAGGTCCTCTTCGTTGTAGGCCAGGCCGGAGCCCAGGCCGCCCATGGTGAAGGAGGGCCGGACCACCATGGGGTAGCCCAGGTCAGTGGCGGCTGTGAGGGCCTCGTCCATGGTGTGGATGATGTGGCTGCGGGCGGATTCGGCGCCGCAGCGCTCCACGACGCCCTTGAACTTCTCGCGGTCCTCGCCGAGTTCGATCGCGGCGATGTTCGCGCCGATGAGCTCCACGTTGTACTTCTCCAGCACGCCGTTCTTGTCCAGGGCGATGGCCGTGTTCAGTGCGGTCTGGCCGCCCAGGGTGGGCAGCACGGCGTCAGGGCGCTCCTTGGCGATGATCTTCTCAACCACCTCAGGGGTGATGGGCTCCACGTAGGTGGCGTCGGCGAACTCGGGGTCGGTCATGATGGTGGCCGGGTTGGAGTTCACGAGGATGACGCGCAGGCCCTCCTCCTTGAGGACACGCAGAGCCTGGGTGCCGGAGTAGTCGAACTCGGCGGCCTGGCCGATGACGATCGGGCCGGAACCAATGACGAGGACGCTCTTGAGATCTGTACGTTTCGGCATTACTTCTTGTCCTCAGTCTTGTTGTCGGAATTTTTCGGCGTTGCCGATTCGGCGCCGGCGGAGTGGGCGGAGTCAACCGGATCCTTGGAGAGGTTGGCGGTGCGGCCGTCCCGCGTGCCTTCCATCAGGTCGATGAAGCGGTCGAAGAGGTACGCGGCATCGTGCGGGCCGGCGGCCGCTTCGGGGTGGTACTGCACGGAAAACGCGGGGATGTCCAGGCAGGCGAGGCCTTCCACGACGTCGTCGTTCAGGCTGACATGGCTGACCTCCACCCGGCCGTAGCGTGACTCCGGAGCCTGGGTGGCGCCGTCGAGCGGTGCGTCCACGGCAAAGCCGTGGTTCTGGGAGGTGATTTCCACCTTGCCGGTACGCCGGTCCATGACCGGCTGGTTGATGCCGCGGTGGCCGTAGCGGAGCTTGTAAGTGCCAAAGCCCAGTGCGCGGCCCAGGATCTGGTTGCCGAAGCAGATGCCGAAGTACGGCAGCTTCTCGTCCAGGACTGAGCGCAGCAGCTTGACCTGGGCATCGGCGGTGGCGGGGTCGCCCGGGCCGTTGGACATGAAGAAGCCGTCCGGGTTCACTGCCTTGACGTCCTCGAGCGTGGCGGTGGCCGGCAGCACGTGGACGCGGACACCGCGCTCGGCGAACCGGACGGGGGTCATGGCCTTGATGCCGAGGTCGATGGCGGCGATGCTGAAGCGGGGCTCTCCGTCCCAGCCGTGGTCCTTCGGTTCCACGACGTAGGCCTCGTCCACGCTGACTTCCTCCGCCAGGCGGGCGCCCTCCATGGGAGCGCTGGCCAGGA
This sequence comes from Arthrobacter sp. MAHUQ-56, assembly GCF_019710585.1. Taxonomy (GTDB): domain Bacteria; phylum Actinomycetota; class Actinomycetes; order Actinomycetales; family Micrococcaceae; genus Arthrobacter. Next base: position 45,859 of record NZ_JAIFZQ010000010.1, on the reverse strand, counting down.
CGGCGTCGAGCAGTTCCTTGTCCGTGGCCTCGGCGGCTTCACCGGAGAAGATGCCGGCCCGCATGGTCTTGTGTTCGCGCAGGTGCCGGGTGATGGCGCGGGTGTCCACGCCCTGGATGCCCACGATTCCCTGCGCCACCAGCTCTTCGTCCAGGGAGCGCTCCGAGCGCCAGTTGGAGGGCCGGCGGGCGGCGTCCCGGACGATGTAGCCGGCCACCCAGATCCGGCGCGACTCGGCGTCTTCGCTGTTCACGCCGGTGTTGCCGATGTGCGGGGCCGTCTGGACCACCAGCTGGCGGGCGTAGGACGGGTCCGTGATGGTTTCCTGGTAGCCGGTCATACCGGTGGCGAAGACTGCCTCGCCGAGAGCGGTGCCGGTGGCTCCGTAGCTGGTCCCGCGGAAAATGCGCCCGTCTTCGAGGACCAGCGCTGCCGGGGTGGAGGTGGTTGCTGTCACTGTATTCGCTTTCACTGTCTTACTTTCCACTGGTGGCACCAGCCGCGGGGGCTGACGAAATCAATTCCTGAAGGGCCCGGTAGAGCACATCCTTGTCGGCGGCGCGGCGGGTGCGGAACCCGGTGTCCAGCGCGTGTGCGCCGAGCGTCCAGGCCAGCACCAGCAGGCCGTCCTTTTCCACGAACTTGCCCGCCATGCCGCTGTCCTGCCGGACGCCGGTAAGCGACGCAGCCGGAATGTAGAGGGCAGCTGCCCCCGGCCGGTCGTACATGACGCCGTGCGGGTAGACCGCAAGGGTTGCGTTGGTGCGGATACCGAGGCCATGCACGGCGATCCGGTCGAGCCAGTCGCCGCCGGTGGTAGTGGCCACGTACTGCCCCTCGGCGACGGCGAGGGGCTCCCCGGGCGCCGCGGGAACCTGGGGCAGTTGTTCGACGTCGGACTGGCGCTTCAGGCGGTTGCGCCAGCCAGCCCACATCATCACCAGCACGACGGCGATGATCGCCGCGGTGACGACCGCAGAGAGAAGCTTGGTGTCCATCAGGCCGCGCCTGCCGGGGTTGCGGCGGCGTCGGGGTGCGGGGTGTTGAGGGCGCCGTCCAGGACCGTGGGGTGTCCCCGGAAGAACGTGGCAACGACCTTGCCGGGCAGTTCGCGGCCCTTGAACGGTGAGTTGCGGCCCATCGTGGCCATCCGGCTGGGGTCGACGGTCCAGCGTGCCGCCGGATCCACCAGGATGAGGTTGGCCGGTTCCCCGGCCTCGATCGGCCGGCCCTGGTCGGTGAGGCGGCCGATCCTGGCGGCGGTGGTGGACGTAACCCTGGCGAAGTCGGCCCAGGTCATCAGCCCGGTGTCGATCATGGCGTGCTGCACCACGGACAGGGCGGTTTCCAGCCCGGTCATGCCCATGGCGGCCTGCGCCCACTCGCATTCCTTGTGCTCGCTGGGGTGCGGCGCATGGTCGGTGCCCACGACGTCGATCGTGCCGTCCGCCAGGCCGGCGCGCAATGCCTGGACGTCGGCGTCGGTGCGCAGCGGCGGGTTGACCTTGAAGACGGGGTCGTAGCTGCGGACCAGGTCGTCGGTGAGGAGCAGGTGGTGCGGAGTGACCTCCGCGGTGACGTCGATGCCGCGTTCCTTGGCCCAGCGGATGATCTCCACCGAACCCGCCGTGGAGACGTGGCACACGTGCAGCCGCGAGCCGACGTGCTGTGCCAGCAGGACGTCGCGGGCGATGATGCTCTCTTCGGCGACAGCCGGCCAGCCGGTGAGGCCGAGGACCGCCGACACGTCGCCCTCATTCATCTGTGCGCCGGCGGTAAGGCGGGGCTCCTGTGCGTGCTGGGCCACGACGCCGTCGAACGCTTTGACGTACTCCAGGGCGCGGCGCATCAGGACGGGATCGTGGACGCAGATGCCGTCGTCGGAAAAGATCCGCACCCGGGCGCGGGAATCGGCCATGGCGCCCAGCTCGGCCAACTGCTCCCCTGCCAGGCCGACCGTGACGGCGCCCACCGGGCGCACGTCAACCCAGCCGGCCGCCTGGCCCAGGGTGTAGACCTGCTCCACGACGCCGGCGGTGTCCGCTACCGGGGTGCTGTTGGCCATGGCGTGCACGGCAGTGTAGCCGCCGAGCGCAGCAGCGCGGGTGCCGGTCTCGACGGTTTCGGCGTCTTCACGACCGGGTTCGCGCAGGTGGGTGTGGACGTCCACCATGCCGGGCAGTGCCACCAGGCCGGCGGCGTCGATGACGGTGGCGTGGCCGTCCTGCCCTTCAGCCGACAGTCCGGTGCCGATCTCGGCGATGATGCCGTCGCGGATCAGCAGGTCGGCAGGGTCGCCGCCGAGGATGGCGGCGCCCTGGATCAGGTAGGTTCCGGTGTTCGCTGCCATCAGTTGCTCTCCTTGCTGGATTGGGCGGCCGCAAAAGCCGGGGCCCGGTGGATGGCTGTTTCCCGGGTGTCCCCGGAGAGCAGCAGGTACAGTGCGGCCATCCGCACGGACACGCCGTTGCGGACCTGCGCCAGGACGGTGGACCGGGGTGAGTCGGCGGCCGCTGCGCTGATTTCCAGGCCACGGTTCATGGGGCCGGGGTGCATGATGATCGTATCCGTCATGCCGAGGTCATCGAGGGCCCGGAGCCTGTTGTCGTCGAAGCCCCACCGGCGCGAGTATTCCCGGGTGCTGGGGAAGAACGAGGCGTTCATGCGTTCGCCCTGGACGCGCAGCATCATCACGGCGTCCACTCCGTTGAGGAGCGTCTCGTCCAGGTTGTAGCTGACGCTGCAGGGCCATTTGTCGACGCCGACCGGCAACAGGGTGGGCGGCGCCACCAGCGTGACTTCCGCGCCGAGGGTGCGCAGCAGCCAAACGTTGGACCGCGCGACGCGCGAATGCAGGACGTCACCGGCAATGGCTACCCGCATGCTTTTCAGGTCCGTCCCTTCGGAGCCGGTTCCGGACAGGCGGGCCCAGTGCCGGCGCATGGTGAAGGCGTCCAGGAGGGCCTGCGTGGGGTGCTCGTGGGTGCCGTCCCCGGCGTTGATGACGGCGGCGTCAATCCAGTCGGTCGCGGCCAGCCGGTAGGGTGCGCCGGAGGCCCAGTGGCGGATGACGACGGCGTCCGCGCCCATGGCGGACAGCGTCTGGGCGGTGTCCTTGAGGGATTCGCCCTTGGAGACCGACGAGCCCTTGGCGGCGAAGTTGATGACGTCGGCCGAGAGCCGCTTGGCCGCGGCTTCGAAGGAGATCCGGGTGCGGGTTGAGTCTTCGAAGAAAAGGTTGACGACCGTGCGTCCGCGCAGTGCCGGAAGCTTCTTCACTTCCCGCTCCCCCACGGCCGACATCTCCTCGGCGGTGTCCAGGATGCGGATGGCGTCCGAAAGGCTGAGGTCCTCGGTGGACAGGAGGTGTTTCATGCGCCGCCCTCGATCACTACTTCGTTGACGGGTGCGCCGCCGTCGGGGGTGTCGGTCTCTTCGAGCCGGACCCGGACCTTTTCGGCGGAGGAGGTGGGGAGGTTCTTCCCCACATGGTCTGCCCGGATGGGCAGTTCGCGGTGGCCGCGGTCTATCAGCACGGCGAGCCGCACAATGCGGGGGCGGCCGAGGTCCACGAGGGCGTCCAGGGCTGCGCGGATGGTGCGGCCGGAGTACAGGACGTCATCAATGAGCACCACCACTTTGTTGTCGATCCCGGTGCGGGGCAGCCGGGTGGGGTACGGCGGCCGGGTGCCCTGGTGGGAGAGGTCGTCGCGGAACATCGTGACGTCGAGCTGTCCGACAATGGCGGAGGCATCAACGGAGTTGTCTGCGGCGGCGATTTTCCGGGCCAGCCGGACCGCCAGCGGGTAGCCGCGGCGCGGGATCCCCAGCAGGACAAGGTCCCGGGAACCCTTGTTGGCCTCGAGGATCTCATGGGCGATACGAGTCAGGGCCCGGTCGATGTCCGCCTGGCTGAGGACAACCCTGGCTGGAACCGGTGCGCTGGTGACAGAAGTCAACGCTCGTCTCCCCTTTCCCCGCCTCACAGGACGGAATTAAAAAAGGATCATGTGCTGTTCAAAATTACCACACGGCCTGCGCCGTCCCGGCGGGTGAGTGATGCGTTGATGGTCACACCGGCACGGGCGCGCCGCTCGTTGGCCGGCGCCATCCTTGGAGCCGTGCCGGAGCCCGCTTAGGCTTTCGGGTATGCCAACGTATCCCCAGCAGCCCCCGCCCGGACCACCCGACGATCCCTACCGGGGGCCGGGCGGTTATTTCCCGGGCCGGGCCAACCCCAGCTGGATGGGCCATGTGCAGCCCGGCAACTACCGTGCGGCGCCAGGCCACCAGGGCAGCCCGGTGGCGCCCGTGGTTCCACCGCAGGTGCAGGGAAACCTCGTACGGGCCGCCCGGACCCGCGGCGGACTGGTGGGAGTGACGGTGGCCGGCAGCGCCCTGGCGTTCCTGAGCCTGTTCCTTGTAGTGCCGTTCCTCCTCTCCAACACGGGAGCAGCGGGTTTCCTGATTGGTTTCGTGGCCTCCTTGATCCCGTTGTCGGTGGTCCTGTTGGCGGTCCACATCATCGACCGGTGGGAGCCCGAGCCCAAGCGGCTGCTGTTCTTCGCGTTTACCTGGGGCGCGGCCGTGTCCGTGGCCGTGACCCTGCTGATCCAGCCGTTCTTCGTCATCGCCTTCCAGTTTTCGGATGTGCCCGACCTACAGACCTACATGGCCACCGTCCAGGCTCCCGTCGTCGAGGAATTTGCCAAATCGCTGGGCCTGCTGATCCTGCTCCTGGCCGCCCGGAGGCACTTCGACGGGCCGGTGGACGGAGTGGTCTTTGCCTTCACCATCGCCGGTGGATTCGCCTTCACCGAAAACATCCTCTATTTCGGCAGGGCCATCGCCGAATCGTCCAGCCCGGCCAGCGACTTTGCCCAGGTATTCTTCCTCCGGGGCGTCATGTCGCCGTTCGCGCATGCAATCTTCACGGGCACTACCGGACTCATCATGGGGTTTGCCGCACGGCGCTGGCACACCGGCGCCTCCGTGGGAGCCTTCTTCGTGGGCCTGCTGCCCGCCATGTTCCTGCACAACCGATGGAACAGCATGGGCCAGGGCTTCCTGTTGGATTACATCTTTGTCCAGGTGCCCATCTTCGTGCTGGCAGTGGGCGGCATCATCCTCCTGCGGGTGGCCGAAAAGCGCCTCACCCGCCAGCGGCTGCTGGAGTACTCCGCCGCAGGGTGGTTCACGCCGGCCGAAGTCCAACTCCTGGCCACCCGGGCGGGACGGCGGACCGCCCTGGCGTGGGCAGCCAACTCCGGCAGGAAGCGGCAGATGAAGGAATTCCTGAAGGCGGCGACTCACCTTGCCAACACCAGGCAGCGCATCCTGAGCGGACGCGACGTACCGTTGCACCAGGCCGAGGAGAGGCAACAGCTGCAGAGGATTGTCACCCTCCGCGAATCGGTGACGGCGTAAGCGGCTTCCCAGCCCCGGTCAGCCGCGCTTCCTGGTCTTGTTCGCGGGCCCGTGCCTTCACGGCCCGGATTTGCGAACAAGACCAGGTTCTACGGCGGCTGCACCGTTAACGCAGGAAGGTCGCGCCCGGGTGGGGCGCGACCTTCACTGCTTGTGTCCAGGCAGCTATGCGAGCAGCGAGGGCTTCAGCTGCTGCAGGCGGCCCAGGAGGCCGTTGATGAACTGCGGGGACTCGTCCGTGGACAGTGTCTTGGCCAGCGCAACAGCCTCGCTGACCGCCACGCCGTCGGGGACGTCGTCGTTGTACAGAAGCTCCCACGTGCCGATGCGCAGGATGATCCGGTCCACCGACGGCATGCGCTCCAGGCTCCAGCCCTGTGAGTAGGTCTCGAGGAATTCGTCGATGGCAGCCTGCTGGGACAGCACGCCCTCGACGATTTCCACCGTGTAAGGGTTGACTACCTGGTCGGTCTTTTCCCGGCGTGCGCGAAGCACGTCGAACGCCGAAACGGAGCGCTGCTCCGCCTCGAAAAGAACATCCAGAGCCCTGCTGCGGGCTTTACCGCGGGCGCTCACTACTCGGTGACCCGGCCCAGGTAGCTGCCGTCGCGGGTGTCCACCTTGACCTTGGTGTTGTTCTCGATGAACAGCGGAACCTGGATCTCGTAACCCGTTTCCAGGGTGGCCGGCTTGGTGCCCGCGGAGGAGCGGTCGCCCTGCAGGCCCGGCTCGGTGTAGGTGATTTCGAGGACAACGCTCGGCGGCAGTTCGATGTAGAGGGGGGTGCCGTCGTGGATGGCGATGTTGACCATCTGGTTCTCGAGCATGAAGTTGGTGGCGTCGCCCACCGTCGCACCGGAGACGGTGATCTGGTCGTAGTCGGAAGTGTCCATGAACACGAAGTCCGCACCGTCCTGGTACAGGTACTGGTAGTCGCGGCGGTCCACAGTGGCCGTCTCGATCTTGAGGCCGGCGTTGAAGGTCTTGTCCACAACCTTCCCGGACATAACGTTGCGCATCTTCGTCCGGACAAAGGCGCCGCCCTTGCCGGGCTTGACGTGCTGGAATTCGATGATGTTCCAGAGCTGGCCCTCAAGCTTCAGGACCGTTCCGTTCTTGATGTCGTTAGTGGTTGCCACTGGTTTCCTCTGGTTTCCGTGTCTGGCCGTGCGGTCAGATGCTGTATGCCGGGCGGGCACGCCTGACGGCCTGCCTGCTCGTGTTTGTCAAAAATCGCGGGGACGCAAAAATCCCACATCCATTCTACCGGCAAATGCCGGGTGCCCCTCACGGGTCCGTGCGACCCGCTTCAGCAGGCGAGCTCCAGGACGTCACGTGCCCGTTGAAGGGCCACGGTTGAGGAGTAGATCATCGCTGCGTCGGCTGATTGTGCCACGCGCAGGTCCAGCGAGCGGGTGAAGGATTCCACCGCCGCCGCAATCTGGCCGGCGGTGTACTGCGCCTTACCGAGGAAGTGCAGTGCCACGGCCTCGCGGGGCGTGCCGTGCACTTCGGCAAGGAGCTGCCGGAACAGCTCAATGGCGCGGTCCGTGCGGTGCGTTACGCGCAGCACTTCGGCTTCGAAGACACGCAACCGGAACGATTCGGGATCCTTGAACCGGGCTTCGGCAAGCAATTCGGCGGCCTCCGAAGGGTGGCCCTCCACAAGCAAAACGAAAATGTGGTCCGCGGGGTCGGTGGAGGCGGCAAGGGCAGCGTGGCAGGCGTCCTCGTTGACCACCTGCGGCAGCAGGGTTTCGGGGTTGATGCGGATGCCCGGGAAACCTGCCTCCGGCCAGTCCGCCGTTCCGTTAATGTCGCCCTGCATCAGGAAGCGATCTCCTGGTAGGCCGCGAACAGCAGCGAGGTGTCCGGGACGTCCAGCATGCCCGGTTTGGCGATTCCGTCGAGCACCACGAACCGCAGCAGGTCCCCGCGGGACTTCTTGTCGCGGCGCATGCCGTCCAGCAGCCCCTGCCAGCGGTCCCGGCGGTAGGTGACCGGGAGCCCAAGTCCGTCCAGGATGCTGCGGTGCCGGTCGGCGTCGGCATCGCTGAGCCGGCCAACGCTGCGGGCGAGCTCGGCGGCGAACATCATGCCCACCGAGACGGCGGCGCCATGCCGCCAGGAGTAGCGCTCCACCAGTTCGATGGCGTGGCCCAGGGTGTGGCCGTAATTGAGGATCTCCCGCAGGCCCGATTCCTTCAGGTCTTCGGAGACCACCTTCGCCTTGACGGCAATGGCCCGCTCGATGAGTTCCCGCAGCACGTCCGAGCGGGGGTCCACCACGGCTGCGGTGTTTTCGACCAGGTCAAGAATGGCGGGGTCGGCAATGAAGCCGCACTTGATGACCTCGGCCATGCCGGAGATGATCTCGTTCTTCGGCAGCGTGTCCAGGGTATCCAGGTCTGCCAGCACGGCGGCCGGCGGGTGGAAGGAGCCCACCAGGTTCTTGCCTTCGGCAGTATTGATGCCGGTCTTGCCGCCCACGGAGGCGTCCACCATGGCCAGGAGGCTGGTGGGCATGTGGATGACCTTGACCCCGCGCAGCCAGGTGGCCGCCACGAAGCCGGCGAGGTCGGTGACCGCTCCCCCGCCGACAGCAACGATGGCATCGGAGCGGGTGAAGTCGTTCTGGCCCAGGACCTGCCAGCAGAACGCCGCGACCTGGATGTGCTTGCCTTCCTCGGCGTCCGGAATTTCCGCAGTCAGCGAGGTGAAGCCTGCGGCCGCGAGTTCGTCGCGGACGGCGTCGCCGGTGAGGCGCAGCGCGCGGGGGTGGATCACCAGCACGCGGCGGACCCGCTCACCGAGCAGCGCGGGAAGTCCGTCCAGCAGGCCGCGCCCGACGACAACGTCGTAATTGTTGCCGGCGCCTTCGCCGGTGACTTTGATGACGGTTGATTGCGTGTTCACTTTTCAACTTCCTGTTTGGCAGCTGCGTGGTGCCGCAGTGCTGCTTCCAGCCGTTCACCGAGCTCGGATATCGAGCCGTGGCGCACGTCCAGGGTGATGTCGGCGAGCCGCTCGTAGATGGGCCGCCGGGTGGCAAACATTGCTGTCCAGCGGGCCATCGCGTCACCGGCCAGGAGCGGACGGCCCGAGTTCCGGGCGATCCTGTCGGCCACGGTATCGGCGTCGCACTCCAGGTAGACCACAGTGCAGCGGCTGATCAGCTGCTGCGTCCCGGAATCGAGCACCGCCCCGCCACCCAGCGAGATGACGGTGGTTGTGCCCTGGGCTCCTTCGACGGCGTTGACCACGGTCCGGGCCTCGATCTCCCTGAACGCGCGCTCACCGTGTCCGGCGAAGATGCCGGCAATGGAGCCGTGGCCCGAGACGATGACGGCGTCGGTGTCGATGAACGGGACACCGAGCTGCTGCGCAAGCTGCTGGCCGATGGCTGACTTGCCGACGGCCATGGGACCGATCAGGACAATCGGCCGGCCGCAGGCGGGTCCGGTTTTGCTGCCGTGGAGCACTACTGCCCGATCGAGTCCAGGGATGCCGGGATGCTTTCCAGGTAGCCCTTGATGTTACGGGCGGTTTCCGTCACGGAGTCACCGCCGAACTTTTCCATGACAGCCTCGGCCAGGACCAGGGCCACCATGGCTTCGGCCACGACGCCGGCGGCCGGGACCGCGCAGACGTCGGAGCGCTGGTGGTGGGCCTTCGCCGGCTCGCCGGTGCTGACGTCGATGGTCCGCAGCGCTCGGGGAACGGTGGCAATGGGTTTCATGGCGGCGCGCACGCGCAGGACGTCGCCGATGCTCATGCCGCCCTCGATGCCGCCGGCACGGTTGCTGGCGCGGACAATCCGGCCTTCGCCGTCGCGGACGATCTCGTCATGGGCGGCCGAACCACGGCGCGCTGCGGTCAGGAAGCCGTCGCCGACCTCCACACCCTTGATGGCCTGGATGCCCATCAGGGCTGCGGCGAGCCGGGCATCCAGCCGGCGGTCCCAGTGCACGTAGCTGCCCAGTCCCGGCGGAAGCCCGTAGGCCAGGACTTCCACCACGCCGCCGAGGGTTTCGCCCTCTTTGTGCGCGGCGTCCACTTCGGCCACCATGGCGTCGGAGGTTTCGCGGTCGAAGCAGCGCAGCGGGTCGGTGTCCAGGGCGATGACGTCAGACGGAACGGGCAGCGGCCGGCCCTCCGGAACGGTGACGCTCGCGATGGACACCGTATGGCTGACAAGCTCGATGCCGAGGTGTTTGAGGAAGCGCGCAGCCACCGTGCCCAGGGCAACCCGGGTGGCGGTTTCGCGGGCGCTGGCCCGCTCCAGCACCGGACGCGCCTCGTCGAAGCCGTACTTCTGCATGCCGGTGAAGTCTGCGTGGCCGGGCCGGGGCCGGGTCAGCGGTGCGTTGCGGGCCTGGTCGGCGAGGAGTTCGGGGTCCACGGGGTCGGCAGACATGATCTGCTCCCATTTGGGCCATTCGGTGTTGCCCACCTGGATGGCAACGGGGCCGCCCTGGGTGCGGCCGTGCCGTACGCCGCCGGTGATGGTGACGACGTCCTGCTCGAATTTCATCCGGGCGCCGCGTCCGTATCCGAGCCGGCGGCGGGCCAGGGAGTCAGCGATGTGCCCGCTGGTGATTTCGACACCGGCGGGGACGCCCTCAATAATTCCCATCAGAGCCGGGCCATGGGATTCACCGGCAGTCAACCAACGCATAATTTCCATCCTGCCACGTAGGGCGGTCACAACGCCCGCCGGGCAAGGCCGACTGCGTCACACATCACATCTATGACAGCTGCGTTAACGTCTTCCCCACGCCGGGAGAAGAGGCGCACCTGCTCCACTGCCTGGTACAGCAGCATCTCAAGTCCGGGCACCACGCGGCCGCCGCCGGCCTGCCACACCGAGGCCAAGAGGCTGGGCCACGGGTCATACGCCACATCCAGCAGGACGCCCGGAGTCGGCGTCTTGAGCGCGGCGATTTCGGCGGCGAGTCCGTCTGCCGCGCGTGGCGGCAGGGTGGAAATAACGACGTCGGCTTCCGCTGTCGGGCGGGCGGCGGCGGCCAGGGGGCCGATTTCGAGGGCAACGCCCAGGCTCTCCGCTGCCGCGCGGACATCGGCCGTACGGGAAGCGTCGCGGACAAAGATCCTGACCCTGGTGGTCCCGAGTTCCCGCAAGGCCGCGACGGCTGACGCAGCAGTTCCCCCGCCACCCAGGATGACGGCAGATGGAGCCTTCCGGGTACCGGCATGCCGAAGGGCGTTGACAATCCCGACGACGTCCGTGTTGGAACCGACGGCGCGGGGACCGTTCGCAGTGTCCTCGAAGGACACCGTATTGACCACGCCCAGGGTCCGCGCCACTCCCCGCACTTCATCGACATGGTCCAGCATGGCCGTCTTCAGCGGCATGGTCACCGACAGCCCGCGCCAGCCGGGCTGGTTCCGGATCTGGCACATGAAGGACGGCAGCAGTTCCTCGGTGACGTCGATAGCTGTGTAGCTGATACCGGCGTCCAGCCGCCCATACGCCGCAAGGTGCAGGGCCGGGGATTTCGAGTGGCTGATGGGATGGCCCAGGACGGCAGCCCGCAGGCTCATGTGCAGCGGCCCGCGTTGGCCTTGCACCAGGCGTTGTACTGCTCAACGTAGGCGTTGTGCTCGGCCAGCGTCTTGGCGAACTTGGTTTCCTTGGTGTCCAGGTTGATGGTCACCCAGTACAGGTAATCGTTGGACTTGGGCCGGGCGGCAGCGTCGATGGCAGTCTTGCCCGGCGATCCGATCGGTCCCGGCGGCAGGCCCGGGTTCGCATAGGTGTTGTACGGGTTCGATTTGTCCTGGCGCTGCTCATCCGTGAAGTTGAAGCTCCTGGTGCCGAGGCCGTAGGTCACCGCGGAGTCCACCTGCAGGAAGCCGCCGGTCTGGTCGTTGGGCTTGAGCCGGTTGTAAATGGCCCCGGCGACGTCGCCGTAGTCGGCCTGGCCGCCTTCGGCCTGGACGATGCTTGCCACGATGACGGCCTCGTACTGTTTGGCGGGGTCGGTGATGCCCTGGGAGACCAGTTCGTCAACGGTGGCCTTGACCAGCGACTGGAGGATGTCCTTGGCGGGGGTCCCCAGTGGGAAGCGGTACTCGCCCGGGGCCAGGTAGCCCTCGAGGTTCTTGGCCTTGGCGGGCAGGCCAAACTGCGTGGGCTGGTCGCTGAGTGCCTGGAGTTGCTGTATGGACACCCCTGAGCCCTCGGAAATAGCCTGCAGGGACTCGCCGATGCGAAGGCCGGCGCTGAGCGCGAAGTAAATGACCTTGGTCTTGTCCTTGCCGAGCAGCACGTTGACTGCGTCAGCGTTCTTCATCTCGGTCTTGAAGGTGTAGTCACCCGGCGACAGGGTTCCGCCGGAGGCGTGGAACGCCTGCAGGAATGTGTCCGCGTTGGCGATCACATGCTGGTTTTCCAGGTCTGTGGCGACCGAGCGGGTGCCTTCCCCGTTGTCCACCGTCACACGGACTTCACCCGTACCCGGACCCGGGTAGTCGGAGGGCTTGCCTCCGCCCAGGAGGGGCTTGAGGAACTGCGCGCCCACAGCCACGGCCGTGACGAAGACGGCCAGGGTGAGGAAGAGCGCCAGCAGTCGACGGCGGCGGCGGACCTTTTTGGATGGGCGGGGCACTACCTGGGCTGCCGAAGAACCGGGGAGCAGATGGTGGCCTGCGTCGCTGTGGTCCGGCTCCGGGTGTGCGTCGTCGTGGTAGCCGGCGGGGGCATATGCCTGGTCATCGTGCACGTCTTCCTGGTAGTCGTGCCTGTCCGCGTAGTGGACGTCGTCCGCGTAGTGCGCGTCAGCCGCATACCGGTGTCCGGCCATCATTGGGACGGCCTGGGCAGCGTGCGGTTCGCCAGGGGCCGGGACCTCGTGGCCGGGATGCATGTCTTCGTGCTGCGGGCTGTCGACGCGGGGCCCTGCGGCGGGCTGTTCCTCCTGGATGGAGGGCGGCGCCTCGGGAGCCGCCGGAACGGTACCTGCGCCGGGAAGCGGGGCGAAGGAAGGCTCCGGTACGGCAGGAGCGGCGGGCGGCGCCGCCGGCGGCGGAGGGACCTCGCCCGTTTCGTACGCCTGCGGGGGGACGGCGTCGTGGCCACCCGTGTTGAGGCTCTTCTCGCGCGCCCGAAGCTCCTTGCGGGTCAGCGGCCGCCCCAGCGCGGGGTCCACCGGACCGGAAGTGTCGTCAATGTTGGCAGGGCTCACTGTTGCCTTCCATTATCTGAAGATCGGGCCGTGTCCCCCGGGGTGCCGCGGACAGGCTCGTCCTTGGCGCTGACCCCCAGGTCCACGGCAGGGGGAGGCGGCGTCACGCGTGAGCCGACATCCGCTCCCCTGGCTTTCTGCATGTCGATGGCGTGCTGCAGGATACCCGCCGCCGCGACCTGATCAACTACTTTACGGTGGTTCCTGCTGCTCATGCCAGCTTCGTGCAGGTCGCGGTGCGCCGAGACGCTGCTGAGCCGCTCATCCACGAGGTTCACAGGGACCGCCAGGCCGCGGCCTGCAAGCTCAGCCGCAAGCAGTTCCGCGTAGTCCCTGGCCATGGTCGCGGAGGTCCGTTCCTCGCCCTTCATGGTCCGGGGCAGGCCCACAATGACCTGGACGGCGCCGAGTTCCTCCGCGAGTTTGGCAATGACGCGCACGTCGGAGTTTTTCCGGGCGTTCCGGTCAAGGGTTTTGTAAGGGGTTGCGAGGATCGCGTCGCGGTCGCAGATGGCCACCCCGACCCGGACGGTGCCGACGTCCACCCCCAGTTTGACGCCCTGGGGGTAGCCGCCGGCAGCAACAGCACTGGTCATGGCGGGTCTAGCGCCTTGAGATGGCGTCGACGACAGCGGCCAGGGCAGCGCCGACCTTCAGGGCGTCGGTTCCGCCGCCCTGGGCGACGTCGTCCTTGCCCCCGCCGCCACCACCGAGGACACCGGCCGCAACACGCACCAGGGCGCCGGCCTTCACGCCGGCCTCACGGGCCGCTTCGTTGGTGGCTACGAGAATGAGCGGACGGTCGTTGGCGACGCCGGCGACAGCCACGGCAGCGGCCTGCGAACCGAGGCGGTTCCGCAGGTCCAGCGCCAGGCCACGGAGGTCGTCCGCGCCACTGACCGTTCCGGCGTCGTGGGCGATGACACGAACGCCTGCTGCGTCCGTGGCGGTGTCCACAAGCTGTCCGGCGGCTGCTGCCAGCTGTTCCTTGCGGAGCCGGTCGAGTTCCTTCTCGGTCGCCTTGAGCTTGGCCAGGGTGGCCGAAATCCTGTCGGCGAGCTGCCCGGACGGAACCTTGAGGAGGTCGGTCAGTTCGGTGACCAGCGCCCGCTCGGCTGCCAGGTGGCGGAAGGCTTCCATACCCACGAACGCCTCCACGCGCCGGTTGCCCGAGCCCACGGACTGCTCGCCCAGGAGCGAAAGGCTGCCGATCAGTGACGTGTTGGCCACGTGGGTTCCGCCGCACAGCTCACGGGACCAGGCGCCGTCGATCTCCACCACGCGTACTTCGCTGCCGTAGTTCTCGCCGAAGAGCGCCATGGCGCCCATGGCTTTGGCCTCGGCCAGCCCCATGATCTTGGTTTCCACCGCATAGTTGTTGCGGATGGCCAGGTTGGAGACTTCCTCGATTTCGGATCGCGTCGCCGTGCTCAGGCCCTCGCCCCAGGCGAAGTCGAACCGCAGGTAGCCGGCCTTGTTGAAGGATCCGCGCTGGGTGGCTTCGGGTCCAAGGATCTGGTGCAGCGCGGCGTGCACGATGTGGGTTCCGGTGTGCGCCTGCTCGGCGGCATGGCGGCGTTCACGGTCGACGGCGGCGCGCACCAGGGAATCGGCCCCGATCTCGCCTTCGCGGACGATCGCCTTGTGCACGCTCAGGCCCTTGAGCGGGCGCTGGACGTCCAGGACCTCGACGACGAACCCGTCGCCGGTGATCAGGCCGGTGTCCGCGGCCTGGCCGCCGGCTTCGGCGTAGAACGGCGTCTCGGCCAGCACGAGCTCGATCTCGTCGCCGGTGGAGGCCTGCTGGACCTGACGCCCGCCGGTGAGCAGGCCGCGGACGCGGGACTCGCCGTCGAGTTCGGTGTAGCCGGTGAAGACTGTCTCACCCTGGGCCAGGATGTCCTGGAAGACGGTGAGGTCTGCGTGGCCGCCCTTCTTGGACTTGGCATCGGCCTGGGCACGCTGGCGCTGTTCCTGCATGAGGCTGCGGAAGGCCGCCTCATCCACTTTCAGCCCGGCCTCTTCGGCCATTTCCAGCGTGAGGTCGATCGGGAAGCCGTAGGTGTCGTGCAGCGTGAAGGCGTCGTCGCCGGACAGCGGCTTGCCCGCAGCCTTGGAAGCCACAACGGCTTCCTCCAGGCGTGCCGTTCCGGAGGCGATGGTACGCAGGAAGGCCTTCTCTTCGGCGTAGGCAATCCGGCTGATCCGGTCGAAGTCGGTTTCAACCACAGGGTAGACGCCCTTCATGGCGTCGCGGGAGGCGGGCAGCAGCTCCGGCAGGCAGGCCTGCTCGACGCCGAGGAGCCGCATGGCGCGGACAGCCCGGCGAATGAGGCGGCGCAGCACGTACCCGCGGCCCTCGTTGGACGGAACCACGCCGTCGGCGATCAGCATCAGCGCGGAGCGGATGTGGTCGGCCACGACGCGCATGCGGACATCATCGGTGTGGTGCGGGTCGTCGTCGGACTCCGCGGAGGTGTATTCCTTGCCGGACAGTTCGGCCGCCTTGTCGATCACGGGGCGGACCTGGTCGGTCTCGTACATGTTCTCGACGCCCTGCAGGATCATCGCGAGGCGTTCCATGCCCAGGCCGGTGTCGATGTTCTTCTTAGGCAGCTCACCCACGATGTCGAAGTCCACCTTGGAGCGGACGTTGTCGATCTGGTACTGCATGAACACGAGGTTCCAGATTTCGACATAGCGGTTGTCGTCGGCTTCCGGGCCGCCCTCGACGCCGTAGGCGGGACCACGGTCGTAGTAGATTTCCGAGCAGGGGCCGGCGGGGCCGGGCTGGCCCGTGGACCAGTAGTTGTCCGACTTGCCCATCTTCTGGATGCGGCTGGCGGGGACGCCGGTGTTCTTCAGCCAAAGGTCCCTGGCTTCGTCGTCCTCTTCGTACACGGTGACCCAGAGCCGTTCCGGCTCGAGGCCGTAGCCGCCGTCGTCAACGCCCTTGGTGAGCAGCTCCCAGGCGAACTTGATGGCGTCTTCCTTGAAGTAGTCGCCGAAGGAGAAGTTGCCGCACATCTGGAAGAACGTGCCGTGCCGGGCGGTCTTGCCCACTTCCTCGATGTCACCGGTGCGGATGCACTTCTGCACGCTGGTGGCGCGGGAGTAGGGCGCCTCTTCGCGGGCGGTCAGGTAGGGGATGAACGGGACCATGCCGGCCACCGTGAACAGCAGCGAGGGGTCGCTGGAGACCAGTGAGGCGGAAGGAACCGCGGTGTGGCCTTTGCTGACAAAAAAGTCCACCCAGCGCTTGGTGATCTCCTGCGACTTCATGAGCTGTTTCTTACCCTTCGTGGTCCGCCCCGCCAGGCGGCGCGGAAAGTTCGTTCAGATGGCTGGTTCCTTGGGGTGGTCCCTGCCGGTTGGTTCTGGTGCGGGCCGGGCCCGCGGGTTCAGCGGCGGACTACGTCTGCCGCGTCGACGCCGAGGGCGCTGCGCAGGTCCGTTTCACGTTCGCGCATCCCCGCGCGGACGGCGTCGGCGAAGTCGTAGACCCCGTCGGCAAGCCTGCCCACGGCGCGGTTGAGGCCTTCCGGGCCGAGGCTGGACTGGGCTTGGGTCACTTTGCGGAAGGCGATGACACCGATGGCCACGCCGATTCCCATCCAGACAAGTCGTTTCATTCTCGTTCTTTCCGAATCTAGCGGCTGCGGCGCCCGGCTGCGGGCTTCCGGCGGTTGGCGAGGGCCGTGCGGACCCCGTAACTGAAAGCGGCGACCTTGATGAGCGGGGAACCGACCGTGGCGGCAACCAGGGAGGACAGGGCTGAAATGTTGGCGGACGCATCCGAGACATTGGATGCGATGCCGTCCACCTTCTTCAGCTGCTGGTTGGTGGTGGAGACGGTGGCGGTGACCTCGTCCATCAGGGGCGTGGCGCCGTCACTGATGGATTTGATGGCGGTGCGGACCTCGTCAAAGACCTTCCCCAGCTTCAGGATGGGCACCGCGAGCAGCAGCACCAGGAGTGCGAAGACTCCGGCAGCGATCAGGCCGGCAATATCGCCACCAGACATAGACGTTTCATCTCCTCGAAATTCTGTGGTTGGGTGCCATCGCGCGGGGCCCCGGAGGGGCGCGTTGCGCATATGTCCCCCAAGTACCTTACATACAAAGAAGCCCGCGGCGCTTGCCACGGGCTTCTTTGGATACGCTGCTGGGGTTTTAGCGTGCGTAGAATTCGACGACGAGCTGCTCTTCGCAGGTCACCGGGATTTCGGAGCGCTTCGGGCGGCGGACCAGGCGGGCCTGGAGTGCCTCGAGCTTGACGTCCAGGTAGGCCGGAACGGCAGGCAGGACGTCGCGGTGGGCGCCGGCTGCGGCAACCTGGAGCGGGACCATGGTCTCGCTGCGGCTGTGGACGTGGACCAGCTGGCCCTCGCCGACGCGGAACGACGGACGGTCAACGCGGATGCCGTCGACCATGATGTGGCGGTGCACAACCAGCTGGCGGGCCTGGGCGATGGTGCGGGCGAAACCGGCACGCAGGACCAGGGCGTCAAGGCGCATTTCGAGCAGTTCGATGAGGTTTTCACCGGTCAGGCCCTTGGTGCGGCGGGCCTCTTCGAAGGCACGGGTCATCTGTGCTTCGCGGATGCCGTACTGGGCGCGCAGGCGCTGCTTTTCACGCAGGCGGACTGCGTAGTCGGAGTCCTGCTTCTTGCGGGCACGGCCATGCTCACCGGGGCCGTACGGGCGGCGCTCCATGTACTTGGCGGCCTTGGGGGTCAGAGCGATGCCGAGGGACCGCGAGAGGCGGGCCTGACGGCGAGCACGAGTGTTGTTAGCCACTTGTGTCCTTCCAATATCTGCGGTGTGTCAGTGTTACTGGCCTCCACGATGGAGAGCATCGGCCAACCGCTGCCTTTTGCTACTGGGCGCAGGGCATAACCTTCCCCACGTGAAAGTGGGGAGATTGTGCGTCCGAGCCTTGCCAGACGAAGATCCAGCCTACCACGGGCTCACTTGCCGCGGACAATCCTGCGCAGCCGCTCCAGCCGCTGGGCAATGTCGCGTTCGGCGCCGTTGCCGGTGGGCTGGTAGTAGTCGCGGCCCACGAGGTCATCCGGCGGGTATTGCTGGGTGGCGACGGCGTGGGGTGCATCGTGGGCGTACTTGTAGCCCACGCCATGGCCCAGC
Organism: Arthrobacter sp. MAHUQ-56; assembly: GCF_019710585.1. GTDB lineage: Bacteria > Actinomycetota > Actinomycetes > Actinomycetales > Micrococcaceae > Arthrobacter. The sequence goes on along the minus strand of NZ_JAIFZQ010000010.1, from coordinate 28,077 downwards.
TGCTTGGACCCGGGGTAGTGCGCATCGCGCAGGTGTGCGGGTATCCCGACGCCGAGTCCGGCCCTGACGTCCGCGATGGCCTTGTTGATGCCCATGTAGGCCGCGTTCGACTTCGGTGCCGTTGCCAGGTGGACCACCGCCTCGGCGAGGATGATCCGGCCCTCGGGCATCCCGATGAGCTGGACCGCCTGCGCCGCCGCGACGGCCGTTTGCAGGGCGCTGGGATCCGCCATGCCCACGTCCTCCGCCGCGGAAATGACGATCCGCCGGGCCACGAAGCGCGGGTCCTCCCCCGCCTCGAGCATGCGGGCGAGGTAGTGCAGCGCCGCGTCAACGTCCGAGCCCCTGATGGACTTGATGAAGGCACTGGCCACGTCATAGTGCTGGTCCCCGGCGCGGTCGTAGCGGACGGCCGCGACGTCCAGGGCGCGTTCGGTGTGGCGCAGGTCCACGGTGACCGGCTCTGCGGTGACCGGCTCCCCGGCCGAACCGTTTTCCCCTGCGGAACGTTCGACGTCGTCCGCGTCACCGAAAGCGACGCCGGCGGCGGCTTCCAGCGCCGTCAGGGCCCGGCGGGCGTCACCGCCGGACAACCGCACGAGGTGCTCCAGCGCTTCATCGCTAAGCTGCACCTTCCCGCCCAGGCCCCGGGGATCCGCCACGGCCCGCACCAGCAGGCCCTCGATGTCGGCGTCCGTCAGCGGCTTGAGCGTGAGGAGCAGGGAACGGGACAGCAGCGGCGACACCACCGAGAACGACGGGTTTTCGGTGGTGGCTGCCACCAGGACCACCCAGCGGTTTTCGACGCCGGGCAGCAGTGCGTCCTGCTGGGCTTTGTTGAAGCGGTGGATCTCGTCCAGGAACAGGACGGTGGTGGTCTTGTACAGGTCGCGGGCGGTGAGGGCATCGTCCATGACGCGGCGCACGTCCTTAACGCCGGCGGTGATGGCGGACAGTTCCACGAACTTGCGCCCCGGTCCCCGGGCGATCACGTGAGCGAGCGTGGTCTTGCCGGTGCCGGGCGGCCCCCACAGGATCAGCGAACTGGGACCTGCCGGCCCCGCGGCATCGGCGCCTGCCGCCAGCTGCCGCAGCGGCGAACCCTGGCCCAGGAGGTGCTGCTGGCCCACCACTTCGTCCAGCGTGCGCGGCCGCATCCGCACGGCGAGCGGGCTGCGCGGCGCCTTGGCTCCGGTGCCCGCCCCGGGGCTGCCCGCGGCGACCGGACCATCGTCGTCGTCGTTGTCGGGGCCGTGCCCGAAGAGATCATCCACCTAGATAGGCTACTTCCATTGCCCACCTGCGCCGCCCGCGTTCCGCCACGGAAGGAATTCCCATGCCAGCCCCTGCTGCCGCCGGCGGTACGCCGTCCGTCCGGACAACCTACGTTTCCGGGCCCCGGCTGGCGGGCTGGGCCGAGCGGTTCGGGGCCGCCCACGGCGGCTACCGGCTGCAGGACGGCGACGACGGCCTCCACCTGGTGGCAGCCGACGGAGCCACGGCGCTGCTGCAGGCACCCTGGCCGGACGACGGCCGGCCCGGACGGGGCGCAGGCCCCCTGGAACGGCTCGCGGCCCTGGCCTCCCAGCCGCGCCGGCTCGGACTGCTGCTGGTGCGGCGCGGCGGTTACGGGATCGGTGTGGCCAGCGAGGGACTGCTGCTGGCGTCCAAGGCGGGCACCCGCTACGTGCAGTCACGAACTGCCGCGGGCGGCCAGTCCCAGCAGCGATTCGCCCGGCGCCGGTCCAACCAGGCGGACGCCCTGGTGGCCGCCGTGGCGGAACAGGCTGCGCAGGTGTTCCGCGCTGCCCCGTTCGAGTACGTGGTGCCCGGCGGCGACAGGACCCTGGCCGGCCTCGTCCTTGCGGACCCGGCCCTGCGGGAGTATGCCCGGCTCCCCCGCCTTGGCTACCTGGATGTGGCAGAACCCCGGGCCGCCGTTGTGAAGAAAGCCGCCGCGGACGCGTGCTCGGTGCGGGTCACGGTGACGGATCCGGCCGGGTAGGCGGCGCTTCTTCCTGCCGCTGCCGGGCGTCGTTCAGCAACCCGTCAGAGCGCGGCGGGGACGCTCCTGCCGGTACCGGTAGCGCCCCGCTTCCGTGAACCCGGCAGTGGCATACAGGGCTTGCGCCGCGTGGTTGGGCGCCGTCACCAGCAGCCAGTAGCCGGACAGCCCCTCTTCCGCCCCGGCGTGCAGCAGGGCCCGCAACACGGCGGCGCCGTGGCCCCGGCGGCGTGCCTCCGCCCGGGTGGCCATGCAGTACACACCCCCGTGGGTGCCATCGGCCGGAATGGCCAGGCGCCCGACGGCGGCCGGCAGCCCGTGCCCGTCGCGCACCAGTGCGTAGATGGACGGACAGCCCAGCAGGATGTCCCGCGCCGTGGCCAGGGCGTCCGCACCGCCGCGTCCGTCCACCTCCCACCAGGCTTCCAGCCAGTCGGCAGACGGCTCCCGGGAGATTTCCACCCCAGCCTGCTCCGATGTTCCGGTCAACGGCCCGCGCGTCATGACAAGGGTTTCGGACTGCCAGGTGAAGCCCTCGGCATCAAGCAGGCCGTTGAGTGCGGCAGCGTGCTGCCCGTCGAAGACCTGGAAGATCACCGGCAGCCGCCGGCTGCGGTACCAGGACCGGGCTTCGCGGAGCTGGGCCTGCTGCAGGTCCGGATCCCCGCTTATGGTTCGCGGCCAGATGGAGTTGGCTCGCTGGGTCACGCCGCCGGCAGCCCGCAGCACCCACCCGCCGGCCTCGTGCCGGTCGAGGGCCGGCCACGCGGCGTCCATTGCGGTTTCCAGGTCCATCGGGGCGCATTCCAGGGGGTGTGTTGCGGCCACGGAGTGCTCCTTGTGGATCAGGGCCGTTAAACCCGGAGGCTCCCCGGTTGCACGGGGAGCCTCCAGGTGGCCGGGCCTGCTGCGGCCCTTCCCTGTACTGCTACTTGGTGTCTTCGGGCTTCTTGACTTCGGATTTCTTGACCTCGGGCTTTTTGGCCTCGGGCTTGAAGTCCACGCCGGCTTCCTTGCGCTGCTGCGGCGTGATGGGCGCCGGGGCCTCCGTCAGGGGGTCGTGGCCGCCACCGGACTTCGGGAAGGCGATGACGTCCCGGATGGACTCGACGCCCGCCAGCAGCGAGACCACGCGGTCCCAGCCGAAGGCGATACCGCCGTGCGGCGGGGCGCCGTACTTGAAGCCCTCAAGCAAGAAGCCGAACTTGGTCTGGGCGTCCTCCTTGTCCAGGCCCATCAGTTCGAAGACGCGCTCCTGCACGTCCCGCTGGTGGATACGGATGGAGCCGCCGCCGATTTCGTTGCCGTTGCACACGATGTCGTAGGCGTAGGAGAGCGCCGATTCCGGGTCCTTGTCGAACGTGTCAAGGAATTCGGGCTTGGGCGAGGTGAAGGCGTGGTGCACCGCAGTCCACTGGCCTGCTCCCACGGCCACATCACCGGAGGCAACGGCGGCAGCTGCGGGCTCGAACATGGGCGCGTCGACCACCCAGCAGAATGCCCAGTCGGTGGGATCGATCAGGCCGGTGCGGTGGCCGATCTCCACGCGCGCCGCGCCGAGGAGGGCACGTGAAGGGGTCTTCTCGCCGGCGGCAAAGAAGATGCAGTCGCCGGGCTTTGCGCCCACGGCGTCGGCCAGGCCGGCGCGTTCGATGTCCGTGAGGTTCTTGGCGACCGGTCCGGCCAGCTCGCCGTCCTCCTTGTAGAGGACGTAGGCCAGGCCCTTGGCGCCGCGCTGCTTGGCCCATTCCTGCCAGGCATCCAGGGCGCGGCGTGCCTGGGAGGCGCCACCGGGCATGACGACGGCACCGACGTAGGGCGCCTTGAAGACGCCGAAGTTGGTGTCCTTGAAGAAGTCAGTCAGCTCGGTCAGCTCCTGGCCGAAGCGCAGGTCCGGCTTGTCCGAGCCGTACCGTGCCATGGCGTCGGCGTACGTGATCCGCTGGATGGGCGTGGGGATGTCGACGCCGATGAGCTGCCACACAGCCTTGACGATGTTTTCGCCGAGCCTGATGATGTCGTCCTGGTCCACGAAGCTGGCCTCGATGTCCAGCTGGGTGAATTCCGGCTGGCGGTCCGCGCGGAAGTCCTCGTCGCGGTAGCAGCGGGCGATCTGGTAGTACTTCTCGAAGCCGCCCACCTGCAGCAGCTGCTTGAACAGCTGCGGGGACTGCGGAAGGGCGTACCAGGAACCGGGCGCCAGGCGTGCCGGAACCAGGAAGTCACGGGCGCCTTCCGGGGTGGAACGGGTCAGCGTGGGCGTCTCAATCTCCACGAAGCCCTCGTGGTGGAGCAGTTCGCGGGCCACCCGGTTGGCCTCGGAACGCAGGCGCAGGTTCCGGCTGGGGCCGGGACGGCGGAGGTCCAGGTAGCGGTGCTTGAGCCGGGCTTCCTCGCCCACTTCGACGTGCTCGTCGATCTGGAACGGCAGCGGGTCCGAGGTGTTGAGGATGGTGACTTCCTCGGCGATGACCTCGATTTCGCCGGTGGCCAGGGCCGGGTTTTCGTTGCCTTCGGGCCGCTTGGACACTGTGCCCTTGACCTGCAGGACGTATTCGTTGCGCAGCCCGTGGAAGACCTCTTCCTCCCGCACCACCACCTGGGAGACGCCCGAGGCATCGCGCAGGTCCACGAAGGCCACACCACCGTGATCACGGCGGCGGCCCACCCAGCCGGCCAGGGTTACGGTTTGTCCAATGTGCTCGGAGCGAAGGGATCCGAGGTCATGTGTGCGCAGCACAGCACGCCTTTCTGCGGGGTAACAGCGGGAAGCTAACAGCGAAGTTCAATATGATCGTTCCAGGAACGATCCCGTCCGAGTTTACCCGTTGGAAGGGGGCTGCCGCCGCATGAGCGCCCAGCAGCAGCTGCAACGACGGCTTGGTACGTTCGATGCCACCGCCATCGGCCTCGGTTCCATGCTGGGCGCCGGCGTCTTTGCCGTGTTCGCCCCGGCCGCCGCGCTGGCGGGGAACCTGCTGGTGCTCTCCGTTGCCATCGCCGGGGTGGTGGCCTACTGCAACGCGGTGGCGTCAGCCGCCCTTGCAGCGAAATACCCCACCAGCGGCGGAACCTACGTGTACGGCCGCAGGCAGCTGGGCGAGTGGCCGGGCTTTTTGGCCGGCTGGGGCTTCGTCACCGGCAAAACGGCCTCCTGCGCTGCGATGGCGCTGACGTTTGGCAACTACGTGGCACACGGCTTCGCAGTGCCCGTGGCAATCGCCGCCGTGCTGGCCCTCACCGGCGTCAACCTGATGGGGATCACACGGACCGCCCTGCTCACCCGCATCCTGCTGTGCATAGTCCTGGCCACCCTGGTCTTCGTGGCCCTTGCCGCGGCACTCGGCCCGCATCCGGCAGCAGCGGAACCGGCCGGACCGGCCAACGGCGCCTGGGGCGTCCTCCCCGCCGCCGGACTGATGTTTTTCGCCTTCGCGGGGTACGCACGGATTGCCACCCTTGGTGAAGAGGTCAAGGACCCTGCACGTTCCATCCCTCGGGCCATCCTCGCCGCCCTGGCTGCGGCTTTCGCCATTTACCTGGCGCTGGCGCTGCTCCTGCTGAACCATCTTGGCGGAGCTCTGGCCACGACCGGCACACCTTTGCTGGACGCCGTCCTTCAGTCGCAGCTGGCCGGCGGATCACCGGTGGTGCAGGCAGGAGCCGCTGCCGCCTGCCTGGGCGCCCTCCTCGCGCTCATCACCGGAGTCGGGCGGACCACACTGGCCATGGCGCGGGAACGGGATCTCCCCGGCTTCCTCGCCAGGGTGGGCGGGCGGCACACGGTCCCGGTTGCCGCTGAATTGGCTGTGGCCGCCGTCGTCATCCTGCTCCTGCTGACGACCGACGTGATGACGGTGGTGGGTTTCTCAAGCTTCGGCGTGCTGGTCTACTACGCCGTGGCGAACGCCTCCGCGTTCACCCTCGTGGTCCGTCCCGGCTACGCGCCCCGCTGGCTGAACGCCGCCGGGTTTGTTGGCTGCGTGGTCCTGGCCTTCACACTGCCGCCGGCGCCGGTGCTGACCATGGCCGCGGTCCTCGCCGCCGGCGTTGCCGGGCGCTGGCTGGTGCTGCGTTTCAGGCAGCACCGGCCAGCCGCCTAGACTGCGGCCGCAGCCTGCTCAGTGGTCGCCACCTGCACGGTGAGGTCTTCCACCGGCGGCATCCAGGTCTCCGGGGCAGCCAGCACCTGCTCACCGGTGCGGATGTCCTTGACCTGGTGCGTGCCGTCGTCGTCCGTGAACCAGACAAACGGAATGCCCCGCCGGTCCGCGAATTTGATCTGCTTGCCGAATTTGTCCGCCTTCGCCGCCACTTCCGTGGGGATGCCCCTGCTACGCAGCAGGGCCGCCACGTCCTGGGCTGCGCCCCAGCTGTCATCGTGGGTCAGGGCCACCAGCACGGCAGTGGGAACCGACCGGGACGCCCTCGCCAGGTCCTGGCTGAGGATCCGGGATACCAAGCGGGTGACGCCGATGGAGAGCCCGACCCCGGGGAACTTTCGGTTGCCCTTCGATGCCAGGGCGTCATACCGGCCGCCGGAGCAAATCGAGCCAAGCTGTTCGTGGCCCACCAGCACCGTCTCCACCACGGTGCCCGTGTAGTAGTCCAGGCCGCGGGCAATGCTGAGGTCGGCCAGGACCTTGCCGGGGGCGCGCTGGACTGCGGCGTCGATGACCTGCTCGAGCTCGTCAAGGCCTTCCTCGAGAAGGTCGTCGCTGACCCCCAGTGCCCGGACCTGTGCCACGAAAGAGGTGTCCTCGGTGCGGATGGCCGCCAGCTGGAGTGCCTTCTCCGCCTGCCCGTCGGTTGCGCCGAGCTCGGACTTGAGCAGCTCCGCCACCTTCCCGGGGCCGATCTTTTCGAGCTTGTCGATGCTGCGCAGCACCCCGGCGGTGTCCTCAAGTCCAATGCCGCGGTAGAAGCCTTCAGCGAGTTTCCGGTTGTTGACCCGGAGGCGGAAGTCCGGGATGGGCAGCGCGCTGAGCGCTTCGGCGATCACCAGGGCGATCTCCACGTCGTAACGGAACGGCAGTTCGCCGTCACCCACCACGTCGATGTCGGCCTGGGTGAATTCACGGGCCCGGCCTTCCTGCGGCCGCTCGCCCCGCCAGACCTTCTGGATCTGGTAGCGGCGGAAGGGGAATGCAAGGTAGCCCGCGTTCTCCACGACGTACCGGGCGAAGGGGACGGTGAGGTCAAAGTGCAGGGCGAGTGCGTGCGGATCGGCCTTGCCGCCCTTGACCGGGTTGTCGCTGTCGTCCTCCTGGAGGCGGCTGAGTCCGTAAACTTCCTTGTCGATTTCGCCTTTGCGCAGCAACTGGCCCACTGTCTCCACGGCGCGGGTTTCGATCGAGGCGAACCCGTGCAGTTCAAAGACCCGGCGCAGGGTATCCAGCACATGCAGCTCCACCAGCCGCTCCTCGGGAAGCCACTCGGGGAATCCGGACAGGGAGGCGGTGCGTGCCATGGGGAAGGTTCTCCTTTGGGTGGAAAGGTGCGCCGGAGCTGCCGCGGCCGCCGTTGTCGGCGCCTTGGGGCTGCAGCCCGGCCAGTCATGCATAAACTATGTGCGGCAGCCAGTTTATGCGTCATCCGTGTGCATCTCTAATACGGCGGACCGGCGGATCCTGGCGGCCGATCACCTGCGCCTGGCTGCCTGCCCGGGCCATGCGCAGCCCGACGAGAAGGAGGACCCTTGGCGGCCAGTTCACGCAGTGCCCGCGAGACGAAACGGCGCATCCAGCAAATGGAGGCCAAGCGCGAGCTGCGGCGTGAGCAGGAGAAACGGCGCAAGCGCGACAACCTTGTGGCCGCCGGCGCCGGAACCGCCGCCGTGCTGCTCGCCGTCGTCCTTCAGCTCACCGCCTTTGCAGGGAACCCTACCGAGGACGAATACGCTGCCGCGCAGGCAGGCCTGACCGAGCCATCCGCCTCGGCAAGCCCTTCCGCCACTCCCTCCGCCCAGGCCAGCAATGGACCCAACATCCCGGCCGCCGACACCGCGGCCGGGAAGACCTTCACTGGTGAGCTGCTCCTGAACGGCAGCCCGCTCGGCGTGGAACTGGACGGGACCAAAGCTCCGCAGGCGGCCGCCGTCTTCAAATCCCTCAGCGACGAAGGCTACTTCAACGGCAAAACCTGCCACCGGCTGACCACTGCCGAAGCATTCGCCGTGCTGCAGTGCGGCTCCCCCGGCGGAGACGGCCAGGGCGACCCCAACTACACCTGGGGGCCGCTGGAGAACACCCCGGCCGACAACACCTATCCCGCCGGGACCATTGCCGTGGCCCGCACCGGAAATAACGCCTACGGAAACGGGACGCAGTTCTTCGTCGTCTACAAGGACACCGTTATCAATCCCGACACGGCGGGCGGCTACACCGTGGTGGGCAAGGTGACCTCAGGCCTGGACGTGGTGTCCAATATTGCCGCCGCCGGCATCACCCCGGGCAGCAGCGACACGGACGGCGCGCCAAAACAACCAGTCACGATAGACTCGTTTTCTCTGAAGTAGGAAGCCGGGCCGCTTGCGGCCGGTGCAGAACCTGAGCAGTTCCCTCCAAGCGAAAGACTTTTAGCGGTGACAGACAGTCAGCAATCCGACGAAACAGCAACAGACCTGACCGAAACGGCGGCGCCAGCCGCTGACGGTGCAGGAATCGATGCCGCAGGCGCCCAGGAACCTGCAGCTCCCGAAGAGGCCGCCGCCGCGGAAACTCCGGCCCCGGAACCCGCTGCTGCCCCCGCGCCCGCTCCTGCTCCCGCACCGGGGCCGCGGCCGTCAGCGCCCTCCCCCGCCGCCTTCGCCTCCCGTCCCAAGCCTGCGGCTGCAGCGCCTGTTGCGGCCCCCGTACCCGCCGCGCCCAGCACCTCCGTCGCCGAGGCCGCGAAGTGGGCGCGCGTGGAGGGTGACGGCCACGTCTTCCTGAAGATCGACGACGGCGAGCACCTCGTGGGACAGTACCCCGGGGTCAGCGACGACGAGGCGCTGGCCTACTTCGCCAGGAAATATGACGACGTCCTGGCCCAGATCGTGCTCCTGGAACAGCGGGTCAGCTCCAAGGCGCCGAGCACGGACATGCAGAAGACCGTCACCCACCTGCGCGAACAGCTTGCCGAACGGAACATGGTGGGCGACCTCCGCGCCGCCGAGGCCCGGCTGGACCAACTGGCCGGCCAGATCACCGAACTGGAGAAGGCCGAGAAGGCTGAGCACGACGCCGTGCGCGCCTCCGAACTTGCTGCCCGCGAGGCCATCGTGGCCGAGGCCGAACAGATCTCCGGCCAGGACCCCGCCCAGACGCAGTGGAAGACCTCCAGTGCCCGCATGAACGAGCTCTTCGAGAACTGGAAGGCCGCGCAGAAGAGCGGCGTCAGGCTCGGCCGCTCCAATGAAGACGCGCTCTGGAAGCGCTTCCGGGCTGCCCGCACCGTCTTTGACCGCCACCGCCGCGCATATTTCTCCCAGCTGGACAGCAACAACTCCGCTGCCAAGGCTGCGAAGGAAAAGCTGATCGCTGAGGCCGAAGCACTGTCCACGTCGACGGACTGGGGATTCGCCGCGGGCGAGTACCGCCGGCTCATGGACCAGTGGAAGGCATCACCGCGGGCCAGCCGCAAGGACGACGACGCCCTCTGGGCCCGGTTCCGCGCTGCCCAGGACGTGTTCTTCACGAACCGCCAGGCTGCCAACGACGAGATCGACCAGGAATACGCTGCCAACCTGACCGTCAAGGAGGCACTCCTCGCCGAGGCCAACGAAATCCTGCCGGTCAAGGACCTGGCCGCCGCCAAGAAGGCGCTGCAGTCCATCCGCGACCGCTGGGAAGAGGCCGGCAAGGTGCCGCGCGCCGATATGGGCCGCGTCGAGGCCGGCCTGCGGAAGGTTGAAGATGCCGTGCGCCACGCCGAGGAGGAGCAGTGGCAGCGGTCCAACCCGGAACGCAAGGCCCGCACCAACAGCGCGCTGTCGCAGCTGGAGTCCGCCATTGCGGGACTGCAGGAAGACCTCGCCAAGGCAGAGCAGAGCGGCGACCAGCGCAAGATCAAGGCAGCCCGTGAAGCCCTCGAAGCCCGCCAGGCCTGGCTGGACCAGATCCAGCGCTCAGCGAGCGAATTGGCGTAAGCTTCCTGCCCCTTAGGTGCGGCAACAGGCCCGGTTCCGGTTATCCACATAACCGGAACCGGGCCTGTTTCTGTTTACGGGATCCGCGGCAGGATGGGGTGATGGCAACACCCACAGCTTCCCCTGCCGCCGGCGCGGGCAGGGGTCCGCATCCTTCCGCTTCCGGCGGTCCGGCGGCAGGACCCGGGGCTGCTCCTGCCCCGCGTTTTCCCGAGCTGTATGCGCCGGGCAGCCCCTTCGCCGGCCCTGAACTCCAGTCCCTCGCCGCTGACGGCCTGCTGGCCCGCTTCCACCAGCACGGCTACATCCTCCCCGGCCTTGGCGCCTCCCCGCAGCTGCGGGCGCGGGCGGCGGCAGGCGTGGTGCCGGCCGCCATCCGGCAGCGGGTTGTTGCCGGCCGGATGACCGCGGCCTGGATCTATGGTTGCGCGGCGGAACCCGACCGGCTGGCGCTGCTGGTGGATGCGAAGCGGAGAGTATCGAGCCTGCGCAGCACCCGGGGCTGCACTTTGCATGAGGTGAGGCTCGGCCCGTTTGATGTGGTCAGCCTGGGCGGCCTGATGGTCTCCAGCCCCCTGCGGACGGCGTTGGACATCGCACTGCATGTCGAGCCGGAGCGGGCGGTACCCGCCCTTGCGGCATTGCTGTCCCGACCGGAGCAGGATGTCCGCCTGCGCCTCCTGGTCCGGGCCATTGAGGCGTCGCCGCGGATGCCGCACAAGCGGGCCGCCCTGGAGAAGCTCGGCGGGTTAGCTTCGGCGCTTGTTGCCGGTGGTGCGGTAGACGTCGAAGACGCCGTCGATCCGGCGGACGGCGCTGAGGACGTGGCTCAGGTACTTGGGATCGCCCATCTCGAAGGCAAACCGTGAAATCGCCACCCGGTCGGTGGAGGTGTGCACGCTGGCTGCCAGGATGTTGACGTGATTGTCCGAGAGGACACGTGTTACGTCGGACAGCAGCGACTTCCGGTCCAGTGCCTCCACCTGGATTTCCACCAGGAAGACGCTGGACTGCGTCGGTGCCCAGTCGACGTCCACGATCCGGTCCGGCTGGTCCTTCAGGTCCGAGATGTTGGTGCAGTCCGTTCGGTGCACCGAGACGCCCGACCCCCTGGTCACAAAGCCCAGGATCGGATCCGGCGGCACGGGAGTGCAGCAGCGGGCCAGCTTCACCCAGACGTCGCCCACGCCCCGGACCACAACGCCGGAATCGGAGAAGCGGGCCTTGGTGACCTGCGTGGGAATACTGACTTCGGCGACGTCATCGTCGGCGCTTTCGTTGGCGCCAAGGCTTTCGATCAGCTTTTCCATCACCGACTGGGCGGAGGTGTGCCCGTCTCCGACGCCGGCGTAGAGCCCGGAGATGTCAGCGTACTTGAACTCTTCGGCGACGGCGGCCAGGGCTTCGTGGGTCATCAGGCGCTGCAGGGGCAGGTTCTGCTTGCGCATGGCGCGCGTCAGCAGTTCCTTGCCGCGGTCGATCGCCTCCTCGCGGCGCTCCTTGCTGAACCACTGGCGGATCTTGTTGCGCGCCCGGGCGCTCTTGACGAAGTGCTGCCAGTCCTGGCTCGGCCCGGCCCCCTCGGCTTTGGAGGTGAAGATCTCCACCCAGTCGCCATGGTTCAGTTCGCTGTTGAGCGGGACCAGCTTGCCGTTGACCCGTGCGCCGATGGTGCGGTGCCCCACCTCGGTGTGCACGGCATAGGCGAAGTCCACGGGGGTGGACCCTGCCGGGAGCGCCATGACTTCACCCTTGGGTGTGAACACAAAGACTTCGCGGGCGTTGATCTCAAACCGGAGCGAATCGAGGAACTCGCCGGGATCCGAAGTTTCCTGCTGCCAGTCCACCAGGGAACGGAGCCATCCCATGTCACCGTCGCGGGGGCTCCCCGGGCCGACTGCGGTGCGGTTGGGCTGGTCCTTGTACTTCCAGTGCGCCGCCACGCCATATTCGGCGCGACGGTGCATTTCGTGGGTCCGGATCTGGATTTCCACGGGCTTGCCGCCGGGGCCAATCACCGTGGTGTGCAGGGACTGGTACATGTTGAACTTGGGCATCGCGATGTAGTCCTTGAACCTGCCGGGCAGCGGGTTCCAGCGCGAATGCATCGTTCCCAGGGCGGCGTAACAGTCCCGGACGGAGTCCACCAGGACGCGGACGCCCATGAGGTCGTTGATGTCGTCGAAGTCCTTGTCGCGGACGATCATCTTTTGGTAGATGGAGTAGTAGTGCTTGGGCCTGCCCGTAATGGTGGCCTTGATGCGCGCGGCCCGCAGGTCCTCCGTGATCTGGTCGCGGATGACGGCCAGGCTCTTTTCCCGCTCCGGGGTCCGGTCCCCCACCATGCGGACGATCTCTTCATACACCTTGGGGTACAGCGCGGCGAAGGACAGGTCCTCGAGTTCCCACTTGATGGTGTTCATGCCGAGCCTGTGGGCCAGCGGCGCGAAGATCTCCAGGGTTTCCCGGGCTTTGCGGGCTGAGGACTCGGGTGAGACGAAACGCCAGGTGCGGGCGTTGTGCAGGCGGTCCGCGAGCTTGATCATCAGCACACGGATATCCTTGGCCATGGCGACGACCATCTTGCGGACGGTTTCGGACTGGGCTGCCTCACCGAAACTGACTTTGTCCAGCTTGGTCACGCCGTCCACCAGCATGGCGACTTCGGGTCCGAAGTCCCGCTTCAGGTCCGCCAGGGTGTAGGGGGTGTCTTCGACGGTGTCGTGCAGCAGTGCTGCTGCAAGCGTGGTGCCGCTGAGTCCAAGTTCGGCAAGGATGGTGGCCACGGCCACCGGGTGCGTGATGTAGGGGTCCCCGCTCTTGCGCTTCTGCCCGCGGTGGCTGCGCTCTGCCACATCGAAGGCGCGCTGGATGAGGTCGAAGTCCTCTTTGGGGTTATTGGCGCGGACCGTGCGGAGCAGTGGTTCAAGGATGGGAGAGTACGTGGCGGTGCCGCGCCCGGTCAGCCTGGCAAGGCGGGACCGGGTGCGTTCCCTGCGGCCGGGGAACGTGGGGCGTGTGCCCGAGTTGTCGACAGGGACCAGCGAACCGGAACGCGCGGACGACGCAACACCGGTTTGTGCACCGGCAGGACTGTTTACACCCTCTGCCGCTGGCGCCGACGCCGAACGTTCTTCCAATGAAGCACCCCTCACCACCGTTTTAATTACTCCAGTCTATTCCCCACGGCTGCGACTTTTGTAACCGGCTCAAATGCGACGAGGGGCCGGCCCGCGCAGGATCTGCGTGGACCGGCCCCTCCCGGAACAATACTGCCGGTGCTGCTGCACCGGCACGGATCAGGCCTTCGCCGGCGCCGCGGGAGCCCCGCGTTCCGCGCTGCCTGCGCGGCGCTGCTGCACGCGCCTGGCCTGCTTGACCAGCTCCGGTTCGTTCTGCCGCAGCCAGGCGTACATCGGGGCGGCGACGAAGATCGTCGCCGCGGTGCCGATGAGGATGCCCACGAACAGGGCCAGGGACAGGTCGCGCAGCGTACCGGCGCCCAGCAGGCCGGCACCGATGAAGAGGATGGCGCCAACCGGAAGGATGGCCACCATCATGGTGTTGATGGAGCGCACCAGCGTCTGGTTTACCGCAAGGTTGACCTCTTCACCGAAGGTGCGGCGGGTGGAGGCGTCAATCCCGGAGGTGTTTTCCCGGATCTTGTCGAACACCACCACGGTGTCATACAGCGAGTAGCTCAGGACGGTCAGGAAGCCGATGATGGCCGAGGGTGTCACCTCAAAGTCGCTGAGGGCATAGACCCCCGCGGTGATGAACATCGTGACCGCCATGCCGGCAATCGCCGACAGGGACATCTTCCAGGTGCGGAAGTACAGGGCCATCAGCAAGGCTGCCAGGAGCACGAACACCACCAGGCCGATCAGTGCCTGCTTGGTCACGTCGGCTCCCCAGGTGGGACCGACGAACGTGGAAGTCACCTCGTTGTCCGTCACCCCATAGGCGCTGGTGAGGCCCTGCTTGATCCGGAGCGTCTCGTCGTCCGTAAGCTTGTCGGTCTGGATCCGCATGGTGTTCCCGGCGACGTTCGCCACTCGGGGAACGCTGCCTTCCACGACGTCAGTGACGGCGTGCTCCCCCACCGTGGGATCGGTGGTCTTGACGTTTGAGACCGTGAATTCGGACCCGCCGCGGAACTCGATGCCGAGGTTGAAACCACCCTTGGCAATGGGCAGGAGGATGGACAGGGCCACCGCTACCGCGGCGATGATGAACCAGATCTTCTTGGCACCCACGAAATCGTAGGAGCGCTTTCCGGTGTAGAGCTCGTTGCCGAAGCTCGCGAAGCCTGACATTACTTGTTCTCCTTCGCAGAGGTTTTCGAAGAGCCTGCGAGCTGTTCCTGTTTCTCCGCCAGCCGCCGTTCGGCGATGGTCATCCGGCGCTCGGCTTCTGCCGCCGCTCCGGTGTTCTTCGCGCGGACGGCCACCGGCCGGTCCTCAGGCGTCCGGACGCGGCCGGCGCCACGGTACAGCGGGACAGCGCCCAGGCGCTCCGGGTCGAGGCCCGAGAACTTGTGGCCTTCCCCGAAGAACCTGGTGCGTGCCAGGAGCTGCAGCGTGGGGTGCGTGAACATGAACACGACGATGAGGTCGGCGATTGCGGTCAGGCCGAGGGTGAAGGCGAATCCGCGGACGTTGCCGACGGCCACGAAGTACAGGACCAGGGCGGCAAGCAGGTTGACGGCCTTGGATGCCAGGACCGTGCGCTTGGCACGCTTCCAACCATTCTCGACGGCGGACACGAGCCCGCGCCCCTCACGGAGTTCATCACGGATGCGCTCGAAGTAGACGATGAACGAGTCCGCGGTCTGGCCGATCGCGACGATGATGCCTGCGACACCGGCCAGGGACAGCCGGTAGTTTTCCGTCCAGCCGAGGATGGCGATGGCCAGGTAGGTCAGGGCACCCGCCACGATCAGAGACGCGATGGTGACGAAGCCCAGGGCGCGGTACTGGAACAGGGAGTAGACAACCACGAGCAGGAGGCCGATAAGGCCGGCCAACAGACCCATGCGCAGCTGTTCGCCACCGAGGGTGGCTGAGATCTGCTGCTCGCTTTGGATGTCGAAGCTGATGGGAAGGGCGCCGAAGCGCAACTGGTCCGACAGGGCCTTCGCCGTCTGCTCGGTGAATCCGCCGGTGATCTGCGGACGTCCGTCGGTGATGACGGCCAGGGACCGCGGAGCGGAAATGACTTGGTCGTCCAGCACGATGGCAAACTGCGACTTGGGGTCGGTGCCGGACTCGCCGCCGGCAGCCACGTAGAACTGGTTCAGCCGCTCGGTGACCTCTTTGAACTTGGCTGTACCTTCGGCGTCGAACTGGATGTTGACGGCCCAGTCATTGGTGACCGCGCCCTGCGCACCCTGCTGCAGCTGGAAAGAGGACGTGACGATGTTGCTGCCCTTCACCTCCACCGGACCCAGGATGTACTTGATCGCCGGCGTCTTGGCGGTGGCGGGCTCGCAGGTGACCAGTGGCTTGGTGGGGTCTGAACGCTCTGGTTTCTCGGCGTCGGCGCTGTTGCAGTCAAGGGCCTCGAACTGCTTGTAGACGTCCGCGGTGATCCAGTTGGTGTCACTGCTGTTTGCCGGTTCGGCCGTCGGCTTGGGCAGCTGGTCCTCGGGTACCCGGGATTCGGCCGGCACCGCTGCGCCGTCGCCGTTCAGCAGGACGGGGCGGAAGTTCATGTCGGCGGATGCCTGGATCAGGTCACGGGTCTGCGCAGAAGGCGTACCGGGAAGGCTGACCACCACGTTGCGCCCGGACTGGGTGCTGATTTCGGCTTCGGCGACGCCGGAGCCGTCCACGCGCTGGCGGATGATCGCCACTGCCTGGTTGAGCTGTTCCTCGTTGATGTTCGACCCGCCCTCGACCTTCGGGGCCAGGATCATCTGGGTCCCGCCCTCGAGGTCAAGTGCCAGTTTGGGTGCCCAGCTGGCCTGTCCGGCAATTGTGCCCCCGGCCAGGACGGCCGTCAGCGCTGCCAGTAGTACACCAAGCCAGACCAGGACGCGCAGCCCTGGTTTCTTGCGGCCAGTTCGTGCCATTGTCGATCTTTCTCTTAGTCGCGGAGAAACCGCCGGTGCGGGTTTCAGCCCGCGCCGGCGGTTTTCCACAGCGGTAGAGGGTAAAAAGGGGGCAGCGGGCCTAGCTGTCCTTTTTGCCCTCGTCGTTGAGGCGCTTCAGGGTTTCCTCGGGAGTCTCGATTCCGGTGGCGGTGCTTCCGCTTTCCGGAGTGGTGAGAGAAGAGGCGTCATCGGGGACGGCCGGCGCGGCTGCCGCAGGCTCTGCCGCGGGCTCGACGATCTTGGTGACGGCCTGGCGGTGGACGGTGGCGGTGTTGCCGGGGGAAAGCTCAAGGGTGACCTTGTTCTCGGCTTCGTCGATGTCCACGATCCGGCCGAACAGGCCGAAGCTGGTCATGACCTCCACGCCGGGACCGAACTTCGACTGGAGCTCCGCCTGCTGCTGCTGCGTCTTCTTGTTGCGGCGGAACATCATGAACATGAACACGCCCAGCATGACGAACAGGAGAATTGACATTAGATCCAAGGGGAATTCCATTCCTTTACGTGCCTGGCTGATTTTTCCGGCGGCGCCGGCTTCGTTTCGGCCGGGGCGGGACAGGCACGCAGGCAGGAGCCTGCCTTCCCCAGCAGCGGAAACGGCAGGGCCACCCGCGAAACAAAGACCCGAACGTGCCGAGCGTCATACCAGTCTAAAGGGAAAAGCTGAAGGGAGCCTGTTATTGGCTTCGCGGGGCCTGGCCCGCTCCTTCAGCGGCCTCTTCCCCGGGGTCGAAAAGGTCCAGCTGCTCCTGCGCGAAGACTCCGGCAGGGATTGCGTACCCCAGGTGCGTCCATGCGGGCGCCAAAGCGATGCGGCCGCGCGGGGTGCGGCCCAGCAGCCCCTCCCGGACCAGGAAGGGTTCCGCAACCGTTTCCACCGTTTCGGTCTCTTCGCCGACGGCAATCGCCAGGGTGGACAGGCCGACCGGACCGCCGCCGAACTTGGTGATCAGGGCGTCCAGGACTGCCCGGTCCAAGCGGTCGAGGCCCTTCTTGTCCACCTCATACATGTCCAATGCTGCCGAGGCCGACCGGGCGTCAATCTGCTCCACTCCGTGTACCAGCGCCCAGTCCCGCACGCGGCGCAGGAGGCGGTTCGCGATGCGGGGCGTGCCCCGGGAACGCCCGGCGATCTCGGCGAACCCGGCCGAATTCACTTTCAGGTCCAGAAGGCCGGCGGATCGCCGCAGGACCAGTTCGAGCTCCGGGACGGAGTAGAACTCCAGGTGCCCGGTGAAGCCGAACCGGTCGCGCAGCGGGCCGGGCAGCAGGCCTGCCCGCGTCGTGGCGCCCACCAGGGTGAAAGGGGGAAGCTCCAGCGGAATGGCTGTGGCCCCCGCCCCTTTGCCCACCACGATGTCGACCCGGAAGTCCTCCATGGCCATGTACAGCATTTCTTCGGCGGGCCGGGACATGCGGTGGATTTCGTCGAGGAACAGGACTTCGCCCTCGGACAGGGAGGAGAGGATGGCGGCGAGGTCGCCGGCGTGCTGGATGGCGGGTCCGCTGCTGAGCCGCAGCGGCGCGTTCATCTCCGCAGCCACGATCATGGCAAGGGTGGTCTTGCCCAGGCCGGGCGGGCCGGAAAACAGCACGTGGTCCGCGGTGCGCCCGCGCATTTTCGACGCCTGCAGGACCAGCGACAGCTGCTTGCGCACCCGGTGCTGTCCGACAAAGTCGTCCAGGTTCTTGGGGCGGAGGGCGGCCTCGATGGCGCGCTCCTCCGGCTCCTCCCCCGCGGTCACCAGTGACGGTTCAGCCACGGCTGCCTACGCGGTTGCCCGCACGGGCACCATCCTGGCCGAGCCACCGGAGCGTGGTCCGCAGGATCTCGGGAACGTTGCCGCGGAAGGACACCTCGGGTTCGTCTGCCAGGGCCTTGTCGATGCTGGACGAGGCGTCCTTCTCGGACCAGCCCAGGCTCGTCATCGCGGCCACCACCTGGGGCTTCCAGGCCGCCTCCGCGGACGTCGAGGCAGCCGCAGCGGCAGCGGTGCCGTGCGGGACGAGCTTTCCTGCCAGTTCCAGTACGATCCGGCCGGCCACCTTGGGACCGATTCCGGGCACCTTGGTGAAGGTCTTGCTGTCGCCGGTGTGGGCCGCCACGCGGATCGCTTCGGGATCGTGGACGGCCAGCACGGCAAGCGCCAGGCGCGGCCCAACCCCGCTCACACTCAGCAGGACCTCGAAAACCTCACGTTCGTCGTCGTCCGCGAAACCGAACAGCGTCAGTGAGTCCTCCCGGACGATCAGGGAGGTGAAGACCTTGCCCTCTTCGCCGACCCGCAGCCGGCTGAGGGTCTGCGGGGTGGCGTAAACGCTCATGCCCGCGCCGTTCAGGTCGATGACGGCCGTGGACAGGCCAACGTGGGCTACGGTTCCGCGAAGGAAACTGATCAAGGCCGGGCTCCCGATGTACCGCCGGCCCCCGTGGAGGGCCGGCTATCCCAACATATCTACGAATACCCTAGCAACCGGCAGGGACATTCAGCGTGCGCGGCGCGCCTTGGCCTCCGCCTCGGCCCACGCGCGCTGGGCAGGCGTCAGGGATGAACTGCCGGGCCCGGTGGTGGCGACGGCTGCTCCGCTGCCCGCACGCCAGGCATGCGTGATGGCCAGGGCAAGCGCGTCCGCCGCGTCGGCGGGACGGGGCGGGGCATCCAGCCGGAGGATCTTGGTGACCAGCTTGGTCACTGCGTCCTTGTTGGACGAACCGCTCCCGGTGACCGCGGCCTTAACCTCCGACGGCGTGTGCAGCGCCACCGGAATTCCGCGGCGGGCAGCCGCGGCGATCACCACGCCGGACGCCTGGGCCACGCCCATCACGGTGCTGACGTTCAGCTGCGAGAAAACGCGCTCGACGGCGAGCACCTCGGGTTCGAAGCGGTCCAGCCATTCGTCGATGGCGGTGGCGATGACCAGCAGCCGCCGGTCCAGGGTTTCGTCAGGCGACGTGCCCACCACTCCGACCGCCACCATGGTGGCCCGCCGGTTCCGTTCAACGTCCACCACGCCAATACCGCACCGGGTCAGGCCGGGGTCAACCCCCAGGACACGGAGCGTCACAGGTTTCCCGCTCCGGTACGAGCCCGGGGCATGGGCCCGAAGGCCGGTTCAGCAGGCAAGGCCGGACGTCACTCGGATTCCAGGGCTGCCTGGACCTCGTCGCTGAAGTCGGCGTTGCTGTAGACGTTCTGGACGTCGTCGAGTTCTTCCAGTGCATCGGCGAGCTTCATGAACTTGCGGGCACCCTCGACGTCAAGCTCCACCTGCATGGACGGGACGAACTCCACCTCGTCGGTGTCGTAGTCGATGCCGGCTTCCTTGAGCGCTTCCCGGATGGCCGGCAGGTCGCCAGGCTCCGAGTGGATCTCGAAGGTTTCGCCGTTGTCCTTGACTTCCTCGGCGCCCGCGTCCAGGACGGCCATCAGGACGTCGTCCTCGCCCAGGCCGTTCTTGGGCAGGTTCACCACGCCCTTGCGGGTGAAGAGGTAGCTGACGGAACCCGGATCCGCGATGGTGCCGCCGTTGCGGGAGATGGCCAGGCGCACTTCGGATGCTGCCCGGTTCTTGTTGTCCGTGAGGCACTCGATCAGCAGGGCAGAGCCCTGGGGGCCGCGTGCCTCGTACATGATCTCGGTGTAGTCGATCACTTCACCGGTGAGGCCGGCGCCGCGCTTGATGGCGCGGTCGATGTTGTCGTTGGGGACCGAGGTCTTCTTGGCCTTGGTCACCGCCAGTTCCAGGCCGGGGTTGCCTGCGAGGTCCGGTCCGCCCATCCGAGCGGCAACTTCGATGTTCTTGATCAGCTTGGCGAACGACTTTGCACGCCTGGCGTCGATGACGGCTTTCTTGTGCTTGGTCGTCGCCCATTTGGAGTGGCCTGACATGCTTTACGCTTCTCCTCTGATCATGCGGATAAAAAGTTCGTGTACGCGTTTCTCGCCGGTCACTTCCGGATGGAAGGAGGTGGCCAGCAGCTGGCCCGAACGCACTGCGACAATTCTAGCCGCCCCGGGCAGCGGGACAGCGTGGGACGCGTGTTCGGGATCAGCCGGCTCCACCTGCGCGAGGACCTCCACGCCTGGCCCCACCCGCTCAACCCACGGGCCGCGGATGAAGACGGCGTGGACCGGCGCGACACCCGATTCCGTGGCGCTGAACTCAAGTCCCTTGAAATCCAGGTCCGTTTCGAAGGACTCACGCTGGCGGCCAAAGGCGTTGCGGCGCACGGTGATGTCCAGCCCGCCGAAGGTCTGCTGCGGGGCGCCCGACAGGTCCGTCGCCGGATCCGCAATGTCCGACGCGAGCAGGATCATGCCCGCGCAGGAGCCGAAAACCGGCAGGCCCTCATGGATGCGCTTGCGCAGCGGGTCGGCGAGGTCGAAGGCGCGGGCCAGCTTATCGATGGCCGTGGATTCGCCGCCGGGAATGATGAGCCCGTCGATTGCGTCCAGCTCCGCGGGCCGCCGCACTCCCACGGCCTGTGCACCCGTGGCCTCCGCCGCCCGGAGGTGTTCGCGGAAATCGCCCTGGAGTGCCAGGACGCCGATCCGCAGGCCTGAGCCCGGGCGTGCAGGAGCAGCTGAAGGGTAGTTCGTCATCCATCCAGCATACGTGCGGCATCGCCGGCCCGGGTCCGCCTGCCACGGCCCGGCAGGGGTTGCATGCCGTTGCTGGGATATATTCAAAACATGGTCTTCTTCAGTGTTCCGCTCGGCAAGCTGGTCCGCCGGGTGTCCCGGCTCCGCGGTGGCGGATCCGCCCTGCCCGGGCTGGTGGTTGAAAAAATCGACCCCGGCTTCATGCGGCGCACCCTCACCAAGCTCCCCCACGGCGTGGCCGTAGTGAGCGGCACAAACGGCAAGACCACCACGACGAAAATGGTGGTGGAGCTGCTGGAGAGCCAGGGCCTGAAAGTCTTCACCAACCGCACCGGAAGCAACTTCACCAGGGGTGTGGCCGCGGCCCTCCTCGGCGAGGTGGACTGGCGCGGAAAACTTGATGCGGACGTCGCGGTCCTGGAACTCGATGAAGCCCACGCCGTGCACTTCGTCAACAGTGTCCCGCCACGGTACTGCCTGCTCCTGAACGTCCTCCGCGACCAGCTGGACCGGTTCGGCGAGATCGACAAGACCGCACAGCTGCTGCAGCATATCGCCGCCAATACCACCGGCACGGTGGTCCTGAACCGCGAGGACCCGCGGGTGGCCAGGATCGCCGACACCCTCACCGGCCAGGAGGTCAAGTACTTCGGCCTCGACGAGTCATTGCTCGGCACCTTCCCCAACGACGACGACCTGCGTGCCGCTCCCGGCAGCCCCGCCCCGGCGAACCTGCCGGAAAAGCCGCGGGCCGACGTCGTGCTCCGCAAAGTGGGCGCGGACAGCGCCGAATTTGAGTACGACGGCGGCACGGTCACCACTGCGATGAAGCTGCGCGGCGTGTACAACATCTTCAACGCCGCGGCTGCGCTGACACTGGCGCGGAGCATTTGCGGCGCAGGCGCCGCCACCGCCGACCACGAGACCCTGCTCCAGGCCCTGTCGCAGGTGGCGCCGGCGTTCGGGCGCGGTGAGAGCCTCACGGTGGAGGGCCAGCCGCTGGACCTGGTACTGGTGAAGAACCCCAGCGGCTTCCGCCTGGGCCTGAAGTCCTTCCCCGCCGCCGGCTACGCCACCATGATTGCCATCAACGACAACTACGCCGACGGCCGGGACATGTCCTGGCTCTGGGACGTGGAATTCGATTCCCTGCGCGACGGCGGCGTTGACGTGCTGACCGGCTCACGGGCTTATGACATGGCGCTGCGGCTGCAGTACGACGACGTGCGGGTCGGCGCCGTGGAGCCGGAGATCGCACCGGCCTTGGCGGCTTTCATCCGGGAGGGCCAAGGCAAGCCGAAGCGGATCTTCTGCACCTACACCGCCATGCTGGCCATCCGCCGCGAACTGTCCAAGATCACCACCGTGGAGGTTGTCTCGTGAACCCGGCAGAAGCCGCTGCGGCTGAGCAGTCCAAGGGCACCCTCCGCGTGGTGCAGCTGTATCCGCGCGACATGAACATCTACGGCGACTGGGGCAACGCCCTGGTCCTGCAGCGCAGGATCGCCTGGCACGGCTATACGCCGGAACTGCTCGAGTACAACGTGGGCGACCCGTTCCCGGAGAACGTGGACATCATTGTCGGAGGCGGCGGGCAGGACAGCGGTCAATTGGTGATCCAGGACGACCTGCAGGCACGGGCCGGCGTACTGACGGATCTCGCCGAGAACGGCACCCCGATGCTGCTCATCTGCGGGCTGTACCAGCTCTTCGGCCGTTTCTTCAAGACCCGCACCGGCGCAGTCATCCCGGGGATCGGGGTTTTGGATGTGGAAACCCATGGCGGCGACGAGCGCCTGATCGGCAACGTCAAGGTGGCCACCTCCGAGTTCGGCGAAGTCCTTGGCTACGAGAACCACAGCGGGCAGACCACCCTGGGCAGTGGCGTGCGGCCGCTGGGGACCACTGCCAAGGGGACCGGCAACAACAGCAACGACGGCCATGAGGGTGCCCGCTACCGGAACATCGTGGCCAGCTACCTGCACGGCTCGCTGCTGCCCAAGAACCCGGCCATTGCGGACTTCCTGATCCGGACCGCGGCCGAGCGCAGGTTTGGCAGTTTTACCCCCGGCACCCCCGACGACTCCTTCGCCGTCCTGGCGCGCGAACACGCCGCCAGGCGCCCGCGCTAAGAGCTGCTTCATCCGTGCGGGTCCGGCCAAAGAGCTGCCGGCCAGCTAAACGCTCAGCGCCATTGGAAGTATTCGCGGTGGATATTGGCACGGCGGACGCCGGCGGCCCGGAAGTCCTTCCGGAACTGCCGCAGCATGGCATCGGGGCCGCCCATGAACACCGACAGCCGGCGCGGATCAGTGCCCACCGCGGCCAGTATCCGCTCCGGTGTCAGCCGCCCGTCGACCTCCGTGTCCACCAGATGCACCTTCAGCCGGGGCTGCGTTCCGGCGACGGCGGCGATCTCTTCGGCGAAAGGCGAAGGTCCGGCGGAGGTGACGAAGAAGTCGACGTTTTCCTGCACTTCCCCGTCCAGTGACCGCAGCCAGCTGAGGAACGGCGTGATTCCCACTCCGGCCGCGATCCAGACCTGGTCTGCCGTACCGCCGTGCCGGTCAAACCGCCCGTAGGGTCCGCCGACGACGGCCGGCATTCCGGTCTGGACGACGTCGGGAAGCTTGGTGGTGTGGTCACCCAGCGCCTTGACCGTGATCCCGATGGTGTCGCCGTGGGCGGCCCCCGACATGGAGAAGGGGTGCCGCTGCCAGCCATCCGCCGTCTCCAGGTAAACCATCGCGAATTGGCCCGGCTTGAATTTCAGCGGTTTGCCCAGGGGCCGGAGGGTGACCTCAACAAGGTCCGCCGCCAACGGACGCACTCCTGCCACCTGATAGTCATGGTGGGGCAGGAAATGGCGCGCGAGGAGTTCCCGGTAGGCATAGAACGCCAGCCCGGTGCCACCGATCGCGACGTAGCTCCAGCGCAGCCCGGGCACGGCGGCGAAGGAACTGGCATCCAGCAGGCCGTGCACGAACCCGGCCGCAACGAAGAGGCCGGTCAGGCGGTGGAAGCCGCGCCACCGCTCATAGCCGCCCAGCAGCCGTGCCGCCACTTGCAGGGGACGGGCTTGAAGTGCCGCAAGCACCAGGCGGCGGACGGGCGCGGGAAGCATGGTCCGCCAGCGGGGCAGGATGGCCCACACCACCAGGGCGGCCAGGCCGCTCGCCGCGATCACGGCAAGCGTCTTTCCGGCACTCGTTGCCGCCGGGTTGGCCGCAAGTTCGATATGCGGCAGTAGCAGCACGGTGGCCGTGATTGCAGCCCTCCGGTGCCAGATGGCCGCGTGGTCGATGCCGCCGAACAGTGGTTCCACGTGCGGGAGGGTGCTGATCAGGACCAGGGCGATCGAGAATAACAGGACCGATTCACCGCCGAAGAGCTGCCCCACGTGCCCCAGGAGCGGCTCCCCTGCCGGGCGCTCCAGGAACCAGAACACGCCGTACAGCGCAAAGAGGAACGCGATGGCGCCCGGCCCCATCCATCGGACGGGCACGCCCATCAGGGCTGTCCTCGGCCGGGAACCGGCCCGCGAAATGTCCATGGTTCAAGGCTCCTTCGTGATCAGGAGTTCGTGGGCGCCGGCCGCGGCGGCCCCCATGGACTCCACAACACCCGCGGTGCGCTGGCGGGTTGCAGCGTCTGCTTCGGCGCCTGCACAGGGCCCCTGCGGCGTGTCCGAGGCGACGGAACACCATCTGTAGGGACCACGGACGATGACAGAGGGCGCCCAGGCCAGGTCGCTCGCGGCCCATCTGCCGGTGGCGTCCTGGCTGAACTGGACGCGGACCAGGAGGCCTTCGTTGTTGACGACATACCAGGGTGACAGCTCGGTGATGCCGTTGCCCAGGCCGTACACGATCCAGGCGTCCTTGTATTTCTCGATGGGCTGCACGGAATGGGTGTGGTGGCCGTAGACCAGGTTGAACTGTCCGCTGTCCACCAGTGCGTGGGCCACGTCCTGCTGCTGGCCGTTGGGGACGCTGGAGTATTCGTCGCCTGCGTGCATGACCCCCAGGACGACGTCCGCCCCCAGGCTCCGCGCCCTTGCGGCTTTGGCGATCATGGCAGCCGGGTCCAGCATGTCCACCTGCCAGGGATGATCGGGGGCCAGGCCGTTGAGTCCATAGGTTCCTTCAATGACGGCCACCTTGGCGGCCGGTGTCTGCAGGAGAAGGACGGACCGGGACTCACTTTCCGTGCGGTAGGAGCCGGTGTGTTGCAGTCCGACGGCGTCCATCCGGTCCAAGGTGCGCAGCAGGCCGTCCGTGCCCCGGTCGATGGTGTGGTTGCTGGCGGTTGTGCACGCCTGGTAGCCCACCTCCCTGGCGGCAGTAATGATCTGGGGCGGCACATTGAAGGACGGGTAGGCGGAGAAGGGGCCGTCCGGTCCTGCCACCGGCGTTTCCTGGTGGCAGATGGCGAGATCGCTGTTGTTGAGGTAGCGGCGCTGCCCCTCGAGGAGGGGAAGGAAGTCAAGGCCGGGCTTTCCCGCGGCGGCTGCATCCTGCTGCGCCTGCTCCCACAGCTGGGCATGGACCAGCATGTCCCCGGTGACCATGACGGTGGTGCACCGGAGCGTCGGACAGGCCGGTCCCTTCCCCGGAGTCGGGGTGGGAGTCGGGGTGGGCGTGGGCGTGGGGGAAGGCAAGGGTGCCGGGGACCCAGTGGCGCCGGCCGCGGTGCCATTGTGTACTGCATACGTGCTGGAGTTCGGCCGAGACGACACTGCCCCTTGTTCCGCGACGAGGCCGCAGCCTGCCAACGCGGCGCCGGAAGCCAGGCCCGCGGCACACGCCAAGCCGCGGACTGCCGCCCGCCGGCGCATGGAACGCCTGCCCGAAATGGTCCCCATAGCGGCAATTGTAGGGATGCTGCCTGGACGGTGGTGATATTTTCCGGCAATTGAGAAGCGTGGCCTGCCATGAAAGATTTACCCCATGACGAACCCCCTCCTTGCCGCCAGTCCGCTGCCCTATGGTCTTCCACCGTTCACTGCCCTCACACCCGGTGACTACCGCGAAGCCATAGAAGCCGGACTGTCCGCACACCTGGACGAGATCCGGGCCATCACGGACAGTCCGGAGGCAGCCACTTTCGAGAACACGGCCCTGGCCATGGAACGCTCGGGACAGCTTGTGAACCGGGCATCGGCGGCGTTCTTCACCCTGGTCTCCGCCGATGCGTCCCAGGAAATCCGTGACCTCGAAACGGAACTGTCGCCGCTTTTCTCTGCCCACCAGGACGGGATCTACCTGAACCACGCCCTGCACGAGCGGTTCTCCGCCATTGACACCGCCGCCTGCGACCCGGAATCCGTCCGGCTGGTGGAGGAGTACCTCAAGGAGTTCCGCCAGTCCGGCATCCAGCTCGACGCGGCCGGCCAGGAGCGGCTGCGTGCCATCAACGCAGACCTGGCCCGGCTTGGCACCGAGTTCGGCCAGCGGGTCAAGGAGGGCATGAAGTCCGCGGCACTGCTGGTCGGGGACGCCGCTGAACTGGCCGGGCTGACAGCCGACGACATCGCCGGCGCCGCGGAGGCCGCCCGCGCCGCCGGACATGACGGCCAGTTCCTGCTCACTCTGGTCCAGCCCGGCAACCAGCCTGCCCTGGCCGCGCTCGAAAACCGGGACGTCCGCCGTCGCCTGTTTGAAGCATCGGTGGCCAGGGGCAGCGATGGAGGCAGCCTCGACGTCCTGGACCTGGCAAGGACCACGGCCGCACTGCGGGCGGAGAAGGCCCAGTTGCTGGGTTTCGCCAACTACGCCGGGCTCGTCGTTGACCGCCAGACGGCGCCGGACTTCGAAGCGGTCCAGGCCATGCTGAACCGGATGGCGCCGGCAGCGATGCGCAACGCGGACGCCGAAGCTGCCGTGCTGGCAGAAGTCGCCGGCCACCGCCTGGAGCCCTGGGACTGGGCCTACTACTCGGCGAAAGTGCGCCGGGAGAAGTACGACGTCGACGAGCAGGCCCTGCGCCCCTACTTCGAGCTGGACCGGGTGATCACCGACGGAGTCTTCTTTGCAGCCACTTCCCTGTACGGCATTACCTTCCACCAGCGGCCAGACCTGCAGGCATACCATCCCGACGTGCGGATCTGGGAGGTCCGCGACGGGGACGGGACCGGGCTGGGACTGTTCCTCGGCGACTACTACGCCCGTGAATCGAAGCGTGGCGGTGCCTGGATGAACTCGCTGGTCGACCAGTCGGAGCTGCTGGGCACCCGGCCCGTCGTGATCAATACGCTCAACATCTCCAAACCGGCCCCCGGTGAACCGACCCTCCTCACCCTGGACGAGCTGCGGACGTTGTTCCACGAGTTCGGGCATGCCCTGCACGGGCTGCTGTCCAGCGTGAACTATCCGCGGTTCTCGGGAACGGCGGTCCCC
This sequence comes from Arthrobacter sp. MAHUQ-56, assembly GCF_019710585.1. GTDB lineage: Bacteria > Actinomycetota > Actinomycetes > Actinomycetales > Micrococcaceae > Arthrobacter. The sequence continues at coordinate 848 of NZ_JAIFZQ010000010.1, read as the reverse complement.
CGGGACTTTGTCGAGTACCCGTCGCAGGTGAACGAAATGTGGATCATGTGGCCGGAAGTGCTCGCCAACTACGCGCGCCACCACGCCACCGGGGAGCCGCTGCCCCGGGACATCATCGACCGGCTTGAGGAGTCGCGGCTTTGGGGCGAAGGCTTCGCCACGACGGAATACTTGGGCGCAGCCCTGCTGGATCTCGCGTGGCACACGCTGGAACCGGACGGGGTACCGGACGACGCGCTCGAATTCGAAGCCAAGGCCCTCGCCGCTGCAGGGATAGCCCACCCCCTCATCCCGCCCCGGTACCGGACCGGGTACTTCCAGCACATCTTCGCGGGTGCCGGATACGCTGCCGGCTACTACTCCTACATCTGGAGCGAGGTGCTGGACGCCGAAACCGTGGACTGGTTCACGGAGACTGGCGGCTTCACCCGCGCCAACGGCGAACGGTTCCGGAAGGAACTGCTGTCCCGCGGCAACAGCCGGGACCCCCTGGAGTCCTTCAGGACCCTGAGGGGCCGCGACGCGGAGCTGGGCCCGCTGCTAAAGCGCCGCGGCCTCGACTAGCCCCCATCGAGTGCTCCGTAGACGCCGTTTTGAGCCGGCGGATTCATATGGTCGTTGCAACGAAACCGTTGAAGGGGTGTTGCGATGCCGGCGGGGTACGTTTTTGGGGATGCGGTCAGGGACGGGTTCTTTGCGCTTTTGCGGCAAGGGGCCTCGATCAGTGAGTCGTGCCGCGTGTCGGGCCTGTGGTCCTCTACGGTGCGACATTGGGTCCGGAGGATGGGCCCTGTGGAGATGTCGAGAGGCAAACGTGGAGGACCGGTAGGGGCGCCGTTTCCGGACGG
>NZ_JAIFZQ010000001.1 GCF_019710585.1 Arthrobacter sp. MAHUQ-56 | reverse complement strand
TTGCCAGCCGAGTGGGCCTCCACGCCCGTCCCGCATCGGTCTTCGCGGAGGAAGTCAGCAAGCTTGAACTGGAGGTGACCATCGCTTCCCCGGAAGTCAGCCCCGACGAGGCCCTCGATGCCGCAAGCATCCTCTCCCTTATGAGCCTGGGCGCCTCCCATGGGGACGTTGTGGTACTTCGCGCCGACGGCCCAGGTGCCGATGCAGCCCTCGACCACCTGGTGGGGATCCTGGAGACGGACCATGACGTAGAAGCCTAAAACCAGCGAGAAATCAGCACCTACGGGGGTGGCGCGCACAAGGTGCACGCCACCCCCGATGCTGTGCAAAGTAGGGCACCTCGCGCTGATTGGGACGCGGACGGAGAGAGCATCGATGCCGGCCGCAGGACCCTGCGTCCGTCCTGACCGGCGAGCAGCTGCGCAAACTCTCGTCCCTGGGCGCGCACTGCCATCGGATGGACGGCCATTGAATCCTCCGTTTCTGATTCAGCTCCCTAGCACCACTTTGGCCGGAGACGCCCCGTGGGAAAGCCGGGTCCCGCCCGGACCCAGTCATCCAACAGGCGAAGCGACCCGGATAACCCCCGCAACGTGCCGCGGAAACTCTGTCAGGTCCTCGCCCGCCTCCTGGTACCACTGCGAGAGAACCGTCGGCGGCTGGCCCAGAACGGTCGTGTTGCTGAACGATTCGATCCACGATCCGGACCGTGCCAGGTGTTCGCTGACCAGAGCCATGTGGTTGGCCATGGATTCGGCGTCGGGATGCACCTGAAGGACGGTGATCTGCCGGCCCTGTTCGTCGGCGAAGAACTGGAACACCAGCATCCTCGGCTCACGGCTCTCCACCAGGCCCGCCACCTCGCGGCAGGCCTCGAGGGCTTCATCGAGGTGCCCAGGGCGCACGGTATAGGTGCTCAAGTAGACAAACGGCTCGTACATGATGGCCTCCTAGAACCAGGTGATCCGCACCCTGCGGATCACCTTCAGGATCCCGCCGACGCACCGCGCGGGCATCGGCGGATCGCGCCACCTTCGGCAACCGGCACTGGGTAGTTATGCCCAGTCCGACGATGCATAGTAGTGATCAGGAGGTTGACGTGGCCGACGACGGAAATCACCTCGCGCGCGCCCGGGCGTTCCACGCGTCGTACGCATGGCGGCAGGCCTGCGCCGAGTTCCGCGCCGCCGGCGGGCTCGCCGGCCTTGGTATCGAGGACGTGGAGCGTTTCGCCGAGTGCGCACAAATCGTGGGGTTCCGCGACGAGGCAATTGCCGCGCTGGCGCAGGCCTTCGAGACGCGGGCCGCGAACGGCCAGGTGCGTCCCGCCGTCGCCTCCGCTTTCTGGCTGTGGGAGGCCTACAACCTGAACAGCGAGTTCGGCCAGGCCAACGGCTGGATGGCTCGGGCCCGGGAACTGGGCCCGGACGAGGCCGGCGACGAGCCCGGCTGGCTGCTGATCACCGCGGCGTACGGCAGGATCGCCGCGGGTGCCTATGACGAGGCTTTGACGCTCCTTGCCCGTGCCCGTGAGGGCGCCGCGAGAACGCACGACGCCGACCAGCTCGCCTTCTCGACGCTCCTCACCGGACGCGCCCTGGTCCAGTCCGGCCGCCTTGGGGACGGGCTGGACTGGCTCGACGATGCCATGGTCCGGGTAGTGGCGGGCGAGACGACCCCGAGGGTCACGAGCCTGCTCTTCTGTGCGGCGATCGGCACGTGCCAAATGGAGGTCCGGGATGTCTCGCGGGTCCGGGAATGGAGCGCTGCCCTCGGATCGTGGCTCGATACGGTGCCTCCGTTCGGCGGCCCCTTCTACGGCAACTGCCTGGTTTACCGCGCGGTCCACCTCCGGCTCGCAGGCCAGTGGGCGGCTGCCCTCTCCCTGCTGGAAGAGGCATGCCAAAGCCTGGCCCAGGGCGCAGGAATACGCCTGGTTGGCCATGCGCGTTACGAACTCGGTGAATCGCACCGGTTCCTGGGCGACTTCCCGGAGGCCGAGGCGGCCTACCGGGCGGCGGCGTTCGCCGGAGGCCCCACGCAGCCAGGGCTCGCCATGCTGAGGCTCTCCCTCGGAGACGTGCCTGCGGCAGCAACCGGGATCCGTCGTGCGCTTGGCGAGTCCGTGGGGCCGGCAGCCCGCGTGGAGCTACTGCCGGCGGCAGTGACCGTACACTGCGCGGCGAAGGCGGCAGGCGAAGCAGCGGCCGCTGCAGCCGAGTTGGGCAGCCTCGCCGAGCGATTCGCCTCCGACAGCGTGCGGGCCAGCCACGCGCGGGCCCTCGGCGAACTGGCTCTCGCCAACGACGAGTGGCAGAAGGCTCTTCCCGAACTCCGGCAGGCCGCGGGTCTGTGGCGGGACCTTGATGTCCCCTATGAAACGGCACGGTGCTCCGTGCTCCTGGCCACCGCATACCGGGGTGTGGGGGACGACGAGGCCGCGGACCTGGAACTCGAGTCGGCGCGCGACGCCTTCACGCGGCTCGGCGCCCGGCGCGATCTGCTGGAGGTCCAGGGCATGCTCCGACATCCGGACATCCCGGGCCGGCACGGCCTCTCGCCCCGCGAGGTAGAGGTGCTCCGGTTGATCGTGCGGGGCCTGACCAACCGGGCAATAGGTGCAGAGTTGTTCCTCAGCGAGCGAACCGTCCAGCGCCATGTGAGCAACATCTTCGACAAGCTCGGTGTCAACTCCCGGACACAGGCTGCGACGCACGCCCTCGACCGTGGGATCATCAGCACCGCCCCATGAGGCTGAGCTGCAAGGTTCCCTCAAGATTGGGGCAATAAATCTTCCCGAGTGACAAAGTCTCTTCCCGGACTGCGCAAGGCCTTTCTATGGTGGTCCCACGAGCTTGGCTAGGGGGACAACGTCGATGATCACGGACACGAATGCCGGCAGGGACTGCGGTGATGCGGCCGCGGCGGAGACCGTAGGCCTGGGTACGGCACCCACAGCCGATGGACCGATACCCACGGCGCGGCCAACTGCCCGGCGCCCCGTTGTTACTCCCCCAGGCTACGCAGTCCCCCAGGCACCGCCGTCGAGGTCCGCGGGCCGAGAGCGTGAAATCCGGCAAGTGATGTACGACCTCGCGCGCCTCGCGGCCGGGCACCGCCCACAATAACCCGGGACCGGTCCATTCGCTCTCGGTCCGAATCTGTTGCCGCTGCTCCGCGCACCGAGCGTTGCCCTGTCATCGCGACAGGCCACAACCGAGGAACCTCCCTGGCAAGCTGTTCACGCTGAGTTCGTAACCTCGTTGCTGCGGCAGCCTACTGTCACTGCGACGGCGGCGCGCAGTGCCGCCGCGCATAACGCAGAGAGGCAACGATGACCGTCAAGATCGACCAGCCCAATTTCAGCAGGCGGACAGCCCTGGCAACCGCCGGCGCCCTTGGTGCACTGGGAGCAGTGGTGGCCGCTGGTACCGGCGCAACGGCAGCGCCCGGAGCGAAGGCCCCCAAGCCCGTCCTCGCCTTCCGCCCGGACGGAAAGTTCAAGGTGGTCCAGTTCAACGACACCCAGGACGACGAGCAGACAGACCGCCGCACCATCGAACTGATGAACGGCACCCTGGACGCTGAAAAGCCGGACTTCGTGGTGATCAACGGCGATGTCATCAACGGAGGCTGCGATACCGAACTGGAGGTCAAGCAGGCACTGAACCACGTGGTGCAGCCGATGGAGAGCCGCAAGATCCCATGGGCCGTGACGTTCGGCAACCACGATGAGGATTCCGTCGCCAGGACCGGCATGACCGAGGCCAAGATGCTCCAGTTCCTGCAGAGCTACGAGTTCAACCTCAACGCCGATTCTTCCGCCGGCGTCACGGGCACCTCCAACTCGCTGTTGCTGGTGCAGTCATCCAAGTCGAAGGACCCGGCGTTCGGCCTGTGGCTCATCGATACCGGCCGCTACGCCCCGGACACCATCAACGGGCAGGACTTCGCCGGATACCCCCACTGGGACTGGGTGCGGATGGACCAGGTCACCTGGTACCGGAACCTCTCCATCGCCACGGAACAGAAATACGGGCGGAAGGTCCCGTCACTGATGTGGGGGCACATCGCGCTCCACGAGCACCGCAATATGTGGTTCGCAAGCCTGGACTCCCGCACCGACGCTGACCACCAGCGGGCCGTGGCCAAGCACGGGATCGTTGGTGAGCGGAACGAGGACGAGTGCCCAGGCCCCTTCAACTCCGGCCTGTTCAACGCCTTCCTGGAACGCGGGGACGTCCGCGGCTACTTCGTGGGCCACGACCACGTCAACACCTATGCGGGCAACTACTACGGGGTGGAACTCGGTTATGGCCCCGGCACAGGGTTCGGCGCCTACGGCCTGCCGGGTGCGGACCGAAACAGGCTCCGTGGCGCACGCGTCTTCGAGCTGGATGAGAACCACACCGGCATCTACAAGTCGACCCGCCTGATGTTTGCCAAAGACATGGGCATCGACCTGGCCGCCAACGACCAGCCGATCACGCCCCTGCCCTTGAACCCGGCGCAGCTCTAGCAACCTGCGGGCAGGGACACCGTGGATATATGGCGTCCCTGCCCGGTGCTGGTGAGGCTGTCCCCTGCGGATGGCCGTGCAGCCTGAGGGGGGGCCGGCACGCCTCGATCGCCGACAGCGAAGTTGAGGAGCGCGGCGGCGAGTGGATGTGCATACGCGCGGCAAGATCGTGGTCGCAGTAGGCCAGGATTCCTGATTTTTTGCCTGAATGAGGAAGGCGCCGCCCCGTGGGACGGAGCCTTCCTCGTGTAGAGCCGCGCTTGCCTCACGTGGCAGGACATCGCAGTCATCGACTAATCACGGTCTGGGATCACCGACGGCGGCCATTTGCCGGGACGCGCGCACCACCAGCGCTATCCCGCTGAGCAGTGTCGCCACAGCGGCGTAGACCAGCAGCGGCCCCAGCCCCACCCCGGGGATCATCGCGCCGGCCAGGGCCGGGGCCGCGACCGAGCTGAGTGCCCCCACGATAAGGCAGGCAGTGAATGCCTCGCCTGCGCGCTCGGGCACCAGTTCGGCGGTCCAAATCGCGAGCACCGCAGATCCTGTCATGTACCCCGCTCCGAAGATGCACGCCGAAACCGCTGTAGCGGTCAGGGAATCGCTTGCCAACCCGAGCATCGCCAGTGCTACACCGACCGCTCCAAGGGACAGTCCGGCCACCCTAGAACTGCCCATCCGACTCGCGAAGGTTCCGGTGGCCACGCCAATCACGCCGCAGAGGCCAATGCCCGCGTAGAGCGCGGGAAGGGCTCCTGCTGGAAGGGCACCACTGCCGACGACGTCGGCGGCGTACGTGAAGTAGATGACGACGGCCGCAAAGTAGGCCACCGCGTAGGCACATGGGCCACGCAGCGCTGCAAACAGTGCGGAGGCACCGTGATGGTTGATCGCTGCTGGGACTGGCCTGGTTTTTGGCACGAGGCGAAGGTTCACAAGGGCAGCCGCTGCCGCGGCCAAGGCGATGCCGACCCAGACCAGCCGCCAGGAACCCATTATTGCCAGGACCGCCAATCCGCCCAGCAGCACCAGGCCCCCGCTGGTGCCGGTCGTGATGATCGCCAACGCCCTGGGCTGCTGACGCAAGGGCACCGAACGGGTCACGATGTCCGAGTAGGGCGCCCAGACCCAACCACCGGCGCTGCCGGCCAGGACCACACCGGCGGCAAGCAGTCCCGGAGACTGCGCGAAGGCAACGATCACCGCGCCCAGAACGCCGCTCGCTCCGCCCACGGTCGTCGGAGCACGCGAACCTTGCCGGGCAGCGAGTGGCCCTGCCAGCAGCAGTCCAGCCAGGTACCCCGCGAACGTTGCGCTGGCGATGATGCCGAGCACCAGCTCGGACAGCCCCAGGTCCTCCCGGATGTTCGGCAGCGTCAGACCATAGCCGTAACGGGCCATGCCAAAGGCGACCCCGACTACCGCTGCTCCGGCCAGACCGATCCGACCGCCCGCTGAAAGCTTCATAAAACTCCTCCTCATTCGGCGCAGCAACGTCGCGCGCCTGTTCGCCGGCCAGTACCAGCCGTAAGTCTCATCGCAGCTCCGCCCGAGAGGCGGTAGCGGTCGTTATGCTACAGCAAAACGTGCGTTCTGTATTCGGGTTTACCTATACTGAGATGATGATCGTCGGCCAACGAGTTCCTGCACGCACCCGGCTGCTTGAGGCGGCCGACCAGGTGCTGTTCGAGCACGGTATCCGGGACACACCCGTCGATGAGCTGCTGCGCCAGGCGGAGGTCTCGGCGGCCACCCTGTACACGCACTTCGGCAGCAAGGACGGCTTGGTTGCCGAAGTGCTGCGGGTCCGGCTGTCCGACTGGCAGAGGGTCTGGGACCAGCACATCGTTGCGGCGGGTAATGACCTGGATCGGCTGCTCGCGGTCTTCGACGCGCTGGCCTCCTACCGTGACACCCAGGGCCACCCCTCACGGTGGTGCGCCTTCTTGGCCGCCGCCACCGAGCTCCCCGAGGCCGCGAACGAAATCAGCGACGTCCTGGCTGGTGACACCGCCCTGCTCGCAGACCGCCTTCTGCACCTGTCCCGCCCTCTTGCGGGGGATCGCGCCCAGGACCTGGCCAATGAAGTGCTTGTGGCCTACAGCGGGGCGCTGGCCGGATTCCTCCGCGGTTCCCCTCAGTCCCCGATCGCCGTGGGCCGCCGGCTGGCCTGTGCAGCAGCGCAGGCCTACAGCCGTGACTGATCCGTTTATCTGCCGCCCCGCCTGCACACCCTCGCGGGCGAATGCGGCCTGAAGCTGCCGAAGGCTTATGCGGTGAAGGGCTGGTTTCTGCCGTTCCGGTCTGGCTTTATCGGCTGCGGGCCAGGCTGACCTCCACCGGGTTGCGGACGATGTCGAGCACGGGCGACGTGCGCTGTACATAGCGGCACAGTTCGTCTATCTCCTGGTCGGACGCGTCGGTGTCCACCCGGTACGTGATCCCGATCTTCTGGTAGCCGGGCCGGACGTCCGGGGAGAGGCCGAGGAAGCCGTGCAGGTCAAGCTCGCCCTCGATATCGAAGTCGAGGCTGCGCAGCGTGATCCCTTTGGCCGCGGCGTTGTAGACGAAGCCGACGGTCAGGCATGAGGTAAGCGCGTGCAGCACCGCCTCGACCGCGTTGGGTGCGGTGTTGCTGCCAAGCAGCACTGGGGGCTCGTCCCCGGCCAGGGTGAAGGACTCCGCCCGAGACGTGTCCTCCGCGGTCGCACCATAGAACCCCTTGATCCGGGTCTGGCTTCGGCCTCCGCCCTGCCAGCTGGTGCTGGCGCGGAAGCGGAACTGCGCGATGGACGGATCACCCTGGATCGCCCGAATGGTATCGGCGAGCTGGGTGACGCTGATGCCGTTCAATTCGACGGCTTCGGTGGGCGCGGACATGGCAGTTCTCCTTCTGGTTGTTGTTTTGGGCATGGTTGTTCTGTCCGGCGGACTGCTGGCACCGTCCTGCCGGTGGGGCCGGGTCGTCGTGCTAGGCGGGCTTGTGGGCGCGCATCACCATGCTGTGGGCACCGAATCCGCCGGCCGTGGCCCGGGTGGAGGCGCTGCTGCTCGCGGCGAAGTAGTCCAGCTCCCCCAGCCGCTCCACGTCGGTGAAGCCCACCTCGGTGAACATCCGCAGGTAGTCGGCCTGCGTCGTCGCTCCCACGATGCACTCGGCCCACAGCCGGGGCTTCGCGCGGCAGGCCTCGGAGGGCAGGTCCTCGACGACGATGTCGGCGATCTGCACCCAGCCGCCGGGCCTGAGCACGCGGTGGATCTCGGCTATTGCCTTCCGTTTGGCCGGGACGAGGTTGATGACGCCGTTGCTCGTCACGGCATCCACGCTCCCGTCCCTGAGGGGCAGGTTCTCGGCGTTGCCCTCCAAAACCTCGACGTTCTCCGCCCCGGCGAGGCGCGCGTTCGCCGTCGCCTTGCCGCGCATCGCCTCCGTCATGTCGACGCCGTACACGAAGCCTTCGGTGCCCACGGACAGGGCCGCGGCGAGCAGGTCCGTCCCCGAGCCGGAGCCGATGTCGAGCACCGTGTCCCCCGGCCGAAGGACCCCGGTCGCGAACGGGTACCCCACGCCGGCGAAGGACTCGACCGCCGCCGCAGGCAGCCGGTCGAGGAGCTCGGGCGGATAGCCGACGTACTCGGCTGCCATCCGGCCGGTCGGGAAGTGGTAGCCCTGCTGGGGGCTGAGTGCCACGTTCGTGTACATCGCGATGACGGCGTCGAAGATGACCTGGCGCTGGTCCGAAGTGATGACGACCATCTCACTGGCCTTTCCGGTTCAGGGGGTGGGGGTGTCGGCGAAGCTGCGGAGGAGGGCCTGTACCCGGCCGGCGACGTCCTGGTCCAGGGGCTCGGCGCCCAGCCCGCGTATGCGCGCCTTCAGCTCGCGCTCGAACTCCGCCCGCGAGCAGCAGCTGCGGCACGTTTCCAGGTGGGCATTCAGCTCCGCCTCCAGCCGCCCGCCCAGCTCGTGGTCCAGATGCTCGGCGAGCACACGGATGGCCTCCTCGCATGAGGTGATCGATGTGGGCTTCATTCCCGTTCTCCCTTCCCCTGTGCCGGCCCATGGCCTGGTCCGGCGTACTGCCAGAGGTGCTTCTGCATCAGCGCGCGCCCCCGGGAGAGACGCGACCGGACGGTGCCGACGGGCACGTCGAGCGCCGCACCGGCGTCCCTGTAGGACAGCTCGTAGACGTCCACCAGCACCACGGCGGAACGGTACGGCTCCGGAAGCGAGTCGAGGGCCGCCTGCAGGTCACTTCGCAGCAGCCCGTCGAAGAACTCCTGCTCCGGGTTGCCCCACCACAGCAGGATCGGCTGGTGGATACGCTCAAAGATCGAAAAGTTTTCGGCATCGACCCCCAGGTACTCCTCCTCGGGGCGTACACGGGCCGCGCGATACTGCGAGATGTAGACGTTGGTGAGGATCCGGAAGAGCCACCCCTGGAAGGTGCCGCGGTCCGCCAGCGTCGGGAGCTTCGCCCAGGCCCGCGTGAGCGCCTCGGCGACCAGGTCTTCCGCGTTGGTGCGGTCGCGGCACAGCTTCACCGCGGCGCCGTAGAGCTTCGGCAGCAGCGACTGGACCTCATCCGAGAACCATGCGTGCTGCGCCGACGACCGCACTGCCTCGGTTGCCATGCTCATAGGATCACACACCTTCTTCCTTAAAGGAGAAGACGCAGCAGTCCCTTTTTGGTTCCCGAAGAAACAGTGGACTTCTTGAGCAGGTGGCCAGCAACGTGGCTACCATCAGCATCGGCTCTGTGGCCCCTTCGTACTGGAGGAGCCGGAGGGGCACGGCTTTCACGTCAGGTGGGCCACAATCGGAACTGGAAGGTTAGGCCTGCCGCCACTGTTTGATCTCAAGTAGCCGGGGTAAAGACGGGGTAGGCTTTCGAATACCAGTATGCATAATTCGGGTCGGTAAGGATCCCCGGGCAGCGACCGAATCACGAGAGGTTGGAATGGCGCAATCACTTTCGACAGGATCAGGTGTTGTCCTGGATCTGATCAGGTCCGGGCAGGCCACCACCAGGACCGACCTCCTGGAGCGGCTGGGATGGTCGCGCATCACCCTTGCCCGGCGGCTCGAGGAGTTGCTGAACGCGTCCATCATCAGGAGCGTAGGCCAGCTCGACTCACGGGGAGGACGCCCGCCTGAAAAGTTTGCCGTGAAGCCGGATTCAGGCGTGCTGCTGGCCCTGGACATCGGCGGTTCACACAGCCAGGTGGCCATTACGGACCTGGTGTCCACCATCCTCGCCGTGGACGAGGCGGACATCGGTCCAAGCCAGGGCCCGGCTGAGATTTTCGAGTGGGCCGGCCAGGTCTTTGACCTCATGCTGCAACGCCTCGGAAAGACCAGGGCCGACGTCCTGGGGATCGGTGTGGGAGTCCCCGGTCCGGTCGATGTCACAACCGGCCGCCTGGCATCCCCGCAAGTCGATGGGCAGTGGGACGGCGTCGCTGTCCGCGACTACTTCGCAAGCAGATACGAACATGCCGTCCTTGCGGTCGACCGGGACGTCAACGTCATGACGATGGCCGAAGCAAGGCGCGGCGGTGTGGGATACCGGGACATTGTGGGCGTCAAAGCGGGCATCGGCATCGGGCTGGGCTTCGTCCTCGACGGCGCCGTCTACCGCGGAGCACGCGGAGGTGCGGGAGATTTGAGCCGCCCGCGCATCGGCGGCGGCCGCCTGCAGCGGCTTGAAACGATAGCCA